>CBDDDS010000001.1:0-105237 GCA_965226745.1 Dehalococcoidia bacterium
GACCAACTCCGGGTGTTGGCCCAGGCGCCGTACTCGCATGAGGAGAAGAAGAGGGTGAAGGACCTGTTCGCCAGGGAAGGGAGGGCCGGTGGCGTCTGGGCATAACCGCCAGCCGTTCATCGCGGAGAGCGAAGGGCTCACCGCTGAAGCGCGCAAGCGGGGCCCGCGAAGGCTGAGCGATGCATCGATGGCCTACGCGGCTGCTGTGAAGGAGCCATCCGTCCGCCGACCACGCGAGACCGCGACTGTAACAGGGACGTGAAGAAGACGGGTATGACGGGCTTGCCGGGTGTCGTGGCGCCCACGAGGTGAGCGGGCGCGCCCCCCTCCCGTTCGAGCCAGGGGGTGGTGGTGGTTGATGATGTTGCTCCTCTTAAGTCCCGCATATTATATAAGAGGGAATCGGAGTTAGACCGCCAAACCATCCCCTTATGGGGGTTGGGTGGGGTCGATATGAGGCCAACGGATGCTACTCCTCATCTATGACCCGCCCGACCTGCGCGAGGACGCCGCTGGGTAGACCCGCCCATGTCCGCATGGCCCGGCGGCGTGCGGACGCCGCAGGATGTGCTGGCGGCGTGCGGTACCCCCGCGACCGGTTCCGGTATGGGTGCCGCTACGAGGCGTATCTCCGGTGCTGGAATGCGTGGGCGGGCGCCGCCCGCCGCGCCGGCCTCCCGTTCATACCAGGGGCTGTTGATGTTGTTGTTGTAGCACCTTTGAAACCCCGCATATTATATAAGAGGGAAAGGGAGCTAGCCCGCCAAACCATCCCCTTACAGGGGGTTGGGGAGTGGTCGATGTGGGACCAGCCGCTCATCATCGGGGAGTACGGCAGCGGCAAGGCCACCCTGGCCATGAAGGCGGCGCTAGCAGGGAGACCTAACTGAGGCCGAGGCAGTAATCGGCGGCGCCTTCGCTCGGCCGTCCAGGGCCTCAGTTCGCGCGGGCCGGCGACGTGGGGTAGGGCCTCAGCGCCGGTCGCGGGGTTGGCCAGAGCCTACCCTGACTGCGGGGGCGCTGGCCAGGGTCGCCCGTTTCATCTTCCCCGACCCTCAGTATGGCCAGACCTCAAAGACGGGCTCCACGTGGCGCTATGAAGGGCATGGTCGAGGGCCCGCGGGGGCTCGCTAGGGGTGGAGGGGCTTGGCCACGGCCTGCGGCGGCCGCTCAGGGCCTACCACGTCGCCGGCGACGTCCTCAAGCCTCAGAGACCCTGGGCCGCAACCAGTTGTCGTACTCCGGGTCCTCGCGGCGGCGCTCCAAGTCCTCGGACGTCAGTGCCGGCGCGGTCGGGGGCTCCCCAAGGGCATCAACGTCGCCCGTCGCCTCGGCGTGCTCCTAGGCGTCCTCGAGGACGGCGGCTGGTGCGAGCTGGCCACCACCACCGAGGAGCTGAGGTCCTGCAGCGACGGCGACGACCTGGAGGCCACCATCATCCGCCCTGGTCCGCAGGAGCGCATCACAGCCGGCACAGATCGGAATCTCGATGGCGCCCCACGGCCGCATCTTCTCAGCCCGTCCCCCGCACCCGCCACAACGCCGTCGTTGTAGTCGCCTCTTTCTCTGAGCCTCAACGGTGTTCGGCATGGTGGCCACCCCAGGGGGAGAGCCGGAGATCGTGGGGGTGCACCCCGTGATGCCCAGCCGGAGTCACCTCATGATTCCGGAGCTCGCCCGCGTGGTCGAGATAGAGATGGTTTCGCCGCTAACTTGGATTCCCTCTTATATAATATGCGGGGTTAATGGGGGGTCTCGCGACATTCGTATTAGCATCATCACTATGTAGGGAGGGTGCGCCGGCCTCGCCGAATAGGTATGATGATGATGATGATACCAGTATTAGGCAGTTGCGCCGTGGATGGGTGATGGTGATGATACAAGTAGGCACGAGATAGGCTTAGGCAAAGGAGGACCATCGCACCATGCCAGCAGCCACCAACACTTTCTACTGCCGAATCTGTCACAAAGATGGTCCAAGACAAGCGATGGAGGTCGCTCTGAGGGTGCACAGCGGCCGGTGCTGGAACCAGTACGTGCGCATGGACAAGCGATGCAAGGCGTGCGGTCAGAAGATGCCGACCTTGATGAAGCTCGCGTATGAGCGAGGGGCGGTCATCAGCACCTACAACGACACCGTCGACAGCCCCTTTGGGAACTACTGTCGGTGGGACCATAAGGTCCAGTGGGAGGAGCGCCGCAAGCGAGAGAGGGCGGAAGAGGCCAGGAAAGCGGCGGACCGTCTCAACCGCCTGTGTCGGATCTGCGACAACAAGATCGACCCCAAGCGCATCAAGCGGTGGCCCAACGTGAAGACATGCAAGCCGGAGTGTGCAGCGGACAATCGCCGCGTCAACGTCCGGGAGGCCGTAGCGCGCCACTATCGCCGTCAGCGCAAGCTGTACCCGCCCAAGCCCAAAGCGGCCAAGCGAAAGAGGAGCGGCAGCGACAGCCCCAGCGACACAGCTAGGGCTGGGGGGTAGTGGCGTGAAGGCGTGCAGCTCCACCCACCCGAAACAGTTGCCCCTGTTCGCCCTTGCTAGGGCGCGCAGCACCCGCTGGCGCCGGTTCAGGGCGTCGTAGCACCCATCCTTGGCGCCCTTGATCGTCGCCTCCGCCTCCTGCAGCTCGCGCTGCAGGTCGGACACATCCGGAGCGTCCGGCGCGACGGGCGGCAAGGCGCATCCACCTGGACGCCGTGCGCGGCGCCAGCCCGACCCTGCCTAGCCAATCGCCCCACTCACCGTGGAGAAACCGGCGCTTCGCTTCCGTCAAGAGTCTGCCGGCATCCAGGGCGGCGCTCACGGCCTCCAGCCGCCCCATCCTGAACCGGCTCACGGCGTCCAGGGTGGATAGGAGCAGGTCCTCGATGCTCCGGTTCGCGTCACTCATCACGCGCCTCCTTGCTTGGAAGCGGCGCCGGATTCCTCAGTCCTTCGTTGACAATCGCCACCCGGTCCTTCATTCGGTGTGGCAGCAGCTCTTGGATTTGCCGGCGAGTCTTGGCTGCGCGTGGATAAGGGCGTGCGGCCGCTCCGGTACAGGTTGATGCGATGCCCGGTGTGCGGGAAGGTGCGGCGGGCGCGGGCCGAAGCGGTCTACCGTAGCGCGGGCTGTCGCGTCAAGGCATGGCGCACGCGACAATGCGCGGCGGCCGTGGCCCAACGCCACACGGAAGCCGAGGCCTAGGAAAGGGCCCTCCGCAATCCCGGCGCCGTGACTGGCTGCGGGCCGAGCGGCAGGCGCGCAAGACGCCACAGGGGGGGCGACGTCCGATGCTCGGGGCGCTGCGGAACGGCTGCCTGGAGGACCAAGACCAGGAAACGGGCCCCCTCGGCCCCAATCCCCCCCCGCCGTCCCCCAGGCGCGCCGCGAGGACGGCAGCCAGGAACTACAGCGGCCCCCGGCTGGCCCCAAACGCGGCATGCCGGGCCTCGCGGAAACCCTCAGGGGACGACGCGCGACCCAGAATCGGCTCTCAATGGCTCTTGACGCGATCTCTGAGGGTGCTGGCCGGGTCGTTCCGCGGCCATGGCGTCTCTTGGGCCCGCAGAGGGCTTGTGCGACGGATAAACCCGTGCGACGCTAGATCGATGCGGCCGAAAGACCGGACACGCGTCCACCCATGCGTCTGGGGAGCTGGGTATGCCGGCGCCGCGACCGGTCTCAATGGCTTGACGATGGGCCGCAGAGGCAAGATGGCGCACGCTCCCCTGGACCGGGCCGCGGCGCGTAGTAGAGGCGGCCTCAATGACCCCACGGCCCGCGCGGAGAAAGGGAGGTGTGCGTGACTAGAAAGAGGAGGCTACGGAGGAGCGTGTTCCCGAAAAAGGTCGACGAAGTGGGTCCCATCATCCGGTGGGCCTTCGATGCGCGCCAGCGACACATTAGGGAAATTGCTCTCGGTCTCGATGACTCCGGGACTGCCGCACTCAGTGTGGAAGAGGCGGCCGAAGGCATTCTCCGGTCCATGGGGAGGGATTGGAAAGCTTATGAAGAGGATATTGAGTACTACATGAAGGCTGATTCGCGGGGGTGGTGGCGGGACTTTCCCAAACAGGAGCTCCTCACCAATCTCTTTGAGCGGGTCGACCGGCGGAAGGCGGGAACCGGCACCCCCCATAACACGCGCCTCCCTGATCACCCAGAATTACTCCCGTTGGCCAAGGCGCTGCTGGCGGACATCCGAGTCATCGGCCCGTTGAACGCCCTATTCGAGGGAGCAGCCGTTGCGCAGGCTCTGGCAGACCCCTGGCTGTCCCCCAACGGCGTCCGGTCCCGCAAGGCGGAGCTACGGTACCTCGAGGAGTCCAAGTCCATACCCGCCTTCTTCGACGCGATCATCCTCATCTGCGATGAGTTGAAAACCCGGGGCGAGGCCATCCCCGAATCGTGGCGGGAGGTTGCTGAAGGGCGCTGCAGGCGTCCCGCCGCGAAGCCCCTCCCGCGCGGCCGCCCCGCCAAGCCGGACGAGTTCGCCCGCGACATCCACATCCAGTTCGTCATCGAGCTCCTGGACAGGCTTGGCGCGCCGCCCACGGGAAAGGAAGTCTCCGGCTGCCTCATCGTGGCGGAGGCGTTGCCGGTTCGCGAAGACGCGGAAGACTGGGAACGCAGGAAAGAAACGGTCATGCGCATCTGGAAAGCGCGCCCCGGGAGCACAGCCTTCTTGTCTACGATGAGGAAGCAAATGAAGGGCATCGCCAGACGCCAAGGGCTAGACCAGACTCGCTGAGGCGCGAGCCTCGCCAAGGCTACGGTCTCTCTCATCTCCCTCCCTGTGGGAACGCCCGCCTCTTGTAGTTTGCGTCGCCAATGGGCCTCCCCTTGGTCATGGGCTAGTGGACGCCCAGGGACTCCTGCCGCAGGCGGGCTGACTCCTGTGTGACGCCCGCTCCAACGCATCGCGGAACGTCGGATTAAATGCCCTACTGTAGCCTGGCGCGCCCGTTTACCCTCTGAAGCAGTACCCCAATTTCCATGGGATTGCGAAGAGGAGAGGGCAATGGACGACAGACTACTGAGGCGTCGAGAAGTTGAGGAGATCACGGGCCTGGGCCGCTCGTCGATCTATCGGCTCATGCAAGAAGGGGAGTTCCCGCAGCGCGTCCAGGTCGGACGCAACGCCGTCCGGTGGAGGGCCAGCGACATCGCCGCTTGGGTGGAGTCTCGGCCGACGGCCGGGAGCTAGCTTGGCAGGTCCCATCGGGTCTGGGTCCTGGCCCTCGCGGCCAGCACCCACGGTGGGATGCAGTTGTGGCGGCTTCCCTGAGGTTAGCCGGTCACGTAGTCCGCCCACTGCTGCATCAGTGCGCGGCGTCGCTCGAAGAGGTCGGACCTCGCGTAGGCCTGTTCGGTCGCATTGCCCAGGAGGTGGGCAAGCGCCGCCTCCGAGACCGCCCACGGCGTATCCGTCTGCTCCAGCGTCCAGTTCTTGAAGCTGCTGCGGAACCCGTGGACCGTCGCCCGCTCCGCCAGCCCCACCGCACGGAGGACCTTCGTTAGCGTCATGTCGGACATCGCCGAACCCGGCTTCCGCGGCGACGGGAACACCAGCCCGGATTCATCACGTAAAGCGGATGCCTCGCGAAGGAGATCGAGCGCCTGTCGGCTCAGAGACACGCGATGCTCCATGCCGGCTTTCATCCGCTGGGACGGTATCCGCCACTCCTGGCCCTGCTCATCGATCTCGTCCCAAGTTGCGCCCCTGGCCTCCCCGGAGCGGGCCGCCGTGAGCGCCAGGAACCGGAGGCACAGCTTGGCGGACATGGAGGCCTGGGACGATGCCACAGTTTCCAGCGCCGCCCCGACTTCCTGATAGGGCAGCGCTCTAAAGTGCGCCTTCACCCTCGGCATCGGGGGCAACGCGCCGTCGATGGCTTCTCCCGCCGGGTTGGTCTCCATGTAGCCGTGCGCCATGGCCCAGCGAAAGACCGTCCTCATCCGTTGACGCACCCGCCGCGCTGTCTCGGGACGGGTCGCCCATATCGGGGTGAGGACATCCAGCGCGTCACTGCGGCCTATCCGGTCCAGGGGCGTGTTGCCCAGCGCCGGCATGGCGTGACGCTCCAGGGTCTGTATCCAGCCGGCGCTGTGCCTGCCGTTGCGCCAACGGGGTTTGTTCGCCTCATGGACGGTGCGGGCGGCTTCCCTGAAGGTCGGCATTGCAGGCGAGCGCTTTTCCGCCAGGGGATTGCGGCCCGCCGCAACGGCGGCCCGGTTGTCCGCCGCCTTTTCGCGGGCTTGAGCCAGACTGACGGTCGGAAACGCGCCGAGGCCGATGTCCCGGCGGCGTCCGTCGATGGTGATGCGCTGCACCCAGGACTTCCGCCCTGCCTTGCTGATGTAGAGGTGCAGGCCTCCGCCATCTGAGTATCGGCCAGGGTCTTTGATGGCCTTGGCCCGCGTCGCCGAAAGCGCCATGGGAACCCCCTCCGTGGTGATAGGTTCCCACATACCTTACCACACTTGAGGCAGGAACCCCAGGGATGCATGCGGTATCCCTGGGCACCGAATTGGCACACTATAGCTACGAGATTGGGGGTTCCTGGGACGGCAAAGGAAAGCCGAGGAGTGAGTGTTGGCGGAGGGGATGGGATTCGAACCCATGAACCCTTGCGGGTTAACGGTTTTCAAGACCGTCGCATTCGTCCACTCTGCCACCCCTCCGCAGAAGTGAGGCCAACTCCTTCCCAGGCTTCCCGCAGCCGCTCCTGGGAATGCGCCGCCTCGCGCAACGTCCAGCCGCCCTTGGGACGCCGCTGAAACACGCCTTTCGATGATAACGGGCCACCCGCCGTCTGGCGAGCCGCCCAAGGCCGTCGCGGGGGCGGATGCCCCGCTACGCTCGCGTGTATGATGGTGACGCAGTATCAGGAGGCGCCATGTCTGGCATCGTCTGCGTTAAGACCTTCAGCGGCCGCCTTGAGGCGGAGATTGTGAAAGGCATGTTGGAGGCCCACGGCATCAGGGCAATGGTGGCTGCCGACGACGCGGGCGGCTTCCGCCCGGAGTTGGCTTTTTCCTTTGGCGTGCGGCTAATGGTGCTGGAACCCGATGTTGAGCAGGCCCATTCGCTGATCGCCGCCGGCGAGAACCTCGACCTGCCCGGAGTTGCCGGATTCAGAGGCCTGAACTTCCTAGCGAGGCCTCTTCTTCATTCCCTAGCGCCGGCCGCTCCCCGCCTTGCCCTCAAGCTCAGGCGGGTCACAGACCTGCCCCTACCAGATGCTCTGGATGGCTAGGCTGCTAGCGCCAGACGTCGGCGGCGACTTCGTTGATGAGGTCCAGCTTCCGCCACTGATCGTCCTCTCCGAGCATGTTGCCAACGATTCCCGAGGCGAAGCCGCATTGGGGGCTGAGCGCCAGTTGGTCCAGCGGAAGATGCTTGCTGGCAGCGTCGATGCGCCGCTTCAGGTCGTCGGGCGACTCCATCTCGGGGGACTTGGTGGTGACCAGGCCCAGCACCACCACCTTGCCCTTGGGCACAAACCGCAGGGGCGCAAAGTCCCCTGCCCGCTCGGAATCGTACTCCAGAAGCAGGCGATCGTGGCGCAACTCTCCAAAGAGGCCTTCGGCGATGGCGTCGTAGAAGCCCTCGCGGTGCCACATGCTGCGCTCGTTGCCGCGGCACAGGTGGACTCCGAACGAGACTCCCGGAAAGCCGGCAATGATGGCATTGTCAGCCTGAATGGTCCGTTCCAGGTTGCGTTGGGGGTCCTCTCCCCGCTCCCGCATCGCGTCAAGCGAGGGCTGGTCGACGAAGGCGGTGTAGCTGGGCGCGTCGATCTGGACGTAGGAGCAGCCTGCCTCGGCCAAGCCGCCGATGATGGCCCGTTCGACCTGGATAACATCATCGGCAAGCTCGTCGACATCGGCGTACAGGTGGCTGGGATCAACGCCGCGAAGGTTTTCCATGACGCGCCCTGAGCCGATGAGCGTCACCTTCACTGGCCGCGAGGTCAGGCTCTGAGCAAAGGCATACTCGTCCAGCGGGACATTTCTGGCCAAGGTCATGCGCTTGGTCAGAGGCCGCCCGAAGCCCCGGAGCACCTGCTTCTCCTCCGGCGGACCGTAGTCCCAGCGCTGGAGCGGTTTCTGAGCCTCGGATTGCTGAAACCACTGGGTGCTCTGTGCGTCCTCCTCGAAGCCCGCCACTGAATCCCCAAGGCTATCCTTGAAGCCCAGGCGTCGGAACTCTCCGTCGGTGAGGACCGGAAGATCGTGGGCCTCTTGTTCGGCGATGATATCCTTGACGGCGGCATCCTGGGCCTGTCGCAGCTCATCGTTACTGGCCTCGCCCTTGGCGTGGCGCTCGAAGACTTCCTTCAGGGCCTGGGGGCGCAGAAGGCTGCCGACTTGATCGACGCGCAGTGTCATGGTTAATCCCTCGCGGAGGAGCTATCGCTTGCATTGCCAACCCTAATGGCCGTCTCCGCCGGCGTCAATCCGGCGCAGACCTCGCGGGCCGGTTCTGTCATGCGACATGGGTGGAACGCTCAGGCAGGATGCGACTGACCGGCGCTCCTCAGCGCCGGCGGCCCAGCAGCCGCGACAGCTCCGCCATAGCCGGATGACTGGCGGATGCCGCGGACAGCATACTCTCATACCGTTCCAGCAGTTCTGACTCCGAGAATTGCTGTGGCCAGTCCAGGTTGACGGCGACATGGTTGCCGCTACGTTCGAGGGCGGACAGATTGAGCAGCCCAACCAGGTCCCGCCCGAGCGCGCGTTCAGGAAACTTGAGGCCTACATAGTGCGCCCACACCTGATCTATCACATCAGGCAGGCTCACGGGTCCGGCGTCCAGCAAGAAATCGATGATTCGCAGTTGCCGCTCCGCCAGCGCTCGGCGACGGGGGCTGCGCAGCCGCCCGAACAGTGAGTGAGCAAACTCGCGGTAAAGCACCCGCTTGTTGCGGGTAACGATCTCTTCGGCGAGCGCGTTGCACCTCTCCGCGACCGCCGGCAAGGCAAACGTCAGAAACGGCGTGAGGTCATGCCCGCTCTCGCGGGACTCGTACAACGCCGCCAGGTACTCCTCCTTGTGCTCGTAGTAGTAGTTGGACAGGCTGACCATAACCATGTCGTTGACGCCGGCCGCGCGCAGCATAAACGCCTCCAGCGCGCGTGCGGTGCGCCCGTTGCCATCGTCGAAAGGGTGCATGGAGCCGATATGGTAATGGGCGGCCATAGCTTGGATGATACGGTCGCGTCCCCGGAACTCTCCGGCAATGGCCTGGCTAAGAGCGCCGAATGCGTCGGCGAGTTCGGGGCCCCCTTCCGCGCCACGGCAGACCGGACGGCCAAAGGTAACGTTCGCTCCGGCGCGCCGCAGCGCGCCGGGCTCGCAATGGTCGTCATCACAGCCTGTGACGATGCGCCGGTGGACGTCCAAGACCAACTCGGCGGTAACCGGCTGGTTAGCCGGCAGCGAGCGCAGCCAGCGGTAGGCGGAGTCGGCCGACCGCAGTTGCCGTTGCGAATGAGTCAGTCCGGTAGGCTCGGGAAGGTCGCGGGCGAGGGCCTCGTCCTGTTCGCGTGGGGTGAACTCGGCGCCCTCGATTCGGGAGGTGCCGACTGCCTCCAGCCGCAGTTGCTCCTCGTGGGCCTGCTCAATCCATTGAGGGAGGTACGGCAGCCGGCTCAAGACGCCGGCGGTGGTCTTGGCCTCGATGAGCAGCCCGGCTATGGCGGCGCCGTCGTAGCGCAGCCACTGCTGGGGGACGGAGTAACGGCTGACGCTGGCGGTAGTCATGTATAGCTTATTTCCGTTGCATTTCGAGTTCGTTTCGTGATTTCACTCGTAAAATGATACCGAAGAGCTTAGTTCATTTCAACTTCATTTCAAATTTCATTTCAACGTTTTTATTTCTGTTTCACACTCATTCCCGCATGAACGCCTGGGGAACGTGACCTGCCCCCTGAATTAGGTCCAAGTATTCTTAGAGTCCGACCGGCGTATTCCTAGCCACCTGTTGTGCGAACTCCTCGGGCGTCCGGTTGCCCAGTGCGCTGTGGGGCCGGACAGCATTGTAGTCGTCCCGCCAGCGCTCGACGATGTTCCGGGCCGCAGGAAGACTCACGAACCAGTGCTCGTTGAGGCACTCGTCGCGAAGCCGCCCGTTGAAGCTCTCGATGTACGCATTCTGCACGGGCTTGCCCGGATCGATGAAGTGCAGATGCACCCCATGTGCATACGCCCAAGCGTCCAGAATCCTCCCGGCGAATTCAGGGCCGTTGTCTACGGTGATCAGCTCCGGCAGGCCACGGTCGATGGCCAGCCTGTCCAACACCCTTGTCACGCGGAGGCCGGGCAACGACGTGTCCACCTCCATGGGCAGGCTCTCCCGAGTGAAGTCGTCAATCACCGTCAGCACTCGTATCCGCCGGCCACTGGCGAGCGCATCGGACACGAAGTCCATCGACCACCGCTGGTTCGGGCGCTCGGGCGCCATCGTGGGGACGCGAGCGATGCCCGCCATCCGCTTGCGCTTCCGACGCCGGACGGACAGCCCCTCCTCCCGATAGAGCCGGTAGACCCGCTTGTGGTTCACGCCGAACCCCTCCCGGCGCAACAACACCCACAACCGGCGATACCCGAAGCGCCGCCGCTCCGCGGCGAGCGAGCGCAGTCGCTTGAGGAGTTCGGGTGCGTCGCTGCCCACCCGCCTATAGCGGGCCACCGATCGGTGGATACCCATCAGCCTGCAGGCGCGACGCTCGCTGAAGCCCCACCGCTCCTGGACACGGTGCATGGTCTCCCGTCGCGTTGCAGGCGTCATGCGTTTTTTCGGAGCAGCTCCCGCAAGACGTGATTGTCGAGCGTCGCCTCCGCCAGCAGCTGCTTCAGCTTCCGGTTCTCCTCATCCAGATGGCGCAGCCGTCGCGCCTCGCTCACGCCCATCCCGCCGAACCGCGCCTTCCAGTTGTAGAAGGTCCCCGGTGAGACACCATGTCGGCGGCATACCTCGGCCGTCGGCACTCCCGCGTCCGCCTCCCTCAGGACCCCGATGATCTGCTCGTCCGTAAACCTGCTCCTCCGCATGCTGTCCTCCTCTGTTTGACCGGAGGACTCCAATTATCCGTGGACCGGTTTTCGGGGAGCAGGTCAAACGCTCATCCCCCTTCCCTCCACACTACAACCGCCCGGCCAGATCCCTAATCGCCACCTCCCGCGGCGTCAATCCGAACGGTGGGCAGGCCGACGGCAGAGGGACGGGTCAGCCAAAGGCCCCGGGAGGCGACGGCCGCGGCCCAGACCATGAACAGCATCAGAGCCAAGCGCTGCACCAATCCCTCCAACGGCCCCGACTGTAGGAACAGGAAGGAAAGCCCCAACGCACAGAGCAGCAGCAGGATGCCCAGGGACAGGAATGCCAGAAAACGCCACGCCGGCGCTTTGTGGACGGTCCAGGCAAAGGCCACCATCGCCAGGGCAAGGGCGAGAAACGCCAATAGCGCGAAGGCCGTGTGGAGCATGCCTCCCGCCGCGGCCGCGGCCGTGGACTCTTTCATGTCGTCGCGGAAGACGGCCACCATGACGAGGCTGGAGGCGTGTAGCCCGGCAAGCAGTCCGACGGCCTTGGCGCCGCGGGTACGGCCCAGAAGACAATGCACGCCGTAGCCAAAACCCATCATCAGCGCAGCAGTAGCGATGAAGCCGGCGTTCATGATCGCAGGATGCGGCCGGCCCTGTGCAGCCAGTTGGCTGACGGTGTGGGACAACTGGCTGTATCCGGGCGTGGCCGCGGTTCCCCACGCGACGAAGGCCGTCAGCACCACTGGCGCGGCCAGTCCGCAGATGAGGAGTCCTCTCGTTAGGAAGTCGGACGACACACGCATGCGTCAAGCCTCACTAGGCAGGCTTCAAGAGGAATATACCCGCGTCGCGTGATAGGACGTAGAGTTCGCCGGCAGCGTCCATGCCAAAGGACGTGATCTCCAAGTTGGTGTCCGCCAGCAGGCCATGCTCCGTAACGGATGCGCCGTCGTAGCGCACCTCCCAGATCTTGCCGGAGCAGAAATCTCCGTAGACGTAGGCCCCTTCCAGCGACGGCAATCTCTGGCCGCGGTACACGAAGCCACCGCTGATGGAGCAGCCGTCGTCGCGTCCGTACGTCGTTAGCGGGAGCTGAAGTCCGGACTCGTTGCAGCCGCCCTTGGGGCTGAAACAGGCCAGGCCCTCCATGCGGCTCCAGCCGTAGTTCAGCCCCGGGCGTACAACGTTCACCTCTTCCCAGGCGTTCTGGCCGACATCGGCAACCCAGAGGTCGCCGGTTGCCCGGTCGAAGGAGAACCGCCAGGGATTCCTGAAGCCGTACGCCCAGACCTCATCCCTGGCCCCGTCTACACCTGCGAACGGATTGTCTGACGGAACCCTGTAGCCTTCGCCGCTCACGTCTATGCGCAGGATAGAGCCCAGCAGCGTCCCGGGGTCCTGGCCGTTGCCCCAGGGGTCACCGGCGCGGCCGCCATCGCCTAGACCCACGTAGAGGTATCCGTCTGGGCCAAAGGCGAGTTGCCCACCGTTGTGGTTGCTGGCGGGCTGCTCGATTTCAAGAATCACCTGTTCGCTGGCGGGGTCCGCGCGGCCGGGATCATCGGCATCGACGGTGAAGCTCGACACAACGGAGCGTCGCGGGCCCGACGCTGAGTAATACAGATAGAAGCGGTGGTTCTCGGCGAAGGCGGGATCGAACGCGATGCCCAGTAAGCCCTCTTCATTGCCGCCGGTGCTCACGTCCCCGCTAACGTCCAGGAAAATCGGAGCATCGGTGACGCCGGTCTCGTTGGGAAACACTCGAATGCGGCCGTTCTGCTCCGAGGCAAACAGCCGGCCGGACCCATCGCCCGCGTCGACGAGGTTGGTCAGCCGGTGGAAGGAAAGGTTGGGGAAAGCAGGTCCGACGCGCATGGGCCTTAGAGGGTCGGGCGGCAGTTCCACGGGAGGGTCCTTGTGGGGTGTTGGAGACGGAGTTTCGGCGAAAGTGGGCGCGGGCAACGCCGCCGAGGCGCCGGGGAGCGGGCTGGGCGAAGGGGTAATGGGACTTAATGTCCTGGCTGGCGGCGCGACATCGGCGCCTTGGGTCGGAGTTACGGCTGAATGGGATTCGTCAGGAGAATTCACGGCTGGCGGAGAGGCGCAAGCCGCCACCATGAGGCCAATCAAAGAAACAACGCCCATGCGTGAAAGAACAGGCGCGATCATGCTCCCTCGCTTGCCCGGCAGAGCCGGTTCGAATTGGTTGCCGTGGTCCCACTCTGCCGGTGCCGCCATCCGCTGCCGGCGCGATCAAGGGTATACCCTCATGCCGCCGAAAAGGACAGGAGGGACAGCCATGCGAAGCCTGGGGCTGGCCGACCCACGGGCGTCTATGTTGGCGCAGTGGCGGGAAGGGCGGAGGGGCGCGTAGAATCGCCCCACGACAGGCGGTAGCACAAGGGTTTCATGGTTGGTCCCATCTTCGGCATCCTGACCGGCGCCTCGTTCGCCGTGAGCGGCGTGGTGGCGCGGCGGGGCGTCCTTTACGCCAGCGCCCTTCAGGGCATGTACGTCACCGTGTTGGCCGGCGTTCCGCTGTTTCTCATCGCCGGGGCAGTGTCGGGGCAGATGTTCCGGCTGTCGGTGTTCTCCGGGGCCGACTGGCTGTTGCTGACCATATCCGGCCTCACCAACATGCTCATTGGCCGGTACTGCAATTACCGCGCCGTGCGCGCCTTGGGGGCCAACGGTTCGACGCCCCTGCGCTCCTTCGCCGTGCTGATCGCCGTCGTCTCTGCAATTGTCTTCCTGGGCGAGGAGATGACGACGGCCAAGGGCTTCGGCATCGCCCTTCTGGTCATTGCTCCTCTTCTGATGCTGGAGGGGCGGGGTCAGGCTGCGCCCGTCCCCAGCAGAGGCGCAGAACCCCAGTCCTCCGGGACGCCTTCCGAAACGCCCTCCAAAACCGAGCCCGTCTTCGTGCGGCGCCAGGCCGAGGGGTACTTCTTCGGGTTGGCGACAGCGGTGGGGTACGGGTCCAGCCCGTTGCTCATGCGCATGGCCCTGGAGAACACGGGCATGGGTGTTGCCGGGGGCCTGATCTCCTACATGACGGCGGCGGGCGCCATGCTGTTGATCCTGGCCACTCCGGGACAGCTTGCCAGTGTCATGGGCATGAACCGGGCCGCGATACCCTGGTTCGCCGTCGGAACGGTCAGCTCTTTCATGGCCCACATGTTCCGCTACGTGGCCATCTCGCTGGCCCCGGTGACGGTCGTGGCCCCGCTGGTGGAGACCAACGCCCTGTTCACCATCGCCTACTCATACGCGCTGAACCGGCGAATCGAGGTCTTCAACGGCCGCACGATAGCCGCGATCCTTCTATCCATGGCGGGGGCCGCGCTGCTGGTGTCCGGGCTGTGAGGCGAGGCATCCGCCGATGCGCCGCCTGCCACAGCGGGCGGGGCGTAGAGCCCTACTGCTCCAGGCCGTAGAAGGCGCGCGGATTGTCGCAGAGGATCTTCTCAATAACCCTGCTGGGAACATCCTCGCGACCCCTGAACACGCGGGCCATGTTGTCCTCGAAGGACTGGTCGTTGTGGCCATAGTCGGAGCCGATCATCAGGTGATCCTCGCCCATGTAGTCCACCAGGTAGTTCACGTCCTCGTCGGCCTCGCAGGCAACGAAGATGCCATACTCCTCAAAGAGCTTGACCCCGCCCTTGCGAGTGTCGTCCTTGATGAGCTTGAAGAAGCGGCCGAGGTTGTGCAGCACGTAGGGCACCCATGAGGCCTCAGCCTCCAGGAAGCCGAAGCGCAGGCCGGGGAATTTCTCGGGCACGCGGTTGGCCACAATGTCCCGGAACGCCATCAGCGGCTGAATGCGTATGGTCGGGAAGGTGAAGCTGATGTCGTAGTTGAAGACGTTGGTGATGGTGGGCGAGCCGGCGCCGGTGTGGATGGAGATGGGAAGGCCCAGCCTGGCGGCTTCAGCGTAGACCGGGAAGAAGTAGGGCTCGGCCAGCGACATGTCCACTTCCAGCGCCCGGAAGAACACGCCAACCGCCCCGTTGTCCCTGCCGTACCGCATCTCTTCGACCGTGGCGTCGACATCGCGTAGCGGGGGCATCAGCACCCACCTGATGCGATTGTTGCTCTGCGCCCAAGCGTTGCCCATGAACCGGTTGTAGGCCCGGCAAAGCTCCACTTCCAGCTTGGGGTCTTGGGTCAGGCACACAAGAAACAGCGTCGGATAGACAACCTGAATGTCCACGTCGAGGGTGTCCATGTCGCGCAAACGGTCGGGCACGTCGGTGATCTCCATGGAGCCGATGCTGATGTCCTGGTTGCGGTTCATAATGACGTCGGCCGCCGTGGGGGTGGCCAGCGGGAACCCGCCCTTGCCGGCGGGCTTGGGGAAGATGTCGCCGTCGAGAAGCCAGAAGGCGTTGAAGCCTTTATAAAGCGTATCGTTGGGCACCGTCACGAGGACCGGCCTTCTAAGATACTGGGACTCGCCCATCAGGTCCCACATGGCCCCGGGTTCCATAATGTGCGTGTCTGCGTCGACGACTCCAGGCATGGCTCCTCCGTGTCGCGGCTTGCGGTTTGAGCTTCCGGCTTCAGCTTGGGGTTTGGCGGGAAATGGCGGTTTCGACCTACCGTTGCGAACGAAATGTAGGCTTGCGGGGTGGCCATGTCAACCGCGCTCCTCAACCAGCCCTGTGGTACATTGACCCGGAACGTTGGCATCCTCTGCATACGGGGGCAAAGCATGAATCCAGCCGTCATCATCCTCGACATGGCCAAGGGCTACGGTTGGGAGCCCGGCAGCTTCGGGTACGACATGGTGGCCCGCGTCCGGGCGCTCAAGGACGCGGCCTACGCGGCCAACGCCCAAGTCATCCACGTCAACAGTATGCGCCGTCCCAGCGACGGCGTCGGCCACTCCACCATGCTGGAAGGGACCGCGGGTCTTGAGGTAATCCCCGAGCTTCAGCCGGCGAGCCGGGACATCATCACCTACAAGCGCTACCTGAGCGGCTTCTCCTACAACGACCTCGACTACATTCTGCGAACCACCAACAGGGATACCGTCATCGTCGCCGGGGCCTCCACCGACAACACCGTCCTCTGGACCTGTGCCGACGCCTTCCAACTCAGGTACAAGGTGGTGCTGGTTGAGGACTGCACGATGGTCCACCGGCCGGAGGAGCCGCCGGAGGTTAAGGAATACGCCATCCGAATCGTGCGGAACGTCCTCCACAGCGAGGCGCTGCCGTTGGAGCAGGTGGTTGCCCAGTACCTGACGCCGGCCTCGGCGTAGCTCCCTGGCGCCCCATCCGCCAGCCACTCCCCGCCTCATCAGGCCCCGCGGACAGGTCAGGCTTTACGAACAGGGCCCCGCAGTGTACAACGCGGCCCCCTTGACTTAGGCTGGGGGCCTGGGAGGGCGCGTGAATCAAGGACAGACCTCCGCCTACCGCTGGGTCATCTTCGGGACATGGGTCCTGTTCTGGGTGGCCGGGGTCGCGATGATCGTCGTCCTGGGCATCCTGTTGCCGTCCATCAGCAGTGAGCTGAACCTCTCTCCCAGCGAGCAGGGCATCCTCGGCTCCGCCGGCTTCTGGGGCAGCCTGCTGTTGGCGGTGCCTCTCAGCCTGCTCCTATCCCGGTACCGCCCTAAGATACTCACCACGGTCACCATGATCGTGGCTTTCCTGTGTTTGTTGCTCCAGGGCTGGACGCCCGCCTTTTTCGTCCTTGTTCTGGGACGCATCGGACTGGGGGTGGCCGTCCTGGCGAGAGAACCCGCCAGAGCCCTCCTGATCCGGCAGTGGTTCCGCCCGCGCGAGGTCATCTTCGTCAACAGCATCGGCGACTCGTTCTTCGGGGTGATCGTGGGGACGGGTCTCATTGTCACGCCCTTTCTGCTTGGCGCCCTGGGCGACAACTGGCGAATCGTGCTCTACGCGTTCGCCGTTGCCACGGCGGTCATGGCTGTGCTCTGGGTCATCATCGGCAGGGAGGGGCCCGCCGCCTCGCCGGAGAGGAGGACGCCCACGGAATTGGGCATTCTTCGCAGCGCGCTGCGCGACCGCGACCTGTGGATCGCGGGCGTGGGGTTCGTGGGGATCACCATCCCCTGGGGCGCGTTCGTGGCCTTCTTCCCAACCCACGCCCTCGACACCGCCGGCATCTCCTTGGAAATGGCGGGGGTGATACTGGCGGTCGGGATCATCGTTGGGGGTCCGTCATCCCTGGGCGTCGGATATCTGCTCAAGAACGTTGACGTGCGCCGGCCGCTGATCATCGTTCAGGGTCTGGTGATGACTGGCACGTATCTGGGGATCGCCCTCACCGGCAACCTGCCCCTGCTCCTGGCGCTGTCGTTTATCAACGGCCTGACCTGGGGATGCTGGCCGGTGCTGCATACGGTGGCCTTCCAGTTGCCCGGCGTGAAGCCGCGAGAGGTGGCGGTTGGCCTGGGCTTCTTGCTGTCGGCGATTTCGTTGGGCACGGTGCTCGGCCCTCTGCTCGCCGGCTTCATCCAGGAAGCCACGGGCGACCTCAAGTTGACGTTGGAGATCCTCAGCTTCGGAGGACTGTCGTTGACCGCCGCTGGAATTCTGCTTCGCTTTTCCCGGCTGCGCATGGAGGGACCGGAAGAGGACTCTCAGCAGGCGGAGGAGGCGGTGGAGGGCGGCGGCTAATTGCTGCGCCGCATGGGAATCTCTTTCAGGAACAGGCTAGCGATGAAGACGACCCCGATTGCCGCGGCAGCTCCCAGGTAGGCCGCCTCCGACCCGCTTGCCAAGGCCGCCCGCATGGTTTCCAGCACGGTTTCGACCACGCCGGCCCCGCCGGTGTCTTCCAGCGCCCCGCGGATGCCGGCCAAAGTCGCATCGTCTATCAGGGCCTGCGGGTCGGTGGGCAGGATCACGCCCGCCCGCTGCATAGCCTGGGCAGCCTCGTCCGGCAGGCCGGCCTTGAACGACGCCGTGAACCGCGAGATGAGCAGCGCGCCCATCATGGCAACGCCGGCCGTATTCCCAATCGCTCGGAGAAAGGCCGCGCTGGACGTGACGACGCCCAGCATCTGCTGCGGGAAGGCGTTGTGCATGATGGCCATGAAGAGCGGGAAACCCATGCCCAGCCCGGCGCCCAGAACCGTCGTGTAGATGCCTGTTGTCCAGCCGCCGACGTCCACGGTCATGCGCGACAGCAGCGCTAGGCCCAAGGTGCTGAGGCCCAGGCACACGATGGCCAGCAGCTTGTAACGCCCCCACATCAAGAGCAGTTGCCCGGAGGTCAGCGCGCCGGCGAACGTCGCCACCATCATGGGAATCAGGACAAGGCCAGAGCCGGTGGCGCTCTGGCCCAACACTCCCTGCATGAACAGCGGCAAGTAGGCCACGGCGCCCATGTAGCCCATACCCAGCATGAAGAAGGCCGCTCCGCAGATGACGAAAATGCTGTTGCGGAAGAGCGACAGCGGCAGGATGGGCTCCACGGCTCGGGACTCCACCCAAACAAAGAGCGCCAGCATCACGCCCGAAAAGGCCACCAGTCCCACGACCTCCCGGGAACCCCAGGGGTAGGCGACGCCACCCAGCGAGAGCCCTATCAGCATCGGTGTGACGGCAAGGACCAGGACCGCGGCGCCGAGGTAGTCGATGGTGTGCTTTCGTCCAGGATTGTCACGAGGATTGACGAAAGCGGGCATCACCGCCCAGGTGATGATCAGCGCCGCGATGCCAATGGGAATGTTGATGTAGAAGACCCACCGCCAGGACAGGTTGTCCGTCAGCACCCCGCCGATGAGCGGCCCTATGGTGTTGGCGATCATGAAGGCTCCCTGGTTCAGCGACCTCCACCTCGCCATCTCGCGGGGAGGAAACAACTCCCCGACGATGGCCATGGAATTGGCCACCAGCGCCCCGGAGCCGAGACCCTGGACAGCGCGCCAGAGCGCCATTTGCCAAATGTTCTGGGACGTTCCGGCGAGAGCCGAGCCCACCAGCAGGATCGCCATTCCCGCCATGAAGAAGCGCTTGCGGCCATAGGTGTCCGAGAGCTTGCCAAAGATGGGAAGTCCGGCAGCAGACGCCACCATGAAGCTGGTGAAGATCCAGGAAAGCTGGTCCATCCCGTCGAGGTCGGCGGCTATTTGGGGAAGGGCGGTGCTCACCGACGTGGAGTTCATGGCCGCGGCCATCATGCTCAGCAGCACCGCTCCGTATATCACGGCCCTGCTGCGCCCCTCCGGCCTTGCCCGGTTTGCCCCAGCGTCGCCGTCTCTTTCGCGCTGGTCGCTGGCCACGTCCCCCCTACCCTATGGAATGCGGATTTGCAAAGCGGCGCTTGCGGGCAAAGCGGCGCTTGCGGGATTGCATTGCGGCAATAGGGTACAACATGCCGCGCGCCGCACGGGGCGCCGTTACCCGGCGGCGGGGAGGCGGCGGGGCCACCCCACACCGAGGAGGAGTTCCGCAGGCGGCAGCAGGGTCTCAAATTGACACCCCTCGCGGCGTCGCCTATAATTTGGTGCGTCATGAGCAAACGAACCTACCAACCCAAGAAGCGCCGCCGGTTCCGCGTACACGGCTTCAGGCTCCGCATGACAACCCCCGGGGGTCGGGCTGTGTTGGCCCGGCGACGCGCCAAGGGAAGAGCCAAGCTCACCGTCTAATGGACGCCTCTGTGGGCTCGCCGCTTCGCCTTACCAAGAGAAGTCAGTTTCAGGAGACCCGCCGGAAGGGCAGGTCTTGGGCCAATCCATACGTGGTGCTTCAGGCCGCTCCCAGTGGGCTCGCACAGAGCCGCGTTGGGCTCACCGTTGGAAAATGGCTGGGCGTGGCTGTCCGGCGCAATAGGATCAGAAGGCGGCTGCGGGAAATCATTAGAGTGTCCGGCGTAAGACCGGGCTGGGACCTCGTCATCATCGCTAGAAAAGATGCATCCACCGCCAGCTTCCAGGAGCTACAGAGCGCCGTCGGGCACGTGCTGAAGAGGGCGCGGCTGTTGGATGTGGCGGAGAGCCGCGAGGAGGCGCAATAGTGCGCTCTCTGTTGCTGCAGGCCATACGGGCCTATCAGGTAGGGATCGCGCCCTTCATGCTAGGCAGCTGCCGGTTCGAGCCGACCTGCTCTCACTACGCCTACGAGGTGGTTGAGCGACGCGGCGCCCTTCATGGCGCTTGGCTGGCCCTGCGCCGCCTCTCCCGGTGCCGCCCCCTAGGGGGCCGCGGGTACGACCCGGCGCCGTGAAACGGGAGCGAGTCCTGCATAGCGTATCGGAGCGACCGGCCCATAGAAAGCCGGTCGTTGAATGAACGCATTCTTTATAACGGTATGTGAGGAACATCGCTTGGAATCAAGGTGCCTTCGGGAAAGAGCCGGCCGCCTGTCAGCCGCTCGCCTTCTCTTGCCTCTTCTCCTCCTGCTAACTCTGGGTCTTGGGGCCTGCATCGGCGGCCAGTTTTCCGCCAAGGGTTGGTCGGGAATCGCCCTTACCTCCGACGAGTTGATCATCGGCGCCCCCGACGGCAGTATGTTGGCCGTGCAGCCCACTGGCGTACGCCGCTGGAAGTTCCCGCAAGGCGACTCGGAGGAGGTGGCGGCCATCTACGCCAAGCCGGCTGTCAACGAGGGCAGAGCCTTCGTGGGCGAGTACAACGGCTTTCTCTACGCGGTGGACATCAAGAACGGAGCGCTGCTCTGGAAGACCGACACCGGCGCCTCGGTGGTTGGCGGGCCCGTGGTGGACGGCGGCAAGGTTGTGGTGGGGTCATCCAACGGCAAGCTGCTCAGCTACGACGCAGACCGGGGCGGAGAGCCCCTCTGGGAGTTCCCCGCTTCCGGGGAGATTGGCAAGATTTGGACAACCCCCGTGATCCACGACGGCGTCGTGTACTTCGGGGCCCTCGACCACAAGATGTATGCCGTTTCGTTGGAAACGGGTGAGGCGGTTTGGGACCAGCCCTTCGAGGCGGAGGGGGCCATCACCACGACTCCTCTAATCGCCGACGGCCGGGTTTACATCGGCTCGTTCGACAGGACTTTCTACGCGCTCGATGCCTCAGACGGGACCGAGTTGGCCCGACTCGAGGGCGAGGGGTGGTTCTGGGGCGGCGCCATCACCGACGGCGAGTTCATCTACGTGGGCAATCTGGACGGAACCCTCTACGCCTGGGACGGCGAGAGCCTGGAGGCGCAACGGCGCTACACAACGGAGGGCGCCATCGTGGCGCCCCCGATATTCGTCGGCGACAACTGGATAGCCATTGGCTCGGACGACAAGAATGTGTACGTCCTAGAGAAAGGAAGTCTCGCGGAGGTATGGACACTGGCGGTGGGTGCCCAGGTGCGGGCGGCCATGGCGGCCGACGGGAACATCCTCTACGTCACGTCCATCGACAATGTTCTTTTGGCGCTTGACGTGGAGCAGCGCCGACAGCTTTGGAGCGAGCGGCTCTTGGACTAGGGAGCACAGGCAAACACAGTGGAAGCCCTAACCGACATCTTCGGCGTTTTCTGGAACCAGGGCATCATGCGCCCCATGATCAACCTGTTGTTGATCCTGTACGCCTACCTGTTCCAGAATTTTGGCCTGGCAATCATGGCCTTCACGGTGATTGTCCACATCCTAACGCTACCGCTCACGCTCCGTCAGATAAAGCAGACCAAGGCCATGAGCGAGATCCAGCCCCGCATCGCGGAGCTCAAGAAGCGCTATGGC
Organism: Dehalococcoidia bacterium; assembly: GCA_965226745.1. GTDB lineage: Bacteria > Chloroflexota > Dehalococcoidia > Lucifugimonadales > SAR202-VII-2 > SAR202-VII-2. Next base: position 21,725 of record CBDDDS010000001.1, read on the forward strand.
CAGGACAGGCAGCGCATGTCTCAAGAGACGATGCGCCTCTACAAGGAGTTCGGCGTCAGCCCCGTGGGGTGCCTGGGTCCTCTCGTCATCCAAATGCCCATCCTCATCGGCATGTATTGGGCAGTCATCCGGGTGCTGCCAACATCGCCCGAGCGCCTCATGGAGCTCGGCAACATGCTGTATCCGGGGGTGACGGTGTCCCATAGCGTGGTGCCGGTCAACGGCAACTTCCTATGGATGGATCTTTCGGTCCCCGACAGCATAGGCATCCTTGCGGTGCTCGTGGCGGGGTCGATGTGGCTGATGCAAAAGATGAGCACGACGCCGTCCACGGACCCCATCCAGGCGCGCCAGCAGCGGCTGATGCTGTGGATGATGCCCGGATTCTTCGCGATCCTGGCATTCACCTTGCCCAGCGGCCTCTCCTTCTATATCTTCGTATCCAATTTGTTCCGCCTCGTAACCCAGTATTTCGTGGGCGGCTGGGGTTCATTGCGGCGCTCTCGGCAGCCGGTGCCCTCCGGAATCGCCGCAATCCTGACAAATTCCTCGAACACTCAGGAGCAAGAGTCCAATGGAGAAGCGCGACAACTTGGAAGTGGTGGCGAAGAGCGTCGAGGAAGCTACCGAAATAGGCCTAAAGGAGCTCGACGCCGACCGAAACGAGGTAGAGGTAGAGGTTCTTAGCAGAGGCCGCCCAGGTTTCCTGGGCTTCGGGTCGGACCCGGCCAGAGTCAGAGTGAGCCGCCTCGGCGCCTCCGTGGCCGCAGCGCGGGCAACAGCCCAGGACGACGAAGAGGGCGCCGCGGTCGCAGACGCCGAGACCACGTCAGTTGGCCAGTCCATCGTCAATGACCTGCTGCGGAACCTCAAGGTCAGCGCCCAAGTCTACCTTCAAGAGGCTCCCGAAGGGCCGGTGCTGGAGATCGAAGGGGAAGACTCAGGCCTGCTCATCGGACGCCGCGGCGAGACGCTCCAGTCCTTGGAGTACCTGGTCAACTTCCTGCTCAGCAAGCGCCTTGGCCGACGGTCCAGGATCCAGATTGACGTGGAAGGGTACAAGGAACGACGCTACCACTCGCTGCGCCAACTCGCCAGCCGCACCGCTGAACGCGTCGGCAGCTCCGGCCGCGCCGTGGGGCTGAACCCCATGTCGCCTGCCGAACGGCGAATCATTCACATCACGCTGGCGAACCACAGCCGCGTTACGACGCAGAGCGTCGGCGAAGGCCCGGACCGGCGGGTCATGGTCAATCCACAGGGCCGGGACTAGGCGCCGTTGCCATAGCGGTTGTTGCGCGGCCCCTCTTCCCAGCCTTCGCCCGGGGGCCAGGGACGGGAGGGGATCCCCCATCCTAACCTGCCCCGACTACGGGGAAAGGGACGCGAGGATTCTGCCGCCCTGGGAGCGTTCCTTCGGGTCGTCCGACTTCGCGAATCCTTTCCCCAGCAACGCCCGGCGTTCGACACCCAACCCGCGCTGGAAACCCCGTCAGGCCCTGAACGCCAGCAGCACCACCACCGCCGAGGCCACCCAGAGGACAATCGTCGCTTGGAGGGGCCGGTCGGTCAGCAGTATTTCCTCCGGACTCTCGCCCACATTGCGCCCGTGAATCAGGAACAGGTATCGGAACAGGCCGTACCCCACGAAGGGCACGGTCAGCAGCATGGCGTTATTGTCCGGCATCCCTTCCGCCGTGACCGTGTAGAGTGTGTAAGCGACGAGGGTGGCGGTAGCAACGATAGTGGTCAGTTGGTCCAGGAGTGGGATGGTGTATTGGGCAAGCGACGAACGAGTGCCCATACTCTCCCCGCCCAGGGTGTCCAACTCGTTGCGGCGCTTGCCGAAGCCGATGAATAGCGAGCCGAGGGCCGTGCAGGCGTAGAGCCACGGGGAAATGGGAACGTCTATGGCCACGGCCCCGGCCACCGCGCGCAGAACAAACCCGGCTCCAAGCGCCATGACGTCGATGATGACCAGGTGCTTCAGATGGAGCGTATACGCCGCTTGAAGCAGCGCGTACGCCAGCGCCACAATCCCTAACTGGGTCGACAGCGCAAATGCTCCGGCCAAACCGCCGATGCCCAGGATTGCCGCTGCGCCCGCGCCGAAGGGCGCGGGGAGGGCTCCAGAAGCCAGGGGCCGGCGCCGCTTGCGCGGATGAAGACGGTCCCGGTCGAGGTCGGCGAGGTCATTGAGCAAATAGGTCGCCCCCGAGACGGAGGTGAACACCAGAAGGGCTGCCGTGGCCCGGCCGAGCAGCAGGCCCGCGTCTCCGGGCTGGTCGAAGGTCCAGTGATCGTTGAGGGTGAAAAAGAAAGCGGCGTACACCAGCAGGTTCTTGGTCCACTGGTGGGGCCGCGTGGAAAGGACCAACAGGCGCAGCAACTGGAGGGGGCCGGCCGGGGTTGCGTGCTGCGCCTCTTTCATGCAGGCATCATAGGAAGTCCCCCCTGGAAGCGTCAACGAACCGGGCAACCGGAACCCGATGCAGGTGGCGCCGGGTCTGAACGAGGCCGCAACCCGTTCCGCTTGCTTGCGTCGAATTCCGCCCCCGCCGCCTACAACACCTTGCGTTCCCGCGTAGGTCTATTCCCATATGTAGGACGCGGCGACATTCTCACCCGGGCATGCCTCCCCCTCGTTTCGGGGTTGACAAGCCGGATGGAGGTCTCTAAGGTAAGCCAATCATTCGGTAAGTAAGCCAACGCTAGCAAAGCCGCGAGGGTAGTCGAGCGCCTTTTACCCAGCCTATGAGAGTACTCAGAGAAAGAACCGTCGTCCGCCAGCATCAGATCTTCGATGCGGTGCGCGACCTCATCATCAACCGCGGGATGGAAGGGGTAACCATCAACTCCATCGCGGACGCGGTGGGGCTGACCGAAGGCGCCATCTACCGGCACTTCTCCAGCAAGCAGCAGATCCTCTCTCTGTTGATAGACGATACCGAGCGGTCTCTCCTGGACAATGTTGAGAAGGCGCAGGTGGTGGGCGAATCGGCCCTCGAGAACCTCAAGCACATCCTTGACTCGCTCTTTTCAGAGAAGTATGGCCGCCAGGCCGTCACCTTCGTCATCATCACCGAAGCGATGGGCTTCAACGGCATAGGCCTCAGCAATCGCGTCTTGGAATTGATGAACAGGTTCCTTGAAAGCGCAAAGCGGGTGCTGAGACAGGGCGTGGAGGACGGAACACTGCACGCCGACCTGGACTCGGAAGCGGCGGCTACGGCGTTCCTTGGCTTGGTGCAGAGCCTTGCCACGCTCTGGGCCCTGAGCGGCTACTCAGATGCCGTGGGGGAACGGAGAGACGCAATGTGGAAAGTGTTCATGGGGGGCGTCGCGCCTGCCCCGCAAGCGTCCTGAAGCCGCCCTCCCCGGCAGCGCTCGCAGAGGGCGCAGCTATCCAGCCGCTGCAATGCGGCCCCCCGGCTCCCCTTCGCAACGAGATTCAACGCAACTGATGCAGTCACGAGCAAGGGTCTCTTGGATGCAGGGGCTGCCGGGCACAGTGGAGGTTAACATGGCTCGAGAAACAGCCTCGACGGTCGCCGAGCGGCCGCCGGCGAGGGAGCAACAGACGACCCAGAAAGACCTCATCAAGGTTGAAGGCCTCTGGAAGCTCTATGGAGGCAGCCTGTCCATGCTCCAGGATCCGGCGCAAGCCTCGATGAGCAAGCAGGATGCTCTGGAGCAACACGGCGCCGTCATCGCCCTCAAGGACGTCTCGTTTTCGGTCGACAGGGCCGAGACCTTTGTGGTGATGGGCCTGTCCGGAAGCGGAAAATCGACGTTGGTCCGGTGCCTCATCCGCCTCATCGAGCCCACGGCGGGCAGCGTCGCCATCGAGGACGATAACATCCTCGACTATAGCGAAGCGCAGCTCGTCCAGTTCCGGCGGTCCAAGGTAGCCATGGTCTTCCAGCACTTCGGCCTGCTTCCCCACCGGCGGGTGATAGACAACGCCGCCTGGGGACTGGAGATCCAGGGCCTTAGCAAGGGCGAGCGATACGAGCGAACGCAAACGACTCTGGAACTCGTTGGCCTCCAGGGGTGGGAACAGGCTTACCCCAGGGAGCTCAGCGGGGGCATGCAGCAGCGAGTGGGTCTGGCCCGCGCCTTGGCCCAAGACCCGGAGATTCTGCTGATGGACGAGCCGTTCAGCGGCCTGGACCCCCTGATTCGGCGCTCCATGCAGGGGGAACTGGTCAAGCTCCAGCGGGACCTCAAAAAGACCATCGTGTTCATTACCCACGACCTTCAGGAGGCAATGCGGTTGGGCGACCGCATTGCGATCATGCGCGATGGTCAGATTGTCCAGATCGGGGCCCCCGAGGATGTGATCCTTCACCCGGCTGACGAGTACGTGGAGGAGTTCACCAGAGAGATAAACCGGGAAGAAGTGCTGACCGCCTCCAGTGTCATGAACAAGGCCGAAGCCGTCCTGCGCGCCTCTCAGACGCCGCAGGAAGCTCTGGAAATTCTCCGGTCGCAATCCCTCGACTCCGGCTGCGTTGTGAACGACAGCGAAGTGTACACCGGCTGCGTTACGGTGGAGGACGTGGAACGGGCCAAGAGAGCCGGCGCCGCCGATTTGGGAAGCGCCGTTACCCCAGCCCTCAAGGCTGTCTCTAAGGGGACCCCCTTCAGCGAACTCATCCCCCTCAGCCTTTCCTCCGACAGGCCCATCCCCGTGGTCGATGACCGCGGCAGGCTGGTGGGCGTCGTCCACCGGAAGACGCTGGCGGCAAGCATGTCGCGCCGATCCAACTCGGAGAACGGCGCCTAGCGCCATCCCCGGGCACATCGCCCGAGGAAACTATCATGAACAATCCCCTACCAGCGACGCGGCTGGGCGCCAACTTCCAACAACTGCAGTACAACGCCCTGTTCATCCTTGGGCTGGGCGCCGTTGGCACAGCCATCGTCGTGTTCATTTCAGCGGCGATCTGGGGCCCCGAGATGGCGTTCCCCATAGACGCGGGCCGGAGCATAGGGGCCAAGATCGACTCCGCAGTGGATTGGGCCACCGTCAACCTTGACTGGTTCTTCGACTTCGTCAAGGTTTTTGTCATCAAGATCCTCATCTCCATAGAGGACTCGCTCCTATGGATCCCGTGGCCCGGCCTGATCCTCCTGGTGTGCCTGATTGCCCTCCGGCTGGGCGGCGCCGCTCTAGCGCTCATGTCGTTCATCAGCCTCATGGGGCTGGGGTTGGTGGGCCTGTGGCCGAGCGCCATGGAGACCCTCGCTCTCATTGCCACCGCGGTCACACTCTCCATAGCAATCGCCATTCCTGTGGGAGTAGCCGCTGCCCGCAGCGACAGGTTCGACGCGGTGCTTCGCCCCATCCTGGACGGCATGCAGACGATGCCCAGCTTCGTCTACCTGGTGCCCGCTATAATGTTCTTCAGCCTGGGCAACGTCCCGGCAGTCATGGCCACCATCATCTACGCAGTGCCGCCCGCCATACGGCTGACCAGTCTGGGCATCCGGCAGGTGTCGCCTGAAGTCGTGGATGCGGCCCGTTCCTTCGGGACGACGCCCTTGCAGTTGCTCACGAAGGTCCAGATACCCATGGCCATCCCCACAATCATGGCGGGCATCAACCAGACGACGATGATGGCCCTCGCCATGGTCGTGATTGCCTCCCTGGTCGGAGCGGGCGGACTGGGAGAGGACGTCAACCGGGCCCTGGGTCGGCAGGAGCCGGGCGCCGCCTTGATCGGCGGCGCATCGATCGTCATCATGGCCATCATCATCGACCGGGTCACGCAGGGCATCGTCAAGAAACGGCAGGAGGCCCTGCGGGGCAGGTGAACACAGCGAACGCATTCAGCCATATTTGGGCAATCCTATGGGAGGAGGTTGGAACCGGAGCAGTAACGGCCCTCCGCTCGAGCGCGGGGCGGCGTCCTATGAGCCAAGCGGGAATTGAAGAGCATTGAGACACTCAGGAGGTGTTCGCATGAGTTTCGTAAAATCGCACAAGGGCCTATTGGGCCTGTTGATAGCGGTGGTTGCCTTGATGGCGGCGGCTTGCGGCGGGAGCGACCCCGTGTCCGCCCCTGCGGCGACAGCCGAGACCCGTATCGTCGAGGTTACGACGGAGGTTGTTAGGGAAGTCGTGGTGACGCAGGAAGTAGAGCTCATTAGGGAAGTCCAGGTCACCCAGGAAGTGCGGGTTGAGAGGGAAGTGGAGGTTGTTAGGGAAGTGGAGGTTATTAGGGAAGTCCAAGTGCCGGCGCCCTCAGGGCCCAAGGAGACGATCATCTTCTCCGACCTGGACTGGACCAGCGTTCAGCTTCAGAATCGCATTGCGATGTTCATTGTCGAAAATGGGTACGGCTACCCGGTGGACACAGTTACCGGCAGCACCATCAGTGCGTTCGTCGCCCTGGAGAACGGCGACACGCACGTGACCATGGAGATCTGGCTGCCCAACCAGCAGACGGTATGGGATAAGGCCACCAAAGACGGCGCCGTGATCTCCGTGGGCAAGAGCCTGGACGACAACTGGCAGAGCACCTTTGTCGTTCCCACCTACGTCATTGAGGCCAACCCAGGCCTCGTAAAGGTATCCGACCTGCCCGACTACATGCACCTTTTCGTCACGCCCGACAGCGATGGGAAGGCCCGCCTACTCGAATGCATCCCCGGCTGGGAGTGTGAGATAACCGGCGCCACCAAGGTCATAACATACGGCCTGGAGGACGTGGTGGATCCCACCAGCCCCGGCAGCGCCGCAAGCCTCTTCGCCGACCTGTACGGCGCCTACCAGAAGGGCGAGCCTTGGCTTGGCTACGTGTGGGGCCCCACACAGGCCGCAGCCGAATTGGACCTTACGGTCCTCGAAGAGCCCCCGTACAGCGAGGAATGTTGGGCCGGCGACCAGGGATGTGCGTACCCGACGGCGGAGATCCTCGTCGCTGTGCACTCAAGCCTGCCGGGCAGGGCCCCTGACGTGGTCGAGTTCCTGCGAGCTTGGGACTTTACAGCCGGCGCCCAGGTGGCGGCTGAGACATGGATGTCCGAGAACAACGAAACGGTTGAGGCCGCGTCGCTCTGGTACCTGCAGAACCAGGAATCCATCTGGTCGCAGTACGTTCCCGCAGACGTTGCCGCAAAGGTCAAGGCGGCACTCCCGTCCTAACCGCGATTCCCCGGGACCAGCCATCCGTCCGCGGACGGATGGCTCAAAGCAGAGGGGGCGCCAGGCGGCGCCCCCTCTGCTTTCTCCCGCCAGCTCAGCGCCCAGATACCGGCCAGGCGGGTGTTTTCTGTTTCAGTCAGCATCATATGGCGTATACAGAGAATCCTGCTACTAGGGCTTGTTCACGCTACTACGCCGAATTGCGTTATCAATAGCGGGGGCACCTCTGTCCCTGCCCCCGTACTCGGGAGCAGGCCAGGAAGCGTCCCGACGCGCCCAGGTGAGAAAGCGACGCCGCCTCCGTTCCCCAAGCAGGGTGCAGGGGGCGCAGCCCCCGCCGGGGGTACAGGGGGAGTCCCCCTGTACCCAAAAAGGTTGGAGGGTGGGCTAGGTGGGACAACGGCGCAGGCCAAGACAGACCCTCCCCTGAAGGAGGGCGCAGGGAACCGAAGGTTCCCGCCGGTCCACGGTGACTGCTCCTCTCCTTGTTGCCCTTCTGAGCCGGTGCTACAATGGCTCAACTGCTCCGCATGCTTGAATAGGTGCATGACACCCCTAGCCGCCGCTCCCGCCGCCGCCCCTTCTGAAGTCTCGCCAGACTTGGCATCCCTGCTGGCAGGCGTTCTGGCGGGCGGGGCCGTAACCCGCGAGGACGCGCTCAGGCTCGCCGCAGCGCCCCGCCGCGAGGAGCGTCTGCTCTGCCGCGCAGCCGCAGAGATGCGTGACCGCGGCAGGGGTAAGACCGTCACCTACTCGCCAAAGGTCTTCATTCCCCTCACGCGCCTGTGCCGGGACACCTGCAGCTACTGCACGTTCCGCCAGGAACCGGACAGGATCGCCGCCTACCTGACCCCCGAGGAGGTCCTTGAGGTTGCCCGCGCCGGAGAGCGGATGGGGTGCTGGGAAGCGCTGTTCACCCTCGGAGAACGGCCCGAGCAGCGCTACCCCGAGGCTCGCGCTTGGTTGGACCGCTACGGCTACGCGTCGACCCTAGACTACCTGCGGGCTATGTGCGAGCTCGTGCTCAAGGAGACGCGTCTCCTTCCCCACGCCAACCCAGGCACAATGTCCCGCCGCGAGATTGCCTCGCTCCGCCCGGTCAACGTCTCGATGGGGCTCATGCTGGAGTCGGTGAGCGAGCGGCTCCACGCCCCCGGCGGCCCCCACGAACACGCGCCCAGCAAGCGGCCCCGCGTGCGGCTCCGAACCCTGGAATTGGCGGGCGAACTTGCCGTTCCCTTCACCACGGGCCTGCTCATCGGCATTGGCGAGACGCTGGAAGAGCAGGTCGATGGCCTGCTGGCCATCAGAGAGTTGCATCAACGGTACGGCCACATCCAAGAGGTCATCATCCAGAACTTCCGCGCCAAACCCGAAACACCAATGGAGGACGCATCCGAGCCGGGCGTCCCCGCCATCCTCAGGTCCGTGGCCTTGGCCCGCATTGTGCTGGGGCCCAGCATGAACTTGCAGGTCCCCCCCAACCTGACGGCTGAGGACTATCCGCAATACCTGGACGCCGGCATCAACGACTGGGGCGGCATCTCTCCGGTGACCATCGACTACGTGAACCCGGAGGCGCCCTGGCCTCAGATAGCAGAGTTGCGACGAAACACCGCGAAGCGCGGACATCGCTTGGCGCCCCGGCTGCCCCTCTACCCCAAGTTCGCGACGGACGGTCTCCAACAGTTCGTCGACCCCGCCCTGCGGGAGCGGGTCACAGCCAGCACCGGGCAGGGCGGCCTAGCCGCAGGAGGTCCAGCGTGACCCATTCTCCATCAACGGACGGCGTCTCGCTGGAGCGGCTGGTCTCCACCATAAGCCAGGACGTGGCGCGCATCCTTGCCAGAGCGCTAGACGGCCACGACATCACCGTGGACGAAGCCGTCGTTCTCCTGGAGACCACCGGTCCCGACTTCCTGGCCCTGACCCTCGCAGCCGACGAGCTGCGGCGCCGGGCCGCCGGTGACGTCGTCACCTACGTGGTGAACCGGAACATCAACTTCACCAACGTCTGCATCAAGCGGTGTGGGTTCTGCGCCTTCTCCAGAGACTTCAGGCAGGAGCAGGGCTATTTCCTGCCCATAACCGAGGTCCTCCGGCGGGCGCGGGAGGCGTGGGATCTCGGCGCGACCGAGGTCTGCGTCCAAGCGGGGCTTCCACCCAAGATGGAAGGCGACCTCTACATCCGCCTCTGCGAGGCGATCAAGCAAGAGCTGCCGGACATCCACATCCACGGCTTCTCGCCGGAGGAGGTGTTGTACGGGTCGGTGCGGTCGGGCTGGAGCATCCGAGACTATCTCCGGGGCCTTCAGGACGCCGGCGTGGGAAGCCTGCCCGGGACGTCGGCGGAGATCCTCGACCAGGAGATGCGCGACCGGATTTCCCCGGGGCGCATCACCGTCCAGCAGTGGACAGAGGTCATCACGACAGCCCACGACCTTGGCATCCCCACCACGTCGACGGTCATGTTCGGCCACGTGGAGACGCCGCATCACCTGGCGGCCCACATCGACTACCTGCGAAACATTCAGAAAGCCACGGGCGGCTTCACGGAGTTCGTGCCGCTGAGCTTCGTGCATACCGAGGCGCCCATGTTCAGCAATAGCCTCGTCGACAACATTCGCCAGGGTCCAAGCGGTGTGGAGGTCGTGCGCGTGCACGCCGTCGCCCGTTTGATGCTGAGCAACCACATTCCGAACCTCCAGGTGTCGTGGGTCAAGGAGGGCGCCAGGGTTGCCCAGCTTCTGCTTACGGCCGGGGCCAACGACCTGGGCGGCACCCTGATCAATGAGAGCATCTCCACGTCGGCGGGGGCGTCCCACGGCCAGCTTATGCGCCCCTCCGAGTTCCGGGGCCTCATCCGGGGAGCGGGCCGCATCCCCGCCGAACGGAGCACGAAATACGAGATCTTGAAGACCTTTGACGGCGGGGAGGACGAGCCCGATCCCCTCGACCAGGTCGAGGACGCCAGTCAGTTCGGTTCGTACTTCCAGCTCATCGAGATGGATGGCTTCCGTTACGAGCACCCCAAGACCACCGGCAAGGCAACCGATTCGTAACCCCGCATGACCAGGCGCATCGTCTACCTGGCCGGGGGCGTGGGGGGGGCCAAGCTTGCCGTGGGGTTGGCCCACCTGCTCAACCCTGAGGAACTCACTATCGCGGTCAACACCGGCGACGACGAGGAGTTCCACGGGCTCCACGTGTCCCCTGACCTCGACACGGTGATGTACGCTCTTGCCGGGCTCACCAGTCAGGAAACAGGCTGGGGCGTTGCGGGAGACACGTTCAACGGGTTGTCCATGCTTGGGCTGCTGGGAGCGCCGGATTGGTTCAACCTGGGAGACAAGGACCTGGCAACGCACATCAGACGCACCCAGCTTCTGCGCCAGGGCCGGTCCCTCTCAGAAGTCACGCAGGAGCTTTGTAGTCGTCTGGGAGTCAGGCATAGCGTCGTGCCCATGAGCGACGAGCCGGCGCCCACGGTGGTGCATACCCCCGATGGCCCGCTGGCGTTCCAGGACTATTTCGTCCGGCTCAGGTGCGAGCCTCCGGTCACGGCTGTCGAATACGGGGGGGCCGATGCGGCCAGGCTCTCGGAGGGCCTCAGCCAGGCCCTGGAGATTGCCACGGCTGTGGTGTATGGGCCATCGAACCCCATGTTGAGCATCGGGCCAATCATGGCCCTGAAGGGAATGCGCGAGCGGTTGGAGGGCTTTTCCGGGCCCCGGATTGCCGTCAGCCCTATCGTCGGCGGCGAGGCCATCAGAGGACCCGCGGCGAAAATGCTCAGGGAGCTTGGTGAACAACCGGGCGCCGGCGCGATTGCGCGCCGGCTTTCGGGGATCTGCGACATCCTGGTCATAGACGAGGTGGACCGCAACGCGGCCCCCGACGTTGAGCGTTGGGGTCTGCGGGCAGTGGCCGAGCGGACGGTGATGAACAACCTGGAAGACAGAATCGAACTGGCGAGGCGGGTCCTGGAGCTTGCCGCATGATGGAACGCCCAGAAAAGCTAGTCGCTGTCGTCCCCATGAAGCCCCTCGCCGAGGGCAAGGCGCGCCTTGCCCCGGCCCTGGAAGCCGGCCAACGCGCAGCCCTGAGCCTCTTCATGCTGGCCAGGGTGATACTGAGCGCCCGCCAAGCCGCTTCCGTCAACGAGGTCTGGGTGACCGGCGGCGACCACGCTGTACGGCGGCTGGCGGGCGCCATCGGCAACCGCTGGCTCCCGGACGAGGGCGCCGGCCTGAACCGTAGCCTCGCCGCCGGCTTTTCCCAGGCCTACGGCGCGGGCGCCAACGCCGTCCTCTTTCTGCCAGGCGACCTTCCGCTCATCACCGGTCCGGCCATCGACCGGCTCGTAGCCCAGTCCCAGACCCTGGAGAAGGCGGTCGTCACTCCGGCGGAGCGCGACGGAGGCACGAATGGCCTGCTGCTGCCTAAGGGCCTCGCCTTCATGCCCCTCCTAGGCCCGTCCAGCTTTCACCGCCACTTGGACGCCTTGCGCGCCGATAGATATCAGGTGGTGATCCACAGGTCACATCAAATCGGCTTCGACGTTGATACGCCCGAGGACTGGGAGCAGCTCAAAAAGGTCCAGCCGGAGTTGGTTGAAAGCCTGGCGGAGTGGGAAGCAACGCTCTTCGCCCTCAACGCTGCCCCCGACGACCATACCGCCCTCAGCTTGGACCTGCCCCGCATAGAACTCTAGGGAATCTCTGAACAAGCCCCAGCCCCTCCCTGTTGCAGGAACCGAACGTTTGTGCTATAGTATCGTCAAGATGCTAGAGTATCTCCAAGAAGCGGGCCGCAGGCCCACTCCCCTTTCGGTGCCGGGTACGGATGCGCGACGGGTACGCGACGCCTACGGGACGGATGCGCGACACCTCCGCAATGGCTCGCGACGGCTCCGCGACGCCTCTGGAACGGCTCCGTGCCTGCACCCTCCAAGGTCCGGCTGACAAGTGTAGCCAACATACAATCACAGGCCACGCATTTCCCTCGGGGGGCGCCTCCCTTCCCCCATTCCCGCCGGAACGCTAGCATGGGGGGGACGCGCAGCAACCTCTCTGGGGACTACACCTATGGAACCCGTCCCCGGCGGACGCGGGAGGCACAACCATGTCCGGCCCTGAAAAGACCGAGCTTGAAGGCCGCGTTGCCATCGTTACCGGCGCAGGCCGTATGCGGGGCATAGGCAGGGCAGCCGCCCTGGCCCTCGCCCGCTCCGGGTGCGACGTCGTGCTCACCGGCACGGGCCGAGACCCTTCCACGTTCCCCGACGACGAGCGGCAAGCCGGGTGGCGGGACGTAGAAAGCGTTGCCGAGGAGGTGCGCGCCCTTGGCGGGAGCGCCCTTGCCCTCGCCGTCAACGTCGCCGACGCCGCTCAGGTGGACGACATGGTGCGGCAGACCGTGGCGGCCTTTGGCCGCGTCGATATCCTCGTGAACAACGCGGCGTTCCCCCGCGGCACAGACCGCGTGCCCGTCGTGGATCTGAGCGAGGACCTCTTCCGCAGTGTGCTGGAAGTCAAACTCGTCGGCGCGTTCCTTTGCGCCCGCGCCGTCGCCCGGCAGCTCATCGGCCAGGGACAGGGCGGCGCCATCGTCAACCTCTCATCCACCGCAGGCCGCCGGGGACTTGCCAACACCGCCGCCTACTGCGCCGCCAACTTCGCCATTCACGGCTTCACCCAGTCGTTGGCCCTGGAGTTGGCCCCCTATCAGGTGCGCGTCAACGCCGTCTGCCCCGGCCTCATCGACACCGAGCGGAACGAGATCCTCAAGGACGACGACCGTTGGGACAGGCAGGTCCGCAGCATCCCCCTTGGCTACGCAGGCGCCGCCGACGACATCGCAGAAGCCATCCGCTTTCTGTGCTCCCCGGGCGCCGCCTTCATCACCGGCGAGTTCATCAACGTCAACGGCGGGGCCGTCATGCAGTAGCCGCCGCAGCGCCTCCCCATTCCCGCGGACCTACGAACCCCCTCCCCTTACCATCTCCAACGAACCCGCAGACGCGTGCCCTTCAAGCCCGGCGGCGCCCCAATCAGACGTCCCTCCCCCTGGCTGGCGCCTTCCCCCCTCAACCCCAACCCATGACCCTAATTGTGAAACTCGTAACAAGAACTTAACGGGACTGCAACATACCGGAAACTCCCTCCCTCTATCGTTAGAACCAACGCAACTGCAAGGGGGTACCGGCATGCTCAAGTTCATTCGCAGTAGGAAGGGCAAGATCACGCTTCTCGCCGTATGGGGGCTGGCCATCTTTTTGATGTCCGGCGGGCTCGCCCTGGCCCAGGACCCCAGCGGCGCGGAAACCATCGCCGGCGACCCTACGGCGGCGGTGAACTTCACCTGGACGCTCATGGCGGCGTTCCTGGTGTTCTTCATGCAGGCGGGGTTTGCCTTCCTTGGAGCGGGCGTCATCCGCTCCAAAAACACGGTCAACTACATGACCAAGAGCTTCATGGACTTTGCAGTGGCGGCCCTCAGCTTCTGGGCCTTCGGCTTCGCATTGATGTTCGGCGGTTCCGCCGTCGCTTCCGGCCTGGCGGACGGCAACGCCTGGATCGGCTACTCCGGCTTCTTCCTCAGCGGGGCCGCCTACGACGTATCCACCGCTCAGCTGTGGATCTTCCAGATGGTCTTCGCCGGCACCGCCGCCACCATCGTCGCCGGCGCAGTCGCCGAGCGCATGAAGATCAACGCCTACCTGGCCTACAGCTTCATCGTTGGCGCCATCATCTACCCCCTCTACGGCCACCAGATCTGGGGCGGCGGATGGCTGTCCACCCTAAACCTCGGCGTTGGAGCAGTCGACTTCGCCGGCTCCGGCGTCGTCCACGCCGTCGGAGGGTTCGTGGGTCTGGCCGGCGCCATCATGCTTGGAGCGCGGATCGGCAAGTTCAACGCCGACGGCACCCCCAACGACATCAGGGGCCACAACATCCCCTACATTCCCATCGGCACATTCATCCTGTTCTTCGGATGGTTCGGCTTCAACGCCGGGTCCACCCTGGCCGCGACGGAGCTTCGCATCTCCATCATTGCCACCAACACACTGCTTGCGGGGGCGGCGGGCGCCGTCGTGGCGCTGTACTACTCCATCGCCCGCACCGGCAAGGCCGACATAGGGTCGGCGGCCAACGGCACGCTGGCGGGACTCGTGGGCATCACCGCATCCTGCGCCTGGGTCGCCCCCTGGGCCGCCGTCGTCATCGGCGCAATCGCTGCCCTGGTCATGAAGGGCAGCACCTACGCCATCGAGCGCTGGCTCAAGGTGGACGACCCGGTCGGCGCTGTATCGGTCCACGGCGCCGCAGGTATCTGGGGCCTCCTGTCCATCGGCTTCTTTGCCGACGGCAGCTACGGCAACTACACGTCGGACGCCCCCTTCGTGACGGGCCTCTTCTATGGCGGATGGGAGCAATTGATCGCCCAGCTCATCAGCGCCGTCATCGTTGTGGCCTGGTCCTTGGGCGCCGGCCTGGCTCTCTTCTTTGTGTTGAAGAAGACCATGGGCATCCGCGCTTCCAGAGAAGAGGAACTGGAAGGGCTGGACATCCCGGAGCATGGCGTGTCCGCCTACCCCGAGTTCGTGGACACCAGATAGGAGTTCATGGAGGCGTTCGTGTTGCGGGGCCGTTGCAACGGCCCCGCAACGCGAATGCAACGCAAACGTAACATCCCTGCAATTGGCCTGTAATACAAGCGTGAGATTCTAGGGTCAACGAAACGAAAAATCACTGATGAGGTGTGGCATCGTGGAAATCGTTCTTGGTGGAGTCGCCTTCGCAACACTGTTCGGACTCTGGGTGGTTCTGCCTAGCAAGTTCACCCGCAAACGCTAGACCTCGGCGCAGTCACAAAGGAAGGGAGCGCTCCCACCCGTGGGAGCGCTCCCTTCCTTTCTTTTGCCCGGCGCATCCACCCACCGCCACCCCGCCCCATACCCCGCCGCCGCCAGACCGGCCTTAACCAAAGGGCAACGCAGATGCAACCCAAACGTAACATCTCCGCAATTGCCCCGTAATATGCCTATGAGATGCTGGGGCCATCGAAACAAAAAACTTCCTCGTGAGGTGTGGGTTCATGGAAATCATTCTTGCTGGCATCGCCTTCGCAACACTGTTCGGACTCTGGGTGGTGCTGCCCAGCAAGTTCCTTCGAAAGAACTAAGCCCCCGGGACCCAGGAAAGCGGAGCGCCCCCATAAGTGGGGGCGCTCCGCTTTCTGTCCGCTATGCTACGATGTGCCCACGCAAGTCCACGCGAGGCATACAGCAATGAAAGTACGCATTGGCATGGCCCCAACAGCCCTCCCGCCCGGCAGAGAAGGCGCCAGCCTCTTCTGGCGCACCATGGATCTCTGCGAGGCCCTAGACTTCGATTCCATTTGGCTAAGCGACCGGCCCGTCGGCCCCCGCCCCTCCCTCGAGCCCATGGTCGGCATGGCCGCCGTCGCCGGCCGCTACCCCAACCTCAAGTTCGGGACCAGCGTCCTCATCCTCTCCATTCGGCAGCCTGTGCTCCTGGCCAAGGAGCTCGCCACCTGCGATTACCTGTCCGGAGGCCGCATCTTCCCCGCCATCGGCCTGGGCCAGGACGACCCCCGGGAATACGAAGCCCTCGGAACCCGCAAGGAAGACCGCGGACGACGCGTCGACGAAGCGCTCCCCCTGCTGCGGCGGCTGTGGACCGAGGACAATGTCACCCACCATGGCGAGTTCTTCACCCTCAATGAAGTCACCATTGAGCCCAAGCCTATCCAGCAACCGTGCATCCCCCTCTGGATCGGCGGCCGCAGCAGGGCCGCCCAGCGCCGCGTTGGCCGCCTGGGCGACGGCTGGCTAGCCTCCAGCGCCACGCCAGCCGAGATGGAGGAGGGCGTGGCGCATATCTTCGCCACCGCCGCCGACGCAGGACGCTCAGTCGACGAGGACCACATGGGCGCAACCATCGGCTTCCGCATCGAAGCTGACCGGGACACCGCCTCGGAAATGGCGGCGCCATTTGCCATCCGCCTCCGCCCCGACGCGGACCTCGCCAGCTACACGGCTCTTGGCCCCGCCGAAGACGTGGCCGCCCTTCTGAGGGACTACGTTGCAGCCGGCATTACAAAATTCGTCCTGCGGCCGATGTGCCGCCCCCACGAAATGGAAGACCAGCTCCGGCGCGTCGGCGAGGACGTCATTCCTCTCTTCCACGCCTCCCCAAAGGAAGCAGCGGCCCGCTAGGTATGCTTCCCAGGGAGGTTGCTACAAACGCGAGGCGGGACCCCCATCCCGCCTAAAAAAGAAACCCCCGGTCTCCCGGGGGCCCACTCCGCCGCCTGAGGCGCCCCTACCCCTCCCTCACCCGAATCCGCGAAGCCGCCTCATATCCCAGCGCAATCTCTGTCCCCTCCTGAGTGCGGAGCGCCATCACGCCCCGGTACGGCGCCGCCTCCACAACCTCCAATGACGCCCCGGGCAGCACCCCCTGAGCGACCAGATAGCCCAGGAGCTCCACCCCGTGCTCGGGCACCCACGTCACCTCATAGAGTCTACCGGCCACCGCTCCGTCCAACGACAACTCTCCGGTCCGGTCCACGTCCGCGGCGCCAGGGATGGGGTGTCCGAAAGGACACGCCGAAGGATTGCCCAGCCGCTCGGCTATCTTGCCCTCGGTAAGGGGGGACAGGCCGTGCTCCAGCCGGTGGGCCTCTTCGTGCGCCCGTTCCAGCGGCACGCCAAGCTCGCTGACCACCAGGCACTCCGCCAAACGGTGACGCCGCACCATTTCCCTGGCCATCCCCCGGCCCTCCCCCGTCAGGCGCACCTCTTTCCCCGGCGTGATCTCTACGAGACCCTGCCGCGCCATCCGCCGCACCATCCCGGTCACCGACGGCAGCGATGTTCCCTGGTGCTCGGTGGATGCCAGCCCTCTCAGATAATCGGCCACGTGGCCGGGCGTGACCGCAATGTCATCCTCTTCCAGGATGAAGATGGCCTGAAGGTAGTTCTCAGCCGACGGCGAAAGACGCGGTTGCCCTTCTCCCTGAGCGGCGCGCCGGGTCTCGTCTCCGGCCACTGTCTCAACCGTGCTCAAGAAGGCCGCTCCTTGCGTTCGATCTCCCGCTCTTCCGCCTTGGCCCGCAGGACCCGCCCCTTGTCCGGAGTTGGATCCTTCACAAGCCCGTACATCCGGCGTCCCTCGTGGTCTTCCGGGAGGTGCTCAGTGATGGGCAGGCCCTCCTCCGTTACGAACAGCAGACAGTGGCAGTACTTGTAAATCTGCATGTCGTCGCAGGCGCATATCCACGTCCGGTGTTTGATCTCCTCATCCTTGTCGGGATAGAACCGGCAGGGACAGAGAGGCCTTCCTATCTGGTCGACGTTGGCCGCCAGGCCAAGGATCACGCCCTCTTTGACCTCGTCCATGGGATGCGTCGTCGTGCCCGACTTTTCGCAATACTTCTGCACGAAGTTCCGCATCTTCTGCATCGCTGCTTCGCTGGGTTGCTCCATGATCTCGGCCTCCGTTACCGGGAGTGATCGATTGGATGCGAGTCGTCTGGGCGGACTGATTCGACGCCATCGTAGCTGGCGCCCTCCGCACTGGCAAGAGCTATGCCACGCTCACCGGGTCAATGTCCACAACCCACCCGGCCGGCAACTCCACCTGGCTCAGGAAGCCGGCCGGATCGGGGCTCCGTAGCACAACGTGCCAGCGGTAGCGCCCCCGAAGGCGCGCAGGATAGGCTGGGGCCGGCCCTATCACGGCGCTCTCCGCATCCCCGATGGCCCGTTGGCGCCGCAGCAGCGTCCTGCACAGGCGCTCCGCCTCGCCTTCGCTCAAGGCAGCGTTTGTATGGCTGTAGGTCAACCGGGCCAGGCGGGAAAACGGCGGGTACAGGAACGACCGCCGAAATGCTATCTCCTGGTGGTAGAAGGCTTCATAGTCCTGGGAGGCAGCCGCCTGGATCGCATAATTTCCCGGCTGATAGGTCTGGATGATAGCCTCTCCCGCCAGCGTCCCCCGGCCCGCTCTGCCCGCGACCTGGCATAGAAGCTGAAACACCCTCTCTTGCGCCCGGAAGTCCGGGATGTACAGGCCAAGGTCAGCTAGCATGACCCCAACGAGCATCACATTCGGAATGTGCAGGCCCTTGGTTACCATTTGGGTGCCCACAAGTATCTGGGCCTCGCCGCGGATGAACTTGTTCAACACCAGGTCCCGCTGGCCGGAAATCGTCGAAACGTCCCTGTCCCACCTCACCGCCTCCGCCTGCGGGAACAGTTCCTGCGCCTCCTGCAACACCCGCTGCGTCCCTACGCCCAGGTAGCGTATGCGCTTGCTCTGACATGCGGGGCAGGTGAAGGGGACCCGCTGCGCCCGCCCGCAGTGATGGCAAAGGAGCCGTTGGCGGTCCCCGTGATAGATCATCGGCGTGGAGCAGCTCCGGCACTCCACGGTGTGCCCGCAGTCGCGGCACTGCACGTGCGTGGAGCTGCCCCGGCGGTTGAGAAACAGGATCACCTGGCTGTCGTGGGCAAGCGCCCTGCCCACGGCCTCCTGAAGCGGTTCGCTGAACATCGAGCGATTGCCCGCCTTCAGCTCCGACCGCATGTCCACGACCCGAACGTCCGCCATGGCTCCGATGCCCTCAACCTCTTCGGTGGGCCTGATGCGGTTCGGCAGCTTGAGAGCCCGATGCTCGCCGCGCTCTGCCCGGTAGTAGGTTGCGACGTCCGGCGTGGCGCTGCCCAGCACCACGACAGCGCCGGTCAGCCTGGCAAGCTCCATAGCCGACTCCCGGGCGTGGTACCGCGGCGACGCTTCCCCTTGCTTGTAGGTCCACTCGTGCTCCTCGTCCAACACAATAAGGCCCGGGTCCGAGAGGGGGGCGAACAGGGCGCTCCGCGACCCCACCACCACGTCAGCCTCTCCTCGGTGCAAACGCCGCCACGTCTCCCGCCGCTGTGTCTGGGTCAGTTCGCTGTGCAGCACCGCCACCCGTCCGGGGAAGCGCCGGTTGAACCGGTCCAGCGTCTGAGGCGTCAGCGATATCTCCGGCACGAGAATGATGCCCTGCTTCCCCTGGCCCAGCGCCTTTGCCAGCGCCCGCAGGTAGACCTCCGTCTTGCCGCTTCCCGTGACCCCGTGCAGCAGAAATGTTCGCGGCTGGCCCTGCTGCGACTCCATCGCCGCCTCAATCTGCGCCAGCGCCCGCTGCTGATGCCCCGTGAGTGACGGCGGCGGCTCGGGGGCAGCGCCCGCATCAACATTGGGAGGCCCCTGGTCCACAACCCGGTCTTCCACCACAAGGCCCTTCCCCAGCAGCCCGGTCACCGTGTGGGCCCCGAAACGCCGCCGCGCCTCCGTGGCGCGGATCGGCGGCCCCGCCGTCAATACGGTCTCCAGTAGTGCCGCCTGCCTCTTCGCCCGGCTCTTGGCCAGAATAGCCACCGCTCCGGCGTCCACTCCCGGCGTTGTTCGTAGGAAGGCAACGTAGCGTTCCCCCTGAGCGGGACGCCGCCACGTCGCCTGGCGCTCCAGCAGGCCGGCCCTTTCCAATTTGACGAGCTGCTGCTCCGCCCCGCCGCCAAGCACGCGCTTCAACGTCGGCTGGGGCGTCTGAGGATGCTGTTGAAGGTAGTCCAGCACCGGCTGCTGGCTTGGGGGCATCGCTTCCACCGAGGCTGCCGCGCCCTTCGGCGTCAGCGACACCACGACAGCCCGACGCCCCAAGGCCCCGGGGGGGAGCATCAGCGCCACCGCCTCGTACAGCGAGGCCATGTAGGTCTCGGCAATCCACCGGGCCAATGTCAGTTGATGGGCCCGCAGCAATACGCCGGGATGCACAAGGTCAACGATGTCGCGCGTCCGCTCGACCTGCGGGTGCTCCGCCAACTCGAACACAATGCCCACGACGTTCCTGGGCCCAAACGGCGCCAGCACGGCCTGCCCAGGCTGCACGGTCAGAGAGTCAGGAACGCGATAGGAGAACGTGCGGTTTCCCGCTGGCGCATCCACCGCTACTTCTGCGTAGCCCATGCTCGCATCCTAGCGCCGACGCCGGCCTTTGCGCCAGCGCCGCGTGTCACGGTCAACACAGCGGCGTAAGCCCAGGAATCCCGGCGGCCCGGCCATACAACAGCGTTCCACCCCGCTTGCATCGCCCCTTTGGAAGCGCCCCCCGCCAGCCGGCGGCTAGCCGGAGAGGCTCTTGCCAACCGGTTCCACCACACCGGCGCCCTTCCGGAGGCAGCCACACAACAGGGAAGGGGCGCCGGCTCGGCGCCCCTTCCTAAGTCTCTCTCCCTGTTCCCACGGGCCTACCGGCGCCCGCGCTCCCTGATCCGAGCCTTCTTGCCGCGCAGGCCCCGCAGGTAGTACAGCCTGGCCCGGCGCACGCGGCCCTGCCGCACAACCTTCACCCCGTCGATGCGAGGCGAGTACAACGGGAACGTCCGCTCCACGCCCACGCCATGAGCGACCCGGCGCACAGTGAAAGTGGCGTTGACGCCGCCGCCCCGGCTGCGAATGATCACACCCTGAAACGCCTGGATGCGCTCCCTCTGGCCCTCCACCACGCGAAAGTCCACCTGCACCGTGTCCCCGGGCCTGAACTGCTCAATCTTTGGGTTGGGCTCTACGGCAACAACCGCCTGAAGGTCCATGAAATCCTCGAACTACGTCCGTATTCGGTTCTCGTCAGCCACAGATTGTACTAGAGGCCGGCAGCCGCTGTCCAGCAGCAGCCAGCGCCGCCGAGCGCCATCAACGCCGGGCGCCGACAACTGCCACCCAGGCCTCCGGCAGCTCTCGTATGAGCGCACGAGGATTGACCAAGCCCTTATAGACTCTATCCTCCGTTGGAACTTACCTTGCCGTCCTCGGCCCTGACGGCCAGCAACACCGCATCTTCCGGCCGTTCACTCGCGGGCGCGTCTATGCCCACTTCTGCCATCCGCCTCTTCCTTTCACCATCCCGTTGTAGTACAGTAGTTCTATTCACCCTCTGACCTGCACTCTGGCGGTGTGCAAGTAATGATTCGGCAAAGAGGCCCCAAACAATCAAACACGGCATTCCTCGTAGCCAACCCCCAAACACCCGTTACAAACAATCAAAGATGGGATACGCCTACAGGAAGGCCCATCCGACCCCATCACCTACCCGTTGGGCAGCAAGACCGGGATCATCGCCTCCATGGTGTCATGGGCTCTGAACGCCTCATTCACCTCTTCCAGAGGATAGTAGTGCGTGATCAGCTTCTCCACCGGATAACGCACAGCCCCGCTCATCGATTCCAGTGACCGTATGGCCGTCTGCGGCGTTGAGGCCACCACTCCGGTCACGTACAGCGACTTCCGCACGATGAGCGCGGGGTTGACCGGCAGCAGCCCGTAGTCCGTGTACTGCCCCACCACTACGTACTTGCCGCTCATGCGCACCATCTCCAGCCCTTCCTGAAAGGCCGTCTTCCCGCCCGAAGCTTCAAC
The DNA here is from genome assembly GCA_965226745.1 of Dehalococcoidia bacterium. Classification (GTDB taxonomy): domain Bacteria; phylum Chloroflexota; class Dehalococcoidia; order Lucifugimonadales; family SAR202-VII-2; genus SAR202-VII-2. Next base: position 43,373 of record CBDDDS010000001.1, read on the forward strand.
AACCACGTCGGCGCCCTTCTCCCCCACCAGCTCCAAAACCCGCTGGACCCGGGCCTCCGGCTCAGGATAGTCGGCTATGTCGACGGTGAGGTCGGCGCCCATCTCCTTGGCCAGCTCCAAACGGCCGGCCGGCGCGCCAACCACGACCACCAGGGATGCCCCCGATAGTTTGGCCTGGTTGAGCGCCCCCATCCCAACGGGCCCCGAGCCCTGAACGACCACCGTCTCCCCCACCCTGATGCCGCCGGCCCGCTCGATGGCGTTCATCGTGGTCTGGTTGCCGATGAGCGACATCAGGGCTCGCTCGCTTGATACGTCGTCCGGGATCCGCAGCAGCCACGGCGTCGGCTTCAAATAGACGTACTGGGAGAACCCCCCATTGAGCACCGGAGGGTCGCCCAGCGTGTCGAGACCGTATTTACCGTAGGAGTCGCAGAAGAGCGGCATCCCTATTGAGCAGTAGTAGCAGTGGTTGCACGGGGTCCCTGAAAAGAGCACCCGGTCACCCTCTTTCAGTGGACGCCCGACAGCGTCCGCTGCCACGCCCCTTCCCATCTGGGCAACGGTGCCAAGATTCTCGTGGCCAAAGATGGCGGGGTGAGGCGCATCGGGGTTGTGCCAAGCGTGTACGTCGGTGCCGCATACCGCGGCCAACTGCATCTGCACGAGCACGGCGCCAGGCTCGACCTCCGGCACCGGGAACTCCCGGACCTCCAAGGGCTTCATGGGCCCCACAAAGACGGCTGCCTTGCTAACGTTGGGCATGACGACCTCCTGAGAAAATAGCCTGCGGCGCCACCCTCAACAGGCTTGCGCCTCCATCCTCGCCGTTGCTGCGGGAATCGCGTTGGCCCAGGGCCGCCGACCCCGTCTTTCCGGCGCTCCTCGGTGAACTCAGGCTGGACTCAGGGAAGTACCCCCTTGCCCAGCGTTCAGCAATAGCGCGCCAGCCGGACACTTAGGATCCCTGACCACCCATGTGCTTCCGCTTGAGCGCATCCAAATCCAAGTCGATGTCCCAGGTGAGAGGGTGTCCGGGGGGAAGATACTCGTTCTCCACCATGACGCCGCAATGGGGGCAGTAGAACTCGATGATGCGGACCCATTCCGGGTCGAACGAGTAGTTGTACTGAGGATGGTCGTTGAGGGGGAAATGAATCTCGCCGGGGTCCCGCTCATGGACCAAGCAGCCGGTCTTGTAGGACTCGGTGGCGGCAACCAGGTCTCCCTGGCAGCGGTTGCAGCACCACATGTCCCGCTCTAGGTCTATGCCCAGGTATTCCGTTATCTCGACGCGCATCGGCGGATCCTCTTCCCTAGTCTGGTTGGAAAAGGGGCATGCCCGAATCGCCGAACGTAATCCGGACGGGCATGCCCACGTATACGTCCTCAGGGGCGCATCCCACCACGTTGCTCATCAGCAGCGGGCCTTCGTCGAGCTCCACCAGTCCAACGACGTAGGGCACAGGCCAGTCTTCGGGCACGGGACGCATACGGAGATGCACCACCGTGTAGCTGTACACCTGCCCCCTGCCGCTCACCTCCCGCCAGTCCGGGTCGGAAGCGCCGCAGGCGGGGCAGAACAACCGGGGATAGTGGGCAAAGGCGCCGCACGACCGGCACTTGGGAAGGACCAAGCGGCCCTCCCTCGCGGCGTCCCAGAACGGAAGCGTCGCCTCGGTCTCGGGTGGGGTGAAAACGTTATCGGCCACGGAGGTCAGTCCCTCGCCAGAACCATGGTGTGATGATTGGACACCCATCCCGCAATGGAGGTGGCTATCGCCAGCTCGGCATCAGGGACCTGGCGCTCCCCGGCCTCCCCTCTCAGTTGCAGCGACGCCTCGATCACCCTCCTCATACCTGCGAGGTGGGCAAACGACAGCAACCCGCCGTCCGTATTCACGGGGCAGCGTCCCTTGCCCAACTCCAACCCGCCGTCCATGGCGTATTGGCCTGCCTCGCCCTCTCCGCAGAGTCCTATGCCCTCAACCTGAAGCAGAAGGGCAATGCTGAAGCAGTCGTACAGCTCCGCCACGTCGATGTCCTCGATGGTAACCCCCGCCATACCCAGAGCCGCCGCCGCCGAGTCCCGCACCCCGAAGCTGTGCAGCCGCGGCGCCTGGCTCACCATCCAATGCGTCGTCTTGCTCCCAACGCCCAGAACGCGGACGGGCCGCTGTCTCAGGTTCCTGGCCCGCTCCAACGTCGTCACCACGAAGGCCGCGCCCCCGTCGGTGATCACGGCGCAGTCTGGAACCCGCAGGGGCTCGGCCACCATACGCGCGCCGGGATAGTTCTCCCAGGTCAGAGGCTCCTGCCGGAAGGCCCCAGGCGTCATCGCCGCGTGCTTCCGCTCCGATATGCCCACCGCGGCGAACGACCCCTCCGGCGCGTTGTAGTCGTGAAGATAGCGCCGGGCCAGGAGCGCATAGTGGATGGGAGCGGGGATGCCGCCGTAGGGCTGCTCGTACTCGTCACCTATCATGGAGAACGAAGCCGGAAGCCCCGTGACGCCTCTCGAAGCGGTGTTGGCGCTCTCTCCAAACACGCACAGCGCCACCTCCGCCAGACCCGACTCGATGAGGCTTACGGCCTGCGTCAGCAGCGTCCCCGAGACGGAGCCGCCCGCCAACGTCATGGCAACAGGCGGGTCCACGCCCATGTATTCGGCTAGGGACTCGGCGTTGAAGAAGGTGGGGCGCAAAAACGGACTCTGGCAGAGCCAGGCATCCACGTCGCTGGGCGACAGCCCCGCGTCGTCAAGGGCAAGGCGGGCGGCCTTCACCTGCAACTCCAACACCGAGTACTGCGGTAGCCTGCCCACGTCGGTGTTGCCTATGCCGGCAATGGCAAGGGGTTTCGTAAAAGCCCTTCTGGGATGGGACGTCATTGTGGAGACCCAGCCTCCCTTTGCTGAGGCGCCATTATACGGTGCGCCATGGGGATGTCAAAGTCCCTTCCTGCAAGCGTTCCAGACTCGGACGGAGGCGAACCCCTCCGTCCGCCCTTCGCCAATCTTGCGCCCAACGGAGACCTCTGCAAAACCCGGACAGTGGAACAGCGCGGACACTTTCTGTGCAACTAGGGATGTTCTGAACAGGCCCCCAGCCCCTCCCTCTTGCAAAACAAGAACTTTTGTGCTATTATATCGTCAAGATGCTAAAGTCTCTCCAAAAGGTGGGCCGCCGGCCCACTCCTCTCTCGGCGCCGGCATACGGATACGCGACGGATACGCGACGGATACGCGACAGCTCCGCGACGGATGCGCGACAACTCCGCGACGGATGCGCGACAACTCCGCGACGGATGCGCGACAACTCCGCGACGGATGCGCGACAACTCCGCGACGGCTCCGTGCCTGCACCCTCCGAGGTCCGGCTGACAAGCGTAGCCAACATATAATCAGAGGCCACGCTTTTCCCTCGCGGGAACCCTCTGTCCCTATCCCCGTACCTGCGGAAAGGTTTGGAAGCGTCACTGAGTGACCGAGGCGCCCCGGGCGGGCGGTCCAATTGGCGTGACGGCTAGTGGTGGCAAACGCCGCTTATGCAAAGGTCTCCGAAGGCCGTAGGAAAAGGGCATCCGGCAGAGCCGGGGCCCCTGCTCATCCCACCTGGAACACCAGGTAGACCCCCGCCACGTACAACGCCACGATGGCGCCGCTGCTTAGCGGCGCCGCCAGAGGCGAACGTCCCGCCCGGCGCAGCAGCAGGATCTGCCCCGTGCCCATGATAATCAGGGCGCAGGCGATTAAACCCGCCGCCGTATGACTGCGATCCAAAGCGGCGAACACTGACCCCTTGGTGTAGGCGAGGTCGGCAACACCCAGCGCCATCACGTTGAACGCGTTGCTGCCATAGATCCCTGCCAGGGCAAGGTCCGGTGCCCCAATGCGCAACGCCGTAGCTGTGGCGGTCATCTCAGGCAGCGTGGTGACAATGGACACCAGCAAGACACCCACGAAGCTCTGGGACAGCCCGGACTCCTCGGCGATGCCCGCCGCCGCGTTCGCCAGTAGCGGAGCCGATAGGAAAATTGCTGTCGCGCAGGCCAGGAAGACCAGCACTCCCCAGCGGAGCGAGTGCCCGGCTTCCTCTTCGTCCGCCTCATAAGCGTCATCCTGTCCGGACGAAGCGTTCTTCAGCACCCAGGAACCCGCCATATAGAAGAGGATGAGCAGCGGCCCGGCAATGTTGACCCCCACCTCCACGTCCAGCCGGACAATGGCGAAAACAGTGGCAGCGCCAGTCATGGCGAGGGCCAGAAAGGCCACCGTCACCTGCTGCGGCAGGACCGACTGAAAGAGATGCCGGCCCCCCAGCAGAAGGGCCATGGCGGAAAGGGTCGCCATGTTCAACATGTTGGCCCCGAATATGTTGCCCGCCGCCAACGACGGAGCGTCGATGCGCACCGCCGTCACGTTGGTCACCAACTCCGGCAGCGAGGTCGCGCCGGCCAGGAGAAGTGTCCCCGCCCAGAGACGCCCCAGCGGCGTCCTCAGAGCGATTACGTCCCCAGACTTCGCCAAAAACGCCGCGGCGCCAACGACCACCGCGGCGGCAACGGCAAACAGCCCAATGTAGCCGCCCAGCGACAGATTGAGGGATAGGTCCATATGAGTCCTTCAGCCTACGTTACCAATACAACAACAGGCGGGCCGAACGGCCCGCCTGACCGGACACACCAGGCTTTGAAAGCGTACTGGAAACACGGCCCAAGCGGAAGAAACGCCATCGGAGCAAGCCGGGGAACGCACGGGAAGGTTCCGCCAACGCCATCCCGCCGGTCCCTGCCCAGAGCGGAGTCAAACCTACTCCGCTGTTCCCGCAGGACCTACATACCCATGCCCGGCCAGAAACTCCAAGTCCTCTTTGCCAAGGCAGGCGCGGGCCAGCAGGTCGGGGCGCCGGCGCAACGTCCGCAGCAGCGACTGCTCACGCCGCCACCGGTCCACCTCGCCGTGGTTGCCGGACAGCAGGACCTCCGGAACGTCCCAGCCCTGAAACGAGCGCGGCCGGGTGTATTGCTGGTGCTGGAGCAGACCCGAGCTGTGCGAGTCTTGTGCCACGCTCCGGGGGTCGCCGACAACGCCAGGCTGCAGCCGGGCCACGGCATCAATGATTACGACCGCGGCGGGCTCGCCGCCGGTCACCACGAAATCGCCCAGGCTGATCTCGTCTGTAGCCACGCGCTCCCGCACTCGCTCGTCCACGCCCTCGTAGTGGCCGCAGATCAAAACAATGTCCCCGTGGGCGGCAAGCTCCTCAGCGACGCCCTGGTTGAATAGGCGGCCCTGGGGACTCAGCAGAATCACCGGCGCCACGGAGGCCTCCCCCTGCGATTCCTCCTGAGCGATGACTTGGCGCACGGCCTCCACACCCCTGGCCAGCGGCGCCACCTTCATCAGCATTCCGCTGCCTCCGCCGAACAGGTAGTCGTCGGCGGTGCGATGGCGGTCGTCGGTGTAGTTGCGAATGTCATACAGCCGCACATCAAGGATGCCGGCGGCCACGGCGCGGCCAAGTATGCTGGTCTGCAAAGGGCTATCGAAGAAGCCGGGGAACAGCGTCAGAAGGTGGAAACGCATCATACGCCCTAGTGGCGATGGTGTTTCGGGTGAGCCTCGCCCGCGATGATCTCCGCGGCGTGATGAAGCACGGGTTTCACCACCGCCAGGCACTGGCGCACCCCGTTGGGGCTACCCGGCAGGTTCACGATGAGGGTCTGGCCCCGCACGCCCGCCACGGCGCGGCTGATCATGGCCATCCGCGTATGCTGCAAAGACTCCGAGCGCATTGTCTCGGCGATGCCCGGCGCCTCCCGCTCGATAACGCCCAGCGTCGCCTCCGGGGTCAGGTCGTAGGGGCCAAGGCCCGTCCCGCCGGTCGTGAGAATCACATTGAGCTTGTCCTCATCCGACCAGCGATTCAGCCGATCCTGGATGGCGGCAACGTCGTCAGAGACGATCTCGTAGCGCCGAACGACGAAGTCCTCGCCAGCCAGGTCCTCCTTGATGGCCTCGCCGCTCGCGTCGGCCTGCTCCCCCCTGAAACCTCTGGTGCTAATAGTCAGCACGCCTACGGTGACAGCCACTGTACCTCCCGTGAATGCTCCGCTCATCTTCCCAATTTCCGCCATCCAAACCCAGCTTGCCGCGTAGCCATTGCGGCGTTGGCGATGCACTACTTGATTCACAACATATGTACGAAACAAGTGTTCGGAACACCGCGAAAAGCCCACAAACTGGGCGAAATACGCTCTTTTTCGCGTGGTTAAGGGGCTTGACTTGCCCAATATTCCCTGGTAAAGTCAGGCGATGTTAGGCAGTTTTAGACGAAAAAAGGGTTCAACAGGGGAATCCTCTCTATGTTCTCCGGCAACCAGACCTATAAGGTTGACGCTCAGGGTAGACTCCCTATCCCTCCTCGCTGGCGCACCAGTTTCGCCGGCGTGGCCAAAGTCACCCGCGGCGAAGAGAGGCGCTGCCTCTACGTCTATACCGTCCCCGACTGGGAGCGCCGCGCCAACAGCATCAATAGCCGTGAAGACTCCCAAGCCAAGGATCACGCGATGTATCGCTTCTTCGGCTTCACGGAGGAACTGGACATCGACAAACAAGGCCGGATTCAGCTCCCACAGATATATCGAAGCTACGCGCATCTTACCACAGACGCCGTAGTCGTCGGAATGTTCGACCACCTGGAGATCTGGGCCCCAGACGGCTGGGCCACCCTGGTGGAGACCTTGGAGCCCTAGGGCTCGACGAAAGAAAACGAACGGGGAGGTGCGGAAAAGGGACTGCCGTGACGGCCAACGACCTCGTGATCTATCACACACCGGTAATGGTCCGCGAGGTCATCCATTACCTTCAGGTCCGGCCCGGCGGCGTATACGGCGACCTTACTTGTGGCGAGGGTGGACATTCCCTGGCCATCCTGGAGGCGGCAGCCCCAGGCGGCCGGCTCCTCTGCCTTGATGCCGATCCTGACATGTTGGCGGCGGCCGCCAGGAGGCTTCAGTCCCTCTCCAACTCCATAACATTCGCCAATAGCAATTTCGCCCATAGCAGGGAGGCCGCCGGGGAGCGCGGCCTGAATACATTCGACGGCCTGCTCATGGACCTTGGCATAAGCAGCAGACATCTGGAGATCAAAAGCAAGGGCTTCTCCTTCTTGGAGGGCCCTCTGGACTCAAGGCTGAACCCTCGACAGGAATTGACAGCGGAAGAGATTGTGAACACCTACGACGAAAGGGAGTTGGCCGGGATCTTCGCCGCCTACGGCGAGGAGCCTAGGGCGCGCCACATTGCAGCGGCCATCGTCCAAAGCCGGCCCATCGCCACCGCCCCAGAGCTTGCGGAGGTGGTGTCCAAGGCAGCGGGAGGCAGGAAGAGCCGGTCGCATCTCCACCCCGCAACCCGCGTGTTCCAAGCTCTCAGGTACGCAGTCAATGACGAGGTGGAGAACGTAAGATCAGGTCTTGAGCAGGCCGTCGGCCTGCTGGCGCCGACAGGGAGGCTTGTCGTCTTGGCCTATGAATCGCTGACGGACCGCGAGGTTAAAACACTCTTCAAACGGGAATCTACCGGCTGCGTGTGTCCACCACGGGTTGTGGAATGTCAGTGCGGCCACAAAGCAACCCTCCGGCTTGTTAGCCGCAGAGTTGTCACTCCATCCCATGAGGAGGTTAGGACTAACCCCCGCTCACGAAGTGCTCGGCTCCGAGTGGTGGAGCGCCTCTGAGCGGGCTAGAGAACCTGTTCCCGATGCGCGCAGGGCGACGCGGGCGAGAGGCCAGGGCACAGCAATATTTTGTATTGCCCTGATTGTGGTAAACTACATTATCCACATCTACCTGGTGCGGTCGACCCCCCCCTGCGACACGGCGCCTCCTCGCGTCGGCCTGCGGGCCTCGGGAGCAGTTCGCGGTTCTACATCCTTCAGGGCTCCGCATCCTCGGAGCTTCTGACCCGGAGGCGTCACTCTTGACGATGCGGAATCATCAGCCGCTGCTGGCTATCGATGTGGGCACCCACAAGGTGTGCGCCGCCATCGGCGTTGTGGGCCCAGCCGGAGGCGTCGAAGTCCTGGGTGTCGGCTACCAGGCGTCCAGCGGACTGCGCAAGGGCACGGTCATCAATACGCATGAGGCAGCCCCGGTCATCAGGCGCGCCGTTCTCCAGGCCGAGGAAATGGCGGGCGTGAAAGTCGGCGAGGCGATGGTGGGGGTCACCGGCAGCCACGTCAAGTCCAAGAATCTAACCACTGTTTGGGACCACCGGGATGCCGACGCCGCCATCTCTGCCGCCGGCCTCGAAGAAATCCTGGAGCAGAGTCACACGATACCCCCGGAAGAGGGCGAGATCCTCCTGCACGCGATTCCGCGCAGCTACATCCTCGACGGCGAAGCGCGAATCCGGTACCCGGTGGGGATGTTCGTCAGCTCCATGCGGGTGGAGACGCACCTGATCACCGCGCACCGTTCCCACATCAGCAACCTCGTTGAAGCGGTGGAGCGGGCCGGTGTCAAAATACAGGAACTGGTGCTGGAGCCCATCGCATCCAGCGAGGCCGCGACCACGGCCGACGAGCGCGAGTTGAGTTGCGTTCTGGTGGACATTGGCGGCGGAACCTCGGACCTGGTCATCTTCAAGGAAGGCTCCATCTGGTACACGGCGGTCATCCCCATCGGCGGCGACAACTTCACCACAGACCTGTCCATTGGACTGAAGACCTCTATCCAAGACGCGGAGACCTTCAAACTCTCCCACGGGCACGCCCTGCCCGACCATATCCGCGAAGACGATGTCTACCAACTCGCCTATAGCGGCACGGACGATCTGCACGAAGTCTCCCGCCTGTACGCCGCGCAGCTCCTCAACGACCGTTCTTTGGACCTTGTCCACTACATCGCCCATCACATCAGAGAAGCCGGTCTTCCGGCGACTCCCCATGCGGGAGTCGTGCTCTCCGGTGGCGCCTCAAAGCTATCGGGACTCCTCGAACTGGCATCGGAACATTTGCCCGGGCCTGTGCGGATTGGCTATCCCGAGGGGTTGTCCGGAAGGACCGAATCCCTCAGGGGTCCCCAATACGCCACCGTGACCGGCATCCTCATGTGGGCGGCGCGGCACCAGAGGCCAGGTCGCTGGCATAAAGAAGGGCTAGCGGGGTTCAAGAAGCTCTTCAGCAGGTTCACCGCCACAAAGGAACCGGAGTTCACGCTGCGCAATCCTCAGCAGATTTCCACACAACGCGTTCCTCGACGGTTCCATCGAAGCTAACAGGGAAGGAGGATCTCATGTACGGACAAGAAATCGACGGCATGGTCAAGATTATCGTTGTGGGCGTGGGGGGAGGCGGCAGCAACGCAGTATCCCGTATGTTCCAAAACACGGTGCACGGCGTTGAGTACAACGTGGTCAACACCGACGCACAGGCGCTCATTCGCTCGGATGTGGCGCACAAAATCCGCATCGGAGACCAGGCTACCCGAGGTCTCGGCGTGGGCGGCGACCCCGGGCGGGGACTTGAAGCCGCCGAGGAAAGCAACGAGGAGCTTGAACTGGCTCTCGCCGGCGCGGACATGGTATTCGTGGCCGCCGGCATGGGCGGCGGCACCGGCACCGGCGCAGCGCCCCATGTCGCCGGGATCGCTCGTGCGTCCGGCGCGCTGACCATCGGCGTTGTCACGAAGCCCTTCCGGTTCGAGGGCGCCAAGCGCTCAAGAGTTGCAGAGGCAGGCATTGAGGCCCTCAAGGAGAAGGTGGATACCCTCATCGTCATCCCCAACGAGCGCCTTCTTGCTCTATCAGACGAGGAAGTAACGGTGCAGGCTGCCTTTTCCATGGCGGACGACGTTCTCCGCCAAGGAGTGCAGGCCATCGCCGAGTTGGTGACCGTTCCTGGCGAGATCAACCTGGACTTCGCGGACATCAAGGCCGTTATGACCAACGCTGGTCCCGCGTGGATGGCCATTGGCCACGCCTCCGGCAACAACCGAGCCGTTGAAGCCGCCCGCGCCGCCGCCGCCAGCCCCTTGCTCGACTCTTCCATAGACGGAGCTCGGTCGATCCTGCTCAATGTTACCGGTGGCACTGACCTCAAACTCCACGAGGTCGAGCAGGCCGCCAACCACATCCGCGATCTGTGCGCTGACGATGCGGAAGTTATCTTCGGTATGGTCACAGACCCGAAGATGGAAGACGAGGTTCGCGTTACCCTCGTGGCCACCGGCTTCCCAATGGTCAACGATGAACTGCCAGACGAAGACCAACTGGGCGAAGACCTGCTTTTCCCACAAATGGACGACGAAGCGCAGTTGGATCTTCCTCCGTTCCTGCGACGCGCCGGGGCGTTCAACTCCTCCCACAAGCTCGCGTGAACGCCGGTTCCACGAGGTTGCAACAGTAGAACATTCCTCCTCGTTCCTCCCCTGGGTGTGCACAGGGCCCCCGGCTTGCGCCGGGGGGTCTTGTGCGTTTGTGGCGCTGCCGGGCGTCCTCTGCCTCATAGCCCACGCCAGTCACAGAGGGGGGTGCCCCCACCCCCCACCCCCGCCGGTTACTGCACAGCAGGCGTCGCAGCTAGGAAGGCGACAAAGAACTCCTCGTGGCCAGCGACACCGCCACCTTGATGGCCTCCACCATGCTTCTGTGGTCGGCGATCCCCTTGCCCGCGATATCGAAAGCAGTGCCGTGATCCACCGACGTCCGCACGATGGGAAGGCCCACGTTCACGCTTACGCTTTCTTCGAAGCCATGGGTCTTCACGGGAATGTGGCCTTGGTCGTGATGCATCGCCAGCACCACGTCGAAGCGCCCGTTGATAGCCTGGTGGAACACAGCGTCGGCCGGCACGGGGCCCGCGGCATCGATCCCCTCCGCCCGCGCCGCCTTCACCGCCGGCTCGATCTCCTCAATCTCTTCCCGCCCCAGGAGACCGCCGTCGCCGCCGTGAGGATTGAGCGCCGCCACGCCGATGCGCGGAGTTGAGAAGCCCCACCGGCGAAAGCTCCTATCCGTCAGCCGAAGCTGGGACAGCACTAGGTCATAGCGAACGGCATCGCAGGCCTCCCGCAAGGAATGATGTGTCGTCAGGTGCACGCAGCGCAGGCCCCCCGACACCAGCATCGTTGCCACCTCGGCGGCGCCTGTCATGCGCTTCAGAACGCCCTGGTGGTCGATCTCGTCATACCCGGCAAGGCGCCAGGCACCCTTGTTGATGGGCGCAGTGGCCATTGCCGCAACCTCGCCGGCCGCAGTCAACTCGATGGCCCGCACGACGGCTTCCATCGATGCCCTTCCCGCCTCGGCCGTGACCTGCGCCAATGGCGCCTGCCCACGCGTCACGTCGTGGACCAGCAGAACCTCCAACGTCCCTCCCCCACCCTCCACCCTGGCTGCTGTCTCCACGACCCGTAGCCGCCATCCGACAGAAGCCAGCGCCTCCGCAAGAATGGACGGCGCTCCCACCACCAGAGGACGGCACACGTCCTGTACCTCCTCCTCGGCCACGGCCTTGGCCACAACCTCAGGGCCCACGCCGGCAGGGTCTCCCATCGTCACGACGATCACGGGGCGTTGGCCGCTCACTCTGTCCTCCGTTTTCTCAGCTTGTCACCGTGGCAAGGCCTGTTTATCATAGCAGGCAATCGAACCAATAGCCTTTTGCCGCGTACCCAGGAGAAACCGTGCCCAGGCGATCGGACGAGCGGTGGGCCAATCACAACGACGACCTCCGTTACTGCGTCTTCTGCAAGCAATACATGAGCTTCCACGCCTGGGCCATCCACCACCACAACCCCGACCGCTCCCAGGGCGGCGCGGCCGGCTTCTTCAAACGGCTGCTGAGGCGATACAGGGGATAACCGGGAGCGGCTGGCGGTTGCCAAACCTGCAACCCGGCGCCCGCAGCCTGCAAGACCTCCCCTCGAATGGCGCGGGGGGGGGCAAACCCCCGCCGGGAGCCACAGGGCGCATCCCCGGCCCCAAACGCGTTTAGGGGCGGAGCGGGCGAGGGCACAGCATCCGTCATCCAAGACCAAGCAGGAAAGACACCATCCCAGGGAGACCTCCATGATAGACCGGGACCGCGTTGTACAAACCTTCATTGACCTCGCCCGCATCGACAGCCCCTCCGGCCAAGAGGATGATGTCGCCCGCTGGACAGTAGCCCGCCTGGAAGCACTGGGCTTCGCCGTCCAGGAAGACGCTTTCGGCAACCTCGTGGCGCGTCAGAACCCGCCCGGCGCCGCGCCCATCATCCTGTCGGCTCACATGGACACCGTTCAGCCGTGCATCGGCATCCAGCCCCGTATACAGGACGGTCTCATCGTCTCCGACGGCGCCACCATCGTCGGCGGCGACTGTAAAGCAGGCATGGCGGCCATCCTGGAGGCCCTCGCCTCCCTTCAGGACGAAGGGGCCACCGGCCTTCCCGTGGAGGTATTCTTCTCCCGCCAGGAAGAGATGGGACTCGTTGGCGCAAAGAACCTCGACTTCCCTCTCCTGACCGGCAAGCAGGCCATCGTTTTCGACACCAACGGCCCGGTGGAGCGGGTCATCTCTGGAGCTCCCACGCACTACGCCTTCAACGTCGACGTCACCGGTCGCGCCGCTCACGCCGGCGCCGAGCCGGAGAAGGGGCTCTCTGCTATTCTTCTGGCATCCGAGATCATCATGCGCCTGCCCCAGGGCCGCATAGACCTAGAAACCACAGCCAACGTTGGACTGATTGAAGGTGGCTCGGTGCGCAACTCCGTGCCGGAGCGCGCCTCGTTCAAGGGCGAGTTCCGCAGCCGCAACGCCGACGCGCTCGCCAGGGTCAAGTCTCAGGTGCAGCAGTCGGTAGACGAGGTCCGGGACCATCACCCCTCCGCTGTCATTGACCTCCAGTTCATCAAGGAGTTCGACGGTTACAACCTCACCGGCGACGAGCCCCTCCTCGCTAGGGTGACCGCTGCGCTGGGCGCCGTCGGCTTGGAGCCCCAACTCGGCCCCACCGGCGGCGGCACCGACGCCAACATCCTGCGCCAGCACGGCATCGAGTCCCTGGTCGTAGGCATGGCCGCCCGGGACATCCACACCGTCCGGGAGGTCGTCGACATCGCCTGGCTTGTCAACGCCGCCCGCTTCTGCAGAGCCATGATCGACGGCTACCGCTAGTAGGGAATCCCTCCGGGAATCCTCCGCCGAGCTCACCGGGACCGCAGCGACTTCGGCGGCTGGCCAACGTCAGCGTCAGGATGGTTGAGTCCGGATCCTGTGCATCCCAGCGCCAGCGCCTCCCTCCTGGCTTTTCCTCTACACTCCTCTCCTGCTCTGCGCTCTCGGCTCGCGCTGCGGCGTGTTCACCCACGAAAAACCCCCAACCCGGGGTGATAAGCCCCGAGCCGGGGGCCGCCTTGGGGAAGGCGTAGAAGCGTTGGACAAGGGCGCGGGGGGGCACGCCCGTTTGGGACATCGTTGGTTGGCGGCCTCTAGTGGCCTCTGCTCCTTATTCGCACTTGGAATAGCCGCAACTCGTGCAGTTGCCGCATCCTTCTTGGAACACCAGCGGCGCCGAGCAGTCGGGGCACAGGGCACCACCATATCCCCGGTGCACCGTCCCCGACGCGCCCACCGGCGTCAGGTTGACGCCAGCCAGCCCTTCAGCCTCTGCTGGCTCTTCCAGGTTCCGGTGGGCCAGCATGTTGAGCTGCGTGGCGTGGGCGCCGCGCGCCTGCTCTGAACCCATCTTGACTGCACGCTCCAGCGCCAAGGCCACGGCATCGGGGGAGGAGCGCACCAGGATGCCTTGATCCCACGTTGGGCAGCAGGTGATCCCTCGTATCTGGGTCACGATTTCTTCCGCCGCGATGCCGCTGCGCAGCGCCAGAGAGACCAGCCTTGAAATGGCCTCCAACTGCGCCGAGTCGCAGCCGCCGGACTTGCCCAGCATTGAGAACATCTCGAAGGGCTCGCTGCCCTCGTCGAAGTTTGTCGTGATGTACATGTTGCCGTGGCCCGTGCGGATCCGCTCCGTACGGCCCAGCATGGCGGTGGGCCGCTGACGAGGCGCCGGGTGATCCTGGACGCTGGCCAAGAGCCGCTCCAAGCCAGCCTCGGCCGACGCGTTCTGCTCCTTCGAGGCGCCCGTCTCCAGCACCTGTATCGCCTTGGAGCCGTCCCGATACACGGTCACCGCCTTGCAGCGGGTTTCCCATGCCAGGAAGAAGGCATCGCCGATATCTTCAACGCTAGCGTCATTGGCCATATTGATCGTCTTGGACACCGAGTTGCTGGTGTACCGCTGCCAGGCCGCCTGCATCTTCACGTGGTCCAGCGCCGAGATCGTCATCGACGTCCGCAGCAGGCTCGGGTCCACTCCGTGAGCCCGCAGCACCCCATCGGCTTCCTTGGGCCCAGCGCTCTCGGCGATCTCCCGCAGGATGGCCTCAGACTCCTGGGCGCCCACCTTCTCCTCCAGCACTCGCCGCACCGCTGTCGGCGCCTCCACGATGGTAATGCTGGCGCCTTCCTGGTCCTTCCACAGGGCCTTCCGAGTCCATGCCAGAGCAAAGTGCGGCTCAATGCCGCTGGAGCATCCCGCCAACAGTGAGATCGTGCCGGTGGGAGCGATAGTCAGCACACTGGAGTTGCGCACCGGGGGCATCCCCCGTTCCTTCAACCCGGACCGCTCATACTCCGGGAAGGGGCCGCGCTCTTCCGCCAGCTTTGCCGACTCGTCCCAGGCAGCGTCCCACAGGAACTTGCCCACCCGCTCCGCCATCGACTGGCCCTCCTCCGAGTCGTACGGAATCTGCAGGAGGATCAGGGCGTCGGCCCAGCCCATGACCCCCAGCCCCACCCGCCGCGTGGCCAGATTCACTTCCCGCAGCTTCGACAGCGGAAAGCTATTGACCTCAATAATGTCATCCAGGAACCGGATGCCCGTGCGGACCGTGTCTTCTAGGGCGTCCCAATCGAAGTCCCCGCTCTCAGAGCTGATGTGCTTGCTCAGGTCAATGGAGCCCAGACAGCAGTTGCCGTAGTTCTCTAGGAACTCCTCACCGCAGGGGTTGCTCGTTTGGATTAGGCCAAGTTGAGGGTTCGGCGCTGTTTCCCACACCCGGTCCATGAACACCACCCCCGGGTCGCCGGTCTTCCACGCCGACTCGCAGATCTCTCGCCATAGGTCTCGAGCCGACACCGTTTCGAGCGTCTCGCGGGAGCGGGGGTTGACCAGGCTCCAGTCTGCGTTCTGGCTCACCGCCTCCATGAACGCGTCGGTGATCTGGACGGAAATGTTGAAGTTGGACAACGTGTCGTCGCCGTCCTTGCAGTGAATGAAATCCTTAATGTCGGCGTGCCACACACCGAGTTGGCCCATGTGGGCACCCAGGCGGAAGGCCCCCTGCGTCAGCGTCTCTCCCACCTTTGAATACAGCTTCATCACCGCCACCGGCCCGCAGGCGACGCCGTGGGTGGTGCTGATCTTGTCGTTCTTCGGACGCAGCGCCGTGAATCCGAACCCGATCCCGCCACCCCACTTCTCGATCATTGCCGCGTCGTAGGCGACGTTCATGATGGAATCCATGGAGTCGTCCGGGCTGACGCAGAAGCAGGCGCTCAGGCAGCCCTTATCCGTGCCCGCGTTGCGTATGGCCGGGGAGTTGGGCAGGAACCTCAGGGAGGTCAACGCGTCGTAGTACTTCTCCTCCCAGTGGGCCCGCACGTCTTCCTGCTCCGGCGACGCCACCGCACCGGCGATGCGACGGAACAGGTCTTCAGGCGTCTCGCCGGCGTGCAGGTACCGGGCGGTCAACACCTTCAACGCGTTCTCAGTCATCCGTAGCTCTGCCATGATTATCCTCTCCGTAGTGGGAAACCTGCGAAGCAAGGTCTCCCTTTTCTTTATTTGTTTCGTTCGCTGCCGGGATCCGCCCTCCCTCTCTCAAGGGACCAGAGAAGGAGACCCCAGCCTCTCCAACACGCTAGCCCAGTGAACCGCCTACCCCTCCCCCACCGTCGGCTTCGCCGGGACCCCCGGCTTCCGTCCCCTGCGGGGCTTCCGCTCCGACTCCAAGGCCATGGCATCCTTGAACAGCGCCAATTGCGCCTTGCTCGCCTGGTCGTCCCCCTTGTTCAGGGTCTCCAGCATCTCCTGGAACCTGTCCACATCCTCGAAGTCCCGGTACACGCTGGCGAAGCGGATGTAGGCAACCTGGTCCACTTCCCTCAGCCTGTCCATCACCGCTTCGCCGATCACGTAGGTCGGAATCTCACTCTTACGGGAGGCCACCACCTGGCTCTCGATTTCGTCCACTATCTTCTCGATGACTCCGGTCGGCAGGGGGCGCCTGGCGCACGCCAACCGGATCCCCGACATCAACTTGTCTCTGCTGAACTCCTCCCGACGACCGTCTCTCTTCACCGTCATCAGATTGCTGGCGTAGACCCTCTCGTAGGTCGTGAACCGCGCGCCACAGCCCAGACATTGGCGGCGACGGCGAATCCCGTCGTCGCTGTCGCGGGAGTCGGTCACCCGGGAGCCGGGATTGCCGCAGAAGGGGCAGCGCATTGGTTTCCAACGATGCCAGAGCACATCGCTCTGACCCAATTCCCCTAGATGTTGTGTTCCCAGAGCCTCAAACCACTTGTGCTTGAGGGTGCGAGCATTCATGCTCGCAGGACAGCCGGTGGCTGTCAAGGGGTTTACAAGGCCAAAACAACATGTTTTTCCACAATATATGCCAGGCCCAGGGCTTCGGGCCACAAGATGACGGCATCCGCTCCCCAGGACCCCACCCTGCCCCGCTCCCTGTTCGCCCACAGCAGCCGGGCATGCTATAGTGAGGGTATTCCTTCCCCTCCGAGAGAGGTCTTTCACACTATGCGCGTTGGCTTCATAGGAGGCGGCATCATGGCCGAGGCCATGATCGCCGGCGCCATCCGCGGCAACGTGCTCCGCCCCGACGACGTCGTCGCCGGCGAGGTTGTTGACGACCGGCGCGCCCTCCTCGAACAGCGTTACAACATCGCCACCACGGCCGACAACGCGGAGGCCTGTCGCAGCGCTGAGATGGTCGTCTTGGCCGTCAAGCCCCAGAGCTTCCCCGGAGTGGCGAAGGGTCTCGCCGGGCGCCTCAACGACCGGCAGACGGTCCTCTCCATCATGGCCGGCGTCACCCTGGCAACCCTAACCTCTGCTCTGCGGAGCGACGCCGTCATCAGGGTAATGCCCAATACCCCGGCGCAGGAGGGCTTGGGCATGAGCGCCTGGATCGCCGCCCCGCCGGTGACGGCGATGGCCCGGGAGGGGGCGCGGGCACTGCTGAAGACGCTAGGAGAAGAGATCGAGTTCGAGGACGAGCACTACCTGGACATGGCGACTGCTGTAAGCGGCAGCGGCCCCGCCTACGTCTTCACCTTTGCCGAAGCCCTCATCGATGCTGGCGTGGCCGTGGGCCTCCCCAGAGATGCAGCAACCAAAATGGTGCTCCAGACCATCATGGGAAGCGTTGCCCTGCTGCAGCGCCGCCCCCAGCACCCCGCAGAGCTGCGGGCCATGGTCACCTCTCCCGGAGGCACAACCGCCGCCGCGCTCCAGGAGCTTGAACGGGGCGCGTTCCGCTCAACCATCGCCGAGGCCGTGCGAGCGGCCTTCGAGAGGTCTGTCGCGCTGGGTCAGAAGGAGGCCTGACGTGCAAGTGATCCTCCTCTATATCATTCAAATCCTCATGCTGGCCATCTTCGCCCAGGTGGTCATCTCTTGGCTTGTGGTCCTTGGCATCCGCAGCCCGCTGATACTCTCCCTCCAACGGGCAGTGACCACCATCAACGAGCCCATCATGCGGCCTCTCCGCAAAGTCATTCCCAACTTCGGCATGGTCGACATCACGCCAATGGTGGCCATCATCGTTCTCATTGTCACGCGAGAGGTTATTCTGAAGGTGCTCTAACCCATGTTCAGCGCTCCCCGCCGCTCTCGGGAGAACCCCCCGTCAGCCGTCGCCGCGCCTCCTCATCATCCAAGCCTTCGACCACCACCACCTTATTCCTAGAAGCCATGCCCCGAAGGATGGCCACTCGGGATCGCGGCACACCCAGCCGCTCCGCCAGCAGCTTCACCAGAGCCTCATTGGCCCTGCCCTCCACCGGCGCCGCCGACAGCCTCACCCGCAGCACGCCATCCACGAAGCCCATCACCTGGCTCCGGCGAGCCATCGGCTGAACATGCACGCCAATCCTCGAACGCATCACACCCCTCCCGCCGAGCCATCGCATGGACAACAACCGGCCCCCGCGTCCGCAAAGGACCATCGGGTTGCTTGAACCCAACCAGGAGGCTGCGCCGCATGGCCAACTGGCTATTGACCCGGGCCCGCGCCCAGCCGATAATGGCCCCACTCTGCCCACAGAGGCGGCCTCATGTACCGAAGAGAACTATTGAAGGGTAGCACCGAATCGCTGCTTCTGGCCGTGTTGGAGGAAGGCCCGCTCTACGGGTACCAAATAACCAGGGAAATGGAACAACGTAGTTCTGGGTACTTCCGCTTCAAGGAAGGAACCCTGTACCCCGCTCTACACCGCTTGGAGAAGGCGGGCATGTTGGACGGCATGTGGGAAGCCGCCCCCAGCGGCCAGCAGCGCCGCTACTATCACATCACCACCAGCGGCCTTGAGGCTCTGGCCCGCATGATGGACGAGTGGCGCAGCTTCTCCCGAGCCGTCAACTTGGTGATCGATCCTGGGCTGGCCTAAGGTTCGCCATGCCGTCTGAGTTCGACTCCTACCTGAGTTCCATAGAACGCCGGCTGCATCTCAGACCCGAGCAGGAGCGAGACATCCTCGTAGAGCTCCGCGGCCACCTGGAAGAGTTGGCCGACGAACATCGTCAGAAGGGCGTCGCCCCCCAGGAAGCGCTGCACCGCGCCGTGGAAGACATGGGCGTCCCCAACGATATCGCCCGCCGCATGTATGACATCCACAGCGGCAACTCTTGGCGCGACGCCATGCTGGCGGCCACCCCGCACCTCGCCTTCGCCGTCCTGTTCGCTCTCCACCTGTGGACCCGCACGGCGTGGGTGGCCGTCGTCGTCGGCCTTCTGGCGCTGGTCAGCCTTCACGGCTGGCGGCGCACCAAGTCCATCTGGCTCTATCCCTGGCTGAGCTACAGCCTCGCCATCCCCATCCTGTCCAGCCTGGCCGCTATGGGCGCCGTGGGCTATGGCGTGTGGAGCCTCGTCCGACACGGCGACGCTCCCCTCGGCATCCCGTACTACATCCTTTTGGGACTCTACGCCCCCTTCGCCCTTTATATCGCCGCTTTCCTGGCATCCAAGGTCGTCAGAAGAGACTGGCTCCTGGCCTCCCTTACCGCCACCCCTCTGCCCATCCTCGTAGGCTGGCTCCTGTTCATTCAGGACGAGGGCAGGACCATCGGCGACAACCCCCAGCACATCAACCAAACCGACAGCTCCACTGCCCTGGTCTTTCTGGCGCTCGCCATTACCACGGCAGTCTTCCTAAGGGTGAGTCAGCGGCTGCTGCGCATACTCCTGCTCATCACCGCCACTCCAATCCTCACCTTCTTCGCCTATCTGACCTTCCTGGACAGCCCCGGCCTGCTCACCGTCGTCCTCGTCGCGGCCTTCTGCGCTGTCCTGTTGTTGGGCCCTGCCCTCGTGGACGCCCGCCTGCACAGGCCCATCTCCACCGGGCCACCTGCCTTCGGACGGCGCTGAACGCCAAAGACCAGCGAGCGTCATCTGACGGACCCTCCCAGAAACGCGGGGCGAAGAGGCTCCAGCCCTTGCATCACCCGCCTTAGTCCACTACTGTTACCCTATCAATCGCACACCTCATGGAGGTTGGCCATGGTGGAAGCAGCCAAAAAGACCCTCCGCATCGACTCCGACAGCCATTTCCAGCCGCTCCTCGATCCTGAATCCCTGGCGGCCCTCCTTCCCGGTTTCGAGCCGAGGCTCGTAGACATGATCGCCCGGGACGCCGCCGTCTTCTCCGACCCCAACGCCCGCAGCGGGGGCTTCAGCGGCACCGCCGCAGGCCAACAGGTGGGAGCCCTCGTCGGCGGCATCTCCGCTCGGGGCGGCAGTTCAGGGCCCGTCGGCCACGCTGCTTTTGAAGAACGGGCCAAGCTCCTCCCCGAGACCGGCTTCGACATGCAGGTCCTGATCCCCGACGGCGTCTTCCTGGAGAGGCCCTTCAAATCCCCCGTCGACGTGGCCGAGTCAGGCATAGACTCATCCATCCGATACGCCCTCTGCGTCGGGTATAACAACGCCGTGGCCGTGGCCCAGAGCAATATGGCCGATACCTTCATCGGCGGAGCGCTGGTCCCCTTCGGCGGGGGCTCCGTAGAACAGTGTTGCGATGAGGCCGTCCGGGGCGTCCGGGACCTCGGCCTCAAGGCCATCGTCATCAACGACAACTGGGCAGGCCGCAACTACGACTCCCTCGACCTGTACCCCTTCTGGCAAACCGTCAACGACCTCGACGTGCCAATTATCGTCCACCCCGCTCCCTTCGCCTGCCAGGTCACCGACCACGTGCCGCGTACCTATCGCCTTGGGTGGGAGCGCATGCGGCGCCTCCACATCAGCAACTACCTTGGCTTCGCCTTCGAGTACATGGTAGCTCTGGCCAGCCTGACCCTGGGCGGCGTGTTCAAGGAGTTCCCCAACCTCCGCTTCTGCTTTTACGAGGCCGGGGGTTCCTGGCTGCCCTGGGTCATGTTCACCCTCGACCACACCTACAACGTTGAGCGCCAGTGCGCCCGCTGCGACATACCCCCCAGCGAGCAGATCATGCGGTCCTGCTTCCTAGCAGTGGAGCCCTACGAGGAACCCATCGTCCAGACCATCGCTCAGGTGGGAAGCCAGAACTTCCTGGTTGGCAGCGACTACCCCCACCCACCCTCCACCTTTCCCAACACCGCCGTCGGCATCGAGCGGCTGGAAGGCCTAACCCAGCAGGACAAGGACAATATCCTGGGCCTCAATGCCCGGGCTGTCTTCCAAGTACCCTAACCCCCTCCGGCCATCGCTTACGGCCCCTCCAGCAGTGGAGGGGCCGTTTTCTTTACAGAGTGGGGCCCCCGGCCCAAGAGTCCGAGCGCCGCCAAAGGTATCAACGGAGGGCCTACAAGCACGGCGGGGCGTCTGCGGTGGTTATAAGCCGGCCCACCTCAACCCACATAGCGCGCTTCGCGGCACATTGACCAACGTCGCTCTTGCGGGTATCGTGAGTGTCATCCTGCCGTTGGCTGGTTATTCGTGATCAAGAATCGCAACCTCGCTGTTCAAATCCTGCTAACCATTGTCACGCTCGGCATCTATACCATCTACTGGTACTACGTTAGCTACTCCGAGATGAACAAGTATCGCAATCTGGGCGAGAACCCGGTCATCTGGACCATCTTATTGTTCATCCCGATCCTGAACTTGATGTCCTTTTACAAGCACGCTGAAGCGGTGGAAGCGCTCACGGAACGAAACCTTAACAGGTGGCTGGTGTTCATCGTGTGGTGGGCCTTTGCGCCGGCCGCATGGCTGATCACACAACTTGAGTTGAACAAACGGGCTACGGCCTAGGGTCCGCCTTTCAGATCACAGCACTCTTGAGTCCTTTCCCCTGTTGACGCCGGCCACCCAAAGCAGTCTCGTTGCACCCCATCATCTTCTTCGCTACAATGCGGGCCACCTTGCGCCCCGAGCCAAACGTGCAGGGGGCGTTTCTTGTGGGGGAACCGTGGCCCAGGAGCCAAGCGTCAGGCCAAGCCGGCGTCGCAGATTCACTTTCATAGGCACGCAGGCCGTCTTCTTATACCTCTTCTGGTTGGGCCTCTCCGGACACACGGACGCACTGGCTCTTATTATGGGGCTCATCTCGGTTGGGCTTGTCGTCACCCTCACCAGCCATGTCGCGGAGTCCCACCACCCGGTCGGCGCCACGCTACCCGGCGAGCACCTGGAACGCCTCCAGCCCCTGAGGTTCTTGGTCTATCTCCCCTGGCTTCTATTGCAGATCATCAAGGCCAACATCGACGTGGCCTATCTTATCCTTCGCCCACGGTGGCTGAATCCCGTCCTCGTGGAGTTCCGCACCACCCTCCACAGCGAGGCGTCCCAAGTCCTACTGGCGCACTCCATCACCCTGACCCCCGGCACCATCACCATCGACGTGCACGAGGGGCGTTACCTCGTCCACGCCATCACCCCGGAATCCGCCGAGTCGCTCCTCCAAGGCGACATGCAGCAAAGGGTGCAGCGATTGTTCAGCTTGGCCCCGGAGCAGCCCACCGAGGTCAAGGTCACCCGCAACCCCCAAGAGGTGGACGTATGACCACCCTGGTCCTCTCCCTCGCCGTCCTCCTGGGCTTTCTCATGGCCGCCTCCATGTACCGCCTCATCAAGGGCCCCACAATCTTCGACCGCATGGTCGCGGTCGGCGTGATGGGCACCAAGTCGTTGCTGTTGCTAGCCTTTGTCGGCTTTCTCTACGGGCGCACCGACGTCTTCGTTGACCTCGCCATCGTCTACGGTCTTCTTAACTTCATTGGCGCCATCGTTGTTGCCAAGTACTTCGAGCGCCGCGGGGAAGGAGCGCCTTGACTAATATCTTCGCTTCCATTCTGTTGCTGTTGGGCGCCGCCTTCCTGCTCCTCGCTACGCTTGGCATCGTGCGGCTGCCCGATTTCTTCACGCGGGCCCACGCGATGGGCAAGTCGGAAACCCTGGGGGCAATTCTCATCCTTGTGGGGCTTGCCATCCTCAACGGCCTCAGCCTGACCAGCTTCAAGCTCGTCTTGATTCTGGTCTTCATAGCCGTCGCTAATCCCGTTGCCACCCATGCCTTGGTGCGGGCGGCCCTGAGATCCGGAGTGGCCCCGTGGGTGCGCCGCTCAGACCCTGAATTCCCTGATCCCCAAAGCGGGGAGTAGGCGCCGCCGTGGCCTGGCAGCTCGACCTGCTCCTGTTCGTCCTCATCATCGTGGCGGCAATCGTCGCCCTCCGCGTCAGGGACCTCCTTGCCGCCGTGGCGGCGCTGGGGGCCTACAGCTTCTTCGCCGCCGTCCTCTTTGCCGAAATGGGCGCCGTGGACGTAGCCTTCACCGAGGCAGCCCTCGGCGCCGGAGTCACCACCGTATTGTTCGTCGTTGCCATCTTCGTAACCCGCAGGAGGTCGGAGGATTGAGGCGACTGCCGATCCTGATTGTGCTTGCAGCTTTCGCCGCTCTGTTCATCTATGCCGAGGGCGATCTCCCCGCGCGCGGCGACGCGCAGGCCCCGGCAAACCAACATGTTTCCCCCTACTACATTGAGCACGCCGAGGAGGAGGTGGAAACCCCCAACCTCGTCAGCGGGATCCTCGCCGACTACCGCGGCTACGACACCCTCGGTGAAACGGTCGTGATCTTCGCCGCCGGAATGGCCAGTCTTCTCATCCTGACTCGCGGGGGCCACCGTTGATCGACCGCTACGACAGCATCATCGTGACCTTCGTCACCCGGCTAATGGTCCCGTTCATTCAGGTGTTCGCCCTCTACGTCATCACCCACGGCCACTTCTCCCCGGGAGGTGGATTTCAGGGCGGCGCCATACTCGCCGCCAGCGGCCTTCTTGTCAGGCTCGCGCTCGGCCAGCCCGTCGTGCGCTGGTTCACCCACGGCCGCATGCGATGGCTCGGCGCCGCGGGACTTCTCATTTTCGCCGGCGTCGGCATAGTGCCGCTATTCTTCGGCAGCGCCTACCTCGACTACAGCGGCCTGCCCCTTCCCTTCCTCTCCGGCGCCGCCCTTCGAGCGATGGGCATCCTCATCGTGGAGGTCGGCATAGCCATGGCCGTCCTCGGCATCCTGCTCACCATCTTCGACCATCTGGTAGGTTGGGAGTGGTGATGCCGTCAGTACGCTCCATCAGCCGCAGGGCAACGCCGGTCCGCGCCGCCGGGCCCAGCGCTCCTGGCGCGCCCGCCCAGCAAGACCGTTTGTCAGCGCGGCGGAAGCCACAACGCGCCCCGGGGTGGGACGCGCCTAACCCCCCGGAAAAGGAATAGCCATGTTCGAAGAATTCTTGGCCAGATACGCCTACTGGCTGACCACCGCCCTGCTGGTCATCGGCCTCTACGGGATGGTGGGCAAACGCAACCTCGTGAAGAAGCTCATCGGCATGAACATCTTCCAGTCCGCCATCATCCTGTTTTTCATCGTCGGCAGCGTCAAGGAAGGCGCCACCGTCCCCATCATCCAGGACGCGACCCACGGGGCCATCGACACCGCCGCCTACGTCAATCCCCTTCCCCACGTGCTGATGCTGACCGCCATTGTCGTTAGCGTGGCCATCACGGGCGTCGCCCTGGCTTTCCTCATCGCTATGCACAAGCATCATGGCACGCTGGAGGAGCAGACCATCCTGGGAGAGATGCAATAAGCTTCCCCGACCAGCTCCCCATCCTCATCCCGGTCGTCCCGCTTCTGGCGGCCTTCCTCGCGTCCGTCCTCGGTTGGTACAGGGCGAGGCTGGCTCATGCTATCACCCTTGCCGCCGTCGGCATCTCCTTTGCCGCATCCGTGGCCACCCTCGCCGACGTCATCCGCAACGGCGACATCCAGTACCGGCTGGGTGGCTGGGCCCCACCCATCGGCATTGAGGTCTTGATCGACCCCCTGTCGGCATTCGTGGCCGTGACCATTACCGCCGTGGCCCTGGTGGTCCTGATCCCCTCGCGCCAGCTCATGGCCGACGAGCTGCCCAACGGCGGCGGCGGGCCCTTCGCCAGCGTCGTGCTGCTCCTCATGGCCGGACTGACCGGCATCGTCATCACCGGCGACCTGTTCAACCTCTTCGTCTTCCTGGAGATTTCGTCCCTGGCAGCCTATGCCCTCGTGGCGATCGGAGGCGGCAAGGCAACCGTTTCCGGCTTCAGGTACCTGATCCTCGGCACAGTGGGCGGTTCCTTCTATCTGCTGGGCGTTGGCTTCATCTATTTCATGACCGGCACACTCAACATGGCCGACGCCGCCCGGCTCCTCCCCGAGGTGCAGGACACCACCACGGTCGTCGCGGCGGTGGTGCTCATCACTCTGGGCCTTGGCCTCAAAATGGCCCTCTTTCCCCTCCACCAATGGCTCCCCGACGCCTACACCTACGCCCCCTCGCCGGTGACCGCCCTCATCGCTCCCATCATGACCAAGGTGTACGCCTACTCCCTGATCCGCATGTACCTCTCCGTCTTTCCGCCCGGCTATATCACCGACATTGTGCCCATTTCGACAGTGCTGGTGATCCTGGGCATGATTGGCATCCTCTTTGGGTCCGTCATGGCCTTCGCGCAGCAGGACATCCGCCGTATGCTGGCCTACAGTAGCATCAGCCAGCTCGCCTTCATCGCCCTGGGCATTGGGCTGGCCAACTCCCTCGCCCTCATTGGGGCTGTGCTGCACATCCTGAACCACGCCGTCATGAAGGCCTGTCTATTCCTGGCCGTCGGTTCCATCCGCAGCCAGGCCGGCGTCGTATCCGTCGCCCAGATCGGGGGACTGGGCAGGCGCATGCCGCTGACGATGGGCGCCTTCACCGTCGGCGCACTGTCCATGATCGGCGTGCCCCCAAGCAGCGGCTTCTTCAGCAAGTGGTACCTCGTCCAGGGAGGCATCGCCGCCTCCAACTGGGTAGCCGTGGCCGTCATCCTTGCCAGCAGCCTTCTCACGGCCGTCTATTTCTTTCGAGTCCTCGAGCGCGTCTACTTCGCCGCTCCCGACCGCGCGGAAACCGGCGAAGTCAAGGAGGCGCCGCCCGTCGTCGTCATACCCATCTGGCTCTTTGCCGTTGCCATGGTCGGGCTCGGCATCGTGAACGCATTCATCGTGACTACCATTTTGGAGAGGGCCATCGGATAGAACCCGCCCAGCCTGCACAGCCCCAGGCCGGGCCGCCAATCCGCAACGACATGCCGTATACATCCTGGATACCCTTCGCAGCGGTGGCCGTCCCCCTCGTGGTGGCGGTGCCCATCGTTCTATTCGGACGGCGACCCAACCTCCGGGAGGCGTGGACCCTGGCAGCCGCCTTCGCGACCGTCGGCCTGGTTGCGTCAATGCTGCCCCGCGTCCTAGCCGGCGACATTCCGGAGCTGGAGCTGTTCCAGATCTCGCCGGCCATTCCCATTGCCCTGCGGGCCGACCCCCTAGGCATCTTCTTTGCCCTCGTGTCGTCCTCCCTATGGGTGCTGACGTCCTTCTACTCCATCGGCTACATGCGCGGCCACCACGAGCACAAGCAGACGCGCTATTATGCCAGCTTCGCCATCACGATGTCGTCGGCCATCGGACTGGCGCTATCGGCCAATCTGCTGACCTTCCTGCTCTTCTTCGAGATCCTCACCTTCGCCACTTACCCGCTCGTCATCCACCGGGAAACCCCCGAGGCCATTGCCGGCGGCCGCAAATACCTCGCCTACACGATGACCGGCGGCGTGGCCCTGATGGGAGCGACGGCGTGGACGTATCTGCTGGTGGGGACGCTGGACTTCCAGCCCGGCGGGATCCTGAACCTGGATATACCTACGGCCCAGTTGTGGGGTCTCCTGTTCCTGTTCTCCCTCGGCGTCGGGGTTAAGGCCGGCGTCATGCCCCTCCATAGCTGGCTGCCCACCGCAATGGTCGCTCCCACGCCGGTCAGCGCCCTGCTTCACGCCGTCGCCGTCGTCAAGGCCGGCGTCTTCGGATTTCTGAGAGTCATCGGGTTTGTCTTCGGAACGGGCGTACTTCTGGACACCGGCGCCTGGCAGGCGCTGGCAATCCTTGCCAGCTTCACCATCGTCGCCGGGTCCCTCCTGGCGCTGGGGCAGGACCACCTCAAGCGGCGGCTCGCCTACTCTACGGTAAGCCACCTTTCCTACATTGTGCTTGGCGCCGCCCTTCTCGGCACCACGGCCTGGATGGGCGCCGTCCTTCATCTTGCAGCCCACGCCGTTATGAAGATCACCCTGTTCTTCTGCGCTGGCGCCATCGACGTCAAGACCGGGCGGACGCACGTGAGCCAGTTGGACGGCATTGGACGGCAGATGCCCATTACCCTCGGCGCCTTCGCCCTGGCCTCGCTCGGTATGGCCGGCCTGCCTCCCATCATCGGCTTTGTCAGCAAATGGCACCTGGCGCTCGGCGTCACCGAGGCCGGCTACCCTGTCTTCATGACCTTCCTGCTCATAAGCGGACTGCTGAACATGGCCTACCTCTTTCCCGTTGTGTACAGGGCGTTCATGGCGCGGTCTCCCAGCTTCAGCCGCTTCGACGAAGCATCCTGGTTCATGGTGGTCCCGCTGGCCATCACCGGCGTGTTCTCGGTGGTGCTGGGCATCGTCCCCAACGCGCCTCTACAACTCTTTCGCCTCGCCTCGGTCATCGCCCGCAGCGTAACTGGAGGCGGCGGATGACGCTCAACCGCCTGGTTGCAACCCTCGCCGCCCTTACCAGTCTGGCCGTCGTCGTGGAGTTCTTCGTCTCCCTCAGCGAGCACACGGAGGGGCACTCCCTCTACTTCATCGGTCTGTTCGCCTTGGTCAGCGTTGCGGCTGCGCTCGTCCTGATCGTCGCCGCCAAGCTCCTCGGGCGCTTTTGGCTGGACCGCCCAGAGGACTACTATGACTAGCATTCCTCCAGGCATGATCCTCATCGCGGGGGCTGCCCTGCTTCCCTTGGTTCCCGCGCGCCTCCGCTCGACATTGTGCGTCGTCCTGCCTGCCTTGGCCTTGTTCCTGTTGCTCTTCTACGGCCGCGACCTCAGCGCGTCGATGTCCTTCCTCCATTACCAGCTCCAGCCCGTAACCGCCGGAAACGCACTGAGCATCCCTTTCGGCTACGTGATGGCCATCATGGCCTTCATCGGCGCACTGTACGCCTTCCACTTGAAGGATATTCGCCAGCAGATCGCCTCGCTGCTCTACGCCGGTTCCTCGTTGGGCGTCGTTTTTGCCGGCGACCTCTTCACCCTTTTCGTGTTCTGGGAAATAATGGCCGTCGCCTCGGCCTACCTCATCTTTGCACGCGCCACCGAGAACTCCCGCGGCGCAGGTTGGCGCTATCTGTGGGTGCACCTCGCGGGGAGCGCCGTTCTCATGGCCGGCATCATGCTGCACATCGCCGACGCCGGTTCCATTGAGTTCGGCCTGTTCGATCCGGCCCAAAAGACAGCGGGCGGATGGCTGATCCTGATTGGCTTTGCCGTCAACGCGGCCATCCCACCCCTCCACGCCTGGCTCTCCGACGCCTATCCCGAAGCGACGGTGACCGGCTCCGTCTTCCTCAGCGCCTTCACGACCAAGACCGCAGTCTACGTCCTCGCCGTGGGCTTTGCAGGCTGGGAGCTGCTCGTCTGGGCGGGCGTGGCCATGGCCCTCTACGGCGTCATCTACGCCATGCTGGCCAACGACATTCGGCGCCTGCTGGCCTATCACATCATCAGCCAGGTGGGTTACATGGTTGCCGCCGTGGGCATAGGAACTGAATTGGCCGTCAACGGAGCGACGGCCCACGCCTTCGCCCACATCATTTACAAGGGACTCATGTTCATGGGCGCCGGCGCCGTCCTCCATACTGTGGGCACGGCCAGGGCATCCGAGCTCGGCGGCTTGGCGCGGTTCATGCCTGCGGTGATGGTGCTGTATATGGTCGGCGCCGTGTCCATCTCGGGGTTCCCGCTGTTCAGCGGTTTCGTCAGCAAGTCGATGGTCATAGGCGCCGCCATCGAGGACCATCGCAACCTGGTGGGCATCCTTCTCAACGTCGCTTCAGTGGGCACGTTCCTCAGCACGGGGCTCAAGCTGCCATATTTCACATGGTTCGGACGAAACCGAGGCGCTGCCATGACCCGAGGCGTTCCCCTGGGCATGTACGCCGGCATGGCGGCAGCAGCAGGGCTGTGCCTTGCCATTGGCGTCTATCCCACGATGCTCTACAAGTTGCTCCCTTTCACCGTGGACTATACGCCCTATACTGCGGCGCACCTGGTGGAGACCGCCCAGATTCTCTTGGGCACTGCGGTGGTCTTCTACCTGCTCATCCGAGTCCTTCAGCCCCACGAGGGAACCGCCCTCGACGTCGATTGGGTCTATAGGAAAGGCGCCAGGCCAGCCTACGCCGCTCTGGTCGAAGGTCCGGCTTGGGTCCTCACCCATATCGAGGCGATGGCGGTCAGCGCGGTCAGCGCCCTCACCAGGCTGGCCAGCAATCCCGTAGCCTATTTCCCGCAGGTGGCCCGCCGGCTCGGTATCGAAAGCTCCGCCTTGGAAGGGGACGGCGTCTCCGCGCCGCCCTTCAACCCCGACCGCTACCGGCTGTCGGTTGGGCTCGGCGTAGCGCTGGTGCTGTTGGCCTTTGTAGCCGTCGCGTTCTGGGCGCTCGTGGCGCTGTAGCGCCCTGCCCTCGCGAGTCAACTTATCAGGCGGCCTCCGCCTACGGGAACCACCCCACGGCGGAGCAGACAGGGCAAGCGGGCAGTCGAACCACGCCCGCCGCTTTACGCCCTTTCCTTCCTACGCTATAGTTTCAACGTATGCCCTCGTAGCTCAGGGGATAGAGTGCTGGCCTCCGGAGCCAGAGACGGGAGTTCGAGTCTCCCCGGGGGTACCACATACCTGACTGTAGACAGAACCGGGCTTCGGAGAGCCGCCTCTCGAGCCTCCCGCCTCTAATGGAACTGTCTTCAGGCGTAGGGAGGATGTAGCGGATCGTCGCTTTCCCGGGCCTAACCTTGATCTCCTTCACGAACGACCGGATGAATGCCTTGGACTCCGTGAGTTCGCTGGTCACAAGGAAGCCGCTCATGTCCTATGCGTAGGCCGTGATGGTTTCCACAGCGTGTAGGATCACCCTGCGCACCGAGAGCGCCGCTTGCCATGTGACACAGCGCCTCCCACGCAACTATAAGACCCAGTTGAGCAGATCACTGTCGCCGGCAACGCCATCTTTCCTTCGACTGTAAGTCTTCGACCTGCCCCCTTACGAAGAGCAGACGCCGTTCTCCGAGGTGGACTGCCAAAGAGATGATCGTAGGCAATCGCCGTCTGTCTATCAACGGGGCAGGCCGCGAGGAGGCTCCGGAGCCGCAGCAGTCGCTATTCGCCTGAGCGGAGTTCATAGCCGAAGATCCTGCCCGTTCTTCCAGCTCTTCCTCACGAGCCTTCAGTTTCTCGTAGCAGCTCGTTCTTAGACACTCCAGCCTCAGCTCTTCAACATCCTGCTAAGGTCGGCGCGTTCGATCCTCAGCGGCAGCAATATCCGTCTGGATGGACATAAACTGGTCGAATCCGATTATCTCGAAAACTTGCCTTATATATGGTCTAAGGGCGCAGATGTGGAGGTTGCGGTTCTCCTTTTTGAGGTCCTGCCACAGACGCAAAAACGCCCGTAGGCCCACGGAGCTGATATGGGTCACCGCCGAGGCGTCTATGATGACGTCTTGATCGGTGCCCGCAAAGGCGCGCCTTGCATGGGCCTCGAACACGTCAGCGGTGAGAACGTTGATGCGTCCCCGAGCTTGCAGCAGACGCGCGGGGCCGTTGAACTCGACAAACTCGACCATCATGATGTGCTTCCTTCCATAGCGGCGCCCCCGATCTTAGCATGTGCAGGATACGCACGGACGCTCGCGTACGCAACCGCCGCCGGACTCTATGTGAAGCAGCTAGTCACATGGGCAGCGAAAGACACCCAGAACACGCGTCAGCACTCCCGGTGCCCCGTGTATGGTGCGTCGGGAAGCTGGATGGACACTGGTCCTTGAGGAACCCCAGAGCCATGGCCTACACGAGTCTTGCCGGTGTCGCTGTTCCTAATGGCGATGACATTCTCTTGCCGGTCTGCATACTCGTGATCTTCTCCCGATATTTGCACCACCTGCCATATTACTCCGACAAGCATGGGGACCAGGTCGGTGGGCAGGAAGGTCTCCGGTGCGGGCGGCCTGTAACCGAGCGAGCTGCGAGGCCTGATGCGGTTGTACGTCTGCCAGTGATACTGTCCACCCTATCGGAGTTGTCATGCGCCGCTGTTTGCCGTCTCATCCAAGGCCGCAGCCCAGGAATACCTCAGAGTTTCGTCGCTATTGCCTATCACGCATGAAGGAAGCTGGTTAGGCAATACCACCTACTCCCTATCAGTGGACATGTGCGCGGTTGAGCCTAGGAAGCGGGGCGGGGGATTACGCGGCCGGGTCCTTGCGAGGCCTGCCGCGGCGCCGGCCTTCCGACGCCAGGAAGTAGACGGCGCTGGCGGAACGGCGGACATCCAGGTTCTTGCCCAGCACTTCCGCCGCCGCGGTGAGCCTGCGCCGAATCGCCTGCGTCCTCTCGCCCTCTCCAGGCGCCCGCATCCCCGCTTGCCCCGGAGCGACGCGTTGGACGTACCCGGCGTATTCCTAGAGCAGCGCCGCGCGCTTGCCCGTTGCGCCTTTCGCGCGTGCTTCGCCTATCGGAAGAGTGCCAAACGTGGGCATCCCGTCTTCCTCCTAGCGCCAGCGGCTGCGCCGGGCAGCCGCCCTCTGAGCGGGCTCCCCACATACCGCCTCTCTGCCCTTTGGTTACTCCTCAGTGCGGACTACCGCCGCCGTCTACGGACATACGCCAGGGCGGCGCCTACCACGAGGACTATCCCAGCAACCACCAGGACGATCAACCATGCCGACACGCCGCCGCCACTCGACTCCTGTGCTGGAGGCGCGGGGGGAGCGGCCGTTGCAGGGGCGGCAGTCGGTCCGGGCGCCGAGGTGGCGGTTGGCGTCGGCGCGAGCGTGGGAGTGGGCGTCGGCGTCGGCGCGATGGTCGGCGCCAGCGTTGCCGTGGCAGTCGATTGCAGCGTTGGCGCCGATGTCGGCGCGGGTGTCAGCGTGGGCGCGGGCGTCGGTGTGGGCGTGGGCGCGGGTGTCGGAGTTGGCGCGGGCGTCGGCGTTGGCGTAGGCGCGGGTGTCGGGGTTGGCGTGGGTGTCGGAGTTGGCGTAGGGGTAGGCGTAGGTGTGGGTGTCGGGGTTGGCGGAGGGCCTACTCGTATACTGGAAGCGCCGCCCACCGATGCCTCCACTCTGTTCACATCCTTGATGGTCCCGGAGAAAACGTAGGAACCCTCGGCGGCGGGGGCGGTCACGGCATACGTAAAGGTTTCCTCCCCCAGCAGCGTGAAGGTGACGGTCTGGCCGTCAACGGCAACCTGAGATTCAGACAGGCCGGAGCCTGCGTAGGCGAACCCGGCGGGCAGCGTCTCCACGACCTGCCCAAGACTGCCGTATCCGGTGGGGGCAATCGTGACCTCCAAACGCCCGCCCGGGAGCACCGACGACGCGGAGAAGGACCTGACTGCCCCGTGCGACGTCGCCTCCACTGGAGCAGAGTGCAACAGCCCCACTACCCAAAGAGCCGCCCCGGCAACCGCCAACACCGCCAACGCTTTCCTGACCAATGCTCTCCCTCCCTTTTACCCTCTACGGCGCTCCACTCCCCGGCCGCCATCGAATCAGCCGGCGAAGTAGACCGTGATGACCGCTATCGCCTCTTCCTTGCTGATGACCCCATTGAAGTAATCGACGGCCGCCGCGATAGCCTCGTCCCGTTCGACCACTCCGTTGTCGTCCTTGTCATACTGGCCAACCATGCCCTCCAACCCCACGTTGAGCACCGCGATCGTCACTGCGATGTAGCCCCCGGCCCCCGGCCATCCGCTACGCGCACGACCACGGAGTAGCTGCTCTTGGTCTCGTAGTCCAGGGGGACATTGACCCGCAACTGGCCCGTCGCCGGATGCAAGACGAAGAACTGGGGGTCGGCGCCGCTCAGGGTGTAGGCCAGCGCGTCGCCGTCGGGGTCCCTGGCCGCCACCGGAGCGCCGATGTACTGGCCCACCACCGCGTTCTCGGCCACCGAGCGCGCGGTGACGGCGCCGTCGATGAACGACGGCGACCGGTTCGAAGGCGCGCCGCCTCCGCCGCCTCCACCGCTGCCTCCGCCCGTTATCGGTGGTGGCGGGGGCGGTGGAGGCGGTGGAGGCGGGGTTTCCCGAGCGGTTGCGGTCGCCTCGTTTGAGCATTCGGCGTCGCCGTCGGCGTTGACGGCGCGCAACTGGTAGGTGTAGATCGTTCCAACCGACACCTGGCTGTCCCGGTACGTTGTAGCCGCGACGCTAGGTCCGGGAGTGACGAGAGCATAGCTCTCGCCGGCCTCCTTGCGTTCCAGCTCGTATCGGGTGATGGGGCTACCGTTGTCGCCCGGTGTGCTCCACGTCACGTCAATGTGTGCACTCGCTCCTGATGCCCGCAGATTCGTGATCTGCCGCGGCGCCGCAACCAACTCCGTCGTGACCGAGTCGTCATTGTCCCCCGGCATCCGATCGAGTTGGTCTCCTTCGGCCGTAGCCTTGAAGCCAATGTCCCCCGAGGCGTTGTCGGTGACCTCGACAACAATCTCGCCCTCGGCGGTGTCGCTGAGCCCAACGGTTCCAAGCGAGCACGTGACAGTGCGGCCGGAGCGCCTGCACTGACCGGTTGACGGCGCCGAGACACTAGCCGAGACAAAGGTCACGCCGGCATCCAGCGTTGCGGTGAGAACCGTGTTGGTGGATGCGGCCGGCCCGCTGTTGATGACTGCCCAATCGTAGGTGATCTCATCCCTCGGCGAGGCGATGCTACGGTCGGCGTTGACCGTCGTCCGCAAGTCCACCAGCGAGGCAATATCGTCCGTGGTGGTCACCGTCGCGGTCATGTCGCCCCGCAGCAGGTACGGTTGGCTCGGGCCTACGAACGCCAACACAACGCGGAACGTCTCAAGCGGCTCGTTGACCGTGTCATGTTCAACGTTCACGGTGAAGTCGCGCGAAGCCACCCAGCGAGACTCGCCGTCCACTGTGGTCCGGGAAAAGTCGTTGCGTTCGAACGTTTCCGTCACGGACAGCGGCTCGTAGTCCGAGGGCTGCCTTGCGGCGCCATTGACTGTGTTCACCGTGAATTCGAAGGCGAACCCGCTCTCCGGGCGCTTGTCCGTTGAGGTGACCGCCCTGCCGCGCAGGGTAACCGCCGTTGTCTGGCCGGGACTCGTGGGCTCCTCCGCGGTGAACTCCGTCTCCTCCCATCCAAGCGTGACCGGCGCGTGGTCGTTGTCGGCAATGGTCACCGTCGCAGTGTCGGGACCTCCCTGCAGATGGGGGAGGCTTGAGTCGGAGTAGTTCAGGGTTACCTTGAAGTCCTCGTTCGGCTCGTCGCCGGTGTCATCGATGATGGAAACGCTGATGTCCCGGGTTGCCTGGAAACGGAATTGGCCCCCCACGTCAGTGCGCGTGAAGTCGCCCTGGCCGAACCTGAAGCTGCTGGTCAGCCTCCGATAGTCCGAGCCTTGGGTGGCGGTGTCGTCGGCCGTCGTTGCGGACAGGGGGACGGTGAAACCGCTCTCCGGCATTTTGTCCGACGCGGTGGTAGCCCGGGCCTGCAGGGTGATCGTTGTCGCATCCTCGTCGACGCTCACGAACGACTGGTCCCAGCTGATCGTGACGGGTACGAAGTCGTTGTCGGTGATCTTTACGCTCATAATGGCTGGTCCGCCCTGCAGGTGAGACGGGCCGGGATTCGCGTACTCCATGGTGACCGTGAAGTCCTCATCATCTTCGTCGGATGTGTCATCCACAATGGGCGCCAGCACTTGCTTTGCGGCGCGATAGCGGCGTTCGCCGTTGACGGTTACCCGGCTGAAGTCGTTCCGGCTGAAAGTGACGGTATCGTCCACCTGCGTATAGTCGCCGGGCTGAGCCGCGCTGCCGTTAGATGTAGAGATGGAGGCGTCGAAGGAGAATCCGTCTTCAGGCCGCTTGTCCACAGTGGTGACGGCGTAGGCGCGCAGTGTGGCGCTTCCGGCGTTCTCACCGACCGTTATGTCTGACCGTTCCCAGCTGAGAGTAACTGGAACGTGTTCGTTGTCCTTGATTGTGACGACTACCGTAGAGGGCCCTCCCTGGAGATGCCTGAGGCCGGGAGTCAGGTAGGCCAGCCTTACGTTGAAGGCTTCGTCCGATTCATCCACTGTGTCGTCTATGATGGCTACGGTGAAATCCCTGGTTGCGCGGTATCGCTGCTGGCCGTTCACGTCGGTCTGGCTAAAGTCGCTCGCGACAAAGGTCGCGGACGAAGGCGGAGCCGGGTAGTCGTCGTCTTGGGTCGTGGCGGTATCGGTGGTGGTCAGACTCACATCGAAGGTGAAGTCAGCCACCGGCGGCGCGTCCAGTGTGGTTGTGAAGACTGCCCTCAGAACTACGCTCCCGGCGTCCTCGGCCACTTCAATAGAGGTCTCTTCCCACTGCAACGTTACGGGTATATCGTCCGGCAGCGGAGTGCCGGTCTCTGTGTCAGACCATGCTCCATCCCCCGCGGAGTTGACGGCCCGCACCTGTACGTCGTACTCCGTCGTGTTTGTGAGATTGGAAATGACATATCGAAGGTCGCCGCTTCTCCAGGCGTTGTCCCGCACCATCCAGTTGGATTCCACCGTCTCGTCTTCGCTGGTCTCGATGTAGCGCACATCGTAGGCTGTGATGTCCCCGCCGCCCGTGTCAGCGGGAACAGTCCAGACGACAGCCATGGTCCTATCGCCGCGTGAGATGGAGGTTATGGCCGGCGCCGCCGGCTTGACCGTGGTGGGCTCCTCAGCTTCCTCTAGGGACCAGGGGCCGTGTCCGGAATCGTTGTGGGCCCGCAGTTGAAATTCGTACTTAACTCCGCCCTCAAGGCCAGTGATGGTCTAGCTCCGGTTGCTCGGCGTCCCCACGCCTGTCTCATCAGACCAGTTGCCATCGCTCTTGTCCGTAGCATCGTCTCGGATATAGCGCAGGTCGTAGGAGGTGATGGCCGTCTCCCCTGTGTCGGTCGGCGCTTTCCAGTCAATTTCGAGTGTGCCTCCACCCGGAGTCACAACGTCGATCTCAGGCTCGCCGGGAACGAAGCCATGACCGTAAATGGTGAGACCCCACGACCTGAGAGCTCCCGTATCCCTTCTACTAAGGTCTTTAATCCGCAGCGTCCACTCGCCGGCCGCGTCCTCGCCCAAGTGGCGGGCCGAACCAAAGCGAAACTCAGTGTTCAACGCCCCGTTTATCGGGGCGGAAGTGGACAGCGTTGAAACGGCCCCTGAGGGCGAGACCAGCTCAACGGTCAGGTCCCGGAAGGAAGAGTGGTTGAAGTGGGCATTGACCTCCACAAACTCAACGAACTCCACATAAGGGTCTACGTTCAGACTGGCGGTAACCGTGGTAGGCGTACCGGACGACGGCAAGTCGGGGATTGACAGGTTGATGACGCTTGACGCCGAGGTAATTTCCCTCAAATCTCGGACGTTTGTCCAAGTTGTGGCTAGGTCCACGGCCGCCTTGGCGTCCACCATGCCGAAGCCGTACTCATGGTTGAAGTTATAACGGTCCGTGGTCGACCCGTATTTGAAAGCTCCTTCTACCCAGTCGGTGTTATCCGGGTCGTTCTTGTGGGCGGAGGCCGCCAGGATGAGCTTGACGTCCCGCCAAGTCAGCGCGTTGTTGGCTTCGCGCACCAGAGCAACCACGCCCGAGACTATAGGAGTGGCGGCGCTGGTGCCTCCAAACGTGCCCCTGTAACGGTGGCCGTTGTCGGTGGTGGCTATTCTGGGTTGGCCCACCCTCCCGCTGCTGGACGGTCCGCACACCCACAGGTTTGCGCCTGCTTCCGAGTAGCTGCTTCTTATGTCGTCGTGGCCGACGGCGCAGACGGCCGTGACGGCGTAGAAGTTGGCATTTTCGTCCAGGGTGGAGTAGTCATCGTCTCCTCCGTTGCCGGCAGCCCAAGCGTAGAATACGCCTTTCCCGCCGTATCCGGAGGTGACACCGTTCTTGACCGCAGTCTCCCACAGCTCAGTGGCAGGTTCCGGGCGACCGTAATCCCCAGGGCCCCAGCTGTTGTTGGATATGGCCGTGGTCGCCGCGTTGCGAGACATGGCGTCCGCTTCGTTGGCAACAGTATCTTCCAGCAGATAATTGTATCCGTATATCTTGGCCTCGGGGGCTACGCCGCGCAAGCCCAGACTGTTGTCCTTCGCCGCGATGAGGCCGGCCACGGCGGTGCCGTGGTCCTCGAATGGATTGTATATGTCGGTTTTGTCGGTCAGGTCCGGGTCATAGTTGTGATTGAAGGAGGTGAGGACGTTGTCAGTCAGGTCCTCGTGCCGGTAGTGCATTCCATCGTCCACCACTGCCACGTTGATGCCGGAGCCTGTGTATGTGGGCCACACCTCCTCGACGCGTATGTCATGCCCACCACTGTTGCGGAACTGGTCATTGTTCTTCAGGTGCCACTGGCAGCCGTAGAGCGGGTCGTTTATGCCGCTGCTGGTCGTGATGTTGGAGCAGCGGTTTACAAAATAAGTGTAGCCGCCCTCCACGTTAGCCCGGACGGTGTAGCGGCCTGTGTCTGTGGCATCCTTGCCCGTCACCTTCAAGTAATATGTGCCCGCGTCCAGTCTGCCCTCGAAGATAAACAAGTCGTCAAAGTGAATCGAATCTACCGGTGCCCGGAGATCGTTTTCATCGGTTAGGCCACCGCTGATATTAGTGACGTCGCTCACTCCGCCGACGGTCACGTAAGTTGTCTCTTCGAGGGTCAGGCTGAAGTAGTCCTCGTCGCCAGCCGGGTCTATATTGCCGCCCGCCGTACCGCCAAGGGCCAGTGGCTGGGCTTCGGCGATGGCGCCGCCCGGCTCGGTTATTTCTGTAGCGTATACCGTGTACGGCCCATCGGAATTACTTGCGAAAGAGCTGACCTTAACGTAGTAGGTTCCCCGTTGGAGGCTTTCCCGAATGAGAAAATTTCTTCTATTTCCGGGTAGATAGCCATCGTCGTTGGACGCTATCACCGTGCCGTTGCTCCTTTGCAGCTCACCGACGGTGTCAGGGAAGCCGGAGGCGCGAATGGCAACTTCCGTTGTCTCGGAAAGCTCCAGCTTGAAGTAGTCATCGTCGTCTTCCGGGTCAATTGTGCCGCTCGCAGAGCTGTTGAGATTCAGAGTGGCCGCGTTGCTCCTTGAAGTTGTGTCCCTAAACTCCCTGATCCTAAGGACATATGGTTCGTCAGTAGATCCGTAGCCGGTTACCTTGATGTAGTACGTCCCGGACTGGAGTCTTTGCCACAGGAAGAAGTTGTCTGGGTTGGGCAGCACGGCGCCTCTATCATTGCTCTCGATGGAGATGCCGCCGCTGTCCAGCAGCTCACCCACGGTATCCAGGTCGCTTAATGTATATATCCAGTAATCGGCTGTCCTTGACACGCTAAAGCTGAAGTAGTCTTCATCGTCGGCGGGGTCAATGGCTCCCCACACCCTCGCGCCCGCGGTCACGCTCGTGGCTGCGGCGCGAGTGTCGCCGTGGTCCGCGGGAGTTGCGCTGGATGTCGCCGACCAGGCGCCGTCGACATCCTTCTCGTCAACCGCCCGCATCTGCACGTCGTACTCCGTGCCGTTGGTCAGGCCGGTGACGGCGTAGCTCAAACTGCCATCGCCGTCTCCCCAGGCATCCTCCTCCACAGTCCAGTTGGCGTCCACCGCCTCATCTGCGCTGGTCTCGATGTAGCGCACGTCGTACGCCGCGACTCCGGTGGTGATTCCGGTGGGAGCGCTCCAGGAAACCAGCACGGCCTGGTCGTCAGCGCGAACGGAATCGACGGTGAGAGCGGGCAAGGCCGGCGTCCCGACCTCAGTTGGAGACCAGATCCCGTCTCCGTTGGAGTTTACCGCCCGCACCTGCACGTCGTACTCCGTGCCGTTGGTCAGGCCGGTGATGGTGTATTCCAGCGCGCCGGATGTCCAGGCGTTGTCCTCGACAGTCCAGTTGGAGTCAATCGTCTCATCCGCGCTGGTCTCGATGTGACGCACGTCGTAGGCCATGATGCCGGTTTCGCCGGCGGGAGCGGTCCATGCAACGGTGAGTGTGGTATCTCCAGAGGATACGGAGTCGAAGGTAGGCGCGGCGGGCACAGACTGCGCGCTGGCGTAGCCCAGGGCCAGCACTAGGCAGAGCATGGCGCATCCCGCCGCCCACAGCAATCTGGCCGGGCTGACCATCCTGGTCATGGGATAGATGACTCCGAAGAGACGTTAGCTTGCACAGGAAAAGTGGGTCACAACAACCCGTGGTATCCGCAGGCAGCAATCACTTCGGGGTGGCTTCTCTTCCCCAGTTAGGACTGGAGATTTCCACACCGTCCTGCACTGCCAGGGTGTTGGCGAGGTCCAGCGAGGGGAACCCTGGTTCAGTATCAACGAAGAAGCCATTGGCGACGTAGCCCAACTCCGACACGCGGTCCATCTTGATCCCGTTGTTGGAGAAAAAGGCGTTCGTTTCCGCCTGGCTCCATTCAGAGCTGAGCACCAGCAGAACGCCGCCGGGTAGGGTCAACAGCGCGCCAGACTCCGAGCGAAAGACGGGCAGCGTATCACTCTTCGATTGTCCATCCGCACTCCTGGCGACGTTGGTTCCATCCTCATTGGCTGAAACGACGTCACGAGGCAGTCCGCCGGAGCCCTTCTCTACTACCAGGTCTGTCTGAAGCTTCACCGTCATAGTCCTATCGCCGTCCTGCCAGGTGTAGGGTTCACCCTCGAAAGGGCCGGTGGCGCCGGCGCCACCCTTCTGGGGAGAATCCGGATCAACAACCGCTATGGGTTCCTGTTTCTTGGACGTTCCGGAAGAGTCGACGGGCGCGAATTCAATCCCGTCGCCGGCAGACGACGCGGGAGTCGGTGTTGACGCGGAGTCTTCCACTAGAGGAGCGGATTCGGTGGCGGTGGGCTTGAGGAGTGGCGATGTGGTCTCCGTTGGCACTGCAGCGGGCTGGTCCGTCGGTGCAGACGATCCGCATCCGGCCAGGACCGCCGTCACGCCTGATACAAGGGCAACTATGGTGAGCAGGACAACGAGCTTTCTCATTTCACTCCACCTGTAGGGCCTTAAATTATATTCGGTGTAACGGCCGTTGAGTAGCCATTGGGCGCGGAAATTCCGAGACGTCTCGCGAAGGGAAGTTCCGCGTCCACGAACCCAACGCTCCAGTGGTCCTGTCGCTGAGAGCGAGACGGTGACGGCCTTCTATGTTGACGGCGGAGACCAGGCCGAACCAGCCGAGCGGCGCAGTTGGCCTCCATGCGCCAGACTCCCGGATCAGGAAGGGGGATTGAGGTTGTCAGAGAGGACCGCCGGGTCTACGTGCGGATGCACGGGCCGGAGTATCTGAGCAACGAGAAGGTGCTTTGCCGTGCCATCATCAGGGAGGAGGAACTTGAACGGACCGTACGGGAATTGGAGCGGAGCGCGTCGGAGTTGGAGCGGGAACGGGACGGCGCCAGGGACGCTGCATATGTTAGGGAAGACGCGTACGGGGAACTGGAGGAATTGTCGACGTCGATCAGCAGACGCAACCCCCTATGGCGGACAGGGGATTGTCACCGACGCCAGCATACGGTTCACCGTAAATGACACAAGTCCGACGAACACGCTTTGGGGTCAGCGGCGCAGTAGCGTTCTCAGCCACGCAGGGAACTAAGCAGGGCGACGGTTGCGCCTGGCCCGGCGTTCGGCTTCCTCACGCCATTCGTACGCCTGGCGCTCGTCGACCGGTGTCGGGCGCTTCTTGATTCCGTCGGCCGCCCTGGCGCTGTCGTCGAGACCCATACGCCACACCCATCCGGTCGGAGGAGGGCGGGGTAGAGTCCGTCGGCGTCACCATACAGGATATGACGCCCCTGGAGCAGATGGAACGGCTTCGGGCCGAGTTT
The DNA here is from genome assembly GCA_965226745.1 of Dehalococcoidia bacterium. Taxonomy (GTDB): domain Bacteria; phylum Chloroflexota; class Dehalococcoidia; order Lucifugimonadales; family SAR202-VII-2; genus SAR202-VII-2. Next base: position 84,192 of record CBDDDS010000001.1, read on the forward strand.
TTCGGCATTCTGAGCCACGAGCTGCGGACGCCGCTAACCTCCGTCAAAGGCTCAGCCGCCACGCTCACCGAGGAGGCGTCCGACCTGGACCCCGTACGGCATGAGCTGGGCAGGAGCGTTCTTTGATCTGACTATCGTGGGTTGGCTGCTCTGGAGGAAGACTCGGCCCTTCGCCTATACCTTGCTCGTGATGTTCCATATAGCAACGGGGCTCTTGTTCCCCCCTATTGGCATGTTCCCCTTGATTATGACCGGGGCCGCGCTCATCTTCTTCGATCCTGACTGGCCAGTCCGCCTTGCAAGACGGCTGCGTAGACCAAACGGTGCGTTGCCTGCATCTACTCCTGCCTCCTTGCCCTAGACCGAAGCGCGATTTCTGTCGTGGCCGGTTCGGGCAGCCCTCCTCCTCGGAGTTGTTTTCCTGGCAGTGCAAGCGCTCATCCCCCTCAGGCGCCTGGCCTACCCGGGGAACGTGCGCTGGACGGAGGAAGGCTACCGATTCTCTTGGAGAGTCCTCGTTACGGAGAAGACCGGCCTCGTAAAGTTTCGTGTGAACAGCCACTCCGCGAATGAAGCGCGAATAGTCTATCCTGAGGAGTACCTGACGCCTACTCAAGTGGAGCGCATGGCGTATCAGCCGGACATGATCCTGGCTACTGCGCACATCATCCGAGACGATCTCATCCGGAGAGGGCACGAAGGCGTCGAAGTTCGAGCAGACGCCTTCGTCACGTACAACAGACGGCCCTCAGCTCGTCTGATAGACCCAGAAGTCGACCTTGCCCGCATCGATTCGGGGATCGGCCCCAAGCGCTGGATCCTGCCCCCGCCAACGTAGGAGGTGATTGGCAACATGCAGACTTCACGTCAGCCAAGCTCGCATCATCCGAGCAAGAAAACAACCGGGCCCCCTTCCGACTCCGCTGCCCGCAAAGCCGGAATGCTTCTCATACTCTCTGCAACTGCTACCATCATCGCCGTTGTCGGCAGGCTCTCCGCCGACGCCGACCAGCTCACGCTCGCAGAATCCCTAGTTGCCATCTCGGAAAGCAGCGGTCTCTACGGCATGGGAGGCGCCGCACGATTCATCTCAGGAGTCGCGCTGGCGGCTGGAGCATGGTTCCTGTTGAGGACATGGATCATTCGAGAGCGTCTGGGCACGCCGCTTGTCCCGGCCTTATTTGCCGCATCGGGCCTATTCACGGCCTTGTCGGGCGCATGCGCCGTCGCATTGGCGGCATCTGTCTTTGGCGCGTATGATCCCGACCTCAGCGTCATAGACGCCTCCACCGAAACGACAGCCTATCTCCGATGGCTTACCGGCAAGATAGGTTTCGCGGTGGCAGGGCTGGGATTGGTCGTTGCCGCGCGGCGCCAGTGGAGGGGCGGCGGGACTCTTAGGCACATCTCGCCTGTATCCGCTGTAGTCGGCATCGCGATGCAGCTCATCTGGTTCGATGCCGCAACCATCATGCACCCCATCATTGGGGTTGCCTTTTTTGTTTGGCTTGTCGCCATTGGCGGCATGCTCCTGACAGGTAGGGTAGAACGGCATTTCGTCGCAATGCTTGGGCATCCTCGACAAACTAGCGGGTAAGCGCTTGGAACGGGACACTGCCTACTTCCAACATGATCTGGACCACCCTCGCCGGGTACTGCCGAGGCCTCCCCTCCTCTGTGAACACGAAATACGCGCCAAAGACCCTCCGGGCTGCTGAATGTCTTCTCTGAGCATAGTGAGCCATCCGCCCGAATCCTCCGTGGACAATAATGGCCATACCACTCTTGGCGACTGTCCAGAGCTGCGCGTTCCGCGTTGTGCAAAGCCGTTTCTTATGGATCTGGCGCTTGTCCACCTCCTCCAATGTTGGTTTGGCAAGTATTAGCCACTCCATCCCAAACGCCATTCGCCGCACCGCCTCGCGCCTCGCGGGCAGCCTTCCACTATGGAGACCTTGCGCGGGAGGACGCACGCGACGACTGAGACAGCGGTTGTTACCCCTGATTGTCGTCAACCCTCCCGCCGCTTGTAGTATTGATGTCTGGGGTGACGCCAGTCTTGCAACGACGCCGTCGTCTGTATGAGACCCGGAGGGCGGCTCCGACGGGAACCACCTCCCCAAGCCGCTAATCGAGCGTTGCCGCCGACCAGCCCGGCGTCGCAGCAACAGCCGTCTACGCATCCTCCTCCCGCGTATCCTCGAACCCCAGCGACGGTGGGATTTCCAGTGCCTGCCCCGCAGCTATCCGCGCCCGCGTCGCCGCCAGCGCCCTGTTCAAGTCTCCAGCGTCGGGCGTGTAGGTCTCCCCGGTCCGCAGGAACAGCAGGCTCGCGACCGGACGCTGGCCGGTTGCCCTTTCCAAGGCTGCTGCATATAGAGCAAGCTGCGGCAGATACGGCTCTGACGCCTCGGCCAGGGGCCTGCCGCGGAGATCGTCGGTCTTGAAATCGAGCACCCGCCAACCTCCAGCGTCCTGGTAGGCTAGGTCAATCGTTCCGTGCACCGGCGCGCCTTCCCAGTCCCACGAGAACGGTAGCTCGAAATGGGCGCGGCCCTCTGGACGGCGGAGCGTGGCCGCCAATTGGCTTGCGTCCAGCAGGTCCAACATCGCCTCAACCTCGGCGGCGATGTGTTCGGTCGCCTGTACGCTCAACCCTGCATCAATGCTCCGGACCAGTTCAGCCAGCGCAGGCCGCTCCCCAGTGGTGAACCTCAGCTCGATGGCCCTGTGCGCCAAGTTCCCCCGGACGATGCCAAGGCCGTCTCCGTGGCCTGTAAACGCCGGGCTCGCCGCAGGCGCCCGCAGGGCCGTGGCTGGCGTGCTGGAACGCAGGGGGATCACCCGCGGTCGGGCGACGAGCGAGGGCATGAAGTCCTCTTCCTCGTCCGGGGACGGCGGCGTCAGCTCCGGGGGCGCCGGCATGCGAGCGCCGCCTCCCCCTCCGACGATCAGCGGCTGCCGGACCTCCACACCGTCCCGCGAGGCCGTTCCCACGACTTCCAAAGCGGCGGCGAGCCACCCGTCGCCGCCGCTCGTCTCATTCCCGCTGATGTACAGCGCGTCGGCGGCCCTGGTCGCGGCAACATAGAACAAGCGCTTATGCTCCGCGGCCTCCTCCACGGCGTCCCGGTCCAGAAGGTAGGTGTAAAACCCGGGCCGTGGCCGGCTACCGGCGGCCCCGACCTTTCGGGCAAGCGTAAGGGAGATGCCGTCCGCGCTCCGCCAGCGCACGGAGTCGTTGTCAGCCCGCGATGCAAGATGGGCCTCCGGAACGAAGACGATGGGGAACTCCAGCCCCTTGGCGCCGTGCACCGTCATCAGACGCACCGCATTCGACGCGTCCAGGACCGCCTGCCCCTCGCGAGCCGCGAGTTCGTCCCTCCGGCGGCACACGTAGGTGGCCAACTCATCCAGCGAGTGATCGGCCAACGTCCGGGCAAGGCCAACGAACTTCCGTATGTTGGCGAGCGCCTGATCGCCGCCTTGCAGCGGCGCCCATGCCGCCTCGAACCCGGTGAGGGCCAGCGCCTTCTCGATGAGCGCGTGGGCAGCGGCTGTAGGAGCGTCCCGCCGAAGCTCGCCGAGCACGGCAGCGGCGCGGGCGCACAACGGGCGGGCCGCATCGAGGACGCCCTCTGGCGGGCGCCGGAGCGCCTCCAAAAGATCACCTCCCTCGGACCGGAGGGCCAGCAGGGATTGGTCGTCAATCATAAAGAACGGCGATCGGAGGACCCCGACAAGCGCAATAGCGTCGTCCGGCTCGGCCAGCCAGCCGAGGAGGTTGGTCAGATCGCGCACCTCCTGCCGGGTGAAGAAACCGGCCCCCGCCGGTGTCCGGTACGGAACCTGCCGGTTCTCCAACGCCAGCTCGAACAGGTGGACGTTCGTCAACCGGCGCAGGAGGATCGCCACGTCCGACGCCACCGCCGGGCGAAGCGCTTGCTTCTCCCGGTCCCACACCAGCGCCTCGCGCTCCAAAATCGCCGCAACCTCAGAGGCGACGGCTTCGGCTTCCGCCTGCCGGCGCTCGTGATCAAGCGCCTTGTCCACGCCCCCCGCCGTCTGATCGGAAACGGGCATCAACACCAGGTGGGACCCCTCTGGCGCGTTCGAGCCGCGCCCGGTCATGATCTGCATCGGCGCCTCGAATTCCTCGCTCGGGTCGGCGAATACGTGGTGAAAGAGCGCGTTGAATGTCTCCACCAGCGGGTCGTGGGCGCGGAACGACTGATCGAGCGACAGCACCGCCCCGGTCGCTTGCATCTCGTCGCGAAGCCGAGTGAAGTGCCGAACGTCGCTCCCACGGAAGCGGTAGATTGCCTGCTTGACGTCGCCCACAAAGAAGCGCTCGGGGCCCGGCGAGTCGGGGCCCCCGCCCCGCGAGAGAAGGTCGAGAAGCTTGATCTGCGACGGGTTGGTGTCCTGCAACTCGTCCACCATCAGGTGGCGGAACCGCGACCGGTAGGATGCGGCGATGTCCGGGTGCGACCGGAGCAGCTCGGTCGCCTTGAGCTCGAGGTCCAGGTAGTCGAGGGCCGCAAGCTCCCGTTTGCGGCCCTTGTACCGCGCACAAGCGGCATCGAACAGGCCCCGAAGCGAGGACAGGGCCTCGAGGGCAGGGCCGTCGAACTCGTTCCACTGGGGGGTATCTTTCAGGCGGACCGCGACGTTGCGGATGGCGCCCATCTCTGCCTTCACGCCGTCGAGGTTGTCCCAGTTCTTGGCGCTCCCGCCCGTCAGCTTGACCCTCCCCCCGGCGTCGAGGACGCGTTGCAACAGGTCCCCGCCGCCGTCCTTCGGGTCGCCCAACGCCGCCAGCACATCCAACAGCCGCTCGTGGATAGCATCCGTTCCCGTGGCGGAGTCGGCGGCGTCCTGAAGCCACGCTACCGACTCCGCGAGCTGCGGGCGCACTTTCTCGACGGCCTCCCCGATCAGGGGGTCCAGCACCGCATGGACGCGTTCGAGCCATTCCGTTGGCCCCGCGCCTGCCATGATGCCGAATGCATCCACAACCTCGTCCCGCCGCGCAACCATGTTGGGCAGCAGGTCCGAGAGCGCGAAAACGCCGATCTCGTGCACAACAAGAGCCCTGTGGCCGTCTGCCTCTGCAGCTTCCTCCAGGGCGTCTTGGCAGGCCGTGACGCGCTCGGACTCTGCCTCGTCATCGGAGAGGACCCGGGCAGCGGGGTCAATGGCCGACTCCACGGGGTTCTCCCGCAGCAACTGACGGCACAGCGAATGGATCGTGCCAATGACTGCTCTGTCCAAATCGGCGCGGCGCCCGGCGAGATCGTCGCGCGACAGCACCTCGCGGCGTACCCGCTCCCGCATCTCCGTCGCGGCGGCATCGGTAAACGTGACGGCGGCAATTTGCGGGATGCCGCACTCGCTGAGAAGCTCAACGTAGCGGCTGACGAGCACGCTCGTCTTTCCGCTGCCCGCGCCGGCAACAACGAAGACGTCTTGACCGCGGGCGTCCACTATCGCCTGCTGTTGGGGGGTTAGATCCACTGCTTCCTTCGGCTGAACCCGTTGACTCGGCAGATGTGCATGAAGGCACAGTAGGAGGGACAGGGCGTCACCTGTGGGTTGACTCGGAAATCGCCGGATTCGACTCCGGCGCGCACGTCCCCGGCAATCCCAACGGCGTACTCCAATGCAGCCTCGTCGTCGCTGTTGGAGGAGTCCAGCTCCCACTGGGCGTGGTTGGGGTTGAGCCAAGCGTAGCGGGCAACCACTTGCCCGGCGCCCGCCCGCGTCCGCGCCGCGTGGGCGTAGACCTGAAGCTGCACCCGGCGCCCGTCCAGCACATGGCTCTTGGGTATGTGCCGCCCCGACTTGTAGTCGACGATGACGACAAGCCCGTCGCCCCCGTCCAGCCGGTCCAGCCTGGCAACCACGCGGAGGGGCGGATCGAGGGGCAGGGTTGTCCTGATCTCTTCCTCGGCGCCGATGATGCTCGTCACCCCGAGCCGCTCGCTCGCCTCAGCCTCGCGCTCCAGGAGCATCTCCATCTCCTGAAAGGCCGTCTGGGCGCCGAGCCGCCACAAGGCGGCGCGCCCGATCCCGTACTTCGCCGGCGCTGAGTCCCAGATACCGGGGCCGTTGGTTCGCAGGCGGTCGACGGCCTCGCCCAGCGTACTCGGCGTCAGGGCCTCGGCCCTGGCGATGAGCGCCTGCATCGCGTCCTGCATGATCTCGTGGACCACGGTCCCCCGCGTCGCAGCATCGGCGGTCTCCATCTCATCGTCCAACGTCCGCAGGCGCAGGGCGTACTGGCTGAAGAACTGGAACGAGCACGTCCGGTAGGACTCCAGCCGCGAGGCGCTCCAAACGGCGTCGCTGTTCGTGAGGAACGGAACGAGGCCGGCATCGAGGCGGCCCTCGTACATCCCCGCGTTGCCCCACGAACGCCGCCGCTGCTCGTTCACCGCCGCCAGTTGCACGACGGGCCACGCATCCGCGCCCCTTGGCCGGCGCCGTCCGCCGGCAGGCCACTGCTGGGCACAGGCGATGGCAAGCTCGCGGACCGAGGCGGCGCGCTCGGGCGAGGTCTGCGGCTCGTCATACGTCTCCACCTCCTCCCCCGATGCCAACAGACCGAAATAGTACGAGGCCGCGGCCGGGCGTCCCCGCTCATCGAGGCTGGTCTTCCACAGGGCCAGCGCGCCGTCCGCCCGCGTTCGCACCGACGCCCATAGCTCATCCTCCGCCAGTCGCGGCGCGGGCGGCAGGGCCAGACCCACCTCGCTTAGGGTTTCCCTAGCGTCGTCGAGGAGCGCGGTTACGGTGCGCCGCGCCGGGAACTCTCCCTCAATGAGCCCTCCAAGGGCCACGAACTCGAAACGCAGGTTGTGCAGCGTGTGCATCGGCGCCAGCAGCACCCCGCCCGCTTCCCGCAGCAATACGGCGGGCGCGTCGACCTCCCGTTTGAGGCGGACCGTGAACACTGCGAACGGCTCAGGTTCCCCGCCAAGCATCTCCTGCGCAGCGGCGAAGTCCCGGAGGTAGCCGCGGAGCGCGTCGATCTCCACGTTCACGCCGGGCAGCTCCCGCGAGGACGGCGGAACGAGGCCGTTCTCTCCGAACAGCGCATCGTCGAGGTGCCGCGCGTGGTCGGCGGCGGCAGCGGGGGGCTGGTCCAGCAGGGCGCGCAACTCCTCAATGGCCTCAGCCATACCGCCGGCAGTCCGGCGCATCGCCTCGCGGCCAGTGCCGTCGGCTTCGTCCTCGCCGGCCTCCGCTCGCAGCGCCTCCACGATGTCCTGCATCCTGTCGGGCCCCGCCCAGAAGTGATTCTGCCGCCCTTTCCTGGCGAACCGCGCCACGTCATCCCAGGATAGCCCCCACCGCTGGAGGTCCACGAAACCGCTCGAAAGCACCGCTATCAGGTCGCGCAGACGCCAGCCGTCTTGGGCAAGGCGCAGCAGGCGGAGCAGCCAAACCCCCAGAGGGCGGTTCCTCAGCCGTTCGCCCACAGCCGGATCGAGCGGCAGGTCATACTCGGCAAACACCTGTCTAGCCAGGCTTATGTAAGGCGACACCTGTCTGAACGCCACAGCACAGTCGGAGGGGCGCAGGCCGGGGTTGTCGACGAGACGCTGCTTGATCTGCCGAGCGATGGCGCGCAGTTGACCCTCGTGATCCAGGGAGTTGCCTGCCGTCACGGTTAGGGGATCAGCCGCCGCTCGCTCCTCCAGCGCCACAACCTCGGCGCTGGGAAAGCATTCGAGGAGCCGTTCGTAGTCGTGCCGGGCGCGCGCCCCGGAGTCCGGGTCAATAGTGACGACAACCTCAGCCCGCTCGGCCAGCGCTTCCAGGAACGCAACCTCCGTCCCCCGGAAGAGATGGAACCCGTCAACCATCACGACGCCGGGCAGCGGGGCGCCGGCTCTCAACGCGTCTGCCGCAGCCCGGGCGGTCTGCGCGGGGTGCAGCCAGCGCCGCTGCTCGAGCTCGGAGACGTACGCCGCGAAGATGGCGCTCAGCGCGCCCACGCCGGCGGAGCCGGCCTGGGCGGCGGCTTCACTCAGCGCTTGCGGGTCGATTGCCTCCGCCAGCAGCTCGCCGACCGCGGCGCTCACAAGGTCGCCGAATCCTTCAGTCCTGGCGATCGGCCCGAAATAGGCGGCAGGCCCGCGTTCGACCTCGCCCCGCACAGTTCGCGCGAGGAGCTCCTCCACGAGCATAAATGACGGCGGGTTGGCGGCTTGCGCCAGCGCCCAACTGAAGTGGGAAATCGTCTCCACCCGGAGCCGCATCGCCACCCCACAGCGGCTGACCAGGCGGCGACGGAATTGGTCGCCGTGACGTATGGTCGGTATGAGCACAACAGTCTCGGAGAACGCGTCGGCCTCATACCGAGCGGCCAGCCTCGACACAACCTCCCACGTCTTCCCGCTGCCGGGCCCACCGATGATGAACGTTGGGTTAGCCATTTGTCGTGGTTGGTCCATGCGCCCCGGGCCTCAACTAGCGGCCCTGCATTACGTCGGGACATCCGCCTGCTTAGGCGCCGGCGCCGCGTCTCCTGCCTGCCGGGTGGGCGGCCATGCCGGTTCAGAGTACGCTGAACCACCACCCGATAGCCACCGCCCCCCTGCCCGCCCCGTCCTCCGCTGGTTCCGGCAGACTATTCGTTGACCCTTGACGCGAGAGAGGTTCTCGGCCACTCTGGCGGGGTCGGCTATCTCTCCCACTCACGATGAACATCGCAGGAGGCCCACATGATAGACGATGCCTTCGTCATCGACGCAATCAAGCACTCGCACAACCTGCACCCGTCCAATTATGCATTCGCCAAGCACGCCAAGCCCATAGCAGAAGCTGTTGCCCAGGGGCTGTTCTCAACCAGTCCGTTGGGGACGCAACTGCCGCAGGAATACTACCAGCGGGACTGGCGCATTGAGGATACCGCCCACACGACCTTCCTGGAGAGCGACGTGGATATGGCAGTCCACCAGGTTCTGCCCATTGCCGCGTTCAAGGACGGGCTGGACTCCCTGGAGAAGAACGTGGAGGCCCAGCGCCGCTGGCCGGACCGCTTCATCCTGTACGCCGGCGTTGACCCCATGCAGGGCCAGAAAGCCATGGAGGAGCTCGAACGTCAGGTCGAAGTGCTGCGGCCCGTCGGGTTGAAGCTCTACCCTCACACCTGGGTCTCGGGCGAACCTCAGGGGTGGCTCATGGACGATCCCGAGGTAGCCTACCCCTTCTTCGAGCGATCGCAGAAGCTGGGCCTCAAGATAGTGGCCATTCACAAAGCAGTGCCCATGGGTCCAGTGCCTCTACAGTATTACCACGTCGAAGATGTGGACCGAGCCGCCCTGGCCTTCCCGGAGATGGTCTTCGAGATCATTCATTCCGGCGTGGCGTTTCTGGAGGAAACGGCCTGGCTGCTGGCCCGTTTCCACAACGTCTACGGCAACCTCGAGACCACCAGCACGTTTCTGGTCAAGCGGCCAATGGCCTTCACTCAGGCCATGGCAGGATTGCTGGCGCAGGGAGGGGCCCAAGTCTTGGACAAGCTTCTCTGGGCCACGGGGTCCATGCACCCCCAGGCCAGCCTGGAGAAGTTCTGGCATGAGTGGGACTTTCCCCCCGACATGGTGGAGGGCCTGGGACTCCCCCAAATGACCAAGGCCTTGAAAAAGAAGGTGCTTGGAGAAAACTACGCCCGCATCCTGGGTTTGGACATCCCCGCCATGAAGGCCAAGCTGGAGCAGGACGAGTTTGGCGTCGCCAAGGCGCAGACGGGAAAAGCGCCCCCCTATTCCTCCGTGTCATTCGCCGGCGAGGCCGTGTGATGCCCACGGAGCAGGGAGTGCGCGCCTGTCTCAGGGAGATCGTGGACCCTTGCAGCGTGGGCACGGGCCTTCCCCTCAACATCCTGGAAATGGGCCTGCTGCGGGATATCGAGATCACCAGTGGCCATGTCGCCGTGCGCCTGCGGCTCACCACCCCCATGTGCATGCTGGTCCCCTACTTCCTGGACGAAGTGCAGACGAGGGTGAGCGCCCTCCCCGACGTTGAGTCGGTGACCTGCGAGGCCGACGCCGGGCTGGACTGGGACCCCGCGATGATGTCTGCGGGAGCGCGTCGGCGTCTGAAGCGCCTTCGCGAAGATTGGGACCGGAAGATCGGATACGTCCCGGAAGCGCTCCGGCCTCCACCCCAAGTGGAGTAATCTCGGAAAAGCCGCCACGCGAACACCGGCATCGCGTAGGCCCCATCGCCGCCGGCAGGAACCGGCGCCGTATCACGCGCTGAGACGATAGGATAGACGGAGGGCACGAGATTGGACGAGGACAAGAGAGCAACGATGACCTCCTTGAAACCGCAATCAGAGACGAGCGACGAGGCGGTGTTGCGGGCGACCGGGAAGAGCCGCGGCGATTGGTTCGCGATTCTGGATGCTGCCGGCGCTCGCGAGTTGGCGCACAGGGACATCGCGGCCTATCTGCGTGAGCAAGAGAACGTTTCCCCCTGGTGGAGCCAGGAGGTGACGGTGCAGTACGAACGCGCCCGCGGGCTGCGGGAGAAGCACCAGGCCCTGAGCGGCTACCAGGTCAGCGTGACCAAGACGATCGCCGCCCCGCTCAACGCCCTCTACGCCGCCTGCGCCGACGACAAGGCGCGCAGCAGTTGGTTGGGTGAGGCGCCCCTGACCGTGAGGAAGGCAACGCCGTCAAAGTCGGTCCGCGCAACCTGGGGCGATGGCGCCACCAGCGTCGACATCGGTTGCTACGAAAAAGGAGCGGCAAAGAGCCAGGTAGCCGTCCAACATTCGAAGCTGGCGAACCGTCGGCAGGTCGAAGAGTTGCGGGCCTACTGGAAAGCAGCCCTGGAACGGCTAGCGAGCCTGCTGACCAACGGCGGCGCAGGCTAGAAGAGCGGCGGGGCAGCGACCCAAAAGGGATCGCACATCCTCTTTGAGGTCGATGCAGAGCGCTGCAGCGCTAAGAGGAAACGCGGACGCTTCCGAGGGCGCATGGTCCGAGTCCCATTAGCCCTTCCTCGCTGCCACTCTTACCGAAAGATGCGGATCGGGTTGGTTGTCAGGTAGGCCCAACCCGTCGCCTCCGCTATTTGTCAGCCCCCTACCCCACAGGCGTCAGCTTGTACATGCGTTGAGCGTTGCCATGGAGGATCGCCGCCTTGTCCTCGTCCAGCAGGCGGGGGTGCTCAATGACCTCCCGAATCTCTGCCTTGCACATCTCGCTATTGACCTCGTGAGGGAAGTCCGACGAGTACACCGGGAACCCGTTGCTGCCCACCTGGGCAATCGCCTCGGCAAGCAACGCCTCGTGGCCCTCGCACCCCACGAACAGGCGGCCCTCGCCAATGTGGCGCGCAACGTAGTCGCTCACCCGCTCCCCGTCCCGGAGCTGCATCAGCTCGCCGCGTGGATCGACGAACTGGTGGGTCTCGTAGGAGCGGTTGAATCGCTCCAGGCACATCAGAAACCAGCCAATGCCCCCCTCCATCCAGCCGAACCGGACGTTGGGGTACTTGTCCATCACACCGTTGAACACAATGCTGGCAAACGACGTCATCAGCGTCACCGGATGCCCTAGAGCGTGGGCCGAAGCCAGGTACTCGAACGTGTCGAAGCCTAGACCCGAATGCCCCCCGGCGTGGACCGCCATTACGCAACCCAGCCGGTCGGCCTCCTCGTAGACGGGCCAGTATTCCTTGGCCCCGTGGTGCCTTCCCAGGTTCGGCGACGGCAGGATGGCGCCGAGAAAGCCCAGGTCGGTCACGATTCGGCGCAGCTCCTCCACCGCGGCCGCGGGCTCCTGCATCGGGATGATGCCCAGTCCCTTGAAGCGGGGGCTGCGCTGCACGTAGGTCTGGTGCAGCCAGTCATTGTAGCCCCGCGTCGCGGCGATGGCCCATTCGCGGTTCGTGATCATGCCGCTGGTCAGCGCCCTCGTGGCGAAGAGCACCGTCGTATCGATGCCCACGTCGTCTAGAAACGCCAGCCAGCCATCGGCGTCCGCCTGCACAAACGACCCCTTGGGGTGCCGCACCGGCTGAGCGGCGTGCAGGTGATCGGCGGCAGGAAAGATGCCGAGGCTATTGTTCCAGCTCCGCGCCTGCCGGGCGACCAGGTCCCGCGGTATCAGGTCCTCCGGCATGAACTCGCCAATGGCATCCATGTCCTCCACCAAATGCCCGTCCCCATCGATCACCAGCTCCAGGTTCGCGTCAGGCATCGCGTCCTCCTCCCTGCGACATTGCTGCTTCTCCTACGATCCCCCGCCGCCGGGCAAGACCGGCTCTCCGGCGCCCTCAGTCCGGCATTGCCAGGGCCCGCCTCGGGTTCTCCACCATGATCGTCCGAATCACGTGCTCCCCCACCCCCTCCGTCCGCAGCATGGGCAGAAACTCGCTGAGCAGTTGGTCCGCAGTGAACCGTTGCCCGCCGCCGCCCGAAAGGAAGTGCATGATGCGGTCCGTGGCGAAGATCATCTGCCGCTCGTACCCGTGCTCCAACAAATTCATGATCCAAGGGAGCCGCATCTCGTTGGCAAAGGCGTAGGGAGCGCCCACCTCGTCGCAAATATGATCGAAGGCCACATAGGCTCCCGCCTTGGCGACCTCTAGGTGATAGTCGGTCAGGCGCGTTGCATCACAGTGCCCAATGATCACTCGGCTCGGCTCCACCCCCTCCTCCTCGATGAGTACCTTCAGGTGCTCCCGGCCGGAAATCAGCCCAACGGGGCTCGGAAGGTGGCTTGAGATGTGGGTCGTAATCGCCGCGCCGGTGCGCTTGCTGGCGCGGGCCGCGGCCCGGAACAACCCCTCTTCCATCGGCGTCATGTGCTCACCCTTGGTGCCGATCTTGATAATGCCGGCCAACACGTTGGTGGCGCCCATGCCCACCGTCAGCTCCCTTACGAAAATCTCCTCCAGGTCCTCCGAGCTCTTCTGTGGCGGGTGGAAATGCGGCGGCATCCCGCGCTCGCTCCAGAAGCCGGTGCAGGCCAGCAGCCGCAGGCCGGACGCCATGCTCGCCCGCACTAGGAAATCCACGTCGCGCCCGGAAGCAATGGGCGTCAGATCGACCAGCAGGCTGGCCCCCGCCTCCTTCAGATCGCGAAGCTCCTTCACCACACCGTTGAACACGGCTTCCCGGTCGAACGCCATCGCTGGGTCCAGGTCCCATCCGGGAAACCCGAACAGCACATGCTCGTGCATGAAAGCGACGCCCAGGGACTCGGGCGCCATCGCCCCCGTCACCGTCTGTATCTTCGGCATAGGTACTCCTGCTGCTTGGACTCGGTGCTAGGCTGGGTGCACGGGAACCTGCGCCAACTCCTCGGAGAAATCGGCGAGCCCTTCGGCCAAATCGACGAACTGGGGGTTGTAGCCGAGCTCGCCGCGGGAGCGGCTGAGGTCCAGAGGCTGGTCGCGGTGCGTGACCTGCATGGCCCCCTGCGCCTCCTCCACCTGGACCTCAACAGACGGGAATACCCCCTTGAAGGCATCAGCGATGTCGACAGGCGTCAGAAGAACGCCCGTCCCAAGGTTGAACGTCTGGTTCTTTCCCCGTTGCTCGGCTGCCAGGGCCACGCCCTGGACGGCGTCCTTGACGTAAACGTACTCCGTCAGGTCGGTGAGGCGCCGGGGATCCACGCGGACGACGCCGCCCTCCCTGGCAACCTCAACAAGCTCGTGTATCGCCGAGGCGCCCGCCCCACCCCCGGCTCCACCGGCGTAATGGCCCGGCCCGTAGACGTTGGCGAACCGCGTCACGGCTGTCGGGATGTCATACCTGTTCCCATACGCCCGCATGATCCGCTCGGCCGCCACCTTGCTCCCCGAGTAGAGCACGTTGCCCGCCAGCGGAAAGTCCTCTGTCACCGGCGCCGTGGGTGGCAGCGTCCAGTGATAGACGCCGAAGGTGCTGGTGTACACCAGCCGCTCGACACCCGTGAGGCGCGCCGCCTCGGCAACGCTGATGGTCCCGCCGACGTTGATAGACATGCCCCGGTAGGGCTGGTCTTCGAGCTTCTGCCCCATTAGCGCCACCGTGTGCACCACCACGTTGACCTCGTACCGCTGCATGGCCTCTACAAGGGCCGGCAGCTCCCGCACGTCCCCCTCAACGACGGGAACGTCTCCTGCCACCCAACTGATGTAGTCGCGAAACGGCGCCACCTCATACAGCACGGGCTGATGCCCACGCTGCAACAATTCACGGGCCAGGTAGCAGCCAATCAGCCCCGCGCCGGTTATCAGAACGTTCATAGCATCCTCCGTTCGCCTTCCTGGACTTCGCCTTCTTGGGAATCCAGGCCACCGTCGCGCCGAATCTAACCCCATTGAAGCCGCGGGTCAACAGCCCATCCCGCCCCCAGCTGCCGGGCCTCCCCCCACCCCTGTGAGGGCGCGAGGGCCGCGATTCGGGCTCGCCGCAGTCCGGCGGCGCGGCGTCCTGCCAGGCCCGCGTTCTCTCCATACCCCTAGCGCGCAACTGTTCTCGTTCAGATAGATCAGTGACACTGGGTTACAGTGTCAGCCATGCGAATTGTGAACGGGAACGTGCCCCATGCACGCAGGTTAGCCCACACCGGCGCAGCCCTGAGCAGAGCGGCCCGCGTCCGACTGGCGTGGATGGACTACTACCACTCCCACGGCCAGAACGCCGCCCTCACCTGCCGGCACTTCGGCATTAGCCAGCAGACCTTCTACCGCTGGAAACGCCGTTACGACCCCGACCGGCTCGCCAGCCTGGAAGCACGCGGGCGGCGGCCCCGCCGGCTACGCCAGCCCACCTGGGGACGGGAGCTCGCCCTCGCAGTGCTCCACGTCCGGGAGCAGTACCCCCGGTGGGGCAAGGACAAGCTTGCCGTGATGCTCCGCCGCGCGGGCTGGTCCGTCTCCACCTCGATGGTGGGGCGCATCCTCGCCCGGCTGAAGGCCCGCGGCGTCCTGCGGGAGGCGCCCCTGGCGACCATCTCCACCCGCAAGTGGGCGTTCCGGCGGCCCTATGCGGTCCGCAAGCCGAAAGGATATACCGTGGACCAGCCCGGCGACCTCGTCCAGGTGGACACCCTGGACGTGCGCCCCCTGCCCGGCGTCGTGCTCAAACACTTCACCGCCCGCGACATCGTCTCCCGCTGGGACGTGCTGGAAGCCCGCACCCGCGCTACAGCCACCACCGCCGCGGGCTTCCTCGACCGGCTCGTGGCCCGCATGCCCTTCCCCGTCCGCGCCATCCAGGTGGACGGCGGCTCCGAGTTCCAGGCCGCCTTCGAGGACGCCTGCCAGGCACGCGGCATCCGCCTCTTCGTCTTGCCCCGCGCTCGCCCAAGCTGAACGGCTGCGTCGAGCGCGCCCAGCGCACCCACACGGAGGAGTTCTATGAGGTCACCCCCTTCTCCTTGGAGATCGCCGCCCTGAACCGCGAGCTCCTGGCCTGGGAGCGCACCTACAACACTGTCCGGCCGCACCAGGCCCTCGGCTATCTCACCCCTGCCCAGTTCCTCACCCGATGGACAGCTCAGCAGAAGGAGGCCCAGTGTCACTAATGTACTGAACGAGTACAGCAACTCGACGCCCGCTCCCCTTTCGGGCTACCATCGTAGGCGCGGCATCGGGGTCCCGGGCCATCCACGCCCCGCCATAGGGGCACCTGTAAGGAATACGTGGGCAGTTCCAAGCTAACCGCCATCCTCCAGGTCTTCCTCCCGTCGACGCTCATGAGCTTCGGCCTCGGGATCATTGTCCCCGCCATCCCCGACATGGCCAAGCAGTTCAACGTCTCGGAAGGTTTGGCGGCGCAGGTTATCACAGCGCAGGGCGTGGGTAGAGTCCTGGCCCTCATGCCCGCAGGCATCCTCGTCGACCGCGTCGGTAGGCGGGCCACCATGGTCACCGGCAGCGGCGTCGTTGCCCTGGGAGGCTTGATCGCCGCCACCACCGACAGCTTCCTCATCCTCCTCCTCACCCAGTTCCTCTGGGGCGTCGGAAACAACATCTACATGGTGGGCCGGGAGGTCGCCGCAGCCGACCTCATCCAACCTCATCAGCGGGGCCGCTTCCTCAGCATCCTCTTCGGCCTGCACTCCGCAGGCATGGCTTTCGGACCCGTGATCGGCGGCATCCTCACAGACCAGTCCGGGCTGGACATCCTGTTCTTGGTCTACGGCGGGGCCGGATTGATCGCCATGCTGCTGGCCCTCCCCATGAAGGACACCCGGCAGCAGACCCCCATCGCCGTCAAGGCATCCTTCCTCGGCTTCGGCAGGCTAAGCGAGATCCACCCCTATTTCCGGCTCACCTACGTCATCCTGATGGTCATGGCCGTCAGCGCCATCATGCGCATGACCGTGGTCAACAGTATGCTCCCCCTGCACGGCGACGAGTTGGGTTACTCCGCAACCAAGGTGGGCTCCATCTTCGGCGTCTTCTCCGTTGTCAGTCTCCTGGTCATGTTCCCCGGCGGCCTCCTCTCCGACAAAATTGGACGCAAGGCCGCTGTCGTTCCCGCAGCCCTCATATCGGCCGCCGTGTTTGCTGCGATGCCGTTCACCACGTCCTTGAGCCAAATAGTGGCGCTTGTCATATTCATGGGTGTGGCCAACGGCATGTCTCTGGGCTCCCTGACGTCCTACACCTACGACATCGCACCCGAAGGCGGAAAAGGCCGGTTCCAGGCCCAGCGGCGCCTGTTTGGAGAGATGGGTGGCTTCGCCAGCCCCGTGATTGCCGGCGCTCTCCTGGCCTTCGTCAGCCCCGGCATGACCTTCGCATTCTTCGCCCCCGTCCACCTGGCCGCCGGCGTTCTCGTCTTCTTCCTGGCCAAGGAATCGGCCGGGTCCCGCAGAAGGATCCCCGTATAGATTATGTCTCGGAAGTCCCCTCTCCCCTTTGTGAGACCTTTGCAAAACCCGGGCCGTGGAACGGCGCGGCCCTTACTGTGCAACTAGGGGATCTCTGAACAAGCCCCCACCCCCCCTACTTGCAAAATGAGAACTATTGTGCTATAGTATCGTCATGATCCCAGAGAGTCTCCAAGAAGCGGGCCGCTGCCCCACTCCTTTCCTAGCGCCGGGATACGGTTACGCGACGGCTACGCGACGCCTCCGCGACAGCTACGCGACACCTCCGCGACGGCTCCGTGCCTGCACGACTCAAGTTCCGGCTGACAAACGTAGCAAACATACAATCAAAGGCCACACCTTCCCCCCTCGGGGGAACACTCCCGTCACTGCTCCCCTACGCTGGGGAAGGTTAGAATGGGGGTCCCCCTACCCTGCCCTGTGCTACAATGGAAGCGGAGACGACATGCGGGGACGCGCGGTTTCGACAGGGGGTCGCTCTCCTGGGATTGCAGGCCGAGGCGCCGTCGCCCTCGTTAATCAGGCGGCAAAACAGTAGCTGGCAACAAGCCACTAGCAGCTGCAGCCTAACTAGGGCTGCACGTCCGTCGCCCCACCCTATCTCGGAGGTAGGCGGCGGGCGCAATGATTCCGGGGTTGCGGCGCTCCAACGCCGATGCGAGCGCCTAAGCAAAATCGGCTTGGGCCGGGGCGGATCCGCTGGCCGCGACGCACCGGCCGACACTTAGCAGCCAGATAAGCCTGTAGGACATCTCAGTGGGACGTCTTCTGGACGGGGAGTTCGACTCTCCCCCGTCTCCACCATGAAGACGGCGAGCGGCGCCTGGCAGACTGCTAGGCGCCGCTCTTTCTTTGGGAGGCCCTGTGGCGCGCCTACAAGGAAAGGAGTAGGCTGCTGCCCACGGAAGCCGGTTCTCATTTAAGGAGGCAGCCATGGCGGCCACGCAGCAAGGAGGCGGCGCAAGAGGAAAGGCGGAGTACGGCTCGGATGTCATCGTAGACGTCCTTCAGGCCCTGGACTATGAGTACGTTGCCCTAAACCCGGGCGCCACCTTCAGGGGCCTGCACGACTCCCTGGTGAACTACGGCGGCAACACCGCCCCCGAGACCATCCTCTGCACCCACGAGGAGACAGCCGTTGCCATGGCGCACGGCTACTCCATAGCCACCGGCAGGCCAATGGCGGCCGCCGTTCACAACATCGTGGGGCTTCTTCACTCATCCATCTCCATCTTCAGCGCCTGGGTCGACCGGGCCCCGGTGCTCGTCCTGGGTGGAACGGGCCCCATGGCCACCGACCAGCGCCGTCCCTGGATCGACTGGATCCATACCGCACTGGTCCAGGGCAACGCCGTGCGCGACTTCGTGAAGTGGGACGACCAGCCCGGAAGCGTTCCCGCCATCATCGACTCCCTGCTGCGGGCCCATCAACTCATCAACGTGGAACCCCAGGGGCCGGCCTACGTCTGCTTCGATGCTGCGCTCCAGGAGTTGCGGCTCGACCAACCATTGCCCATCCCCGACGTATCCCAGTTCGCCTCTCCCAGCCGCGTCCATGCAGACCCCGCGGCCCTGGAACGAGCTGCGGACCTCTTGGTGAACGCCCAACGGCCCGTCATCATGGTGAGCTATCTGGGATCGTCCCCCGAGGCGGTCGCCTCCCTGGTATCCCTCGCTGAAGGTCTGTCGGCGGCTGTCCTGGACGGCGGCGATACCTTCAACTTCCCCAGCCGTCACCCCCTCAACCTCACCGGCGCCGAGGACGAGACGCTGGCGGACGCCGACCTCGTCCTGAGCCTGAACGTCTACGACCTCCAGTTCGCCCTCACCGGCATTGAATGGGCAACGCGGACTACCACGTCCAAGACGCCGCCGGGCACGCCTCTCATCGACATCTCCCTCCGCCAGTACGCCGTGCGGAGTTGGGCCAACGACTTTGGCCGAATCCACCCGACTGACGTTGCCATTGCCGCCGATTGCGCAACCGCCGTTCCGGCCCTCGCTCACCTCTGCCAGGCGAAACTAGCCGCCCAATCGGACCGAGCGGAATCCCGGCGTCAGCGGGCCGCCGCCCTCAAGGAGAAGACCGACCGCATCCACGCCGAGGCGGCGTTGGCCGCAGGCAACGCCTCAGGGGAAAGCCCCATTGCCCCTGCCTTCATGGCCCAACAGGTCTGGGAAGCCGTGCGCGGCTACGACTGGGCGGTCACGGAGGGACTGTACGGGGGATGGGTCCCCAAGCTGTGGGACATTCAGAAGCCCAGCCAGTTCCTGGCCACCAAGGGCGGCGGCGCAATTGGCACCGGCTCCGGAAAGGCGCTGGGCATGGCCCTTGGACTGAGAGGCTCCGGACGGGTCCCCGTCCAGTTCCAAGGAGACGGCGATTTCCTGTTCACGCCCAGCCTCCTCTGGACCGCGGCTCACCACGAGATTCCGATCCTCTACGTCGTCAACAACAACCGGTCCTACTACAACGACGAGATCCACCAGTCGCTTATGGCCCAGACCAGGGGACGCCCCGAAGAACGAAAGAACATCGGCATCCGCATCGAGAATCCCGAGGTGGACATCGCCACCATGGCGCGGTCATTCGGCGTCCACGGGGAAGGCCCCGTCTCCAATCCGGAGGACCTAGAGGCTGCCCTGGCGCGGGCCGCGCGGGTTGTGGCCGAGGAAGGGCGCTGCGCCGTCGTCGACGTCGTGACCCAGAACCGGTAGCAATCCCCAGCCGCCGCTCTGAGTCATCACTCTGCGCTATCGCCATTAATAACGAAGGCCCCCTCTTAGGGGGCCTTTTCCGTTTCAGGCAAGACGATACAGGAACGGCCCACCAAGCCCATCGCCCAAGTGGAATTGCTCGGCTTGCACTCCCGTTGGCCTGGTGAGTGCTGTACTCGTGGGGAAAGCAGTTCCTTGCGACGGGCGTCGCTGAGTTGACGCCAGCTTGCTCCACTCCTATTGTACCCGCATGTCGGTTTCCAACACCACGGAAGACTCGTCGCCCACCATCGAAGTGCGCGGCCTGCGGAAGTCGTACGGCGACGTGGAGGCCGTGCGCGGCATAGACCTGAGCGTGTCCAGGGGAGAAGTGTTCGCCCTCTTGGGCCCCAACGGCGCCGGGAAGACGACGACGGTCGAGATATTGGAGGGGCATCGCGACCGGACCGCCGGCGAGGTCTTGGTTCTGGGCCACGACCCGGGGCTCAACGACCGTGCTCTCAAGCAGCGGATCGGCATCGTGCTGCAGACGACGGGCGTGGAGCCGTACCTGACTGTTGAGGAGACGATAGACCTGTTCCGGGGATACTATCCCCACCCGCTGCCGCTCGAGGAGATCCTGGACGTGATAGGCCTGCGGAAGCAGCGCCGCACCCGGGTGCGGCGGCTGTCCGGGGGCCAGCAGCGGAGGCTAGACGTAGCGATCGGCCTCGCGGGAGACCCGGAACTGCTTTTCCTGGACGAGCCTACGACGGGTCTGGACCCCGCGGCGCGGCGCGCGGCCTGGGAGATAGTCGGCAACCTCCGGTCTCTCGGCAAGACGGTCGTGCTAACGACCCACTACATGGATGAGGCCGAGCATCTGGCCGACCGGGTGGCGATCATCGTGCAGGGAGAGATCGTCGCCGAGGGGGTCCCGAGAGAGCTGATGCATAGAAGCGGTTCTACGATCATCCGGTTCAAGACCCGGCCCGGCGCCGGTGTCCCGCCCGAAGACCTGGGCGCGGAGAGCGCGGGGCGACGACGGCCGGTACACGATCAAGACGGGCGCGCCGACCGGCATCCTGCACCGGCTCACTGGCTGGGCGCTGGAGTGGGGAATCGACCTGGAGGAGCTGGCGGTATCGACACCGACCCTGGAGGACGTGTTCATCGAACTGGTCGGAGCCACTGAGCAGGCGGATGGGGAAGAGTGAACTCCCTCGCGCTCGCATTAAGGCAGGTCCGGTACGAGAACAGGGCCTTCTGGCGCAACCCTCTGGCGGCGTTCTTTGTGTTCGTCTTCCCGTTGATGTTCCTCGTCATCTTCAATCTTCTGTTCGGCAGCCGCGAGCTGGTCCTTCCGGGAGGGACGACGAACACGTCCACCTTCTACGTACCGGCCATAGTCGCGATGTCGGTGATCTACACCTGCTTCAACAACGTGTCTATAGGCGTGTGCTTCGCCCGGACCAAGGGCTGCTCAAGCG
>CBDDDS010000002.1:0-321722 GCA_965226745.1 Dehalococcoidia bacterium
CTTGGCGACTCTGAGGGAACGCTTGCCCGCGAGGGTTGGCGCCAGTTCTTGCTCGGAACGTTGGCGCCGCTCGGGCGGATCATTGGGCCCGCGCTCGCTGAGGGCCTGGACGCTGAGGCGCTGGAATTCGATTGGGAACGCGTCGGCGCCTCCGACATTACCGGACGGGCGCGAGCCTTTCAGTCGCTCGTTGGCGGCGGGATGGAAGTCGAGAAGGCGGCGGCGCTGTCGGGGCTGGTAGTCAGTGACGAATAGGGCGTATGACGCGCCGCGACTTGACCGGCTCGTTGAACACAGCTACACCGAGGCCTCGACGGGCCGCGACCCTTACGGCGGGCCGCTCCCCGGCCCGCGAGTGACTCGTCGGGTGTGGTGCTCCTACCGGCCCTTCACCGGGCGCCAGCAACTCGACGCCCGGGATGCCGGGCTCTTGTCGCTGGCGGATGCGCGATTCGTCGTGCGCTATGACGACACATGGGAGAACTGTGATACGTTCACGTTCAGCGGCAAGACTTGGACCGTGCGGTCCATTGCGGAGATCGTGGGGCGGGAAAGATTCTTGGAGTTAGTGGCTCGCGCCATTACCTAACGGGGAACATGAATAGCTGCCCGCGAAGGCTGGCGTCGCTTCGTCATGGGATCGGTCGAGCCGGTCGCGGCACAGGTGGCGGAAGAACTAGGGGACAAGCTGGACGTTCAGGACCTGACCTTCGATTTCAGCAGCCTATGGGCGCACGATCTCCAGGGCCGCGGGGCCGCATTCAAGGCGATGGTGACAGCCGGCATGCCCACGGACAAGGCGGCGTCGCTCTCTGGACTGGTGGCGGACGATGGCTAGCTGTCCACGCTGCGGGGGCTACGTCGGGGACTACTACGATCCCCGTTGCTTCAACTGCGGCTTCCGCCCCGAGGACAAGGTCTTCGATGGCTCGCCAGAGTACAAGAAGGCCAACAAGGACGCCAGCGAACACAGGCCGAAAGTGACGCCGGAAGACTACTCCTTGTTGATGTCTTCCGACTGCGCGGCGGAGAGGGTAGACTAAGGGCGGTTTCTGTTGGGCCGTCCTTCCCAACGGTTTCCATGCGGCGAAGCGCTCCGGTCTGACCGACAGCCGGGGCGCTTCGTTTTGTGCTGGGGTTGCGTAGTACGCTGCGCTAGGGTATATCATGGTGAAACACTGGCGAGGGGGTGAGCGATGACCACGACAGATGAACGGGTAAGCAAGTTGGAAGAGGGGTTTGAGGGGCAGCGAACATCTCTGCTTGACCTAAAACAAGGGATGGTGTCGGTTCACACCGTTCTTACCCTGCAACAGTCCCGCCTTGAATCCATGGAGAAGGGCTTTGCAGCCTTGGTCGATGTCATCGAAAGGCTAGAGAAGATGATCAGGACCACACACCCACATCGCAACGGAGATCGCGAAGAGGATGCCGACGACAGGACTGACACCTAGCCCCCAGCCCCGCCCAGCCGTCCATGAAGGCCCCGCGAAGTAGAGCGGGGCCTTTTCTTTGCCCCTACCCCAACGCTTGACTACCCCATGCTAAGGTATTGACAGATGTATACGCTAGGGTGTAAAAGTGACTTCTACACCAAGAAAAGCGGCTGTACAGGCGTAAAAGTGGCTCCCGGAGCAGGATTCGAACCTGCGGCCAACCGGTTAACAGCCGGTTGCTCTACCGCTGAGCTATCCGGGAGCGTAAGACAGACACCCCAAAGACGGGGCTCACAGCAAGTGTAATCCTAGCAGAGGCGTGGCTGGCGGACAAGCTGGGGCGCCTGGGTCGTCCTGCGCCGCCGGTGCCTGTGCCGCCGCTCCGGTGGGAGGCGGGGAGTGTTGGGGGGGCCTGCCGGCGCCCCTTTTCACGGCGGCGCTTTTCTGTTATCCATAGCCAACGCCGCCTGGCCGCGCCGGGTGGCAAGCACAGGTACAGCAGTCACGGGGGAACCCATGCCAGTCATAGACTCCGATTGCCACGTCATCGAGAACGAGCACACCTGGTCGTACATGGTTGACGCTGACGAGCAGTTCAAGCCGGTCACGGTGATGGCCCCTGACGATCAGGGGCAGGAACGCGCCTATTGGAAGATAGAAGGACGGCTGGAGGCGCGAAGGGCCTTCGATCCGGCCAGGACGGGGACGGCGGTTGAGAGTTCCGACCTGGTGGACGTCGGCGCGCGCCTCGCCCACATGGACGAGCTGGGCGTCGACGTGCAGATGCTGTATCCGACCGTGTTCCTGAATCTGGCCTTCAACCGTCCCGAGACGGAGGTGGCTATGTGCCGGGGCTACAACCGGTGGATGGCGGACATCTGGAAAGCGGCAGACGGCCGGCTGGGCTGGGTGGTCATGCCGCCGACGATGACCATGGACAAGGCCATCGAGGAGCTGCACTTTGGGAAGGAGCACGGGGCCTCCGGCGTGTTCATGCGCGGCATGGAACAGAGCAAGATCCCCATCGACCCCTATTTCTACCCCCTGTACGAGGAGGCCAGCAAGCTGGACCTCGCCATCTGCTTCCACGCCGGGTCGTCGAGCGCCTTCTTCGACTCGGTGATGATGTCGAGGCAGGCGCTGCTGTGGATCGCCAAGGTCCCTGCGATTGCGGCGTTCCACTGCATCGTCGTCAGCCAGCTTCCGGAGAAGTACCCGGACCTCCGCTGGGCCTTTGTGGAGGTCAGCGCCTCCTGGGTCCCGTACGTTATGCACGACCTGGCCGCGCGGTTCCAGCGAATGTCATGGGCGTTTCCCGACAGGTCTGTTGGCTCCGTGATGAAGGACTACCAGATGTTCGTGGCTTGCCAAACCGACGACGACCTGCCGTATGTCCTGACCTACGCGGGCGAGGACAATCTGCTCATTGGCTCCGACTATGGCCACGCCGACACTTCGAGCGAGTTGGAAGCGCTGCGCAAGCTGAGGACGTCGGGGGTCATACCGGCGGAGGCAGTGGACAAGATTCTGGACGATAATCCCCGCCGCCTCTACAGGCTCTAGCCGTAGTCCCCAGAGAGGTTGTCGGGCGCCCGGCATCCTAACGCCCCCGCGACTGCGGGGGCGTCGCCCTGCCGTCGGCGCTCTGCGGCGCTACAGACCGAGGAAGGAGCGGGGGTTGGCGTCGAGCATGGCGTCAAGGTCTCCGGGAGCGAAACCGTCCATGGCGCGAAGCTCCGCGAGGGTGTTTGGCCAGGTGCCGCTGGGGTCCTGGTGAGGGAAGTCGCTGCCCACGATAAGGCGGTGGTCCGGTAGCTGCTGGAGCAGGGCAGGGAGGCGCCGCTCACGCGACAGCACAGCCACGTAGAACCTGGAGAAGTACTCCGATGGCGTGTGCTTGAGCCTGGTCACCACCTCGGTTCCGCGGCGGTAGTGGTCGTCGTAGTAGACATCGAGGCGGTCCATGGCATACGGCACCCACTCAGCCCCGGCCTCGAAGAAGCCGAAACGGAGGGTGGGGAAGCGGTCCATGGCGCCGCTGAAGATGAGGTTGGCGATGGCCACCATGTAGGTGAACGGGAACCCGTAGGCCGAAGACAGGAACCAGTACTCCGGCGGGAAGCTGGATGCCCCGGCCAGCAACGGGTTGATGGGCTGGTCGTCATAGGTGCGGGCGGGTGGATGGAGCAGCAGGGGGACGTCCAGTTCGGCGGCTTTGGCGTAGAAGGGCTGCAACTCGGGGCTGCCCAGGTGGACGGAGTTGTAGCCGCCCATGAGCTTGACGGCCTTCAATCCGAGGACGGTCACGGCCCGCACCATCTCGGCGATGGCTTCTTCCGTGTCCGGCAGATACACCCAGGCCACGCCGTAGAACGGGCCGCCCGCCTTCAGGTCCTCGGCCGCGGCGTCATTGTAGGCCCTGGCAAGGGCGCAGCCCAGGTCGCGCTCCGTTTCGTAGATGAGGGGCCGGTTTTCCGGGATGAGCACCTGGAGGTCGAACCCATCCTGCTGCATGCTGGGGATGCGTTTCTCCAGGTTCCAGACGCTTTCCTCGAAGTTCATGACGCGCCGGCCGTGGCGGTAGAACGCGCCGTCCCCGCCGTTCCACTCGATGGCGATAGCGCCGCCGATCAGGGCCGGATCGACGCGGTCGAGCCAGGAACGGGGCAGAAAGTGGGTATCGCAGTCGATGAGCACACGCCTCCGATCTTAGCTGCAAGGCGGTTGAGGTCATCATAGTGAGCGGCCCCGCGCGTGTCCAGCGAACGCGCGGGGGGTGTTCTGGTACAATCCGGGAAACCGGGGCGGAGCGAGGTGGGGGACGAGGGCGGGACTTGACCGGCCCCAAGCGGCAGCGAAAAGACAACGCGGAGGAAATCAATGGTTGACGTAGACGTGATCACCCAGGAAGTCATCCAGGCTCGTCTTGACGGCATAGTGCGGGAGATGGAAGTGGCGGTGCTTCGAACGGGCTTCTCCACCATCATCCGGGAGTCGCACGACTTCAGTTGCGGCATCCTGGACAGGCAGGGCCGGGTGATCGGCCAGTACTCCGGGCTGCCGCCGCACCTGGGCGCCTACCCCGACTGCGTCAAGGGCGTCCTCCAGTTCTACGACATGGATGAGATGGAGGAAGGCGACTGCTTCCTGAGCAACCATCCCTACTACAGCGGGGTGCCGCATCCCATGGACATGGTGGTGGTGGCCCCGGCCTTCTATGACGGGGAAGTTGTGGCCTTCTTTGCCAGCATGGGCCACAAGAGCGACATTGGGGGCGTATCGCCGGGGAGCCGCAACTCCCAGGCCAGGGACGTGTTCGGCGAGGGTCTGCATATCCTGCCGGTGAAGTTCCTGAGCAAGGGCAAGCGCGTGAAGGAGACGGAGCATTTCCTCACCGCCAACAGCCGGACGCCCCACCTTGTGCTGGGCGACCTCGGCGCGCAGGCGGGGGCGCTTCAGACGATGGGCGTGCAGCGGCTGCAGGACCTGATGGACAACTACGGCAAGGACGTGGTGCTTTCGGCCTTCGAGCACATCGCGTCCCGGACTGCGGATCGGATTCGCCAGGAGGTGGCCTCCTGGCCGGACGGAGTCACGGAGATGGAAGGCTCCATCGAGGACATCGTGAATCCAGGCGTCTACATCAAGCTCCACGTGGCCGTGATCAAGGAGGGG
Organism: Dehalococcoidia bacterium; assembly: GCA_965226745.1. Lineage (GTDB taxonomy): Bacteria > Chloroflexota > Dehalococcoidia > Lucifugimonadales > SAR202-VII-2 > SAR202-VII-2. The sequence goes on from CBDDDS010000002.1 coordinate 5,112, forward strand.
GAACGGGTCGTGTTGGATTTCTCCGCTTCCGGCGACCAGAGCGCGGGCCCCATCAACATCCGGCCCCCCTTCGCCAGGGGAGTGGCCTATCATGCAGTGCTGGCGGTGATAGACCCTTCGATGCCCAACAACTACGCGCTGGCCGACACCGTGGAGTGCCGCTTCCGCGAGGGCAGCATTTTGGACCCGATGTTTCCCGCTCCGGTGGGGTACTACTCTCAGACGATGCCCGGCGTCTCCACGATGGTGTACTCGGCGGTGAGCCAGGCGGCGGGGCGTCCGATCATCGCGTACTCCGGTCAGCAATGCTCGACCATCATCAGCCACATGTCGGAGGGCAGCCGGCCCTACGTCCAGTACGAGCTGCTGTCCCCCGGGGGCCCTGCGCACGACGGCGGGGACGGCTGGTCCGGTTCCGGCCACGGTTGGAGCGGCGGAGCCAAATTCACCAGCGTTGAGATTGTGGAGTCGGAGTTCGACATTAAGATACTGAATTTCGAGGTGGTGTCGGACTCCGGCGGCCCCGGCAAGTTCCGGGGCGGCTTGGGTTACCGCAGGGACTACCTCATCCAGGGCAACTCGAAGTTCACGGGCGGGTCGGCGCGGCGTCCCTCTTCGGGAGTGGCGGGAGGCGATGAAGGGAAACTGGGCTATGTCTTCGTCAATCCCGGCGCCGCCGACGAGCAGAAGTATGACCATCCGGTCTCTGGCCTGGCGGTCGGCAACGGCGATGTGCTTCGTCTGGAGCCCGGCGGCGGCGGTGGCGTGGGGTCGCCCAAGGAGCGGGACCGCGAGCGGGTCATTGAGGACCTGGAAGCCGGTTTCATCTCAGCCCAGGCGGCGAAGGACGTGTACGGGCTGGCGGATGAGGTCATAGCCGAGGTTGTTGGGATCTCCTAGGGCTGGGGCCTAACCGCAGCCCGCCAGCTCGCGATGGCCCATGGGTCCGATTGGGCTGAGTGCGCGATTGGCGTGGGAACCGCGTTCTCGTTCGACCTTTGCGCTACCGATACTTCCCATGCGCCGGAGCGGTAGGGCGACGCCAAGCAACCGCCCATCGCCGCGCCGCCGCCCGGGGCAGCGCTCTTGCCCGCGAGGCTTCTGACAACGCTCGTTTGTTCCCGCTCCTTGGCCTTATACTACAGCCGCGCCGCCGGGCGGACGCTCGGCGGGCAGCCAGCGCGGTTGAGGAGGCGTTCATGACGGACAAGGTGTTCAGCAGGCCGCTCAGCCCTGTCGACTTTCTGGAGCGGAGCGCGTTCGTCTATCCGGACAAGCCGGCCATCGTCTACAACGACCAGGTATTCACCTACAGCCAGTTCTCGGAGCGGGCGCACAGGCTGGGCGGGGCCCTTCGGCAGGCCGGCATTGGCCGGGGAGACCGGGTGGCGTTCCTGTTGCCCAACGTTCCGGCCATGCTGGAAGCCCACTTTGGTCCGATGGGCATCGGCGCAGTTCTCGTGGCCCTGAATTACAGGCTGTCCGCCGCCGAAATCGCCTACATCTTGGACCACTGCGAGGCCAAGGCCCTCGTCTTCGACTCCGAGTACGCGCCCGTCGTGAGGGAGTTCCGGGAGCAGGTGCTATCGGTGAAGACCTATGTGCAGGTCGTCGACGCGGCCCCCAAGGCAGATGACATCCCCGGCCCCGATTACGAGTCGTTCCTGGCCTCGGCCCCGCCGGGCGCGGCTGGGGACGGTGTGGTTTCCGAGTGGGACCTCATCACGATCAATTACACGTCGGGCACAACCGGCGCGCCCAAGGGGGTGCAGTATGCAGGCCGGGGCGCCTACCTGAACGCCCTCGGCGAGTGCCTGGAAATGGGTCTCACGCCTCGCAGCTCCTACCTATGGACGCTGCCGATGTTCCACGCCAACGGTTGGTGCTTCACGTGGGCGGTCACCGCGGTGGGCGGGACGAACGTCTGCCTGCGGCGGGTGGAGGTGGAAGAGGTCTATCGCCTGATACGGGAGCGGGGGATCACCCACATGTGCGCCGCTCCCACCGTGCTCGTTTCCATGTACTCCTCTCCGGCGGCCAAGGGACAGGACCTGACTGGCCTGACCATCGCCACGGCGGGCGCTCCGCCCGCCCCGCAGGTCATCCGGACGATGGAGGGCATGGGGGCGACCATCCAGCACATCTACGGCCTGACCGAGACCTACGGCCCCCACACGATTTGCGCTGCTCAACCGCACTGGGAGGGCCTGGATTCCGGCGAGCTGGCTTCCATCAAGGCCCGGCAGGGGGCGCCGTACATCATCGCCGGCACTGGGCTGAGGGTCGTGGACTCGGAAATGAACGACGTCCCGCGGGATAGCCAGACCATCGGCGAAGTGGTCATGCAGGGCAACAACGTCATGCAGGGGTACTACCTGGACCCGGAGGCGACGGCAACGGCGTTCCACGGGGACTGGTTCCACTCTGGGGACCTGGCGGTGTGGCACCCGGACGGCTACATAGAACTCCAGGACCGGGCCAAGGACATCATCATCTCCGGCGGCGAGAATATCTCCAGCCAGCAGGTGGAGAAGGTGATCATGGAGCACCCCGGGGTGCTGGAGGCATGTGTCATTGGCGTCCCGGACGAGCATTGGGGCGAGGTCCCCAAGGCCTTCGTGATTCCCCGGCCCGAGGCGGCAATCACCGCCGAGGATGTTATCAGCTTCACCAGGGAGCGCATCGCCCACTTCAAGGCCCCAAAGTACGTGGAATTCGGCGACCTGCCCAAGACGGCCACAGGCAAAATCCAGAAGTACGTGCTTAGGGATAGGGAGTGGCAGGGCATGGAGAAGCGTATTCACTAGGGCGGAGGCTCGCGCCCAACGCGCCGTGAAGGCGGGTTGGGGCCAGAGCATCGCAGCGGTGAGCAAGCGGCTTAGGCCGCGCCAACGTCTCCACCGCGTCGCACCACTCGCCACAGGGGGTCGAAGATGAGGCCGTCTGTAACTCTGCAGGACGTCCGCCGGGCCCAGAGCGCTATCGCTCACCTGGCGCTCAGGACTCCCATGTTGCCTGCGCGCTCCCTGGGCCAGATGGCGGGGTGTGAGCTTTTCCTGAAGGCCGAGAACCTTCAGAGGGCGGGCTCTTTCAAGGTCCGAGGCGCCGCCAACAAAATCGCCGCCTTGACTCCGGACCAGAAGGCCAGGGGCGTAATTGCCGCCAGCGCCGGCAACCACGCCCAGGGAGTCGCCTTGGCGGCCGCCAATCTTGACATACCATGCACCATCGTAATGCCCACGGGCGCTTCCCTCCCCAAGGTGGAGGCCACCCGGGGCTATGGCGCAACGGTGCTCCTCCAGGGCGATGACTTCGACCAGGCGCAGAGACACGCCCGGCGCATCATGCGGGAGAACGGCATGACCTTCATCCCCGCCTTCGACGACCCGGCAATAGTTGCGGGGCAGGGGACCATCGGCCTGGAGATGCTTGAGCAGGTGGAGGACTTGGACGCGGTCGTAGTGCCCGCGGGAGGGGGAGGCCTGATATCGGGTATCGGCCTGGCCATAAAGGAGACGGCGCCTGGAATCAGGGTGATAGGAGTGCAGGCTGCGGCAGCCACCGCCGTTGTCGATTCGTACAAGGCCAACCGGCGCGTGACCGTGAAGGGGCAGCCCACTGTGGCCGATGGCATTGCCGTGGGCACGCCTGGCAAGATCACCCTTCCCCTGGTTTCACGCTACGTGGACGACATGGTCGTGGTTGAGGAAGATGAAATCACGCAGGCCATGATGCTGCTCTTGGAGAGAGGCAAGCTGCTCGTGGAAGGGGCCGGCGCGGTCGGATTTGCGGCCGTGCTGGGAGGCAAAATCGAGGTCGCAGGGAAGAGGGTGGCGGTGGTGCTTAGCGGTGGCAACGTGGACACACACCTGATAGCGCGGGTCATGGAGCACGGCCTGGCCCACGCAGGTCGCTACCTCGTGCTGCGCATCATGGTGGAGGACCGCCCCGGTCAGCTGAATCATCTGCTCAACATCGTGTCCGGCGCCGAGGCGAATGTGCTGGACATAGGCCATCTCAGGCATGCCCCATCGGTGCACTTGGGCCAGGTGGAGATCCAGCTTACCCTGGAGACGAGGAACGACGCCCATGCCGAGGAGGTGCGGGAGCGGCTTCGCAACGCGGAGTACGCGCCCCTTGAGAGTGAGCCGGCTGGCGGCCTAGCCTCGTCCCTGGAGGGCGCGTAGCCTCCGTAGGGGTGAGGCTCGAGTCTCCGCGTCTTCCTCATGGGACTCAAAGCCTGAGGCCAACTCGAACAGGCCGGGAAAGGACATCTACGCCCACGCCCTGCCGGGCTGGCAGCGGCAGACCGAGGACGCCTTCACCTGGCGATGGACAGGGTAGGGGAAGAATGAGGAATTGGCATGAACCGGAGGACCTGGGACGCGAGCAAGACGAGCGCGACGCTGCTATCTCTAACCGAAAATACTTTGTCTACGTGCTCAATACCGACTATGGCCATTACGTTGGCCATACTGGGAACCTCAGAGAGCGGATACGAGCACATCAGAAGGGTGAGGTTCCGTCCACCGCTGGAGGACACCCCAAACGTGTTTGGACCTCTCGTAAGTTCTCAACCCGCGCAGACGCAGCGAGTTTCGAAGCTGCACTGAAGAATTTGCGCGACCAGCGCTCGCCGCGCTTCCAGGCACTCACCGGCCTTAACCCAATCCCATACTGGCGCCGCGAGAAGGCGGCTTCGTTCGGGCGGGTAGCCAAGGTCGTGGGCAAGGGCCTGGGGAAAGTGCTGGTAACACTCATCGTCCGAGGACTTGGTTTTGGCCGGCGGCGGCATAAGCCTCATCAGCGGCGACGGAGGAGATGACGTTGCCCCCCCCCGCCCCCCTGTACAGACCTGGGACATCCTTTACACCTGTTCGGGGACATGGTTTACACCTTGTGTCCGCCAACCGGGCGGCAGGAGGTGCGCCATACCCTGGAAGGAGTCCTCAGCGATGTCCCTGAAGCATGAGTTCGTCGCACTTGCGCTGCGATAGGGAGCAAACGTCCGGGAGCTGTGCCGGCGCTAGGGTCTACCGAGGATTCGGTGGTCCGCCGTACCCGAGTTCGAGCCCGTCTTTACCGTATCTGAGCAACACGCGGACATCAGAGCCATCCGGGGCCAACGTAACCAGCGCAATGCTCCTCCAGATCAACCTCCCGTCCACCTTCGGGTTGTAGTACACTGTGATTCTGCTCCCATCAGGCGACCATGACGCATAACCTGGGCCTAAGCCATAGTTCCCAAGGGAGATGAAGCCTGTGCCATCAACGTTGACCACGTGCCTCCCGTCGAGCAGCAAGCTGCTACCGTCGGGTGACAGGCTGATCTCCCTCACGCTGAGTTGGTCGGCTTCGCGAAAATCAGTGAGGTTGACGAGCTCGCGCTCATCAGAGCCGTCGCTGCGAACAGAATTAAGGGTGACCCTCAACAATCCGCCTGAATAGCGCCACCCTATGAAGTATATGTAGTCGTCTGCCGGCTGACCTGCCCCCTGAATTAGGTCCAAGTATTCTTAGAGTCCGACCGGCGTATTCCTAGCCACCTGTTGTGCGAACTCCTCGGGCGTCCGGTTGCCCAGTGCGCTGTGGGGCCGGACAGCATTGTAGTCGTCCCGCCAGCGCTCGACGATGTTCCGGGCCGCAGGAAGACTCATGAACCAGTGCTCGTTGAGGCACTCGTCGCGAAGCCGCCCGTTGAAGCTCTCGATGTACGCATTCTGCACGGGCTTGCCCGGATCGATGAAGTGCAGATGCACCCCATGTGCATACGCCCAAGCGTCCAGAATCCTCCCGGCGAATTCAGGGCCGTTGTCTACGGTGATCAGCTCCGGCAGGCCACGGTCGATGGCCAGCCTGTCCAACACCCTTGTCACGCGGAGGCCGGGCAACGACGTGTCCACCTCCATGGGCAGGCTCTCCCGAGTGAAGTCGTCAATCACCGTCAGCACTCGTATCCGCCGGCCACTGGCGAGCGCATCGGACACGAAGTCCATCGACCACCGCTGGTTCGGGCGCTCGGGCGCCATCGTGGGGACGCGAGCGATGCCCGCCATCCGCTTGCGCTTCCGACGCCGGACGGACAGCCCCTCCTCCCGATAGAGCCGGTAGACCCGCTTGTGGTTCACGCCGAACCCCTCCCGGCGCAACAACACCCACAACCGGCGATACCCGAAGCGCCGCCGCTCCGCGGCGAGCGAGCGCAGTCGCTTGAGGAGTTCGGGTGCGTCGCTGCCCACCCGCCTATAGCGGGCCACCGATCGGTGGATACCCATCAGCCTGCAGGCGCGACGCTCGCTGAAGCCCCACCGCTCCTGGACACGGTGCATGGTCTCCCGTCGCGTTGCAGGCGTCATGCGTTTTTTCGGAGCAGCTCCCGCAAGACGTGATTGTCGAGCGTCGCCTCCGCCAGCAGCTGCTTCAGCTTCCGGTTCTCCTCATCCAGATGGCGCAGCCGTCGCGCCTCGCTCACGCCCATCCCGCCGAACCGCGCCTTCCAGTTGTAGAAGGTCCCCGGTGAGACACCATGTCGGCGGCATACCTCAGCCGTCGGCACTCCCGCGTCCGCCTCCCTCAGGACCCCGATGATCTGCTCGTCCGTAAACCTGCTCCTCCGCATGCTGTCCTCCTCTGTTTGACCGGAGGACTCCAATTATCCGTGGACCGGTTTTCGGGGAGCAGGTCAGTTGGAGGGTAGGCTAGGTGGGACAACCGCCTCCGCCATCAAAGGCCCCATCGCTGCCCCCGTACTCGGAGGCAGATTAGGAAGCGTCCCATCCCCGCCGCCCCTCCTTCTTGCAGGATAGGAACCTTTATCCTAGAGTTTAGTTAGAAGCCCGCCACCGACGTGGCCTGGTGATGGAGGAGCGTGAAATTCATTCGATGGGTCATTCCATTCGCTATTCTCTTGATACTGCTTATCGTGGCGTGCGATGCGGGCCAAGACGTCCAGGAGCCACAGGGATCAGCGGGGCCACCAGGGCCAGCGGGGCCACCGGGGCCAGAGGGACCACCGGGCGAGTCCACCGATGTCTGGCCTGAGTTACAGCTTGACTTCACCATAGACGAGGCTTGCGCCGCGCGTATACACGCGGTCGTGGAATACAGTGGGACTGCGGAAGAGATTGGCAGGGAACGGGAGCATTTGGACATTCTGCTCGGCATCCCCGCCCGATTTATGTCTCGTGCCCAAACTGACAGGCTCTGGTCTATGATGGATCAGGTTGAGTATATGTCCCAGGCGGAATCCAGCCGCTCCGGCGAGCCCACGATGTCGCCCACGCAGTCTATGTCGCCCACGCAGTCTATGATGGATCAAGGTGAGTATAGGTCCCGGCAGAATAATGAGGCTCGTAGCCCGTGTACACGCAGCGCTGAGGCGCTAGCCTTGTTTGAGGAGGTTCGGCAACGCAACCCGATGGGGCAGTGGAGATCGGAGGTGCTCCATAGCTATTGGAGGTGCGCATATCCCGGTTCAAGATGGCTGGCCGGCGGCGACCAGCCGAATGAAGGAGAGTGCAGGGAACTACTGCGGTGGCTGCCGGCATCCTGGATACCGTAGGCGCCTTCGCCGAATGCCGCCCGAACTGTCGCCAACGCCCACAGCTATCCACAGCCGGTTGGCAAAGGCCCCCGAAGGAACCCCCCACATCCCTCGTGAGCAGGCTAATAAGCGTCCTATCCCCGTTCCCTCAAGCAGGGTGCAGGGGGGCGCAGCCCCCGCCGGGGGTACAGCGAGTCCCCTGTTTCTAAAAACGTTGGAGGGTGGTGCGGGCGGGATAGCGACGCTGGCCAAGCCAGACCCTCCGCTGAAGGAGGGTCTGGCCAAAACAAGACTCTCCCCTCCCATCCATGCCCCCGCCTACTTGCAAAATAAGAACTATTGTACTATAGTAGCTCCATGAAGTGGGCTGCCGGCCCGCTTCTCCTCCTCGGAGCCTGCCGCATACATGAGCACTGGGGGCTAACCATAGAGAATCCCCCTGTGGCAGGGGCGCTGAGGGAACAACCCAAGGGGCAAGACCCTCCGAGGAAGGTTGGGACCGGAGCGACTGCTGCTGTAAGGCACAGGCTCTTTGGAGCCATCCAACTCAGTAACAGCTCGTAAAGACTGGTAACAACTGGTAACGGTTCCATAACGGCTGAGTAACGACTCGTAACGCCTTTGTAACGGCCTGTAACGCCTTTGTAACGGCTCCACGCCTACGGAGCGCCGGGGGAGAAGAAAACGCAGTAACACATACAATCAAACAAAGCCCCGTCCGTCTCCCAAGCAGGGTGCAGGGAGTTCGATGTTCCGCTGGGAGGTGCAGGGGGAGTCCCCCTGTTTCCAATAACGTTGGGGGGTGGGCTAGGTGGGACAACGGCGTTCGCCTCCATAAGCCCCTCCCTTTCCCCCCACACTCGGGGAAGGGCAGGAAGCCGCCCGCGCCTACTTGCAAACGACGAACGAGTGTTCTATGGTGTCGTCATGATGCTAGAGTATCCCCATGAAGTGGGCCGCTGGCCCGCTTCTCTTCCTAGGAGCCTGCCGCATAACGTATTTACTGGGGGAATCCATAGAGAATGCCCCTGTGGCAGCGTTTTGGGGGACATCTCCCAGGCCCGCAACCGTCCGAGGAAAGGTGAGATCAGAGTGAATGCCGTTTCGAGACAGGCCCTTTGGAGCCGTACGGCTCCATCGCGATTCATTGCGGTTCGCTAGGACTTCACCATGGCTCATCACAACTCTCTTACAGCTTTGTGACGCCTTGTGACGCCGCTCCGTGCCTGCAAACCCCGAAATCCGGCTGATACACATAACAACATTCAATCAAACACCCACCCCGCCGCTAGAGGAACCTCACATCCCTATGCCCGTACTTGAGGGAAGGTTAGGATGCGTCCCTATCCCCCGTCCTTCAAGCAGGGTGGAGGGGGCGCAGCCCCCGCCGGGGGAACAGCGAGTCCCCCTGTATCCCAAAACGTTGGAGGGTGGGCTAGGTGGGATAACTGCGTCCGCCACCAAGAACCTCGTCCCTGTATCGGGGGAAGGTTAGGAAGCGTCCCTATACCGGCAAGGGGCCGCGGCGGGGCGGGGCGTTGAGCGGCGAGGCCGGCCTACGCAGGCGTCAGCGGCGCCACGCTGAAGATGACGTGGAAGGGCTTGCAGTAGATCACCACCGACTTCCACTGCGCCGCGTCCGAGCCCTCGGGCAGGTCGTAGTTCTGACTGCCCCGGTTGCCTTTGAGCTTGTCCAATTCAATGTAGTCTGCGCCCTTGAACTCGTCCCGGGTCATCGGGTCCGGGTGGGCGCTGAGCAGCACCACGAGCGCAGGGCCGTTGGTCACGTCGATGTTCTCTAGGCGGAGAAGCTGCCCGCCCTCCGGTACGGAGTAGATCGTCGCCTGGCCGCTGCCCAGGTGGAACCGGTCGCCGTCCCGAAGCGAGCCGCTGCTGACAATCTGGGCGGCCGCCATGTCCTCCGGCATTGCCTCCATCATCTCGCTGTCCATCTTGGCCATGGTCTCCATGACCATTTCGACCTCAGCGCGAGTGACTTCAGCCGGAATCTCGGCCGTCACGGTCCGAGGGAACTGTTCGTCCACGGTCTTGTTGAGGAAAAGCGGCGAGCCCAGCCACCAGGCCAGGGCAATGGCCGGTATGGCCGCCACAACCAGCCCGATCGTCACAATCCGTCGAACGCGAGTCGCCAGTGCCCATTGAATCGGTCGCACGCTGCCTCCTAGGGAAACGCGGAATCAGGCCAGCCTGCCGAGGTCGGCCCCGCCCTGTCAACGAAGCGGGGCGCGGTCTGTTTGTCTCACCGCTCCAGCCAGTAATGTGTCTCGATGCGCCTCCAGCGATGACGCCCATGCTGGCCTGCCCGGTGGCACCGGTCTTCCGGGGCGGACGCTATCGGTAACGCCGGGGCGCCGGTTTCTTTGGGCTGCCCTTGACAAGCACAGCGAAGAAGGGCGCGACCACCAGCCAGAGAGCAAGGGTCACGAGAAGGGCCTTGGTGTAGCCAATGGTGGGTATTCCCAGGTCCGGGGCGATGATGCCCCAGAACATCATGGCCAGCCAAGAGCTGAGAAAGAACCCCAATGCTGCGGCAGGAATGGCGTAGAACCCGCCCATGGCGCCTCCTTTCAACGTGATGGCAGTTGTTAACACTCTATGGCGAATTGCGTAGGAACGCTAGCCCTCCGGACGCCGGGGCCGGGGCGCCGCACGCTAGACGAATGCCGGAATGACCTCTTCGCCGAAGAGCTTCAGGGACTTGGAAACCTGCTCCATGGGCATTGCCCCGACGTGGAAGTTGCCGATGTAGACGTCGAGGCCCATGGACTGCTGCTGTTCCTTGATCTTCTGAATGACGGTGTCAGGACTACCGACGACGGCGATCCCGTTGTCGACGGCGAAGTCGTAGGACTTGCCGACTTCGCGGAAGACCCGGCCGCGTTCGCGGATATCCGGGGTGTTCTCGTTGCCGACGCCCCTTGGCGAGGTCCCCATGCCAACGCGCGTGTTGGTGACGAACTCCCGGCCCAGGCTGAAGTCGATGGGGACGTGGGCCTCGGCTTCCTCACGGGCCTTCTCGTCTGTCTCAGCGACGTAGACGGTGCGCATGAGGAGGGTGCGGGGCATGGGGCCGGGATGTCCGCATTCGTTCCACACCTGGCGGAAGTAGTCGAACTTCTGGACCATATTGGCGTCGGTGTCGATGTTCTGGGCGACGTGATAGTTGTTGCGGGCGGCGAAGGCCAGGGCGCGGGGGCTATGAGCGGCGGCCCATATGGGGGGATGCGGGTCCTGGTAGGGCGCGGGGCAGGGGAGGGCCTCTTCGAACTGCCAATACTTGCCGTGGTAGGTCACCCGCTCCTGGGTCCAGGCCATTTTGATGATATCGAGGGCCTCTTCACCCATCTTCTGGCGCTCGGAGAAGTCCAGGCCAAAGCGGATGAACTCGTGCTCGTGGATGCCGATGCCGGTCCCGAACTCGACCCTGCCTCGCGACAGGTGGTCCAGCATGGTGATTTCCTGGGCCAGCCGCAGGGGGTTGTGGAAGGGAAGCTGCCAGATCATCGTGCCGAGGCGCAGGGTGGCCGTGTGCTGGGCTATCGCCGTGAGCAGCACGGTGGGCGAGGGTATCTGGCCGACGAAGGAACCCTGGTGCTCGATGGTGTAGTAGTGCTGGAACCCCACCTGCTCCATCAACTGGGCCAGACGGATGTGGGACTCGTAGACGTCTGCGGCGGAGGCAGCGGCTTGGAGTTCCGTGTAGCGGTACTGGTCCCAAATGCCGAATTCGAGTTTGGCCATGTGGCGTCCTTCTGAAGATTGCTTGCCTACGCCGTCGCCTGGATGTCCGGGGGACGGGTGGGCCATGCCGCGTGCTGCTGATAGGCGTGGCCGACGCGCAGCACCGTAGCCTCATCGAAGGCCCGCCCGACAAGCTGGAAGGCAATGGGCAGGCCGGCGCTCGTGAACCCGCAGGGCAGCGTCATGGCTGGCGAGCCCGAAAGGTTGAACGGGGCGTTGAAGTCGGGGCTCAACTGGGTTCGCAGGGACTCGATGGGGGTCACTTCGTCGATGAGGCCGGCGGGCTGCAGGTGGCCGGGCAGGGCCAGGATATCGACCTGCTGGAAGGCCGCGGCCAACTCCCGCCTGAGCCTCTGCCGCAGTCGTTGGGCCTGAAGGTACTCGGCGGCCCCGGTCAGGGCGCCGAAGTAGACGCGCGCCCTACGGGTGTCGGAGGCGATGTCCACGTGATGCTGAAGCCCCAGGTTGCGGCCTGAGAGGTATTCGCAGCAGTAGAGGACGCCCGTGGCGATGCTGGCGTGCTCCATGCTGGGAACGTTCACCTGCTCAACCCTTGCGCCCAACGCCTCCATCGCCCGTAGCATGGCGTTGAAGCCAGCGGCAATCTCGTCGTTGAGGCGAGGGCTGAGTGCATCCAGGTAGTTCTGGGGCACGCCCACCACGACGCCCTTGATGTCTGTCCCCAACGCCTCGGCATAATCGGAGACCGGCGCGGAGCTTGTGGTGTGGTCTCTGGGATCCTGGCCTGCTATCGCGCCCAGAACGTGGGCCGCGTCCTCAACGGTCCGTGTGATGGGGCCGCTGTGGTCCAGCGACCATCCAAGGGTGGCGAGTCCGCGGCGGCTGACTCTGCCGTAGGTGGGCTTGAGCCCGACGATGGCGCAGCAAGAGGCGGGGTTTCGGATAGACCCGGCGGTGTCTTCGCCGAGGGATCCCATGCAGAGGCCGGCGGCAATGGCGGCGCCGGACCCTGAGCTGGAGCCGCCTGGCGTTCGCTCGGTGTCCCACGGGTTGCGGGGCTCGGGGTGGGCGCCTGGCAACCCGGACATGGCCAGCTTTCCCAGGACGACGGCGCCCGCCTCGCGCAGCTTCGACACGGCCCCTGCATCCTCGGATGTTTCCGGAGGGGGAATCCTAACGAGGGCAGGCGCGCCGGCGAAGTCGTACTGGTCCTTGATGGCGACTGGAATGCCGTGAAGGGGTCCGCGGCTTCCTGTGGCGGCTATCTCCGCCTCAGCCGCCTCGGCCTCGGCGAGGGCGCTGCCGGCGGTGAGCTTGATGAAGGCGTGGAGATGGTCGTCCAAGGCTTCTATGCGCCGCAGGTGGGCCTTCGTCAGCTCCACGGGAGACAGTTCCCTCCGCGCTATGAGCCCTTGCGCTTGGTCAATGGACAGGTAGCAGAGGTCGGCATCGCTGGACAAGGCGGCTCCTATACCTCTCTTGCGAGATCGATGACGGTGGCCGGCTCCTCGGCGCCGAGGTCAAGGGAGCGAAGGGTCTTCAGGTCATTGAAGTAGAGCTCGAAGACCGGAGCAAGCCGCTCGATTTCCTCCCGCGAAGCGCTGATGCCCTTGGCCTCAAGCTGGCTGACGATGTCGTCGATGGACAGGTCCATAAGCGTCAACTTCCTTTCAACTCGCTGGCCGCCCCGCCGGCGGGGACCGGCGCCTTTGGCATGTACTTTTGGAAATCGTCGATGGCCTTCTGACCGCCAAGCCATTCTTCCGGCCGGTTGGGCGCCGGCTGCAGGCCCATCATCTCGCGGTAGTAGGGTGACACGCCCTGACCGCGGCGGCGCAGCTCCCGCATGTGCAGCGTCTCGTCCAATGCGGCGCGTATGTCGCTGGCCGCCGTCCACGTGGCCCTGAAGACGATATGGCCCGTATGGTCGATGATCCAAGACATGTTGGAGACGGCGCCGTACACCCTGTTCACGCTGCCGTCCAGGGAATCGAGGAGGATGGGCCGTTTCAGGCCTCTGTCGCGGAAGGCCCGGGCGTGGCTGACCTTCTGCTCCCACGACTCGTGATGGGGGAAGACTTCGCCTGGGTGGGCTTCCCTTATGTAGACGAACAAGAAGTGGGCCCGTTCGGCATAGTCCTCTGCCAGCTCTTCCGTACGCGGACACTCCGCGTAGCAGGGTGGTCAAGTGATGCTGCCGAACTCCAGCATCACGGGCTTGCCCCGAAGCGAGGACAGCGTCATCTCTCCGCCGTCGAGGGTGGGGAGGGTGAAGTCCGGGGCCATCTGCCCCACCTTGGGGCCTTCCGTCTGGAAGTAGGCCCGCTCCTCTCCGGTAGGGCGCCAGTCGGCGAAGTTGTAGGGTCTGCCCAGGAACTCGGTTTCCGCGTGGGTGTCTTCCTGCGCCATGCCTTCTTTCCTCCACCGGGGCCTGCCTCGGGCCCGAGACTGCCTCAGCGCGACGAGGTCTCTCGCTCCAGCCTGACGGACAGACTATCCCACCGCCCGCGGGGCGTGTCAACCGGAGGCCAAGCATGGAACGAGCGCGGTTCTGGACGGGGTCGCGCTTGGGCGGCGAGTTGCGAACGCCGTTTTCGGGCCGGGGGCGGAGAGGCGCCCCACCCTAGAAGAAGATGCTAAGGTTCTTGGCGGGCAACACGACGTCATCGAGCAGCAGTTCGCGCCTGGCGATTTTCCAGGCGCCATCGACTCGGCGCAACTCATCCCGCCGCGAGCCCACGAAGACATCCCTGTCGCGCTCCAACTGCGTCCGGTACACGAGGAAGTTGGACCTGGCCAACACCTCGGAGGGATCAGCGCGCTGTTCCACTTCGATGTTGGTTATCAGGTGACGCGTCCGGGACGCTGGCACTTCCCGCCAGGCCACGCCCGTGCGCAGCCTGGCGACCCTGGCCGTAAGCGTCTCCTTGGTCTCCTCGAACAGCGCCATCTCGCCCGGTTTGGTGATGCCGTCTTCGGGACTGCTGCTGCGCCAGGGATTCATTCGGACCGGCATGCGATAGACGGCGTCGTCGGTGAACAGGTCCAGCCAATCCTCGAACTTCTGCTCGTCGAGCAAACGGGTTTCCATGGCGAGAAACCGCTCGACCTCGTGCCAGAGCTCGTGACTCATCTCGTCGTCACTTGTCCCGTTGCCCTCAGGAAGGACGGCATTGGGTGAACCGGCGCATCGGCCCAGCGTTCTGCGTTCATCAGGTTCGCCCATTGCTGGTAGAAGCCGCGCAACCGCGTGCCGCCGGACGGGCTTTCGATGTCGTGGCCAAGCCCAGCCTGGATGTTCATGGGGTACTGTCTGGCCACCCAGCCTCGCGCCGTGGTGGTGCAGCCGGCCCAGTTGTTCATATCGTCCTGCTCCACGTTGCCGGACGGTCCGAAGGTCTGTATGTAGTGGAGCAGGAGCGCGTCCTTCACCTCCTGGGGCGCGTCCTTTTCCACGATGCAGTACGACCATATCTCAGTCTGATTCGGACCCCTGGGCTGCCAGACCCGCACGGTGTTTCGAGTGAAGTTCACCGAGCAATTGGGAAAGATGTTCGTCACCATGAGCGTGGAGCGGGAGCGGGCAAGGCCCAAACGCTCCTCGGCCTCGTCGAGGTGCTTCAGGTAATAGTCGCGGATGAGGCCGCGGGGCAGCGCCGCCAGGAGAGCGTCAGGGGCCATCGGCTCTTCGTTGTTGGTGCTGTAGTACCGGTCGTCCACGGGCACGCGTCTCACGGAGGCGTGGGTGATGGTGTGGTGGCCGTCGTCTCCGCCGAAGTTGTCGGCGCCAAACTTCCAGTTGGCGTCCAGGGTCCAGCGGTGGACGCCGCCGATGATCTCCGTGCCTCCGGCTCGCCTGTCCAGGAGCATATCCAGGTCCCAGCCGGCCCCGGCGAGATAGTCGAGGAGCGGGGGAGCGCTCGCATCGAAGGTGGCGAAGACGAGGCCCTTGTAGGTGTCGAGCTGCGCCACCTCAACGAGCCCCCACCGGCTGGTGTCCAGGTCGTTGAAGTAGTACTGCTGCATCCCGGGCACGGTGATGAGGCTGCCCGTGGAGTCGTAGGTCCACCCGTGATAGGTGCACATGAAGGCGCGGGCGTTTCCGGAATCCGCCTTGCATACCGGGTTGCCGCGGTGCCGGCACATGTTCAGGAAGGCATGGAGGACGCCGTCGGCGTCTCTCCACAGTATGACGGGGTCCTCGCCCATGTAGGCGGTGAGAAAATCCCCTGGATTCGGGACCTGGCTCTCGTGTCCCACGTACAGCCAACACCGGGCGAAGATGCGCTCCAACTCCTGTTCATAGATGCCTAGGTCGCTGAAGCAGGCCCTGCTCACCAGGCCGCTCTCAGGATCGAACAGTTCCCGCGATTGCCCGTTCGTCATCGTTCCTCCCATTGCTCAACAGCCCATTGCTCAATACCGAACTGTCCAGGCAGGTCTTCCCTCAGACGGCGCCACTCTCCAGCAGGCGGCGTCGGCCATTTTCAGAGTAGCCCAGTTCCTCCAGGATTTGGGCGTTGTGCTGCCCGAGTGTGGGGGCCGGGCCCACCGACCTGTCGGCGACAACGCCAACGGCCCCGAGTGGGTTCCACTTCCACGGGCCAAGGATGGGGTGGTCGATTTCCTCGAAGAAGCCCCGCGCCTGGAGCTGCGGGTCGGGCGGCATGTCAAGGGCGGTGGCCACAGGCGAGGCCGGGATATGCCGCCGTTGGGCCTCTTCAACGATCTCCTGTTTGGTGAATTGACGGGACCAAATGGCGAGGCGGTCGAGGATCATATCCCGGTTGGCTGCCCGGTTCGCCTCGTGCTCGAGGGATTCGTCGGCCATGAGCACGGGGTCATTCACCCATTCCATGAACGCCCGCCAGCCCTTTGGCGAGTGGGGCACGCTGATCATCCAGTAGCCGTCCTTACAGGGAAACGCCCCGGATACGGCGGTCCCGGAGCCCCGGTAGCCGCGGCGCTCCGTGATCCTGTCCTCGAATGTATAGGTGACCATGGCGAATTCGACGAAGGTCTCCAGGCACTGCCGCAGCGAGACCTTTGCAGTGGAGCCGCGCCCGAGTCGTTGCGCTTGGTGGAGGGCGACGGCCGCGGCCAGCGCCACATACAACCCGGCGCCCCCGTAGACGATGTGCCCCCCCAGGACGGCGGGCCGGCGCCCCGGGTGCCCAGTGATGGCCAGCAAACCCGCCCGGGCGTAGGCGCACAGCTCCGGGGTGGCGTCATCTTCGACTTCGACGGTCACGAGGCGGGGGTTGGCCCGAGTCAGGGCCTCGCGGCTCGCGGGGAAGGGAGTCTGGCCCACTACGGCGTCGGCGTCGGCGGCCAGGGCAAGGAAGACCTCCCGGCCGGCGGCATTCTCCAGATCGAGGGCCATGCTTTGTTTTCCGGCGTTGAGGAAGAGGTGGTAGGCGCCGCGTTCCATGTCCGGCGCATCCCCGAGGAATGGCTCCAGGCGGCGGAGGGCGTCTCCGCCGGGAGGCTCGATGCGCACCACCTCGTGCCCGCTCTCCACGAGGAGCCGAGTAGCGTAGACCGCTGAGTGGGCGGTGAGGTCGATGATTCTCGCCATTGACCTACGTTTCCTTCCCGCCTTCATCCGGCATTCTGGACAGACGCAAGACCTCTCCCGCGCCGCCAATGCATGCTAGCACTTCGTCCGCTCCCGCGCTGCGGGCGCCGAGTGTCCATTGTGCCGCGTTCGTTTAGGTCAGGGCGCCCTCGTCGACGAAGGGCGCCGTTTCCTCGGCGGACATGCCCAGCCACTCTTGCAGCGCCTGCTGGGTATGTTCACCGAGCCGGGGCGCCGGCGCCGGCGGGGCGACGCCCCCAACGTCTAACTGCATGGGCAGGCCGGTGACCAGCATAGCGTCTGGCGGGTCCTCCATCCAGTGGAACGCATCCCCGGCATCCGGTGCCCCCACGATCTCGTTGATGCGCCTCATACGCTCGGCGGGCACGCCGGAGGCTTTGAGGCGGCGCTCAACCTCGATGCTCGAATACTGGCTGGACCAGGCCTCAAGGCGCTCGTCCAACTCGTCGTGGTGCTCCAACCGGCCATGGACGTCAGCGAATTGCGGGGCGCTGGCCCAGTCCGGGCTGCCCAGGGCTTGGGCTAGGGCTTGCCATTGCTCATCCGTCTGCACGCTTAGGGTGCACCAGTCGTCCTCTCCAGCACAACGGTAGCAGCCCTGAGGGGCCACGGTGGTGGAGCGGTCGCCCAGGCGGGGCGGCGCTTGGCCATGGTAGGCGCTGGCAAGGACCAGGGGGGCGATGGTGGCCACGCTGCATTCCAGTTGGGCGAAGTCGAGGTGTTTGCCTGTGCCCGTGCGCTCCCTCTCGGCCAGCGCCTCCACGACGCCGAAGCTGGCGTGCAGGCCGCCGATGTAGTCGTTCCATGAATTGGAGATGGACGTGGGCAAGTCGCCCGGGGCGCCGGTGACCATCAGCAGCCCGGAGTAGGCTTGGAGGGTCATATTCATGCTGATCCAGTCGCGCCGCGGGCCGGAGTGGCCGAAGCCCGACATGCTGACGAAGATGAGGGCCGGGTTCAGGGGCTGGAGGTCCGCGTAGCCCAGCCCCAGCCGTTCCATCACCCCGGCGCTGAAGTTTTCGACCAATACGTCCGCTTTGGATGCCAGGCGCGTGGCCAGACCCCGCCCTCCGGGGGTCTTGAGGTTGAGGGTGATGGAGCGCTTGTTCCGGTTGACGTTGAGGAAGAAGGGGGGCCTGTCCTGGCGGCGGTGCGGCGGGAGATCGACCTTGGTGGCGCCCAGGCGGTCCGGCCGCACGGACGACTCCACCTTGAGGACCTCGGCCCCCAGGTCTGCCAGCAACCGGGTGCTGAAGGGGCCGGCCAGCACGTGGCTGAAGTCGAGGACCCGGATGCCGTCAAGGGGCGGCGCTTCCTGCGGGCCCGGGACGGAAGCGGGGGCCGGGGCGCCCTGTTCGTATTGCATGGCGAGCCTTTCCCTTTCGGCAGTTTGGAGCGGCCGGATGGCCCCCGGCGCGCATCGCCGCCGGGCGCCTGCTATCGCGTTGGCCGGACTTTGGGCAGGGTAACCCCTTCTTCGACGTCTTGGAAGATGATCTCCACGGGCATGCCGATTGCGACATCCTCTGGAGGACACTCGCTGACGTTGGTGGCGAACATGGGGCCTTCCTCCATCTCGATCAGGGCGTACACATAGGGCGCGTCGTCCCTGAAGGCGGGGTCGAAGGCGACGTAATGAATGTTGAACGAGAAGACGGTCCCTCGTCCGCTGGCCTCCGCCAGTTGGATGTTGGCCGCAAAGGGCTCGTTGGGGTGGTTCCGGCAGAAGGCAAAGGGCCAGTACCAGGCCCCGCAGGCGGTGCAGCGGTACAGCTTGAACTCGCGGCGCCGGACGGCTTCCCAGAAATCCTGGTTGTCCTCATCGATGTTGGGCTGGGGCCTTTCCGATGCGATGGGGACTACCTCCTGAGTATCAGGGTCGAATGCATGGAGCTCATGCCTGGGGACACGACCTCTCCTCCGTGCCCCGTCACCATGCTGAGGGCGACGTTGGGAAGCTGCCGGTCGCCGGCCTCGCCCCGGAGTTGGGTCACTGCTTCCGACAGGCCCGTCATGTCGGCATAGTGGTACGCCGACATGAGGCCGCCGTTGGTGTTGATGGCAAGGCCGCCGCCAGGACCCAGGTTCACGGACTCCACGAATGGGCCGCCTTCCCCCTTGCCGCACCAGCCGTAGTCCTCCAACTGGAACAGCACCTCGGCGGTGAAGCAGTCAGAAAGCCAGGCATGGCCGATGTCCTTCAGGGTGATTCCAGCCTGGCTGAAGGCCTGCTCCTTGGCCGTTTTCACGGCCAGCCTCGTGTAGTTGGCCTTGTCCCACCACAGCTCCTCGATGGCCTCGCCAAACCCAACGCCGGCCACGTAAACCGGAGGTTTCGGGGCGTCCTTGGCGCGGTCGGCGGTGGTCAGCACGTAGGCAATGCCTCCGTCGGACACCAGGCAGCAGTCGAGAAGGTGGTAGGGGTGGACCAGCACGTCCGAGCTCTGATGGTCTTCGAGGGTCATGGGCCGCCCGTACATTTTGGCTCGCGGGTTCAGGGACGCCCACTGGCGAATGGCCACGGCGATGCGGCCCAGTTGCTCACTGGTGGTGCCGAACTCGTGCATGTGCCGGGCTGCAAAGAAGCTGTGGTGGCTCACTGCCTGGAGGTCGCCGAATGGCTTGCCCCAGTAGCCTTCCTTTTCCTTGCCCCCGGCGCGGGCGTTGCCTCGCTCGGCCCGTTCTTGCCGGGCTCTGCGGGCGCGGGACCAGCCATTGGCGCCGACAGCCACCACAACGTAGTTGGCGATGCCAAGCTCCAGGTATCTGGCCGCCGCCATGATCCCCTGCGCTGCAATGCCACCGCCGCGGCCGGTCTCGGAGTAGAACTTGACGGGCAGGCCTAGCAGCCTGGGAAAAGCATCGCTGAAGGAGGGCGTGGAGCCGCTCCCGGCATGCATGGTGAGCTGGATTGCGCCGTCCACGTCTTCGCGTCGGAGCCCCGCGTCCTCGATGGCCAGGCGGGCGGCCTCTGCCTCGATGCGGCGCACACTTCGCCCGGGCTGGGGCTCCGTGACCATTCCCAGCCCTACAATTGCCAGGTCGCCGTCACCCTGCCGCGTCATAGCCTGACGCCACTCCTTGGTTGATCCGGCCTCGCTGCCAAAAGGCCCCTGGCGTTTCCCAGGGGCCTTGCATGCGCGTCGACTCAGTTATGAAATTGGAGGCGACGGGCGGATTCGAACCGCCGGATAGGGGTTTTGCAGACCCCCGCCTTAACCTCTTGGCTACGTCGCCCTGGTGCGGTTGGTGCCGAGGAGGAGACTTGAACTCCTACGGGCTAACGCCCACGGCCCCCTCAAGACCGCGTGTCTACCTATTCCACCACCTCGGCAAGCCAATGCGACGGGAGCCTCGGCTCCCTGGAGCCATTATGACGAGGGGCCAAACAACGTGTCAATCGAGGTCGCTCCCTAGCCCCTCCCGCTTGTAGAGACGTCCCTCCTCGGCCACGGACTCGTTGGTGTACCGCATCATCGCAAGCTGGGCCTCCGACACGGGGCCCTTCACGCGGCCGGGGACGCCCGCCAAGAAGGACCGGTCGGGCACTTCCGTGTTGGCCGGCGCGACGGCGTTGGCTGCTATGAGGCACTCCCTGCCGACGCTCGACCCCTCCAGGATGGACGAGTTGTTGCCCAGTAGGGAGCCCGCTCCCACGCGGGATGTGTGCACCACCACCGCGTGTCCGATGCTGACGTTGTCCTCTATGACCATGGGGTCGCTGGAGTGGAGAACGGAGCCGTCCTGGACGTTGACGTTGCGGCCTATGGTCATCTTGCCGGGGTAGGCCCGGATGACCACGCCCGGCCAGATGCTGGCGTTCTCTCCGATCTCTACGTCGCCGATGACGCAGGCGTCCAAGCTAACGAACGCCGAAGGGTGGATGCGCGGCGCTTTACCTTTGAATGCGCGGATCAAGGCTTCTCTCCATAGTGGGATTCCGTAGGGTTTGAAGGAACGACGACGGCTGTTGGGTTTCCCGCCTGAGCGGCGCCGCCCCGGATGCCGCGCAGGACAGGGACAAGAGGTGACCTCATTGTACGCCTCCTTCTGTTCCGGCCCCGGCAAGATCGAACACCGCGTAGCCGTCGGCGTTGGCGACAAGCGGGAAGTTACTCATGATGTAGCTCTCATACATCGGATAACCCGTCAAGAGGGCGCGTGTAACAACGAGGAACTCGGGGGACCTCAACTCAAGCCGAGTCGTAAGCTCTTCCAAAGCCCGCTGTGCCTCACTCGCAGACCAGTTCGACTCGTCAGGTAAGAAGCCTTGGCCGAAATAAGCTTCGATACTCACTTGGATTCTCTTGAGTGGCGGAGGAGGGTTCAAAGTCCAACCTGAGACCTCTCCGTGATACTCAAGGGGTTCACTGGTTCCAAGGAAGAACACGCGTTGGCTGTGATGCATCTGCTCGCCAAGTTGTTCCAGACTGGCAATCCCAAACTCTGCCTCCGAATCATTTATCGCCTGCCGGGCGTGGACGGCGGCAACAACCAAAACAAAGCTCATCAAGCCGCCCAGCGTCACCAGCAACATGCGTTCATTCCCAACCGCGCGAACTCGCTTCCATAGAAGCGAAATCACAGGAATGAGGGATAGGGCTACGATGGGAATGATCTGCAACTGGTAGTGGTCATGGGTGTGGATATGACTGGAGAATGCCAGTCCAAAGAGGAAATAGGATGCCCAGAGCGACAGCAGCAAATGCCGCACCCAGCCGGGACCGACGATGATGGCGCCAAGGAGCGCGGCGATGAGTGGCGCCGTTCCCGCGACCTCCAAGACCAGCTTCAACCACTGATACCAATATCTAGGCTCAAACCAGAGGCCCGGATTGAAGCTCCAACCGGCTTGGCCTTGGATGGCATCGCTCAGGAGCAGGCCGGGGGCGTAGTAGGAAGCGGCAGGAAGCAGGGCCACCACGAGAAAGATTGCCGTCGGCCAGCTCAGCAACGTCGCTCGAAGTCCCCGCTGGTGGATGGATAGCGACGCAAAGACAGCAATGATTGGGAACAGGACAAGAGGTTTAACAAATAGGGCGATGCCGGCAACGGCAGCTCCCAGTAGCAGACGAGCCAGTGTTGGGCGCTCACCGTGGCGCAGAATCAACAGGAGGCTCCCCAGCATCAGCATGATCATCAACGGGTCTGGCTGGAAGCTCCGGCTGGCGAGAACGGCAAAGGGAAGAAAGAGGTAATAGGATACGGCTATTGCGGCGGCCCAGGAGTGGCCAAGTCTCTTGCCAATGAAGAACAGGAACGCGCCGCCTGTGATCCAAAACAGGGAAGAGAGTACGCGGGGGATCCACCGATGCTCTCCCCCAACCAGATGGTAAACTCCAGCCGCCAGATATTCTGTGACCGGAGGTTCCAGGAGGGGCCGGTTGTCTCGGCTCATCCCAGCCACATCGCGCCGCCACTCTGGGATATCGTCCGATAGCTCGAAGTAGTAGGCCCTGGCGAGAATGTCCGAGCGGTACTGGCGAATAACGTGGAAGTCTGAGGGCGAGTCAATGCGGTACAGCCGGATTCCCAGCGAAGCAATGAGTATCAGCGCCAAGAGGGCCAACACCAACCGGGAGCAGCGGACCCCAAAGAGCGTTCCGCCGGGTTCCTCTCCCGAGATTCTCGAACCCCCGGCCTCAGATATGTCGTTGTCCATACGGCAAGGAATCCTTTCGTTGAGCCACAAATCGAAACCATATATCGAGGGGCTTCTAAAGAGTGCCCCCTGAAAGTTCTGCTGACAAGGGACGTGCAGGCTACAGGTATGCTGGAACGCCGCACGAACGCCTACGGAGCCGGGAGAGGGCGATAGCTGCATGAGATGCCGTGCGGCCGTTCCCTATTCGCCGCCTGAGGCGGGCGTCCGGCGCCGCGGCGGGTGTTCCCAGCGCAGGTGGGCAACCTTGGCTGATTGCTGCGGAGTCGCCACCGATGGTCTATAATACCCCTTGGCCTCAGCGCTGAGTCATGCCGGGCCCGATGGCCGAGGCGCTGGTGAGAGCACCCCCATAAGTTGACAGGAGGCGCCATGCTGAGATTTGCCGAGGAGATCATCCTGCTGCTGCTCAACGACGAAGACGGGAGGTTCGCGACCGTGCCCAACTGGTCGCTGGACTATGCCCTCGCCGGCGGTGTGCTGATGGACCTGGCGCTGGAAAACCGCATCGACACCGACCTGGAAAAGCTCGTTCTGATCGACTCCACGCCTGTAGGCGACAGCCTTCTCGACCCAACCCTGGCTAGCATAGCGGCGGGGGAGGAGCGGGATGCCCGCACCTGGGTGGAGTTGACGGCGGGACGCGCCCAGGCCCTCCGCGAGGAAGCGCTGGCCCGCCTCATTGCCAACGGCATCCTGGAGTCCCGGGACGACCGGTTCCTGTGGGTGTTCCAGTCCCGGCGCTACCCAACCGTTGACGGCAAGGCCGAGCGAGAGGTGAAGCTGCGCATCATGGAAGTGCTGTTCAGTGACGAGATCCCGGACCCCCGCGACGTGGTGATCATCTGCTTGGCCGACGCATGCGGTATCTTCAAGGGGCTGTTGTCCAAGCAGGAGCAGAACCAGGCCGCCCCTCGCATCGAGCAGGTGCGCAAGCTGGACCTCATAGGGCAGGCAATGAGCCAGGCGATCACCGACATCGAACTCTCGGTCGCCGCCTCGGTGCACACGCACATGTTCTAAACCCGCCGCTGACGCCGGCGCGCCCAAGCGAGTCCCTAGGGACTGCTGGATATCCGCCCGCCCCCGTGGCCGGCTAGCTCAACCTGGCAGAGCAACTGACTCTTAATCAGTAGGTTCAGGGTTCGACTCCCTGGCCGGTCACCAATCTCAACGCCTCGTTTCCAAGGAGGCCCCGGGAAGATTCCCAGGGCCTCCTTGCTTTCAGCAATGCCCGTACTGTGACCGGGCCGCTCTCCCAGAGGCCATCGGCGTCTGCAGAGCCGCCCTCTAACGGCGCCTCAACATGGCTAACCTTCCCACCCCTGCCCCCGTACTCGGGGGAAGGTTAGGAAGGGGGTTCTCTCCTCCCCCCCGTTGCCCCAAGCAGGGTGCAGGGGGCGCAGCCCCCGCCGGGGGTACAGCGAGTCCCCCTGTTTCCAAAAACGTTGGAGGGTGGGCCGGTGGGACAACGGCGCAGGCCAAGCCAGACCCTTCGCTGATGGAGGGCGCAGGCCAAGCCAAGACCATCCGTCCCCATCGGCGGGCGGACGCCGGAGTCAGAGGCCCCTGCCACACCCCCCTTGCAGAATACGAACAGTTGTGCTATAGTATCCCCATGAAGTGGGCCACCGGCCCGCTTCTCTTCCTTAGGAGCCTGCCGCATACATACTGCACTGGAGGCTAAACACAGAGAATCCCCCTGTGGCAGGGGCGCTGAGGGAACAACCCAAGGGGCAAGACCCTCCGAGGAAGGCTGGGACCGGAGCGACTGCCGTTGTGAGACGGGCTCTTTGGAGCCATCCCGCCCTGTAACGGCTCGTAAGATTAGTAACGACTCGTAACGACTAGTAACAGCTCCGTAACGGCTGTGTAACCACTAGTAACGGCTCGTAACGCCTGTGTAATGGCTTTGTAACGCCTTCGTGACTGCAAACCCCGAAATCCGGCTGAAAAATGTTACACAAACAATCAAAGACCATCCCTGCCCGTACTCGGGGGATAGTGTAGGAGGCGGTCACCGGGTCGTGAGGCGCCCCCGCAGAGCGCCTCAATTTGGCCCAGCCCCCCACTTCGGCCAATTGCCTTTTGCCCTGCGGCCCCGTAAAGGCTACAATCGGCTTCTCGTTGGGGAATAAGGCTAGCGGGAGCATGGCGCTCTCAATCAGGAGGTGGCCGCCATGAAGAACGGCTTCAAAGCTATGGACTCGGACATGCACATCATGGAGCCCGCGGACCTATGGCAGCGCTACATTGATCCTGCCTACGCCGAACGGGCGCCCGTGGGTCTCACGGAGATCACCAGAGACATACGGGTGGTGGTGGAGGGGCAGACGCTGTCTAGAGGGGTCTTCTCCCGCTACTTTCGGGACAACTCGAGGTCCGGTGTGCTGGACCAGCGCCTCAAGGATATGTATGGCGACGCCATGGCCCGGGACTTCGACGGCGTGTCGCAGGTCGAGGCGATGGATAAGGAGGGGCTGGACGTGGCGGTCCTGTTTCCCACCCGCGGCCTCTTCGTGCTGGGCATCGACGGGTTGGACCCCGGCCTTGCCGCCGCCATCGCCACGGCCTACAACGATTGGCTGCACGACTTCTGCCAGACGGACCCCGCGCGCATGTATGGCTCGGCTATGGTGGCGCCCCACGACGTCGAATCGGCGGTGGCCGAGGCCCGGCGTTCTGTGGAGGAGTACGGCTTCAAGTCCATCTACATGCGCCCGACCTACGTGAACGGCCACACCTGGAGCGATCCGTACTACGATCCCCTGTGGGCTGAGTGCGAACGCCTTGGCGTCCCTGTGGGCTTCCACGCCGCCGGGTTCGTGGACCTGCCCCAACCCGTGCACCGCGAGTTCACGCCGACGTTCTCTCTCCAGAACACGCTGACGTTCCCGATGGAGAACATGACGGCCTGCGCTGACATGCTCTTCGGGGGCGTGTTCGAGCGGTTCCCCAAGCTGAAGGTGGCGTACCTGGAGGGCAATTGCTCGTGGATGCCCTGGCTGTTGTGGCGCATGGGCGAATACATGGAGGTCACCGGCCATCTGGAGTTGCCGGAGCTCACGATGATGCCCGACGAGTACTTCAAGCGCCAGTGCTACACAGCCATTGAGTGCGATGAGATTACCGCTGCGCACCTTCCGGAGTACGGTCTGGAGGACAACATCGTCTTCTCCACGGACTACCCGCACCTGGACGTGAAGTATCCCCACGCTGTGGAGGCCATGCTGGGCATGCCCTTCCCCGACGAGCTGAAGCGCAAGTACCTCTGGGACAACTGCGCCCGGCTCTACGGCTTTGAATAGCGAACTTCAGGGCCTGTGGCTCGTTGGCCGGGCTTTGACCATGCCGGCCCTATCGGTTTAGGCTATCCCAACCACCGACGGCAGGAGGAGCGACCATGCGAGGCATAGTGTTTACGGGGAACCGAGGGGCGGAGATACGAGACTTTCCCGACCCCCACGCCGGTCCGGGCGAGGCCATCGTGAAGATTCGGGCCTCGGGGCTGTGCGGCACGGACCTCCACTTCTACCGGGGTTCGGTGGGTGCCGAGACCATCAGCGGCCATGAGCCTTGCGGCGTCATCGAGGAACTGGGGGCTGGGGCGCCTGACAGCCTGAAGGTCGGAGACAGAGTCGTGTGCCACCACTACTCCGGCTGCGGCACCTGCGAGCTATGCTGCATGGGTTACGAGCAGCTCTGTCCCACCGGGCACGTTACCTACGGCGGCGGCACAGCCCACGGCGCCAACGCCGACTACATCCGAGTGCCGGCGCGCACACTGGTCAGCCTTCCCGACGAGCTATCGTTCGCGGCGGGGGCGGCCATCTCCTGCGGGACGGGCACCGCTTGGAACGGCTTGAACAAGATGCACGCGTCGGGGAAGGACACGGTGGCCGTCTTTGGGCAGGGGCCGGTGGGCCTTAGCGGCACACTGTCGGCGAAGGCGATGGGGGCAAGAGTCATTGCCATGGAGGTGGTCCCGGAGCGGCGGCAGTTGGCCAAAGAGCTGGGAGCGGACCACGTCATCAATCCCCTGGAGACCGACCCGGTGGAGGCCATCAAAGAGCTTACAGGCGGGATGGGGGCGTCGGTCATGCTGGAGACATCCGGCAACCCCGCGGCCCGTCAGCAGATGTTGGCGGCCATGCGTCCCTTTGGGCGCGCCTGTTACGTCGGCGCCGGCGCCCCGGCTGAAATCGACTTCAACCGCGACGTTATCTTCAAGGTGGCGACCATCTACGGCTCGTGGACGTTCAGCAAGGCGGAGCTGGTCGAGATATGCCGGTTCATGGTGGACACTAAGGCCCCGCTGGAGCGGCTCATCACGCATCACTACGACCTGGACCAGGCGGTGGAGGCCTTTCAGACCTTCGACGGCGCGACGACAGGGAAGTGCGTCTTCGCCATGGACTGACCGCTACTCCCCCGAGCCGCCTTGAAGGGTCACGGATACATCGCCCTTCTGCACCACCACGCGCCTGAAGTTGCGCCTCTTCGACAGCTCGTCTATGAGCGTGGCCACCGGGTGGCGCACGCTCAGGAAGTCCTTAGGGGCGCTGGCCTTGCCCATTACCTCGTAGGCCTCGTCGCCGCCGAAGAAGCGCAGCACCAGCTCCTCGTCGCTGATGTTGCGTCCGAACTTTGCCCGCACCTCCTGCAACGACGGCTGGGGCGGCTGCCAGTTCGCCAACTCCCTGGCGCGGGAGCGGTCGAGGATCTTGGCGCGCACGTCTTGGTCCATTGCTGTAACCGCCTCTCGTCCCCAGAGGCCAAGGGCGAACTGGATCACAGCGTCGCTGGCCAGCTTGTAGCGCTCGCCGAGGATGACGTTGATCGCCGCCTGGCTGCCGACGAACTGCGAGAGCGGCGTCACCATGATCGGGTAGCCAAACTCGGCCCGGACCCTGACGGTTTCCTCCAGCGCCTCCTGCAGGCGGTGCTCCATCCCCACAAGCTTCAACTGATAGGCCAGGTTGGATAGCATGCCCCCGGGCACCTGGTGCCCATAGATCTCTTGGTCGAAGAGACGCGGCGCGCCGATGGGCAGGTGGTGGCGGTGCGCGATGGCAGTGAGTTTCTCGCTGGCCGGACGCAATGGCGCCTCGTCGATAACGGGATCGAAGCCGAGGGAACGCAGGTTTTGGGCCACATTGAAGATCGAGGGTTGCGACGTTCCGTTGGCCACGGGCGGGATGGAGGTGTGGATGTACTTGATGCCGGCCTTGGCCACCTCTAGCGCGTTCAATGGCGCCAGGCCGTTGTTGGAATGAGCGTGGAACTCCAGTTCCACGTCCCCGGCGGACTCCTTGAAGATGGGCGCCAACTCCCGGGTGCGCTCCGGTGTCAGCAGACCCCCAACGTCCTTGAAGCAGATGCGGTACGGATTCAGCGCGGCCGCCTTGGCGATGCGCTCGCGATAGTACGCGTCGGTGTGCCGGGGCGAGATGGAATAAATGACGTTGACCACCGTTCTCATGCCGGCCTTCCGCAGGTCCTCCACCTCGGGGGCGTGCTCAGGGAAGTCGTTCCAAGCGTTGGAGGACCGGTTCAGCGTGATGCCGTGAGCCACGATGATATCCACCATCAGCTTGCGGACGGACAGTGGGATCAGGGAAAGGCCGCCCCGGATGCCCCCGTGCAGACGAAGCTCGGTCTTGTTGTTGAGGGCGGCGCCTCGCTTCAGCCATTCCAGGGCGTCCTCGCCGAGGTCCTTGCCCAGCTTCTTGATCTGGATGCCGTGGTTGTAGAACTCGATGGAGTCAAAGCCAGCCTCGTCGAGGTGAGGCAGGACGGAGAGCATCATCCCAGTCTTCATATTGAAGGCCCACAGGCTCTGGTTGCCGTCGCGAACGGTGGTGTCGATGAATTTGACCTGGTCGCCCATGGATCTCCTTGGCGGGTGTGGGGCACGGGTGTGGGGTAGGGGTAAGCTTATTAGACGGGCGGGCCGCCGCTCGCGTCAATTGCGCCGCGCCTCTGCGCCGCGCTACCATGGTGGCCGTTCGCCGACCCATCTCTCTGAATAATAGAGGTGCGCTGTGCCTCCAAAGGTTATCGATACGGCCAGGCTGACCTACGGCCAAGACCCCGCCGACTGGCAGGAGCGATTGAATGTGGACCGCATGCGCCAAGAGCGGGCCGAACGGGCGCGCCAGATCATGCGCAAGTACGGCGTGGCCGCCCTTCTGGAGTCCAACGCCTCGAATATCCGCTACCTGACGGGGCTGATTGGCTTTCCCCTGCCGCAGACTCGGTACGCGCTGTTCTTCGCCGACCATCCAACCGTCATGTACGAGCACAACGGTTGGTTTCACCAGATGCCGGACCAGGCGCCCTGGATTCAGGAGTGGCGCCCGGCCCGCGGCTGGCTGGCGGGTGCGCCGGGCCCCGATGCGTCCCTGTACCAGTCGAAGCTCTTCGCTGGTGAAATCGCCGAGGAGCTGCGCCGCCGCGGGCTGCTGGAGGAGAAGATTGCCGTGGGCGGCCTGGACGGCATGGCGCTGAATGCCTTGGCGGAGGCGGGGGTTGCCAACATCACCACCAGCGTCCCCTTGATGCTGGAAGCCCGCATGATCAAGACGCAGGACGAGATCGCCTGTCTCAAGATGGTGGCGGCCATCTGCAACGGCATCTGGTTCCGGGTGTGGGAGACTGCCCGGCCCGGCATGGGGGACACAGACCTGGGCAAGATGGTGGCTCAGGCGGGCTATGAGTTTGGCGCCGAATCCTCCCACTACGGGGGCTGGCGGAGCGGCCCCATGACCTTCGAGCAGGGTTTCTCCAACAGCGGCCGTCTGCTGCAGACCGGTGACCTGATGTACGGTTCGGTGTGCGGCTTCACCTACCTGGGCTATGCGAGTTGCACCATCCGCACACTCTCCATCGGCAAGGAGCCCTCGGAGAAGGCCAAAGACTGGTACAAGGAAGTGCTCGAGCGCGTCGACACGATTGTGAGCGAAATCAGACCAGGGGCCTCTACCGACAAGGCGGCCAGACACTTCCCGCCGGCTTCCAAATACGGCTACCGGCTAGAGGAGGAGCTTCTCACCGCTGAGAACGGCCATGGCGTTGGGCTGGGGGGCATCTCCGGCTACGACTACCCCATCTTCAACCGTCAATGGGGTCTCCAGTTTCCGATGGAGTTCCAGGAGGGCATGGTCGTCGCGGTGGAGACCCGAGAAGGCGAGCACAGGGTGGGCGCCGGCCGTTTGGAAAACATGGTCGTGGTGACCAAGGATGGCGCCGAGATCATCGACACGTTCACCCGGGACCAGATACTGGTGGCGCCGCGGTAGACTAGTCTCCGTTGCGCGGAGGGCCGGGCCGGCGGGGGATGCCGGCTGGCTGCGGCTTGCCTCGCCCTGCTGTTCATGGCTACAATGAGCGTCGCAGCCGGGCAGGCAGGTTGGAGCGATCGTCCGCAGCGCCCGGCAGGGCATAATTTCAACTGGGGCTTCATGCATTGATTCTCGCCAACGAACAGACGCGGCTTCTCGTACAGGGCATAACCGGTAGGGAAGGGGGCTTCCACGCCGAGCGGTGCATGGAGTATGGGACCAACCTCGTTGCTGGGGTTACGCCCGGCCGAGGAGGCGCGCTCTTTGCAGACCGCGTGCCCATTTTCAACACCGTGGACCAGGCGGTGCGCGAGACGGGCGCCAACGCCTCCCTCATCTTCGTGCCGGCGCCCTTTGCCGCCGACGCCATGGTCGAGGCTGTCGACGCGGGCCTTCCGCTGGTCATATGCATCACGGAGGGGGCGCCGGTCCTGGACACCGCCAGGGTCAATCGCTATATGCAGGGCAGGGCCAGCAGGCTGATAGGGCCGAATTGCCCCGGCATCATCTCGCCGGGGGCAAGGTGCAAGATGGGCATCATGCCTGGCCAGATCCACTCCGCGGGGAAGGTGGGAGTGGTCTCTCGCAGCGGCACCCTGACCTACGAGACGGTGAACCAGCTCACATCGAGGGGGATCGGCCAGTCTACGTGCGTCGGCATCGGCGGTGATCCCATCATCGGGACTCCCTTCACCGATGTCCTGCAGCTCTTCGAGGACGACCCCGACACGGAGGCTGTGGTGCTGATTGGCGAGATCGGAGGAACGGCGGAGCAGGAAGCGGCGGAGTTCATCGGCAACCACATGACCAAGCCGGTAGCGGCCTTGATCGTTGGGCAGACGGCCCCTCCCGGACGCCGGATGGGCCACGCGGGGGCCATCATCACCGGTAGCGCCGGCAGGGCGGAGGAGAAGATGAGGGCGCTCGCGGAGGCGGGGGCGTTCGTCATTCCCAATCCAACCGAGATCGGCGCCACAACGGAGCGGATGCTGGCTGCGGCGGGCGCCTGAGGGCACCTGGAAAGGCCGGCTTGTTCGGATTAGCCCTGAAGCTGGTAGGCCCCGAACTGCTATGTGGTCTGTTGGTGTTGGGGGCCGTCTGTGCTGGCGGCCAGGGCTCGGACCCGGCGGCCGGTCCTCCGGCGACTGAGGCATCGGCCCCGGCGCCGCCGTCCACCTTTCCTCCAGAGCCAACCCTTTCGCCTCTGGCAGCGCCTCCACCCACGCCTTCGGTCGCCTCTACGCCGCCTGCCACCGAACGGGCAGTGCCCACTCCAGCGGCGACCTCTGCCCCGGCGGCCACCGAACGGGCAACGCCCACTCCCGCGGTGACCTCCGCCCCGGCGGCCACCGTCGAGCCCTCAGCGCAGGTCGCTGAAACCCTGGACGCTCTGTCGTCGTTCACTTCAGAACTGAGGGGTCTGGAGGCCAAGGGGGACGTGACTCGCGTGTTCGTCAACGAGGCGGAAATGGCCCGGCGCATTCGAATGAACTTCGAGGAGGAAGTGGACCGGGAGGAGATTGAGAGGACCAGACGCATCCTGGTGCTGCTGGACCTTGTGGGGCCCGACCTGGACCTCTTCCAGACGTACACCGACGTCTACGCCGAGCAGGTGGTGGGATACTACTCGCCGGATGACAAGGAGATGGTTGTCATCCAAACGGCGGAAGACCTCAGTCCCGGAGACCGGATAACCTATGTTCATGAATACACGCACGCGCTTCAGGACCAACACTTCGACCTGAGCGCGATGGACGAACGCTTGGAGGAGCAGGGCAACTCAGACGCAGGAGCCGCTTTCGCTGCCCTCGTTGAAGGCGATGCCACCCTCGCGATGAGCATCTACGCCTACACAAAGGTGGCGGAGGAGGATTTCGCCCAGCCGGCTGGGGAGGATAACGGCAGCCGGGCCTTCGACCGGGCACCGGTGTTCCTGCGAGAGTCCATCACGTTTCCCTATGAAAGAGGGTTCAACTTCGCGAGCCGGCTCTGGAGGCAGGGAGGCTGGAGCGCCATCGACAGGGCCTTCAATGAGCCGCCGAAGTCTACTGAGCAGATACTGCACTTCGACAAGTATCTGGCTGGCGAAGCTCCCGTGGAGGTGTCGCTGGAGAACGTGAGCGAATTGCTGGCGGACTCTTGGGAGGAGGAGGACAACGACACGCTCGGCGAGTTCGTTCTGTATCACGTGCTGAAAACATTCCTGCCGGAGGACCGCTCCATCGAGGCATCGGAAGGTTGGGGAGGCGACCGGTATGCATACTATGAAGATGCATCCGAGCGGCAGTTGCTGGTTGTAGCAACGCGTTGGGACAGCGAGCGCGACGCCATTCAATTCTACGAGTCGTACGTTACCCTGGTGGGTGTCAAGAGCGGTGGGACCTGGCTGCAAACAATGGTGCGTCCGGCTGGCCCCACACTGTGGGATTCAGCGGAGGGAACGGTAGGGATACAGAGGGAGGAAGATGGCGTGAATATAGTCCTCGCTCCTGATGCGGATCTGGCTAAAGAAGTGCTGGCGAGCCTGCGGAGGAGCACACCTGCTTTGTGACGGTTGACACAAACGCGCCGCTCTAGCTACAATGCCCGGAAGTAGCTTGGGCCTGTGCGGGAAGGAGCTTTGGCCTGCCAGGAGAGGCGACATGCAGTTCAACGTTGCACAGCTACTGAAAGAGCCCATCGGCGCCCAACGAATTCACCGCTTGGACGCTGACGCCGCCTCCCTTCAAGAAACGGGCGCCAGCCACATCGCCGGGGATCTGCGCTTCCTTCGCACTGAGGACGGCGTGTGGGTTCACGGGGCCATTGAAGCAAAGGCCACCTCAGTCTGCGCCCGCTGTCTCGAGCCATTCGCCCACGCCAGGCACTTCCTCATCGACGACGTTTGGCATCCCCTCATAAACGTCGACACTGGGGCGCGCCTGCAGGTCCCCGATGGGGACGTTTTTACCATTGACCTTCGCCATGTCCTCGACTTGAGGGAAGCCGTCCGGCAGTACGTTCTTACCAGCGCGCCAATGAAGCCACTTTGCGGTTCGGACTGCTCCGGCATTTGCCCTCGATGCGGCGCACAGCTAAACTATGAAGAATGCCGCTGCTCCGGGCTCCAACGCGACCTTCGCTGGGGGCCTTTGCTGGACCTACTGGCTCAGGAGCAGCGCTAGGAGAACAGAGCCCTCATGCCTGCTGTACCCAGAAAGAAACGGACCAAGAGCAGAATCGGCAAGCGCCGCGCTTCCCAGCGGCTGAGTGCCCCCGCCCTGACCGCCTGCCCAAGGTGCCACGCCCCCAAGATGCCCCACAGGGCGTGCCCATCGTGTGAGACCTACAAGGGGCGCTTCGTCACGGCGGACGCAGGCGACTTGGCATAGGTTGGCGTTGCCAGGATAGACACGCTATTGCCTCAACGTTGGGCCCTAGGAGATAGAGATACGTGGTGACACACACTGCGGATAGCCGCTCCAAAGGAATGCTGGCGCTGTTGTTTCCAGGGCAGGGTTCCCATCAGGTCGGCATGGGCTATGACCTGCACCGCGCCTTCGATTCGGTGAAGACCTTCTTTCGCGATGTCGACGCCGCCGTGGACTTCCCTCTGATGGAGTTGGCGTTCGAGGGTCCCGAGGATGAGCTTCGCAAGACCGTGAACGCCCAGCCCGCCATCATGGCGGTAAGCTTGGCGTGTCTTCTGGTTCTGAGGGAGCTTGGCGTGGCTGACGGCCTGGCTGAGCCGGCGTACACGGCTGGCCACAGTTTGGGTGAATACAGCGCGCTCGTTGCCGCCGAGGCCCTCAGCCCACTGGACGCCATCCGGCTGGTGCGGGAGCGCGGCCGTCTGATGCACGAGGCTTCGCTGCAACGGGACGGGACCATGGCCGCCATTCTTGGCCTGGATGAAGAGACCCTGGAGTCCGTATGCCGTGAGACCGGGGCCGAGATTGCCAACATCAACTCCGACGAGCAGATAGTCATCAGCGGCGAGCGATCCGGCGTTGGCCGGGCCATGGATCTGGCCGCTGCCCGCGGCGCTAAGAGGACCGTGCTTCTCCAGGTGGGAGGCGCCTTCCACTCAAGCCTCATGGCCCCCGCTCTGGAAGGGATGAACCTGGCGATCTCCGGCGTCACCGTGTCCGACCCCAAGGTCACCGTGGTGGCCAACACCAGCGGGCGGCCCCTTACAACAGCGGACGAGATCAAGGACGAGCTCGTGAACCAGGTGTGTTCCTGCGTTCAATGGCGCCGCTCGGTGTCCTATCTGCTGGACTCGGGAGTGACTCAGTTCGTCGAGCTTGGCCCTGGCCGGGTGTTGAGCGGCTTGGTGCGCCGAATGAGCCGTCAGGTGGACGTTAAGGCAGCCGGCGATGTTGCCACCGTGCAGCAATTGCTGGCCCGCTAGTTGTCCGGGCAGGGTGGCCATCGGGGCCAGCTCACATGAGCGCCGATAAACACTTCACCCCCCGCCATAAGGCCAGGGCCATCGTCCTGCAGTGCCTCTATGAGATCGACGTGGCGGGCCACCCGGTGGACGAAGTGCTGGAGCAGAACCTGTCCCGCGTCCGTCTGACCCCAGAGCTGATGGATTTTGTCCGGTCCCTGGTGCGGAGCGTTCGAGAGCAGGTTCCGCGCCTGGACGAGCTGATCGGCCGGTATGCCCCTGCATGGCCGGTGGCCCAGCTCCCGTTCATTGACAGGAACGTGCTGCGGCTGGCCATCTACGAGATCACGAACGGCGATCAGACGCCGCCCAAGGTAGCCGTCAACGAGGCCGTGGAGCTGGCAAAGAGCTTCGGTTCAGAGAGCTCGCCCAAGTTCGTCAACGGAGTCCTGGGGTCGGTTTTGGCAACCGCCGCGCAGTGACCCTATAATAGGCGCAGTATTCATTGTTCTAAGGAGGTCCCCAGAGTGGCTACCGTTTTTGAGCGCGTGAGGAAAGTTGTGGCGGAGAGACTGGACGTGGACGAGGCCAAGGTGGTCGCGACCGCAAGGTTCACCGATGACCTCGAGGCCGATTCGCTGGACTTGGTGGAGTTGACGATGGCCTTCGAGGAGGAGTTCTCGGACGACGACAACCGCGTTGAGATCTCCGACGAGGACGCTGAGAAGATCGTGACCGTCCAGGATGCGCTGGATTTCCTCAAGGAAAAGGGCGTCTCCGACTAGACTCTCGCTTCGAACCGAGGAGAATGCGATTGCGCCGTGGGTCCTATCGGGCCCACGGCCTTCGTCGTTGAGCGGTGCCCCGCCGACCAGTTGGGCGGGATGTTGCTGGTGCGTTGGGTGGCGCTCCCCTGATCCCTGTCCCGCTTTCGGTTGGACGTCTGGAGGCGCTCCGTGGCCAAGGTCACCGAAAGGCAGTCGAAAGGTCGCCTGACCGTACTCTGCGACGTATCGCCGCCCCGCGGAGCCAATTTGGACCCGCTGGACCAAGCCGCCCTCGTCGATGCCGACTTCTTCTCTGTGGCGTATAGCCCGGGCAAGTCCGTGAGGCTAGATTCCGTCACCGCGGCCTATCTCTTGCAGCAACGGTCGGGTAGGGAGGCGAGCTTCACCCTGGCCTGCCGGGACATGAACCGGCTCGCCCTGCAGAGCCAGCTCCTGGGAGCGCAGGCCCTCGGTCTGGAGAACGTTATTGTGGTGGGCGGCGACCCCTTTAGCGGGTGCGAACGCGCCGAGGCCAAGACCGTCGACGACTTCACCCCCACCGGGTTCATTGCCTCCATCCGCGCTATGAACGTGGGCCGCGACGCCAAGGGCCTCGAGCTTCCCTTCCCCACCGACTTCTGCATCGGAGCGGCTGTTGACCTTGGACGGGACCTGGACAACGAGACCCATTTGGCCGGCCGCAAGGTGGACGCCGGCGCCCACTTCCTCATAACTCAGGCGCTCTTCGACCCGGCCCGCGCTGAGCAGTTTCTGGAGTCGTATCGCAGGCTTCGCGGCGCTGACCTGGAGATGCCCGTCTTCTTCGGCGCGCCTGTGCCGCACCGCGCCGGCCTGACCTTCGGCGCCATGCCGGAGAAGATGGCGAGTGACCTGCAAAGAGGGCGTCCAGGCGCGGAGATTGCGTTGGAGCTGATCGGGGCATTTCTGGGCCGCGGTATCGACCGTTTCTACCTCGTTCCGCCCATCCTTAGTAGAGGCCGCCGCGGCTATGAGGCGGCCTCCCAGGTTCTGGAGGCGGCGCACCGGTTGTAAGCCGCCGCCTCTTGGGCCCACGCTCGTCCAGTAGCGAAGGCTGTTCCGCTCGTTGACATGACACGCCCCTTGTGATGGAATTGGCCCGCTTGCCGCAGGGTGATCCCAGACAACCACGCCGCATAAGGATGGGCTATGTACGGATACCGCGCTCGCATCGGCTACACATCGGCGCCCGCCATTTCGGAGGCGTTCGTTCATGAGTTCTATAGAATCGCCCCCGCGGGGGTGACGCTGGCCATCAACACGGGCGCCATCGTCGATCTGACGGATGAGGAGATCGCACGGGGCGTGGAGCAGAGCCTGGAAATAGCCAAGGTCATGGCCCGCCGCAAGGTGGACATCATCATCCTTGGCGGCATTCCACTGAACCTGTGGGTTGGCTACGAGCGCATCGGGAAGTTCCTCAAGGACCTCGAAGAGGAGCACGGAGTTCCGTTCTCCAGCAGCATCACCTGCCAGATGAACGCCCTCCGGCAGGTCAGGGCGGAGAAGCTGGTCGTAGTGCAGATCGCCGACCCGCCGCCAGTCCCGGAGCCCAAGGACGACTACCTTTCCATCGAGGGCTTTGAAGTTCTGGGCGTGAAGGGTGTGGGCGTCGGCGAGGACTGGCTGGCCCGCACGCCCTCGGCTCGCTCGGCGGCCCTGGCCAGGCAGTTGATGGAGGAGCACCCGGACGCCGATACCGTGTATATTCCCAGTCCCAACAAGGCCACCGCCGACCAGATCGAGGCTATCGAGCGGGACACTGGCGCCAATGTGGTCACCGCCAGCCAGTCGATCATATGGGAAGGGCTGCGCCGGTGCGGCGTCACCGAGCCCATCTACGGATGGGGTCGCCTCTTCCGCGGTCCATGGGAAGGCTTGGCCTTTCCGGCGCAGGACGCGTATCGAGAGCGCCATACGTAGGTTGTCATGCCCCAGAGGCTGGACTATGACGACTACCTTGAAACGCTGCGCCATTCTCCGATGTCGTATTGCCAGCCGGACGGGACTGGAATCGGGAAGTGAGACCGTAAAGCGGATGGCCAACCCTCGCCGAGCGTTGCCCTCCGCCGGATGACGGCTCGCGCCTCCCGCTGTATAATCCCCCCACTTCTTCCGCTGGAGGCGCGCCGTGGATGTTGCCGAGTTCCTGGTCTGGGCCGAGCAGTTCAAGAACTGGGGCCGCTGGGGCCCGGACGACGAGATTGGTGCCCTCAACCACGTTACGCCGGAGCACATCGTCGAGGCGAGCCGCCTGGTGCGCAAGGGCAGAGTTATCAGCCTTGCCATCCCCTTCAACTTGGACGGTCCACAGCGCCGCACTCCCACGAACAAGCGCTTCAACGCCATCCACGCCATGCTCAAGACCGGCATCGACGACCCAGCCCTTTTCTCGGACAACCCGCCCATTCTCCATGTCACCGACGACATGGCGACGCTGGCCCTTCAGGGGCAGACCCAATGGGACTCCTTGGCGCACGTCATCTTCAAGGGCAGGCTCTATAATGACCGTCCCCACTACCTGGTGACGGGCAACGGCGCCGAGCGTAACAGCATGGACAAGACCTCCAACAAGATTGTGGGGCGGGGTGTGTTGCTGGACTTCCCCAGGTACAAGGGCGTCGACTGGCTGGCGCCGGGGACGGCCATCACCATTGACGACCTGGAGGGTTGCGCCGCAGCGCAGGGCGTCGAGGTGCGGCAGGGGGACTTTCTCATGATCCGAACGGGGCACGTGGCCCTCTGCAAGGCGAAGCGGAGCTGGGACGGGTTCGTGTTCAGCGATTGCGCCGGTCTCTCCGTCCACACGATTCCCTGGCTGTTCGAGAAGAAAGTGGCAAGCGTCGCTGCGGACAATTTCGCCGTTGAGGTGCATCCGACGGAGGTGGAGGGCCAGCGCATCCCCTTCCACCTGGTTGCCATTGCCTACGTCGGCCTGTTGTTGGGTGAAATCCTGGACCTCGACGAGCTGGCCGAGGACTGCGCCGAGGACGGCGTCTACGAGTTCTTCTTCGTTGCCCCACCGTTGCCCATCACCGGCTCCGTCGGCTCGCCAGTGAACCCACAGGCGATAAAGTAGCCGGCGGCGCTTGCCCTATTTGATTCGCTGCGGAGGTTTCGGCTTCGTGATGGCAGGGCCTCGCAGATAGCGGGGTTGCAGGGTGGCGGCGTCGGCAGTGTGGCCGGCTGACAACCTTAAGTGCCCAAGGGATGCCAGCGCGGAGAGGCGACGGGTGGGGGCGGGCGCCAACAGCAGGGCCGCTCGCGGCGGCGCCTGGCCCTGCAGCTCCTCCCGAACTGTCTCGAGGCCCTCGCCGCAAAAGATGACATCGCCGGGCACTGCCCTGAGAACGTCCTCCAGCGGTGAGACCTGCTCCTCGACGAGTGCCCGCGGCGCCCCCTCCTCCCAGCCCTGGTAGACTGCCCAAGCGACGTTGCCACGGCCGGCATCCATCAGCGGGCAGACGGCGTGGCTGAGGCCGAGATAGGGAAGGGCCTCGATTTCCAACGTTCCCACGGGGACCAGCGCGACGCCGGTGGCGTGTGCCAACCCCTTGGCCAAGCCCAGCCCCGTGCGCAAGGCGCTGAAGTTCCCCGGACCGATGGCCACGATGAGGGCAGTCAAGTCAGCCGCCGATAGGCCCTCCTCTTTGAGCAGGCGCTCAATGGCCGGCGCCATCTCCATCGTGTGGTTCTGCCGGGAGCGCCAAGCCGTCTCCCTGGCCACGACGCCATCCTGCGCCAGCGCAATGCCGGCCCAACGGGATGAGGTGTCGATGCAGAGTTCCATGGCCTACGGTGGGTGGGCCACGGCGCGCTGTAGTTTCTCCACGAGCTCCTCGTAGCGGGGGCCGTTAGGGACCAAGGTCAGCAGCCTCGCCTGTTCGTCGGCAGTTTCCAGCCGCACTAGCAAGTGATCGCCGGGGAAGCCCTGGGGCACGCGCTCCGCCCATTCGACCACCAGAACGCCATCGCTGTCG
Source organism: Dehalococcoidia bacterium (assembly GCA_965226745.1). Classification (GTDB taxonomy): domain Bacteria; phylum Chloroflexota; class Dehalococcoidia; order Lucifugimonadales; family SAR202-VII-2; genus SAR202-VII-2. The sequence continues at coordinate 44,140 of CBDDDS010000002.1, forward strand.
TCAACGTACTCGTCCAAGCCCAGGTCGTACAGTTCCTCGATGGTGTTGAGCCGGTACAAGTCGGCGTGGCGCAGCGGCAGCCTTCCCTGGTATTCGGTCATTAGCACGAACGTGGGGCTTCGGGCGTGGTCCTGGACGCCCAATCCCCAGGCGATACCCTGCGTGAGGCAGGTCTTCCCCACACCGAGTCCTCCGCTTAGCAGGAAGACGTCGCCTCGCTGGGCCAGTTCGCCCAAGGCTCGGCCGATGCGCTGCGTTTCCTCCGGGCTGTGCGCGGCCAGCTCCATCAGGCCTGGCTCCGGCGCAGGTGGTCCCACCCGCCCGGCGCCGCGGGCGCCGTCTTCCCTTGGGCGTCGACCACATCGACGTGCCCGGGGCTGCCCGCGACCACGGCGCCGATGACTGCTGGCGGGGTAGGGAGGAAGGGCAGGGCCTTTTCCAAGGCAATCTCGTTGCCGGTGAAGAGAAGCTGATAGTCCTCGCCTCCGTACAACGCAAGCTCTAGCGCATCAGCGGGGAAGGCTTCCCAAAGGGTAGGGTGGATGGGCGCCGCGGCTGATTCGACGCGGGCGGCAACCCCGCTGGCCTTGCACAGCTTGCCAAGGTCGGCTAAGAGCCCGTCGCTAACGTCAATGGCTGCGATCACCCCTGCGCCGGCCAGGATCCGGCCCGCCGCGATCTGCGGCGCGGGCCGGAAGTGCGCCTCGAGCAGGGAAGCGGAAACGGCGTCCGAGCCGGACGCTGATTCTAGGAGCAGCCGCAGCCCCCCTGCGGACCCCCCCAGTGTTCCTGTGACAGCGATACAGTCTCCAACTCGTGCGGCGGTGCGGGTCATGAGTGTCCCGGCGCTGTATCCGGTGAGGCCAATCGTCACGAAGAACACCGGCGACGCCACAACGTCCCCGCCGACAATGACGCCCCCGTGGGAATCGCAGCAGTCCAGCATGCCCTCGTACAGGGCGTCCAGATCGTCCACGGCCGCATCGGGGGGCACTCCCAGCGTGACCACCGCGAACCGGGGCTCGCAGCCCATGGCGGCGACATCGCTTAGACTGGACGCCATGCCCTTCCAACCGATGTCCTTCCAGGGCATTCTGCCGGGGAGAAAGTGGACCCCCTCCACCATCGTGTCCGTGGTGGCAACCTCTGCCCCGCCAGCCGCCGTCCAGGCCGCCGCGTCGTCGCCGATTCCCAGAAGCAGTCCCTCCGGGGGGCGCTGCCGCCGTTCGACGGTGGCCCGCAGCCGTTCTATGAGCCCAAACTCGCCAAGGTCTTCCGCGTTCATAGGTGGATTATAGGCGTCGCCGAAAATCGTCACAACAACGACCGTTGGTCTCCCCGCTCCAGCCGCCGAGGATCTGGAGCGGCGCTATAATGTGGGCTGTTAGTAAGGATGATCGGGCGCCATGCACAATAGGAGGGATTGATGAAGATTGGCGCACATGTATCAAGCTCTGGCGCTCTCACCAACGTCTTCGAGCGGGCCGAGGCCATCGGGGCCGAAGCCATGCAGCTCTTCATCTCCTCGCCGCGGTTCTGGGCCATGAAGCCCATCGCTGATGAGGTCGCCGGGGAATTTCGCCGCCTGTCGGAGGAGACAGGCATCGGCCCCACCTACCTGCACGGGATCTACCTCGTAAGCATCTGCTCCCCCAACGAGGACCTGGTTGGCAAGTCCGTGACGGCCCTGCAGAACTACATGGGAGGGGCCGGCGCCATCGGGGCCGCGGGAGTCATCTTCCACTGTGGCAGTCACGGAGGGGAGGGCTTTGACGCAGTGTTCGAGCGGGCGGTCAAGGCCCTCGAAGCAGTGCTCGACGCAAGCCCTGAGGACGTGCAGATGGTCATCGAGAACAGTGCGGGCATGGGCAACCACATCGGCTCGAAGTTCTCCGAGATCGGCAGAGTTCTGAAGGCGCTCGGTGATCCCAGAGTCAGGGTATGCCTGGACACCCAGCACTCGTTTGCCGCCGGCTACGACCTCACTAAGAAGGACGCCCTAGAAGCGGTCATGGACGAGTTCGACCGGGAAATCGGCGTGGACAAGCTGGCCGCCGTGCACTGCAACGATTCGAAGATTGCCTTTGGCGGGGCCGTCGATCGCCACGAGAACATCGGCGAGGGGAAGATGGGATTGGAGGCCTTCGAAATCATCATGGCCCATCCCGCCTTCAGGGACGCGCCCTTCCTTCTGGAGGTGCCCGGCGGCGGTAAGGAGGCTAGGGGGCCGGATAAGGAGAACGTGGACCGCCTGAAGCGCATCCGGGATTCGCTGGGCCTCGGCTAGGTATGCGTTTGAGCCGCAGGGAGTTCCGCGACCTCGTGAGGGAGGCCGTCGAGGGCCTGCCGGAGGACTTCTTGGACCGGATAGAGAACTGCGACGTCGTCACTCAGGATTGGCCTGAGCCCCAGCAACTCGACATCAGCGGCTTCGAGACGCAACACGACCTGCTGGGCCTGTACGAAGGCATTCCGCTCACGGAACGGGGCTTCTACGACTTGGTCCTGCCGGACAAGATCACGCTCTTCCAGCGCCCCATCGAGGCCATCTGCGGGACGCAAGAGGAGGTGGTGGAGCAGGTGCGCCTTACCGTTGTCCACGAGATCGCCCATCACTTCGGCATCGACGACGAGCGGCTGGATGAGTTGGGCGTGGAGTAGCCTGACGAAGGCGGCCCCAGAGCCGGCCAACCCCAAGGATTCGGAGGGCCGTTAAGCCTTGCTTGGCCAGGACGCCCTCTGCTTGACCCCTGCTCTACGGCGGCGCACAATGAGCGGACTCTGTGGAGCATGGGGGGCGCGATGGCAACGGACGTGACGAACAGTCGCTTCGTCGACGAGGTTATCCGGGATATCATCGACCCTGGAACAGAGCGGTTGATGGAGAGCCGTTACTTCACAGACCTTCGCTCTGGCAAGCTGACCACGCGGCGGCTCCAGGGCTTCTCTATCCAGCACTACATCCACAACATGGCGGTCCTGAAGCTCATCGTCTTGGGGGCCGTGCAGCGCGTATCCAACGACGGGCCCTTCATGGCCGTGGTGGAAGCGCTGAACGAAGAGGTCTCTCACCCAGCGCTGGCAAAGAAATTTGGCTTGGCGTTGGGTCTGAGCGAAAAGGACTTTGAGCGGTCGTTGCCGGCCTACGGCTGTCTGCTACATACGGGCGCCGTGCTGCACGGCGTGTTCTTGGGCGGAGAGGTGGACCTTCTCACCGTGTTGTTGTCCAACGAGACTATGGTGCAGCGCTACGCCACGGAGTTCGACGCCAATCTCCGCACCTACTACGACATCCCCGAGGAGGCTCTGGAGTTCTTTGTAGTGCACAAGGGGGCGGACGTTGAACATACGGCCAGATCGGCCAACGCCATTGCGGGCATGGTTACCACTGACGAGGACCAAGAGCGGGTCAGGGTCATGTGCCGGAACATGGCCCGGCTCAAGCTAGGCAAGTTCGACAGCATCTACGATGAGTACGCCTGAGAAGCGCGGCTCGGTTGTTAGTCCTTCCAGAAGCGCTCTTCTTTGACGTTCCAGCCAGCGGGCGCCAGCCGCTCCTTGGCGTCTTCTATCATGCCAGGGTGGCCGCACAGGTAAACCAGCGTCGTTTCCCTCTCTAGGCCGTACTCCGCGAGGTGCTTTTCCACCAGGGTGTTGACCCTGCCGGTTTCGCCCTTCCATGAGGCGTTTCGTTGTTCCTGCGGCCTGCTGATGGTCTTCATGAAGCGCACGGCCTCCGGGTGACTGCGCGCCAGCGCCTCCAGTTCGTCGTCGTAGCCGAACTCATCGACGTAGCTGGCCCCTTCTAGGACAAAGAAACGAAGCCCCTGTCCCCCGTCGTTGAGGTAGTGGCGAATCATACTGATGAAGGGAGCGACGCCTGTTACCGTGGCCACCATGAGATGGTCCCGGTAGTCTGGCTCTAGGGTGAAGATGCCCTTGGCCCTGGGCCGAATCGTCACCGTGTCCCCCACGCTCATGTTGTAGAGGATTGGAGTCAGATTGCCGTCGGGCGGGGGCACTAACTCAACGAACAGTTCGATGAGGGGCTCGTGAGGGGCGGACGCGATGGAGTACGGCCGCTCGACGCCGTCGGCGCCGATGGTTGCGTACTGTCCGGGCTTGAACGCGTAGCCGATCTCCGGCTCGAGCTTGACGATCCAGAGATCCTCGCTGACTTCCCGGCGCTCCGCGATTGTGGCTTTGGGGAGGTCGGCCAAGGCATCCTTCTCAGGGGTTGCTTCACCCTTTGGCGAGCGTGCGCTTTCAACAGCTAGAGGCCCCCGCGCGCGCGTGCAGAGAACCTGACGCCGTGAATTATTTCACAATTGCTTCACCGGCGTCAAGAGGCCGTGGACACTCGGAGCACCTCTGCCCACAGGCGGCCGTCCGAGAGGTCAACCACTCTTGCGAGGGTGGCGGCGTTCCCGAGGGGTCTTTCGGAGATGGCGAAGACCCTTGCGTAGTTGGGAGCGTGTCCGGTCCAGGCCTTCCCATCCCCAGAGGGAAGGGTTGTCTCATCCTCCCAGAGGACATGCTGCACCGTGCCGACCTGGTCCCGGAGGAAGGCCAACTCCTTGCGGTCCGAGAGTAAAAGCATCCGCGCCACGCGCTCGCGTTTCACCGCTGGTTCGACGCGCCCCGCCAGGTAGGTCGCCGTGGTGCCCGGCCTGCGGGAGTAGGGGAACACGTGCATCCATGCGAGATCCGCGCCCTCGCAAAGGGCGAGCGTTTGTTGAAACTCATCGTCGGTCTCTCCCGGGAAACCGGCAATGACGTCAGTGGTCACGCTGGCGCCCGGTAAGCTCCGGTGGATGAGGTCCACCGCGCCGGAGAAGGTGGCCGAATCGTAGCGTCGCCCCATTCGCTGGAGCACTGAATCGCTGCCGCTCTGCAGAGGAACGTGAAAGTGTGGGCACAGGCGGGGGTTCCGCCACAGGTGGAGCAGCTCCTGGTCGATTTCTTGTGGCTGAAGCGACGACACTCGCAAACGTTCCACGGTGGTTTCCTGGAGCAGCGCCGTCAACAGCCCTTTGAGGCTCTCCCCCGGACGGTCGAAACCGTAGGACCCGAGCTGCGTGCCGGTCAGCACCACCTCTCGGTAGCCCTGCGACGCGAGGTCCTGCACCTGTCCAACGAGAGATTGCTGCGGGATGCTGCGCTCGCGGCCCCGCACCTTGGGCACGATGCAGTAGGCGCAGACCTGGTTGCATCCTTCCTGGATCTTGGCCATGGCCCGGGTGCGAGCCGCGGGAGGCATTGCCTGGGGGGAGACGCCGCTTGCAGCCGAGCCAGCGCCTGCTTGACCGCGCGCCGCTAGCACCTGGTCTACAAGTTGCGCCTTGTCGCGGTTGCCCACCACAAGCTGCGCGCCGTCGATCGAAGCGACCTCGCCTGGCGCTCGCTCGGCGTAGCAACCGGTGACTACCACGAGCGCCGAGGGATTGCGGCGATGCACCGCCCTCACAGCCTGCCGGGCCTTGGCGTCGGCAACGTGGGTAACCGTGCAGGTGTTTAGCACATACACGTCTGCAGGCCCATCCCAGGACGCCAGGCGAAAGCCCGCGGATGTGAACTGCCGGCCAAGCTCCTGGACATCGGACTGGTTCAGCTTACAGCCGTGGTTTTCGATGGCAACAGTGGGCAGCGTGTTAGGGTTGACCATAGGGGCTACAATAGTAGAAGAAACTACGCTAAGTATAGGCATACTTGGGGCTGGCCTCAAATGAGGGCTGGTTCCATCGGTCTCCTCTCCGCGATCCTTTCACAACCCTGCGTTGGGAAGATTGCCGAAAGGAGGCCTATTTTGGCGACATCTTCCGGAGAACTTCAGCGCTCATAGCAATGGCCTACAAGCCAATCCGAGCCTACGGCATCATAGGCGATACACATTCGGCAGCCCTGGTGGGCCTCGACGGCTCCATTGATTGGGCTTGTTTTCCCCGATTCGACTCTCCAAGCGTCTTCGCCGCCCTCTTGGACGACCAGGAGGGCGGCTTTTTTCGGATCAGTCCGGAGGCGCCGTCCCAGAGCCGGCAGCACTACGTGGGCGACACCAATATACTTTCCACGTCATTCGAAACGGAGGACGGCGAAGTCGAGGTGGTCGACTTCATGCCCATAACCGAGGACGGCAGGCCGGGGCCAATGAACTGCCCGCACGAGATCCACCGGGTTGTCACTGGGGGGCGTGGAAGGGTTCGTATGGTGTGCCGATTCGAGCCCCGGCTGAATTACGCACAGACGCCCACGATCACGACGGTCATGCCCCACGGAGCATTGGCCGCTGGCGAGGGTGGCTGCATTGCTCTCTCCACCGAGGCGCCGATGCGCGAGGCGCTGGGTGGCGTCGAGAGCGCGTTCTTCATCAACGCCGGGCAGACCGTCACCTTTGTGGCCTCTTACGGCAAGACTCGGCCGATCAGAGTCAGGTTCCTGGACACGCAGGCAAAGCTGACCCGGACCCGCCGGTACTGGGAGGCGACGGCCGCCAAGGTTTCAGCCACCCTGCACAGAGGTCCCTGGCGGGAGCAGATCATACGGTCGTTTCTGGCTCTGAGCCTCATGGTGTACCGGCCAACAGGCGCCATTGTTGCGGCGGTCACGACCTCGCTGCCGGAGGCCATAGAGGGACAGCGCAACTGGGACTACCGCTACTGCTGGCTCAGGGATGCCGCCTTCACCCTCGGGGTCTTCTACCGGATGAGCGATCCGCGGGAGGGGAATCAATTCCTCCGGTGGCTTCTGCACCAATGCAAGGTGACGATGTCCCAGCCAAAGATTCTCTACGGCGTCGACGTTGCCTCCGATACCCGGGAGCGGGAGCTGACCCATCTCAGCGGCTATCGCGGGTCTAAGCCGGTCCGCATCGGGAACGACGCCGGCGACCATTTCCAGCTCGATGTCTACGGCGAGGTCATCAACAGCATTGCAACCTTCCGCAAGTACGGTGGAACCGTGGACCACCAGACATGGTCGATTGTGGAGGCATTCGCCAACGCGATCTGCCAGCGCTGGAAGAGGAAAGACCGTGGGATATGGGAGGTCCGAGGCCCCACGCGGCACTTCGTCTACTCGAAGGTGATGTGCTGGGTTGGGCTGACCGCTGCCGCGGGCCTGGCGGACCGGCTGGAGTTCGGCAGCAAGGCCGACGAGGAACGATGGAGGGCCACCGCCCAGGTCATCAAGGACGAGGTTCTCGAAAAGGGTTGGAGCGAGAAGCTTCAGTCGTTCGTCCAGTACTACGGGGCATCCAACCTTGATGCCAGCACGCTTATCATGTCCATGGTGGGGTTCCTTCCCGGCGACGACGCCAGGATTCTCAGCACCATTGAGCGCATTCGCGAGCGGCTGAGCGATGGCGGCGTCCTCGTGCGGCGCTACGACACCGCTCGCACCAACGACGGGGTTGGAGGGACGGAGGGGGCATTCACGTTGGTCAGCTTCTGGCTGATAGGCGCCCTGCTCTATGCTGGGGAGGTGGACGAGGCGGAGCAACTGTTCCAGGAGCTCCTCGGCTACGCGAACCATCTGGGCCTGCTTTCTGAAATGGTCGATCCGGTCACGGGGGAAGCTTTGGGAAACTTCCCCCAGGCGTTCAGCCACATTGGACTGCTGCACACGGCCCGCAACCTGACCGTGGCAAGACTCTCGGAACAGGGCGCCATCATCGTGCCGGTGGGAGCTTCCGAGTAGGCCGACCAGCTTACAGGCTGCCGGGTCCCGGGGCATTGGCGACCGCCGGGAATGGTCTGCACACGTCCGTGGAGCGCGGCATAGCCGGATAGGGACGCTTCCTGACCTGCCCTCGTACTGGGGGCAAAGACGGCCCGAGTTCGGGGGCAGGGATGGTCTTTGATTGTATGTGTAACATTTCCCAGCCGGATTCGGGGTTTGCAGGCACGGAGGCATTACAAAGGCATTACGAGGCATTACAAGCCGTTACGGAGCCGTTACGGAGCCGTTACGGAGCCGTTACACAGTCGTTACACAGTCGTTACGGAGCCGTTACAGAGCGGGATGGCTCCAAAGAGCCTGTGCCTTACAACGGCATTCGCTCCAGTTCCAGCCTTCCTCGGAGGGTTGTGGGCCGGGGGGATGTTCCCTCAGCCCCCTGCCACAGGGGGATTCTCTGTGGTTAGCCCCCAGTACATACGTTATGCGGCAGGCTCCGAGAAAGAGAAGCGGGCCGGGGCCCACTTCATGGGGATACCATAGCACAATAGTTCTTATTCTGCAAGGGGGCGCATGACATCAAAAGTATGGTTACCGAAGGAGGGAATGCACCTCAAAATTGTGGTTACCGAGAGGGAGACCATGTTAGCGGATCACCCCGGCGCCGGCCTGCCGCCGCAGTGCTGTCGGATCTGGGCAGTCAGCCCCAAAGGGAGAGGCATTCATGGATGAGCCGAAGATCGCCGAACGAGTCAAGTTCTGGCAGGAGCAGGACCGCATCAACCACGAGTTGATTCCCAGGGTCATTAAGAACCACGAGTTGCTTGCCAAGCACATCGAGAGCCATGAGGAAGGCGATTCGCTGGCCAGGGCTCAGATAGGGGCGCTCGAAGCGCGTGTGGCTGAACTCGAACGCCCCTTTGGCAGGGACCTGGTGAGCTGGGTCCCCTATGCGGGCCTCGCCCTCGCAATAGTTGCGCTCATCCTGGCGCTGGTGACGTAACCGATGACCATGCAATCCCTTTCCCTGCTTCCCGATCTGCGGAAGCTGCCCGTGGCCGAGGGCTTCGAAGCCCTCGGGCCTGACGACGCGGTCGCTCACATCCGCGGCATGGACCGCAATCACTTCGCCATCGAGGTTTCCCAAGCGACCCAGGAGGCGATGGAGGCGCTGTTCGACGCGCGGAACGTGCCGGACGTACTGAACGAGGCGTTCGGCTTAGCCTCTCCCCGCTTAGCCGCACAGGGTACGTTCCTCTATGCGCGCTATGAGGAAGTCCGCGGTTCCGCGTCAGTCACAAACTTCGTGTCGAACCTCAAGGGCAAGGTTGCCGAATTGCAAACCAAAGAGAGGCTTGAGGAATTCAACCCAGGATGGACTTTTGAACTGGCAAGAAATCCAACACAGCCGGTCTGGGACATTTCGGGAATTGGACCGGATGGCGCCGAAAGCCTGATTCAGGTCAAAGCCCGCGCCGTAGAGTCTGCCGGTGGAGTTGTGGACCGCATGCAGGAGTCCCCGAACGTCAGTTTTCACATAAGCAGCGAAATCTACGACGCCATCGCTGAGTCACACCCCGAGCTTGTCGCACGTCTCACCGACATAGGTTCAGTCGTGGTTCTGACTGAGTTCGTCAAGGAAGGGCTTCACAAACTAGCGGGCAATCACGGCGTGGACGTGCCCGACTCGCTTCGCGATGCCCTTCCCTATATCGGTGAAGTGGTGCTTGGCATCAAGCTCATTTGGGGAATGGTGAAGACTGAACGCCAACTCGCGGACGTCGGTCTGACGGACCGGTCCAGGGTTCACGGCATCAGGGCGTTGGCGCTGTCGTCGAGGTTTGGCATCAATCAGGTGTGCATGTGGGCCGGCGCGGGGGCAGGGACTGCCGCCGGGACAGTCGTTCCTGGAGTTGGGAACGTCGTCACAGGGCTGGGCGGCGGGCTAGCAGGGCTTGGCGGCGCAGTAGTGTTGAACAAGATGCTGCAACCGCGCATAGAGGAAGTTGCGATGAGACTCATCGGCGGAGACGCCGACGATATGTTCTACTTGATGAACAGGGCTGAGATCGACGGGTTGGGGCAATCGTTCGTCACAACGCGGGTAGCATGATGTTGATGCGCCTCCGCGTCCAGCGTGATGCGCGGTTGCACCTTCGGACATGAACGGCAAGACGGAAGGGAAGAGAGAATGGCCGCGGCCACCGCGGCAAGCAGCGGTTGACGCCCCGGCCCGGCGTGGCTACAATGAATAGCGATAAGGATTTCGGTGGCTTTAGCGGGGTGGCTCCACCCGTTCCCTTCTCGAACACGGAAGTGAAACGCCCCAGCGCCGACGATACTGCGTGGGTAACTGCGTGGGAAAATAGGTCGCCGCCGAGATCCTTTATCTTTTCCCCTCTTTCCACGTTCCCCCACTCTCCACGCCCTCCGCTTGCCCTTCCGACGCGGCTTTCGGCTTCCCCGCCGTCCTTGCCTCCGCCCGGCGCCGTTGCTCCGGGGACTAAGGTTGTATAATCAAGTCGTCTCTACGCTTGCGCTGGGGGGTGCGCCCGCGCTCCGGCATAGGTCCCAAAGTGGAAACACCGGGGACAGCGAGCCAAGGGCCGGTTGCGCCAAGGAGGTAAGACCATGCTTTCGGTAACGGAGAATGAACGCCTGACCAAGGTAGGCCCCGGCACCCCCATGGGAGAGTTGATGCGCCGCTATTGGCATCCCATCGCGCCGACGCGGGAGTTGGACGAGAACCCAACCCGGGAGGTCCGTCTGCTGGGTGAAGACCTGGTGCTGTATAAGGATCGCAGCGGACGCTACGGACTGGTGGGGCGGTACTGCGCCCATCGCCGGGTGAACCTGGCCTATGGCATCCCCGAGGAGCGCGGCCTCCGCTGCATGTACCACGGATGGCTCTATGACGAGACCGGCCAATGCGTCGAGCAACCCTTCGAGGAGACCGTTCGCCCTGAGAGCCGCTTCAGGGACAAGATTAAGCTGACCGGCTACCGCGTCGAGGAGTTGAGCGGGCTGTTGTGGGCGTACATGGGTCCGGAACCGGCTCCGCTGCTTCCCCGCTGGAGCGCCCTCGCAGAGGAGAACGCCGTCAAGGACATAGCCATCACCCACCTGCCCGCCAACTGGCTCCAGTGTATGGAGAACTCCCTCGACCCGGTCCATGTCGAGTGGCTGCACACGCACCTGACGGAGTACCTCAAGGAGCGGCGCGGGAGCTACGTGCGGACGGCCTTCCCCACCCGGCGGCGGGCGCACCTCAAGATTGGGTTCGACGTGTTTCCCTACGGCGTCATCAAGCGCCGTCTGGTGGAGGGCGACACGGAGGAGAGCGACGATTGGAAGGTGGGACATCCCATCCTCTTTCCCAACATCCTGTATATCCCAGGGATGGAGGTCATGCGTTCGTTCGAATGGCGGGTCCCCATCGACGACGAGAACACCTTCCACGTATCCATGTATATCCACGTTCCCGCGCCGGGTCACAGGGCGCCTGCCCAGGACTATGTCCCGTACCGCTACGTTTCCCTGTACGACGACGCTGGTTGGCTCCAGATTGAGCGCAGCGTGGACCAGGACAAGGCGGCCATGGTGGCCCAGGGGCCCGGCCCCGTCGTCGAGCGGGACCTGGAGCGGCTGGGGTCCTCCGACACCGGACTGGTCCTCTACCGGAAGCTCCTGAACGAGCAGATGGACATTGTGATGGACGGTGGAGAGCCCATGGCCGTCATCAGGGACCCGGAGCAGAACGTCTCCATCGATCTGCCAACAGAGCGGGAGTATCTTGGCCTGGAAGGCGGCAAGCACATGTCTGCGAAGTACTTCGACGCAGAGGCGGGTGAAAACCCGGCCCGTCCCCTCATTGACCAGGTTCTGGCAACCTGGCGCGGGGACTAGGGCTGGCTGCACGCGCATACCGGCGTCGCAATGCGGCGGAAATTGAACGGGGGTGAGCAATGAAACTGGTCTGTTTCAACGACTATCGTCTGGGAGTCCAGAACGGCGCAGGCGTCGTGGACGTCACGGAGCTCGTCAATGAGGTACCCGATGCGTGGAAGCCTCTGAGGATGATCCGCCTCATCGAGAACTTCGACGCGTTGGAGCCCCAGCTTGCGCAGGCTGCCGCGAACGGCCCGGCGGCGCCCCTGGACTCGGTAACGCTGCTGGCCCCGTTGCCGCGGCCGGGAAAGATCATGGCGGCGCCCGCCAACTATATGCGCCACGTGCGGGAGATGCTGGCTGAGGACAGTCCCCTGGCGAAGATAGGGCTTTTCCTCAAAGCGTCGTCGGCGGTGATTGGCCCGTCGCAGCCCATCGTCCTTCCCTATCCCGACCGCCGCACTGACCACGAGTCGGAACTGGTGATCGTTATGGGCAAGCGGGCTTCCAAGGTGTCTGCGGAGGACGCATTGGACTACGTGTTCGGGTACACCTGCGGTTTGGACATCACCGTCCGCGGCGATGAGGACCGCAGCCAGCGCAAGTCCTTCGACAGCTTTGCTCCCCTGGGACCGGCCATCGTCACGGCGGATGAAGTCCCTGACCCCCAGGCGCTCGAGATCAACCTTTGGGTCAACGACGAGCATCGCCAGCACGCGTTCACCAAGGACATGAGGGAGAGCTGCCGCAACATTGTCGAGCGCATGTCCGGGGTCATGGCCATGGAGCCAGGTGACGTTATCTTCACCGGCACTCCCGAGGGGGTGGGCCCGCTGGCCCCCGGCGACGCGGTGCGCATCAACATTTCCAGTGTGGGGGAAATGACTGTCGCGGTGGCGGCGGGATACGCTTAGAGGGTGTCTAGAAATGGATTCGCTTCCCCCTGTGCGGAGGATTAGCGAGTGCTGTAATGTTGTTCCAGATAAGCCGACAAGTTTATCCAAGAGGGCTCAGCGATGAGGAGTGGAGGTTATGGCTGAATTCCTTACCACAACAGGGGTCTCATATCGGCTTGAAGAAATTGTCAAGAGCGGCAGGGAGCGTCTTGTAATCATCAGCCCATTCCTCAAAGTCAATGAGGGTATCAAAGAGCTCCTTGAGGACAAGAATCGCCTGAAGATTGATGTCCGTGTAGTCTATGGGAAAAATGAGCTACAGCCGACAGAAAACAAGTGGCTCGAATCAATGACTTCTATCAGGACCAGTTTTTGCAGAAATCTTCATGCGAAATGTTACTTGAATGAAAATGAGGCATTGATGACCTCAATGAATCTTTATGAGTTCTCCCAGGTCAACAACAACGAGATGGGTCTACTTGTATCTCGCGAGAAAGAGTCTGAACTTTACAATGAGATTCTCCAAGAATCGATGCGAATCGTGAGAGTGAGCGAAGAGATTTGTGTGACGGTCGCAACAATTGAAGCTGCAGAAAGCATTCCTCAGAGGACATTCAGGAGCGGAAAGGACTTGAAAAATCCTCGGCCGTCTCTGGCGAGGCCGAAAGATGGGTTCTGTATTCGGTGCAAAGATGCCTTACCGGCCAACCCGGCTCAGCCGTACTGCAAGCGCTGTTACGCGATATGGAGGCAGTACGAGAACGAAACATACAAGGAAAATCATTGCCACACATGCGGGAGTGAGCATGCGGCGACTCTACTTAAGCCCGTGTGCTTTGCCTGCTACAAGAAGTATAAGGATGTCTTCGAATTTGCAGCGAGCTAAGGGCTGAGCTATCCACCTTATCCCATCGAGCCACACTGAATCAAGAAGCTTCGTGCTGCCGTTCGGTCTGGTCCTGTAAGGAGAATGCTATTGGTGAGCAACTCGCAGCTCTGACTCGGTGACTGTGGCAGCGGAGATGTGACGTGAGGTCGCCGAAAACGATCGGGTTGCAGGGGCGGCTCCCTGAACCGCCTCTGCAACCCTCCGTCACGCTGGCCTCCCGCCTCGGTCACATGGACACAGGCTGTAGGCGGAAGCGTTTGCCGTCGGGCCGCTCCACGTAGCCGGCGCGGTTGTCGGGGTCGTGGGAGAAGAGCACAATCCACCGGTCCCGCTCGGCGCGTTCCAGCAGGTCCCGCTTCTGCTCTAACGTCTCCTCGGGAAAGGAGTCCACGGACGTAATCCAGGCCGGGGCCATGTGGTGTTGTGTGGGCACAAGGTCTCCGAGAAACGCCGCCGTCTGGCCTCCGCTCTCCGCGACCGCGATTTGATGGGCCTGCGTGTGCCCGCCGGTGACGCGCGTCCACACGCCGGGGATTACCTCCGTGTCGCCGTCCAGCAGGTCCAACTGGCCGCTGTCGCGCAACGGCAAGTAGTCGTCGGTGAAGGCTGACCCTCTTGCTCGGTCGTTGGGTGCCTTGAACTGCTCCCAATCGGCGCGCTGAATGAGGTGGCGGGCATTGGGAAAGACCAGCGCCGCGGCGCCGTCCGGGTCCAGACGGGTGCAGCCGCCCGCATGGTCAAAGTGGAGATGGGTGAGGATGACGTAGTCTATGTCGTTGGGGGAAAGCCCGGCGGCCCCGATTTCTCCCAGGAGCAGGCTGCGGCGATGGCCAAAGCGTTGCCGCATCAGTGCCCGGCGCTTGCCTCCGTTGCCTGTATCGACTAGGACGTTGCCGCGCGGCGTTTGGATCAGCACGCAGTTGAGGCCTAGAGCGACGCGGTTGAGCCTGTCTGGCGGGATCCGCCTCCGCCACATGGGCTTGGGGACGATGCCGAATATCGCGCCGCCGTCAAGGCGGAAAACGCCGTCGCTTACCGAACTGACCGTGAAGTCTCCAAGTTTCATGCCATTTCACCGTTAGCGCCAAGCTGAGTGGAATCATTCTCAGGCCCCCGCCGAGTCTGTCAACCTTGCCGGTCATTTGGCGGCAATCGCTCTCCTAAGGCCTTGCGTCGTTGCAATCATGGGATTCTCGGTGTAGGATATCCGCTTTCCACTTTCAATGAGCCGAATCCTGAGCAGCTATCGCTTTTGCAGGGGATGGAGGATCGACGGAGGCGCCGCTATGGCCCGAGTGTTTTTCGACAAGAACCTTGCCGACCTGACGGACGGCGTGCTCGAGATGGGCAGCATGGTGGAGGAGGCCATCCAATGGGCCGTCGCTTCACTGAAGGATCGGGACGTTGAAGTTGCCAAGAAAGTCGTCGCTCAGGACGACGTCATAGACAGCATGCGCTTCGAGTTGGAAGAGCGCATCGTTGAACTCATTGCCACGCAGCAGCCCATGGCCCAGGACCTCCGCACAATCGTGTCCTTGCTCCACATTACGTCCGAGTTGGAGCGGATGGGCGACTACGCCGAGGGCATCGCCAAGATCAATCTGTTGATGGGCGACGAGCCTCTGCTCAAGCCCCTGATCGATATTCCCCGTATGAGCGAACTGGCGACGGGGATGCTGAGAGACAGCCTGAGCGCTCTCGTGGAGCGGGACGTGGCGGGGGCCTATCGGGTCTGGCACAGCGACGACGAGGTCGACGGCTTATACAACCAGGTATACAACGAGTTGCTGAGATTTATGATTGAGGATCCCGCGACCATCACGCGGGCCACGTGGCTTCTGTGGGTTGCTCACGACTTGGAGCGCATTGCTGACCGGGCCACGAACATTGCGGAGCGGGTGGTCTTCCTGGTCACGGGGGGCCCGGTGGAAACGAGCGCAGTCCTGTAGGGGAACCTCTCAGGAACTACGGCCAGAGAAAGGGCGCCAGAGGCCGCCAGAGGCATGGACGGCGGTCGCCGGCGGCCATGCGCCTGTGTAGAGCGCCTAGTACGGAATGCCCCAGAGGCCGAACCACTGCTCCGAGTCCTGTTCCAGCGGCAACTCTTGCTTCATTGCCCCAGCCATCCGGTTCTCCATTGCGCTGTCGCGCAGGCGGTTGCCCTGGGGAACGAAGGGGTAGAATTTCCCGGACTTGTAGTTGTACACCCAGTGCAGCTCCCGTCCGTCCTTGCGAAAGCCGAACACAGCCGCCAGTATCTGGTCCCGGAACCCGTGCCCCGTCAGGGTCTCGGCGACCATGTGGATGGCCGTGACCAGGTCCTCGAAGTCCTCGTCTTCCAGCAGCACCCACTGATAGCCGAAGTCGTCCTTTCGGAGCGACGAGCGCGTTTTTGCGGTCCTTTCGCTGATGCGGAGGACATCCCGTATCTCCTCCTCGGCCTTTTCGTAATAGGAGGAGGGGATGGGCCGGAACGACAGGGCCGCCCTCTCGCCGGGTGCAAGGTCCATCTTGTCCAGCAGGACAGGGTAGGCCGTAGCCATGGCGAACACGTCGCCCGTATAGGAGCGGGCCTTGCTGGTGCGGCCCAAGAGGGCGTCGAAGAAGCCCACTAGGCCTCCATGTCCTGCTGCATCTGGCGCAGCCTTCGCACCCGTTCGTCAACCGGCGGATGCGTGGCGAACATCGAGGCGATGGAGCCCTTCTTCAGGGCCGGAATGATGAAGAAGGCGCTTGCCCCTTCGTTCACCTCGCGCAGGTCGCGGTCGGTGGCGCCGAGCGAGGATGCCTGGATCTTGAGCAACGCCGTGGCCAGGTGTTCCGGTTGGCCGGTGATGATGGCGCCGCCCCGGTCGGCGGCCAACTCCCTGTAGCGGGAAAGCGTCATGATCAAAAGCTGGGCAACGAAATAGGTGATGATGGACACCACCATGACGGCCAGGATGACCATGGCCGCCTGCCCGCCGCCTCCGCGGTCTCTGCCGTGGCCGAAGCCCCCGAAAATGCCCATCCAAAACAGCGAATGGAGCAGCATGGAGATGACCATCAGAAAGAAGCTGGCGATGGTCAGCACCTGAACATCGCGGTTCTTGATGTGGGTCAACTCGTGGGCCAGCACGGCCTCCAACTCCTGGGCGTTGAGCCGCTGCATGATGCCGCGAGTCACCGTGACCACCGAACGTTTGGGACTGCGCCCAGCGGCGAAGGCGTTGACGATGTGCAACTCCGACACGGCGATCCGGGGCTTGGGGATGCCGGCCATGAGGGCGAGCCGTTCCACGGTCTGGTGCAGAACGGGCTCCTGCTCGGGTTGTGTGATCTTGGCTCTCATCGACCTCAACACGAGCTTCTCTGAGAAGAAGAATTGGATGACGGCGATGATGACGGCGAACGCAACCAGGATCACGATGGGGATGCCGATTCTCCACAGAATCAGAATGAACGCGGCGTAGACCAGCCCCAGCATGAACATCGTGAAGAACATGCGGAGTTGAAGCTGGCCGTCGTGGCCGATAGTCCGCTGTCGTTGCATTGGTCCTACCTCTTACTGGCCCTTGTGAGCAGCGGGCCGTTTTTCTTTGATAGCTCCGCGCAGTATACGGTCGTGGGGCGGGGCGGCAACCCCGCGCTAGTACCGCCTGCGGCGCCCTCCGCCGGACAACATTTGGATGAGGCCGACGACGGCGGCCAGGATGCCCGATACGATCATGATGAAACCGATAACGTTGAGAAGCCATTCGAGGACACCCGACTGGACGAACCACCCAGCCACGATGATGATGAGGCCGAGCATGAGTAGGGACGCGCCTCTGAAATTGGACATTCAAAGTTCCCTCGCTGATGGATGGCCGGTCCCCCGGCTCCAGCCATCATAGCTGTCTCCTGCTCTACCGTAAACCGATGAGGCCACGGTGGACCCGAATCCACCATCTAAGGAATCACGAGGAGGCATTGAGTGGGTATGGAGGCTAACCAGGGCCAACTGCTTTATCGCCGGGTCCCGGTTGAAGGCCAGCGCGGGTATGGCCCACCATCCGGCGAGGCTACGACCGGGGCCGCTTCACCGTCCGGATATCCGTCCCGCCCCGGAACCCACCGCGCTCCTGCCTGTAGGCGTCGCGCGCTTCGCGTCCTGCGCGGTAGGCGGCCTCCGGCAGCGCCCGGAACAGGAGGGAGCGTCCAGTCGTGGAGCAGGCGTGAGCCGGTAGGGGCGCCAAAGGCAACAGCGGCGGGAGCGAGAGCGGTAATCCATAGCACTCCAGGGGACAGATGTCACGACTGTGGGACAGTTGGCGACACTTCGCGACGTTTACCAGCGGTGCCTCGGAGGGAGCCGTGACGGAGCCGGGACAGATCTGAGACGGAGCCGTCGCGAGCCTTAGCGAAACCGCGGGGAGCCTAAGCGGCTCCCAAGAGCCTATGCCCTACAACGGCATTCGCTCCGGCCCCAGCCTTCCTCGGAGGGTCTTGCCCCTTGGGTTGTTCCCTCAGCGCTCCTGCCACAGGGGGATTCTCTGTGGTTAGCCCCCAGTGCTCATGTATGCGGCAGGCTCCGAGAAAGAGAAGCGGGCCGGTGGCCGACTTCATGGGGGTACTATAGCACAATCGTTCGTATTTTGCAAGTAGGATGGGGCAGGGACTGAGGGGAAGGAGAGGGGGGCTTATGGTGGCGGACGCCGTTGTCCCACCTGCCCGCCCTCCGACGTTTTGGGGTACAGGGGGACTTCCCTTGTACCCCCGGCGGGGGCTGCGGCCCCCGCACCCCGCTTGGGACGGAGGGTGTTGTTGTGGCCTGCGCCGCTATCCCGCCGGCTCCTCCCTCCGACGTTTTCCGGAACAGGGGGACACGCTGTACCCTCGGCAGGGGCTGCGCCCCCTGCCCCCGCTTGGGGATGGAGGATGCGCCTCTTTCATGCTAGGTGGCGAATCTGGGGCGGAGTCCCTTCGTTGAGGGGGGCCAGGCCCTGTGCTACGATAAGCGCAGTCTTTCCCCACCTCCCATGAGGGTATGGAAACCTCCCACATCCGCAATTTTTGCATCATTGCCCACATCGACCACGGCAAGTCCACCCTCGCTGACCGTCTCCTCGAGGCCACCCACGCCGTCAGCGCGCGGGAGATGACCGAGCAGTTCCTCGACTCCATGGACCTGGAACGCGAACGGGGCATCACCATTAAGGCCCAGGCAGTCCGCATGGACTACGTGGCGAGAGGTGGCGCCGCCTACCAACTCAACCTCATCGACACGCCCGGCCACGTGGACTTCAGCTACGAGGTATCGCGTTCCCTCAAGGCCTGCGAGGGCGCTCTGCTGGTGGTCGACGCCACCCAGGGCATCCAGGCCCAGACGCTGGCGAACGTCTACCTGGCCCTGGAACAGGACCTCGCCATCATCCCGGTGATCAATAAGATAGACCTGCCGGTGGCGGAGCCCGAACGAGTCGCTGCAGAGCTGGAGCGGGCCTTCGGCTTCGATTGGGGCGAGGTGATGATGGTGTCGGCCAAGCAGGGCAGCGGCGTGGATGACCTCCTCGAAGCCATCGTGGAGCGGATTCCACCGCCGGGGGGCAACGTGGACGCCCCACTGCAGGGCCTCATCTTTGATTCCAAGTACGACCCATACAAAGGGGTCATGGCCTACATCAAGATCGTGAACGGCGTCGTGAAGGCTGCTGACGCCGTGCGCATGATGGGAACGCACACGAAGGCCGATGTCCTGGAGGCCGGTGTCTTCCTCCCGCGGCTTACCCCTGCGAAGACCCTCCGCGCCGGCGAGGTTGGCTACATTGCCACGGGGCTCAAGGATGTCCGCGAGTGCAGGGTAGGGGACACCATAACCCTGGACTCGCGCCCCGCCGCGGCGCCGCTTCCGGGCTACCAGCCATTGAAGCCCATGGTCTTTGCCGGCCTGTATCCGGCGGACGGGGAGAGCTATCCGGCGCTCCGAGACGCCCTGGAAAAACTGCAACTCAACGACGCCGCCCTTACCTTCGAGGCCGAGAGCAGCGTGGCCCTGGGGTTCGGCTTCCGCTGCGGCTTCCTGGGCCTGCTCCACATGGAGATCGTCCAGGAGCGGCTGGAGCGGGAGTTCAGTCTCAATATCATCGTTACGTCGCCCAGCGTGCGCTTCCGGGTGATGCTGACCAACGGCAGCCAGGCGACCGTCCACAATCCCACGCAGCTTCCGCCCGTTCAGGACATCGACACGGTGATGGAGCCCTGGCTGGCCCTCACCATCGTCGTTCCCTCCAGGTTTATCGGGGCGGTGATGGAGTTGCTGTCGGAGCGCCACGGGGAATTCAAGCGAATGGAATACATGGAGACGACCGGGGACGAGGCCGACGGCCTGCACGGGCCTTCCACCGACCCCCGGGTCCTGATGGAGTTCGCCATGCCCCTGGCGCAGTTGCTGGTCGGTTTCTACGACCAGCTCAAGTCCCGGACCCAAGGCTACGCCAGCCTGGACTACCAGTTCAGCGGAGAGCGCCCGGGAGATCTGGTGAAGCTGGACATCCTGGTCAACGGCGATTCCATCGACGCCCTCTCCACCATCGTGCGGAAGGACGAAGCCTATGAGCAAGGCAAGGCTGTAGTGGAGCGGCTGCGGAAGGTCATCCCCCGGCAGATGTTTGAGGTGGCCCTGCAGGCGGCCGTGGGAAGCAGAATCATCTCCCGCGAGAGCATCAAGGCCCTGCGCAAGAACGTCCTGGCCAAGTGCTACGGCGGCGACGTGACCCGTAAGCGCAAGCTCCTAGAGAAGCAGGCCGAGGGCAAGAAGCGCATGAAGCGCGTGGGCAAGGTGGATGTGCCCCAGGAAGCCTTCCTGACGATTCTCAAAATGGACAGATAGGGCGCGTCAACGCTCTACCCGTGCAATCCCGTCGTCATCGGCAGAGCCTCACCGGTCTCCACCAGCGTCTTGATGGAGCTGAGCATTAGCGGCCAGCCCTCGGCCGTTCCCTCGTACGCAGGGTTGCCTTCCCGCCACTGATCGTGGGCGAGGGATAGCTTTGTGCAGGGGCCCGCGGACTCCGGGGTGTACGTCACTCGCGATTCGAAGTCCTTGTGCTCAGCGCCGTAGGCTTCTCCAACCCGGCAGGTGTAGCTGAAGCGCCGGCTGGGCTCGAAGGCCAGGACATCGCCATAGATGTGTACCGTCTGCTCGCCGTCCCTGCCCGGTCCCACCCAGCGGAGCTGGCTCCCGACCTCAAACGTCGACTGGAGTTCACTGCCGAAGGCAATCTTTTTGGAGGCCTCCGGCTAGACCAGGGCTTGCCAGACCTGTTCGGGCGGGCCGTTGATATAGAATACGTAGGTGAGATCGTTCATGTGCTTTCTCCGGTGTGGAGCATTTTCACTGAATGGCTGATCCGGCTGCCCGGCTCAGACCCTCTGTGCTATGGTGAGGCCAACCCACACGGCGGCCAGTCCCAGCGCTACTTGCAGAGCGACGTTTCCCAGCCCGGCTGCAACCTCGCCCTGGCGCATCAGGGTAACCGTTTCCAGGCCAAAGGCGGAGAAGGTCGTGAAGCCTCCCAGCAACCCCACGAGAAGAAAGGCGCGGGTCTCGGGGCTGAGGAGTTGCCGGGTGTCCGCGAAACCGGCCAACAGGCCGATGAGGAGACAACCCGTCACGTTCACGGCCAGCGTTCCGTAGGGAAACCAGGGGCCGCCCGCAGCGGTGAAGATCCACCGCCCGACAAGATAGCGAATCACGGAGCCAGCCAGTCCGCCAGCCCCCACAAACACAACAATCAGCACGCTTCTCTTCCTCCATTGCCATGAAATCAGACCGGCTGTACAGCGAGCTTGCCCACCTGTGGCCCCTCCTCAGCGACCCGGCGGAGTACGTCAAGGAGGCCGGGTATTGGCGCGAAGCCCTGCGCCACTGCCTCGGGCCTGGCCGTCACCACCTGCTGGAACTGGGCGTTGGGGGCGGACACAACCTATCACACCTGACAGCGGAGTTCGATGCCACGGCCGTGGACCTTTCCGAGGAGATGATTGCCCACTCGAAGAAGCTGAACCCCGGGGTGGAGCACCACGTGGGGGACATGCGCACGGTCAGGTTGGGCCGCAGGTTCGACGCTGTGGTCATCCACGACGCCATCGCCTACATGACCACCGAAGCCGACCTGCTGGCGACCCTCGTGACTGCCAGGGAACACCTGAACCCCGGCGGCGCGCTGGTAACGGCGCCCATCTTCTACGTGGAAACGTTCGCGAGCGCCCTCCCATGCACCAGCAGAAGGGGCGAGGGGGACCTTGAGCTAACCTACGTGGAGTACGATCGCGACCCCGACCCGTCGGACTCAACCATCGAGACGATCTTTGTCTATTTCATCACGGAGAAGGGAGAATTCCGCGTCGAGATGGACAGGCACGTCACCGGCCTGTTCTCCATCGAAACGTGGGGCCGTTTGTTCGCCGAGGCGGGCTTCATTACCTATAGAATGCCCTATCCCGTGACAGACCATCCGGAGTCCGATTTCCTGTGGGTGGGGGTCCTGAGGGCGGCATGAGTGCGCCCCCCTGTCCGCAAGCCCCGCTTATGAGGCCCCTTTGAGCCAGCCCGAACCTACCTCAGGGCCGGCAGAGGCCGCTGGCAGCGGCGACCGCAGGACGCTGTGGTCGGTGGTGGCCGGACACGTGCCCGTCCACTTCTACCCCCAAGGCTTTCTGGTCGTGGTGCCGTACATTGCTGAGAGTCTTGGCCTGAGCGCCATTCAAGCGGGCCTCTTCGAGACGACTCGCATGGTCGGCGGCGGAGTCGCCAGCATCGGGGGCGGCATCATAACCGACCGGTTCCAGGCCCTGCGCCGGCATTTCATGATCCTGAGCCTGGTGTCCATGGCGGCGGGCTACATCCTCACGTCGCTGGTGGGCGCCTACGGGCTCATCCTCATTGGCCTGGCCATCGGCGCGGCGATGGGCTCCTTCTGGCACCCTCCCGCCTCCAGCGTGCTTTCCCAGCGTTTTCCCGAGCGCCGCGGCTACGTTATTGCCCTTCACAGGTCCAGCGGGACCGCCGGGGACACCGTGGCTCCCTTTGTCGTCGGAGCGTTGATCGGCGTAGTGTCGTGGCAGGTCGTCGTTCAAGGGTCCGGGATCATCACCCTGGTCTTCGCCGGAGTCCTATGGATGACGCTGGCTACTCTGAGTATGGGTCGGGCGCAGGGCCGATCCAAGGGCGGTCAAAGGGGCTTCGGGGCGCAGTTCGGAGCAATGGGGGGTCTGCTGAAACGGCGGGCGCTGCTCATCTTGCTGCTGGTGTCCGGCGTGCGAGGCATCGCCGATCGAGGCCTCATCGTCTTTTTCGCCTTCTACCTCAAAGAGACACTGGACATGTCGCCGCTGATGGTGGGCGCCCACTTTGGCCTGCTGACGGCCTTAGCGATCGTGACGGGGCCTTTCTACGGCCGCACGTCGGACCGGATTGGCCGGAAGCCGGTTATCGTGGCGATCATGGTCGCGTCGACGGTCCTGGTGGTGCTGATCGCGCTTGCGGGCGGTGGCGCCAAGTTCACCATACTGGTCATTCTGCTTGGCAGCGTAATGTTCTCCGTGAGCTCTCTGATCCAGGCAGGGGCAATGGACGTGGCCCACGGGCTCAACCTGGAGGGAAGCCTCATGGGCCTGTACTGGGGCGTCAATGCGCTGTTCGGCGGGGCCTCTCCGGTCATCCTGGGGGCCATTCTGGGATGGCTGAACAACGACTACACGATCATATTCTGGTATGCGGCGGCCTTCTATGCCGCGGGCGCGCTGCTGGCCCTCGCGCTACCTGCCGTAGCAAGCGGAAGGAAGGCGGCGGCCTGACGCCTGGCGGGGGTCGTTTCCCCGGCCTGGCCTATTGAAGCACTCGTTCCAGGCTGACGCCGTTCTCCGTCAACACCCGGGCAGCGTATCCCTCGCCCTTCCGGGCCACGCCGCGCAGGATGTGCTCCGGTCCGATTTGTTGCCCGCCCGCTTCTTCCCTGGCCAGCCCGAGGATCTCCTGAGCATTGGCGGTAAAGGGGAGCTGATCGGCTGGGGTTGCATTCTTCGGGCCTCCGCTCAGGACCTGGTCGGCGGCGGCCTTGACGGCGTCCGCGTCCACGCCCACCGCCTCCAGGGCCTGTGGCTGCGACGCCGAGATCACGTCCACTGAGGCAAAGAGCAGGTGCACGGGCCCTATGTGGTCGTGCTCGTAGTGCGCCGCCTTGGCCCGAGCGATGCCGAGCGCCTCCAGCGCTTGATCTGTGAAGCTGTCCGGCGAGTCCGCCATGTGGGCCTCCTCGTATCTCGGTCTAGGGATAGTCTACACAAGTCCGTTGAGCGCGGCATGGCCGGATAGGGAAGACGGCGGCGGGGATAGGAAGCTTCCTCACCCTCCCCCGAGGGGAAGGCGTGGCCTTTGATTGTTTGTTGTTGAGTTTGTCAGCCGGACATTGGAGGGTGCAGGCACGGAGCCGTCGCGGAGGTGTCGCGGAGCCGTCGTGGAGGCGTCGCGTAGCTGTCGTGGAGGCGTCGCGTAGCTGTCGCGGAGGTGTCGCGTAGCTGTCGCGGAGGCGTCGCGTAGCCGTCGCGTAACCGTATCCCGGCGCTAGGAAAGGAGTGGGGCAGCGGCCCGTTGCTTGGAGATACTCTAGGATCATGACGATACGATAGCACAAAAGTTCTCATTTTGCAAGTAAGGGGGATGGGGGGATGACGATTCCTAGCTAGGGCAAGGGAAGGGGCCTTCGGTGGCGGACGCCGTTGTCCCACCTAGCCCACCCTCCGACGTTTGGGGTACATGGGGACTCCCTGTACCCCCGGCGGAGGCTGCGCCCCCTGCCCCCCTGCTTGGGGAACGGCGGCGGCAGCGTTTTCTCACTTGGCGCATCAGGATGTTTCCAAACCTGCACGCCTACTCGGGGGAAGGGATGGGAGGTTCTCCCAGGGGCGGGGGTGGGGATGAGTCGCGGCGCCATAGAGCGGCTGGACGTCTCCGTAACCCCCCGTCCAATGGCCTCATTCAATTTCCAGCGGCCCGCGCCGGCTTGTTCAGAGGATTCCTATCGGCCCTTTGCCGCGTGTTGCAAGGCCCGGCGCATCTCGCGGTCGGCGTCCCGTTGGCCGACAACGCGTCGCTTGTCGTATTGGCGGCGTCCGCGGGCGATTCCTATCTCCACCTTGGCGTGATGGTCCTTGATGTAGAGGCGGAGCGGAACGAGCGCGAGTCCCTTCTGTGACGCCTGGGCGGAGAGGTCGGCAACCTGGGCCCGATGCAAGAGGAGCTTGCGGGGCCTGTAGGGCTCGTGGTTGTAAATGCCGCCTTGGGGGTAGGGGCTTACGTGCATTTGCATCAGCCAGAGCTCGCCGTGTTCGGGCTTGGCGAACGCATCTTGGAGGTTCACCCTGCCGCCGCGGATGGACTTGATCTCCGTGCCGGTGAGCACGAGGCCCGCTTCCACCTTCTCGAAGACCTCATAGTCGTGGAAGGCCTTGCGGTTGGTGACGATGTTCTTGTAGTGGGGCACGATGTTTCCTGGGAATGACAGCTAGCTCAGGACCTCTCGCAGGTAGTCGACGGCCGCGATGAGCTGTAGGTCTCCGGCGGAGCCGATGGGGATCTCTAAGGGCTGCTCGATGGGCACGTCAGGCATCAGTCCCTCGCCCTCGATGAGGTCGCCGTTTGGGGTGAGCCAGCGCGCCAGCGAATAGCTGAGACCGTACCCGTTGGACAACACCGACGTTGAGGTCACGCTGCCCTTGCCGTAGGTCGTTGCGCCGAACGTCCTGGCCCGGCGGTGATCGGCGAGGGCGCCGGCGAATACCTCCGCGCCGCTGGCGCTGAAGGCGTTGACCAGGACGGCCAGGGGCAGGTCGGAGCCCAGGCCGCCCTCGGCGGCGTCCCAGCTACGCTCCTCGCCGTCGCCAGAGACCTCGGTGAGGATAACGCCACCGGAGAGGAACTTGCTCGTGGAGTCCAAGGTTGCCTGGAGGAAGCCGCCGGGGTTGAAGCGAACGTCTAGGACAGCGGCCCGCGCGCCCTCATCGAGGGACCGCTGCAAAGCGGCCTCGATCTGGGCGCTTGTTGCGTCGCTGAAGGAGGAGATGCGGAGGTAGGCTATGCCGTCCTCCAGCATCGCAGAGAAGACGGACTCAATGGGGATGACGCCTCTGGTGACGGTGATCAGCACCGGCGTTTCTTCGTTCCGGTGAAGGATGAGGAGGCGGACGTCGGTGCCGGCCTCTCCTTTAACATGGCTGACCAACTCCGCCAGGGACCATCCCTCCGTGGACTCGCCGTCCACCTCCAGAATCACGTCGCCGGGGAGGATGCCGGCCTTCTGAGCCGGGGAGCCTGCGAAGGGGGCAATGATGGTGGCCGGGCCGTCGCGCAGGGAGACCTCGGCGCCGATTCCCTGATATTCGCCCGCCAGTTGCTCGCTTTGGCTTACGTGGGTATGGGGCGGCGAGTAGCGCAGGTAAGGGTCGTCCAGGGACGAAAGGAAGCTGTGGATGGTCTGTTCCTGGAGCTGAACGGGATCGAGGTCGCCCTTGAGATAGGAGTTGTCGCGGAGGATGTTGTAGATCTCCTGGAGGGTCTCAAACTCCGTTCCGGGCGCCGGTCCTGGCGGATTCTGGGTCTCGGGCGTTGGCGGGACGCCGCTGGGGGCCGGGGTGGCCTGAGGCGCCGGGGTTGGGCTGGATGTGCGGTACTCCAGTTTGAGCGGTTCAATGAGGTATGTTGCGGCGATGACGAGGAGCACGCCGAGGAGGATGCCCTGGGTTAGACGGCTACCGAGGAGGCGGCAGAGGAAGAACATGACTCAGGAATCCAAGGGATTGTTGGACTCATTGTAACATGGGGTCTGTGGGCGTCGTTTTGGAGGGCAAGGATCCCCCAGACACTCCTTTAGTTGATAAGGGGTCTGTGGGCGTTGTTTTGGAGGGCAAGGGTCCCCAGACACTCCTTTAGTTGATAAGGGGTCTGTGGGCGTTGTTTTGGAGGGCAAAGGTCCCCAGGCATTCCTTTAGTTGATATGGGGGCTGTGAGCGCTGTTTTGGAAAGCGAGGTTTCCAGGCGTTCTTATAGTTGACATAACTGTTATAGTGCGAAGTATCATGTTGCGGGTGTTTTTCACCGGGGACCCGGTGATGCGCCTCCCCCTGAGGGGCTGCGCCGGCGCGCCCGGTTCGCTGAGGACGCGGGCGAGTGGCCCCTACCCTACCCGCTGGGCGCTCGGTGTGGTTTCCATGAGGGCCAGGGCTTACTACAACTAACGCTTACGCGCGGTGGAAATCAAAATTTGCGCTGCGGTGGATGCTCGAGGGTGTAGTCGCTGGTTGCAAGGCGTTACACTTGTAGGAGACCAATGCTTACACACAGTGAAGACTGAAACTGACGCCAGGATAAGGCCAAGCGTTGCGCTTGGCAGTAACTAAGGCTTATGCCACGTAAAGGCTATAGCTTACGAGGGCTATGGCTTACGGTCGTGAGGGCTTACGTGCGGCAGTCGCGATGTTGTTGCATGGGTTACGGGCAGGCTGGTTGGGGGTCCCTCCCAACCAGCCTGCCCCGAGTACAGGGGAAGGAACGGGACGCGCCGACAACGATGTCCCTGGGAGGCAAACCTCAGTCGGGTAGGAAGCCCAGCCCGCTGTTACCCTCTGCGATGCCCCCTCTGTAGCGGAACTTGCCGTTGGGGCCGGACTTGGTGGCAGCGTCGTCCTCGAAGTCGAGGCGGACGCTGACGCCGCCCTCGCACAGCACGACGACGATTTCCTCGGTCCGCTCCGTAACCTTGAGCGGGCGCTCCTCGAAGAGGTTCTTGGCCCCCACGTTCAGTTTAAGCAGCGGGGGGGCCGAGATGTTGCGCTTCACCTGGTCTGCGTCTAGGACGGCAAAGCTGGTATCCGCGCAGTTGAACACAGGCTTCTGGGGCAGGTCTATGAAATCAGGCATGGGTTGACGCTTATCTCCTTCTTGGTTTTTGCCGCGAGCATTGGCTTGATGGGCGGTTGCGCGGAACAAGGCACCGAATGCAAGGCGTTGGATGCAAGCCTACACGAGGGGCTTCTGCTCGGCTTCCTGCTTGCGCCGCTGCGCCCGCTTGAACGTGGCCGTAGGCACAAGCCAAGGATACTGTACCTGCTTGCCGTCGACAAGCTCCCCGATGGTCAGCAACTGGACGCGGGGGACGGCGCGGTCTGGGTCCTGCGGGGAGGCGTAGAAGCCGGCGGGGGCGGCCTCCTTCCGCATGGGGCCGGTGGGCTCCTCAAGCGTTACCAACACGCCGAAAGCCGCCTTCTCCCGGTCCAGCACACCCACGAGGTCGCGGACGTGGCTGGCCTGCACGTGGCCGCTCTTGACCTGCACCACCACGGTCTTGGCCTTCCCGCTGCGGTCGTCGAAGAAGTAGATATAGCCGTCCACTCCCCTATCCGCCCCCTTGCGCTTGTCCTGGGCCGGGCGGGCGTCCACCAGCCCCAGCGCCCACCACTCGAACTGGAAGCGGTCCTGGAGGGCAAGGGCGAGGGCGCTGGCAAGGTCCTTGGGCTCCCCAATGACCTCATAGGGCGCGAGGCCGGTCCCGTAGGTGTCCTCCAGCCGGTTCTTCATCAAGGTGATGGCCAGGTGCGTGACGTCAATACCGGTCCAGCGACGTTTCAGCCGCTCCGCCACGGCGATGGTGGTCCCGCAGCCGCAGAAGGGATCCAGCACCAGGTCTCCTTCATTGCTGCTGGCGTTGATGATGCGCTCCAACAGCGCCTCCGGTTTTTGGGTAGGGTACCCAAGGCGCTCCGCTTTCCTACTTCCTAAACCTGCTAGGGGCCTGATGTCATCCCAGATATCATGCACAGTACGTCCGGGCATTTCGTCCAAGTACCGCTTGTACATAGGCACTCCAGTGGACGAATAAAGGATGCGACCCTCTCTATCCATCTTCTCCATATTGGCCTTTGAATATGCCCAATACCGACCTGGCGGAGGCAGTTTGCCTTTCCACTCGTATCTGGTGTCGCCGCCAGGCTTTGCGGCAGTCAAGTTGTCTCGCCAATATCTTCGTCCCTGTTCGTCTCTGAATCTGTAGTACCGGTCAATATAGCCTTGCTCATAGGGTTGGAACTCTTGATTCCATTTGGTGTGTTCGGACTTGGCATAGAAAAGCAGCACGTCGTGAATTCGGCCATATCCCTGCAAGCCCTGCTTACTATCACTGTGTGCAGTCGTTCGTTTCCAGACCACTTCATTTCTAAAGCTTCTAGGCCCAAACGCCGCGTCCATGAGCAGTTTGAGGTAGTGGCTGGCTGTAGGGTCGCAGTGGAGGTAGATGCTGCCGGTGGGCTTTAGAACGCGGTGCAACTCCACCATGCGCTGGGCCATCATGGTCAGGTAGGCCATCATGTCGTTCTGGCCTAGAAACGCCCGCAGGGCCTGGACGAGGTCGGCGAGCTTCTTCGGGGCCTGGACCACGACCTCATGGTAGGCGCGCTCGCTCTCCAGGCCCCAGTGCCACGTATCCTCGAATGCCTCGATCTGGGCAGCGGACTGCTCCCCGCCCCTTTCTTGGAACAGGACGTTATAGGTGGCGCTGGAGTTGAAGGGCGGGTCGAGGTAGATGAGGTCTACGGTTTCGTCGGCGACATGCTCCCTGAGAATGTCGAGGTTGTCCCCGAAGTAGAGCTTGTTCTTCCAGTTGATCTCTTCGCTCGACACCTGTGTCTCCTCCGGGAATGTTGCCTTCCTCGCTAGGTTGCCGCGCCCGCGAGTTCCGCCGGTATCTTGACCTAGACCTTTGACCAGAGCGACGCGACTTGGGGGGCTGCTTTTTCCACCTCCGCCTCCACGACCCGCAGGAGGTCGTCGAGGCCCCAGCGGCGCTCGGCGGATATGACGACTGTGGGCATGTCCCTATCCCGCTTCCCCGCGATCTCAGCGGCGTCGATGCTCCCGTCGGCCGCCGGTTGGATGAGGTCGGCCTTGTTGAGCACGAGGACCCGCGGGTAGGCGTCGACGCCAAGCTCCCGTAGCGTCTCGTCGACGACCTGGGCCTGTTCGGCGGCGTTGGGATGGGTGATGTCCACGACGTGGAGGATCACGCTGGCTTCCTGAAGCTCCTCGAGGGTTGCCCTGAAGGCTGCAACGAGGCCGTGGGAAAGCTTCTGGATGAACCCCACGGTGTCGGTGAGGAGAACAGGCCGCCCATCCGGCAACTGAATGCGACGAGTTACCGGGTCCAGCGTGGAGAAGAGCTGGTCCTGAGCGATGACGCCGGCCTTGCTGAGGGCGTTGAACAGGGTGCTCTTGCCGGCGTTGGTGTACCCGACCAAAGAAACCACGGAGATGCCGGCGGCCCGGCGGCGCTCTCGGTAGCGGGAGCGATGGCTCCGCACGAGGTCAAGCTCCCGCTTGAGGCGTTGAATCCTGTTGCGGACAAGCCTGCGGTCCGTTTCGAGCTGGCTCTCGCCGGGGCCTCGGGTGCCGATGCCGCCGCCCAGCCGCTCCAGGTGGGTCCACTGCCCTGCCAGCCGCGGCAGCAGGTACTCGTACTGCGCGAGCTCCACCTGGAGGCGTCCCTCGCGGGTGCTGGCGTGGCTGCCAAAGACATCCAGGATCAAGCTCGTGCGGTCGAGGACCTTGATCTCGAGGACGCGTTCGAGGTTTTGCTGCTGAGTGGGCCTGAGCTCATCGTCGAAGATGACGGATTCGGCGTCCAGCGCAGCGATGGCCTCCTTGAGCTCATCGAGTTTGCCGCGGCCGAGGTAGAACGGCCCCGGCTTCGCCCTCCGCTGCTTGACTCGGCCCACAACAGTGGCCCCTGCCGTGTGAGCGAGACGGCTCAACTCCTCCAACGAGTCGTCGAGGTCCCAGAGCGCGAATCCCGGCGCAGGGCCAACGCCGACAAGGATTGCCCGCTCGGACCGGGCCTCCGTAGCATGCGTGGTTAGCTTGACTATTTCGGCAGCCCCCTACCCGTCTTTAGGTGGAATTTTCAGGTTGCGTAGCCGGTTCAGGCCCTCTTCGACCCGCTCATCGGGTGTTGTGAGGGAGATGCGGAAGTAGCCTTCGCCGGCCTGGCCGTAGCCGGTCCCAGGCGTCACCACGACGCTAGCCTCGTCGAGGAGGAGGGTGGCGAACTCCGCCGACGCGTAGCCGGAGGGGACGCTGGCCCAGATGTAGAGGCCGGCCTTGGGGTAGGTGTAGGCCAGGCCCATATCGTCGAGGGCGGCCAGCACTTGGTCCCTGCGCCGGCGGTACACAGCCACGTTGTCGGCAATGATGTCCTGCGGCCCGGTGAGGGCCTCGATGGCGCCGTATTGAATGGACTGGGGAATGCCGGAGTCCAGGTTGGACTTGAGGCGGGTCAGGGCGTCGACCATTGCGGCATTGCCAACGGCCATGCCGACGCGCCAGCCGGTCATGTTGTAGCACTTGGACAGTGAATGGAACTCCACGCCGACCTCGCGGGCGCCCGGCATTTCCAGGAAGCTCATGGGCTTGTAGCCATCGAAGGCCATTTCGCTGTAGGCGGCGTCGGAGAGGATGGCGACCTCGTTGCGGCGGGCGAAGGCAATGCAGCGTTCGTAGAAATCGGCCTCGGCGACGGCGCCGGTGGGGTTGTTAGGATAGTTGACCCACAGGCAGGTTGCCCGTTGAGCGACGTCGGCGGGTATGGCGTCGAGGTCTGGGAGCCAGCCGTTCTCTTCCTTTAAGGGGGTAAAGTATGGCTCTCCGCCGGCGAAGAGGGTTCCGGCGTTGTACACCGGAT
This sequence comes from Dehalococcoidia bacterium, assembly GCA_965226745.1. Taxonomy (GTDB): domain Bacteria; phylum Chloroflexota; class Dehalococcoidia; order Lucifugimonadales; family SAR202-VII-2; genus SAR202-VII-2. The sequence goes on from CBDDDS010000002.1 coordinate 75,231, forward strand.
AGGCCGGGTCCGGTATGAGGGCCACATCGCCCGGGTCGACGAAGCAGAAGGCGACGTGGCCTATCCCCTCCTTGGCGCCGATGAGCGGCACGACTTCCTTGTTGGGGTCCAGCTCCTGGCCGAAGCGCTGGCCGTACCAATCGGCGATAGCCTTGCGAAGCGCCGGGAGGCCGTCGGTTTCGGGGTAGCGGTGGTTCGGGGGGTTGTAGGTCTCGCCGGCGATTTTGTCCAGGATGTGCTTGGGTGTGGGAATATCGGGGTCGCCGATGCCGAAGGTGACGACGTCTTCGCCCCGGGCCCGCTTCTCGGCGATCTTGCGGGAGATCTCAAGAAAGAGGTAGGGGGGAAGCCGGTCCAGGCGCTTGGATAGCCGCATGCAGTCTCCTTGGTGTAGTGAATGGCCGCTACGGGGATTTTACAGGGCCGAGGCTGACTTTAGAAGGGCGGGGGGCCGGGGGCTCGCAGGGGACCGGGATGCTTTGCACACTGATTCTTCGCGAGTTGGAGCAGGGTACTCTCAGACGATGAACCAAAGAGCATAGTCTGAGGAGCAGCCCAGACTATCCACGAGTCTTCGGAAGAGTTTTGGGCCTGAGATCTCCGGCGACCCTAGTTAGGGCGGCCCCGTAAAGGAATATCAGGCCAGCGAAGTATGCCCACATCATCAGAACGACGACGGAGGCAACCGGCCCATAGACGGCGCTCCTGTCACTGGCCAAGTTCGTAAACCAGAAGAACAGGTGCTTCCCCACCTCGAATAGGACGATGGCGACCATCGCGCCGAATGTGGCGTCCCTCCACTCCACATGAACATTCGGCAAGCGATAGTAGACGCTGGCGAACACGGCCGCAGTAAGAACCGCGGGCAGCACCGTCGAAACGACTGCCAACACGAGAACGACGACGGTGGAAACTCCTCCCGTGGCTTCGACGATCCCTTCGCCAAAGCTACCGGCAATCTGCAAGAGGGCGGTGAGTCCAAGGGACAACAGGAACAGAATCGCAACGAGCGTCGCGATGGACATCTGTGCAATGGTCGTCTGTACGGCCCTCTTCGCTTCAATTCCGAAGACCCTGTTCACGGACCTGTTCGCAGCCAAGAACAGACCGTTTGCGCTAAGCACCATGCCGACCAACGCTATTAGACCGACGGCGAGCGAGCCCCTGAGCAGGTTTTCCACGGCCTCGCGTATCAGGTCGTGGGAGGTTGGGAAGTAAAAGACGAGTATCTCTACGAGCTTCTCGCTGACTCCTTCAGGGTCGCCAAACAATGCCACTGCCATCATCACCAGCGCGACCAGCGGAAAGAAGGACAAGATCGTGAAATATGCGAGGGAAGCGCCGAGGTCGATTCCGCCTGCGCTGCGAAGAAGGCGCGCCGCCTTGATCATCGCGGTTCCTCGCCATGCTGCTCGTCCCCGAGGCAGCTCGCTTGACAACCGCTCTGCAATCTCGGAGAGTCGCCGCTCCAAGGCGGGTGCAACGTTCAACCTGTGCTCGAAAATCCTCCTCACAACCGCTTGCCTGACGCTATCTCCGTGCGATTGGCCGACCTTATACGCGGCCTCCACAGCCCCTGTTGCCGCGGCGGAAACCACTTCGCCGGTCTCGACGGAGGTTTCCTCAGCTTCTTGTAGAACGGCCTCGACGGCACTGCCGGCCACGATAGCGATCCCAGCGACGCCTTCCCCGGAGGAGGCCGCATGAGTGATCAGCATATGGGCCGTGTCTTGTGTGGCGGCTGCCACATCTCCGCCAGTGGCAGCCACGCCGGCGATGACTCCGCCGACCGCTGCCCTTGCGGCGTCTTCCAGGTCGCCTCCCGCCTCTACAACAGCCTCGACGGCGCCTTCCACGGCTGCCGACACTGCCTCCACACTGTCGACCCCGACCGACGCGGCGCCTACTATCGCCCCCTCGACCGCATCCCTGCCAACCCCTCCGACGTCGGCGCTAATCTTACTGGACCCTCTTATTGCACCAACTACGACCTCCCTGACAGCAGGAGTGGTAACGGTTATCACCTGTCCTGTTCCCTCTACGACGCCGATGACGGCATCTCTGACAAATGTCCTTGCCTCACCACTTATCTCGCCGACCGCCTGAACCGCCCCCTCGATAGCTTCTCGGGCCAGATTGCTCGCTCCGCGGCTAACTGAACGGGTTTCTCTCACTGCGATGAGAGCGGCAGAACGCACGGCGGCCCTCGTGAGTCGTCGACGGCCGCTGTTGTCTGAAGCGAGTGTCTCCCTGACCTGTTGAGCTACCTTTTCCGACCGATCCATGGCGCCTCACTGCATACAGGAATACCTCGAAATCTAGGGCGGATAGTGTCCCGCCCCGGTAGGTGCGAGTCCTCGACGCACCAATGGAATGGAAACAATGGTCTAAAGCTGCCGAGCGTTCCTACGGCTGGTCAGCACTCTTCGAACATGTTGCGAGTGCTGCTGGCATTCGCATCGGTGGGGTTATCAATTTGTCCTAATCCAAACGACTCCGCCCTGAAGGGCGGAGTCGATAAAGGCTACTGGCATCGGCATATGCCGACAATCAGGTCTGCGGAACTACAAATCAGTCAGTTCCCATCTGCCTCGCTTGGTCTCAATCGGCTCAAGATACCTGGCCCTACGCTTTGGCTTCCTTGTCGTCCGAAGTGGCGGACTCCACTACTACCCGAACTCCCTGGATAGCGCCTGTTGCCGCGTCTCTCACCGCATCTCCGACGGCGTCGCTCACATCGTAAGCAGCTTCGATGGCGCCTGTCGCAACAGCCGCTGCTGTCTTCTCGGCGTCAAGTCCCACGGACTTTGCTGCACCAATGGCGCCTTGAACTGCGGCCAGAGCAACCTTTGCCAGATCCTCTCCCACCGTTGCCGCGCTGCTGATCAATTGCCGGGACGCGTCTCGTGTAGCGGTCATCACAATGGTAACATACAATTGTGAGGGGGTCTCCCAAGGCCGATGGTCTCCCCCGCCGGACGATGTATGCGGCCCCTTTGCGTTTGAGTGAGACGACGCAGGAATGGCCCGCGGGTGTGTACGATTGCCGCAAATATTGAGGCCAATCATATCCGTATTCTGCACTCAAAGCCCCCACTGCATAGAGGTCGTTCCGTGTGTTCTTACAATCCTCAGTACGCTGTGATATTCTGTCGCTATTGAGTGTAAGCGCTGAACTTCATTGATCGAGAATGTTTGGAGCGGGCCGGGCTACCGACATACTCGCCCAAAACCTTTCCGTCTTCCAGGAAATATGCCCGTCGACGGCGCAACGTCTCCCCTCCTCAACGGGTGAGGGCTGGAGTGAGAGAGATTGACAAGGCAACATCCGCCTGACGCCCCGCAACAAGCACCCAGCCAGCAGGCTTGGACAAGATGGCGGCGAGTAGGACTGGTCGTAGTGGCCGTCGTGGTCGTTGCCAGCATCCTATACGTCGCACGCGGCGTGCTGTTCCCGTTCATCATCAGCATAGTGCTGGCCCAGATTCTCTATCCGGTCGTGGTGTTCCTGGAGGAGCGGCTGCCGAAGCACCATCGGATGCCCGGCGCAACCCGCGTCGTCTCGGTCCTCACGATTTATGTGGCGTTCGCAGCGATAGTCGCGGGCATCCTGTACGTCACGATTCCGCCTCTCTACGCTGAATCCCAGGAGCTGATCCAGGCCTTCCCGGAGTTGTACGAACGCGCGAAGACCACAGCTGAAGGCTGGTCCGGGATCTACGTGGAGCGAGTACCCGTTGAAGTGCGGACTGAGATAGATGAAGCTGTCGCAGCGGGCGGCAGTGTGGTGGCAGACGCGGCTTTGGGTATCGTCCAGCGAACGGTGAGCGGCGTCTCGAACGCTTTGACGCTGGTGATCGGCCTCGCAATCGTGCCGTTCTTCCTCTTCTACATCCTCAAGGACCGCGAGGAGGTGGTTGGCGGCTTCTACCCCCTCCTGTCCGAGCGCGGACGAACGCACGCGCGTAACGTCATCTTCATGGTCAACCATGTCGTAGGGTCTTACGTCAGGGCACAGCTCGTGAGCGCGACGGTTGTCGGTGTCCTGGTGTTCATCGGACTGTCCATCCTCGGCATCAAGTACGCCGCCATCCTAGGACTGGTGGCCGGCCTGTTCGGTCTGATCCCGATAATTGGGCCCTTGCTCGGAGCAGTGCCCGGTCTGCTGGTCACGCTGGCAAGCTCTCCCGGTCTGATCGTATGGGTGGCGCTGGTCTACGTCATCGTTCAGCTCATAGAAAACAACATCATCACGCCGCGCATACAGGGCATAGCCGTCCGGCTGAGCCCCGCGCATGTGATGGTCACTCTGGTAGTGGCCAGCGAGATCGGGGGATTGTGGGGCGTCATCGTCGGCGTGCCCTTGGTCGCTGCCACAAGAGACGTGTTCATGTATTTCTACAAACAGTGGACCGCCGACGACAGCGAAGCGCCCCCTGCCACCGAAGCCCAAGACGAGCCAAAACCCACGCCGCCCGAGGACGCTCCCTTGAGAGAGGCCCAGCCGTAGCAATCAGCTAGAACTCAACGCGAAGACATCGTGGAACTGCTCGTGGAGGACACCGGGAAGCGGGGGCGGCGGCACAGCTGTCATCAGCTTGTAGCAGGTCCACACCAGGAACCCGCCCGCAATCACGATGGCCTGGCCGAGCGGCACAAGACCAACGCACACCACGCCTACGAGCAGCGGCGCCTCCACAGCGGCCAGCGCCACAACACCATCGCGAAAACGCCAGAGGGCGCCGATCCCTAGGCCCACTAGCAACCCCTAGGTAGATGGCATTGCGCCACCGCACAATAGGCGCTTCAGACAGGCTATCGAACAGCATTCCTCCTTCCTACCGCGCCCTATATCCGCTCCACCTCTGTCTTTCCCGTGTAGTGATTGTAGCTTCGACTTCTTTCCAGCAAGCCACACCGTTCATACTCTAGCACTACCTCCCCGGGCTTGAGCTTGGCTCTCATACCACGAGGCTGTTTTGCGAGACACCTTGAGCGTTAGACCTTGGCAGCGCAGGCAACGATTCCAAATGGAAGGTGCTCTTTTGGTGTTCACCATCTTCCTATCCATCGTCATCGCCGCCTCGGTAGAATCATCGGCTCATCCTCTATAGCTCTCAGCTCTTCGACTCCCGCCATACGGCGCAGCCCGTGACGCCAAGGATCAACGGAAGCAGGGTGTCCACCACCGCCCAGATGACCCAGGCCTGGTGGTTCAGGCCCAGGTCGCTTCCCAGTCCCAGAGACCTCTCATCGCCCAGGGCTAGCAGCGAAAACCAGCTGTGCAGGAACAGAATCGCAATGCCCGCGGTTAGGTAGAAGGCCGTGTTGACTTCCAGATAGCGGCGGCTGACGGCCTCGCTCGGCTCACGTCTCCCCTCCTTCCGCTTCCGGTCATAATTGAACATCAGGGCCATGACCACCCCGATACTCATCAGGATATCCAGCACGAACCAGACGTTCGTTACGCCGAAGGAATCCACGAAGAATGAGTTGACGATGAACCACACCACCACGACTACTGCGATAGCAACCATGTAGGCCGCGAACAGCTTCTTTATAACTTCCATGACACCTCCGTTGACGCTCCAATCGGACCTGCGTCTGTCCTAAGACCGGGGCTGCCGCAAGACGCGATTGCCTTGGCCTCGCCATTCATGTAGCGCTCTCTGAATTCAGCTGCTTCAAAATGAACAAAATAAAACTCAACTGTAAAGGATACAACCAAACTAGAATCGAGCATAAAGATAAAGATGAGGTGCTACTGGCAGCCTCCGTTGTTCTAACAAGAGTTTGATACCATATCAACAACTATAAAACCATTTTCCACCAAGCAGCGCCAAGAATTACACCGCTACAAGCTTCCCACCAATCCTCTTGTACGTGTAAATCAGCTAAGTTTTCAAATGCGTGATATGTATTTCTTGTAACAACAATATACCTTCCACCGTGACTAGTGAAAAACATCTGTGATTCAAAGCTATTACCAGCAAAATTTATGGCAAAGCTATCAATGTATAGCCTAAAAGCATCTACGCAATAATTTACATGATGCATATCATACCCGCTAAAAACAGGAAGATATGCAAGCTCGTGACTATATCGCTCGTCCTCACGCATATCACGAGGAATAAATCCAAAAAGATACAAAAAGGCTTCGGTGTATTCTAGAGAAACAGGCGTTGGCGCAAATGTTGGAGTTGGTACGAGCGTTGGCGTGGGGGTAGAAGTTGGTACGAGCGTTGGCGTGGAGGTAGAAGTTGGTACAGGCGTTGGCGTGGAGGTAGAAGTTGGTACAGGCGTTGGCGTGGGGGTAGAAGTTGGTACGAGCGTTGGCGTGGAGGTAGAAATTGGTACAGGCGTTGGCGTGGGAGTTACTAAAACGACAACAATTTCCTATTTTTGTCCTTGTGACTCCGGTGTAGCTGTATTGCTACAACCAACAACGACAATCGCAAAAAGAGCGGTCGAAAGCAGAATAGCAACCGCCCACATCTTCGAGAACATCAGAAACATCCATTTTTCTAGCAGAAGAGGTTGCAGAGAGACCCCCATCTCACCTGCCCCCGAGTACGGGGGCAGGGACGGGAGATGCTGACAGAGGCGGCGGGGAAGAGTCCGCTACCGCGTCCACTCGCCCCGGAACACCTCTTCCGCGGGCCCGGACATGAACATCTCGCCGAGCCCGTCCCACTCGATGTTCAGGGAGCCGCCCGGCAGCTCGACCTGAGCGGCGTTGCCGGTGAGGCCCTGCAGTCGGGCCGCGGCCGCGGCCGCGCAGGCACCGGTGCCGCAGGCAAGGGTCAGGCCGGCGCCGCGTTCCCAGACTCGCACTTTTATACGCGTGGGGTCGACGACCGAGACGATCTCGAAGTTGGTCCGCTTGGGGAACAGGGGGTGGCGCTCCACCTGCGGGCCGATCTCAGCGAGGGGAAAGTCTTCCACGGGTTCGTCGAGGAAGGTCACGGCGTGGGGGTTGCCCAGGGAGACAAAGGTCATGGGCAGCGTCCGCCCGTTCACGGCGACGGGGTAGTTGAGCACCGGGCTGCCAGCGGGGGCAGCGGCCCCGTTGCCGCCATCGAGGTTGACGGGCACGAGCTCAGGAGCAACTACCGGTTGGCCCATGCCAATACGGGCTCCGGTCACCCTACCCGCCTCCATGAAAGGCTCCACGGTCAGCGCGCCGGCGCCGGTCTCCACCCTGAACGACTCCGGCGGCATGACGCCGCACTCGACGACGTACTTGGCGAAGCAGCGGATGCCGTTGCCGCACATTTCGGCCTCGGAGCCATCCGGGTTGAACATGCGCATGCGGATGGCGGCGACATCCGATGGGGCGGCCACCAGCAGGCCGTCGGCGCCGACGCCGAAGTGGCGGTCGCACATGTCCACGGCCAGCGAGGGCCAGTCGAGGTCGCCGTTGCGGCCGTCGACAAGGATGAAGTCATTGCCGCATCCGTGCATTTTGCTGAAGGGAATCATGATTCCCGCTTCTCGTCCTTCTTACCAGGGATGATGTCGAGGTCGTCAATGTTGCCGTAGTTTTCCTTGGGCAGGTTCTGAAACCGCCCCCGGAAGTCGTCCACGCGGCGTTGTGCAAAGGTGCGCACCGCATAGGTCACCAGGGCCCCGACGGCAACTCCCAACAGGCGTCGCATCATTGACATTACCTCCGCCATCAGTTGCCGTCAGTATAGCACCCCTACCCTTGTGCAAATAGCGTTCCTGCCAAGTCCCCCACTGTTGCGACGCTGAGACGGTGAGCGAGGCTTTGTAACGTTACTCAGCCGGATTCGGGGTTTGCAGGCGTGGAGCCATTACAAAGGCATTACGAGGCATTACTAGCCGCTACATAGCCATTACGGAGCCGTTACGAGTCGTTACACAGTCGTTACGGAGCCGTTACAGAGAGGGATGGCTCCAAAGAGCCTGTGCCTTACAACGGCATTCGCTCCGGTCCCAGCCTTCCTCGGAGGGTCTTGCCCCTTGGGTTGTTCCCTCAGCGCCCCTGCCACAGGGGGATTCTCTGTGGTTAGCCCCCAGTGCTCATGTATGCGGCAGGCTCCGAGAAAGAGAAGCGGGCCGGCGGCTGACTTCATGGGGATACTATAGCACAACTGTTCGTGTTTTGCAAGGGGGCGGGGGGAGGGGTTCCTTCCCAGCGTTCCCTTGGGTATGGGGCTGGGGAGGGGCCTCCTGCCCCCGCGCTCGCCCAAGCTTGACCTGCCCCCTGAATTAGGTCCAAGTATTCTTAGAGTCCGACCGGCGTATTCCTAGCCACCTGTTGTGCGAACTCCTCGGGCGTCCGGTTGCCCAGTGCGCTGTGGGGCCGGACAGCATTGTAGTCGTCCCGCCAGCGCTCGACGATGTTCCGGGCCGCAGGAAGACTCATGAACCAGTGCTCGTTGAGGCACTCGTCGCGAAGCCGCCCGTTGAAGCTCTCGATGTACGCATTCTGCACGGGCTTGCCCGGATCGATGAAGTGCAGATGCACCCCATGTGCATACGCCCAAGCGTCCAGAATCCTCCCGGCGAATTCAGGGCCGTTGTCTACGGTGATCAGCTCCGGCAGGCCACGGTCGATGGCCAGCCTGTCCAACACCCTTGTCACGCGGAGGCCGGGCAACGACGTGTCCACCTCCATGGGCAGGCTCTCCCGAGTGAAGTCGTCAATCACCGTCAGCACTCGTATCCGCCGGCCACTGGCGAGCGCATCGGACACGAAGTCCATCGACCACCGCTGGTTCGGGCGCTCGGGCGCCATCGTGGGGACGCGAGCGATGCCCGCCATCCGCTTGCGCTTCCGACGCCGGACGGACAGCCCCTCCTCCCGATAGAGCCGGTAGACCCGCTTGTGGTTCACGCCGAACCCCTCCCGGCGCAACAACACCCACAACCGGCGATACCCGAAGCGCCGCCGCTCCGCGGCGAGCGAGCGCAGTCGCTTGAGGAGTTCGGGTGCGTCGCTGCCCACCCGCCTATAGCGGGCCACCGATCGGTGGATACCCATCAGCCTGCAGGCGCGACGCTCGCTGAAGCCCCACCGCTCCTGGACACGGTGCATGGTCTCCCGTCGCGTTGCAGGCGTCATGCGTTTTTTCGGAGCAGCTCCCGCAAGACGTGATTGTCGAGCGTCGCCTCCGCCAGCAGCTGCTTCAGCTTCCGGTTCTCCTCATCCAGATGGCGCAGCCGTCGCGCCTCGCTCACGCCCATCCCGCCGAACCGCGCCTTCCAGTTGTAGAAGGTCCCCGGTGAGACACCATGTCGGCGGCATACCTCGGCCGTCGGCACTCCCGCGTCCGCCTCCCTCAGGACCCCGATGATCTGCTCGTCCGTAAACCTGCTCCTCCGCATGCTGTCCTCCTCTGTTTGACCGGAGGACTCCAATTATCCGTGGACCGGTTTTCGGGGAGCAGGTCACTATCTCATCCCTGCCCAGTTCCTCACCCGATGGACAGCTCAGCAAAAGGAGGCCGAGTGTCACTAATGTACTGAACGAGTACGAAGGCTTGACACAGGCATGAGAGGGGTGTAGGATAATCGTCGGAGCCCAGAAGTGATACCCTGGTGGCGTCATATTTGGGATCTGTTGCTAAACAAGGGGCCTTGGATGCTACGGTGTCCAGGGCCTCATGTCATTTAGACGATGATGACGGCCCTAAATCGGATGCAGCCTGATAGTGATCGCGTTCCGGCATCCGGTTGAATCCATACCAAGTGAAGTCCCCTTGAGGGGCTTCCAGGTCCACGGTCTTCTCTTTGACTATCCTGTAGTAGCGATCTATGGCCGAGCGAAGCTATCACCCGCTGGTGTGCCATGAAACAGTTCGCGCTCTTCATACTGGCGAATCACAGATGCCACCATGTCTGCGAATTGAATCCCGGGTGTTACTCTGGAATCGACAAAAAATGGGCTATCGGCCAAGTGGGTTAGCGATTGTCCTCCAGCTGCGCGATATAGCCAATTGCTGAATCTGATGGCTAAACCGCCAAATTGACTTCCGTCGCCATCGAACATTACAGCCGCGAGGTCATCCGGCCGGTGCAATTCCAAATATCTATTCACACGGTAAAGTTGTTGCCGGAACTGCATGGGAAGGAAGTCACTCGATGTAGTTGGAGGGTCAGTAGGGCGCTCCATAATTTGAGCAAAAATCACCATATCAAGATTTCGGATTAGCTCGAAAAAAGACTCCACAAACTCTCGTTTGTCGGGTCGGTTGCGAAATGTGCCAGGAGTGATTAGCTTCTTTGCCTTCATTTCAAAATCAAACCACTCTCGCTGCAGAATTCTTTTCTTGAGCCTAAATACTTCGGTGTTAACTTTGCGAAGATAGTCGGCATCGAGACACACAGTAACGAGAACAGGTCGCGTAGACTGGTCTTTAGGATGGGGGTGGCCACTTTCGTCCATGAAAGCGAAGATCATTCTGGACCCCTATGAAGCGTCTATGCTACTGAGGCGACAGTCTATAGCGGGAGTAGCCTTAGCTCGTGAGGCTTCCACAACCTCTGCTAGCAGGCTGCTGAAAAACGTTGATGCGCACGGTGGCGGATGAGGGCGGGGCGGGGTGGAAGATAGGAGCACCCAAGAGGGAGGTGGAGCGCATGCGTGGACGGCAGGAGGCGCAGGTGACGATGTTGGCCTTCGTGGATCTGGAGGAGCGCGTGCCGGCCGATCACCCGCTCCGCGCCATCAAGGCCTTGGCCGATGAGGCCCTGACCCGGCTGTCGCCCGAGTTCGACCGGATGTATGCGGACGTGGGGCGGCCGTCCATTCCTCCGGAGCGCCTGCTGAAGGCGTCGCTGCTGATTGGGGTGTTCTCGGTGAGGAGCGAGCGAGCCTTGTGCGAGGAGTTGGACTACAACCAGCTGTTCCGCTGGTTCTTGGGCATGCAACTGATGGAGCGCAGCTTCGACGCCACGGTGTTCACGAAGAACCGGCAGCGGCTGCTGGAGCACCAAGTGGGCCAGCAGCTGTTCGACGAGGTGGTCCTGGCGGCGGACCGGCGAAGCCTGCTGTCGGACGAGCACTTCACGGTGGACGGCACGCTGATCGAGGCGGCAGCGAGCCTCAAGAGCTTCAAGCCGCGAGAGGCCGATCCTCCCCCAGACGACGGCGACCGGGGCAACCCCTCGGTGGACTTTCATGGGGACCGGCGCGCCAACGCGACGCACCAGAGCGCGACGGACCCCGAGGCGAGACTCTTCCGGAAGGGGAAGGGGAAGGAGGCCAGGCTGGTGTTCATGGCCCATGCGCTGATGGAGAACCGCAACGGCCTGCTGGTGGACTTTCTGGTGAGCGAAGCGACGGGGACGGCGGAGCGGGATGCTGTTCCGGTGCTGCTGGCCGGGGCGCGGGAACGCGGGTTCCATCCCCGGACGCTCGGAGGGGACAAGGGCTACGACACGCGGGGTTGCGTGGGGGCCATGCGCACCCGCGGGGTCACCCCGCACGTGGCGCAAAACACGAGCGGGCGCTCCAGCGCTATCGATGGACGCACGACCCGCCATCGCGGGTATGCGTTGAGTCAGCGTGTGAGGAAGCGAGTCGAGGAGATCTTCGGGTGGATGAAGACGGTGGGCGGATTCCGAAGGACGCGCTACCGAGGTCTGGACCGCACGGGCCTTGCCGGCTACCTCGTGGGGACAGCCTACAATCTGGCGCCGATGGCCAGGCTGATGACTGCTGAGACGCCAGCCCCCCAAGCGATGCTGGCCGCGTAAGCAGGGGCGGCGAGGCCGCTCCTCACGTCACAGGCCCCGAGTCCGAGGCCTCCGCAGGCGGTCAGACGCCCAGGTAACGCCTCACTCAACGACATGGCGGTCATGCCAGCAGCCCTCACATCGCCACGAAACCCTTTCTTCCGCAGCCTGCTAGTGTGATCCCTGAGTCTATCACAGTAGGGTAATTGAATCTATCGCCTAAGACGAGTTCCGGATGGAGGATGCGGAAGTCGGCCTCATGAGCCGCTCATTCCCCCAGTATCTCCCATATCGGGAGTCCTCAGGCTCAAAGGGCAGCCCAAACGAGATGGTAGCATCATAGGCAGGTCCTGCAAGGCCAGTCAATCTCTGGTCTATCCGATAAGGGATGCGATTCTTGCCGTGAACCATGCTTCTTGTCCGTCTTTGTCGTCTTCGGGCCCCCACCAATGGGGTGAAACCGCATGGATGACAAGCTGACTCCCTGGAGCGCTCTCTCCCTCTTGGCAAGATCGTGGTTGTACCCTCCCTCAGCTTGGCGCCGGCGATAACCGGCCGATACGATCCAACACTCCCTGGAACAACCGTCGAGGAGCCGACATCTCGGACAACTGAGGGATCAATCGCCGGGAGTGCCGCGCCAGACGGCCTCCCATCTTGATTTGTTTTGGCCTGCGCCCTCCTTGAGTGGAGGGTCTGTTTTGGCCAGCGCCGCTATCCCACCCGCTCCGCCCTCCGATGTTTTTGGGTACAGGGGGACTCGCTGTACCCCCGGCGGGGGCTGTGGCCCCTGCAGCCCGCTTAGGGAGACGGCGGGGGAGAAATCTCCATCCTAACCTTCCCCCGAGTGCCGGGGAAGGGACAGAGCCGCGCCCGGCTCCGACGAGGCGCTTCTTTCATCGCTAGGTGGTGAAGCTGGGCCCCTACTGCCGTCTCGATGACGCCCCTACCCGTGTGCGGATAGGGCCCCTACCCGTCCCGGGTGAGGAATGCCGCTACGAGGTCGGCGGCGGGTTCTTCGGAAGCGGCGACGGCGTTGAGCCAGTTGATGCGCGGGTCGTTGGGGCGGAACCAAGCGTACTGCCGTCTGGCGAAACGGCGGGTTGCCTTCTGGATACGACCTATGGCGTCCTCCAGGGTGATGCCGCCGGTAAGGCAGGCCATTATTTCCCTGTATCCCAGGGCGCTCATGGCCGGGGTATGCGGGCCGCAGCCGCCGGCCATGAGCATCTTCACCTCGTCGAGCCAGCCCGCAGCCGCCATGTCCACGACGCGGCGATCGAGGGCGCTGTACAGCGCCTGGCGGTCCATCGTCAGGCCTATGGTCAATGTATCGAATGGGGGCTTGCTCCGCCGCCGTTGCTGCGAGAAAGGCTGCCCCGTCTCCAGGCACACTTCCAGCGCCCGCACGATGCGCCGGGGGTTTTTGGGGTCGATGCGGGCTGCCGCGTCAGGGTCCAGCGTATGAAGGTCAGCCAACAGTGGGCCCATGCCCTCCGCTTCGGCGCGCTGCTCCAGCGACCGGCGCAGCGCCCAGTTTGGGGGAACTCGCGGGGCCTGAAAGCCCTCCACGACGCCCGACACATAGAGACCCGTGCCTCCGGCGAGGATAGGCAGCCCGCCCCGGGCGTGGATGGCGTCGATGGACGCCCTGGCTAGCGCCAGGTAGCGAGCGAGGTTGAATTCCTCCGTTGGCTCGACGACGTCGATGAGGTGGTGAGGCGCCGCCTGCTGGTCCTCCCTCGAGGGCTTGGCTGTTCCGACGTCCATGCCCCGGTACACGAGGCGGCTATCGGCATTGACGACCTCGCCGCTGAAGCGCTTTGCCAGGGCCAGGGCCAGGGCGCTCTTGCCGGCGCCCGTCGGGCCAACCACGGCCACCAGCTTCGATGGCCCGTTCATGCCTCTAGGCCTCGGATTGGCGGGGGCCGCGTCCGGGGCGTCGTGTTATTATGGGCATATCCTCTCCACATAGGAGCGCGATGCGGCAGCACATGCCCCGCCTCACAGAGCTGGCTCACTGCGCCGGTTGAGCCTCCAAGTTTAGCAGAGGCGACCTGGTCCAGGTCCTCGGCCAGCTTGCCAAGGTTGATGCGCCTGAGCTTCTCGTGGGGATCAACACCGGCGACGACGCAGCCGTCTATCAACTGAGCGACGACATTGCGCTGGTGCAGACGGTGGACTTCTTCCCGCCCATCGTGGACGATCCCTACCAGTACGGCGCCATCGCCGCGGCCAACTCCCTGAGCGACGTCTACGCCATGGGAGGCAGACCACTCATTGCCCTGAATATCGTCTGCTTTCCCGTAACCTTGGATAGAGAGGTGCTGGCGGAGATCCTCCGGGGAGGCCAGGACAAGGCGTCGGAAGCGGGCGCGCTGATCGTGGGGGGGCACACCATTGACGACGCCGAGCCAAAATACGGGCTGTCGGTTACGGGGCTGGTGAAACCGGGCGCGCACGTCTGCAACGTTGGCGCCCGCCCCGGCGACGCACTCATTCTCACGAAGCCGCTTGGCACAGGCATCATCACGACTGCCGGGAAGGCTGGCAGGATAGGACCAGACGCGCTGAACGAGGCCGTGCGCGTTATGTCCACACTCAACGCCGCGGCATCGGAGGCGATGCTGGAGGTGGGCGTCAACGCTTGCACTGACGTCACGGGGTTCGGGCTGCTGGGGCACCTGCTCCCCATGGCGGAAGGCAGCGGAGTATCGGCCGTGGTGCGCTTTTCCTCCGCGCCCATGCTTCCCCACGCCGTGGAATTGGCGGAGGAAGGGGTGGCGCCCGGCGGCACGCTCCGAAACCTCGACAACGTCTCGCCTTCCGTGGAGTGGGCCGACGACATCAGCGACGTGGAGAAGATACTCCTCTGCGACGCTCAAACGTCAGGGGGGCTGCTGATGGCCACGTCACCAGACAAGTGTGACGCCCTTCTGGAAGCCCTGGCGCGTCGGGGCGTCGAGGGGGCCGTCGTAGGGGAGATAACGGAAGCGGCGGAGAAGCCCCTCCGAGTCACGCGCTAGCGGCTCTACGGCCCAAAAGCTATGAAGAAGCGGGTCTTTCTGGCATGGTTGGCCGCCCTCGTCCTGCTGTTCACGCCCGGCGCCGCCGGTCCCGACTCCAGGACGTTGCTGGCGGGCGCCCTGGGGTTCTCCCTGGCACAGTGGGAGATTGGTTCCTTCCCCGAGAAGTGGGTCAACTACGTCAAGAGATTCGTTGGCGTGGGCCCCGACGCCGCGGACCTGGAAGAGATCGAGGAGTTCCTTGCACGGGGCCAGGACCTACGCAGGGCTGAGGACGAGCTTCGAAAGGCCATGACCCTGGGCCAGGGAGCGCCGGAGGAGCTACGCGTCTCGCTGGATGGGGCAAGGGACCAATGGGCCAAGCTTCGGTCGCCTACGGAGCAGGCGATCGAAGGGGCGATAAGCTCGGTCGTGCGGGACATGGGTCTCGCCATGAGCCTCAAGGGCATATTGGATATCCAGTTTCCGCCCGTGGACGTCAAGTTCGGCAGCCTGCCACGAGTGCTGGTGCTGTCGCCGAGGGACCGGATCGAATACTTCGCGACGTATCTCCTACGAACAGACGCGTCGTTGGAGGAGGTCGAGACTCTAGAAGAAGCGTTCTTTACCAACGAAGGTCTCTCGGCTCTGGCGGTCCTGCCGGGCGGCCTTGCCACCTACCCGGCCGTGATATCACCGTTCTATTCCTTGGAGCACACTCTTACCGTGGCCGCGCACGAGTGGGCGCACCACTACCTTTTCTTCTACCCCCTGGGGCGGAGCTACTTCGGGGCCGACGGTCGCATGATTACGGTCAACGAAACCCTGGCTGACATCATCGGCCGGGAGTTGGGCCGGGAGACCTACTTCCGCATCACCGGCATTCGCCTTCCCGAGCCCCCGGACGAGGACGCGCCACGCCCCCAACCTTCATTCGACGAGCCCGACGCTTTCGATTTCAACGATGAGATGCGGGAGACGCGCTTGCGCGTGGACGAACTTCTGGCCGAAGGGAAGGTGGAGGAGGCGGAATCGTATATGGAAAGGCGCAGGCAGGTCTTTCTGGACAACGGGCACCTGGTGCGGAAGCTGAACCAGGCATTCTTCACCTTCTACGGCAGCTATGGCAAGAGCTCCGCCTCGTCAAGTCCCGTGGGCAGAGAGTTGGAGAACCTGCGGGACAGGTTCGACACGCTGGAGGAGATGATCGAGGCCATCCGGGACGTGGGCAGCTACGACTCGTACACGGCGTTGCTCAACGAGCACGGGGCGAACGTCCCTAGCTAACTATCGTTTCGCTAGCGGTTGTTGCGCGTCCCCATCCTAACCTTACCTTCCGCTGAGTACGGGGGCAGGGACGGGAGGGAGGGGGCTTATGGTGGCGAGCGCCGTTGTCCCACCTAACCCACCCTCCAACGTTCTTGGGTACAGGGGGACTCGCTGTACCCCCGGCGGGGGCTGCGCCCCCTGCACCCTGCTTGGGGGGACGGAGGGAGAACGCATGCTGACCTTGTGCATTGCGGAGGGGAACGATTCCTAGGCTGCCTCCGAGTACGGGGGCAGGCTGTTCAGACGTTTCCTAACCTGCCCCTGTACTCGGGGGCAGGGACGGGAGGATGCTCCAGCGTCGCGCCTGGAACAGCGTCCCTGGGGAACCTCTGTCTCGGCGCCGTGGAGCGGCTGAACGTCTCCGTAAAGCCCCGTCCAATGACCTCATCCAACCCCCAACGGCCCACGCCAGCTTGTTCAGGGCATCCCTAGCTTTGCCCCCGTGACTAACGTCCCCGGGAGCTACGATTAGGCCAGAGCCTCTCGGGCCGCTTCCGTCCCCGCCAGCTTGCCAAAGACGGCGCCCGCCATCAGCCCCGAGCCGCCGGGGTAGTTGTGGTAGAAGAGGCCGCCGACCAATTCCCCGGCGGCGTAGAGGCCGGGGATGGAGGTTTCCTCGGTGTCTTGGACCTGGCCCCTGGTGTTGATGCGGAGCCCGCCGAAGGTGAACGTGATGCCACAGGTGACGGCATACCCAACGTAGGGCGGCGCGTCGATGGGCAGCGCCCAGTTGGACTTGGGCGGGTCTATGCCCTGGGTGTGCTTGCCGTCCAGGACGGTTGGGTTGAATTCGTCGTTGGAGACGGAGGCGTTGAATTCCCGCACGGTCTGGGCCAGGCCCTCGGGGTCCACGTCCAGCCGCCTTGCCAGCTCCTCGATGGTGTCGGCCTGGGCCGACGTGACCTCGGGGATGAAGTACTCGTCTCTCAGGAGCTCCATGACCTTGGCGTCGAAGATCTGGACGGCGGCCCGTCCGGACTGCTTCATGATCTCCCTGCCGTACTTGGCATAGGTGTAGTTGCGGAAGTCAGCGCCCTCATCCACGAACCGCTTTCCTTCCATGTTGACGACGAGGCCAAAGGGATAGGAGTGCTTTTGGAACAGGTCTGTGAGGCGGCGGTCGCCGTAGGGGGGAGCGTTGAGGTCCCAGGCGACGGCGTGGCAGGAGCTCCAGTGGCCGTAGGAGGCGGCCCCGATGTCCAGTGCCATGCGAATGCCGTCGCCGGTGTCGTACTGGGTGCCGCGGACCCTGGCGAGCTCCCAGTCGGCGCCGAGGTAACGGGTGCGCATTTCGGGGTTGGCCTGGAAGCCACCGCTGGCCAGCACGACGGTTGCGCCCGTCACGTCGTAGAAACCGTCCGGCCCCTTAACCTTTACGCCCACGACCCTTCCGGCGTTGTCGTGGAGGAGAGCCGCGGCTTTGGCCTGGTAGCGAATGTCCACGCCCTTGGCCTCGGCAATCTCGAACTGCTGGTCGGCGAGGCCCTTGCCCCCGCCGCTGGCCTCGAGGATGAGGCCACCCCAGAAGCGGAACTTGTCACCGATCTTGAAGGCCTGGCGGCGATACATGAGCACCCATTTGATGCCGTTCCGGCCCAGCCACTTCATCGTGGGGTTTGCCTGGGTGACGAGGATGTTGGCGAGCTCGGGGTCGGTGAGGCCCTCCGTGACCCGCATGAGGTCGCTGTAGAACTTCTCCTGCGAGTATTGGCCCACGTCGACGGAGGCCTCTTCCTCCTCGGAGAGGTCGGGGATCAGGTCCCTGACGTCCTCGATGCCGGAGAAGGGAAAACGCAGCGTGCCACCCGTGAAATAGGTGTTGCCCCCCCGCAGATGCTCGGGGGCCTTTTCCAACGCTATGGCCTTCGCCCCACCCTCGGCGGCGGCGATGGCGGCGGAAAGGGCGGCGTTTCCGGCGCCCACAACAATGACATCGTACCGGTCTTGCGTAGTCAACCGCGCCTCCTAGAGAGAGAGTCCATGCGCTACGTCGCCCAATCACCCACCGCCACCATCCCCTTCTACCGCACCCTCTGTAGGATATAGTATGGTGCAGCCGCAATCCAAACAAGGATTAGACCGGGGGCGAGGAGAACCATGCCGGCATGCGTGATAACTGATGTTGAGATAACGGACGCGAGTCTCTACGGACAGTTTATTGAGCAGGTGACGGCTACTGTTGGGAGTCACGGCGGCAAGTTCACGGCGCGCGGCGGCGGGATTGAAGTCCTATCGGGGGACTAGACGCCCAAACGGATCGCGATGCTCGAATTCGACAACCTCGAACAGGTACATGCCTGGCTAAGCTCTCCGGAGTACACTGCACTCGATGACATTCGCATCAAGTCCTCCAATATCAACATGATAGTCTTCGAGGGCTTGTAACTTTGCCTCGCACCAGGCGTCGTTTCTAGCGCCTGGCACTCAGTGGCCTTACGGCTCTCGGGAGCGAGACACAGGGCGTTCGGATATTGCCCACATGTCGCCCATCGCGATGAGGAGCGGTGGGCGCTGCGTCTCTCTTGGGCTTGAAGCGTTTCCACCGCGCCAGTGCGTTGACTCAGGGTTGTACGACCCGTAGTCAGGCTGGTGGAGGGAGGTTACGCAGACCAACCTGATTAAGTGGAGGAACCATGGCCAAAATGAGCGGGGGCGAAGCCCTCGTGAAGTCACTCATAAGGGAGGGCGTCGAAGTCGTGTTCGGAATTCCGGGCATCCATATGTCGGGGATCGTCGTCGCGATGCGAGACGAGCCGGGCATTCGCCTGATCACGACGCGCCACGAACAGGGCGCGGCGCACATGGCCGACGGCTATGCCCGCGCGTCGGGGAAACCAGGGGGGTAGCCTTCGTCATCCCTGGCGTGGGCGTGTACAACGCCGCCAGCGGTCTGGCCACGGCGTACGCGCGCTCCTCACCTGTGCTCCTTATTGCCGGCCAGATCCCCCGCAGTCAGATTGGCAAGGATCTCGGAGCCGTGCACGAAGTCTCGAACCAACTCGACGCGGTGCGCTCCGTGACCAAGTGGCGGCGGCAGGTGCTCACGCCCCGGGATATTCCAGCCGCCGTGTCCGAAGCGTTCCGACAGATGCGCACCGGCCGCCCCCGTCCCGTTATGATCGAGATGCCCCCCGAGACCGTGGTGGAACGAGATGAAGTCGCGCTGCGGAACCCGGCCCCTCTCTCGCGAATCGTGCCGAGCCAGGAACAGCTTCGGGAGGCCGCCCGCGTTATCGCCCAAGCTCGCCTGCCCTTGATATTCGCCGGGGGCGGCGTGGCGCATTCAGACGCGGAACAAGCTCTTGTCGAACTGGCCGAAGCGACAAACATACCGGTGATTACGTCCAGCGGAGGCAAGGGCGCCATACCCGACCGTCATCCGCTAGCCTACGGCTCGTGCCTGGGCCCCCGGGCGGAGCGGCACGAGTTGAACCAGCTTTATGAAGTGATGCAGGCCGCCGACGTCGTGATCGGCGTTGGCACGCGTTTTTCGCTGGGCAATCCGGCCGGCGAGGCGTCTACGTTGATAAATATCAACATCGACGACACAGAGCTCACGAGAATCCAAGCGAACACCATTCCCCTGCACGGCGACGCCAAAGCGACCATCGAAGCCCTGCTCCCCTTCTTGGACGAGGTCGGAGAGGGAGACCGCCCGTCGCCCGAAGAGGCGGTCACGGCGGCCCGGCGCCTGATCGCGTACCACGACATCGGCCTCCAAGAGCCACAGTATCCGATCCTCGAGGCCATGCGGAAAGGCCTCCCCGAGGACACGTTCATAACCTGGGACGTCACGCAGTTCGGCTACTACGCCCGCACCCACTACCAGGTGAACCACCCCAAGACTTACATAGATTCCGGGTACTCGTTCAACCTTGGCTACTCCTTCCCGACGGCGCTAGACGCGAAGGTGGCGCAACCCGACCGCCCCGTCGTGTGCGTCAGCGGCGATGGCGGGTTCATGTTCAACGCGACTGAGCTTTCCACGGCGGTCAAGTACGGGATCAACGTTACGACCGTCGTCTTCCGAGACGACTCCTACGGCAACGTCACCCGCGATCTGGACGAGTCATTTGCCGGGACGTACGAGACCGACCTGCTCAACCCGGACCTCGTGGCGTTCGCCGAGTCGTTCGGCGCCGTTGGCATGCGGGCGAACGATCCCATGGAGCTTGAAACGCTGCTGCCGCTCGCGTTGGAACGCCGGGCGCCGGTAGTCATCGACGTTCCCATAGGCGAGATGCCGCTGCCGCGCGCCAAGCAGTTTGCGAATCTTCCCTCCGTTCCTTGGACGCAGCCCCAGGAGGGCCTAATCCCGTCCTGACCTCCTGGCCCGCGCCATCCGGGTCGACGGGGACCCGATGTCCAGGCTGGACTCGAGGAGGCCTGTCAGCGGCGCTGCGTCCGGCTCTTCGCGCTACCCCGCGCTCGCCATAGCTGAACGAGTGCGGGGAGCGAGCCCTACGCAGTCATGCCGAGAGATCTATGAGCGCACCCCGTTCCCGCCGGCGACAGCCGGCCTCACTCACGAGCGCCTAGCCTGGGAGCGCGCCTACGGCGCCATCCGCCCCCACCAGGCCCTCGGTTACCTCACCCCGCTCAGTTCATGCAATGCTGGTCTACTCAGAGAAAGGAGGCTCAGCGTCACTCATGTATTGGACGAGAACACCCGTTTGACAGGCGGCGCGGCTCCTGCTACACTCCCTGAGTTGCGCGGGGCCACCCCGGCCTATTATCAACGCCCTCCAGAGGGAATGTATGCCGACCGTAAACCAGTTGATTCGCAAGGGCCGCAAGCCTCTCAAGAAGAAGACGAAGGCTCCGGCATTGCGTTTCGTGCACAATTCCCTGAAGAACGTCACGCGCAGGGGGCCCGGCTGCCCACAGAGACGGGGCGTCTGCGTACAGGTGAGGACGGTGACGCCCAAGAAGCCGAACTCGGCCCTGCGGAAGGTTGCCAGGGTTCGTCTGACCAACGGGGTGGAGATCACGGCCTACATCCCGGGCGAGGGGCACAATCTCCAGGAGCACTCGGTGGTCCTGGTGAGGGGCGGCAGAGTGAAGGACCTGCCCGGCGTCCGCTATCACATTGTGCGGGGCACGTTGGACGCCGGCGGGGTACAGAGCCGCAAGCGAGGCCGAAGCAAGTACGGCACCAAGCGGGGCCGTTAGGAATCACGAGGAACAATGGCGCGAAGACATCGAGCAGTCCGAAGGGACGTTGAACCCGACCCACGCTACGGCAGCAGGGACTTGGCCCGGTTCATTAACAAGATTATGGAGCGCGGCAAGAAGTCGGTGGCGCAGCGGGTGGTCTACACGGCGCTGCAATCCGCGGAAGCGGATGCGCACCGGGATGCCCTGGAAGTGTTCAACATGGCGCTGCGCAACACCACGCCCCTGCTGGAAGTGAAACCCCGGCGGGTTGGAGGGGCCACCTATCAGGTGCCCATAGAGGTCCGCCCGTCGCGGGGCCAGACCCTGGCGATGCGCTGGCTGATAAACGCCTGCAGGGCGCGCACCGGCAGGCCCATGGCAGAGCGCTTGGCCCAGGAATTGCTCGAAGCCTCCCGGGGCCAGGGCGCGGCTGCAAAGCGACGCGAAGACACACACCGCATGGCCGAGGCAAATAGGGCGTTCGTACATTACCGATGGTAGGTGCGCATGTCACAATATCGCCGCGATCAGAGGAAATGGTTCAGGAGACATGGACGAACAGGTTCCGTTACATCTAATTCGCAATATCGGATTTATAGCTCACATCGACGCCGGAAAGACGACCGTCACAGAGCGCGCGCTGTTTTTTACTGGCCGCACCTACAAGCTCGGATCGGTTGATGACGGCACTGCCGTGATGGATTGGATGGTCCAGGAGCGAGAGAGGGGCATCACCATCACCGCAGCGGCCACGACGGCAGATTGGAAGGGCTATCGAATCAACGTCATCGACACGCCAGGCCACGTGGACTTCACCGCTGAGGTCGAGCGGAGCCTGCGAGTCCTAGACGGGGGCGTTGTCATTTTCGACGGCGTTGCCGGCGTGCAGCCTCAGTCGGAAACCGTCTGGCGCCAGGCCGAGCGATACCGGGTCCCCCGGATTTGCTTCATCAACAAGTTGGACAGGGTCGGAGCGGACTTCCTCCGGGCCATCGGCACGATTCGCCAACGCCTGGGCGCCAACCCCATTCCCATTCAGCTTCCGATCGGCAGCGAGGGCGATTTTCACGGCGTCGTGGATCTGATCGACGGCGTCGCCTACTTCTACACGGACGCCAAGGCGATGGTCCCCGAGGAGGGGCCTATCCCGGACAACCTCCGGGAAGAGTTCCAGCGGGCGAGAGATGCGATGCTGGAGCAGGTCGCCGAGGTGGACGACGACCTCGCCACCAAGTACCTGGAGGGAATGGACATCAGCCCCGGCGAGATCCGGGCGGCGCTCCGGAAGGCCACGCTTTTGCACAAGGCCGTGCCGGTAGTGGGAGGCTCTGCCCTCCGCAACATGGGCGTGCAGCCCATGTTGGACGCGGTTCTGGCCTACCTGCCCTCCCCTATTGATGTCCCTCCGGTTGAGGGAGTCCATCCAGTGAACGGCACCCCCGAAATCCGCGAGGTCAGTGACCAGGAGCCCTTCTCAGCGCTTGCCTTCAAGGTGGTGACCGATCCTCACGTTGGCCGGTTGGTCTACTTCCGGGTGTACTCCGGGGTCGTGAAGTCCGGCGGAATGGTGTACAACTCCGTCAAGGGAAGACGCGAGCGTATTGGGCGGCTCCTCCGCATGCACGCCAACCACCGGGAGGAGTCGGAAACCATTTCCACTGGCAACATTGCCGCCGCGGTTGGCCTGAAGAACTGTTTCACCGGCGACACCATCTGCGACGAGAAGTCGCTGATCCTGCTGGAAGCCATCCGGTTCCCCGAACCCGTCCTCTCCGTTGCCATAGAGCCCAAGACCAAGACAGACCAGGACGCGCTGACGGACGCGCTGGTCAAGCTTTCTGACGAAGACCCCACCTTCCGCGTGCGCTACGACCAAGAGACCGGGCAGACCCTGATCTCCGGCATGGGCGAGCTGCATTTGGAGGTCCTCGTTGACCGCCTGAAGCGGGAGTTCAACGTCAACGCCAATATGGGCAAGCCCCGCGTCGCCTACCGGGAGACGATCGGCGAGCCTGCCAAGGCGGAGGGCCGGTTCGTGCGGCAGACCGGCGGGCACGGGCAATACGGCCACGTCGAGTTGCTTCTGGAGCCTACCGAGATCGGACAACCCTTCTCATTCGAGAATCGCACGGTTGGCGGCACGGTGCCTAGGGAATTCATTCCGGGCGTGCAAGCGGGCGCCAGGGAAGCTATGGACAACGGCATCGTGGCGGGATACCCGGTGGTCGGCGTCAAGGCGGTGTTGCTGGACGGTAGCTATCACCCCGTGGACTCCTCGGAGATCGCCTTCAAGGTGGCGGCCTCCATGGCGTTCAAGGCAGCTATGCGCAAGGCCAAGCCCTATCTCCTGGAGCCGGTTATGAAGCTCGTGGTCATCACCCCCGGCGAGTTTCTTGGCGACGTGCTCGGCGACCTGAGCGGGCGCAGGGCCCAGATTCACGGCGTAGAAGGCCAGGTGGGCGAAGAGGCGACTCAGGTGGTTCAGGCAACCGTACCGTTGGCCGAACTTTCCGGGTACACTACGGATCTGCGGTCCATGACTCAGGGCAGGGCTACGGGATCGGTAGAGTTTGATAGCTACCATCGGGCACCCGATTCCGTTTCACAGGAAGTCCTCGTAAGATAACAACGGCGTTTGGCCCGGCGCCTCAGGCAGCGGGCCACAAACTACCGAGGAGATGCAGAAAGCGCTATGGCGCGGCAAAAGATAAGAATAATCCTGAAGGCGTTCGATCACCGGACCCTCGATTTGTCCGCGAGGCAGATCGTGGAGGCCGCCGAGCGCACCGGCGCCATCGTGGCGGGACCGGTGCCCCTGCCCACCCGCATCAAGCGGTGGTGTGTCATACGTTCCCCGCACATCGACAAGGACTCGCGGGAGCATTTCCAGCTCTCTACTCATAAGCGCCTGATCGACATTCTTGATCCCACCAGCAAGACCATCGACTCGCTGACCCGGCTGAACGTGCCGGCGGGAGTCGACATCTCCATCAAGCTCTAGATCATCATGGTCAACGGCATTATCGGCAAAAAGATAGGCATGACGCGGATCTTCCACGAGAACGGCGTGGTGTCCGCAGTGAGCGTGATCCAGGCGGGCCCGTGCACGGTCACCACCGTGAAGACGCAAGCCAGGGACGGCTATGAGGCCGTGCAGCTTGGGTACGGGGCAAGCCACCGGCTGACCAAGCCGGAGAAGGGGCATCTCCGAGCCAGCGGCTCGGAGGCGCGGCACCTCAGGGAATTCCCCGTCGATGGCCAGACCGTGGAGGTTGGCCAGCGGGTCACCGTCGACATATTCGAGCCCGGGGAGAGGGTGGACATCATCTCCAACTCCAAGGGCAAGGGATTCGCGGGCGTGGTCAAGCGGTATCATTTCAAGGGTGGCCCTCGAACCCATGGACAGAAGGACCGGCTCCGCGCTCCCGGGGCCATTGGCGCCGGCACCTTTCCGGGCCGCGTTGTCAAGGGTCAGAAAATGGCCGGGCACATGGGCAATGCCCGCACAACCGTGCAGAATGTTGAAGTGGTGCAGGCGGACGCGGAACGAAACCTCCTCTTTGTGAAGGGGTCTGTTCCCGGCGCCCGCAACACACTCGTCATGATTCGCCGAGCGCAGAAGGCTTCGAGGTAGGCAGTGCAACTCCCGATTCACAATAGTAAGGGTGAAGTAGTCGGCCAGGCTGAGGTGGCGGATGTCCTTTTTGGCGGGCCGGTCAACCGGCCCCTGCTCCACCAGGTCCTGGTAGCCCAGCTTGGCAATCACCGAGCGGGAACTCACTCCACGAAGACCCGCGCGGAAGTGTCCGGAGGCGGTCGCAAGCCCCGGCCCCAGAAGTACACCGGACGGTCCCGCCAGGGGAGCATTCGCTCGCCCCAGTGGAAGGGCGGGGGCATCGTCTTTGGCCCCAGGCCCCGCAGCCATCTCCGCGATATTCCCAAGAAGATGCGCAGGCTGGCCCTCCGGTCAGCGCTGTCTTCCCGGGTGGGTTCCAGCGAAGTGATCCTGCTCGAGTCCTTAGCCTTCGCCGCGCCCAAGACGCAGGAGCTCCGCATCGCCCTCCAGAACGTGGGCGCCCACAGGTCCACGCTCGTGGTCATCGGCGAACCCACGCGGACCCTCGCGCTGTCGGCCCGCAACCTGACGAGGGTTCGGGTTCTGCCAGCCGACAGGCTCAATGTTGAAGACGTGCTGCGGTACCATCGGATCGTCATGACGGTGGATGCCGTCCGCAAGGCGGAAGAGCTGTGGGCAAGGCCGCTGATGAAACGAGAGGTCGGCCTATTGGGGGCGGCTGTGACAGCGCCGGAGGCTGAGGCAGAGGACGCCGCGGCCACCGAGGACAGAGCTGAAGTTGCGGCCCAGCCCGAGGCGGCAATCGCGGCCTCAGTGGATGACGCAGCCGCGGCAACAGAAGACGATGCCGACGCGACAGCGGGCGCTTCTGTTGAGGCGCCCCTAGAAGTAGAAGCCGGCTCCGAGCCAGCGCCCGCCGCTTCGTCCGAAGAAGCGGCGGAAGACGGCCAACCAGAGGACAAAGAGTAAACAGCCATGGACCTTCACGAAGTTCTCCGGAGGCCGGTCGTAACCGAGAAGAGTACGCTGATGCAGGACAGGCAGAAGTACGTGTTCGAGGTGGCGCCTGAGGCCAACAAGGTCCAGATAAAGGAAGCGGTGGAGACGGTCTTCAGTGTGAGCGTCATTGACGTCAATGTAATGAAGGTGCGGCCCAAGCCCAAGCGGCGGGGCGCGCACCGATACCAGACGCGTATGTGGAAGAAGGCCATCGTCACCCTGACTGCAGAGTCCAAGATCGAATTTTTCGAAGGGGCATAGGCTATGCCGGCGACGAAGAAGTACAAACCAACGACTCCAGGGCAACGCGGCACGGTGCGCTCCTCGTTCGAGGAGATCACAAAGACGAAGCCGGAAAAGCGCCTGGTCGTGGGAGGGAAGCGCTCCGGGGGACGAGGCGTCCGCGGGACAATCACCGTCCGACACCGCGGCGGCGGACACAAGCGGAGGCTCCGTATTGTGGACCTGAAGCGGGTGAAGCGGGGGGTTCCCGGCAAGGTCATTGCCATCGAGTACGACCCCTACCGGTCCTCGAGGCTGGCCCTGGTGCAGTACGTGGACGGGGCCAAGAGCTACATTCTGGCGGCCAATGGGGTCCAGGTTGGGGCGTCCGTTGAGGCGGGGCCGGATGCATCGCTGAAGCCCGGGTGCGCCCTGCCCTTGCGAGTAATACCCACGGGCCAGCAGGTCCACAACATCGAACTGAACCCTGGCGCGGGCGGACAACTGGTGCGCAGCGCTGGGACCTCTGCCCAGGTCATGGCGCGGGAGGACAACAGAGTGAGCCTGCGCTTGCCCTCCGGGGAGACCCGTTGGGTCAACCATGAGTGCTACGCAACGATTGGCCAGGTTGGCAACGTTGAGAACAAGAACCTCAAAATCGGCAAGGCAGGACGCAAGCGGCACATGGGCTGGCGTCCCACGGTGAGGGGCTCAGCGATGACGCCCAGGGATCACCCCCACGGGGGCGGTGAGGGCCGATCGCCGATTGGGATGCCCCACCCCAAGACGCCTTGGGGCAAACCGGCGCTGGGCGCGCGCACTCGCCGCAACAAGCGCACGAACGTTTTTATCGTGCGGCGGCGGAACAAGTAGGCCGAGGCTGGCCACCGGAGTCTCAAGGCGAGGACTAGTCAAAAAGACACGAGAGAGAGGGGTCGATGTCCCGATCGATTAAGAAGGGTCCGTACGTACACCCGAAGTTGGCCAAGAAGGTGGAGCGCATCCAGAGGAGCGGCTCCAAGATCATCATCAAGACGTGGTCCCGGGCCTCCATGATCATGCCTGATATGATCAGCCTGACCATCGCGATCCACAATGGACGCCGGCACATACCGATCTTCATCACGGAAAACATGGTGGGGCACCGGCTTGGGGAGTTCGCTCCCACCCGGACCTTCCACGGGCACGTATCCAAGTCAGACCGGACGCGGATGCGGAGTTAGGAGCGGCAATGGCAGTGACAGCGAGTGTGAGGAATTTGGGTGTGTCGCCCCTGAAGGCGCGGCTGATTCTGGATGTCATCCGGGGAGAGCGGGTGGAGCAAGCGCTGAACGTGCTTCGTTTCATGCCCAGCCCCACGGCTCGCGACATTGCCAAGGTGGTCAAGTCGGCGGCCGCCAACGCGGAGAACAACAACTTTCTGGCGCCTGGGGAGCTGCACATCGTGGCGGCCTACGCCAACGACGGAATGCGGCTCCGTCGCTTCCGGCCAAGGGCCAGGGGTCGGGCGGACCGCATAACGCGGCGGCACACGCACGTAACCATCGTCGTGGACGAGAAGGAGCAATAGCTTGGGCCACAAAACCCATCCCGTGGGCTTTCGCCTTGGAGTGATCAAGGACTGGCAGGCCAGGTGGTTCGGTCATAGGGCCGAAGACTACCGCAAGCAGGTCCAGGAAGACCTCCGCATCCGGTCGATCATCTTCAAGAAGCTGCCGGACGCGGGCATCTCCCGCGTCGAAATCGAACGCGGGTCTCAGGAATTGGTCGTCAACATTCACACCGCCAGGCCCGGGATCGTCATCGGACGCGGCGGGACGAGGGTGGAGGAGTTGCGACAGGCGCTGGAAAGCCTGACCGAGAACAGGGCCCGGCTCAATGTCGTGGAGGTTCGGAACCCTGAGCTCGACGCCTATCTGGTGGCGCGTAACATCGCCGACCAGCTTGAGCGGCGCATTGCCTATCGGAGGGCGATGCGCCAGGGTCTCACCCGCACGATGCAGGCCGGAGCCAAGGGCATCAAGATCGTGTCGTCGGGGAGGCTGGGAGGCGCCGAGATCGCCCGCCAGGAAAAGGCCATGGATGGCAGGGTGCCGCTGCACACGCTTCGGGCGGACATTGACTTCGCCATCGCCGAGGCCCGGACCCAGATGGGGGTGGTCGGAGTGAAGGTGTGGATCTACAAGGGCGACATCCTGCCAGCGCTTGACGTCGCTGAAGAGGACATGGCGCCCATCGAGTTCCAGGTCGTGGACGAGGGCGATGAGGGAGTTGCGGCGGAAGAGGGCGGGATGGCGCCTGTAGCGGCGTCTCCACCTGGGGCCGCAGCAGACCCGCCGGTTGCTGGCCAGCCCGCGGCGGAACCGGCGTCCCCTGCCCCACAGGCGGCGGACGGAGAAAAGACATAGGAGAGCGGAGATGCTTCAACCAAGGAGGATCAAGTACCGAAAGATGCACCGCGGCCGTCGCCGGGGCAAGGCTCAGGGCGGCAACCAGGTCGACTTCGGTGAATTCGGTATGAAGGCCATGGGCGTCACGTGGCTCACGGCTCGGCAGATCGAAGCGGCTCGGCGGGCCATCGTGAGGCACCTCCGCCGGGGCGGGCAGCTCTGGATACGCGTATTCCCGGACAAGCCGATCACCGAGAAGCCGCTAGAAACACGGATGGGCAGCGGCAAGGGCAACGTGGAAGGCTGGGTGGCCGTGGTCAAGCCGGGAAGGATACTGTTTGAATTGGCGGGCGTCAGGGAAGACGTGGCCAAAGAAGCGTTTCGCAAGGCTTCCCACAAGCTGCCCATTGACGTCCGCATGGTGTTCCGCGAGGAGACGATCGAAAGCGGTGCCGGCGCGCCTCTCTAGCACAAAGGGATAGCGATACGAAATGGCAAAACTAAGGGCAAGTGAGCTGAGGCAGTTGAACGATAAGGAGTTGGCGGACGAGCTTGTGGAGTCGCGTCGCTCCCTGCTGAACCTCCGCTTCAGAAAGGCAACGATGCAGTTGGACAACGTTAACGAGGTGGGCCAGGCCCGGAAAAAGGTGGCCCAGCTTCTCACCATCATCCAAGAGCGGCGGCTCGTAAGCGAGAGCTAGTAATGGCGAACCGAAGAACCCGCGTTGGGCGGGTGATCAGAGACAAGATGGAAAAGACCGTCATTGTGGCGGTGGAGCGGCGGAAGACGCACCCGGTGTACCGGAAGACCGTCAGACGGCTGACGAAGTTCGCGGCGCATGCGGAGAGCGGCGTTTGCTCCGTAGGGGACCTCGTCCGCATCGAGGAGACGCGGCCACTGTCGCGCTCCAAGCGCTGGCGGGTCATAGAGGTCCTGGAGCGCAAGGCGATCCCGGTGGCAGCCACTGTGGAGGCGGCAGTGCAAGAGGCCGTCGCCCCGCCAACGAATGCGCCGGTGGTTGCCCAGGAAACTCCCGCGGCTGAGGCAGTTCCCGCTGAGGTGGCTGAGGCAAAGGTAGTCGTTGAGGAGGCGCCGTCGGACGAGCCGGTGGCTGAGGTGGAAGCGCCCGTTGAGGAGGCTTCGTCGGGCGAGCCGGTAGCAGAGACGGAGGCGTCCGCTGAGGAGACGCTGTCGGACGAGCCGGTAGCTGAGGTGGAAGCGCCTGCTGAGGAGGCTTCGTCGGACGAGCCGGTAGCAGAGGCGGAGGCGCCTGCTGAGGAGGCTTCGTCGGACGAGCCGGCAGTTGAGGTGGAAGCGCCCGCTGAGGAGGCTTCGTCGGACGAGCCGGCAGCTGAGGTGGAAGCGCCCGCTGAGGAGGCTTCGTCGGACGAACCGGTAGCTGAGGTGGAAGCGTCCGTTGAAGAGGCTTCGTCGGACGAACCGGTAGCTGAGGCGGAGGCGCCCGCTGAGGAGGCTTCGTCGGACGAGCCGGCAGTTGAGGTGGAAGCGCCCGCTGAGGAGGCTTCGTCGGAATCCAGTGAATTCGGGCGGGACGAGCCGGAGAGGGCCCGATGATCCAGCCCCAGACTCGTCTGCGAGTAGCCGATAACTCCGGCGCCAAGGTCATCATGTGCATCAACGTTCCGGGCGGCACGCGAAGACGCTACGCCCGGGTCGGCGACATCATCGTTGCGTCCGTGAAGGAGGCCATCCCCAACTCGGCGGTGCCCAAGGGGGAGGTCATCCGAGCCGTCATCGTGCGGACCACCAACCCTACCCGACGGCCCGACGGCACCTACATCCGCTTCGACGACAACGCGGCGGTGGTGCTGTCCGACCAGCATAATCCGAGGGGAACCCGTATATTCGGGCCCGTCGCTCGAGAGCTGCGAGAGAAGGCATTCACGCGCATTGTTTCCCTGGCGCCGGAGGTGCTCTAGCATGGCGGCGAAGATTCGAAAGGGAGACACGGTGGAGGTCATGCGGGGCAAGGACCGGGGCAAGCGGGGCGCCGTTCAGGGAGTGGACCCCAAGAACGGTCTGGTCATGGTGGAGGGGCTCAACCAGGTTACGAAGCACGTGCGCCCCAACCCTAGGTTGCGCCAGGCCGGACGGATTACCAGCGAAATGCCGCTGCCTGTTGGCAACGTCCGGTTCGTATGCGTCAATTGCGAAAAGGCCGTCCGGGTGGGTTTTCAGCTGCTCGACGATGGAACTAAGGTCCGGGTGTGCAAACATTGTGGCGAGTCGGTGGAGTAATGGACGACAACGAAGTTCAACAGCCAGAGGAGGCCGCCAAGGCCGAACAGCCCGCGGCCCAAGAGAAAGCGCCGGCGGCACCCCGCCAACAGCGGGCGAAGGGCCGGCGTCAGCAACCCAAGGCCGCGGCTGAGGACGGCAACGCAGCGGCGGAGCCGCCCCCCAGCAGGCCCAGGATGTTGGAGCGCTATCGCCAGGACGTGGCCCCTGCGATGGTCCGCGACTTCAGCTACGGCAACGTGATGGAGATTCCGCGGGTCACCAAGGTGGTGGTCAATGTGGGGTTGGGCGAGAGCCTCCTGAATCCGCGGGCGCTTGAAGCAGCAATGGGGGACCTCACGGCCATTGTTGGCCAACGGCCCGTCACGACCAAGGCTCGGAAGTCAATCGCTGGATTCAAGCTGCGCAAGGGCATGACCATCGGGGCGATGGTGACGTTGAGGGGCAGGCGGATGTGGGAGTTCCTGGACAGGCTCATCAATGTGGCCCTGCCCAGGATCCGCGACTTCCGCGGTATATCCCGCCATAGCTTCGACGGCCGGGGCAACTTCTCGCTGGGACTGCGCGAGCAAGTCATTTTCCCCGAGATCGACTACAACTTGGTGGACCGGCTGCGCGGCCTGCAGATCGCCATCGTCACCACGGCAAAGACCGACGAGGAGAGCTTGCGGCTGCTGGAGCATCTGGGCATGCCGTTCAGCAAGAACTGATACCGCCTCCAACGCGGAGGCCGGACCAACGGGAGGATGCGTGGCCAAGGTTTCGAAGGTCGTCAAAGACCGCAAGGTGCCGAAGTTTTCGACGCGGCAGCATAATCGGTGCAATCGCTGTGGCCGTCCCAAGGCCTACATAAGGCACTTCGGGTTGTGCCGCATTTGCTTCCGGCAGTTAGCGCTCCGCGGGGAGTTGCCGGGTATTAGAAAGGCAAGCTGGTAATTGGGCCTCAGGCCCAGAAGCAGGAAGGGAAATGTCAGTAAGCGACCCCATAGCCGATATGTTGACCAGGATTCGCAATAGCGTCATGGCCCGCCACGACGCCGTGCTCGTCCCGGCCTCCAAGCCGAAGATAGCCCTGGCTCGAATCCTGAAGGAGGAGAGCTTCATCAGGGACTACGAGGTGGTGCGGGGGCCCACGCCGCAGAAGTTGATACGGGTATTCCTTCGCTACTACGAGGATAAGCGGCCCGCGATTGCGGGCCTGCGCAGGGTCAGTAAGCCCGGCCTCCGCGTCTACGTGGCGAAGCATGAGATACCCAGACACTACGGTGGGCTCGGTATCTCCATTGTGTCCACTCCTGAGGGCATGATGCCCGGCCAGGAGGCGTGGAAGAAGGGCATTGGCGGCGAGCTAATGTGCTACGTCTGGTAGGAGTTCCTCTATGTCGAGAATTGGACGAAAACCCATTCCCGTGCCTGGCAACGTCGACGTGCAAATCGCCGGCAGCAGCGTCACGGTCAAAGGTCCATTGGGGACGCTGTTCCGGGAGTTTCACCCGGACATGGGCATTGCCCCCGCCGACGGGACCCTCGTGGTCACCCGGCCCACCGACCACCGGTTTCACCGGTCGCTCCATGGTCTGACGCGGGCGCTGCTGAGCAACATGGTGGTGGGCGTGAGCGACGGCTTCACCAAGGTCATCGAAATGGTGGGCGTGGGGTATCGGGCCCAGCAGCAGGGACAGGGGATCAGCCTGGCGGCGGGATTCACGCACACGGTGGAGATCCAACCCGACCCCGGCGTCACCCTGACCGTTGAGGGCAACAATCGCATCCTAGTTCAGGGCAGCGACCGCGAGTCCGTGGGACACCAGGCCGCCCGGATAAGGGCCATACGGCCCCCCAACCGGTACACCGGGAAGGGCATCCGCTACTCCGGCGAGGTGGTGCGGCTCAAGGCGGGTAAAGCTGCAGCAGGAAGGAAACGCTAGCATGGCTGAGATCAAGAATACGCGCCTGCAACGGATTCGGCGTCACAAGCGCGTTCGCCGCAAGGTTGGCGGCAACGCGGAACGCCCTCGTTTGGCGGTCTTTCGCAGCCTTCGGCACGTCTACGCACAGGTGATCGACGACAGCCAGGGCAAGACGCTCACCGCGGCCTCCAGCATGGAGCCCGAGGTGCGCTCGCAGGCCTCGGGCAAGTCCAAGGCGGAAGTCTCCAAGATCGTGGGGGCTCTCGTGGCCCGCAGGGCCAAGGGAGCCGGCATTGCTAAGGTCGTGTTCGACCGAGGGGGATATAAGTACCACGGTCGAGTGAAGGCTTTGGCGGATTCAGCGCGCCAGGAGGGCTTGATAATTTAGCTATGACCACCAACCAGAACCGCCAAGACCGCGTCGACCCTTCAGACCTCAACCTCACGGAGAAGGTGGTGCAAATCCGCCGCGTGGCCAAGGTGGTCAAGGGCGGCCGGCGCCTCAGCTTTAACGCTATGGTCGTCATCGGCGATGGCGACGGACACGTGGGCATCGGACTGGGCCGGGCCACGGCTGTGCCGGACGCCGTGCGCAAGGGCACGGCAATCGCCCGCAAGAACCTCGTCCGGGTGTCCCGGCGAGGCAACACGGTGCCCCACGAGACCATTGCGCGGCACGGGCCGGCGCGGGTGCTCATAAAGCCCGCGTCCGCCGGGACCGGGATCATCGCCGGGGGCGCAGTGCGAGCCGTCCTGGAGCAGGCCGGCATCAAGGATGTGATCAGCAAGTGCCTGGGCAGCAGAAACCCCATCAACGTAGCCAAGGCCACGGTCAATGGGCTGGCCGCCATGCGGGACCCCGCGGTTGAGCTAGCGCGCCGCAAGGGTATTTCCCTATCCGCCGCCGCCGCCGCCGCCATCAGGGTGCCCGCGCCTGAGGTGGTGGCCCCGCGGGAGGTCGCTCTGCCAGACGAACCCGCTCCGCAGCCGTCTGCCGAGGCGAATGCCGCCGGAGCGCCGACCGCCGCAGTTGGGGAGACCCCGGCGGGAGAGGAAGCGGCGTCCACAGGCCCCGCCCGGGAAACCAGGCCGGAGCAACGCATATTCTCGCCCGAAGACGATTCCAGCGAGGGAGTCCCCGCGGCGGAAGCCGGAGGGGATGCCTCCTCCTAGCCGCTGCCGCAACGCAGCAACCGGTAGGTAACCAAATTCATGGCAAAGCTACGCATCACGTGGAAGAAGAGCGCCATAGGCTACAATAAGAAGCAGCGGGCCGTTGTTCAGGCTCTGGGCCTGCGGCGGCTGAACCACACCGTGGAGCACTACGACACGCCCAGCATCCGGGGTATGGCCAACAAGGTCATTCACCTCTTGCATGTCGAGGAAGTGTCCGAGGGAGAGGCCTAACCACCATGCGCATGCATCAACTGCAACCGGCCAAGGGGGCCGTCCGCAAACGCCTCCGCTTGGGCCGAGGCGACGCCAGCGGCTCGGGGAGCTACTCCGGCCGCGGTATGAAGGGGCAAAAGTCGCGCAGCGGAGGCGGCGTGCCCCCCTGGTTTGAGGGCGGCCAGCTTCCGTTGGTGAAGCGGATGCCCTATCGCCGGGGGTTTACGAACATCTTCCGGAAGGTGTACGCCGAGGTGAACCTGGACAGGCTGGGGGACTTTCCCGCCGGCGCTGAGGTGACCCCCGACGCTCTGGTGGCGGCCCGCCTGCTGAAGAACACGCGGACACCAGTGAAGGTCATGGCCAGGGGTGACCTGGACAGGGCCTTGAACGTCTCCGCCCACCGGTTCACGGCCGCGGCAAGGGCGAAGATCGAAGCTGCTGGAGGCTCGGTAACGGAGCTCAAGGCTTAATGCGTCCCGCAGCGGCCAGCCGGCAACAGACAGGGCGCCCTGCCCTGCTTCAGGCCATGATCGACGCCTTCAGGGTCCCTGACCTTCGGGCCAAGATCCTGTTCACGATCATGATCCTGGTGCTGTTCCGATTCATCGCCCACGTGCCGGTACCCGGCGCCGAACGCGAGGCCTTGGCTGGCTTCTTCAACGACCCCAACAACCAGCTTTTCGGGCTGTTGGACATCTTCAGCGGCGGCGCGCTGCGTAACCTCAGCATAGCCGCCCTCGGCGTCTATCCCTATATCACGGCGTCCATCGTAATGCAGCTCATGGTCCCGGTCATTCCGGGGCTCAAGAACCTATCGCAGGAAGGTGAATGGGGCCGTCAGCGCATCAACCAGATCACGCACCTGCTGGCCGTTCCCGTGGCGATGGCCCAGGGCTACGGCCAGCTGCTCATTCTGCAACAGGCGGGCGTCTTTGGCGGGCTCTCCTTCAGCGGCGGGCAACTCCTCACCTCGATTGCCATCATTCTTGGCCTTGCCGCCGGCACTATGCTGCTCGTATGGATGGGCGAGCTGATCACAGAACGCGGCATTGGCAACGGCATATCCCTGATCATCTTCGCCGGCGTGGTGGCGGGCTTCCCGCAGTTGATCCAGCAGGGCTATCTAAGCAGGGGGAACCTCACCGGGCTGCTCGTCTTCGTTGCCATCGGCCTTGGGCTCATCTTTCTCATCGTTATCTTCAATGAGGCCGAGCGTCGCATCCCCGTGCAATACGGGCGCAGCGTCTTCCAAGGGGGACGCATGTACAGGCAGGGAGGGGCGACGCATCTGCCCATACGGGTCAACTCCGCCGGCATGATCCCGTTGATCTTCGCCTTTTCCGTCGTCATCCTTCCGGGCACTATCGCCAGCTACTTCGCTCAACCCGGAGACACTGCGATCATTTCCCGGGTGTCTCTGGCGATATACAACCTTTTCAACTCCACGGGTCCGGTGTACTGGATCGCCATCTTCATCCTTGTTGTGGCCTTTGCATTCTTCTATACGATTGTCGTATTCCAACAGCAGGACTTGGCAAAGAATCTGCAACGCAACGGTGGTTTCGTACCAGGAATCCGTCCAGGTAGACCGACCAGCGATTACCTCAACAGGATTATTTTGCGGGTCACGTGGGGCGGCGCCTTCTTCCTGGGCTTCGTGGCGGTCGCGCCCTATTTGGCCAGCCTCGTCACCAGCGTGAACGCAATCACGCTCTCCAGTACGGCCCTCCTCATCCTGGTCGGCGTGGCATTGGATACGATGCGCCAATTGGAGGCGCAATTGATGATGAGAAACTACGAAGGCTTCCTGAAATAACGCATGCGAGTACTTTTGCTAGGGCCCCCGGGGGCCGGAAAGGGCACCCAGGCCGGAACCGTGGCTGAGAAGCTGGGCGCGCCCCATGTCGCCACGGGCGACATCTTTCGAGAGAACGTTGGCCAAGCCACCGGGTTGGGGATCCTGGCCAAGCAGTACATGGATCAAGGCCAGCTCGTTCCTGACGATGTCACCATCGCCATGGTGCTGGATCGCTTGGCCCGCGACGATTGCGCCGAAGGCGTGGTACTAGACGGCTTCCCGCGCACCATCGCTCAGGCGGAGGCTTTGGACCTAGCCCTTGCAGCCAAGGGCCAGCAGATTGATCGAGCGCTGCTTATTGAGGTTTCCGAGGACGAGTTGGTGAGCCGACTCAGCGGGCGCAGGGTATGCCCAGGTTGCCAGCACTCCTACCACGTGGTGGAGGCGCCTCCAGGGTTCGAGGACGTTTGCGACGATTGCGGCGGCAGGCTGGAGCAGCGGCCCGACGACGCGCCGGACAAGATACGGGTCCGGTTCCAGGTGTACGCGGACCAGACGGCCCCGCTCGTTGGGTATTTTGAGACGCAGGGCAAGCTGACGAGAATCAACGGAGAGCAGCCGATCGAAGCAGTGACCCGCGACCTCGCGGCATCACTGCTTTGAGGCATAGAGCATTGCCCCATCACAGCCACGGCGCTCACGAGGGAACGTCGCGGAGCTCATGCAGCGGTTGGGACCAGCGCCGGGGAAATAGGGCTCGGCAAGCGGTCCATCGGTTGGGCTTTGGACTTTCCAGCAGGAACGAGTACAATAGAAAGCAGGCATCCCCGCCCGCAGCGGCAAGGCAGCGCCGGCGGGGTATGTTGACGTTATGAACAACAGCTTCGTTTTTACCGCCGCGGCGGACCAACAGCAGGATGGGATAACCATCAAATCGGCCCGCGAGCTCAACGCCATGCGGCAGGCTGGGCGCGTCGTAGCATGGACGGTTGAGACCCTCCTTGCCGCTGTCCGGCCCGGCATAACCACAGGGGAGTTGGATGGCGTGGCGCGCCGGGAGATAGCCCGGCACGGGGCAGCGCCGTCATTCCTGGGCTACCGGGGATTCCCCGCCACGATCTGCACGTCGCTGAACGAGGAGATCGTACACGGCATTCCCGGCGACCGCGTCCTGCAGGAGGGAGACCTCATAAAGCTGGATTGCGGCGCCATCGTCGACGGCGTCCACGCCGACTCGGCGGTAACCGTGGGTGTTGGCAGCGTCACGGCAGGGCAAGAGGAGTTGCTGCGGGTTACGCGCAACAGCCTGGAGGCAGGCATCAGCGCCAGCCGAGGCGGTGCCCGCGTCGGGGACATTGGGATCGCTGTGGAGGGCTACGTTGCCACGCAGGGGGACTACGGGGTCGTCAGGGAATACGTGGGGCACGGGATTGGGCGGCGCTTGCACGAAGAACCACAGGTGCCCAATTACGCCCAGCCCTCCAGGGGTTCCCTGCTCAGGCCCGGAATGGCCTTGGCCATCGAGCCGATGGTGAATCTGGGCACGTGGCGCACAAGGGTGCTCGACGATGGATGGACGGTGCTGACGGCGGACGGAAAGCTGTCGGCCCATTTCGAACACACGATGATTATTACGGACGGCGAGGCGGAGGTAGTGACCCGCCGCCAAGATGAGGGAACGCTCTAGACGGCAAGGAGGTCGATGGCGAAGAAGGAGAGCATTGAAGTTGAGGGGTTGGTCAAGGAGGCGTTGCCCAACGCTTCCTTCCGCGTAGAGTTGGCCAATGGGCACCTGGTTCTGGCCCATGCCTCCGGTAAGATACGTCTCCACTTCATCCGGGTTCTGCCTGGCGACCGCGTCCTAGTGGAACTCTCTCCCTACGACCTCACCCGCGGCCGAATCACCTACCGGTTCAAGTAGGCGTTGCGTCCCGACAGCCACTGAAAGGAACTACTGCTATGAAAGTGAGAAGCTCGGCCAAGCCGATATGCGACAAGTGCAAAATCATCCGTCGAAGGGGTGTGGTGCTGGTTATTTGCGAGAACCCGCGCCACCGCCAGAGACAGGGATAGGAGGCAAACGATGGCTCTGGTAGCCGGCGTCAACATTCCGGACAACAAACGAGTCGAGATCGCTCTGCGGCGAGTGCATGGCGTGGGGCCCACGCGCTCCAAGGAGATCGTGGCCCGGGTTGGCATTGAGGGCAACCCCCGCATCTCCGAGCTCACCGACCAGGAAATGAGCCGCATCCGCGAGGTCATAGATCGGGAATACACGGTGGAGGGTGACCTGCGGCGCGAGGTGAACCTCAACATTCGCCGCCTCATCGACATCGGAAGCTACCGGGGGCTGAGGCACCGCCACAACCTGCCGGCGCGGGGCCAACAGACCCGCACCAATGCACGCACCCGCCGCGGCGCGCGGAAGACGGTGGCCGGACGCCGCCGCACCTTCGCCAAGAAGTAATCGCTTCAGAAGCAATCGCATCAAAGGAGAAACATGGCGCGCCAGCGAACGCGAACCCGCCGCCGGGAACGCAAGTCCGTACCCGTGGGCAGGGCTTACGTCCAGTCCACCTTTAACAACTCGCTCATCACGCTTACGGACCCGCAGGGAAACGTGATTTCGTGGAGCAGCTCGGGCTCCGTGGGCTTCAAGGGGTCCCGCAAGGGCACCGCGTTCGCCGCCCAGAGGGCGGCTGAAGCTGCGGCCCGCAAGGCAATGGAGCATGGGCTGCACCAGATAGACGTTTACGTCAAGGGCGCCGGCTCCGGCCGCGAGGCCGCCATCCGCGCGCTACAGGCGGCGGGCTTGCACGTCACAGGCATCATCGACGTAACCCCTGTTCCACACAACGGTTGCCGGCCACCCAAACAGCGCCGGGTCTAAGGAGTTCCCACGAGCATATGGCACACTACACAGGACCAGTTTGTCGATTTTGCAGGCGCGCGGGGGAGAAGCTCTTCCTGAAAGGAGAGCGCTGCTTCTCGCCCAAGTGCGCCATTGAGAAGCGCCGGCGGGCGCCCGGGGAGCAGATGCCCCGGCGCCGGCGCCAGTCCGATCGGGCCGTTCAGCTCCGCGAGAAGCAGAAGCTGCGGCAGACCTACGGGGTGCTAGAGCGGCAGTTCAGCAACTACATGGCCGACGCCCGGCGACATAAGGGTG
Source organism: Dehalococcoidia bacterium (assembly GCA_965226745.1). Taxonomy (GTDB): domain Bacteria; phylum Chloroflexota; class Dehalococcoidia; order Lucifugimonadales; family SAR202-VII-2; genus SAR202-VII-2. The sequence goes on from CBDDDS010000002.1 coordinate 114,142, forward strand.
TTACGGGCCAGTTGCTGCTCCAGATGCTGGAAAGCCGCCTGGACAACGTGGTGTTCCGGCTGGGTTTCGCCGACTCCCGCAGCCAGGCGCGACAATTGGTGACGCACGGCCACTTCAACGTCAACGACAGAAAGACCGACATTCCGTCGTACCTGGTCAAGGCCGGCGACGCGATTGGGTGGCGCGAAAACAGCGCCAAGAGTGAGTACTTCAAGATACTAAAGGAGGGTGGCCTCAGGCGCACACCCCCCAGTTGGCTTGGGTTGGACAGCGAGGCAATGGCCGGACGGGTCTATTCCATGCCCGACCCGCAGGAGGTTGACACCCGCATAGATACGCGGCTCATCGTGGAGTACTACTCCCGGTAGCGACCCAAAGCCCTTTCGACGTAGCGCATGAGCCGCTCGGCGGCATATGAGGAGGATTGCACACAGCTATGGTAACCAATGGGGTTCCCCGCCCCGAAGTCAAGACACTCGAGAGCACCGACATCTATGCAAAATTCGCCGTGGAACCCTTGGAGCGGGGCTTCGCCACCTCCCTGGGCAATCCCCTGCGCCGGGTCCTGCTCAATAGCGTTCCGGGGGCAGCGGTCACCTGGATTCGGATTGAAGGGATTCTTCACGAGTACACGGCCATCCCAAGCGTGAGGGAGGACGTCCAGGAGTTCATCCTGAACGTCAAATCCCTCCGCCTGCGCGCCCGCAGCGAACGCTCTTGCACCCTTCAGTTGGACACAGAGGGCCAGACGGAGGTGTACGCCAGGGACATTGTGGCGCCGCCGGACTTCGAGATCATGAACCCGGACCTGCTGCTGGCCACGCTGGACTCCCCGGAGGCCAGGCTGTCCGTGCAGTTCAACGTCGAGCACGGGAAGGGCTACCAGCCCGCGGAATCCAAGGATGGCATGCCCATCGGCGTTATTCCGGTGGACGCCATCTTCAGCCCCGTTCGAAAGGTGAACTATACGGTTGAGCACACGCGGGTCGGTCAGTTCACCGACTACGAACGCCTGATTGTGGAGGTGCTCACCGACGGCACCCTCAGCCCCCTGGAGGCCATGCGCACGGCCGCCGACATGCTGGTGGAGCACTTCTTCCTCCTGACGAACGCGGCGGCAGCCGAGGGCAAAGAGGGTTCTCCGGCGGCTCTATCGGAGCCGATCGAGACGCTAGGCCTGACATCCCGCACGATGAACAGCTTGAAGCGGGCCGGGCTCAACAATGTGGGCGATATTGTGGAGATGCCCAAACAGGCACTCCTGAAGACGCGGAACTTCGGCGAGAAGTCCATGGAGGAAGTGTACGAGAAGCTAGAGGAGATGGGGTTTGTCCTCCCCGACGACGCGGCGGGAGTGGCAGAAAGCCCCGAAGGCGATGCGCCGGACGATGAGGCGCCGGATGAAGAGGAGGAGACAGTATGATCCATCGAGTAGCAGGGCGGCGGTTGGGGCGCACGTCCGGGCCCCGGCGGGCGCTGTTGAGAAACCTCGTTGCCTCTCTGATCCGCCACGAGCACATCCGCACCACCGAGGCCAAAGCCAAGGAGGCGCGGCCAATGGCCGAATCGTTGATCACGCTGGCCAAGAAGGGCACGTTGCACAGCCGGCGTCAGGCGTTGTCGAAGGTGCCTCAGAAGGATGTTGTGAAGAAGCTCTTCGACGAGCTTGGTCCCCGTTACGAAGAGCGGGCGGGCGGCTATACGCGCATCATCAAGATTGGTTTTCGCAAAGGGGACGCCGCTCCCTTGGTGCAGTTGGAGTTCGTGGAGTAACACAGCGTGTGCAGCCAACCCCTCGAGGCATCGAGGAGGCGGATCGCCCTTCGCATTGAGTACGATGGAACCGAATACCTGGGCTCGCAGCTTCAACGCTCCGGGCCCACAATCCAGGGAGAGCTCGAGCGAGCCCTGGAGCAGTTGACCAGCACCTTTACACGAGTGAGCTTGGCAGGCCGCACGGACGCCGGGGTTCATGCCTTGGGACAGGTGGCAGCCTTCACAACGCCGGCCCCCTACCCGCCTGATACGTTCCGCCGGGCTCTCAACGCCCACCTGCCGGACGACATCAAGGTCCGGGCCGCCCACGACGTGGCGGCCTCCTTCGATCCAAGGCGCGAGGCGGCAAGCCGCACCTATTGCTACGCCATCCTGAACCGCGATGCGCCATCGCCGCTACTGCGGCGCTACACGCACCACGTGGCGCAGGCCCTAGCCGTCGATGCGATGGACATGGCGGCAAGGAGCCTTGAAGGGCGGCGCGACGCGGCATCGTTCGGAGGGACCCTTGGCGCGGGGCGGTCGTCTGTGAGAACGGTGCAACTGTGCCGGGTTTTCAAGCAGGGGGACCTGGTCCTGCTGGTGATCCGGGCGAACGCCTTCCTACAGGGGCAGGTGCGGCGCACCGCAGGCACGCTGGCCCATGTCGGCGCAGGGAAGCTTGATGGCGATGGCTTCCTGCGGATCAGGGACGCGGCGCAGGCCGGGGCTGCGGGGCCGGCCTTGCCGGCGCAGGGCCTGTGCCTGCTCGCAGTGGAGTACAGCGGCCTGCCGCCAGCGCCTTTGGAGGGCTGGCCGCCCGGAGCGCTCCCGCCGGAGCAACAGTAGCCGCCGGCGCAGGATTGAGACAGGCGGGCATCGCCGCGAGGAGAACGCGAGGAAGACACCGGGGTCATCCGCCCCGCGAAAAGGACAGGCAGGACCGCCCCACGTGGGGCTTGTCTGACACAAGGAATATTGCAATGGCTGAAAAGACCTATAGTCCGAAAGCATCAGAGCTATCGAGCACCTGGCGCGTCATAGACGCCGAAGGCCAAGTGCTGGGGCGGCTGGCGACGCAGATCGCAGGGCTGCTCCAGGGCAAGCACAAGCCGGGGTACGCGCGCCACATGTTGACCGGCGACTTCATCATCGTCGTGAACGCCGAAAAAGTGGCGATCACGGGGCGAAAGCGCGCGCAGAAGGTGTACTACCGCCACACCGGCTACATGGGCCACCTGAAGGAAACGCCCCTGTGGAAGATGTTGGAAACGCACCCGGAGCGGGTGCTTCAGAAGGCCATCAAGGGCATGCTGCCAAAGAGCTCCCTGGGCGGCCAGATGCTCCGAAGGCTGAAGATTTACCCAGGACCCGATCATCCGCACCAGGCTCAGGTCCTCGGTGGTGAGAGGGCCAATCTGCGCACGCCGCAGCGCCCGCTAGAAGAGCGGCGAAAGAAACGCCCCGGCCGAGTTAAGCCTCCCGTCGAGGAGGCCGTCGTAGCAGCGGTGGTGGACCCAGCGGAGAGCGGCGCGGTGGTTGCCTCTGCGGCCGCGGAAGAAGCAGTTGCTGCAATCGAGGAGACGGTAGCTGAGGCTGAGGAGCAGCCGGTCGCGGAGGCTTCCCAGGAGCCGGCGGCCGAGGAACAGACGGACGCGGTGGCCGGGCCGGAGGGAGAGAACGCGGCCCCCACCGATGAGCCCGCCGAGGCGGAAGCCGCCGAGACCGAAGAGAAAAGAGAGGCCTAAGGAATGACCACAGAAATCACTGCTCACTATCACTACGGGACTGGTCGCCGGAAGAATGCTATCGCCCAGGTCCGGCTGTATCCCGGCGACGGCAGCGTTGTGATCAACAACAAGCCCTGGGAGGAATACTTCCCGCTGGAGATCTGGCGCAACGAGATCTCCGCCCCGCTGCGGGTGACCCAGACCCAGAGTAAGTACAACGTCATTGCGAAGGTGCACGGCGGCGGCGTCCACGGCCAGGCCGGGGCAACGCGTCTGGGCATTGCCCGCGCGCTGCTCAAGGCCGACGAGGAGCAGTACAAACCACTGCTGCGTCGGAACCGCCTCCTAACCAGGGACTCCCGAGTGAAGGAGAGCAAGAAATACGGTCTCAAGCGAGCCCGCCGGGCGCAGCAGTACACCAAACGGTAGCATCACGCCATCGGGACGCATTACCGGGGGACCGCAGCAGTGCGGCCCCCCGGTTTCTGTTTGGCGGGGTGGCGCGCAGGACGCCCGGCCAGGCTGGCTGAAGCAGAGCCGCGGCCACGCGCCGCCTCAAGCGGCGCGACGGCGTCAACGCCGGCAGCCGGCCTACCATCAGGCTCCATTCGAGACGGCCCCCGGCGTCGCTTGCATAGGAGACGGCGCCGCATTGGGATTGGGTCCGCCCGTGGGCGCCAGGGACTGGTTCACTCTGAGGCGTCTACAAGATGTGGCAACCGCTCCGCCTCGGCTGGCGTCCTGCGGAGGGCGCGGTGTATGATAATATGCGAAATGCACACCCCGAAACATGTCGCCGTGCTTGGGTCAGGCGGAGCTCTCGGAGGGGCGGTCTTGGAGATCGCCAGAGCCTTTCCGGATCGGATCAGGGTTGTGGGGCTGGGGGCGCGCAACAACACTTCCCTGCTGGCCCAGCAGATCCAAGAGTTTCAGCCGGCCATGGTAGCCAACAGTGGCGGCTTCCAGCTTCCCCGCGGCTTCGAGGCCGGTTCCGCCAAGGTCGTTTCCACCGAAGAACTCCTGTCGAGCCCTGACGTTCACACGGTAGTGGTCACGGAAATGGGCGCCCTGGCGCTTGACTCCATCCTCCGGGCAATTCGCAACGGAAAGACCGTCGTCCTGGGCAACAAGGAAGCGCTGATCATGGCGGGACCGCTCCTGACCTATGAGGCCGCCCTGCACGACGCTAAGCTCATTCCGATGGACAGCGAGACGACGGCGGTGTGGCAGTGCATGATGGAGGAGCAGGAGCCGCCGGACCGGCTGATCATTCCGTCGCGGTTCGGGCCGGTTCTCGCGGGAGAGATGGGCCACATGGCCCGCGTTAGCCCGGAAACCTTCACCACCAGGGAACGCCGTCCCCTGGGACGGAAACGGGCCATAGATGGCTCAACGCTGATGAACAAAGCCATGCAGGTCGCCGAGGTCCATTACCTGTTCAACATACCCCTAGACCGCATCGCCGTGCTGTTTCACCCACAGGACCGCGTGAGGGCGCTGCTGGAGCTTTCGGACGGCGCAGTCAAGGCTGTGATGGCCTCATCCGACCCGCGCCTGGCCATTCAAGTGGCGTTGGCCTTTCCCGAACGATGGGGGAACGCCAAGCTGCCCAGCATCACAGCCGCAGACCTGACGGAGTTGACGTTTCACCCATTAGAGGAGGACCAGTTCCCATGCTTCAGCCTGGCGTTGGATGCTGTGAAACGGGGCAGCACCTACCCCGCCGCCCTCAACGCCGCCAACGAGACGGCGGTTTCCCTGTTCCTCTACCAACAGATAGGCTTCCGAGAGATACCCACGATTATCGAGCGGACGCTGGCCTCGCACCGGCCTGTAGCAGACCCCACCTACGAAGACATCATCGCCACCGACAACTGGGCTAGGGAGTTTGCTACCGCGCAAACGGCCAGCTAGGTCTACGGCTACTCGTAGACGATGACGCCTCGGCCGGGCAGGCCGCGCTCCAGGTCCCCGTAGGCCTCGTTGACCTGGTCTATGCCGTAGGCGCGTTGCTTGAGGGTCGCCAAGTCCAGCTTGCCCTCCTGCACCAGCCGCGTCAGTTTGGGAAAGTCTACGTGGGCGCGCGCCGATCCGTAGTAGCAACCCCTGACAACCTTCTCCATGCGGGTGAGCGTCGTCAGATCGACTTGCAGGGCTTCGCCCACCGGCGCCAACCCGACGATGGTCACGGTCCCGGCCTTGCGGGCGGCGTCGTAGGCAACCTTGGACGTGGCTGCGCTCCCAAAGGACTCGAAGGTGTAGTCGGCGCCAAGACCTCCGGTGAGCTCCTTGATGCGGGCCACGGGATCTTCCTTGGATGCGTTGACGGCGTCTGTGGCGCCGAACTGCGCGGCCATCTGCAATGCCTCGTCGCTAACGTCCACGGCGATGATCGTCCCGGCGTTGACTAAGCGGGCGCCCTGCAAGATGTTGAGCCCCACTCCGCCGCAACCGATCACGGCAACGCTGCTGCCTGCCTCAACCTGGGCCGTGTTGATCACGGCGCCTACGCCTGTGGGAACGCTGCATCCCATGAGGGCCGCCTGGTCCAGCGGAAACCCCTGCGGAAGCTTCACGCACGCCGAGGCGGGCACCACGGCATACTGTCCAAAGCAGCCAAGTTTTGCGAATTGGTAGATCTCGGCGCCGTCCTTGCGGAGGCGGGTTGTGCCATCCATCAAGGCACCCCTGGCCACGGAGCCCACGTCACAGAGATACGGACGGCCAATGCTGCAATAGTGGCAAAAGCCGCAGTTGGGGACGAAGCTGAGGACAACGGGGTCGCCCACGCCGATGGTGGAGACGCCGGGCCCCAACTCTTCCACAATGGCCGCTCCTTCGTGGCCCAGCACGACAGGCATCATGAAGGGAGCGTGGCCCACCATGAAATGGTAGTCGCTCCGGCAGACTCCGGCGGAAGCCATGCGCACCAAGACCTCGTTCTCGCGAGGCGGCAGGACCTCCAACTCCTCAATGGCCATGGGTGTATTGGGCTCGTAAAGAACAGCCGCTTTCATGATCTGATTCCTCCCTTGCTGTGTGGGCCTGGCGCGTTCGGGGCCAGACTTTCCAAGCTTCAACTGCGATTCAGCCTCGTGAACAGCGCTAGCGAGCGTCTTTCCTCGGCATGAAGAAGTCGTCGCGGACGAAGATGTTTCCGGTCAGGTAGTAACCCTGGGGAGAGGCGACAAGGACGGCCAGCGGAGCAATGTCCTCCGGCAGGCCGACGGTGTTCGTTTCACGTTTGTGGGACTGTATCTGTTGCGGCATATCCCGGCGCCACAACTCGGTGTCGGTGGCGCCGGGGGCGAAGGCGTTCACCGTGATGCGGGAGGCCGCCAGCTCCTGGGCTAGGGCCCGGGTGAAGGCGATGACACCCCCCTTGGACGCGACGTAATGGGCGTTGCCCACCGCCAGGGGGACCGCTCTGGGCCGCACACCAAGCAGGGAGGCAAAGTTGATGATCCTGCCCTCTCCGCGGGCCTCCATGTGAGGGATCGAGGCCTTGCAACAGAGGTATGTTCCTTTCAAGTTCAGATCCAAGATGCGGTCCCATTCATCTTCCGGCAGGTCTTTGAGGTTGAAGTTCCCGCCGCTGGCGGCCGTGTTCACGAGGATGTCCAATCCGCCTAATGCGTCGACCACCGCCGTCACGGTCTGCGTTACCTGGGACGCATCCGAAATGTCGGCGGCGAATGCCTCGGCCTTGCCGCCCTCCTCCTTGATCTGCGCCTTCACGCTCTCAGCGCTGGCAAGCCGGTTGTCGACCAAAGCAACGGCCGCGCCGGACCGGGCAATCTCGAGGGCGAACGCCCTGCCGAAGCCCCCGCCCCCACCTGTGATGAGGGCCACCTTGCCGTCCAATCGAATGTCCATAGGTTCTCCCGACCGGGTGGGCGGCTAGGCTTGGGGCGACGACCCGCCCCGGCCGCCGTTGACATCCAAGACCGCTCCGGTGATGTAACCTGCAGCGTCGGAGGCGAGATAGGTCACGGCTGCGGCGTGCTCCTCAACGAGGCCCACGCGTCCCAGGGGCGTGCTGCTCAGCATCGCAGCCTCCACTGCCCCGCCTCCACTCTTCGTTCGATGAGGCGTCTCTATCAGCGACGGAGCGATGACGTTGACGCGGATGGTGGGCGCCCATTCGGCGGCCATGGTCTTGGTCAAGCTGATGACGGCAGCTTTGGCGGCGCCGTATGACGCTTGTCCAGGACACGGCCCCTGCCCTGTGATTGAAGCCACGTTTACGATGGCGCCCCTGCCCTGCTCCATCATCGCAGGGGCGACCTCGCGGCTGCAGAGAAAGGCCGTGACGACATTCAGGCGATAGGCCTCCATCATGTCGCGGCTGCCTATTTCGAGGATGGGACCCTTCGTGAACGTTTCCCCCCAGCTTCCCCCGGCATTGTTGACCAGGATGTCGACGCGCCCAAACTCCGCCAGGGCCTTCTCGACAATGCCGTCCACCTGCGCCTCATCCCTAACGTCGGCGGTGATGCCAATGGCGCGGCGTCCCTTGGCGCGAAGCTCTTCCACGGCCGCGCTGACAGGAGCGTGAGGGCGTTCGGCGCCGCTGGTTACAGCCTCTGGGAGTCTGGCCACGACGACGATGTTGGCGCCGGCGTCGGCAAGGGAATGGGCTATACCCCGCCCCAGCCCCTGGCTGCCGCCGGTCACAATGGCAACTCTGCCTTCGAGATCGAACAACGACATGCGCCACCTGCAAGGGAGGGATGTTCCACCTTCGGAGCAGGGCCATTATGCTGGAACGTTGGAGCGGGGGCAAGGGAAACGGCGTGGCGGACGCTGTTGTCCCTTCCCCTACCCTCAAACGTTCTTGTGGGGGACACCCCCACTCCCCCGGCAGGGGCTGCGCCCCCTGCACCCCTGCTTGGAGAACTGTAGGGAAAGGCCCGCAGCCTGCCCGCCCTCGCAGCCTCGAAGGGGTTTCGTGAGGGAATCCCCTCACTCCACCGGCGGGGCCGCAAGCCCCCTGTACCGCTGCTCTGGGGACTGTAGGGAGAGGTTCGCAGCTTGCCCCCATTCTCAGTCTCGAACGGTTTTGCGGGGGCCGCCTCGACTGCCAGCATGGCCCCGCCTATAATGAGCGTCGCACCCCTGCGACTCAGGAGTTCTTCTTGCCAACATCCGCGCTTCGCCTTGCCCTGAAAGAATGGGCGGTCACCGTCAAGGCCATGGATGAAGGACGGCAGATACTCCTGCTGCGAAAGGGAGGCATCCGGGAGGAAGCAAAGGAGTTTCGTCTGCTTCATCCTCGCTTTCTTCTCTACCCCAGCTACGAGCATCAACAGGAGTCGCTGCTGCAACCCGCGTTCCACAGCGCCCTTGCCGCCACGTTCCGGGAACGGCCGCAAGAGGGCTTCGCTCTCTTCACGCATTGGGGCGAGGTCACTGAATCGTTCGACATCATGGAGGAAGAGCGGGTGGCGGCGCTGACCCCGCTCCACATCTGGACAGCGGAGTACGCGGCCAAACGACTCCACTGGCGGCCCCGCAAGCCTCTCATGGCCATGCTGGTGCGCCTGTACCGGCTTCCGGCGGCGCGCCTCGTTCCGGTGTTGCCCCGGTACGCCGGTTGCACGTCTTGGGTGGAACTGGAAGACGAGATACCCGTCGAAGGATCGGTTCCCGCCGTGTCAGAGAGCCGGTTCGCAGAGCAGTCAGAAGCGGCGCACCGGATTCTGAGGACATCAATGTCTCAAACTACCGTAGAGGTTGCCGGGTGAAGTACCGCAAGCTGGGACGCACTGACCTCGAACTGTCGGAGGTGGGTTTTGGGGTGTGGACGGTCAGCACGGGCTGGTGGGGCCGGATTGAGCCGTCCGACGCCGAGAGGCTGCTGCAACAGGCCCTCGACCTAGGCGTAACGTTCTTCGACACCGCCGACACCTATGGCCTGGGCGCCGGCGAGGAGATCCTGGCGAGGGCCTTCAAGAACCAACGCCACGAGATCATCATCGGCGACAAGTTTGGTTACGACTGGTACGCCAATCGGGAGCGCATCGGCCACCAGGAGCGGCCGCAGAGGTGGGAGCCTGACTTCATCCGGTACGCCTGCGAGCAGTCTCTGCGCCGCCTTCAGACCGACTACATTGACCTCTATCAGCTCCACAACCCCCGTCTCGACACCATAGAGCGGGACGAGATCTTTTCGACCCTCGACGCGTTGGTGACGGAGGGGAAGATCAGGCATTACGGCATCGCCATTGGCCCGGACATCGGTTGGGAAGATGAGGGCATGGCCAGCATGCAGGAGCGCGGCGTCGAAAGCCTACAGATCATCTACAGCGCCTTGGAGCAGCAGCCGGCCCGCAACTTCTTCCCGGTCGCTGAGGAGACGCAGACGGGCCTTCTGTCTCGCGTGCCCCACGCCTCAGAGGTGCTGACCGACGATTTTGTGGCCAAGCCACCGTCGTTCGACGCCGACGATCACAGGGCCCATCGCCGTCAGCGGTGGCTGGACAACGCCATGAAGAAGCGGGAGCAGGTGGTGTTCATGGGCGCCGGTGCCGGCAGGACACTGGCACAGGCCGCCATTCAGTTCTGCCTCGCTGAGCCGACGATCGCCTCGGTGTTGCCGAACATTGTGCGGCCGGACCAGTTGAGCGAGTTTGCGGCCGCGCCGGAGAAGCCGCCACTGGAGCAGGACGAGTTGGCGCACCTGAAAGAGCGCTTCGACGAGAACTTCGGCTTGGAGCCCCTGCCGGAAGAAGCCCTCCGCTCCTCGCGCTAGGAGTCGGCGAAGATCCCTTCGCCGACAAAGTGGTCCGCCGCCTCCTCGAAGGTGGTGTCGGGCGGGGGTATCACCACGTCAGACGGCACTAGCTCGTCCTCGGATAGCGGTTGCCCCCCTAAGCGCACGAGATCCTGCATCTGCTCGAACAGCGTGTGGAACGCGTCGCGGTCGCCCTGGTCAACGACCTCGACGAGCCGGTTGTCGAGGTCGTTCAGCCTGGTGAGGAGCTCGTCGTCTAACCTGAACTGGCCCGCCGTCACAATTCGTACGATCATGAAGCACCGTCCCCCAATTGCTTGTTGTCGCCGCTCCCAAGCTGACGCCTCATGGTCTCCAGCTCCAGGTCGACGTTCTGGCCGGCCGTAAGCTCCGCAAGCTCCCTATCGAGGCTGTCACCTGACAGCGAAACGTCGTCCAAGACGCCCGAGTCGGCAAGCTGGTCAATGGCTGATGACCTGGAGCGCATCGCCTCGATCTTGTGCTCCGCACGCTCCACAGCGAGTCCGACGTCCGCCATCTCCTCGGAGACGCCTGTGAGGGCCTCACCGATCTTCACGCTGGCCTCGGCGGCGGTGTATTGGGCCTTCAGACTCTCCCTGCGGGTGCGGAACGCTTCGACCTTAGCCGACAGCCGCTGCTCAGAGAGGGTCAGGCGCTCCTGTTCCTGCTCGACGCCAGTAATCTGTTGCTCAAGCCCCTCCAACTCAATGAGGGCAGCCTGCTTCCGTTGCAAGGCGATCCGGGCCAGGTCCTCGCGCCCCAACTCCATTGCCTGCCGCGCCTGCTCCTCAAGCTTGGGAATCTTGGCGCTGACCTTCTCCGACTGCATCTCCAGGCGCCGGCGGGAGGAGGCAACTTCAACCACGCCCTGCTTCACCTTGCGGAGCAGTTCAACCTGCTTCTCGTAGGAGTAGTCGAGCGTCTGACGGGGGTCTTCGGCTCTGTCCAGGACGGAGCTCATCTTGGACTTGAGGATCATCGATGTCCGTGAGAGCAGACCCATGGCGCCTCCCGTTGGCGGGTCCTTCGGCGCGCGCCGCGCGCCTCGTGGATGCCGCTACTGTATCGTTTTGATGTACGCTATGAGGGCGCGAACGTCGTCCTGGGACATGATGCCGGCGTAGGCGGCGGGCATCATATTCGGTTGAAAGCCATCCACGAGATTCGCTCCCGGGTCCATGATGGACTCCTCGAGGTAGGCGTCGTCCACCAAGACGGTCGAGCCGTCCGATAGGGTCTCGGTACTGCCGAAGACCCCCTGCCAGGTGGGGCCAATACCGCTGCTGCCATCCAGGGAGTGACACGCTATGCAGCCATTGGCCTGGGCTACGGCCTCTCCAACAGCCGCGAGATCTGGTCCGCCTTCACCGTTGGAAGATGGTTCGTGGCCATCACTGCCGGTCGGGGGAGGCGTGGGCGACGGCGTGATGTCGTCGATAGTAAGGCTGGTGTCAATGCCCGAAGGCGGGGGAGGATTGGCGCTGGCCTGCCAGCCGTAGCGGGCGGCCCTGCAGCCGCTCAGCGCAACGACGAGGATCAAGACGACGATGGCGACAGGCAGGGCCTTTCGGAGGAGGGTGGAGCTCATGCCGCGGGGCTCTCCGTGGGTGTGATTTTCGAAGCTGTCCACGGCCAGCCATAGTACCACAGATTGGGCCGAGGCTGCATCCGCGGCTCGGGGTTGGCGCTCCCCGACCCCCAGCCTATCCCTGCCCCCGACTACGAGGGAAGGTGTGTAGCGTGTCCATGCCCCCGTACTCGGGGGCATATTTTAGGAAGGGGGTCCCATCCCCTCCGGCCCCTAGCCGCCGTTCAGCCGGTAGAAGACCTCCGAGTTCGTGTGCCGGATGCCCGCCTTCGCCAGGTCGTCGATGCCCTCCTGCTCCAGCACTTCTTCCAATTCGTGTTTGCACATCTCGTTGTTCACTTCGTGCGGAAAGTCCGACGAGAAGAACAGGAATTTCGGCCCCGCTTCCCGCACCGCCGCCGGAATGAACGGCTCGTTCCCCTCACACCCCACGTAGATCCGGTCTTCCTCGATGTGGCGTTTGATGTAGTCGCTCACCCGCTCTCCTGCCCTCAACTGGATCAACTCCTCCCGCGGGTCCTGGTGGATGTGCGTCTCATACGACCGGTCGAACCGCTCCAGACACAGCATAAACCAAGAGATGCCCCCCTCCAGAAACCCCCACTTGACGTTGGGATACTTCTCCAGCAGCCCGTTGAACACCACCCCCGCAAACCCGATCATTTGCCCGAAGGGGTGCCCGAGGGCATGCACCGGGGCGTAGACGTTCATGTGGTCGAAGCCGAAGTTCTCGTGGGAGCCGCCGTGCACCGCCATGGCGCACTTCAGGCGATCGGCCTCTTCATAGACCGGCCAGTAGTCCTTGGCCCCGATGTGGTCCTTGAACCCGTTGGAGGGCAGCATGGCGCCCACCATGCCCAACTCCTCGACGCACCTGCGGAGCTCCTTGATGGCCTCTCCCGGCTCCTGCATGGGGATGAGCCCCACGCCCTTGAAGCGCGAGTCCCGCTTCAGGTAGGTGTCGTACAGCCAGTTGTTGTACGCCTGGGCTAGGGCAACGGCCCAGTCCCGGTTGACCACCTTGCCGTAGGCAAGCCCATGCGTGGGATAGAGCACGGCGGAGTCGATGCCAACGTCGTCGGCGAAGTCAACCCACCCATCGACGCCGACGGGGGCAAAGGACCCCTCCGGCACCTCTACGGGCATCGCCGAGTGGAAGTGGTCTATGGGCGGGTAAAGCTGGCCCCTGCCGCCTGGACCGAACATGCGGTCCCTGAATCTGGGCGGCATGTACTGGACGATGGCTTCTATGTCTTCGTTCAGATGGCCGTCGCCATCAACAACGGTTTCCAGGTCCACTTCCTTGAGCACCATAGCTTCACCTCCCAGGCGTAACTTCCTTCCAACGACGCGTCGATACTACCACGGCGAGCTGGCGCGGCGCAGCCCCAGCGCTCCCAGCGCCAGTAATCGGAGTCTCATCGCTCGTGCGTTCTTCATTGGGCTAGCTTGACCTTATTTTCGTAATACGGCTCCGCAACCTCCACTAGAGCGCGGAGGTTCCCGCCATCCCGGTTCATGATGTACACCATGCCATTGCTACCATTCCCGTAGGTCCTTATCGCGATCTTGGAGCCGTCGGGCGACCACGCCGCATCCGTGATGCCGTCTGATGGGCCATCCCCAGCAGCGGGAGAGCCGTCCAATGGAACTCTATATCCGAAGCTGTTGAGCAGTATCTCGGAGCCGTCGGGAGACCATGAGAGGTTGTCCATCCAGGGGTCCACCGGGAAATACCATGGTTCCGGGAGATCATTGCCCACCAGGACGGGGTCCGAGCCGTCGGCGGCGAAGGTGTAGAGTGCTACGTCAACATCCCGGCGTGGTGGCCCGAAGGAGCCAGAATCGATTTCACCCTCACCCACAGGCGCGACTACGGCAATTCGCTGGTCGTCGGGAGACCACGCGGGCCCGCTGGCGGCATCTGATATCCTCGTCAACTCAGAGCCGTCAGACGCCATAGTGAAGACGACTGGAGGCCAAGGACGAGGATCGTCGCCATAGACAGCAGCAACGAACGCTATGCGTTCCCCGTTGGGAGACCATGCCAGACGATGAGGATAGGCTGCAACACCTCGGGGCAGCGCGACTTCCTCGGACTTGCCTGTCGCCACCGTATAGATGGTGAACCGATCCCCCACCGACCGAAATACATCGTAATCGGGCTTTGTATCTGACATAAACGCGATCCTGGCTCCGTCGGGCGACCATACCGGAAAGTTATTGAAATGAATGTTCTTGGTTAGCCTCTTCACATCCGTGCCGTCGATGTCCGATACTACTATCTCGCGATAGTAGCCCCACCCGTCACGCTCCACCTCTCGCTCCGCAATCTCTGTGTACGCGCATGTTGAGTATGCGATACGGGAGCTATCGGGGGAGATGTCGAAGTACATCATGCTGCTGCCGTCTCCCCAGACCGGGTCTCTACTTGGCACATCCACAATCTGCCTTGCCCTAATGCCATTGAGCTCATATCCATACCGATCAAGCGCCTCCATATAATCCGGCACATTCACAACCTTCCGCAACAGGACACCGTCGGGGTCAACGCTATACAGAGCAACCGGCCCCCAAATCCCCGGTGCGAAGCCATTGAACAGGATTCGGGCACCATCCGGCGACCATCGAATGTAGTGTTCCCTCATCCAATCGGCGCGACTCGCGTCAAAAAAGATTCCTTCGGAGAGACGGCGCTCGCAAAGATTGACTACTTCGTCCCCCGGCCTTGGTCCATCCAGTTCTCCCTGTACGGTCTGTTCAGATACCTTCCCGCACCCTATAGCAAGGACGAAGAACGCCAGGAGAGCGATGGCTGCTAACCTTGCCATTTGTCCGCCTGATGCATCTGTAGCCTAGGGATAGTTTAGATGAGCCCGGGGATTGCGGCTAGTCGGATAGGGAAGATGGCCGCGTATTAGCTGTCGCTGGACACCCTGACGTGGAGGGCCGCCGATTTGAGTGGATGTTCCTTCTTCTTCATGCTGTCCTGCCTTGCACTAGATAATGCCTCGTTCGCGTTGTTCAGTTCGTCGGTCCGTCCGGGTGCGACGCCCGTCAGAACGTCTCGGCGTCAGAGTCGAACCACTTCTCAATGAGGGCGTTCAAGGAGCCGTCTTCCTTCATGGCGTCGATGGCCCGGTTCAGCTTGTCTTTCAACGAGCCGTCGCTCTCCCGTACACCGATGCCGATACCGGAGTCGAGCGCTACTTGGGGGCCGACTATTGCTAGCCCCTCTGCGCTTTTCGCCATGCGCTCGTGGGCGAACTCGATATCGACTAGCGTCGCATCCGCCTCACCGCTCAGGACAGCCGAAAAGACATCCTCGGCCAATTCGTACTCCAGCAGCGTTGCGTCGGATTGGGACAGGTAGTCTGCTTGGATAGTGGCCGCCTGTGCGGCCACCCTACCGGCAACCACTTCGTCACCGGCTCCCGCCAGGGCGACGTAGACCGACGCGCTGGGCGGAATATACGGCTGCGTGAAGTCGATAACCTCGTCCCGTTCATCGGTGATGCTCATTCCGGCGAGGATGGTGTCGTAGTCGCCCGCAAGCAGGTTGGGTATGATGCTGTCCCATTCGTTGGTCACCCAGGAGCACTCGAGTTCGGCGCGCCGGCACAGTTCGTCGCCCAACTCCCGCTCGAACCCGTCGACCTCGCCGCTATCGTTGATGAAGTTGTAGGGAGGATAGGCTCCCTCTGTGCCCATTTGGACGGCGTCGGATCCTCCGGTGCACGACAGGCAGATGAAGATGAATATGGCGATCGCAAGAGTCAGTCTAATCATGTTTCCTTTCCCCTTGATTGCTCCGTGAAACCGAGCGCTACCAACGTATTCCCATCCAGACCGATCAGCACTCCCAGGGCAGACCCGAAGACCGGATATCCTGTTCGCCGGTCGCTGCTGGCGCTGTGGTGTAGACTCGGGGGCAGAATACTGGTGGGGAAGCCGGGACTCGAACCCGGACGCCTTGCGGCACATGATCCTAAATCATGCTCGTCTGCCAATTCCGACACTTCCCCGCCTGAGGTATCTGTATCCTAAGGGTAGTCTAGATAAGTCCGTAGATTGCAGCATAGCCAGATAACGAAGATGGCCCCGTTGATGGGTTGCTCACAGGTTCCTCAATGCTTGGCCCCGCGTGTGTCTACCTCTCACAGGTCGTAGAAGTAGGCCGACGCCTCGCGCATGCTGACCTCAGCCGACCTTATCAGGCCCTCGAACATGTTCTTCTGATAGGCCACGTTCACCACGGCTCGCTTGGAGCCGTCGTTGGCCTTGCTCCCAAGGTTATCCCTTAGGCTGTGGTGGAGCTGCATGGCCCGGCGCGAGCCTTCAATGGCGTCCTGAGCGGCTGCGTCCAGCTTGCTCCAAGCGCGCCGGGCGCCACGCGAAGTGGGCTTCGGAATCTCTCTGAAGTCCAGCACCACGGGCACCATCTCCGGGACCACCTCTTGGATGACGCGCACCTGTTCGGCGGGCGAGCCGAACTCGACGACATTCGCCAACTTCTGAGTGTAGGGCCGGAGCGCCTTGAAGAGCGGCGCCACCGCTTGGCGCCATTCTTCGTCCGAAATGCCTTTCTTCGTGGTGAACAATCCCATGGCCAGCCAACCTTCCCGCCGCTCTGCCGGATAGAGGGCCACTCCATGTTACCCACGCGATTCCAGGCGCCGCAAGCGAACCGTTGCGGCAGGGGCTCGCCCTCGCTACCATCTGAGACAACATTTGGCTAGCAACATCTGCGCCGCTCCGCCGAGGTGGGCCTTTGAAATCCCTCACCACCCCCAGCCTGCGTCTCTCCGGCCAGGACTTGGACTTCGTCTTGGAGCAGGTGACCGAAGGGAAGGGCAGCAGCGACAGCTTCCGCGAGCTGCTCCAGGACGATGAAGCATTCCGCAGCGGTCTCGTGGGCGACCCGCGGGTCTTCAGCCGCCTCATGGACGACGATGAGGCCTTTTTGCGGGTCTCCCCTGCCCTCTTCTTCGAGGTGCTGCTCCGCAGGGCCCGCTCCGAGCTCGAGAAGGCCACGCACACCATGGAGCGCGCCGGCAGCCAGGCGGTCCCCGTCTTCGACGCCCACAACGTTGTTGCCCTGCTGGACCAGCCCCGCGTCGTCTACTATCTCGCCGACATGTTGGCCTCCTTCACGCGGGTCCGAAGCAGCGTGACCCGGGTGCGGGTGCGGCGGGGGTTGTGGCGCAAGGTCCGGTACAGCGACATGGACGTCGACGGACTTGTGAAGTACGGCGCGGAACTCGAGGCGGAACAGCGGTTTCCCGTCTACAAGAGGATCGGCGACGTCTGTCTCTTCATCCTGGGGGTGTTCCCCGGACACGCTTCCCCAGCCCACGGCCCGGCATCGCCGGGCGGCTCGCGGCCGCAAGGTTCCGGCAGGGCGCGCCGGGGAGCGGAGGAATACGGGGAGGAAGGCCGCCGGTTCTACCGCCTGGCAGCCGAGCACCCGTCGGCCGGCGAGCTGGATGTCTCGGAGGTGCTTCACACGCTCCACGACCATTTCAGTGTCGCCAGGAAGCCGCTGACGTTCATAGCCGAGCATTACCTTCAGGGCATGAAGCGGCGGGTCTTCACCGGGGACCAAGAGTAGGCCGCTGATTCCCGAAGACACCGACAGAGGCCCCCGGCATTGCCGGGGGCCTCTGGGCGTCCCTTACGATAAACGCAGCACTCTCACCTACATCACGCTGCCGCCGGCGTCCACGTTGATGGTCTGACCGTAGACGTGGGCGGCGTCGTCGCTGGCGAGGAAGAGCGCCACCATTGCCTGCTCCTCGGGCAGCCCTGGCCGGCCCCCGATGACGTTCCGCGTTGACCTATCTTCCATGGCAATCATGCCGCCAACCTGCGACCCGGTGATCCCTGGCGCTATGGCGTTGGCCCTGATGCCGTACTGGGCCAATTGCACAGCCAAGTCCATGGTGAGCGTAACGATTGCTCCCTTCGCCATGTCGTAGGCGACCCGGGACGTGCTGCCGCGGAATGCGGACCCGGAGGAAAAGTTCACAATCGAGCCGCCGGTCCCCTGCTTCACCATCTGCTCAGCGACGTACTTGCAGGTGTAGTAGCTGCCGTGCATCGTTACGTCGACTATGCGCAGGTACTCCTCGTCCGCCAGCTCCAGCATCGGCTGGCGGTCGGAGATGGCGGCGCAGTTGGTCAGGATGTCGACCTTGCCTAGCCGCTCCACCACGGTCTTCACCATGTTCTTGACCGAGTCCACGTCCTCCACCGGGCCGATGACGTAGGTACACTCGCCTCCCTGCGCCTCAACTTCTTCAGCCACGGCGGCGGCGCGGCCCTCATCGACGTCGAAGATGGCGATCTTGGCGCCCTCCTTGGAGAATAGGAGAGAGATTGCCCTGCCGATGTTGCGCCCGCCGCCGACAACTACAGCGGCCTTTCCGTCCAGTCTTCCCATTGTCCCCCCTCCTGTGAGTTGTTTGTTCAGAGCCGACGGAAACCCGGGGCTCCCGCCGCATGCGCCGGGATTGTATCCCCCGGCTGGCAGCCACGCAAGGAGACCGCCCTGGGGACGGCCTCGCGGCGTCTGGGGCCGCCGCCGCCCACTTCGATGACAGAACGCCTCGATGCTGGTACCGTGGCCGCGGCGTTGCGCCTTTCGAAACTCCCCCGGCAATCGGCGATGCGGGGGCGCCTAAAGGCGGGCAGTCCCCTTTGCGAGGGTTCCCATGGCAGTAGACCCCATCGTTTTCGAGATCATCAACTCCCGTATGCAGGGCATCGTCCGGGAGATGCAGATCGACACCTTCCGCACCGGCTACTCCACCCTCATCCGCGAGACCCACGACCTTTCCTGCGGCCTCGTCGACAGGGACGGCCGCGTCGTTTCCCAGTTCGCTGGCATCCCCATCCACATGGGCTCCTACCCCGACTGCATCCAGGGCCTTTTCAAGTACTATCCCCCTGACCAGATCGAGGATGGCGACTGCTTCTTCGTCAATCACCCCTACGAGTCCGGCTGCGCCCACTCCCTCGATAGCGCCGCCATCGTCCCTATCTTCCACCACGATGACCTCGTGGCGTTTGGCATCGGCATCAGCCACAAGGGCGACATCGGCGGCCTTGCCCCCGGCAGCCGCGCCGCCAATGCCCGCGACCTCTTCGGCGAGGGTATGCAGGTTCCCCCCGTCAAGTACATGAGCCGCCATAAGGTCGTCAAGGAGACCGAGAACCTCATCTGGGCCAACACCCGCACCCCCGAACTCCTCCTCGGCGATTACAACTCCCAGGCCGGCCCCATGTGGAGCGTCGGCGCCAAGCGGCTGGTGGAGCTGATGGACCGCTACGGCAAGGATACGGTCCTGGAGGTGTTCGAGGAGGTGGGGCGGAAGACCGAGCAGCATCTGCGGGCGGAGATCTCCAAGTGGAAGGACGGCGTCTACGAGGCCGAGTCCTACCTGGACAACGACCTGGTGGACATGGATACGCCGGTGCGTTTGCACGTCAGGATTACGAAGCAGGGGGACAGGCTCCTGCTAGACTTCTCGGAGTCCGCCGACCAGAACCGCGGCCCGCTGAACGTCCGGCCCCCCATCATCCGGGGGAGTTGCCTCTACGCCATCGTGTCCATGATGGAATCGCCGCCGGAGAACAACCACGGCGTCACCAACGTCATCGATTACAAGTTCCGGCCCGGCAGCGTCCTCGACCCCATCTACCCCGCCCCCGTCGGCTTCTATGCCTACGTTCTCTGGGTGCTGGAAGACATGGTCATCCAGGCGTTGTCGCAGGCGTCCGGCCGGCCGGCGCGCGCCAACCACGGCGCCAATGGGCTCTTCACCATGGGAAGCGTGGGGCCCGGCGGCCGGCCCATGGTGCACTATGAGTTGATGGCCGGCGGAAGCGGGGCCTACGGCGGCGGCGACGGTTGGACCGGCTGCGGCTACGGAGGCACGGGCCCGAAGATCACCTGCGTTGAAGTCATCGAAACAGAGTTTCCCGTGCGGATGGAGCAGTTCAGAACAGTGCCGGACTCGGCGGGCACCGGCAAATTCCGGGGAGGCAACGCCCATTTCCGGGACTACCGGATTCTGGCCGGAGGCCGGTACTCTGGCGGTGGGAGCCGCTACCGGGTTCCGCCAAGGGGCATGAACGGGGGTGGCGATGGGGCCGTGGGCTCTATCGTGGTCAATCCAGGAACAGACAACGAGACGCGGTATAGAAACCTGGTGTCCAACGTGCAGCTCAACGACGGCGATCTGCTTCGCATCTCCACGGGCAGCGGTGGAGGCGTGGGCAACCCCAAGGAACGCGACCCGGCCCGAGTAGTCGAGGACCTGAAGGATGGCTACGTCACGCCGGAGACGGCCGCAACGGTCTACGGCCTTGCCAGCGAAAGCATCGAAGAGGCCCTGGCCTGGGATGAGCGGCGCCCGCATGAACGGGAAGCAAGTGAGTGAGCCACAACCGGCGCAGCGGTCGTGGGTGGCCTGGGTGGTATACTCCGTCTCGGCCAGCCGGCTCAGGGGGCCTGCCGTCTGTGAGAGGCGCCCGAGGGCTGGGCAGGCGCGGCATGAACAAGCCCCTTGGGAGTCGGGGTAGGACGCGAAGCGGGAAACCTTGGACGGAGTGACGGCGTAACCAATGAACAGACTTCAGGACACCGTAGCCATCATCACCGGGGCCAGCCGGGGAATCGGCCGGGCCGTAGCCTTGGAATTTGCCAGGGAGGGGGCGGACGTCGTCGTGGTGGGGGCCACCGATGCGGCGGCGGCGCAGGAGGTGGCCAGCGCCGTCGAGGCGCTGGGAAGGAATGCGCTAACCGTCATGGCCGACGTTTCGCAGAGAGCCGAGGTTGACGCCTTCGTCAAGGGGGCGTTGGATAGGTTCGGCAAGATCGACATTCTCGTCAACAACGCCGGCATCATCAGCCCCGTTCCGCTGCTGGACATGCCGGAAAGCCAGTGGGACCGCACTATGGAGGTCCACCTCAAGGGAACGTTCAACTGCACGCAGTCGGTAGGCCGGCACATGAAGGAGCGGGGCGAAGGCAAGATCATCAATGTCGCCGCCCCGTCTGCCCTGCGGGCCTCCTCACTGGGCGTTTCCGACTACGCCGCGGCCAAGGGAGGCATTATTGCCTTCACCAAGAATGCCGCCAGGGAGCTGGCCCAATTCCGGGTGTGCGTGAACTGCATCAGCCCCGCGGTCTACACGCGCATGACGGACAGCCTGATGGAGATCGACCACTCCACCCTGGAGGAGAGGCACAGCCGCGTTCCTCTGGGTTGGTTCGGCCAGCCGGAGGATGCCGCTCCGGCCTTCGTATTCTTTGCCTCGAAGGACGCCGACTATAT
Source organism: Dehalococcoidia bacterium (assembly GCA_965226745.1). GTDB lineage: Bacteria > Chloroflexota > Dehalococcoidia > Lucifugimonadales > SAR202-VII-2 > SAR202-VII-2. The sequence goes on from CBDDDS010000002.1 coordinate 135,313, forward strand.
CACCGGCCAAATCCTGTCGGTGGACGGCGGAACGACGGCCTGAATCCCTACGTTTCGAGCCGCTCAATCGTCTCGGCTGCCGCCCTAATCCTGCTGTCGCGCACCCTCGTCGCGGCAACCAGGGCGCCAATGGCGGCGGCCGCCAGGCACGTGAACCCGATTGCCTCGTAACCCCCGAAGGCGAGAGCGAGGCCGCCCAAGGCCGGGCCGAGCATTGCCCCACCCTGGTTGCTAAAGGCTGGGACGTTCATCGCAGTGCCCTGGAGTTTGCGCCCGCCTATCAGGGACAGAAAGGTGTGAAACATGGTGAAGGGGGCGAAGATGGTGATGGTGAACAGCAGGCCCAGTCCCACCAACAGCCACAGGGGCATCCCCATGACGAATATCATCAGGGCAAGAGTACCACTGACGGCCATTCCCACAGGCATGACCTTGGAGCGATGGCGGCTGTCGGCGAGATAGCCCACCAGGGCCGGAGAGAGCACCGTGCCGGCGCCGATGATGGCCACCGGTAGCGCCGTTCCCCCCGTGGACAGGTCCTGGCTGACTATCAGATAGGCTGCGAAATAGGTGGAGAAGCTGAAGTAAGCGATCCTGTGGGTTATGTTGACGAGGCTCAAGTCCCAGATAATGCCAAGCCGGACCAGAGGCGCGAACCTCGAGAATATGCCGCCGGAGGGTCCAACGGGCGGCGGGTTGGGAAGCCACAGGAACACGAAGGCCCAGGCTACTGCCGTGATCGCGGCTGCCGTGTAGAAGCTGGCGCGCCACCCCGCCAATTCCCCAGCCAGTGTCGTCACCGGGACGCCGACTACGATGGCCAGTCCTCCCGTGGCGCTCATCCACCCCAACGCTTTTCCCCGGTTTGCCGGCGGCACGTAGTCCGCGAGGAAGGCCGAGTAGGTGGGCGGTATGAGCCCTCCGAGCCCCGTCAACGCCCGGAAGAACATCGCCGCTGCGAAGGTCCAGGACATGGCCATGCCGAGCACGCCGACCATGGTGGCGCTCAGCCCTATGAGCAGGATCTTCTTGCGCCCATAGCGGTCGGAGAAGTACCCCGCCGACCCGGCTACGAAGAGCCACACGCCCGCCGTCACGGTGTTGAATTGGCCGGCGACGGCCACCCCGATCCCCAGGTCGTCGGAGATGTCGACGAGGAGAGGGCCCATCATGAACACGACGAGCTGGATGATGAAGATCCCTGACCCGGCAGCGGCTACCAGGAACACGAATCCCGGGGATTTCCTCTCTGGGCGCATAGGGCACGTTGGTCTGGGGCTTGGCTCGCTCTGCGAGAGCGCTGGGCCCCCTCACGTTACTGTGCAGGAGGGGGGCTGGCAACAAGGGCGGGCCATCGGACGGCGCCGGGAGACCGCCATGTCCGCTCGGCGTTCACCCACGCCCTTAGACTGACGCCGGCCCCTCCCTGGCGTACACTGGACGCTCTGGAGGCGCCGCCCACACTAACGGAGGTAGACCCGCAATGACCGACCTGAAGCTGAAGACCGCCATCGTCACCCGAGGACACACCGAGGCGCTCAAGGACGGGGCGGTCAGGCCCAAGACGTTCGAGTTCGACTTTGAAGAGGTCCCCGTGATCATCCAGGCCTTCCGCCGCATGGTGCGCGGGCTGGAGTTCGACGTCACCGAGATGGCTATCACCACCTACATCTGCGCCCGCGCCCACGGGAAGCCGTTCACGGCGATTCCGGTGTTCCTTATGCGCCAGTTTCACCACGGCGCCATCCTGTACAACACGGAGGCCGGGATTCACAGCCCCAGGGACCTGGAAGGCAAGAGGGTGGGCGTGAACCGGGGTTACACTGTCACGGGAGGCCTGTGGGCCCGCAGCATCCTCCAGTACGAGCACGGCGTGGACCTGAACAGCATCACGTGGGTGCTCTCCGGCGATGAACACGTGGCCGAGTACCAGGCCCCTCCGGACGTTGTGCCCATCGAGGAGGGCGGGAAACTGGAGGAAATGCTGGTCACCGGGGAGATTCCCGCCGCCATAGGCGTCCAGGTAGATGCTCCCAATGTTAGGCCCCTTATCCCCAACGCCCTGGACGCGGGCCTCGATGCCGTTCGCCGGCGGGGCCTCTACCCCATCAACCACACGCTTGTCGTCAAGAACGAGCTCCTAGCCGCCAACCCCGGCCTCGCCGCCGACGTGTTCGACGCGTTTGCCGAGGCCAAGCGTCTCTACATGGAGCGCCTGAAGGGAGGCGCGCTACAGGCGCCGTCTCAAGAGGACGAGATAAACCGCAGGGTGATGGAGATCACCGGCGACCCCCTGCCCTACGGCGTCGAGTCGAACCGGGTGGTCTTGGAGGCGATCCTGCAATATTGCGTGGAGCAACGCATCCTTTCCGAACCTGTCGCCGTGGAGGACCTCTTCGCCGCGGGGACCCACGGCCTCACTGCTTAGACGCCGCGGGAACGCAGGGCCCGGGTCCTTTCACAGGGAATAGCGAACGGCGGCGTCCGCCGGAAAGCGCGAACCGCGCGGTTACGGCGCCGCGGTGTCCACTGCGTTCAGGAAATCCAGCACGCGCGCCGGGGCCGTCTGCTCCGTCTGCTCCTCCACTGGGGCGTCCCAGTACTCGGCGCTGGGCAGGCACTCCTCCAGGTAGCGGGCCGCGGAAGTGGCGTGGTTGTCGTCGCGGCCTGGGATTACGAGGGCGGGGACATCGAGCCTGAGCAGGTCTTCCGGCTCAGCGCCCGGCGCCGAGTCCCTGTCCATCAGGGCGCGGCCCATGGCCATCACCAGAAGCGTGTAGCGCCCCACGTCCTGCTGCGCGTAGGAGTCGGCGAAGGCTGGGTCGCGGGCGATGACGGCGCCCCAGGGGCCAACGCGCGGGTCCGTTCCAAAGGTCTTGCCCTCGTCTGAAGCCAGAGAGACGACACCCGCCAGGCCCTCCCGTTGAACGTAGGCCAAGTGCTCGGCGAATCGGAGGTTGCCGTTGATGCGGTACTTGGCGCCACCGACCGGCCAGTACAACACGAGGCTCAGCGTCGTCTCGGGATGTGCAACGCCAAAGGCCATGGCCGGAGAGCAGCCCATGCAGCCGCCCATGACGTGGGCGCGTTCAATGTTGAGTCGCTCCAGCAATCCCCGTCCCTGTTTGGCGTAGTGCTCCCATGAAATGCGTTCGACCCTGCCCCCCGATTCCCCCGCCTCGCGCCGGTCGAACATGATGCAGGCGTAGCGTTGCGACAGGTGGTCCAGGATCTTGGTGCGGCTGTAGGCGCCCAACGTGCGCCACTTTCCCATGGTGGCGTCGAAGCCCCCGGGCGAGAACATGAGCAGCGGCGGCCCAGAGCCAACCACCTCGTAGCGGGTCATGATGCCGTCGATGTCCTCGGTGGGCATGGTCTACCTCCCTGGTCTTGTATCAGGCGCATGCAGCGGATGTCGCGGCCAACGCGCGTCCGGCGCCAATGGAGCGCCAACCGCTTCAGGAAGCAGTGGAAGCCTCTAGCATACGTCTGGAGGGCGCCGCTTAGGCGGGTGGAGCGATTGGTGGAGCGCCTCGAATCTGGCGTCCCGCTCTGACATCGTCAGCGTATGCGCTCACGGCGTCGAGGGCTGTGCGGGCGACGTTTGCGTAACGCTCCGTCGCGTCGTCGATGGCGCTGGCCGTATAGCCGATGGCGGCGAAGGTCGCTCTCACGCGTCCGTCCAGCCACGGTCCGCCGCCAAGCCCGCCTATCACGGGTACGGAAATGGCCTGGGTGACGTAAGGCCCGGCCACGGGCCCTGAGTTGGTGAAGTCCAGCATAAAGGCGCCCGCCTCTTCCGCGACCCTGGCCTCCTGGAGAAGGCGCTCCTTCATGCCGGCGGCCATCTCCGGGCCGGCCTTGCTCATGCCGCCGTACTGGAGCGCCGTTTGAGGCGTTATGCCGAACTGTCCCCACACCGGAATGCCGGCGCGGGTTATGGCCCGCACGGCCTCAGGGAAGCTGGGGGCGCCGTCCAGTTTGACCATGTCGGCCCCACCCTCCTTGACCAGCCGGATGGCCGCCCGCACCGCCTCTCGAGTTCCTTCCTGCAAGGGGCCGAAGGGAAAGTCGCAGCTCACCAGAGCCCTCTTCACTCCGCGGCGGACGGCCAGGCACGCCAGCACCATCTGGTCCATGGTGACCTCCAGCTCGCTGGACTGGCCCCAGAGGTTCGCGCCCACGGAGTCGCCAACGGAGACGAGGTCCACCCCGGCCCGGTCGACGATCTGCGCCATCTGGTAGTCATAGGCCACGACCGCCACGATCTTCCGGCCGTCGCGTTTCATCTGCTGAAGGGTTGGTATGGTGACGTTGTCCGCCATTGCTCTCCGTGTGGGCGTTCCCTATCGCGATGTTGCAGGACGATAGCGTTAGCAGGCGCGCCCTGGATGTCGTTCCTATCGAGGTTGTTGCGCGGCCCCCATCCTAGCCTTCCTCCGTGGCCGGGGAAGGGACGAGAGAGCATTCTTCCGCCTGGCGCCTGTGGCAACGTCCCTGGGAAGCGCACCTAGAACGGCGCCCCCGCTGGGTACATGAGGTCCTTGAGGGAGTCCAACCAATCGGCGTCCGTTGGCAGCACCCGCTCGATGGCGCGAATCTCGTAGTAAGACCTGTCGGCGCCTGGGGGGCTGCCGCCGTCGGCCACCGTTCTCGTCGCGTCGAGGAGCAGCTTTCGCGCCGCAATGACTGCTTTGTCCGTTTGCCCCAATCGCTCCTTGCTCCTATCGGTGATGCGTCCCATCGACTCCTGGACGGCTCGGTCCTGCTGGTTGACACCCTCTATGCCGGTGAAGTTCTCCGTTCTCTGCACCTCCCGGTCGATGCCCCAACTATTGCTTTTGCTAAATTTGGGGTGCGGGCGAAAGCCGTTCTGCTCGTCGATGAATACAGGGCCGTTGCCCCAAAACGACTCGTCCCGTTCGCTGTCGTCCAGGGGATTGTCCAGGCTGTAGTACCAGTTCCAGACCATGCAGTTCTCGTCGTCCACGGGAACCCACACGTGCCCTGCCATCTTGAACTTCTTCATAGAGCCGTCGTCCGTGAACTCCTGAATGGCGCGGATTTGATGGTGCGGCATGACGTAGTGGTAGGTTCGAACGTATTTCTCGCCGCTGTCCTTCAGGGGCCGCAGGGAGGCATAGGTGAAGCCATAGGGAGTCAACTTGACGTCGAGCTTGGCCGCCGTCGCCTGCGCCCGGAGCCCGCCCAGTCCTGCCCGGTTGCCGCTGATCTTGCGGTGGAGGAAAGATGAGTGTATGGAGTCGATTCCGCCCTCCAGAGCCTGGAGCCAGTTGCACTCCTGAAGCGACTTGGAGACGTGGAGGTGGCTCTCCGGCTGGCGCGTCCACTCGAAGCTGGGCGGCGGCGGCGCCTGCTCCGCCGGCCCCAGGTAGGCCCAGATGACGCCTCCCAACTCCTGGGTCGCATACCCAGCGATTTTCACCTTGTGCTTGAAGTCGTACTCCGGCAGCTCGTTCGGCATCTCAACGCACTGGCCGGTGACGTCGAACTTCCAGCCGTGGAATACACATCGCAGCCCGTCTTCCTCATTGCGGCCCAGCCAGAGCGACGTCCGGCGGTGAGGGCAACGCTCGTCAATCAGGCCCACGCGCCCTCTGGTGTCCCGGAAGGCCACAAGGTCCTCGCCAAGAAGCCGGACGCGCACGGGAGGGCAGTCCGGCTCGGGAACCTCCCAGGACATCAGCACCGGCTGCCAGTAGCGGCGCATCAGCTCCCCCATGGGAGCGCCCGGCCCCACTCTGGTGACCGCTTCGTTATCGGCTACAGACAACATCCAACACCTCCGCTTGGTCCAGCGCCGAACAGGGCGCTGCAAGCCTCATCCGCGTTGGGCCATTGTAGATTATCCTCCCCACGCCTTGCACGGGCCGCGGGCAGGGACATTTCGACCGCCCGGACGCCTGCCCGCGTGGGGGAAGGGCCGGATCACTTCCACGGCATGACCGAAACGTGGATGGCGCCGGGGGCCCCCACCCCGCCAACGGACTTGATGGCGTAGTCCAACTCGGTCAGGCCGAAGGAGTGGGTCGTCATCAGGTCGAGGGGGAAGCGCCCGGAACCCAGATGTTGAAGGGCCAGCTCCACCGAGCGGTAGGAATGGCCCCTTGCCGCCTTGAGAGTCATGCCTTTCCTGCTGATCCTGCCCATTGGGAAGGAGGCGAAGTCAGCGTCGCCCTCAGACTGCACAACCATGGTGGCGGCCCGGCGCTTGGCCGCCTCGATCGCAAGCAGCGTCGGAGCGGTCCCCGCGCCCGACGTGCAATCAAGGGCGACGTCCACGCCGCGCCCGCCGGTGATCTCCCTGATGCGCTCCAGGGGGTCCTCCGTTTCGACGTCTATAACGTCGTCGGCGCCCAATGCTTTGGCTACTTCCAGGCGCCGAGCGTCTCTTGATGTCCCGGTCATGATGATGCGAGCGGCGCCCGCCTGCTTGGCGGCCATGACGCAGCACAGCCCCTGTTGGCCCGGCCCCTGAATGAGCACCGTGGACGCATACCCAACGCCGCCATCGAACAGGGCCCACTGGATTCCGTTGGCCATGGGAGTCCCTATGCCCGCCCTTTCCGGCGTCAGCCCATCAGGGACGTTGTGGATAACCGCGTTGTGCGGCAGGTACAGATAGCGGCTGAAGCCGCCCCACAGCCCCGGAGCGATGTCTATGGGAGTGTAGCCATACCTGATGGCCTGGGGGTCGTGGAACCAGTCGGTGGCGGGGCAATGGCGATAGTCGCCCTGGTGGTCCCACTCGCAGTTGCCGCAGGGTAAATAGTGCTCCAAGAAGACCAGGTCGCCCTCCTTGACGCCCTTGCGCTCGGCAAATGCACTGCCCACTTTGGCGAGGTAGCCCACGTTCTCGTGCCCCATGATGATGGGGCCGCCCCTCAAAGGCTTGGGGTACTGGCTGACGTCGGTGCCGCAGACGCCGGCCACCTCCACCTTCAGCAGCGCGCCGTCGGCAGGGATGTCGGGAAGGTCCACCTCCCGTAGCTCCAATTCCCCGGGGCCCACCTTCAACGAGGCCAGTGTCTTCTCCGCCACGCAGTCACCTCCAGAGCGGTTTCCTGCCTCGGAACCCGCAGTGCGGTTTAGGTCATCAACCCTGGCGCGAGCTTATTGCCCACCTCACGCGCCCGTCAATGCTCTCCCCGTCCTATTGCCCAGAGCATGGATGGTCGGCGCAGAGCGCACGTCGGCGTTTGGCCAAATGGCGAGGATGCGCCGTTGTTGACCCCCGCGGCCTGCTGCCCCATCATGAAGCGCAGCCTGTCGCCCGCACCTGTGAGAGGAGCTATGGCCGACCTCGTTTTGACGTTTGCCCTGACACATCGGTGGGACCGCGTCCAACCCCTTATTACGGGTGAGGTCAAGCCCAGAGACATCACCCTCCAGTACGTCCAGGTTGCCACCGGCAAGCTGTGGGAAGCCCAGTTGTTGGAGCAAGCCTACGATGTGTCCGAGATGTCGTTCTCGTTCACGCTTCAGGCCATCCCGTTGGGCTGGGACTATCGCGTGCTGCCGGTCTTTCACAACAGGACCTTCTCCTACGTCAACACGCTGGCCAGGTTGGATTCCGGCATCCGGCCGGGCCACCCAGGCGACCTGAAGGGCAAGCGCGTAGGCGTGGTGGACTACACGATGACGGCGGCTCTCTGGGCCCGCGGGATCCTGCACCACGAGTTTGGCATTGCGCCCCAGGACGTGGAATGGTTCCAGGGCCGCGCCTTCCCCGCCATTCCGGGACAGTCCGAGCCGCTGGCGCCTATCGAGGGTTTGGTGGTTCAGCCTCCGCCCAACGACATCAACGCAATGCTGGCGGCGGGCCGGTTGGACGCCATCTTCAGCGTATTCCCCGTCACCGAGAGCACACTGTCGGACAGGCGCCGCTTCTCTCCGCTGTTTCCCGACGGCCAGGCGGAGGCCGAGCGCTACTTCACCAACACTGGCATCTTCCCGGCCCACCACGCCACCATCGTGCGGCAAAGCCTGCTGCAACAGCACCCCTGGATCGCCGAAAGTCTGCTGGAGGCCTTCACGGAAGCCCAGCGGCTGGCGATGGAGCAGACCCTCCATGAGCCGCCGTCGGTCCTCATCTTCGCTCAGGACCAATTGGAGCGGCAGCGGCGGGTGTTTGGCGAGAACCCCTACGAGTATGGGGTCAGAGCCAACGCCGCGGTGGTTGACCTGGTGCAGACATTTGGGGTGGAACACGGCATTACGCCGTACAAACTGCCTTTCGAGGAGTTCTTCGCAGAGGGGATACTTGGGAGCTGATTCGGCTGCTCGCTCAACGGCGGCCTGGCCACTGCATGGCCGTGGCTCTGACGCGTGGCATGGGGGTGCAAATGTGCAGAAGCATCAAGGTGCTGCGGCAGCCTGCGGGCGTCGCCGCGGAAGACGAGATTCGAGCGGCTGCTCTGCAGTTCGTCAGAAAGGTCAGCGGCTACCGGAAGCCCTCCCGCGCCAACGAAGCGGCCTTCGACGGAGCGGTTGAGGACGTGGCCTTGGCGGCCCGCAGACTGCTCCACTCCCTCGCCGCGCCCACGAGTTCAGTCTCCTAGGGATGCTCTGAAGAGGCAGCCAGAGAGGTGCCGCGCATCAAGCGCATGCCGCTGCTCGGGTTATCCACCCCATCCCTGCCCCCGAGTGCGGGAGCAGGTTAGGAAGCGTCTTATCCCGTCCCCACCTCCCCGCCTACTTGCAAAATACGAACGCGTGTGCTAAGATATCGTCAAGATGTTCAAGAAGATGTTCAAGTATCATCACGAGGCGGGCCGCCGCCCCACTCCGTTCCTGGCGCCGGGATACGGTTCCGCGACGGTTCCGCGACGGTTCCGCGACGGCTCCGCGACGGCTCCGCGACGGCTCCGCGACAGCTCCGCGACAGCTCCGTGCTTGGCGCCCCCAAGATCCGGCTGATGAGCGTAACCAACATACAATCAAAAGCCGACCCTTCTCCCGGGGAATCCCCCCATCCCTGCCCTCGTACTTTGGGGAAGGTCAGGAAGCGGGTCCTATCCCTTCCCCTGGCATGCGCTTGAATCGCAGTGCGTCTCGCACAGCTTGTTCAGAGATTCCCTAGGCGCTTCCATAGAGGCCGGGGAATCTCCTCTAGCCGGCATTGACAAGGCATACCCCCGCCGTGAGAATACTCCGCAGGTAGAGCGTGGCTTGGGCCGCCCAAGGCACTGGGCCCGCCCGTAGGCCGCGCGCCTCGCTGGATAACCAACCGGGGTAGCTGGCAGGGACAACAAGCAGGAGGTTTCTCGCTTGACGCAAGCAACAGACTCGCAAGCCGCGCTCGGCGGCAGCTACGCCTCGAAGTTCGCTGAGTTCGCCGAGCTGTCCATCCGCGGTGAAACCCTGTCCCGCGCCCAGTGCCGAGAGGTCCTGAGCTGCCCCGACAGCGCGCTGCTCGATTTGCTGGCGGCGACGTATAGCGTGCGCCGGGAGTTCTGTGGGAACAAGGTCCACATCCACGTCCTCATGAACGCCAAGAGCGGCATCTGCCCCGAGGACTGCGGTTACTGCTCCCAATCCGCGGTATCGACGGCAATGATCGAGAAGTACCCCCTGGTTGCCAAGCAAAAGCTCATTGAGGGGGCGAGAGCCGCCAAGGAAGCCCAGGCCAAGCGGTTCTGTGTGGTCACCAGCGGCAGAGGCCCGTCCTGGAAGGACGTGAACTACCTCTGCGACGCGGTCACCGAAATCATCGAGGAGGTGGGCATCAAGGTATGCGCCTGCGTCGGCCTGATCGACGAGGAGAAGGCCCGCGCCTTCAAGGAGGCGGGCGTAGACCAGTTGAATCACAATCTCAACACCAGCGAGAGGTTCTCCCCCTCGATTGTGAGCACCCACACCTACGCCGATAGGCTGCAGACCCTGCAGGCGGCCCGGTCCGCCGGACTGGACCTATGCAGCGGGGCCATCTTCGGCATGGGTGAACAGTCCGACGACATCATTGACGTCTTGCTCGAGCTGAGGGCCCTTGCCGCAGAGTCGATCCCCGTGAACTTTCTCCACGCCATTCCAGGTACTCCCCTGGAAGGCAGGGACGAGCTTTCGCCCCAGGACTGCCTGAGGATTCTTTGCCTGGCGCGCCTGCTGAATCCCCGGCAGGAGATCCGGGTCGCTGGAGGCCGCGAGGTCAATCTCAGGTCGCTCCAGCCCATGTCCTTATACGCCGCCAACTCCCTCTTCGTTGATGGGTATCTGACGACTCCAGGACAGGGGCCCGAGGAAACTTGGAGCATGATCGCGGACCTGGGGTTCGAGATCGAGATCGACTGATGCGAGATCGACTGATGCCTGACAGCCTCCCCGGCTCGGGGCGATAACGTGGGCGAGCCTTCCAGTCGACAGCCGAAGATCTGGCATCCCTTCACGCAGATGGCCCGTTTCGACGCCGACCCTCAGGTGGTGGTGTCCAGAGGGGAGGGCAACCATCTGATCGGCGCCGACGGCAAGCGCTACATTGACGCCGTCTCTTCCATGTGGGCCATTGTCCACGGCCACAGCCACCCCCGCCTCGTGGAGGCCATCCAACGGCAGGCCGCCGAGCTTCAGCACAGCACCCTGCTCGGCGCGACCCACTCGGTTGCAGAGGAGCTGGCGGGCCGCCTTTCGAAGCATCTCCCCGAGGCGCTGTCCCGCTTCTTCTTCAGCGGCGACGGGGCCAGCGCCGTGGAGGTGGCCCTCAAAATGGCCGTCCAGTATTGGGCGAACAAGGGCTACCCTGAAAAGCAGCGCATCGTCTCCCTGGACATGGCCTATCACGGCGACACCGCGGGCACCGTCAGCGTGGGAGGCGTCGGAAGGTTCAGGGACTCCTACGGGCCGCTGCTCTTCGAGCCCCTCCGCATCCCCAACCACTACGCATATCGCTGCGGCCAGTGCGCTTCCGAGTGCACCTTGGCCTGCCTGGACCCCCTCGACGCGATGTTGCAGGCGCGAGGCCATGAGATCGCGGCCGTCATCGTCGAGCCCAAGGTGCAGGCCGCCGCGGGCATGATTGTCGCCCCAGAGGGGCACCTGGCGCGTATCGCTCAGAGTTGCGCCCGCCATGACGTGCTGCTCATCGCCGATGAAATAGCTACGGGCTTCGGCAAGACCGGCGCCATGTTCGCCTGCGACCTTGAATGGGTGACCCCCGACATTATGGCCATCGGCAAAGGCATGACGGGCGGCTATCTGCCGATGTCCGCCACGATCACCACGGACGAGATCTACCAGGCTTTCGCAGACCTGACCTACGGCAGCGCCAGTACGCTGTATCATGGCCACACCTTCGCCGGGAACCCCATCTGTGCGGCCGCCGCCATTGCCAACCTCGACGTATTCGAGGAGTCGCCGGTGCTGGAGCGCGTCCGGGAGCGGGCATCGTTCCTGCAAACCCTGATTCAGGAGCACTTCGCCGGTCATCCCCTGGTTGGAGAGACAAGGCAGCAGGGCCTCATGGCCGGCATCGAGCTTGTGCAGGACGCAGCTTCCAAGACGCCGTTCCCATCCAGCGAGGGCGTGGGCGCCCGCGTCTCGCTGGCCGCCCGCGACAGGGGAGTTCTGCTCCGTCCCCTGGGAGACGTGATCGTCGTGATGCCCCCGCTCTCCATCGAAGAAGACCAGCTCATTCAGATCTGCGACGCCGTCGGCTACGGCCTCGACAAGGTGGGCAGGGAACTGGGCAGGGACAACAGTGGACGGTGAGAGGGAACCAATCCGCCGCAGTTCTCGGATGCTGATCGAAGCTCCCGGCAACTAGCGAAAAGCGCGCCTCCGCAGCAAGGCTCAGGAATCTCCCGTGCCCGTAGACAGCAGTTTCATCCAGCGAAGGCTCAAAGCGCTCCGCGCGCGGGACCTCCTGCGGGAGACCAAGGCCGTCCAGGGTGGCGCGGAGCCGTGGGTGACCGTCGACGGAGCCAGGCTTCTCAACTTCAGCTCCAACAACTACCTGGGGCTGGCGAACCGGCCTGAGGTTCGGCTCGCAGCCAGCAGGGCAGCGGAGACCCACGGATGGGGAGCGGGCGCTTCGAGACTCATCTCAGGCGCCACGGATGTCCACGACCGGCTGGAGGAAGCGTTCGCCGCCTTCAAGGGGTTCGACGCGGCCCTTCTCTACACCTCCGGCTACGCCGCCAACCTCGGCATTTTGCAGGCCCTCGCCGGCCGGGGCGACCACGTTGTGGGCGACGAACTCAACCACGCCAGCATCATCGATGGGGCGAGGCTGAGCGGGGCGGAGTATCGAACGTACGCGCACCTTGACCCGGACGCCCTGGAAGCGGCGCTGCGGCGCATTAACAGGAGCGGCGCCAGGGGGAAGCGGCTGGTCGCGACGGAGACTGTCTTCAGCATGGATGGGGACGTGGCCCCCCTACCCGCCATCGCCGACATCTGCGATCGTTACGGCGCCATGCTGGTGGTCGACGAGGCGCACGCCACGGGCTGCCTTGGGCCGGGCGGACGCGGCCTGGTGGCCCAACACTGCCTCGCCGGGCGGATCGCCGTTTCCATGAGCACGCTGAGCAAGTCCCTGGGGAGCCTGGGCGGTGTGGCCGCGTCGACGGAGGCCATGCGGAGCTATCTCGTGAACTCGTCCCGCAGCTTCATCTACACCACGGCGACCCCGGCGCCGGTGGCCGCGGCCTCTGAGGCCGCCCTCGACGCGCTTCAGCGGGAACCGTGGCTGGTCGACCGGCTGCGCCAGAATGCGCGTCTCATGCGGGACGGGCTCAACGCCATGGGGTTTCACACCCTGTCCTCCAGCACGCAGATCATACCCATCGTTGTGGGAAATCCGGGCAAGACGCTGGAAGTGGCGCGCCGGCTCAGAGAGAAGGGCCTGTTCGTGGTGGCTGTCCGTCCTCCAACGGTCCCGCCCGGAGCCTCGCGCCTGCGGCTGAGCGTCATGGCCACCCACGAGACCGCCGACCTCCAATGGGCGCTTCAGCTCCTTGGGGAGGTTGGCCGCGAGCAGGCCCTGCTGTGAGCCCGCAAAGGCGCTAGAATCTACACGCCATGTCCATCCGCGCCAAGACCCAGAGAAGCCAAAGACGATGACTAGGCGAGTGGCTGTCACCGGCCTTGGCGTCGTCACGCCCCTTGGCAACGACGTTGCTTCATTCTGGGAGAGCCTCGTTGCGGGGCGCTCGGGGGTCGCCGGCATCAGCCTGTTCGACGCCTCCGGCTTTCGCGTGCGCATAGCAGCCGAGGTTCGTGATTTCGCAATTCCAGCGAGGCTGGAAGGCCGGAGGGTGCGGCGCCTCGACAGGTTCGCCCTCTTCGGCGTGGCCGCGGCCCTGCAGGCATGGGCCGATGCAGGGCTCGACGACGAGTCCCCGGACCCCTACGACGCGGGCGTGATCATTGGCTCCAGCCACGGCGGGGAAACGACCTTCCTCAACGAGGCCGGCAAGCTGCTGGGCGCAGAGCGGGCGAGCCCGTCCCCCCTGTTCTCCCCCCGAATGCTGAGCAATATGGCCGCCGCTCAGACCGCTATTGTGCTGGGGCTGCGGGGCCCCAGCTTTGGGGTTTCCTCTGCCTGTGCGACGGGCGCGCACGCCATCGGCGAGGCTGCGGAGATCATCCGGCGGGGAGACGCCGAGGTGATGCTGTGCGGCGCTTCCGAGGCCTGCATCTCTCCATTGACCCTCGCCAGCGACGACGCCCTCGGCGCTCTTTCGCGGCGAAACCACGCCCCAACGGAAGCAAGCCGCCCCTTCGACGCCGGGCGGGACGGGTTCGTCCTTGGGGAAGGCGCCGGAGTGCTCGTCCTGGAAGCCTTCGAAAGAGCGCGCGCAAGGGGCGCAACGATAGTGGCCGAACTTGTGGGGTACGGCGCAACGACCGACGGCTTCCACGAGACGCGGCCCATACCGGACGGTGAGAGCGCGGCGAGGGCAATGCAGCGAGCGCTTGCGAAGGCCGGGGTCGCGCCAACCGAGGTGGACGCGGTTTTCGCCCACGGAGCGAGCACCCGCGCAGGCGACGTGGCTGAGACGGCGGCGATCAAGTCCGCGCTTGGAAGGCGCGCCTGGGAAACTCCCGTGACGGCCATCAAATCCATGACGGGCCACCTCTTGGGGGCCTCCGGGGCGGTGCAGGCGGCAGCGGTGGTGAAGGCCATGGCCAACGGCATCCTTCCGCCCACAATCAACCTCACGGCGCCGGATCCCGAATGCGACCTTGACTACGCGCCCGGGGCGGCTAGGACGGCCGCCCTGAGCGTCGTCATGTCCAACGCGTTCGGGTTCGGGGGCCACAACGCCTGTCTCGTCTTCAGACAGGCGACGTAAGATCCAGACGCATGGCCCTTCTCCTTACCCGCCTTCATGCCACAACGTAGTTTCTATGACTGAGCAGCCGAACATCCACCTCGTGACCGGCACCGATACGAACGTCGGTAAGTCCATTGTCGCTGGCTGGCTGGCGGCAGAACTGACGGGCTTGTGCAAAGTGGCAGTCGTGAAGGCGGTCCAAACCGGCGTAGCGCAGGACTCGGAAGGCGACGCCGCGACGTACGCAAGGCTCGTGGCGGGCCGCGCCGTGACGATTGAAACCCTGCTCTCGTTTGCCGAGCCGATGGCGCCCGCCATTGCCGCTCGCAGAGAGGGCCGGGACATCGACCTGCAGGCGTTGGCTGAGCAGGCCCTCCATATTGCCAGGTCGCACGACGTCACGCTCGTCGAGGGGTCGGGGGGACTGTTGGTCCCCATCGACCGGGAGGGCCGCGACTTTCGGGACTTCGCCGAGGCTTTGGGCGCCTCTCTCATCGTGGTGGCGAGTCCCGGTCTGGGGACGTTGAATCACACGCTCTTGACCCTGGAAGCAGCGCAGGTCCGAGGGTTGCCAGTGATATTTATTGTTTTGGATGGCATGTCATCCACGCCTACGCCGGTCGAATTGGAGAACATCGCCTTCCTTGGAGGCCAGCTTCCGCAGACACCGCTGATAGTGCTTCGCCATGACCCTGATCTTCGCGTGGACGGCTTTCAACCCATGCTCACCGCGGGCGGCGGCTGGCCTGGGGCGCCGCTTTCCCCAGCATGGCTGGCCGGGATGCTGGCCCCCTGATTCCCCTTCATCGCCTATGGCTTTCCGCCGCCCAAGCTCGGCGCCAGCGACCTGAAGTATTCGTAGGCGTGGGAAGCCCGCCGATTCCAGTCGGGGCCAAAGTCGGCGATGTACTCCGGTGAAAGGGCCTCCGGCGTACCAACGATGGTGGCGATGACCTGCATGAGCGCCGCCCGTTCCAGATAGATGGTGTTGCTGACGGCGTGCTCCACAGTTGGGCCCACAACCACGATCCCGTGGCCGCGCAACAGCATCGCGCTCCGGTCGCCAAGGCACTCGGCCGCTTCCCTGCCCAGCTCCAGGTTCGCAATGAGGTTGGGCTTTGGAAAGATGGGCGTCTCGGGGGCGAAGGGAATGGCCTGGTTATACACGGCCCTGATGGGCGTGTTGCCGACCCCCATTGCGGTGGCGATCAACTGGTGCGTGTGGACAACGCACATCACGTCCGGCCGCGCCTGGTACATACATACGTGAAGCATGGTCTCCCGGGGCGGCACAGGGTTGTCGATAACTCGGCCCTGCTGCTTACTGGGGTCCCATTGGCTCTGGTTGGCGTGGGAATACTCCTCGATGTCTACTGTCAGGATGTCCTCGGGCTTGATGGCGTAGTGGGGTCGAGCCACCGGCTTGATGAGCAGCAAGCCGGTCCCGGGTATCCGGGCGCTGACGTGGCCGTGGTAGTCCACCAGCCCCTGATGGTCCAGTATCTGCGAGCTTTCAGCGACCTGCGCCTTCAGAGCGCCAATGTCTGTTTCGTCTGCCATGCTTCCTCCTTGCCGGGACTCCTCGCTTCACGGCTTCGTAGCGGCTGCCGCGGCATGTTGACTCAGCATCATAGCGTGGATACCGTGGCGTCGCATCATCCAGGCCGGGCTCTTGGCCGCGTCCCTGCCTCCGTACTCGGGGGCAGGTTAAGATGGGTCTGAACTGGGTAGTGCGGGAAACTCGGCGCAGTAGTTCTGCAAAGGTCTCGGTATGGAGGACGCGTCGTGGCCGCTTCTCAGATAACGGTGCTCGTCATGGCTCCGCCCTTGAGTTCTGAGCGCTCGTACATCGAGGCGCTGGACCCCCGGCTGCGGGTGTTGGATGGCGGCGCCGCCTACCTGTCGGAACTCCAGGAGAAGGGCCTCCATTCACGCAGGCGGTTGCCTGAAGGAACGCGCCCCGCGTCAAAGGCGGAACGGAACCGCTTGCTTCAGAGCGCCGAGGTCGTGGTGATGAGCCATCCGGTGCTGCCGGACCTGAGGGCGCGCGCCCCGCAACTGCGGTGGCTGCACCACGTCCAAGCGGGGGTATCGAACCTCTGGGGTACGGACATCTGGGACTCTGACGTAACGCTGACCACGTCCATCGCCGAGTTCGTCATGGCCGGCGTGCTGTACTTTGCGCGGGGCCTTCACGACAGCGCGGCTGCAAAGGCGCAGGGTCAGCTCGACCGCACTGCGCGCCAGCGCATGGTCCCGGTGCGGGGTGCCACGTTGGGCATCATTGGGCTTGGGGGAATCGGACGAGAGGCCGCCCGGCTGGGCAAGGCCCTTGGCATGAGGGTGCTTGCCACTCGGCGCACCATCCAGGAAGAACAGCACAACGTGGAAGGCGTGGACATACTCTTGCCTCCGCGCGGACTGCTGGACATGGCGCGGGAGAGCGACTTCCTGGCCTTCTGCGCCCAATTGACCCCTGAGACGCTGGCCATGGTCAACCGGCAGGTCTTCGAAGCCATGAAGCCCACGGCGGTATTCATCAACGTCGCACGCGGCGAGGTCGTGAACGAGGACGACCTTGTGGAGGCCCTGCGGATGGGGCGCATACGGGGCGCCGTCCTGGACGTCTACGAAGGAGAGTTGGCCGGGCGCCCGCCCCGGCAGGAGTTCATGGACTGGCCGCAGGTGTTGCTCACGCCCCACATAGCGGCGCAGCGGGGCACCGGGCCCTGATGAGTCGATGCGGAGCCTGCTCTGCGAGAACCTGCGCCGGTATCTGGCAGGCGAGCCGCTCATCAACGTTGTCGACCGGGCCAGGGGGTACTAGCCATGCCGGCCGGGCGCTATGCCTGCCGGCGCCCCCTACCCCGCGAGACCGCCGACCTCGCCCGCAACGACGACACCCCCTCCTCTCCGTCCTGTCTGTCCCGGCGGTGTTCCGGGCTACCCGGACGCCGCGTCCCCTCCCTCCTCCGCCGGGACGAATCGCATGGACAGGGAGTTCACGCAGTGGCGCGTGTTGGTCTGCGTGAGGCGCTCCCCAAGAAACACGTGGCCAAGGTGGCCGCCGCAACTGGCGCATTGAATCTCCGTACGGAAGCCATCGGGGTCCCGCAGGTGGGTGACGGCGCCGGGGACCTCGTCATCGAAGGCCGGCCAGCCGCAGTGGGCGTCGAACTTGTCTTTGGAGCGGTACAGCTCGGCGTTGCACCTCCGGCAAAGGTAGACGCCATCCTCGTAGAAGTTGTCGTACTCGCCTGAGAAGGGCCTTTCGGTGCCCTTCGACTCGATGATGCGGCGTTCGTCCGGCGTGAGCGGATTGTAAGTTGCTCTGTCCATCTGTTGAAACCTCCCGTTGCTGGGTTCCATCCGGGCGGCGCGGTCGCCGCGCCGCCTGCCGGTGTTGCCTCATCGTATCGCGGCTGGTACCTTGTCGCCACTCCCAATGGGGAACGGAGAGCATGGGGAGACAATGAGCAGAGGCGCCGGTCCGGCGCCCGTAGGAATGGAGGCAACGTGGTTACGGCAGTAACAACACAATTGGACCCCGTCAAGTACGAGATGTTCCTGCACCGCCTGTGGGCTATCGGCGAGGAGGGACGGACCTCGCTTCAGCAGGTGACTGCCTCGCCCATCGTTTCTCAGGGCGGCGAGTGCATGAGTTCCTTCTACAACGCGGACGGCGTCATGGTCCTCGCCTGTTCAGGCCACCTCCGCTTTGCCGCGGCGACGTCCGACGCCATCAAGAAGCTCATTGAGTGGTACGGGGAGAGCCCCGGCTTCTTCGACGGCGATCAGTTGTTCTTCAACGACCCCTATATTGCCGGTGCCCACACCTACGACATGATGATTGTGAAGCCCATCTTCCACGAGGGCGCCCTCATCGGGTGGCTTGCCTCCAGCATCCACACGGCGGACACCGGCGGAATCATGCGGGGATTGGCCACGGAGATCTACCACGAGGGCATCAGAATTCAGGGCCTCAAGGTGGTGGAGAAGGGCGAGTTCCGCGAGGACGTCTTTCGCTGCATC
Organism: Dehalococcoidia bacterium; assembly: GCA_965226745.1. Taxonomy (GTDB): domain Bacteria; phylum Chloroflexota; class Dehalococcoidia; order Lucifugimonadales; family SAR202-VII-2; genus SAR202-VII-2. The sequence goes on from CBDDDS010000002.1 coordinate 153,639, forward strand.
ACGGAGCAGTGCCGCGACCCCGGATACGTGGGCCTGGACATGAAGTCCATGATCACGTCCAACAACGTGTGCTCCCGGCGCTACCTGGAACTAGTGCAGAAGTTCGGCGTGGACTTTATCCAGATGGCCGGCGAGAAGATCATTGAGGACTCTGAGCGGATGGCGCGGGCGAAGCTGCGCGGCCTCCCCGACGGCGCCTGGGGATCGAGGGCCTATGGGACCGCTTGGAACCGCATCGAGGGCGGCGTCCAACCCTACGTCGTGTCCTGCACAATGACCAAGCGCGGAGAGGACCTGAACTTCGACTTCAGCGGAAGCAGCCCGCAGATGAACGATACGACCAACTCTACGTGGGCCGGGACGATGGCCCAGTTGGCCGTGGTGCTCACCGACTTCCTCTTCTGGGACGTGCCCTGGAGCGACGGCAAGTTCGTCCCGGTAACGGCCTCGGCGCCGGAGGGCAGCATCCTCAACTGCGCGTTCCCGGCGGCCTGTGGCGGCGCACCGGGCGTGGGCGTGACCGCCAAGATGGCTGCCAGCGAGTGCATCGCCAAGATGCTGTACGCCGGCGGGCAGGCCCAGGACATCAACGCGCCATGGCAGGGCATCTGGTATAGCGGGGGCCCCCTGGCCTTCTACGGCGGCCACAACCGGGCCGGCTTGGTCACGGCCCAGGGCCTCTACGACGGCCACGGTTCAGGCCTTGGCGCCACGCCCGAGCGGGACGGCGTGCCCTGTGGCGGGAACATGAACATCCCCTCCGGCGGCATAAGCGACATCGAACGCATCGAGATGCAATACCCCTTCGTCTACTTCACCAGGAACTTCCATCGGGACGGCGGCGGGCCCGGCAAGTTCCTCGGCGGCGCGGGCAGCTACCGGCTGTATATGATCTACGGTTCCCAGGACACCACGGTGAACTACATGCCCTACGGGGGCATCCCAGAGGGCGCGGGCCTCTTCGGCGGCTTTCCCGCCGGTGTCGGCGGCACCCGGGCGGTGTTCCATACCGAAGGCCCGTCAATTCTCGAACGCCTGCGAGAGGGCTACCCCACCAACCCCGGCCAATTGGAGCCGGAAGGCTGGGGCCGAATCGCTCATTCGCCACAGATGATTGGACGCGCTCCCCTCCCGGAGTACTGCATCGTGGCCGATTTCGCCGCAGGCGGCGCAGGCTACGGCGACCCCTTACAGCGCGTCGCGCTGCGCGTTGCCAGGGACGTCAGCGAGGGCATCGTCTCGCCTCGGCTGGCTGAGACCGTATTCGGCGTCGTGGTGGACGCGGATTCCCTGCTCCTCGACGAGCAAGCGACCGGCTCCCTGCGGCGCAGGATTCGGGGCGAACGCGCGGCGGGGCCGCCCTATGCCGGCAGGACATCCTCACTTCCAGAAGACCTTGGCGACGCCCGGTGGCAGACCGTCCTCAGGTTCCACGAGAGCCTCGAGGTGGCCAGCGCCTCCGGCATTCACGCCATCCGCTGCACAGACTGCGGCCACCTGTTCTGCAACGCAGACGAGAACTACAAGCTGTACAGCGCTCGCTTGGTGCAGGACCTGGAGGAGCTGGCGGGGCAGAAGATGCCCTCGGGCGACCCCTTCATAGGGGAGTACCACAGCTTCCATTGCCCCGGCTGCGGCAACCTGCTCCAGACCGACGTATTCTGCCCTTCCATCTCGGACTCGGACGAGCCCTACCAGGACTTCTGGGTCGCGCCTCAATAGCGCGCCGGCTAGAGCCGCGTCCCGTCTTCCGGCCATCCATCTTCGGCCATCCATCTTGAGTAAAGGGCCCGCCTGAGGGGCGGCAACGGCCACGGGAGGAATGTGGTGTATTCCTCCGTTGCCCTCGCCGGAACACCCTCGGTGAGACGAACACCGGAGAGTAAAGCAATGACAACGTTGGATGTGAAAGGCGTAGCCTCCATGTACGGAGGATTCTGGAACTACGATCTGAAAGACTTCTGCTATATGACCAACCGGCACATCTCCTCGCTGATAGCGGCGCCCCTAGGGTTGAGCCCCGGCCACGTTGTGGCCGCCAACGGCGCCAGCGAGCTGATCGCCGCCATCACAAGCCGTTTCGTGGAGCGCCTGGCGGTCCCGACGCCCACCTTCGACGAATTCGTCAACCGCGCCCTGATCGAGGGGAAGCGCGTAAGCCCCTATCAACTGGACGACGGCTTCGATCTGGACGTGGAGGACTTTGTCCGCCACGTCCGTCACACCGGCGCCGACGCGGCCCTGATCATCAATCCCAACAATCCGACGGGCAGATTGGTCACAAAGCGGGACATGCAACACCTGCTCGAGTCGCTGGCTCATATCGGCCTGGTCCTGGTCGATGAGTCCTTCCTCGACTTCACCGACGAAGAGCCTTCACCTTCAGTCATGGGGATGGTCCACGATTTCCCCAACCTCCTGGTCCTGAAGAGCCTTTCCAAGTCGTATGGCATACCAGGGCTGCGGCTGGGGTTCGTGGTTTCCGGCCGGCCCGACATTGCCGACGAGTTGCGTAGCGCGATGCCCATCTGGAGCATCAACTCGCTGGCACAGTCGTTCCTGGAGGAACTGCCCGCGTTCGAAGCGGATTTCGTCCGGTCCTGTGCGCAGGTCAGAACAGCAACAAACGCCCTGTTCGCCGGCCTGCAAACCGTTCCCTACCTGAGCCCCTACCCCAGCCAGGGAAACTACGTGCTGAGCCAGGTCCTGCATGGCTTCACCGGGCCGGAGCTGACTGCCCGGCTCTTCGATCAATTCGGAATCCTCATCAACGACTGCAGCGGTAAGGTGGGCCTCGACGAACGCTTCGTGAGGATGGCGTCCCGCACCACGGAGGAAAACGCGGAGCTGGTCCAAGCGCTCCAGGCCCTTCATGCCGGCGCTTGAGCAGTCGAGGGATGGTCCCGATAGGAGGGGGGAATGAAAGCAGTTATCCTGGCGGCGGGTGAAGGGACGCGGCTGCGCCCCTTGACGAACACGGTGCCCAAGTGCCTTGTCGAGGTGCGCGGGAAACCCATCCTGCAATACGAAATGGAGGCCCTGGAACATGCCGGCGTCGAGCACTGCGTGGTCGTGGTTGGCCACCTGTGCGAGAGCGTGACGAACCGCGTCGGCCCACAATTCGGCCGGATGAGCGTGTCCTACGTGGCCAATGAGGACTACTGGCGCACGAACAACCTCTACTCGCTGTGGCTTGCCCGGGGGCAACTCGACGATGATACGGTCCTGCTGGACGGCGACTTGCTGTTCGAACCGGCGCTCATAGACGACCTCGTAAAATTGCGCTACGAGGATGTAGCGGTGGTGGATGTCTTCCAGCCGTTCATGAACGGCACGGTCATCCTGGCTGAGGACGGCTTGGCGACGTCGCTGGTGATGGGCGCCGAGCAACCGCCGGACTTCTGCTACGACCGCGCCCTGAAGACGGTGAACATATACAAGCTGTCCCAAAGCACCCTTCGGGACTGTTTCCTGCCCAGGCTCGATTGGTGGGTGGCGCAGGGCCGCACGGACCAGTTCTACGAGGCGGCCCTCGCGGGCCTCATCGATGACGGCGACATCCAACTGGGCGTCCACCTCGCAGGCAGGCGCCTTTGGATGGAGGTCGACACGAGGGAGGATCTGCGCAACGCCGAGAAGCTCCTGGCAACGGAGCAATTCCATGAGGTGAACAGCCATGTCGCTGACTGACGTCGAAAACGAGGCAATCATCGAAGAGCTGACCAGGACGCTCCCCGCCATGGACCCCGCTGTTGCCGGAGAGATAATCCTGGAGGCGAAACGCATCCTGGATGGGCTGGGCGTCGCGTTCTATCTCCGGGACGGCATCTGCCTTGGCGCGATCAGAGAGGGAGGCATCATACCTTGGGACGACGACATTGATTTTGGGACCACTTTCGGGCTGCACGGCTTCTCCGAGCAGATGATCGAGCCCATTATCACCGCCTTTCGGGATGCCGGGTTCTACGTCAGGCCAGACCACTTCGACACCCACGTCTACCTATGCCTGTTGAAGAACCGGCACCTGTTGTCGCTAACGTTCTTCCGCCCCAATCGGGGGCATGTCTGGATTTACCCAGGCCTGGCGCTCCCTCTCAGGCTCTTCGATCAGCTCAAGGAGATCCAATTTCTGGGTGAAACGTTCATGGTCCCCAACCCGCCGGAGGAGTATCTGGAACTGAAGTACGGCCCGGACTGGCGCACGCCGAAACACATTGGCTACGAGAAGGACGTGGTGGACAGCGTTGGGCAGGGCCCTGCCCCTGGGCTCTGGCTGAGGTTCAAGCGTATGGTGAGCAGGACGCTCTTTCCCGGCAGGCTGGCGCAGGTGCAGGTGCTCGACCATCAGGGCGATCCGGTCCCCGGCGCTGAAGTGGTGGCCGCGGGCCATGGCCGATATCACTCAGACGCCAGGGGCTACGCGAAGCTTCATGTCCCCTTCGACTATTACTACGCACTCGCCGTAAGATTCAAGGGCCATGAGGAGGTCCTGTACCTGGAGCGGCTGGCGCCAGGGGGACGGTACGTCTACCGCCCCGACCCTGCGGCGCCCGCGGGAAGGATCTACGCATTGTACGATGCCAGCGCGGCCCAACCATAAAACCCTGCCTTGGGAGGAAATCCGTGGCTATCACTTTGACTGATGAGATGGCCGAGAACGTCAACGCGGCCCTAGAGACCGGCAACCCCTGCATTCTAGCCGCTTCAGACCCCGGCGGATGGCCGAGCATCGGCTATCGGGGCAGCGCCATGGTGTTCGACATCGAGCGCCTGGCCTACTGGGAGCGGTCCAACCGGGACGGCATGGCCAACATAAGGAAGAACCCAAAAGTCGCCGTGATGTACCGCAACAGCGAAACCAGGACCGGTTGGAAGTTCTATGGCCGAGCGGCGATCGTTGAAAGCGGAGACCTGCGGCAGCAGGTATGGGAACGGGTCGTTGAGGTTGAGAAAGAACGAGACCCGGAGCAAAAGGGCGTGGCGGTAGTCATCGAGGTGGACAGGGTTGAGACCTACGGGGGCGAGTTGCTAATGGAGCGCGAGGGCCTTTAGAGGCTGGTGTACGCTCCCCATGGCTAAGGTTGGCTTTCTAGGCCCCAAGCGCTTTTTCAGTACGGCGCCAACCGATTTCTTACGGTTGGCGCCGGAGGGCACTGACGTTGCGGGCGCCTTCATTCCGGCAGCCGGTTTCGGCGCGACGATGGCCGCCCTCTCTCTCGATGCCATAGCCGCGGCAGTTCCTGCGATGAAAGAGGCGGCGCAGGACTTTGCACAGGCTGGCGCCGATGTCGTCGCTCAGTTCGGCGTACCGTTCTCGCTGGTGCACGGGGCCGGAGCCCGCGGCGTTCAGGCGAGCGTCTCCAGGGCGGCGGGGCTGCCCGTCGCGCTGATGGGCGTCGCTATGCTGGACGCACTGTCGGAGCTTGGAGCGCGGCGCGTGGCGGTCGCCGGCGGCTACTACGCAGCCGAGGATTGGGCCGCGATGGCGCGGTCAGGGCTTACCGCCCACGGATTCGACGTGGTCTACCAGGAGGATTGGATTCAACAGGGAGTCGTCGGGTCGGTTGAAGAGCAGGACCGCCTGGCCTGGGACCACGATCCGGGCCCAACCTGCGCCCACGTGCGAGAGACGGCCCGCCGCGCCCCGGATGCAACCGACGCGATAGCCGTACTCGGCGGCGGTCTGCGGCTGCAAGGGCTGGCGGAGGATCTCGAAAGGGAAACGGGACTGCCCATCGTTGGGGGAGACCTAGCCTTGTTCTGGGCAACTCTCCGGGCGATGAAGGCCAGGCCCCGCAGCCTCGGTTGGGGCCGCCTGATAGACAGTGTCTGACGGCGCAACCGGCACCATCCCAGGCGTCCGGAGAGCATTGAGGCGGAAGAAGGAACAGAGCGACGGCCACCCATGGCCAAGCTGAATCTTTCGAAGAGGAGCCAACGTGCCAACTATCGCGGTCAACGGACTCGATATCGCCTACCTGGACCAGGGATCGGGCGAGGCCGTGTTCATGGTACACGGCTTCGGGGGTCACAAGAACGTCTGGGACCTCCAGCTTCCCGCGCTGACATCTCGATACAGGGTCATCTCCATTGATATGCGCGGCCACGGTGATTCCGGCAAGCCCCTGGGCGACGAACACTACTCCCCCGCCCTAGTGGCCAGCGACGTCCTAGCCATCATGGACAGTCTGCGCATTGAGCGAGTGCGGTTCGTCGGCCTGTCGATGGGCACCCTCGTAGGCCAGTTCCTCTACCACTCCGCCCCGGAACGAGTTACGGCCCTGGTCCTGGTTGGCGCCCTGGCCGGTTTCCCAGCCAAGGGCCCACTGGTGGGTTTCCCCGACAGCGAGCGCCAAGGCCCGCACATGGGTATCGCCGAGGAGATAACCGCCCTGGGGATGGAGGAGTTCCTCAACCGCTACGCCAAATACTGGTTCTCTCCAAGCTTCGATCCGGCGCTGGTCCGGAAGTACACGGCCGAGTCCTACAAGATTGCCGCCCACTCGGCCATCGCCTACTCGCGGGCCTCGTTTGACGTGGACATCCGGGACCGTCTCAGGGAGATCCAGGTCCCCACTGCCATCATCGATGGCGAAGAGGATGGCAGAACGCCCGTGGAAGAGGGAGAGTTGATGAACCGGCGCATTCCCAACTGCTGGCTGAAGGTTATCAATGGCGCGGGCCACATGTGCAACGTGGAGAAGCCGGAGGAGTTCAATGAAGCGTTGCTGTGGTTCCTGGCCTCGGGAACGGGCGGCGAATAGCGCCGGAGAGGCGCGGGAGGCGTCCCCCTGCCCGGCGCCCATGTGTCATTGCGAACCACGAGGCGAGTTGAGCAATCCAGCGGGGCGGGTGTTGCCCGCCCCTAAAACCTGCCACCAAGGAGGCTATCAATGGCTGAACAGCAGAACACCACTGTTGGTTACCTGGCGCCCTATAGCAGCAGCGGCGGCGGTTTCTTCGACAATGTGAGGCCGCTGGTCCCAGAAGGCGTCACCCTGGAAATCGAGGCGTTGGACCTAGTGGAGGGGCCGCTCACCTCTGCGCTGGGCAAGGAAGCGCTCGGGCTGGAAAGGGCCCTGCGCATCGTTGAAAGCCATCCGGCCTGGCGGGGGGCTGTGTTGGTTGGCGCGCCGGTCCAGCTCTACCTGCCTGGCCTCTCCGAGAGCATCCGGAACAGCGTGTCCATACCGGTTACCACCGCGTTGGAGGCGTCGATAGCCGGATTGAAAGCCTTGGACGTGAGCCGCGTGCTGCTGATGACTCCCTTCGACGGCCCGCTGAACGAGCTGGTCCGAGCGTTCCTCGCCGAAAGGGGCATTGATGCGGTCTCCGGTCCGCAGCCCACGGACGACTACCGTGACGCCGCCAACGTTGGCCCGGACGACATCTACGCCCTCGTTGAGGAAGGCCTGTCGCAGGCGGGAGAGGTGGAGGGCATCTACTTTCAGGCTGCCATACTCGATCCGTTGCCCATCTTGGAGCGCATGGAGGAGGACTTCAACATGCCCATCGTTGCCAGCGCTTCCTCGATGCTGTGGCACATCTTGTCGCTGCTGGGGCACAGGCACAGGGTCGAAGGCGGCGGAAAGCTGTACCGGGAGTGGCCGGCCCTGAAGGACTAATTCGCGCCGGTCGTTCGCGGCGCCTTCGTCCGGCGCCTGAGAGGCCACTCTCGTTGTAGCGGCATATCCAGCGTGATACAGTTCAGCGCGCAACAGGAGGTAGCACATGAGCAAGCAAGTCGGCTTCATAGGCCTGGGCACGATGGGACGGCCCATGGCCATCAACCTGATAAAGGCGGGGCACTCGCTCACGGTCTTTGACATCAGCCCCACCGCGGTCGAGGCCCTGGTTTCGGCTGGAGCGACGGCAGCGGGATCAGCGCGGGAGGCAGCGTCAGGAGCAGAGGTGGTGGTCTGCATGTTGCCGTCGTCGCAGCATGTCGCGTCGGCGGCCCACGGCCCCGATGGTTTCATTGCCGGGCTGTCGCCTGGAGCCGCCGTCATAGACATGAGCACCATCGACCCGGACACGACCCGAAGCGTGGCGGACGCAGTGAACGCCGCCGGGGGCAGAATGCTGGACGGCCCTGTCAGCGGCAGCTCCGCCGGGGCGATCGCCGCCACGCTGACGATTATGGTCGGCGGCGACGCGGATCTTCTCGAAGAACATCGCGATCTGCTTTCCGCGATGGGAAGCAACGTCATCCACTGCGGCTCCATTGGCATGGGGGAAATGGTGAAGCTGGCGAACAACCTCATCGCGGCCGTGTCCATGGCGGCGGTGTCGGAGGCCTTCGCCCTCGGCGTTGCCAAGGGCGCCGATCCCCAGGTGATGTTCGACGTCATCAGCAAGAGTTCAGGGAACTGTTGGTCTATGCAGACGCGCTGCCCCGTGCCCGGCGTCGTGGCCGACAGCCCCGCCAGCCAGGAGTTCGCCCCAGGATTCATGACGGACCTGATGTATAAGGACCTGGGCCTGGCGCTGGCCGCCGCTTCCCAGGAGAAGCTGCCGATGGCGATGGCGGCTCTGGCCCGGGAACAGTACGCAGCCGCTAGCAGGCGCGGTTACGGCCAGCTCGATTTTTCGTCGGTGGCCAAGCTGCTGGCGCCTGGCCCCTAGGTCACAAGCGGCCCTGTCCCAAGAGAACATGAGCGGCAACAACGGAGGGAACATGGTTGAGGTGGGGGGCAAGACAATGCTCCTATCAATGCTGGTGGATGGCAAAGAGGTCCAGGCAGGCGATGGCCGGACCATCGAGATCGAGAACCCCGCCCGGCGCGGCGAGGTTATAGCACTAGCCCCTCGCGCCACCGAGCCGGATGTCGACCAGGCAGTGCGCGCGGCCGCCAGGGCTTTCGAGACGTGGCGGAGTGTTGCCCCGCGGGACCGTGGACGAATGATGACAAGGATCGCCGACGCAATGGAAGCGGCTATCGAAGACATAGCCCAGACCATAGCCTGGGAAACCGGCAACGCCATCCGCACACAGGCCCGCCCCGAGGCGCGGACGACGGCGGACATCTTCCGGTACTTCGGCGGGGTGGCAACGGAATTGAAGGGAGAGGTGGTACCCATCAGCGACGACATGCTGGTGTACAACCGGCGGGAGCCGCTGGGCGTGGTGGGCGGCATCATTCCATGGAACGCCCCCGTCATGCTCGGCGCCCTCAAGATTGCCATGGCCATAACCGCCGGCAATACCCTGGTCCTGAAGGCGGCGGAGGATGCCCCCATTGCCGTCCTGAAAATGGGCCGGATCTGCAACGACGTGCTCCCACCCGGCGTCCTGAACATCCTGACGGGCTACGGGGAAGAAGCCGGCGCCGCCCTCGCCGTCCACCCGCTGATCAGCAAGCTCTCCTTCACCGGCTCGACCGAGGTGGGCAAGCTGGTCATGCACGCCGCCGCCGAGCGCATCCTGCCCGTTTCGCTGGAGCTCGGAGGGAAGAGCCCGGCAGTCGTCTTCCCGGACTCCAACGACGACAGGACCGTGGACGGCGTCATTGCCGGGATGCGGTTCACCCGCCAAGGCCAGTCGTGCACCGCCGGCTCCCGCCTCTTTCTCCACGAGTCAATCTACGACTCATTTCTCGAGAAGATGGCAGCCAAGTTGTCGGCCCTGAAGATAGGCGACCCGCTTGATGAGACCGTGGACATGGGGTCCATCATCAACCGCAAGCAGTACGACCGGGTCTGCGGCTATATCACCGACGGCGTCGGCCAGCCGGACGCCAAGGTGCTGCTGGGCGGGCTTCCACCGGCTGACGGCCCTCTCGCTCAGGGATACTTCGTGCAGCCCACGGTCATTGCCGACGTCAGCAACGACTGGCGCATCGCCCGCGAGGAGATATTCGGCCCCGTGGTCGTGGCCATCCCCTGGTCGGAGGAGGAGGAAGCCATTCGCATGGCCAACGACAGCCACTACGGGCTCGCCGCCTACGTTTGGTGCCGCGACATCACCAAGGCCCTGCGCACGGCCCACGCCATCGAGTCGGGCTGGGTTCAGGTGAACCGCGGCCTGGGCCAGATCCCGGGCCATTCCTATGGCGGCTACAAGATGAGCGGCATTGGGCGGGAGTTTTCGCTGGAGGGTATGCTGGACAGCTTCACCCAGCGCAAGAGCGTGACGGTCAACCTCAGTTAGGCTCTGGAAGGCAACGTCAACGACACATCTGACAACTTGGGAGAACACCGTGAAAGCAATCCAATTCCATGAATTCGGCGGCCCGGAAGTGCTGAGGCTGGAGGACGTTCCCGACCCTCAACCCGGCCCCGGCGAGGCTGTGCTGCGCATGCACAGCGCAGGCGTCAACCCGACCGACATCACGACGCGTTCGGGGCGGGCCCCGGCGCCTCCCGGAGGCTTCGTCTTTCCCTCCCTGCTGGGCAGAGAGGGGGCGGGCGTCGTTGAGGCCGTTGGCGAGGGCGTTGCCAACGTTGCCGTGGGAGACGAGGTGGCGCTCCGCAACGCCGCCTACAGCTACGCAGAGCTGGTGAAATCCCCCGACGAGAATCTCTATAAGCTGCCGGAAGGCCTGGGCATGCTCGAGGCCTCGACGGCGGTCATCACCTACTCCACGGCCTGGGACGCACTGGTCAACAAGTGCCAGGTGCAGGCGGGCCAGACGGTGCTGGTCCAGGGAGCGGCTGGAGGCGTGGGCATCGCGGGCGTGCAGATTGCCAAGCAGCTTGGAGCGACCGTCATCGGCACAGCAAGCACCGAGGAAAAGCTGGCCTATGCAGCAACCCAGGGCATGGACCACGGCGTCAACTACGCCGACGGCAGCTACGCCGACAGGGTCAGGGAGCTGACCGGCGGCGCAGGCGTCGACGCCATTGTGGACGGCGTGGGCGGCAACGCATTCCTGGAGTCGCTCAACTGCGTGAAGCCGGGCGGCCGCATCGCCATCTACGGCACAGCCGGCGGCCGCGAGGTCACGCTGAACCTCAACACTCTGTTCCGGCTGCGGATAGCCGTCCTGGGCTCGGGCGGGACGGGCACGTCCCACGCCGACTTCGAGGCCCTCCTACAGATGCTCGCCGACGGCCGCCTGACGCCAACCGTCGAGCGGACTTGGCCCCTTGCAGAGGCCGGCGAGGCGCAGCGCTTCATTGAGGAGCGGCGCGTCATGGGCAAGGTGGCGTTGCTGATAGCCGGCTGAGCCTTCAGAACGGCCACCCCCGCGTTGAAGCCCCGCGTGATGGGCGAGCGGTGGCCTTGCCTTCCCAGGGACAGCCGCACAAGTCCGTGGAGCGCGGCATGGCTGGATGGGGACGCATCCTGCCCCTGCCCAAAGGACGGGGGAAGAGACAGCCTTTGATTGTATGTCGTAACGTTTGTCAGCCGGATTTCGGGGTTTGCAGGCACGGAGCCATTACAAAGGCGTTACAGGCCGTTACAAAGCTGTTACGAGTCGTTACGGAGCCGTTACGAACCGTTACCTAGTTGTTACGATTCGTTACGAGTCGTTACGGAGCGGGATGGCTCCAAAGAGCCTGTGCCTTACAACGGCATTCGCTCCGGTCCCACGCTTCCTCGGACGGTCTTGCCCCTTGGGTTGTTCCCTCAGCGCCCCTGCCACAGGGGGATTCTCTGTGGTTAGCCCCCAGTGCTCATGTATGCGGCAGGCTCCGAGAAAGAGAAGCGGGCCGGCCACCCACTTCATGGGATACTATAGCACAATAGTTCTCGTTTTGCAAGTAGGCGGGGACGCATCCTAGCCTGCCCCGGGGGCGGGGGTTGCGAGAGGAGGTTCCGCCGGCGGCGGGGGGCTTGTTCAGCAATTCCCTAGGCGCCGCAGAACGGCAGGCCAAGGTCCGAGAGGTCATTCTCCGGTATGTCGCGCAAGCCCTCGGGTATGCACCCGGTAAACTGGTTACCGCCGAGGCACAGCCATTCCAAACTGGCGAGACGGCCCAGCTCGGACGGTAGCTCTCCACTGAACTCGTTGCCACTGAGATCCAGCACTGTCAAATTGGTGAGCCTGCCCAGCCAGGACGGTAGCTGTCCCGTCAACTGGTTGCCACCGACATCCAGCAGAATCAGGTTGGTGAGACGGCCCAACTCCGGCGGTAGCTGCCCGCTCAACTGGTTGTTGTGGAGAGCCAGTGAGTACAGGTTGACAAGGCGGCCCAACTCCGGCGGTATCGCTCCGCTCAACTGGTTGTCACTGAGGTCCAGCGATTCCAGGGTGGTGAGGCGGCCCAGCCAGGACGGTAGCTCTCCTCTCAACTGGTTGCTGTGGAGAGCCAGTGAGGACAGGTTGGCAAGGCGGCCTATCTCCGGCGGTATCGCCCCTCTCAACTGGCTGTTGTGGAGAGCCAGTGAGGACAGGTTGGCAAGGCGGCCCAACTCCGGCGGTATCGCCCCGTTCAATTGATTATTGCTGAGATCCAGCCCCGTCAGGTTGGTAAGGCGGCCCAACTCCGGTGGTATCGCCCCGCTCAACTGGTTGTTGTGGAGAGCCAGTGAGTATAGGTTGGCAAGGTGGCCCTGACCTGCTCCCCGAAAACCGGTCCACGGATAATTGGAGTCCTCCGGTCAAACAGAGGAGGACAGCATGCGGAGGAGCAGGTTTACGGACGAGCAGATCATCGGGGTCCTGAGGGAGGCGGACGCGGGAGTGCCGACGGCCGAGGTATGCCGCCGACATGGTGTCTCACCGGGGACCTTCTACAACTGGAAGGCGCGGTTCGGCGGGATGGGCGTGAGCGAGGCGCGACGGCTGCGCCATCTGGATGAGGAGAACCGGAAGCTGAAGCAGCTGCTGGCGGAGGCGACGCTCGACAATCACGTCTTGCGGGAGCTGCTCCGAAAAAACGCATGACGCCTGCAACGCGACGGGAGACCATGCACCGTGTCCAGGAGCGGTGGGGCTTCAGCGAGCGTCGCGCCTGCAGGCTGATGGGTATCCACCGATCGGTGGCCCGCTATAGGCGGGTGGGCAGCGACGCACCCGAACTCCTCAAGCGACTGCGCTCGCTCGCCGCGGAGCGGCGGCGCTTCGGGTATCGCCGGTTGTGGGTGTTGTTGCGCCGGGAGGGGTTCGGCGTGAACCACAAGCGGGTCTACCGGCTCTATCGGGAGGAGGGGCTGTCCGTCCGGCGTCGGAAGCGCAAGCGGATGGCGGGCATCGCTCGCGTCCCCACGATGGCGCCCGAGCGCCCGAACCAGCGGTGGTCGATGGACTTCGTGTCCGATGCGCTCGCCAGTGGCCGGCGGATACGAGTGCTGACGGTGATTGACGACTTCACTCGGGAGAGCCTGCCCATGGAGGTGGACACGTCGTTGCCCGGCCTCCGCGTGACAAGGGTGTTGGACAGGCTGGCCATCGACCGTGGCCTGCCGGAGCTGATCACCGTAGACAACGGCCCTGAATTCGCCGGGAGGATTCTGGACGCTTGGGCGTATGCACATGGGGTGCATCTGCACTTCATCGATCCGGGCAAGCCCGTGCAGAATGCGTACATCGAGAGCTTCAACGGGCGGCTTCGCGACGAGTGCCTCAACGAGCACTGGTTCATGAGTCTTCCTGCGGCCCGGAACATCGTCGAGCGCTGGCGGGACGACTACAATGCTGTCCGGCCCCACAGCGCACTGGGCAACCGGACGCCCGAGGAGTTCGCACAACAGGTGGCTAGGAATACGCCGGTCGGACTCTAAGAATACTTGGACCTAATTCAGGGGGCAGGTCAGCCCAACTCGGGCGGTATCGCCCCGCTCAATTGATTGTCGTTGAGATCCAGCCCCGTCAGGTTGGTAAGGCGGCCCAACTTCGGCGGTATCGCCCCGCTCAACTGGTTGTCACTGAGGTCCAGCGATTCCAGGGTGGTGAGGCGGCCCAGCCAAGGTGGTAGCTCTCCATTCAACCGGTTGCCGTGGAGGTACAGCCGCGTCAGGTTGGTGAGGAAGCCCAACTCCGGCGGGAGCTCTCCATTCAACTGGTTGCCGTGGAGGTACAACCGCGTCAGGTTGGTAAGGCGACCCAACTCCGGCGGCAACTGTCCACTCAACCGGCTGTTTCTGAGGTCCAGCCCTATGACGCGTCCGCTGCCGTCCGTGCGAACGCCGCGCCATTTGTCGATCGGCGCGTCGCTCAGCCAGCCCCTGTTGTTCGACCAATTCGCCCCGTCCGTTGCGTTGTAGAGCGCGGCCAGCGCAGCCCTGTCCGAGGCCGCTGTCCCAGAGGCCGCCGCCACGGCGATGTAGCGGGACGCGCTTTCCGTGCCGCTGACGCCGCGCTCGGAAGCAAATTGGCCTAGCGGCGCGCGGGCGGATTCTAGCAACAGGCCAAGCTCCGTCCCATCAATGAGCTCTAGTGGTTTGCCTTCGCTGAAGGCAAGGGCGTGGGAAGTGAAGCTCGACGAGGTGATGAGAATTCCCTTATTGGCGCCTTCCGCCTGCACAACACCATAGAGCTCCCGGACCTCCCCCACTCCAACCTTCTTGGGATGTTCGTAGCGCTTGCATTGCACTACGTATTTGCCGCCCGTGATGGGTGAATCGTCATAGGCCATGATGTCCACCCCGCCGTCAGCAGACCCTCCGGTTACATCCGCCGTCAGCCCCATACTTCTGATAACTTCCGCAACTTGGTGTTCGAAATCTGTGGCATCGCTCGCGAGCGCCTGATGGGAAAGGGGCTCAGGATCTTCTCCATGCGGAGTAATAGGGGCAAGATAGCTTCCCGCTCCCTGTTCGTAGCGCCAGTCCTGGCGTCCGCCTCGACGCGCCTCCACGCTCACTCTCCAAGTCTGGGGGCGCACGTCAACGTCCCCTATCCAAAACCTGACCACGTCCAGGCCGGCGTCCGCGTCGAAGGCGGCTTTCAATGCGAGTGGCACAACCGCTTCAATGCCCTCCCATCGCCTTCTCTCACGGGGCCTCCTTGACTACTGACGCTCCATTCGCCTTTCTTCAAAGTGCCCCTGCCACCGCCAGAGGCCTCGCGAGGGTCTCAGCTGTTCAAATTGGCCTATGTCGGCAGTCAGAGTCATAACGTGGGCTGGGTCAGTGCTGATGGAGCCAATCGTCGTTACCCCTAAATCGCTGTCCATCTTGCTTGCCACCCGCTGGAGCACCCGTTGTACAACCCTTTCCTTCCGGCCACTGGGGTCGCCGGAGAATCCCGGAGAAAAATGGACCTCGCGAGACTGGAAAAAGTATTGGTATGTGTACCATCCAAGGAACGCCAGTAACCCCAATATCACGAGGATGAGCAAGCCTTCCATCGCTTGGCCTCCGCTCCAGTTCCAGGCAAGGGTCTGGATTCATTACCAGGCCCGATAGGTTTCGGTTCCCACGGCCACTTGGCCCCGCGGCGCTGCTCCGTCTGCGGACGCGACTTCCCTTGCCCCCTACCCGCCGCCCGCTTTCTTCATCTGCCTGTCCATTACCGCCCCCAAGCGGGGGTATGCCGCCTTGACGTTGTCCTCGAAGATCTTCTGCCGGTCCTCCGTAGACAGCCAGGCGATCTCGTCCAGCAGCGGCTTGTTGTCGTCGAACCAGCGGCCCGTGTTGGGGTCGATTGTCGTGACGCCACCCAGCATCTCCGAAGCAAAGACGAGCCGGTCCACCCCCACGATCTTGATCAGCAACTCCATCGCCTCGGGGCTGTACACCGCCGTGTCGAAGTAGAACCGCCGCATGAACTCCTCGAAGGGCTCCCACTTGTTCATGATGCTCAGCGCCCGATAGCGGGCCAACTGGTACGGGATGACGCCGCCGCCGTGGGGCATGATGATGCGGAGGGTGGGAAAATCCTGGAAAACGCGGGACTCCAGCAACTGCATGATCCCGGTGTTGTCGATGTTCATGTAGTGGGAACCCGTGGTGTGGAAGGCCGGGTTGCAGGTGGAGGAGCCGTGTATCATCGCCGGGACGTCCAACTCCACCAATTTCTCGTAGAGCGGGTACCACCACTCGTCGCCCAGCGGAGGGTCGGTCCACCAGCCGCCGGAGGGGTCCGGGTTCAGGTTGCAGCCCACGAAGTCCAGCTCATTGATGCACCGCTCCAGTTCCTCCACGCAGTTGCTGGGGTCCACGCCGGGCGACTGTGGCAGCGAGCACACGCCTATGAACCTGTCCGGGAAGATGTCGCAGACCCGCCGGATGAGGTCATTGTTGACCTGGGTCCATTCGCGGCTGATGACCTCGTCGCCGAAGTGATGCCCCATGTGCGACGCCCTCGGCGAGAAGAGCATCATGTCAGTGCCGCGCTCCATCTGGAGCTTCAGTTGCCCGTTCTCCAGCGACTCGCGTATCTCGTCGTCGCTGATCTTCACCTGCGTCTTATTGGGTTTGTTCATGAAGGCGATCTGAAACGCCCGGTAGACGTGGATCCCCGATGGCGCCGTCGTGTAGTGTCCGTGGCAGTCGATGATCATCCGCTCGCGTGCTCCTTTGGGTTTTGGTCAGCCGGGCGCCATTCTAGCACGGCGTTGGAACGGTGGTGGGCCCCTGCCCATGTATAATGCGGCCGAATGTCCCGCAGAGCGGGCAGGCTGGTCAATTCAGGAAGGAGCGCGACCCCATGGCTAACGAGGATTCCCCGGCGCCCGAAGATTTGATGCGCGAGGCCATACTGCTGGGACGGGAGGCGATGGCGAGCGGCAACCGTCCCTTTGCCTGTGTGCTGGTCAAGGACGGTCAGGTCGTGGCTCGCTCCTACAACCGGGTCCTGGAGGACCAGGATCCGACCTCGCACGCGGAGTTGAACATCATACGGTCGTTTTGCTCAGAGAACCGCCTGACGGACCTCAGCGACTACGCGATGTACACCGACGCCGAGCCGTGCGCCATGTGCTCCTCGGCGATAGCCTGGGCCAACCTTTCGATGGTCGCCTTCGGCGCGGACCGCAATGACGGCCCCTTCGACTACCCCCGTCAGACCGACCTCTCCTGCGAGGAGGTCATCCGGCGCTCCGGTCGCGGAGTGAAGGTCGCGCCCCACGTGCTCCGAGAGGAATGCGCGGCGTTGTTCAAGGAGTTCAGCGGGCGGTGACCCAACCCTGATGATATGAAAGAGCCGCCCGGACGCCAGAAGCGTCCGGGCGGCTCACTAGGGTTCATTCGGGCGGCGGGCTAGCGGTAGTAGATGGCCAGCTTGCCCCGCTCCAGTTGCCGGCCCACGTGACGTCGGATGGGTTCGAAGGCATCGAAGTCCCATTCGCAGACGAACGTGATGGCCGTTCCCGGCCTGCCCATGCGGGCGGTGCGCCCGATGCGGTGGACGTACTCCTCAACGTTTTGGGGCGGGTCGTAGTTGATGACCTGTGAAACGGCCGGTATATCCAACCCTCGAGCAGCGACGTTGGTGGCCACCAGAATTTTGCAGTCGCCTGACCGGAAGGCCTGCATCGCGCGATTTCTCTGGGACTGGTTCAAGCCGCCGTGGATGGCGTCTACGGGGTAGCCGCGCTGGTCCAGGAAGTTGGCCAGCTTTTCCACCCCTCGCTGCGTCCGGCAGAAGACCAAGGACTGGCCCTCTACGTTCTTCTTCAGGATCTCGGCAAGGGTGTCATTCCTGTCCCTTACGGCGACTTCGAAGTACACCTGCTTCACTTCGGCCACGGGCTGCGCCTCACCGCCGGTCCGTATCCACATCGGATCCGTTAGGTGCTTTCCAACCATGCGGCGAATGGCCGTGGGCATGGTGGCGGAGAACAGGACCGTCTGCCGCTCACTGGGGGTGCGCCCCAGGATGGACTCGATATCGGGAGCGAAGCCGATGTCCAACATTTCGTCGGCCTCGTCCAGCACAACGACGCCAACTCCGCCGATATCCAACGTGCCTCGCCGCAGGTGGTCCAGCACCCGGCCAGGCGTGCCGACCACGATGTTGACGCCCCGCTGGAGCTCCCTGAACTGGCGCTCGATGGGTTGGCCGCCGTAGACGGTGCACACGCGTATGCCCCGCGTCAGGCCGATGCGCTGCATCTCAGCGGTTACCTGCAAGGCCAGCTCTCGCGTCGGCACAAGCACGATGGCTTGAACCGCTCGCATGCGGGTGTCCATCATCTCGGTCAGGGGTATGCCGAAGGCCGCCGTCTTGCCGGTGCCGGTCTGGGCCTGGCCCACCAGATCCTTGCCCTCCAACATGGAGGGGATGACCTTCGTCTGAATCACCGTGGGCTCGGTGTAGCCCATGGCTTCCAAGGCGTTCGCAACGGGGAGCGAGACGCTGAGACCGCCGAAGGCGTGGTCTCTGGGCTGAGGACCTGCGGGAGGAACGCGAGGCGTTTGGGGGCGGTTGCCGTCTGGTCGTCCGGAGTAGCGGTTGGATTGGCTGTGGTTCTTGTTGTTGCGGGAAAAATTATCAGATCTGCGGGTTGCTATAACGATGGGTCTGTACCTTCCTGTTGAATTGGTGGCGAAGGCAGGGCCCCACATAAAAAGGGGGATGCGTATTGATGGCGCATCCCCCTGCTTGCACTCAATGTATTGTCCTGCGGCGTCACGGCCCCCATTATAGCAGATGGAACCTCGCGTGAGAACCCCTGGCTGTCAGCGAGCGGCGCCCGCGGCCTTGAGCGCGGTTAGTGCATCACGCTTCCGCCGTCCACGACCAGCATCTGCCCCGTAACGAACGCGCTCTGCGGCGATGCCAGATAGACGACGGTCCCCGCCATATCCTCAGGATAGGAGCTGCGTTTGATGGCGCGGGTGGGGATTGTGCCCTTGTCCACGTCCGGACCGCCCATGCGCACCACCGCCTCGCTGAGGGTATGGCTGGGCGCAACGGTGTTGACCCTGATGCCGTCGTCCCCCACCTCGCGGGCCAAGGCGCGGGTGAAGGCCACGACCGCCCCCTTCGAGGAAACGTAATGCAGCAGGCCCGGCCCGCCCTTCAACACCATCGTGGAGGCTATGTTGACGATGCTCCCCGACTGCTGCTCCTTCATCTGTGGAAATACAGCCTTGACGCACAGCCAAGGCCCCTTGACGTTGACCTCCATGACCTTGTCCCACTCGTCTGGAGGGATGTCCATGAAGGAGCGGCGGGGGATGTTGCCGAACACGGCGGCGTTGTTCACCAACGTGTCCACGCGGCCAAAGCGCTCGACAGCCCTGGCGACGAGGTTCTGAACGCTCTCGAAGTCGCTGACGTCGGAGCGCACGGCCAGGGCTTCTCCCCCCTTCTCCACAATCTCAGTCGCCACCGGCTCGGCGTCGTCAACGTCCGTGACGACCACTCTGGCGCCTTCCTCCGCCAAGCGCAGCGCGTACACCCGCCCAATGCCCTGGGCGCTCCCGGTCACGATGGCCACTTGATCCTGTAACAGCATGGCAACCTCCAATGTTCTCTTCAGGTGAGCTTTACTGAGTCAGACCTGCTCGATGCCATAGAAGACTCGAGCGTTGTCCTCGGCTATCCTCTGCACGTCTTCCTCGCTGATTTCCTGTTGCTCCACCAGACGGTGGAGCGCATCCAGCTCCGTGGAAGAGTCCACGTGGCCGTAGTCGGTGCCGATCATCAGGTGGCCGCCGTAGCCGCGGCTCAGGAGGTACGGGAGGTCGTCGCCGGTCTGGCAGGTGATGAAGAGCTGGTAGTCCTCCAGAAAATCATCCGAGAGACCCCGAGCCAGCAGGTGCTTCCTGGCCCGGAGTTCCATGGTCACCCAGGGAACCCAGGAAGCGGCGGTTTCGATGAAGCCCATCTTCAGGCCGGGGAACATGGCCGTGAGCCCCGACTGGATAACCAAGAAGAAGGCGCCCACGTTGAAGATGCGGTACTGGTTGAAGAACTCCCGGCCCTTGCGGTGGCCGGCGAAGAACTCCACCAGGCCGGCGTTGCCGTTGGCCTGATGCAGGCCAATAGGCCAATTTCATGAAGCGGCCTGCTCGTAGACGGGATAGAAATGCGGGTCGTCCACCAATCTGTCGCCTTCTATGGGGCGCATGAAGACGCCGCAGGCCCCGTGATCCTTTGCGAAACGCATCTGGTCCAGGGCGTCGGGGATGCTCATGAACGGCAGGACCGCCATCCACCGGATCCTCCCGTTGGTCTTCTTCCAGACGTCGGCGAGCCAGCGGTTGTAAGCGGCGCTCAGCGCCACGTCCACCTCGGGCCGGTCGGCGACCTGGTCCAGGAAAACCGTGGGGTAGACCACCTGGGCGCCGACGCCCAACTCGTCCATGTGGCGCAGCCGGGCATCGAGGTCAGTCGCCTCCCTGGTCTCCCTGGCGGTGGCCATCATCCGGCCCAGCCCCTGCTCCAATGCGGCGAACTGTTCGTCGCTGGGTATGCCAAAGAACAGTCCCCGTATCTTGCCGTCGATGTACCAGCCGCCCTTCATGGAGCCGTCCTGAAGATGGAACAGGATGGGCCGGTGCTTCTGCTCGTCCCCTTCCAGGTAGTCCCAGGTGTGCTGCCCCTCCACAACGTGGGCGTCTGCGTCTATCCAACCCATCGCTCTCTCCTTTCCCTATTCCGCGCCCTGTCCCGCGCAGCCTGCTGCCTGCACATCAGAGGCCGTAGAAGACCCTGGCGTTGTCCTCCGCAATCTTTCCCACCGCTTCCTTCGTCAACTCTTGGCGCTCCGTCAGAATGTGGAGGGAGTCCAACTCCGTGGACGCGTCGACGTGGCCGTAGTCGGTGCCAATCATCAGGTTGTCGCCGAATCCCCTGCTCACCAGGTAGGGAACGTCGTCGCCGCTCTGGCAGGTGACGAACAGGTCGTAGTCCCGCAGCAGGTTGTCGGTAAACCCAGAGGCCACCATCTTCTTCCGGGACTCCAGCTCCATGGTTACCCACGGAACCCAGGAGGCGGCGGTCTCTATGAAGCCCATCTTCAGGCCGGGGAACATCTTGGTGAGGCCGGACTGGATCACCAGGAAGAAGGCCCCCACGTTGAAGATGCGGTACTGGTTGAAGAACTCCCGCCCGCCCTCCGGCGTGGAGAAGAAGTCCACGATCCCCGCGTTGCCGTTGGCTTGGTGCAGGCCGATGGGCCAGCCCCAGGCCGCGGCCTGTTCGTAGACAGGGAAGAAGTCGGGATGGTTGACCAACCGGGTCCCCTCGATGGGCCGCATGAACACGCCGCAGGCGCCGTTGTCCTTGGCGAACCGCATCTGATCCAGAGCGTCCGGGATGCTGGAAAAAGGCAGGCAGGCCATCCACCGGATTCTTCCCCCAGCCTCCTTCCAAACGTCGGCGAGCCAGCGGTTGTAGGCCCCGCACAAAGCGACGTCCACCGCTGTTCGGTCTGCGCACTGGTCCAGGAAGATGGACGGATAGACCACCTGAGCTTCGATGCCCAGTTCGTCCATGTGGCGGAGCCTCGCTTCGAGGTCCCTAGCCTCCCTGCTCGCCCGCGGCGTCGCCATGGTGCGGCCCCAGAACTGCTCGATGTCCTTGAACTGTTCGTCGTTGGGGTCACCGAAGAACAGACCTCGCATCTTCCCGTCGATGTACCAGCCGCCCTTGGTCGACCCCGGATCGAGGTCGAAGAGGACGGGCCTGTACTTCTGGTCCGACGGGTCGAGGTAGTCCCAGGTGTGTTGCCCCTCCACCACGTGAGCATCTGCGTCTATCCAGCCCATGGCGTCCTCCTTAGTTCAGACTCTTGTCGACGCGCGGCCAGCAAGCTTCAGAGGCCGTAGAAGACCCTGGCGTTGTCCTCCGCAATCTTTCCCACCGCTTCCTTCGTCAACTCCTGGCGCTCCGCCAGAACGTGGAGCGAGTCCAACTCCGTGGACGCGTCCACGTGGCCGTAGTCGGTGCCGATCATGAGGTTGTTGCCGAATCCCCGGCTCACCAGGTAGGGAACGTCGTCGCCGCTCTGGCAGGTGACGAACAGGTCGTAGTCCCGCAACAAGTTGTCGGTAAACCCCGAGGCCACCATCTTTCTCCGGGACTCCAGCTCCATGGTTACCCACGGAACCCAGGAGGCGGCGGTCTCTATGAACCCTATCTTCAGCCCGGGGAACATCTTGGTAAGGCCGGACTGGACCACCAAGAAGAACGACCCGACGGTGAAGATGCGGTACTGGTTGAAGAACTCTCGGCCGCCCTCCGGCGTGGAGAAAAAGTCCACGATGCCGGCGTTGCCGTTGGCCTGATGGACTCCCACCGGCCAACCCCACGCCGCGGCCTGCTCGTAGATAGGGAAGAAGTCGGGATGATTGACCAACCGGGTCCCCTCGATGGGGCGCATGAACACGCCGCAAGCGCCGTTGTCCTTGGCGAACCGCATCTGGTCCAGGGCGTCCGGGATGCTGAGGAAGGGGAGCAGGGCCATCCACCGGATTCTGCCGGCGGCCTCCTTCCAAACGTCGGCGAGCCAGCGGTTGTAGGCCCCGCAGAGCGCCACGTCGACGGCTGCGCGTTCGGCGCACTGGTCAAGGAACACCGTCGGGTAAACCACCTGGGCTTCGATGCCCAGCGCGTCCAGGTGGCGGAGCCGGGTTTCAAGGTCTCTGGCCTCCCTACTCTCCCTGGGAGTGGCCATGGACCGGCCCCAGAACTCCTCGATGTCCTTGAACCTCTCGTCATCCTTGGGAAGGCCTGGGACCAGACCCCGCATCTTGCCGTCGATGTACCAGGCCTGCTTCCCCGATGCCGGTTGAACGTCACAGAGCACCGGCCTGTACCGTTGCTCCGATGCGGGCAGGTAGTCCCACGTGTGTGAACCCTCTACCACATGAGCGTCAGCGTCTATCCAACCCATGCCCTCCTCCACAGTCCCGGCCTGCAATAAGCGTCCATCCGGGCCGGAGCAGTCGCGTCTCTGAACAGCCCCTGGAGTCCCTGCACTATTCTTTCGGCTCGTTCGAACCAGCGCGGCAGGGATTCGGAGGATGCGCGGCCATAATACTACTTCGGCCACCCCCGGCGCCCGCGGCCCCGCGCCGGGATCGGGATACGGGATAAGAGAAGAGCCCCAGGGATATCCCTGGGGCTCTTGCGAACTCTTCGATTGTCGACAGCCTTCTGGGCTGCGCTGCCTACCAGCGGGAGCCGCGCTCCCCGCCGCCGCCGCCAAAAGACCTCTCCGGCCGGGGCCGCGCCTCGTTCACGGTGAGGGCCCGCCCGCTCAACTCCTTCCCGTTCAGAGCGGCAATGGCTGCCTCGGCCTCTGCCTGCTCACCCATCTCTACGAACCCAAATCCCTTAGACCTTCCCGAATCGCGGTCTGTGACAACCTGCGCCGACTCCACTTGTCCGAAGGGGCTGAAGGCCTCTTCCAACTCCTGGCCGGTGATGCTGTACGACAAGTTCCCCACGTAGATCCTCATGCAGCACTCCTCGTGCTCAAATTCCTCAACCGGAGCGCGCCCGCATGTGGCCTACGCGAGTCCCAGACCATCCAGCAGCAGGTCTCTGCGATCCCGAATCGAGGTCTGTGGCAGTATACCCCAAAATGCCGGCGCTGGCGAGCAGGGCCAGGAACGGGCGCCATGGCGCACCTCTGCGTTGGGGGCGGCGCCTGCCCATCCAGACTGAGGCCGCGGGGGTTGGTGCTAACCTGACGCCACCTCCGCCCTGGCGAAATAGACGGAGCTGGCCGGCAGCTCGCTGTCCTCGAAGCCAAACCACGCGGCCGCGTTGCCGCCCAGAACCCGCCGCTTCTGGTCTTCCCGCAGTCCCGGAATGGCTGCCAGGGTCTCGACGGAGTGGGGAAACTCGCTGTCCCAGTGCGCGTAGTCCGAAGCGTACATGACCATGTTCTGTCCCACGGTGTCCAGAACATAGGGCAGCGTCCCCTCCTCGGGCTCGCAGGTCAGGGCAATCTGCCCGCCCTTGATGATCTCGGAGGGCGTCCGTTGGCAGTCCGGCCACTGGGGCCGCAGCTTCTCAAAGTGCTCATCCAGCCGTTCCGCCCAGAACGGAAGCCAGCCACAGGCCCCTTCCACATACGCCACCTTCAGTCGCGGGAAGCGATCGAACACGCCTTCTCCGATCATGTGCATCATGGCAATCATTGGCTCGAAGGGAAACGCCGTCATATGCACGTAGCTGTACTTTTCCATGCGCTCGCTACCGGCGCCCATGGTGCCCCAAACGCCGTACTGGCCGTCGTGGCCGGTCTGAGGATGGACGGATAGCGGAATGCCGGCGTCCTGGGCGGCCGCATAGATCGGGTCGAATCGCCGGTCGCCAAGGTTGATGCCGTACACGTTGACCGGCAGCATCGCAGTGACGATGCCAGCCTTGCGGTTCTGGGCAAGCCACTCCAATTCCTTGACGGCGGTCGCAGCGTCCTGCGCGGGGATCAAACCGGCCCCCTTCAGGCGTATCGGGTCAACGCTCAGGTATTCCTCGGTGAGCCACCGGTTGACGGCGCGGCATAGGACGGCGGCCAACTCCATGTCGGCCAGGCCGTTGACGCACAGGGCCATGGACGTGCCGAACACCACGGCAACGTCCACGCCCTCCTGGTCCATATCGGGGAGACGCTGCGCCGCATCGCGTTCCCCAGGCCGTCCGCCCTTGATGTGCGGAGCGAAAGGCCCGGTCACGCCGGGGCCCAAAGGCCCGTGTTTGGTGCTCAGACGGCCCTCGACATAGGTTGCGCTGGCGCCGGTGCGGTCTTTGAACACAACGGGCGCCTTGTCGTGAAACTCCCTGGGCATCCAGGGTGTCAGGTCTTCAGTGGGCTCCATGCAGTGGCCGTCGGCGTCGATGACGAGATCAGCAGCCATACTTCACCTACCTCTGCTAGTCTTGGTCCGGATGCGCGATTTTGGCGCCTCCGGCAGGTGGCGTCAATCGGAGCGTCCACGCGGCGGCGGGCTTCAACTGCAAGGACCGCCCCCGCCACGCGGCGCCTTGACAGAGCAGAGCGTCCCCGTGGCAGAATCCGTATAGACGCGCTCAGCGGAACAGGCCCCCTGATTGGCCCATCGCTTCCTGGGGAGAAGAATCACCATGCTGACCAAGGAAGGCAATCGAGCACTCACCCAAGTCGGCCCGGGAACTCCCATGGGCCTGCTGATGCGCCGCTACTGGCATCCGGTCGCCGCCGCCGCGGAACTGGACGAAACCCCTGTCAAGGAGGCCAGGCTCCTGGGAGAGGACCTCGTGCTGTACAGGGACCGCAGTGGCAACTACGGGGCCATCGACCGTTACTGCGCCCACCGCCGCGTGAACCTGGCCTACGGCATACCCGAAGAACGCGGCCTTCGCTGCATGTACCACGGCTGGCTCTATGACGAGACCGGCCAGTGCATTGAGCAGCCCTTCGAGGAGACCGTCCGCCCGGATGCCAGGTTCAAGGACAAGGTCAAGCTGACGGGCTACAAGGTCCAGGAGTTGGCGGGCATGCTGTTCGTCTACATGGGCCCTGAGCCGGCGCCCCTTCTGCCCCGCTGGGCCCCGCTGGTCTGGGACAACGCCGTTCGCGAGATCGTCATCTCCGAGCTGCCCTGCAACTGGCTCCAATGCATGGAGAACTCGTTGGACCCCGTCCACACGGAGTGGCTCCACTACCACTACACCAACTACCTGCAGGAGCGGAAGGAGGGAACGCTGGGCCAGTCCTTCCCCCAAGGCATGAAGCACAAGAAAATAGGGTTCGACCTCTTCGACTACGGCGTCGTCAAGCGCCGCCTGTTGGAGGGCCGGACGGAGGAGGACAGCAGTTGGTCTCAGGGCCATCCAGTGCTGTTCCCTCACATTCTTCTGGGCCCGGGCAACGTTGACTCGTGGCTGGACCTCCAGTACAGGGTGCCCGTAGACGACGCCACGACGCTCCACCTGACTATCTACATCTACCGGGCCGCGCCGGGCCGCAAGGCGCCCAGACAGGAGCACATTCCTTACCGCTACGTCTCGATGTACAACGAGCGGGGCGAGCTGGACCCGCCGAACGAGCACGTCATCGACCAGGACAAGCTTGTCTGGATCGTGCAGGGCCAGGTCAGCCCCAGACACCTGGAGCACCTCGGCGAGTCGGACCGGGGCATCATCATGTACCGCAAGCTGCTGGAAGAGCAGATCAGCGTGGTTGAAGACGGCGGCGACCCGCTGGGCCTCATTCGCGACCCTCTCCAGAACGAGGCCGTAGACGTGATGACCGAAAGGGACATCTACCGCGAGGGCAAGGTCAAGTCGGCCGCGTGGATACCCATGGAGAGCGGCCGGAGCCCGGCCCACGATGACATCGAAGCAGTGCTTGCCACCTGGGCTGGCGACTAGCGCGGCCGCGGCAGACAGGGCGGCCTAGGCCCCGGCGGGAGAATGCGCTGAACCTTCAGATGGAGCTGGCTTCGCTGTCGTTGTGAGCCAGGGCCGCCCTGCCTGCCGGCGTTTGACATCGCCCGCCATCCTCGGTATGTTGCACCGGCACAGCCGTACCCCTCTTTGGAGCAAACCCATGACGTTGTTGCCGGGCAAGGATGGACGGGTGGAATGGATCCTTTCGTCCAAGAGCAACGAGGAAATTGCTGCCCGCTACAATCTGTGGGCGGAGGAATACGACGCCGACCTTCAGTCCTACGGCTATCGTTCCCCGGTAATCACTGCCGGACTGGTGGGCCGGTACGTCCCCAATGACGGTTCGCCGGAGCTCGACGCCGGGGTCGGCACAGGCATCATGGGCGAGATCCTGGCGCTGCTCGGGTACAGCGACATCACGGCGCTGGACCTATCCCCGGGCATGCTCGAGGTTGCAGGACGCAAGGGCGTCTACAAAGACCTCAAGCAGGCGGCCTTGGGCGGCCCCCTAGACTTCCCCACGGACCATTTCGGCGCGGTTGTGTGCATTGGCACGCTGGTGGGCGGCCACGCACCGCCCAGCTCCTTCGATGAGCTCATTCGCATCACCCGTCCGGGTGGGCGCCTCGTGTTCACCGTGCGCTCCGACGTGTATTTCGGCGGCGGCTTCAAGGACAGGCAGGAGGAGTTGGAAGCCGCAGGCGCCTGGAAGCTCTTGGAAGTCACGCAGCCGTTCGTTTCCGTACCGGGCAGCGACCAGCCCGAGGGAACCAACATCGTCTTCGCATACGAAATTCGCTAGATCAGGGCGTAACCCGCGCCTAGGAGGTAACCCCATGCCGGTTCACAGCTCTCGGCTGACCCACGGCGACCTGACCGCAGATTGGCAGGAGCGGTTCAACGTCGAACGGATGCGCGAGTACCGGGTCGAACGGGCGCGCCAGACGATGCGGAAGCACGGGGTTGCAGCGCTCCTCGAGGCAAGCCCCAACTACATCCGCTATCTCACCGGCCTGGTCGGCTACAACCACCCCATGGTCCGCTACACCCTCTTCTTCGCCGACCACGACACCATCATGTTCGAGCACGACGGCTGGTACCACCAGATGCCCGACCAGGCGCCCTGGATCAAGGAGTGGCGTCCTGCCCAAGCCTGGCTGGTGGCGGCCCCCGGTATTGAGGCCTCCCGCTATCAGGCCAAGTCGTTCGCCGCAGAGATCAAAAGCGAATTGGAGGCAAAGGGCCTGCTGGGAGAGAAGATTGGCATCAACGGGTTCGACGGGTTCGCCAACGAGGCGCTCCGCGAGGCGGGCGTCACCAACCTCACGTCCAGCCATTCGCTCATGCTGGAGGCCCGCGCCGTGAAGAGCGCCGACGAGATCAAGTGCATGAAGCACGTTGCCGCGATTGTGGAAGGGATGTGGTTCAAGGTGTGGGAAACCCTGCGCCCAGGCGTGACCGATACCGAGGTGGGCGCCATCGCGTCGTACACGGGGCTGATGGCGGGCGCCGACAACCCGGTGGTTGGCGGCTGGCGCAGCGGGCCGTTGGGCTTCGACCGGGGATTCTCAAACACCGGGCGCATCATCCAGACGGGGGACCTAGTCTACGGCTCCCTGTGCGGCGTCACCTATCAGGGCTACCGCACGTGCACCTATCGCTCCTTCAAGGTCGCCGCCGAGCCGACGCAGAAAGAGAAGGACTGGTACAAGGAGTTGAGAGACCGCATAGACGCCATTATCGATGCGATCAAACCAGGCAACACCACGGCCGACGCGGCCAAGCACTTCCCTCCCGCCACCAAGTGGGGCTACGCCGATGAGATGGAGGTCTTGGCCAGCGAGGTGGGCCACGGCATCGGTCTGGCCAGTGGCGGCTCCTACGACTACCCCATCATCAACCGGGCCTGGTCCCTCGACTTCCCCCAGGAATTCGAGGAGGGCATGTGCCTCGCCGTCGAGAGCCGCGAGGGCGAGCAGCGGGTCGGCGGCGTCCGGCTGGAGAACATGCTGGTCATCACTAAGGACGGCGCAGAGATCATCGACCACTTCCCGCGAGAAGAGATCCTTGTAGCGCCGCTCTAGACCGTCTTGACGCCGGCCTTCTTGGCCGGCGTCCGTTGTTGAGAAGAAAGGCCTGGACTACCGCCTGGTAGCGCTACGGATGTCCCGCGCCGCGAACACCGCCATGCGCGAGTTGATGCTGATGGCCCACGGAACCTCTCCGCAGCTATCCAAATCCAGGTTTCTCGCCGGCCTTCAATGCTTGAAGCGGCTCTATCTTGACTGTCACCAACCTGAACTCGCCGACCCGGTGGCAGCGGGCCAGCAGGCTGTTTTCGATACCGGGACCGCCGTTGGCGAACTGGCAAGGCAGCGATTTCCCAATGGCGCCCTCATCGCGGAGCAATACTTTGAGCACGCTCAGGCGGTGAGGTCAACCTAGCCCCTGTTGTCCGATGCCTCCGTTCCCGCTTTGTACGAACCGGCATTCACATTCCAAGGGGTCAGGACAAGAGTCGACGTCCTTAGCCGGCGTGGTGATCGAGAATTCGATCTCGTTGAAGTCAAGTCCACCACCAGCGTCAAGGACGAACACATTCGGGACGTTGCGATTCAGATGTATGCAGTGGAGGGCTCCGGGATCTTAGTCAGAAGGGCATATCTGATGCACATCAACAACACCTATGTGTATCAGGGCGGAGACCACAATCTGGACCGGTTGTTTTCCCTGAGGGATGTTACGGACGAAGCCAGAGCGTATGCGGCAGAGGAGATGCCCAACGACCTAGCGCAGATGTGGGAATCATTGCAGCTGACCGAGACACTGGACATCGAGACCGGCCGCCACTGCGCTATTCCTCATCGCTGTCCCTTCTTTGGGCACTGCCATCGCGATGAGCCGGAACACCCGATGAGGGAGTTGCCCGGATTGAGGCAAGGAGGCTATGAACGCCTGAAGGCTTCGGGAATCCGGGACATTGGCAGTATCCCGCCGGCCTTCGCCGGCCTCTCCGGGGTGCAGCGCCGAGTGCGGGACAGCGTGGCCACGGGGCGGCCTTTTGTTGGCCCAGACCTGGCATCGAAATTGGGAAACCTCAGTTTTCCAGCCAGCTTCCTGGACTTCGAGACCTTGAGCCCAGCCATCCCGATATACGTAGGCGCCAGGCCCTTTCAGACAATCCCGTTCCAGTGGTCCCTGCACGTGCGGGATTCGGATGGAGAGGTAAGGCATAGCTCGTTTCTCGACGATGGGCCTGGGGATCCGAGGGAGCGGTTCATAACCAGCCTGCTGGACGCTATTCCCAGCCAAGGCGCAATCGTTGCCTATTCGAGCTACGAAGAAACCGTGATGAAGGGGTTGGCGCAAGCGTTTCCAGAGTACGCGAGTCGCCTGCTGGCCGTACGCGACCGGGTGGTTGACCTGCTGAAGCTGATTCGAGGCGCCTACTATCACCCGAACTTTCACGGCAGCTACTCCATCAAGTCGGTGCTCCCCGCCCTGGTCCCTGACCTGGCCTATGATGATCTGAAGATACCGGAAGGTTTGGCCGCTGCGGCAGCCTATGCTCGGTTGATTGCCGGCGACATCCCTGAATCCGAGAAGGCGGAAATTCGGGAGGCGCTGCTGGCCTACTGTCAGAGAGATACGGAGGCAATGGTGCGCGTCTACGAAGCGCTCCTCGCTGAATCCGGCGGCTAGGGCCTGTTCACGCTAATAGACCGAATGCGTGGTCCGGGGGAGTGGACGGGATAGCGGCGCAGGCTAGGGCAAAACCCCCTCCGCTGGAGGAGGGCGCAGGCCAAAACAATACCCTCCGTTCAGGGAGGGCCCGGGGAATCCAAGGTTGCCGCCAGTCAACGGCGTCAACCCCTTTTTGTCAACCATATAGGCCAACCAAGGCCACCGGATAATCCAACCCGTTAGCCTCAACAGGCCCTATTGCAGCAGGGACGCTGAGGTTCAAGCGCTCCCTACCCCGCGGGAAGCCCGGCGGTGACGCCGCCGTCCACCTTCAGGTCCGTTCCGGTGATGAAGTCCGCGTTGGGAGAGACGAGAAACAGGACCGCCTGGGCCTGGTCGCTGGGCTTGCCCCACCGGCCTCGGGGTATGTTTGTGGGAGGGGGACCTTCCCATCGAGACCTGCCGCCGGCCACGGGAATGCCAGTCTGGGTCGGGGTGACAGAGTTGACCCGGATATTGTGGTCGGCAAGTTGCAGCGCCATGGACCGCGAGAAGTTCAGTATGCCCGCCTTGGCCGTGGCGTAGGCGATGCCGGCCTTCGTTCCCAGGTGCCCGGACGTGGACGCGATATTCACGATGGCCCCGCCCTCGCCCTGGCTGACCATCTGGTTGGCGGCGCTCTGGCTCATGAGAAACGACCCGTTCAAGATGACTCCGAGGACTCGCTGCCAGACCTCGAAGGAAGCGTCGAGGATTGTCTCCCTGTGGGTGATGGCGGCGTTGTTTACCAGAATGTCGACTCGCCCATAGGCGTCAACGGCTTCCCGCACCGCCCTCCGCGCCTCCTCGGGATCGGTGATGTCGCAGCCGACGGCCAGCGCATGGCCGCCCTCCTCCCTGATCTGGATGGCCGCGGCCTCCGCCCGTTCGAGGTCTCGGTCCACACAAGCGACCCTGGCCCCCTCGGCAGCCAGAGTCCTGGCTATTTCCCCACCGATGTTGGGCCCCGTTCCGGTCACAATCGCGACCTTACCGTCCAGCAGTCCCATGCCGGCGCCTCCGTCCTCAATGTGCGAACCGCCGCCAAAGGTAACGCTTGGGCGGGGCTTTGTACAGCGCCGCAGCTCGCCGGCTTGATGACGCATCTTCTCCCGCGGCGCCGCGGGATGCCCCACCCTCATCCGTCTCCCATACCGCGAGCGAGTACGCGAGCTTGACGTTGAGAGCGCCCGTTCCGTAAGGTAGATGAGTTGCCGGGGTGTAGCGCAGGGGCAGCGCGCCGCGTTCGGGACGCGGAGGTCGGAGGTTCAAATCCTCTCACCCCGACCATCGGCGACTATCAAAGGGCCCTGCCTGTGGAGGCGGGGCCCTTCTTCTATCCGCGTTGCGCGGCGCCTGCCGCGGCGCTACATAGGCCGCGGCAGGATCTCGTGGACCTCGATCTGGCAGCCCGCGGTCCACTCGAGGTGCGGGTGCCCCTCAAGCAATGCCTTCGCCGCGTCAATACTCTCCGCCTCCAGCACCGAGTAGCCAACCACTCCGTTGTCGCTCGCCGCGCTTCCGGAGACGCTGAGCCGTTGCCCGCGGCCCAAGGGCGCCCCCAGGTCGACCAGTCCATCGCCGCATCGGGCCGCCCATTCCAGCCATGGATTCATGCTCTCCTTCATCTGCTCCGGCGTGGCGTTTGCCATTTGCTCCATGGCCCCGGCCGACGCAAGGTAGAGAACGATAAACCTGCTCATAGCTGCTGCCCCCCTGTCGCTTGGTAAGATTTCGGTGAAACGGTACCCTGCTTGGCATTGCCCTGCAAGGGGCGGACGGCGCGCAGCCGCCCGGAGCGATGTCCTGCGGCTTGGGGCCGCGCCCCTGCTTCATCCCAGGCAGAAGCCGCGCGCCAGGCGATTGAACGTTTCCCACTGCTCCCTGTACGAGTTGTGCCCGGCGTGGTTGAGAATGTGCATCTCCGCGTCTGGAGTCCTCTCCACCACATGCTCGAACAGGCGATGGCCCAGCGGGAGCGGCGCCGAGCGGTCGTTGTAGCCCCAGACCAACATCGTGGGCATGGAGAAACCCCGCTCGTCGATTTCCCTGACGGTCTTCCTGCGAAGCGCGTCGATGCTGGGATTGAACACGGTCGGCGCCAACTCGTTCATCTTGTCGATTCCCTCCTGAAACGCCGGCAGCCGAGCGATCTCCAGGAGCCGATCAACAAGGCTTTCGGTCACCGTCGCTTTGTTGTAGGCCTGGTGCCAGACCTCGGTCTGCACGTTCTCCCGCGTGGGTGGGCCCTCGGGCCTCGGGAGCCTGTTGTACCAATCGTAGGAGGGAAACATGCTGGTCTCGGGCGAGAGAGTGGACGTGTCCACGATGATGAGCTTCTTCACGAGTTCCGGGTGGTCCAGGGCCAGCCGCGCCACCAGCAACGCGCCGCGGGAGTGGCCGGCCACGCTGACCCGCTCCAGCCCCAGCCCCTTGATGAGGCCGTAGGCGTGATCCACCACGGCGTCGAAGGTGTAGTCCTCGTTGCTGAGGGGATTCGCCGTGTGACCCTGCCCCAGCTTATCGACCGCAATGACGCGAAAATCGCGGGCGAGGCCCGGCACGTTCAGGCTCCAGTGGTCCAGCGAATAGGTGAACGGGAAGCCGAATTGGCCACCGCTGAACAGAACCAGAGGCTCTCCTTCACCGTCGTCGTAGTACCGGGTGGAAACACCTCCCACGTCGGTGAAATGCAGCTTGGCGGTATCCAGTCCATCCGCTATGGGGGCCGTCGTTTGCTCCATGGCGCTCCTCCCTGTTGACCTGAAATGTTCCGGCGAGTTCTTCAATCCTGCGCTTTGGCCCTGCGCGTCAGTCCTCCGCTTCCCTGCCCTGGCGAAGCGCCCCCCAGACCCGCTCCGGGGTCATCGGCAGCTCCTTCATTCGCACGCCCGTAGCCCTGTATACCGCGTTGCCGATGGCTGCGGCCACGGCCACGATGCCGCCCTCCCCGGCGCCCTTTGCCCCGAACGGACCCGGTCCGTCCTCGTTCTCGATGAGCAGTGTTTCGAACTCCTCCGGGACGTCGTGAAACGTGGGTACGCGATAGTCGATGAGATTGGGATTCAGCAGCCTGCCATCCTCGTAGATCTGCTCCTCATAGAGCGTATGGCCGATGCCCTGCATGGCCGCGCCCTCGTCCTGGCCCTCCACCTGCTTGGGGTTGATAGCCTTCCCCACGTCCGCCACTGACGCCAGGCGCAGCACTCGCACGTTGCCCACGCGTTCATCCACCTCCACCTCTGCCCCGATGACCGACATCTCCCAGAAGACCGGGAGCCCGCTCAACCGGCCCTGGGCCTCGGGAGTCACGTAACCGCGGCCCATCAGCTCGCCCGCCGGGCCGCCAAACATCTGACGTATGAGGTTGGCATAGCTCACCCGCTCTTCGCCGTAGACGACGGCGCCATCCTTCGTTGAAAGCTCCTCCGCCGGCGCCTCGAAGTGCTTGGAGGCTAGGTCCAGGAGCTGCTGCTTGATCTCCTTCGCCCCGAGCTGCACGGCCAGCCCCACAAGAATCGTAGAGCGGCTGGAGCCTGTGGAGCGGTCGTAGGGAACCGCGGACGTGTCCGATGCGACCACCGCGACCTTATCCATGGCAATGTCGAGCTCCTCGGCGGCTATCTGGGCCATCACCGCCCGCGAGCCCTGGCCGATTTCCACGGTGGCCACCAGGGCCGTGGCGCTGCCGTCGGCGTGAAGCCGCACCAACGCCGTCGACGTCGGCGATGCGCCTGAATTCAACACCGAGCAGGCCAGCCCGATCCCCCGTCTCTTCCTGTCTTTCGGCGGCGGAGCGTCTGCTTCGGGACCAGGCCAGCCAAGGAATGCGGCTGCCTGGCGAAGGCCCCCTGCCACGTCGGCGTCGAGGGCGTTCTTGCCGACCCTGATGACCTCGCCCGGCGCGGCTAGGTTCTTCAGCCGCAGCTCCAACGGGTCCATCCCCAGCGCATCGGCGATGATGTCCACCTGAGACTCGCTGGCCCACGCCGACTGCGGCCCGCCAAGCGCCCGGAAAGAACCCGCCGGGCCGGTGTTGGTGAACAGGCCCTGCGACTCCACCAATAGATGGGGCCACTTGTAGGGTCCGGGAATCCTCTCGCCGCACCGTTCCGTCACCCGCTTGCTGTTGTCGGTGTAGGCGCCGGCGTCCATGTGGATGACGCAGCTCCTAGCAACGAATGCGCCGTCCCTGCGGACGCCCGTTTTGAGCGTCATGCGAGCGGCGTGGCGCCGAGTGGTCCTGGCCGACTGCTCCACGGAGAAGGCAATCCTCACCGCCCTGCCCGCCGTCCGGCTCAGAGCCGTCGCCATCGGTTCGAGCTGGATGTAGGACTTGGAGCCAAAACCTCCTCCCACGTAGGGCGCCGTAACCTGCACCCGGCTCAGGGGCAGCCCGAATATGCGCGCCAGCTCGTTGCGTATGAGAAAGGGGTGCTGCGCCGCCGTCCATACGGTGATGCCCGCTTTATCGTAGCGGGCGATGACCGTGTGCGGCTCCATCGCATAGTGGTAGACCATCGGAAAGGTGAACGCGTCCTCGAAGACCATGTCCGCCTCGGCGAACCCTCGTTCCACGTCCCCCCACTCGTAGTGGGCCGCATGGCAGAGATTGGACTCGTGGACAGGTCCGGCCCCCGGATCGAGCGCATCGTCTAGGGTGGCGACGATGGGGAGCTGCTCGTATTCCACGTCAATGAGGCCGAGGGCCTCCTCTGCGGTAACCAGGTCCGCCGCGGCCACGGCGGCCACCGGCTCCCCCTCGTAGCGCACCTTGTCCAGGGCAACGATGGGCCGATCCTTGACGTCCGAGCCGTAGCAGGCGTCGGCCAGGTCCGCGAGCTCGCGGCTTGTCAGAACGCCGAAGACGCCGGGAAGGCGCCGGGCCCGGCTGGCGTCGATGCTCAGGACGCGGGCGTGGGGATACGGCGACGGCAGAATTCTGCCGTGCGCCATGCCCGGGACCTCGAGGTCGCCGGTGTAAACCGCCCGCCCCGCGACCTTCTCAACGGCGTCCGGACGGCGCGCCGATTTCCCCACGATGTTCATCGTCCATCCACCCCGTCTTGTGTCCCGCGGCGCTGCGAAGCCGCCGCCGATGCCGCTCATGGTATCACCATCCGTCGATCGCGGCGCCATAGGCCGTTGGCGCCCCCGCCTGCGGTTTCCGCTAAGATGGAGCGCAACCCATTTTCCCAGGAGGAGTTGATGATCCCCGACAAGGCCAGGACGTTTCTGGAGAACAATCACGCCGCCATCCTGTCGACGTACCGGCGGAACGGCGCCGCGCAGATGAGCCTCGTGACCGTCGGCCTCTACGAGGACGGCGTTGCCTTCACGACGACGGGAGGGAGGGCCAAGCACAAGAACATGGAGCGGGACCCCCGGTGCACCATCATGGTGGCCATGGACACCTGGAGGGGCTACGTGGTCCTCGAAGGCCAGCCAAAGATCTACTCCCCCAGGAACACGGACCCCGACGACCTCCGCCTCAGGCTCCGCGATGTCTACAGGGCGGCCCGCGGCGGCGAGGAGCACCCCAACTGGGATGAGTACGACCAGGCCATGCGGGACGAGAACCGGTCCGTCGTTGTCATAGCGCCGGACAGCGTCTACGGCCACCGGTCCGTCATGAACTAGCTGTCCTTTCCAAGGACGTGACGCCAGGCGCTAGGCGAAAGCGCCCTTCCCCGCCCTTCTCATCCCTGCTCTCGCGCTCGGGAGCAGCCTAGGAAGCGGGTCCCGACGCGCCAGGTGAGCAAGCGGCGCCCCCGCATCTCCCCAAGCGGGGTGCAGGGGGCGTCACCCCCGCCGGGGGTACAGGGGGACCCCCTGTCCTGGAAAACGTCAGAGGGCGGAGCGGGCGGGATAGCAGCGCAGGCCAAGCCAGACCCTCCGTTGAAGGAAAGCGCAGGCCCACAACAAGACCCTCCGTCCAGGAGCCTCCCCCCACTTGCAAAATAAGCACTAATGTGCTATAGTACCCCCATGAAGTGGGCCGGGGGCCCGCTTCTCTTTCTCGGAGCCTGCCGCATAACGTATGTACTGGGGGCTAACCACAGAGAATCCCCCTGTGGCAGGGGCGCTGAGGGAACAACCCAAGGGGCAAGACCCTCCGAGGAAGGCTGGGACCGGAGCGAATGCCGTTGTAAGGCACAGGCTCTTTGGAGCCATCCCGCTCCACAATGACGAATGGCTCGTAACGGCTGGGCAACGGTCCGTAACGACTCCGTAATGACTCCGTAGCGACTCGTAATGGCTTTGTAACGGCCTGTAATGCCTTTGTAATGGCTCCGTGCCTGCAAACCCCGAAATCCGGCTGAGTAACGTTACAAACATATAATCAAAGGGGGTGCCTTCCCCTCGGAATAACCCTGCCGTCCCAGCCCGGGTGCCAGGGGGAAGGTTAGGAAGGGAGTCTGACGTGCAGGTGAGCAAGCGACGCCCCCGCTGTCCCCCAGCAGGGTGCAGGGGGCGCAGCCCCGCCGGGGGTACAGCGAGTTCCCCTGTGCTCAAAAACGATGGAGGGTGGGCAGGTGGGACAACGGCGCCCGCCACATAAGCCCCCTCCCACCCTCATGTCCCTGCCCTGGCGCCCGGGGACAGCCTAGGGAGAGGCTCCCATCCCTGCCGCCGCGGCAGGCGCGGCGCCCAGGGCGGCGCGCACCTTCTCGGCGGTGATGGGCAGGTCCAGGATCGGCGCGCCGATGGCGTCGGCGACCGCGTTGGCGATTGCCGCGGCGACCGGCGCAAGCGGCCCCTCGCCGATTTCCTTGAGACGGTGTGGCCCCAGGCCGCTCTCGGACCGGAGCAGCACCGTCTGCAGCTCCGGAATGTCCCGCACGGTGGGCAGCTTGAACTCTCCAAGGTTCGCCGCCACGACGCGCCCGTCTTCCACCCGGAGGTCCTCCATTAGGGCGTAGCCGATGCCGGTCATCACTCCGCCCTCGATCTGACTCTGGTGGCCGAGGGGGTTGACGATGGTCCCCACGTCGTGGGCGGTGGTGAAGCGAAGCAGCGTCACCTCGCCGGTTTCCGGGTCCACGGAGACCTCCGCCACCTGCGCCGTGAACCCCGTCACCGGCGACGCGCTCATATCCCTGTTGCCCACGCGGGTCGTCACGGGCGAGCCCGAAACCGCCAGCAGCTCCGGCCAGGGATGGCGGTCCCCCGTGTCCCTGCGGACCAGGTCGCGCCCCTCTATGTCTATGCTCTCATGGGGCCAGTGGAGGAGCTCCGCCGCCACCGCCGCCAGCTTCTCGCGGGCTTCCTGCGCGGCCATGTGCGTGGCCACCCCCGCCACGCGCATGCTCCGGCTGCCACCGACGCCGGTGTCGAAGGGAGCGCCATCGCTGTTCCACACCTTGATCTCGATATCCTCCGGCGCTACGCCCAGCGTTTCGGCGGCAATCTGCCGCAGGGCCGTGTACGTTCCCGTCCCCGGGTCGAACACGGAGGTATGCAGTGTGATGACGCCCTGAGCGTCGAAGGCGACGCCGGCGTGGGACTCGCCCTCCCCGGCGTCCTTCTGGTTGACGGCCATGCCCCTGCCCACGAAGGCCGCCTTGGACGCGCCATAGCCGGCAGCCTCGGCGGCGGCTTGCAGCGTCTCTCTGCCCCGCGTCTGCTCGTAGACCTCGCCACCCGGCAACGCATCATTGTCGCCGATGAGGTTCTTGAGGCGGATCTGCAGAGGGTCCATCCCCAGCGCCCCGGCGATGGCGTCCACCTGGGATTCCATGCCAAAGAGCACCTGCACCATCCCCGGCAGGCGCATGAACCCGCAGGGCACGGTGTTGGTGTAGACCTGGTGGGCCTCGATGGCGACGTTGGGAATACGGTAGGCTCCAGCCGCTGACGACGCTCCCGGCAGGTCGGCGTCCGGCACCGGCTTGAAGCCGCCGTAGCCGCCGCTGTTGTAGAGGACGCGGGCCTGATGGGCCACGATGGCGCCGTCCCGCTTGGCTCCGGTCTTCATGTGGACAGTGGCGGCGTGCCGGGGATTGGCCGCCGTCAGCTCCTCGGTGTAGTCCATCACCGCCTTGATGGGTCTATCGGTGCGCTTGGCAAAGAAGTAGCAGAGAGGAATGTCCATCGGCGACCCCTTCGCTCCGAAGTCGCCGCCGATGGCGATGGGGTGGAACAGGAAGGATTCCTCCGGCAGACCCAGGGCCTGGGACAGGTTCCTCCTGACTCTGTAGGGAGCCTTGTTCGGCGCCCAGATGTTCACCCGGCCCTCGCCGTCGATCCACACGATGCAGGAGTGCGGCTCCAGGTATCCCTGATGCACTCGCTGCGTGGTGTACGTTCTCTCCACGACCACGTCGGACTCGGCGAAGCCGGCCTCCACGTTGCCCCGGTCCCAACGCTTGGTGAAGTAGGCGTTGGTCACCGTCTCCAACGGCGCCGGCAGGCCCTCGTAGGCATTGACGTTGGGGTGAAGGATGGGAGCGCCCGCCTGTAAAGCCTCCTCGGCGTCGAAGACGGCCGGTAGCTCCTCGTAGTCCACCTCGATCAGGCGCAGCGCCTCCTCGGCAACCTCCAGGGTCTCGGCGCAGACGGCCGCCACCCGCTCGCCGGCAAATCTGGCGACGCCCTGGGCAAGCACGGGGATGTCCTGCAACCTCCGGCCGTAGAGGACGCCCTTGACGTCCTCGCCCGTGAGCGCGTCATGAACGCCCGGAAGCGCCGTTGCCCTTGACATGTCCAGACGCGTCATGCGGGCATGGGGAAAGGGACATCGCAGGGACTTGACCCACAACATTCCCTCGAGTTCAACGTCGGCCGTGTACTTGGCGGCGCCGGTCACCTTGTCGCGGCCATCCACGCGGGGCGCGGAGCGGCCAAGTGCTGTGTAGGTCATGCCACAGTGGCTCCTTGGAGGGGTGAGGCGACCCTACATCCGGGCCATACCCGCGTCAAGGCTTGGAAGCCGCGGCGCCCGCCGGCCTCCGGCAGCGAATTCGCCGGGTCTGCCGGTCGCCGGTACCGCGGGAAGGATCCCGGCAGGACCGTCCCGCCCAGCCAAAAGACAGGGCCCGGACATGTCCTGCCCGGGCCCTTCTGATGTTACTCTCTGTTCCGCCGCCGCCCCACCGGCCCGATTGTAGAATCGGATTCGGTCGTTTTTACCTGTACACCTTTGGCGTTGCACGGCGACCGCTATTGCAATGAAGACGCGAGGCCTACGGCGTTTTCCTCACCCCACCGGCGTTGACGGAATCCGCCTAACCGATGGGGTGCCGATGAGGCAATTGCCATCTGTGGTCTAGGACAAACATACGAACCATGACCACCTCCTACCCTTTCGGCTACATAAACCATACATCATCGGCTGCAACGCGTCAAGATGCTGTACTGCTCGTGACGCTTGTACATCCTGTGACGTGTGGGTCACAGGATGGTGGACCATCTGTCCCTGCCCCTGTATTCGGGGGCAGGTTTGGCAAGGGGGATCTCCTCCCGGCGAAGGTAAAGATGATGGCCAGCCTCTCCCCCCCGTAAGTGGGGGTATCCTCCTGTCCCTGCCCCCGAGTGCGGGGGCAGCCTAGGAAGCGTCCCCTCCCTCCCCCCGCAGCCGGACAGTGAAGGACACTGGCGTTCACCGCCATCCGCCCCTTCCCTTCACCGCTAAGGTGTAGTGCAATAGTTCTACGCCCGCCCGCCTGCACGCTCGCGGCGGACAAGCAATGATTCGACAAAACGACCTCACACATGCCTACCCGCAGCGAATCCCCCAAAAAACCGGCGCAAACAATCCTACAGGCGCGAACAATCAAACATTCCTACCTGTAGCTGTGACCTAACTGTCGCCAAAAGCAACGCAAACAATCAAAAGCAGCGCAGACAATCAAACAGCGCATACCCCAAGCGAGACGTCCCATCTGGCCCTCCCCACCCCTGGCGAACGGGCGGGTCCATGCCGTCCCAGGGCCAATGGCTGAAGCCCTCCGGGCCCTCCTCGAGGCCGTGGTACAATGCCCGCCGGGAGGGCTACATGAAGGTCCGTAAGGCAGTCGTTGCAGCCGCCGGCTTCGGTACCCGGTTCTTGCCCGCCAGCAAAACCGTGCCGAAGGAGATGCTGCCCCTCCTGGACAAACCACTCATCCACTACACCGCCGCCGAAGCCGCGGCCTCCGGAATCGAGCACCTGATCATCGTCACCTCCCGCGGCAAGGAGACGATGGCCGACTACTTCGACAGGTCCCCCGACCTCGAACGAACGTTGCAGGAAAAGGGCCGGTCTCACCTCCTGGCGGAAGTGCGCGATCTCTACGAGCGCCTGCAGCCGGCCTACGTCCGCCAGCACGAGCAGCTTGGCCTCGGACACGCCGTCCTGGCCGCCCGCAAGGCCGTGGGCGACGAGCCCTTCGCAGTCTTCCTCCCGGACGACGTCATCATCAGCCCGCAGCGGCCCGCCTTGGCCCAAATGCTCGACGTCTTCGAGGGGCGCGGCGGCAGCGTCGTCGCCGTTCAGTCGCTGCCCAGGGAAGAGCTTTCCAGCTACGGCGTCGTCGACGGACGGACGGTGGCCGATGGGATCACCCGGATCGAAGGGCTTGTGGAAAAGCCCCGCCCGGAGGACGCCCCATCCAACCTTGGCATCGTTGGCAGATACGTCTTCACGCCAGAGATCTTCGACTGCCTTGAGCGCACCCAACCGGGCGCGGGCGGCGAGATCCAACTCACCGACGGCATGGCCCTGCTGGCGCAGCGGCAGCCCGTGTTCGCCTACGAGTTCGCCGGCGCCCGCTTCGACGCGGGCAACCCTATGGGCATGCTCAAGGCGTCGCTGGCCGTGGCCCTCCAACGGGAGGACGCGGCCCCCGAGGTCCGCGATTGGCTGAAGGGTCTGACCCTCTAGCTTGGCGGCAGCGTTCCGGATTGCGCCGCTAGGGGCGGCGCTCCCATGGGATGCGGGCGCATTTCCCGAACTCAGGCCCGGCGCCCCGCCATGAGCCGCAGGCTCAACACCGCCAGCACCGCCAGCAAAGCCGTCGCAACCCACGCCATCTGGTAGTCGCCGTCCGCCCGGTCCACCATCAGGCCAAAGGCCGGGGGGATGGCCATCGGCCCGAACCGGAGCAACGTCCCATTGAACCCCAGCGCCGTGCCGGTTAGCTCGGGGCCCCCCTACCTTGGCGATGTGCGTATAGAAGAGCCCCTGAAAGGCCGCCACCGTCAGCCCCAGTCCGCACACCAGCGCCCATACCAGGGCCCTCGGGGATTCGGGGGTCAGGAGGGCCATCGCCAGCAGCACAAGGCCCGCCAGCGAAAAGATGATGAGCAGCACCGGCAGCCGTCGGCTCTTCATTGGACCGTCGCTGAAGGCGCCCCACATGATGCGCCCCACGACGCTGGACAGGTGGAAGGCCGCCAACCCCAGCCCGGCCACCGCCACCGAGAGCCCCATGGCCTCCCGTAGAAACAGGATCAGGTAGGTCACGTTCACAAAGAACAGACCAATCATGATGATGGACACCAGGGATGCCCCCAGCATGCGCCGGTCCAGGGCAACCAGCCTGAGCCCCTCGAGGAACGGATACCGCTCCCTGTCCGTCGCGGCGGCGGAGGGCCTCTGCCGGTAAAGCGCGCCAACGGCGAGGCCGGCCATCAGCGCCACCGACCCCAGGCCAAGGAGCACCGGACGCCATCCAATCCCATCGGCCAATGTCGGAAGCAAGGCGGCGCTGGCCATGCCGGTAGCCGGGACGGCCGCCTGCTTCAGTCCCATGGCCAGGCCCCGCAGTCGCCGCGGGGCCCACTCCAGCACCATCATGCTCGCCGCCGGGTTGCTGACGGGGAGCAGGGCGCCCATGAAGGCAGCCGTCAGCAGGATGTGCCAAAAGGCGTCGCCTAGGGAGAAGGTCATGAAGCCCAGACCCATGAGACCCAGCATCAGCGGGTAGACCCGGCGAATGGTGAAGCGGTCCAGGGCCCACCCGCCGGGCAGCGCCGTGACCGTCCCCGCAGCAAAGACCGACGTAGTAATGAGGCCCAGTTGCCAACGGCTCAGGAGGAGCTCCTCCTGGATGAAGACGTAGACCGTGGACAGGCCCTGCGTCGCGGTGGCGCCAGCGCCCTTGGACGCGAAGGCTAGGGCCACCGCCGCCAGTGGGTACCATCGCCAGGCCGTCAGCATGTTCGACGTCTTCTCAGCCACGGCCCCATTGTACGCGAGGAGAAGGTGTGGGCCGGGGGAAGGTGGCGGCGTCCTGCGTCGATCTCCGCCCCCAGCGGGCAGCCTCCAGGAAGCTGACCTCGCCGCCGCCCTACCAGGACGCCCTCAGACTTGCGGGAATCGGGGACCCCGGGGCAGCGAATCAGTCGGATCCCTGCCGCGGCTCTGTCGCCGGGGATCCAGCGACGAGGGGCGCCCCGCCGCCCAGTGGGCAGGCGCCACAGGCCAGCCAGCGGCAGCCGTGCCGGTAGATGTGCATCATGCCCTGCTGCTCCCTGGCCGCGATACTCATGGAACCAGCATCCGCGAGCGCCCTCGAGCGGAACTCCTTCGTCAGCTCGTTCTCTTCCCCTCTTGGCAGGATTGCATAGGAGTCCTGGGCGGCCTTGGCCAAGGAGCGGTCCTTGCGACGCAGCGCCAGGGAGTAGAAGAACGGCAGAATGACGTTGGCCGTCATGTCCAGTGCCCTGCCGCGGCCCACGAGCCGCCCGCCAGCGGCCCCCTCGACTGCAAGCGCCTCCAGCAACCCTCTACCGCTACCGGCCCTCACCAGCGCTTCCAGGCCGCTCACCAGCCCCGTTGGAAGCCACCGGTGCAGCAGCAATGCCGCGCCCAGAAGCCGGCGCCGGGGATGATTGGCCGGCCTCAGGCCCCCCAGTCTCCAGTCGGACGCCCGCAGCACCGGAGGAACGCAGCCGCCGGCTGCTGCCGCCTCCGAAAGCCCGGAGGCGTCCATCAGCGCATCACTCAGCCACTGGGCTCTGGCCCTGCCGGGGAGGGCCAGAGCCCGCCGGCGAAGCCAGGAGTACGGAAGCATCAGGGCCAGCCTGCGGAAAGGCTCGCGGTTGGCGCTGTACCCCAGCGCCTCCATCAGCCCTCTGTACAGCACCTCCTCCTCCAACGCGTGGGCTATCCGCAGCCGGAACCTGCGCGCCTTCTCTCGAAAACGGGCGTCTCCGGCCCTCCTGAGCGCCTCCTCCACCCCCTCCCGCCCCAGCCGCAGCAATGCGTCCCCGCACGGATAGCCACCGCCTGCATCAGCACCGGACGCTACGGCGCCCCGGCCCTCCAGAGCCACGGTGGGCGCCATTATGCCAAGCTCCAACTGCGCGGCGGCGGCGCCCCGGAAGACCACGTGGAGCATCACGTTGTTGTAGCGGGGGTCCCGGTGGTGGCCGTGCTCCCGCCACCCCGACGGATGCCGGTGCACCTCCACGTCGCCCACAACCAGGCGGCCGCCGCTCGTCCTTGCCACTGCGTCCCGGAAATCCGGCCCCGGGCCGCGGCCCCGCCGACCCGGCGACACGATCCGCAGGCGTTCTCCATCAGCCTCGACGGCGACACCCCGACGCACGGCGGACTCCCACATGTCCCAGAGGTCAGCCTCGGGGGGAGCGGCCAAGGCGTAGCGGAATGGCCGCTCCCTGACCAACCGCGTCGCCGCCATTGCCGCCTCCCGGCCAATCCGCGGCGCCCCTGTCCCCACCGGCGTAGCGGAAGCCAGCCTCCCCGACGATGCGGGATAGGATCGACCGGTTGACGCCCCAATCGCGTGGCGGCGTGCGTCC
The DNA here is from genome assembly GCA_965226745.1 of Dehalococcoidia bacterium. Lineage (GTDB taxonomy): Bacteria > Chloroflexota > Dehalococcoidia > Lucifugimonadales > SAR202-VII-2 > SAR202-VII-2. The sequence continues at coordinate 197,276 of CBDDDS010000002.1, forward strand.
TCACTGACCACGGTCGGCAACTTCACCAGCGCCTCCAAGTCAATCCGCGTCCCCGATGTGTGTTTCCCCATAGCGGAAGCCAGCCTCCTCAGCGATGCGGGACAGCATCGACCGGCTGATGCCGCGGGGGCGGTAGGCGCCTCGCTCCCACTCGCTGATGGTCTGCTGCCGGGTTCCCAGGCGGTCCGCCAACTCCGCCTGGGACAGGCGTAAATGACGCCGCAGGGCTTGCACCCTCTCCGGGTCCCAGGCGGCGGACGCCGGGCGTCTGTGCTGCGGATAGTCAACCATGAAGCCAGAGTACACGAAACCGTGTAGCCAGACAAGAAACGGCGCTCTTGGAAGCAGCTTCCACCGGCCCCCTCAGAACGCGCAATGCGGGTGAAGACCGTGTAGAATCGCACTGATAAACCGAGGAGGCTACATGGAGACCAGAACGTTCGGAGGGCTTTGGGACGTCAGCGCGCTGACCCTGGGCGGCGGCGGCATCGGCCAGGTGTGGGGCGCGACGACGCGGGAGGAGGCCGTGGCCACGACCCGAGAGGCGGTCGAAGCTGGGATCACGCTGTTGGATGTGGCGCCCCTCTATGGCCAGGGAGAAGCGGAGGTCGTGATTGGCGAGGCCTTCGGGGGCAGGCTGCCCCCAGGAGTTCGCGTGAGCACCAAGTGCCGGCTCGACAACCGCCCCGCCGCCGAGGTCGCCGCCACCTTGGAGGCCAGCCTGCGGGAGAGTCTGCGGAGAATGCGTCTCGAGCGCGTCGACGTCTTCTTCCTCCACAGCCAGGTCATCCAGGACGACGTCGAAAACCCGCACCAGAGCACGCCATTGAGTCTGCTTCGGGAAGCGGCCGCGCCGGCGCTCGCGATGATGCGGGAACAAGGTTGGATCGGCGCATGGGGCATGTCGGCCATCGGCGTCCCATCAGCGTTGCTCCAGGTCCTGGAGGACGGCCGGGCCCCGCAGGCAATCCAGGCCATCGCCAACTGCCTGGATTCACCCGGCGCTCTCAGACGCTACGACGAGCCGGACCGCCCCCGGGACATCATCGAGGCGGCGGTGCGGCGGGACGTCGCGGTCATGGGCATCAGAGCGGTGCAGGCCGGCGCCCTCACCGACGCGCTGGACAGGCCTCTCCCCGACGACCATCCGGAGATGGTCGATTTCCGCCGCGCCGCGCCTTTCCGGGCCATTGCCCAGGAGATCGGGGAAGCGCCCGCCGCCCTGGCGCACCGGTACTCCCTTACGATGAAGGGCGTCGACACCGTGGTGCTGGGCGTCAAGAACCGGCGGGAGCTTCGGGAGTGCGTCGAAGCGGCGGAACGAGGTCCCCTAGACCCAGAGCTGATGGCCCGCATCGACCAGGCGGTGGGCCGATAGCGTTGGCCGCGCGCCGTTGAAGAAGACCTTTGCAGAACCGGCGATGCCTCGCATCAACCCGGTGGTGTACGACGCAATCCCTGCCCCCGACTACGGGGCAGGTTGGGATAGAGGTCGCTGGGTAGTGCGGGAAACTCGGCGCAGGAGTTCTGCAATGGTTTCTAACGGGACGGGGTTCCGCCCGCGTCCGCTCAGGGATGCCGCCCATCAATCCCGGGAGGTGATGCCGGGCCTTCCAGCAGCGGCAGCACCTCCCGGGTGAACGTCTCGAGTTGCTCTAGGTAGCGGAACGAAGCGAACCGCACGACCACGGTTCCGGCCCCTGCCCTGGCGTACTGCGATATGCGCTCGGCCACGGCTTCAGGCCTGCCAAATGGCCCCCACCGGTCGCCCCAGTGGTTCACCCCGTAGTAGCGCATCAGAAAGGCGTTGGCCTCCTCCGACGCCCTTCCGGCGTCGGCGTCCAGGGCTACGGTCATGTAGAAGACCGTCTGGAGCTCGGCGGGGTCCCTGCCCTCCTCCCTGGCGTAGCCCCATACAGCGTCCCGGATGGCCGCAAACTCCTCGGGGGACGCCGTGATGGATATGAACCCATCTCCCAGGCAAGCCGCCCGCCGGAGCTGGCGCTCCGAGCCCGTATGGCTGTGGCAAGCCGTCAGCAGTGGCGCGCTCCCGTTGTGAGGCAGGGGGCGCACTGTCACCGGGTCGAAGCGGAAGTGGCGGCCCTCATGGGCAAACTCCCGTCCGGTCCACAGGCCGCGAAGAATCTGGATTGTCTCCTCCAAGCGGGCCCCGCGCTCGCCGGCGGGCACACCCGCGGCGGCCCATTCCCGCCGCATTTCCTCGGTGAACGCGCCTCCAACACCCATGCCGAGCACCAACCGCCCCCGCGATAGGTAGTCCACGGAGCCGATGACGTGCGCCAGTGGAACGGGATGCCTAAGGCTGGGCAGCAGGACCGCCGTGCCCAGCCTTAGGCGGCTGGTCCGTGCGGCGATGGCCGCCAGCGTCGTCAGAGGGTCCAGCCGGGGCTTCGACGTGATGCTGTCTCCCACCCACGCGGAGTCGAATCCTGCGGACTCGGCCAGCTCCGCCATGGCCAGCAACAGGCCGGCGTCGGGAGGCCCGCCATCCTGGGTCTCGAGGCCTCTGGTTGGCAACAGAACGCCGACGCGCATGGAACCCTCCTAGGACGCCTTTGACCCATCCTACACGCTGCAATACCCGGCAGCAGCCCGCTCAGTGCCCTTCGCTCCCATGTTGAAGCCAAATCCAGACTGGAAACGGTTGACGAATCGCGGGAATCGTGAGATAAACGATGTAGCCTTGTCCATCTAGCCTTGCCTCCAGGAGGGTTCCATGCAGGGATACTGCGTCAAGTGCCGAGCTTCGCGAGACATCAAGGACGCCAAGTCCATCACCATGAAGAATGGCCGCCCCGCGACGCAGGGCACCTGCCCGGTGTGCGGCACCAAGATGTTCCGGATCGGCAAAGCGTAGCCGCGCCGCCCAGCCACTTGTCTGGGGGCTGACGCCCATCCAAGCGTCCGCCCCCGGCGACGGTCGCCCTCCGGCGCTGGGCGGGCTGACTGCATGGCTCTAGCTACGGAACGAGGCTCCCTGTGAGGGAGCGCCGGTTTATTACGCAGGGCTTTGTTGCGCGCGTGGAGGGCTAGGAGTTGTTGCGATAAGCGGGAGGCGGAGTCTGCGGACTCTTCCCCCTCACGTTCCTTGAGAACCGGGCTCTCCGAGCGCGGCCCCCGCTACCCTCAACTGGATACTTGATCCCCTCCCCGGTCAGGCGCCCTAGGAGTTTCCGCCTGACTGTTCACGAAGAAATCTGCCTGCCCTGGCTCGCGCCAAGCCCGCGGCTGCCAGCCTTCCCCTTGCCCTGGATGCCCTTCTGCGCCGGCCCTCTGAGCGCGTGCGCGAACAGCGCCCGAAGCCGATTGTTTCCCGATTGACCTCGGTGAGGCGGCCCGTGTTCCGTAAGGGGTTTGCAACACCAGCGGGGCGAGCATGATCCAGCAAAGTGCGGACCCCCGCGGGGCGCTTCCTGCTCACAACGCGCTGCGCATGCCTCCACCGGGCAGCCGGCTACGGCACAGACCTCCTGACCTTGGCCGCGGCCAGCTCGTCCAACCGCTTCAGATACCGCTCCACTGGTATGGCGGGCAGCGTGGTTATACCCACGGAGCCCCGTGCGCCGAGCTCCGCCGAGAGGTGGGTGATGGCGCCGTTGTCGGGCGCCTCCACGATATTCACGAAGTCGTAGGCGCCAAGCACCGCATACTGTGCCACCAGCCTGCACCCGAACTCTTCGACTTCGCGGTTCACCTCCAGGAGACGGTCCGGGTTGGCGTGCAATGTGCGCCGCCCTTCCCTGGTCAGCTTGGTCAACAACACGTAGGTAGACATGGCAGGCTCCCTCGGTGAAACCGAGCTAGAGGGTATGAAGAAAGGACTCCAATGTCAACGAGCGGAGACCCCGGCCGGCCGCTCACTGGACGCCAATGGCGCTTGAAGAGCCGCTTGACGTATCCAATGGCGTCTGGCCCAGCTTGGTTGCGCCGATTCACGCGCGCCGCGGCGTTCGCCGGCGCTCCGCGCGCGGCTATTCAGACTGGCGAGAAGCTAAGAAAAGCGAAAAACTCTGATTGCCACTGCGGAGGCCAGGGCAATCCAGCCCGCCAGGATGGCCAGCTCCCCTGGAAACTCCCACAGCGGCCGCCCCTCCAGCGCCACGCCCCGCAGGGCATCCAGCATCGGCGACAGCGGTAGGTACTCCACGATGGCCCGCAGGACGGTGGGCAGGCTGTCCCTGGGAAAGAACGCCCCCGACAGGAACATCATGGGCAGCGCGATAGCGTTGCCCATCCCACTGGCCGCCGCGGCCGTCTTCGAAAGAGCGCCCACGATGAACCCGAGGCTCAGGAACACCAGGTTGCCGAAGAGAACAATGATGGCAATGGCAATGTAGCTGCCCTCCACCCTGGCGCCGTAGAACAGCACCCCCACTCCCAGAATGACGCCCGCCTGAAGCAGGGTCATCGCCAGGTACGCCAGCACCTGAGCCGAGAAGAAAGTGGAGATACGCAGGGGCGTGGCCTGAATCCGCTTGAGGATTCGCCGCTCCCGGAACACTGTGATCGACGAGGCCAGGCCCACGATGGAGTAGACCATGATGCCCATGCCCAGAATGCCCGGCAGAAGGAAGTCGAAGTAGTCCGCGCCAGCCGAGTAGACCCCCTCCGACTGCAGAACAAGAAGGGTCGGCGCCCCGGCAAGGGAGAGGTTGGCGTTGTCGAGGAACTGTCGAATGACCCCAACAACGAGGCCAGCCGTGGGGCTGCCCTCGTCGTAGAGGATCGTCACGTTGGCGGGAGGATTGTCCGTCACCCGTTCCTCGAGTCCGGCGGGCACGATGAGGAGGAACCCCAGGTCGCCGTCGGCAACCCCCTGCCTAGCCTTAGCCTCGTCGGCGCGGAACTCCACCTCCAGGACATCAACGTTGGCGAGGTCCCTCAGTAGACGGTCGGAGAGTGGGTCCTGGGCGTGATCGACGACGGTGATGGTTGTTACCGGAGCGCCATCGCCGATGAAGAAGCCGAACACGACGACAAACAGAAGGGGAAACGCCAGCGCCCAGAATACCGCCTGACGGTTCCGGAAGATGATCTTGAGGTTCGCGATGAAGAGACTGGGAAAGGCCATGGTCCGGCGCCCCTGTTCATTTCATTGTTTCGCCGCGGCTGTAGCCACCGCTGCCCGCTTCAGGGCCGGCGCTTGGGCCAAGCGACTGTGCCCCGCGCCGAGTCCTTCCCGGGGGACGAGGGGGTGACGCCGCCCTAATCCCTCAGGCCCCTACCCGTCAGCGACAGGAAGACGTCCTCCAGGTTGGACGGCTGAATCTCCAGGTGCTCCAACTCTCCGCCACATCGCCCCACCCAGGCCAGTAGAGCCGGAAGCGTCCGGGCGGCGTCCGAAGAACCCAGTGCGAAACCGGCATCGGCGTCCACGCGCACATTGACGACGGCGTCCAATGATTCCAGGGTCTCTCTGGGAGGCCCTCCTCTGACCACCGCCTTGATTTCGTAGGGAGTTGGCAGAGACTTCACGAGGTTCTGCGGCGCGTCCAGAGCCACGATCTTGCCGCGGTCCATAATGGCAACCCGGTGGCATAGCTGCTGGGCCTCTTCCATGTAGTGGGTGGTCAGCACCACCGTCCGGCCCTCGCCGTGGATTTCCAGAATGAGGTCCCAGAGGTTCCGACGGGCCTGGGGGTCAAGCCCCGTCGTCGGTTCGTCCAGAAAGATCAACTCCGGGTCGTTGAGCAACGTGGCGGAAATAGAGAAGCGCTGCTTCTGGCCGCCGGAGAGCTTCCCTACCGTTGCGCCGGCCTTGTCGGCCAGGTCCATACGCTGCAACAGGGCGTCGGCGGAGACGCGGCGGGGATAGAAGCGCTGGAAGAGCAGGAGCGTCTCTCGAAGCGACAGATAGTCGAAGTAGGAGGAGGTCTGAAGCTGAATGCCGATGCGCTTCTTGACCTCCCTGGCCTGCCGGGGAACCTCCAGGCCCAGGACGCGGATGGCGCCGGCCGACGGCTTCAGCAGGCCCTCGATGCACTCCAGCGTGGTCGTCTTGCCGGCGCCATTGGGCCCCAGAATGCCGAATATCTCGCCCCGATGCACCTCGAAGGAAACGCCGTCGACCGCGGTAACGCCCCCGAACCGCTTGACCAGGCTTTCCACAAGGATGACGGGGTCACGTTCCGGCGCCACGCGCACTCTCCCTGCGCATCGTTGCGAACCAGCGCCTCATCACTCTATCGGGTCGGCGACGTAGCGTTCGGTTATGCGGTCCAACTCGGCGACTTCGTCTTGGGTCAGCGCCCAGCCCACCGCGGCGGCGTTGGCCCTCACCTGCTCCGGCTTGGTGGCCCCGGCGATGACCGTGCATACCTGGGGCCGGGCCAGAAGCCAGGCGAACGCCAGGTCCAGAACGGAGCGGCCGTGGTCTCCGGCAAACTTCTCGAGCTTGCCCAGCACCTCGTAGTTCGCGTCGTTGAGGATGCCTTGGAAACGGACGTCGCTCAGCCGCGTGCCCGACGCCGGCTCCTCCCCGGCGCGGTACTTCCCCGTGAGCAAGCCCTTGGCCAACGGGTAGTAGGGAATGATGCCGACGTTATAGGCCTGGCAGAACGACATCAGGCCCCGCTCGGGCGCACGGTGGTACAGGCTGTAGTGCGGCTGAACGCTGATGTAGGAGTTCAGGCCGAGCGACCGCGATGTCCAGGCTGCCTCGCAGGCCTGCCATGCAAGGTAGTTCGAGCAGCCGATGTACCGTATCTTGCCCTGCCGGACCATGTCGTCGAGGGCGCGGAGCGTCTCCTCGATGGGCGTGTATGGGTCGGGGAAGTGGAGCTGGTAGAGGTCAATGTGATCGGCGCCCAGCTTTCGCAGGCTGGTCTCCACCGATTGGACCAGGTGAAGCCTGGAGGCTCCGCCTTCATGGGGTCCCTGGCCGTAGCGCATTCCTGACTTGGTCATGAGCACGAGCCGATGACGCTCGCCCTTGATGGCCTTGCCGATGATCTCTTCCGACAAACCGCCGCCGTAGACATCGGCGGTGTCGATGGCGGTGATGCCCTCCTCTATGGCGGTCTTCACGACGCGAATGCCGCCGGCCTCGTCAGTGCGGCCTCCAAAGTTATTGGCGCCGAGCCCTATGACCGAGACCTGTAGTCCGGAATTGCCCACAAAGCGGAACTCCAACCCACACCTCCAACGCGCGCCTGGATGATAGTGAAGCCGGGAGAGAGCGCGACCGGCGTCAGGCGCCCAGGGCTATAGGTCCCGCGCCCTGCCGGTTGCCCCCCTTGGAGCGAGGTCGCCTGGTTGCCAGCCGCCTCATCTCGTCCTCCAGCAACCGGAAGTCCTGCTGGGGGAGCAGGTGCAACTGGGCCTGGAAGAAAGCCAGCGGCCAGTCCTCGGGGACCCAACGCCGCACGTAGAGCAGCCTTGGCCCTATCTCTCGGGCGTCCAGCCAGTCCTCTTCTTCCAGGGAGACGTCCGCCTTGATATTGACGCGATACGGATATGGGTCCTTGTCGCCGTCGCTGGCCCAGATGGCGTCCTGCCCCTCAAAATACTCGGACGCTATCGTCGCAGATGCGGGGAAGCTCTGGGTGTCCGGCAGGTAGAACGCCATGCGGTCGCCTGGCAGCATGCGTTGGGCCTTCTTCCTTTCCTTGGGGGTGACGCCCTGAATGGACAGGCCGCGTTCCTTGGTTATGCGGTAGTGCATCGAGGGAAGAACAACGAGCCAGTAGTTCCTGGGCTTCTTGCTCTCTTTCGCGTTGGCCATCTTTTCAGTTCCGTTGCGGGGGTTGGAGTCTGGGGGCGTTGCCGCCAGCCCTGTGGGGCCGCTCACCCAGGCCATTGTATCACGGGCGGCGGCAACGCCTTCACGGGCCGTTCCACTAACCCTGGCCCGGGGGGTTGCAGCGGACTGGAATCCACCGACACAGCGGGGCCATTGTTCCGACGCCCCGAGCACCTCGGTGCGCCGCGCCCTGCGTGGGCAGCGCCGCCGGCGGCCTCCCAAGGGCAACAGCGACGGGAGCGAGAGCGGAAGTCCACAACACCTCGACGCGATAACAGGTAAGACTTCTGGATGGTGAGCGAGGTCTTGTTACGCCAATCAGCCGGATTTCGGTGGGGGTAGGCACGGAGCCAGTACAAAGGCGTAATAGGGCGTAACGAGCCGTAATGAAGCTGTAAAGGATCTGTAATGGATCTGTAATGGAGCCGTAACGAACCGTAATGGAGCGGGATGGCTCCAAGGAGCCTGCCTCACAACGGCAGTCGCTCCGGTCCCAGCCTTCCTCGGAGGGTTGTGGGCCTGGGGATGTTCCCCAAGCCCCTGCCACAGGGGGATTCTCTGTGGTTAGCCCCCAGTACATACGTTATGCGGCAGGCTCCAAGGAAGAGAAGCGGGCCGGGGGCCCACTTCCTGGCGATACCATAGCACAATAGTTCGGATTTTGCAATGGGGGGGGGCGCCTCCTAACCTGCCCTCAAGTACCGAGAGAGAGAGGGGCTTATGGTCGCGGGCACCGTTATCCCACCTAGCCCCCTCCAACGTTTGGGGTTACAGGGGGACACGCTGTTCCCCCGGCGGGGGCTGCGCCCCCTGCACCCTGCTTGGGGGACGGAGGAGGCGCGTCCGAACCCCCTTCCTAGCCTTCCTCCGAATACGGGGGCAAGGACAGACATCCTCTCCCCCGACTATAGGGTATGGTCCACCCACATGTGTCACGCATACCGCGGAGGCGTGCGGCGCCTTGAAAGCTGCGAGCCGGTCTCGTAGACTCACCGTGTGGGGCAACGGCCCGGCCCGGGGAGGAGGACGCTTATGAGTATGCCGATCACCGTATTCACCTCCAATGGCTGCGGGCCGTGTGAAATGGTCAAGGGCTACCTGGCGAAAGAGGGAGTTGCCTTCGAGGTGAGGAACGTCTCCGAGGACGCCGCCGCCAGGGATGAGCTGATAGATCTGGGCCACCGGGCCACGCCGGTCACCGTGGTCGGCGACCGGCGGATCGTCGGCTACAAGCCCGATCAACTGGCCGAGGCGCTGGAGCTCGCGCGCTCGCTGTAGTTCCCCCATGGCCAGGGAGGGAATGTGACCCTTTCCCCCGAATACTGGGGTAGGGATGGGAGCGTTGCCTCGAGCGCCACGGGAGGGGCTGGAGCGAGGTGGGAAGTACACCAACTGCCTCGGAGGGCCGGATGCAGTGCGTCCAGTGTGGCCGCGACATTCTGACGGACGCAGTTTTCTGCCACTGGTGTGGCCACCAGCTACAGGCTCGCTGCCAGCGCTGCGAATCGCCCAACCCCACGGGCAGCGCCTTCTGTCATAGCTGCGGTGCCGTCCTGTCCAGCCGCTTGGACACTCCATCGCAGGAGCAAGCGCTTGAAAGCTCTCCTGCCCATCAGGCGCCCAGGGCCGCCCAATGCCCGCGGTGCGCCAGGATCAACGAGCCGGGCGCCGCGTACTGCTACCGCTGCGGCTTCTCCTTAGAGACTTCCCGTCCCGCGGGCGCCGACCCTCCCGGCATACCGGCCTACCGGGACGGGCGGCCCGCCGGGTTCTGGGTCCGCCTGGCGGCGTACCTCATAGACGGTATCGTCTTGAGCACTGGCTGGCTCGTCCTGGTCCGGACGCTAGGCGACGGCACATTCGAGGCGGACAGTGTGGGCGAGTATTTCGCAAACCTGGCGCTGGGCGCCGCCTACTTCACGCTCCTGGTTGCCGCTTGGGGCACGACAATCGGCAAGCGCGTCTTCAGCATGTACGTCGTCTGCTCCGACGGGTCGCGGGTGAGCCCACTCCGCTCCCTGGCGCGCACCCTTGCGCAGTACATATCGGCCGCCACCCTCTTCATCGGATTCATCATGATCGGCGTTCGCAAAGACAAGCGGGGTCTCCACGACCTCATCTGCGACACCGTCGTCGTGATCAAGGACCGTCCACCCCGTTCGGGTCCCCCTAGCTCTTGAGCGCCCTCGGCGTGCTTCTGGCGGCGATTGCGCCCAGTGTCTTCTGGCTCTGGTTCTTCGCCCGCATGGATGTCTACCGTCCCGGCCCGCGCCGCCTGTTGGTAGCGACGTTCCTGCTGGGCGGCCTGTCAACTATCTTTGCGGGTCTCCTGGAGGGCGTCTTCGTGTATGGGGGGGACTTGGACATCGAGGGGGCCAGCCTGGCCTCCACAGCGGTGGCAATGCTGCTGGTGGTGGGGCCGGTGGAAGAGATCTGCAAGTTCGCAGCCGTGCGGTTCTACGCCTTCCGTTCGCTCTATTTCGACGAGCCTCTGGACGGGATGATCTATGGCGCGGCGGCGAGCCTGGGTTTCGTCACGGTGGAGAACATCGGGTACGTCGCGGCCTTTGGGCCGGAAGTCATGATCGTAAGGGCACCCCTCAGCACCCTGGCGCACGTCATCTTCGGGGGTCTTTGGGGCTATTCGTTGGGTCTGCATCACCGGTCAGGAAACAAGCGGAGAGGGTTGGTCGTAGCCGGTGTTGGACTGGCCGCAGTGGCGCACGGCCTGTTCAACGTAGTGGTATTCGTCATGCCGTGGGCGTCGGTGGGATTCGTCGGCCTGGGGGGCATCTGGCTGTTCACGCGGTTCAAGTGGGGACAGCGCATCTCCCCCTACCAGATGAGGCGAAACTATCCCCAGGCGCCATGCGGCGCTTGCGGGGCCATGATGAGGGCCGCAAACAGCCATTGCGACCAGTGCGGCGCTCGCCTCCCCTCGATCCCGGAAGCCCTCTACTGCAGCTACTGCGGTGCCCGCAACCGCCCGGACGCCTCCTTCTGTACGGGCTGCGGCGACCGGCTTCTTCGGGCCAACCAACGCTGATGCTTCCGGCGGAGGGAATCCTTGGGAGCAGTTCCCGACGCCGGGATGAGGGCGGAACGCTTGGCCCTCCGACGCCGGCCGGGGACTGTTCACACTGGCGGGCTGGATTACCAGGCTAGCCGGAAGAACGGCGGCTTTGTCAGGCCACATAAGGCTGATGAAAAGGGGGTGGCCCAACAGACGGGCGGGAACCTTGGGTTCTCTGAACCCTCCCTAGACGGAGGGCTTTGTTTGGGGGTATACACAAAGTGTTTCCCGGCGGTATCATCTGTGCGCGCTACGCGGAAACCGCTCTGTCTAGGGCAGGATGATGCGAGCCAAGGAACGGAGGAGCGGGATGGCCAAGAGACGAGGAGCAGAAGACCGACCGCGTCCAGCCATCCAAGCCGATACAGCCAATCTCCGGCGCCTTCGAGAGCGTGCTTCAGCCTCTAGTCCGGCCACGCCCTGCAAAGCAGCCCAAGCGCAGCCCCTAGGGTAGCGCCGACGATTGGCCTAACCCCCATCCGACGCCCAAACGGGCAAGAATACCTCCTCAAGTGAGGTTGACATGAAGCGAAACGTGAAACTTTGGGCCGGCGGTCTGCTCGTTTTGCTCCTGGTCGCGGCGTGCGGCGGGGGACAAAGTGTCTTCTCTCTGGAGGTCGGAGACTGCTTTGACGACCCGGCCAGCCAGACCTCCGAGTTGTCGGAGGTCGACGAAGCCTCATGCTCGGAGCGCCACGACAACGAGGTCTACGCGGTCGCCGACCACCCTGCGAGCGACAGCGCGCCGTATCCCGGCGATGACGTGTTTGAGGCCTACAGCTTTGGCTACTGCCTCAGTGAATTCGAGACCTACGTCGGACTCTCCTACGAGCTGTCCCGTCTCGACGTTGGTTACCTCTACCCTTTGCGGGACGGATGGCAGCAAGACGACGACCGTGAGGTCTCCTGTTACCTTTACGACCTGAATTTGGCCAAACTTACGGGGTCAATGAAGGGCAGTGGTGAGTAGCCCTCGCCGCGTGATCCAGCCTCGTGGGCAAAATCCCGCATAGGCCCCTTTGTTTTGGCCTGCGCCGCTATCCCGCCCGCTCCGCCCTCCGACGGTTTCCAAAGCAGGGGCACTCGCTGTACCCGCGGCGGCGGCTGCGCCCCCTGCACCCCGCTCGGCGAGACGAAAGCCCCATCCTTGACGGTGCAGGCGTATTGGTCGTTGTATGGTCCTCCAATGACAGCCCAATTCGGTGTATTAGCGTGAACAGTCTCTAGCCGAACATTCCACCCTACCCGCCCCCTGCTATCCCTTCTCAGGGCTGGGAGCGCTTGCGGGCGATCATGGCGTCGGCCAGGGGACTCTGGGCGGGCTTGATCACGACGTTGACCAGCGCAGGCTTGCCGCTGTTGAAGGCCCTTTGCAAAGCCCCGGACAGGTCCTCGCGACGCTCTACGAGCTCGCCGTGGCCCCCCATCGCCTCCACAACCCTGTCGTAGCGGACGAAACGCAGGTCTGTGGCAACCGCCCTGCCGTAGTAGGCAAGCTGGAAGTTGCGGTCGATGCCCCATAGAGCGTCGTTGCCCAGCACGATGACGACCGGCAGGTTGTGCCGAATCGCCGTGTCTATCTCCGCGAGGTAGAAGCCAAGGGATCCGTCGCCCATGAACAGCACGACCTGAGCATCGGGGTCGGCGTAACGGCAGGCCAGGGCAAAGGGAAGACCCGCGCCAAGCTGACCCAACGGACCCAGCCGCAGCCAGCCGCCAGGACGGCGTGCCCTCAGATAAAGGCGGGGCCATTGCACATAGTCGCCGCCGTCCACGATGACCATCGCATCATCGCGGAGCAGCGCTTCCACCTCCTGCGCCACGTGAAGCGGGTGTATCGCCTCAGCCTCGGCTGCCGCGGCGTCCCACTTCGCCCTCGTCCCTGCGGTGCTGCGCCGCAGCTCCTCCACCCATGGGCGGCCGGGCCACGGCCTGTTCGCCGCCCGTTCCGCGAGCTGCCCCACAATGGCCCCGATGTCGCCCACCAAGGCAACGTCCGCGGTGCGATTCACGCCCACCGCCTCATGCGAGGGCTCCACCTGGATGATCTTGGCCGATGCAGCGATTGAAGGGGGCTGCCCGAAGCCAATGCGAGCGTCCAGCTTCTTGCCCAGCAGGAGCACGACGTCGGACTGGGAGACGAGGCGGTAGGTCTCGTTCAAGGCCCTGTCGGCGTAGCCGAAGCACAGGGGGTGCTCGTCGGAGAGGAGGCCCCGGCTGAGCTCCACGGTAAACAGGGGGGTCTTCGTCGTCTCGATGAAGTTGGCCAACCCGTCCCTGGAAAGCGAGAACCACGCCGCCCCACCGGCGATGGCCACGGGCCGTTCGGCCCCGCGCAGCAGATCGAGGGCGCGGTCCACGTCTTCAGGGGAAGCGGTGGCGCGGGACGCCGTCTGGGGCCGGTAAGCCTCCGCCTCTGCGTCGGCGATTTGCTGCTCCTGCACGTCGACGGGGACGGACAGGTAGACGGGGCCCGGCCTTCCGCCGGCGGCAGAGCGGAAGGCCCTGCTCACGTACTCAGGGATGCGGCTGGCATCGGGTATTTGCCACGCCCCCTTGACCGTGGGCCTCGCCATGTCCACCTGGGGCACTTCCTGGGCGTTCCACATGCCCTGGAGGTAGGACTCAGGGGCGCCGCTTATGAAGACCAGGGGAGTCTCGGCCATCCAGGCCATGGGCAGCCCGGCAACGGCGTTGGCGTGCCCTGGGCCTCCGGTGGTCAGCGCCACCGCCGGGCGGCCGGTCACGCGGGTATAGGCATCGGCCATGTGGAGGGCGGCGGCTTCGTGGCGGGTGTCAATCAGCTTGACGCCCTCATCCTCCAGCGCATCCACCAGAGGAAGGATGTGGTCGCCAACGAGGGTGAACACGGTGTCGATGCCCTCGGCTCTGAGGGCCCGCGCCAGCAGGTGGGCGCCTGTCGTCATGCCTCACCTCTCGCAATCGCTGCCTGGGGAAGAAGGCGCCGGCGTGGGTGGAGCGCGGCCCTGCTGCCACGCGCCTCCAACCCTATCGTTCGTTGTCGTCCCCAGAGAGGTTGTTGCGCGGTCCCCGTCCTAGCACAGGGTAACCAAAGCACTCGTTTCCATGCCTGGCAGTCTAACACCGTGCGCATCGCGTCAAAACGATAATGCTGTTTTCCGACACTAGGCGCCAGAGGCGCTGCGAGTCACTCTATTAGTCGCTCACCCGCGGGTCAAGGCTGGCTGGGCATTTTCCGCGCGCCGCCGGGTTGTTATCACGCGATCGCCTGTGGGCTGGACAGGACGATTGTTGGGACCGCCGCTCAACGCCAGAAGGCTATCAACCTGCTCCGGGGAGATGGTTTTGGGCTGGCGCATGACGTACCAGTCAACCGGTTCACCGCACGGGGGTGTCGTCTTTGAGCCGTCGTACCGATAATAGCCGAGTTCGCCCGGCGCGTAGCCCCTGGCATTGAGAGCAAAGCCGTCGACGACAGTATTGGTAGCCGCCGGGGCAGCATCGAGAATCTCCTGCGCTATTGGGCTGGGCGCGCCCAGCTCAAACAGCAGCCCGACGACTGCCAGGGCATCGTCAGCATCCGCATGGACCAAGTGCAGTTCTGCCGCAAAGCTCGCGCCGTCTATCCGATGCTCTGATGGTGAATGGAAGTGCGCCGACTTTAGCTCGTAGGTCCGCTGGCCAACGCTCAGGGTGTTACCCGCCATATAGTCAACATGGACAAATTTGCCATCGTTGTGGACGGACGCAGCATCGACGCTGTATGAGAACGAAATGGGCGCGGCGTTGCCCTTGGAGGATCCGGCAATATCAATTGGAGATTGCTGCTTGCCGTCGGCGCAGGTTGCGTACTCTTCGGACAACGAGGCCCAAAATTCCGGCGCGCCCGGCCCATCGTACCCCCACTTCACCGCCTGATCGGAACGGCCGCAAGCCGCGCCTGTGAGCAATGCCGCCAGCAGGCACGCCAGCATCAGCCCAACAATTCTCAGCCCTGGCTGATGCTTCAAGCTGAACTGGCTATCCATCATTGCCCGGCTGTCTCCGTTACCGTCTCGACGCGAATTCTCTCGTAGGCGGGCGCGATCTCCCACTGGAGGCAACACGATGTCCAACAGCGGATCGTCCTCTATCCGGGAGGGAACCTCCTCCGGTCATCCTCGAGGTCGAGGACGACCACGTAGTCCGCTTCGCGGCCCTTCAGCCCGTGAATGGCGCGGAACTCCTCCTACAGCGACCTGTTCCACGGGCATGTCAGGAGTGCGTTCCGGCTGTGGCGGTAACGCTCCAGCGCCAGAACAGAGTGACGCGTACCTAGCATCTGGTAACCAAAGTAAGCGTTTCCATGTTTGGCAGTCGAACGCCGTGTGCAAGGGGTCAAAACGACAACGCTGTTTTCCAACACTAGGCGCCAGCCTTCACCGGGCGCCGGGAAGGGACAGGAGGATGTTCCTGCCTTGCGCCTGGAATGACATCCCCGGGAAATACGGCTAGTTCCTGTCCTTCCTCCGGCGCTGGGCGCGCGTGCCCTTGGGCCTGGGAGCGCTGGGAGAAGCAGAGGGACCGCTCATGTCCCCGGCGGTCCTGAGTCTGGCCTTCCACACCAGGATTGCCCCGGTGACGACCAGCACGGCAATGGAGATGACCTGCGCCTCCTGAAGCGGGCCGATGAACTTGTCGTCCAGACGGAAGAAGGTCTGGATGACGAGCCGGCCTGCGCCATAGAGAAACAGATAGAGAGCGAACATCATGCCATCCGGCTTGATCCGCCCCCTGGCGACTTTATACAGGAAGCCGAAGGCCAGCAGGTCGTAGATGAGCTCATAGCTAACGGCGGAGTGCATGGCTTTCGTTTCGATGAGGCCGGCGCCCCCCAGGGGCATGCACGAGAACGCGGGGCTCTCGGGGTGGGAGTAGACGAAGCCCCAAGGCGCGTCCGTGGCCTTGGCGCAATGCTCTCCGTTGATGACGTCCCCGACCCGTCCAACCGCCTGGGACAGGAGCATCGCGGGCGCCGTCAGGTCCATGATCCGTCTGATGGGGTAGCCCATGCGCCATGCGGCAATCAGGCCGCCGGCAAGTCCTCCCAGCAGGCCTCCCCACAACCCCACCCCGCCGGTGTTGAGCGCGAGGATCCCGGTGAGGTCGTTTTGGTAGACCTCCCAGAAGTCCACCACGTGGACCACGCGGGCGCCGATGATGCCGCCCAAGACGGCCCAGATGGCGATGTTGTAGACAGCCTCTGACCCTATCCCCGCCCGCCGGGCCCAGCGGGCCACCAGAAAGATGGCGACAACCACCCCAACAAAGGTGAATAGGCCATGCCAGCTCAGAAGCAAAGGCCCAATGCTTCCGATGTTGGGGTCCGCGGTAATGCGAATCAATAGTCTCTCGCTAAGCTGCCCCGAAGGGCGGTCTGGCTGGTCGGGGTGAGAGGATTTGAACCTCCGACCCCCTGCACCCCATGCAGGTGCGCTCCCGGGCTGCGCTACACCCCGACGCTCATAGAGATTAGCACACGCCCGAAGGGCCTTCAACCGCGGCGCGTCCCTCAGCAAGCATGGCCTAACGACGATATCAGGTGCCTAGAAAGCTCACGCGGCCCACTATCGACAGCAACCCGGGCACAGGTATCGAGACCCAGGCGTCATCGTTGACCCTGGCGGTTCTATGCTCCTATAATGGGCCGTCCCACACTAGGGCCCGGGCTTCGTCGTCTCCAGGCCCCCAACAAGGAGGTGGTCGCCGTGAAGAACGGATTCAAGGCTATGGACTCCGACATGCACATCATGGAGCCCGTCGATCTTTGGCAGAGCTACATCGACCCCGCCTACGCCGAACGCGCCCCCGTCGGCTTGGATGAGTTCACCAGAGACCTGCGGGTTGAGGTGGACGGCAGGATCATGGGCGGCGCCTCCAACCGCTTCCCGCAGGCGTTCTACGACGTCATCGAGAAGAAGATGTGGGACCTGTACAGCGATGCGCTTGCCAGGAACTTCGACGGCCCATCACAGATCCAGGCCATGGACAATGAGGGGCTGGACACCGCCGTGCTCTTTCCCACCAGGGGGCTTTTCGTGCTGGGCATAGACCAACTGGACCCCGGCTACGCAGGGGCCATTGCCAAGGCCTACAACGATTGGATGCGCGACTTCTGCCAGACGGCGCCCACTCGCATGTACGGCGCCGCGATGGTGGCGCCCCATGACGTCGAGGGGGCGGTGGCGGAGGCGCGGCGCTGCGTTGAGGACTTTGGATTCAAGGCCATTTACATGCGGCCCACCTACGTCAACGGCCACATGTGGAGCGACCCGTACTACGACCCCCTGTGGGCCGAGTGCCAGCGGCTGGGCATCCCCGTGGGTTTCCATGCCGCCGGGTTCGTCGACCTGCCTCAACCGGTCATGGAGCGCTTCGTGCCCACGTTCTCCATGATGAACACGCTCACCTTCCCCCTGGAGAACATGACGGCGGTCACGGACATGATCTTTGGCGGAGTCTTCGAGCGGTTCCCCACCCTCAAGGTGGCCTACCTTGAGGGCAACTGCTCCTGGATGCCCTGGCTCCTCTGGCGCATGAACGAGTACATGGAGGTGACCGGCTACGCGGAAATCCCGGAGCTGACGCTGATGCCCGACGAGTACTTCCGCCGCCAGTGCTTCACCGCCATAGAATGCGACGAGATAACAGCCAAGCACCTGCCGGAGTTTGGTCTGGGAGACAACGTGGTGTTCTCCACGGACTACCCGCACCTGGACGTGAAGTACCCCCACGCGGTGGAGACCCTTCTGAACCTTCCGATACCGGAGGAGGACAAGCGGAAATACCTCTGGGACAATTGCGCCAGGTTGTACGGCTTGGAATAGGCGCCCTTTCGCAAAGGGTTGGGAGGGGCTCCCCTGGGGGCGCCGGCCCAAGAGCGATGAGCCCCACGACGGAACGTCTGCAAGACACAAAGGAGCAACGATGGCCACACTCATTACCGGCGCCGGCATGCTCGGCGTCCATCTCGCCAAGGATCTCGCGGACCAGGGAGAGAAAGTCGCCCTGTTCGAGCTATCACCCGTCAATTGGTACATAGATAAGGTAGCCGGCAAGGACCGGGCTGATGTCATCCGCGGCGACGTCACCAACGTCGGCGACCTCGTGGCGGCGCTTCAGAGGACCAACGCCGACTGCCTGGTGCATACCGTGGGTCTGCTGGGGGGCGCAGTCGCCGCCGCTCCGTACACGGCCTTTAAGGTCAACGTGGGCGGGACGGTAAACGCCCTGGAGGCGGCTCGGCTCACCGGAGTCAAGCGGGTGGTGTTCGCAAGCACAATGGGCGTCTACGACGTCACCGCCTCCGGCCCCATGAACGAGGACCAGCAGACGGCGCCGAACTCGCTGTATGGCGCCACCAAGCTGGCCGCGGAGCGGCTTGCGTTGCAATACGGGGCGCACTACGGCATAGAGGTCATTGCCCTGCGGTATCCCGTCGGCTACGGGTACACGTTCTCTGCCGCCGGCACGCCCTTCGGGAGCGTCATCTTCGAGGTGATCACGGGTCCAGCCGACGGCCGGGCCGTCACCGTGGAGCGAACCTCTCTCTGGATGGGGTACAACGAGTTCGTCTACGCCAAGGACATGGCGCGGGCCGCAGCCTTGGCCGTTCGGGCTGAGGGCTTGACCGACCACATTTTCAACATCGGCACGGGCGTGCTGAAGGATCTGGAGGATATTGCGGCGGCTGTGCGGGAGGAGATTCCCGATGCCCAGATAACCATCACCGAGCCCAACGGCCCCGCGAAGGCCAGCCCAACGCGTTTCCCCTTCGACCTCGTGAAGGCGGGCGAGCAACTGGGGTACAGGCCATCCTTCTTCATCCCCGAGGCGGTGAAGGACTACATAGCCAGCTTCAAGGCGTCCTAGGTGTAGCCTATCAGAGCGATAGAGAGAGGGCGGGTCTATGACCCGCCCTCTCTCTCCAATCCCAGGGTGCTGCACTCCCTTGCGGGTGAGGAGGGGCGCTAGAGGGACTCCCTCAGCGCATCGATGACGGCCTGGGCGCACTCCACGTCCTGCTCGCCGCTGCCGCCGCTGGCCGACACGCCGCACACGAGTTGGTCGCCGTCCATCAACACAAGGCCGCCGGGCAGCATGATCACCTTGCCGGCAAAGAGGGTCTCCAGGCTGGAGAAACCGGGCGCCTTCTGGCTCAGCTCCTGCAGGGCGGCTGTGCTCCGCCTGAAGGCAACCGCCGTGTACGCCTTGCCTATGGCGATGTCGACTGTGTTCCAACGGGCGCCGTCGCCCTGGACCGACATCTTGACGTGGCCGCCCTCGTCCATGATGCAAAAGCTGATCCTCTGGCCCATCTCAACGGCCTTGGCCATGCCAGCCTGAATACCCGCGTACATCTTTTCCACTGTGAGCGCCATCGAGCACCTCCAACGTCTCGCTTTATACTGAATGAGTCTTGGTCGGCTCGGCGAACATAGCCCGTGATCTTGCGGGATGTCAAGGCGGCCCCGCAATATTTGCGGCAACGCAGCGGCCGCGGCGCCGACTCTTCCCAGGCGCCACCACCGGGGCACAATCATCAACGCGAGGGGGAGACCATGGCCAGGATACGGCACGTCGCTATAGCAACGCAGGACCCGGAGGCAACCGCCCGTTTCTATATGGACGGCCTTGGCCTTCAGGAGGCTGGCCGCGTCTTCAACGACGCGGCGGAGGGATACTACCTCACCGACGGCCACGTGAACCTGGCCATTCTGAAGTTCAAGGACGACTTCGCAGCGACTACCGAAGGCGCGCCGCGATATGCGGGTGTTCACCATCTGGGCTTTGCGGTGGACGAGATGACAACGGCTGAGCAACAGATCATCAACGCCGGCGCAAGGTATAAGTCGGAAGGCGACATGCCCGGCAATCGCCCGTCCCGCGGGGCCAACGTCGAGGTCAAGTTCACCGCCCCCGGACGGCGTCACCGTTGACCTCTCCGAGTCCGGGTGGGCGGGAACCGGCTGACCAGGCCCGATGTCCCGAAGGCCATGCAGGGCGGCGCCCCTGGCCGCGGAGCATTGAACGGCATTCATAACAGCCGATAGCGTCCCCCGTCCGCCGGCGAGGGAGGTTGCTTGGGGCGCGGAACGGAGGCCTTCCTGCCTCTGCGCCGAACCTTTCCCTCACAGGGGCAAGCTGGTAGGATAGACTCAGCCCTGGCAGGGCTGTTCAACCCCCTCGCGGCGCGACAGATCTCGTGAAGCTACTTGTCGTCAACGGTCCCAACCTGAACCGCCTTGGCCAGCGGGATCCTGCCCTGTACGGCGCCATGTCCCTGGCCGAGTTGGAGCAGAACATCAACGACCGAGCCTCTTACCACGGCGCAGAGGCAGCTTGCTTTCAGTCCAACCACGAGGGCGCCCTGGTCGACTGGCTCCAGGAGCACGGCCCCGCAGCGGACGGAATCATCATCAATCCGGCGGCCCTGACAACCTACGGACTCTCTCTGCGGGATTGCCTGCAGGACCTGCGAGTCCCGGCGGTGGAGGTGCACATTTCGCACATTCACGCCCGAGAGGAGTGGCGCAGGGAGTCGGTCATCGCGCCGGTCTGCGTAGCCCAGGTCACGGGCATGGGCTGGCGCGGCTACCTGGCAGCCGTCGATTACCTCGCCGCTATCGCCAAGAAGGAAGGCGCCACATGACATCACGCATCGGGCGGCTCCGCGAGCTTCTGGGGGAACTGGACGTCGACGCCATGCTGGTGTCCAGCCCGGAGAACCGGCGCTATTTGTCCGGGTTCACAGGCTCCGCCGGCTATCTGCTGGTCACACACGACGAGGCCGTCCTGGCCACCGACTTCCGTTACGTCGAACAGGCCGGCCGGCAGTCGCCGGCGTTTCGAGTGGAGCGCATCAGCGGCGATACCGACTGGCTTCCCGGCCTTTCCTCGGCGATGAAGCTGAAGCGCATTGGCTTCGAGGCGACCAGCCTCACCTTCGCGCAGCATTCCAGCTTTACAGAGGCATTGGAGCAACTGCCCGCCCCCGAGCGGCCCGAACTGGTTGCCACCAAGGGCATCCTCCTGGCGCTGCGATCGGTCAAAGACCAGGAGGAAATGGAGGCCACCCAGCGCGCGATCGACATTGGCGACACCGCGTTCGACCGGGTGAGCGCCAGCCTTCGGCCCGGCGTAACGGAGCGGCAGATGGCCTGGGAGCTGGAGCGGACGATGCGGGAGCTGGGCGCAGAGAGCACGTCGTTCGACATCATCGTGGCCTCCGGACCAAACTCGGCTCTGCCGCACCACCGTCCCAACGACCGCGAGTTGCGCCCCACCGAACCCGTCGTCATCGACATGGGGGCTCGTTACCAGGGCTATTGCAGCGACCTGACGCGCACGGTCTGCCTCGAGCCCCTGGACGATACCTTCCGGGAGGTCTACGGCGCAGTGCTCCGGGCGCAGCAGTTCGCCATGACCAACGTCACCGACGGCATGGAGGCCCAGGCGGCGGATGGCCTGGCCCGCTCAGTCATCGAAGAAGCCGGCTATGGCGACAACTTCGGCCACGGCTTGGGCCACGGCGTCGGACTGGCCATCCATGAATTCCCCAGGGTGGGCCAGCGTTCGCCGGACCTGCTGATCGACGGCATGGTGTTCACCATCGAGCCGGGAATCTACCTTTCGGGATGGGGCGGCGTTCGCATCGAGGACATCGTCGTTTTGGAAAAGGGCAAGGCCCGCTGCCTTAGCCACGCCAGGAAGCTGGCCTTGGACGTTGCCTAGCGCCGCAGTCAGCGCGCAGGGCGCGGGCTCACGCTCCCTGTGGCAAGGGGGATCAGGGCAGAGCGGATGGGCGGCACGCTATGGGCCGCGCCAAACGGCCTCTGTAATGGAACGAGAAAGACAGCCTCTCAGAGGGATTCAAGGGTAAAGCCTCAATGATCAGCTACAGCGACCTCCGCCGGGGCATGGTCCTGGAACTCGACGGCGAGCCATGGCAGGTGGTGGAGTACCAACACACCAAGATGCAGCAGCAAGCCCCTACCCTAACGCTGCGTATCAAGCACCTCAAAACGGGGCAGGTCCTGGAGCGCAAGCTGCCGGGCCACAAGCCTCTCCAGGTGGCCCATGTGGAGCACCGGGAAGCCCAATACCTCTACGGCGAGGAAGGGCTGTACCACTTCATGGACCAGGAGACCTACGACCAGTACCCCCTCAGCGACGAGCAGATCGGCGAATACAAGAACTACCTGACCGAGACCGCCATCGTGGGGGTGGTGTTCTACAACGACAATCCCATCGCCATCGAAATGCCCACAAGCGTTACATTGGAAATTGCCGAGACAATTCCAGGGGTCAAGGGCGACACCGCCCAGGGCGGGGCCAAGCCCGCCACGGTGGAAACGGGTCTCGTCGTTCAGGTTCCCCTGTTTATTAATGAGGGCGACCGCATCAAAGTGGACACCCGCACGGGCGCCTACCTTGAGCGGGCCTAAGAGCGACCCGCCCCCAGCGCAGCCACGCCGAGGCGCCCCGCTGGGGCTCGGCTGGTTCTCCACCGGACGGGGGGAAGGGTCCCTGGGGATGCTGCGCACCACGGTCGAGGCCATCCAGCGCGGCGACCTCCAGGCGCAGATCGATTTCGTGTTCAGCAACCGCGAGCCCGGCGAGGCCGAGGGCAGCGACCGCTACTTCCAACAGGTCAGCGACTACGGCTTTCCCCTGGTGTGCCACTCCTCCCGCCGGTTCCGCGCCGAGCGCGGCGCCCGCGTCTCCGAAGACCGCGAGGCCTTCGACCGCGAGGCTGCGGCGCTCTTGGAGGGGTTTCATCCCGACATTTGCGTGATGGCGGGCTACATGCTCATCCTGAGCCCGCTCCTCTGCAACAGGTTCTCCCTGGTCAACCTGCACCCCGCCCTGCCCGACGGCCCGGCGGGAACCTGGAAGCAGGTGATCTGGGACCTCATTGGGCAGAAGGCAGGCCAGTCGGGGGCGATGGTCCATCTCGTGACGGAGGCCGTGGACGAAGGGCCGCCGTTGAGCTACGCCCGCTTCCCCCTGAGGGGCGCCGGGTTCGACGAAGCCTGGCGGGAGGTTGAGGGAAAATCGCTGGAAGCGCTTCAACGGGACCCCGGCGAGGAACTGACCCTATTCCGGCTCATTCGCCAGGCGGGCGTGCTCAGGGAACGGCCCCTCCTGCTGGCAACACTGGAGGCCCTGGCGGACGGAAGGCTCCGCATAGAAGAAGGGGCCGTTCTCGCGCAGGAAGGCGGGGAAACGCCGTTGTGCCTCGACGAGCAGGTAGAGGCCGCTCTGGCGCCCCAGGAGTAGCGGGGAGGGCCAGAGCCGCCTACGCCGACTTGCGTTGCGGGGCCTGTTCCACAGGGACGCCGGAGGTCGTGAGCAGAAGGGGCTGCTTCAGCCCGCGCACCGCATCGCCATCGATGACGCACCGGGTAACGTTGTTGAGGGACGGCAGGTCGTACATGACGTCCAACAACGTCCGCTCGATGATGCCGCGTAGGCTGCGGGCGCCGGTCTTGCTCTTCATGGCCTCGGTGGCCGCCGCCTCAAGGGCATCGGGCGTGAACGTCAACTCCACAGAGTCCATCTTGAAGAGCTGTTGGTACTGCTTGACGACGGCGTCCTTGGGCTCGCTCAGGATGCGGAGCAGCGTTTCCTGGTCAGGAGAGTCGAGGCTCACGATCAGGGGAATGCGTCCGATGAACTCGGGGATGAAGCCGTACTCCAGGAGGTCCTGCGGGCCTGCCTGCCGCAACAGGTCCTCCGTGATTGGGGCGCTCTGGTTGGCGGACCGAAAGCCAACGGACCGCTGGCTGCGAGCGACCCGCCGCTCAACGATTTGCTCCAGACCGTCGAAGGTCCCGCCGACGACGAACAGGATATTATCCGTGTTCATCTGAATGAACTCTTGGTGGGGATGCTTGCGCCCGCCCTGCGGGGGCACGTTGGCCACGCAGCCTTCGATGATCTTGAGCAACCCCTGCTGCACCCCCTCGCCGGAGACGTCTCGCGTGATGGAGGGGTTGGCGCTCTTCCGAGAAATCTTGTCGATCTCGTCAATGTAGATGATGCCGCGCTCCGCCCTGCCGATGTCGTCACCGGCGGCTTGCACCAACCGCAGCAAGATGTTCTCCACGTCCTCGCCCACGTAGCCCGCCTCCGTTAGGGACGTCGCGTCGGCAATGGCGAAGGGAACGTCGAGAATACGGGCCAGGGTCTGGGCCAAGAGGGTCTTGCCGCTGCCAGTCCGGCCCAGCAACATGATGTTCGTCTTCTGGAGCTGGACGTCACAGTCGTCGTCGCCGGCGGCGCGGATGCGCTTGTAGTGATTGTAGACGGCAACGCTGAGAAGCCTCTTGGCTTGGTCCTGGCCAACGACGTATTCACAGAGACGGGCGTAGACCTCGTGGGGCGTGAGAGGCTCCAGCGCCGCATCATCGGCAACGGCCGACAGGTCGTCCTCGGTTTGTGAAGACTCATCTTCGAGGACCTGTTGGCAGAGGGTTATGCACTCGTCACAGATGAAGACCCTGCCCGGGCCTGCAATCAGGCGCTGGACCTGGCTCTGCGCCTTGCCGCAGAAGGAGCAGGTGTATTCAGCTTCTGGAATGCGGGGGGTCGGCATCCGGGTCTCTCCTGAACACTGGCGTTGCTGTGCCCGTCCGGCGGCTGAGCCTCGTCATCAACAGGGCGAATTTCAACCGCTGATCTCCTATGAGGCGGCGGCGTCCGTCCTGCTCAGCACCTCGTCGATGATGCCGTATTCGTTCGCTTGTTCGGCCGTCAGGTAGTAGTCGCGGTCGGTGTCCCGAGCAACCTTGTCGTAGGCCTGGCCGGTGTGACTCGAGATGATGGTGCGGATCTTGTCCTGCATACGAAGGATTTCGCGGGCGGCGATCTCGATGTCGGTGGCCTGGCCCTGTGCGCCGCCCATGGGCTGGTGCATGTGGATCGTGGAGTTGGGAAGAGCGAACCGCTTCTTGGGAGCGCCGGCGCACAGCAGGACGGTGCCCATGCTGGCGGCGAGACCGACGCAGATGGTTGACACATCGGGCCGGATGAGCTGCATGGTGTCGTAGATGGCGAGGCCTGCGCTGATCACGCCGCCAGGCGAGTGGATGTAGAGGCTGATGTCCTTATCGGGGTCTTCTCTGTCCAGGTAGAGGAGCTGCGCCACGATGAGATTGGCTATCTGGTCGTTGATGGGGGTTCCCAGAAAGACGATTCGCTCCTTCAAGAGGAGCGAATAGATGTCGAAGGCCCGCTCCCCTCGCGCGCCTGACTCAATGACCATCGGAACGATGTTTTCGGGACGACTTATCATGTACTGCCTGCTCCTCTGGATGCCTTTGTCTTAGCTCGTCGGTTCCTCTTGTTGGTCCGCGGTCCCGGTGCCGTCAGCCTCAGCGGCTGCTTCTTCCGCTGGGACGTCTGCCGGGGCGTCTCCTGTTAGGGCCTGCGTCGCCGCCTCTTCCACCGCGGCTTCGGGGTCAGCTTCCAATTCGGGGGCCTCGCCCTTGGCAATGAGCACCAGCCGCTCCAGGACTCGCCGCGTCCACAGGGAACGCCCCAGCGACTCCCTTCCCCTCGGGGAATCCAAAACGCCCCGCAGGGATTCCCCCTGCTCGCCGGAGGTAAGCTGCTCCAATTCCTGCTCCACGTCCTCCGGCAGGACTTGAATCTTCTCCTTTTCAGCCAGGTGCTCCATAACGGTGGAGCGCTTGACGCGCAGGAGGGCGCTCTCGCGCAGGTCCTCGCGAAGCTCCTCAGGCGTCTTGCTGATGGCGCGGAGGTACTCCTCCATGTTTGCACCGCGGCGTTGGATGTTCTCCTGATAGTCTTCCACCACGTGGTCAAGCTGATGCCCCACCATGATGGGCGCTATCTCCACGTCCACTTGCTCTAGCAGGGCTTCCATGACCTTTTCCTGGTAGCGGCTGTCGGCCATCCGCTGGGCCTGAGACTCGATGTCTCCCCTGGCGTGACTCCGCAGAGCCTCCAACGAGTCGTGTCCCTCGCCCTTGGCATACTCGTCATCGAGCTCGGGAAGCTCCTTGGCCTTGATCTCGTTGACCGTGACCTCGAAGCGGATGTCTTTCCCTGCGACGTTCGCGTCCGGGTGGTCCTCGGGCATGGCCACCGTGAACTCCTTCTCCTCCCCCGGGCCGACGCCTACGAGCGCCTCGGAGAACCCCGGCGCTGGGGCAAGGTTGCCTTCTTGGGGAATGTAGTTCACGTCGTGTTGGTCTCCCGCCAGTTCCTCGCCTATGTAGGCGTGGAAGCCCAGGGTCACCATGTCGCCGTATTGGACGGGGCGCTCCACGGGGGCCCAGGGGGTGGAGTCGCTGAGCATTCGCTCTAGGACATTGTCGACCTGCTCGTCCGTCACTTCGACGGGGTCCTGGTCAACCCGCAGCGAGCGATAGTCACCCAGGTCCACCCTCGGAACGAGGGGAACGGTGGCCTTGATGGTTACCGGGTCATGCTCCACGATCTCAACCTGGGGCACGTCCCCCACCTCGAGGCCCTGCTCTTGGACGGCGTCGCCTGTGACCTCGGGGATCATGTCGTCCAACGCTTCGTGGAGAAGGCCCTCGCGCCCCATGAACTGCTCGACGATGCGGCGCGGCGCCTTGCCCTTTCGAAAGCCGGGAACGTTGAGCCGCTGGACTACCTTGCGATAGGCCCGGTCGAGGTGCTTTTCCACCTCTTGGGTCTCGAGTTCGATCACCAGGGTGGTCTGCCGGTCGACGGTCCCCTCTTGGGTAACCTTCATATAGCGTCCTCCGAAAGCTGCATGGTCATTGTAGCATGACCGAAAACGTTGTGAAAACTTTCGCGAGTCGCGGAAGGGCGCCGACCCGGCTTCCATGCCCGCCACGGCAACGGTCCGGGCCAGACGCAGTCCAGCCCGTCGAGAGCAGTCGCTATTCCACGACCCGCAGCTTCAACTGCCGGAGCTGCTGGGCGTCCACCGAGGCCGGAGCGCCGAACAACGGGTCGACGCCGCTCTGCGTCTTTGGGAAGGCAATGACGTCCCGGATGGACTCAGCGTCGTTGGACAGCAGGATGATGAGGCGGTCGATGCCCGGTGCGATGCCCCCGTGGGGAGGGGCGCCGTACTCGAAGGCCTCCAGCAGGTGGCCAAAACGCTCCTGAATCTGGTCGTTGGTGTAGCCAAGGATCCTGAAGATACGCTCCTGAAGCGCTCTGTTGTGTATTCGGATGCTGCCGCTCGCCAGCTCATAGCCGTTGCAGACCATGTCGTAGGCATGGCTGCGGATGCTGCCGGGGTCGCTCTCCAGCGCGTGGAGGTCCTCGGCTGCCGGCGCCGTAAACGGATGGTGAGACGAATCCCAGCGGCCCTCGTCGTCGTTCCAATCGAACAGGGGAAACTCTTCGATGAAGGCAAAGGCCAATAGGTCCGGGTCGGTCAGGCCGAGGCGTTCCCCCAGCTCATTGCGAAGCTGGCTCAGCGCCGTGTTCACGACCCTGGCCGGACCGCCCACCAGCAGCAGCAAGTCTCCCCGTCCGGCCCCTAGCCGCTCCGCCATGCCCGCTATCTCCGAGGGTTGGAAGATATGGGCTACGGGCCCCTTCACGTCCTCCGGCGCGAGCGCGTCAAGGCCGCCCTCTCCCGTCAGGGCGAACGTCACCAGGCCCTTCGCCCCCCGCATTTTGACGAACTCCGTAAGCTCGTCTAGCTCCCTCCGGGACCAGGAGGCCGCTCCCTGGGCAGCGATGCCCCTCACCACGCCCCCTCCCCCAACGATTCCCCTGAACACCTCGAAACTGGTCGCTGCGGCGAGGTCGGAGAGGTCCCGCACCTCCATGCCAAAACGCAGGTCAGGCTTGTCCGTGCCGAAGCGGTCCATGACGTCCCTGTACGATAGGCGAGGCCAAGGCTTGATCATGCGCTTGTGGGGCGTAATGGTCTCCACCATCTCCGTGTACAGCGCTTCCAGCAGGTCCAGCACGTCCTTGGCCTCCACGAAACTCATCTCGAGGTCGAGCTGCGTGAACTCAGGTTGGCGGTCGGCCCGCGGGTCCTCGTCGCGGAAGCACCGGGCAATTTGGAAGTACTTCTCCACGCCGGCCACCATGAGCAACTGCTTGAGCTGCTGCGGCGACTGCGGGAGAGCGTAGAATTTGCCAGGATACAGACGGCTCGGAACAAGGTAGTCCCGCGCCCCCTCCGGCGTGCTCTTGATAAGAATGGGCGTTTCCACCTCGAGGAATCCCCGGTCGCTGAGGAAGTCCCTGATGAACTTCACAACGCGATGGCGCAGGGTCAAGATGCCGCGCATTCGAGGCCGCCGGAGATCCAGGTAGCGGTAGCGCATCCGCAGAAGCTCATCGACCTCGGCGTCGCCGCCGATTTCAAAGGGCGGCGTATGGGCGGCGTTCAACACCTCAACCGAGTGGGCGTTGACTTCGACTCCGCCGGTGGGGAGCTGCGGGTTCTCCGTGCCGGACGGACGGACGGCGACCTCCCCGGTGACCTGCACCACCCACTCGTTGCGGAAGTCCGACGCCGCGTCGACGGCGGCCGGGGCAACCTCTGGATGGAAGACCACCTGCACCAGGCCCTCCCCGTCCCGCAGGTCGATGAAGAGGACTCCGCCGTGGTCCCGGCGACGATGCACCCAGCCGGCAAGCGTCACCGTGCGCCCCACGTCGTCCAACCGCAGCGCTCCGCAATTGGCGGTCCTCAGCACAGCTCCTCCTGGAGGCATCCGACGGACACAAAAACCGCCCCCTCAGTGTCAACGTTCCGGGGGCGCGGTGGGAGGTGTCCGGGAAGGTAGTCAATGGTGATTATAGGCGAAGGGGGAGGCGGATTGGAAGGGCGGCAGCCCAGGGCGGCGCGCCCCCCATGCAAGCAAAGACGCTTCAACAAGCCCTCACTACGCCTCCTCTTGTCCGCGTCAGCGGGCCCTGAGGGCCTGGAGCGTCGGCTTATGCCAAAGCCCGCGGCAACTGCTAGAATGGCCTGAAGAGCGATTCAGGAGGCCGGCCTTGACTACCCAGCCAACCGAGCGCGCGCCCAAAGAGGCGGCAATGTATCCCTCGCCCCAGAGCCATCCTGCCTACCTCTGGTGGCAGGGGCGGCAAATGGCGTGGGACGACGCCACGGTCCACGTCACCGCGTTGGCCTGGACCGGCATCTCGGCGGTGTTTGAAGGGGTCAGGGCCTATTGGAACGAGCAGCAGCAGCGCCTCTACGCCCTCGCCCTGGATGATCATTTGAAACGGCTCTCCCAGTCCATGAAGCTGGTGCGCATGACGCCGCCCTACTCGGACGGCGATATCAAACAGGCAGCGCTGGACCTTCTTCGCAACAACGATCTCCGCGAGGACTCCTACATCTTCCCCCTAGCCTACTTTCCCTCCGGCATCCCCGGCTACCTCGCCGCTTACGAGCAGCCCGGCGAGGTGGTGATGACGACTCGCCCCAGGGAGTCGAACATGCTCACCGGGCGAGCCATCCACTGCGCCATCAGCTCTTGGCGGCGCATCTCCGATAACACGATGCCCCCACGGGCCAAGATGATCACGAACTATCAGAACTCCCGCTTCGTCTCTACGGAAGCCGCCATCAACGGCTACGACACCTCCCTCATTCTGAACGACCAGGGGAAGGTGGCGGAGTCTCCCTACGCCTGCGTTTTCATCGTGCGGGACGGGACAGCTATCACCCCTCCGGTGACCGCCGGCGTGCTTGAGAGCATCACCCGGAACATCATCCTGCGTCTGCTTCAGGAAGAGATGGGCGTCCCCTGCCTGGAGCGGGACGTAGACCGCACCGAAATGTACATCGCCGACGAGGCCTTTCTCTGCGGCACCTACGCCGAGGTCACCCCCATCGCTTCCGTGGACCGTTATACGCTCGGGGAGAGCGCCCCCGGCCCCATCACCAGCAGGCTGGCGCAGCTCTTCCACGACATCGCACGGGGCATTGACGGACGCTACCCGGAGTGGCGCACGCCTGTCTGATCATCCAGGTCATTCCCGGCGGGCAAGAGCCTCTCCATGAACCACGACCCGCTGTCCATTCCAGGCGCCCTCGGTCGGACGGCGGCGACCACCCCCACGCTGGTGTTTCGCAACGCCAACGTCATCACCCTCCATCCCGGACAGCCGGTTGCAACGCAGGTCGCCATCACGGGCGGGCGGATTCGATGGGTGGGCGGCCCGGAGGGCTTGGGCGCCGCGCCGCCGGCGGCGGGTGCGCGGATCATCGACCTGGGAGGCCGCACGGTCCTGCCGGCCTTCAACGATGCGCACATTCACCTGCTGTCCCTGGCCGCCATCATTTGGTCCGTCGACTGCGGCCCCGGGCAGGTCAGGTCGATTCGGGATATTCAGCGTCTCATCGCCGGCCAGGCCCGCCGCGCTCGACCGGGCGAATGGGTGCGGGCCTTCGGGTACGACGAGGCTGCGTTGGGGGAGAGAAGACACCCCAACCGGGCGGACCTGGACGAAGCGTCCTTTGATGTTCCCGTTAGGCTCATCCACCGCTCGGGTCACGCCTCGGTGCTCAACACCGCGGGCCTCGACCGGGTCGGCCTCCGGTGGGACGCGCCCGACCCTGAGATTGGGTATGTCGAGCGCGATCCGCTGACCGGCCACCCCACCGGCTTCCTCGTGGACATGGAGGAGCGACTTGCCGAAGCGGCGCCGAGACCGTCCTACGAGCTGGTGCGGGACGGTCTGGCTCAGGCCAGCCGTTGCCTGGTGAGCCAGGGCGTCGCGTCAGTGCAGGACGCCACTGTCAAGAACGACGTGGAGCGGTGGAACCTCCTTCAGCGGGTGAAGGCCGACGGGGTCTTTGCGCCGCACATCACCTTCATGCCGGGCATCAACCACCTTGGGGACTTCGCAGCGCGCGGCCTTGGCTTCGGCGCTCAGAGCGGCGGCCTCCGCATCGGCCACGCCAAGATTGTTGCAGCGCTGGCCAACGGCGGGGCGCAGCCCAGCGGAGAGGACTTGACGCGGCTGGCAACGGGGGCGCGGGCGGCGGGGTATCCGGTGGCCATCCACGCAGTCGAGGCTGAGGTCGTCGCGGCGGCTATACGAGCCCTGCGGGACGCCCAAGGCAGGGACGGCGACTGGAACCTGAGAGACAGAATAGAACACGCCTCGGAGCTTCCGGACGATCTGTTGCCCGCTCTATGGCAATCGAGGATTCAGGTGGTGACTCAGCCGTCTTTCCTATACTACAGCGGCGACCGCTACCTTGCCGAGATCGCGCCGGCCCGCCGGCCCTGGCTGTACCGCGGCGCCTCCCTCTTTGCCGCAGGCATCGCGCCGCCCGCCGCCGGTTCCGACGCCCCCGTAGCCCCGGCCAACCCCCTACGCAGCATTTACGCGGCCATCACCCGAAGGTCGCAGAGCGGAGCGCAACTGTCGCCGGAGGAAGGGGTCGCGCCTCTCCGGGCGGTGGAGATGCATACCCGCCATCCCGCCGCCGCCGCTCACGAGGAGAAGGCGCGGGGCGCCATTACGCCCGGAAGGGTCGCGGACCTGGTGGTGTTGGACAGGAATCCACTGGACTGCCCTCCCGACGAGATCCCGGACATACGAGTCCACATGACGATCGTCGGCGGGCATATTGCCTGGGAGGGCGGCTAGGGCCTGTTCACGCTAATACACCGAATTGCGTTGTCAATGGAGGACTGTACAACGACAAATGCGCCTCCACTGTCCATTATGGAGCTTTCGTCCCGCCGCGCGGGGTACAGGGGCGACTCTATCCCTTCCTCCGAGTACGGGGGCAGGTTAGGAAGCGTCTGGACGCGCCAAGGAGAGAAAGCGACGCCCCTTTCGTTCCTCAAGCGGGGGCCGGAGGTGTCTCTGTCCCTGCCCCCGAGTACGGGGGCAGGCTAGGAAGGGGGTTTCTCCCCCTGTTCTGGAAAACGTCGGAGGGCGGAGCGGGCGGGATAGCGGCGCAGGCCAAGACAGACCCTCCGCTGAAGGAGGGCGCAGGCGACAACAAGACCATCCGTTCAGAGAGGGCCCAGGGCCACCCAAGGTTCCCGCCCGTCTATAGCGCCAACCCGTTTTCATCAACCTTATCTGGCCTGACAAAGCCTCTGTCCTACCGGGCCAAGGCCGGTAATCCAACCCCCTAGTGTGAACATGCCCTAGACGCGCCGCTGGACGGCGTACTGGGCAAGGCCCGCCATACAGCGGCGGGTCTCGTTGTCCGGCAGAAGGTCAAGGGCGGCCATAGCCTTGGCGGAGAACTCTCCCGCAACACCGAAGGAGTCTCGCATGATGGGCGACTCGCGGATGAGGGCCACAGCCCGTTCCAGGTTGAGGTCGGGCTCGGTCCCCTGGAACAACGCCTCGATGGGATTGTCTTTGGGTTGCCTCTCCAGCAGCAGTATAGCCGGAAGCGTGAGGGTTCCCTGCAACAGGTCGCTGCCCACGGGCTTGCCAACCTCTTCGGCGTCCCCCTCGATGTCCAGGATGTCGTCCATAACCTGAAAGGCCATGCCCAAGTTGTACCCGTACTCCCTCATTGCCTGCACCACGTCTTCCCCTGCCCCGCTGAGCACAGCGCCGGACTCGGTGGCGGTCTTGAACAGGGAGGCGGTCTTGCGATAGGTGCGCTCCAGGTACTGCTCCCGCGTCACTGTCCAGTCCCTGGCCGCCATGTACTCCATCAGCTCGCCGGAGGATAGCTCCATGATGGTCTCGGCGAAGCGGCGGATGACCCGGACGTTCCCTGTGTCGCACACGCAGGTGGCCGAGAGGGCAAAGACGTAGTCGCCCACGAGAACGGCGACTTTTTCTCCCCAGAGGCTATGGATTGTCGCCTTGCCCCGCCGCAGAGAAGACCTGTCCACAGTGTCGTCGTGAATCAGGGTGGCGATGTGCAAGAGCTCGACGGCCCGGGCCATCAGCAGCGGGTTGTGACGGCCCTCGGGGCCGAAATGGGAAGCCAGCATGGTCACCGCCGGCCTGATGACCTTCCCTGGAGTGTCCAGAACGTGGTCGAGCATGTCCGCCAGGACCGGGTAGTTGGCCTCCACGGCCAGGTCTTTGAGGCCCTGCTTGACCCTTGCCAGATCGTCCAGCACCGGTGCGTAGAGAGAGAGCAGTTGCGTTGTCATAGCAGATTCGTCTTTGCGGTCAACGCCCGGAGTACAGGCGCTGCTCCTCCTGATGAATGACGTCGTCCTCCAACTTGGTAAACAGGGGCTCGGGACTCTGCATGGGCTGGCCGGCCGGGACCTCGCGATACGCCCATCCCCCCTCCGAGGCCCCGTCGGAGAAGCCCACCATCTGGCGAATTCTATCTCCGCTGAACGGCAAGAACGGCCAAGCCAGCGTGCTGAGCGCGCCGATGACGTTGACGGCTACCCACAAACTTGTCGCGGCCCGCGGCCTGTCCACCTTGATCGCCTTCCAGGGCGCCGCGCCGTCCAGATAGCGGTTGGCCTCTTGGCACAGGACCATGATGAGCCGCAAGGCGTCGCGGAAATGGCAGGCAGACAGCTCCCCGCCCACGTCGGCAAAGGCGGCTCGCGCCTTGTCCAGGAGGTCGGAGTCCCTCTGTTCCAGGCTGCCCGGCTCGGGGACCCGCCCGTCGAAGTTGCGGTGGGTGAAGGAGAGAACCCGGTGCACCAGGTTTCCAAACGTGGCCACGAGTTCATCGTTGTTGCGCCGCTGGAACTCCCGCCAGGAAAAGGACGAGTCGCTGGTTTCCGGCATGTGGGCCGAGAGGTAGTAGCGCAGGGGGTCGGGGTCGAAGCGCTCCAGGTAATCGGGAACCCAGACGGCCCAGTTGCGGCTTGTGGAGAGCTGGCTGCCCTCGATGGTGAGGAACTCGTTGGCGGGGACGTCGTAGGGCAGGTTGAGATGCTCATAGCCCATCAACATGGCCGGCCAGATGATGGTGTGGAACGGTATGTTGTCCTTGCCGATGAAGTAGTGGGGCCGGCACGAAGGGTCCTTCCAAAAGGCCTCCCAGGCATCCGGGTCGCCTCGAAGTTTTGCCCATTCCTTCGACGCCGACAGATACCCTATAACCGCCTCGAACCACACGTAGACCCGCTTGGAGTCCTGCCCGTCCACGGGGAGCGGCACGCCCCACGAAATGTCGCGCGATATGGGCCGGTCCTTCAACTCCCCCTCGAGGAAGCTGACCGTGAAGTTGCGCACGTTGGGCCGCCACCGGTCCTGCGGTTTGACCCAATTGAGCAACGCCTCTCTGAAGGCGCTGAGCTTGAAGAAGAAGTGCTCCGACTCTCGTATCTCCGGCGAGGCGCCGCAGAGCCTGCATCGGAGGTCCTGCATTTCCTGCGGCTCCAGGGTGCGGCCGCAGTTGTCGCACTGATCGCCTCGCGCCTTGTCGAAGGCGCAGTGGGGGCATGTTCCCTCAACGTAGCGGTCGGGAAGGAAGCGCCTATCGACATGGCAATAGGGCAGCGGCATGACCGCCGTATAGATGAACCCCTTTTCATCCAGCGTGCGCCAGATGTCGTGGACGACTTCTCGGTGATTGGTTGTGGAGGTAGACGTGAAGAGGTCCCACTGGATGCCCAGTCCCTCCCACGATTGCATGAAGCTATCGTGGTAACGGGCCAGCAGCTCTTCCGGGGCGACGCCCTCTTGCTCCGCCCGCAGGGTGATGGGCGTACCGTGGGCGTCCGAGCCGGACACCATGAGCACGTCGTTTCCTTTGAGACGATGATAGCGGGCGAAGATGTCGGCGGGAAGATAGCAGCCGGCGATGTGCCCCAAGTGGAGGTGGCCGTTGGCGTAGGGCCAAGCCACTGCTACGAGTATGCGTTCAGCCATAGAGGGGAGGCGGCGCCAGGTTAAGAGGGATGCCTCATTGTAGCACAGGGCCGGTGAAAGCATCAGGCCGCTTATGCTCTCGGGACTCGAGACTCTTGCATTACCTGTATCACGCGCAAATGGCTCCATGCTTACCGACGACACCTCGCGTCACCTGGCGGTGTGCGACTCTGTCCCTGCCCCCGACTACAGGGCAGCCTGGGAAGCGCCCAGACGCGCCAACGCAAGCTCGCCCCCGTCTCCCAAGCGGTGTGCAGGGGGCGCAGCCCCCGCCGGGGGTACAGCGTGTACCCCTGTACCCAGAAACGTCGGAGGGTGGGCAGGTGGGACAACGGCGCAGGCCAAAGCAGACCCTCCGCCGAAGGAGGGCGCAAGCCAAAACAAATCCATCCGCCCAGGTTATGCCCCACCCCCCTTGCAAAATACGAACTATTGTGCTACGGTACCCCCATGAAGTGGGCCACCGGCCCGCTTCTCTTTCTCGGAGCCTGCCGCATATGTTCGGACAGGGGGATTCTCTGTGGACTCCCCCTGTGGCAGGGGCGCTGAGGGAACAACCCAAGGGGCAAGACCCTCCGAGGAAGGCTGGGACCGGAGCGAATGCCGTTGTAAAGCACAGGCTCTTTGGAGCCATCCCGCTCCGTAACGACTCGTAACGACTCGTAACAACTAGGTAACGGTTCGTAACGGCTCCGTAACGACTCGTAACAGCTTTGTAACGGCCTGTAACGCCTTTGTAATGGCTCCGTGCCTGCAAACCCCGAAATCTGGCTGACAAGCGTTACAAAGCCTCGCTCACCGTCCGGAAGTCTTACCTGTTGTCACATGGAGGTGCTATAGATTACCGCTCCCGTTCCCGCCGCTTTAGCCCTTGGTGCGCCCACCGGCTCTCGCCTGCTCTGCGCTCTGTGCTAGACTCGCTCATGGCCTCAGAGCCATCGGCTGCGCCGGCCGGAGACAGCGGCCAGCGATGGAGTCCAGCGCATTGAGCCTCCAGGGCCCCATAAACCAGGTCTCAGCGCGCGACCTCTGGAAGTCGTTTGACGAGCGTCCAGTGGTCCAGGGCGTATCCTTCGACGTCCCGCAGGGGCGGATTCTGGGCCTCGTGGGACCAAACGGGGCCGGCAAGACCACCACCATCCGCATGCTGCTGGACATCCTGCGCCCGGACCGCGGAGAGGTGACGGTCTTCGGCCAGCCCATCACTGAGGCCACCAAGGAGCAGATAGGCTACCTGCCGGAGGAGCGCGGCCTCTACCAAGGCCAACGGGTCGCCGACACCCTGACGTATCTTGGGGAACTTAAGGGCCTCTCCCGGCGCGCCGCAGCCGCGAACGCCCAGGCCCTCCTCGAGCGGCTGGGGATGGCGCCCCATGGAAGGAAGAAGGTCAAGGAACTCAGCCGAGGAATGGCCCAACTCATTCAGGTAGCGGCGATGCTGGTTCACCAACCGGCGCTGGTGGTGCTGGACGAGCCCTTCTCGGCGCTGGACCCGGTGAACGTGCGTCTGCTAAAGGAAATCATCGCCGAGGCCCGCGCTAGGGGGGCAGCCCTTGTCCTCTCCACCCACCAGATGAACCAGGTGGAGGAGCTCTGCGACCGCGTGGTGATGATTGACCAAGGCCGGGTGGTGCTCTCCGGAGACCTGGCGGACATCAAGCAACGTTACCGGAGCAACAACGTGATGGTGGCCTGCAGCCCCTGGCCCGAAGACCTTCAGGGCGTCAGCCGCGTCCGCCGGGAGGGCGACTCCCGCGTCATGGCCCTCGATCCCGGCATCACTCCAGAGGAAGTCCTTCGGCAGCTCCTGGACCGCGGCGCCTCCATCGACCGGTTTGAGGTTGGGACGCCAAGCATGGAGGAGATCTTCGTGACGGTGGTGCGAGGGCGCGTTGCGTAAGACGCTTGTGGTCCTGAGGCGAGAGTTCAGCGTGACCGTTCAGCGGACCAGCTTCCGCGTGTTGACGCTGGGGATCCCGGCGCTTGCGCTACTTGCTGTGGCCGCGCTCCTGATATTCCAGGCAGTGCGCGACCCGTCCTCCCACGACCAAACCGCAAACGTGGGCTATATCGACCGCTCGGGACTGTTGACGGCATTCCAAGACCAGGGAGAAGTGATTTTTCTGCCTTTCCAAGAGGAGGATGCAGGCATCCAGTCTTTGCTAGTGGGTGAGATCTCGGCCCTCTACGTCATTCCCGAAGCGTACTTGGAGACGGGCCAGGTCGTCAGCGTCGCACCGGAGCGGGCTGGACTGGACTTTGGCCGTGGAGACTACGGTCCGCTGGAGCGGTTCTTGCTGGACAACATCCTGGAGGGACAGGTCTCCGAAGAACGGCGGCAGCGGGTGCTCAGGCCCATTATTGCCACCATGATTGAGGTGGACGAGCAGGGTCTTCCGGTTGAAGACACCCGGGATTACGGCCACCTTCCCTTCTTCATAGCCTTTGCCTTGCTCATCGTAGTATCCATACTGGGGGCTTCCGGGTATCTCCTCCAGGGGCTGAACGAGGAGAAAGAGAACAGGATCATGGAAGTGCTGCTGTCGTCGGTGACGCCGGAGAAGCTCATGCTGGGGAAGCTGGCGGGGTTGGCGCAGATGGGCGTCTGGGCAGGGGCAGGGGTGGCCGTTTTCTTTGCTCTTCGGATCGGGCCGGTGGACCTGCCCGGCCTGAGCCTTCCCCCGGTGCCCCTCATACTGGTGGCGCTGCTGTACTTCGTCCTCAGCTATGCTTTCATCGGAGCGTTGATGGCGGGGCTGGGCGCTGTCACCACTTCTCAGCGGGAAGCCGGACAGATCACCTTCGTTTTCGTCCTGCCCATCGTGGCGCCGATGTGGTTCTTCTCTCTCCTGCTGGAAAACCCCAACGGGATCGCAGGGCAAATCCTCTCGCTCATCCCCTTCACGGCGCCGCTGACCGGCCTCATCCGGCTGTCTGTGAACGCCATGAGCCCCG
This sequence comes from Dehalococcoidia bacterium, assembly GCA_965226745.1. GTDB lineage: Bacteria > Chloroflexota > Dehalococcoidia > Lucifugimonadales > SAR202-VII-2 > SAR202-VII-2. The sequence continues at coordinate 234,874 of CBDDDS010000002.1, forward strand.
TTGACATAGCTGCCAGCCTCGGCGTACTGGCAATTGCGGTTGGCTTGGCCGTCCTGATGGCTACCCGCCTCTTCCGCGCCTATCTGTTGATGTACGGACAGAGACCCAAGCTCAAGCAGATCGCGCGCACGCTCGCTTTCGGGTAGGCGGCGTTGCCAGCCGGAGTATGCGCCCTACCCTAACGGAGGCAGCGCTCCCCTCATCCAGGAAACCAAGTCGCTTAGCGCGTCGTGGCTGATCTCGTGCCCCATCGCGTATTCGTGGTATGCGGGCGCGTATCCGGCGCCCTCCAGGTAGTGTTTGATGCCCCGGGCTTCTTCGATGGCAATGAGAGGATCGTGATGGCCGTGGGAAACGAAGATGGATTGCGCTCGCGATACCGGAAGCCGGTCGTCCAGAACGCGGGGCTCCTGCAACGACGGGCTGAGGGCGCCCAGGCCAGCGAAGACGTCAGGACGCCCAATGCCGCATCGAAGCGTCATCCCGCCGCCTTGGGAGAACCCAATCAGCAGCGCTCCGGCCGAGCTTCCGAACTCGCCGAACGCCTCCTGAAAGAAGCCGTCCAACAACCGCTCGGACTCCCGTATTTCCCCGGCGGCGGAGTCGCTGCGAGGCGTATACCAGCCAAATCCAGCCTGCCCCATACCGACGTCAAAGGAGATCGGCGCGTTAGGACAGAGGTAGACGTAGCCGGTGGCGCTGATTGCCGGCGCCAGGCCCGCGAGGTCGCGCATGTTGGCCCCGAACCCGTGCAGCAGAATGACAAAGGGATAGGGAAGGGAGGAATCGTAGCCGTCGGGCAGGATCACAAGGTGTTGGAGTGGTCCACCCTGCCGCTGCTCTGCTTTCACGAACGCCTCACTGCCGCCGGCGCCTGTATGGGTTAGCGGGACGCCACGAACGCGTTGAACTGTTCCAGCTTCTTCTGTTCCAGCCAGCGGGTGTTGAGACGCCCCTCCAGATAGTCCTGCTCGTCCATGAGCCAGGCCAGGAAGGGAATGTTTGTCTCGATGCCCTCAACCCTGAAGTCCATGAGGGCGTCCTTCATGCGCTGGATGGCCTCGGCCCGGCTGGCCCCTCGCGTGATCAGCTTGGCAATCATCGAGTCGTAGAAGGGCGGCACAACGTAACCGGGGTAGCAGTGGGTGTCGATCCGCAGGCCTGGCCCGGTGGGCGGGGCCCATTCGGTGAGCAGGCCCGGCGACGGCTGGAAATTGCGCAGGGCGGATTCCGCGGTAATCCGGCATTCGATGGAGTGGCCAAAGAAGCGCACGTCGGTCTGGGTGAAGGGCAGCGGGTTGCCGGAGGCGATGCGGAGCTGCTCCTGGACCAAGTCCACGCCCGTGATCATCTCGGTGACGGGGTGCTCCACTTGAATCCGCGTGTTCATTTCCAGGAAGTAGAACTTGTTGGCATCCTGGTCCAGCATGAATTCGACGGTGCCGGCGCTCTCGTAGCCGATCCGGCGCGCCGCCGTTGCCGCCGTCTCTCTGATTTCCTCGCGGAGGGCCTCAGAGACCGCGTGGGCCGGAGCCTCTTCGATGATCTTCTGGTAGCGCCGCTGCACCGAGCAGTCGCGCTCTCCCAGATGGACCACGTTGCCGAAGCGGTCGCCGAGGACCTGGACTTCGATATGGCGCCCGTTGCCGACGAACCGCTCCATATAGAGGGAGTCGTCTCCAAAGGCGGCGAGGGACTCGGCTGCCGCCGTCTCGAAGGTGGACTGCAACTGGTCGCTCTCGTGGACGATCTTGATGCCGCGCCCGCCTCCGCCTGCGGCGGCCTTGAAGAGCACGGGAAAACCGATCTCGGCGGCAACCGACGCGGCTTCCTGCGCGCTGCGCACTCTGGGCGAGCCTGGGACCAATGGGACTCCATAGGCCTTCACCGCCTCGCGGGCCTCCAGCTTGTTCCCCATCAGGCGGATGCTCTCCGCTCGCGGGCCCACGAACTGGATACTGTTTTCGACGCAGGCCTCAGCCAGAGCGGGAGATTCAGCCAGGAAGCCGTAGCCGGGGTGCAAGGCGTCGCAACCTGTGCCCAAGGCGGTCTCGATCAGTGCGCCCACCCGGAGATAGCTGTCAGCGGAGCGCGGCGGCCCGATGCACACAGCCCGGTCTGCGATCTGCGGGCCCATGCTGTGCCGGTCCGCCTCGGAGAAAACGGCCACGGTTTCGATGCCCAACGCCTGGCATGCTCTGATGACTCTGACCGCGATCTCGCCTCGGTTGGCGACTAGAACGCGGGAGACGCTCATTCGGAGCCGCCGTCCGGCCTGATCAGGAACAGGGCCTGGCCGTATTCCACGAATTGGGCGTTCTGCACCAGGATCTGCTCGATGACGCCGTTGACGCCCGCACTGATGCTGTTGAACACCTTCATGACCTCAATGAGGCCCACCGTGGCGTCCTCATCCACCCTTGCGCCCACCTCGGTGAACGGAGGAGCGCTGGGTTCAGGCGCAGCGTAGAACGTCCCCACCATTGGGGCGTGGACGGGCACGAGCCCCTCGGTGGAGGCCGGGGGAGCGGGCGCGGCCGGCTCAGGGGCCGCGGCCGGAGCAGGCGCGGCGACCGGAGCGGGCGCGGCGGCCGGCTCGGAAGCGGCAGCCGGAGCTGGCTCAGGGGTCGCAGCCGCCACCGCAGGAGCGGGCGCGGCGGCAGCGGCGGCAACAATGGCCGGGGCCATGCTCAGGTCGATGTCGCCGCGGCTGACGGTCAGGTTCAAGTCGCCCATGCGCAACTGGAAGTAATCGAAGCTGGACTTGTCGATCAGGTCGAGGATTTGAATGATGTCTTCTTCGGTGAGGTCCATATGTGGTTCCGCCCCTAGGAGAATTTTCTCGCCGATACGCTACCACACTCGCTGTCAGGGTAGCAATCGGCGCCATGGCAATTGGCCCTAGGGCAATCGGCGTTATCCACGGAAAGAGGGCGCTGTAGTATACTTTTGACGCCACAGCGGCGATGCCACACCAGCGCTGCCCGCATAGGCGCTGCCACACAGGCTCAGCGCATGACCGTCCCGCGCTGAGGGCTCTATCACTCAAGGAGGAATCATGGAAGTCGTAGGAATCGACGTTCACGTACACCTGCGGGACCAGGCGGCCCTCGACGCCCGAGGCGCGGCGCGGACTCAGCAGATGGCGAACTATTTCGGCCGGGCGCCCACGCCCGTCTCCGTCGACGAAATGGCCGACCAGTACCGCGAGCGCAAGATGATGGCCGTCATTATGAACGGCACGGACGAGACCATCACCGGCTTGAAGCCGCTGCCAAACGACCACATCGCTGATGCGGTGCGCAGGCACCCGGACGTCTTCCTCGGCTTCGCAGCCATCGACCCGTGGATGGGGCAAGCCGCCATCGACGAGGTGAAGCGATGCAGGGAGGAGCTGGGAATGCACGGGATTGGCGAGATCAACCCCGCACGCCAGCACTTCTACCCCAACGATCAACGCTTCTACCCCATTTGGGAAGAGATCCAAAAGCAGGGCATGCCCATCCTGTTCCACGGTGGCATGGCTGCCGCGGGAGCGGGGACGCCGGGGGGTATGGGGGTCAAGCTGAAGTACACGCAGCCCATGCTCTTGGACGATGTGGCCGCCGATTTCCCGGAGTTGAACATCATCTGCGCCCACCCCACCTGGCCATGGACGGACGAGAGCCTGGCAATCGCCCGGCACAAGAGCAACTTCTACATTGACCTGTCCGGCTGGGCGCCCAAATACTGGCCGCCGCAGATCGCGCAGCAGGTCAATTCCCTCCTTCAGAACAAGGCGCTGTTCGGCTCGGACTGGCCGGCGATCCCCGTGGAGCGCTGGCTTGAGGAGTTCAACCAGTACGATTGGAAGCCCGAGGTGAAGCAGAAAATCATGGTGGACAACGCCAAGAAGCTGTTCGGGCTGGAGTTCTAGGCGAGGCGATGCTTGGCCTGGAGAGGAAAGGAAGGGCGGGGTCATAGTTACTCTGCCCTTCCCTGTTGGCTCCCCGTCCATCTCCCGCAATGTCTTGCTGTTTGCCTAGGGCGCCTCACGAGGGCTATGGGACGGGCGAACCACCCACTGCGTCCGACTTCCTTAGCGTAATGGACGCGTCGCCGCGCTGGACGAAGATGTGGCTCCGCTCCGTGCGCTCCGTAAGCTGGCGCACTAGGGACACTAGGGACTGCTCGGCCATCAGAGAGTAGCCGGTATAGCGAGGATTGCTGGCCCGCATCACGTCGATTTCGTCCTGGCCTATCGTGAAGCGCAGCAGCAGCTCCTCATCGGAGAGGCCCGGGCCGCCGTATTCGGCGCGAAGCTCTTCTAGCGTCGGCTGGGGCGGATCCCAGTCCTCCAGCTCCTTCGCCCTGCGCCGGTCCAGAATCCTGTCGCGGGTGTCCTGGTCCATGGCGTTGATTGCCTCCTCCCCGCCGAACCGGCCAAGCGCATAGTGGATCGTCTGGTCGGTGACTTCTTTGTAGCGTTCCCCGACGATGACGTTGATGGCCGCCTGGCTCCCCACGAACTGAGACAGAGGCGTGACCATTACTGGGTAGCCAAACTCGGCGCGGACCCGGGTCGCTTCGATCAGCGAGTCCTCCAGCTTGTCTTCCATGCCCACGAGCTTGAGCTGATGGCGCAGGTTGGAGATCATGCCGCCCGGGACTTGGTGCTCGAATTGCGCGGCGTCGTACTCTTTGGCCTTGCCTACGGGCATGTGCTCCCTCTGCGCGACGGCCGAGAAGTGCTGCGACACGACTCTGGCCTCCTCCTCGTTGAAGACGGGCGCGTAGCCCAGGGCCTTGGCATTCCTGGCCACGTTGAACACGGATGGGTTCCCTGATCCGTCGGCAAGCGGAGGAATGCCTGTGTTGATGATCCCGATGCCCAGCTTGATGGCTTCCAGCGCGACCAGGGGCCCTAGCCCGGTGGTGCAGTGGGTGTGGAGCTCGAGCTCTTTGCCGCCGATGTTGGCCTGAATGGCGGGAACGATGGTCTGCATGCGGTCGGGCGTCAGCAGTCCGCCGGGGTCCTTGAGCACGATGCGGAAGGGATCGAGGGAGAGGGCTTGCCTCGCTCGTTCAGCGTAGTAGGCATCGGTGTGACGGGGCGAAACCGAGTAAATGAGGTTGATGAGGGGCTGCATGCCGACAGCCTTGGAAACCTCGATCTTCCGCTTCCACCCCACATACTGGTTCCACTCCTCCGAGATTCGGGTCTGCCGGATGCCATTGGCAAACATCCGCTTGATGTACAGGTAGTACATCGAGTCCGGGGTTACGTCGAAGGGACGGAACCGGCCGGCGACCGTGCGCAGGGGAGTCTCGGTGACCCGCTCGCTGACCAAGCGTATGCGAGTCCAGGGGTCTTCCTTCAGCTCGCGGACGCTCTTCCTTCCATCGATGGGCGACAACTCGATGGCCTCGAAGCCGCATCGGTCAAGGCGCCCGGCGACGGGCAGGATCCACTCGGTGCGGGCGTTGTTGGCCCAGAGACTCTGGTTGCCGTCCCGGATGGTGGTGTCTACAAAGCGGATTTCAGTCATGGACTCCTAGGGAAGTTCAAGCGCGAGCGAGTTCGCTCGCCGTGTTTATTCGCCGGGCCTATATGGCCTCTTCCTCGGCGAGGCGGGCTAGGTCCTCTTCCGTGTAACCCATGTCCATCAGGACTTCGGTGCTGTGCTCTCCCAGGAGGGGCGGAGGCAGGCCCGCCTCGCAGGCGGTATTGCCATAGGCCACGGGGAAGCCCACCAAGTCCAGGGCCCTATCGCCGTCTCCGAAGGTCTGAACCATCCCCAAGTGCTGCACCTGTGGGTCGGCCAGGGCCTCGGGAATGTTGTAGAGCGGGCCGCAGGGCACGTCGCTTTCCTCCAGCAGTTCCAGCCACTCGGCCCGGGGGCGGCTCCTGAAGCTCTCTTGAAGGAGGTCGTGGATTTCGTCATAGCGCTCGATCCGGCTCCGCTTGGTCAGGAAGCGAGGGTCGTCGACGAACTCCGGGTGTCCGGCCACCGTCACGAGCCCCTGCCAGAACTTGGGCGGCGTCGAAAGGTGAATGGCGAAGGGTTTGTCGTCCGATCCCACGAAGGCGTAGGACTGGGACTGGTGGGGCCTTGAAAACTTGTCGGCGATCTTGCCCTCCATCATGTACTCGGCAATGGAGGCGGGGTTGAAAGCAATACCCGCCCCCAACATGCTCACGTCCAGCCGCTGGCCCTTCCCGGTCATGCCGCGGCCAACTAGGGCCCCCAAGACGCCGTAGGCCGTGAACATCCCCGTGAGCTGGTCGCAGATGGCGGGTCCCACCGGCTCCGGGTCATCCATCTCCGTCAACTGGCTCCAAAGGCCGCTCATGGCCTGGGCGATCTGGTCGTAGGTGGGACGGTCGCGATACGGGCCGCTGGGCCCCATGCCGCTGACCGAGCAGTAGATCAGCCCCGGGTTGTCCTTGCTCAGGTCTTCATAGCCAATGCCGTACTTCTCCAGCGCGCCCGGCCGGAAGTTCTCCACGACAACATCGGCGGTGGCCACGAGCTTCTTGTACACCTCGCGCCCGCTTTCGTTCCGGATGTTGATCGTGACGCTCTTCTTGCCGCGGTTGTACCCTGCGAAGGGGGGGCGGATGGCTCCCTCCTTGGCGTCCCATTGCCTGAAGTAGTCCCCGGTCCCAGGCATCTCAACCTTGATGACCTCGGCGCCCAGGTCTCCTAGAAGCATCCCCCCGTAGGGCCCACTGATGACGTGGGCCATCTCCACCACCCGAATCCCCGTGAGCGGTCCTGCCATGATCCACCTTCCTGCTAGAGTCGTTTGAGGCCGCGGGGCGGCCTGCTGTCAATCTAGAGCACATTGCCTGCAATGGCAACCGCCGGCGCCTCACGGCTGAGCGCGCCATCCGGCCTCACCGTCTTCCGCTCTCCACCCAGGCGCCGTAAGCCTCCCTTCGGGACACGCGCATCTCCTCCACCGCCAGCGCCACCGCCTCGTTGGGGGGCAGGCCCTGTCTCCTGAATTCAGCCATGAGCGCTTCCAACCGCTCCCGGCTAACAGGCTCGGCGGAGGCCGCGGGCGCTCCACCCTCCACCACCAGCGTGAACTCCCCTCTGGGCTCCAGGAAGTAAGCGGCCGCTTCCGAAAATGCACCGCGGAAAACTTCCTCATGCAGCTTGGTGATCTCCCTACACACCGCCGCCTGACGGTCTCCCAGAACCTGCTGGAGGTCGTGGAGGGTCTGTTGAAGGCGGTGGGGCGCCTCGTAGAGAACGACGGGCCTGCCCTCCTGGGCCAGACGCTCCAGCGATTGCCGGCGCTGTTTGCCCTTCCTGGGCAGAAACCCAGCGAAGGTGAACTCCTGCGCCGCCAGTCCGGCAATCGAGACGGCCGCCGTCAGCGCCGAGGGGCCAGGGATGGCAACAACTTCATGGCCCGCCCCAACCGCGGCCTGCACGAGGTCAGATCCAGGGTCGCTCAGGACCGGGGTCCCAGCATCGGAGACCAACGCCACGTCCTCTTGCTCCAGGGCCTCTACGAGGCGGGGAATCCGAGAGCGGCTGTTGTGCTCGTTGTAGCTGATGAGACGAGACCTTATCCCGTGGGCCGTGAGTAGCTTGCGGGTCATCCGCGTGTCCTCAGCGGCGACGAGGGGAGCGCTGCGAAGCACCCGCAGCGCGCGGAGGGTGATGTCCTCCAGGTTCCCGATGGGCGTGGCGACCACGTAAAGCGTTCCCAATGAGGGCCGCCTCCTTCAGAATTGGACCCGCCGCCAGGCTCATTCCCCGGCCATGCTGAGCGCAACGAGGAACGGAGGGGCGTTGACTCCCTGCCCATGAAGGTGAGACGCCAGCGCCCGACCCCCGCACGTTATACTAGAGACCCTAACGCCGCAAAGCGAGTTCAGGCATGAAGCGACTGCTTATTCGAGGAGGCGGGGCCGGGCTAGTCGCCGGGGTTGCATTGGCGCTTGGGCTGTTGACCCTCGCCGGCATTCTCGGCATCCAGTCCCTCCCAAGCCTGTTGGCTGAAGGATTCGCATCCCTTCTCCCGGCGTCCCTCTTCTCTTTCGCCATCGTGCGGCTGCAAGAGCTGGCCAAGCCCCTGACCCTGCTGGGAATATCCGTCGCCCTCATCGTGCTGACCGGAGGCGTCGGATGGGGATTCGCCCTGACGCTGCGGCGGTATCCCCGTCTGCGCCAGCCGCCCTGGGATGGCATGACCGTTGGCCTTGTGCTCTGGTTCGCCGCCATGACCGTGGCGGTGCCGTTCCTGGGCAGGGAGGGCGCCTTTGCATCAACCTTCCCAATCGGATCGCAGGTGCGGTTCAACGCGGCCTCCTTCCTATCATTCCTATTTTCGGGGTACGTGCTGTCGTTGGTGGCGCAGGCCTTGCTGAAAGAGCTGGCGCCCACCTCGGAGGCAGCGGTGGTCTACGAATCGCGCCGCAGGCTGCTCCGGGGAATCGCGCTTGCAGGATTCGGCGCGGTTGTCGCCGGTTTCCTGACGCGGTGGGCCGTAACCGACGGGCAATTCGGCATGGGCGCGGGCGGCGCCAGGGGGGTCCCCCACGGCCAGATGCCTCCGGAAATCACCCCGAATGAGAACTTCTACGTGGTGTCCAAAAATCTCGAAGACCCCGTTGTTTCTTCCGAGGACTGGCTGCTCAAGATCGATGGGGAGACCAAGACCAAGGAGCAGCTCAACCTGGAAGACCTCCTGTCGTTGCCGGCCCGGGAGGAGTTCGTGACGCTGGAGTGCGTGAGCAACCCCGTGGGCGGCCTCCTCATCAGCACGGCCCGTTGGAAGGGCGTCCGGCTGAGAGACCTCTTGGACGTCGTGAAACTGGAGCCCAACGTGGTGGACGTAGCCTTCTACGCAGAGGACGGCTACTCGGAAAGCCTTACGCTGGAAAAGGCCATGAGCGACGAGGTCATGGTGGCCTACGAGATGAACGGCGAGCCTCTACCCGACAGCCACGGATTTCCCGCCAGACTCCTGGTCCCGGGGTATTTCGGCCTCAAGAGCGTCAAGTGGCTGAAGCGCATCGCCCCGGTGAATTACGACTTCACGGGTTTTTGGCAGCACAGGGGTTGGTCCGACCTGCCCTCCGTCAAGACAACGTCCCAATTCCGGATCCCCGCCAACAAGGCCGGCGCTCCCCTGCCTGAAATCCCGCTTGGAGGCATTGCCTTCGCCGGGGACCGCGGCATCAGGGCCGTCGAGTTTAGCGTCGACGATGGCGAGACGTGGCAGCCCGCCCGCGTCCAGAACCCGTTGTCTCCCTACACGTGGTCCCACTGGCGGGCCCAGTGGAAACCGTCGGGCGCAGGCGCCTACGACCTGCGGGTCAGGGCCACGGACGGCAACGGCGAGGTCCAAATAGCCAGGTCCTCCCCCACGTCGCCGGACGGAGCGACGGGGCATCACCGAATCACGGTGCGCGCGGAACACGCAGAGGACATCTAGGCGCTCCGGCGCATCGTTGACGCTCCCGCAGTCCCACAATAGAATGAAACCGTTTTCACAAACGATTCGTTTCTCGGCAAAGTGCGACGGCGGGGAGGCCGAACACTGGCTAATCGGGAGGCAGCCGCAAGAAGTCAGGCAGCCGAGGCGCCCGAGGTGGTCGTGTCGCGCTTGCCCATCTATCTGCGAGCCCTGAGGCAGCTGCTGGGCGACGGCTCAGAGGTGGCCAGCTCGCAGAGCCTGGGGCGCAGGCTCCACATGACCCCGGCGCAGATACGAAAGGACCTCGGCTACTTTGGACGTTTCGGGAAGCAGGGCCGCGGCTATGACATCCGCAACCTCATCAGCGAGTTGGAGCACATCCTTGGCCTAAACCAGGAATGGCCCGTTGCGCTCGTGGGCGTTGGCCGTCTCGGAAGGGCAATCCTAGGCTACCCCGGCTTCAACCCTGAAGGCTTCACCATCAAGGCCGCCTTCGACAACAGTCCCTCGGTGGTGGGGCAGAACCTTGGAGGCATCGAGGTCCGCAGCACCCGGGACATGGCGGCGACACTGCGCAGCGAAGGAATTCGCATTGCCGTTGTGGCGGTGCCCGCGGCGCAGACCCAGTCGGTCATTGACCAGTTGGTGAGCGCAGGGGTTCAGGCCATCCTGAACTACTCCCCCACCTCTCCGCAGGCGCCCCGCGAGGTGAAGGTCCGCAACGTCGATCCGGTCATGTCGCTCCAGTCCATGACCTACTTTCTCAGAGCCGCCCAAGACCCCGGCCAGTAGTCCAGAAGCTTCGAAAAGGGAAGGGGCGCCTCATGCAGGGCGCCTCTTCTCTACTCTCTTGCCGGTCTGGGGGCTGCGCCGCCCCTGCCGGCCGGGCCGTACTATTGTTCGTTTGGGCGCAGTGAAGGAACACCCTCGCCGCGGGACTTACGGCTTCGGGCCACCCTCAAACGCACCTGGGCCCGTTGCAATGCCTGGACCGTCTGCTCCAAATCAACGTCCGAGTCCCTGTGCTCCAGTCGCTCTTGGGCCCGCCGGATGGCTTCGTTGGCCCGCTCCTCATCAATCTCCTCGGCGCGCTCGGCGGCGTCGGCCAAGACCGTGACCTTTTCGCCCATCACCTCTAGGAAGCCGCCCGTCAGCACAAGGTTGCCCTCCCTACCCTGCTGCCGGAAGCGGAGCTCGCCGGGCTTGAGGGTCGTGAGCAAGGGGGCATGGTGCGGCAGCACGGCCAACTCTCCCTCCGCGCCCGGGGCCACAACAACGTCGACCTCCTCCGAGAGGACGAGCCGTTCCGCGGTCACAATTTCAAGGGTGATGGTTGCCATAGTCCTTATCCGGCGGAGCGCATGGACTCCGCCTTCTCCACTGCCTCTTCGATGGAGCCGACCATGTAGAAAGCCTGCTCCGGCAAATTGTCGTACTTGCCGTCGAGGATCTCCTGGAAGCCCCGTACCGTGTCCTTGATGGGCACATACTTGCCCTCAATGCCGGTGAAGACCTCGGCCACGAACATCGGCTGCGAAAGGAACCGCTGGATGCGCCGGGCGCGGTTGACGGTGACCTTGTCTTCCTCGGAAAGCTCTTCCATGCCGAGAATGGCAATGATGTCCTGGAGGTCGCGGTAGCGCTGGAGCACCTGCTGAACGCCGCGAGCAGCGTTGTAGTGATCCTCGCCGACGATGGCCGGCTCCAGAATCCTGGACGTGGAGGACAACGGGTCCACCGCCGGGAACAGGCCCTGCTCGGCGATGGAGCGCTCCAGGGAAATGACGGCGTCCAGGTGCCCGAAGGTGGTCACAATACCTGGGTCAGTGTAGTCGTCGGCTGGCACGTACACCGCCTGGAACGATGTGATGGAGCCGCGTTTGGTGGAGGTGATCCTCTCCTGAAGGTCGCCGATCTCGGTGGCCAGCGTGGGTTGGTAGCCGACGGCGGACGGCATCCGGCCCAGCAGCGCTGACACCTCCATCCCGGCCAGGATGTAGCGGTAGATGTTGTCGATGAAGATTAGGACGTCCTGATTGGCCCGGTCCCGGAAGTACTCGGCCATGGTCAGGCCGGTGAGCGCGATGCGCAGACGCACGCCAGGGGGCTCGTTCATCTGGCCGAACACCAACGTGGTGTTCTTGAGTACGCCGGACTCGCTCATCTCGTGCCAGAGGTCGTTGCCCTCGCGGGAGCGCTCTCCCACGCCGGCGAACACGGACACGCCCTCGTGCACATTGGCGATGTTGCGAATGAGCTCCTGAATGATGACCGTCTTGCCGACGCCGGCGCCGCCGTAGGCGCCAACCTTGCCACCCTTGGTGAACGGAGCAATAAGATCAACGACTTTCAGGCCCGTCTCCAGGATCTCCGTGCGGGTTGCCTGCTCTTCGTAGGAGGGAGCGGGCTGGTGAATGGGCCACATCTCATCGGACTTGACGTCGCCGAGGTTGTCCAATGGCTCGCCCAGCACGTTGAAGAGGCGGCCGAGGGCGGGCTCGCCCACGGGCACGACAATGGGCTGGCCTGCGTCCTCCACTTCCTGGCCCCGGGAGAGGCCTTCGGTGGGCCCCAGCGCCAGGCAGCGGGCCCAGCTATTGCCGATGTGCTGCTGCACCTCGAGGGCCAGACTCGTCCCGTCGGGGAACTTGGCGCTCAGGGCGTTGAACAGCGACGGCATCTCATCCGGGGGGAAGGCAACGTCAATAACGGTGCCAATGATCTGTACGATGTTGCCCTTGCCCATGTGTGATCAGCCTCCCTTGGTTCGCCTGAGCGGTTGGCCGGGGACCTATCGTTCGAGGGCGGCGGCGCCGCCCACGAGGTCCAACAGCTCGTTGGTAATCATTTCCTGCCGCACCTTGTTCATGTGCAGCGTCAGTTCGTCAACCATGTCGTTGGCGCTTTCGGTGGCGTTGCGCATAGCGACCATCCGCGCCGACTGTTCGCTGGCGTTGTTCTCCAGCACCGCGTGATAGACCAGCATTTCCACGTAGCGCGGAAGCAGCGCCTCCAATACTACGCGGCTGTTCGGCTCATAGATGTAGCCGACCTGCTCGTGGGGCTTCAGGAGGGCAGGCTGGATTGGAAGGAGCTGCCTGACGACCGGGGCCTGAAGCGTAGTGTTCACGAAGCGGGAGTACGCCAGGAAGACCCGGTCCACGGCGCCTGAGGTATAGTCCTCAGCAATCAGGTAGGAAATGGGAAGCACGTCCGCGATGCCGGGCCGGTCGCCGATGCCGGTGAACGTTGCCCGCAGGTCCAGCGAGGCTCGCACTATGAAGTCGCGCCCCTTCTTCCCCACCGCAATGACCGAGACCGGCGCCTCGCTTTCCAGAATGAATTGGCCCGAGGCGCGGTTCATGTTGGAAGGCAGACCGCCGCAGAGGCCTCTGTCAGGTGTGACGTGCACCACCTGGACGCGCTCCACGGGCCTGCTTTGCAGCAGCGCAGGGGCCTTCTCGCCTTGTTCCTGGGCGGCCAGGTTGGCGAGCAGGGCATCCAGGCGTTCGGCGTAGGGCCGGGCGGCCAGGACCTGCTGCTGGGCGCGGCGCATCTTGGAGGCGGCCACCATCTCCATGGCCTTGGTGACCTTGGCGGTGTTCTGCACGCTTCGGATGCGGCGTCTGATTTGTCGTAGGCTGGGCATACTCTCTCGGTGACTCGCTTGGGAGCGTCCCCTACGCGGCGAATCCCTTCTTGAACTCCTCGATAGCGTTCCGCAACTGACCTTCCGTCTCCTCGTCGAGGCTCTTGGTCTCAATGATGCGCTGTCCGACCTCGGGGTGCACCGAGTCCATGAAACGGTGGAACTCCTCCTCAAAGCGATGGACTTGCTCGTTGGGAATGTCGTCTAGCAGGCCGTTGACGGCGGCGTAGATGATGGCGACCTGCCGCTCTAGGAGGACAGGCTGGTTCTGGCGCTGCTTGAGGACCTCTGTTGCCCGCTGGCCCCGCTCCAATTGTTGCCGGGTGGCGGCGTCCAGGTCGGCGGTGCCGAATTGAGCGAACGCCGCGAGGGCGCGGTACTGGGCGAGGTCCAAGCGCAGCCTTCCCGCCACGCGTCTCATGGCGCGGGTTTGGGCCGCTCCACCCACCCGGGACACAGAGAGGCCCACGTTCACCGCAGGCCTGATGCCGGCATTGAACATGTCCGATTCCAGATAGATCTGCCCATCGGTGATGGAAATGACGTTCGTGGGGATGTAGGCGCTCACGTCGCCCGCCTGGGTTTCGATGATGGGCAGCGCCGTCAGCGACCCGCCCCCGTGCTCGTCGTTCATGCGGGCGGCCCGCTCCAGCAGGCGGCTGTGAAGGTAGAAGACGTCTCCGGGGTAGGCCTCCCGGCCCGGGGGCCTACGCAGGAGCAATGAGAGTTGGCGGTAAGCCCAGGCGTGCTTGGACAGGTCGTCATAGACAATGAGGGCGTCCCTGCCCTGCTCCATGAACCATTCGCCGATGGCGCAGCCTGCGTAGGGGGCCAGATACTGAAGCGGCGCCGGGTCTGAGGCGTTGGCGGCAACGACCACGGTATGCTCCATGGCCCCGTGCTCTTCCAACGTGGCAACGACCTGGGTTACCTTGCTGGCCTTCTGGCCCACGGCGACATAGATGCAGAAGAGGTCGCCGCCCTTCTGGTTGATGATGGCGTCTATGGCAACGGCGCTCTTGCCGGTGAAGCGGTCGCCAATGATCAGCTCCCGTTGGCCCCGGCCAATAGGAATCATGCCGTCTATGGCCTTGATTCCGGTCTGCACCGGGGTGTCCACTCCCTTGCGGGCCACGACGTTGGGAGCGATGCGCTCCACGGGGCGGGTCTCCGAGGCGTCGATGGGGCCGCGCCCGTCCAGGGGACGGCCCAGCGGGTCAACGACTCGGCCGATGAGGCTGTCGCCGACGGGAACTTCAGCCACGCGGCCGGTGGAGCGGGCCTCGTCGCCTTCCTTGATGATTCTGGCGTTGCCAAGGATCACGGCTCCGACCGTGTTCTCCTCCAGGTTCAAGGCGAGGGCTGTGACGGCGTCACCTCCCTGGCTGGGGATGAGTTCCAGCAGCTCGCCGTAGCTGGCGCCCGACAGGCCGTGGATGCGGGCGATGCCGTCGCCGACTTCCGTGACGACGCCGGCGTCCACCATGGTGACCTGGCCGCCGAAGCCCTCTATTTGCCGCTTGATGACCGAGGCGATGTCTTGACCGCGCCCTGCCATATTCCTACCTCCCGTGGAGCGAAGCCCCACCCTTCCGGTTAAGCAAATTCGTTTAGACAGTCATCGGGTCAGCGATAACCGTTTGATTGTTTGTTGGCGTTGTGTAGCTATTTGATTGTTTGTCGACGCACGAAAGCCGTTAAACCCGGGGACTCAAGGGGCCAGCCTTCCATCTCTTGGGGCACCCTCCCGGAGGGCGCCCTTGAGCTGCAGAAGCCTCGACTTGGTGGAGCCGTCGATGAGCTTGTCGCCGACGCGGGCGACGAAACCGCCCAGGATGGACTCGTCCACTTCCAGGTCTACGACAACCTCGCCTCCGGTGATCTCGCGGAGCCGGGAGGCGATCCTGGCCTCCTCCGCGGGTTCGAGGGCAACGGCGGTCTTCACCCGGGCCCGCTGCACTCCCCTGTGGCGGTCGATCAGCCTCCGGTATTCCCCTGCGATGCCGGAGATGAGGGGCAGGGCGCTCTTCGAGAGGAGCAGGGCCACGAGATTGTGCAACAGCGGGTCCACCGGCGGTATCACGCGGTCAAGCAGGGTCAACCGCTGCTCCGGAGCGAGACCCGGCGTCTGGAGATGCGGTATCAGCTCCGTGGAGACCAGGGTGTCGGCGACGGTGGCAAGTTGCTCATACCATTCGTCGAGGCGGTCCTGTTCCTGGGCCAGCGAAAAGACCGCTTCCGCGTAGCGCTTTGCCGCGACAGCGCCGCCGGGCATACGCTAGTTCCTCCCCAGCCCGGAGCTCTCTTCGAGCACGCGTTCCACGAGCTCTCGATGGGCGCCCCGGTCCAGGGAACGGCCGATGACCTGTTCCGCCGCCTGGATTGCCAGGTCGGCAAACTGACGCCTCACCTCGGCGACCGCCTCGTCCCGCTCGCGTTGGATCTCTTCGCGGGCGCGGGCCGTGAGACGCTCGGCCTCTTCGCGGGCACGGTCCATTTCCTGTTGGCGGACCTGGCCGGCGACCTGGCGGGCCTGCTCCAGCATGCGCTGGCTCTCCTGCCTCCCTTCCTGAAGCTGGTGCTCCAGCTCCTCTCGCTGGTGCTGGGCTTCCTGGCGCACGCGGCCGGCCTCGTCCAGGCTTTCCTGAATGGTCTGACGCCGATTGTCCAGCATGCGGAGGATGGGCTTGTAGGCCACCAGGTACAGGAGCGCCAGCAGGATGCCAAAGTTAACGACATAGACGAGCAGGCTAATGCCGTCTATGCCAAGAGCCCCAATGCCTGAGGACTCTTCGGCCAACACAGGTGCAAGCAACACGATGCCTCCCTAGCGCCTTGCCAACCGGCTAGGCCACGAAAACGAGCAAAATGGCCACGACGAGCACGTAGATACCGATGGCCTCTGCGAAGGCAATGGCCAGGATCATATTGGGCAGGATGGCCCCTCTGGCCTCCGGGTTCCGTCCCAGGGCGTTCATTGCGGCGGCGCCCAGGATTCCAATGCCCAAGCCCGGCCCAAGCATACCCAGGCCCGCGGCCAGTCCAACGGCCAACATTCTTACGGCTTCAGTCTCGATCATCTAGTCCTCCTCATGCTCTAGTCTCATGGGGCCCTGCGCGCCCCTTCTTCTCCATGCGGCCAATCAACGACGCCAACCAGCGCCCTGCGCTAGTTATCGTCCCCAGGGAGGTTGTGCGCGACCACCATCTTAACCGTTCCTCGTACCCGATAGGAAGGAGGGGTCCCCCTTCCTATCCTTCCCCCGTAACCGGGGGAAGGGACGGGAGATGCTCCCGCCTCGCGCCTGCAACTGTACGATCCCTGGGAAGTACAGCTATTCGTGGGCCTCCTCGTGGGGGGCCACTGCCACCGAAGTGAAGGCAAGCGTCAGTCCGGCAAAGATGAGCGCTTGCACAAACCCAACCAACAACTCCAATCCATAGAACACGATGGAAACGACGAACGAGGCCAGGAACGTGGACATCACCAGCACGATTTCACCGGCGGTCATGTTGCCAAAGAGACGGAAGGTGAAGCTGAGCACCCGCGTCCCGTGGCTGAAAATCTCCAGGATGCCAACGAACACATCTATGGCGCCCATGAAGATGAGGCCGATGTTGAGCCGACGCAGGCCGCGGCCCAGAGTCTTGACGCGCACGAACTCGGACAGGTAGCCCGGGCCGTGGGCCCTCAGTCCCCAGAACTCGATGGCGACCAGGGAGACAATGGCCAGGGCCAGCGGCATGTTCAGGTCGGTCCCGGCGGAGCGGAACAGGTGGGCCTGAACGTTGCCGGCCAACTCGTGGCCCTCCGGATAGATCAGCCCAACGCTGGGGTAGATGGGAAGGAGGGCGATCCAGGAGTTGAAGGCGACAAAGAGGAAAATGGTGGCGATAAGCGGGAAGAAGCGCCTGCCGTTCTGCTCTCCGACGACGCTGGCAACGAAGTTGAACAATTGCTCGATGATGATTTCAAGGACATTCTGGAGCCCCCGGGGCACAACGGACATGCGGCGGGTGGTTATGGCAAAGACAATCACGAGGCCGGCGGTGACGAGCCAGGCGGATAGCAGGGTGTTGGTGACCTTGAAGGCCCCCAGGTGAAAGATGGCCTGGGGCGCCAAGTGGAACTCCGGGGTTGAAAGGAGGGGTTCCCTGCCAAATAGATTAGCTCCGACGACCCCTGTCACCACCCCAGTGAGCGCAAGGGCCACCGCTATGATTCCGAAGGGTATCAGGACTCTTCGCACCGGCGCGTTTTACACCTCAGAGTTTTTGCCGTCGTCGCCACCGGAGTACATGAGCGGCGCCACCATCCGGTACAAGCCATAGAAGCCCAGGGCCACTCCCAGCAGCAAACCGATAACCGTCAGGAGAGGAGTCGTGCCCAACCGGCCGTCCAGCCACAAGCCGCCGAGCGTACCTCCCACAATGCAGAGCGCCACATACCATCCCAAGCCGACGACTTCGGCCAACAGGACCGGAGTCTTCTTGTTTTTCATGACGCTTCAACCGTGCGAATGATACTACACTACCAAAACTGCGTCAATCGAGAGAGATGGCGATTTACAGGGATGCCGGCGCTCGTTACCACCTTGAATCGACACCGCTCACCCGTTGTGGGGAGGGGTTTCGACGCAGTTGGCCCTGTTGCCGGAGCATTGCAGTGCCGGGGTCACTGCTCCTTTCGTTCCCCTCCCGGGTCGAAGTCCTCCATGTCCAACGTCTGGATGAAGTCCTTGAACGCGGATAGGCGCTCTATCTCGGCGGCGTCCACGGGCTTGTTGCCCTGCTCGCCGCCGTCGGCCTCGATGGGGCGGCCCGTTTCCTTGTCCAAGAGGACGCCGGCCTTGTCGAGCACGCTCTCGTGGGCAAAGATGGGAGCCTGGGTCCTAACGGCCAGGGCTATGGCGTCGCTGGGCCGCGAGTCGACCTCGATTTCCTTGCCGTTGCTCTTGATGATGACCTTGGCGTAGAACGTGTCGTTGTTCAGGTCGGTGACAACGATATGGCTCACCGCGGCGCCGAGAGATTCGAGCATCGAGCGCAGAAGGTCGTGGGTGAGGGGCCGGGGCACGGTAACGTCCTGAAGCTTCACCGCGATGGCATCGGCTTCGGCGGGGCCGATCCAGATGGGCAGATACCGGTCCGACACCTTTTCCTTGAGGATGACAACCCGCTGGTAGTTCATCAGGCTCACCCGGATGCTGTCGATGACCATTTCCATCATGGCTTGGTCCCTCCCTTGCATCCTCGGTTGAACAACGATTCTAGTCCCCGCCCGTTTGGAGTGTCAATGAACGGAAGGCGCAGGGGAGGACGCTTCCTAGCCTTCCCACGAGTATTAGGGAAGGCCTAGGAAGGATTCCGCTTTGCGGGTGTTCCGTGATGTTCCGGGGAAGCATCCTTGGCTTGAGGGGGTCGTCCTTGCCCGCTAGGGTAGCCATAGCTATACTTGAATGAAAGGAGCTTGGTGAAAATAATGGACTACGGCCACCAGGCTGGGTCCGCCGACGCGGACAGCGTGGAATTCTCCGACCTCTTGGCCAAAGCTGAGACGTACCTCCCCAAGGAGCGCCTCAGCTTCCTACAGGACGCCTGCGACTATGCCGACGCCTGCCATGCCGGCCAGACGCGGCGCTCCGGCGACCCCTACATCGTCCATCCGCTGAGCACCGCCCTGTTCCTGGCCGATCTGCATCTCGACGCTCAGACCCTTGCCGCCTGCCTCCTCCATGACGTGATGGAGGATTGCGGCGTGAGCCTCCGGGAGCTCGAGGAGCGGTTCGGTCCGGAAGTGGCAAAGCTGGTGGACGGGGTGACCAAGCTGACGCAGCTGGACCTGATCACCCATGCCGACCCCGAGGCCCTCCAGCGGGCCCAGGCCGCCAGCGAGAACGCGGGCCACGCAGCCAGCCTCCGCAAGATGCTGGTGGCGATGGCGGAGGATATTCGCGTCGTGTTGATCAAGCTGGCGGATCGCCTCCACAACATGCAAACGCTCGATGCGCTGTCGCCCGAGAGGCAGAAGGTCATAGCCCAAGAGACGCTGGAGATCTACGCCCCGCTGGCCCACCGGCTGGGCATCGGCGAGATCAAATGGCGGCTGGAGGACCTGGCCTTCCGCTACGTGAATCCGGTCGCCTACAAGGCGATTTCCTCTCTGATCAATGAGAAGCGAGACGAGCGGGAGCAATACGTCACCGAGGTCCTGTCGATCCTGGAGGCCGAGCTCGTCCGGTACGGCATCAAGGCGGAGGTAACCGGAAGGGCCAAGCACCTGTACAGCGCCTACCACAAGATGAACAAGTACGCCCAGATGGGCCGGGACTTCGGGGAGATCTACGACCTTTTGGCGCTTCGGGTCACGGTTGAGACCGTTCCGGAGTGCTACACCGCTTTGGGCGTCGTGCATCAGCTCTGGCATCCAATGCCGGGACAGTTCGACGACTATATAGCCACCCCTAAGGACAACATGTACCAGTCCCTGCACACCACGGTGATGGGAGTGCGGGGGAAGCCCCTGGAAGTGCAAATCCGCACCTCGGGCATGCACGAGCTGGCCGAGTACGGGGTTGCCGCCCACTGGCAGTACAAGGAAGGCAGCGCCGCGGACATGCGCTTCGAAGAGAAGATGACGTGGCTTCGCCAGCTTCTGGAATGGCAGCGGGAAGTTACCGGGCCCGAGGAGTTCATGGAAGGGGTGAAGCTGGACCTCTTCCAGGACCAGGTGTTCGTATATACGCCCAAGGGAGACATCAAGGAACTCCCCGCCGGCGCAACGCCGATTGACTTTGCCTACCGCATCCACACGGAGGTGGGGCACCGGTGCATCGGCGGGAAGGTGAACGGCAAGCTAGCGCCGCTGAACTACCGACTGAAGAACGGCGACACCGTTGAGATCCTCGCCAGCAAGGTTGCCCGGGGACCGAGCCTCGACTGGCTCAACATTGACCTTGGATACGTGCGGTCGGCGAGCGCGCGGGAGCGGATCCGCCAGTGGTTCCGCAAGCAGGAGAGAGGGGCCAACCTGGAGCGCGGACGCGATCTCGTGGCGAAGGAGCTGCGGCGCGCCGGGACCGACATCACAGCGGCCGAGGCCGCCCGCCTGATGCGTTTGGATACGGTCGAGGACCTCTACGTGGCCGTGGGCAGCGGCTCCATCACGGTCAGCCAGATCGTTTACCGCATCCACGCCGCTCAGCAGGAGGGTCCCGACAGGCGCCCCCCTGTGGCGATCCCACCCGTGGGGCCAACATCAGGAGTGGAGGTCCTTGGCGTTGGGGACCTCCTCACGCAGATGGCCCAATGCTGCACGCCCCTGCCCGGCGACGAGATCATCGGCTTCATAACGCGCATGAGAGGCGTGTCCATCCACCACCAGGACTGTCCCAACATCACTGCGGTGAAGGAAATCGAGCGGCTGGTTCCGGTCAACTGGGGCCGCGTGCAGCAGCTTCACCCCGTGCAGATCCGCATCGAGGCGTGGGACCGCATGGGTCTGCTGCGGGACATCTCGACGCTGGTGTCCGAGGAGCGGGTCAACATTGCCTCGGTGCTCACGCAGGAGTACGAACAGGGGAAGATAACCTTCTTCCTGACGTTGTATACTACGGGACTGGACCAGTTGAGCCGATTGTCGGCCAAGCTGGAGGGAATTCAGGGAGTCCTAGGCGTCACCCGGGCCGCGATGTCAGATGCCCCTGCGTCTAAGGCGGACGGGGCCAAGACCCGGCGGAGCAAAGCGGCCTCCGCGTCCAACGGCGTCAAGAGCCGCAGCAAGCCTGCGCCGAGGGCCCCGGCGCCCCGGCAGGCCACCAAGACGATATAGAGAGGATTGAGGGAGGTTCACTTGCCAGCAGAGAAAGCAGCCAGCAGGGCCCAGTTCCGGGCCGCGGTGAATCGACAGCACCGCACGACCTCTAGGACGATGGTGGCCCGGGCGCGGCGGGCGCTCCAGGGGCCCGACCTCGAAGCGGCGGAGCAGGCCGTGCAAGCGGCGGAAAAGGCCCTGGACCACGCCGCCACCAAGGGCGTGCTTCACAGCAACAACGCCTCGCGCCGCAAGAGCCGCCTCCAGCAGGCGTTGAACAAGCGCCGCGCTAGCTAGCTGAGAGGGGGAGGAACCCCCTTTGTACGACCGGGCACATGAGTAACAGTTAGCCTAGGGACATAGGTAACACTTTCGTCGCCGTCTTGTCGATCCGCCACGCAAGGTCGTCGAGCATGCCGATGAGGAGTGGACCGAAGCGGAGTTCCCAGGTGCGCTCGGTCCGCTGGACGAGGCCTATGGGCTCGCCTGCGAGGGATTCGCTGACGTAGACGTGTCCACCTTTCCATTTGATCTCACCGTTGTGGCGCACCCGCCGCACCGTGACCTCCGCTCCGTACTCCGGCGATGTGACGCGGGACGGAAAGGGCCGAAGTGAGGGTGTGTAGAGCCTGACCGGCTGTCGCTGTCCCAGGGCCTCGTGCGGTCGTTCGGCGTTGTAGTCGTGACGAAAGCCATCGAAAGCTCGTCGCTGCCCTCTCCGGTTGGCTCTCGGCGGCGATGCCGTCTCCGCCTTGAGGGTGCGATGAAGTCGCTCAAGGCGGCCGTTCTGCTCGGGATGCCCCGGCGCGATGCGCTCAGGGATGATCCCCAGTTTGACCCACCATGCGGAGAGAGGTGAGAGGCTGCCCAGGCCGACGCTGGCGAAGGGCGGGCCGTTGTCGGTTCGGATGACACGCGGCAGGCCGTACTCACGGAAGGCTCTCTCCAGGACGGGTCTGATCTCGAGACCGGTGGGGTGGGCCAATCCGTCGCACACCAACAGATAGCGGGACATCGCGTCTTGAGCCGTCAGTGGATCAATGCGAATACCGTCGCCCGGCCGAAACCAGCCCTTCAGGTCGATGGCCCACACGTCGTTGGGCTGTGGGGCGTGCGCGAAGGGCTCGCCCCACGGCGAGGACCTGCGGCGACGCCGGCGACGACGTACAAGCCCCGCCCGATCAAGGATGGCCCCCGCAGTGCTGTTGGACGGCCACGGTGCGTCTGGCTCCTGGTTACACAGCCACGCGACGATCTTCTTCGGGCCCCACGTCAGGTGGGCGCGCTTCGCCTTTAGGATGCGCGCCGATACCGCTCTCGTCGTGGCGTTAGGGTGGTGATGGGGAGCTCGACTCCGGTCGCGCAGACCGTCTTCACCGTACGCCCCATAGCGTTTGATCAGCTTGTAGCCGGTCTTGCGGCTGATCACCCATTGGCGACACAACTCCGCGATCGACTCCTCCCCCGCCAACACACGCTCGATAAACCGCAATCGCTCCGATTCGACGCTCGTCTCTTTCCAAGGCAACACAGCTTCCTCCTGTGGGATTGCTTCCCACCATCACACAATGTGTTACCCATGTGCCCGGTTGCGATGTTACCTATCTCCCCGGTCTGTACCCAGCCTAGCCTGCCCCCGTAGCCGGGGGCAGGGACCAGAGGGATTCCGCTTCGCGATTGTCACTGACGTTCCTGCCTGTAGCTAATGCTCCAGGGAGGCGCGCCTAGTCCCGCTTGCTCCTCCATTGCCCTGACGATAGTTGTGCGTTTGCCTATGGGCATCACTAGGGTTATGAGGTGAATCAGCATCCTCGTTTCCCCGCTTCGCCAGGCTCGGCGGCCATGCCGCCGGCGGGCCGACTATACTATCCGCCCCGCTCGCAGTTCATCCTCGCGACTCCGCCGATGCCAGGCGCTCCCCAGGCGCGCAAGTTCCCTGGGCCGCTTTGGGGTAACATGGGCAGACCCATCTTGGAAAATCATGGTCGGAGGGTGAATGCTCCCAGCGCTGGCGGCCTTAGCAGCGGGGCTATCGTATTCGTTGTTGTCCTTCTTCAGCCGCATGGGGATGGAACGGACCAACGCCGCCACTGCAACGTTCATATCGGGGGGCGTCAGCGTCCTCGTTTTTTGGGCCATCTTCTTCGCGACGCTGCCGTGGCAGGTCCTGGCCACGATGGCCATACTGCCCTTCGTGGGGGCCGGCATTACCGGCCCCTTCCTTGGCCGCTGGATGCTCTTCGTGGCCATCAAGCGGATGGGGATAGCACTCTCCGAGCCGCTGTACAACGCACAGGTCATCTTCGCGGCGGCCGGCGGAGTGTTCTTCTTCTCCGAGCGCATCACGCCCCTTGGCGGTTTGGGCATCGCCGTTCTGCTAGGTGGGTTGTCGATGGTGAGCCTGGACCGGCGGGCGGGCAACATTGTCGGACTCAAACGGAAGCGCGACATTGCCATTCCGATATTGGCCGGGGGCTTTTTCGGGGCGTCCTACGTACTGCGGAAGGCCGGGCTGAACATCGAACCGGAGCTGTTCATGGCGCTGCCGGTGGTGGCCACGACGTCGACATTGTCGGTCTTTCTGGCCTCACCCGTCACCAAGCAGCGCGTGACCATTCCCAGGAACTCGGCGTTCTTCATCCTGCTGGTAGCGGGAGTGGCGGCCACGCTTGCGCAGCTCTTCAGCATGTGGGCGATCAAGAACGGGAATCTTGCCGTGGTGATACCCCTTCACAACGTTGGCCCAGTGTTTAGTATTACCATGGCGGCGATATTCCTCCGGCGGCGCGAGCGGGTAACCAAGCCCGTGGTCGCCGGCGTGGCCCTAGTCGTGGCGGGGGCAACTCTTGTAAATTTGTGACGATGCGAGGCGCGGACGAGCAGTGGGTAACGGCGCGTAGGGGGCAATGTGGCGCAGACGCCTGAGGATAGAGACACCCCCAAGGTCGCGGTGCTGGCCTCCCTAAGGCACAGGGACTTTCGCTTCCTGTGGACCGGCGCAGTGTTGGGCAGTATGTCCCGCTGGGCCATGCTGGTTGGCCAGGGATGGTACATCCACGACAAGACCGGGTCGGCGACGTTGGTGGGCCTGGCGACCCTGGCGGCCTTCGTGCCGTTCCTGCTAGGCCCGCTGCTGGGCGGCCCCATGGCCGATCGCTACGACCGCCGGAAGCTGGCGGCAATGACCTTCGTCGTCAACTTCTTTTTCATCGCGGTGCTTGCGGCTCTCGCCTCGATGGGGCGCGCGGAGGTGTGGCTGGTGATAGCGCTGGCCTTCCTCGCGGGGTTCGTGCGTTCTGTGGAGAACCCTTCCATCCAGGCGCTGGCGCCCACCCTCGTGCCGCGCAGCGACCTGCTGAACGCGGTGGTGCTGATGGGCATGGCGCGGCATGGAGCGCGGCTGGCGGGGCCGGCGCTGGCCGCCGTGATGTTGCCTACGATAGGGCCAAGCGGAGCATTCGCCTCTGCAGCGGTGGCCTCGGGGCTAGCGGCGCTGTTCACGCTCGGCGTCGGCACAACGTCGAGGGGGTCGGCGGACGCGTCGCGGCACGTTATCAAGAACTTCATGGAAGCGCTGCGGTTCCTGTACGCTCGGCCTGCCCTCGCCCTGACGATGGCGCTGATCGCGGCCCATTGCAGCCTGACCATGTCCTACGAAGCCGTGTTGCCCGTCTTCGCCGAGAAAAACCTTTCCGGGGACAGCACAACCTACAGTACGCTCTTCATGAGCGTTGGCATCGGCGCGGTGGCCGCGTCGCTGCTGATGGCCAACCTCCGCACCAACCGGTCCAAAGGCAGGTGGCTATTTGTCATGGGTGTGGCCAGCGGCGTGGCGCCCATCGGACTGGGGCTGACGTCGCTGTACAGCCTTGCGCTGCCGTTGGCATTCATGGTTGGTGCATCACAGACCGCCTTCATGTCAATGACCAACGCCTTCGTCCTAGGGGCGGTCCCCGACAGTGTGCGCGGGCGGATGTCCAGCCTGTCCATGATGCACGCCGGCGGCATGATGGGGTTCGCCAACCTCGCCAACGGACAGATAGCCGACCAATTAGGAGCGACGTTCGCGTTCCTGATAATGGGCGTCGTGTATCTTGTGGTCTTGGCCTTTCTGGTGCAGCTTGGCGCAGCGCTGCGGTCCGTGTTTATGACCGGCGTGATGTCCATTGACTCAGGACAGGGCATCGCCGGGGACGCGCCGCGCCGGTAATAATGAGGCCGAGGGACCCGCGGGCCGACGCGCCGGCGGTTTGACCCTCGCCGGCAGCACAACTACAATCGCCCACGCGTTCGACAAGCGCCGCGGCATTTGACCATCGGAGGCAATGCATGGCCACACAACGGTTGGGAATCGAGGTTCCGGGCGCAACAGCGGAAGAGGTCCTCTCGCGGATTCGCCGGGCCGAGGAGTTGGGCGTTCACTCCGCCTGGCTGACCACGGGAGGCGCCGCAGTAGTTGGCGGGGGTGTCCGCCGGGACTCCCTCGCGCTGCTGGCGGCGGCGGCGGCCCAAACCAGCCGCATTGCCCTGGGCACCGCCATTCTGGTCACCTGGCCCCGGCACCCCATCGCGGTGGTCGAGTACACGCAGGTCATCAACCAAATCGCCCCGGGCCGGTTCCGCCTAGGGCTGGGCACCAGCGGAAAGGCCATCGTGGAAGAGGCTTACGGCACTCACTTCACGGCCCCGATGTCGCAACTCCGGGAGTACGTCAAGATTACGCGGGGCATCCTAACCGAGGCCTCTGTGGATTTCCAGGGCCAATACTATTCCTCCAAGGCAATGATCCGCGAGCCGGTGGACGCACCGGTGATGATCTCCGCGGTGCAGCCCGGCGCCTTCGAGGTAGCGGGCGCGGAGACCGACGGCGCCATAAGCTGGATATGCCCCATGACCTACCTTCGGGACCACGGCCTGCCCGCCATGGAGAAGGGCGCCGAGTCGGCTGGCCGCCCTACCCCACCCCTGATCGCCCACGCCGCCATCTGCGTCCACGAGAACCCGGACGAGGTCAGGGAGGCGTTCCTGGAGCGGTTCACCATGTACATGGGCCGCCCCAACTACGCCCGCATGTTCACGACCGCAGGCTACCCCGAGGTCAACGAAGGCGTCTGGAGCGACGGCATGGTCAACTCCGTCCTGTACTCCGGGGATGAGGAGCAGGTGGTCCGCCGGCTGGGCGAGCTGTTCGCCATCGGGGCGACGGAGATCTTTGTTTCGCCGCTGGCCGCGGGGCCGGACAGGGATGCCTCCTTCGACCGGGCCTTGCGATTGGTCGGCGATGTGGCCACGTCCCTGGACTGACACCATCTAACCCACTAACCCACTAACCCACTGGAAGGGAGGGCCTCATGGCCATATTGCTCATCGGCAGCGGAGTCGTTGGCTCCCAGATCGCCAACATCCTCGTGGAGCAGGGCACCCCGCCGGTCATCCTGGACTACTCGCCACAACCGGAGGCCCTCGCCGATAACGTCGACGCGTCGAAGGTAACGGTCGTGCGGGGCGACATAATGAACCCCTTTGACCTGTCCCGCGCCATCCAAGAGCACGGCATCAACGAAATCATTCACACGGCTGCCTACCCCATGCTGACCGTGGGCGCCCAGGCCAACCCTTACGCCGCTGTTCAGATCAACGTCGTGGGGACGCTGAACGTGCTGGAGGCGGCGCGCATCTTTGGCATCGGGCGAATGGTCATCGTTAGCTCCGGCGTTCTGACGGGGCAGATGGCGGGCGGCGGGGACGGCGGCGACACCGCCAGGGAGGAGGCCTTCCCGCGTCCCACAACCTTCTACGCGGCAACCAAGCAGGCCGCCGAGAGCCTTGCCGCCAACTACGCGCAGTGGTGCGGCATCGACGTGCGGGCGGTGCGCTACGCCGCCATCGCCGGGCCGTGGCGGGGCCGCGGAGGGGGCGAGCCGAGCAACACCTTCCGCTCCCTTGTCCAGCAGGCCGTAGACACGGGCGAGGTGGACGTTCCGGCCCGCACTTTGGAGTGGGTCTATTCCAAGGACGCCGCTATGGGGACGGTGTTGGCGCTCCAGGCCGAGAACATCGTCGACAGGGTGTTTAACCTCGGCTCCGGCGTCATGTCCGACGGCGAGGACATGGCGACGGCGTTCAAGGCAGCCATGCCAGAGGTGACGGTGCGGGTCAAGGAAACAACGTTGGGGCCTGGCTTGCGGCAGCGGACGACGGCTCTCGACCTGAGCCGGTCGCTCGCCCAACTCGGCTACGAGCCTCGCTTCAGCCTAGCGGATTCCATCGTTGACTTTGCGGCATGGTATCGGAGGCAGGGGGGATAGCAGGGGCTCCCCGGTTAGTTCTAGGAATAGTCTGCACAAGTCCGTGGAGCGCGGCATTGCCGGATAGAGACGCTTTCTGACCTGCCCCCGAGCACGGGGGCAGAGACGACCTTTGATTGTATGTTGTCAGCCGGATTTCGGGGTTTGCAGGCACGGAGCCATTACAAAGGCGTTACAAGGCGTTACGAGCCATTACAGAGGCGTTACGGAAGCGTTACCAGTCGTTGCGGAGTCGTTACGATTCGTTACGAGCCGTTACAGGGCCGGATAGCTCCAAAGAGCTTGCCTCACAACGGCAATCGCTCTGGTCCCAGCCTTCCTTGGATGATTGTGGGCGTGGGGCACGTTTCCCCAAACCCCCTGCCACAGGGGGATTCTCTATGGTTAGCCCCCAGTGCTAATGTATGCGGCAAGCTCCCAGGAAGAGAAGCGGGCCGGGGGCCCACTTCATGGAGGCACTATAGCACAATCGTTCTTATTTTGCAATAGGGAGAGGGGAGGATTCTTCCGCCTCGCGCCTTTAGCGTCATGTCCCAGGGAAGCACTGCCAGCGTTCGCTCACGGGAAAATCTGGAGGTTACACCATGCCATGGCAGCCATTCGTTCTGGCAGCATTGAAAACTGCTGCGTTGAGAGAAGCCGTCGCTAAGGCTCCTGAGATAGTGAATACTGCTGCGAATCTGATTGGAAAAGTGAGAAACCGGAAGCGTGGGGGGCCGGATCGTGATAGCACTGACGATACCGCCGACCTTCAGGCTGAGTTGATCTCTCAGATGGCCGCCAATCAGGAAGCTCTGTTGCGCGGGATGCAAGCAATGGCGTCCCGGTTGGTTGTGCTCTCCTGGGCCTTGGCCGCGACAGGGGCGTTGGCGATAGCCGCCCTCCTGCTTGCATTGCTCCGTTGAGTTACTCCGCAACCGCAGGTGGCCAGGCGTTCGTTGACAGCCCTGGGTGGATGTGCTATCCAGAATGTTGAAAACTTGGTTGAGGTGAACGGTGCTCAGCGTCGAAGACAACCATCGCATCACCGAGGTGGGGCCCGGAACCCCTATGGGCGAGTTGATGCGCCGCTACTGGCATCCCATCGCCGCCGCCGCCGAGTTGGACGACAACCCCACCAAGGAGGTCCGTCTCCTTGGCGAGGATCTCGTTCTCTATAGGGACAGGGCGGGGACGTACGGATTAATCGACCGGTACTGCGCCCACCGCCGAGTCAACCTGGCCTACGGCATCCCCGAGGCGCGCGGCCTCCGCTGCATGTACCACGGCTGGCTCTACGACGAGACGGGGCAGTGCGCCGAGCAGCCCTTCGAGGAAACGGTCCGGCCCGAGGCGCGCTTCAAAGACAAGATCAAGATCAAGGGCTACCCGGTCCAGGATCTGGCGGGCGTCCTGTTCGCCTACATGGGCCCGGTACCCGTCCCCCACCTGCCGCTGTGGGATCTCTTCCTGAAAGAGAACGTTGTGCGCGAGATCGTCATTTCCACGGTGCCGTGCAACTGGCTCCAATGCATGGAAAACTCCATGGACCCGGTGCACGTGGAATGGCTCCATGTCAACTACCGGCACTTCATCCTCCAGCGACGGGGCGAGGCCGACAACAGCTTCCCCACGGTGACCAAGCACACCAGGATCGGCTTCGACGTCTTCGACCACGGCATCATCAAGCGCCGCATTGTCGAGGGCCAGACCGAGGAGGACGACGACTGGCGCCTCGGCCATCCGGTCATCTTCCCCCACATCCTCCAGGTCAGCGTCGGCGGCGTCTCCGGCAATCTCCAGTACCGCGTGCCCATTGACGACCACAACACCCTGCACCTGACCTTTATGGCCTGGTACGCGGCGCCCGGCTACAAGGCTCCGCATCAGGACAGGACGCCCTACCGTTACGTTCCCGTGTACGATGAAGAGGGACTCATCAGCCGCGACTACACCGTGGACCAGGACAAACTGTCGTGGATCATCCAGGGGCCGGTGATGGACAGGTCGAAGGAGCACGTGGGCGAGTCCGACAGGGGCATAATCCTCTACCGCAAGCTCCTCCAGGAACAGATGGCCATCGTCGCCGACGGAGGCGACCCGATGAACGTGTTCTGGACGGAGGAGCGCGCGCGGGTGGTGACGGAGACGGAGAACATTCCATTCCGCACAGTGGACGCCCGCTACGTTCCCATCGAGGCCGGTGAAACGCCGGCCCGCGCCGAGATCGAGCAGGTGCTGGCCACCTGGGCTCGCTAGAGAAGGCGAACGCAAGCAGGGGCAAACCTCCCGTTTCGTCATTGTGAGGAGCGCAGGCTCTTAGAGAAGGCGCGTGTAGTTGGGCAAGGACGATACGGTGATCATGGGGCAAGCGCTGTGGCCCCTCGTTCTCTCAGAATGACAACGGGAAAGAGGTAGGCAATGCTCACCGTCGAAGAGAACGAACGCCTGACGAGAGTCGGGCCAGGCACGCCGATGGGCGAACTTCTGCGCCGATACTGGCACCCCGTCGCCGCCGTCGCTCAGATGCAGGAGAAACCTACCAAAGACGTGCGCATCCTGGGTGAGGACCTCGTCCTGTACAAGGACAGGTCTGGAATGTACGGCTTGATCGATCGGTACTGCGCCCACCGCCGGGTCAACCTTGCCTACGGCATCCCCGAGGCGCGCGGCCTCCGCTGCATGTACCACGGCTGGCTCTACGACGAGACCGGCCAGTGCATCGAGCAGCCCTTCGAAGAGACCGTCCGCCCCGAGGCCCGCTTCAAGGACAAGATCAAGATGAAGGGCTACCCCGTCCAAGAGTTGGCCGGACTCCTCTTCACCTACCTCGGACCCCAGCCCGCGCCCCTTCTGCCTCGTTGGGACATCTTCACGTGGAACAACGTCATACGAGAGATCGGCTCCACTCAGCTGCCGTGCAACTGGCTCCAGTGCATGGAGAACTCCGCCGACCCCGTGCACACAGAGTGGCTTCACGGGCGATTCTTCGCCCACGTGCTTGAGCGTATGAGCCTCGACAAGGAGCGTCCCCTCTACTGGAAAAAGCATGTCAAGATTGGCTTCGACCCCTTTGAATACGGGTTCATCAAGCGCCGGGTCACAGAAGGTCAGACCGAGGAAGACGACGACTGGAAAATGGGGCACCCGGTGCTGTTTCCCAACGTCCTCCGCCTTGGTGGCGCAGGCGTTTACGAGCACCACTACCGGGTCCCCATGGACGATCACAACACGATGCATTGGGCCTACGAGGTCTTTGCCCCGGACGTGGAAGTGCCCAGGCAAGAGCGAATTCCCTACTACGACATTCCGCTCCGCTTCGACGACGGCCGCCTAGTCGATGACACCATCGACGCCCAGGACAACCTCGCCTGGGTAATTCAGGGGCCGGTTATGGACCGCTCGCAGGAACATCTGGGGGAGTCCGACCGCGGGTTGATCCTCTATCGCCACATGCTTCAGGAGCAAATGCAGATTGTTGAAGACGGTGGCGAGCCCATGTGCGTCATCCGAGACCCCGATAAAAACATAGTGCTGACCCTACCTACGGAAGAGAACAAGATGGGCGCTGGCCGAAAGTTCAGCAGGACAGTCTTCGAGGCCACCCACGCCCGTTACAGCCCCAACGCCACCCAAATCGAGGCCCTCTTTGACGAGGCAGCCGCGGAGGTTAGGGCGCGCTAGCCCGGCCCCGGCGCGCGTTTTGTACAACTCACAGGCGCTGCCCCGCTCCAACAACACCCCAGCCGCGACGCCGCTCCTCACCCTTTCGGAGCGGGGCCGACAACGGCTTTCCCACGATGACCAAGCACGCCAGGATCCGCTTCGACGTCTTCGACCACGACATCATCAAGCGGCGCTTTGTCGAGGGCCGGACCGAGGAAGGCGACGACTGGCGCCTCGACCAACCGGCCATCCTCCCCCACATTCTTCAGGTCAGTGTCGGCGGCGTCTCCGGCAACCTCCAGTACCGCGTACCCATCGACGACCACACCACCCTGCGCGTGGCCTTCCTGGCCTGGTACGCGGCGCCCGGCTTCGAGGCGCCGCATCAGGACAGGACGCCCTACCGTTGCGTTCCCGTGTACGACGAAGAAGGGCTTATCGGCGCGGGACTACACCACGGTGGTCGCCGGCCCGCGCCGAGACCGACTGGTGCCGGCAACCTGGGCTCGTTAGCGGCGGGCGCAGCGCGCGAGATGGGCGCGGTGGCGCCCATCCAAGTGCTCAGAAGTTCACCAGCGCTGCTCCTCCGGCCACCAACACCACACCGACTACGACGCCGCGCGTCACCCTTTCGAGCCGTCGCAGCAGCAGGGCGGTGATGGCGACGGTGAATATGGGGCTCATGTTCTGAAGGGGGATTACGACCACGAGGTCGCCGCGGTTGATGGACGTGAGACTCATGAACTGAGCGGTGGCGCTACAGCAGCCGGCCAGCACCAGCGGAATCAGGACCCGGCTGCGCGGTATGGAAATCGCTTGCCTGGTGAGTGGTGCGCTGAGGTACAGCGAGAACAGCGACGAGGTGGCCGCCACTGGCAGACCCAGAAAGACCTCGGGCTCAATGGAAAGACCCACCTTCCGCACCAGGGTGGAGATGCCAAAGAAGAACGCCGACACCAGCGGTATGAGCAGGTAGCGCTTCTTCTTCACAACCCCAATGTTGCCGGCCCCCATGTTGGTGCTGATCAACCCCAATCCCAACATCAGGATGGCTATTCCCAGGCCGCCGAGTGGGGTGATCCGCTCGTCGAAGAAGATGACGCCGCCCAGGGCTATGAAGACGACTTGGGCGTTGAACAGCGGCTCCGAGAGCGATACGCCCAACCGCCTGATTGCGTAGTACAGGGTGAGCCGGCCTAGAAACGGGCCAGCCATGCCCGCGGCGATAAAGGGGATGACCGCTGGGCTCCGTAGCAGGCCCAGGGGCAGCACGACCAGGAAGATCGGCCAGAAGACCAGGGCATTGACCCAGGAGGATACGATAGCCGCTGAACCGGGCTGAGCCCGCTCCAATCCGACGCGGCTGAAGAGGGAGGTGAGGGCGTAGAAGAGGCCGGCCAGAATAGCGGCAACGATGGCGATCATCGGTCTCCCGCGGCGGCCACCGTTGGGCGCGCCACCCTATGGTACTCTCGCTGCGATGGAAACGGTGGAATGAGAAGCGGTTTGAGCTTGCCTCCCGCCCTGCGAATGCCTCGGCCACTGCCTATTAGCGGCCCGCCGCGTGGCCGCGCCCGCGGCTCAATCACTGCCCGGCACAGCAGCAGACCCACGGCCTTGTCGTGGGTCTGCTGTACGACGGCGAGAACGGTCAGCCGGGAGGAATTAGTCGGAGGAAGGGAGCTTGCGGGGCTGCTGAACTTCCATTACCTGGCCACAGCAATGCACCTCGCCTTCGCCCGCCTTGGTGCACAGGGCTATGGCGCCGCAGGTCTGACATTCATAGCGCTTACCGAGCTGATTCGCCATCTGGTTGTGCGCCTCCTGCTTACTTCTTGGCCATCGGCTGGCCACAGCAGGCCACGGCGCCATCGCCGCCCCTGGTCACCAAAAACTCGGATCCGCACTTCTCACAGAAATAGCGCTTGCCCTGCTCGTTGGCCACGCGATCACCCTAGCGTCAAGCTGACTGCACTATAACCAAGGCCGCGGAGGGTGGTCAAGCGCAGGGGGAATGGCGCGGAGCGCCGCCTCCCTCATTCGCCCCGCAGGGCGCCAGGACTTCTGAAGGAGCGATACCCCGATGGGCAACATTCACTATGAGGCAGCGCGCGTCCTCGAACGCGCCCCGCGTCCCGCCCTTATGCTATTCTGGCCCCTGACACCAAGGCGCTCTTGGGTGATCCGCGTCCCAGGAACGCCGCGAGGGAGGTTTCCGTCCATGAGCTACGTTCAGACATGAGCTACTTCCGGTCCCGCCGCTCCGCCATCGTTGCCCGCAGAGGGGCTGTGGCCACCAGTCAGCCGCAGGCGGCCCTGATTGGCCTCCGCATCCTCCAGGAGGGCGGCCACGCCGTTGACGCCGCGGTGGCCACGGCCGCCGCGCTCGCTGTTCTCGAACCCGGCAGCACCGGCCCCGGTGGGGACATGTTCGCGCTCGTCTGGGACAACAGCGCCAAGAGCGTGACAGCCCTGAACGGCAGTGGCCGTTCGGCGGCGGCGGCCAGTCCTGAGGACGTGACGCGGAAGGGCTATGCGGCCATCCCTCTCACTGGCCCCGACGCAGGGCTGGCGGTGAGCGTTCCCGGGGCCGTTGACGGCTGGCAGACGCTGTTGGAGCGGTTCGGGCGAATGACGCTCAACGATGCGCTTCAGCCCGCTATCCGCTATGCGCGGGAAGGCTACGGCGCGACGGAGGTCATTGCCGAGAAGTGGAGTCGGGCTGCCCCGGTGCTCCGGCGGCGACCCTCCGGAAACGAGCTGCTGCTCAGTGGTCGGGCGCCAAGGTATGGCGACGTGGTCCGTCTGGACACTCTGGCAGACACCCTGGAAACGATCGCCGAAGGCGGACGCGACGCCTTTTACCGCGGAGACATTGCTAAGAACATAGCCGGCTTTGTGCAGGCGAACGGGGGATGGCTCTCTGAGGAGGACATGGCCGCGCACCACTCCGACTGGGACGAGCCTATCTCCACCGTCTACAGAGGGGTCACTGTCCACGAATGCCCCCCCAACGGGCAGGGCATCACCGC
The DNA here is from genome assembly GCA_965226745.1 of Dehalococcoidia bacterium. Taxonomy (GTDB): domain Bacteria; phylum Chloroflexota; class Dehalococcoidia; order Lucifugimonadales; family SAR202-VII-2; genus SAR202-VII-2. The sequence goes on from CBDDDS010000002.1 coordinate 268,741, forward strand.
CCTGATGGCGCTCAACATCGCCGAGGGGTTTGAGATTGGGGCCATGGGTCCGCAGTCCGCCGACCGCTATCACTATCTGATCGAATCCCTGCGGCTGGCCTTTGCCGACGCGCTGCAATACGTGGCCGACCCCCGGGTGTCGGCCACGCCCATCGAACAGCTCCTGGACAAGGGCTACGCAGCCAAGAGGCGGTCGCTCATATCCGGCAAGGCAGTGGAACATGCCCCGCACGGCAACCCTTGGGGCGGCTCGGACACCGTCTATCTTTCGGTTGTTGACGGGGAAGGCAATGCCTGCTCGTTCATCAACAGCGTCTTCACGCACTTCGGGTCTGGATTGGTGGCGCCGGGAACCGGGGTTGCCCTGCACAACCGCGGGGCGCTGTTCTCGCTAGACCCCGCGCACCCGAACTTTCTACAGGGACGCAAGCGGCCGTACCAGACGATCATTCCCGGAATGGCCAGCAGGGATGACGAGCTATGGCTCAGCTTTGGGGTCATGGGCGGCTTCCAGCAGCCGCAGGGCCATCTGCAGGTCATCTCCAATATGGTGGACTTCGGCATGGACCCGCAGGAGGCGCTGGACGCCCTGCGTTTCAGCGTAGACGTGGAGGGCGGCGGCGCGAGCCTGGAAGAAGACATCCCTGAGTCCACCGTCGCTGAGTTGCGACGGCGGGGCCATGCGGTGGCAATCGTGGGCGGCTACGGACGGACGCTGTTTGGCGGCGGCCAGGTCATCCAGCGCGACGCCGACAGCGGGGTCATCATCGCCGGGTCGGAGCCTCGGTCGGACGGGGCCGCCGTGGGCTGGTAGGCCAACGCAGGCGGCGACTCCCCTGCCATCCACCCTTGCCGCGGCGGGCCGGTTGTGGCTACGGTAAACGTCGGCGTTGGCGGCCATCCTTCCAAGAAGCCGAGTGCCACTAGTCTATGGAAGGAGCACGCGGGCTTGAAATCGCGGGCCGCCGGCGCGTACGATTCACAAGCGGCGCTCGGGGGCTTCCCCGCAGGCGCGCCGGTGACGCCATGCTCAAGCCCTTCCAACTCCACGAACCCACGACGGTCGCTGAAGCCGTCTCGTTGCTGGCGCAGCTTGGCGACGATGCGTCCGTCTATGCCGGCGGCACCGAGCTGCTGCTGGCGATGAAAGAGGGCCTGCTCAGCTACGGCCACCTTGTAAACATCAAGGCCATCCCTGATTTGGACGGCGTATTGTACGACGATTCGGCGGGCGCGCTCGCCATCGGGGCAACGGCAACGCACCGCGCCCTGGAACGCTCGCCGCTGGTGGGCGAGCAGTTCCCGCTGATTGCCGACGCGGAGCGTCGGGTGGCGAACGTGCGGGTGCGCAACGTTGGGACGCTGGGGGGCAACCTCTGCTTCGCCGAGCCACATTCGGACCCCGGGGTGTTCCTCCTCTTGCACAACGCCTGGGTCGAACTCTCCGGGCCCGGCGGCGAGAGAGTGCAGAGCCTCGAGGACTTCATCCTGGGGCCGTACGAAACGACGCGAGAGCCTGACGAGCTTCTGACTCGGATTCTGGCCCCTCGCCTGCCGGATGGGGCGCGGCACGCCTACATCAAGTTCGGGTACCACGAGCGGCCCACGTTGGGGCTGGGGTTGGCGGCGAGGATAGACGACGGCATCGTTGCGGAGGTCCGCATTGCGGTTGGCTCCGTTGGCCCGAGGCCCGTGCGGGTCAGGGACGCAGAGGAACGATTGCAGGGAGCGCTCCTCGCCGATGTCCTGGGCAATGGCCGGGGCGCCCCGCTGCTGGACGAGGCTGGCCGGATGATGGCGGCGGCGGCGGAACCTGTCACCGACCTCCACGGCTCCGCCGAGTACAAGGAACACCTGCTGCGGGTCTTCCTGGAGGAAGCTCTGGAAACCGTGGCGCGAGGTTAGAGTCTTGGCAGACGTTCAACGACTACAGATCAGCTTTGTCGTCAACGGCAGAGAGGTCGGCATGGAGATCGAGCCGCATCTGCTGCTGTTAGACCTGCTGCGCGACCGTCTGGCGCTGAAGGGGGCCAAGCGTTCCTGCGACATGCAGGTGTGCGGCGCCTGCACTGTGCTGGTGGACGGCGCTCCCGTGAGCTCATGCACCTACCTCGCCTTCGAGGCCCGCGGCGCTGAGGTGGTCACGATAGAGGGCCTCGCCGACGGCGAGAAGCTGCACCCGCTGATGGACGCCTTCATTGACAACGCCGGTCTTCAGTGCGGCTTCTGCACGCCGGGCATGATCCTCGCGGCCAAATCGCTCCTTGACCTCAATCCCAACCCGACGGTGGAGGAAATCAAGGAGTATATGCGGGGCAATCTCTGCCGGTGCACCGGCTACAAGAAGATCCTGGAGTCCATCGAAGACGCGGCCCAGCGGATGCGGGAGTAGACGCCGGCCGTGGCCATCGTTGGAACCTCCGCCCGCCGCCCCGACTACGTGGACAAGGTCACGGGCCGAGGCGCATACACCGGAGACCTCGAAATCCCCGGCATGGCCTTCGGCAAGGTGCTGCCCTCCCCCCTACCCCACGCCCGCATCCTCCGTATCGACGCTTCCGGGGCCCGGAAGCTGCCGGGCGTGTTCGGCGTGCTCACCGCCCACGACCTTGGGGACATGGACCCCTACTACGGCTCTGACATCAAGGACCGGCCCATCGTCGCCATTGACAAAGTGCGCTATGAGGGAGAGCCGGTGGCCGCCGTGGCCGCCGTGGACTCGGAGACCGCTGAAGCCGCCCTCGACCTGATCGACGTGACATACGAGGAGCTTCCGATCATCGCCGACATGGACGACGCTCTAGCCGGCAGCGGCGCGGCGGTCCACAAGTCGAACCTCTGCCACGAGGCCCACTACGAGTGGGGCGCCGTGGAGGAGGGTTTCGCCAAGGCCGACCGGGTCTTCGAGGACACCTTCACGTTTCCGATGGTCTACCACTACGCGCTGGAGCCTCACACCGTCATCGCCCACTACGACGAGATGGGCATTACGGTCTGGGATTCGGCGCAGCATCCCTTCCTGGTCCGCAACGAGTTGGCGCGTCTGTTCGGCCTGCCCTTGAACCGGGTGCAGGTGGTTGTGCCGTACGTTGGCGGAGGATTCGGCTCGAAGTCCTACATCAAGATCGAGCCGATCGCCGTGGCTCTGAGCCGGGAGGCCAGGCGCCCCGTGAAGCTGGCCTTCTCCGTGGAGCAGTCGGCCAAGACGGTGCGCCGCCACGCGGCCCGCATTACGCTCAAGACTGGGGTCCGCAACGACGGCGCGTTCATCGCCCGGGACTGCGACATCATCCTCGACACCGGTGCCTACGCCGACAACGGCAACCGAGTGACCGAACGCTGCGCCGACCAGGTCCCAGGGCCGTACAGGTGGCCCAATCTTTCGGTAACGTCCCGCGGCCTGTACACGAACACCGGCGCGGCGGGCTCCTTCCGGGCCATCGGCGGGCCGCAGGCAGCGTGGGCCAGCGAGTCGCAGGTGGACATCATCGCCGACGCGCTGGGCATGGACCCACTGGAACTTCGCCTGAAGAACCTCGGCGCCCCCGGCGACGTGATCCGCGTCGGCAAGAACGCCTTGGACGCCGACGTTGCCACCGGCCTGCGGGAAGCGGCAAGAGCCATCCGTTTGAAGGGGACTGACGGAAGGACGGATTCGGCGCCGGAAGGATTCAAGCGCGGCGCCGGCCTGGCGTGTTCCGTGCTCAACGCCGGTGCCAGCCCCACGTCCACGGCCCTGGTGCGCCTCCACGCGGATGGCAGCGCGACGGCGATGGTCAGCACCGTCGAGGTGGGGCAAGGCTCGCGCGGCGTCATGGCCCAGATCGCGGCTGAGGAACTCCAGGTTCCGCTGGAGAACGTGGCCGTCGTAGCCTCTGACACGGCAATCGTGCCCTATGACCGCTCGACGGGGGCCAGCCGGTCCACAACCCTGGTGGGCCTTGCCGTGCAACTGGGGGCAAGGGAGGTTGTGCAACAGCTTTTGGACCTGGCGTCCTCCCACTTCGAGGCGCCGGCGGACAGGCTAGCGCTGGCGGACGGCGCCGTGGCCTATGGCGAGGAGCGCATCACCTACGCCCAATTGATCCGGCAGATGTTCGGGGGGCCTGCGGGGGAGCTGATGGGGCGCGGCTACGTGACGCCCCAAGACCAGGGTCCGCTCAAGGGGTTGCCGGTGTTCTGGGAGATGGCGGTCGTGGGCGTTGAGGTGGAGGTCAACGAAAAGACGGGGGCGCTCCGCGTCCTGCGGCTGGCGTCGGTGTCGGACATAGGCAAGGCCATCAATCCCAAGCAGGCGGAGGGCCAGGACGAGGGCGCGGCCATGCAGGGGATCGGACACACGCTGTTCGAGGAACTGGTCTACGAGGACGGACAACTCCTGAACGGCAACCTCATCGACTATAGAGTGCCCACTTTCGACGAGATGCCGGAGGAGTTCGAGACGATATTGATCGAAAACGAGGATGGCCCCGGCCCCTTCGGGGCCAAGGGCATCGGCGAGGGCCCCATCGTGGCCATTGCGCCGGCCATAGCCAACGCCGTGTTTCAGGCCACGGGGGTGCGGATCAAGGAGCTGCCGTTGACGCCGGAGCGGGTCTGGCGGGCACTGAAGGCAGCGCGGACAGGGTAGCGCCCTGCTAGGGAGAGATGAGGCAGAACTCGTTGCCTTCAGTGTCAACAACCACGATTAAACGGTCACCCGCGATTAAAGGGTCACCCGGATCGTCGATGACTTCCACAACCGCTCCCCCAAGTCCTGCATGCGCTGTGCAGCGGCATCCAGGTCGTCGCAGGCAAGATCGAGGTGAATGCGGGCCTTGCCTATCTTGGGCTCAGGGACCTCTTGAAGGACCACGCGTAGACCATCGGCTTGGCGGCCGAAAAGATGGTAGTTGCGATACTGTTCCCCCGTCTCAACGCCCAGGACCGCCGACTAGAAAGCCACCGCCCGGTCAAGGTCGGAGACGTCTATAACGAGGCAGGATAGCTTGCCAATGGCAGTCATTTTGCTCTCATTTTGGGCCGCAATGATGTCAAGATGTAGGTTGCCCATTGCTATAGGTGCACGCCGCGCACGTGGTAGGACTCCGGGTGTTCGTCCACCCACTTCCAGAAGTGCTTCCAAGACTCGGGGGTCTCGGCTAGTTTGCGCCGTTCAATGTGGGGGTGGGTGAAGTAACGAGGGATGGCATGGGCGCCCCCAATGGCCAAGGCATGCCAGGTCAACTCCGCCTGGTACTCGATGTTCACGGCGTCGATAGTGACGCTCTCCAAATTCGGTCCGGCGAAGGCCATGCCGTGGCTCTGGAGGTGGACGGCGGGCGCCTTGCCCATGACTTTCACCATCAGCTCGCCCTGCCACTTCTGCCGGATGAGCGCTCGGTCGTCGTCGTACATGGGGATGCCGTCAGCGACGGAGTCGGACTGGCTGGCGCCAAAGACGGGCAGGACGGTCTGCTGAGCGATGCCCATCATGCTGGCCCACTTCTGGTGGGTATGAATCACGGCGCCGAGGTCAGGGTGGGCCCGGTAGAGCTCGGCGTGAAGGGGCCACTCGCTAACGCGGGTCACGCCCTCCCGCTTGCCGCCCACGATGTTGCCTTCGAGGTCCATCGTGATGATGTCTTCGCCCTTGATGCGGCACATCTGAATGTGGGGCCAAGACTTGATCAGGAAGGTGTCTGTGCCAGGCACGCGGGTGCTGGAGTGGCCGCGGTCTGTGGCCAACCCCGCGGCATAGAGAATGCGGTGGGACAAGGCCACCGTTTCCTTCAGTTGGTCCAGGGTTGGGGTCTTGATGGACATGGGCGCTCCCCTTGAGCCAAGGCGCTGGGCTGGGCTAGAAGCGAACCTTGCGGTCGCGGGCCGCTTCTCTGTTCTCGTCGAGCCAGGCGTGGATCTTCATCTCGTCTATGGACACGCCGTCCCGCACCTCCCAGATGCTGGGGGTCAGGTCTCTGTCCATCTCGTCCCGCATGAAGACCGTGGGCAACAGAACCGGCGTCCCCACGACGAGCGAGCGCCACGTGAGTTCAGCCTGGTACTCGCCGTTGCGGGCCCCGATGATGGCCTTCTCCACATTGCCGCCGACAAAGATCATGCCGTGGTTGCGCAGGTGGACAGCCGGGAAGTCGGCGAGGGTTCGGGCCACGACTTTTGGCTGGTATTTGCCAGTGACGTTGTCATAGGTCTCGTCGTAGACCGGCCAGGGCCTGACGGCGATGACGGCGGAGTTGGCGTGCTGGAGAGGCAATATGTCCTTGCCCGCTATGCCAAGGATGGTGCACCACTTCTGGTGGGTGTGGGCCACGCTGTTCACATTCGGGCGAGCCCTGTAGATCTCGGCGTGCATGGCCCAACTGGACACTGGGTTGGGATAGCCATCGCTGGCCTCCACGACATTGCCATCGAAGTCCATGACCATCAGATCGGCGGGCTGGAGGCGGTCCATGCTGACCTGGGGCTTGCCTTTGATGATGAACCTATCGGCGCCGGGTATGCGGGCGCTAACGTGGCCCAAATAGGTCGCCAGTCCCCAGTGGTGCAGCAGGCGGTTGCCCAGGGCGACTTCCTCTCTCAGTTGGTTGGCTTGGCCGACTCCCGGCTCGCTGGCCTGCGTCATGAGCAGACTCCTTGGGTGTTGGATGGCGGGCACAGTATAGGGGAACGGAGGAAGCGAGCCAAGTCCTTGGGGGAGTTGCCGGGGAAGGGACACCCTTCCTTACCTTCCCCCGAGTACGAGGGGCGGATGCTGGGTTCCGGCGCGCTGCGCCTGCCCTTCCCTATTACACAATGAGAATATTTGTGCTGTATTATCGCCTATATTATCGCTAGGAAGTGGGCCGGTTGCCCGCTTTCTTTTTTGGGGCCGATACGGCTCCGCAATGGCGCGCTTGAGGAACCGGCAGGGAATCGTTGCGAAGCGCGATATAGCCCGGTCATAGCCCCGACAAGCCCGGACATAGCGCGGACAGCGCGGTCATAGCGCGGACATAGCGCGGACACAAGCGCGAAATAGCCGCGACAACCGGTACACCGAAATGTGATGGATTATTCCCCGCAGGCGCCGCCGTTGGGGTTGGGCACCTGCTTGGGGTGGTGTGGACGCGGCGCCCTGCCCTCGACTGCGGGGCAGGGAGGGGGGATGGTCTGTCTTGGCCTGCGCCGCTATCCCGCCCGCTCCGCCCTCCGACGTTTTCCAGAACAGGGGGACACGCTGTACCCCCGGCGGGGGCAGCGCCCCCTGCACCCCGCTTTGGGGGGGAGAAGGGGGTCGCTATCTCGCCTTGGCGCGCCCGGACCCTCCCCTCCCTGCCCCCGAGTACGGGGGCAGGGAGGGGAGGGTTACCGCAGGGGGCGGCGCGTCTCTGGCGGCTTGTTCAGATCATCCCTAGCAGGCTGCGGAAAAACGTTGATGCGCACGGTGGCGGCTAACGGCGGAGAGGGGTGAAGATAGGAGCATTCAATGAGGGAGGTGGAGCGCATGCGTGGACGGCAGGAGCCGTAGGTGACGATATTGGCCTTCGTGGAACTTGCGGAGCGCGTGCCAGCCGATCACCCGCTCCGCTCCATCAAGGCCTTGGCTGATGAGGCCCTCACCCGGCTGTCGCCCGAGTTCGACCGGATGTATGCGGACGCGGGGCGGCCGTCCATTCCTCCGGAGCGCCTGCTGAAGGCGTCGCTGCTGATTGGGGTGTTCTCGGTGAGGAGCGAGCGAGCCTTGTGCGAGGAGTTGGACTACAACCAGCTGTTCCGCTGGTTCTTGGGCATGCAACCGATGGAGCGCACCTTCGGTCCCACGGTGTTCACCAAGAACCGGCAGCGGCTGCTGGGCGCCAAGTGGGGCAGCAGCTGTTCGACGAGGTGGTCCTGGCGGCGGACCGGCGAAGCCTGCTGTCGGACGAGCACTTCACGGTGGACGGCACGCTGGTCGAGGCGGCTGCGAGCCTCAAGAGCTTCAAGCCGCGAGACGCAGACCCTCCCCCGGACGACGGCGACCGGGGCAACCCCTCGGTGGACGGAGCGCAGCGGAGTCGAAGAATCTCTCACGTTGCGTCCTCGCTGAGAGATGGCATACCAGACCCATTGCGCATCCCTGGGGCAGGGTGAGAAGATACCTCCACCCATGGCCGACACATCAAACATACGGCGGTCGGTGCGGAAGCTGGCGGACGACGAGCCGCTGATCGACGGCCGGCTTCGCCGGTACTGGAAGAACTACCTCGTCCAATGCGCGCTGGCCGCGCTGGCCCTGCTGGCTATCATGCTGGTCATGGACGTCGTGGTCCGGGCAGTCATCGTTGTCGCGATCGCATCCAGCGCGTTCATCGTGTTCGTGATGCCGCACAGCCGGGCATCGACCCCCCGCCGGGTGGTAGGCGGGCACGTCGTCGCCGTGATTGTTGCGTCGGCGTTCGCCCTGCTCAACCTGACCCCGGTGGGAGGATTCGTCGACGAATCCCACCTCATTAGCGATTTCATGGCGGCGTCGGCGGTTGGCCTGAGTATTCTGATGATGGTCTCGACCAATACCGAGCACCCGCCTGCCGCAGGGACGGTCCTCGGCCTTGCTATCGAAGGATGGTCCCTATCTGCGGTCTTCTTCGTACTTTTAGGCGCGGGCATGCTCTCCGTCGTGCATGCCTTCCTGCGCCCGCGCCTCGTCAACCTCTTCTAGCAGGCTGCTGAACGTCGATGCGCACGGTGGCGGGTGAGGGCGGGGCGGGGTGAAGACAGGGAGCACTCGAAACGGAGACACGCGGGGTTGCGTGGGGGCTATGCGCTCCCGCGGGGTGACCCCGCACGTGGCGCAAAACACGAGCGGGCGCTCCAGCGCTATCGATGGACGCACGACCCGGCATCGCGGCTATGCGTTGAGGAAGCGAGTCGAGGAGATCTTCGGGTGGATGAAGACGGTGGGCGGGTTCCGAAGGACGCGCTACCGAGGTCTGGACCGCACGGGCCTTCCCGGCTACCTCGTGGGGACGGCCTACAATCTGGCGCGGATGGCCAGGCTGATGACTGCTGAGACGCCAGCCCCCCAAGCGATGCTGGCCGCGTAACCAGGGGCCGCGAGGCCGCTCCTCACGTCACAGGCCCCGTGGCCGGGCCCTCCATAGGCCGTCACACTACCCGACAACGCGTCACTGAGCGACATTGCGGTCATGCCAGCAGCCCTCACATCGCCACGAAACCCTTTCTTCCGCAGCCTGCTAGGGGGAGGCTTCGGCGAGGCCGTTGAGCCAGGCCTGAATGATGGGGCCGTCGCGTTCGAAGGCCAGGGGAGGCAGATGGCCGGGGGGAAAGGCGGTGACCTCTTCCACCTCCGGCCCAGGCGCCATTTCGCCGCCCACGACGGCGCCGTCGAAGACGACCAGAATCAGAGGGTCGCCGGTGCGGGAATACACGCCGATGATGCTCTTGGCCTGCGCCCTCAGGCCCGTCTCCTCCCAGGTCTCCCTGGCTGCGGCGTCCTCGACGACCTCGCCGCGGTCCACGAAGCCAGCGGGAAAGCTCCATAGGCCCTTGCCTGGATTGGTGGCCCGCTTGACCATGACGAGGCCGCCGTCGATGGACAGAAGCATGCCCACAACGACCTTTGGGTCCAAAAAGACGACCCACCCGCAACTGGTGCAGACGGGCCGCCGGTCGCCGTGGGCCTCGCGCACCTCCATGGGTTGGCCGCAACGATTACAGTAATTGAACTCCTGTCTCACGCCGGCGCTCCTCCTCTGCCCATGCTATACTTCGGCCCGTAGCAGTATACCTTCTACCCATGCCTGCGAGCACCGCCGCCCACCCCACCGCGCCACCGCTCCGATGACCATCGACGCACCCGCTCCCTCCGCCCCGGCGCCCGAACCGCAGCGGGGCCTTTGGCCTGTGACCTACAGAGGCTTGCAGTACCTCTGCGAGGTTGTGTTCGCCCGTAGCTGGGACCCCATGCTGGTTGCTCCCCTTGAGCGCAACGCGCACGCCAGGGTTGTCTTTCTGAGCATGGCCCAGGGCGCTCCAGTGGGCGGGGTTACGATTCCCCGGGTGGCCGTCTGCGTACCCGGGACCCACCGGCAGCAGGCTGAGTGGGCGCCGCACGCCGTCGCCGGAGGCCGGAGCGCGCATGCGGCCCAATCCGGCCCGGAGGCCGCTGCATCTGTGCCGGAATGCCGCAACGGCGAGGAAGCCGCGGCCTTCCGCGCCGGCGCCATTCTTGCTGCGGACGCGCCGCCGGCGCCGGGGGCCGTTTTCGGAGCGGGGGGACGCAGGGAGTGGGTCCAGACCATCGCCGAGGCGTTGCTGGAAGCAGCCTACCCTGCCCTGCCCGTCGAGCCATCCGCCTTCACGCATGCGCTGAGCGCCGCCGATGTCCCTCTGATCTTCTCTGTGCTGGTCAATGGCGGCGAATCCCCGGCGGCGCGGCAAGCGGCGGCGGCTTTCGCGCCCGGTCTTGGCCTGGCCGCGAGCGGGCATCCCACAAGCCTGACCGACGCCGGCTCTCCGATCCTTGACGTCATCGAGGACGGCCTTGACGGGAACGACGGCGTCCTGGGCTGGGGCGACTTGGAACTGGCCTTGTCGGAGGCGGTGGGGCTGCCGGGGGACCTGCCGCTCCTCTTCACGCTGTGCTTTGTAGCACTCCCAGGCCGCAGGGCGGAGTTCGAACTGCGGGAGGGTCACTCCGTCACCATGGTGGACGGCAAGCCCTTCATGAGCCGCTTTCTCACCGCCTACACCATCGCCGACGTACGCTGGGACGAGGCGCTCATACAGGCCCCCTCGCGGCTCCTCTACCAGGGAGGCCCCACCTGGGACAAGGCCCTGCCATTTGCCGTTGCCCTCGGTGAAAGCCTGGGTCTGCCTGCATCGGACGCCTCCGATCTTGGGCCGCTTCTGGCGCGGCTTGGGGAAAGACTCAAGGGGATTGCCCCTCTGGATGCGCCGGCAAAGGCTCCTGGGCAGCCGCCGCCCGAGGTTGATGCAAGGATCTCGCGGTTGCGGGATGTCGCTGGGGCCGAGAGCTTGCCCTACTTCTTTGCTGACTGCGCCAGGTTGTACGGCCAAGCGTCGCTTCTGAAGCGGGACCTGGCCGCTGTCCTCGATGCCGAGGTTGTCCAATGCTTGCGGGAGTCTTCGGGCAGCCCATGAAAGTCATCGTTGGCCTTGGCAATCCGGGCAGCCGTTATGAGGCGACGAGGCACAACCTCGGATTCTGGTGCGTAGCGGAACTGGCGCGGCGTCATGGTTTCGCCGTCAAGCCACACGGGCTCCTGGGCCGTCTGAAAAGGCTGGTCGTCTTCGGGGAGGGGCACATCGGGAACGAGCGGGCTGTGTTGGCGATGCCTCAAACGTTCATGAACCTCAGTGGACGCGCCGTGAAGTATCTGCAGGCCCGGTTCCGGGCGCGGGCGGAGGACATCATCATCGTCTACGACGAGATGGACCTACCCTTGGGGAAGGTGCGGCTGGGACCCCGGGGTGGAACGGGGGGGCACCGGGGAATGACGTCGGTGATTGAAGACATGGGCACTCCGAACATCCCCAGGATTCGCATAGGCGTTGGCCGTCCCCCCGTCAACGTGGACCCGATTGCGTTCTTGTTGAGCGAACCGCCAAGAGAGGAACTCCGGGTGCTGGGAGAGGCAGCCGCCTACGCCGCCAGCGCCATCGAGGCCATTCTTGCGGACGGGCTGGAAGCCGCCATGACCCGCTTCAACTAGGCTGCCCTGCCGATTGACGCCGGTACGGCAGAGGGGCACCGCTCCGGCCGTTGGCTACAGCAGCAGCCGGGCGGAAGACGACCCCTACGACCGCGACCCTGAAGCTACGGGAGCCTTATGACCGCCACCGGCGCCCTGGAGGGCGTGAAAGTGTTGGAGGCGGGCCATTACGTCGCCGGCCCCTACTGCGGGAAGCTCCTCGCCTCGCACGGAGCTGACGTGGTCAAGATTGAGCGGCCAGGTTCGGGGGACGGGTTGCGCCGCCGGGGTCCCTTCGCCGGGGACGACCCGCATCCCGAGAAGAGCATCCCCTTCCTCTACCTCAACACCAGCAAGCGCGGCGTCACCCTGAACTTGAAGGACGAACAGGGAGCGGCCCTGTTCCGGGACCTGGCCGGGCGCGCCGACATCGTGGTGGAAAACCTGGCGCCCGGGACCATGGAGCGCTTCGGTTTGAGCTACGAGGCGCTGGCGGACGTCAACCCCGGCCTCGCGATGGTGTCGATCTCCAACTTCGGGCAGACCGGACCCTATCGCGCCTACAAGGCGACGGACCTGGCGGAGTACGCGTTGGGCGGGCTTATGCACATCTTCGGGGACGCCGCCCGCGAGCCGCTGAAGCATGGACTCGACCAGGCGCAGTACAAGGCCGGGGCCTACGCAGCGGCGGCGGCGCTCATCGCTCTGTATCACCAGCGCGGCGCCGGTCAGGGGCAATGGGTTGACGTTTCCATCCAAGAGTCGCTGGCGGTTTCGCTGAGGGACGCGATCAGCGCCTACGCGTATCAGGGGGCGGTGCGCGCCAGGCCGCCGGCGACCAATAAGGGGCTGGGCCGGTTGGTCCCGGCCAGCGACGGGTATGTCGCGCCCATCCCCTACGGAGGCGTCGATTGGGAGGTTCTGGCAAATTTCCTTGATGCTCCTGAGCTAATGGACGCCCGCTTTCAGACCGCCCAGGGACGGCTGGACCATGCCGAGGAGCTTCACGGTCTGCTGAGAACCCGCTTCCAGCACTGGAAGGCCGACGATCTGTTTCATCAAGCTCAGGAGTGGGGCCTGGTCTTTGGACGGCTGCAGAACGTCGAGCAGTTGCTCAGGAATCCTCAGCTTCAGGCGCGGGGCTATTTTGCGGAGGCGCGCCATCCTGTTGCCGGGGCGGCGTCTTACCCCGGCAGCCCCGTCGTCTTCAGCGACACGCCCGCGCGGCCGCCCGGCCCAGCGCCGCTGCTGGGCCAGCATAGCGAGGAAGTGCTCGGCGAATGGCTCGGCGTGGGCAAAAGCGACGTCGAGGAACTCCGCAGCAGGGGGATCGTGTAGATGGCGCTCCCCCTGGACGGGCTGCGGGTCGTGGAGATGGGCCAACTTCTGGCGGTGCCCCACCTGACGAGGCTCATGGCCCGCATGGGAGCGGAGGTCATCAAGATTGAGAGCACCACCCGGCTGGACCCGCACAGGGGCGACGCGTTCTACGGGAATGCGTTGGGACCGCAACCGTGGAACCGGGCCGCCAACTTCAACGACCAGAATCGCAACAAGCTGGGCATCACCCTCGACCTGTCGAAGACTGAGGGACGGGACGCGCTCCTCGAGCTCATTGGCGTTTCGGACGTATTCGCCGTCAACTTCAGGCCGCGGGTCCTTCAGAACCTGGGGATCGAGTACCCCACCCTTCGAGCAATCAAGCCGGACATCATCATGCTCGCGTCCACCGGATACGGCGCCGGAGGGCCGTGGGAGAACTATGGCGCGGTTGGCCCCACCACGGAAGCGGCCTCGGGGCTGGCCAGCCTGACCGGCTACGCCAACGGCGAGCCGGTCCTACCGGAGTTGCCCCACACCGATTACACCGCGGCGGAGCACGGACTCGCGGCGCTCATGGCCGCCCTGCTGCACCGGCAGCGCACGGGAAGGGGCCAGTATCTCGACCTATCGCAGACCGAGACGCAGACAGGGACCATTGGAGAAGCCATCCTCGACTACGAATTCAACGGCCGTATCGCCGCGCCCGCCGGCAACAGCGACCCCACCATGGCCCCGCACGGCGCCTTCCCGTGCCGCGGCCGCGACAGATGGATCGCCATTTCCGCAGCCAGCAACGAAGAATGGCGCTCGCTCTGCGGCGTCATGGGCAACCCACCCTGGGCTCTGGAGGCCAGGTTCAGCGCCGCGCAGTCCCGTTTAGCTCACGTCGAGGAATTGAACGCATGTCTGAGCGAGTGGACGCGGGGGGAAGACGCCGAAGCCCTGATGCATCGCCTACAGGAAGCTGGGGTAGCGGCCGGCATGGCCGCTACGGGACGAGACCTGCTTTTCGACCCGCATTTGAGAGCGAGGGGCTTCTTCGACATCGTGTATCACGACCCAGAGACCAGCCTGCCCCCGTTGCCCTACCCAGGCGCCCCGTGGAGGTTTTCCCAGACACCGGGCGCCGCGCCGTCCCCCGCTCCAACCCTCGGGAGGGACAACCATCGAGTGCTCGGCGGCATCCTCGGCTGGCCGGAGCAGCGGATAGCTGCGCTGCAACAGAGCGGCGTCATTGGCAACGAGCCTCAGGAGGCGCCCTCCGAGCCTCCGTTGCCATTGGACCGCCTTTTGCAGTTGGGGACCATTGGGAACTTCGACGTTGATTTCGAATCGCAGGTCCGGGACTTCTTCGGTCTGGCGCCGGGGGAGGATGCGTCGCCGTTGCCGTGAGGGACCGCTCCTACACTGCTGAACGTATTCGCGTCCCGGCCAACGCTTTGCAGGCCGAGCGTCCGCGCCTGCATGGGAATCGGCGGCCTGCCGTCGAGGGCCCGCTCAGAAGGGCAGCCCCATCTGCTGCATGCGCCTCGTGGCCCAGCGATAGGCCAGCCCTCCGGACATGATTGCCCCAAACGGCGCGAATATGGCCAGGCCGATCAGGAACGCCGGCAGCGCCTCACCGGGGTCGTTAGGGGTCAGCAGCTTCTGAGCGATGACGTAGAGAACGCTTGCCGCCATGTACCCCAGCGTCGTTCCGACGGCTATCCCCAGCATGGTTGTGACCCAACGAAACAAGAGGCCTCCTGCGACCCGGCAACGTGCGGCGATTGTATACCGCCACCCTCCCCGCCGGAACGGGGCCGCGCTGCGCACCGAATTGGGCCGGCCAGGAAGCCGCGCTGCTGGCCCCTTCCACCGGCCTGCGGGTACAATGCCCGCGGGCACGGGGGGTGGGAAGGGAAGGAGGGGGAAGGGATGGGAGGATTCTCCCGCCTGGCGCCTGGAACAACGTCCCTGGGAAGTACAGCCGGCCGCCACATTCTTGCCGCGCCCACGACAGCGGCGATGGCTCCCGCCGCCGGCGATGGCGGCGCCGGGCCCCGCACACCGGCTACACCTTGCTACAACCTGGCATACGGAGGATCTATGGAACCCATCACCTTCCGGACGTTCGCCTTGGCCAACGGCCTGCAGGTCATTCTGCACGAAGACCACTCGCTGCCGTTGGCGGCGGTGAACATCTGGTATCACGTGGGGTCCCGCAACGAGGAGCCAGGGAAGACCGGCTTTGCCCACCTCTTTGAGCACCTCATGTTCGAGGGCTCGAAGAACCACAATGAGAGCTTCTTCACGCCTCTCCAGAAGATCGGCGCCAACCTCAACGGCTCCACGAACCCGGACCGCACGAACTACTGGGAGAATGTGCCATCGAACCACTTGGAACTGGCCCTCTGGCTCGAGGCCGACCGCATGGGATTCCTTCTGGACGCCCTGGACCAACGCCGGTTCGACATCCAGCGCGACGTGGTCAAGAACGAGCGACGGCAGAGCTATGAGAACCGGCCCTACGGCGTGGCTGGCCTGAAGTTGCAGGCGGCCGCGTACCCGCATCCGCACCCGTACAACTGGCCCACCATCGGATCGCAGGAGGACCTGGACGCCGCCAGCCTGGATGACGTCAGCGAGTTCTTTCAGCGGTTCTACTCACCCTCCAACGCCAGCCTCGCCATCGCTGGGGACATCAACCCGGAACGGGTCTCCGAGATGGTGGAACAGTATTTCGGGGAATTGGCGCCCGGCCCCGCCATCCCGCGAGCGGAGCGGTTCGACTCGCCACTCCAGGGGCGGGTGGACCATCTCTTGTACGACCGCGTAACGCTGCCGCGTTGGTTTGCGAGCTGGCCCACCGTGCCCCGCTTCCACGAGGACGAGGCGCCGCTGTCGGTGTTGGCCGCCATCCTGGCCGACGGCAGAAGCTCCCGGCTCCACAAGGCCCTGGTGTACGAGCAACAGGTGGCCCAGAACGTGGGGGCCCATCACGGCGCCGCCGAAATCGCCGGGGACCTCGACGTATCGGCAACGGCGGCTGCCGGCCATACGGCGGAGGACGTGGAGAACGCGGCGCGGCGGGAGATGGCCCGGCTTCACCATAATCCTCCCACGGAGCGGGAGGTCGACCGAGCCAAGAACCGCTTCGAATCTCACCGCGTGCGCAGGATGGCCAACATCGGCGGTTTCGGGGGAAGGGCCGACGCGCTCAATGGCTACAGCGTGATGGCCGGCGATCCTGACCTGGTCAATCGCGACGTCGACCGGTACATGGCCGTGCAGTCGGAGGACGTCGCCCGGGTTGCCGCGCGCTACCTGGGTGACCGGCAGGTGCGGCTGGTGGTCCTGCCCGAACCGGCCTATAGCAAGTCCACCTTCGCTCTTGACCGGTCCTTGGCGCCGGCCCCCGCACCAGCCCCCTCCTTCGAGCCGCCAAGGCCGCAGAGAGGGCGCTTGGCCAACGGCGTGGACGTTCTGGTGGTGGAGCGCCGGGGTTTGCCCATCGTGGCGTTGGGCCTAGCCCTGAACACCGGCGGCGCCGACGATCCGCCGGCGGCCGCGGGCCTGACGTCCTTCACCATCGCCATGCTCCAAGAGGGCACCCAAAGCCGCTCCAGCCAACAGATCGCCGAGGATTTCGAGTTCATTGGGAGCAGCCTTGCCGCCTCAGCCGGCAGAGAGCAAACCATCATGGCGACCGAGACGCTGACGCGCCACGCGCCGACCGCTCTCCAGATCATCGCCGACGTTGTTCAGCATCCCACCTTCCCCGAGAACGAGTTGACGAGGGTTCGCACCAAGCGTCTCACCGCGCTGCGCCGCCTCCGAGACGAGGCCGGGGTGCTGGCCGGGCGGGTAGCGCCGATGCTGCTGTACGGGCCGGACGCCGCCTACGGCCACCCAATGAGCGGGACGGAAGCCACGTTGAAGGCCATCTCTCGCGACGACCTGTCGAGCCGTCTACGGGGATATACCGGCCCGCAGGGAGCAACCCTGGCCGTGGTTGGCGACGCGTCCTTGGAAGAGGTATTGGCCCTGGCTGAGCAGCACCTTGGAAGCTGGAGCGCCGCGCCGCCCGCTGTGCGGAGTGAAAGGGCCGCGGCCACAGCGCCGTCGCCTGGAGTCGTCTACCTTCTCGACAAGCCCGGGGCTGCCCAGTCGGTGATCCGCGCCGGGTTCGTGGGGGCGCCGAGGTCACACCCCGACTACTTCCCGTTGGTCGTGCTGAACCACATATTCGGGGGCCAGTTCACCGCTCGGCTGAACATGAACCTGCGGCAGGACAAGGGCTACAGCTACGGATACCGGTCGATGATCGAGTGGCACAGCGAATCGTCAGCGATCATGGCCGGGGGCTCGGTGCAGACGGCGGTTACAAAAGAGGCGGTAGCAGAAACGCTCAAGGAGTTCCGCGACCTCAAGGGGGAGCGCCCGGTCACGGAGGAGGAGTTCTCGGCGGCCAAGTCGGCCCTGCTTCAGGAGTTCCCGGCATCCTTTGAGACGGCTGGCGAGATCCTAGACCAACTGTTCAACCTGGCCGCGTACAATCTGCCCGACGACTACTTCACCACCATCGCTCTATGCATCGAAGGCGTCACTTTGGAGGACGTACGCAGGGTCGCCGAGGAGCACCTTGACCTGGACAACCTGCGCATCCTTGTCGTGGGCGACCGGGCTGAGGTCGAGACGGGTCTGGTGGAGTTGGGGATGCCGGTCCGCCTCGTGGACCACGACGGACGATTGTTGGAATGGGCCGCTGCCGACGCCAGCTAATCGACCAGCGTTACCATCATGTCCCCGGGACCCTTGGGCCTCTTGACGGTGACTTCTTGGGAAGCCGCTAGATATTTGGCGAAGGTCGAGTGGCCCTCGGAACGAAAATCGAAACTTGGGTCCAGCCGCTGCATCGTCTGGTACAGCCTGCTTCCCCCCACCTGACCCTGCTCGTCCATAGCAGCCCTGAGGGCGCGCACGATCAGGCTCTCCTCGCGAGGCGGTTCAACCTTCTCCGCGGCCTTCTGCTCCTTGTCTTCCAGGTAGATGAACCTGTCGCATGACCGCACAAACGTCTGTGAAACCGCCGCCCTTCTGCCGGCGCCGACGGCGATCTTGCCGGCCGCCCGCAGCTTGCTGACGAGAGGCACGAAGTCGCTGTCGGAGGAGACCACGACGAAGGTATCCACGGGAGACGAATAGAGCAGGTCAATGGCGTCGATGACAAGCCGGATGTCGGTGGAGTTCTTGCCCGACCTGACGTTGCGGAACAGGTGCACCGGCTCTATGCCCAGCTCCAACAGGCGTTCGCTCTCCTTCTTGTTGCCGGCAGCCGACCAATCCGCATAGGCCCGCTTGACGACCACCCTTCCGAACTCGGATATCTGGTCGAAGAGCGATGGGATCGAGCCCAGGCTCACGTTGTCCAAGTCTATGAGCACAGCCACCTGCTGGTCAGCCATTGTGAGCAATCCTTGTCTTCCCTTGATGATGCGATTCCTGATTCCACGAGCGCCCTAGTAGAAGATGGCGCTCCCCGCCCCGCCACCGGCGGCGATGACGTCCCCATTGATGGCCCCCGCCTTGGGTGAGGCGAGGAACGTCACCACGTAGGCGATTTCCTGTGCATCGATAATGCGGCGCACGGAGTTTCCCTGGGCCATCCGGCGCTCGATGTCCTCGGGTGAAACGTCCTCGGCTTTGGCGCGGGCCTCTAGGACCGCTGGGGTCCTCTCGGTGCGCGTCGTTGCCGGATGCACCACCGTGACGTTGATGCCGTGGGGGCCAAGCTCGTCGGCCAAGTTCTTCGTCATAGCTACGACCGCGGCGTTCCTGATGCTGCCAATGGCGGAGCCCGACTGCCTGGCCGCCAACCCACTGATGCTGATGATGCGCCCCCACCCCTGTTGCTTCATGTAGGGAGCCGCCTCGCGGGCGCATCGCAGATAGCCCATAACCTTCACGTTCACGTCATCCCAGAAGAGGTCGTTGGTGATTTCGGCCAGCGACGGCGCGGGCCCCTGCCCGCCGGGCTTGGCGGCGCAGTTCACCAGAATGTCCACGCGTCCCAGGGCGACAACCGCCGCCTCCACCATTGCGCGAACCGATGCGTCATCGCCCGTGTCGGCGGCAATGGGCGCGACTCGCCGTCCAGTTTCCGCGGCGAGTTCGGCGGCGGCGAGGTCCAATGCGGCCCTATCCCTTGCGGCGATGGCGATGTCGACGCCCTCCAACGCCAACTCCCTGGCGATGGCCATGCCGATACCGCGGCTGCCGCCAGTGACAATGGCTGTCCTTCCGGTCAGTTCCAGGTCCAAAGCGGACCTCCTTTTAGTTGTTCCAGACAGTTGGTCAGTTGTTCCAGTTTGCTGGCGGAGGGGATGGGATTCAAACTGACATATAAAGATAGCGACAATTTCTTGTTATTCCCACATCTGTTACCACACTCAAACTAGCATAACTGCGCTCCGCCTTTCCGTCACGGGAAGCTGCCGAAGCGTGGTGGGCCTATTTTGACGATAGACAGAACTGTCTTCGAGATGTGGCTGGGATCTCTGTGATCCTCGGGATCGCCACCATCACGGGGAGTTCGAGCCTCTTCGGGTGGGGGTGAGCCAACGGCCGACGAGATGTTTGCCGCGGCGAGTCTTGGCGCTGGCGCCCCAAGTCCTGAGCCCGCGGACGAGCCAGTCGTTTCCCAAGAAACGCCCGCCGCCGAGAAGACAACCGCACGCGAGATGTTTGCCGCGGCCAGTGATGGCCCCGTCGCCCTGACAGGACCGGGGAGCATCATGGAGAAGTTGGCTGAGGAAAAGGGTGAGAAGAAGATGGTGGCGGACACCATCTTCAAGGACCCGACGGCCAAGAAGATGGCGGATGAGGGGCGGCTCTCGATAATCGGGGTGGGAGACCGCCCACAGGCCACCCAGCCAGCCCAAAGCCAGTGGCCATGCCCAAACCCACAGAAGATGATGAAGCGCCCATAGCGCCCGCCATGGGCTATGCAGAGGAGTACGAGCGACTGACTGGCTCGCCGCCATCGGGACAGATAGGCGAGGATATGGAGTCGGATGACCCTGTGGCGGCGCAGCGTTCGGAGTCTGCCTTACGGCTGCTACGCATGGGCGAGGGACCTACGCCTGAGCCCGCCGATGACGCCCCCACGCCCCCACGCTCGGGGCCAAAGCTTACCCGCCCCCGGAAGCCGTCCCCCCCGCAGGTAAAGCCGGAGTGGGGGTACGGGCTCCCGGGTTCCGCAACGGCGCAATATGCGAAGGGCAAGGGTAAGCAGGAAGAACCCCCCGTTTCTCAAGAAACGGAAGGCCCCCACATGCCCCCCGCCATCAGCGCCGCCGTAGACCTTCCCATGCCTACGACTACTGAAGCGGAGGGGCAGCGCCGTCCAGAGTTGTCCTTTGCCAAAGTGAGCACGAGTGGGCATAGGAAATGGATGGATGTGATGCTGGACGGGGAGGTGGTCGGCAGGGTTGACAGGATAGGCGCCGCGGCCGGCGAATTGTGGCAACCAAACCAAGGCACGAGGGAGCGATTGGGGGGCAGCGTCCCGGCGGGCGCCGCTTCTCCCGAAGCGATCAAGGCGATGATGAGGCGCAGTCACAAGAGGGCGCCTGACCAAGCAGCGTCCCCGCCCGAGCCCCCTGCCATCAGCTCGGCTATCGACATGCCCATGGGCAAAGGCGCGGACGTGCTTGCGCCCCCGGCGCCCCCGCCCAAGCGCGAGCGTAAGGCGCGCCCCGCGCCCCCGGCGCCCCCGTCCGACGCGCCCGCGCCGCCCGCGCCTCCCGTGGACGCGCCTGCAATGGCCATGGATGACGACGGGCTCTACCAGGGGCACAGAGGCCGTGGCGTGGGGCAGTTGGCCAAGGAGATACCTGAGCGCAGGGACGGGGATAAAGACACCGTGGCGGCGGAGCGCAGGCCCCGAAAGGGCGATGCGCACCCGATCTCCCCCGAACCCGTCCCCCAGGCGTTGCGGAGCCGAGTCCTGGAGGACCTGGGGCGGCAGCAGATGACGACGTTCGCCAAGGTGAAGTACAGCCCGGCTGAGAAGAGGGAGATGAAGAGTCTGTTCGCCGGCGAACGGGCGGCGGTGAAGTCCGGCGAGGATCGTGAGACGTTCAGCGCGGCGCGCGACCGGATCACGGAAGAGGCGCGCAAGCGCGGCAAGCGAAAGCCGAGCCAGGGCGCGCAGGACTATCGCCGCCGCCACCCGCGCGCCATCCGTCCGTAAGCCGGCGTCGGGGCGCAACCGCAACCCCAACAAGGACCTAAAGAAGTCGCCACAGGGGTTGCCCGGCGTCGTGGTGAGGACGCGCTGAGCGCGGCCTCACCAGGGCCGTCGGGGTGGGAAGGTGGATGGTTGGTGGTTGATGACGTAGCTGCTTCTATTAAGTCCCGCATATTATATAAGAGGGAATTAAGATTAGCGGCAAAATCCTATCCTTATAGTAGGAGTTGGCGCATGCGGTCGATGCTGTTCGACCCGCCTGAGTCTGGCGGAGTACGCCGAGCGAGTAGACCCGCCCATCGCTGAGTGGCCCGGGACCATCCGGACGAGGCAGGATGTGATGGCGGCCTGTGGAGATAAGCGGGACTGGTTCCGGTTCGGCCACAGGTATGAAGCCTACCTCAGGTATTGGAATGAATGGGCGGATGCCCGATCACGTCGACGGGATATGTCCTCGGGGTTCGCCTGGGATCAGATCCTCATCATCGGGGAGTACGGGGCTGGCAAGACCACGCTGGGCATCAAGGCCGCCCTGGCCGACTTCCGCCGTGGCCATTGCATCTTCTCCAATGCCGCCTGCCTTGTTGGGTGGCGGCTGGACTATGAGGAGATGTACACAGCGCTGGGCCTGATGCCCAAGCACAGCTCGCTCCTCATTGACGAAAGCAGCGCCGCCCTATCCTCCAGGATGGGGGGGGTCAGTGGCCGTCTCTAGCTTTGGAGAGATGAACCTCAACTCACGCAAGAAAAACGCCCGGGTGTACTACATGTCTGCCCAGGACTACGAGATCGCCCCCACCATCCGGAGGGAGACGAGGGAAGTATGGATGCCTGTCCCCAAGGACAAGCTGGTCGTCATGGCGGACTACTACGGGATGAGCGTGAGGAACCCGGCCGACGACCCCGACAAGTTCCGCGTCGCCTACTTTGTGTGGGGCGACTACCCCTACAAGAAGGGCAACATCATCGAGGGCGAGGATAAGACGATGGCCGGCTTTGGCAAGCCGGATGAGGTCCGCTATGACGAGGGCGCCAATGTCCGGGATGCATTCCTACTGACGGACACCTTCGAGCTGGCGCAGGCGGGGGCGGCGCGGACGGCATCCGGCGACGTCGTGAAGGGGAATCTCCGCGGCTTCCTTGGCAAAGAGGACCCGCGCGCCGTCGTGGCGGCCGAACTGATCGATTTCGTCCATTCGTTGAGCGACATGGACGAAGAGAGCGTTTCGGAGTACGTCACGGCATCCCGGATAGCGGAGGTCCTCGACGTCTCCGAGCAGAAGATTGGGAGGGAGATGCAGAAGTGCTATCCAGGGGTGCAGCGAGTGCGCTACAAGGGCTACAGGACGGTGGGCCTGCACGTACCGAATTGAGCCTGTCCCAGAAGTGGAAATTGCGGATAGGGGGAGCGGATAGAGGTCAGGGGTTCGCTGAAAGGCCTTGGCCTGAGCGGTTAGGACAGGCGACGGAGCGATGGGTCATTGCTGTCATCACTGCAGGTCAGGAGACGGGATGAGGCTCCGGGCCATTGAATAGACCGATGAAGGGGCTGGAGCTCCACACCCGACAGAGAGTGCGCAGGTTGAAGGCTGTGGCCAGCATAGTCCACTCGGCCGCCACGTTAACGAGGCCTCGCAGCAGGAACCTCCGTGCCCCCTGTTGCTCCTTGATGATCCCGAAGACAGGCTCGACCAGTTGCTTTCTCAGCTTGTACGCCTCTCTAGCTGCTGAGGTGGACATCCAGGCACGATGACGGCGCAGCACTGCGTCATGCGGTCCTATCGCTAAGCTCCGCCCAATCTCCTTGGCCCTGGTACAGGCTCTGAAGGCTGGGCATGCCTGACAGACGGCGCCGGAAGCCCGGTACAGTCGCAACGGGACTCCGTTCGCGTGCTGTATACGAACGAACTTGAGCGTCTGTCCCTGCGGACACGTAAAGCTGTCGCTCGGCTCGTTGTAGGTGAATTGGTCCTTGTGATATGGGTCTTTGAGGAACCGTTGCCGTGACTCGGACACCACCACCTGCTGACCTCGACGGGTGCACTCTGCCCAGGTGACTCCCGGCGAAATATCCGGCGTCGGCCAACGTCGTCTGCGCTCTTCGTCCCGGTCGTCTCTTCGGCCTGCTCCATCATCGGCGCCAACATGGCATTGTCATTGGCTTCGCATCCACCACATCCACCGCGGTGACCAACATGCCGGTCGCTCCCCCAGCCGTCTCCACGGGTGAGACCATAGCCTGGGCGTTGTAGCCAGCCACAATGCCCTGCCTGCCCTTCATCAGCCGTGGCCTCTCTGTCGGTCAGGTTGATGCGCTTGTGGCACTTCCTGATTCGCAAGATCGTCCATTGCCTGCTTCACCTTCTCTCTCAAGACCTCCTTGTCGGCCAACTCCTCAGGCAGATGGGCAGCAGCAGTGTCTTCTCCCGCTTCGTTCTGAGCCTCAAGGTCCTCTATTGCACTCTCCAGCCGCTCCAACAGCCCTCGCAGTCCCTCGGCGTCGTAGCTCCTGTTCAGCGATGCGTTGGCGACCACCTTCGTACCATCCACCGCCTGAACCGCCAGGTCCACCAACTTCATCGTCACCGCCGTACGCACCGTGCGCTCGAACAGCTTCCTCATGGCCTGCCGATGCCCTTTGTAGAACCTCCACAGGGTGTTGTGGTCTGGATGCTGCCACCCGGTCAGCCACAGGTACGGTATCTGGTCCCGGCAGGCCGCCTCCAGCTTCCGGCACGAGCGCACTCCCGGTCATGAAGCCGTACAGCCACACGCTCAACAGCGCACGTGGATGGTAGGCTGGCGCTCCCAGTGGGTCCCCACCTATCTCCACGCCAAGCTCCGCCCATCCATCCCGATCCAGAGCGTCAACGAACTCGGCCACGAACCGCGCCGGATGGTCCAGCGGCAACAACTCGTCAAGCGTCGGCGGCAACATCCACATCTGCTCTCGGCCCATCGGTCGAAGCGGCATCTCAACATCTCCCACCTTGTTGTCGCTTCGAAGGTACACCTAACAACATACCCATCACCAGCCCAGACTTCTGAGACACGCTCAATTGCGAACTTTTCGCTGGGAGGTCCAGATATAGGGAAAGGGCCAGCCGACGCCGGTTAGCCCCCCTACGAGCCTCCGGCCCACCGGGTTGGAGGCTCGTCCACTCTGTCAAGGGCGGTCCCGTCTCTCCAACAGCGGACGGCGAAGACACCCCCTATTTTCGACGCTGTGCCCCTGCAAAGACAAGACCGGACGTGGCTGTTTCGCCAGAGCATTGGCCAAGCCCCTCCCGGTCAGCAGACGCCGCCCAGGTCTGTCGAGAGGGACGGTTGCGGTCGGCGCAGGGGGCTGTCCTTCACGTCGGCCCTAGCGCTAACGCCCCCCGATTTTTGCTTTGGATAGGCCGGGGGCTGGGTCATGACTCTACTCAGACGCCGCATTCTTCTTTCCCTGGCCCTCACGAGGGCCGCCCTCATCGCCGCCCTGCTGGTCATACCCTGGGCGGTCAACGCCCAGAGCGAACCCACCGTACCGAGCAACGTCACCGCCCGGCCAGTTGACGGCGGCGTACTCCTTACCGGGGACGCCCCCACCGGGGACCCGGGTCGGCCACCGGCTCTAGTGGGTCGATGTAGATGCCCTTGACGCGGTGCGCGTAGCATGGCAACAGGGCCTTCGGCGCGTCCGCGTCAAGGTTGTCCCCGTGTATGATCAGGTTATCATCCTCACCTGATGACCGACCCCTCAAACCCCCGGACTCATCGCCCGCCGCCTTCGTATCATGATGAAGCCAGCGCCCCCCAAGACCGCGAGGCCCACGACTAGAGAGGCCGACATGACGACTATACTGTTCGCTCTCTGGCCGGTTCCAGCGACGGCCGTGTGTTCAGTAGGGAGATCGGAGGACAGAGCGCTACTGTTGTCAACTCCAGCCGATGGTCGCTGCCCAGGCTCGACGTCCCACCGAGATGGAGGAGTGAAAACCTCCTCGACGATTAACCCCACAGCGTCTACAGGTATCGACAACTGGCTCAACAGCTGAGGCAAAGCTGCGGCGGTCCCTGGCACATCCAGGGTTTGCAGATGGATGATTGTGCGCCACTCCGGTCTATTGTCGTGCGCTTCCTGAATGTCATTGAGAGGCCAAACGACCGCAGGTTCCCCGGCGTATCGGTTGATGTTGTATCCGAGCTGCGCCGAGGTTATCCCCAAGGTATTCCCAGAGCTGCGCGCGAACCTATCGAGTATTATCGACCAGCGCCATAGCTCCTCGTAGTCGTGATTTACTGGAATGATCTCTACGTTGTCTTCATTGAGCCCGCGTTTCTTCGACTGAATCACCGCACTCTTTGCGGCTGCTATCTGTGAATCATCCCCGTTCGGTATCTTCACTTGAACGTATGCTTTGTCCGTCGATTGCCAACCTGCAATGCGGATATCGGGATTCCTCTCCCACTTTAGACAGGAATCATAAGTGCCGTTGCCACCCATGATCTCGCCGCAGTTCCCCCTCAGCACCGGAAAGTTGGTGACATCTACGTCCGAAATGTCGAAACCATCGCTCCCAGGATCCTGACCTGCCCCCCGCACCGCCGGCGCCCCCGGCCACAACTCTCGAAAAGCTTGCCACCCTCCATAGGACCGCCTCGCTTCGGCACCACCCGGTAAGAGCTGGATGTCTTGATAGACTGACGACTCTGGAAGCACGTAGCCTTTACCAGTTGATAGAACTCCACTACCACAGCCGTAAGGGTCCAAGACGCATTCGTGTTCACCGGTTCGCCGGGCCTCTTCCTGAGCTGTCCTCCGTAGGTAGTCCAGAGAGTCACTTCCCAAACTATCGTCCTGTGTCAGGTAGATGAACAACCCTCTGGCTACGCCATAGATCGCATCCACCTCGATTATTCCTGCGTTGTGCGCCTCCTCCAAGACGTGACAGTGGAGCGGGTCGGCTGACAGCGCGCCCCCAAAGCAGTCGTCGACCGGGTCGTCCGCGTACACAGGCGATTGAAGTCCGAGAGCCAAAACGAACAACAGTGTGGCTAGGGCAGCGATCGACAGTCTTACCGACACCTGCGTTTTCCTTAAGGACTGATGTCTCATGTAATATCCTCCTGCTTCTGGCACTATCGAGACTGTAGCAGCCAGAAAACCCTAATCAGTAGCTCCGAACCGCCACTGCCTATCATGGCGCTTCAGCCTTCGCTATTTCCTTGTCCAGAGGAACCTCCAGCTGGACATGCGTCGGGCGCGCCGCCAGATGTCCCGGAGGGCCTGCCGCCAAGTCTCGGGATAGGGAGGCGACCGGTTTATTCTGGTGCTGCCACTGCCTGCAAGAAGCCGTCTGCGGTGTTCACATAGACGAGGCCGTCCACCACTTTGAGGGACGGCGGGTCCCCCACCGAACCCGCAATCCGCCCCACTTCGTGCCTCCACAGTAGCTCACCTGTGGAGATATCCCAGGCCCAAATGTGTCCGTCAGAGCCGCCGTGATACAGCACCCGACCGACCACCATAGACTCTCCGACCGCCCAGGCCTCCCCGGAGCTCGGCAAGATCGTGCGCCTGATGACCTGCCCGTCCGCAGGATCGAGTACGTACAGCTGGTTGGGACCCCAGTGAACGTAGATTGCCCCGTCGATGTACGTGGCGGAGTAGACTTCCGTCCCATCCTCTGAGAATCTCCAGAGTAGCTCGCCCGTAGCTTTATCCAGCGCGGCTACATAACCAGCCCACGTGTTGTAGAGGATGCCAAGTGTGACTCCGGAAGGGCTTGGAGGGGGGCTCGAAATCTGATTGCCCCGGTCCACCACGTAGGCAACCTCTTCGGCCCAATCGGTTTCGACCGTCCCGCGGCCCTCGGCGCCCGCGGTCCGCCACATCAGCCGCAAGGTCGAGGCGTCCAGCGCGAGGAGGGGCCGCTTCCCCGAACGCACGTAGGCCACGCCACCGGCTATCTTCTTCACCTGCGCGTAGGTGTCGTCGTGCTTCTCCATCACTTCGTGCCGAACGCGTCGGATCAGTTCCCCGGACAACGCGTCCACTGCATAGAGGTGATTGCCCCTTAAGTCGCCAGCGGCAAAATAAGCAACTCCGCCCGCAGTTGTCGGTGTGCCCATGTGATGCTCAGCGCCTACTTCCCACAGGAGGTCGCCCGTCAAGGCATCCAAGGCGTGTAGGTAGTCGCCGTGCAAACTGGGGGATTGGGAGGTGAAGTAGACGACGCTGTTGGCCACGACCGGGGAACTCACCAGCTCTTGGAAGCGAAGCCCTGCACTGCTGGTGCGGTAGGTCCATAGACGCGCGCCGGTGGATGCGTCCAGGGCGTATAGGCCCACGGCGCCAGGATCAGCGTTATAGCCGCCCACCCCGTAGTAAAAGACATCGCTGGCTATGATGGGCGCTGACAGTATGTTTGGCAACTCCACGGCGTGATTCCAAAGAAGGCGTCCCGTTTCGGAGTCCAGGGCGTGAATCTCTCCCCGCTCGGAGCCGGCGTACACAACCCCGTCCACCACTATGGGCGACCAGGTGGCATGCCGACCTATCTCGAAACGCCATGACAGGCCGTCAGACCCGCAGGCGGCTAGAAGAAGCGCCATAGCAGTGACGGCGAACAAGGCAAGCCATGTCGGTACTGGGGAAGTCATCAGGTTTCCAGGTTTCCGGCGCCCTCGCGTGTTCATCCACACAAATAACCTCCGGGGAATCACCCCGCCGGATGCTCAGTCATCAGTAAGGACGTGCTGTGGCCCAAAAAAGTTCCGGGACTTGACGTCGGTGGAACCGCCAGAAGAAGGCCAGGGGCCGCTCATCGAAGGCGGCTGCAACCATCGTCATTGGCGGGCTCCTGTGCGCACAGAACATGTCACGAAATGTTGGTTCTCCGAACACACCCACTCCTCGTTGGAGGCGGGTGACAGCGTTGTTGCAGGTGAGGGCACATGTGTAGTCAGAGGCAGCTCCAGTCTCTCCAGATTCGCGGGATCTGTGAACACCGAACTATCTATTTCCGTCAGCGGATTGCTGTAGTGCTCACGGGGTTTCTTGCCCCATAGCAACTTACGCCCGGACAGGTGATTTCATGGTGTAGGTGGCGCGGGTAAGATCGGATGCGGAGGGTCTAGGTTCGGTACGCATTCGCCGGTTCTCTGTTGCCAGATCGTGACGGACTCGCTCCATTCCTTACGGTACCGAACCCCGTCGCCCCGGCCCGAAATGAAGATGTCGTACGCCGTATCGCATTCCACCCCGTAGACTCCCATGTTTGTCCCGTCGCTTCCATCGTGCGCCTTCCAACCCAAAACATGATGCTTAGACGCGAACCAAGTTTGCATACGCCTACCATGGTACAAGTACCCGTGTAGTTCTTCATCGTCAACCACTTGAAGAGCGTCTATGCGGTAGAAGTCTATGCCTTTGTGCCCCGTCCACTTGAAGTGCCAGCCATACTGCGGGCCGCCGCCAGTATCATACACTTGAAGAATCTCTACGACACGGAAGTTCTCCGGGGTCGGCGGAGCGACTCCGCGCTCACAGGCGAATAGGGAAACCAGAAGTGCGATCAGTATGATTTGACGTCTCATGCTACAACCAAACCAGAACCTGTCAGATCATGGAGGCTACTGAGGTGGTATGGTATGGTGTCGCTGATCAGGTACGTCGACGCGTCGAGGGTCGTGGGCAACGCCTCCAGGTCCGGGTGGCTCAGTATCGCCTCGATGCACTCCCGGCTGCCGCCAATATATGTGTGGCACAGGTCGATGTCCGTTGCCACGCACCAGGACCGGTCCCCCGGCCACCAGATGTTCGGCGAGTTGCTCCAAGCGTTCGCGAGAGGCCAACCTGTTGCGAGAAAAGCCATTATGGCGTCGATAGGACTGCGGAACAACAGATGGTCTCGGTGAGGCGCTCTCACACGAGAACCGGCCTTGTAGAGGCGGATGTCGATGTTTCCCCAGCCTTCCCATAGGCAGAAGTAGCAGATGTCGGGGGTTGTGGTGAAGCCCCTGAGCGTTTCGAACAGGGTACGGCACTCCGCTTCCGGGATCGACCCGACCGTCGGATGCGAACCCCACGGTGGGTCTGGTGTATTGAAGTGAGGGCCTTCGGGCAGACCTGCGACACGCTGAAACTGCATCAGGGGGTGGACAGTCCGTCCCGTCCACGAAGCCACCGTAGACCATCGGACCGGTTGTTCCTCGTCGTCGTTCAGATATGCGGGATGAAACACGCGGGCGTATGCCGGAAACCCGTTTGGGAGCAGGGAACTCACCGTCGACATGCCCGAGTCCGATAGGTGCTTCTCTACCCACCTGCCCTCAGACACGTCCTCGCAGAACTTCACGCCATCGGGCGCGAACTTGGTCTGCCGGATGGGAATGCCTCCTCCGGTGGCCATCATCGCAAGGCTGGTCATGTCGGAGCCTCGCCTGCGCAACACCAATCTAATCAGCCTGCGAAGCCACGATCGCCTGACATACTTCATCTCCATTGTCACGTTCACCTACACGCTGTCTCAGGCCGTCGCAGATCGAGGGCTACACCTTCAGCCTGGACCTGAAGGCAAAGGTTCCTTGATTCTGTCAAGTCTGGTGACATTATCGGGGCTGGGCGATGGTGCCATCTCAGGACCGCCCGCAACGGGATGTAGGCACGCTGGCACCTATTGATTCCCTAATGGTTCTTCACCAGTTGATCAGTGTATAAGGGAACACCATAGAAAAGTAATACTGTCATCGACTACGAATCACCCAACGCTGCTCTTTCGTCGCCTTGCCTCCATCTGAGAACGTTCCATACCGCAAGCCCTACAAGGACCAGCGCGACAGGCCCATACCAGTGCGCAGTTGTCAGGAATACCGGCGGAGCAAGGGATGCCCCCAGGTACAGCAAGGACAGTCCCAGCCCCAGAAAACCCCAACGCCCCCTGTTACGGTCGCTCCAGATAATCGCAGACCCCGCAGCGACCCCTATCAATCCAATCGGCGCCAGGACGGCTGACCAGTACGGGGCTCGCGTTGAAGTCAATGAAGGAAGCGATACCGCGATGAAGAGCGCACTGAGGGCCACCGAGCAGCAAGCAGCCACCAACGACGCAATGGCAAGGTGGCTCACGGGTAACCTGTGTCCTCGTAACCGGCGGAGGTACTGCCTCGCTATCCAGCCCACACAGAATGCCAAGGATGCCGCTCCGCCATAGATCAGGGTGAGGACGAAGATGAACGCAACGGGGTGGGAATCTAGAGAGAGGTTCCCATAGATGGCCGTCGCGATGGAGAGGCTCGCCAGTACGCCGACCGGGAAGAACCAGGCATGCTTTAGCTCTGGCGACAACCAACCTGCAACGAAGGGGGACGCTAGCGGGATTGCCGTGGCAAGGATGAGCAGCCAGGTGCTCATGGTGCTATCAAGCACCGTGAAGCCCAATGCGACACCCGCGCCTGTGAT
The DNA here is from genome assembly GCA_965226745.1 of Dehalococcoidia bacterium. GTDB lineage: Bacteria > Chloroflexota > Dehalococcoidia > Lucifugimonadales > SAR202-VII-2 > SAR202-VII-2. The sequence goes on from CBDDDS010000002.1 coordinate 299,438, forward strand.
AGCGGCCAGTCCAGCCGCCACCACAGAACGGCCTTTGGGGAGAGCCATCGTCACGGCGTCTCCCTCATAGCGGTATCATCAGAGCAGGGTCGCCATAGGTCTGCTGCTACCGCGTCGTCTGATTCCGTACATGACCGGACCTCCAATAGCGTCATATCCTTTCCCTCACAGGTCTCGGGCATTGATGATGTCTCCACCTAGATCAAGCCGAGCGTCTAGGGTCGTAGGCAGCGCCTCCAGGTCCGGGTTGCTCATGATCGCCTCGATGCACTCTCGGCTCCCACCAACGTAGGTGTCGAACAGGTCGATGTCCGTTGCTACACACCAGGCCCTGTCCTCCGGCCACCAGATGCTCGGCGAATCCCCCCAGAAAGGCCCATCCCCTGTAATGAATGCCATGATGGCATCGATAGGCCCGCGGAATAGCAGGTAGTCCCGCCCCGGAGCTCTCACCCGAGAACTAGCCTTGTAGAGGCGAGTGTCGATGTTTCCATAGCCTTCCCAAAGGCAAAAGTAGCAACTGTCAGGGGTCGAGGTAAAACCCCTGAGCACCTCGACCAGGGTACGGCACTCCCTTTCGGGGATGGAGCCATGCTGTGGTAGGGAACCCCACGGAGGGTCTTTGTACATATCGCCCTCACTCAGACCTGCGATACGTTCGAACTGCATCAGCGGATGGACGGCCCGTCCTGTCCACGAGGCCACTGTAGACCACCGTACCGGCCGCTCCTCATTTTCATTCAGGTAGGCCGGGTGGAAAATCCGGGCGTACGCCGCAAACCCGTCGGGCAGCAAGGAACGCAGCGTCCCGAAGGCTGAGAAGCTCTCCTCCACCCACCGGGCCTCAGACACGTCCTCGGTGAACTCCAGCCCGTCCGGCGACAGTTTCGTCTGACGGATGGGTGTGCCGCCTCTAGTGGAGGGTGTGTACATACGAGACATGCCGCCCCGGTTCGTTTCCAACGCCCGGCGCAGTTTCTGAATCCATGATTGTCGGATGTACTTCATACTCTATTGCCAATCGAGTCCTGGTACTGACGGAGACTGTCTCCAGTAGAACCTACAGAGCCAAGCTGAATCTCAATACGCTTCGCATTGTTCTAGGACGGTGTGCCGCGCTGGGGGCTTGTCCTGTATCTGTAGAACTGCTCATATTCCTGCTGGTGGTTCGCCAGGGTTTCAGGGTCCCTTTGGAGCACTACCATCGTCTTGAGTAGGCTGAGCAGCCGTACATGCGTGATGCCGATCGACGTAGCCAGGATCGAATCACCGCCTCGCATGATGTGGGCCAGAACCACCGGTTCCGGCTCCCACCAGAAGGCCAGTTCCACCTCACCTGGTGCTCCATCCACTCCGACATTCAACCTTCGACGCTCGGCGCTGCTGATGCGGGCCAGGTTCCAGTCGCGGTGGATGTTGCCTCTGCGCAGATACTCTCGCCTCAACTGCTCCGAGCCGTGAGACTTCACCAGGATAACGATGGCGTTTAATTCCCGAGAGCCCCTACTCTCGGCGGATACTCCGGTGGTGTCGGCATGCCGGCTCAGCTCAATCGCCTGTTGAGCGCCCCTAGGCCCCGTTGCAAAATAGGTAAGTGTGACACGATCAACAGTGTGTCCATTCCCTTTGCTACTCCAGCCTACGTCCTCTAGGCGCAGTCCCAGGGGACTACCCTTGAGACCATAGACCGGGAATGCAGCATCGGCCACCAGGCGGGACAGATCGATGAGGCCCATTACAGTCTCGTAGGATGCGTTGCGTCTCAGGGCGGCCACGAAGAGATGCCTCTCCTTCAGCCGATACAGTAGCCGCTTGAGCACGTTGCCGGTGTCCTCATGGGAGTACGTAGCTGCTCTTCCTTCAATCGACTTCTCCCCACATGTGCGACAGAACATATCACCCTTGAATGCCGCGTAGCCGAAGTGGCCTACCGGGGAAGGACCTTTCAACATCCGGCGTAGCCTGAGCAGTAACCTCCTAAGCGGGTGGACGTTACCGCTTCGCGACCGGCCCGTATGCTTCCGGAGCTTTTCGAGAACACCAGCCGGGTCACTTGCCATCTCATCCTTGTGCCGCTTGAAGGATGATTCGACTAGGTCAAGTATGTCCTGGGGTGGACACACCATCTGGTCCGGGTCTACCCTCATCTCCAGCAAGCCGCCGCACCTGTGGCAACGGGTATTCTCCGCCGGGATGACAGGCTCATGCATGTATCACTTCCCCAGGACCCAACTCGTCATCCTTCATAGCGGCAACCTCAGAGCAGGGCCATCGCCTGGCCTGACCTACCCTACAGGAACGACCATTTCCGATCCGTCGTTGGCGGGACTGTTGACCATGGAGGAGACCTCATGGACCTCCATCGCCTCGGCGGGATAAGGTCTCAGGATACCGGCGAGGGAGGCGTAGTCCTGGATGTCGTGGTCCAGCCAGAGGGACTCCAGCTCCCTTGGCAGGATGACCGGCATCCGGTCGTGGATGGGACTGAGCGACTCGTTGGCCGACGTGGTAATGATGGCGCAGGAGCGGACGACCTCGCCCTTCGGGTCCCGCCACGCATCCCACAGACCCGCGAAGGCGAAGGGCTCACGCGATGCCATCGTGATCCTCATGGGCCTTCTGCTGGAGCCTTTCCCCTGCCACTCGTAGAAGCCATCGGCCAGAACCAGGCACCGTCGTCTCTGTAACGCAGTGCGGAAGCTGGGCATTTCGGCGACCGTCTCCGCGCGGGCGTTTATCATGCGATTGCCGACGGATGCGCTCTTGGCCCAGGATGGAATCAGTCCCCACCGCATGTAGGAACCCCGCCTTTCGCTGCCGTTGGTCACGGTGAGCGCCATCTGCGTGGGGGCGACGTTGTAGCGGGGAGCGTGGGTCAGTTCAGAGCCGTCAAATCCGAACCGCTCTTGCAGCTCTCCGATGTCCGCTATCAGGCTGTATCTTCCGCACATCTACGCTCAGTTGGAAAAGACGATTCCATAGCCCGAGCCCATTAGAATTAGCCAGGCAGAATCGCCGTTCCATTCCCCTTCGTTGTTACTCTCAATTATCCCATTTTGGCGGCATCTCCGTCACGAAGAATCCGTAGTTTCTTCTCTTGATTTGTTCGCTATTCAATGCCAGTCATGGGCGGCGGTAGTGGCGGCCCAGTTCCGAGGCATAGCGGCGTCCCAACGTGGCGCCTTCGGCCTCCAGCCATTCGGTGAACCGGGTGGAGGCGGTGGGCGGGTCAGCCGACACCAGATGGCCCGCCATCAGTCCGTCGATTTCATCCCTAGTCAGCACCACATCCCGCACCAACCAACCCGCCATTCGGGCGGCCAGCAGCGCCACGGAAGGCCGTACGTGAATCAGCCGGGCTCGGCTGCCTACTCGGCGAGCTATGAGCCGTACCATCTCCTCAAGCGTGAATGTTTCTGGACCCACGGCGTCTAACACGACATCTTCACTTCCCGCCCCGGCATTCACGGCAAGTTGCGCCAGGTCGTCTACGAACACCGGCTGTATCGGATAGTCCCCAGACCCTGCGATGGGGAACGCTGGAAACCGCCGCAGGAACCAGGCGATGTTGTTTATCAGCACATCCTCGGGGCTGAACAGCACCGTGGGTCTGAGGATGGCGTAGGACAACCCAGACTCGTGGATTGCCTTCTCCACCAGCGCCTTCCCCCGGAAGTAAGGAAGTGGCGAGTCTTCCGAGGGGTTGGTGATGCTGATATGGACGATGCGGCTAACGGCGGCTTCGGCCGCCGCTCCTATCAGGATGCGGGAGTTCTGAACCGCAACGTCATGAGTAACCGTGCCTCGTGCGAAGCGAATCCAATAGGTGTTGTACAGAGTGGCGGCTCCCCGAAGATTTTCCACCAAACCGTTAAAGTCGCCGAAGTCCAGAGGTAGAGCCTCCACCCGATCACCGAAGGGGCTGTGGGAAGTAGGAGTACGGGTCAACGTCTTTACAGTTGCTCCCTGTTCCAGCAACCGCCGCGCGATGTACTTGCCACTGTAGCCAAAGGCCCCAGTGACGACCGAGAGACTAGATCGGCTCATTGCCTTCCTGACCTCCGAGATCAGCAATGGCTGCAACAAGGAGCGCGAGGGCTGTTGGCAGGTAGAACATGCCGATCGAAGCTATCGCTACAAAACAGAATCCCAGAAGCACGACGGCGGGGCTCCAGAGGAGTATCTTGCGCATCGTCGTCTGTTGGAGCCGAAGGCCCAACAAAGTGATGGCGGTCAACAGGATAGGCACTAGCAGCAACAAGATTACGTGCAGGCCATTCACTTCTATTGCCGTAGCGCTAGACCGAATCACCTCCCCGCCAGGCTCACCAGGGAGTGTCGCCGTTACCGACGCACCCTCATAGGTGGGCCAGAACGCCAACCAGACCCCAGCGGCCCAGGCAAAGGCATGGGCGACCCATGCAGATACTGTCGCTACGCCGATAGACCTCAGATGTCCCTCCGTACCAAGCGCTACTACGTTTCGTGCACCGGGCTCCCGGATATCACGAAGCGCCTGAGTTGAGATGGCTAAACCCCGGCGTGGTAAAATCGAAACTTAGATGCCTCTCTATTCTAGTGGTCCAACATCATTGAAATGAATACCATGATAGTCATTGTTTCTCTTGGGGGTTCAATCGTAACGTTGAACCGAGGAGGAACCATGATGTCTACCAAGAAGTACCGTATCAGACTGACTACCGACGAACAACAGGAACTCAACGCCTTGGTCTCACGCGGTCGGGCTGCGGCGTACAAACAGACCCATGCGCGCATTCTGCTGATGAGCGATGAGTCACGCTCGGACGGGGGAATGAAGGACGCGGACATCACCAGCGCGCTCGGTGTGGGACAGTCAACGGTCGAGCGAATACGCAAGCGCTGTGTGGAGGAGGGGGTCGAGTCTGCGCTGAATCGCAAAAAGCAACTGCGTCGGCGTCAAAAGAGACTGGACGGCGAAGGTGAAGCACGGTTGATAGCGATGGCCTGCGGGGAACCGCCGGAGGGGCGTGCCAGTTGGACCCTGAAGCTGTTGGCTGACCAGTTGGTCGAGTGTGAGATAGTCGGGACCATTAGCACCGAGACGGTTCGCCAGGCGCTTAAAAAAAAACGAACTGAAGCCGTGGCTGAAGCAGAGTTGGTGCATCCCGCCCGGTCAGAGCGCGGAGTTTGTGTGCGCGATGGAAGACGTACTGGAGGTCTACCAACGGCCGTACGATGGGAATGAGGTTCTGGTGTGCATGGATGAGACGAGCAAACAGCAAGTCAAGGAGACGCGAGTGCCGCGTCCCGCAGCGCCCGGCTTATCGGCGGCATACGACTACGAATACGAGCGCAATGGAGTGAGCAGCCTGTTCATGCTGTTTGCACCGTTGGACGGATGGCGCCGAGTCGAGGTCAGAGAGCGTCGCACGAAGGTGGACTGGGCGCATGTGATAAAGAAACTGGTCGACGAGGACTACCCTGACAGAGACCGGATCGTGCTGGTAATGGACAATCTCAACACTCACAAGCTGTCCTCGCTATACGAGGCATTCGAGCCTGCTGAGGCGAGGCGTATAGCTGAGCGACTGGAGATACACTACACTCCCAAACACGGGAGTTGGTTGAATATGGCGGAGATAGAGATCGGTGTGCTGGCTCGACAGTGCCTGGACCGACGGATTGCCAATCAAGACATCCTGCGCGGCGAGGTCAATGCTTGGCAGAATCAACGCAACCGGGATGTGATACGAGTGGATTGGCGCTTCACTACCGAGGATGCGCGCATCAAGCTAAAGTCACTCTACCCATCAATACAAAAACGTTGAACCACTAGTAGGGTTCGTCGGCTTTGACGACATTGCTGTAGTAATTGCATTCGTGAAGACGAAGAAGCGTTGGTATGAGCCGGAGATTCACATACTCTGCAATTCTGGTAGTAGCGCTGACGTTGATTGCCGCTGCGGGGATTTTGTACGCCCGAGGCACCGGTGGTTACGAATCAGCAACTGGTCACAAATCGATATCCCACGAAGCCCCCCCTCGAACAATAGACCCTAGGATTGCAAGGCAGATGCCTCTAGCAGATGCGTCGAGTCAAATCTACGAGCTTTGGCAGAGAGAAGGCTTGCAAGGCTTCACAGGGATGCGGTTTGACAATGACAAGGGGGAAGTAATCCTCTACTGGAAGGGACAAGTCCCTCACAGGATGGTCGCGCTTGTGCGGACGTTGCGGACCAGCGTCCCAGTTCGAGTAGTTGAAAGACCCTGCTCACTCGTAGAGCTTCAGCGGGAAGCAAGGCGGCTTGTCGAACTTGATCTCTCCGGGGCAGGCGTCAATGTCACTCAAGCAGGACCTCTTCCTGATTTCTCAGGAATAGGAGTCGGGATTGAACCCACTGAGCGGCTTGACCGGGCGCGTCAGGTCATCGAGAGTGATTTCCTTCTCGAATTCACAGTTGCCCCAGCGCCGGAACCATTGATTTCTCCGAATCGTTAGCGGAGTTCCTTTTTGGCCTCGTCCTGGCGATGTTGCCCGAAGGGACCGAGCGATAGCCCAATTCGAGCTATGGCCCGCCCTTTGCAACCCCCGCAGTTGCAACGGCGACCCCGGCGGCAGTGGCTGGCCCTTGGCCATGTCTTTTGCCGCCTGCCCAGTCTTGGCTAGCTCAAGAGGACGACATCCGACACCTACCCGAGTAGCCGATAGTTCGTCCGAATACCGGATGGGTCATCTCAAAGTTGACACTGAAACTGGCTTCACTCTCTCCGGTTTCGGTGGTGCAGCCACCTCCGAAAGGTGAGACCCAGGTGGGGAACCCAATAATCAGCCCAAGAAAAGGCACCCTTAACACGTACTTCCGGATGTCATAGACCAAGCTTCCTACGTCGTCAACTCGCAAATCCGACTCTACCCCCAGACCCCATCTGGTAGTTTCGATGATTCTATGGTCGCCTGAAAATACCATGTGAGAAGAGAACGTCACGTCCCTACGAAAGCCGTCGTTGCCGAAGAAGGTCCTAAGCCAATGCATCACGCCCGAACCATCGACTCGGCTGTGCACGGTGAATTCAACATTCTCTCCGTTGTGCGGGACCGGGGCACGGAACAGCATGTATGAGAGCAATGCTACTGGCCTGATTGCCGTCTTAACATTGATACTGTTCATGACCCCACTCAAAACCACCGTTGGCTCAGAGTAGTGCTTACGCACCGCCGTGTGTAGATTGATAAAGTCGTCCCCCAATGCGCGGGCTACGGGAGAGTTGTTGGCGGGGCATCCCGTCATACGTCGCGGCTTCCTCTCTTGGGATCATCAGGGCATTCCTAGCCCAAGGTCCATGTCAGGCTGTTAGCCTGAATCTCAATGTGAAGGTTCTTGATTTTGTCCCAGTTTGGTGGGCCGTGTAAGACTGAATTGCGAACTTTCCGGTGGGAGGTCCTGATGTGAGGGCTCGCCCAGTATACTCACGGCTTAGCAAGAGTCAAGCTCTACGCCCGAAGAATCGATGATCCAGTCCTTCTTCCACAAGCCCGGTAGGCAACCGGAGAATCTGGTACCATGGATGTCCACGAAGCGCAGTTTGTCAAGCTCGCCCAACTCCGAGGGAATCGGCCCTGTCAGTCCGTTCCCAAGCCGTAGCTCCTTTAGATTCACCAACCGCCCCAACTCCGGGGGGATTGGACCTGTCAGTTCGTTCCCAAGCACCAGCCTCTCCAGATTCACCAACCGCCCCAACTCCAGGGGGATTGGACCTGTCAGTCCGTTCCCAAGCACCAGCCTCTCCAGATTCACCAACTGTCCCAGCGCCGAGGGGATGTCACCCGTCAAGTAGGGAGAATCGAGGACGAGCGTGTCCAGACCAGTGAGGCCCGCCAACTCGGCCGGGACTTGGCCGCTCAGAGCCTGCCAACCAGGCTCCAATATGCGGACCCGGTCAGGCAGCCCCACAGGCCGCGGCGTGGGGGGAGTTTCGCCAACACTGTAGGCTACCGCACGGCGCCCCGGCTCGACGGTCGAAACCCCATCCCACTGGGTGATGGGAAGGTCGGCGTTCCAGTTCAGAACGGACTCGGCCGCTAGGGTTCCATCGTCGCCGACCAAGACGCCACGGACGGAGAGGAGGACCACGCAATCGCCCACGAGCCCCGGGTTGACCTCGGGATTGGGAACAACGACGCCGTTGCTGCACAGTTCCTCCGGCGCGGGGGAAGGGGGAGGCGAATCTACGCCGCCGGGAGGCGGGAGGCCCACCGCCGTCAGTCCCGCACCGTTCCACAGGACAACCACTTCGTCGTCTGCCGCTCTTATGGAGGGACCATCACGCCAGTCCGAGGGATCGTCATCCCACTCCAACTGGTATTGCCACCGAACAGCCAGCGTTTTCGGATGCAGCGCCGAGATCGTGCCCTAGTCGTTTACGTAGAGGACTCCTCCGCCTTTCCTCACCTGGGGCGCGGCTCCGTCCACGCCGTCCTTCCCCTCGCGACTCCACAACTCTTCTCCCGTGCGAGCGTTTACAACCCTTCCCGTGTTACCGGATGTCAGGTAAACCAAGTCCCCCAAGCGGGTCACGTAATCATCTTCCTCCATCTCTTCACACCAGAGGGTTTTGCCGTTGGACATATCCACCACGCAGAACTCGTCGATCGGATAGATCACCGGATAACAGATGCCTTCATGGTCTGGGGAACAGGAATGTAGCTGCTTGGATTGGACGATGACAACGCCATCACCCTCTTGGGCCACAAACTTCGGCCCATTTGATGGTGAGTCCAGAGCGTCCTACCGGTCTTGGCGTCCAAGCCGTGTAGGTGATCGAGGGGGCGTCTGACTAAGACGATATCATCCGCTGCCCCTAATACTTCGACGCTGGAGTGCATCTGCCGCCACAGCGCTTTCCCGGTGGTCATGTCCAGGGCGGTCACCCCGGGGCCATCTTCATAGATGACGCCGTCCGATGCGTAGTTCGTCACCCCCGTTACATGGGCCTCCCACAGCAGTCGGCTCGTCTCGGCGTCCAAGGCGAAGTACGGCTCCGATTGAACGACCAGTGCGCCCTCCGAGAAAAAACTCCTTCCAGGCCAGCGGTCAGGCTCCGGCCGGTACTGCCAGATCTCATTCCCGCTCCGGGCATCTAGGGCGAACACCTCGGTCCCATAGACCGGGGATCTGACGGTGTAACCGTTGACGTCCTTTGTCAAAATCTGGTCGAGTTCTCTGCTTTGCGAGAGGTACACCACGCCGTCGGATAGGCGATAGTGCCACTCCTGGCCGCTCTCGTTGGCCCGCCGCCAGAGAACCTGGCCAGTCTTGGCGTCCAGCGCGTGTAACTCGCTCCACCGGATGCCCACAACAACGACGCCGTTGTCAATGGACACCAGGTACGAAGAGCCCGGGTATTCCACCTGGCGCAGCGGGTACTCCCAGAGCAACGCTGGCACCGGAGGTTCCGAACAGCCGGAGGCTATGAGCAGCAAGAAAGTCCCGACAAATGAAATAGTAAGCCCAGAGCGTGTTGGCTGCCTCATACGCCTGTCCTCAGCGAACTTCCGTACAATGTTCCTTCAGCCTCTCGTCGTCCAAAAACCCTCTCAAGAGACAAGACGTTTGGCCTCGGGTTTCTGTTCCTTTACAGCGGCCGGGGCATACCGAACTGCGAACTTTTCGCTGGGAGGTCCGGCTATAGGGAACCGGTCGGCGATCCCCTGGGCACTCGTTGCGAGCCTCTGGCCTCTCACGTTTGGAGGCTCGTTCCACGATCTTCGACTTCGCTACATCACCCCTGACCCTAACCCTCATTATCACCTCCGAGCACCTGCGAGTACAAGACCGGTCACGGCGGCGTCGCCGGGCATCCCCGCCAACCGTCCTCGGGCAGCTCCTCTCCGCAGCTAGCCAGCTCTGGAGCTTCTTGGCCACCAGCTTGAGCGCGTTAGGACGAAGGGTGCCCCTGTAGGCCATGAACGCCCTTCCACCGGCCGGGTCTACACGATGCGCCAGGATCGGCGCGACGCCTGCCGCATCGTGTAGATAAGACTTGACGGTAGACAGCACCCCCTTTGAATTGCGGGTGGTCCTATGAGCCTCCCAGGGTCTGCCACCTCACAATCATGATAGGACGGCATAACCCACTCGGAAGAGGTTGGAGAGTTTGGCCTCACGTGCTAATATTTATACGTGATGGAGACAAACAGGCGGCGGATACAGCGGAGACTGGAGCGGGAAGGTTGGTACCTGGACCGACACGGCTCAAGCCATGACATCTACAGGCATCCGCGCATCAAAGGCATTATAACCGTGCCACGCCACCTGATACTCTCCACAGGTATGGCCCGCACTATCGCAAAGAAGGCGGGCTGGACAGAATAGGAGGGATGCCATGATTCGATATCCAGCATTGATAGACGGCGCCGAAGGAGCCTATGGCGTAGTCTTTCCAGACATCCCCGGCGTTGGCGCGATGGGCCACACGGTCGATGAGGCCCTTCTGAATGCCGAGGACGTGCTCCGGGACTACGCGATTGAGTCCGAGAAGGACGGGGAAGAACTTGTGGCCCCCAGCCCGTTCCAGTCCGTCGAAACACCACAAGGGAACCTGCTGGTCTTCATACCGCTGATCCGGCCTTCGGGCAAGAGTGTCCGGGCTGGCCTGACACTGGAAGAGGACGTCGCAGAGTTTATCGACAGCGAGGCCCGTCGGCGTAGCATGACTCGTAAGGCATATATTACGTGGATGGTCAGGCGCATTGCAGCGATGGGGGGATAAACCGGCCCGCGCAGACCATGTAGAGCGGCAGGCCCGATGCCAGACACGAGAGCCGGAGGAGGATGGAGATTCCACAAGCTCGTAAACCAGAGGACCTACGATGACAAGCAGCATGTACGGTCTGCTGAGTAAAGCGCCATACGGTGTCTACGCCGTGGACATGAGCCAGACTATCTTGTTCTGGAACCGCAGTGCCGAGCGGATTCTTGGTCACACGGCGGACGAGGCGGTTGGGCTCCGATGCTACGAGGTCTTGCAGAGCCTCCCTGAGAGCGGGACGGTCCCGGTCTGCCTGCAAGGTTGATTCTCTCGTAAAAAGTCTGTGCAGGCCGAATTAGAACAAACGTACCCGCGCCTGGGTACAATATACAGTCTCTGTTCCGTATACTAGCCCAACATACGGTAGCGCTCAGATGTGCTGAATCGCTGGAACTTCCTCAAAACGGGTTTTTACGAGGGAATCAAGGTTGCCCGGCTATCCGGCTCGCCAGAGAAGGGCGCGTCCCGTCGGTAGTCAATGTCGCGGCCCGCTGCGCGTCGGGCGCACGAAAGCACATTACAGTAACCCCGCTGATTATCGAGATGGACGAGCAGAGGGAGGCCATCTCTAGTCACAGCGTATTCCCGTATGGTAGTACAATGTCGGAGTGCCCATGTTCTCGTGGAATGACGACAAGAACCGACTCCTACAGGAACAAAGAGGGGTCGGTTTCGAGGAAGTGATCTTCCATATGGACGAGGTTCTTGATTTTGTGTAGTTTGGTGGGCCGGGAGTGGCCCGGCCTCGCTCCCTCGGCGCTTTCCTACCTCATCAGCAACAACATCGAGTCAACTCGCTAGTGAACTAGATTGACACGTCGTAGAATCTAGCAATACATTGTGACCTAGGGATGCTCTGAACAATCGGCTTCAGGCTGGGCCGAGTTGACCGGAGTGGTTTTGGGGGCGTTAAATTGCCTGATGGCACCGTGGGTGAGGGTTATTGTCGGCCTACAACCGGCCCTGACAGGGCCTTTCGCCGCCCTTAGCCCTGATTTTGGGCGCACTTATACAAGGTCTCACGCCGCCAGGTACTGTTCGGCCCTCATCAAGTTGGCAAACCCCAGCAGCGTCATCAGCCGCTGCGTGTTCTTGGACAGCCCCCTGTAGCGGACCTTGGCGTAGCCGAAGTGCCGCTTGATGTACAGGAACGGATGCTCCACCTTAGCTCTGACCGACGCTTTGCGGCTTCTCCGACACCGCCTCAGGGCTCCCAGGCTCCAGCTTCCGACGCTGGCCGGGCCTCATCGCCACCTGCCACTCCACGTCCAAGCCCCGGTTCCCCGGCCTCTTGTCAACTCCCTGATACCCAGCATCTCCCCACACCTGAGACTCCCCACCGTGCAGCAACCGGGGCAACTCAGTCAGGTCATGCACGTTCGCAGATGTCGTGGTCATGCTGTGCACCACTCCCGTCTGCGAGTCCACACCGATGTGCACCTTCATCCCGAAGTGCCACTCGTTACCCTTCTTCGTCTGGTGCATCTCGGGGTCGCGCTCTTTAGCCCGATTCTTCGCCGATGAGGGCGCCGCTATGATGCTCGCGTCCACTATCGTCCCCTCCTGAAGACGGAGACCCTTGGACTCCAGATAGCGGTTGATCTCCTCGAACAGACCCGCGCCCAACTCATGCTCTTCCAGCAGGTGGCGGAAGTTCAGAATCGTCGTCTCGTCCGGCAGCGGCCCAGGCAGTCTCAGCCCTACGAACCGCCTCACCGATTCGACCTCATAGAGCATGTCCTCCATCCCAGGGTCGCTCAGGTTGTAAAACAACTGCACGCAGTGTATCCGTAGCATCACCGATAACTCGTAGGGCCGCCGACCACGACCGGCCTTGGGATAGAACGGTCGAATGCGCTCTTCCAACTCTTCCCAAGGGATCAGTCCATCCATGCGCTCAAGGAACTTCTCCCGGCGAGTCTTTCGCTTCTTGCTCTCGTAGTCCAAGTCCGCAAACGTCGGCTGGTTCATTGCCTCTCCTCCCCCGTCTTCAGGCCTTGGCCCTATTTTACTATCCCACAAGCCATCGGGACTTATTCAGAGCATCCCTAGATAAAGTCCGACTTCAAATCAGACCTTCAAGACAAACGGTGATTGGTCTTGTTGTAAATAACAAATATGTAAATGTTCAACGCCGCTATATAAGGCGGCTTCGTAGCATGTTATATGCTTGGAAGAGATGGGGTCTTGAGAGGGCTGAAGACGAATTTCTTAGTAAATACTATGATCCTCAGCTCAGGAACCCGGATAGTGATAAACCTTGTTTTAGAGCTATTGTTAAGGGCAAGATTGCTTACATAGCTATGGTTAGAGGTAAACACGATAATTTGTATCGGAACTATCGCGGTAAGTTCAACTCGCTAAACAGGGCTTGCAACAACCATCCGTGACATGAATATTGTAAGAGTCCAGTGCCAAAGCTCCGACGAATTCCTTGATTACCTGAGATTGGGCCACGAGATATGGAGAAATGCCCATTTCGGAGACTTGGCATTTCGAGGTCAGCGATGTAGTGAATGGGCATTAGTTCCAAGCGCGTTTAGACAACATGCGATACTTGGTTACCGAACGGAAGTCACTGAGGCTCCATGTAAAGATATTGAATCGCAGTCGCGAGGAGAATACGGAGTTGTATTAGAATTCTTGATGCTTGCCGACTCAGTCGGCCTACCTGTTCCCGGGGACAGTCAAATTTTCCGAAATGTCGAAGATCAGAGAGGTGTAATAGAGAATTCATTTTGGCAAGGCACTTGGCCCACGCCAGAGGTTTTGGAAACTCTCGCCATTGCCCAGCATCACGGCGTACCAACGCGACTATTGGATTTTAGCTATAATCCTCAAGTGGCAGCTTATTTTGCCGCATTGGATGCCATGAAGTGGCTAGATATGAATGAACAGGTATCAGAAAATAGTGCTTTTGCAATTTGGGTTGTTGATCTTCGCTTTATTAGACGGGCTTGGCATCAACCGCCAGCAGGCTCAGACAGGGTGCGTGAGATCACTGTGCCCAGGGCAAAGAACCCATTTTTGCACGCTCAACATGGGCTGTTTTTGCTGGATACTGGTGTAAGCAACGTGTGGAACCAGGGTCAATTTCCAGCACTTGAACAAGTAATCTGCGAACGAGCGGACTATTGGAAGGCGATGAGCGGCTTTTGGACAGACTCCGCCCCACAAGAAAAGCTCCTTTCTCCTATTATCAAGTTAGAAGCTCCCCTAACATGTGCAGAAGCAGTTATTCGATTCCTTCACTCGCAAGGAACGACCTATGCTCACGTTATGCCTAGCTACGATGGTGTTGTTCAATCTCTCAAGATGATGAGCACTCTGGGGCTATGACCAATCGCTTATTATGGAACCCCCTGGATGGAGACATCGGCTCTGATATGCAGCGGCCTCACGCCACTTTCTTCCAGCGCTGGCCCGATCAGCAGCCTACGGTGACACTTGCTGGGGTCTTCTTCGGCGCACATGAGGGCGACACTGGCGTCCTTCGCTAGCTCAATCAGCCTGGATATGCCTTCTTGAAAAGCGTCCGTTGATCTCATCTTCACGTAATCGGGCTTACCATCGCTGTCTTGGAGAGAGGGGTCGGTGGGTTTGCCGCCCAGCGAATTGCCCATGAATATGTGCCGTATGCCTTCTCGTTCTAGCAGTCCCGGCAGGGTCTTTTTGTTGGCGAACGCGGCGAACCTGCTAACCGGCTTGCTCCTGACGTCCACCAGCAACTGAATCTCGTGCTGTTTCAGCAGATGGACGAATACATCCGAAGTGTGGTTGCTGTGGCCTATGGTATATATTTCCAAGCCTTTCCCCGTTATCGCGGTCGTCCGCGCAGGCTGTTCATCAGCCGTCGGAAGACGTTTTTGAGGGAGAATTTCGTTCCGCCATTGATGCGCCGCGATGTGCATTGGGCGCAATTGCATGTCGGCGGATGGTCGTAGTACCAGTTTGCTCTACTCAAGAGGTCTCCTTAGATAAATTCAATAGTCCTTATATTAATGATAACGTAAAATGGGCGGAGTGGATGTCATAATATTCCGTTATTGACAGATGTAGTACAATAGTTCTATAGGGTGAAGCATACTCCGCATCCTTGCCTATCATGCCTAGAATACACACCCCTCATCCTGAGCCAAGGCACGCTATCGGATCAAGATGAAACAGAATGAAACACATGGGGATGTCCCACTTGAACAGAGTGAGGGTAAGGTCGGTGACTTTCATGCTCGCCTCCTGCGCCGAAAATGTGGGCCTGCATAGAGAACGAGGCTATTGTATCACCGTGTTGGGCAAGACCAATGGTGCGCCGTAAATTGGGGATGGGTTAGACAAAAGCCCTAATCTGAGTCGCCGTCGCCTGCTGCCGGGACAGGTTCCTCGATGGCGGCGTAGTTCATGCGGTAGAGGTGGGCGTACAGGCCGTCGCGCTCCATAAGCTGGTCGTGGGTCCCGACTTCCTCGACCACGCCGAAGTTCAGCACGACGATTTTGTCCGCGCCGCGTATGGTAGAGAGGCGGTGTGCGATCACAATGGCGGTGCGCCCTTCGAGAAGCTTGTTGAGTGCCTGCTGTATGAGCAACTCGGTGTAGCTGTCTATGTTGGCCGTCGCCTCGTCCAGTATAAGTATGTGCGGGTCGGCGACGATGGCCCTGGCGAAGCTGATAAGCTGGCGCTGGCCCAGGCTTAGGTTGGTGCCACGCTCCTGAAGGTAGGTATCGTAGCCTTCTTCAAGCTCCATGATGAAGTCGTGAGCGCCCACTGCTTTGGCGGCCTCGATCATCTGCTCGTTAGTGGCATCGGTGTGGTTGTACTTGATGTTCTCACTGACTGTTCCCGAGAACAAAAACGGCTCCTGAAGGACCATGCTGGTCTGGCCGGTGAGAGACTTTCTCGTAACATCCCGTATGTCGTACCCATCAACCAGGATGCCACCCCTATCGCGGGGAATGTCGTAGAATCGGGCTATAAGCGATACCAGTGTGGTCTTGCCCGCACCGGTTGGGCCTACTATGGCGACCGTCTCTCCGGGGTTGATGTGCAGACTTACGTCCTTGAGTACGTCACCGGTCTGCCCAAATCCTATGTCGCTATCGTAAGAGGTCGCTCCGTTCTTGCCATTCACCGAATTTTGGTCAGAGGCGTAGCTAAATCTGACGTGCTGGAATTCGACCTCGCCTTTAAGGGTGGGCAACGTCCTGGCTCTTGGCGCGTCAACAAGGTCTGCCCTGGTGTCCAGCAACTCGAATATTCTCGCTCCGGATGCCATTGAGCGTTGAAGCTGCGTGTACTGCATGGTCAGATTGCGAATAGGGTCAAAGAAACGCTGAATGTACATGACGAACGCGATGAGAACGCCGACTTCCAGTGCACTGTCCACCACCATACGCCCGCCGAAGAACAATGCCAGACCTATGGCTACGGCGGTTAGGATGTCCACCGGCGGCAGAAGCCCGGACGACAGCCGGCTGGCCCAGAGGTTGGCATTGAGGTGCTCGGTGTTTTTCTCGTCAAAGATTTCCAGGTTGCGGTCCTGGCGGTTCATGCTCTGCACGACGCGAACGCCGGTTATGTTTTCGTTGAGCGAGGCGTTGACGATGGATATGGCGCGCCGCACTCGCAGGAACGCCTTTAAGGCGTAGGGTTGCCACACGATCATGATTAACGCAAGGAGAGGAAGCACCGACATCGAAATCAACCCCAGCTTCACGCTCATTATCAGCAGAGCGATGACGATCCCAAGCAGACTCAGCAGGTCCGCCAGCGTCATTATTACCACCGACATCAATTCCTGAAGCTGCCACACGTCGCCCTGGACGCGGGACATTATCCTGCCTACCTCAGTCTTGTCGTAGTAGGATAGGGAAAGTTTTTGAAGGTGCGCGAACATTTGCCGTCGCAGGTCGTTCAGGACGCCCTGGCCGACTTTTGCGATCGAGGTTTGCTGCACGTAGTTGGAGGCCCCGTTTACAAAGGCGGTGAAAATAAACAGCGCGAAAATCCAGGTAAGGCCTGAGAAGTCCCTCTCATCGATAAACTGGTCAATGCCTACCTTGATAATCCAGGGAATGGCAACCAGGGTGGCCGTGTAAATCAGCATTGTTACCGTGGCCACGGCGGCCATACGCTTATATGGAAGGATGTATGGCAGCATCCGGGTTATCACCCTGCGATCATAAAGTTTACCGAATTGCTGCTCGTCGGGCTGGTCGCTCCTGACTCCGTGGAACATTCCTCCCATCATCGGCGTGTCTTCTCCTGGGCAAGCTCCCGCAGGTCTATTTCCCGCATGACTTCTTCCTGGGGCCGCAGCTGTAGCTCGTAAATCTCCCTGTAGCTGCCTCCGAGGACCAGGAGCTCCTGGTGGGTGCCTTGCTCAATGATTTCGCCCTTGTCCAGAACCAGTATTATATCGGCCCTGTGGACTGTACTTAGCCTGTGGGCGATGATGAAGGTAGTGCGGCCTCTCATCACTGACTCCATAGCCTGGCGAATCATCTCCTCCGTGCTGGCGTCAACGCTGGAGGTCGAGTCATCCAGGATAAGCACCGGAGGGTCTAGCAGCACGGCGCGTGCGATGGACAATCTCTGTCGCTGACCGCCTGAGAGGGTCACGCCTCGCTCTCCTATAACAGTCTCGTAGCCCTCTTCAAGGGATTCGATGTAATCGTGTAGCTGGGCCACCTTTGCGGCCTTGATGACCTCTTCTATAGGCGCGTCAAATCTTCCATAGGCGATGTTTTCCCGCAAGCTTGTGGTAAACAGGAAGACGTCCTGCTGCACCATACCTATGTTGCGACGTAGCGACTCCAGGGTAACGTCTCTAACGTCAATACCGTCTATGGTGACGCACCCTGAATTGGCATCGTAAAAACGAGGAAGAAGGTTGACGATGGTGCTCTTGCCGCTGCCCGGCGCCCCCAGGAGGGCGATCACCTTTCCCGGCTCTGCCTCGATGTCGATATTCTTCAGAACAATTTTGCCGTCATCGTACTGAAAGCTTACGTTCTCGAACCGGACGTGACCGCGAACGCGGGGCATCTCTCTGGCATCCTCGCGCTCGTGCACCGCAGACTCGGCGTCCAGTATCTCGAACAGTCGCTCGCCGGAGGAGGCCGCCCTGGCGTAGGCGTTGACGATCATTCCCGTCATGCGTATCGGCATGTTCAGAATTTGCATATAGAAAATAAACTCGGCCAGCTCTCCAACTGTCATGTTGCCGTTGATGACCTGCCAGCCTCCAAACCAGAGTATAAGTCCCAAGGCGATGTAGAAGGTCAGAAGCATAAACGAGTTGTTGGCGACGCGGAGCTGTTCGGCCCTGACGACCTCTGCCGATACCTCCACGCTCTTGCTGTTGAACTTCCCTTGCTCGAAGTCCTCGGACGCGAACGCCTTGACCACCCGCACGCCGGTAAGGTTTTCCTGAAGGATGGTGTTCAGGTCGGCCATCATCTCCTGAATAGTCAGCCAGATGCGCCGCATCCTTAGCCTTACGATTGCCGATTGGAAAGCCACGAACGGCATGAAGCTGATGCTGAGCAGGCCCAGCTTCCAGTCGAGTCTCAGAAGGATTATCGCCACGATGACGAACAGGGACGCGAAATAAGGCATACGAACGATCCCCATGCTCACGAACATGCGGATGTTTTCCACGTCAGTAATGGCCCTGGACATCAAGTTGCCGGTATGCTGCTTGTCGTGAAACTTGAAGCTGAGGCGCTGCACGTGGTCATAGAAGCTGTTTCGGATGTCATAAGATACAAGCTGGGAGGCGCTCTCTCCAAGATAGGTTTGGAAGAATGAGAGGACCCCACGCACGACGCTGAGCGCAAGAATAATCAGGAATATGGAGAGGATTGCCCCATCCTGGGCGCTATCCCTTTCCAGCATGAGCTTTATTTTATCTATCGCGTCCCCAAACAGGGAGGGGAGGAAAAGGTAGGCTGTGACAGCCCCCGCCATAGTAGCGTACGCACCCGCCATGTGCCACTTGTGGCGGAAAGCCATACTTATGATTCGTAAGATTACATTCATGCTTTCTTAGCTCGGCACTCCAACGCGGCAAATCAGGAAATGGTACAGTTGAAAGTCAATAGACAGCCCTACAATCTAATATTGTAACACTATGAGTGGTAATTGTGGCAAGTCTGCTACGGACATGGTTATAACAAATCTTGTGGCTGATAGGTTATCAGCGCCTATATCGGTTTCGGTGTGAATGTACCGTGGGGCAATCCCCCTGTGGTTGCCCCAGGGCCCGGATACTAAGTAGAGTTGCAGTTATTCGTTCCGCCTTATAGCTTTGGCAGCTTCATTACGAGGGAATAGCATGACGCGTAGGGGGCGGCCCCGCGCGGGGCCGCCCCCTACTACAATACGACTTGATAGAGGCATTTCCGCCCCTGTCACCACAGAGGAATCTTAGAACCGCTGAGGCGCGAATACTTACTCGTCACTTTTTACTCTTTAATCTCAGCGGTCTCTCCGACACCGTAAAAGGAATCAGGTCGGAGTCTCCCGACGCATCGTCCCGACTCGTCGGGAGGAACGGAACGTCCCCACGGGCTGTCTGATCTGTCCGACAACTCATAGCGGTATATCGCCGGAAGAGTGAATTTTCAGTGAGTCTCTTATTGCGCTCCGGAATTTACAGGCTCCACTCTCCAGAAGAGCCGTAGCTGGGGATCGTCATTCATAGCCTCGATTAGGATTCGGTACCACAAGTCAGACTTTCGAATAATTTGCTTTATGCGGCGCTGTTTTTCAGGCGGCGCGTTTTTCAACAATTCGGACAGGTGCGAACGCAGCATTCTCCCATCATGCTCCAGGAGCGCCTTAAGCTCTGCCATTCGCCGCGCTTGCCGAATCCGCCTCGGATTCGCGGGCATTTCTATAGGATCAATCACGATGACGATTCCCGAGTAGGCGGCGGACTGGTTGAGGTGGTGTTGTATTTGCATTACCAATACCTGGGCGCTCTGGACGTTGCCCCTGGCTACCAGTTTGCGCATCTCCTCGCCGCGCACACTCGCCAGTTGAGCGTGCATCTGGGCTTTCGACTCATTCGAGCGAGGCATCCTCAACGAAATGCTTTCTTTGGTAGTCTTGACCCAGTACAACGGGTCGCCTGGGGTGCTGCTAGAGGAGGCCATTGTCGTGCCCCCCGCCGCGATGGAGGTAAGGAGCACAGCTATGAATCCTAACGCAATAGGTCTGGCAACAGGACGCCAGAGAAACCCGAAACGGCTCTTTTTAGCTGTTTCTCGGTTGGTCAGCGCCTGGGTCAGTCGGCTAAGACCGTGCGCCTTCACCTGCGGCCCATAGGTTGCCGAAGCCGCGGCTTGCATCGTCACGTTGGCGACTCCAAGCAAGGGGGCCAGCTCTTCCCGATATTCGGGGTAGCTCTCCATGCACTGCTGAAGTCCTTCGCCACGGGCTACGCGCTCCAGGCAGTCGTTCAGTATGTCATCAAAGTCTCTGCTCATGGCTAGACTCCTGACGGTTCAATGGTGTGCCGAGTTTGCCCCGGCTGCGGGTTCAATGAGCGCTTCAGTTTCTTCAAACCAGCGTGTTGAAGGGCCTTCACCGCGTTTTCCTTTTTGCCAACAGCGTGCGCCGTCTCCGATACCGTAAGACCGGCTGCAAAGCGAAGGGAGATAACTTCCTGTTGCAATTTGGTGAGGTCTCGCATGGCCTCCTTGACTTCCACCATCTTCAAGTCCAGGTCAATGCGTCCATCCAGGTCTGCGGGAGTGGAGGCTCCGGCCAGGCTCGAGGCGGCGTCTATGGGCACGGTCTTTTTCCTGCTCTTTTTCCGGAAGTAGTCCACTATCATGTTATGGGCGATACGAAACAACCAGGACGAGAACGGATAGCCCTGCCACTTGAAGGAGTTAATAGACTCTAGCATCTTCACAAACACGTCTCCTGCTATATCCTCCGCCTCCACTGCACTTCCTGTTTTGAAGGAAACGTAACGAAAGATTTTGTCAAAAAAGTGCTCATAAAGGGCGGCAAATGACGCAGCGTGGCCTTCCTGAGCCTTTTTGACCAGTTCCTCTAACTCTGTATTCAATTCGGCATTGCTGCCGACCTGCATAGTGGTATCCTCTTAGGGGAGCTGCTAAGAGTTCTGACGCAGCAGTGACTGTCTCACTTCATACAACGCTCAAATGGTTCATTCAGGGTAGCAAATGCGGGCGTCAATGCTTGTCTTGCTCGAAAGACGGCCTATTGCCAATGCATTACACAATTTTAACACGTTGCCACGTAGCCGTACCCAACTTTACTTTGCTAAAATGAGAACCAGCTTGCCGAGGCAAACGAATGAGCGCGATTGACGAATGTTCCATAACCATGCCCTACGCCGTCCGTCCTCTGGAGGAAAGGGACTTGACCCAGTCGTCAGAGATCGAACGAGAAGCATTCCCCACTCTGTTTCCTCCGACCTCTTTTCGGCGCGAGCTTAAGAACCGGATGGCACGCTACCTCGTCGCCTGGCGACAGGAAGAGCCTGAAGAAGTCGAGCCTCTCCTGCCTCCCATTCAGGTAGCAAACGCTCAGGACAGAGAGCGTCCTCTAATCAACAAGTTATTCAACAACGCGAGAAGCCTGTGGGCGAAACGCCCTTCCGCATGGGAGCCGGGACAGCAGTTCATCGTGGGGTTTGTGGGAGCCTGGTACATGGTTGACGAAGTGCACATAGTTTCAATCGGCGTACGAACGGGCTTCCGAGGGCGGGGACTGGGCGAGCTTTTGCTCATCTCAGCCATGGAGCAGGCTTTGGAGCGCAACGTCAAAACGGTTACACTTGAAGTGAGAGCCTCCAACCACGTAGCCAAGAACCTTTACAAAAAATACGGCTTCCACGAGCGCGGAGTACGCAAGGGATACTATACCGACGACCGTGAAGACGCCCTTATCATGACCACTGACCCTATCTGCACGTCACCATATCGCCAGGAGTTCCTGGAGCTAGTGCGTGCCCACGAACAACGCTGGGGCAGGGGCGACCGGGTCATGTCTTAGAATGCATCTTAAAACCGCCGAGATCGAGGTCCGTGGGGACGATTCTTCGGAGCGGTGAATTTTGAGATAACCTATTGGTCGCCCGATTGACGACCTTGCTGCGAAAGGACGCCATATGTCAGACCGGTACAGTACAATGCTGACAGACTATGCCTACCAGACGGATTGGGAAGACCTGTCGCCCGATGCCGTGCGTGAGGTCAAACGCCGCATCCTGGACAGCATAGGGGTGGCGATTGCTGCGTTCGTGGACGATTCGCCCAAAGCCGCCCGCGAATATGCCTACGACTTAGCCAGTCCCAACGGGGCTAATTTGTGGGGCTTGCCCGTCAAAGTCACGCCGGAGGCCGCAACGTTTGCCAACGGCGTCGGCGTGCGATACCTGGACTTTAACGACACCTACCTTTCGCTTGAGCCTCTGCATCCCAGCGACATGATTCCCGGCCTGATGGCCCTGTGCCA
>CBDDDS010000003.1:0-665797 GCA_965226745.1 Dehalococcoidia bacterium
TGCTATAGTAGCGGCATCGCCCCCTGAGCCAGCCTCCGCTTCCGACGGGTCCGCATCACCGGCTCACCGCGCAGGCGCGACGCTCAGTCGCAAAGGAAAAGCCTAACCCTTGAACAGCCCAACCCCCACCCACAGCAGCAACCCGGCAAACATCGCGCGAGCCTTGGCCGACCTCGCCGCGCTGCTCCTCGCCGTCGTCATCGTCCCCTGGACCCCCTTCCTGGCGTCCACCTACCTGGGGGCGCCCTGGCAGGTCACCGCCGTCGCCGCCGGATGGGCCGCGGTCTGGTATGCCTGGGTGGCGGCGCAGGTCAGAGCAACGCAGCCTCAGAGCCGCCCAAGCGACGGAGGGCAGGAATGATCAACACCTTGAGAGCAATGGCCGACGCCCTGGCCCCCCACCGACAGACGGGGATCCCGGCCCAAGGGCGCGGCAACGGACCCCTGGCCAACGCCCTGCTCGGCCCGGCGCTCGACCTCCACGCCGGCCAAGACTGGGCCCCCGCCAACTACGGCAGCTACTACGCCGCTTCCGTCCCCGTCTACCGCGCCGTCAGGCTCCGCGCCGACGCCGTCGCTCAGGCGCCCATGAAAGTCTACCAGCGCGACGACGCCGGCGACCTGTCCTGGGCCGGCCGCGACCACCCCGCGCAGCAGCTCCTCGATCGCGTCAATCCCTGGTGGTCTCACTTCGACCTGTGGCGCGGCGTGGAAACCCATCTGAACCTCTGGGGAAGCTCCTTCCGCTGGGTCAACAAACCCACCCCCGACCCCTCCACCTGGGAGATGTGGCTGCTGCGGCCCGACAAGGTTGCCTTGGTGCGCGACGCCCAGCGCTACGTCCGGGGCTTCATCTACGAACCCGCCGGATCCCGCTTCCCGATGGCCCCCGAAGAAGTCCTCTGGGACCGCTACTTCAACCCCCTCGACGAGTTCGCCGGCCTGTCCCCCATTGCCCCCGGCAGGCTGTCCATCGACATGCAGCGCGACATGCTCAAGGTCAACCGCCACCTCTTCAAGAACGGTGTGCTGTCCCAGAACCTCGCCTTCATGCTCAACGGCCCGCTCACCTCGGAGCAGGTCGAGGACTTCTACCGCCGTCTCGAAGAGCGGCACGGCGGCGCCGAGCGGGCCAACCGCCCCATGGTCGTCGACGCTGGCATCGGCAAGGTCGAGAACCTCGGCCTGTCCAACCGCGAGATGGAGTTCTTCCAGGGCCTCACGTTCACCCTCCAGGACGTGGCCCGCATCTACGCCGTGCCGCCGCCCCTGATGTACGACCAGACCCGCGCCACCTACAACAACGTCCTGGAGGCCAGACGCGACTTCTACGAGAACGCCGTCACCCAGGAGTGGCGTTTCCTGGAAGCCGGTATGCAGGAGCGGTTCACCCCCATGCTGCCCCCTCATCTCCAGGACGTCGAGCTGCGCTTCGACACCACCGGAATCGAAGCCCTCCAGGAAGACGCGGCCCAGCGGGCCCAGCGCGACCAGGCCGATGTCGAGCGCGGCATCAGGACCATCAACGAGGTGCGCCAAGAGCGGGGTCTCCCCCGCGTCCCCTGGGGCGATGCCTGGTGGGCGCCGCCGGGCGTTGCGCCCGCCCGCGGCGCAGGCGCTGCCTCATCCCTTTCGACCGGCTGAGGTCCACCGGCGCCCCAGGCGCCCATCCACCCACAACCTCTGCGCCGGCGAATCCGCCGAGGGGACTCCGATGAAGCAAGAACGAGCGATCCTGTACTGCGACTGCTGCGGCACAGAGGGCCTGGCCTACCAGGAAAAGGGACCGCGTGGTCATCGTGAGCAGAAGGCACGGCAAGAAGCACGTCCTAACCGTGGTGGTCGATAGGTCAGGCAAGCCGACCAGCTAACCCGCCCGCCGAGGCGTCGTCTACACCGGCGTCATCGACGCCGACGAGCCGGAAGCGGCCGCCCTCGTGGGCAAGCGATTTGCTGACGCCAGGCTCGGCAGGGTCAAGGTCAGGGTCGGGGCTCAAAGACCCATCCGGACCCTGAAAGTGTATTATGCCTCCCGTTAAATGCCACCGGCGGGTAGCCGTGTACGGGTAGCCGTGTATCGGAACATAGGACGTAAGGCGGAATTATGGGATTGAGAACGATGCTTCGCTGTTGGCTCATCGCATGGATCGTCGCGGCGACGGTTGCCCTGTCGGCCTGTGGAGCGCGGGAAGGCGCGTCCCCCACGCCGGTGCCCGTGGAGACACTTCCGGCAGTGTCGGAGGCACCCGTGGAGAAGATGCCCCCGACCATGACGCCGTCCCCTGTCGAGACGCCTCGCACCGCGACGCCGGAAGCCGCTTGGCCAGTACGGGACACCTATCACAGCTTTGGCAACGCAAACTCCGACGTGGTGGTTGTGCTCAGCCAGGGTGGTCCGATGCCGTTCCTTGTTCGAGAGCATGAGATCCGTCAAGTGTTGAGCCCGCTCAACCTCGAACGTCTGCACTTGGTGAACGTTCATCAGGCCCAGACCATCGATTCCGCCGCCTTCATGGCCGCGGACATCACCTTCGACGAGGCAAAGGCGGCCGATGTGGAAAGCGCGGCGATGCTGGCCGCCCTCGTAGACCACTTTCAGGCTCAAGGCAAGATGGTCTACGTCGTCGGGATCTCCTTCGGCGCCTTCATGGTCCAGGAGCTCCTTGCCACGCAGGGCAACGTCGCCGAGGGATATCTCATTGCCAATGGACGCCTCGACATGCCGCCTGCGATTTGGACGGTGTTCGCCGAGGGCCGCACCGTCGAATTCGTGGACGGCGTCGAGATCGAGGAACCCGTGACCGGCCGGAACGGGCGGGACGCCGAGACCGTTGCCGTCGAACGCAACATGGCCCGGCTCGCGTCCGGCCTCGGACACTACCGCTACAGCGAACGGCTCGCCCGCGTCGACATGACCAACGTCGTATACATATCCGGGGCCTTCGACTTACAGGTCGGACGGCTCAGCGACTTCGAGATCGCGTTTCTGGTCGAACGCGGCGCGGATGTCGTTCAGTATGACGGCGGCCACGCCGCGCCCGATGCCGTAGCCTTCGACGCCTTCAACCGCGTCTTTCCCCCTGACCTACTCAAGTAGTCTCCGCCAACATGACCCGCATAAACCCCGACGGCTGCGTCTGGTTCATCGACAGGAAGAAGAGTTGCTAACAAAGGGGCCTACAGGCCGCCGCGCCGAGGGCTTCTTCTGCGAACCCACCTCCGCCGCTGCTTTCGCTGGTCTGTCCGTTGTCATCGAGTCCGGGGCAATTCAACCTGCCGACACTGTCCTTGTACCGATCACCGGTTCGGGGCCGGGGACGACGTGGCCAGGCTCGACGCCGTGCGCGGCGCCGTGGGCCTGGCCTACCAGGAAAAGGACCGCGTGGTCATCGTCAGCAGAAGGCACGGCAAGAAGCACGTGCTGACCGTGGTGGTCGATAGGTCGGGCAAGCCGGTTAGCTGACCGGCGGTGAGGGGGCGGGGGGGGGGGGGGGAAGAGGGGAGGGTGAGGGGGAGGCGTCCCTCAGTCCCTGCCCCCGGGTACGGGGCAGCCTAGGCAGGGGGTCTCCTCTCTGGGTAGTGTCTCAGTTTGAGTTTGCTGGCTTTGCTCAGATTTGCTGATTATGCTCGGACTGGGCACCATAGTCTTGACAAGGGGGGAGCCAAGGTGTTCCATGGCGCCCTACTGAGGTTCCGGGAGTGAGGAGGGCCACATGGCAAAGGGTCCGAACGGTGAGAGACGCTCCGGGGATGTGATGGGCGGCCCGGCACGCGCCAAGACGCTTTCCTAGGAGCAGCGCTCAGAGATTGCCCGGAAGGCAGCAAAGGCGCGCTGGGGCTAACGCGGCAGATGCATTATCACCGAAGGAGGATGGATTACGTCGGGGTACCTAGGTATCACGGCGACATGGAGGACATTATGACTGTTGCTGGCTATGTGGAGCTCACGCTCAAATTCGAGCGCGAAGAAGGCAAGTGGGTTGGGACCTGCTTAGAGCTTGGCACCAGCACGTACGCGAAGACGCTTGATCGAGTTCAGAAGGACTTGCGTCAGTTGGTTCCTGAACATTTGAGCCTTTGGAAGAGGCAGGAGACCGAGCTCGGTTTTTTGAAAAACACGGAATAACGTTCCATCCCGCGAAGCCAAAGCCGTATGAAATCCGCATTCCGAGTATCGCGGATGATCTGCTATACGGAGACATAGGCCCCCTCTTTCAGCCTAGGGTTTTCCCAGTCGAGAAACAAGCAGTGCTCGCCAGCGCCTAAGTGTCCATGACCGGCAAGCAGCTCATCCGGCTTCTTCTTACCGATGGATGGGAGCGTGTACGCAACAGCGCACACGGATGCTGGATGCGGAAGCAATTCCCAGACCGGCCGCGATTCACTACGGTCAAAGACACACGCGAAACCATTCCTCAAACGACCCTTGCTCAAATACTGGGGCCTAAGCAGACCGACTCGGCTCTCAGGGATTGAAAGACCTAGCAGGCTGCGGAAAAACTCTGCTGTCTACCCAGGGCCAAAAACTGTCCGACGATAAACGCCGTCCTATCGCGTGTTCTGAACGAATTATTCGAATTGGCCTATCACATGCCGAATGCCGCCGAGACAGTTGAGGCTCCATACACTGCGACTGAGCGCCTTACCTTTCTTCCGCAGCCTGCTAGAAGCAGCAAGTGAAGTAGGGCGAAATACCCCAAACGCGCTGAACAATATGCTTGATAAGTAGCGCTTGTTCCTGTTCTTTGGGCATGAATAAGCTGCCATTGTCCAAGCGATTCCAGATACTTTCGATGCTGGTGGAAGGCTCGTTCATGCGGCCCGTCTCGCGGGTCGCTGGGGTCTCCATCAACACCGTGACGAAGTTCCTCGTAGACGCTGGGGAAGCCTTCCACGATGAGCATGTGCTTGGCGGCAACACTATTTAGACCTTTGCGTGACCCACGCCAGCAAAACGACAACGAGCACCGCTGCCACGGCAACTCCTGTTTGCACGTACAAGTCGAGATTCTTGAGTGACGTGCCTATGCCTACCCCAACTCCCATCGCGATTGCCCACCCTATAGTGCTCTTCCTATCTTTGAACATGCCTTGTCACCTTCGCCAGGCTTTATAACCCATACCTTGTCAAGGTAAACGCTTTGGCCCATTCTTGGTTTGCCGAAGCTGAGGACGCTACCTAGTGTTTCGCAGTTTTAGCACTTACTCGACGTGTGCGCTCTGCTTCAGCGGGCGTCCGGCATGGATGTCCGCGTGGCGTGACGCACAGGTTACCAGCGTCTTGCGACGCCGCCTCGTCCCGGGCACCGGGGGACTGAGGAGCGCCCGCACCCTCTCTGCCCCCACTTCCCTTCGTTCGGCTGGTGTTGTATAACTCCCCCATAGCCGCCACGACACCCCAGAGGCCCGCCATGTCCCTGGAAGACGATCTCAACCAGTCTGTTGAAAAGGCTGTCGGGGGAGCGTTCGCCGAGACCCGGATGCAGTCGCTGCTGGCGGGCCGGATGTCTCAGGCCGAGCTGCACGCCTTCTACCGCCGCTTCATCGTTGCCCACCTCAACGACTCGCATACCCTGGCCTTCCTCTATTCCCTTGCCCCCCCGGACGAAGCCGCCTCCCTGCGCCAAGACCTCGCGGATGCGCTGGCAACCGGGGAGCCGGGGGCCGAAAAAGACCGTCCCGGGCTGCTCATAGACCTCGCCAGCGCCCTCGGCTTCACCGGCCAGGAGCAGGAGCGTCTCATCGCAGAGGCCAACGACGCCAGGCGCAGGTCCGCCCCCGCCGACGCCAGTCTTAGCCAGACCGGACTCGCCATCCTCCTGGAAACCCTGGCCTTCCAAGCGTTCCTCTCCCAGGCCGCCCGCCCCATCGCCGAAGCCCTCACTCGCCACCACCGCCTTTCCCCGGAAGCCGTGCGCTGGCTCACCCTTCACGCCCAGCCGGAATTCCCTGACGCCGGAGAAGCGACCAACGCCATCCGGACCACCGCCATTGAGCGCTACGTCTCCTTCCACCGCCTCAGCCCCGCGGACGCCCAGGCCGTTGCCAAGCGCGCGTTCGCCCGCAACCCCATCTTGGAGCGCTACTTCCGCCCGCCCCGCCCGCCTCCGGGACCTCCACCCGCGGCCGTCTCGCCGCCATCGACATCATGCTCCTGGAAATCCCCTTCACCCGCTCCGGCCCCCATGCCGCCGTCAGCAACCCCATCGTGGTCAGAGTCCGAGACGCCAGCGGCGTCGCCGGCTATGGCGAGGCCCTGCCCCGCCCCGGCGTCGCCGGAGAAGACGCCGCGGATACGGTGGAGCGCCTGCGCTCCGTCCTGGCCCCTCAGGCGCTGCAATCCGGCTACGCCTCGGGGCCCGCCGTCGGGGAGGAGATCCGCTCAGCCGAGGCGCGTTGGAGCCGCGCCCGCCGACCCGAAGACACGGCCACCGCCTGGAACGCCGCCCAATGCACGCTGGAACTGGCCATCTTCGACTGGGCCTTCAAGCGCTACGGCACATCCCTCTCGGAGCTCCTCATTCCCGCCCGCCGCGACGTCGTCTACACCGGCGTCATCGACGCCGACGAGCCGGAAGCAGCCGCCCTCGCGGGGAAGCGGTTCGCCGACGCCGGGCTCGGCAGGGTCAAGGTCAGGGTCGGGGACAGGGACGACGTGGCCAGGCTCGACGCCGTGCGCGGCGCTGTGGGCCCCGACGTGGCCGTCAGGATCGACGCCAACGGCGCCTGGAGCGCCGACGAAGCCATCAGGGCCCTCGCCGAGCTCCAGCCCTTCGGCATCGAGGCCGTGGAGCAGCCCGTTGCCGCCTCCGACATCGAGGGTATGCGCCGCGTCCGCGAGGAGACCGGCATGCGCATCGTCGCCGACGAGTCGCTGGTGCGGATCAAAGACGCCCAGGCGCTGCTCAAGGCCAACGCCTGCGATGCCTTCAACATCGGCGTATCCAAGTGCGGCGGCCTCATCGCATCGAGGCGGCTGGCCCTCGCCGCCCGCGAAGCAGGCCTCGGCATTCAGATAGGCGCCCAGGTCGGCGAGACATCCATCCTGGCCGCCGCAGGTCGCCGCCTCGCCGCCCACCTCCCGACCTGGAGAGCCTGGAAGGCGCCTTCGGCCCCGACCTGCTCGCAGAGGACATCGCTCGGGAGCCGGTCACGTTCGGCTACGCCGGCTAGGCCGCACTCCTCGTCGGCGACGGCCTCGGCATTGACGTAGACGACGACGCGCTGGAGCGTCTGGCCCTGGACATCATCACCGTCACGGCGTAGGCGCGCGCCCCCAAGGACGTTGCTACAGGTGCGCGGCGGGAGAGTCCCATCCCTGCCCGCTGGGGCCGGGGAGGGACAAGACCCCCTTCCTAACCTTCCCCCGCGTACGAGACCTTTGCGTAATTCCTTCTGAGAGGCCGTATGGCTGGATGAGGGTCCTGGCGTGGGGTTGGGGGGGCCTGATGGCGGGCTGCAGCGTGTCTGTTCGCCCCGGTTCCCCTAGGTGCTCAGGGCTTTCCGGGCACTTCCATCGCTTCCGGGCGCACCCCTCCTGAGGCGGTCAGGCGGCATCAAGCATGAGCCGGTCCGCCCGCCGCAGGTTGTACGCCATGCACTTGAAGTACAACTCCGTCGCATTCCGCTCCAGACCCATGTACCGCACCTGCCGGTACCCGTAGGTCCGCTTCAGCGTCCCAAACACCTGCTCCACCGGCGCCCGCAACCGTGCTATCAACCGGTTCCGCCGCTGCTCCCACGGCGGAAGCACCGGATGATGCTTGTCCGCACGCCGCATGACCCGGTCCTTGATGCCCATGGACTTGAGCCACCCACTCCGCTGCTTCGACCCGTAGGCCTTGTCCGCATACACCGCCGCCTCATCCCCGCTCACCAGCGCGTCCGCCACCTCCGTGTCGTTCACGTTGGCAGGCGTCAGCAACGCCTCCCGCAGCAGCCCTGATCCTGCATCCACACCGACGTGCGCCTTGTAGCCGAAGTGCGTTATGCCCCGCTGACGCGTGAACCGCGCATCGGGGTCAGTCTCGCTCGGCGCTCCCGGCCCCCTCGCTCGCAGCGACGGACGCTTCGCCTGCGCCTCCACGATGGTCGCATCAAGGAGCGTCCCCTTCTTTACGAAGACGTTGCGCTTCTCCAACTGCCGGTTCATCTCCTTGAACAGCCGGGGGGCCAGACCCCGTTCCGTCACTTCCTTTCGGAAGCGGCTGATCGTCGAGTGGGCGGGCACGCTCTCCTCCAGGCCAAGCCCGACGAACCGCTTGAACGAGACCCGGTCCCACAGCGCTTCCTCCATCCCCTCGTCGGAGGCGTCATACCACTGCTGGAGCACCATGATCTTGACCATGACCAGCGGCGGATAGCTGGGGCGGCCTGTGGCAGAGGAGTAGATCCCGTCCACCAAGCGAGCGAGCTTCTTCCACTCGAGCGCCGCGTTGAGCCGCTCGAGTTTCTCGTTCCGGCCCATCCGTTCCGGCAGGAGCACCTCAACGAACGACTGCCCACTCGCAGCGCTATGCATGGTCAACCCTCTTGGAGGTCCGCTGGCTGTGGCAATTGTGGCCAATCACTGCGGGTTATGCAAAGGTCTCGGGTGGGGGGGCAGGAACAGAGCATCCCTTCCCTCCTCTCCGCTCCCATCCCCTACCCGCCCCTTCCAATGTAGTATCATCAGCCGAACCCCTTCCCTCAGCCCAACGCGGAGGACTCAACGTGCAAGACCCCAAGTTCATCGACGTGGACGGCATCTCCACTCGCTACTTCGAGGCCGGTCAGGGCGAACCCGTCCTGCTCGTCCACGGCGGACAGTTCGGCAGCTTCAACTGCGCCACCGACTGGGACCTCAACTTCGACGGCTTGGCCCGAGACTTCCACGTCTTCGCCATCGACAAGATAGGCCAGGGCCACACCAACAACCCCAAAGACCCCTCGGACTATATCCTCGGCACGGCCGTCCAGCACCTCTACGACTTCATGCAGGCCATTGACCTGCAGCAAGCCCACCTCGTGGGCCACTCCCGCGGCGGCTACGCCATCGTCCGGCTCGCCCTCGAACACCCGGAGGTCGTGAAGTCCCTCGTCATCGTCGACAGCGGCTCCATCATGCACGAGGTCGCCCCCTTCTACATAGAGCTTGCCAAGAAGGCAGCCCCCATCACCGACTCCCGCGAAAAGCACGAGTTCATGATGGTCAACAGCTCCTTCTCCGGCGGCATCGTCTCCGAAGGATGGCTCGACGACGTGATGAGCTTCGTCGATACTCCCAAATACCGCATCGCCCAGGAAACCGACGTTGAAATGTGGCCCACCTGCCACGTCGACCACGTCGCCAGGCAGCGCGAGACCCAACAGGCCATCCGGGACGGCGCCCTCCAGGACTTCCCCGTCCCTCGTCGCCTGGGCCTACGACGACCAGGGCGCGCCCATCGAGGAGTGCGGCATCCCAGCGATGCACCTCATCCTGCCCAACGTCCCCAACTCCCAGATGCACATCTTCAACCAGTCCGGCCACTACGTCTTCCGCGAGCACCCCCAGGAGTTCAACGCCGTCGTCGGGTCCTTCATCAAGGGCCTGTAACCACCGCAGTTCCTGCCCCGAGCACGGGGGCAGGGAAGGGACGGATGATCTTGGTTTGGCCTGGGCCCTCCTTCAGCGGATGGCCTGTTTTGGCCTGCGCCGCTATCCCGCCCGCTCCACCCTCCGACGTTTTCCAGTACAGGGGGACTCCCCCTGTACCTCCCGGCGGGGGCTGCGCCTCCTGCACCCTGCTTGGGGGACGGAGGGGGCGTGTTTTTCACCTTGGCGCGTCCCCGGACGCTTCCTGGCCTTCCCGCAGGTGCCGGGAAAAGGGAGGAGGCTTACGGTAGCGGAGGCCGTTGTCCCACCTGGCCCACCCTCCAACGTTTTTAGAAACAGGGGGACTCCCCCTGTACCCCCGGCGGGAACCAAAGGTTCCCTGCACCCTGCCTGGGGGAAGGAGGGGAGAGGGACCCCCTTCCTATACCTTCCCCCGAGTACGGGGGCAGGAACATAGCCCCCACCCCATTCCCGCCCAATCTGGAGTATCATCAGGCGAACCCCTTCCCCCAACGCAGAGGAATCACCATGTATGACGCAAAATTCGTTGACGTGAACGGAATCAAGACTCGCTACTTTGAAGGCGGTCAGGGCGAACCCCTCCTCCTCGTTCATGGGGGCCAGTACGGCATGTACAACTCGGCGCGGGACTGGGACCGCAACTGGGACGACTTCACCAGGGACTTCCACGTCATCGCCCTGGACAAGATCGGCCAGGGCCACAGCGACAACCCCAACACCGCCGACGAGTACCTCCTTGGCACCGCCACCCAGCACACGTACGACTTCATGCAGGCCATCGGCCTGAAACGGGCCCACGTCGCCGGGCACTCCCGGGGCGGCTACCTCGTCACTCAGCCTCGCGCTGGAACACCCCGAAGCCGTGAAGTCGCTGATCATCGTGGACAGCGGCTCGCTGATGTGGTCCACGACCGACTTCTACGACAAGCTCAACAAGCGGGCCGAGGCCTACACCGACGTCAGGGAGAAGCACCGCTTCCTCCTCAACGAAAGCTCATTCACCGGGACCATCGTCACCGACGAATGGCTCAACGACGTCACCAGCTACGTGGATTCCCTCAAGAACCGCGAAGCCCTGGCAACCCTCGCCGAGACGCTGCCCGCCCTCGTCGCCGACCACGAGATAAACCGCGACGCAACCCATGACTGGATCAAGGCGGGCGGCCTCGGGGACATGCCGACGTTGGTCCTCTGGGCCTACAACGACGAGGGCGCGCCCTTCGTGGAGAACGGGATCCCCTGCATGCACCTGATCCTGCCCAACGTCCCCAACTCCCAGATGCGCGTCTTCAACCAGTCCGGCCACTACGTCTTCCGCGAGCACCCCGGGGAGTTCAACGCCGTCGTCCGGGCCTTCGTTCAGGGACTGTGACCCCCCTCTGTTCCTGCCCCCGTACTCGGGGGCAGGAACAGAGGGGGAAGACTGCCTTGACGCGGGCGCCGGGGAGCGGGAGGGGATTCCCATCGGCGCCTCATCGAGGCCAAGGTGAAAGGAGGCCAAGTTGAAGGCGCCCACAAGACCGGCGGCGTGTTCCCTAGGCTGAACATCTACTACGGCTGGGTGGTGGTGGGCGTTATCGCCGTAAGCGGCGTTGCCACCAGCGTAGGCACCCTCCCCGTCCTCAGCGTCTTCCTCAAACCGATGACCGAGGAGTTCGGCTGGTCCCGCACCGCCTTCACCGGCGCAACGTCCCTGGGCACCGTTTCCGCCGCCCTGCTCGCGCCCTTCATAGGCCCCAAGTTCGACCGCTACGGAGCGCGCTGGATATTGACGGGGTGCTTCATCATCCTTGGAATCACCATCGTCCTGGTTGGCAGCGTGTCATCGTTGTGGCAGCTCTATGCCCTCATGGCCGTTGGCCGCTCCATCAACATAGGCGTCATATCGGTCGCCACCATGGGGGCCGTCGTCCCCAAGTGGTTCATCGTCAAGCGCGGCCGCGCCGTTGCCGTGGGCGGCCTGGGTCAGCGCATCGGCCTTACCATACATCCCCTGATCGTGCAGGCTGTCATTGGGTTTGCCAGTTGGCGCACAGCCGCCATGACGATGGGGATACTGATTTGGGCCATTGCCGCACTGCCCGTGGCCTTGCTCCTCCGCCGCAGACCCGAGGACCTTGGCCTCCTCCCCGACGGCGAGTCGCCCGAATCGCGGGACGCCCGCTTGGGAGGGTCTGTCACCCAACGCGCCGGGCGCGGCAGAACCGAGGTTTCCTTCCGCCTCAGCGAGACGCTGTGCCAGCGCTCCTTCTACCTCCTAACCGGCGCCTTCTCCCTATCAACCCTCGCCATAGCCGGAAGCTCCTTCCACACTGTGGCCTTCCTCACCGACCGGATGCTCTCCCCCCAGACCGCGGTGGTGGTGATCTCCGTCTGGGCGGCGACGGCTGTATTTGGGATGCTCATCACGGGCTTCCTCGTGGAGCGCCTGGGATCTCGCATGACCCTCATCGTCACCCTTGCCTTCGCCACCGTGTCCTATGCTCTCCTCCTAGCCGTGAACTCAACTGCGCTCGCCATGATCTGGGGAGTCTACTTCGGCCTCACGGTCGGCGGCATGACCGTCATTCAGCAGGTCATCTTCGCCGACTATTTCGGACGGGAGTTCCTGGGCGCCATCCGCGGCACGTTTGCCATCGCTCAGAGCAGCGCCAACGCCAGCGGCACCATTGTCGCCGCCCTTGCCTACGACTCGCTTGGCAACTACGGGTTCGTCTTCACCGCCTTTGGCGTCATAAGTGTCCTGAGCGCGGTGCTGGTCGTGTTCGCCAGGCCCCCCATCCACCCCCAGGCCCGCGCCGAGGCAGCGCCCACGCCCAGCTAGCTCTACTTTCCAGGGGCATTGCTGGGGAAGGGAGGGGACGGAGGGTTTTGCCTTGGCCTGCGCTCTCCTTCAGCGGAGGGTCTGGCTTGGCCTGCGCCGCTATCCCGCCCGCTCCGCCCTCCGACGTTTTCTAGAACAGGGGGACACCCCCTGCACCTCCCGGCGGAACATCGGGTTCCCTGCACCCTCCTTTGGGAGACGGGTGAGGCCTTCGCCCGGAATTGCGGGGGACACACTGTACTGCCGGCGGGGGCTGCGCACCCTGCACCCTGCTTGGGGGCATCGAGGCGGCGTCATTTTCTTCACCAGGCGCGTCGGGATGCCTCCTAGCCAGGAAAAGGGAAAGAACCCCCTTCCTACCCTTCCCCCGAATACGGGGACAGGAACACAGAGAGAGGGACGTTTCCTGGCCTTGCGCCGGGGCTGGGACTGGGTGCCCACGAGGGGCGCCCCTAGGGGGGAGGGGGTCGCTTTCTAACCTTCCCCCGAGTACGGGGCCGGGGACAGGGACGCCCTTCCTGGCCTTCCCGCCGGTGGGGGGAAGGGTTAGGATGGGGCGCGGCGCAACAACCGCTTTGGGGACTACGTCGAGCGGGGCGCGCTCCTTCCCCCTAGCCGCCACCCATAACCGCGGCGGGGCGCAACGGCCATCCCGGCCATCCCCACTCGCGCACGCAGGCGGAGCATCCGATGAGGGGCATCTGATGAAACCGAGGCCAAGGCTCTACTACGGATGGTCCATCGTCGTTGTGGCCGCCCTTGCCGGCTACGCCAGCAGCGTCCAAATGCACTCCGTCATCGGCGTCTTCCTCAAGCCCATCACCGAAGACCTGGGCTGGACCCGCACCGCCTTCACCAGCGTCGTCACCTTCGGCACCATCCTGGCGGCCTTCGCCGCTCCCTTCGTCGGCTCGAAGGTGGACCGGCACGGCGCCCGGTGGGTGCTCACCTTCGGACTCGCCCTGCTGGCCGGGTCCATGATGCTGGTGGCAACGGTGCAATCCTTCTGGCAATTCGTTCTGCCCGTGGTGCTTGCCCGCATCGCGCACCTAGGAATTGTATCAACCGTGGTGATGGGGCCGCTCGTGCCGATGTGGTTCATCGCCAAGCGCGGCAGAGCGCTCTCCCTCGCCGGCCTTGGCATGCGCGTGGGGCTCATGCTCAACCCCGTCTTCGTGCAGCTCCTCATCAACCTCTCGTCGTGGCGATGGGCCATGCTCGGCGCCGGGCTGATGATCGCCGTTGTCTCCCTTCCACCGGCGGCCATCTTCGTGCGGAAATCCCCCAGAGTCCGTGGGGCTGCTCCCCGACGGCGAGACCCAGGAGGAGCGGGACGAGCGCCTGCGCATCGCCGCCGCCGACGCCGACGCCACGGCCAGCGATCTCGACATGTCCCTCACCCTGCGTCAGGCCATGCGCCGCCCCACCTTCTACCTCCTCAGCTTCGCCTTTTCGCTGGGCTTCATGATCGTCTCGGGCACAGGGTTCCACCTGGTGTCCTACCTCACCGACCGCGGCATGTCGCCCGAGAACGGCGTAACCACGCTGTTCCTTTGGTCCGCCGCCGCCCTTGGAGGCATCCTCATCAGCGGCGTCATCATGGGGCGCGTCAGGGTCAAGGCCATCGTCGTCGTCGACATGGTGATCGTCGGCCTCTCCTTCGTCGTTCTCATGGCCGCCGACTCGGCCCGATGGCCTACGCCTGGGCGCTCTTCTTCGGCCTGTTCGAGGGTGGCCTGTTCGTGATGCAGCATTACATCTTCGCCGACTACTACGGGCGGCAGTTCCTGGGGGCCATTCGCGGGAGCGATATGGATGATGCAGATAGGCGGCAACGCCGTCGGCGCCCTCGTCGGCTCCATCGTCTTCGACGCCACGGGCAGCTACACCTACGTCCTCGCGGCGTTCGGGATCAGCTCCATCGTCGGCGCCGTCTGCATCTTCCTCGCCAAGCCCCCCCGGGTGCAGGAGGGCGTTGCAGCGACGGGGTAAGCCGGGGGGGCGGGGGGAGGGGGGTTATGGGTAGATGTCAGCGAACACTTCGACTTCATCGAATGGGATGATGGCATCGATGGCACCTAGTTGAACTTGGTCAACTATCTTGTTTGAATCCATTACCTGCCGTAAGTCTTGCGACACTATCCATTCACTATTCCATATATGACTATCTTCGCCATTTACTAGTCTACACAGAGGTTCCCGGAATTCTATACCGGATCCGAAATCAAGACTGATTCTCTGGAGCCATATCTCCAAGTGACCAGTGTTAGGGATGCGGGAGAATTTCTTCAGAAGTTTGTCGATGACTTCTAGTTTCTCTTTAGTCGTATCAAGGAAGCTGATAAGCTTGCCTAATATTGCAACGGAAACAGGGTAAGTTCTTGGATTATGGTACGCAATATCAGCTACGATGCCGATTAATTGGAGAGTGTCTTTTGGACCTTTTCCACTAATTCCAGAAATGTGCTTGTAGTAGCGCAACATCTCAGATGCAACACTCCCCGAGTTGGGGTGCCGCTTGCCGTGGTCGTGAATAGTCAAGAGGCGTTTTTGCAAGCCCCCAGCACGCCGTCCTCGAAGCATCCAATCAAGCTTGTCTTCCTTTATGGAAGAACGGACCACCTCGTTACTGATAGCTGTTTTCTCAGGGTTTAGTTTTAATCCTAGGTCAATCATCACTTCTGTGAGACACTTGAGGATGGTCTCTCCCGCCTGGATGTTGTTTACGAATATGCGATAGTCGTCTCGGTATCGCAAGATTTGATAGTCGCTGATTTTCTGCAACCTAACTTTCTTGAGCAGTTCGATGTCTGCGTACCCAAGCACCATTTCCGCGATGAAATCCATTAACACTGACCCTTGGGGAATGCCGTTGGTTTGTCCTTGGCGCATATTCTGAATGTGGCTATCGATGAAATTCCCAACTAACTTCAAGTCCCAACGATTCTGCTTTGCCTCTGCCTTAGTATGAACTGCCCATGCGATTGAATGAGTGTACATTGAAGCATAGCAGTCGACAATATCTGTGCGAATCAGGAATTCATAATCAAGTGATAACGCAATTGACTTCTGCTCGACTTCCTGCCACCATCCGCCTATTTGTTCGGCTTTGTCCGTTTGATTGGTCAATGACTCGACAGGCAGACTCAAGCATTGGATTTTTGGGTCATCTTGAAAGGTCCGGAATCGATCACATATCTTCTCCCATTGGTCGGGGTGTGTCATTGTGTTGACCAGTGATACATACAGCACTGGATGGATAAGTTCGATTGGGCGCCATGCATATTTCCCATCCTTATTGTTTAGTAATGTGTGGTTGACATGGTCGAAGTCCCGTGATTTCTTAGGAGCAAGCGGCGGGCCCTTGTCTAGCGAAGTAGCGATGTCCTTGAGTAAATCTCCGAATTGAAAATATGCCGGCAGGTCCAGCGTCAAATAGCTCTCTGTTTTGAGCAGAAACTCGCGCGCCCCTTGATCGGATAGACCAACAATAGGTCGTCTCTTCTCTTTCTCTGATACTTGTGGGTGATTGCTCTGAGTCATCAGAGGGCGACTCCTGCGTATTGCTCCGCCAGTGTGAACTTCCCCGACACGAATCTCGGCAGCGCGTAACGCTGGGCGGCGAGGGTTCCTGCCGCCCCGTACGGGCTTGCACGTCGGCTTCGGTGATGGTGGTCATGGAACGTCCCAGGGGTTGACGACCTCAACGTCGAGGCGCTGGACATCGGCGACGTTCCGGGTGGCAACGGCGAGGTCATGCGCCTTGGCCGTCCCTGCGATCAGGGCATCGCCCAACTCCAACGCGCGCCCGGAGCGTTGCGCTTGCACCCGGAATTGGGCCGCCCACGCCGCGCCCCTCCGTTCCAGGGGCAAGATGCGGTCCTCATATTCCTCAATGAGGCGGGACAGGTCCGCCTGCAGCCCGCTGCGCCGTTGACCCTGCGCCATGAGCTGCACGCCGTACTCCAGTTCGTGGACCACTATCGACGACAGCCATAGGTCGTCGTTTTCGATGAAGAACGCTCCGACGCGCGGGTCTGGAGCGTTGCGTATGACCTCCGAGACCACGTTCGCGTCCAGGAGATAGCCGGTCATGCGTCGCATTCTTCGTCAATGAAGGGGATGGGGCGGTCTGAGCTCCGGTCAGGGAGCTCTAGCTCGACGCCGCGGGGCATGTTTTCAATGAGCCACTGCCCCAGGGGCTTGCGCGGAGGCGTCTTCTCCTCCCTCGCCGCCGCGGGGACGACGACGAAGGGCCGCCGGGCACCGATGCGCTGCGGCCCTTCCGTCTCCGCCAGCCGCAGAATCTCAGACAGCCGCGCCTTCGCCTCAGCGACGGTCCAGACGCGGCGAGGGTTGGGGGTTGTCTCAGTCGCCATTCAGCACCGCCTTTGAGGAAGCTGCACTAGCAGGCTGCGGAAGAAAGGTAAGGCGCTCAGCCGCAGTGTATGGAGCCTCAACTGTCTCGGCGGCATTCGGCATGTGATAGGCCAATTCGAATAATTCGTTCAGAACACGCGATAGGACGGCGTTTATCGTCGGACAGTTTTCGGCCCTGGGTAGACAGCAGAGTTTTTCCGCAGCCTGCTAGTCCATGGTGGACTACGTTTGCGGCGGGGGCAAGGGGGGGTGAGCTATGCAAGAACCTCTATGGGAACTACGCCTAGATGGCGGCTTCCAGCCGTCGAGCAAGGGAATCAAAGTCATCGGGGCACTTCTGCCGGATGGCGCCGATGCGGTGCGACGCCTCCTCTCCCAACGCCTTCCGGCCACGGCCAGGCGAGTCGGCTAAACCGCGTTGAACCGCAAGCGGCTCAAAGTACAGCTCTTTGACGTCCACTGCTGCCCGAACATCCGCCCAACGCCATGCGCTAGGTAGATCCAGCCCAGCCAGAACCCACGTCTCAATCTCTTCCCAAGCGTTCTCAGCAAAGAAAGCAGAGCCGAACTCCGCTTGAATCTGGTCCAATCGCTGGCGCCGTCCCAATTTGCCGTCGCGGTCGACGCACAGTATGAAAATGTCTATCATGCCCCGAAATTTCGCTGCGATTTCCGCTATGCGGTCCGATTTCAGGTCTTCCCCCACGCCGCCAAGCAATGGGTCTTGGCAGACCATAACATGAACAGACCGCTTACCAAGAGTTCCCACAAGCCGCGAGAATAGCGGCTTGAGAATGTGTTGATCGTTACGGAAGTCCTCCGGGATGATGAGGATATTCATTCGTCGGCCTCGTCATCCTGGTCACGCCACGCTTGCAGGTTGAGAATGTCTTCCATCCAATGGCTCGCATGTAGCCGGCCAAGGCCCTGGGATTTCCGCAGTTCTTCTACGTTGGGCAGGCTATTCAAAGGCCGAATAACAGCGTCGGCGGTGTCCTCTAGCCGGCAGACGACCGAGGCGCTTTCAAACGTCTTGTCGTTGACCATGTCCAGCAGGCCCGGGGAGTGGGTGGTGGCGACCACCTGAACATTGCCCTTTGCCGTCTGCGTCTCTAGTAGGTCAATCAAGAGGGACAGTCTCGCCGGATGAATCCCATTGTCGATCTCCTCGAAGAAGTAGAGGCCCCTTTCGTTGGGGTCGAGCAGCGCAGACAACATTCCCAAAAAGCGCAGGGTGCCGTCGGACGCGCTGTAAGACGACACCTTCCGTCCGTTGCGCTCCACAATCTGAAGATGTACCCGCCGGCTGGGATCGCGGGGAAACTCGAAATCCCGTACATCCATGGGAGTGAGCTCGCGCAGCCACGACGTCAGAACATTCTTGCGCGCTATATCCGCGCAAATTGCCTCAAGCACCGCCGGCAGGTTCTCTCCCCTATCACCAAGTATAATCTGGCCTGGGAACGTAGGCTCTCTCATTCGATCAGGAACAAGGTCAAGAAAGCGAATGCCGGCGAGAGTCGAGCGCATTGTCCTGACAGGTTCGTCATTGATAAGGCGTTTTTATCGAACATGGCAGTTTCCTGCAGCAAGGCTGGCTGCTCAGATTTGAACGGCTGACGGACAGAATCGCCCCTGTCTAAGAGTTCAACAGACTTTATCCAAATTGTCTCGGAGAGGCCATGGCCGCTATAAACTGTCTTGGTTCCGTCTTTTAGTTCTTCGTAAGTTACCTTAAATCCACCGGACCTAAAATCATTGTATTCTGCCGCAATGATGTAACTCAGGCCCCTGTTCCTCATCTTGGCCTCTACAGTAACGGAGAGTCCCTCATGGCCAAGGCGAATAACCTCATAAGGCGCACCACGAATGCCAGCCCACTCCATGTACCCCCCCGCCCCGTACTTCCCCCCCAGAATCTCCGCGAGGGTGTAGCCGCGGCCTATTCCGTGCAGGAAGCGGAAGGCGTCGCGGATGTTGCTCTTGCCGCTGGCGTTGGCGCTCACGATCAGGGTGAACGGGCCGACTCGCAGCGTCTCGTCGCCAAAGTTCTTGAAGTTGACCAGCCGGAGCGAGGTAATCATCGCACTTCTCCCAATAGGAGCTGTCGGTGGGGCGCCTCAACCGCAACCGGCGAGCGCCCCGGCGCCGTGATTGGCTCGGCGTCGCGTTCGTAGTCCGCAAACGTCTTGCCAACGGTGAACTCTCTCAGCAGGGCTGCGGCGCGCTGTACGTCATATAGGTACTTCCTGGTCTCAAGCCTCATAGATGGGCGTCCTTGTCTCTTGGACTGATTGCAGGAAGTAGGGATTCTTGATAGCCGAGGCGACCACCAGGTCCACAGGCTTTCCGAAAAGCTGCTCCAAGGACTCCAGCAATCCGAAATAGGCGTCCGCATAGGCGCCGAAAGCCGCCGGCTGAAACTCGACCACGAAGTCCAGGTCGCTCTCCTCAGGATGGTAAGCGCCGGTTGCAGCCGAGCCGAACAGGCCAAGCCGCAGTACGCGGTAACGGAGGCAGAGCTGCTTCAATTGCTCGGCGCGCTCCGCAACGGCAGCAATCATCGCGAGTCCTCCCAGCTGAGCCTGTCTCACAAGTCTGGGTTGGCGTTGAGTATGGGTCAGGTGTACGTTTGAAGCGACATCAAGGTGGGAGATATTGAGATGCCGCTTCGACCGATGGGCCGAGAGCAGATGTGGATGTTGCCGCCGACGCTTGACGAGTTGTTGCCGCTGGATCATCCGGCGCGGTTCGTCGCCGAGTTCGTCGATGCTCTAGATCGAGATGCATGGGCGGAGCTTGGCGTGGACATAGCAGGTGACTCGATGGGAGCGCCAGCCTACCATCCACGTGCGCTGTTGAGCGTGTGGCTGTACGGCTTCATGACCGGTGTGCGCTCGTGCCGGAAGCTGGAGGCGGCCTGCCGGGACCAGATACCGTACCTGTGGCTGACCGGGTGGCAGCATCCTGACCACAACACCCTGTGGAGGTTCTACAAAGGGCATCGGCAGGCCATGAGGAAGCTGTTCGAGCGGACGGTGCGTACGGCAGTGACGATGAAGTTGGTGGACCTGGCGGTTCAGGCGGTGGATGGTACTAAGGTGGTCGCCAACGCGTCGCTGAACAGGAGCTACGACGCCGAGGGACTGCGTGGTCTGTTGGAGCGGCTGGAGAGTGCGATAGCCGACCTTGAGGCTCAGAACGAAGCGGGAGAAGACACTGCTGTTGCCCATCTGCCTGAGGAGTTGGCTGACAAGGAGGTCTTGAGAGAGCAGGTGAGGCAGGCGATGGACGATCTCACGAATCAGAAGTGCCACAAGCGCATCAACCTGACCGACCCAGACGCCAGGCTGATGAAGGGTAGGCAAGGCATCGTGGCTGGCTACAACGCTCAGGCTATGGTCTCACCCACAGAGACGGATGGGGGAGCGACCGGCATGTTGGTCACCGCCGTGGACGTGGTGGATGCGGCCAATGACAATGCCCTGCTGGTTCCGATGGTCGAGCAGGCCGAAGAGACGACCGGGACAAGAGCACAGATGACGTTGGCCGACGCCGGATATTTCGCCGCAAGTCACCTGGCAGAGTGCACCCGTCGAGGTCAGCAGGTGGTGGTGTCCGAGTCACGGCAACGGTTCCTCAAAGACCCATATCACAAGGACCAATTCACCTACAACGAGCCGAGCGACAGCTTTACGTGTCCGCAGGGACAGACGCTCAAGTTCGTTCGTATACAGCACGCGAACGGAGTCCCGTTGCGACTGTACCGGGCTTCCGGCGCCGTCTGTCAGGCATGCCCAGCCTTCAGAGCCTGTACCAGGGCCAAGGAGATTGGGCGGAGCTTAGCGATAGGACCGCATGACGCAGTGCTGCGCCGTCATCGTGCCTGGATGTCCACCTCAGCAGCTAGAGAGGCGTACAAGCTGAGAAAGCAACTGGTCGAGCCTGTCTTCGGGATCATCAAGGAGCAACAGGGGGCACGGAGGTTCCTGCTGCGAGGCCTCGTTAACGTGGCGGCCGAGTGGACTATGCTGGCCACAGCCTTCAACCTGCGCACTCTCTGTCGGGTGTGGAGCTCCAGCCCCTTCATCGGTCTATTCAATGGCCCGGAGCCTCATCCCGTCTCCTGACCTGCAGTGATGACAGCAGCTGACCCATCGCTCCGTCGCCTGTCCTAACCGCTCAGGCCAAGGCCTTTCAGCGAACTCTCTGACCTCTATCCGCTCCCCCTATCCGCAATTTCCACTTCTGGGACAGGCTCAGTTCGGTCCGCTCCGGCCCACTTGCGAAAACTCGAACGAAACGCCATCAACTGCCACCGCCTTCAATGGGATTCCGGGCCCACGGCCCACGAGCACCTGAGCTCTTGGTGTTGATTGGAAAGCCGGTAACGTGGTGAGCGACGCCCATCCCCTCCCTCCCGCTCTGCGCTTGTAAGAGCGTTCCTGGGGAAGCGCCCCGGGGGCGTTTGAGCGGCTGGGGATGCAGGTGCTAGTATTGAGCGGCCCGAATCCTCGCAGGCTGTTGTAGCTGGATGGCCTTCCCTCAGTCCCACATCCCCTATCCCCCTCCCCGGTTTTCCGCAGCTTACATAGCCCATCTCGGCATGACGACGGGCAGGGTCGGCGCGTTCTTGGCGATTGTGACGTCGCTGGCGCTGCCATTGGCGGTCTATGCGCTGCCGGCGTCTGGCTGGGGAGCGGATGGACCGCTTCCGGCAGGCGTTGCGTTGCCATTGGCGGCCACCGTGGCCTCGGCGTTGGTGGCGTTCGGGGGGGCGCGGATGGCTGGGAGGCGCCCGCTACCGGCGGCGGCGGCCATGACGGCTGGGGCGGCGGCGGCACTGCTGTCGCTGTGGCTGTGGGACGGGGATGCTTCTGCGCTGATTCTCTCGGCGCTGTTTGTGGGGGTTCCGGCGCTGGTGCTGGTGGTGGGGTCGGGGCTGGTGGCGGCGGTCTTCATCTGGGAGCGCCGGCGCGCTCCGGGCGACCTGGCGAGGCCTGTTTTGTTGTCGCTGGTCCCGTTGGCGTTCGTGGGGCTGGCGGTGTTCCTGCCCGTCATGCTCGCGAGGGCGGCGCCGGAGGACCGGGGGGCGTTGGCGCGCCTCAAGGGGCGGGACCATCAGCGGGTGCAGGTGTTTCAGCAGGACGGCGGCTGGGTGAGGAGTTGGGGCGAGTTCGGGGGCGGAGATGGCCAGTTCAAGAATCCCTCCGGCGTGGCCGTCGGCCCTGGCGGCGGCGTCTACGTGGTGGATGCGGACAACAACCGCGTCCAGCGGTTCGATGAGAGCGGACGTTTTGAGTTGGCCTGGGGAGGCGGGGGGTCGGAGGGAGGGCAACTGCGGTTGCCGACGGCGATTGCCCTCAGCCGGGAGGGGAATGTGTACGTCAGCGACACCGGCAATGGCCGCGTCCAGGTATTCGATCCGGACGGCGCGTTCCTAGGCGCGCTTGGGGACCGAGAGCTGGACGAGCCTTTGGGCGTCGCCGTGGACGGCGAGGGGTTTGCCTACGTTGCGGAGGCGGGAGAGGGGCGCATCGCCTGGTTCTCACCGGATGGCGCGAGCGGCGGGACGTGGCCTCTGGAGGAGGTTAACGAGCCGGCGCGTCCGGTGGGGGTCGCTGTGGACGCCGTTGGCGCCGTGTACGCGGCGGACCAGGGCAACAAGCGCATTGTCGTCTACG
Source organism: Dehalococcoidia bacterium (assembly GCA_965226745.1). Taxonomy (GTDB): domain Bacteria; phylum Chloroflexota; class Dehalococcoidia; order Lucifugimonadales; family SAR202-VII-2; genus SAR202-VII-2. The sequence goes on from CBDDDS010000003.1 coordinate 22,487, forward strand.
ACCGGTCTGGAAGCGTGTTGCGCTCGTGGAGCGCGGTGACCGGCGAGGAGGACGAATACCTGCGCCCGACGTGGCTGGCCGTGGGTGGGGGGCGGGTGTTCGTGGTGATGGTGGACAGGGTTTACGTTTTCGACGCGGAGGGCCGTTACCTGCAGAGGTGGGGTTCGGTGGGGGTGGGGGACGGCCGCTTCTGGGGCCCGCAGGGGATCGTCGTGGACGAGCAGGGGCTGGTGTACGCGAGCCAGTGATGAGGGTGGGGGGCGCCGCACCTAGCCCAACAACCTCGCTTGGCCTTGATTGGCTACTTCTATGGGTGGAAGTCCTCGAGGAAGAGTTCTGATGGGACTTCGTAGCCGATGCCCTGTTCCTTGGCGCGGCGGTAGGCGGTGATTCCGGCGGCGTATTGAATCCCGAGGCCGTGACTGGGGCCGCCGCCGAAGAAGGTGATGTCGTCGTTGGCGTCGCGGCCCTTCTCCAGACCGGCTGCCATCTTGCCGAGGGTGCGCAGTTTGAAGTTCCACTCGGGCCGCCAGGTCTGACCCCAACTGCTCTCCATCGGCGCTGCGTCCGGGGGATGCCAGAAGGTGGCGAGGTCGGTGGCCTGAGCCCCAACGACGGCGGCCCTTTCATAGGTGGCGACGTCGCACTCGCTCTTGGCGCCGGCCATTGCCACGTGGTCGCCGGGTCTGAGGAGGTTGCCGTCGAAGACGGGTGTGTAGGAGTTTGTGGCGGTGGCGAGGATGTCGTAGTCGTGGAGGGCGGCTTCCGTGGAATCGACGGGAACGAGTTCCGCGTCGACGCTGTCCTGGAGGTTGCGGCAGAGGGCCTCCCGGTTCTCCTTGTGGGGGCTGTACACGGTGATGCGCTCGATGGGGAAGATGGCGCAGTGGGCGGTCACCTGGGTGTGGGCCAGCCACCCTGAGCCGAGGAGCGCCATCTTCTTGCTATCTGGCCGGGCCATGTACTTGGAGCCCAAGGCTGTGGTGGCGCCGACCATCAAGCGGTTCAGGAGGGCGTCCTGGAAGATGGCGAGGGGCTCCAGGGTTTCGAGGCTGAACATCAGGATGAGCCCGCAGAACTTGCCGCCGGGCGCCATGCCGAGCTTGTCCCGCCGGGGGATGCCGTCGTGGGAGGTTTGCAGGACGTGGTCGGAGGTCATGCGGATCATATGGACGCCCTGGCTGGGCAGGGAGCTGTCCATGCAGGAGAAGAGGTAGTAGTCGTTGGGGCCCAGGGGGCTGTAGGACAGCGTGCGGGGACGGCTGGTGGCGACGCCCTTGCCCAACTCCCCGAAGGCTTGCTCCAAGGCCTCGATGGTGTCGTTGATGTCTAGCAGCGAGTCGATGTCCTTGTTGGTGAGTATCAAGACCATGGGGCGTCTCCGTGGTTGGAGTTGATGATCCTATCGGCGGGTTAGCCGGGCAGCTTGGGCAGGTCCCATTCGTCCGGGGGGAGCTCGGTGGGGTCCCAGGGGACGGCTGCCGCGGCGACGGGTTTGCTTTCGGCGGGGACGCTCTCTTCGAAGCGGGAGATGGGGATGGCGGGCAGGGTGGTAACGTGGACGCCGGCCTTGGCGCCCCACCGGATGGAGAAGCGGGCCACGGCGTCGTTGTCGGGGGCTTCGACGATGCCGACGAAGTCGTAGGCGCCGAGCACGCCGTAGAGCCCGAGGATTTGCACGCCGTGCCCAGCGAGGACGTTCCCGGTAGAGAGGACGAGGTCGCTGTCTTCCAGCATCTTTTCCTGTCCTTCGGGAGTGAGGGTGAGAAGGAGAATGTAGGTGGCCATGTTGTGCCCTCTGTCGGGAAGATCAGGGGAACTATAGCACGTTAGGGCCAAGCTGAGGTTGCGGTCGAGGCCGAATCTCTGGCCGATTCCGGGGGCAACTGAGGCGCGTTGGGGCTAGGCAGCGGTTGGATTGCCGTCCGGCGGGGTGGCGAGAGAGGGATTGAGCCGGGGCGGGCGGGCGAAGAACATCAGGATGCCCGCGGCGACGCCGCAGCATCCGAAGAAGACCAGGGCAATGCCGTAGCCATCGGTGGTGTCGAAGACGACGGCGCCGGCGATGGTCCCGATGGCGTTGGCGAGAGTCTGAACGGCCCAGAGGACGCCGCGGATGGAGCCGAGGAACTGCCTGCCGAAGTAGTCGGCGAAGGCGATCTGCTGCATGGTGAAGACGCTTCCCTCGACGATGCCGAAGCCGACGGCCCAGGCGAGACCCTCGGCCACGGAGTCGGCGGCGAGCATGGCGAATACGGCGACTCCCATGCCGGTGGAGGCGACGATGAGCGCCCAGCGGATGCTGACCTTCTCGGTGACGAAGCCGGAGGCGAGCATCCCCACCGCGGCGACGGCGCCGTAGAGGGATACGACGCCGACGGCGGCGCCGTCGGGAAGGCCCTGGTCGATGAAGAAGGGGATCGCGTTGAAGGAGATTCCCGAGGTGACGAGCAGCGCCAGGGAGAAGGAAATGGTCATGAGGTAGAACTGAGGCAGGCGGAGGACCTGGGCGAGGGTGAGGGAGGCGTCGATGTCCCTTGCCGACGCGCCGGCGGACCTGGCGGCAAGGGTGATGCGGGCCTCCCGCTGTGCGGGGGATTCGCCGTCGGGAAGGAGGCCCACGTCTTCGGGGGAGCGCCGGATGAAGATGGCCGAGGGCAGGACGGAGATGATCCAGATCATCAGGCCGACGCCGACGGCGGCGGTTCGCCATGTCCATCTGGCGACGAGGAACTGGACGAAGAGGGGGTTGAGGGTGAGGCCGCCCCTGAGCCCCAAGCCGGATATCGCCACGGCGCGTCCGCGTCTCAGGATGAACCAGCGGGGGATGATGGTCCCGAGAAGGGCCATGGTGATGACGCCCATGTGCATGGCCCTGGCGAGGATCTGGAGGGCGAAGAACTGCCAGAGCGAGGAGATGGCGCTGAGGGACAGCATGGCGCCGCCGAGGATGGAGAGGCCGCCGACGAGAGCCCAGCGGCCGCCGTGGCGGTCGAGGCGGGCGCCGAAGAAGGGGGCGACGACGGCGCCGATGAGGGTGCCGATGACGATCGCGAGTGCGAAGGTGGTGTGGGACCAGCCGAACTCATCGGTGATGGGGGTGAGGAAGATGCTGAGCACGGGGAGGCTTTGGAAGGTGTCGGCGAACCCGCCAACGAAGATGACGGCGACGATGACCCAGCCGTAGTAGAAGGGCCACTTCTTCACGGCGAGTCGCTTCGTTGGGGGGCGGGGGTGTGGAGGGGTTTAGGGATGGTGTTGATGGCGTCTTCCATGCCTCCCCTGACGGGGCGGCGGAGAGAAGGAGGCCCCGGACGCCGACTGCTCCCGGCCGCCGGACCCCGCATTGGGCAGCGTATCACACGCTGGGTGGTTGGGGGTGAGCTGACGTGGAGGAGTATAATCAACGTCGTTCCGGCCGCAGGGGCTCTTCACGCCTTCCCATCTCTGTCCGAGCAGTACGCCGGCATCCCATTCGAGTCTTGGACCGGGAGGCGCCGCCGGCGCCGCGGCAGTCCCGCGCTAGCAGTCGGAGTCCTTTCGTCGGTAACATGAGGTGCGGTTGGAACGGCCCGCGCCTACCGGAGTGATATGCCTGAACTCAACTACATCACGATTCGGGGTTTTCGAAGCATTGCCAGAATCGACAGGCTTGAGCTTGGCGATATCAACGTGCTCATCGGGCCCAACGGATCCGGGAAGTCGAACTTCATTGGCGTGTTTGCATTCCTGAACGCCATACGAGAGGGCCAGCTCCAGAACTACGTGGCAAAGGCCGGCGGCGCGGACCGGCTGCTGCACTTCGGCGTGCAGAACACCAAACAGCTCTATCTGCACGTCTCTTTCAGGAACGAGGTGAACCAGTACAAGATTGAACTGGAGCCCACCGACCTCGATGGACTTACCCCAACCGAAGAAGTTGTGCTTTTTTGGGACAAAGTAAAGTACTCCCAACCTTACGATGAATATCTAGCAACGATTGGGAACGAGGCCGGGATTGGCAGCAGTAATCTCTCCATATCGGAGCATGTCCGGGGCCATCTTGACAGTTGGCGTCTCTATCATTTCCACGATACAAGTACGACATCTGGCATAAAGAGGGCCGCCGATATCAATGACAATCGCTTCCTCCGACCCGACGGCTCGAATCTGCCGGCTTTCCTCTACTATCTGAGGGCGCGGCATCCCGACTCGTATCGGATAATCGTTCAGACTGTTCGTCAGGCCGCGCCTTTCCTGCTCGACTTTCAGCTTGAGCCGCAGCTCCTAAGCCCAGAGACGATTCGCTTGGAATGGCGGCATCAGGGTTCAGACGCGTACTTCGATGCTTCTGCTCTTTCCGACGGCACGCTCCGGTTCATTGCGTTAGCGACGCTGTTCTTGCAACCGCGACCAAACCGCCCTTCGGTCATCCTTGTCGATGAGCCTGAGTTGGGGCTTCATCCCTACGCGATTACTCTCTTGGGTTCCCTGATAAAGCACGTGGCTGGCGAAACTCAGGTCATCGTATCCACGCAGTCGCCCTTTCTGCTGGACCAGTTCGAGCCTAAAGACGTCCTCGTAGCTGATCAGGTGGACGGCGCCACCCAGCTTTCGCGGCTCGATGCAAAGAGGCTCGAATCATGGCTCGATGACTACAGCCTTGGGCAGCTCTGGGAGAAGAATGAGTTGGGGGGCCGCCCCCAGGGGTGAGTGACGGATGCCTAGACTGCTCGTTCACGTTGAAGGCCAGACGGAGGAGTCGTTCGTCAATCAGGTGCTCCGTCCTCATCTCGTGGGCGGTTTCGGCTATACGGACGTGAGCGCGCGGTTGTTGGGCAACGCCAGGCTGCGGTCGAGACGTGGAGGGATCCGAGGTTGGGATACTGTCCGGCGGGATATCGTCCGTCATCTCCGGGAAGACCTCGGGGCAATATCCACGACAATGGTGGATTTCTATGGAATGCCTCAAACAGGGGACAGCGCTTGGCCTGGACGCGCGCAGGCGACCGGGATGCCGTTCGAGCAGAAAGCGGAGGTCGTGCAAGAGGAGATCGCTCGCGACGTCGCCGCCGAAGTTGACGGCGCCCAAGACCGGTTCCTGCCCTATGTAGTGATGCACGAGTACGAGGGCCTGTTGTTCAGCGACCCAGACCTCTTTGCAGAGGCGATTGGAAGCAGTGACCTCGCGGGCAAGTTTCGACTGATTCGGAATCAGTTCCCTACCCCAGAGGAAATAAATGACTCGCCTATCACTGCTCCTTCTAAGCGAGTGGAATCGCTGGCTCCGGGGTATCAGAAGCCGCTCATGGGGACGATAGCTGCCCGGCGGATTGGCCTTCCCGCTATCCGTGAAGAGTGTCCTTACTTCAACCGCTGGGTGCAGGCTCTCGAGGACTGGAATCCTTAGCGGCGTTTCCTACTCGCTTCCTCTCGGGGAGAGGGAACGATCCAGTGCCCCGGCGCGTTTGACTCGTCGACCTCCCGGCCCCCGGACTGCGCGTTCGGCAGCGTATCACACGCTGGGTGAGTGTTGGCGGTCAGGCGCCGGGGGTAGCTTGGGCGGGCGGGCGAGGGCGGCGCAGACGGCGGCCAAGCCGGAGGCGGCGCCGAACACGATGAAGGTGTAGAGGTAGTCGCCGCGGAGGTCGTAGAAGACGGAGCCGACGAGCGCGCCGAGGGCGTTGCCAACGATCAGCACCATCCACAGGACTCCCCTGATGGCCCCGATGGACGCCCTTCCGTAGTAGTTGGCGAAGATGACCTGCTGCGTGGTGAAGATGCCGCCCTCGCTCAGGCCGAAGGCGATGCCCCAGATGAGGGCCAACGGCGCCGCGTCGGCCTCCCACATGAGCCAGAAGGTCATCCCCATGAGGGGCAGGGTGAACATCATCATCCGCCGGGGATTGATGCGTTCCGAGAGGAAACCGGCAACCATCATTCCGGGAATTGCCGACGCGGCCCACAGGGACAGGGCGAAGGCGGCCATCTCGGAGGAGAGGCCGCGGTCGATGAAGTAGGGGATGCCGTGGAAGGTGGTCCCGGACACCACGAAGAACGCCAGCGAGAAGGCGCCGGTCAGAAGGTAGAAGGATGGTTCCCGGAGGACCGCTTTCAGCGTCATCGAGACATCGAGGGCGCCCATGGAGACCTCGTTGGTGGCCGTGGTCTGCCGCAGGCGCTCGGCGCGTCCTTCCGGAGTTTCGCCGTCGGGCAGGAGGCCCATGTCCTCTGGCTTGCGGCGGAGGAACAGGATGAGGGGGAGAACGCCCAATGCCCAGATCATGACCGCCAGGGCTATGAGCGCGGTCCGCCACTGGGTGGCGTTCACTAAGAACTGGGTGAGCGAGGGATGGATTGACAGGCCGCTTCGAAGTCCCAGGGAGCTGATCGCCACGGCCCGCCCTCTGCGGAGGACGAACCACTGGGGAACGATAGGCCCCTGAAGCACGGCGGATATGACGCCCATGTGCAGGGTTCGGGCGAGCACGATGACCATGAAGAACTGCCAGTAGGCCGATACCGCGGACATGAGCAGCAACGCCGCCCCCAGGCCCGCGAAGGCTCCCGCCGCCAGCCAGCGGGCGCCAACCCTGTCTACCAGGGCTCCGGAGATAGGGGCTAGGCCGGCGCCGGTCAGTGTTCCGGCGGTGATGGCGCTGGTGAAGGCGGTGCGGCTCCAGCCGAAATCCTCGGTCATGGGCTTGAGGAAGACGCTGATGACCGGCAGCATCTGGCTGGACGCAGCCAGCCCCCCAATGGCCACGACGCCAACGATGACCCAGCCGTAGTAGAACCGCGGCTTAGGCGTCATTCGCTGAGTGGCCGTCGCGTGGGGCGTTGTCCTCTGGGGCGGGCTCGGTTGGCGCGCTAGGCGGGGGCTGTGGGGCGGTGGGGGCGGCGGCTATGCCCTGAACCCTCGGGGGCTTGGCGAAGAAGACGCAGACGGCGCCGGCGGCGGAGCAAAGTCCGAACGCCGCAAAGACCAAAACGTAGCTGCCGGTGAGGTCGTAGGCGACGGAGCCGGCGATGGAGCCTATGGCGTTGCCCGCCACCTGCATCATCCAGATGGTGCCGCGGATGGCCCCGAGCGACGCTCTGCCGTAGTAGTCGGCGAAGATCATTTGCTGCAAGACGAACAGCCCGCCCTCCACGAGGCCGAAGGAGATGGCCCAGACGTAGGCGGGGACGGCCGACCTGGCGGTCATGAGAATGATGAAGGACAGCGCCATGAGCAGGAGGTCCGCAGTCAGGACGAGCCTAACGTTGGCCCGCTCGGCGACTATGCCGGTGACGACCATGCCGATGGTGGCGAAGGCGGCCCAGGAGAAGAGGGCGCCCACAGCCATTTCCGAGGACAGCCCGTGGTCGGTGAGGTAGGGCACGAGGTGAAAGGTGGCGCCGGACACGATCATGAAGGCCAGGGAGAAGGTCGCCATGAGCAGGTAGTAGGAGCGGTGACGCATCGCTTGGCCGAGGCGGATGGATGTGTCGAGGTCGCTGGCGGTGGCGTCGTCCCGGGTTGCGGCCTCCTCGATGCGCGCCTTCCGTTCATCGGGGGCCTCGCCGTCGGGAAGGAGGCCCATGCTCTCCGGGGAGCGGCGGAGGAAGATGGCGGCGGGAAGAATCGAGACAACCGCGATCACGGAGCCGATCCCAAAGGCGGCGGCTCTCCAGGTGAAGAAGCTGATGAGCGCCTGAGCGAACACGGGATTCACCATGACGCCGATCCTGGGCCCAAGGCCCGCGAGCGCCAGAGCCCTGCCGCGCTTGACGATGAACCACATCGGCACGAGGGGCCCCATGACGGCGGTGGAGATGACGCCGAGGTGCATGACTCGGGCGGCGGCGATGGGAATGAAGAATTGCCAGAACGTGGACACGGTGGACACGGCGAACATGGTGGCCGCCAGAGCGGAGAGACCGAAGGTGACGATCCACCTTCCGCCGTACCTGTCGAGGAGCGCTCCGACGATGGGCGCGGCGAAGGCGGCGAGGACGGTCCCGGCGGTTATCGCCGACGTGAAGGCGGTGCGGCTCCAGCCGAACTCTTCGGTGACTGGCTTGAGGAAGACGCCCTGGACGGGGAGCATTTGCATGCTGGTCGCATAGCCGGCCAGGGCTGCGACGCCAACGATGGTCCAACCGTAGTAGAACCTGGGCTTCCGGCGCATCCGCGCTCCCGGGATCGAATTTGGCCCTGCGGCGACGGGTGCATTGTACCCGAACGCCCGCCTGCGGGGGCAGGGGCGGGACGCGCAGACGGCGCTGATGATGGACCAGGCGGCGGCCGCGCTGTCCCCTCTGTCGGCCGAGTATAATCAACGCCGTCGCCGCGTCGGTATCGGCGGGGCTGCGTCTGCCTGGCGACGGTGGTGAATGGCGGGAGCGGCAGGCCGAGGTTGCCCGGACGGACTTGGCGGCTATCGAGGCGGACCTGCGGGGGCTGGGGTTTCTTGCCAGCTGAGCCTGTCCCAGAAGTGGAAATTGCGGATAGGGGGAGCGGATAGAGGTCAGAGAGTTCGCTGAAAGGCCTTGGCCTGAGCGGTTAGGACAGGCGACGGAGCGATGGGTCAGCTGCTGTCATCACTGCAGGTCAGGAGACGGGATGAGGCTCCGGGCCATTGAATAGACCGATGAAGGGGCTGGAGCTCCACACCCGACAGAGAGTGCGCAGGTTGAAGGCTGTGGCCAGCATAGTCCACTCGGCCGCCACGTTAACGAGGCCTCGCAGCAGGAACCTCCGTGCCCCCTGTTGCTCCTTGATGATCCCGAAGACAGGCTCGACCAGTTGCTTTCTCAGCTTGTACGCCTCTCTAGCTGCTGAGGTGGACATCCAGGCACGATGACGGCGCAGCACTGCGTCATGCGGTCCTATCGCTAAGCTCCGCCCAATCTCCTTGGCCCTGGTACAGGCTCTGAAGGCTGGGCATGCCTGACAGACGGCGCCGGAAGCCCGGTACAGTCGCAACGGGACTCCGTTCGCGTGCTGTATACGAACGAACTTGAGCGTCTGTCCCTGCGGACACGTAAAGCTGTCGCTCGGCTCGTTGTAGGTGAATTGGTCCTTGTGATATGGGTCTTTGAGGAACCGTTGCCGTGACTCGGACACCACCACCTGCTGACCTCGACGGGTGCACTCTGCCAGGTGACTTGCGGCGAAATATCCGGCGTCGGCCAACGTCATCTGTGCTCTTGTCCCGGTCGTCTCTTCGGCCTGCTCGACCATCGGAACCAGCAGGGCATTGTCATTGGCCGCATCCACCACGTCCACGGCGGTGACCAACATGCCGGTCGCTCCCCCATCCGTCTCTGTGGGTGAGACCATAGCCTGAGCGTTGTAGCCAGCCACGATGCCTTGCCTACCCTTCATCAGCCTGGCGTCTGGGTCGGTCAGGTTGATGCGCTTGTGGCACTTCTGATTCGTGAGATCGTCCATCGCCTGCCTCACCTGCTCTCTCAAGACCTCCTTGTCAGCCAACTCCTCAGGCAGATGGGCAACAGCAGTGTCTTCTCCCGCTTCGTTCTGAGCCTCAAGGTCGGCTATCGCACTCTCCAGCCGCTCCAACAGACCACGCAGTCCCTCGGCGTCGTAGCTCCTGTTCAGCGACGCGTTGGCGACCACCTTAGTACCATCCACCGCCTGAACCGCCAGGTCCACCAACTTCATCGTCACTGCCGTACGCACCGTCCGCTCGAACAGCTTCCTCATGGCCTGCCGATGCCCTTTGTAGAACCTCCACAGGGTGTTGTGGTCAGGATGCTGCCACCCGGTCAGCCACAGGTACGGTATCTGGTCCCGGCAGGCCGCCTCCAGCTTCCGGCACGAGCGCACACCGGTCATGAAGCCGTACAGCCACACGCTCAACAGCGCACGTGGATGGTAGGCTGGCGCTCCCATCGAGTCACCTGCTATGTCCACGCCAAGCTCCGCCCATGCATCTCGATCTAGAGCATCGACGAACTCGGCGACGAACCGCGCCGGATGATCCAGCGGCAACAACTCGTCAAGCGTCGGCGGCAACATCCACATCTGCTCTCGGCCCATCGGTCGAAGCGGCATCTCAATATCTCCCACCTTGATGTCGCTTCAAACGTACACCTGACCCATACTCAACGCCAACCCAGACTTGTGAGACAGGCTCAGCTGGGAGGACTCGCGATGATTGCTGCCGTTGCGGAGCGCGCCGAGCAATTGAAGCAGCTCTGCCTCCGTTACCGCGTACTGCGGCTTGGCCTGTTCGGCTCGGCTGCAACCGGCGCTTACCATCCTGAGGAGAGCGACCTGGACTTCGTGGTCGAGTTTCAGCCGGCGGCTTTCGGCGCCTATGCGGACGCCTATTTCGGATTGCTGGAGTCCTTGGAGCAGCTTTTCGGAAAGCCTGTGGACCTGGTGGTCGCCTCGGCTATCAAGAATCCCTACTTCCTGCAATCAGTCCAAGAGACAAGGACGCCCATCTATGAGGCTTGAGACCAGGAAGTACCTATATGACGTACAGCGCGCCGCAGCCCTGCTGAGAGAGTTCACCGTTGGCAAGACGTTTGCGGACTACGAACGCGACGCCGAGCCAATCACGGCGCCGGGGCGCTCGCCGGTTGCGGTTGAGGCGCCCCACCGACAGCTCCTATTGGGAGAAGTGCGATGATTACCTCGCTCCGGCTGGTCAACTTCAAGAACTTTGGCGACGAGACGCTGCGAGTCGGCCCGTTCACCCTGATCGTGAGCGCCAACGCCAGCGGCAAGAGCAACATCCGCGACGCCTTCCGCTTCCTGCACGGAATAGGCCGCGGCTACACCCTCGCGGAGATTCTGGGGGGGAAGTACGGGGCGGGGGGGTACATGGAGTGGGCTGGCATTCGTGGTGCGCCTTATGAGGTTATTCGCCTTGGCCATGAGGGACTCTCCGTTACTGTAGAGGCCAAGATGAGGAACAGGGGCCTGAGTTACATCATTGCGGCAGAATACAATGATTTTAGGTCCGGTGGATTTAAGGTAACTTACGAAGAACTAAAAGACGGAACCAAGACAGTTTATAGCGGCCATGGCCTCTCCGAGACAATTTGGATAAAGTCTGTTGAACTCTTAGACAGGGGCGATTCTGTCCGTCAGCCGTTCAAATCTGAGCAGCCAGCCTTGCTGCAGGAAACTGCCATGTTCGATAAAAACGCCTTATCAATGACGAACCTGTCAGGACAATGCGCTCGACTCTCGCCGGCATTCGCTTTCTTGACCTTGTTCCTGATCGAATGAGAGAGCCTACGTTCCCAGGCCAGATTATACTTGGTGATAGGGGAGAGAACCTGCCGGCGGTGCTTGAGGCAATTTGCGCGGATATAGCGCGCAAGAATGTTCTGACGTCGTGGCTGCGCGAGCTCACTCCCATGGATGTACGGGATTTCGAGTTTCCCCGCGATCCCAGCCGGCGGGTACATCTTCAGATTGTGGAGCGCAACGGACGGAAGGTGTCGTCTTACAGCGCGTCCGACGGCACCCTGCGCTTTTTGGGAATGTTGTCTGCGCTGCTCGACCCCAACGAAAGGGGCCTCTACTTCTTCGAGGAGATCGACAATGGGATTCATCCGGCGAGACTGTCCCTCTTGATTGACCTACTAGAGACGCAGACGGCAAAGGGCAATGTTCAGGTGGTCGCCACCACCCACTCCCCGGGCCTGCTGGACATGGTCAACGACAAGACGTTTGAAAGCGCCTCGGTCGTCTGCCGGCTAGAGGACACCGCCGACGCTGTTATTCGGCCTTTGAATAGCCTGCCCAACGTAGAAGAACTGCGGAAATCCCAGGGCCTTGGCCGGCTACATGCGAGCCATTGGATGGAAGACATTCTCAACCTGCAAGCGTGGCGTGACCAGGATGACGAGGCCGACGAATGAATATCCTCATCATCCCGGAGGACTTCCGTAACGATCAACACATTCTCAAGCCGCTATTCTCGCGGCTTGTGGGAACTCTTGGTAAGCGGTCTGTTCATGTTATGGTCTGCCAAGACCCATTGCTTGGCGGCGTGGGGGAAGACCTGAAATCGGACCGCATAGCGGAAATCGCAGCGAAATTTCGGGGCATGATAGACATTTTCATACTGTGCGTCGACCGCGACGGCAAATTGGGACGGCGCCAGCGATTGGACCAGATTCAAGCGGAGTTCGGCTCTGCTTTCTTTGCTGAGAACGCTTGGGAAGAGATTGAGACGTGGGTTCTGGCTGGGCTGGATCTACCTAGCGCATGGCGTTGGGCGGATGTTCGGGCAGCAGTGGACGTCAAAGAGCTGTACTTTGAGCCGCTTGCGGTTCAACGCGGTTTAGCCGACTCGCCTGGCCGTGGCCGGAAGGCGTTGGGAGAGGAGGCGTCGCACCGCATCGGCGCCATCCGGCAGAAGTGCCCCGATGACTTTGATTCCCTTGCTCGACGGCTGGAAGCCGCCATCTAGGCGTAGTTCCCATAGAGGTTCTTGCATAGCTCACCCCCCCTTGCCCCCGCCGCAAACGTAGTCCACCATGGACTAGCAGGCTGCGGAAAAACTCTGCTGTCTACCCAGGGCCGAAAACTGTCCGACGATAAACGCCGTCCTATCGCGTGTTCTGAACGAATTATTCGAATTGGCCTATCACATGCCGAATGCCGCCGAGACAGTTGAGGCTCCATACACTGCGGCTGAGCGCCTTACCTTTCTTCCGCAGCCTGCTAGTGCAGCTTCCTCAAAGGCGGTGCTGAATGGCGACTGAGACAACCCCCAACCCTCGCCGCGTCTGGACCGTCGCTGAGGCGAAGGCGCGGCTGTCTGAGATTCTGCGGCTGGCGGAGACGGAAGGGCCGCAGCGCATCGGTGCCCGGCGGCCCTTCGTCGTCGTCCCCGCGGCGGCGAGGGAGGAGAAGACGCCTCCGCGCAAGCCCCTGGGGCAGTGGCTCATTGAAAACATGCCCCGCGGCGTCGAGCTAGAGCTCCCTGACCGGAGCTCAGACCGCCCCATCCCCTTCATTGACGAAGAATGCGACGCATGACCGGCTATCTCCTGGACGCGAACGTGGTCTCGGAGGTCATACGCAACGCTCCAGACCCGCGCGTCGGAGCGTTCTTCATCGAAAACGACGACCTATGGCTGTCGTCGATAGTGGTCCACGAACTGGAGTACGGCGTGCAGCTCATGGCGCAGGGTCAACGGCGCAGCGGGCTGCAGGCGGACCTGTCCCGCCTCATTGAGGAATATGAGGACCGCATCTTGCCCCTGGAACGGAGGGGCGCGGCGTGGGCGGCCCAATTCCGGGTGCAAGCGCAACGCTCCGGGCGCGCGTTGGAGTTGGGCGATGCCCTGATCGCAGGGACGGCCAAGGCGCATGACCTCGCCGTTGCCACCCGGAACGTCGCCGATGTCCAGCGCCTCGACGTTGAGGTCGTCAACCCCTGGGACGTTCCATGACCACCATCACCGAAGCCGTCGTAGAAGCCCCGAACAGGGCGCCGGGAACCCTCGCTGCCCGGCTGGATGTGCTGCCGCCGGTGGGGGTTAGGAAGTTCAGGAATCAGGTAGGGCCATCATATGAGTAGCCTTACAACCGCGGACAAGCGCTACCTCGAGACCATCCTGGACATGGGAGACGGCTATGTTCTGCATTTTACCGATCCGACATTCATTGAGTTCTTCAATCGCTATAACGTCAGTATTCAGAGTCACAAATATCAGACATATGGCACATCCAAGGCAAAAAGAATGCGCGCATTTTGGGAAAAGGAGTCCGATGCTCTTGTCGGGCGTACATTGTCCGAATTGCTCGATACCTATGAGGCAGAATGTGACCTAGGTGGACAGGGAAGCAATGCGACTGTGCTCGCAAAAAGCCGCGAGATTGTCGCTAAGCTTTCAGGGGAATCTCCGAAAACAAACTCCTTGACCCCTGAAGGGTTTCTGAACAAGGAGTTTGAGATACCCAACCTTCGGAAATTGCCAGTGGATTTTGCAGTGTCCGAGATAATCCAGAGCCGATTGAAGGAGGCGCAAGCGTGTCTGGCTGTGGAAGCGTATCTGGCAGTCATCTTCCACTGCGGTAGCGTTCTGGAAGCGGTCCTCCTCGGTGCGGCCCAGAAGGAACCGGAAAAGTTCAACCGTTCACAGGCCAGCCCCAAACGAGATGGCAAGGTAAAGGCTCTTCAAGATTGGTCTCTGTCGGACTTCATCAATGTGGCACATGACATTGGGCTCTTGACCTCGGATGTACAGAAGTTCAGTCACGGGTTGAGGGACTTCCGGAATTACATCCACCCGTACCAACAAATGGCCTCACGCTTCGCTCCCGATGAGCATACCGCCAAGATTTGTTTCCAAGTGCTCAAGGCTGCTTTGGCCAGCGTGTCAGGTGAACGCCAATGAGGCCGTGGACGATGTTGCGTAATGGTTCGGTTGCTGCCCGTCTCCCGGCTAGTCCAAATAGGCAGACAGCCCCATAACCACCCGCCACCGCTCCGCCGCGCCGGCCTACCCCGTCGCTGCAACGCCCTCCTGCACCCGCGGGGGCTTGGCGAGGAAGATGCAGACGGCGCCGATGATGGAGCTGATCCCGAACGCGGCGAGGACGTAGGTGTAGCTGCCCGTGGCGTCGAAGACGATGGAGCCGACGAGCGCGCCGACGGCGTTGCCGCCTATCTGCATCATCCAGATCGCTCCGCGAATGGCCCCCAGAAACTGCCGCCCGTAGTAGTCGGCGAAGATGTAGTGCTGCATTACGAAGAGCCCTCCCTCGAACAGGCCGAAGAAGAGCGCCCAGGCGTAGGCTATCGGGGCTGAGTCGGCGGCCATGAGGACGATGAAGGAGAGGCCGACGATCACCATGTCGACGACGACGATGGCCTTGACCCTAACCCGTCCCATGATGACGCCGCTGATGAGAATGCCTCCAAGGGCGGCGGCGGACCACAGGAACAGCGTGGTTACGCCGTTCTCGGGCGACATGCCGCGGTCGGTGAGGTAGGACACCAGGTGGAACCCTGTGCCCGAGACGATCATGAAGCCCAGCGAAAAGGCGAAGCTGAGGAGGTAGAAGGTGGGGCGGCGCATGGCCTGACGCAGGGTGAGGGACACGTCGAGATCGCTGGCCGTGGCGTCGGCATCGGCGGCGGCGATGCGCAGGCGCTCGTCTCGCTCCTCCTGGGTCTCGCCGTCGGGGAGCAGTCCCACCGACTCCGGGGATTTCCGCACGAAGATGGCCGCCGGCGGAAGGGAGACAACGGCGATCATCAGGCCGGCGCCGAGCATGGCCCATCGCCACGATGAGAGGTTGATGAGGAGCTGCACGAAGACGGGGTTGAGCATGAGCCCCACGCGCATGCCAAAGCCGGCGAGGGAGAGCGCTCTGCCGCGCTTGGCGATGAACCACATCGGCACGAGCGGCCCCATCACCACGGTTGATACGATTCCGAGGTGCGCGATGCGGGCAAGCACCACAGGCAGAACGAATTGCCAGAAGGATTGCACCGTTGCCACCAGCATCATGGACCCGGCCAGCAGGGCGAGTCCGAAGGTGAGCACCCACCGGGCGCCGTGCCGGTCCACCTTCGAGCCGACGAAGGGAGCGGCGAAGGCCGCCAGGATGGTGCCGAAGGTGACGACGCTGGTGAAGGCGGTGCGGGTCCAGCCCAGGTCTTCGGTGATGGGCTTGAGGAAGACGCCGATGACGGAGTGCATTTGGACGCTGCTGGCGTAGCCGGCAAGGGCGGCCACAACGACGATGGACCATCCGTAGTAGAGCCTTGGCCTCGGTTTCATCAGATGCCCCTCATCGGATGCTCCGCCTGCGTGCGCGAGTGGGGATGGCCGGGATGGCCGTTGCGCCCCGCCGCGGTTATGGGTGGCGGCTAGGGGGAAGGAGCGCGCCCCGCTCGACGTAGTCCCCAAAGCGGTTGTTGCGCCGCGCCCCATCCTAACCCTTCCCCCCACCGGCGGGAAGGCCAGGAAGGGCGTCCCTGTCCCCGGCCCCGTACTCGGGGGAAGGTTAGAAAGCGACCCCCTCCCCCCTAGGGGCGCCCCTCGTGGGCACCCAGTCCCAGCCCCGGCGCAAGGCCAGGAAACGTCCCTCTCTCTGTGTTCCTGTCCCCGTATTCGGGGGAAGGGTAGGAAGGGGGTTCTTTCCCTTTTCCTGGCTAGGAGGCATCCCGACGCGCCTGGTGAAGAAAATGACGCCGCCTCGATGCCCCCAAGCAGGGTGCAGGGTGCGCAGCCCCCGCCGGCAGTACAGTGTGTCCCCCGCAATTCCGGGCGAAGGCCTCACCCGTCTCCCAAAGGAGGGTGCAGGGAACCCGATGTTCCGCCGGGAGGTGCAGGGGGTGTCCCCCTGTTCTAGAAAACGTCGGAGGGCGGAGCGGGCGGGATAGCGGCGCAGGCCAAGCCAGACCCTCCGCTGAAGGAGAGCGCAGGCCAAGGCAAAACCCTCCGTCCCCTCCCTTCCCCAGCAATGCCCCTGGAAAGTAGAGCTAGCTGGGCGTGGGCGCTGCCTCGGCGCGGGCCTGGGGGTGGATGGGGGGCCTGGCGAACACGACCAGCACCGCGCTCAGGACACTTATGACGCCAAAGGCGGTGAAGACGAACCCGTAGTTGCCAAGCGAGTCGTAGGCAAGGGCGGCGACAATGGTGCCGCTGGCGTTGGCGCTGCTCTGAGCGATGGCAAACGTGCCGCGGATGGCGCCCAGGAACTCCCGTCCGAAATAGTCGGCGAAGATGACCTGCTGAATGACGGTCATGCCGCCGACCGTGAGGCCGAAGTAGACTCCCCAGATCATGGCGAGCGCAGTTGAGTTCACGGCTAGGAGGAGAGCATAGGACACGGTGGCGAAGGCAAGGGTGACGATGAGGGTCATGCGAGATCCCAGGCGCTCCACGAGGAAGCCCGTGATGAGCATCCCAAATACAGCCGTCGCCGCCCAGACGGAGATCACCACCACCGCGGTCTGGGGGGAGAGCATCCGGTCGGTGAGGAAGGCCACAGTGTGGAAGGAGCTTCCGGCTATGGCGAGGGTTGATAGGGAGAAGGCGCCGGTTAGGAGGTAGAAGGAGCGCTGGCACAGCGTCTCGCTGAGGCGGAAGGAAACCTCGGTTCTGCCGCGCCCGGCGCGTTGGGTGACAGACCCTCCCAAGCGGGCGTCCCGCGATTCGGGCGACTCGCCGTCGGGGAGGAGGCCAAGGTCCTCGGGTCTGCGGCGGAGGAGCAAGGCCACGGGCAGTACGGCAATGGCCCAAATCAGTATCCCCATCGTCATGGCGGCTGTGCGCCAACTGGCAAACCCAATGACAGCCTGCACGATCAGGGGATGTATGGTAAGGCCGATGCGCTGACCCAGGCCGCCCACGGCAACGGCGCGGCCGCGCTTGACGATGAACCACTTGGGGACGACGGCCCCCATGGTGGCGACCGATATGACGCCTATGTTGATGGAGCGGCCAACGGCCATGAGGGCATAGAGCTGCCACAACGATGACACGCTGCCAACCAGGACGATGGTGATTCCAAGGATGATGAAGCACCCCGTCAATATCCAGCGCGCTCCGTAGCGGTCGAACTTGGGGCCTATGAAGGGCGCGAGCAGGGCGGCGGAAACGGTGCCCAGGGACGTTGCGCCGGTGAAGGCGGTGCGGGACCAGCCGAACTCCTCGGTCATCGGCTTGAGGAAGACGCTGAGGACGGGGAGGGTGCCTACGCTGGTGGCAACGCCGCTTACGGCGATAACGCCCACCACCACCCAGCCGTAGTAGATGTTCAGCCTAGGGAACACGCCGCCGGTCTTGTGGCGCCTTCAACTTGGCCTCCTTTCACCTTGGCCTCGATGAGGCGCCGATGGGAATCCCCTCCCGCTCCCCGGCGCCCGCGTCAAGGCAGTCTTCCCCCTCTGTTCCTGCCCCCGAGTACGGGGGCAGGAACAGAGGGGGGTCACAGTCCCTGAACGAAGGCCCGGACGACGGCGTTGAACTCCCCGGGGTGCTCGCGGAAGACGTAGTGGCCGGACTGGTTGAAGACGCGCATCTGGGAGTTGGGGACGTTGGGCAGGATCAGGTGCATGCAGGGGATCCCGTTCTCCACGAAGGGCGCGCCCTCGTCGTTGTAGGCCCAGAGGACCAACGTCGGCATGTCCCCGAGGCCGCCCGCCTTGATCCAGTCATGGGTTGCGTCGCGGTTTATCTCGTGGTCGGCGACGAGGGCGGGCAGCGTCTCGGCGAGGGTTGCCAGGGCTTCGCGGTTCTTGAGGGAATCCACGTAGCTGGTGACGTCGTTGAGCCATTCGTCGGTGACGATGGTCCCGGTGAATGAGCTTTCGTTGAGGAGGAAGCGGTGCTTCTCCCTGACGTCGGTGTAGGCCTCGGCCCGCTTGTTGAGCTTGTCGTAGAAGTCGGTCGTGGACCACATCAGCGAGCCGCTGTCCACGATGATCAGCGACTTCACGGCTTCGGGGTGTTCCAGCGCGAGGCGAGTGACGAGGTAGCCGCCCCGGGAGTGCCCGGCGACGTGGGCCCGTTTCAGGCCGATGGCCTGCATGAAGTCGTACGTGTGCTGGGTGGCGGTGCCAAGGAGGTACTCGTCGGCGGTGTTGGGGTTGTCGCTGTGGCCCTGGCCGATCTTGTCCAGGGCGATGACGTGGAAGTCCCTGGTGAAGTCGTCCCAGTTGCGGTCCCAGTCCCGCGCCGAGTTGTACATGCCGTACTGGCCCCCATGAACGAGGAGGAGGGGTTCGCCCTGACCGCCTTCAAAGTAGCGAGTCTTGATTCCGTTCACGTCAACGAATTTTGCGTCATACATGGTGATTCCTCTGCGTTGGGGGAAGGGGTTCGCCTGATGATACTCCAGATTGGGCGGGAATGGGGTGGGGGCTATGTTCCTGCCCCCGTACTCGGGGGAAGGTATAGGAAGGGGGTCCCTCTCCCCTCCTTCCCCCAGGCAGGGTGCAGGGAACCTTTGGTTCCCGCCGGGGGTACAGGGGGAGTCCCCCTGTTTCTAAAAACGTTGGAGGGTGGGCCAGGTGGGACAACGGCCTCCGCTACCGTAAGCCTCCTCCCTTTTCCCGGCACCTGCGGGAAGGCCAGGAAGCGTCCGGGGACGCGCCAAGGTGAAAAACACGCCCCCTCCGTCCCCCAAGCAGGGTGCAGGAGGCGCAGCCCCCGCCGGGAGGTACAGGGGGAGTCCCCCTGTACTGGAAAACGTCGGAGGGTGGAGCGGGCGGGATAGCGGCGCAGGCCAAAACAGGCCATCCGCTGAAGGAGGGCCCAGGCCAAACCAAGATCATCCGTCCCCTCCCTGCCCCCGTGCTCGGGGCAGGAACTGCGGTGGTTACAGGCCCTTGATGAAGGACCCGACGACGGCGTTGAACTCCTGGGGGTGCTCGCGGAAGACGTAGTGGCCGGACTGGTTGAAGATGTGCATCTGGGAGTTGGGGACGTTGGGCAGGATGAGGTGCATCGCTGGGATGCCGCACTCCTCGATGGGCGCGCCCTGGTCGTCGTAGGCCCAGGCGACGAGGACGGGGAAGTCCTGGAGGGCGCCGTCCCGGATGGCCTGTTGGGTCTCGCGCTGCCTGGCGACGTGGTCGACGTGGCAGGTGGGCCACATTTCAACGTCGGTTTCCTGGGCGATGCGGTATTTGGGAGTATCGACGAAGCTCATCACGTCGTCGAGCCATCCTTCGGAGACGATGCCGCCGGAGAAGGAGCTGTTGACCATCATGAACTCGTGCTTTTCGCGGGAGTCGGTGATGGGGGCTGCCTTCTTGGCAAGCTCTATGTAGAAGGGGGCGACCTCGTGCATGATGGAGCCGCTGTCGACGATGACGAGGGACTTCACGACCTCCGGGTGTTCGAGGGCGAGCCGGACGATGGCGTAGCCGCCGCGGGAGTGGCCCACGAGGTGGGCTTGCTGCAGGTCAATGGCCTGCATGAAGTCGTAGAGGTGCTGGACGGCCGTGCCGAGGATATAGTCCGAGGGGTCTTTGGGGTTGTTGGTGTGGCCCTGGCCTATCTTGTCGATGGCGAAGACGTGGAAGTCTCGGGCCAAGCCGTCGAAGTTGAGGTCCCAGTCGGTGGCGCAGTTGAAGCTGCCGAACTGTCCGCCGTGGACGAGCAGGACGGGTTCGCCCTGACCGGCCTCGAAGTAGCGAGTGGAGATGCCGTCCACGTCGATGAACTTGGGGTCTTGCACGTTGAGTCCTCCGCGTTGGGCTGAGGGAAGGGGTTCGGCTGATGATACTACATTGGAAGGGGCGGGTAGGGGATGGGAGCGGAGAGGAGGGAAGGGATGCTCTGTTCCTGCCCCCCCACCCGAGACCTTTGCATAACCCGCAGTGATTGGCCACAATTGCCACAGCCAGCGGACCTCCAAGAGGGTTGACCATGCATAGCGCTGCGAGTGGGCAGTCGTTCGTTGAGGTGCTCCTGCCGGAACGGATGGGCCGGAACGAGAAACTCGAGCGGCTCAACGCGGCGCTCGAGTGGAAGAAGCTCGCTCGCTTGGTGGACGGGATCTACTCCTCTGCCACAGGCCGCCCCAGCTATCCGCCGCTGGTCATGGTCAAGATCATGGTGCTCCAGCAGTGGTATGACGCCTCCGACGAGGGGATGGAGGAAGCGCTGTGGGACCGGGTCTCGTTCAAGCGGTTCGTCGGGCTTGGCCTGGAGGAGAGCGTGCCCGCCCACTCGACGATCAGCCGCTTCCGAAAGGAAGTGACGGAACGGGGTCTGGCCCCCCGGCTGTTCAAGGAGATGAACCGGCAGTTGGAGAAGCGCAACGTCTTCGTAAAGAAGGGGACGCTCCTTGATGCGACCATCGTGGAGGCGCAGGCGAAGCGTCCGTCGCTGCGAGCGAGGGGGCCGGGAGCGCCGAGCGAGACTGACCCCGATGCGCGGTTCACGCGTCAGCGGGGCATAACGCACTTCGGCTACAAGGCGCACGTCGGTGTGGATGCAGGATCAGGGCTGCTGCGGGAGGCGTTGCTGACGCCTGCCAACGTGAACGACACGGAGGTGGCGGACGCGCTGGTGAGCGGGGATGAGGCGGCGGTGTATGCGGACAAGGCCTACGGGTCGAAGCAGCGGAGTGGGTGGCTCAAGTCCATGGGCATCAAGGACCGGGTCATGCGGCGTGCGGACAAGCATCATCCGGTGCTTCCGCCGTGGGAGCAGCGGCGGAACCGGTTGATAGCACGGTTGCGGGCGCCGGTGGAGCAGGTGTTTGGGACGCTGAAGCGGACCTACGGGTACCGGCAGGTGCGGTACATGGGTCTGGAGCGGAATGCGACGGAGTTGTACTTCAAGTGCATGGCGTACAACCTGCGGCGGGCGGACCGGCTCATGCTTGATGCCGCCTGACCGCCTCAGGAGGGGTGCGCCCGGAAGCGATGGAAGTGCCCGGAAAGCCCTGAGCACCTAGGGGAACCGGGGCGAACAGACACGCTGCAGCCCGCCATCAGGCCCCCCCAACCCCACGCCAGGACCCTCATCCAGCCATACGGCCTCTCAGAAGGAATTACGCAAAGGTCTCGTACGCGGGGGAAGGTTAGGAAGGGGGTCTTGTCCCTCCCCGGCCCCAGCGGGCAGGGATGGGACTCTCCCGCCGCGCACCTGTAGCAACGTCCTTGGGGCGCGCGCCTACGCCGTGACGGTGATGATGTCCAGGGCCAGACGCTCCAGCGCGTCGTCGTCTACGTCAATGCCGAGGCCGTCGCCGACGAGGAGTGCGGCCTGGCCGGCGTAGCCGAACGTGACCGGCTCCCGAGCGATGTCCTCTGCGAGCAGGTCGGGGCCGAAGGCGCCTTCCAGGCTCTCCAGGTCGGGGAGGTGGGCGGCGAGGCGGCGACCTGCGGCGGCCAGGATGGATGTCTCGCCGACCTGGGCGCCTATCTGAATGCCGAGGCCTGCTTCGCGGGCGGCGAGGGCCAGCCGCCTCGATGCGATGAGGCCGCCGCACTTGGATACGCCGATGTTGAAGGCATCGCAGGCGTTGGCCTTGAGCAGCGCCTGGGCGTCTTTGATCCGCACCAGCGACTCGTCGGCGACGATGCGCATGCCGGTCTCCTCGCGGACGCGGCGCATACCCTCGATGTCGGAGGCGGCAACGGGCTGCTCCACGGCCTCGATGCCGAAGGGCTGGAGCTCGGCGAGGGCCCTGATGGCTTCGTCGGCGCTCCAGGCGCCGTTGGCGTCGATCCTGACGGCCACGTCGGGGCCCACAGCGCCGCGCACGGCGTCGAGCCTGGCCACGTCGTCCCTGTCCCCGACCCTGACCTTGACCCTGCCGAGCCCGGCGTCGGCGAACCGCTTCCCCGCGAGGGCGGCTGCTTCCGGCTCGTCGGCGTCGATGACGCCGGTGTAGACGACGTCGCGGCGGGCGGGAATGAGGAGCTCCGAGAGGGATGTGCCGTAGCGCTTGAAGGCCCAGTCGAAGATGGCCAGTTCCAGCGTGCATTGGGCGGCGTTCCAGGCGGTGGCCGTGTCTTCGGGTCGGCGGGCGCGGCTCCAACGCGCCTCGGCTGAGCGGATCTCCTCCCCGACGGCGGGCCCCGAGGCGTAGCCGGATTGCAGCGCCTGAGGGGCCAGGACGGAGCGCAGGCGCTCCACCGTATCCGCGGCGTCTTCTCCGGCGACGCCGGGGCGGGGCAGGGCCTCGCCATAGCCGGCGACGCCGCTGGCGTCTCGGACTCTGACCACGATGGGGTTGCTGACGGCGGCATGGGGGCCGGAGCGGGTGAAGGGGATTTCCAGGAGCATGATGTCGATGGCGGCGAGACGGCCGCGGGTGGAGGTCCCGGAGGCGGGCGGGGCGGGCGGGAAGTAGCGCTCCAAGATGGGGTTGCGGGCGAACGCGCGCTTGGCAACGGCCTGGGCGTCCGCGGGGCTGAGGCGGTGGAAGGAGACGTAGCGCTCAATGGCGGTGGTCCGGATGGCGTTGGTCGCTTCTCCGGCGTCAGGGAATTCCGGCTGGGCGTGAAGGGTGAGCCAGCGCACGGCTTCCGGGGAAAGGCGGTGGTGGCGAGTGAGGGCTTCGGCGATGGGGCGGGCGGCCTGGGAGAGGAACGCTTGGAAGGCCAGGGTTTCCAGGAGGATGGCGAGTCCGGTCTGGCTAAGACTGGCGTCGGCGGCGGCGGACCTGCGCCTGGCGTCGTTGGCCTCTGCGATGAGACGCTCCTGCTCCTGGCCGGTGAAGCCGAGGGCGCTGGCGAGGTCTATGAGCAGCCCGGGACGGTCTTTTTCGGCCCCCGGCTCCCCGGTTGCCAGCGCATCCGCGAGGTCTTGGCGCAGGGAGGCGGCTTCGTCCGGGGGGGCAAGGGAATAGAGGAAGGCCAGGGTATGCGAGTCGTTGAGGTGGGCAACGATGAAGCGGCGGTAGAAGGCGTGCAGCTCGGCCTGAGACATCCGGCCCGCCAGCAGCGACTGCATCCGGGTCTCGGCGAACGCTCCCCCGACAGCCTTTTCAACAGACTGGTTGAGATCGTCTTCCAGGGACATGGCGGGCCTCTGGGGTGTCGTGGCGGCTATGGGGGAGTTATACAACACCAGCCGAACGAAGGGAAGTGGGGGCAGAGAGGGTGCGGGCGCTCCTCAGTCCCCCGGTGCCCGGGACGAGGCGGCGTCGCAAGACGCTGGTAACCTGTGCGTCACGCCACGCGGACATCCATGCCGGACGCCCGCTGAAGCAGAGCGCACACGTCGAGTAAGTGCTAAAACTGCGAAACACTAGGTAGCGTCCTCAGCTTCGGCAAACCAAGAATGGGCCAAAGCGTTTACCTTGACAAGGTATGGGTTATAAAGCCTGGCGAAGGTGACAAGGCATGTTCAAAGATAGGAAGAGCACTATAGGGTGGGCAATCGCGATGGGAGTTGGGGTAGGCATAGGCACGTCACTCAAGAATCTCGACTTGTACGTGCAAACAGGAGTTGCCGTGGCAGCGGTGCTCGTTGTCGTTTTGCTGGCGTGGGTCACGCAAAGGTCTAAATAGTGTTGCCGCCAAGCACATGCTCATCGTGGAAGGCTTCCCCAGCGTCTACGAGGAACTTCGTCACGGTGTTGATGGAGACCCCAGCGACCCGCGAGACGGACCGCATGAACGAGCCTTCCACCAGCATCGAAAGTATCTGGAATCGCTTGGACAATGGCAGCTTATTCATGCCCAAAGATACAGGAACAAGCGCTACTTATCAAGCATATTGTTCAGCGCGTTTGGGGTATTTCGCCCTACTTCACTTGCTGCTTCTAGCAGGCTGCGGAAGAAAGGTAAGGCGCTCAGTCGCAGTGTATGGAGCCTCAACTGTCTCGGCGGCATTCGGCATGTGATAGGCCAATTCGAATAATTCGTTCAGAACACGCGATAGGACGGCGTTTATCGTCGGACAGTTTTTGGCCCTGGGTAGACAGCAGAGTTTTTCCGCAGCCTGCTAGGTCTTTCAATCCCTGAGAGCCGAGTCCGGTCTGCTTAGGCCCCAGTATTTGAGCAAGGGTCGTTTGAGGAATGGTTTCGCGTGTGTCTTTGACCGTAGTGAATCGCGGCCGGTCTGGGAATTGCTTCCGCATCCAGCATCCGTGTGCGCTGTTGCGTACACGCTCCCATCCATCGGTAAGAAGAAGCCGGATGAGCTGCTTGCCGGTCATGGACACTTAGGCGCTGGCGAGCACTGCTTGTTTCTCGACTGGGAAAACCCTAGGCTGAAAGAGGGGGCCTATGTCTCCGTATAGCAGATCATCCGCGATACTCGGAATGCGGATTTCATACGGCTTTGGCTTCGCGGGATGGAACGTTATTCCGTGTTTTTCAAAAAACCGAGCTCGGTCTCCTGCCTCTTCCAAAAGGCTCAAATGTTCAGGAACCAACTGACGCAAGTCCTTCTGAACTCGATCAAGCGTCTTCGCGTACGTGCTGGTGCCAAGCTCTAAGCAGGTCCCAACCCACTTGCCTTCTTCGCGCTCGAATTTGAGCGTGAGCTCCACATAGCCAGCAACAGTCATAATGTCCTCCATGTCGCCGTGATACCTAGGTACCCCGACGTAATCCATCCTCCTTCGGTGATAATGCATCTGCCGCGTTAGCCCCAGCGCGCCTTTGCTGCCTTCCGGGCAATCTCTGAGCGCTGCTCCTAGGAAAGCGTCTTGGCGCGTGCCGGGCCGCCCATCACATCCCCGGAGCGTCTCTCACCGTTCGGACCCTTTGCCATGTGGCCCTCCTCACTCCCGGAACCTCAGTAGGGCGCCATGGAACACCTTGGCTCCCCCCTTGTCAAGACTATGGTGCCCAGTCCGAGCATAATCAGCAAATCTGAGCAAAGCCAGCAAACTCAAACTGAGACACTACCCAGAGAGGAGACCCCCTGCCTAGGCTGCCCCCGTACCCGGGGGCAGGGACTGAGGGACGCCTCCCCCTCACCCTCCCCTCTTCCCCCCCCCCCCCCCGCCCCCTCACCGCCGGTCAGCTAACCGGCTTGCCCGACCTATCGACCACCACGGTCAGCACGTGCTTCTTGCCGTGCCTTCTGCTGACGATGACCACGCGGTCCTTTTCCTGGTAGGCCAGGCCCACGGCGCCGCGCACGGCGTCGAGCCTGGCCACGTCGTCCCCGGCCCCGAACCGGTGATCGGTACAAGGACAGTGTCGGCAGGTTGAATTGCCCCGGACTCGATGACAACGGACAGACCAGCGAAAGCAGCGGCGGAGGTGGGTTCGCAGAAGAAGCCCTCGGCGCGGCGGCCTGTAGGCCCCTTTGTTAGCAACTCTTCTTCCTGTCGATGAACCAGACGCAGCCGTCGGGGTTTATGCGGGTCATGTTGGCGGAGACTACTTGAGTAGGTCAGGGGGAAAGACGCGGTTGAAGGCGTCGAAGGCTACGGCATCGGGCGCGGCGTGGCCGCCGTCATACTGAACGACATCCGCGCCGCGTTCGACCAGAAACGCGATCTCGAAGTCGCTGAGCCGTCCGACCTGTAAGTCGAAGGCCCCGGATATGTATACGACGTTGGTCATGTCGACGCGGGCGAGCCGTTCGCTGTAGCGGTAGTGTCCGAGGCCGGACGCGAGCCGGGCCATGTTGCGTTCGACGGCAACGGTCTCGGCGTCCCGCCCGTTCCGGCCGGTCACGGGTTCCTCGATCTCGACGCCGTCCACGAATTCGACGGTGCGGCCCTCGGCGAACACCGTCCAAATCGCAGGCGGCATGTCGAGGCGTCCATTGGCAATGAGATATCCCTCGGCGACGTTGCCCTGCGTGGCAAGGAGCTCCTGGACCATGAAGGCGCCGAAGGAGATCCCGACGACGTAGACCATCTTGCCTTGAGCCTGAAAGTGGTCTACGAGGGCGGCCAGCATCGCCGCGCTTTCCACATCGGCCGCCTTTGCCTCGTCGAAGGTGATGTCCGCGGCCATGAAGGCGGCGGAATCGATGGTCTGGGCCTGATGAACGTTCACCAAGTGCAGACGTTCGAGGTTGAGCGGGCTCAACACTTGACGGATCTCATGCTCTCGAACAAGGAACGGCATCGGACCACCCTGGCTGAGCACAACCACCACGTCGGAGTTTGCGTTGCCAAAGCTGTGATAGGTGTCCCGTACTGGCCAAGCGGCTTCCGGCGTCGCGGTGCGAGGCGTCTCGACAGGGGACGGCGTCATGGTCGGGGGCATCTTCTCCACGGGTGCCTCCGACACTGCCGGAAGTGTCTCCACGGGCACCGGCGTGGGGGACGCGCCTTCCCGCGCTCCACAGGCCGACAGGGCAACCGTCGCCGCGACGATCCATGCGATGAGCCAACAGCGAAGCATCGTTCTCAATCCCATAATTCCGCCTTACGTCCTATGTTCCGATACACGGCTACCCGTACACGGCTACCCGCCGGTGGCATTTAACGGGAGGCATAATACACTTTCAGGGTCCGGATGGGTCTTTGAGCCCCGACCCTGACCTTGACCCTGCCGAGCCTGGCGTCAGCAAATCGCTTGCCCACGAGGGCGGCCGCTTCCGGCTCGTCGGCGTCGATGACGCCGGTGTAGACGACGCCTCGGCGGGCGGGTTAGCTGGTCGGCTTGCCTGACCTATCGACCACCACGGTTAGGACGTGCTTCTTGCCGTGCCTTCTGCTCACGATGACCACGCGGTCCTTTTCCTGGTAGGCCAGGCCCTCTGTGCCGCAGCAGTCGCAGTACAGGATCGCTCGTTCTTGCTTCATCGGAGTCCCCTCGGCGGATTCGCCGGCGCAGAGGTTGTGGGTGGATGGGCGCCTGGGGCGCCGGTGGACCTCAGCCGGTCGAAAGGGATGAGGCAGCGCCTGCGCCGCGGGCGGGCGCAACGCCCGGCGGCGCCCACCAGGCATCGCCCCAGGGGACGCGGGGGAGACCCCGCTCCTGGCGCACCTCGTTGATGGTCCTGATGCCGCGCTCGACATCGGCCTGGTCGCGCTGGGCCCGCTGGGCCGCGTCTTCCTGGAGGGCTTCGATTCCGGTGGTGTCGAAGCGCAGCTCGACGTCCTGGAGATGAGGGGGCAGCATGGGGGTGAACCGCTCCTGCATACCGGCTTCCAGGAAACGCCACTCCTGGGTGACGGCGTTCTCGTAGAAGTCGCGTCTGGCCTCCAGGACGTTGTTGTAGGTGGCGCGGGTCTGGTCGTACATCAGGGGCGGCGGCACGGCGTAGATGCGGGCCACGTCCTGGAGGGTGAACGTGAGGCCCTGGAAGAACTCCATCTCGCGGTTGGACAGGCCGAGGTTCTCGACCTTGCCGATGCCAGCGTCGACGACCATGGGGCGGTTGGCCCGCTCGGCGCCGCCGTGCCGCTCTTCGAGACGGCGGTAGAAGTCCTCGACCTGCTCCGAGGTGAGCGGGCCGTTGAGCATGAAGGCGAGGTTCTGGGACAGCACACCGTTCTTGAAGAGGTGGCGGTTGACCTTGAGCATGTCGCGCTGCATGTCGATGGACAGCCTGCCGGGGGCAATGGGGGACAGGCCGGCGAACTCGTCGAGGGGGTTGAAGTAGCGGTCCCAGAGGACTTCTTCGGGGGCCATCGGGAAGCGGGATCCGGCGGGTTCGTAGATGAAGCCCCGGACGTAGCGCTGGGCGTCGCGCACCAAGGCAACCTTGTCGGGCCGCAGCAGCCACATCTCCCAGGTGGAGGGGTCGGGGGTGGGTTTGTTGACCCAGCGGAAGGAGCTTCCCCAGAGGTTCAGATGGGTTTCCACGCCGCGCCACAGGTCGAAGTGAGACCACCAGGGATTGACGCGATCGAGGAGCTGCTGCGCGGGGTGGTCGCGGCCGGCCCAGGACAGGTCGCCGGCGTCGTCGCGCTGGTAGACTTTCATGGGCGCCTGAGCGACGGCGTCGGCGCGGAGCCTGACGGCGCGGTAGACGGGGACGGAAGCGGCGTAGTAGCTGCCGTAGTTGGCGGGGGCCCAGTCTTGGCCGGCGTGGAGGTCGAGCGCCGGGCCGAGCAGGGCGTTGGCCAGGGGTCCGTTGCCGCGCCCTTGGGCCGGGATCCCCGTCTGTCGGTGGGGGGCCAGGGCGTCGGCCATTGCTCTCAAGGTGTTGATCATTCCTGCCCTCCGTCGCTTGGGCGGCTCTGAGGCTGCGTTGCTCTGACCTGCGCCGCCACCCAGGCATACCAGACCGCGGCCCATCCGGCGGCGACGGCGGTGACCTGCCAGGGCGCCCCCAGGTAGGTGGACGCCAGGAAGGGGGTCCAGGGGACGATGACGACGGCGAGGAGCAGCGCGGCGAGGTCGGCCAAGGCTCGCGCGATGTTTGCCGGGTTGCTGCTGTGGGTGGGGGTTGGGCTGTTCAAGGGTTAGGCTTTTCCTTTGCGACTGAGCGTCGCGCCTGCGCGGTGAGCCGGTGATGCGGACCCGTCGGAAGCGGAGGCTGGCTCAGGGGGCGATGCCGCTACTATAGCACAAACGTTCTCATTCAGCAACGGGGCGGTGGCGCAGTGGACCCCCTCCCTCTGAATCATGGAGGTGACATGCCTGAAGGCACTGTTCGAGCCATCGTGGCGCAGGCAGGCTTGTCCATGGACTACCTCAAGGGCAGGCACAGCATCCGGTCGCTTGACACCGCCAACCAGATGGGGATAATGGCGTCGAGCGCGGTTGGGAAACGGCTCATCTACGCTGAGTTAATCGGCTTGCCAGAGACAAGACAGCCACGGATAATGTGATGGTAACCTTCGGCAGCGAGTTGTTCACTTCGCCGTTTCGCGGGCGCATCATCAAGGTTTTGCCCACGCTCTTCAACATGGTGGAACTGGAAAACAGACGGGGAAAGAAGCTGGGCATGGAAGTGGGAACGGCTCGGGAGCGAGTGCTCATTGCCCTATTCATGTACATCTACGGCCCCGACAAAATTGAGTTTCCGCCCAGTACCTCACCGGAATTGGATGTACTGGTTGATGGCCACCCCGTTTCAATCAAAACTAAATCGTCAAGTGGGTTCAGTGGTGTCAAATTGGTCTGGACTGTGGATTGGGGCGGTATAAGCACTTTTCTTGCGTCATATCGTCCGGCTAGCCATTTGCTGTACATCAATATCCTGTGGGGCAAGACAGGCAGCTTCTCGCTCATTCCCCAGCACCTTCAAGCGCAGACTCTCCAAGAAATTGGTATTGACCGCTACACTAAAGTCCCCCCACAAGACACCAATCCCAGGGGTGTAGAAATCTCAAGTGAGGCCTTGGCCCTTCTCCTCCACGACCGCGATACTCAGACCCTGCCGATTGAGTGGCACCGGGACACATCATTACTTGGGGAGCGGGCGCTGTATCACCGGTGGATCGAGTTATGGGACAGTCTGTGAAGCGAACTCAAACATCCGCTTTTGGGACCAATGGCCGCATCGGGCATGATGCGAGCAAATTCTATGGCCAACGCTTGTATCAAGATTTCAATGTATCTTCTAAGAAGAATGAACAAGTCGATGATAGTACGCCAGAGCAACTGGACGTCATTCATCTTGCGGACAGTCGGGATATGCACCATTTGCCAAGCAACTCCGTGCATTTGATGATTACGTCGCCACCTTACAACGTGGGCAAGGAATACGACGCCGACTTAACATTGGCGGAATATAAGGACTTGCTCGCCGATGTAATGAATGAGGTCTACCGTGTCTTGGTGGAAGGTGGCCGCGCCTGTATTAATATCGCCAATGTGGGTCGCACTCCATATATTCCCTTGCACCTATATCTAACCGAGATCGCCCATGCCTGCGGCTTTTATATGCGAGGGGAAATCATATGGGATAAGGGAGCAAGTGCTGGCACTTCTTGCGCCTGGGGGAGTTGGCAGTCTTCCAGCAATCCAGTTTTGCGCGATGTGCATGAATACATCCTTGTTTTCTGTAAGGGAACCTTCAAGCGTCACCCTGTACGCGAGAATAGCATTGGCAGGGATGAGTTCCTGGAGAGCACGAAAAGCATTTGGCGGTTTCCAGCGGCCAGGGCCAGAAAGGCGAATCATCCGGCTCCTTTCCCTGTCGAACTGCCTTTACGTCTCATTCACCTCTACTCGTTTGTTGGAGATATTGTGCTGGACCCGTTCATGGGTTCAGGAACAACTGCTGAGGCTGCGGTACAGGCGAACCGACACTATGTCGGCTATGAAATCAACGAGGAATACGTTCACACGGCCAATAATCGACTGCAGAAGGCCACCTTATCGTTGGGATGAATGATGCCTCTTACCGGCAGGGGATCCCGGACCTGAACCTGTCTTTCGAGCGATACACCCAAAAAGTGCCAAGCGATGGGAGACATAACCAGCATGGAACTGAAGGCACTGTTCGAGCCATCGTGGCTCAGGCAGGCCTGTCCGTGGAGGAATTCCTAGAACTCTAGGCCCCTCCTCACAGCCACACGCCGATTTCGGCCCGCTGGTTGAGCTCCGTGAGCGCCCAGACCAGGGCGTCGAGGCGGTCCGGGCTGGCGCCGCTTTCGGGGGTCCAGGTGCAGAGCTGGTCCTCGAGGTCTTCGAGGCCGGGGCCGACGTGGAAGACCTTGCCCTGCTCGTAGAGGGCGGCGATGGGCTCGGCCCGGACGAGCTTGCCGCGGCTGGCGCGGACGGCCTTGTAGGGGATGGACCCGTCGACCGTGCGGAGGACGGACTCCACGAGCTCGCCGCCGTTGTTGACCTCGCCGATGATGCGGTCGGCGGCGAACTCCCGGTGCGCCCGCACGGCCCGCCGCGCCCACCCGTCGGGCGACAGCCTGCACGAGCGGTCGGCGAGGACGTAGAAGCTGCCGTCGACGCCGCGGCCGGCAACGACGATGCCGGTCTCGTCGGCGCTGTCGTTGTAGGAGACGGCGGGGTCGATGGCGACGACGACGCGGAGGAGGTCCGGGGCGTCGGGGATGGACTGGAAGACCTTGCGTTGCCAGAGGGCGCCTTCGACGTCGTCAAGAAGCTCGGCGTGGACCTCCTGGCGGCCCAGGCGGGTCCCCTCGTAGCGGGCGGCGATCCGTTGGAGGAACGCCTCGGAGAGGTTGGCCCGGTTCTCGTAGGTGGCGCCGCGAGTGACCGCCGTTGACGGCGAGGCGAGGAGCTCGCGGATGAGGCGAACGGGCCGCGGGGTGGTGGTGACGACGGTGCGCGGTGGATGGCCCATGCGGAGGCCCAACTGGAGCATGTCCCAGGCTTCCGGGTGGCCCCAGGCGGCCAGCTCGTCGCACCAGGCTGCATGGAACTGGGGCCCGCGCAGGCGGTCGGGCTCGTCGGCGGAGAAGGTGGTGGCGACGACGCCGTTGGGCCAGGTGAGGCGGCGCTTGGACGGCTCATAGGCGGGGCGCTCGTCGGGGTGGCCCACGGAGAGGATGCCGCTGTGGCCCTCGACCATGACGGACGTCGCGGGCGTCAGCGGCGGTAGGGGCCACGAGGGCAATGCGGCGGACGCCGTTGGAAGCGGCCTGGGCGCGGACCCATTCGGCGCCGGTGCGGGTCTTGCCCCAGCCTCGGCCGGCCAGGACGAGCCAGACGAGCCAGTCTCCGTCGGGGGGGACCTGGGAGGGGCGGGCCCAGGTGGGCCAGTCCCACTCCAAGGCCTCAGCCGCTTCCGGGGTCAGCTCCGCCAGCACTATCTCGCTCAAGTTCGGCTGAGACTGCAGCGATTTTACGCTCGAGTTCTGCTCTTGCATCCTCACCCCTCATCCGGGCTGACTTTTCTTCGGGGCCGCCGGGTTTGGAGTGCCGGACGACGGAACGCTCGACGATCCACTCAGCGACGCGGGTGTCGTTGGCCGCAAGCGCTGCTTTCATCACCTCGATGGCTTTGTCTGCGAGGCTGAGGAGAGCGCCTTCAGCCTGCCGCCGATGCGAGCCCGGCGAGGCCAAGACCGGGGCCGCTGCACCGTCCGAATAGCCGTCCCGCCCCGGAAGCCCACCGCTCTCCTCTCTGTAGGCGTCGCGCGGTCCGTGTTCTGCGCGGTGGGCGGCCTTCCGGCAGCGCCCGGAACAGTAGAGGGCGTCCAGGCGTAGAGCAGGCGGAAGCCGGCGGGCGCACCAATAGCATCGGCGGCGGGAACGAGAGCGGTAGTCCATAGCGCTCCAGGGGACAGATGTCACGACTGTGGGACAGTTGGCGACACTTCGCGACGTTTACCAGCGGCGCCCCGAAGGGAGCCGTGACGAAGCCGGGACAGATCTGAGACAGAGCCGTCGCGAGCCTTAGCGAAACCGCGGGGAGCCTTTAGCTGCTCCCAGGGGCTTGTGCCCTACAACGGCATTCGCTCCGGTCCCAGGCTTCCTCGGAGGGTCTTGCCCCTTGGGGTGTTCCCTCAGCGCCCCTGCCACAGGGGGACTCTCCATGGTGAGCCCCCAGTACCTACGTTATGCGGCAGGCTCCGAGAAAGAGAAGGGGGCCGGTGGCTCACTTCATAGGGATACTATAGCACAATTGTTCGTATTTTGCAAGGGGGGTATGGCAGTAGAGGCTCGCGCGGCGGCGGCGGTGGGGCGGCGATGGGGGGGGGGGTTGGGGTTGGGCGCTGGCGGCTTGCGCGGAGAGGGGCGCGGGGGGTACTTTGAGCCAGCTATCTTCCCCGCTTCATCGGAGACTCCGCGGATGAAAGCAACGGAACTTCTGTGCAGATAGACGCCAACGACCCCAGATGCGTCGAGGCTGCCGCGGAGATGCTGCGGCGGTACAGCCTTGGCGAGCCCAAGGCTTCATCGCACACCCTGCCCCGGCGGCAAGACCGAGGCCTTCGCTCGCGAGCTTGCAGCTTCTGGCAAGCCACTGCTCGCGCTGGACAGCCCAACTAGCGAGAACCTAGTCGGGATGGGGGCTGCACAACTTGGCACAAGCCCAGAACGAGGGAACCATCTTCTCCCACGAGAGCTGAAGCAACTGTATTCCAAGGGGGAGGCGTAAGTTGTCGGGATTCAAAAATAACCAGGGTGCCGTCATAGGGTGGGTTGTGTGGACGGGTGATCCTGATGACGACGCAGCGCACCAGACAATTTTGGCGTGGCTTCAGCCCATCGTTAATGCGGGGTTTCTAGGACCTCAGGATCCCCTCTTGAATTCAGTAAAGGGTAATCTCGGTGAGTTCATCGCCTATGGCTTAGGTAGGCACTACTCCTTTCCCGATCTCAAGTATGTACATGCTGCAAATGCTTGGGACCCACTCTCAAAAATATCCAGACCGGACCTAGATATCGTATGGCTGTACTTTGGCGATACTGAAGTTGACGATTGGGCTGCAATTCAAGAAGTCAAGACGACGGGGTCAGCTTCTCTACAACTCGCTGATGAACTCATTTCCGACTATGAGAAACTTTTCGGAGATAACCCTCGCTTCACCCTTCAGACTCGCCTCGGTGCATTGAAGAACAAGATGGACCAACAGAATCAAAGTCACCTAGCGCCAAGGACAACTGCCTTGGCGGGGCCAACTCCCCAGCGATCCAGCAGCATTCGGCTCATTCCTACCCTGCTTCACGACGAGGCGTATGATTCGTCTCATAAGATGACCGCCGTTCGCCAAGCACTTATAGGACGAGGTTGGTCTCCTGATGTAGTCGAATGTTGGTCTGTGGTCATTGGCAAACTTGACCATCGCCTGACCAGCTTGGCAAGAGGTAAACTATGATGCCTGTTCCGAGTTGGGCCGACTATGAATACGCTGAGCGAACTGCCGCAGTTATGGCACGGAATCTGTCAGGCCCATCGGATGCTTGGGGGACGTTGCTAGCAACCGCGCAAGCGGTCTTGGCCTCCCGCACCGACACTCAGGAGTCTGAACTCTATGACGACTACGAATTCGACGCTTGGAGAGATCTTATAGCAGCTGCAAGGATTCTGGACCTTGCAGCATCTGAGTTGGGTATTCCGGACTTGGATAGCCGGAAGGCATCCGCGATCCTCGCAGCTTGTGCGTTCGGAATATCCGGGACATCAGTATCTGCAAACGCAGTAATCCAAAGCCACCGTCTCCTGGAATCCGAATTAAGTCCAGGTGAATTAACTGCCCTTGCTCTCAGTTCGCCCGTAGTAAGCAGCACAGCATATACGAAACTTCCAATTGGATCTCCATATCGAGCGTGTATAGAGAACCTCACCGGGTTCCTGGCGAAAGGTGACGAAGAGTATCTTGCTGGGGCAACTGAAGCATTGACAGAGGCAATGCGGGAAGAAACAGGTGCATGGGAGAGTTATCTTCTGAGGCTGAGCCGCCTTTCGCTTTCACACGCGAGGAGGCTTTCAACCGCAAGGGTCTTGGGGCAGCACGAGAATAGCTTCCCGCGCGGATACCTCGACAAGCTAGTTGCCGACTCGGCAATGTTACTGCCGTCCCAGTTCGAAGCACTGACGAAATACGGGCTGTTAGATGCAGATAAGAATCTCTTGGTTGCTTTGCCCACAGGTACCGGCAAGACACTGTTGGGTGAACTCGCTCTCATGAGCGCACTGGGTCGGCAGCCTGGGCTTGTCTGCTACATTGCGCCGTACGTGGCTCTTGGGAGGCAAGTCTATGAAAAAATCAATCGTCACAGTCCTCCTGAGGTTCGTGTTCATCAACTGGTGGGTGGATACAAGGAGCCAGAGGCGCTAGATCCTGAAGGACACCCCGAGGTTGTCGTGGCGACACCAGAACGTTTCGACGCACTACTCCGTGTTCACCCAGAATTTCTACCCTCGGTCCAGTGCGTCGTATTCGATGAAGCCCACATGATTGGTAATGGTCAGCGAGGTATCAGGTTAGAAGGAATAGTGACTCGAATGCGTTTGGCTTAGCTCCGAGGTGAATCAGCTCCCAAAATCGTCCTGTTGTCTGCCATGCTCTCAAATGCTGATTCGCTCGCAACTTGGATTGGAATCAGACCTGATGACGTCATTCGCGGATCATGGCGCCCGAGTGCGAAACGACTTCTCAAGTGGACTGAGGATGGAAAGCTTCGATTGCACGCAGGTGATGACCCTCTTCATGCCAATCCGTCCGAGGTGCTTGGTGAAACCTTGTTACCTTGGCCAAATAAAGACTTCTACCCAACTAGCAATTTCGGTGCCATCAGAAACCAGGAACCAGCAGCCATGGAAAACCTAGCGTTGCTAGCCGAGTTTGAACACAAGCAGTACGACCAACCTGTTCTGTGCGTCTGTTCCACACGGCCCAAGACTAGGCAACTGGCAAGGGAGATAGTTCGCCGATTCCCGCCTCTGGAGCCTGTCCCCAGACCTATCCAGACTATCATCGATCTGATTGACCAAAAGTATTTGTACCTTCGCCCTCTTAGGGAAGCACTACAACGCGGAGTCGCCCTTCACAACTCGAGTCTACCTCATGAGCTACGAGCAATCATTGAGCGAGCTGTGGAGGAGAAGGCACTGAAAGTGGTCGCTGCGACCACCACGCTGGCGGAGGGCGTGGACCTTCCGTTCCGCGTAACGATTCTCGCGGATTGGCTAGCATTCGATGGTCAGAGGAGTCGTCCTATTGAAAGTTTGCTATTTAGGAACATTGCCGGGAGATGTGGCCGTGCGGGCCAGTTTACGGAAGGTGACACAATCATCTTTGACAACCCAGTTGGAGACGCACTGCTGACATCGCCGTCGCGCCGTCCTGGTTTGCAGCAACAGATTGTTTTCTTGCCGTCGCAGCCTACTCTTTCAAGTGCCTTAGGGCGAGCTGATAAAGATGTAGCGGGGTCCACGGTAGGGTCGCAACTGCTGGCTGCAATTCGGGAGAATCCTGGTTTGGATAATCTTCCTCAATCGTTCCATATACACAGCTTCGCTTACCAATCGGAAGATCGAGATACAGCGGCGGACCGAATTCACTCGGCATTCCTTGATATCCTTAACGATGCGGATGGAGAACCTCTGGCCGTCGCTGCAAGCCCTGCTACTCTGACAGACTTCGGGGATGCAGCGAGAATTTCTGGGATTTCTCCAGAAACGGCAAGGAGAGTTTGCACAGCGATCGATACACTCTCAGACCTCGGAGCTTCGAGTGCAGACCCGGTGATAGTCGGTGAAGTGCTGCTCAAGAGTCTCGCTGATGTCACCGAGCAGATAAATCCAGATCTTCGAAGAATCAGCACGCCCCGAAGTCGTCCGATTGTCCATTCCGACGAAATAGGGTTGGTATTGTACAATTGGCTGGCAGGTGAGTCTATAGACACGATTTTTGCTTTACTTCCTTCTAATGGAAGGTCGAAGCGCTCACCTACGCTTCAGATATGGCTTGACGGAGTTTCGGAAGACAGCACCTGGACCGACCAGTTTGCGAAGTTCGCGGATTTTATGAACACCTGCGTGGAGTTCTTCCTCCCATGGGTACTGCGGGCAGCCGATCCATTGGCGAAAGCTAGTGGGCACCCGGAGCGGCCCTGGAGCCTGTGGGCCAATTTCATGGAATTCGGAGTAGACAACTACTGGGCCGCCCGTCTCGTTGCCGCAGGAGTAGTCACGGACCGTCCATTTGCTCGTGAGATTGGACGACGACTTGAGGAAATGGTGTTTGGTAGCGAACCGACCATCGAGCAGGTCCAACACGTCTTGACTGAGACGATGGAAGGTGATTATTGGAGTATGCAGCAAGTGCTGAATTGGTTTCGACGGCTTGGGACTTCTCCGTAATGGGAGGGCTACGACATCCCTATACGCTCCCTTACTGTTTCACCTCCTACCGGAAATTGCGCAGTACAGTACGGGCGGTCTTGCCTGGGCTTGCCCCACTTTCAGCCACGTACGGTCGCTTTCCCCGGCTCGGACCACTACGAGGGCTCCGCGACCATAGGGCTCTCCCCACGTAGGCAAGGCTGCGCGCCGTTAGACTTAGGGATAGGGCTCAGGTAGTTTCCACACACGTTCCCACGGGGAGGCGCCGGCAATGAATTATTACCGCTCTTATGACGGGATAGTCACCCTGGGCTGGATATTTGCTATTGTTTTCGTGTCCTCACTCAGGGAGGTCTCGCTCTCGGATGTCGCGTCAATGGTCCGGCTTCCGTACGGCGTTATGGCGGTGGCACTCGCAGTTATTGTGTTTGCGGTCTACCGACAGAGGATGTTGAAACGGCGGGCCGAGAGCAAGGTCAGAGAGTCTGATCTCATCCTCCTGACGGACATCCGGACACTGGCGCAATCGAACTCGCTGTTGCTGGATGACGGCATAGCGTTGCGTTCCGCCCAGAAGGAGCAGGGACGCAGTCCCAGGGAGTAGGCCCGTTGGCGATATGGGATGCTTCCTAGCCTGCCCCCGTACCAGGGGGCAGGGACAGAGGCTTGCCCCCGCCTTGCGCCTGTGGCCCAACGTCCCTGGGGAGTAAGATTTAGGCATGTGCGGTCGCTTTACGCTGTACACGGACCTCAGAACGCTTCAGGCCCGGTTTGGGTTGGATGTCGTGGAGGCGGAGGTGGTGCGGCGCTATAACATTGCGCCGACGCAGCAGGTGCTGACGGCGCGCGGGGACGGCGGGGGGCGGCGGGCGGAGCTGATGCGGTGGGGGTTGTTGCCGTCGTGGGCTTCGCCCTCGCCGTCGCCGCGGGCGAGCATGATCAACGCCCGCGGCGAGGACATGGCCGTCAAGCCCGCCTTCCGCAATGCCGTGGCGCGCCGTCGGTGTCTGGTGATCGCCGACGGGTTCTACGAGTGGAAGCGGGAGGGGCGGCGGCGCCTGCCCGTGTACTTCACGCTGAAGTCGGAGGGGCCGTTCGCCTTTGCCGGGCTGTGGGAGCGGTGGCAGTCGCCTGGGGGGGAGTTCGTGCATTCGTGCGCCATCGTGACGACGCGGCCCAATGACCTGGTGGCGCCCATCCACGACCGCATGCCGGCGATGCTGACGCCAAGCTTGGAGGACGTATGGCTGGACGAGGCCGAGCAGGACCCGCTGGCGCTGACGGCGCTGGTCGCCGGGCCGTACAGGGCGGAGGACATGGCGGCGAGGGTCGTGTCTGCGATGGTCAACTCGGCGGGGTTCGACGCGCCGGAGTGCATTGCGCCGGCCAGTGAGGACGAGGGGGCCGGGCAGGGGGGGCTGTTCTGAGGGGTGGGTGGGGTGGTCAGGCGGCGACCGCTTCCGGGGGGCGGCGCTTGGGGGGGGTTGCGAGGAGTAGGGCTATGGAAGCAAAGAGATAGGCCAGGCTGAACAGGATGAAGGCGGGGGTGTAGCTTCCGCGCAGGTCGAAGGAGAGGCTGGCCAGCAGCGGCCCCGCTGCGTTGGTGAGCAGGTGGAAGGGCTTGGCGAATCCGGCGATGGTGCCCAATCGTCTGCGTCCGAAGTAGTTGGCGAAGAGCATGTTCTCCAGGACTCTGAAGCCCCCGAAGCCGAGGCCGTACACCGCGGCATAGAGAAAAGCCAACACGATGTTGCCGGCGTAGATCAGGATGGCCAGGCCGACGGCGCTGATGAAGAAGGCCAGGGCCGCGGTGAAGCGGACGTGAAGCCTCTCGGCGAGGAAGCCCCAGAACAACGTGCCCACGCCGCTCACGAGCAGGGTGACGGTCACCGTGCCCGCGGCGACGCCGGTGGGGATGCCCCGGTCGGTGAGGGATGCCAGCGCGTGGAGGTTTGCGGCCTGGGCCGCCATGCTGGGCAGGCCCGTCGCTAGGATGATGAGCCACAGCGCCCTGGTTCCCATGGCCTCGCGCAGGCTCCATGAGGCCTCCAGCGGTTGCTGGCGGCGCCTGCCGGCGGCGTCGGTGGAACCCGGCGGATGGGCGTCGCCGTCGGGGAGGAGCCCAACGTCCTCGGGGCGGCGCTTCATGAAGATCAACGTTGCCGGGATGGCAAGAACCAGGGAGCATACGCCCATCGTGAACATCGCCACGCGCCAGTCGTAGAGAGAGATCAGCAACTGGGACACCACGAGGAAGATGGGGATGGCGGTCCACGTCCCGGAGTTGCTGAAGGCCATCGCCCGGCCGCGCTTTCGGATGAACCAGTTGGCCACGGCCACGGTCGCCGCCATCATGGCCGCCGAGGAGGAGAAGGCGCGGGCGAAGATGAGGAGGAAGTAGAGGTGCCACACCTGGTCGATGAACGCCAGGCCCAGGATGCAGCTCCCGGTTATGGCGACGGACCCCACGATAACCATGCGAGGGCCGTATCTATCGATCAGCGGGCCCACGCCGGGGGCGATCAGGGCGCTGAGGGCGGCGCCCATGGACACGGCGCCGGTCAGGACTGAGCGAGTCCAGCCAAACTCCTCGGTGATGGGAACGACGAAGAGGGAGAGGAGGAAGCTGCGGGTGGGGGCTTCGCTGAAGACCACCAGGAAGGATGTGCCGACGATGGCCCAGCCGTAGAAGACGGTGTGTCTGCCTATGCCGAATCTGGGCCCTGACTCCATCCAGTCCTCCCCGTTGGAGCGCCGACATGCTACCCCCCGCGGCAGGGTGGGTCAAACGACGGCTATGGCGGCGTTTGGGCGCGGAGGGTGGGCTGTTGGGCGGGGGCGGGGGAAGCGGGGCGCGGGGCGCTGGGGGTACTTTGGGCCTGCCATCCTCCCCGCTTCTTGGAGACTCCGCGGATGAGCGCACCGGAAAAATGCCTATCCACATAGACTACGACGACCCCAAGTACGCCGAGGCCGCCGCCGAGATCCTGCGGCGGCACGACAACGTCGGGGCCGAGGCGAACATCACGAGCGCGGTGCGGGACTTCCTCATTCTTACCGGGCTGGCCAGCCCGGGCGAGATAGTCGAGGAGAACCCGCCGGCCCAGGGGTCGCGCCAGGCTGTGGACCTCACCGCCCTGGACACCTTCGTCGAGTTCAAGCGCAGGATCGGCGCCACCAGAGGCTTCAATCCCAACCCGGACTACGTGGGGCAGCTCGACGATTACCTGGCGCAGTCGCAGAAGCAGGGCCGGGTGCGGATGGGCATCCTGACCGACGGCAAGCACTGGCTGCTGCGCTGGCCCACCGCCGGGCCGGTCAAAGCGGTCCCGCCCTACGCCTTCACGCTGGAGGACCCGGACCGCTGGATCGCCCTCTACGAATGGCTTAGCGACCGCGCCCTGTTCACAGCGCAGAACGCGGTCCCGGACCGAGAGAGCATCGGGAAGCACTTCGGCCCCGACAGCCCCGTCTACGAGCGCGACATAGCGGAACTCAAAGCCCTGTACGGCCAGTGCGCCGATCTCAACACCATCAAGGTCAAGAGGCGGCTATGGCAGGACCTGCTCCTAGCGGCCCTGGGCGAAATCGCCGGTTCATCACCGGAGCAGTTGGACGGCCTCTTCGTCCGCCACACCTATTTGAGCGCCGTCATCGGCATGGCGGTGCAGGCGTCCTTCGGCAGCGACATCAACCAACTGGCGGAGACCGATTCCGCGGACCTGCTCCACGGCCGCGACTTCCGCAGCAGGACAGGCTTGCAGGGTGTGGTGGAGTCGGACTTCTTCGCCTGGCCGACGGAGGTCGAGGGGGGCCTGCCGCTGCTGAAGACCCTGGCGCGCCGGGTGGCGAGGTTCGATTGGATGGAGGCGCCCACTGACGTTGCCTCGATCCTGTACGAGACGGTGATCCCGCCCGACGAGCGCCGTCAACTGGGGGAGTACTACACCCCGGACTGGCTGGCGCGGGCCATCGTGCGGGAGGCGGTGACCGACCCGCTGGGCCAGTATGTTCTCGACCCGGCCTGCGGCTCGGGGACGTTCGTGGCCGAGGCGGTCAAGCATTTCATCGAGGCGGCCAATGCGACCTCGCTCGATCCCAAGGAGGCGTTGGAGTGGCTGCGCTTCTCGGTGGCCGGTATTGACGTCCACCCTGTGGCCGTACACCTCGCCCGCGCAGCCTGGGTCCTGGCCGCCAGGCCAGCGATCCAAGCCGCCGTCGCTCATGGCTTTGCCGCTAACATCACCGCGCCCATCTACCTGGGAGACGCCCTCCAGCTGCGGTTCCGCACCGGCGACTTGTTCGCCCAACACAACGTCACGATCCAGGTGGAGGACGAACAGAATACGGAGTTGGTGTTTCCGAGGAACCTCGTGGAGCGGGCCGAGACCTTCGATGCTCTGATGGGCGACATTGCCGAAGCCATCGAGCGCGGCGAAGACCCCCACCTGGCCCTCGACGACAACCACATCACCGATCCGGGTGAGCGGGAGACTCTGAAGAAGACAATCGAGACCCTGCAAATGCTGCACAAGGAGGGCCGCAACCACATCTGGGCGTACTACACCCGCAACTTGGTGCGCCCCGTGGCCCTATCCCGCAACAAGGTGGATGTCATCGTTGGAAACCCTCCGTGGCTGATCTATCGCAACACAGTCAGCACTCTGCGCACGGAGTTGGAGCGGCAGAGTAAGGACCTCTACGGCATCTGGGTCGGCGGCAGACACGCTAACCACCAGGACATATCCAGCCTGTTCTTCGCCCGCAGCGTCGACCTGTACCTGAAGGACGGGGGCGTGATAGGTATGGTGATGCCCCACAGCGCCCTTCAGACGGGCCAACATTCCAAGTGGCGCACCGGCGCATGGCGGGCGAAAACAAGCGGCAGGGGAAGGGACCGCACGCCGGGCCGCGTCCTGGCGGTGGACTTCGGCTACAAGACGGCGTGGGATCTGGAGGGCCTGTACCCCAACACCTTCTTCCCGATGCCCGCGTCGGTGGCGTTTGCGCGGAGGACCGGCGAGAACGCTCAGCCGACGCCGTTGGCGGGCGAAGTGGAACGTTGGCTGGGTGAGCCGGGAGTTGACGCCGATAGACAGACGCGCACCGCCATAACCGATACGTCCGCCGCCAGCGTTTCTCCCTATGCCGGCTATTCCCGGCAAGGGGCATCAATCGTGCCACGATGCCTGTTCTTCGTGGAAGAAGCTGAGAATCCAGCGATTGTTCAGGCCGGCCAGACGGTGACCGTGAATCCGAGACGTGGCTCCCAGGATAAAGAGCCGTGGCGCAGCCTTGACCTGGCCACAATCACAAGTCAAACCGTCGAGTCCCAGCACGTCCACGATGTGTACTTGGGGGAGACGTTGGTCCCCTATGCGAACCTTGACCCGCTCAAGGCGGCCCTGCCGCTAAAACTCAGAGAGGCTCAGATTCCTACCGACCCCGATGGCATGGGCGGTATTCGTTTGGGTGGTTTGGAGCGGCGGATGCGAGACCGATGGCAGACCGTTAGCCAGTTGTGGGAAACGTACAAACAGCCAGTCAACAGACTGAACCTATTGGAGAGGTTGGACTTTCATCGGGAGTTGTCGTCTCAATTGGAATGGAGGGGAAGTCCTAGCGATAGGCCGATCCGAGTGGTCTACAGCGGCTCTGGTGCACCGACGGCTGCGCTGCTCTATAGCGATAACGCCCTAGTAGACTATACGTTATTCTGGATTGCCTGCAGGGATACCCATGAAGCCACCTATATGCAGGTTATCATCAATAGCCAAGCCTTGTATGAGGCGGTAATGTCCTTGATGCCCAAGGGCCAGTTCGGAGCGCGCCACTTGCAGAAGCAACTGTGGAAGCTGCCGATCCCGGCGTTCGATCCGAATGACGCTCTGCATATGGCGGTGTCGGAGGCCGGCAAGGCGGCGGCGGCAGGGGCGGCCAAGCAACTGGCGCAACTGCGGGTCGACCGGGGGCATAACGTCAGCGTGACGATAGCCCGGCGGGAGCTGCGCAGGTGGCTGCGGGCGTCGGCGGAGGGGAAGGCGGTGGAGAGGGGGGTGGGGGGGCTGCTGGCTGCGTAGAGCAGCGAGATTCCTTGCACTTTCGAGCGCAGGTGGTGCAAGCTGGGCGTGTCGCAAGGTGACCTGAGAGAAGCAGGAAGGAAGGTGACCTATGGCGAGTGTGTTGGCAACGCTGGCGGCCCTTGCCGCCATTGGCTTGTTGTTCGCGCTGGACCCTGGCGGGGCCATCGCCGAGAGCGGCTTCCCCGATTACCAGGACATGGGTTGGAAGCAGCTGACGGCTTGGGGCTTCCGGACAATAGGCGTCGGCGTCGCGCTGCTGCTCGTGCTCGCGCTGTGGCTCAAATTCCGACGCAGGCGGGGAATCGGGCATCGGGACTCATTGGAGGTGGCAACCCGGCAGCGCCCTAGCAGGCTGCGGAAGAAAGGTAAGGCGCTCAGTCGCAGTGTATGGAGCCTCAACTGTCTCGGCGGCATTCGGCATGTGATAGGCCAATTCGAATAATTCGTTCAGAACACGCGATAGGACGGCGTTTATCGTCGGACAGTTTTTGGCCCTGGGTAGACAGCAGAGTTTTTCCGCAGCCTGCTAGGCTGCCGGCGGCGGCTGTATCGGTGCTGGAGGACCGGGAGGTCAGCGACCGAACGCTGCTGGCGGCGATAACCGAGATGTGCCAGCGCGGCGTGTTGCAATTCCAGTGCGTCGGAACGAGGAGCGGCTTCCTATACCAGCCGTCGCAGCAGGGCTCCGCGCAGTTTGACTGGGAGCGGTTGATATGCGACAGCTTGCCATCGCGCCCCACAACGGTTCAAGCGCTGCGTGACCTGATGGACGGGCATAAGGATGCTATCGGGGACCAGTTGGGGGAGTACCTGCAGCGCCAAGGCCTTTTCCATGACAACCCGATACGGATAAGGAGGGAGCGTTTAGCGGATGGATTCGGATGGGCGATATTGGCCGGGGTCTTGATGGGCGTTGGCGGCGGGCTTTGGCTGGCTTTATGGCTGCCCCACTGGTGGGCGAATTCCCTCGTCGGCGCGGTCGTCGACTGTATCTATTGGCTTATTGCGACGCCGATGCACACGGGTATGCTGCCGCCAACGGAAGCGGGGGCATATGAGATAAGCCAGTTGCATGGTTTGAAGGAGTCTCTGACCGGACCTGACTCGGCGGACGGACGGGGCGAACCCGATCCCATGTTGGCCTATGCCATCGCACTGGATGTGGCTCAGCCCTGGCTGGACGATTCAGTCTCGGCTCCACCATGGTTTGGCTCCGGTGAGGCAGCCTCCTTGCGAGCCCCCGACTTGGACGTGGCCTATCACGGCTTTATGTCCGCATCGGAGTGGGGCCTAGCCGGACGGTCCGAAGGCGCGGCGCAAGCGGCTGCG
The DNA here is from genome assembly GCA_965226745.1 of Dehalococcoidia bacterium. GTDB lineage: Bacteria > Chloroflexota > Dehalococcoidia > Lucifugimonadales > SAR202-VII-2 > SAR202-VII-2. The sequence goes on from CBDDDS010000003.1 coordinate 66,934, forward strand.
GCGCAAGGCGATGGGGCAGAGCCGGAACGGTTCCAATTGGGGGCGTTGCATAGCGAGCAGGCTGAAGGGACGGCGAACCGAGAAACTGCTGCTGAACATTGGCAGGCCGCGAGCCGGGCGGATGCTCCCGAACCGGAGCGGACGCTCTATCAAGACGGAGATGTCCTGCTTTCGCAGCGACATCTGGCGTTCCCCGGCAGAACCATTGAACTCCTCGCAATTTCATCGGTTCAGGTGGACCAACAGCCGGTCAAAACGGGCGGGTCAAACTGGTTCCTGAAAGCGCCCGGCGCCTTGATCACGTTAGGCGGGAGCCTGCTGTTACTTGCCGCTTCCGGTTTCTTCCTGTTACAGCTACTGTTTCACGTCCTGTATTGGTTTGGCATCGCAACGGAGGAATGTGAAGGAGGCATGGGTTGGATGGGAGCCTGTCGCCCCTTCGAGCCTTATTCGGCGATTCAGTGGGTCATCCACGGCGCGGTTATCGGGATAGCACCCCTGGTAATCGTTGTGGGGCAATGGTTGATTGGCAAGAGCGCTCGAACACAGAGCATGTACTGTGCTGCGGTAGCGGTTGACGGCGAAAGCGACACGGTGTACTTCGGCCACAGCGCAGAGTGGGCGTCGGTGGAAAGAATGGTGGCGGAGGTCCGCAGCGCCCAGGCTGCCGCCCGAAGCCCGGACGGCCCCAAAGACGGGGGCTGACGCCATTGGCCGATAGAGAGTTTTGCTTGAAGCGACGCGAGGTTAGTTCGACCTATCTTGTGAAAGGATGTGTAATTGTGAACTCCACCCTGCTCAGATACGGTATTCCACTCATGTGTGTCCTGGTGTTCATGCTGCTGTTGGCCGCCTGCGGAGGCGGGGGAAGCAAGGAAGACGTCGCCGGACAGACGTGGGACTGCTTGGCGGAAAGCGACCCCGATTTCGAGCAAAGCATGCGCATGATGCTTCCCACAGCGAATAACCTTGAAGAGGCAAAGGAGATGTACATTTACGTGAGTTCGGCCGCCCCGATGGAAGAACTGAAGGAGGCCCGCGACGAAGCCTGTGGCGCTAACTAGCGCCAAGAGTTAGCTCGAGTTGGCGCAAGGCATGGCCAGCCAGATGGGGTCGGCATGGAGTAAACATCAACCCATGCCGCTATCAAGACGAGGCTTACAACACGACCTCTCAGGGATAAGTTCGCAGAACAGTACGCTCCGGCCCACACCCTTCGGGTTACCGGCGCCGTAATCATAACTTCTCGACTAGGGAAAGTTGCTGTTCTCCGGTCTAGGGAGTTACGCCGCCCCCGTACTCGGGGGCGGGGACAGAGGCTTGCCCCGTAGCCGGGGGGCTGGGGAGAAGGGGGGGCGGGCCTTGACACCTACCAGGCTCTTTGTTAGTGTCCCACCATCGCAATACTAGGTAGTGTTGGGTGCTGCCTACCCTTTTGGGACCGGCCTCCGGGAGACTCATGACTTCACTGCGCGAGCGTCTTCGTGGGGCGTCATCGGCGCCTCCGGCCGCGCTGCCGCTGCTGACCCGTCATCTGTCGCTCGTGGAGGAAGGTCTGCGGGGCGCCGTGGGGGAGCGGGAGTCGGACCTGTTCACCATGCTGCGCTACCACCTTGGATGGGTGGACCCCCAGGGCCGGGCCGCCAGCTACGACCGGGGCAAGGCGTTCAGGCCGGCCCTGTGCGTCTTCACGGCCGCGGCGGTTGGCGGAAGGCCGGAGGCGGCTCTGCCGGCGGCCGTTGGACTCGAGCTCATCCACAACTACTCGCTGATCCACGACGATATCCAGGACGGAGACAGGGAGCGCCGCAAGCGGGCGACCGTCTGGGCCATCTGGGGAGAGGCTGAAGCTCTGACGGCGGGAGACGCGATGAAGGTGGTGTCGGACCTGTGCACCCATGCGCTGTGCGACGCCGGCGTGCGCTTGGGCGACGCCCTTCAGATAGAGCGCATCCTGACCCAGCGTTGCCTTCAGATGATCGAGGGGCAGGTCATGGACGTTTCGTTCGAGGGGCGCTTGCGGGTTGATGTCGATGAATACCTGACGATGATCTCCCTGAAGACCGGGGCGCTCATCAGCGCGGCTATGGAGATGGGGGCGCTTGCCGCCGGCGCCAGCGCCGAGACGGTCAACATCCTGGCCCGGTGCGGGCGCTACCTGGGACTTACGTTCCAGCTGCGCGACGACGCGCTGGGAGTCTGGGGCGACCACAGCAAGCTGGGTAAGCCGATTGGGGCGGACATCAGGCGGAGGAAGAAGGCCTTTCCGGCGGTCTACGCCCTTCAGCGGGCCACGTGTCCCGGCGCTGAGTTTCTCCAGGATATTTACGCGTCCAGCGACGAGATGACGGATGGAGAGGTGGCGCAGGTGTTGGCGGTCATGGAGGCCGCCGGCGCCCGCGAGGCGACCTTGGAGTTGGCCGAGGAGCAGTGTGGGAAGGCGCTGCAGGAGGCCGACGCCGCGGCCCTGGCGCCGTGGGCGAGGGCCGAGTTGGAAGACCTCGCCGCCTTTCTGCTCCACCGGGAATCATAGACGAGGCCAGAGGGAAGTTCAGCTAGAGAAGGCATAATGTCCGTTCCCCTGTCGCAGAGCTATACAGTCGCCAGCTACGTTGTGAGCCAGAAACTCAAGGGCCGGAAGCGGTACCCGCTGGTGCTCATGCTGGAGCCTCTCTTCCGTTGCAACCTTGCCTGCGCCGGCTGCGGGAAGATCCAGTACCCGTCGCAGATCATCAAGAAGCACCTACCGCTGGAGGAGTGCCTGCGCGCCGTCGATGAGTGCGGAGCGCCGATCGTGAGCATTGCCGGGGGGGAGCCGCTGATGTACCCGTACATCGGGGAGCTGGCGCAGGCCCTCATCGAACGGAAGAAGTACATCTACCTCTGCACCAACGCCATTCTGCTGAAGGAGAAGCTGGAAGCGGGGTTGTTCCAACCGTCGAAGTTTTTGAGCTTCAGCATCCACATGGACGGGCTTCGCGAGGAGCACGACGAATCGGTGTGCAGGGACGGCATTTTCGATATCGCGGTGGAGGCGCTGCGCGAGGCCAAAGACCGGGGCTTCCGCGTGACGACGAATACGACCTTTTTCGAGGGGGCGGACCCGAGCCGGATGCGCGAGTTTTTCGACGAGATGAGCGGGCTTGGGGTCGAGGGCATGATGATATCCCCCGGCTACAGCTACTCCAAGGCGCCGGACCAGGAGCATTTCCTGCGCCGGGCGCGGACGCAGGAGCTGTTTGCCGCAGCCCTGGAAGGCAAGAAGTCGGAATGGAACTTCAACCAGTCGCCGCTGTTCCTCCAGTTCCTGATGGGGAAGCGGGACTACGAGTGCACGCCCTGGGGCAACCCCACCTACAACATGTTCGGCTGGCAAAAGCCCTGCTACCTCCTCCAGGAAGGGTATGCCGAGACGTTCGAGGAGCTGTTGGAGGAGACCGAATGGCAGAACTACGGCAAGGCCAGCGGCAATCCCAAGTGCCAGGACTGCATGGTCCACTGCGGCTACGAGGCCACAGCCGTGGACCACACCTTCTCATCGCTGAGGGCCTTGAAAGATACGGCCGTAGCGACCATTTCAGGCAGGTTGTAGGACTGGTTGCATGATCCACGAGGAAGAGCAGAGTTTCCAGGGCTGGGCGCCGGACCTGAGCGGCGGCATCACCGTGGCTGAGGTGGTGGAGCGGGCCTTCGACTACCGGGGCAACGTGACGCTGGTGCGCAAGGACGGGGCGGAGTTGATTGGATATCTCTTCAACCGCAACACCCGGGTTTCACAGCCCTTCGTCCAGCTTTACGACCAGGACGGCGCCGCTCACAGGGTCCTTCTGGAGGACATCGAGAACATCATGTTTACGGGAAGGGACACCGCCGCCGGCCAGTCGTATGAAGCCTGGAAGCGGCGCAAGGAAGAGGACAAAGCGAGGCAGGCCGTCGAATGACTACGATTGCCGTCATAGCGGCCCTTAAAGAGGAGATCCCCAACCTGCGTAACGCCGGGGACGGCGTCGTGGGGGCGGTTACCGGGGTTGGCCGCGAGGCGGCCAGACGGGTGATGAGGGAGGTGCTGGAGGCCAGTCGTCCTGACGCCGTCCTGAGCCTGGGCTATGGGGGAGGGCTGCGGGAGGGGCTGACAGCAGGGGCGCTGGCGCTGAGCCCAAGCCTTCATTGCGAGGGTGAGCCTACGTTGAACGGAGACCGCCTGCTTCTGGAAGCGGCGGCGGAGCGGTTGACCCTGAGCGGCATCTCCTACGAGTTGGGGGACTGTGTGACGGTCGATGGCGCGGCCTGGACGGTTGAGAGCAAGGCGGCGCTGGGGCAGCGGACGGGGGCGGCGGTCGTTGATATGGAGAGCTACTGGATAGCCTGGGAGGCGCAGGCTGCGGGGTTGCCCTGGCTGGCCCTCCGGGCGGTGGTGGACCCTGTTGACAGGGCGCTGCCTCCCTTCGTGGCGGGCAAGGAGGGACGGGGAGTCCGGGATTGGGTTCTCCCCGCCCTGGGATATGCGCTGACGACGCCGTCGGGGATTCCGAACCTGGTGCGGCTTGGGCTTGCTTCCGGAAAGGCGCGGCGCTCCCTGAAGAGGGGCTCCGGCGTCGTCCTGCCCGCGCTGGCCGCCAGCGTAGGGGTGACGCCGTGAGGGCGCTTGTCACGGGGGCGACGGGTTTCGTTGGGGGCGCGGTGGCCCGCGCCCTGGTTGAGGCGGGCGTTGAAGTCCGGGCCCTCGTGCGGAGCGGCGGCGTTCTGAACACCGGCGACGTTGAGGTCGAGGAGGTCCGCGGGGACATCCTGGACGAGGGGTCGTTGCGCGAGGCGATGAAGGGATGCGACGCGGTGTTCCACGTCGCCGGGCTCTATTCCCTAACGGCGAAGGCCGAGGTCATCCGGCGGGTCAACGTGGAGGGCACGCGGAATGTCCTTCAGGCCGCCGGGGACATGGGGGTAGGGCGGGTTGTTCATACGTCGAGCGTGGCGGCGGTGGCCCAGACCAACGGGCGCGAGGTTGCCGACGAGACATGGTTCCCGGAGCCTAAGCGGCTGTCGGGCCCCTACAAGCGGTCGAAGTGGGAAGCGGAGGAGGTGGCGCGGGACTTCTTCAGGCGGGGCCTGGACGTGGTGATCGTGAACCCCACCTTCCCGATCGGCGCGGGGGACGTTAAGCCGACTCCCACGGGGAAGGTCATCGTGGACTTTCTGAGCGGCCGGCTGCCTGGGTACGTGGACACGGGCCTGAACGTGGTGGACGTGGAGGACGTGGCCCAGGGACACCTGCTTGCGTGGGAGAAGGGCAGGTCGGGGGAGCGGTACATCTTGGGCAATCGCAACATGACCTTGAAGGAGGCCTTCGACCTGCTGGCGAAGATCGCCGGGAAGAGGCCGCCAAGGTTGAAGATTCCCGTGCCGGTGGCCCTCGCGCTCAGCTACCTGGACACGTGGATAGAGGGTTACCTTCTGAGGCGGACGCCGGAGATCCCTTTGGAGGGAGTCAAGACGGCTCGAAAGTACGCCTACGCGGATGCTTCCAAGGCCGTTGAAGAGCTTGGTTTGCCGCAGTCTTCCATTGAGGGAGCATTTGAGAGGTCGGTGGCGTGGTTTGTGGGCAACGGCTACGTTGAGAGCCTGCCATGGCTGGAGAACCGCAAAGTCACGCAGATGCTGTAAGGGGCTATGAACAAGCTAGAGAAGAAGATGCCATCCATATCGAAGGGCCTGTCCGAGCGGCTGGGCTCGACGATCAACCGCTCGCAGGAGTACTTCCTGCAGGTCCAGTACCCGGAAGGGTACTGGTGGGGGGAGTTGGAGTCCAACCCCACCATGGAAGCGGAGCACCTGATGCTCTCCTACCTTCTGGGAGACGTGGAAGAGGGGCGGTGGCGAAAAATTGCCCAGGACATTCGGAATCGTCAACGAGAGGATGGGTCCTGGGGGATGTACTTCGGGGGGGCGGGAGACCTTTCGACCTCGGTGGAGTGCTACTTTGCCCTGAAGCTGGCCGGCGACCGAGCGGACGAGCCGGCGATGGTCCGGGCCAAGGAGTTCATCCTTTCAAGGGGCGGAGTACCGAACGTCCGGGTCTTCACCAAGATATGGCTGGCCCTGTTTGGGCAGTGGGACTGGGATGGGACGCCGGCCATGCCGCCGGAGCTGATGTTGCTGCCCTCTTGGGCGCCGTTCAATATCTACAGCTTTTCCTCCTGGGCGCGGGCCACGATTGTTCCCATGCTCATCCTGCTGACAGACCGCCCGGTCTATCTGATCCCAGACGAAATGGGCATCGACGAGCTATATCCCGAGCCGCGGGAAAGCGTGAATTACTCCCTGCCCCGGCGCGGCGGCCTTCTCAGTCTGGAGAGCGCATTCCTGGCCGCCGACAAGGCCGTGCAGTTTTACAACAAGCTGCCGTTCCATCCGCTGCGGGAGCTGTCCCGGCGCCGGGCGGAGCGGTGGATTGTGGAGCATCAGGAGGCGGACGGAAGCTGGGGCGGGATTCAGCCGCCGTGGGTCTACGCGCTGTTGGCGCTGAAGCACCGGGGCTATGACTTGGAGCATCCGGTGATGAAGCTGGGTGTGGAGGGCTTCAAGGAGAACTGGAGCCTTGAGTACCAGGATGGGTCGGCTCTGCGTGTGCAGGCCTGCGTGTCGCCGGTGTGGGATACGTGCCTGGCATTGATGGCGATGCTGGATTCGGACATGCCGCCCGACCATCCGGCGCTTCAACAGGCCTGCCGCTATCTCCTCAGGGAAGAGATACGGGTGCCCGGCGACTGGGCCAAGAAGGTGAAGGGCGTGGAGCCAAGCGGCTGGGCCTTCGAGTTCGAGAATGACCTGTACCCGGACGTGGACGACACGGCGGTCATCCTGATTGGGTTGGACCTGTGCCGGTTGCCGGAGGAGGAAGAAGAGCAGCGCCGGGCGGCGGTCCGCCGCGGGGTCGAATGGACCCTGGCGATGCAGAGCCGCAATGGAGGGTGGGCTGCCTTCGATAAGGACAACACCGCCAAGCTGGTGTCCAAGATTCCCTTTGCCGACTTTGGGGAGGTCCTGGACCCGCCCAGCGTGGACGTGACGGCGCACGTCCTGGAGATGCTGGGGCGCTTGGGCTATACCCGGGAGCACCCGGCTGTGCGCCGCGGGCTGGAGTTCATCTTGGCTCGCCAGGAGGACGATGGCTCGTGGTTTGGCCGCTGGGGAGTCAACTGCCTCTACGGCTGTGGGGCGGTGCTGCCGGCCCTGGAGGCTCTAGGGGAGGACATGTCGCAACCGGCGGTGCGGCGCGCCGTGGACTGGCTGTTGGCCCACCAGAACGAGGATGGGGGCTGGGGCGAGACCTGCGCCTCCTATGTTGACCCTCGGCTGCGAGGGGTGGGGGAGAGCACGCCCTCCCAGACTGGGTGGGCGCTGATGGCCCTGTTGGCCGCCGGGTTGAGCGAGCACCCGGCGATGGAGCGGGGCGCTGCGTTCCTGGCGGAAACCCAGAAGGACGATGGCGCCTGGGACGAGCCTTACTTTACCGGCTGCGGCTTTCCGGGGTACGGTATCGGCGACCAGCCGGACCGCCTGCCTCAGGAGGGGGAGCGCAACTTCCAAGGACAGGAGCTATCCGCGGGGTTCATGATTAACTATCATATGTACAGGAACTACTTTCCTCTCATGGCCCTGGGGCGGTATCGAAGGCGCATTGGGCAACAGACGCGAGGAGCATTTCCGCTGGAGCCGACGAGAACAAACTGACGACGCAACGCTCTCGAGTAAGGACCGGGCCCGCCGCCGGCCATACCGGGTGCCGAGAGACTGAATCCCCGGAGCGCAATGGTGATCAACATGATGGACTCCCGCCTTCTATCCACCGCCGTGAGCAATGGCAAGGTTGGCTGGGATGCTCGGCTACTCAGCATCAAGACCGAGACCACGCGCGCCCCGGAGTTTGTGGATATCACGGACAAGGTGCGGGAGTTCGTGAAGACGACGGGGATCAACGCGGGGTTCACCGTGGTGTTTTCCCGGCATACGACCGCGGCTATCAAGGTGAACGAACACGAGCCGCTGCTGATCAAGGATATGGAGCGGTTCTTGGAGAACATATCGCCGAGAGACGCCTACTACATGCACAACGACTTTACGATTCGCACCGTGAACATGGAAGAGGACGAGTGTCCCAACGGCCACGCCCACTGCCAGCATCTCGTCATGGGCACGAGCGAGTTCATCCCCGTCATGGGAGGGGAGCTGCTCCTGGGGAAGTGGCAGCGCATCTTCCTGGTGGAGTTGGACAGGCCCCGCGAGCGGGAAGTTCTCGTCCAGGTTGTTGGATGCTAGGGGCCGTGACATGAAGCCGGCGACGGCCGGTCCGGCTAGCGCCTCGATCGAAGATGCCTACGCTCACTGCGAGCGGCTGACCCGAACCCACTACGAGAACTTCACAGTCGTTTCCTGGTTTCTGCCCCGGCCGTTGCGCCCGCATTTCCACGCTGTCTACGCCTTTTGCCGCTATGTCGACGACCTGGGCGACGAGGCCCCCGGAAATCGGTTGGACCTGCTGGACGAATGGGAAGCCGACCTGCATCGTTGCTACGAGGGAACGCCGGAGCACCCCTACCTGATCGCTCTGCAGCAGACGATTCGGGCTTTCGACATCCCCATGAAACCCTTCCTGCGCCTTGTCGAGGCGAACAGGATGGACCAGGGGAGCGGCCGTTTCGCCACGTATGAGGCCTTGCTGCACTACTGCCGTCATTCCGCGATGCCGGTGGGCCGGCTGGTCCTCCACCTCCTGGGGCGCCGGGACGCCGAGAGCCAGCGGTTGTCCGACGCCACCTGCATTGGGCTTCAACTGGCCAATTTCTGGCAGGACGCGGCCCGGGATGGGGAGATGGGGCGCATCTATATTCCCCTGGAGGACATGGAGCGGTTCGGTTACACAGAGGAGGAGCTCCTTGGGGGCGCGGCCAACGACAACTTTCGCAGGCTGATGGCCTTCGAGGTGGAGCGGGCCCGCGCCCTGTTCCACGAGGGGTTGCCGCTGGTGGACCTGATGCGCGGCAGGGCGAAGCTGGATGTGGCGCTGTTCAGCATGGGAGGTCTGAGCGTCCTGGACGCCATCGAGAGGCAGGGCTACGACGTTCTGTCCCAACGCCCCGTGGTGTCCTCCAGGCGCAAGGCGGGCCTGATAGTCTCCACCCTACTGAAGCTGCTGACCCGTCGAAGCCTGGTTTAGCGGTGGCGCGTCGCGCCCCGGGGGTCGAACATGGGTCCCACGGCTACTTCAGAGATCGTCGAGGCCTACCGGCACTGCCGGGACCTCACCCGCGAGCAGGCCAAGAACTTCTACTTCGCCTTCATCACGCTGCCTCCCCGGCAACGTTCGGCGATCTACGCGGCCTACGCCTTCTGCCGCCTGTGCGACGACATCACGGACGGCGCCGAGCTGTCCCTGGATGGGCAGGCCGCCGCCCTGGATGAGCTGCGCGCGGACCTGCGGAAGGCCTACGACGGTGCGCCGTCCGGCCCGGTGTTGCCGGCTGTCCTGGATGCGGCGCGGACATTCGATATTCCACGCGAGTACTTCGACGACATTGTGGCTGGGGTTATGGTCGACCTGAGCAAGCGCCGCTATGAGACGTTTGACGAGCTGCGGGAGTATTGCTACGGCGTGGCGTCGACCGTGGGCCTGGTCTGCATACAGATCTTCGGGTACAGCCACCCGTCGGCCCGCGAGTATGCGGTAGACCTGGGGCTGGGGATGCAGCTCGCCAACATTCTCCGCGACCTGCAGGAAGACGCTCAGCGGGACAGGGTGTACCTTCCTCAGGAGGAGTTGGCCCGGTACGGCTATGGTGAAGAGGATCTGCGGAACGGCGTGGTCAACGACAGGTTTCGGGAGATGATGGCCTTCCAGGTGGAGCGGGCCCGCGCCCTTTCCAGCAACGGCCGCAACCTGCTGCCGCTGCTGCCGTTGCGTTCGCGGGCCTGCGTCAGCGTGCTTCACGGCCTGTACTGGCGCATCCTGGACCGCATCGAGGCCCGCGGCTATGACGTCTTCAGCGAGCGGGTCCGGCTGAGCACGCCGTCGAAGGTTGCGCTGACGCTGGGGCTGTGGACCCGATCGTTGCTGTGGGACCCCCTGCGGCGGAGGTAGGAGTTCGACGGCGGCTTCCGGGGGGCGGGAGGATTCTTGCGGCGAACGCTTGCAGTAAGGCTTCTGGGAAGTCTACTAGACTGGACAAGAGCGAGGACTTTTGTCGTTAGGTTTAGGCTGGACCTCTAGCTAGGCCCTGCCCCGCTCCTGTTGACGTCAGCGCCGCCTGTTTTTAAAGTACACAAACATCGACACGGAGCTTGATCGGAGCGACCACCTACGGGTCATTGCGGGATCGTGCGCCGGGGGCGCGATCGGAACGTGGTCTCCGTCGTACCAACTTTAGAGGAGATGGTGGGGAAACACTCCCCAACCAGGAGACTGCTATGGACAGCCTGGTGCCGGTGTGGCATAGTTGGGAACCCAACAGCTAGACATCAAGGGAGAGCGCCATGCCAGCCGACGTGCAAGACGTGCTGAAGCTCAACATCGTCTTCGTTGGTCTCGGCCTACTCAGCGACCCTGCAGAGGTCAGGGCCTTTTCCCAGGAGATCGGCAGTGATGTAGAGTTAGCTGCGGAAAGTCCCGCAGTCGGGTTTCCTCCAGGAGCACCCGCCCCTGGGCGCAAGTTTGCTCTGCTACGCGATAGAATAAGCATAGCCTTGTTATCCGACCGAACAGTCATCGAACGAGAGTTGCCAACAGAGAGCGACCTAGACCGACTGGCGGAAGTCGTCGGACAGGCCGTAAAGAGCACCTCGCCGAAAGAAGAGGGCCTCAAGGCGTTTGGGTACAACTTAGAAATGGTGTACAACCAATCATCAGGAAGTCCATCTCTCCACTACCTCGGGAAATGCCTATTCGACAAGAGTGAGTTCGCTCTCGAAGGCTGGACCATGGTGGGTGGCGCAGGGAGGCTATCGTTTGACTCGTCAGTGGGGCGTTGGAATATTCGTGTTGAGCCTAGGTTCAACGATGAAACTTCGACGAAAGTGTTTTTGAGCCTAAACCTCCATAAAACCGAGAGTCAAATCCCGACACCAGAGGACATGCGGGATTCGTTTGCGCACATCTGGGAGCAGGCACATGCTTTCGTGAAGCGCCTGGATGAGAATGTGTCATGATGACTGAAGCGACATTTTCCGTAAAAGCTAATCCTCCCCCTTGGTTAGAAGGTGCAACATGGTTCATTGAGGAGGAGTTTCAAGGCCAGAAACAGTTGAAGTGGCTATTGGCTTGGGACGCCCAGCATACCAAGCTTGCTGAGGTTGCCCACAACTGGGTAGCTGCTCGAATTCCTTCAAATTATCGGTACGCGTCCAATGCCAGCATGCAGATATTCCCGTTCACCCAAGGGCACTCTGCAACTGAGCATGAGCTCGCATTTGACGCTTTCTACGTCTTGGATGATTCAGTAGATATTGTCCTCTTTTCGCCGGAGGGAGCTTGTAGCACTTTCACTAGACCAGGCCCTTCGGAAGAATTTGCGGCAGTTGATAATTTGCTTGCTGCCGGCATAGTAGTCGCACCGTCGGTCGACGCCCTGAACATTGGCCGGCAGTTGGAGAGTCTCAGAGATTTGCAGGACGGGTGGGCAGAAGGTATGCAGCTTGCCAGTGACTGGGGTGAGGGACACGGTAAAGCTCTTAGCAGCGATGGTTTGGACTGGCTGGCTAGCCAGTTCTCCTCTCGGTACGCCCCTGACCTCCCACGACCATACCTCTATCCAACGCCAGAGGGTGGCATACAGGCCGAGTGGTCCCTTGGTCCAAACGAAGCCAGCTTGGAGATTGACCTGGTTACTCACGCCGCCGAGTGGCATTGCCTCAACCTGCGTACTAGGCGCTCAACTGAACGTATTCTTGACCTGGATAATGGCGATGCGTGGGAGTGGTTGAACACTGAGTTGCACCAATTGGCGATTACGACGAAGTGAATAGCTACACGCTGCTCCTTCGCTAAGTCAATCCCAATTGGATACGCGACGACCGCGTTACTTCGCAAGCATTCACGCCTACGCCAAAGGATGAGCGACGGCTCTCCGTATACGACGGAGACCAGATAAATCCCGAGGGCTCCTGGGTCCACTTCACCAGCGCTTTTGGTTGTTGTTCGGTGGGGGTAGTGGCCGTGGCGGTCAGCGAGTGCGAGGCCCAAGGCCGAGCGGTCTTGCCTGATCCCACGGTTTATAGAGAACACGTCCTTATAGACTTCGCTGCCCTTACGAGATCGGAAGCGAGGGAGGTAGGGAAGACACTTGCACGCTGCGCGAATGTAAGGGGCTGGCAATACCGCCCGCCCCCGCAATCTAGGACCACCTGAGGAGCCTTGGACTGGATGTTGAGGCGATGGGCGGGCCTGCCTGATGGAGGGGGTCCGTCCTACATTGCCTATCCCATCGGGACCCGTTGAACGCTCCCGCCCACTAAACCTGCTACTCACAGCCACCGCATTTCTTGGCCCATGCCGGGTATCAGACTAGGCGTTATCTTCCACATTGAGCATTGCTGGTCCCTTGTGAGGCGACATGCTCGGAGGGGGGGAGCAGCCTGGGCTCACGAGATAGCGTCGGCCTTTAGGCTGCTGGTAGCCCTGGTGTGGCGGCGGATGCGGGCTAGCCGTCCGGCTGGTATATCTCAGTGTCGGGGTTGTACTGGCGCATCCTGGACCGCATCGAGGCCCGCGGCTATGACGTCTTCAGCAAGCGGGTCCGGTTGAGCACGCCGTCGAAGGTTACGCTGGGGCTGTGGACCCGGTCGTTGTTTTGGGACCCCCTGCGGCGGAGGTAGAAGTTCGACGGCGGCTTCAGGGGGCGAGAGGATTCTTTCGGCGAACGCCTGCGATAAGGCTCCTGGGAAGTTCACTAGACTGGACAAAATCGAGGACTTTCACGTTGATGCTGTGCATGGTGTTCCGGCGATGGCCGGGCTACGGACGCACTGTTACAATGGGTCATCCGTAGGGAAGCGGTGGGTGAGGGAGGCGAAATGTTGCGACTCGTATTGGCCGGCGCCGTCATCGTACTGATAGCGGTAGCTTACGGAGGTGGGGACTCCCCCACACAAACCGTGGCCCAAAACGGCAGTAGTGGGTCCGAGGCCACGGCTGTCCCTACATCAACTGTGGCCCAGGAGGGCAGCGGTGGGTCTGACCTCACGGTGGCCGAGATTGCGGCCTACTGCGGGGAGATTAGCGACTTGGCCGAAGAAGGAGAATATGAAGCGGAGACATGGGGTGAGGAGGCGCAGCGGGTGGCCAGGCTTCAAGACAGATTGGAGGACCTGACTCCGCCGGAAGAGCTGAAAGGCTATCACAACGCCCTGGCTGCCATTTACAAGTCTATTTATGACTTCTATCGGAGCGAAGATGCGAACAAACCGCTTGACGAAGCGGAGTACTTCGCCTCCTCCGAGTTCAATGCGTTAACAGACGACTTTGCTGACGCCCTCGAGGCTCTGGGCTTTGAAACCGTATCACAACTGAACGATACAGGCTGCTTATAGTGGTGTCTCAGGTTGAACCATTCCTGAGAACTGGCGCTATCCTACCCAATAGCGATAGATGGCAGGGCGCTGCGAGGGACACACCGGGGCGAGATCAGCTCGGGACAACAAAACAGCCTGCATGCATGGACAGGCAGGGGAGGCCATCACATATGGCGCGATGGCCTTCCCTGTAGTTTGCGGTCAGCGCCCCGCGACTACCTGTAGCTAGGCAGACAGGCCGGCTCCTGCTCTAAGCTGAACACCCCTCGAAGAGGGATGCGAGGGTGCTTCAGGGCCTGTACTGGCGCATCCTGGACCGCATCGAGGCCCGCGGCTATGACGTCTTCAGCGAGCGGGTCCGGTTGAGTACGCCGTCGGAGGTTGCGCTGACGCTGGGGCTGTGGACCCGCTCGTTGTTGTGGGACCCCCTGCGGCGGAGGCAGGAGTTCGACGGTGGCTCAGGAGGCGGGAGGGTTTTTTCGCCTCGCGCCTTCAATAGCGCTCCTGGGAAGTCTACCTGACTGGACAAGAGCGAGAAGCTTTGTGTTGATGCTGTGAATGGTGTTCCGGCGAGGGTCGGGCTACGGACGCACTGTTATAGTGAGTCATCCGTGGGGAAGCGGTGGGTGAAGGAGACGAAGTGTTGCGACTGGTATTGGCCGGCGCTGTCACCGTGCTGACCGTACTGATAGCGGTAGCTTGCGGAGGTGGGGACTCCCCCACATCAACCGTGGCTCAAGATAGCAGCGGTGGGTCCGAGGTCACAGCTGCGCCCACATCAACCGTGGCCCAGGACGGCAGCGGCGGGTCCGGCATCACGGAGTCCAAATATGCGGTCTACTGCGGGGAAATAGGCGACTTGGGCGCAGGACAGATTGAAGAAATAGGGACATGGGATGAGACGGGGCAGCGGATAGCCACTACCTTGACCTCGGCGTGCGATGCCGACGGCGCCAACCCCACCGGAGGGCCAGCTGACGAATCGGCGGCGAGCAATCCGGCTAGGCTGCTGAGTCTCCTTCCAACGGGTAGCTTAGTCTTCATTTTCGCCGAGGTCGAACTGGTCTTGCAGCGGCCTTCTATGCGTCAGGATGTCGAGTACGGATTCGAAGAACTGTCCAAGAGAACCTATGGCTTAATTGGGTTGGAGCTCTTGGCCTCTGGCGAGATCGAAAGTATCGCATCGGCAACCACCAACAATGATAATGCCAGCGCTACTATTCTATCAGGCAACTTTGAAGGATTCTCAGAAGTGCTTAGGGAAGCGTCTTCCCTAGCAGATGCCAACAGCCGATTCGATCCTCCAGGAGTCATCGATCCCTATCGTGGCTTGGAACTGTTTGTCTTTTCCTGGTATGACGACCTCTTCATAGCCATCCCCGACTCCGAGACTCTCTTGTTAGCTGAGAGCCTGGATCTCCTTAGGGAAACTATAGACCGGCGCCTGGACGGCGGAGATCTCGACGCGTCTCTGGCGGGGCTGCTCAGCCGTACAGGCCGCGTAGACTTTCTGATTGCCGGCACCTTGGAGGACGGGCAGGGTGACGGTTCTTCACCGCAACCCCCCACGTTGTATGCCCATGCAGGCTTCCTTAACGACGGTGAGACCAGCACCATATACGCTTACTTTGAGTTCGCAGAGGATGCCAACTTAGAGGAAGCCATTGATCTTCTGTCTAAACAGCCGGACCTCAGCGACCTCTTTTACGGCTACCAGAGCGACACCATAAAGCCCGTAGGTGAACTCTGGCAAGATGGCCGGGCGGTCATCGCTAAGGCGGTCGTTCCTGACAAAGATGTTCCCGATCTGTTCCTGTCGAATTGACGATCCTGTCGAATTGACGGCTCACCAAACTAGACAGGATCGAGAACCCTCAGGCTGAGGTTCGGGTTGGCCTTGTAATCGGTGGCTTACCTAGCCCGGTGAGGCACAAGCCGGAGTTGTTGTGGGCGGGAGGGCGGGATATGGTCCGACAGGGTGGATCAACTGTGACGACTGGCCAGCAGCGGTATGTTGCCCTTCTTCGAGGCGTCAACGTCGGCGGCAAGAACAAGCTGCTGATGGCGGATCTGAGAGACATCTTCACTACGGCCGGCTGCGCGGCGGTGCGGACCTACATTCAGAGCGGGAACGTCGTGTTCGAAGCAACGCCGGACTTGGCCGAACGGGCGCCTGAGATTGTGACGCAGGCCATTCGCCGGCGGTTTGGCTACGAGACGGCAGTTATCGTGCGTTCGAGCGAGGAACTGCGGCAGGTCGCGGCATCAAACCCCTTCGATACTTCCGGCGATCCGCGATTCCTCCAGGTGGCAGTTCTCGAGGACACGCCCGGCCCTGAAGCGGTATCCCGTCTCGATTCCCAGCGTTCGCCGCCGGACGCGTTTGCGGTGCGAGGACGCAACGTCCACCTGCACTACCCCAACGGCGTCGCCCGCAGCAAGCTAACGAATGAGTACCTTGCCGCGCAGTTGCAAATCGCGAGCACCATGCGGAACTGGCGGACCGTCCTCACCCTGCTGGAGATGGTCGAGGCGCCGTAGTATTGGCTTATGGGTTGCTGAATACCATCCGCGGCGCGGCTGTTGACCCTGTGGGACAATCTTGCGCCGCCCAAACGGGTAGGGCTGCCTCCGCATGGCTTTCGGGTGCTGGCGGGTTCTCTGCGGGACATGCCGAGGAGCACGAAATGACGCCGGAGTATGTGGTGTGACTCACGGTTAGATCGCGGCCACCAGACTGGACAAGAGCGAGAACTTTTATGTTGAGGTTCAGTTTGGTGTTACAGAATTGCAGAGTTAGCAGAGCTTCGCGGAAGGGAGTGCGCATCGGGTGACTATATTGGCGCTCACGTCCCAAGTATCGATCAGCTTACCAAGAACTGTCCACAGGCTGGCATGGATTGGCTTGTTGTGGTTGGTGGCCGCAGCCTTGCTGTCGGCATGTGATGACGGAGATAGACCTACTCCGACTCCGGAGCCGACGGCCACCCCGACGCGGGAACCGACGCCCACGCCAATTCGGACCGCTCGTGCTGGCGCGACAGGGCTGGACGACCCTCTCTTTCCCGGGCTGGGCAACGGCGGATATGACGTTTCCCGCTACACGGTAACCCTCGACATCGACGTGGACGCCAACGAGATTTCGGGCCGGACTCAAATCGAAGCTGACGCAACACAGGACCTCTCCTCATTCAATCTGGACTTTCGAGGCTTGACGGTTACGCAGGTTGCCGTGGATGGCCGCCCAGCCGACCACTCTCGCACCGGATACGAGCTGACAATTGAGCCCGGTGCGCCGATCCCTGTGGGAACGACCTTCAATGCCACGGTCTCTTACGAGGGTCAGCCTTCGACCAGCTCTGTGCCTGGAACAAGTCTCCTAGTCGGCTGGATAAACTACGAGACCGGGATAATTGCGTACGGCGAACCCTGGGGGGCGTCCCATTGGCTCCCGGTCAATGAGCATCCATCCGATAAAGCCCTGTACACCTTCATCATCACGGCGCCCGAGCCCTATGAAGCGGTCTCAAACGGTGAATTGACCAGTGCGACCGACCACGGGGAGACTGTGACCTACGTATGGGAAAGCGTCCATGAGATGGCCAGCTATCTGGCGTTCCTGGCGGTCGCTCAGTTTAACGACATCGCCAGTGAAAGTCCTGGGGGGATAACCGTCGTTGACTCGGTTGAAGCGTCAATAGACGAATCCGCAAGGAGTAGTCTGGATAGCGTCCCTTTGATAATCGATTTTTTCAGTGAATTGTTCGGACCGTATCCATTCGAGTCCACCGGATCCGTCGTCATTGACGAGGCAATCCCGCCGCTAGAAACCCAACCCCGGCCCGTCTACGGGATACGGGCCCTGGAGTCTTTTGGCGACAGGCTGATAGCCCACGAGTTGGCGTACCAGTGGTTTGGGAACCTGCTTACTCCCGCGTCGTGGCAGGACTTGTGGCTGAACGAAGGGTTCGCCACCTACGCTGAGTGGCTGTGGTTAGACCACAAGTCCGGCGGCGGCGGTTTCGAGGGGTTCTGGGAGATGGTCTGGCGTCCTGCCTATGGGCCGCCGGCGAATCCCGAACCCGGCGCCCTTTTCAGCGGCGACGTCTATGAGAGAGGCGCAATGGCCCTCCACGCACTGCGCGGCGAAATCGGCGACGAGGCGTTTTTCAAGACGCTGCGCGAGTATGTGTCCCGCCATGCCGGAGGCAACGTGACAACCGAGGATTTTGTGGCTGTGGCTGAGGAGATTGCGGGCAGGGATCTGGACGGCCTTTTCGATTCCTGGCTCTTCACTGAGACCACTCCACTTCCGCCGGGAAGGGACAGCGGTCTGGGAAATCAGCCCCCGGTCGGTCAGGGCTAGGCGTCGGATCGGGTGTTCGCGAGGGACCAAGTCCTCGGGCGCGAGCGCCACCAAACTCTCGATCTGCTGGTCGGATGTGCCGCGCATGGCCGCCTCCCGTTCGCGCTGCGCCAAGCGTAACCAAACGCCTTCCCATCCGCACCTTCGCGCGTCCCTACCCCTCAGCCGTTTTTCATCACCCTGTTAGGCTGCTGATAGCCCTGGTGTGGCGGTGGATGCGGGCTACCCGTCCGGCTGATATATCTCGGTGTCGGGGTTGTACTGGTACCATCCGAACCAGAACGAGGTCTGCGTCGGGATGCGTGGTAGCGTCCTGGAGGGGTCGCCCTCCTTGACCAGCGCCTCCTCGGTGACCTGCCACCTGGCGCCGGCGGCGTCCACCAGGGACCGGGGCGCGGCCTCAGAATCCTGGCCGTCCTCCAGCGAGAACGTCTCCCCCTGTCTTTCGTAGGCGCGGGCGGAGCGCGACTCGCCTGATGCCGCAATGACGACGTCGACGCCTCCCACCGTGTCGTTGACTATCCGGGCCTCGCGCAGGTCATCGACCGTGTATGCCTTCTTCCCGTCGCCCACCGCGAGCCCGACGACCACCTTCTTGGGCTCTATCACGGGGTCGCGGAACCAGACGGGGAACCTTATCTCGTCCGTCGAGAAGTAGTCGTAGTAGATGGCCCGCGGGTCGTCCTCGGGCACATAGAACTCCGGCTGGTAGACGCTGGTCTGATTGGCGAGGACGGTCGTGTCAGGGTGCTCTGCGAGCCACTCCTCCCACGTCGCGACGACGGCCGAGAAGAAGGGCTGCTTGATGCCGGAATAGGCGAGCGGCCCGATGATGGGCTCCCCGGTGAACTGATGCCACAGCGACCGGGTGGCGCGGTCGTACATCACCTTGTTGCTGCGGTACAGCAGCCCCGAAGTCCCGAACGTGGTGCTCTGTCCGTTTACGATGCCGGAATACACGATTCCGGAGCCGCAGAGCGTTCAGTAGACGAGCGAGATGGGCTCGCCTCCCAGTTCGTCGTTGGCTAGCTCGTGCGCATTGAGTATCCGCAGCGGGTACGCCCTGTGCTCGCCATTGATCGAAACGCCGAACACCCTGTCGTCGGGCTCCAGATATCCCGCCATCTTGGGCTTCACGTGCAAGGGTTGCTCCAGGGGCGGAATGCCGTCGACCCGCACGCCTCCCCATACGATCTCGGTAAGGTTGGCCCTGGAGCCTCCTTCGATGGCCGACTCCATGAGCTTGCCCATCGCCGGGTCTATCAGGGTGAGAAGGTTGACCTTCCATCGGGCGTAGTCGGAGGGCGGCGCGAATTCGTCAAGCCTTGGGCCTAGCCACTCCCACCACATGTGCCGGTCCAGACCGAAGTCCTCGCCGGTCAGGGCGGCGAGGGTCTCTATGCCGAATTCCGCCAAGTCGCGGGGGAAGAACTGCATAGCCTCCAGGATCACAGGCACCTGGGAGGCGTCTCTCTCCTCCTGCGCCCTCGTCAGCGCCGCCAACGTGTACTCCAGAGGATGACCGGCGCTCGACATCAGGAGGAACATGTTCTTGTTGGGGTCGTAGGCGAACGGCTCTGGAGTAGGCGTGGGCGCGGGAGACGCCGCCGCCGTTGACGGCGGGGGCGGAACGGTAGCCGCAGCCTCCGCGGCTGTGGCCTCCACGGGAGGCTCCGCTGTCGGGTCGCTGCAGCTTATGACCAAGACGGCCACGGCCGCCGTCAAGAACGTCAGCCGGAATATGCGATTCGTCACGCGACCTGCTCCCGCTGGTTGCACTACCAGCTATGTTACACCGATTGCTTGAACCTGGCGCGGCGGTCGCTGTGGGGGGACGGGGGATTCCCCCGAGAGAGAGGCACCCCCTTTGATTGTATATTCGTTACGCGTATCAGCCGGATTTCGGGGTTTTCAGGCACGGAGCCGTAACAGAAGGCGTAACAAGGCGTAAGGAGACCGTAAGAGAGCTGTGATGAGCCGTAGTGAAGTTGTAGCGATACCGTAATGAACCGTGGCGGAGCCGTATGGCTCCAAAGAGCTTGTCTCGAAACAGCATTCGCTCCGGTCCCCCACCCTTCCTCGGATGGTTGTGGGCTTGGGGGAACATCCCCAGACGCTGCCACAGGGCGATTCTCTCTGGACTCCCCCAGTACAGACGTATGCGGCAGGCTCCAAGGAAGAGGAGCGGGTCGGCGGCCCGCTGCTTGGAGATACTTGAGCATCATGGCGATACCATAGCACAACCGTTCTTATTTTGCAAGAGGGGGGGACAGGAACGCTTCCTAACCCGCCCCCGGGGGGGGGGCGCGGTGTGGCGGGGAGCGGCTTGGTCAGAGGTTTCCTGGGATGATGCGACGCAACAAGATGCCGGCTTTCCGATACGCTCCCAAAACTGCGGGGTGAGGGAGGACGGCTCCGTCGCCTGCTGGGGCGACCCCGATACCGTCATACTCGCGAGGTGAGTAGGGGACGGCGGCTTGAGCCGCCATCCCCCGGGGAGGAGGTCTTCCTTTCGGCTCGTCGCCGCCTCATTTCGGTTACAGAGGGACGAGTCAGGGAAGGGTTGGCGGTGCAGTAGACACCGGAAGCTGGGGTGCTGGTGGGTGGGTGGGTTGAAGACGGAGAAGCAGGGTCAGTACGACGCGGTCGCGACTTCTGCCCCTGCGGCATCCAATAGCCAGCGCGTGGCTCGATGAAGATGTAGGCGGAATGGGGTTGCGTTCGATCAGGGGTCTATCCGGGTCTGAGGCCGCAGCATCTGGATGAGATAGCCAAGATGCTCCTCTCTACGCCTACCTTCGCGCCGTTGGAGCTCATATTGCACACACACGCCAATCACGATAGCTGTGATACCGATGGCAGGATTGTCTAAGTATAAGATGGACCCTACGCCGCCCAATATGAACACAAGGCCGCTCATTGAGATGGCGAATATCGATATTACTACAGAAATCGAGAGTGCAGTCGAGACTAGTACCAGTGTCAAGAAGTACAATGCAATCATTAGGATTGCCCCGAACCTTGAAAGGACCCATACTGTTGCCCAAACTACTACTGTGAGCGGGACGATGATTCCGTACAACAACAGGCGAGCCGTAGCCATGGCAAGGGATGTACTGGTGCCTGGCTGGATTCGGTTCATCACTTTTCTCTTGTACCCCGCGCGCATCATCCGTAACCAAGCCCAAATCACAGGAGGGAGGTGCCAGAGAACTCTATGGAGAGTAAGGAATATGCTAACGAGCTCCTGGGCGATTGATATATAGCCCGCCGGGTTGAAGGCAGCCCACCAGTTGGTGGTACTCAACCTATCGTACCATACCTCGGCGCAACCACAGTTGCACCGGTTAGGTATGCCACGCCAACTGGGAAACGCCTTGCCTGGCGTGCTAAACGTTTCCTGGTACACCCGTCGTGATAACCATTTCCCGTGCTCATTCATGTTTTGACTTTATCCATTTCTGCAAAGTTAGGAGTAATTATGAGATTTCTCCAGGTAGCCTAACAATCATCGCTGTCAAATCACCATCGCTGTCAAATCACAACCGGCCAAAACGGAGCCGGTCATTCCTGCCGTAGCCGGCACAGACTATAGTGCCCCGAAATCGCCCCATCAATCCAGCAAGACCTACCCCTAGAGTGATCCACTTGCAGCTTCCACGAGCACGTCCGCCATGACATCGCTCAGCGTCCATTGTGAACTTGCTGGGCCTTCAGTTTGCTCAGCCGGGAAAACCGCGCTAGACAAGTCAGTTAAATCACCTAATGCTTATCCGATGTATTCCATTCCACGGCTCAAGAATAGCGAAATTTGTGGCTGTACTTGGTTTAACGAGATGAAGGTTGGCTGTACAGTAATGCTTAGCCCCACTGTCCCGTGCACGCGGGCTTCTGCGGCTTCATGGACTGCTTCTCGGCGATCCGAGTCCACCATGCCTTTCGCCCGAGTCGAAGTGCTCGACGAGCAGTTTCCCGCACTGTTTTGCTTCTGGCGCCTATCTCGATCCTCGTCGGAGTAACACAACAACTGGTACAACGAATGGGGGCAGGTCAGCCAAATCTCGCTCCGCCCTTGATATCCCGGCTGACGGCGCGCAGCCCTTCCATAAGGCCGTTGCTCCTCATCAACGTGCAGAAGACCCTAGCAGGCTGCGGAAAAACTCTGCTGTCTACCCAGGGCCAAAAACTGTCCGACGATAAACGCCGTCCTATCGCGTGTTCTGAACGAATTATTCGAATTGGCCTATCACATGCCGAATGCCGCCGAGACAGTTGAGGCTCCATACACTGCGACTGAGCGCCTTACCTTTCTTCCGCAGCCTGCTAGGGACAGCCAGATGACTTGGCGGTTTGCGGCTATTCGTACCACCCCGAGGCGAAGATCAGCCCGTCATGGCGCACTGCCCAGGTATGCTTCTGCCGTTCATCACCCGTTTCGGGGTTCAGCAGCACGTAGTCGACCCAGCGTCCCGAATCGGGGGCGCCCAGCAAGTCGTCGCCGTAGAAGTATCCCGCGGCGTCCACGCGGAGGCTGGGGTCCCGACCTCGAAACATCGGATTATGGTGGGCTATGGTGTAGCCATCCTCGTCGACGATGAAGACGTACCACTGGCCGTCCACACTCTCCCTGGTGTTGTAGTAGGCCACCGCGTCCTCGCGGCCGATGGCGTTATACAGGTCTATAGCCCGCCCTACGAGAGCCCTGGTGTAAGCGGGGGCGTCTGACTTGCCAGGCGCGCGCTCATACCAGCCTGATCCAAAGGTCAGGCCGTCGTACTCAACCACCCAGGAATGTTTGGTCTCGGCGACGCCAGTGGCGGGATTGATGAAGGTGTAGCTGAGCCATTCGCCGTCCTCGTCGGCAACGGCGACCACGGCTTCTCCAGCGGGATAGTTGTTGGGCCCGACGGCTGCGGAGGCGGGCTGGCCGACGAGGTCGGGGTTGGCGGCGTGGGCGAGCACCATGTCGGCTTGGTCGACGATGAAGACGTACCACTGGCCGTCAATGCTCTCGCTGGTGTTGTAGTAGGCGACGGTGGCATCGAGACCTTCTGACTGGTACTTGCTGATGGCCTCTTTGACGAAGTACTTGGTGTACTCGTCGGGCTCCCACTTGGGGGGCACCGACGCCGGCGATTCGGTGGCGGCGTCGATCCTCGCCTCCGCAATGGCGGCCTGATCCAGAGAGGCGAGGTCCCCCGCAGGCCCCGTAGGCCCGGCCGGTCCGGGATCGCCCGCAGGCCCCGGAGGCCCTTGTTCCCCGGCAGGCCCCGCATCTCCCTGGCAGGCAACGCCCAGCAGGAGAAGAGCGATGATCACTATTGCCGCCACTAGTTTGCGCACTGTCGAACCCTCCGCTTGCTTTGTGTCTGGCACATGATGGCCCCCGTTAATTGTACCACTCGCTATGTTTGTCTGACAGTACGGGAACGAGGTCGGCAGACAGGACGGCTGCCGGCGCCGGCTCCTGTGAGCTTGGCAAATCGGACGAACGGAGTGGATCTAGACGAACAACGGAGCCCAAGGCCTTAGAAGTTCCCAGAAAGTGAGTGGTTCAAGGATTCTCAGTGGTATCTGTGACTCGAAATGGCGGCTGTTTCGAAACAGCCGGCGATCTAGTGTGATGAACGCATCACATTCGAAGACCAGTGCATCAGCTAAGAGGGCTTTATCTTTCTTGCTCAAATATCCGAATACTGGAGACTCCAGTTCTGCTGCTGTTTGGACACCATGACCCGTAAAGGCTGGCTGCCCATGATCTCTATAGCCATCCAAGACCGATTCCCAATACTGCATGACTTCAAACGCCCATTGAAGACGCGATGTGTCTTGTCCTTCGGAGACTTCTTTAAGACTATTGGCCGACAATACCAACTCCCACGAAGCACGTTGGCCCACGAACATGATGTCCTTGAGAGCTTGAACATTCTCAGGCCTGTCTGGTATCGACCAACTGCGGTCTTGCGTGTCTATGGAACCACCGTCGTAAATGAACTCACCATAGGTGTTGAGTACTTGAAGAGTAGAAGAATCAAGAAACAAACGCCGCGGCAGATCGAGGAATGCTTGGGTGTTCATTAGTTGCCTAAGGCCTCCTCTGTGTAGTAAGGCTCGCAGTACAGTGCACTTAGGCCCGCTGTAGAGGCATGTACGGGTGGGCGGTGGGGTTGTCCGCGTCGTCACCCAGCGTGCGACGGAGGGTGCATGCGACGGTGCGCATGGGCCGCACGTCGCCGTTGCTCTTCTCGCCCCGGACGCGTTCGAGCAGATGCTCGTAGGTCAAGAAGCGGCGCTTCTATGCCAGCCGCTCGATCACCAGTGTCGCGAAGCCGAGGAAGAGCAGGAAACCAATCACGTCGGTTGCCGTTGTAACCACTACGGCGGATGATACCGCCGGGTCCTGCCCCAGCCACCGCAGTAGGAGCGGCACTCCCGCGCCAACGATGCCCGCGACAATCATGTTGCCGAACATCGCTAGCCCTAGCACGAGACCGAGCAGCGGGCTGCCCTGCTAGAGCATCGCCACTAACCCCACGAGCAGACCGAGGTACACGCCGTGGAACACGCCCAGTGCGGCCTCCCGCGTGAGCATGGCCGTCCCCTGCGGGCACTGAGTTCGCCCAGCGCCATGCCGCGCACGACGAGGGTCAGGGTCTGTGTGCCCCCGATGCCGCCCTGTCCGGCGACGACTGGCAGGAAGACGGCGAGCGCCGCGACCCGCGCGATAGTGGACTCGAACATGCTGATCACCGCCGCTGCCGCGAATGTGGTGACCAAATTGAGCGTGAGCCACGGCGCGCGGCTCCGCACTGACCGCCGGAACGAGGTGAGCGGGCGCTCCTTGCCCATGCCCGCCATGCGGAACATGTCCTCCGACGCCTCCGCCTCTGCCACGTCATGCAGGTCTTCCGCGTCTATGACGCCCATGAGCCTGCCCCCAGCGTCCGTCACTACCAGTTCTGAGAGGTCGTAGCGATCGACGAGGCGCACACACTCCTCCTGGTCTGCGTCCGTGCTGACCGACGCTTGCAGCGGGTGCATCAGCTCCGAGACCGAGGTGCGCGCCCGCGCAAGCGCGATGCGCTTGATGCTGACGTAACCCACAGGACGGTTGTCCGCGTCCACGACGAAGACGGCGTTCTGTCCGGCCCGATCCTCGGCGGCGAGGCGCAACATGTCCAGCGCCATCTCGGCGGTCGCGTCCGTCCGCACCGCTGCCGCGGCGCGGGACATGCGTGCTCCAGCCGTCTCGTCCGGGTACTGGAGCAGCGAGATGACCTCGTCCGCTGCCTCCATGTCCGCGAGCGCGATCTCAGCCTGCGGCGCTGGAAGCGCGTGCAGGATGTCCGCCGCTACGTCGGGCGCGAGTTCGTCCAGCGCGTCGGCGATGCCGTCCGGGGAGAGGAGGCGCGCAAGCGCCGCGGCGTCCTCCGGCTCCATCGCCTCCAGCACGGGAGCAACGGATGCGGCATCCATCGCCTCCAGCAACGCTTCACGGCCCTCGTCCGGCATGTCGAGCACAACGTCCGCCTGGTCGGCGGGGTGCAGCGCCAGCAGCGTCCTTACTGCTTCGCCGATTCGCTCGCCTTCGAGGAAACCTCGCACCGCATCAGCCGTATCGTCCACCAATCGCCCGGCGTCCAGCGCTGCGGCTTGCTGGTCTGTCTGTTCGGGTTCGCTACCGGGCTGCGTAATGGGAAACTCCGCAAGGGACTTCCCTACATTGTGGCAGACCGGCAGGCAGGTGTCATGCAGAGTTCGTTAACACTGTCCCGGTAGTAGCATTCCGTTCAAGCGAACGCTCATCGTCAGCGACGCGCACAGCAACCTCACCGCGCTCGACGCCGTTCCCGCGGCAGCCGAAACGGACGGCTCGCTCGACGGTGTGTGGTGTCTGGGCGACATCGCGGGATACGGGCCGCGGCCGCTCGAGACCGTGTGACGTTTGCGCTTGCTTGGCGCGGTAGCCATGGCCGAGGCGGGCCGACTCGGCATCTTCACGCCGAGGTACTTTATCCACGCCCGCAAACCGGCATAGCGCAATCCAAGCTTCGCGTAATGGCAGGTCCAGAGGCTCCTGGGAGGGTATGCGGGGGTCGGCTAACCGACTTTCTATATTGGGACCTTCCGCCGAAACATTCGCAGTACACAGTAGACACCAAAGGCTTAGGTGCTCGTGGGCGGTGGGGTTGGACGGAGATTGATGACGATCAGGCTGAAGCTTCCAATCAACTGGCTCAAGCAAGCGTCCCATACAACTGGTGCAGGATGACGAACGAGGCGCGCACATGGACAGGTGGGTGATCCTCTCTCCAAAGCTGGCCCAGCGGGGATGTTGGTTCTGTGGGATGAGGATCGCCGCAAGGCCGACACACCATGACCAATACAAGAATGTGAACTTCTCTAGTTCGTCACTGTACTGTCTGGCTCTTAATGTACTCTTTGAGGGTTGCCACTAGTTCCTCTTTTTCACCTTGTCGCCATTCGTACTGCAATCTTGAGGTGCATGAGGCAATTTGTCTTTGCCGGATATCGACAGCCAGCTTGACCACTGGCTTGATCAGGTTGGCTTCAGCCGCGTACGGGCTTTCGATGCAAATGTCCGCAACTGCTTCCTGCAATTCTCCGTTTGTTCCTGTGATCTCTATTGTCGCTATGTCTGCGAGGTCATATTTTGTGATGTTATCTACCAGTGTCCGTATGTCCCGTTCCCGAGATTCGTTCTCCCAGCATAGCTCGCAGGGTGGGGCCATGTCCTTCAGTGGAAAGGTCGTCCAAGATTTTGTCAAATTGGGGGAAACTGTCTCCGCGAACTCTTGGCGTTCGAACCTAGGCTCTCCTGGGCAAAAATTGAAGAACTGGTAAGCTAGACATTTGTCATTCGTTTCTATTTTATAGGCTTCCTCACAAGCAGGCCTATCGGTATTGGCGGTTCCAAATTCATAGAATTCTGGGTCGGGTGGCCATGAATGCACGTAGTAGCGCTTTGCCCTCACCACACTTCCTTCGTTTGACAAGGATTCGAGAGCAGTCGCCACGTAGTAGTCGTTGAGCCAAAATGGCTTGGCAGGGGTAATCACGTTCAATTGACCACGCGTTGACTTGCTTGGGTCATCTCGTAGACATTTGTCGTACACTCGTATGCCTATCCTTACCCGTCCTCCTTCCAATGTTCGTCGCATCACACTCTTCGCTCTGCGCACCCTGTATTGGGTTTTCGCCTTTCTGTATAACCTAGAGACAATTGTCCAGCCTTTCCAACGCCAGACAAAGGATCCCAGTTGTTGGATTTCCTTACCCATACGCTTGAGGAGAGCAAGCACGGTCAGGATGGTAGCCATGATAGCTACTGTAGCTTCCCAGTGTTCGCTCCACGCTGTAGAGATTTCTGTAAGGAAATCCATTGCGCTCGCTCCATAACCGGTCTTTAGCCCCGCTGGACATACGGGGTTTGGTTTCGCCATTATATGTTAAGGTTGCTGTTATTGGCGATTCGTCAAGTTCCTCTAGTTGTATGGACTTCATCCATGCTTGTGTTCATTGAAGTCAAATTTGCAAACCCGCCGGTGGACAAAGTTCGCAGTACAGTACGTGTAAGCCGACTGTAGAGGCCTCTATCGGCGGCTAGGGGATTCTTCGCCCCCACCAGTACAGACAAGCAAAGTGGCGGGCAGCGGGATGCAGGCCTGCAGACCGAATCGAATCACCCGAGGCTCCTGGCTAGCATCTACCTTCCAGCCGAGGGGAATGGGTCCTGTTCGCTAGCCAGCGCCTGCGATTCCCTGATGGACAATCCCCGTGTGGTCTTGTCCCCCCATAGGCTCTTCACATAGGTGAGCACTTCGATTATCTCTTGGTGGCTGAGCCGGTCTCCAAATGCAGGCATTGCACTCTTGAAGCTCGGAATGCTAGGGTCTTCAAAAATCTTTCCACCCTGGCTTACAGTGAGGTACAAGAGGCCGTCCGCATGGTGCCAGGTATGCCCGTCGCCATTTAGCGGCGGCGGGGGCAGGGTATCGTCGTCCTTACTGACATGCCAGTCCGGTTGACCCTCGCCAGCGGCTCCGTGACATACGGCACAATTTGAGGCGAAAATCTCCCTTCCTGCTGGAGAAGCCTGTGCTGTGGAGACGCTGTCCGGTGTCGGGATGTCTTCGCCAGGAGAAGACGAGCACGCGGTCAACAGAACGGACGCGAGTAGCATTGCGGCGAAAGCGCCAAGGCAACCGAGAGCCCTCACACCGTTGGAACGAGCGTAGCGAACTTTTTGCAAAGTCTCCTCGTTGCGGCGGGGCGGGGCGGTTAGGGGTCGCGCCAGAACCGCTCTTCCCTGAACCGCCATCCCTCGGGCAGGAGGTCTTCCTTGAGGCCGGTGATCATGCCGGGGTGGCCGCAGGCGTAGACCAGGGTGTGGGCCTTCTCCAAGCCCCAGAGGATGAGGCGCTCCTTGACCAGCTCGTGGATGAGGCCGGTATGCCCCGTCCACCCGCGGTTGATGTCCGATTCTGGAAGGCTGACCGCCGGGATGAACTTCACCGACTGCGGATGTCGCTGGGTCAACTCGATGAGCTCCGCATCGTAGATGAACTCGTCCTGGTGGTTGGAGCCGTCGAAGATGAAGAAGCGGTTGTCGCCGGGGCCGTCGCGAAAGTGGTGGCGCAACATGCTGACGAACGGGGCGATGCCGGTGGTGGTCGCCACCATGACGTGGTCGCGGGCGTCCGGGTCGAAGGTGAACAGCCCCTTGGCCCGCGGGCGCATCGTCACGTCGTCGCCCGGCCCAAGCTCCCATAGATGCGGCGTGAGGACACCGCCTCGGTCGGGCCCAACGCGGCGTAGGAAGATTTCAAGCAGGGGTTCAGAGGGCGCCGAGGCGATGGAATAGGGGCGCTCGACGCCGTCGAAGCCCAGGGTGGCATACTGGCCGGCCTTGAAGGAGAAGGGAATCTGGGGTTCGAGCCAGAGGATGAAGAGGTCTCTTGCGAACTGGCGGCGACGGACGATGCGGGCCGTGGGAAGCTTGGCGGTCGCCAACGATTCCGGCGCTCGCGGCGGGGATTGCTCTTCCATTCAGGGGCGCCCCATTCGCTGGAGGCTCCAGGCGCGGGTAGCATTGTCCCCGCCAGCCTGGTTGGACGGTAAGGGTCTCGCTTCACGGCATTCTACCATGAAACACTGCGGCGGCTGCTTCCCGTCCGCTGGGGTGGGCCTCGTTTCGGGCCTGTTCACACTAGGGAATCTCTGAACAAGCTGTAAGAGATGCATTGCGATTCGGGCGCACCCGACGCTTCCTAACCTTCCCCCGAGTACAGGGGCAGGGACAGAGGCTTCCCCTGCCTCAGCCTCGTTCTTTGATTGTATGTGTTCCTGCTTTGATTGTTTGATTGAATGTGTTCCTGCGTTTTCTTCTCTCTCCCCCGGCCCCGTAGCCGCGGCGCCGATACGAGCCCGGCGCCGCTTCACCGTTTGGATATCCGTCGCGCCCCGGAATCCACCGCGCTCCTGCCTGTAGGCGTCGCGCCCTTCGCGGGCTGCGCGGTAGGCGGCCCTCCGGCAGCCCACGGAACAGGAGAGGGCGTCCAGGCGTGGAGCAGGCGGAAGCCGGCGGGGGCGCCAAGGGCAACAGCGGCGGGAGCGGGAGCGGCGCTGCATAACACCTCGGGGGACAGATGTCACGACTGTGGGACGGTTGGGGACGCTTCGCGACGTTTACCAGCGGCGCCTCGAAGGGAGCCGGGACGGAGCTGGGACAGAGGTGTGACCGAGCCGTCCCGAACCGCGACGAAACCGAGACGAGCCTTAGTGGCTCCAAAGAGCTTATCTGGAAACGGCATGCGCTCGGGTCCCAACCTTCCTCGGGTGGATGCGGGCCTGGGGCAGGTTCCCAGACCCTCCTGCCCAGGGGGTCTCTCTATGGATTCCCCCAGTCCACATGTATGCGGCAGGGTTTATGGGGATACTATAGCACAATCGTTCGCATTTTGCAAGAGGGGGGGCATAACCTGGGCGGATGGCTTTGTTGTGGCTTGCGCCGTCCTTCGGCGGAGGGTCCGGTTTGGCCTGCGCCGTTGTCCCACCTGCCCACCCTCCAACGTTTTTAGAAACAGGGGGACTCCCCCTGTACCCCCGGCGGGGGCTGCGCCCCCTGCACCCTGCTGGGGAGACGGGGGATGGGGCCGCTTCCTAGCCTGCCCCCGAGTACGGGCCATGCGTTTGGGGCGCGGCGCCTCCCTCACAGCTTGTTCAGAGCACCCTAGCCCACCCTCCAGCGTTTTTAGAGACAGGGGGACTCGCTGTACCCCCGGCGGGGGCTGCGCCCCCTGCAACCCGCTTGGGGGAGGGCGGCGTCGGCGTTTTCCCACTTGGCGCGTTGGGATGCTTCCTAGCCCTAGGGGGAGGAATAGCACCCCTTCCTAACCTTCCCCCGAGTACGAGGGCAGGGACAGAGGCGCCCCCGGGGGGCTTGGGAGAGGGGGTGGGACCGTTGCGAAGCGCTATCTAGCGCGGTCACAGCGCGGTCATAGCCCAGTGAAGAGCGGTCATAGCGCGGTCATAGCCCCGACAGCCGTTAGGCCGAGGTGTGATGGATTGTTCCCCGCCGGCGCCGCCCTCCGACGTTTTTGGGTACAGGGGAACTCGCTGTGCGCCCGGCGGGGGGGTGCGGCCCCTGCACCCGCTTGGGGGGATGAGAGGGGACGCCGTTGCTCCACCTGGCCCACCCTCCGACGTTTTTGGGTACAGGGGAATTCGCTGTACGTCCGGCGGGTGGTGCGCGTTCTGCACCCTGCTTTGGGGGGAAGCGCCGTTACTCACCTTGGCGCGAGGGGGGAGAGGGGAAGGGCGAACTCGCTGAGCTCCAGGGCATCGTAGCAGCGGGGGGTTGCTTGAAGGCTAGGGAGACTATCGTACGAACGTTTCGGTACGTCCTCTTGATATATGTGCCGACAGTTGTGGCAAGGCTACTGAACTGGCGGAGGGCGAGTGGCAAGTGCCAGGGTGAGACACAACGAGGCTGGTTCGACACGATCGGCGTAGCTCCACTGGGTAAGCCCGATGGCCTAGCGTCAAGGCCAGGGTCGGCAGGCTAAGCAGTGTCTGACGGGATACCACCGTAGCCGCGGGGTCGATTATAATTACCGTCATTGAGATCATCTGGAGGTCGAATGGCGCCTCGCTTGCCGAAGCCGGTTCTTTGGTGGTCGTCCCACGAAGACGGGAGCGGCGTGGTCAACGCGGTGCTTACCAACAAGAAGGTATGGCTCAACGAACGTGGAGTTCGGCAGCACACGCCATTTCAGATTCGGCGGCGCAACTTACTGACACGAATCCCCCGACTTGGCTAGAGGCTGTTTGGAGCTTGGGTCGGCGACGTACCCACGGTTTACCAGGGCGGCGGCGCCATGCGGAGCGAGACTCACTGGCAGGCGACAAACGTCTCTCTGGCTCCAAGCGCAGTTGATTACTTCTTCATTGATGGCAACGGGGGGATATCGGGTTCCTTGGCTGTGTCAAATACGCCTACGTTCCAATGGAGGTCGGTTAAGCAAGGCGGGGGAGTTCTGAATCCGAGACTCGGCGTGGACCTGTCGCCCAATGGATTGGCACCTGGGTCTGTAAGAGCTGAGTTGGCTTACTTCCGAAGAGAGTATGAATTCACATTCGAGGGCCTTGTGCTCGCTCCACAGGACCCCGCCGTGGAAATCGAAGTGTTGGCACCTGGGACGTCGGAAGACCTATTGCGAGACGTTGCCGTTGATGTGCTCGAACATGAGCTGGGGAACTTGCCCATTAACCAAGAGCAGCTCGTGGTCGAACTGGGAAACGTGGCCGATACACTAGCAGGCTGCGGAAGAAAGGTAAGGCGCTCAGCCGCAGTGTATGGAGCCTCAACTGTCTCGGCGGCATTCGGCATGTGATAGGCCAATTCGAATAATTCGTTCAGAACACGCGATAGGACGGCGTTTATCGTCGGACAGTTTTCGGCCCTGGGTAGACAGCAGAGTTTTTCCGCAGCCTGCTAGAGTGGCCCGATCAAGAAGGCCTGCTTCGCATTATCCGACCTGGCCGATATGTTCCTGACCGATATTTGGCGTCCGCATTGCGCCATATCGATTCGTTTCTCGGCCGAAGAGACGCTGAGTTCACAATTCATGGCGAAACTCGTTTCATTACCACAACCGATGAACCACCCCCGGTTTCATTGACTGTGAGAGGCGACGGACCCGTCCGACTACTATTTGCCATCCAGGTTCGTGACCGCGATACCGGGACAACCTCGATCTCCGAGTTCATGCCAGTGGTAGTTACAGAATCACGCTCAGGCTGAACAGCCTACCCAAATCCACTGCCCATGAGTACCTGAATTGTTGGTGTCTATTGTGTACTGCGAATGTTCCGATGGCTGGTGAGGTTTTAGGCTTAACTGCGTTCAGTTAGCCGGGACGTTGACCGTAGTGTGGGCGGAGCGATGACTTCACTCTTTCGGCCGATGGCGCGGCTGGTACTCGGATGCCGTGCGGTAGACCGCCAGGGGTCGAGCAGAAGAATGACTAACACCGTCACCTTTTCCCTGCCGCTGGAGATAGTGGAGCACGTATAGCGGGTGATGAGGAAGGGGCGGCGCCTTGAGCAAGTTGGTGCGGGAGGAGGCGGGAGCGGCAGACGGTCCGGTACGAAAGGTTCAATGCTCACCTGCCCGAACAGGAATTACCAAAAGGAACAGGATCCACATCAATGAACGATCGCAATGTTGGACATCTCGGCACCATGGTCCAAAGCTTTGCCATCTTTGTGGCTATCTCGATTCTACTCGGACGAATCTATGTTTTGACCTATTTTGAAACTCTCGGAATTCCGACCTCCGAAGCCCATCTGAACGTAGTAGAGTATTCAGTCCTCTCTCCAGATGTTACGATCCTGGGTGTTGGAATCGCCACTATCTTGCCTATATTCTTGTGGGCAACCAAGTACTTGACATCATCGAAAGATTGGTCTCCGACACAGGTTTTCATTGGCATAGTTCTCTCTGTCCTAGGGTTTCTTGTTGGATAAATTCAACACCTGCAACCACTCAGCTCAGGCATATTTGGACTAGTGCTGCTGTTGTCAATCGCTTTGCCGGCTGCCGGAGGATTCATTTTGGTTTCCGGACTTCCAAGCTTCCGTAACGCTAGCAATAGTACCAGTGATGCTAGGGCAACTTTGGAAATTCTACGGATAGTCAAGTTTCTTTTGTACATAGTATATGGACTCTTCTTGGTGCTAGTTGCACTTAGCTATTCAGTGACACTCGGAAAGTCGGATGCCAGAAACACATTGATGGACGCTCGTCAGGCCAATATAGAGTTCACTTCACTCGGCGCGGCTAATGGTTTGCGTTACGAATCAGATGAGTGTCAGGGCGATTCTGCAAGCTGTGAATTCAAGGTGATTCTAATTGGCAACGACTTTATCTATTTGCGTCCTTTAGACTCTGGACCATCCCCTGAAGAACAACGCCTCTATGCTTTTCCGCTCAGAGACATCGCGAGCATCGCCTATGTTTCTGAGGGGAATCCCCAATAGGTAGCCCTCGAGACGCTTGGCTGCGGGCACTCATCACAAGCCTAGTGACGGCGAGAGTGCCGCAGTTGCAGCAGATTGGGCGTGGATGTGTCACAACAGGTGGACACAGCAGCACTGCTTGAGACCGGGGTAATGGCCCTATTCGGTGTGGAACTCACTCACCGCGCTAGAGGTTCATCGAGTGGGCCATTCCGTCCCCCCAACCCTGCCAAACCCCTCTTGTGGAATTGGAACGCCTGTGCGAATGTAGGCCCATAGCAGGTTAGTCGCGCCCCCTGCGGGCCGTTTCAGCTTCGGCCCGTCCCTGGTTGCTTATCAGCCCGTCTCGCCGAGGCGGGCCTTTTTGTTTGGCTTGCAATCCCGCCGACGCAGGCGGGTCCGTGCCCCGTCCCCATACCCTCGGTTATCCTGGAGGTTGCGTGAGCAGCATTTCCAACGCCG
This sequence comes from Dehalococcoidia bacterium, assembly GCA_965226745.1. Lineage (GTDB taxonomy): Bacteria > Chloroflexota > Dehalococcoidia > Lucifugimonadales > SAR202-VII-2 > SAR202-VII-2. Next base: position 100,865 of record CBDDDS010000003.1, read on the forward strand.
TCGCCACGGTCGACGGGTCAGACCCCCTTCCTAACCTTCCCCCGAGTACAGGGGCAGGGACAGAGGAGTTGCCCCTGCGCCACGCTTGGGGGACGACGGCCTCATCCTTGACGGTGCAGGCGAATGTGTCGTTGTACGGTCCTGTATTGACAACGCAATGCGGGGCACTAGCGTGAACAGGCTTTCGCGCCGACGGGCGCGCAGGCGCCGGGCTGTCCGGCGGATGTGGTATCCTTGGCAACCGGAAAGGGGCAATCGGAAGGCTATGTACGAAAAGCAGGTTCTCGACCACACGGATGCGCTCGCCATCGTGGAAGCGATGATGGAGGCGGCGCCGCGGGTGACGGAGCGCCCCCTGGCCCTTGCCGTCGTGGACGACCGGGGCGAGCTGATGGCGTTCGCTCTGATGGATGGCGGGACGCATTTCGCGCGGCAATACGCCACACGGAAGGCCTACACGGCTTCGCGTATGCGCGCCGACCTGCGGGACTTTGCGGCGCAACGGGGCGCCCAAGGCCGCAGCGTGACCGACTACGGCGACCCCGGCCTTGTGGCCTCGGCGCGAGGGGGTGTCGCCATCCGCGCCGGAGATGGGGCGGTGGTTGGTGGGGTGGGAGTCAGCGGAGCGTCGCCTGATGAAGACGAGGAGATTGCCCGCTTGGGACTGCAAGCGGCGGGCCTGTAGGGGAGATCGCGGTTCCCGGCGGGGCCGGGGGTTCGGGGGTGAGGTAGGAGGGGACGCGGCCTGGGGATGGGTGGGTCTGCGGCGCGCGGAGGCCTGGGACGCCACCGTCCTAGGGAGCGCGGCACCACCCTGGGGGTTCTAAGGAAGGCGGACATGCATCTGAGGCAGTATCTGGGGATCCGCGAGGCAATGGCGGCGGTCAAGGCCATCATGGCTGAGGCCGACCGCGTGCCGGGCCGCCCCATATCTGCCGTCGTTGTCGACCACCGGGGGGACCTGCTGTGCCTGGCTGCCATGGGAGAGGTTAACACGGCCCTTGCGCGCCAGAACGCTTTCAAGAAGGCCTACACCTCGGCCTGCATGCGGGTTAACGTCCGCGGCATGGAGGCGAGGGCGCAGGCACAGGGGATCGGGAGCATCGCCGCCTATGGGAACCCCAACTTCACCGGCGGCATGGGCGGCCTGGTGGTCACGCGGGCGTCGGATGGGGCGGTGATGGGCGGCGTGGGGGTCAGCGGGCGCAGCAACGAGGAGGACGAGGAGCTGGCGATTGTGGGCCTAGCCGCCCTCGAGCAGGCCTGGGCCTCTTAGCCGCCTACAAGGGCACGATGGCCAACGTAGACCCCATAACCTACGAAATCGTCCGCTCCCAGCTCGACGGCATCGTCCAGGAGATGCAGATAGCCATCTACCGGACGGGCTACTCGACCCTGATCCGCGAGACCCACGACATGAGCTGCGGCCTCGTCGACCGCGAGGGCAGGGTCGTGGCCCAGCACGCCAGCATCCCCATCCACCTTGGCTCCTATCCGGCCTGCATCGAGGGCCTGCTGCGGTTCTACGGGTACGACGAGATCGAGGAGGGCGACTGCTTCTTCGTCAACCATCCGTACTTCAGCGGCATTGCCCACAGCCTCGATAGCGCGGCGATCACCCCCATCTTCTTCGAGGGCGACCTGGTTGCCTTCGCCATAAGCATCACGCACAAGGGCGACATCGGGGGACTCACGCCGGGGAGCCGGCAGGTCAACGCCAGGGACCTCTTTGGGGAGGGGATGCTCGTCCCGCCGGTGAAGCACCGAAGCCGCGGCAAGCTCGTCCGGGAGACCGACGTTCTCATCCGGGCCAACAGCCGCACGCCTGAGCTGCTGCTGGGGGACTACAACGCGCAGGCGGGGCCGGAGAGCAGCATCGGCGCCCGGCGGCTCAAGGAGTTGATGGCCAAATACGGCAAGGACACGGTCTTGGGCGTGTTCGATATGGCCGGCGACAAGACTGAGCAGCACTTGCGGGCCGAGATTTCCAAGTGGAAGGACGGCGTCTACGAGGCTGAGCCCTATCTGGACAACGACCTCGTGGACATGGACAAGCCCGTCCGCTTCCACGTTAAGCTCATCAAGAAGGGGGGTCACCTCACCCTCGACTTCTCGGACACCGCAGACCAGAACCGGGGCCCGGTGAACTGCCGTCCCCCCATCATCATGGGGAGCTGCATGTACGCCATCCTCGCCATGATGGAGGTCCCTCCGCCAAACAACCACGGGACCACCCGCGTGATCGACTTCGTGATGAGGCCGGGAAGCGTGTTCAATCCCACCTATTCCGCGCCCGTGAGCGTCTACGCCCAGGTCCTCTTCACGCTCGAGGACATGGTCATCAATGCCCTGACGCAGGCGGCGGGCCGTCCTTCGAGGGCGCACCACGGGGCGTCGGGGAATATCATCATTGGCACAAGGCGTTCCGGGGCCCGCACGACCGTACAGTACGAGCTGACTCCCGGAGGAAGCGGGGCCTTCGCCGGCGGCGACGGTTGGACGGGCTGCGGATTCGGCGGCACCGGCCCCAAGATTGCCTGCGTTGAGGTCCTGGAGACGGAGTACCCGATCCGCATGCGCCGCTTTGGCATCGTTCCCGACTCGGCCGGGCCCGGCCGGTTCCGGGGCGGCTTCGCCTACGTCCGCGACTACGAGATCCTCCTGGATGGGACGTACTCCGGGGGCGCCGCCCGCTACATGGTGCAGCCCCAGGGCGTGGAGGGCGGAGGGCCGGGCGCCCGTGGTTACACCATGCTCAATCCGGGGACCCCTGAAGAGCGGAAGTTCACGGCCAGGGTCTCCAACATCGAGTTCAAGGCCGGCGACGTGCTCCGCCTGCAGACCGGCGGCGGCGGCGGCGCCGGCGAACCCAAGGAGCGGGACCGGGAGCGGGTTGCCAGCGATATCTTGGACGGCTATATCTCCCCGGAGGCGGCCCGCGAGGTCTATGGCCTCAGCAACGAGGAGGTCCAGGCGGTCGTTGAAGGACGGCGCCAGCAAGCCGCGGGCCGGTAGGAAAGCAGGCCGCGCCATGCTGCGAGGATTGGCAGCCGCTCTTCGCTGAGGCAGAGGAACAATATGGTCAACGTAGACCCCATCACCTTCGAGGTTGTCCGTTCGCAGCTTGACGGCATCGTCCGGGAGATGCAGATCGCCATGTACCGGACGGGCTATTCCACGCTGATCCGCGAGACCCACGACATGAGCTGCGGCATCGTCGACCGCGAGGGCAGGGTTGTGGCCCAGCACGCCAGCATTCCCATCCACCTCGGCTCCTATCCGGCCTGCATCGAGGGCCTGCTGGGGTTCTACGGCTACGACGAGATCGAGGAGGGCGACTGCTTCTTCGTCAACCATCCGTACTACAGCGGCTGCGCCCACAGCCTCGACAGCGCCGCCATCACGCCGATCTTCTTCGAGGGCGAGCTGGTCGCGTTCGGCATTGGCATCACGCACAAGGGGGATATTGGGGGGCTGACGCCGGGGAGCCGGCAGGTGGACGCCAGGGACATCTTCGGCGAGGGCACGCTCGTCCCGCCCGTGAAGTACAAGAGCCGGGGCAGGGTTGTCCAGGAGACTGACGTTCTCATTCGGGCCAACAGCCGCACGCCTGAACTGCTGCTGGGGGATTACAACTCGCAGGCGGGGCCTGAGAGCAGCATCGGCGGCCGGCGGATCCGGGAGTTGATGTCGAGATACGGCAAGGAGACCGTCCTGGGCGTCTTCGATATGGTGGGCGACAAGACGGAGCAGTACCTGCGGGCGGAGATCTCCAAGTGGAAGGACGGGGTCTACGAGGCCGAGGCGTATCTGGATAACGACATGGTGGATATGGAGACGCCGATCCGCTTCCACGTGCGGCTCATCAAGGAAGACGACCACATCACGCTTGATTTTTTCCAGAGCCCCGACCAGAACCGGGGTCCGGTCAACTGCCGCCCGCCCATCATCACGGGAAGCTGCCTGTATGCCATCCTGAGCATGATGGACGACCCGCCGGCCAATAATCACGGAGTTGGGCGGGTGATCGAATACGCGCTCCGTCCCGGCAGCGTGTTCAATCCCGTCTATCCGGCGCCTGTGAGCCTGTACTCCTACGTGCTGGCGACCCTGGAAGATATGGTCATGGACGCCCTGGTCGAGGCGTCGGGCCGGCCGCCGCGGGCGCACCACGGGGCGCGGGGGAACGTCACCATCGGAAGCAGGAGGCCGGGAGGGCGCACAACGCTCCAGTACGAGATCACACCTGGCGGGGGCGGCGCGTTCATGGGCGGCGACGGCTGGTCTGGGTGCGGGTTCAGCGGCACGGGACCCAAGATTGCCTGCGTGGAGGTCCTGGAGACGGAGTACCCGATCCGGATGCAGCAGTTCACCCTAGTCCGGGATTCGGGCGGGGTGGGGGAGTACCGGGGCGGTTTGGCCTATGTCCGCGATTATGAGATTCTCCAGGACGGGACGTACTCCGGCGGAGGCATGCGTTACATGGTGGCGCCGCCCGGGGCTGCCGGCGGGGGCGACGGGGCCGTTGGGTCGTTGGTGGTGAACCCCGGAGCGCCTATTGAGCAACGCTACAGGTCTCACGTATCGAACGTGGCGTTGGAGACCGGTTACCTCCTCCGCCTGCAGACCGGCAGCGGGGGCGGCGTGGGTGACCCCAAGAATCGGGACCGGGACCGGGTCGCCGACGATTTGCTGGATGGGTACATCTCTCCAGAGGCGGCCCACGAGGTTTACGGGCTCTCTGAACAAGAAGCACAGGCTGCACTCCTGGGCTGGGGTCGGCCGGTGGCGACGCAGGAGGATTCTTCGTGAGCAGGCAGATCAGCCGCCGGGAGCTCAGGCAGGGAGGCGGGCGCGGGACCGGAGAGGACCACGTACACGAGGTCGTGGGAAGCTCGGAGTTCGAGATATTCATTCCGCCCAACAAGCGGGTCAAGGGTTACGCGGAGTTGAAGGCGGCCGTGGAGCGTCACGGCTGTGCGATTGAGTACCCTGCGCAGTCGAAGCAGTCGCCCGGGCCGCGGTTTACGGCGATCAAGATCACGCATGGCGGGCGCGTTGCGCCCGCAGAACTGATCCGGGAGGCGCATCAGTGGGCGCACCATCGGAACCTGCTGCACAGCTTTTTCAGGCCGTTGTTCAGCGGGGCCCGGTAGGGTGGCAGCCGTTGGCGCTCTCTGCGTCAGAGGGCGCTTGACGCGGGGAAGGGACTGGAGACAATGGCTGGGTGGGTCATGGGCCAAGTGGGGGAGCCCGGCGCAGGGATGGCCTCGCGAGTCATTGATTGGCAGTGGGGGGCATGAGTTGAGGTTACCCGAGTGGGCGGGCAAGGTGCTCTTGGGAAATGAGGTCAAGTGTTATGACATTGCTTGAATTGAGGTCGTCAGACGCGCTGTTGAAGGAAGTCGCGGCGGCGGACGCTGATCTTGAGGCTGGCTATTGCGAGAAACTCGAGGTGAACGACAGTCTCAACCGCGCCTTGGTCAGTTTTCAGGGAAACAAGGCGGCGAGTGGTAATCGATGGCATGCATACAAAGAAGGCTTTTCGGCCAGTCTGGTCAAATACCTTATAGAGACTGTTGGTCCTACTTCTGGGCGCTTGCTCGAACCGTTTGCCGGGTCTGGGACTGCCCTATTTGCGTCAAGCGATTTGGGACTGGATTCCTTGGGCATAGAGTTGCTGCCGAGCAGCGTCGAGACCATCGATGTGCGTAGGAAGCTACGAGCCGCCGACTGCCTTGCTGTGGCCAACGCTCTCTTGGAGTTCGCAGCAGAGCGGCGGTGGGAACGTCCAGGCCCTGAGTCGACGTTTCGCCACCTGGCGATTACTGATGGAGCCTTTCCGGCTGAAAATGAAGAGCAGTTAGGGCGGTTTCTCGTTGAAGTAAGCCAGTTGTCCGATTCCGTGGTTTGTCAGACGCTTCGTTTTGCGGCGCTTAGCATCCTGGAGTCCATCAGCTACACGAGGAAGGATGGCCAGTATCTGCGCTGGGATCGGCGCAGCGGGAGGAGGGGAGGAGTAAAGGATTTTTATAAGCCGGAGATCACAGGGTTTACGGAAGCGATCCTGGGAAAGGTATCCCAGATTGCCAGCGACTTGGCAAAGGCAAGATTCGATGGAGCTACCACGTCATCGAGTCTCGGGCAAATCGAGCTGATTCAAGGTTCATGCCTGGAGGTACTGCCAACCGTTGATCTCGATTCTTTTGATGGAGTGATTACCTCGCCGCCATACTGCAATCGTTATGACTATACCCGCACCTACGCCCTTGAGCTGGCATTTCTGGGCGTGGGCGCAGAGGCGTTGAAAGATCTGCGCCAGGCGATGCTGAGCTCGACGGTTGAGAATCGTGAAAAAGAATGGCTTTCCTCTCTGTTGCCTGCTGGAGTCATGGAGCAGGCGATGGCTGCTTTCCACTCCCACCCACTGCTTCGTCTGATACTTGAGCACTTGGAGGATTGCCGGCAGAAAGGAATGCTGAACAACAATGGCATCCCCAGAATGGTGCGAAACTATTTCAAGGAGATGGCAATTCTGATTTTCGAGACGGCGAGAGCGCTCAAGCCAGGAGCGCCCTTTGCGATGGTCAATGACAACGTTCGTTACCAAGGCGCACATATCCCTGTTGACCTGATCTTGTCGGATTTTGCCCAGCAGGCCGGTTTTGACGTGGAACGAATCTGGGTGCTTGCCAGGGGGAAGGGGAATAGCAGCCAGCAGATGGCCAAGTATGGCCGGCAAGAGCTTCGCAAGTGTGTTTACGTCTGGAGGAAGGGACAGACGTGTCTTTAGAGCATAGACGGCACTTGTCAAGCGCCACAGACCTCATTACTTCCCAAGAGGCAACCCGTGCGGGATTCGTTTCTCTGGCGCTTGAGAAGAGCAAGAGGGCTACCCCTGCTATAGAGGAGGCAAGGGCCCTGCACATTGCTGCTCGTCGGGCCGGTTCCCCATTGGCGCTGGCCGCGGTCCCAGAGCTTGAACCCGCTCTGCTCACCGCTGCGGGCATATCGCAGAAGGCGGCGGCTCACCTGAAGCCCGAGGATAGGCTGGAAGCCATCCAGGGTCTCATCGCCAACTTCCTTGAGCCGGCCGGGGCCGCCTTTGCCGATGAGCTTGTCTACCGCTTCCTGCTGGTTCGGGGAGACGCTCTGGGAGGGGCGTTCCGCAATCTCGTAGGTCTGATGGGGAAACGGCGTCTGGGGCGCGCTGTCCTTGCGGCTCTGAGCCTTATCCAACTGCCCTATCAATGGCTTGACTCTGTTAGCGGTGCCTGGATTTCAGGCGCTGAGCAGGACGTGGGAGTTGAGAGGAACGTCGGCGCCATCGCTTGGACGCGGGCGTCCAACAAGCGGTTGCTCATGTATGACATGAGAGTGCCTCTTGTCAGAAAGAATGTTGATTTGTGTCTGTTGGCCGCGACGCCGGACGATAGGGCGGCGGCCATGTCTGTGCCGAATGCTTACCTTGCCTTGGGTGAACTAAAGGGCGGATTCGATCCTGCCGGCGCAGATGAGCATTGGAAGACAGCCAACACTGCCTTGTCCCGAGTCCGAAGCGCTTTTACTGGAGCGGGATCCTTCCCCAAGACATTCTTCGTGGGCGGGGCGATTGTTCGCGACATGTCCAACGAGCTATGGGATCAACTCGAGAGCGGGCAGTTGAGCAATGCGGCCAACCTGACGGCGGCCGATCAGGTATCGTCCCTCTGCGCCTGGATTGTGGAACTCTAGCCGGACTGCTCCCGCGCCGGCGATGATCTGAGGTCCCCTGTCCCGAGGGGCTATCCGGCGGTGGGCGCCGTGCTACAATGGGCGGCGCTGATTCAGACACACCCTTAGGAGGTAGCATATGCCTGGCAAGTGGGTTGACATCGATGTGAGCGGCGAAAATATGGAGGCCTACGTGGCCGAGCCGGAGGCTGAGGGGAAGTACCCGGCAGTCATCGTTATCCAGGAAGTCTGGGGCGCGAACTCGCACATCCAGATGGTCACGGATCGGCTCCCGTCCCAGGGATTCGTGGGTCTGGCCCCGCAGATGTTCCACCGGGAAGGCCCGATGATCATGGCGCTCCACGAGGAGCGGGAGACGGCCTTCGGACGGGCGGGACGGGTGACCGACGATGGAATCCTGGCAGATATCAACGCCGCAGTGAGCTATCTTCAGGCGCAGCCGAACGTGGACGGGGACCGCATTGGCATCGTTGGGTTCTGCTTTGGCGGGCGGGTGTCGTATCTGGCGGCCACTTCGGTTGCGGGCATCGGCGCGGCATCGGTCTTCTACGGCGGCGGGATGCTTCAGCCTCGCGGCGAGGGGCCTTCGCCCCTGGAGCGCAGCGCCGGCATCAACTGCCCAATCCTCGGCCTGTTCGGCGAGGACGACGGAAATCCCACGCCCGCCGACGTGGCAACCATCCAGGCTGAGCTCGACAGGCTGGGGAAGACCTATCAGTTCCACATGTATCCCGGCGCGGGCCACGCCTTCCACTGCGACAGCAGGGAGAGCTTCCGGCTGGACGCCGCGGCAGACGCTTGGCGGAAGACAATCACCTTCTTCAACCAGCATCTCAAGGCTTAAGCCTCTCGATAGGGCAAACACAAGAGGCGGGAGCACGCGCTCCCGCCTCTTGTGTTTGTGAGGCTCTTGGGCAGGCGCCAACGGCGGCCCTGCGCGCGGCTGCTTAGGCGTTGGGGCGGATGACGGCGATCATGGCGGTCAGCTTTTCGTGGGACTCGAAGGCTTCATTTATCTGGGCCAGTGGGAATTGGTGCGTGACCAGCTTCTCGACGGGCGCCTCGACCATGGTGTGGATGGCCTTCATCGCTCGGATGATGTGGCGGGGTTCTGAAGCCAGGACGCCCGTGGCCCTGATGGCCTTGCGGGGGAACCAGGAGGGGTTGACCGGTTGCGGGCCGTAGTCGGTCCAGGGACCCACGATCAGGTACTTGCCATCGAAGCGGACCATCTCGAGGCCCTCTGCCGTCGCCGCTGGGGCGCCGGAGCATTCGATAACCACGTCGGCGCCCTTGCCGCCGGTCATCTCCTGTATCTTGGCGACCCTGGCGTCGGGCTCGTTGTACACGCCGATGTCGACGGTGTCGTCGGTGCCCATTTCCTTGGCTAGCTCCAGCCGGTTGGGCGGCGCCCCGATGACGATGCAACGCCCGGCGCCGAGGAGCTTTGCCATGATGAGGCCGCCGATGCCCATGGGGCCCGACCCCTGGACGACCACGGTGTCGCCGAGGCCGATGCCGCCCATGCGCTCGATGCCGTTAAGGAGGGTGTGGGTGCCCACGACGCTGACAAGGGCGCGCTCGATGGACATGTCGTCCGGGACCTTGAGGAGCCAGGGGTTGGGGTTCAGGTAGAGGTATTGCCCGAAGCCTCCCTGCAGGTGGGGAGGCTCGTCGCACTTGATGAATCCCGGTTGGGGTGGAACGAGGCAGAAGTTACCCCTGGCGCAGTTGAGGCACCGGCCGCAGGGCGCGGCGCGAAAGAGGATGCGGTCACCCTCTCTGAGGGGTTGGCCGAGGCAGTCGGCCCTTGGCCCGCTTCCGAGGTCGGCGATGGTCCCGATGTTCTCGTGTCCGAAGATCATGGGCGCGGGGGTGCTCTCATGGTGCAGGGCATGGGCGTCGGAGCCGCAGATGGCGGCCATGTCCATGCTGACCAGGATTGCGCCGGGCTGCAGGGTGGGCATGGGGAACTCCTGGACCTCCAGGGGCTTGCCCATGCCGACGAAGACGGCGGCCTTTGCTGTGTCTGCCATCATTACCTCCGGTCTCGTTGGCTTTCTACTTTTGTCTGAGCGGATCCCGTGCGCCCGCCGTTCGTGGGCAACGGGGCGGAAGACCATACGTTTGAAGCTTGCATGAAGACTACTGGTTCGGCCTGATAACGGCGACCATCGCTTCGAGGCTCTCGTGGGTCTCGAAGCCCTTGTTGATGTCGGCGAGCGGGTACTGGTGGGTGATCAGCTTTTCGACCGGGTATTTCACCATGGTGTGCATCGCCTGAACGGACCGGACGATGTGGCTGGGCTTGGCCGAGATGACGCCCTCCACGCGTATGCCCTTGCGGGTGACCAGCGATGGATTGATGGGCCGGGGGCCGTAATCGGTCCACTGCCCGATGACGAGGTACTTGCCGCCTTGCGCCACCATCTCGAGGCCTTCCTGGAAGGCTGAAGGAGCGCCCGAGCACTCAATGACCATGTCGGCGCCCTCTCCTCCGGTCAGCTCCATGACGCGAGCGACGCGCGCCTCGGGCTCGCGGAGTTGGGTGATGTCAATGGTCTCATCGGCGCCCATCTCCTTGGCCAGGGCTAGCCGGTTTGGCGGGGCGCCGATCATGATGACCCGCTCGGCGCCGGCCAGCTTGGCCTGCGTCTGGGCGCCGATGCCGATGGGGCCGGAGCCCTGCACAACCACCGTGTCGGAGAGTGTGAAGCCGCCGATCTTCTCGACGCCATGGAGGGCGGTGTGGTTCCCGACCACGCTGAGCAGCGCCCGTTCCGACGACATGTCGTCGGGGATTCGCAGAATCCAGGGGCCGGGGTCGAGGTAGAGATACTGGCCGAAGCCCCCGCGCAGGTGGGGAGGCTCGTCCGAAGGGAGGAACCCGTAGGAGGGGGAGTTCCGGCAGCGGCTGCCCAGCACGCAGCCCTTGCACTGGCCGCAGGGGGCGGCGCGGAATATGACGCGGTCGCCCTCCCTTAGCGGGTTGCCCAGGACATCCTGGGTCACCTCCGAACTTAGCCCCGCCAGGATGCCGATGTTCTCATGGCCGAAAATGACGGGATGGGGCGTTGACTCCAGGTGAATGGCGTGGGCGTCGGTGCCGCAGATGGCGGCCATGTCCATGCTGACGAGCGCGGCCCCCGGCTCGATGGCCGGTATCGGGAACTCCTGGATCTCCAGCGGCTTGCCGGCCCCCACGAAAACGGCGGCCTTTGCGGTTCCTGCCATGATGTTCCTCCTTCCTGGTTCTCCACCTGTCTGAATTGATACTTTGCTTGCGGGAAGCTTGGCGAAGAGGCGCCCTATGGCCTACGCCGTCTTCACCACCCGACCCGCCCTCCGACGTTTGTGTTGCGGGGGATACGCACACCCCCGGCGGGAACCTTGGTTCCCTGCACCCTCCTTTAGGACGTTTTGGGGCTGCTCTTGCACCCCCGTCGGGGCTCCGCCCACGGCACCTCGTGGGAAGCGCGGTGGCCCCGCCCGTCTGGATGAGCGCCTCGCTCTCACCCCAACCCCATTTATCGAGGGGGCGGGGGTGATGCTACTTGGACGGTATGATCTCCAGGTCCAGCCGCTCCAGCCAATGCAGCCAGTCCTGTACGGCCTCCTTGGGGGCGTATTGGGCTTCGTAGCCCAGCTCCGCCCTGGCCCGGCTGGTGTCGAAGAGCCAGGGACCCCCTGGTCCGGCGCCGTTGGCCAGTCCGGGGCCGGCCTCAATGCGGGCGCTGGGGATGACTTCTTTGACGCCGTCGACGAACTCCCGGAGGGTATGGCTCTGGCCACTGCCAATGTGAAAGACGCCGTGCTCAGGGGTGGGGGCCAAGCAGCCCAGCACGACGCTGTGGGCTACGTCTCGGGAGTACGTCATGTCGTAGGGCTCGTCGCCGCCGGATTCGAAGCGCATAGGCTCTCCGAGCATGGCGTGCTCCATGATCCGGTTCCAGAGGACGTTGATATTGCCGTGCCGGGGAGCGTGCTTGCCGGGTCCGTAGATGGGGGCGAACCGGAGGGCGATGAACTTGATGCCGTAGAGCCGCTCATAGTTCAGGCCCATGAGCTCGCTGGCCGCCTTGGTGGCGCCGTAGACGCTGTTGGTGGGCCAAACGGGGTAGTCTTCGTTGATGGGCTTGCGCTCCGGGACGAGGTAGTCTTGGGTTATTGGCGCCAAGGCGCCGAGCGAGCTGGTGAAGACCACCCGGTCCACGCCCATGATGCGGGCGGCGTCGAGGATCTGCACGGTGGTGGTGGCGTTGACGTGGAATCCGCGCACCGGGTTCTCGTCGGCGGCGTCGGGATAGATTGCGGCCAGGTGGCAGATCCGCTCGATGCGGTGCTCCTTGAGGGCCCGCAGTATGGCGGCAAAGTCGGTGACGTCGCCCTGGACCACTTCGATCTCGGATGCGATGTCGGATACGAGGGAGAAGTCGGGGCGAACGTCAAAGACGACGGGGTTGTGGCCCATTTCCAGGAGTTGCCGGGTGACCCAACAGCCGTTGACCCCAAGCCCGCCGGTTACGAGGATGTTCATAGCGCCTCCTTGCCGCGCCGGCTGCGCCGACGCCGCGACATGATACTCCATCGGCGGCGGGTTGCAATGGGCTTTGTTCGTTTGGATACAGGTGAGCCAGGCTGGGGGCGGAGACAGGTCGGCCCGCTCCAGTCCGCAACTTCGCCGCTGGCCCAGGCATCTGTCAGGCAAGCCGATGCTATAATTTCCTGGAACGCCGGCCGAGGTGGCGGAAAGGTAGACGCGAGGGGCTTAAAACCCTTTCCCCGGCAACGGGGGTGTGGGTTCGATTCCCACCCTCGGCACCAATGCAGTCGATAGGAGCGACGCGGGTACAGCGACGCGGGGGCGCTTGACAAGCGCTCTGTGCAGCGCGTATGTTCAGCGTGGGTTACCAGATGTTTTCACCAGGAGGCAGGGGATGGTCGTCAAGACAGAAACCGCAGTAACTAGATTCGTTGCCAGGACCCGGGAGTTGTTCGCCAGCGAGCCGGACCCCGAGAAGCGCTGGGAGGCCATGAGGCCCGTCCTCTTGGAGCTTCTGAGCGACCCTGAGGTCATCGAGGCGTCGAAGAGCTGGCCGGATTGTGTGCCACAGGACGGCAGGGCCGAGAACCTGCTCTTCTACGAGGACCCCGACTACAAGTTCGTGATCAACGGTCTGACCAAGTCCGCCAACAGCCGGTACGACGGCGTCAGCCTCGTCCACGACCACGCCCACATCTACACCCTCTACGGCGTGCTGGACGGCACGGAGTACATCGAGCGCTACAAGCGGATGGACGACGGGTCGCAAGAGGGCTACGCGGAGATAGAGCAGACCGCCAACGACTTCGTGGAGCCGGGCGTGGTTGACCTGGTCCGCCCGTGGGAAATCCACGCGGAGAACAACCACGGCGTCCGCAGCGTGGCGGTGATCATTCGCAGCGAGAAGCAGGGCAGCTTCATGCAGGGGCGCTACGACCCCAAGACCAACAAGTACTGGCAGGGCCTGGGTCCCCGTCAGACCCCCATGGTGATGTTCTCCAGCTAGATTTAGCTCCCGGAGATCTGGGCGCAAGCGTAAAGGGGCGAGTCATTGACCCGCCCCTTTCCATTGCCAGGGATTCCTGCGGTTGGACTGCGGCTGATGTAGTTTCCGGAGAGGTTGTTGCGCGTCGGGCAATAGCGACGAAACTCCGAGGTGTTCTTGGGCTGTGGACTTGGAGAGACGGCAGACAGCGGTGCATGACAACTCCGATGGGGTGGACAGTAGCACTGGGTTGTTGAGTGAGGTAGTTCGAGTCTTCGCGATTGGAGTTGACTTGACGGTAGGCAGTGCCGTCTTTGAGATATGGTTGGAGTTGTGAACTCCCGCGGACCTGGCGCTACCCAACTATGATGGACCGGAATTACTGCGGTGATGTTGAAGATGCTCATGGTCGCTGACCGGCGCTTCAGTCGTCTGCAGGTCCGTGTGCGATGTAGGATGCCTACTTCGGTTCACGGCATGTAGATGGAATAGGCTTTGAAGCAACTCTTGAGAATATCTTCGACTCATGTTGCTTATGACCTGCCCCCTGAATTAGGTCCAAGTATTCTTAGAGTCCGACCGGCGTATTCCTAGCCACCTGTTGTGCGAACTCCTCGGGCGTCCGGTTGCCCAGTGCGCTGTGGGGCCGGACAGCATTGTAGTCGTCCCGCCAGCGCTCGACGATGTTCCGGGCCGCAGGAAGACTCATGAACCAGTGCTCGTTGAGGCACTCGTCGCGAAGCCGCCCGTTGAAGCTCTCGATGTACGCATTCTGCACGGGCTTGCCCGGATCGATGAAGTGCAGATGCACCCCATGTGCATACGCCCAAGCGTCCAGAATCCTCCCGGCGAATTCAGGGCCGTTGTCTACGGTGATCAGCTCCGGCAGGCCACGGTCGATGGCCAGCCTGTCCAACACCCTTGTCACGCGGAGGCCGGGCAACGACGTGTCCACCTCCATGGGCAGGCTCTCCCGAGTGAAGTCGTCAATCACCGTCAGCACTCGTATCCGCCGGCCACTGGCGAGCGCATCGGACACGAAGTCCATCGACCACCGCTGGTTCGGGCGCTCGGGCGCCATCGTGGGGACGCGAGCGATGCCCGCCATCCGCTTGCGCTTCCGACGCCGGACGGACAGCCCCTCCTCCCGATAGAGCCGGTAGACCCGCTTGTGGTTCACGCCGAACCCCTCCCGGCGCAACAACACCCACAACCGGCGATACCCGAAGCGCCGCCGCTCCGCGGCGAGCGAGCGCAGTCGCTTGAGGAGTTCGGGTGCGTCGCTGCCCACCCGCCTATAGCGGGCCACCGATCGGTGGATACCCATCAGCCTGCAGGCGCGACGCTCGCTGAAGCCCCACCGCTCCTGGACACGGTGCATGGTCTCCCGTCGCGTTGCAGGCGTCATGCGTTTTTTCGGAGCAGCTCCCGCAAGACGTGATTGTCGAGCGTCGCCTCCGCCAGCAGCTGCTTCAGCTTCCGGTTCTCCTCATCCAGATGGCGCAGCCGTCGCGCCTCGCTCACGCCCATCCCGCCGAACCGCGCCTTCCAGTTGTAGAAGGTCCCCGGTGAGACACCATGTCGGCGGCATACCTCGGCCGTCGGCACTCCCGCGTCCGCCTCCCTCAGGACCCCGATGATCTGCTCGTCCGTAAACCTGCTCCTCCGCATGCTGTCCTCCTCTGTTTGACCGGAGGACTCCAATTATCCGTGGACCGGTTTTCGGGGAGCAGGTCAATGGGTAACCGGGTTCGTGTAGGTATTCTCTTAACAATGTTTGTAGGGGCAATGCTCATGCTCGTTATGAGCCACGCCACTCCCTCACTGGCGGCTGGCCCTACTGCCCCGTCATTTGAAGCGAACTCTTATGAGTTCTCAGTCGACGAAAACACCGCCCCCGACACTTTGGTACAGTCGGTGGCCGCCACCGATCTCGATGGCGATTCCCTCACCTACTCTGTCGGCGGAACCGACGCGGCGGCGTTCGAGGCGGTGTTCGCCCTGAACACAAGCAGCGGCGAGATCACCGTCAAGACGGGCGCTTCCATCAACTACGAGTCAGCCGAGCCGACTTCCTACCGGGTCAATGTCATGGTGACCGACGGGGAGGACGACTCCGGCGCCACGCAAAGCCAACCAACGACCGACGCGACCGCCACTGTGATCATCCGGATCGTCAACATCGACGAACCGGGAACAGTCACGCTGTCAACATCCTCACCCAGTTAGGGGTGGGGTTGTTTGCCACTTTAACCGACCCCGACGGCCGTAGGGGGGGATCTACAACTCATGGTGGTCCAGGGCCAACAACGCTGATGGCCCGTTCTTCCTCACAGCCGGCGACTACTACGAAAATAATCGCAAGATGACCTATACACCGAAGGAAGCAGACAAGTACATGTATGTTAAGTTCACCATACACTACCTTGATCGCACTTGTGCCAGAGTGTCCACCAGACCCGGAACCACAAACCGATGCATCAAGACCGCGGAGCGGGTGAGCGCCAGCCGCGTGGCAGACGAGGAAGGCCTGATCATTCAACAGCAGGTGTCCAACACCCCCGCAACGGGACAGGTCACTGTAACACCCACTAGTGACCTGCAGGTTGGCTATCATCTCAACGCTAAGGCGCGCAACATACGGGACGAAGACGGCACCCAATCTCTACGCAATCACCTAACCTTTTTGACGTGGCGGTGGTTTCGCATTGACCCGGTGACCGCAGTGAAGACGCAGGTTCCCTCATGGGTGCACGGCGGTTGGTATACGTGGGTCTACGTGATCAAGGGCGCCGATAGGGGCAAAGGCATTCAGGCGCGGGTATCCTTTCTCGATGATCACGGCAACACCGAGACGCTGAGGGGCCCGATCCACCGAATATCGGCCCCACCCAACAATGTGGCCACCGGTAGCCCTGTCATCACGGGCACAGCGCAGGTGGGGGAGACACTTTCTGTAGACCTGACCGGCGTCAGCGACGCTGACACCATCATCACCAGCACGCTCACCTACCTGTGGTATGCAAACGACGGCGCCGATGACACGGCTATCGAAGGCGCAACGGGTTCTACCTACACACCTGTGGCCGATGATGTGGGCAAAACTATCACGGTGCAGGTCATCTTCACTGACGGATTTGGTTACAACGAGGTCGTGACCAGCGCGCCCACGGCAGCGGTAACTGGCGCAACTGAAAACACGGAGAGAGGCGCGCACACGGAGACGGTAAAGGTCGAAACTATCAAGGTCGAATCCAACACTCCGGCCACGGGGTTGCCCCCCATCACCGGCACGGCCCAGGTGGGGGAGACCCTTACCGCCGACACCACAGGCATAGCCGACAGCAATGGCCTGTCCAACGCATCGTTTGGCTACCAGTGGCTGGCCGACGATGCGGAGTTAAGCGGGGCCACGAGCTCGAGCTACACACTTGTTGCCGCCGACAGGGGCAAGGCCATCAAGGTGCGTGTGTCCTTCACCGACGACGCCGGCAATGACGAACAACTGACGAGTGCGGCCACGGATACGGTTGATCTGCCGCTGACAGCCAGTGTTCACGATGTCCCGACGTACCACAACGGGCAGAATTGGTTCACCTTCGAGCTGCGGTTCGGCGAGTATCCAAAGTCGGACCTTAGCTACAGGTCGGTGCGGGATCATGCGTTCACCGTGACCGGGGGATCGGTGACCTATGTGCGCCGGTTGGAGCCGGGCAGTAACGTTCGCTGGGAGATCACTGTCACGCCCAGCATCAGCAACACCGTTTACCTAGCCCTTAACGCCACCACGGATTGCTCCGCCCAGGGCGCCATCTGCACGGAGAGGGGCAGGAAGCTGTTCGGCAGGCTTCAATTGGCCGTTGCGGGGCCCGACTCCCCGCCCACGGGCACTCCCAACACTCCACCTCCTCCCAACACTCCGGCCACGGGGTTGCCCACCATCACCGGCGCCGCCCAGGTGGGTGAGACCCTAACCGCCGGCGCCACCGGCATAGCCGACGGCGATGGCCTCGACAACGTGATCTTCTCCTACCAGTGGCTCGCCGCCGACGCTGAGATCAACGGGGCAAACGCCTCCACCTACACCCTGGCCGACGCCGACGCGGGCAAGACCATCAAGGTGCAGGTCAGCTTCACCGACGACGCCGGCAACGACGAGCAGCTGACCAGCGCGGTGACGGGCGCGGTGGCGGCGGCTCCGCCTCCTCCCAACACCCCGTCCACGGGCGCTCCCACCATCACCGGCGCCGCCCAGGTGGGGGAGACCCTGACCGCCGACACCACCGGCATATCCGACGGCGACGGCCTCGACAACGCGACCTTCTCCTACCAGTGGCTCGCCGCCGACGCTGAGACCAACGGGGCAAACGCTTCCATCTACACCCTGGCCGACGACGACGAGGGCAAGGCGATCAAGGTGAGGGTCTCCTTCACCGACGACGCCGGCAACGACGAGGAGATGACCAGCGCCGCATCGGGCGCGGTGGCGGCGGCTCCTCCTCCTCCTAACACCCCGTCCACGGGCGCTCCCACCATCACCGGCGCCGCCCAGGTGGGGGAGACCCTCACCGTCGACACAACCGGCATAGCCGATGGCGACGGCCTCGGCAACGCGACCTTCTCCTACCAGTGGCTCGCCGACGAGACTGAGATCGGCAGCGCCACCGCCAGCAGCTACACCCTTGTTGCCGCCGACGCGGGCAAGGCCATCAAGGTGAGGGTCTCCTTCACCGACGACGCCGGCAACGACGAGGAATTGACCAGCGCCGCATCGGGCGCGGTGGCGGCGGCAGAGGTGGCGGCGGCAGTCGTCAATCCGCCGCTGACGGCCGCGATCCACGACCTGCCGTCGTCCCACAACGGGCAGAACGCGTTCACCTTCGAGATGAGGTTTAGCGAGGACCCCAAGCCGGACTTCAGCTACACGACGGTGCGGGACCATGCGTTCACCGTGACCGGGGGATCGGTGACCTATGTGCGCCGGCTGGAGCCGGGCAAGAACGTCCGCTGGGAGATCACCGTCACCCCCAGCTCCAGCGCCGCCGTGGCCATAACCCTGAACGCCACCACCGACTGCTCCGCCCAGGGCGCCATCTGCACCGAGGACGACAGGAAGCTGTCGGGCGGGCTGGAGTTCACCGTCAACGGACCCGTCCAGTAGCGGGGAACAAGAAGAAGCAGGCAAGTATGAACGGGCGAGGCAGGCGCTCCGACCGGGCCCCGGACTCCCGCGGTATGAGCGATACAGGAATGGGATCCCTGCGCCCGCATAGTAGAGGGCCTACGGCTGTGCTCTGGAAGCGCTTGTGCAATGCCTCGACAGCGCACACACTACAGCAGAAGAACCTACGTCTTCCCCGACAACTTCCCGCAGCGGCTGAGGCGGTTCCAGGAAGAGTCGGGCCTGTCGTGGTCGGAGATCGCCCGCCGCTTGGAGACCCATCGCCACACCGTGTGGCGTTGGGCTGAAGGCAGGGTCCGGCCCAACCATCAGCACCGGAAGGCGCAAGTTGAACTGGCCGACGCCCTTATGCGCTACACTGTCCCCATGCCCGACGACAACCTCATACCCGGCAGGAACGTCGAAAAGATGGCGCTGAACGGCTCGGTGTTGTCTACCGTACAAAATGGTGGGCCTGAGTGTATCGAATTGAGCCTGTCCCAGAAGTGGAAATTGCGGATAGGGGGAGCGGATAGAGGTCAGAGAGTTCGCTGAAAGGCCTTGGCCTGAGCGGTTAGGACAGGCGACGGAGCGATGGGTCAGCTGCTGTCATCACTGCAGGTCAGGAGACGGGATGAGGCTCCGGGCCATTGAATAGACCGATGAAGGGGCTGGAGCTCCACACCCGACAGAGAGTGCGCAGGTTGAAGGCTGTGGCCAGCATAGTCCACTCGGCCGCCACGTTAACGAGGCCTCGCAGCAGGAACCTCCGTGCCCCCTGTTGCTCCTTGATGATCCCGAAGACAGGCTCGACCAGTTGCTTTCTCAGCTTGTACGCCTCTCTAGCTGCTGAGGTGGACATCCAGGCACGATGACGGCGCAGCACTGCGTCATGCGGTCCTATCGCTAAGCTCCGCCCAATCTCCTTGGCCCTGGTACAGGCTCTGAAGGCTGGGCATGCCTGACAGACGGCGCCGGAAGCCCGGTACAGTCGCAACGGGACTCCGTTCGCGTGCTGTATACGAACGAACTTGAGCGTCTGTCCCTGCGGACACGTAAAGCTGTCGCTCGGCTCGTTGTAGGTGAATTGGTCCTTGTGATATGGGTCTTTGAGGAACCGTTGCCGTGACTCGGACACCACCACCTGCTGACCTCGACGGGTGCACTCTGCCAGGTGACTTGCGGCGAAATATCCGGCGTCGGCCAACGTCATCTGTGCTCTTGTCCCGGTCGTCTCTTCGGCCTGCTCGACCATCGGAACCAGCAGGGCATTGTCATTGGCCGCATCCACCACGTCCACGGCGGTGACCAACATGCCGGTCGCTCCCCCATCCGTCTCTGTGGGTGAGACCATAGCCTGAGCGTTGTAGCCAGCCACGATGCCTTGCCTACCCTTCATCAGCCTGGCGTCTGGGTCGGTCAGGTTGATGCGCTTGTGGCACTTCTGATTCGTGAGATCGTCCATCGCCTGCCTCACCTGCTCTCTCAAGACCTCCTTGTCAGCCAACTCCTCAGGCAGATGGGCAACAGCAGTGTCTTCTCCCGCTTCGTTCTGAGCCTCAAGGTCGGCTATCGCACTCTCCAGCCGCTCCAACAGACCACGCAGTCCCTCGGCGTCGTAGCTCCTGTTCAGCGACGCGTTGGCGACCACCTTAGTACCATCCACCGCCTGAACCGCCAGGTCCACCAACTTCATCGTCACTGCCGTACGCACCGTCCGCTCGAACAGCTTCCTCATGGCCTGCCGATGCCCTTTGTAGAACCTCCACAGGGTGTTGTGGTCAGGATGCTGCCACCCGGTCAGCCACAGGTACGGTATCTGGTCCCGGCAGGCCGCCTCCAGCTTCCGGCACGAGCGCACACCGGTCATGAAGCCGTACAGCCACACGCTCAACAGCGCACGTGGATGGTAGGCTGGCGCTCCCATCGAGTCACCTGCTATGTCCACGCCAAGCTCCGCCCATGCATCTCGATCTAGAGCATCGACGAACTCGGCGACGAACCGCGCCGGATGATCCAGCGGCAACAACTCGTCAAGCGTCGGCGGCAACATCCACATCTGCTCTCGGCCCATCGGTCGAAGCGGCATCTCAATATCTCCCACCTTGATGTCGCTTCAAACGTACACCTGACCCATACTCAACGCCAACCCAGACTTGTGAGACAGGCTCAACTGCGAACTTTTCACTGGGAGGTTCTCATATAGGAGCCGCTCGGAAACACCGGCTTAGGCCCCAAGAGCCTCCGGCCCACCGGGTTGGAGGCTCCTCCATTCCGTCTGGGACGGCCACACCGCCAGCCAGCGAACTCGAAAAGAGCCCAGTCCGCATGATCGCCGCTGCTCCTCTTGAGTCCCAGTGAGACTGCGAGCTCCAGGCACCCTGAAGAGGGCTGGCGTCACCGCCAGCAACTGTATCGGGTTAGCCGCGAAGAGGCCAGACCACAATGTACCGATACCAATAGGTACATTGTGTATCGCGGATGGCTGGAAATGCTTACTGGCAATCAGTACAGTCAGACCTATCGCAATCCTCAATCGGCATGTATCTTCCAAAGGAAACCATACAGTGCCCTGCAAGAAATCAACAAGGAGACATGCATCATGCGCCTGAACATCCCCTCACCCGCATGTATCGCGGCCGCTTTCTGCTCGTGGGGTTGTTGGCGGCATTAGTAGTTGTCCTTGCGCTCGTGGGTATGGCCTGCTCCCAAGAGCCTGTCTCACCGGATAGGGAAGCCCTCGTTGAGTTCTACAATTCCACTGACGGGGAAAACTGGTCGGTTAGTACGAACTGGCTCACCGATGAGCCGATTGGCTCCTGGTATGGCGTCACAACTAATGACGAGGGCCGGGTCACGCGCATCTACATTGAGAGCAACCGGCTGAGCGGCCCGCTGCCTCCGGCCATCGGACGCCTCTCCGCGCTGGAATACTTGAGGCTGAGCAACAATCGGTTGACAGGCCAGTTGCCTCCCGAAATAGGCAACCTGTCCAACCTGCAACGCCTAGCTCTGAGTGGCAACGCGTTGACCGGTTCCTTACCACCGGAGATCGGCCAGCTCACCAGCGTGACTGGTTTGTCCATTTCCATCAATCGGCTCAGCGGGCCTATCCCGCCGGAGTTGGGCAACCTCCCAAATACAACGACCATTTCATTGGTGCTGAATCATCTAAGTGGCGAGATTCCCCCTGAACTGGGGCGTCTTTCCACCTTGACGAGCCTGAGACTAAGCGGTAATCACCTGGAAGGCGGAATACCGGCCGAATTGGGACAACTGCCCAATATCACGTCGCTTTACCTCAGCGCCAACGAACTCACCGGGGGGATACCCCCTGAGCTGGGGAACCTGACCACCCTGACCGGGCTGTTGCTCGACGGTAACCATCTGGGGGGTGAGATACCGCCCGAGATAGGGAACCTCACGGAGTTGACCGGACTGTTCCTGGAAAGCAACTCGCTGAGCGGGGATATCCCATCCGAACTGGGCAACCTCACCAAGCTGCAATCGCTATTCATGGGACGCAACGAGTTGACGGGCTGTGTGCCCGAAAGCCTCCGCCGTGTCGTGGAACAGGACAGCGACGTTTTCGAGCTAGACTTGCCTTTCTGCTAATTCGACAAGAGAAGGAATCGGCCCAGACCACAATATACTGATCTCATAGGTGCATTTGTGTACCGCACGCTGCCGAAGATGCTTACTGACAATCAGTACTAACAAACCTATCGCAAACCCTTGATCGGCATGTATCCTCCATTTGAAGAAGGACTCGTTATGGCTCGTGGGTTGCTTACGCGGTGACAGTTACCAGCAGGCCAGTCCAACAGTAGGGCCATTGGCTGACCTAGGCTCATGTGTGGCCGCCCTCGTGAACACGTTGGTCGAGGAGGCTGCGATTGTACAATGGGCCGCGCAGGTAGGAATGACCGCTCTGGAGGATGGATGAGACGCTGCGACTGGGCAGGGAACGACGAGTCGATGGTGCACTACCACGACGCCGAGTGGGGCGTTCCGAAGCACGACGACAGGAGGCTGTTCGAGTCCCTGGTGCTCGAAGGCGCGCAGGCCGGATTGAGCTGGTCGACCATCCTAAGGAAACGAGAGAACTACCGTCGCGCCTTCGACGGGTTCGATCCGGAAATCGTTGCCACATACGACGACTCCAAGTTCGCCGAGCTGCTCGCCAACTCGGGGATCGTCCGCAATCGGCAGAAGATCGCTTCGGCCATAGGCAACGCGAAGGCGCTCGGACCGGTGCGGGAGGAGTTCGGAAGCTTCGCGGCATACATCTGGGGGTTTGTGGGCGGCAGACCGATCAAGAACTCGTGGACCAGCGTTGATGAACTGCCGGCGAGGACGAAGGAGTCGGGGGAGATGAGCAAGGACCTTCAGAGCCGGGGATTCAAGTTCGTCGGCCCGACGATCTGCTACGCCTTCATGCAGGCCGAGGGGTTGGTGAACGATCACCTAGTCGACTGCTTCCGATACGGCGAGGTGTAGCGGGCGGGCGGTGGGGGGCCTGAACGCTCAGCACTCGGTCCCTGCCGGCCAGGTCCTTCGCGATCTCGATTTCGGCGTTTGGGAACGCCTGGCGCGCCAGGCGCTCAACGTCGTTTGCCTGCTCCGGGCTGCACTCGAGCAGAAGCGCGCCCGGCGCTGCGAGGTGAGCGGGGGCCTGTTGCAGCAGCCGCTTGATGACAGACAGGCCCTTGACACCACCGTCCAATGCTTGCCGGGGCTCCCGCAACACCTCCGGGGCCAAGCGGGGGAGGACGTCCTGCGGGACGTAGGGAGGATTGCTGACGATGATGTCGACAGGGGCGGGCAGGGGTGTCAGGAGGTCGCCGTGGAGGAGTGCAACGCGTTCCTCCACTCCGGAGCGGTTGGCGTTGGCGGCGGCCACTTGCAGCGCCGCCGCCGACAGGTCGACGGCCCAGACGGTTGCATGCGGCAGATGGCGGGCCAGCGCTATGGCGACGGCCCCGCAGCCTGCGCCCACGTCAGCGATTGCGACTCGTCCCGCGGGGTTGACGCGGAGGGCTGTTTCCAGGGCAAGGTCAACGAGCAATTCAGTCTCGGGCCGGGGTATGAGCGCCCGCTGGTCAACCAGGAGGTCGAGGCCGTAGAACTCTCGATGCCCCACGACATAGGCAAGGGGTTCCCGCCTGAGCCTTCTTTCTAGCAGGTCCGAGAGGCTGCGCTCCTGGGCCGCGGTGACGACATCGTCGCGCCAGGCCGCGTAGAGGGATGCCCGGTTGGCGGCCAAGGCGCTCATGACCAGGGCCTCAGCTTCGATGCGGGCGTCGTCCAGGCCGGCGTCGTCCAGGGAGGTCTCCAGCCAGCGGACGGCTTCTCCGGGGTTCAAACGGCGGCCTCTTCCAGCTTGCGGGCGTGTTCGTCGGCCCTGAGGGAGTCGACGAATTCGCCTAGGTCCCCTTCCAGGATTCTATCGAGGTTGTAGGTGGTGAGATTAATGCGATGGTCGGTGACGCGGTTCTGGGGGAAGTTGTAGGTCCGCACCTTTTCGGCGCGCTCGCCGGAGCCGACCTGGGAGCGGCGGTCCGCCGCGGTCTCTTCCTGCTTCCGGCGAGTCTCTATGTCCAACAGCCTTGTTCGCAGAACGGTCATGGCCTTGTTGCGGTTGCGGTGCTGGGAGCGTTCATCCTGGCAGACCACGACGATGCCCGTGGGGAGGTGGGTGACGCGGACGGCGGTAGCCACCTTGTTGACGTTCTGCCCACCTGCTCCGCCGGAGTGAAAGATGTCGGTGCGAATGTCCTCGGGGCTGATGCCGACTTCCACCTCCTCGGCCTCCGGAAGGACGGCCACGGTGGTGGTGGAGGTGTGAATGCGGCCATTGGCCTCCGTGGTAGGGACGCGCTGCACGCGGTGCACGCCGCTCTCGTGCTTCAAACGGCTGAAGGCCCCGCGGCCCCTGATCTCGAAGACGATTTCCTTGAAGCCTCCGGTGGGGGTCATATTGCTGTCCACGATGTCGACATGCCAGCGCCGGCTCTCGGCGTAGCGGCTGTAGACCCGGAAGAGGTCGGCGGCGAACAGCGCGGCCTCCTCGCCCCCTGTGCCGGCGCGGATTTCCATGATCACGTTCTTCTCGTCGTTGGGGTCCTTGGAGAGGAGGGCACCCTGTAGGCGTCGCTCGAGTTCCTCGGCGCGCCCTTCCAGGTCATCGGCTTCGGTTCGAGCCAACTCCTCCAGCTCGGGGTCGCCGAGCATTTCCCGCGCTTCCCCTAGGGCGCCGGTGGCTGCCTTGTACTCGCGGTAGAGGGTGACGACATTCTCAAGGGTTGCCCTCTCTCGGGCCAGTTGCAGGACCTCGTCGTGGTTGGTGGCAACCTCTGGCCGGGCCATCTGCAGTTCGATCTCCTCGTAGCGGGTCAGGATGCCCTCGAGCCTGGCTACGGGAATATTGTTGGACATGGTCATTTGGGCATCGTCCTCGGTGGCGCCTGAGTGAAGGGCGCAGATTCAGTATAGCGCATGGCGGGGCCGACGCCGGGCTAAATGTGGTTCGCGTAGGCGTTGGAGGTCTGGGAGCTTGGGCCGTTGGTTAGAAATGCGGCGACCAGGTCGTTGAAGGCGCCAGCGTGCTCGATGTGGGGCAGGTGGCCGCAATCCGGGAAGACGCGCAACATTCCGTTGGGGATGCGCGCGGCTGCGCTCTCGCCATGCTGAAAGGAAACCACGGCGTCCTGCCGCCCCCAGAGCACCAGCGTTGGCATCTCCAGGCGAGGCAATCCGTCCAGCATGAGCACTTCGGGCCTGAAGCCGCCAATGCCGACGCCTAGGCGGAGCATCCGCAGCCAGGCTCTGATGTTCTTTGGCCCGGCTCGTTCCTGGCGGAGCGCTTCGAGCAAATCGGACGGGACCGTGGTTGGATCGTAGACGAGCCGCTTGATGGCTACGGGAATGCTCCTTCGGAAGGCCAGGACCAGAAGCTCCCCCAGCACAGGGATGGACAGAACCCGCAGCATAGGGGTGATCTCCCGGCCCAGTCCGGCGCTGTCCTCCAGCACCAGGCCCGTTACGCGGCCTGGGTATTCGAGGGCGGTGGCCGCGGCCACCAGTCCTCCCATGGAGTGTCCCACCAGCGCCGCCCTCTCGATGCCCAGGGCGTCGAGCAGACCCACTACCCAGGGGGGCGCCTCGTTCAGGGCGTACTTGCCCTTGGGTTCTCCGCTGCGGCCGTGTCCGGGCAGGTCGGGGGCGATGACGGTGAAGCGGTCCGCCAGCCCTTCCCACGCGGGGCGCCAGGTGACGGCGGCTCCCCCAAGGCCGTGAATAAGGACGATTGCCGGCCCCGAACCGGCGGCATAGACGCGGGTGGGAATCCCATGGGACTCGATGGTGATCTCGCGGAGTGTCATCTAGGGACCCTCTGAACAGGCCGCCAGCGCCGCCATCTTCTCTATCTGGCTATGCTGCAATCCACGGACGCATGCAGGTTATCCCTGGTGAATTGCTTGGGCAACGCCGCTTAGAGGGACCTCGCGCTGTTCTCCGGTGGCGAGGTCGCGCACCACGGCCGCGCCGGCGGCGGCTTCCCTCTCGCCGATGATGACGACGCACCGGGCGTTGAGGGCGCCGGCGTGGCGCATCTGGCTCTTGAGGCTCTTCTGACCCGGAAGGAGCACCGCTCCTATGCCGGAGCAGCGCAAACCCGCCGCCAGCTTCACGGCCGCCCGCCCGCCCTCCGCTCCAAGGTGGGCGATGGCAACGGTTGGGGCGGCTATGGGGGGGATGGCGACGCCCTGGCGCTTGAGGTTGAGAATGGTGCGCTCGATGCCAAGGGCAAACCCGATTCCGGGCGTGGGCCTGCCGCCCAACTCCTCGATCAAGCCGTCGTAGCGGCCACCTCCGCAGAGGGTGCTCTGAGCGCCTTCCGCAGGCGGCAGGATCTCGAAGACGGTCCGGGTGTAGTAGTCCAGGCCCCGCACCAGCTTGTGGTCCACGGAGTAGGCGATGCCAAGGTCATCTAGGTAGGCGGTGAGCCGTTCCCAGTGTTCCCTGCAGTCCGGGCACAACGAATCGGTAGAGACCGGCGCCTGGGCTGCGTAGGGCTGGCATGACGCCTGCTTGCAGTCGAGCAGGCGCAGGGGGTTGCGTTGAAGGCGGTCTTTGCAGTCCTGGCACAGGCGCTCCGCGTGGGGCGTGTAGTACTCCACCAGGCGCTCCAGGTATTGGGGCCGACAGACTCGGTCGCCGATGGAGTTCAAAGCCAGCGCGAGGCCGCGCAGTCCCAGCCGTTCGTAGAAGCGCCAGGCAAGCTCGATAACCTCGGCATCGACGGCGGGGTCGCTGTCCCCGATGGCCTCGACGCCGAACTGGTGAAATTGACGGTACCGGCCCGCCTGCGGGCGGTCGTAGCGAAAGAGTGGTATCAAGTAGTACAGGCGCACCGGCTGCGGCAGGTTGTGGAGGCCGCGCTCAAGGTAGGCCCGGCAGACCGGCGCGGTGCCTTCGGGGCGCAGGGTAAGGGCGTCGTTGCCACGGTCTTGGAAGGTGTAAATCTCTTTGTCGACGATGTCCGTAGCTTCGCCGACGGTGCGGATGAAGAGGCCGGTGTCTTCGAAGATGGGGGTGTCTATTCGGCCGTACCCGTAGGTCTGCGCCAGGGTGGAGGCGCATTCTTGGACGTAACGCCAATACGCCTGCTCGTCGGGCAGGGTGTCGGTTGTGCCTCTGGGCGCTTGGAAGCGCAAGCTATGCTCCTTGTCTAGCGCGGCGCGCCGGCCAGGGTTAGAGAGGGGCCCGGATGAGGCCCCCGTCCAGGGGTATGAAAGCGCCGGTGATGTAGCTGGCTCGCGCAGAGACGAGAAAGGCGATGAGGTCGGCCATCTCCTCGGGCCGCCCTATTCTGCCGAGGGGAATCGCCACGGCGTTCCTGCGCAGGATCTCCTCGGAGGAGACCCCGGCCTCGCCGGCCCAGCCGTCCACAAGCGACAGGTATCGCTCGGTCATGACGGCGCCGGGCCCAACAGCGTTGACGGTGATGTTGTGCCGTCCCACCTCGTTGGCGAGGGTCTTGCTGAAGCCGAGGGCGGCCATTCGGACGGCGTTGGACAGGACGAGGTTTGCCACCGGCTCCTTGAGCGAGTAGGAGAGCACCGTGACGATGCGGCCGCCGCCCTGCTGCTGCATCAGGGGAACGGCCTGAACGCACATGCGCTGGACGCTGAAGAAGTTCTGCTCCAACGCGGATCGCCACTGCTCTTCCGTGGCGCTGGCGGCCCGCGCCGGAGGCGGCCCGCCGACGTTGTTCACGAGGATGTCCACCCTGCCGAAGGCGTCGAGGGTCTCCTGAATGGTCCGGTCGATGCATTCCGGACGGGACAGGTCGGCTGAGACGGCGTGGACCTGCCTGGGCGACGAGACGCCGGCGATTTCCTCGGCGGCCTTGGCGAGACCGGCTTCGCCCCTGGCCACGAGGGTCACATTGGCGCCCTCCACGGCCAGGCGCCCGGCGGTGGCCCTGCCCATGCCCTTGCTGGCTCCGCCGACGATGGCCACTTTGTCCTTGATGCCGAGATCCATTGCGTTGAGCCCCCTTCCTGACGCCAGCCATGATAGCGAGGCCGCGGCGGGGGTGGCAAGGAACGGCGGGCCGGCGCCAGACTGGGGCAGGCTAATTGAAGCTGCGCAGGAAGGGGAAGTCCACGCTGAGCTGCACGAGGGCCGTGACGATGACCCCGGAGATGAGCACGCCGCCGGCGATGGCCGGAAAGGCCTTGCGAAAGGGTATCTGGAAGGCCCAGGCGGCGAGGCACCCGGACCAGGCGCCGGTGAGAGGCAGGGGAATGGCGACGATGGGCAGGAGGGCGATGGCGCCGTAACGCTGGAACCGGGCCCCGTAGGAGGAGCGAAGGCGGCTTTCGCGCCATTGGAGGAACCGTCCCAGGGGGTTGGAGAAGCTGGTCAGCATTCTGGATGCCAGCCCCAGGCCCAGCAGCAGGGGTACCACCGGCGCCAGGTTGCCCAAAACGGCGTAGAAGAATGCCTGCTGCCACGGCATCTCGAAGTGGACGATGGCCAGAGGAATCGCCAGCCGCAGCTCTCCAATGGGCAGCATGGCGGATAGGAACGCGGCCAGCGGTCCGGGGATGTCCTGAAAGAGGGTATCCATATCGTTGCGTTATGAGGCCGGAAAGAGGCCCTCCCGCCTCGGCGGGCGGCCAGCCATCAGCATACAGCCAACGGGTTCCGCCAGGAAGCGCCCAGGTTGGCCGCGCCGCGGGTGGAGAGGGGAGAAGGGAAAGGGGACGGCGAATTTCGCCGTCCCCTTTCTCTGATTCGCGGGCCGGTTGGTGAGCGGCCCCCATCCTATCCGTTCCTTCCCATGGGCACCGGGGAAGGGAGCGAGACCCCCTTCCTAACCTTTCCCCGTACTCGGGAAAGGGACGGGATCCTCCCGCCTCGCGTTGGGAATACTGTTCCTGGGAAGTGCGGCTAGATGGCCTCGTCACCCCGCTCGCCGGTGCGGACCCTGATGACCTGCGAGACGGGGATGATGAAGACTTTGCCGTCCCCGATTTCCCCGGTCCGCGCTGCTTCGACAATGGTCTGGCACACCATCTCGGTGTCCTCGTCGGCGACAACGACGTTGACCTTTACCTTCGGCAGCATGTCGATGATCATGGGTTGGGCGCCCCGCCCTTCGTGGACCACGACGCCTTTCTGCCGGCCCCGGCCGGTGACGTGTTCCGTGTTCATCCCCACGACGCCGATGTCAGCCAGGGCGTCCTTCACTTCGGTGAGTTTTTCAGGCCGAATGATGGCCTCGATCTTGTTCATCCTGTAAGGCTCCCGTGTGGTTTCAGTGCGGCAATGGGCTTTGCTCAGTCTGAGTAAGCCCGCTCGCCGTGCTGGTTGATGTCAAGCCCTTCCATCTCCTGAGCCTCCGTAGCCCTGAGGCCCATGATAACATCCAGCACTTTCAATATCACCGCGGTCACGATGAAGGAGTAGGCCATGGTGGCGGCAACCGCCACGATCTGCTTCCAGAAGAGCTCGACCTCTCCGGTGATGAGCCCTTCCAGCCCGATGCCCGCGTTGATGGCGACGCTGGCGAATATGCCGGTGGCGATGGCTCCCCACATGCCGCCAATGCCATGGACTGCGAAGACGTCCAGGGCGTCGTCGTAGCCGAGGCGGGTGCGAAGGCGCAGGGCCAGGAAGCAGAAGGTCCCCGCTCCCATGCCGATGACGATGGCCGCCAGGGGCCCCACGAAGCCCGCCGCCGGCGTTATGGCCACCAATCCGGCAACGGCGCCCGAAGCCGCGGCCACCACGCTGGGCTTGCCGCTCACCATCCAGGCCAGGGTCATCCAGGTGAGAGCGGCGGCGGCGGCGGCGGTGTTGGTGACCAGGAAGGCGTTGCCGGCAAGTCCGTCGGCGGCCAGGGCGCTTCCGGCGTTGAATCCGAACCAACCGAACCAGAGCAACGCAGCCCCAAGCACCACGTAGGGGATGTTGTGGGGTTCCATGGGTTCCCGTCCCAGGCCCCGGCGCTTGCCGACCATGATGGCGGCAGCCAGCGCAGCCACGCCGGAGTTGATGTGAACGACCGTGCCGCCGGCGAAGTCGAGGGCGCCAAGCTCGCCAATCCATCCGCCTCCCCATACCCAGTGGGCTATCGGGGAGTAGACGAGGGTGAGCCAGAGGACCAGGAAGACCAGATAGGTGCTGAACTTGAACCGCTCGGCGAAAGCGCCGGTAATCAGCGCGGGGGTGATGATGGCGAACATCATCTGGAAGAGGGCGAACACCTGGTGGGGGATTACGTCAGAGTACGGTCCAGGGGTTTGGCCAACGCCTCTGAATCCCAGGAATGCCAGGTCTCCGCTGATCTTGGCTACGTCGGGACCGAATGCCAGGCTGTAGCCCCATAGCACCCAGACGATGCTCACGACGCCCATCGCGGAGAAGCTGTACATGAGGGTGCTGAGCACGTTCTTGCCGCGCACCAGCCCGCCGTAGAAGAACGCCAGGCCCGGCGTCATGAGCAAGACCATCGCGGAAGACACCAAAATCCAAGCGGTGTGGCCTGAGTCCATTGGAACCCCCTTCCTGTGAAATCGCGCACAAGCGGTAGGCTGAACGTAGCTTGCAAATGTTTCAGGGTTGTTACAACGGTGTGACGCTATTGTTAACCTTTGGCGGCTGGCGAGAGCGTGGGCGCGCCGGGCGGGCGTGGTTGCCGTGGGCCGACCAGGGGTTCGGTGGCAGCGCTGCCGGGAACGTGTTACAAGAGTGGCGGAGGGACGCATGGACGCGAGCGAGATACAGGCGATAGCCGCAGAAATGACGCGCCGAGGGCTGACCATTGCCACCGCAGAGGCCGATACGGCCGGCTATATGGGGCATCTGCTGTGCGCTCCGTCTGGGGCAAGCCGGTACTTCCTTGGGGGCGTCATCGCCTACGCGGGGGACGCCAAGAGCCGGGTGTTGGGCGTGGCCCCCGACATTCATCCCGAGCGGGGCGCGGTGAGCCGGGAGATGGCCTTGGCCATGGCCCGGCAGGCCAGAACGCTGTTCGGCGCGGACCTGGGGGTCTCGGCGACGGGGGTGGCGGGCCCTACGGGAGGATCGCCGGAGAAGCCGCCGGGCACGTTTTGGGTCGCCCTGTCAGCCTGCAGGGGCGCGGAGACGGCGGTGGAGTATCGGTGGGGCAGCGCTGACCGGATGGCCAATAAGGAAAGGGCGGCCCACGCCGCCCTTCGCCTCGTTAAGGAACACCTGGGCCTGCCTCCGCTGTGAGCCGTGGAGGGGCGCCTGGGCCTGTCTCCGCTATGAGCCGAGCCGGAAGATCTCTTCCTCTATTTGCTTGGCCTTCAGGTAGTCCTCATCCACCAAGCGGTAGCAGCGGTCGAGGTAGAGTTGGGCAAGCCGCCGGTCCCGGTCGTCCGAGCTTCCGGCTGCGTCGAGGAGCCGGTCCATCCAGAAGTGCTCGGCGAAGTGGGATGCGATGGCCCGGAGCTCTCCCTTGGTTTCCTCCACCATCTGGGCGTCGGGGCCGGCAACGGCAAACTGGAGCTTGCCGA
This sequence comes from Dehalococcoidia bacterium, assembly GCA_965226745.1. GTDB lineage: Bacteria > Chloroflexota > Dehalococcoidia > Lucifugimonadales > SAR202-VII-2 > SAR202-VII-2. The sequence goes on from CBDDDS010000003.1 coordinate 132,346, forward strand.
TCAGCTTGGACAGCTCTCCAAGCCGCTCGCTGGGGGTCATGAACTCATACATGAAATGGGAGACGGAAAGCTCGGCTGGGGGTTGAGGCTCAACGGCGGGGACGGTGGCGGCGTCTTGGTAGTGCTGGCACAGGCTGGCGTATTCCCGGACGAACTCGTTGATGGCCATCATCGAGCGTTGCAGGTCCTGGCTGGACAGTGTTCCGCCATTGATGAGGTCGTCGCCGCGTAGGGAGGCGAGCTGCTCCAGCCAGTCCCGGCTGTCGACCGGCTCCGGCACGGGGGGGAAGGCGAAGGCGGACATGTCCTGGATGTCCAGGCTGCCCATCTGCGCCTGGGACAGGAACATGGGGGGCAGATACTTGGAGAGGTCGACCTTCACGGGCAGGACGACCACGTAGGTGGAGAGCCACCGTCCGCGCTGTGCGCTGTCCTCGAAGTAGAGAAGGGCGTGTCCCTTGGGATGGTTTGGAGAGCCAAGGTCAAAGACGAGGGCCATGTTGCTCCCAAATGGAGATAGTAACCCGGCTGGTTCCATTATAACGTGATAGCGATGGCGGCATAGCGGAGGGGGCAGGGGCCTCGAGACAAGTTCGTTCAAAAATTCACTTGCATAACCACAACCCCTGTGCTATAGTCGCCACCGACTATCCGTCAGTGCCGGGAGCGGCAACCCATGGTCGACGACTATCTCCGCCAGTACGGCCTGATCATGATCTACAGCGGGATCGCCATCCTCATCCCGGCCAGTATGATCATCCTCTCCTTCGCTCTCAGGTTCGTTGGCATCCGGCCTCACAAGCCCAACCCCGTGAAGTCCAGCCTCTACGAGTGCGGCGTCACGCCGATAGGGCTTCAGCACGTGCAGTTCAACTTCCGTTACTACATATTCGGCCTGCTCTTCGTGGCCTTCGACGTGGTGGTTGTCTTCCTGTACCCGTGGGCCACGCGGTTCAACGCGCTGGGCGGCTTCGCCCTCATCACCATCGCCGTGTTCATGTCCATCCTGCTGCTGGGCTGGGTCTACGCCTGGCGCAAGGGTGCGTTGGAGTGGGAGTAGCGGGAGTTCAATGGCTATAGACCTGACGAAGCAGATTGAAGTGGAGCCTGGGGTGAGCCTCCAGGAAGCCGTGCTGGCCATTGACATAGAGGAGGGGAAGACTATCTCAGCCTTCAAGGCCTCCTGTATCGAGCCATTCCCAGAGCCGATCATCGAGGCGCCGGAGGGATTGAACAGGAACGTAGCGGTGACCACCGTGGACGCCCTGATCAACTGGAGCCGGAAGTCGGCGGTGTGGCCGGTGGCGTTTGGGCTTGCCTGCTGCGCCTTCGAGATGATGGCAACGGCGATGTCGCGGTTCGACATCGCCCGCTTTGGGATGGAGGCCTTCAGGGCCACGCCCCGGCAGGCGGACCTGATGATTGTGGCCGGGACCGTTACGTGGAAGATGGCGCCGGCCATCCGGCGGATCTACGACCAGATGGCAGAGCCCAAGTGGGTGATATCCATGGGGGTTTGCGCCACGAGCGGCGGTCCCTATTACCAGGCGTACAGCGTTGTGCCGGGGGTGAACCACATCGTTCCGGTGGATGTCTACGTGCCCGGATGCCCGCCGCGGCCGGACGCGCTGCTGTATGGCATCATGCAGCTTCACGAGAAAATCAAGCGCTACAGCTTGATAGGGAATCGGGCAGGGGCGTAGATGACCACGTGGTTCAGGGGTTTCGTCCTCGCCGAGGGCATCGAGGAGGCGCTGCCTGGCGCCGTGGAAGGGGCCAACGACTCCGCCGTGTGGGTTGTGCCCGAGCGGTTGCGCGATGTGGCCGCGTACCTCAAGAACACCGAGGCCTGGGACTTCGAGTACCTGAACGCGATCACCGCCGTGGATTTCATAGAGTACTTCGAGGTGATCTACCACTTCACGTCGTTGAGACACAACCACGCAGGCGTGGTCAAGGCGAAGTGCTGGGGTAGGGATGAGCCGTCGCTGCCCTCGGTTGTCGATCTGTGGAAGGGCGCGAACCTACAGGAGCGGGAGATCTACGACCTGATGGGGATCGTCTTCACGGGGCATCCAGATCTCAGGCGGCTTCTGTTGTGGGAGGGCTACGAAGGACACCCCCTCAGAAGGGACTACCTGGAGGCGCCGCTGCCCTACACCTGGCCGCACGGCGGCTAGAGGCCGTCAAGGCGGGCGGGGCGCCGTAGGCCAGAGATGTTCGAGAGGGGCGTTCTACGCCAACTCCTGTGGGCGGGCAGGATGAAGACAAGGCGCGAGCCACAGAGTCCGATGAGTCCCCTGGCAAAGATTGCCGGAAACCGTTATACGCCGGAGAAGTCAGAGTAGGCATGGCGCTAAGGACCGAGCCGATCACCGTCAATATAGGGCCTCAGCACCCGAGCACTCATGGAGTGTTCCGGATGCGGGTTACATTCGACGGTGAGGACATACTGAACGTTGAACCCGTTTTCGGCTACCTCCACCGAGGCTCGGAGAAGCTGGCGGAGGAGCGGAATTACGTCCAGGTCATCACGCTGACCGACCGCTTGGACTACGTGGCCTCGCAGACCAACAATCAGGCCTATTGCCTTGCCGTTGAACGCCTGGCGGGCATCGAGCCGTCGGAGCGTGGGATGTTCCTGCGGGTCATGGCGGCGGAGCTTCAGCGGATTGCCAGCCACCTTGTGGCCACCGGCTTCTTCCTCCAGGATCTGGGGGCCTTCGCCACGCCCCTCATGTATTGCTTCCGCGAGCGCGAGCGCATCCTGGAGATGTTTGAGATGCTGTGCGGCGCCCGCATCACCGTCAGCTACATGCGGCCCGGCGGGGTCTTTCAGGACGCGCCCGCCGAGTTCTGGCCCGCCCTCGACAGCTTTCTTCAGGACATGCCTGGTTACATCGACGAGCTGGACCGCCTGCTGACCGAGAATGAGATCATTGTTGGCCGCACCTTTGGCGTGGGCGTGCTGAACCCACAGACGGCGATCAACGGCTCGGTGTCCGGCCCCATCCTGCGCTCCACGGGTGTTCGATGGGACATTCGCAAGGCGGACCCGTATGACATCTACGACCGCTTGGACTTCGACATTCCCGTGGGCACTCGGGGCGACAACTGGGACCGCTACAAGATCCGAATCGAGGAGATGCGGCAGAGTCTTCGCATCGTGAAGCAGTGCCGCGATCAGATTCCACCGACGGGGCCCGCCCGAGCGGAGGTTCCCTATGTATTCAGGCCCCCGGCCGGTGCCGAGGCCTATGGAAGGGTGGAGTCGCCCAAGGGCGAACTGGGCTTCTATCTTGTGAGCGATGGGACAATTGCGCCGTACCGCTGCAAGATACGGTCGCCTTCCATGATCAACCTGTCGGTATTGAGCGACCTGCTGGTCGGCTACAAGCTAGCCGACCTGATCGTGACGTTTGGAAGCACCGACATCAACATGGGCGAGGTTGACCGCTAGTGGACCCTCGAGGCTTCTTTGAGCTGAACACATGGTACCGGGGCATTTACCTGACCCTGGACACCGTGCTGCCCGGCTGGCTGGCCTACTTCATCGCCGGCTTCACTGTCATGTTCACCATCGTGAACGGCATGATGCTGTTGGCGACGTTGTACATCTGGGTGGAGCGCCGCGCCATGGGACGGTTCCAGGCCAGGCTGGGTCCCAACCGGTGGGGTCCGTTCGGTCTTCTTCAGCCCATCGCCGACGCGTTGAAGATCCTGGGGAAGGAGGACATCGTTCCCCGCGGAGCCGACCGGTGGGTGTTCAACATCGCGCCGGTGGTGATGTTCTTCCCCGTGCCGATGATCGTGGCGGTGCTGCCGATCGCCAAGAACATCGCCATCACCGATCTCAACGTTGGCCTGCTGTTCGTCGTGGCCATCACCGGCTTCTCCACCCTGGCCATCTTCATGGCGGGATGGGCGTCGGGCAACCGGTATGCGCTCTTTGGGGCGGGCCGGGCGGTGGCAATGCTGATCAGCTACGAGATCCCGCTGATCATCGCGCTGGGCTCGGTGGCGCTGCTGTCAGGGTCGCTGGCGCTGGGCACGATAGTGCAGACGCAGAATGTGCCCTACCTGTTGGTGCAGCCACTGGCCTTCGTAATCTTCATGATGGCGATCTCGGCGGAGATGAACCGGGCTCCTTTCGACATTGTGGAGGCGGAGTCCGAGCTGATCGCCGGGTATCACACCGAGTACAGCGGTATGAAGTTCGGCATGTTCATGCTTGCGGAGTTCGCCTCGGTGATTGTGGCGTCCGGCTTGGCGACGACGATCTTCCTCCAGGGTTGGCGGGGGCCGTTCCTGCCGTCGTCGGTGTGGTTCCTGCTGAAGATGAGCATGTTCATCTTCCTGTTCCTGTGGATTCGGGTAACCATTCCCAGGCTTCGGGTGGACCAGATACTGGCCTTCGCCTGGAAATTCTTGCTGCCGCTGAGCGTGGTGGCCCTGTTCGCTACGGCGCTGGAGATCTACTTCCTGCGGGAGCCCGACGGTAGCCTGACCACGAACACGCTCTGGATTATGGCGGGCATCAACTCGGTCCTGGCCGTTGTGGCGCTGGTTGGTTGGGCCAACGTTTTGGGGCAGCGGCGCTACAACGTGGCGCCCAGAATAGCGAGTCTGTATCGAGACGTTCCCCTGGGCAGCAGGCCTGCAGAGGTGCAATAGATGTACGGCATAGGCATTATCAAGGGCCTCAGCGTCACCTTTCGCAACCTCTTCAGGACGCCGGTGACGATCAACTATCCTGAGGAGCGGGCGCCCCAGCATGGCCGCTTCCGGGGCGAGGAATTCGTCTGGTACGAGGAGCGCTGCACCGGCTGCGCGTCCTGCGCCAAGTACTGCCCCCTGGGCATCATCAAGATCGAGACCAGCCCCAGCGGGCAGAACGTCCAGGAAGGCGATAGCTACAAGATCGACACCTTCGACATTGACATCGGGCGGTGCATGTTCTGCGGCCTGTGCGTTGAGGCGTGCCCATACGACGCCTTGTTCATGGGCTCCGGGTTCGAGCGGGGCCGCTATCGCCGGGACGGACTCGTGATCACGATGGACGAGTTGAAGGCGGCGGAGAAGCGCCCTTCGACCTGGTTCCGGCCGCAGTTGGAACAGCGCCGCTACGACCCCTACGAGGGCCAGCCCTTGGAATGGCGGGACGTTGGGCGGCGGCACCTGGGCGAGACGATGCATGGGCCGGGGGGCGCCCACTACGAATGGCAGCTCGAAGCACCCGGCGCGCTGGAGACGGTGACTCAGGCCCCGGAGTTGCCCGGCCACGATGAGGACTCCGGGGAGGAAGAGGAGTAGATGCCCGCTTTTCAGGTCATCGTGTGGTACTCCCTTGCGGGCGGCATCGTTCTTGCCGCTCTGATGGTCATTCACATTCGCGACCTGTTCAAGGCCGCGTTGCTGCTTGCCGTCACCTTCCTGTCCGTGGTTGGATTCTTCATCCTCCTCAGGGCGGAGTTCCTGGCGGTGGTGCAGCTCCTGATCTACGTAGGAGCGATATCCATTCTCGTGATATTCGCCGTCATGCTCACCCGCGACGTGCATCGGGGCAATCCTTTCAACCGGTTCCAAATGCCGGCGCTGACGCTGGCGTTACTGCTGTTGGCGTCGATTATCTATGTTGTTGCCACGACCGCTTGGACCAAGCTACCCGATTTGACCAGCGGGTCGCCGATACACCTGGTCTTCAGCGATACGACTTCTCAGTTGGGCTCGATCCTGCTGAACGATTACGCGCTGGCAATCGAAATTGCCGCGGTGTTGCTGGTGTCGGCGATAATCGGCGCCATCGTCCTGGTGAAGGAGCGATAGATGCCGGGACTTGAACACTATCTGGTCATGTCGGGAGTGGTATTTTGCATAGGGCTCTACGGGGCGCTTGCCAAGCGGAATATCATCACCGTGCTGATGTCGGTGGAGCTGATGTTCACGGGGGTGACGATAGCGGCGGTAGCGATGTCCCGGTACGTCACTCCGGCGGCAATATTGGCCAACCCGAACGAGGGAGGCATTGTCCTGACGTCGGTGCTGACGGGGCAGGCCTTTGCGCTATTCATCATCACCGTGGCGGCGGCTGAAATAGCGGTGGGCTTGGCGATCGTCATTGCAGCCTACCGGACGCGCCAATCCGTTGACGTGACCGAGATGAACCAGATGCAGCACTAGCAGGCTGCGGAAGAAAGGTAAGGCGCTCAGCCGCAGTGTATGGAGCCTCAACTGTCTCGGCGGCATTCGGCATGTGATAGGCCAATTCGAATAATTCGTTCAGAACACGCGATAGGACGGCGTTTATCGTCGGACAGTTTTCGGCCCTGGGTAGACAGCAGAGTTTTTCCGTAGCCTGCTAGGACGGGGCGCCAGGCAGCGATGGCGCCGCAGCGGGAGACGAGAGGAGCCGGGCCGAAAAGCCCGCCGAACTATGCCAGAGGGAGATGGCCATGTGGGCCGAATACAAAAAAGCCCCCAATCTGATGATTGCCGAGATGTGGAAGAACATCCTCGAGGGGGAGGGCCTCCCCACGCGGATCCTTCCGGAGGGCGACGTGCTCGATTGGGGGGAACGGGTCCCCTTCCGGGTAATGGTGCCCCACGGACGCGAGCACGTAGCAGACGAAATCGTGAGGAAACTGTAGTCGATGATCTCTGAAGCCGCTGCCTGGGCAATATTCTTCCTGCCTATAGCCAGCTTCCTTGTCATTGGGCTGGTCATTCGGCCCTTTTTCAACCGCTACGCTCGGGTGAGCGCCTACCTGGCTATCCTGGCGATCGGCGGGTCGCTGGCGCTCTCCTGTTGGGCCTTGCAGTCGGTGCTGGGCCACGAGGAAGCCATCGGCTGGGCGGCCCATGAATGGGTGAGCCTTGGCGGCGGAGAGGCATTCATCTTCTCCGTCGGCATCTACATGGATAGCCTGACGGCCATCATGCTCGTGGTGGCCTCCAGCGTCAGCCTGATGGTGCAGATCTACTCCATGGGCTACATGAAGGGCGACGCTGGCTACGCCCGCTACTTCGCCATCATGTCGCTGTTCACTGCGGCCATGCTGGGGTTGGTGATGGCCCGCAATCTGATTCAACTCTTCGTGTTCTGGGAGCTGGTGGGGCTGAGTTCGTACCTGCTGATCGGTTTTTGGTATCAGCGGGCTGCGGCGGCTGCGGCGGCGAAGAAGGCGTTCATCGTCACGCGGATCGGAGACTTCGGGCTGCTCCTTGCAATCCTCTACTTCTTCTTCAACCAAGAGACCTTCACGGCGGCGGGCCTCAACTCGCTGGAGATCCCCGACATTCACCAGGCGGCGGTGCTGGGCCTTCTAGGGACCACGGCGCTGGCATGGCTGGCCGGGGGCATCTTCGCGGGCGCCATAGGCAAGTCGGCGCAGGTCCCGCTGCATACATGGCTACCGGACGCGATGGAGGGTCCCACGCCCGTCAGCGCGCTCATTCACGCTGCCACCATGGTGGCGGCGGGCGTGTTCCTGGTGGCGCGATTCTTCCCCGTCTTTGCGCCCGACCCCCATGCCGGCATGACGGCGGCCATGACGCTCGTGGCGCTGATTGGCGGGATCACTGCCTTCTTCGGGGCTACGATGGGCCTCGTCATGCACGACATCAAACGAGTGTTGGCATATTCCACGATCAGCCAACTTGGGTACATGATGCTGGCTCTGGGCGTGGGCGCGTACGACGCGGCGATATTCCACCTGTTCACGCACGCCTTCTTCAAGGCTCTTCTGTTCCTTGGTTCGGGCAGCGTGAACCACGCTGCGGGCACCTTCGACATGCGGTATATGGGGGGGCTGCGGAAGCATATGAAGTGGACGTACGTCACTTTCCTCCTGGGTGGCCTGAGCCTGGCGGGGTTCCCCTTCTTCGCTGGATGGTGGAGCAAGGACGAGATTCTGGCCCACGCGTTCAATCAGGGCGGGGTGGGGATGCTCGTCTACATTCTCGGCATCCTGGCGGCCCTTATGACTGCCTTCTACATCTTCCGCGTCATATTCCTCACCTTCCACGGGGAGTTCCGGGGCGGCGTGGAGCAGAAGATTGCCGACGCATCCTCCGACGCCCTCTTTGACGGACAACGGGTAACGCTGTCGGCTGACGAGGAGGAGAAGAGGGGCGGGCACGTTCACTTGGGCGAGTCGCCAGCGACGATGGTCCTACCGATGGTCCTGTTGGCGGTGGCGGCGGTGGCGGCGGGATTCATCGCGAATCCGCCGTTCGACCTGGGCGTCATTCAACAGCACTGGTTCTCCCACAACCTCGTCATGGCCCAGGAGCCGCTGCTTTCGTTCCATGAGCCGGCGGCGGATATCAATGTTGGGCTGGCCCTGGTGGCCAGCGCTGTGGCCATTGCGGGGATCCTGCTTGCCTACTGGTTCTACGTTGCCAGGCGCATGTCCACCGACCGGGTGGCGGGAGCGTTGCCGGGGCTGTACCGACTCGTCTACCGCAAGTACTACGTGGACGAGATCTATGAGGGCGCCCTGGTTTCCCGGGTCTTCTACAAGGGTATCGCGTTCATCACGGCTGGATTCGATTCCAGGCTGGTGGACGGCGTCGTCAACGTCCTGGGCTGGACCGGGCGCAACCTGGGCCGGGCCATGGCGCAGGCGCAGACGGGGCAGGTGCAGGTGTACGGCATCGGCATATCGGCGGGAATCATAGTGCTTGTTGCGGCGTTCCTCATTTGGGGCTAAGCGGCCCGTGGGGAAGGCAGGCGAGAGAGGAAAGGTAAACATGAAAGGTCCAGGAGGATAACCGGGTGTTCGTAGGCCTTCTCACTACCCTGGTATTCCTGCCGGCGGCGGCAGCCTTGGTCATCGCGCTTCTGGCGCGGGACAAGCAGCAGGTCCGATGGATCGCGGGCATCGTCGCTGTAGCCGAACTCGCCCTGAGCATCGTGGCTTTTGCCTCCTACGACTCGGCGCAGGGTGGGGTGCAGCTCGTGGACAGGGCCGCCAACTGGATACCGGCGCTCAATGCTCAGTACTTCCTGGGCATGGACGGGCTGAGCGCACCGATGGTGTTGCTAACGGGGCTTCTGGGGGCCTGCGCGGTGTTCGTGTCCTGGAGCGTGCAGAACCGGGTAAGAGAGTACTTTATGTGGCTGCTGCTCCTCTGGACGGCGGTCATGGGCGTTTTCGTGGCCTTGGACTTCCTGCTGTTCTTCATCTTCTGGGAGATCGAGCTGATCCCCATGTATTTCCTGATCTCCATGTGGGGGACGGGAAGGCCCACCTACTCGGCGATGAAGTTCGTCGCGTTTACGTTCCTGGGGTCGGCGTTCATGCTGGTGGGCATCCTGGCCCTCTACTTCGCCACGGGAACGTTCGACATGATTCGGATCACGCAGGAGTTGGGGCTGGCGATTCCCTATTCCAAGATGATCATGCCGGCGGCGGTGGCCTTCTTCTTCTTCTTCGCCGCCTTCGCGGTCAAGCTGCCGATTTGGCCCGTCCACACCTGGTTGCCGGACGCCCACACGGACGCCCCGACGGCGGTCAGCGTGATGCTGGCTGGCGTTTTGTTGAAGATGGGGGGGTACGGCATTCTGCGGGTCTGCCTGTCGATGTTTCCGGACGTGGCCAGCGACTACGGGAAGCCGTTGGCGGTGCTGGCGGCGTTCTCGATTCTGTACGGAGCGGTTGTTACCATGCGACAGACCGACCTGAAGCGCCTGGTGGCGTACAGTTCCGTCAGCCACATGGGGTTCGTGCTGCTGGGAGTGACGTCCGTGTCTGCGCTTGGCGGTGGGTTCGCCACCGTGGGCATCACCGGGGCGTCCGTGCAGATGTTCACGCACGGCACCATCACGGGCCTCCTGTTCGCGCTGGTGGGTTTGGTCTATGAGAAGGTGCACACGCGGCACATACCGGACATCAAGGGCCTGGCGCCAAGGATGCCGTTCGTTGCGGTGACATTTGTCATCGCTGGGTTGGCGTCCCTGGGTCTGCCTGGCCTGAGCGGGTTCGTTGCGGAGATCATGGTGTTCCTGGGTGCCTTCAAGGCGCACGCTTGGCCCACGGCCTTCGCCGCCTTCGGCGTGGTGCTTGCGGCCGGGTACATTCTGTGGACGCTCCAACGCGTCCTGTTTGGGCCGCTGTCTGGCCGCCATGAAGGCGTCGGCGACGCGTCCTGGCTGGAGAGGGCGCCCTTGATAGCGCTGGTCATTGCCATTGTGGTTGTGGGCGTGTACCCCGCCGTGATCACCGATGTGCTCGACAGCGCGTTGCCGGACTTGGTCCGGTTCAGGTTCCCGTAGGTGAGGCAAAGGTTACCGGCAGACCCCGGATGGGGTCTGCGGAGTGGGGATGACGGCTAGCGACGTATATCTACTATCGCCTGAGATCAGCATGGCCGGGTTGGCCGTGGTGGTTATTCTGGCCGATCTTTTCGTACGCAAGAAGGGCGTCCTGGCGTTCCTGACGGTGGTCGGGCTTGCCGCGCCAGCGGCCTTCTGCATTGCGCTGTGGGTGGACATAGCTGGCGAACCCGTGGAGCAGCGCTTCTTGGAACTGGGGCAGGCCACGACCTTTGCCGTCGACCACTTTGCCCTGTTCTTCAAGCTGCTGGTCATTGCCGTCGTGGGGCTGGTTGTTCTGGCCTCGCAGGACTACGCGTCGAGGTTCTCCCGGTACCGCGGCGAGTATTACGCTCTGATTCTGCTGTCAGCGACAGGCATGATGCTGCTTGCCGCCACGACCGAGTTGGTGACCATATACGTGGCCCTGGAACTGGCGACCCTGCCCCTGGTGGTGTTGGCCGCCTTCCTTCGGGACGCGCGCTCCACGGAAGCGGCGATGAAGTTCTTCGTGCTGGCGGCGGTCAGTTCGGCGCTGCTCCTTTACGGCATGGTGCTGGTCTACGGCTTCACGGGCAGCACGCAGCTTGCCGTCATCGCCGAGCGGATCCAGGAGCAGCCGGTGGAGAACATTGCCTTCGGCGCGGCGCCTCTGATGCTGGGCATCGTGCTCATCGTGGCGGGGTTCGGCTTCAAGATGTCCCTGGCGCCGTTCCATATGTGGGTCCCGGATGTCTACGAGGGGTCGCCGACGCCCATTACCGCCTACCTGTCGGTGGCGAGCAAGGCTGCCGCCTTCGCCGTATTGATTAGGGTCTTCTACGTCGCCTTTGGCGGGATCAGTCTGGACTGGAGCATGGCCTTCGCCGTTCTGGCTGTGCTGTCTATGACGGTGGGCAATCTTGTTGCGATTGCCCAGAACAACATCAAACGCCTCCTTGCGTACAGCACGGTGGCCCACGCCGGCTATCTGATGGTGGGCGTGGCGGCGGTTTCCGACCGCGTTGCTGAAGGGCCAACCATCCTTGGCCTCAGCGGGGTGCTGTTCTACCTGGTGGCCTACGGAGCCACGAACCTGGCCGCCTTCTTCGCCGTGATCGCCATTTCCAATAGGGTCAAGAGCGAGCGTATCGACGACTTTATCGGCATGGGCTTCAAGGCGCCGCTTCTGGCTGCGGTCCTGGGAATTAGCATGATCTCGCTGATAGGGGTTCCGCCCACCGCAGGCTTCATAGCCAAGATCTATATCTTCAGCGCCGCCGTCAGGGCCGACCTGGCCTGGCTGGTCGTCATCGGGGCGATCAATAGCGTGATTTCCGCCTACTACTACCTGCGAGTGATCCGTGTGATGTACTCGGGCGCCCCGGCTGAACGGGAGCGGTCGGCCTTCTCGCTGGCAGGGCGGGGAGCGCTGGCGATCACGGCGATAGGCATCGTGGCGCTGGGCATCATACCCGGATACTTCCTAGGCATCGCCGAGTCCGCTGTGGGGATCATCGCCGGCGGGTAGGGGCAAGCCGCGCGCCGCCTCGCTGCCCGAACCGGCGCACGCGCCGGGTCGTTGTGGTTTAATATCCCGGAGCAGTTGCTGTGTCCCACCTGTGCCCATGCCCTATCACACCGTAGGCATCGTCTATAACGCCTGGGTCGCTGAGGCTCAGGACATCGCCCGCAGCATTGCCGGGCAACTGGGTCCGGGCCGCGCCCCTTGGTCGTGCGCGGTCATGGACCTAGAGCATCGAAAGGCCGACGTAGAGGGCGCGGACCTCATCGTAACCGTTGGCGGCGACGGCACGATCCTGAGGACCACCCGGGTTGCGGCCCCCTTCGGCGTTCCTGTTCTGGGCGTGAACATGGGGCGGGTCGGCTTTATGGCGGAGCTGGCGCCATCCCAGGCAAGGTCGGGGTTTGCCGGCCTTCTGGAGGGTGTGGATGGGTGGGTGGAGGAGCGGACCATGCTGTCGGTGGAGACAGCGCCTGACCGGTCGAACGTCTCAGCGCCACAGCCGTTCCACGCTCTCAACGACGCTCTGGTGGGGCGCGGGGCCGTTCCCCGCCTGGCGCGGGTGGAGGTCAGCATTGACGGCGTCCACCTGACCCGCTATACCGCCGACGCCGTGATCGTGGCCACGGCGACGGGAAGCACGGGCTATGCCTTCTCGGCGGGGGGGCCGATCCTTCACCCTTCAACCACCGACCTCGTTGTCACTGCCGTTGCGCCGCACATCAGCTTCTCCGGGTCGCTGGTCATTCCGGCGACGTGCGTGATTGACCTGACGGTCCACACGGACTACCAAGCGGTGTTGAGCGTGGACGGCTATGTGGACCTGGGCCTTCAGGACGGCGACTCGGTGCGCATCCGAAGAAGCGAGCACCGCGCGAGATTTCTTCGGTTCCACCCGCCGGAGTACTTCTACAGCACGGTGCGGGAGCGTCTGGCGCTGGACAACGGCCAACCGATGAATTGAGAGGGGGTTCATGGGGATGGAGGGACCTGTAGCTATGGAGCAAGAGCCAACCCTGGAAACGCGGCGCATCCACGAGGGCCGCGTGTTGAATCTGCGGGTCGACACGGTCCGCCTGCCCAGCGGGAAGACGGCCTCGAGAGAGATCGTGGAGCACTCGGGCGCGGTGACCATTGTGCCGGTGGACGAGGACGGCAACCTGCTGTTGGTGCGGCAGTACCGAAAGGCCGCGGGCGAGTCGTTGCTGGAGTTTCCCGCCGGCGGCATCGACGCGGGCGAGGAGCCTGATGCCTGCGCCCAGCGGGAGCTACAGGAGGAGACGGGTTACGCCGCCGCCGAGGTCACATCGTTGGGCGCCTTCTGGATGGTCCCCGGGTATTCCACCGAGTACATGAGCGTTTTCCTGGCCCGCGGGCTTCATTCCAGCCCCAGGCAGGGCGACGAGGATGAGCACATCGAGTTGGAGCGCTACCCGGCATCAGAAATGCCGGCGCTGGTGGCCTCCGGGCGGATCAAAGACTCCAAGAGCATCGCCGCGCTGTATCTGCTCGACCACGCTCCGCAGGGGTAGGCGTTCGCCAGACTGGGGGCGGGTAGAACCCGCCCGGCGCCGTTTCGGTGTCCTGAAGATGTGATGGGATGGCCTCGCGGCGGCCCATGCGCATCGTTGGCGTCGGCGTTGACACCGATTTGGGCCTTTGACATAGTGAGTTCCATTCCCTTTTCCTAGGAGCCCTTCATGGCTGCCGCCTCAAGTCGAGATCTCGTCGAGCGAGCCTTACGCGCCATGCCGGGCGGCACCGTGGGCAACGTCCCGATGTCCAAGGACCGGCCGGTGATCATCCGGGAGGGCAGGGGGTCCAAGGTCTACGACGTGGACGGACGGGAATACCTCGACTACCTGATGGGTTCTGGCCCGATGGTCCTAGGGCACGCTCACCCCGCGGTGGTTGAGGCCGTGCAGCGGCAGGTCGCCAAAGGCAGCACGTTCTTCATTACGAACGAGTTGGCCGTGCAGCTCGCAGAGGAAATCGTCAACGCTATGCCCTGCGCCGACCAGGTTAGGTTCGTGTCCAGCGGCACGGAAGCCACCTTCTACGCCTTGAGGATTGCGCGGGCTTATCGCAAGAGGGACAAGATACTCAAGTTCGAGGGCGGCTACCACGGTATGCACGATTACTCCATCATGAGCCTGGCGCCATCGGATTTGTCGCCATTCCCCACGCCTATCCCCAGCTCCGCCGGCGTCCCCAAGGCGGTCCAGGAGACCGTGCTCGCGGCGCCGTTCAACGACCTGGAATACACCGCCGAGCTCATCAAGGAGAACCATGAGGATCTGGCGGCGGTGATCTTGGAGCCGCTGCAGAGGGTCATCGAACCGAAGCCGGGGTTTCTTGAAGGGCTGCGAAAACTCACCGAACTGTACGAGATTCCGCTTATCTTCGACGAGGTTGTTACGGGCTTCCGGTTTGCCTATGGCGGGGCCCAGGAGTACTACGGCGTGACGCCCGACATCGCGGCCATAGGCAAGATTGTGGGCGGCGGGTATCCGCTGGCCGGCATCGTGGGGAAGCGCGAGATTATGCAGGGCTTTGATGTCGAGTTGGCCGGCGCCGACGAGTACGTGCCTCAGGTCGGTACACTCAATGGGAACCCTGTGGCCGCGGCCGCAGGTCTGGCGACGTTGGAGGTCTTGAGAGAGCCGGGCGCCTACGAGCGCCTGTTCGCCACGGGACGTCAGCTCAAGGATGGCCTGGCGCGCCTACTGGGGGAAGCGGAGATCCCGGCCAGGGTGTCGGGCGAGGCCCCTATGTTCGATGTCTACTTCACGGACGAGGATATCGTTGACTACCGGTCAACCCTGCGCGCCGACGGCGATACCCACAGGAGGTTCGTGGGGTCGCTGGTGGACCAGGGCATTCTGCGTTCGGGGCACAAGTTCTACGTGTCTCTGGCCCACGACCAGCAGGACGTAAACAGGACGCTGGAAGCCTTCGAGCAAGCCATCAAAACGATCAAATAGCCGCAGAAGTTATGGCTCGTTGAGCCTGTGCGAATGCCATCGTTCCGGCGGCGGCCGGAGTCCCTCGTCGTCCGGCATGTTGGGCCGGGCGCGCGATGGCGGGTGGAAACGCAGCGGGTCTCGAGCGCCAACGCTGGGTGTGTGAGCCGCCGTTTCGGGGCTAACGCCCCGTGGATGGGTGGCAAAACGAAGCGCCCGCCCCAGGAAAGGGCGGGCGCAAAATGAAAACCCCGGGACCTAGGGGCTTTTCTTCGCACCGCCACGAATTTCGTGGCAGCGTAAGAGAGACTAATGCCGATTTACGGAGTTGTCAAGAGGCAGGGCTTGTTTCAGCCAACATCTTTTGCACGGGCTTGGTGTCTATGACGTGCCGCTGTAGGCCCATCTCCTTGGCGGATATGCCCATTGCGAGGCCCATCATCTGCGGGAAGTGAAGGATGGGAAGGCCAATGCTCTTGCCGCGCTGCTTGGCGGCGGCGGGCTGATAGCCGTCCAAATTGAGGTGGCACAGAGGGCAGGGCGTCACCATAGCGTCGGCGCCAAGGGCCTTGGCCTCGCCTGTGTGATTCCCCACCATGCGCACAGAAGCCTGCTCGTTGATGGTGAGAATGGGGAAGCCGCAGCAACGGGTCTTGCCGGAGAAATCCACGACATCGGCGCCCACCAACTCGATGAGCGTTTCTAGCGACGTCTGGCGGGCGGGGTTCTCGTCAAACCCCAGCGCACTGGTTGGCCGGACGATGTAGCAACCGTAGAACGGCGCCAGCTTCACGCCTTGCAGGGGTTGCTGGATGTGCTCGCGGATCCTGTCCAAACCGATGTCTTCTATGAGCACCCAGAGAAGGTGCTTGGGTTGGACGTTGCCGGTGTACTTCAGCTCCTCCTCGGCCAGGTAGCTGTTGATCTCGTCGCGATAAGCGGCGTTGGTGTCTAGGGCCTTCTTGGCCTGGCTCATCACTCCCTGGCACGTGGAGCAGATAACCATGATCGTGTCGTAGCCCATCTTCTCAGCGATGGCCATCGTGCGGGCGTTGAGGGTGTCGCCAAGCTTCTTGTTCTTTTCTTGGAGCACGCCTGCGCCGGTGCATGATGCGTTCAGCATCTCATCCAGTTCGATGCCCAATCGCTCGCAGACCTTCACTGCGGAGGGGTACAGCTCCGGGCAGCCGCCGCGAGAGACGCAGCCAGGAAAGAAGGCGTATTTCATTAATCTTCCTCGACCTTTTCGAAGATGCGCCGCACGAACCTCACGTCCGGGATGGCCTTGTGAACGACAGGTGGGAGCTTGCCCCGTAGGAAGGCGCGAATGCCGACGGGCATGTTGTGGATTTGGGCGGCGATGTTGAACATGCCGGGGGTCTTCACGGCGAGTTGAAGCTCGTCCACCCAGCCGCTGTGCTTCACCGTTTCGGCGAAGATTTCGGCGTGGCGGGCACCCGTGGTGTTGGTGAAGCCGGCGGCTGCGGCCTCTTCCCGCAGCTTCATGATTTGGTCCATGGGAGCCACGCCCTTGGGGCACGCTTGGACGCACTCGAAGCAGCGGGTGCAGTCCCACATCCCGCCGGCCTCGTCCAACTCGGCGAACCGCTGGTTTGTGGCGTCGTCCCTGGGGTCGCCCACGAAGCGGTAGGACTTGGCGAGGGCTGCGGGCCCGAGGAAGTCCTGGTTCACCTCGAGGACTGTGCAGTCGGAGACGCAGGCGCCGCACATGATGCAGCCCATGGTCTGGAGAAGCTTGAGCATGGAGTCGTTGGAAGCGACATACTCCCCCTCGGGCTCTGGGCCTTCGGGTTGAAGGTAGGGTTTCACGGCTCGAATCTTGCTCCAGAACACGCTCATGTCCACGACGAGGTCCTTGACGACGGGCTGGTTGCCCATCGGCTCCACCCTGATAACGCCGTTGTCATCGGCGTTGCTGAGGAGCCGGGTCTTGCAGCCGAGGCCGGCGCGCCCGTTCACGCGCATTGCGCACGAACCACAGATCGCGGCCCGGCACGAGCAGCGCACGGCCAGGGACTCGTCGACCTCCTCGCGGACCTTGATCAGTGCGTCAAGGACAGTGAAGTGGTCGGGCACGTCGAGGAGATAGTCCTGGTCATAGGACTTGCCGCGAGCGCGTTCCGGATCGTACCGCTTGACGGTGAGTGTGATTTGCATCAGTACGTCCTCTCGACGGGTTCCCAGCGCGTGATGGTCACGGGCGTCGTCGCGATGACGGGCCCATTGGCGGACCATGTGCAAGTTACGTGTTTCAGCCAGTTCTCATCGTCTCTTTCCGGCATATCGGTTCGGAAGTGGGCGCCGCGGCTCTCCTTGCGGGTGAGGCCGCTGACGCAGATCGTCTCGGCGCAGTCAAGCATGAAGCCCAACTCGAGGGCGAATACGAGGGCTGTGTTGAACGTTTTGCCCTTGTCCTTGACGGGAACCCGATGGTAGCGCTCCCTGAGCTGCCGTATCGCGTGGACTGCGGTCTGCATCCCCTCTTCCTGGCGAAAGACCGCGAGGTGCTCGTTCATGGTCTCGCCCATAGCCAGGCGGACCCGAGCGACGCTGTCGCCGTTGTCCTTCCGGTCGAGCATAGAGATGATCCGGGACTCGTCCAGGTAGGCAACGTGCTCGGACACGTTGCCGAAGGGGTTATCGTGGGCATAGGCGGCGGCGGCCTCGCCGGAGCGCCGCCCGAAAACGACTGTGTCCAGCAGGGAGTTGGCGCCCAAGCGGTTGCCTCCGTGCACGCTGACGCAGGCGCATTCGCCGGCCGCATAGAGACCGGGGACGGGGGTTGCGCCCGTAACGTCGGTCTTGATGCCGCCCATGATGTAGTGCATGCCCGGCCGGATTGGGATGGGCTCGTCGGCCAGGTTGATGTTCATGTAGTCGAGGGCGACCTCATTGATGTAGCTGAGCTTCGTTTCGATGAGCTCGCGGCCCAGGTGTCTGAGGTCCAGGAGCACACAACCGTCGATGCCGCGCCCCTCTAGAATCTCGGTGGCTTCGGAGCGGGAGACGACGTCGCGGGAGGCGAGGTCCTTCATCCTGGGGGCGTAGGTCTCCATGAAGCGGTCGCCATTGGCGTTGAGCAGGAAGGCTCCCTCGCCGCGGGCGGCTTCGGTGATCAGCACACCGTTGCCCTTGAGGGTCGTGGGATGGTACTGGACCATCTCCATATCCATTAGCGGCACTCCCGCCAGGTAGGCGAGGCCGATGCCGTCTCCGGTCACGATGAGCCCGTTGGTGCTGGGTTCGTAGGCCCTGCCGACTCCGCCGGTGCAGAGGATCACAGCCTTGGCCCTGATGGCCTCGAGTCTGCCGGACATTATGTCCAGGGCCACCACGCCGCGACACTCGCCGTCGGTCATGATGAGCGAGGTGACGAACCATTCCTCGTAGACCCGGACCTTTTCCTTCATAACCTGTTCGTAGAGGACGTGGAGCATGGCTTGGCCGGTGATGTCAGCAACGAAGAACGTTCGGGCCCGCTCCTGGCCTCCGAAGCGCCGGGTGCCCAGGTGGCCGGAGGGGTCGCGGTTGAAGATGACGCCCATGTGCTCCATTTCGATGACGGCGGCGCCTGCTTCCTGGGCCATAACCTCGATGGCGTCCTGGTCGCCTAGGTAGTCGCTGCCCTTGACGGTTGCGTAGGCGTGGTCTTCCCAGTCGTCACCGCGGTCAGTGAGGGCGGCATTGATACCGCCCTGAGCGGCGTTGGAGTGGCTTCTTACCGGGTGGACTTTGGTGACGATGGCGGTGTTGGCGCCCGCCTGAGCGGCTGCGAGGGCGGCCCTCATACCGGCCAGGCCGGCGCCAACGACCACCACATCATGTTCGTACATTGACCCTCCCACGGTTGAGGCGCCTTGCGCCTGCGCTACTATAGCAAAGCGGCAGGCCAAACTCAAGACGAACTTCGTCGCGGGGGCGGAGGCGGGGCGCGCCGCGTTTCCAACGGGCCTGCCATCTGCTATGCTAGCTGGCGATTTCAACCCAACACAGGAGGAGAAGAGCCCTGTTTCGAACTTCATTTGCCCTTACAATGCTCGTTGCGGCGGTGGCATTGGCTGCCGCTTGTGGGGGAGGAGACTCGCCCGGCGCGACACCGACAGCAACGCTGATTGCCGTGGATCCCGCAGCCACGGGGCAGCCGGCCCCCACGCCCACAGCTTCGCCAACTTCAACAGAAGGAAAAATCGAATTGCCTAAGCAATACTCAAGCCCGCCGGATATGACGATCGACGTGGAGAGGACCTACCGGGCTACCCTGGACACCAGCGAGGGAACGATGGTTCTCGATCTGCTCCCCTCCGCGGCGCAGGTGACGGTGAACAACTTCGTGTTCCTTGCCCGGGAGGGCTATTACGATGGCGCGCCGTTCCATCGGATCATCAAGGACTTCATGGTGCAGACCGGCGATCCCACGGGGACAGGCCGAGGCGGCCCCGGCTACCGCTTCGACGACGAGCCGGTTACGCTGGACTACGAGCGGGGCATCGTTGCAATGGCCAACGCGGGACCGAACACCAACGGTAGCCAGTTCTTCATCATGCACGGGAGCGCGGCCCTGCCGAAGAACTACACGATATTCGGGCGGATTGCCGACGGATTGGACACGCTGGACAGGATTGCGGCAACCCCAGTGACGGCCAACGAGCGTGGAGAGCGCTCGGTTCCGAGTCAGGAAGTCAAGATAAACAGCGTCACGATCGAAGAATCGTAGGCGCCTGTGGGGTGATTCGCACCTGCGGACAGCAGGTGTCGTTTGCAACCAAAGAAGAGAGGCGGCCCTTGGGCCGCCTCTCTTCGATCCGCCACTCTGCGCCTAGCCTGCTAGGCGCTTGGGCTGGCGTGGCATTCGCTGGCGAACCCGTTCGCCTTATGGGTGACGTCGCAGAAGGGCTTATTGGAAGACCCCCCGCAGCGGCAAAGGAAGAACGGGTTGTCGGTCACCTCGTACTCGTTTCCGTCGCCGTCCACCAGCTTCACGTCCCCTGAAATCCTGTACGAGCCGTTCGCTTGAACCTTGATCGTTGCCTCTCCGTCAGCCATCCTAAACCTCCCCTGGCATTGTTGAGATTCGACTCCAATGGTAACCGGGTAACCGGGCACCGCTAGGTGTAGCTCCCGTAGAGGTTGCTAGGCGGCCCCCGTTCTAGCCTTCCCCTGGGTTCGGGGTTGGGAAGCATCCCTATCCTAACCTTCCACCGGGTGCGGGGGAAGGGACGGGAGGATAGTTCCGCCTTGCGCCTGTGGCAATGTCCCTGGGGAGTATAGCTAGTTCAGGCCCCGGTGAGCCCGCACCCTCTTGGTGGCGTCCATCATGTTCTTCAGCTTCGCCACAGCCTCCTCCTCCGTGCGGGTCTTCAGGCCGCAGTCCGGGGTAACCCAGATTTGCCGGCCCGGTAGCACGTTCAGCGCCCTTTCGATGCCCGCCGACATTTCCTCGACCGCTTCCAGGTCGTGGTTGTGCACGTCGAAGACGCCGAGGGCGAGGATCTTGTCGGTCTCCTTGCCCTCGAAGTATTGCAGAAGGTGGTAGTCGGAGTTTGCCATTTCCAGGTCCAGCACGTCGACCGGAAGGCGCAGAATGCCGTCGAAGACCGCGGCGAAGTCGCCGTAGCAGATGTGGGTTATCGTGACCGCATCAAGGCCCTCCGTGGCGACGCGAAGGCCCTCCGCCACGAGGTCCATCTCCTCCGGCCTAGTCGACGCGGCAGGCTCGTCGATTTGGATGTAGCGGCATCCCGCATCCTGGAGGTCCCGGGCCTCGTCGTGGATAACGCGGGCCAGGGCCATGACGAAGGCTTCCCTGCTTCCGTAGTGTTCGTCGAATGACCAGTCGGCGATGGTGTAGGGACCGGTGAGCATGCCCTTGACGGGCCTCTCCGTCAGGCCCTGGGAATACTTCCACCAGTCGACGGTAATTGGGGCCGGCCGCCGGATGGCCCCGAGCGCCACGGGCTTCCGGTAGTAGCGGTTGCCATAGGAGCGGACCAGTCCGCTGATGCCCATGCCTTCGAGGTTCTCGGCGAAGTAGGTGGCCATGTCCCCGCGGTACATCTCGCCGTCCACCAGAATGTCCAGGTCCAACTCCTCCTGAACGCGGACCCAATGCTCAGTGGCGTTCTTCTCGAGTTCCGCCAGATCCTGCCGGCTGATCTGGTTTCTGGCGGCCTTGGAGCGGGCCTCCAGGAGGTAGGGCGGCTTTGGGTAGCTGCCGACAGCGGTGGTGATCAGGTTGTTATGCATGTAGCGCTTCCTTGGCCTGCGTGACTCCCTCCGCAAGGCGCACCAGTTTTTGCTGGGCCTTGTCCCGGGGCAGGAACTCCAGGCCGGAGCTCGGATTGACGTGAAGGCGTTCCGGGGTTACGCGCTCCGCAACCCGCCTGCACGCTTCGACGATCTCTTCGACGGTCTCCAGGCGGGTGTTGCGGGCGTCCATGACGCCAAAGCCCAATTCCTTGTCCTGGGGGAACTCCTTCACAGCTTCCCAGTTGGCCTTGCCTGACGCGAAGTCTAGGCCAACGATCTGGAAGGGGGAGCGGAACAGGCCGCCGGCCACCGCGGAGGCGTCGCCGAAGTAGGTGTAGACGGCGGTCTTGACGGTTAGTCCGCGCACGGCCCGCTCGGAAGCCTCGAGGAAGAGGTCCATGTCCCCGGGATTTCTCAGGATGCAGGGTTCGTCAAACTGGATGACCGGGGCGCCGGCCCGCTCCAAGGCCAGGGCCTCGTTGTTGAGGGCCTCGGCCAGATCGAGCACCAGCGGGCGCAGGCTTTCATAGCCGCTCTTCAGGACCGACAGCCTGGCCAGGGAGTAGGGTCCGGTGAGGACCGCCTTGACCGGCCTGCTGCTATGCTCCCTTGCGAAGTCGAAGTCGTTGCAGGAAATGGGGCCGGTCCAGCCAACGCTGGCCTCGACCACGGGCTGGCGGTAATAGGTGTTGTTGTCGAAGCACCTGGTCAGGCCGTTGATGGAGAACCCCTGGATGCCGCGGGCGAAGTAGGTCTGGCCATCGTCCCAGCGAATCTGGCCGTCGGTCACGAGGTCAATGCCGGCGTCGACCTGCTCCTGGATGACCTCTTTGGTGACCTCGTCGGCGATGCGGGCCACTTCTTCAGGGGTGGCGTCGCCGCGGTCCAAACGGTTCTTGGCGGCCCGGAGATTGGGGGCCCGTCCGCCAATCTTGGGGTAGTGGCCAACGGTGGTGGTGAGCAAGCAGCACTCCTGGATAGAGGTTCGGGCAGGATGAACGATTTCGTAAGCGCTTCCACATCTTACCGGAACGCCGCAGTGACGGACAAGCCTGGTTGGAGGGGGCTGGGGGTGCTACAATGCCGACACCTTACCCCTGATGTCCTAGGGGCCATGATCCCCGACGAACGCATAGCCCATGCCATCAGCAGCACCGAGGTGCTGCGCCCGCCCCGCCAAACCCTGGCAACCTTCGGCGCGACCGTCCTCAAGTACTACGTGGTCACGAAGCCGGCCTACGCTGACCTGACCGGGGACACAGACGACGCTGTCGTGCGGCAGGGGACGGTCACTGCGCAGCGGCCACAGGTGGTGACGCCCTACTATGTCTCCAACCTGGAGGGGTTCAGTTCGGAGGCCCGGCGCTATTTCCAGATGGAGTCTGAGCGCTACGGTCACGGCGCTGCGGGGCTGATGTACGGCTATCGCAACGACCCCAGAGACACGACCATTGCATCGGGGGGGCTACGGAAGGTGGCCAATAGCATTATCGGCGACCTAGACCACCGGGGAGAGAATCTTACCGCCGTGATCAGTGGCGTCGACGACCTCTGGGACGTTTCCCTCCTCAAGTTCATCTACGAGCTGACGGCTCGGTCGGTGGCGGCCAACGTGCAGGAGCTTCACGCCCACGGCCTTCTCGACATGGATGCCAGCGGCGTGCCCAGAGACGCCCGGGACCGCATAGAGGCCATGTTCGGCGATGCCCGCCGCGGCAACTTGGACCCTGTAGCCCTCAAGCGCGAGCTGGACCAATGGGACGTGTTCTCCGAATACGAGGACCGCTTCTTTGCCCTGTTCCGCCGGCGCTGACCTGTCCGCGGCGGCCCTTCCCATTCACCCGCTCTCCTCGTCAACAACATGTTCTCTCCCAACAAGCCCACCAGAGAAGCCGTGGCCCTGGCCATCCCACGCGGCAATGAGGCCGATGCGGTGCTCGTGGTGCGGCGGCCTGAGGAGCCGGGAGAGGACCTGCCGGGCGTCTGGGGCCTACCGGCGGCCTCGCTCCAGGACGGAGAGACGGTCGAGAAGGCGGCGATTCGGGTGGGCAAGGCCAAGCTCGGCGTGGACATTGAGCTGGGAGAATGCTTGGAGCGTGGCCGGCAGGAGCGGTCAACCTACATCCTGGACATGGTTGTGTACCGGGCCAGCTTTCGGGAGGCCGAACCCAGGCTACCGGTGGGCCGCGCCAGCGACGGCGTTACCCGCTATACAGCCTGGCGCTGGGCCAACTTCGAGGCCCTTGGGCCAGGGGCGGCGCAGGGCTCGCTCTGTTCACAGCTCTACCTGCGTTGGCGGGGCGTATGAGCCGCTACGTCATAACGCGGTTCCATGAAATAGGCCTGAAGGGAAAGAACCAACCGTTCTTCATCAGGCGTCTGGCGGACAACCTGCGCGAGGCCACTTGGGGGCTGGGGGTACGGAGCGTGTGGGATCGCCGGATGATGGTCGGCCTCACGCTGTCCGACGACGCATCATGGCCAGCCATCGAGGAGCGCTTGAGGCGCGTGTTTGGCGTGGTCAACTTCTCGCTGGCGCATCGGACGGATCCCAATCTCGGGTCCATCCGGGAGCTTGTGGCTGGGCTGGCTGGTTCGAGGCCCTTTTCCTCATTCCGCATCACCGCCAACCGGGCCGATAAGAGATTTCCACTCACGTCCATCGACCTGAATCGCGATCTTGGAGCATTGGTGGAGCAGGCCACTGGCGCCAGGGTTGACCTCAAGAATCCCGACGCCGTGATCTACGTGGACGTGATGGCCCGGGACGCCTTCGTCTACCTCGACAAGACGCCGGGTCCAGGGGGGCTTCCGGTGGGTGTCAGCGCTCCGGTCCTGTGCCTGCTCTCCGGGGGCATCGACTCGCCCGTTGCCGCGTGGCGCATGATGAAACGGGGGTGCCCGGTGATCTTCCTGCACTTTCACAGCTACCCACTGGTGGACGCGAGCTCTATGGAGAAGGCCCATGAGTTGGTGCAGGTGATGACCCGTTACCAGTACGCCTCGAAGCTGCTGCTGGCGCCGCTGGCCGAAATCCAGAAGGCCATCATCCTAACGACGCCGCCAGCGTACAGGGTGGTCCTCTACCGCCGGTTCATGTTCCGCATTGCCGAGCGCGTCGCCGGACGGGTGGGGGCTCTAGCCCTCGTCACCGGGGAGAGCGTCGGGCAGGTCAGCTCCCAGACTATCGAGAACATCGCCGCCATAGACGCCGTCGCATCCCTGCCGGTTCTCCGCCCGCTGATCGGCATGGACAAGATGGAGATCATGGACCAGTCGCGGGCCCTGAGGGCCTACCCCATATCCATCCTTCCAGACCAGGACTGTTGCAGCCTGTTCACCCCGGCGCACCCTGTCACGCGCAGCGCGCCGGAGGAGCTGGAACGCTTCGAAGAAGACCTCGACGTGGCGGGGCTCGTGCAGGAGGCCGTCGAGGCGGTTGAGGAGCGGCATTGGCATCATCGCGACGAGGAGCGAGCGGCTTCTGGACAGTTCGGCGCCGCCGCGCGGTCCGGTTGACGCTGTGCCGCAGGGGTGTACTCTGGGGGACGGGAGAACGCGGGCCAGATGTAGTTTCCATAGAGCCACTCATCCCCTGCGGAATCCTCGGCGGACACAGCCTCGTCAATGAAGACCTGCGTCGTCGCACCCACCTACAATGAAGCTCAGAACCTGCCTGAGCTCGTGGGCCGTCTCTTTGAGGAGACGCTTCCCGAGCTGGAAATCCTGGTTGTGGACGACGCTTCCCCCGACGGCACCGGCGCAATCGCAGATTCCCTTGCCGAGAAGCACCCCGGTCGCCTACACGTCATCCACCGGCAGGGAAAGCTGGGTCTGGCCTCAGCCTACCGGGACGGTTTCCGAGAGGCCCTGAGGCTGGGGGCAGACATCATCGCCCAGATTGATGCCGACCTTTCCCACCCGCCTGAGCATGTCGTTGACCTGGTGACCCCGGTGCTTGAGGACAGAGCCGACGTCGTCATCGCCTCCCGGTACGTGGACGGCGGGGGCGCCGATCCAAACTGGCCCTGGCGCAGGAAGGCTCTCAGCCGGGGTGGCAACATCTATGCCCAGCTGGTCACGGGTATGCCGGTGCGCGACTCGACTTCAGGCTTCCGGTGCTTCCGGCGGGGGGTGCTGGAGAGGGACGGGCTCATTGACCGACCCCGATGCAGGGGATTCGGCTTCCAGGCCGAAATGGCCTACCACTGCTGGCGGGAGGGGTTCCGCATCCAGGAAGTTCCTTATGTGTTCTACGACCGGGAAAAGGGGACATCCAAAATATCCATGAGCATCGTTGTTGAGGCGCTGTGGCGGCTGCCGCAGCTCCGGCTACTGAAGCGGCATGGCGGCAACAGGCGCTCTTGACGGGCCTGTTGCCGGGCTTTGAGGGGCGCCAGTAGTGGAGTTGACCGAATTCCCTCTAAAATTCGCCCTCGAAAGGGCTTGTTTTTGAGGATTGTTGGCGCCTAAACTCCGTAACCGTTAATCCCTCCGGAGTGAACGAGCATGTTCAATCCCTCAGCGCAGGAGCGCGATAGGCTCCTCCGCGAAAAGACCAGGAAGGCCGTGGCCCTTGCCATGCACAGCCGCTGGGAAGAGGCGGTGGAACTCAACGAGGCAATGCTGGCGGACTTTCCCGAAACCGAGGATGTGCTGAACCGGTTGGGTAGAGCCTTCTTTGAGCTTGGCCGTTACGACGAGGCCACAAAGGCATTCCAGCGAGCGCTGGATGTTGCTCCGCTCACCGCCATTGCCCGCAGAAATCTGGAGAAGTTGGAGGCCCTGGACGGCCAGGAGCGCCCGATCCAGCGGAGGCAACGCATCAGTGGGCCACGATTCATAGAGGAGAGCGGCAAGACGGGCCGCGTCCGCCTGCAAGAGATGCCCTCCAAGAAGATCCTGGCGACGCTGGCGGCCGGCGACCCGGTCATGCTGTGCGTGGAGGACGGGATCCTGTGGGTGAAGACGCCGGATGGGGAGCCGCTGGGCAGGCCCGATCCCCCGATGTCGGCGCGTCTGACCCGGCTCATTGAGGGGGGGAATACCTATGACGCCGCGCTGACCAGCGTGAGCCAACGTGGCGTGGCGCTCCTCGTTCGAGAGACGTTCGGCACCCGAGCCAGTCGGCGATCCGATCCTTTCCGTCGCACGCGGCTGGCTTTCAGCCGTTCGCGTCCGACGGCTCTTCCTCGCTTGATTCTGATGCGGCTCTGGACCATGAGAGCCTGATGGCCCCCTTGGTAGCCTGGACCGACAATGAAGAGGGAAGGCAGCTGGCCGAGGACGCGGTCTTCATCGAGGATGACGATGCCGACTCCCATGAGGAGACGTACGAGGCTGCGGACGAGGACTCAAGCGATCTGTAGCCTTGGCGGGACGCGCTGGTTGACGACAGAGAGAAGGGGCCAGCGAAGCTGGCCCCTTCCTGCGTTACAGGGCGCATTGGCGCGTTTGGAGAGGGCTACTGGATGGGTGGCCGGCGGTTCTGCTCGTCGCCGCGCTGGGCCGCAAGCCACTCGATGCCCCGGCGAACCGACGTCGTGATGCCCTCCAGGTCCTGGTCGAGTTGGCGCAGGGCCTGCAGGGCGTACTGGTCAGACTCCGCGAGCCGCCTGCGGGCTTCCTTGGTGGCGGCTTCGATCAGATCGCTGGCCGCCTTCTCTGCCCGGGCCACCAGGGAGGACGCCTCCCCTTCAGCTTCATGGACGATCTGGCCTTCCTGGACCAATTTGCTCGCTTCTTCCCCGGCCATCTGCCGGATCTTGCGGGCCTCGATCAGCGCCTGGTTGATGATGGCTTCTCGCTTTTCCAGGACTTGATCGGCCTCTCTGATGTCCTGTGGCACGGCTACGCGGAGCCGGTCCACGATGGCTAGGAGCTTGTCCTGGTCCAGCAGCCCGCGCCTTATAGTCGGCACGCGGGTCGCCTCACCGATGGTTTCCTCAAGTTCGTTGAGAAGCAATAGGATATCTATAACGCACCCCCTCTCCTAAAGGCTACCCGGCTTTAACCGCACCCAGCCGCTCCCCCAATAGGGGCAGGACGTGGTCTGGGACCAAACCTCGAACGTCACCACCCAGGCGGGTGGCTTCCTTCAGCATGCTGGAGCTCACGAATTGGTACTCCAGCGTTGTCATCAGGCAGACGATTTCCATGTCGGGTGAGAGCTTCTTGTTCATGAGCGCCATGCTGAACTCGTAGTCGAAGTCGGAGCCCATGCGGAGCCCTCTGACGACGACGCTGGCGCCCATCTTCTTGGCGAAGTCCACCGTGAGGCCCGCGTAGGAGGTGATCTCGACGTTGGGCAGGTGGGTGGTGGCGCGTTGAAAGAGGTCGACCCGCTCCTCTGTGGAGAACACGAGAGTCTTGGGCGGAGAGTCGTAAACACCGACGATGATTTTGTTGAAGATGCGGGAGGACCGCAGGGCAATGTCGACGTGCCCGTTGGTCACGGGATCGAAGGTTCCCGGATAGACCGCGGTCACCATCATGCTTCCCTTGAATAAAGCGACAGACAACTGTCCCCGTAGCGCCGGCTCTGCACCAGACTGAGGGCATTGAAGGCGTGGGCGGGGACGTTGCGGACGCTGTGCTCCAGAACGAGCACGCCACCGGGTTCCAGCCAGGGCGCCTCCGACAGCCGCGACATCAACGGTTGAATCTCCTTGGACTCATAGGGTGGGTCTGCCAGGATGAAGCGGTATGGCCCTTCCAGTCTGTCCAAGACTCGCCTGACGGGTGCACAGAAAACGCGGGCGCAATCCTCAACCTTGGCCGCCTTGAGATTCAGGCGAATCAGGCGGCACTGGTGGGCAGACCGCTCCACGAAGTCTGCCTGGGCTGCGCCTCTGCTCAGAGCTTCTATGCCCAATGCGCCCGTGCCCGCATAGAGGTCCAGTACGGAGGACCCCTCTAGGCCGTAGGCCGCCAGTATGGAGAAGAGAGCGCTACGGGTCCGCTCGGAGGTAGGGCGGACACCCCGGTCGTTGACTGCGGCGAGGGGAACGCCCCTTGCGGCGCCGCCTGCCACTCGCAGGGTCATCGCTTCACTGGTTGACAGCCTCAGTCTGGGTTGCTGGCATTCTAGCACAGCTTTGGCATTCTCGCATAGTCCCCCGGGAGGGTAAACCTGACATAGCAGGCAGCTCTCGTTGGGGCGGTGGCCCCTTTGCCGTTGCGCCGCTGAAGGTCCAACGCCTAAAATGGCCCCAAGTATGGGCGGTCACGGCGGGCGGCCATGAACGATTTATCCAAGCTGGTCAAGCGGCTCAAGTCCATCGTTGGCGACGAGTACGTCGTTCACCTTCCCGAGGACCTGCTGGTGTTCGAGCGCGATGGCTCGCCCGAACGCGAGGTTCCGCGGCTGGTGGTCCTGCCCGCCAGCACCGACGAGGTTTCGCGGGTGATGCGCCTGGCCTACGAGAGCGGCATCCCCGTTGTGCCCCGGGGCGCGGGCACCGGCCTGAGCGGCGGAGCGGTGCCTTGGGCCGCCTCGATCCTGATGCCCCTGTCCCGCATGCGCCGCGTCGTGGACGTGGACCCCGTGAACCGCACTGCCGTGGTGGAGCCCGGCGTGGTGAACCTGGACCTGTCCCACCACGTGGAAAAGCATGGGTTGCACTATGTCCCGGACCCGTCCTCGCAGAAGGCCTGCACCATCGGCGGCAACGTTGGGGAGAACGCTGGAGGCCCCCACTGCTTGGCGTACGGCGTGACCACGAACCACGTGCTTGGTCTGGAGCTCGTGCTGGTGGACGGCTCGGTTGTGCAGGTTGGAGGGGATGTTCGGGAGGCGCCGGGCTACGACCTGACGGGGACGGTGGTGGGTTCCGAGGGCACCCTTGCTGTGGCGACCAAGATTACGGTTCGCCTGATGCCCCTCCCCGAGGCCGTGAAGACCTTTCTGGCCGTTTACGACAAGATGGAGACGGCGTGCAGCGCGGTTTCCATGCTGATAGGGCGGGGTCTCATTCCCGCCGCCCTGGAGATGCTAGACAGCCTGACAATTCAAGCCGTTGAGCCCTACGTCCACGCCGGTTACCCTCTGGACGCCGAGGCTGTGCTCCTCGTCGAGTTGGACGGAATGGAAGAGGCGGTCAATGCCGAGGCGGACCTGGTAGGCACGGTGCTCGCTGAGAGCGGCGCCCGCGAAGTGCGCTGGGCGGAGAAGGCCGAGGAGCGTCAGCTCCTCTGGGCCGGAAGAAAGGGGGCGTTTGGCGCATTTGGCCGCATTGCCCCCAACTACTACCTGCTCGACGGCGTGGTGCCGCGGACCAGGCTCCTGGAAGCGCTCAGGTATGCGGTGGACGTATGCGCCGAGCGGGGGCTGGGACTGGCCAATGTGTTTCATGCTGGGGACGGCAACCTGCACCCGGTAATCCTCTTCGACGAGCGGGAGCCGGGCAAGCTGGAACTGGCGATGCGCACCGGCGGAGACATCCTCAAAAAGTGCGTAGAGTTGGGCGGGGTCCTTTCCGGTGAGCACGGGGTGGGCCTCGAGAAGCTTGCCTACATGCCCCTGATGTTCACCCCCGAGGACATGGACGCCATGCTTAGGGTGAAGGAGGCCTTTGGCAACAGGGGCCAGCTCAACCCGGACAAGGGTTTCCCCCGCGATGGCGAGGCGCCGGAGTACATTCCGCAGTCGGCCGCGGTCCTCAATGCAGGGCCGGGCTCCTATATCTAATGATGAGGACGGCAATGACGGGGCCGGCCGCGCCCGCCCTGGCTGGGCCAGCGCCTCTGAGACCCTGATGCAACGGACCAGCAACCTGCCAACCCTCTTTCAAGGGGCGCTGCCGTCGCAGTCCATCCTCTCGGGCGCCCACCTCGAGCCCTATCGGGTCGATGGATTGCTGCCCAACGTTGCCGTGTTCCCAGCCTCAGAGGAGCAGGTTTCGGCGGTCCTCTGCGCGTGTCATGCCGAGGGACTGGCTGTGGCGCCGTGGGGTGGGGGAACGCGCATGGGCTTGGGCAATCCGCCCGCCCGCTACGACGTCGCCCTGGTGCTTACGGGCCTCGACCGCATCCTGGAGTACGAGCCCGAGGACCTGACCGCGACCGTACAGTCCGGCATCACCCTCGCCGGTCTTGACGCCGTGTTGAGGAAGGAGGGCCAGTTCCTGCCGCTCGACCCGCCCCGGCGCGAGCGGACCACCCTGGGAGGCGTCCAGGCAAGCTTAGCGAGCGGGCCGTTGCGGCATCGCTACGGGACGGCCCGGGACATGACGATAGGCATCAGGGTTGTCCATGCCGACGGCGTCGTCACCAAGGCCGGGGGCAAGGTGGTCAAGAACGTCACCGGGTACGACATGAACAAGCTCTACATAGGGTCGCTAGGGACCCTTGGGGTGATTGTGGAGGCGTCTCTGAAGGTCATGCCCGCGCCGGCTGCCGAGGGCGCTCTGACGGCCTTCTTCCCCACAGTCGCCGCCGCCTGCGAGGCAGCCCTGGGTATTATGGCTACGCCCCTGGATGCGGCCTTCCTATCCGTGGCCGCTGGCGGCGCCCTTCAAGGGCTGGCGGGAGACACTCGTAAGGATGCCAAGGCTGCCCTTGCCGTGGGCGCTCACGGGCAGGGGGTATCCATCGCTCGGGTGCTGAGGGACGCGGGCGGCATCTGCGCCGAGAACGGCTCTGTGCAGGCGGAGTCCATCGCCGCCGGAGGCGTGGCCTCCCTGCGAGGGGCGCTTGCCGATGCGACCTGCGAGGGGGCCCCGTTGCTGGCGGCGCGGGTTGGGGTTCGGCCGGCGGACGTTGGCGCGGTCCTCGACTCCCTGGGGGAACTCTCGGGCGGGCGCGGCTTCGACTGGGCCGCTGTTGCCCACGTCTCCCATGGCATCGTTCACTTGGGATGGTGCCCGGCGGAGAGTGAGGCGGCGGCGCACGCGCTGGCCTCCTTTGTGGAGGAGGCGCGGGCCATTGCCAGCGGCAGGGGCGGGTACCTTGTGCTGGAGTCGGCGCCGCCGGACGTGAAGGCGCTAGTGGACCCGTGGGCGGACGCGGGGAGCGGCTTGAGCTTGATGCGCAGCCTGAAGCAACAGTTCGATCCCACCGGAGTGCTCAACCCGGGCCGGTTCGTAGGGGCCATATGACCGAGCAAGAGCGGACGCTGACGGCCTCGGACTTCATGGGGCCGGAGGCGCCGAGTGAGCAGGACCTCTACAAATGCGTACACTGCGGGCTCTGCCTGAACGTGTGCCCAACCTACCTTGAGACCGGCCTGGAGACGGAATCGCCCCGTGGCCGTATCTACCTGATGCGCGCCGTCCATGAGGGGCGCATAGGCATCACGGAGGCGGTCAATTCCCACTGGTCGCTGTGTTTGGAGTGCCGGGCGTGCGAGGTGGCGTGCCCTTCAGGGGTGCCCTACGGCCACATGATGGAGTTGACGCGCACCCAGGCCCTGCGAAAGCAACCCGGATCGTGGCGGGCCCGGCTGTTCCGGTGGGTCGTGTTTCGCCAGTTGCTGCCCCATCAGGGCAGATTGGTCTTTCTTGCCACGCTCGCCCGCTTTTACCAGCGGTTGGGCCTGAAGAGTCTGGTGAGCGGCGCGAGGGTGCTGCGCTTGCTGCCAGGCAACGTGGCCATGCTTCATGACACCCAGCCTGCCATTCCCGGCCGCATCTTCGGGCCGTCGCCCAACATCCATCCTGCCGAGGGCGCCAGAAGAGGTAGGGTGGCGCTTCTGTCAGGGTGCATCATGCCCCTGGTGTATACAGACGCCATGAACGCCACGGTGCGGGTGCTTCAGCGGAACGGCTACGACGTGGTTGTGCCGATGGGGCAGGGGTGCTGCGGCGCCCTCAACGCCCACGCAGGTGTTCGAGACCAAGCCCGCGAGATGGCGAAGCGAAACATCGATACGTTCCTGGCCCACGAACCCGACGCCATTATCGTCAACTCGGCTGGCTGCGGCTCCACGATGAAGGAGTACCACTACCTGGTTGACAACGACCCCGAGTACGTAGGGAAGGCCGAGCGCTTCACGGCGTTGGTCAAAGACGTGAACGAGTTCCTGGCCGTCCTGCCGTTCGAGGAGGGGCTGGGCGAGGTCAAGGCCCGGGTGACGTACCAGGACCCCTGCCATCTGGCGCATGCCCAGCGCATCAGTAGAGCGCCCCGCGAGCTGCTGAAAGCCATCCCCGGCGTCGAGATGGTGGAGATGGAGGAGGCGTCGGTCTGCTGCGGGGCTGCTGGGAGCTACACCGTTACACAGCGGGCCTTCTCTGAGCGCCTGATGAAGCGCAAGACCGCGCACCTGGCCGAGGCAGGTGCCGACGTTATTGCCACCGCCAATCCCGGCTGCCTGATCCAGTTGCAGACGGCCCTGAACACGGCGGGGCTGCCGGGCAGAGTCTGTCACGTCGTGGAGCTGCTGGACGAGGCTTACCAGGCCAAAGCTGCTGAGGCTGGCTCCCAGATCTAGGGAATCTCTGAACAGGCAGTGCGAGACGCACTGCGATTCAAGCGCATGCCAGGGGAAGGGATAGGACGCTTCCTAGCCTTCCTGCGGGGGTGGGGGCAGGGATGGGAGGGTTCCCCCGGCATCCACCAGTTACCACTCCGCGGCCGTCCTTTGCTGTCCCAGGAACCCCCTGAATTGTAGCTGAGAGACGCTCGTCGGCACCCAGGCGTGCCGCATGTATCCCCCCGGTTCCCGTATCAAATGTGGTAATATATGTGGGAGCAGATTACCACGGAGGGGGATTCCATGCCACTTTCGGCGACGCGGGCGAAGGCCCTCTAAGACCCTGGCCGATACGCCGATGGCGGAGGCCTGCACCTCTACATCGGCAAGGCAGGGCGGAAGTCCTGGGTACAGCGCATCACCGTCCACGGACGCCGCCGCGACATCGGCCTGGGTGGATTTCCGTCCGTCAGTCTGGCTCAAGCTCGCGACAAGGCGGCGGACAACCGGGCCGTTGTTGCGGAGGGTCGGGACCCCCTGGCCGAAAAGCACTCGCCTGCGACGCCGACCTTCAGGGAAGCCGCCCGCGCCGTCCATGAGACGAACATACCCCGTTGGCGCAACGGCAAGCACGTCGCAAGCTGGATACAGACCTTGGAGCGTCACGCCATGCCGGCGCTGGGCCACACGCCCCTGGACCGGATAGACCGCGGCGACGTGCTGCAGATCCTCACCCCGATATGGACGACCCGTCCCGAGACAGCCCGGCGGGTGCGTCAACGGATGAGGACCGTCTTTCGCTGGGCAATGGCGCACGGCTTCATGGACGCCAACCCGGCGGGGGAAGCCATCGACGGCGCGTTGCCCCCGATGCCGAAGGTGAAAGCACACCTCAGAGCGCTGCCCTATCAGGAAGCCGGGGCGGCGCTTGAAGCCGTAGCATCGTCCCATACCTCACTATCCGCCAAGTTGTGCTTCCGGTTTCTGATGCTCACGGCGGCCCGCTCCGGCGAGGCCAGGGGCGCCGCCTGGGACGAGGTCGACGTGCAGGGCCAGGAATGGCGGCTACCGTCCCAGCGGATGAAAGCCGGCATGGAGCATCGCGTGCCCCTGAGCCGACAGGCCCTCGATCTCCTTCGCGAGGCATCCGCCCTGCGCGATGAATCCGGTCTGGTGTTCCCGTCGCCGCTGAAGCCGGGTTCGCCGATGGCCGACATGACGCTGACGAAGGTTCTCCGCGCCGTCGGCCTGGCGGAACGAGCGACCGTCCACGGGTTCCGCAGCAGCTTCAAGAACTGGACGCTGGAGCAAACGGACACGCCGTGGGCGGTCTCGGAGGCGGCGCTTGCCCACCTCCTGGGCAATTCGACCGAACAAGCCTACGCCAGGTCCGACCTCTTCGAGCGACGCCGCGCCCTGATGCAGCTGTGGGCGGACTACCTGACCGACTAACCTCAAGGGAAGCCTGCACAACGGAGTCCAATCGCGTGTGCTGGCCGCGAGGGCCGGAACCAGACCCGATGGGATCGGCCAAGCTAGCTCCCGGCCAGCGGCCGTGACTCCAACCAGGCGGCGATGTCGCTGGCCCTCCACCTGACGGCGACGGGACCGACCTTTACGGCCCGCGGGAACTCCCCGTCCTTCATGAACCGATAGATCGACGAGTGGCCCAGGCCCGTGATTTCCTCAACTTCTCTGCGCCTCAGTAGTCTGTCGCCCATTGCCTTCTCCTCTGCGCAGTCCCATGGAATTGGGGCACTGCATAAGAAGGTAGACGGGCGCGCCTCGCAAGAGTGGGTCATTAAGTAGGGTGTTCTGTGACGCGTCATATCGGGCGTCACTCACGAGTCAGCCAGCCTGCGTCAGGAGTCCTGTCGTCCGTCTGGCTGCGGTCATCCGGCAGCGCCTCGGCATACGCATAGCGCGAGTGATCATCGACCGCGACCTGGACATGATCGTAGCCAAGCCGCTTGCGTGACTTCGGCGCGGAGTTGGTTTCAGCGTACGTCGCGGCGCGCTCGGGCAGGAAGCGCTTGCCGCCGCCGGGCGGGATGCGACCCAGCTTCTGCACATCGAGGTGAAGCAGGTCCCCCGGATGCGCGTGCTCATAGCGGACGATCTCGCTCGTCATGCGGCGAAGGCGGTCAAGCCGGTTGAGGCCCTCGCGGCGCGGCGCCGCGTAGGTCGTGGACGGCGAGACGCCCATCTCCTCGGCGGTCCGGTGCGGGCTGAGGCTGGTCTCTTTCCGCAGCGCCACAATGCGCTCGGCGATTGCCGACGCCGTCTGCACGGGGGAACTGCGTGGTCGACTCTTACCGTCCTCCAGAGCCGCACGGCCTCCCGCATCGTAACGCCGCAGGCGTGTATGCGCGGTGGCGCGGGACACATTGAATCGCCTGGCCGCCTCGGCGCCGGGATACCCATCAACACGCGCCGTCTGAACCAATTCCCGCCGCGTACGCGGCGTCAAGCGTGCGTTAGGTCCGCATCGGCCGATTGGACGCCGTGAGCGCTTCCCTAGACGCTGGTAGCCTGTTGATGGAAGCCAAGGGACGCTTGCCGCATGGCGACCGGGGGGGATTGGTTAGGCAAGGTGGGGCTTTCCCCGCGCACGGCGTCCACTTGGATGCGCTTGGCCGCCCTCGGCATCACGGCGGAGGATGTCGTTGCCCGGGGCGGAATCAACGCGACCCTCAAGCCCACATCGGCAATTGTTGCCGATGTGCCAGTCGCGTCAGACCTGCAGCGTGAGCTGGCTGAGGCCGAGGTTGCAATCGGCAGCGCAAAGCGAGGCTACGACGACGCGCTGGACCGGCGTCAGCGTTTGCTCCGTGCGCTAGCCAGAGCCGACCGTGCTCCCAATGGCCAGGACTAGCAGAAGCTCACTCCAGGCCCTGCGGTCGGCGCGATCTGCAGCTCCAGGGCCTGCGCGATCTCGGCGGCGCCTTCGCCCAGGTCGCGCAGGCCCTCAATGGCGGCGAAGGTCATCAGATCGGGGCGATGTACTGCCAGTGCAACAAAGATGCCGGCGCAGGGCGTGCGAAGGTCCTCACCGTCCACGGCCTCAGCTCCATGTCGCCAGCCGCCAGGGCCTCAATCCAGGCCCGCACAGCCTCGTTCGCGGCCCAACCAACTCTAGGACGAAGCGCAGGCCCTGACGCCGCCGACGCCCCGTTCAGGCCCTGCCATCGGCGCGGGCGGACGGCCTCAAAGGCCGTCCGGTGGTGGTTGGTGGATGGCGACAGCAGCTCCTTAGAAACCCCACATAGTATATAAGAGGGAATTGGAGATAGAGGCCGTCCAGGGTCTCATCCCAATCAGGCCGCGCCGCCTTCGCCGCCTCGTGGAGCTGAGGCCCGTACAGCCCCGTTCGCGGCCCTAGGTCGGGGAAGGACGAAGCGCAGCCCTGACGGCGCCTCCGCCTCGTCCAGGGCATCGATGCCGGCAAGGGTCCGTCCACGGCCTGCGCAGCTCCTCAAAGGCCAACTGACGGCGGCTGCCCCTGCTAGTGCCTTTGGCGCGCAGGTCGAATCTTGCCGCCCCCTTTTCCCGGATATTATATAAGAGGGAATCGGAACTAGACCAAAAAACCCCATGTATCAGGCATCGCGACGATTCGCGATTATGCTGTATCTGAGTCGCTGACGGCTGCATCACGTAATGGTGAGGATGCTATGCGAATCCGGCGGCGTCCAGCCCATCACGAAAAGAGGGAAGCTCTGTGCGAAAGCGTCCACGTCTCCAACCGACACTGATCGAGTGCGACCTGCCTGGGTGCGGCAAGCGGGTCATGTCGTTCCGGCCGAAGCGGGAGGCCGTGAGGTCGAAGCTGTCCCCCTGGACGTACTGCTCCAAGGCCCACGCCTAGCGGCATTGGCGGGAGCGGCGTCGGGAGCGCCTGCTGGCGGAAGAGGCGCCGTACCAGTGCGCCTTCAGCGGCTGCCGCCGGATGATCGACTATACGGGGCAGCCAGGGCGGCCGGACTACTGCACCGACCGATGCCGTGGAGCGGCGCAGCGGGAACGGGAACGGCGACAACCTGGCGGCGCGGTCCTCCGAGCACGGTCCGCGGCTCTGGAGGCGTTGCAACGAGCAGCGGTCGCGATGCAGGCGGCCGCCGCACACCGCCACGCGTTCAGCCAATGGGTGGCGACCGTCTTTGCCGACGTGGAGCGGCGCTGGCAGAAGTTGGTGGCCAAGGCTACCGAGCGAGGCCGCAAGCCCCACCCGTCGGAGGACTTACTGGAGACTATGAGGGAGACGGCAGACAAGTACGAGGACGGTCGGAAACAGCAAGCCGACCTAGACCGTATCGCCACCGGGCGGGCGCGGGCGGCGCGGAAGGCGATGGTGGCCACGGCCGACGTCCAGACGGGCGACGTCGCCCGGGAGCAGCCCGCGACCGCGCCGGCACTGACGGCCGAGGCCCTGGCGCCGCGGCGAAGGGCCGAAGACCCGGAGTACGATCTCTGGTTGCGGCGCCAGGGCCTCTAGCAGATCGGTATGATCGGCGGGAGTTCTGTAGGTGACCGATCCGTCGGAGAGAGACTTCCCGGTCTTCTCGTGGTTGAGGTGCATCTGTGCCCTGCGCCGCATCACCGCCACCGAATACGTCGCCGTCGGCTCACCGTCCTCCGCCTTCACCGCTACGTTGATGCTCGTCTCCCCGACCGGCAGGTCTACCTGATGCCCGGCCGCCACCGCATCCGCATCTACCGGTGTGACTTCGACACTCGCCTCCGAGTGCTCCGCCGTGGCCGACACCGTCGTCTGGACGATCGAGACACAAAGTGAACAGGTATTGTAGATACTCGTGGGAGGCGCAGCCGTAGACCTTGCTAAGGTCTGAGCCCTCGAGTGTCGACCACGAACACGGCGACGGGTTCATGCCTTGGACGGCCCACCCAACTGGACAAAATCGAGAACCTTCATTCGATGGACACAATAGACACGGAAACCTGAGGTACGCGTGGGCGGTCGATTTGGGTCCATTCAAGCCAGGTCGGTAAAGCGGACTCACAAATGGGTGTGTCACGTCGTTCTCGGGTTCCCGAATGTATCACCAGGCCCGATGAACGGTTCGATTCTTCTCAGGTGGACCCTTAGGCACGGCTGCCTTCCCGGGAACCCACGTCTACCACCCAGGAGTACCGAAGTGTTTCGCTATTGGCCAACTGGCATGAACGCCAACGCTATTCTGACTGATGCGCTCTACTCTGTTACGACCCTCCATACGCTCCCAGCCCACGAGCTTTAGCCGGCGAAGTAGACCCTGATGACCGCTATCGCATGGTCCTTGCTGATGACGCCATTGAAGTAATCGACGGCCGCCGCGATGGCTTCGTCCCGTTCGATCACGCCGTTGTCGTCCTTGTCATACCGGCCAACCATACCCTCCAACCCCACGTTGACCACCGCGATCGTCACTGCGATGTAGCCCCCGGACCCCCGGCCGTCCGCTACGCGCACGACCACGGAGTAACTGCTCCTGGTCTCGTAGTCCAGGGGGACACTGACTCGCAACTGGCCCGTCGCCGGATGCAAGACGAAGAACTGGGGGTCGGCGCCGCTCAGGGTGTAGGTCAGCGCGTCGCCGTCGGGGTCCCTGGCCGCCACCGGAGCGCCGATGTACTGGCCCACCACCGCGTTCTCGGCCACCGAGCGCGAGGTCGCGGCGCCTTCGGTGAACGACGGCGACCGGTTCGAAGGCGCGACGCCACCCCCTCCGCCACCGCCGCCGCCCGTTATCGGTGGCGGTGGCGGAGGGGGTGGCGTCGGCGCATCCTCCACTGGGTTGGTCGAGACCGCCTGTGCGCTCTTACCCACCCCGTGGCCGTCGGTGTAGGACGCCATCGCGCGCAGGTAATTGCCCGCGTCGCCATCCGCCGGCGTGTACCTAGCCGATGCGGCCCCGCTGATAGTGGCCCAGTTCGAACTTCCGTTGTGGGAACTGGCCCACTGCCAGGTTATATTGGAGATGCTCCCGTCGGGGTCCGCCAGAGCGGCGGTCAGGGGCGCGCCAACCCGAGGTTGCGTTGATGGCAAGGCTACTGTTCCCGCCCTGTCGGGTGAAGGCGGCGCAGCGCCACCGAAGACCCAGGGACGGGCCTGCTTGATCGCCAGGGCATTCTTGCTGGTGATCTTGAACTCGATCTCCATGGCGAACGGTTCTCCGGCTGTGGGGTTGTACAGCGCTTCGAAGTGGTCATGGATTGTATCAAGGTGGCGTCGGAGCTGTCTCAATTGGCTGTCACTCACCAGCAACCGCACCGATTCAATCAGATTGGAGTAGTGCAGGATGGTGTAACTCCCGTCCGGCTTCAGCAGCAACTCCTCTGGCAGCGAATACGCCTCCGGATTGGTGACCAAATCCTCACCTACTTGACTGTTAACGTAGTGGTGGCCTGCCTTGTCATAGAGCGGGTCAAAGCTGACTGCTACGCCATTCACCCACTCGTCAGTGTAGTTGGGATGCACCAAAATCCCCATCGCCGTTTTCTCGTGGTCGATGCGATAGAACTCTCGCTCTACAAACGCCCGGAAATTCCAGAGGCTCGCCCATACCCCTTTGATCGACTTGTCGATCCCGTCTTCCTTGGTCTCGTCGGGGTCCTGCGTCTTGGAGTCGTACAGCCCGGCGCCGCTGAATCCCGGCAGGTCCTCATTGTTGGTGCTGGACCGATAGCGCAGCGACTGCCCCGCGGAATAGGCGCCATGCATCTCCTCCAGCGCGGTGATGATCCAGTCCGGCGTGGTGGCGTCCTTGATCGCATCGCGCAGGTCCTTGAGCTCGGCCTGTTGTGTGTCGTAGTCCGTCTGGAAAGTGGAGTCGGCCAGCATGGTTGAGACCTTGGAATAGAGGTCATTGGCCTTCATGAACTCGTCGTAGAAATAGAAGGGCACGGCAAATCCGTCGGGAACGGTGTCATCCGGGAAGTCCAAAGTCCCCAGCACGGCCACGTTCGCCGCCTTCACCCCGAACGCATCCGAGTCGTCGAACCCAATATCGCTGAGCGCTGTGATCTCGGTGACCGAGAGGTCCCGCACCGGCGTCTGGGTCGCGGTCGGGCGGGAAGCCTCGTAGTGGGCGTCGACTTCCGCCTTCGTAGCCTCGCGGAGTTCAAACGCATTCTCAGTTACCCGGTAATAGACGTATAGCCCAACAAGGGAGGAAATCTCCGCATTGTCCAGGGCATCCCGAATGAAGGCGTTGGGAATCTGGTCCTGTTTGGCCCGCAGGTTAACATGGGAGAGCGGCGTCTGGGGCTGCGTGCTGATGATCCCCGCGACCCTTGAAAGCTCAATGGGCAGCGTTTCATAGAGCACAATGTCACGGGGATTGGGCCGGTCATCGGGCTCCAATACCTGTAGCCGCCCATACCCCTCCCCAGCATTCAATGCGCTAAAGCTGACGTCACGGAAGATAATCCCGTCATCCACCACGGGAACTCGGGGGTTCTCAACATGGACCCAATCACTCGGCAGCCCGTAGACCCACCACGGGCTGTAGGCCAGGTTGTGGTCGACCACCGGCAAGTTCGCCGCAAGCAACGTGTGAATCCGCTCAATCTGAGAGGAGGTATAGTCGCGGTTCAACGTGTAGTAGTAAACACCCTCATCTCCGTTGAGGAGAATGTTCGAATCATACTTAATCTCTGCAGGGGCCCAGATTGTGTTTCCGTCATCTATTCCCAAATGGGCGGCGAACTCGGTGTGTATAAAGTACTTCTCGGTGTTCTGAAAGTAGATCTCGGGCGTCGATGAAGTCAGCTCAACCAGGACAAACTTCACCACACCCGCATTGGCCAATTCTTCGAAACGGGCGAGGTTAGCTATCATCATCGCCCCATCTTCAGGGTCAAGTTCAAGTCTATGGGAATGATTCAGAGGCGATGGGTCGGCCAAATCATCCAGGCAATCCAGATCCACGTCAGCCGGAGCTGCAACCGCATACTTTTCCACACGGTAGTCTGACGCCGGAAGCGCCTTGATGTTCTCTTCCAAGGTAGTGGCGCCGCTCTCCCCACGCTTCACCTGGACTGGAATATCATTTCCACCCACATTCGCGTAGAGTACAAAGTAGTCGCTCGTGGTTGATGAAACCTCAATGGGAACGCTTGAAACAGCTATCTCCGTTGGCGTCGGGTCATGGTCGCCTCCTGGACACGGGTCACCGCTTAGGGCATCCGATGGTTGGACGGTGACGCCTCTGGGCGCGGGAGCCGGCGTCGGTTCCGTCTCATCGGCTTCCTCGGGCAGGTCGACGCGGGCGTAGTTGGACCTCGAGCTCTTCTCGCTGCCACGAAGCGCCTTGACCCGGTAGGTGTAGCGGGTCCCCGGCTCGTTTGCCGTTTCGTCCACGTAGGTGGTGGCCGTGGAACCGGTGTCCGCCACTAGGACCAGCAGGGCCCCCTCGCCCTCCTTCGGACGCCGCCGCAGGATCTCGTAGCCCGTGACGGAGGCGGCGTCCTGGACCGGGGCATCCCAGGTCAGGGTGACCCGGTTTTCCACCAGGGCAACGGCGAGGTTGGAGGGGGCGAGGTCGCTATCGCTGCTCTGGGCATAGGCTGGGTAGACCAAGAATGCGGCCAACGCTCCGGCAAGGCATAGCGCCGCAACGAGGGAGGGACCGGCGACTATCGCCCTAATGGCTTTGGATGCGCCGGGCAATCCGGGTTGGCAAGGTTTCACTCGTCAGCCAGACTCCACCGCACGGGCTCCGCCTGCCGCCAACTCATCGGGAGTAGGTTGTCCTGAATGCTCGCGGGTCGTATCGGGCCAGCTGCCCTCTGAGCAGCCAGCCCGTACGTCGCCTCTCTCAGGGCTGTCTCTGGCGTGTTCCGGCGCCGCCCGCAGTCTCGCTTCAGCGAACCTGGTCTGTTAGGGCTGCATAGGGGTCGTAAACGTGCGTTCCGACGCGAACACGACATCATCGAGGTCGCAGGCGGTGGTCAGGCACATGCCGACGCGCATGGTGTACGTGGTATTCCATGTGAAGTTCGGGTTTGATGGGTAGTCCGTGTTATTTCGAAGCCATTGCGTAAGTAGAATCTGTTGAAGGCCGGTCTCCGATGACCGCCATCAGCGCAGCGGCAGTCCAGAGGGTGAACCTGAACTTGGTCGCGCCAGCTGGGGTCATGCTACTCTCCTGTAGGTTTGACAACCGCTCAGGGCATCTTTCTTACCCTCGTCGTGAGTAACCTCATACTCCCTGATTTCCTTGCCGTCGACAATTGCCAAATGCTCTATTCCAGGGGGGCGTTTGCCCTGCCACTGGAAAATCAAATGCACTTCTGAATGGGAATATGAACCCTTCTCCTTCACGCACTCCACAACCTTGGGCCCAGCCTGATTTGGAGATAGTTATTCAGGGCCGCCCCGCAGCTCTTCGATAGTTTACACCTATCTCTGGGTCCGGGGCTCTTGTCGTGGAACAGAGATGATGATCGTTGACGACCATGCAATCGCGAGGGCCGGCCTGCAGCAGGTCTTGGACCAGTCCGGCGAGTTCGAGGTGTGGGACAGGCGGCGGATGGCGAGGAGGCGGTTAGGGTGATCGCAGACGTGTCGCCGGACGTGGTGGTGATGGACGTGATGATGCCGAAGAAGGATGAAGTGGAGGCGTGCGGGGAGATCATGGAAGCCGCACCCGAGACCCGCGTCGTCATGCTTATGGGCTCGACGGGGGAGGAGGCCGTGGTGGAGGTGGTGGCCGCCGGCGCTCCCGGATGCATCCAGAAGGAGACGGACAGGGAGCGGCTGCTGTTAGCCGTGCGGAATGGACTGCTGGGTGACTAGCGACACGACCGCTTGCGAGGTCATGCTCCCCCAGACAACCTCTGAAGAGCAGGTCAGCCCCTGACTCAGGCTGGCTGCAGCGGCAGAGGCACGGGCGACATTTACCGCCGCCCAAAGCCATCCTGTCATAATCATGCGGCAGCAGCCCTTGGTGGGCCTCACAGGTGGCCCATCCACATCTCAAAGATGGTGCTGTCTACCGTCCACCCCGGCCCACCACCCCTGACAGAATCAAGAACCCTTTCTCCTTGGCACTGTAATCAGCCACCATCTCTACGCCACTTGGCGGAGCACCCTTCCCAGAGTGGGCGCGGAAGGGCTGCGCCGCCGCTTCAACCCCTGCAGCGCCTCCGGGTGTAATTCTCCAAACCGCCGGATTCCGCTCGAGGAAGGCCCTGCTTCCACCGACACCCCAATTGACGCACCCCTCCACCGTTGCTAGACTGCCCCGGCGCTCACCAAGAATGTGGTCAGCGGATGCTGCAACGGCGTCCACAAGATAAGCTTCATAGAAAGTAGTGCGCTGCCGCAATGAAGATCCATCACCTGCTCGCATATCTTCACGTCAGTGATGCCGCCAGGGCGATCGAGTTCTATACCTCGGTTTTCGGGGCAACAGAGAAGTTTCGACTGACGGATCCCAACGGGCGCATTGGGCACGCCGTGCTCGATTTCGGGGGTACGACGCTCATGCTGGCTGAAGAGTTCCCTGAATACGGCATCCTAGGACCGCTGACGTTGGGCGGCGCCTCGGTGACGATGCACCTGCAAGTCGACGATGCCGACGCGGTGATTCGTCGCGCGGCCGAGGCGGGCGCCGAGATCGAGAGCGAACCGGAGGACCAGTTTTACGGCGAACGGTCGGGCTGGTTGCGCGACCCTTCCGGCCATCGCTGGAACGTCGGCCATTTTCTCGACGAGGTTACGCCGGAGGAGATGCAGAGGCGTTTCACAGCGATGATGACAGGCGCGGATAGCTGACTGTACCAACTCGTCTCCAAGTCCCCGATCTCGTCCCTCCTGCCCACCACCCCTGACAAAATCAAGAACCTTCATTCGATGGACACAACAGACACGGAAACCTGAGGTACGCGTGGGCGGTCGATTTGGGTCCATTCAAGCCAGGTCGGTAAAGCGGACTCACAAATGGGTGTGTCACGTCGTTCCCGGGTACCCGAATGTATCACCAGGCCCGATGAACGGTTCGATTCTTCTCAGGTGGCCCCTTTTGTGTTTCAGGGCCTGTGCGGGATACAGCCCCCGACTAGAGCGCCGTTCCCTATAGCGTGAATAGGTAGCCGAGGCCGAGCGAGTCCGCCAGGTCAAGAAGCGCTTTCATGTGATGTTGGTTGGGCCTTACCCCGGCCGCGCACCAACGCCCTACGGTGTGGCGATAGGTCCCCAGGCGGCGGGCAATCTCCGACCACGACAGGCCCGACTCTTCCTGGAACCGCCTCAGCCGCTCCTGGAAGTCGTCGGGGAATGACGTAGGTTCTTCTGCCGTAGTGCGTGCGCTGTCGAGGCATGGCGTTAGCGCTCCCAGAGCACAGCCGTAGGCCCTCTCCGATGGGAGGGCAGGGGCCCTATTCCTGTATGGCTCATACCGCGGGAGATCCAGGTCCCGGACGGAGCGCCTGCCTCGCCCGTCCTTATGTGCTTGCTCTTCTCGTTGCCCTCTACTGAGCTGGCCCGCTGACGGTGAGCTCTAGACGGTTGGACAGCTTCTTGTCGACGTCGGCGCAGATGGCTCCCTGCGCGGCGCAGTTGGTGGTGGCCGGGAGTACCACGGTAACATCGGCGTTCCCGGACGGCTGCACGGTTATCTCCCATCGGAGGTTCTTGCCGCTGACCAACCTTCGCGCGCCGGTTACCGAGCCTCCGGTCACCGTGAAGGCGTGGTCGCGCATCGTGGTGTAGCTGAACCCCGATTTGGGTGCCTCGCTGAAGGCGATCCTGATGCGGAACGAGTCGCTGCCGTCGTGGGATGTCGGGGCGCTCTCGACGCTCACCGTCAGAGCGCTCTCGACGATAGCCGGCGGCGGCGTGGCCTCGGGAGCGTTGACCGTAAGCGTGAGCGGGCTGGACAGCTTCTTGTCGACGTCGGCACAGATGGCTCCCTGCGCGGCGCAGTTGGTGGTGGCCGGGAGTACCACGGTAACATCGGCGTTCCCGGACGGCTGCACGGTTATCTCCCATCGGAGGTTCTTGCCGCTGACCAACCTTCGCGCGCCAGTTACCGTGCCTCCGGTCACCGTGAAGGCATGGTCGCGCATCGTGGTGTAGCTGAAGCCCGATTTAGGCGCCTCGCTAAAGGCGATCCTGATTCGGAACGAGTCGCTGCCGTCGTGGGATGTCGGGGCGCTCTCGACGCTCACCGTCAGCGGCGAGGGCGCGGCAGCCACCGCTACGGTAGCAGCGCTAGTCAGCGTCTCCTGGTGACCGCTGTCGTCAGTGAAGGACAACCGAACCTTGATGGTCTTTCCCTCGTCTGCGGCCGCCAGGGTGTAGGTTGAG
Organism: Dehalococcoidia bacterium; assembly: GCA_965226745.1. Classification (GTDB taxonomy): domain Bacteria; phylum Chloroflexota; class Dehalococcoidia; order Lucifugimonadales; family SAR202-VII-2; genus SAR202-VII-2. The sequence goes on from CBDDDS010000003.1 coordinate 177,121, forward strand.
CCGGTCGCGTCAGTGATGTCCGTGTCGTCGGCCAGCCACTGGTAGGTGAAGGTGGCGTTGGCCAGCCCGTTGCTGTCTGATATGCCCGATGTTGATGCGGTCAGCGTCTGTCCGACCTGCGCCGTCCCGCTGATCGTCGGCGCTCCGGTCGCGGCGCTGTTGGGTATGGCAGCCACTGCTACGGTAACGGCGCTCGTACGCGTCTCCTGGTTCCCCCCGTCGTCGGTGAAGCTCACCCGCACCTTGATGGTCTTGCCTTCGTCTGCGGCCGTCAGAGTGTAGGTAGAAACGGTCGCGTCTTGGATATCCGTGTCTTCGGTCCCATCGTTAGCGATCCACTGGTAGGTGAAGATCGCGTCGGCCAGGCCGTCGCTGTCTGATATGTCTGATGTTGATGCGGTCAGCGTCTGTCCGACCTGCGCCGTCCCGCTGATCGCGGGCGCTCCGGTCGCGGCGCTGTTGGGTATGGCAGCCGCTACGAATGAAGCCCTGGCTGCGCCGTTGTGTCCAAGAGCCGCGTCGCCGCCCGAGGACGCGCTTGTGATCGTGCCGCCGTTGAGCGTCAGACTATCGCCCGGCACGAGCATTGAAGAGTGGCTGCCGTCGTCATCGGCCAGCGTGTAGCTGAATACGAGCTTCGTCGTGCCGCTGCCGTTGGCATAGGACGCGTTGTGGTCCAGCGTACCGCTCAGTTGGATTCCGATCGAGGGCGTGCCGTCGGTCGTGTCGACGTTCACCTCCTCGCTGAAGGTGAGCGTCACCTGCACGGCCTCGCCCGGCGTCCACTCGTCGTCCGAGCCGGCCTCGCTCAACGCCGGCGAGCCCGTGATGGTGGGCGTCGTCCCGGTGATGCCGGGCCCGTTTTGTTGCTGGGACCGCTGGCTCGGCGTGTCCCGTGGCGCCACCGATGCCGTGGGCGCGCTGGTCAAGGCTTCCGTGTAGCCAAATTCGTCACTGAAGGCCACCTGCACCGTGATAGTTTTGCCCTCATCATCAGTCACAAGCGTGTAGGTAGAACTCGTTGCGCTTTCGTTAGCCGTGTTTTCGGTGCCGTCGTTTGCGAACCACTGGTAGATTAACGTGGAGGTGACGATGCCGTCAGTGTCCTGTATGTCGTCAGTGTTGGCGGTAAGTGTCTCCCCCACCTGCGCTGTGCCCGTAATGACAGGGCTGCCGGTGGCCGCGTTGTCGGGTGGAGCCGGTATTAATTGGATCTCACTCCTCAGCGTCTCGGTAGTGCCGCGGTCATCGAGAAAGGATACCCGCGCCTGAATGCCTTTGCCCCTATCGGCATCCTGGACCACGTATGTCCAGTTCCAAGTGGGGTATTCGGGATGTCGAACTCTCTCCTCGGCTAATGTCCTCGGGTCAATACGAAACCACTGCCATGAAAACTTGGTTAGATGACCCCTTAGAGATTGCGTGCCGTCTTCGTCCTGTACGTTGAGCACGTCGCCGTGAAGTGAACGGCCAACCCGCATTTCACCATAAGTGGTTATACGGACATTTCCCGTTGCGGGGGCGTTGGTTGATTGCTGTTGAATGATCAGGCCATCTGCGTTTGCCACGAGGTTTTCGCTCACGACCTCCGCTTTCTTGAGGCATGGTTGGCCATGTCGATCGACATAGGTATGGCTGTACACATCGGGACAAGTCTGGTCGAGGTAGTATATGGTGAACTTAAGATACCTGTACCGGTTATCTACGTTCGGCGTAAAGTAAAGATTGCGATTATTTCTTTCGAATTCGTCCCTTGTGAGGAAGAACGGGCCGGTAGCCACGTTGGCCCTGGACCACATTGATCTGAAAACTCCCCCTATAAGGCCGTCAGGATCGTACAAACTGGCCCTCACCTGCACTCCTACCTGGGGATAGGATGTTGACAGCGTGACAATTCCCGGTTCATCGACGTTGCGGACTGTGATGCTCATGGGGACGGTGGCTTCGGAGGAGTCCTCCGCGTCTGTCACGGTGACGGTGAGCGAGTACGAATTGTACGCTTCGTAGTTGGGGGAAGCGCCCGACTTGACGGTGATCTCGCCGGTGCTCGCGTTCAGGTCGAACACCTCATTGAATTTCGCGACGTCGGTTCCGCCGACGGAATAGGTGAGGGAGTCGCCATGGGGCTCGCAGGCGGCCACTGTGCCCACGACAGTGTTCGATTCGGTGTTTTCGTCCAGAGAGAACCCGTAGGAGTTAACGCTTCTGTCGCCGTTGCAGAACGACACCGCGCTAGCCTGTGCCTGGACGGCCCCGACGGAGAGGGCGCCGAAGGTCGCGGCGGCCAGCAGCATGGCAGACAGGAAAACCCAACGCCAGGATCGGATCGCTTCGGGGCGAGGGCCCCGGTCAGAGGCGCGACGCCGGATTACGGCTGATGGAAATAAGAACTTCATGCAGTCACTCCGATGTAGATGGAATTGGCCCTGGAATTCTGGGCGTCGAGAACAGTGGCCAGCCTGCATTTGGGCACCCACTGAACTGGATCAGACTACAAGAGCTTACAGGACTCAACAAGGGCCATATGCAATACTTTGCCGTAGGCATTTGGACGCAACGTTTTCGTAGACTAATGGGAGCGATACTGCATGCATTAAGCGATTTGTATTCGCCTTCTTTTGATGGTGCTTATATAGCTATTCAGCGTGTGCTGTCGATGAGGGCGATTAGCATGTTCGATGTAGGTACGAATGCCTACACACGTTTGGGACCTCGGTCCGTGTAAGACGAGACCGCGGCGTACGGGGGCCTCCCCATGCACGCAACCATGTACGCGGCCCCTTTGCGTTTCAGGGCCTGCAGCCCCAGCCCCTCGCTGGCGCGCCGTTCCCTATTCGGTGAATGGGTAGCCGAGTCCAAAGTCGTCGGCCAGGTCCAGAAGCGCTTTCGTGTGATGTTGGTTGGGCCGCACCCCGGCCTTCCACCAACGCCATACGGTGTGGTGGCAGGTCCCCAGGCGGCGGGCAATCTCCGACCACGACAGGCCCGACTCCTCCTTGAGCCGCTGCGGGAAGTCGTTGAGGAAGACGCACAGGTCATTCTGCTGTGGTGGGCGTGCTGTCGAGGCATGGCACAGAACCTCCCAGCGCACAACCGTAGACACTCTCCCAGGCGAGCGGGCGGGGGTCAATCCCTCGGCGAGGTGTCGTCCGAGCTTGGAAACGGCGCAATCGCGACCAGGTATGTATCGGCCTTGGCGGACCTTGACTGTCCGCTTTCCCCGTGCTCGTTTACCCCTACGATTCGGTAGACGTAGCGCTTATCGTTCTTGACGGAGCGGTCCAAGTACTGTGTTTGGGACGAGCCGGTGTTTCCGTCGATGACTATGAACTGGCCCTTCTTGTGTGTGTCCACATCTCGCCGCAGGATCCGGTAGTGGATGATGCCGGTGTCGCCTGGGTCGTCCCAACTCAGCCTTACGTAAGGACTTGCGATCCCGGGCATCAGCGCTATACCCCCGTGGAACCCCATGGCAGTCAGTCCTGTGGGTTCGGCTGGTACGGGTCCCTCATGTGCCGCGATTGGCGCGCCGGTGAGGAGTAGGGGCGACAACACGACGAGGGTGGCCAACAGGATGGGTAATCTTCGGTTGATGGCGTAGATCATTGTAATGCTTTCTGCCGTACTCTCCGCCTCAGCTCCCCGACTCGTCGTGGCGCCAGCCTGAGCCGAACACCATCCCGTCATAGCCGACCACCCAGACGCGTACGGAGTCCGTGGTCACCCGGTTGCCCTCTGCGGGGGCCTCGAACACATCCGTGCCGAGCAGGTCCTTGAGGTCCGTTCCCACCAGTGCTTTGTTGTAGTGGTCTACGATTGTGCCGCTGCTGTCGGCTATGAACGCGAACCATTCCCCTTCAACGGTTTCGGCGCTGTTGTAGTAGTCGATAGTCGCTGCCAGTCCTGAATAAACGCTCTCGGGGCCGGTAAAGTATGCGATGGTCGCTTCCAGTCCCACCGAACGGAACTTGTTGACGGCGGCGGACACTAACGCCTTGGTGAACTCATCGGCGTTGACATACCAGCCGGAGGCGAACAGCAACCCGTCGTGCCTCACCGCCCAGGCGTTCTTGAGCTGCATGGCCCCGGTGTTGTCGGAACCGAGTCCACCGTTCTCCGGGTTCCTGTACACATAGGACACCCTGCTGCCGTCCTCGGTGGCCGACAGCAGGTCCGGCCCGAAGGTGTACCCGTTGGCGTCGGTGCCCACCCATCCCTTCACGTCCAGCCCGAGGCGGTGAGCATCGGGATGTCCGATGATCAGATTGTTCTCGTCGATGATGAACACGTACCACTGGCCCTCGACGCTCTCCTCCCGATTGTAGTAGGCGAGAGTGGCATCACGTCCCTGAGTTTCATACAACTCCGCCAGGGCGATCGCGTTGTTGACGAAGAACTTGGTGTATTCAGCGGGCGCTGACTTCGGCGGGATGGAAGCCACCACTCCGCGCGCTATTCGCTCAGCTTCGGCGGAGGTGAGTCCACGTTGAGCTTCTGGGATGTCTGCAATTGCCGCTTGGACGATCTGTTCGATCTCGGTGACGGACAGTCCCGGTTCCGGCTGTGGCATGTCCGCCATCGCAGCATGGATCGCCTTCTCCACGTCGGCGGATGTGAGTCCTGGTTCGGCTGTAGACGGCGCTGGAGATTCGGCTAGCCCGGCGCGCACTATCTCTTCGACTTCGGCGCGGGACGGCCCCGCATCTTCACCTCCACAGGCGATGGAGAGGATGAGGACCGGAACGGTCAACACCGATAAAATCAGTGCGCTCAGCTTCCTGTCAATCACTGCAATGCCCACCTACCGGATTGAGTGCTTTTCAGGGAGACACAACACAGGGGGCGCCTACAGCCCGCCAATTGCGACGGCGTCGCTGTATGCCGCCTCTACGATCCTGCGGCCCTCGGCGAGGTTGCTACTGACGATGATGAGGTTTCCGGACGCGCTACGGGGAGTGCTGGCTCCGTCGTAGTAGGTGATCTCGACCTTCAGGAATTTGCCTTGGTCCGCTGCCGAGGGAGCATAGCACCCCTGGGCTGAACATCTGCCGTTGTTGCCTCCGATCAACGTGAAAGGGCCGGTTGCGGTATCGGCTCTGTACCACCGTACCCAGACGATCCGCAACTCAGCATCCGGGTCCGTCAAGACGGCGCTGAGCACACTGCCCACCGCCGGCGTCTGTGGAATCAGGGTGATGGTTCCCGCCTCGTCGATGTTCTTGACGCGTATCGTGACGGAGACTGAAGCGTCGGTCACGGCAGGGCTTTCCGCGTTGCCGGAGGCGTCCTCGCCATCGGTCACGTTGACCGTGATGGAGTAAGAACGCTTTACCTCGTAGTTGGGAGACGCGCCGGACTTCACGGTTATCTCGCCGGTGCTCGCGTTCATGGCAAAGACCTGGTTGAATCCAGCGGCGTCCGCTCCGGAGACCGAGTAGGTGACGGAGTCGTTGTCCGGGTCCGCGGCCGTCGTCTGGCCTACGACGGCGCCGGCGTCGGCGTTCTCGTTCACCTCCATGGTCAAGAGAGCCGCAGTGTCGATGCAGGGAAAGACCGGTTGTGTTATGGACGGCGTATCTCCACTGGCATAGACGGCCATCCTCATCCTGTACCCGTTGGGCCTTTTGGCGGAGACGAAAGCAGGGCGCCACCCGGCGTTGCCTCGGTAGAACATCTTGTCACCCATGGACCACCCTGCCGCTGAGAATTCATGCCTTGACTCCGTGACGCCGAATACCAAGGAGTCCTGCACGGATAAGATCAACCAGTAGCGGGCATTGGCTTCGAGCGTAACGCCGCTGCTCGTGAAGTCCTCATTGGTTGAAATGTCACCGTCAAAGGTCGTGGGGTTGGAGAGAGTGTCAACCGTCTGACCCGGCTCACCCGACCGGTCAGCGCGTATGGTCACCGATGGCGCCGGATTGGGGCCGCTGGTGCTTCTCGTGGCCAAGCGCACCTTGGTGAGAGCAACAGCGAAGGGGCCGGTGCAGAATGACTGCGCGTATTGCTGGCCCTCGCCCAGTGAGATTTGGCTGGTTTCCGCCGCTTCCAGGTTGCTTACCCTGACCGTTTCGGTCGACTGCGCTCCCGCGGGGGTGACGCCTGCCACCGCGAGCACGACCGCCATGACAATGGTCGGCGCCCAGAGCCTATTCAGTCGAAGCCGGGCGCCCTGTTTGCCATCTTCATCCGTCATCTCAGAACTCCTCTCGTGCTCCTCGGTTTGCTTTCCCTCTGCTCTCACCAGTCCGTCGATTAACAGGAGCCATGCGCCGAGCCCTCAACCCAATCGTTGTTCCGACCGCCCGATCCGCTGTCCCTTCTGATCTCAATGGCGCCCAATGCTTGTGGGCCTATGCCCCCTTGGAAGTTTCCGGCCGCTCCATGGGCTGCACAAGGTTCGTTTGCAACGTTTCGCAGTAGGCTTTTGGACGCAACGTTTGGGGAGGTATTCAGTGATGTGTCTACGCCTTCTTATGAAGCTGCTTATTGCATCATTTAGGCATGCTGTTTATTAGGGCGTGTAGCATGGGTATATACGTACTAATGCCTACACATCATTAGGTACATTTGAGTCTCGACAACGCCGCACCGTCGCGGTACGTTTGGGGGTGCAGCATGCAACGGCGCTCACCCTACAAGTGACAGGGGTCCACCTATCGTGATGCCAGAGGACGGTTTCGGCGGTGCGCGGCCCACCCCCGCAGCATCGCTACGCGGGTTGCGGTGGGGGGCTGGAGGCCCGGCCATGCTCGGCGCCGAACTGCGCAGGCGCGTTCTCCGTGCCGTCCGCGCCGACCCGGACGTGATGCTGTACGCCGCGAGGGTCTCGGTCTGGGCGCGCTGGCTCGGCTGGCTCGTCGGCGTGTTCCAATTGGCCTATCGACCGGCGCTCTGGTTCGCCACCGACAAGGAGTACCTGTTCCTGGGCGTGCCGCTGCTGGCGTTCAACGGGTTCGTCCACTACCGGCTCCGGACGGACCGGGCGGTGACGTGGCGCTGGCTGTTCTTCCTCAGCGGCATGGATATCGTGCTGATCACCGCCATCGTCATCATCGGCGGCGACTTCCACTTCTTCAGCTACGTGGCCTACTATCCCGCCCTGGCGCTGTTCGCGGTCGTCTTCCCGTCCCTGTGGCTCAGCCTCGCCTGGGCGACGATAGCCGGGGCCATCTATGCCGTCGTCAGCCTGACGGTGGGCCCCGGTCTCGACTTCGACGCCGGTCAGGAGAAGGCCCTGTTCGCCAGGGTGATGGCCATGTATGCCGTCGTCGTATCGGTCAGCCTCATCGCCTGGTTCGAACGGGTGAGGCGGCAGGAGTCCGCGGAGCGGGAGCGGGAGCTGCTCCGGGAGCGCATCGAGCTCTCTCAGGCCATCCACGACACGGCCGCGCAGACCGCGTACATGATCGGCCTGGGCATCCGCAAGGCCATGAGGCAGGCCGGGGGCTCGAACGAGGAGCTGACCGCCACGCTGGCCGCGACCGCATCGCTATCGAAGGCGGCCATCTGGGAGCTGCGGCGTCCCATCGACGAGGGCCATCTCTTCGAGGGGAGGGAGCTGGGCCGGGTGCTCTGGTCGCACATCGAGACATTCGAGAGGGTCGCATCGGTCCCCACCGAGATGCTGCAGTCCGGGACCGAGCCACCGCTTGCCGTGGAGACCCGGGCCCGCCTCTTCTCCATCGCCCACAACGCGCTCACCAACGCATTCCTGCACGCCGGGGCCGGCAGGGTCGAGGTCCGGCTGGACTTCGAGGCCGACTGCATCCGGCTGTCCGTCTCGGACGACGGGGTCGGCCTGCCCGACGACTACGCCGAGCGCGGCCGGGGATTCAGGGGCATGAGGGCGGACGCCGAGCGCCTGGGCGGCAGGCTCATCGTGGAGACGGGCGGAGGCAATGGGGGAACGACCGTGACCTGCGAGGCGCCCTACCGATAGTTGATGAGAGGAGACCGAGATGACTACGAGGGAACGGATCAGAGTGATGCTAGCGGACGACCACCCCATCATGAGGGACGGCCTGCGGGACACCCTGGAGGGTGAGGGTGACTTCGAGGTCGTCGGATTGGCGGGAGACGGGGTTGAGGCGGTGAGCATGGCGCAGAGCGTTGCGCCCGAGGTCATCGTCATGGACGTGATGATGCCGCACAAGGACGGCGTCGACGCCTGCCGGGAGATCATGGAGCTGCTGCCGGACACACGGGTGCTGATGCTGACGGCCTCGACCACAGAGGATGCGGTCGTGGAGGCGATTGCCGCCGGTGCGACGGGCTATCTGCAGAAGGACTCGGGGCCTGAGGAGCTGGCGGAAGCGATTCGGGAGGTGGCCCAGGGCCGTCTGCGCATACCGGACAAAGCCATAAGGCGGGTCTTCGCGATGATCCGCGGCCAGCGGGTGCTCACCGCCAGTCGGGCCCTGAAAGCGCTGACCGAAAGGGAGCGGGAGATCCTGCAGATGTTCGCCAGCGGCAAGTCCTACGCCCAGATCGCCGAGGCTAAGGGCAACAAGGTCGTGACCGTCAGGAACTCGGTCTACCGCATTCAGGACAAGCTGGGAGTCGATACGAAACAGGAGATGGTGGTCTGGGCCGTGAAGAACGGCCTGCTGGATGACGTGGAGCGGGATGGTTGACGCAGCGCACGGCTACGCTGCCACAAGGGCACCCGCGACGTCACCGGGCGGATGGAGGGTCACCACCGTGGGGTCAAGGGCAAGTGAGTGGATGGTGGCGTATCTGAGTCCACCCGGAGCATCATATAATCCTGGCGAGGACCTCCAGTAGGCTTACAGACCCCCCAGCCACATCTCGAATATGGTTCTGTCTATCGTCAAACTAGGCCCACCATTTAGGCACAAAACCAAGACCCTTCGTGTTGAGGTTCACTCTGACGCTGTAAAGCCTCCGCAGAGGCACACCTCCTGAGTTGCAACAGGCTCCCATGGGTACGAGTGGAGGAAATGGACCGGCGTTGTCAAGTGACGTCGGAGTAGTAGGACCATGTCCCTAAGGCTGGTCAACTGGAATGTCGAGTGGGCTAAGCCCTCGTCGCCGCGCGGCGCTGAGATCCTGCGTCGCGTCCATGGACATGTCCCCGAGGTTGTCTGTCTCACCGAGACGCACGACAGGTTGCTGTCTCAAGAGGGGCACGCGATCTGCTCGCAGCCCGACTATGGGTACACGCTCAAGGAAGATCGGCGGAAGGTCATGCTCTGGTCGAGGGAACCTTGGGATCAGGTCGATGACGTGGGAGTCGATTCGATACCGCCCGGGCGGTTTGTGTCCGGCGTCACACAGACGTCAGTGGGCGAAGTCTCCGTTATCGGGATCTGTATTCCCTGGTTCGGCTCACGGACTGAGGCCAGACGCAAAGTGGAACGCAAGATGCGGTGGGAGGACCATGAACAGTACCTGGCCGGTCTCACGGAAGTTCTCGGACGGGCGTCTGCGAAGCGTCTGATAGTGATGGGGGACTTCAATCAAACTATAGGGACAGGCAGCCGCGCACGGCCTCAACTGAGATTGGCGCTTCAGGAGGCTTTTCCACCAAGCATGACAATCGCGACCTCAACGCTTGCCTTCCAGGGACGCAGAAGCATCGACCACATTGCACTGAGTGAGGATTTGGCAGTTGGCTCCCTGGGTGTGATCAGCAACATTCACGAGGGGAGGAAACTGTCAGACCATTTCGGCGTTGTCGCTGACTTGTCCGCCCAGCACTTCCAGTAGCGGTTTGGCTCTTTCTGTAGGGGGTGGACCACAGAAGACATGTGGTAGGATTTCTCACAGAATCACCGGAGGATGAATTGGCGGTAACAGTAGTGAGCTGGAACATCGCCAAGCGCCAAGAGCCGTGGCGTCAACTGTTGCAGATGGACGCCGACGTCGCTCTCTTGCAGGAGGCCGCGCCGCCACCGGACGACGTGGCGCGACTGCGGGATGCGACGCTCCCGCCCGCGGAGGGCACCGTTCCCCTGGACATCGGCCCGCGAGAGGCGTGGGACTCGCATTCGTGGAACTCCGACTGGTGGCGCGGGCGAGGCGACGCACTGTTCGACCGCTGGCCGATGGTGGTGCGCCTCTCGGATCGGGTCGACATCGAATGGTTCAAGCAGGTCGGTCCAATGGGGTGGCCGGAGCAGGACGAGATCGCCGTCAGTGGCATCGGGACGATAGCGGCGGCCCGCATCACGCCACGCGACGGCTCGACTGAGCCGTTCCTCGCCGTCTCCATGTACGGCCGATGGATCGGGTCGCATCCGAGCGTCAAGACCGCGTGGAGCTTTGGCTACGCCGACGGCTCCGTCCACCGCATCATCTCGGACCTCTCGACGTTCATCGGTCACGAGAATCCGCAAACGCATCGTATCCTGGCCGCCGGCGACCTCAACATCGCGCACGGCTACGGCGATGGCGGCAGTCCTCCATACTGGGAGGCACGCTACCGGTCCGTGTTCGAGAGGATGGGGGCCATTGGGCTGGAGTTCATAGGGCCGCAGGCGCCGAACGGGCGACAGGCGGAGACGCCAGCGACGCACGAACCCGCGGACTCCCGCAACGTGGTTACCTTCTACCTCCCCGGCAATAACCCAGTGACGGCAAGTAACAACCAGTTGGACTACGTCTTCGCCTCGCGCGGCTTTCACGAGAGCGTGAAGGTGCGGGCCATGAACAACGTCGAAGAGTGGGGCGCTAGCGACCATTGCCGCCTGCTGATCGTGGTCTGAGCGCAGCCTAACGGGTGGGCATCCCCAGGCCGGCATGCGAATCTCCGGCAAGCATGGGGACATGACCTGCCGACAGCACAGCCTCCGGCCCCGGCGACCTATAGTCGAGTTGTAGCAACTCCACTCACGAAGACTCGAAATACGGGTATTGGCCCGCCGCGAGTGGCGGAACAGGTATTGATGCCAGACATTCCTGTACTTACAATTACGTAGTATAGTGAAGGGTGACCGCGCTTGCGCTGGACTTGGGATCGAGGCAAGCATAGGGTGATCCTTTGAGCGCACGGCCTCAGCTTCGAGGCTACGGCCTTTGTGTTTGACGATCCTATGTCTGCTGCGCCGGAAGGCTCATATCCAGATGAGCTACCGTGACGAACTAGCGGCATGGTAAGCACTCAGGTCATGATGGTAGTCCACACTCGGCCCGACCTCGACACGGAGACCGGAAAAGGGATCTTGCACCTCATCTCTGCACGTAAGGCGACGAGACGTGAGAGGGAGGCCTATGAAGAAGGACACTACTGAGTTGCCGTCAGACGTTCGGGTGCAGATAAAGGCGTTGGAAGCTCTGCCTGACGATCAGATCGACACGACCGACACCCCGGAGATTCTCGACTGGTCCGACGCTCGGCGCGGGGTCTTCTACCGGCCTGTGAAGCAGCAGATCACGCTGAGGCTTGATGCGGACATCATAGCCTGGTTCAAGGCCAATGCTCGTGACGGTCGCGGGTACCAAACCGACATCAATGGAGCGCTCCGTGAGCATGTCCAGAGGACGGCCCGTTCAGTAAGGTAGTCCCCTTGTCCCGCCGCCTCTATGCTGACTGGACAATCTGGCAGGAAAGGTAAAGTGAGTTCGTGGTGGCGATGGCAGACGACATGCCTGATTCAAGCCCTTCTGAAGGCCCTTACCCCGCGGATGGCCTTGGCTTCATGAGCACCGGTGACCATGATGATGCGATAGCACGCCGGATCGGAGAGTGGGCGAAGAGGCTTCTCCAACTGGACCGCTGTAACAACCTGCTCTATTTCAAGCCCGGCCGTAGTGCCGTCGGCATCACTAGCATCGCGCCAAGTCAGCTTGACGATCGGCTTCGCAGGTCGCGGCGCGGTCTTGAATTCCCGTACGCGCCGCCAGCTCAGTCACGTCGGCGCGGATTCGCGACTCAGGACGATCCCGACCACACGGACGCCCCCGCTGTCCACCCCGGCGACATGACGACGGATTGCGAGCCCACCGATCTGCAACGGCGACTGCGTAATCTCCAGCGCAGGGACCGCGAGTGGGAGGAAGAACAGGGCCTCAATGTTCTCTTCCTCGCCGTAGGGTTCCTCAACTGGGTTGATGTGGATGGCGAGCAGGCACGCTCGCCGCTTCTGCTGATCCCCTGTGATTTGGGACGCGAGTCTCCGCGCGACCCTTTCCGCCTAGTCCGCGGAGACGACGACCCAGTTGTTAACCCCACGCTGCGCTACCAACTCGCGCAATTTGCGATCCAACTCCCGGAGTTCGGAAACGAGGCCGCCGAGGACGAACCCATCGAGGCATATATCGGCAGGGTAGGCGCGCTCATTCGCGGCCGCGCAGACTGGTCCGTCGATTCCGGCATCGTCCTTAGTACGTTCTCATACTCGAAACTGGCGATGTACGAGGACTTGACGCGGATGCAGGAGCAAGGAGCCCGAAGCGAGTTAACGCGCCTGCTCGCCGGGTCCGAAGCCCGAAGGGAAGGGGCCACTCTGGAGGGGGCATCGGCAACGCCTCGCGCCCCCGAACTTGTGGGAGGCCGCCTAGACGATCTGCTGGATATACGTGACCAGTACACCGTGCTTCCGGCCGACTTCAGCCAGTTGCGCGCCATCGAAGACGCTCGCCGGGGCGAGAATCTGGTCATTCACGGACCACCAGGCACTGGCAAGAGCCAGACGATCGCGAACCTGATCGCCACGCTCCTTGCCGACGGGAAGCGCGTTCTCTTTGTCAGCGAGAAAACCGCCGCCCTTGACGTTGTGAAGCGAAGGCTTGAGGAGTGTAGCCTAGGCGTCTTCTGTCTGGACCTGCACAGCGAACGGGGCAGGAAGAGCGAGGTGTATCGCCAGTTGAGCAGCGCCGTCAACGACAAGCGCGACCAACTCCCCGCCAGCGTATCCATCGACGAATTGGTCGCGCGGCGAGACCGCCTCAACCGCCACGTGCGTTTGCTCCACGAGCGGCGTGAGCCGTTGGATACCGCTCCACACGGCGCAGCCATCGTTGCAACTCGCTGATCTGATCGGCGGAGACATGAGCACCGTACAGTCGGCGATTGACACATTACGTGTTGAGGCGGGTTCGTTCTCTCAATGGCTCGGCGTCTCCACGATTGGATCAGAAGGCGACGCGCGAGGCATAGTGCGGCTGCTGCGACTGCTCGCACAAGCGCCGACGGTCCCTGGTACGTGGCTCAGCCAGAATGCTGTCACGAGGCTGCGACAGTTGTCACGAGAGCAGGCAACGCAACAACGCGAGCGACGCCGCCTAGAGCAGACGCTGGCCGGTTGGTTCGGAGGCTCCCCCCCACAAATAGACTATCGGGCCATGGCCGGCGCGCTCGTGCTCTCGCCAGACGAACGGGAAGCAATTGAGGCCGTTGCCGGGGTGGGCTGGCAAACCGCGCTAGGCAGGGACCCAAAAGAGCTGTTGGAGCAGGTCAGCGAATTCGCGGCGGCACTCGACCTGCTGGCGGCCAGCACCGAGGCCCTCGCTGCACCGCTCGCGGAACAGCAGCTTCACACGTTTGACCAACTTGATCAGGCGGCGGCTCTGACGGCTCGCATCCTTACCCTTGAGCCCGCTCCAGAGCACTGGCTCACGGTCCCGGCGATTGGCGAACTGGAGCGCGAGTCAGGGGATGCTCGCGCACTGCTCGAACAGCTTAGAAGCGATGAAGAGCGGCTGGCGAAGGATTTCTCCGATGCGCTTGTCGAGCTAGTGGACGAGGAGATGCTTGTTCGCTACCGCACCGATCACCAGAACTTCCTCCGCCGTTTCTGGGGAGCATACCGGGACGATCAGCGCACAGTCCGTGGACAACTCAAGAACCCCCGCAAGCTCTCAATTGGAGAGTCGCTCGCCGCCGTCGAGTTGGCTGTCGAGGTGAAGCGGCGACGTGAGCGATGGAACGAGATGGAAGCACGACTACGAGAGCCGTTGGGTGTGCGCTTCAGAGGACGGGCGACCGATTGGGAGCGCGTGCTCTCGGACCTCGCCGTGCTGAGGGGCATCCTCGCGGACTGGCGCAGCGACACCGCTGTCTTGCGAGAGTTGCTTGCCATTGAGGCCGTTGGCGACCGACGACACGCACTCGAATCCGCGAGCCAACCATTGGAGGATGCCCTGATTCGGTACCGGCGCGCGGCGGACGCAATCGGCCATGAGACTCTGATGGCATCGAACCTGGAAGTCTCTAAGACAGGAGATGCCGCCCGGCGCGCGCTCGGGCCGCTACTCCGTGTACGAGAGGCCACAGCAGGGATGTACCCCACCCTCGCCACAGCGCCAGCCGACTTTGATGCACTGATTCAGCTCGTCAAGGACAGCGTTAGGCTCATGGCCGTGACGGAAGAGGACGAGCGTCTCGCCCCTGCGATTGCAGAGGACTTTGGCAACTTCTTCGAGCCACAAGCGACCGATTGGGATGCCGTCTCGAACGCTCTTGAGTGGACGGCTAGCTTTCTCGACGCGGCAAACGGTCGCGTTGGCGACACGCTGGCGAATCACGCCACCGGCCCTCGAGCAAGCGGGGAGTACGACGAGCGTGCGGAGTCTCTCAGCGCGGCGGTCGCCGGGTTCACGCAGGCACTCAGCGTGCTTGATGAGCGGTTCGATGTCGCTGCCACGAACTGGAACTCGTGGACTGCACCACCGCTCGCCGATTTGGAGGCGTGGAGTGCCGAGCTTCGCGAACACGCGGGCGACGCCCTCGCGTGGGTCGAATACCGCGATGCGGTGCGTGAACTCGACGAGCGGCTCGGCACTGGGTCAGCCGCAACGCTCCACTCGGTGACCGAACAGGCGGAGAATGCATCGGGGATAGTCCGGCGTCGCATCTACGCCGCATGGTTGGAGGAACTCTATAATGCCGTGCACGAGTTGCGCGGGTTCAGCAGGATCGACCACGAGGGTGTGCGAGCCCAGTTCCGGGAACTCGACGAGCGTTACCCCTTCGCTGTGCGTCAGCGCGTGCGGGAACGTGTCTTTGCAAAGTACCCGGACCCGTCCGCCACGCCGCTGCAAGCAGGGCAACTAGGCATCCTGTATGGCGAACTCTCGAAGCGGAGCCGGCAAATGCCAGTACGCAGGCTCATCGCACGCATCTCAAATCTGTTGCAGACGCTGAAACCGTGCTTTCTGATGAGCCCGCTCGCCGTCAGCCAGTATCTGCCAGCAGGCCCACTGGCGAGCGACCATCTCGAGTTCGACGTAGTGATCTTTGACGAGGCCTCGCAGGTATTACCTGAGGACGCGCTCCCTGCAATCGACCGGGCGCGCCAAGTGATCGTCGTGGGTGATCGATTGCAACTCCCACCCACCACCTTCTTCCGGGGTGGTCTCGGCAATGATGACGACTCAGACGACGACGAGGAAGAGGGTGAAGATACCTTCGAAGGCCGCGAGAGCATTCTCGACGTCATGGTTGGGCAGGTGGGGGCTGGGTTCGCCGAGCGATACCTCTCAGTACACTATAGGAGTCGTTGCGAGAGCCTCATCCGCTTCTCTAACCACGCGTTCTACGAAAATCGGCTCCTCACTTTCCCAAGCCCCGATCCCGCAGCCGCCTCCGTTCACGATGTATACCTTCCTAATGCGACCTACGATGCGGGCGGCCGCCGAACCAACCGCGATGAGGCCGAGCGCGTCACTGACATCGTGTTTGAGTTGATGGCGACGCAGACTGCCAGCGAGAGCATTGGGGTCGTCGCGCTCTCGCGCCCTCAGGCAGACCTCATAGAAAGCCTCATTGAGGAGCGCCGCTTGCTCAATCGCCATTTGGACCATCGGTTCAGCGATGATCTCCCTGAGCGCTTCTTCGTCAAGAACTTGGAGAACGTCCAAGGCGACGAGCGCGACCACATGATCCTCTCCATCGGATACGGGCCGACCCCGGCAGGCGCCGTGCCAAACCGCTTCGGCCCGATTAACAGAGACGGAGGCGAGCGGAGGCTGAACGTCGCGGTGACCCGGGCACGCCGGTCGATGACGGTCTTCCACTCGTTGCGCGCCGAGGACATCACATCGGAGCAGCCGGGTGCTCGCCAGCTACGACGCTACCTCGAATACGTGCGCAACCCGGAGGGCGCTTTCGAGTCCGAGACTACCGGTACCGGTGAGCCGGTGAGCCCGTTCGAAGAAGCTGTACTTGCGGCCTTGCGAAGTCGCGGCCACCGCGTCGATGCACAGGTAGGCGTCTCAGGCTACCGTATCGACCTTGCGATCAGGTCTGAGGATGGAGAGCGCTTCGACCTTGGCATTGAGTGCGACGGGGTGACGCACCACAATTCGCCTACTGCTCGCGACCGTGACTGGTTGCGACAGCAAGTGCTAGGGAATCTCTGAACAAGCTGTGCGAGACGCACTGCGATTCAAGCGCAAGCGGATGGCAGGGGAAGGGATAGGACGCTTCCTAGCCTTCCTGCGGGGGTGGGAGCAGGGATGGTTCTCCCGGGAGAAGGCTCGGCCTTTGATTGTATGTTTGTTGCACTTATCAGCCGGATCTTGGGAGGTGTAGGCACGGAGGCGTAGCAGAGGCGTCGCAGAGGCGTCGCGTAGCCGTCGTGTAACCATCGCGTAGCCGTCGCGTAACCATCGCGGAGGCGTCGCGTAACCGTCGCGGAGTCGTATTCCGGCGCCAGGAACGGAGTGGGGCAGCGGCCCGCTTCGTGATGATACTTGAGCATCTTGACGATATATTAGCACAATAGTTCGAATTTTGCAAGGAGGAGTCGTGGCGGCGGGGAGGTGGGGCGCGGCGCCTCTCTGGCGGCTTGTTCAGAGCATCCCTAGAAGGGCTCGGGTGGCGCATTCACCGCGTGTGGTCGACGGCGTGGGTCCGCGACCCTGGGACCGAGATTGCCGCGATCGAGCAGGCACTTGAACGGGCGCGCATCGGTCAAGCCGAGTCCCAGCGAATGCCTGCCGGCAACAACGTTGATGAGATAGAGGAGACGCTACCGAATGCGCCCACGGCGGTGGCGCCCCCGAATGGTGTGCAAGAGACTTCGGCCACCCCCCAATTCTTCGATGAGCACCACCATTTCGAATGCGAGCCTCGCAGTGGGGACTTACTTTCAATCCCTTGGCGCGACCTTGTGACGTTGGTGCAAGACGTCTTAGCGGTTGAGCAGCCCATCCACATCGACACCGTAATGGACCGGGTACGGACCGTCTATGGTGTCTCTCGGGCAGGGAAGATGATCCGTGCACGAATCACGCAGGCGGTCAAGCAAATGGCCGCGGCCGGTGTAGTGTGTAGCGAGGAGACCGGCGATGAGTTTCTGAGCCTCGCCGACCACGCTGATTCGTGCCAGCCAAGGCGCAATGCTGACCGGGCAGTTGGCCGGGTTGCACCCTCCGAAATCGACATGGGCTTACTGCTCATCGCCAGCAAGACGTTCGGCTCTGAACAGGCGGATCTTGTGCGCGAGACGGCCCGCCAGTTCGGCTGGCGTCGGACAGGACAGGACAGGATATCGACCGCAGCCTGAGCGAGGGGATCGAACGGCTCCTCAAGGCGGGGCGGTTATCACTGCGAGCTAACATGCTAGTCGCCTCAGACAATGGCAGTTGGGGCTAGCCCGACCCCCCCAAAGGATCATCTCTAGACTTGCTGTTCCGCCCCTCGGGTTCGGTGGAAGCGCTGTGCTCCCGAACGCGCCGCTTAGCTAGCTCCCCTTCAACGCTTTCGGCCCGCCGCTCCGTCGACCTCTCTCTCCTACCACAGAACCGACTTGAGCTAGAGTAAGGAGTTGTCTAGCCTCAGGCGGTTACCCAGCCCTCTGACAGCACTTCAGCCTGTTCCAGCACGGTCTGCGTCGCCTTCTCCTGCTTGTCGGGTGGGTAACCGTGCTTGCGCAGGATGCGTTTGACCATTGCCCGTAGCTTGGTGCGGACGTTCTCCCGCAGCGTCCAGTCGATAGTGACGTTGTTCCGCACGGTGTCGACCAGCTCGCGGGCTATGGCGTGAAGGGTCTCGTCGCCCAGCACCTGCACCGCGCTGTCGTTGGTTTCCAGCGCGTCGTAGAAGGCCAACTCGTCCTCGCTCAAGCCCAGATGCTCACCGCGGGCGTTGGCCTCCCGCATGTCCTTCGCAAGCTGTATCAGCTCCTCGATGACCTGCGCCGCCTCGATCGCCCGGTTTTGGTAGCGCCGCAGCGTTTGCTCCAGCATCTCGGCGAAGGAGCGGGCCTGCACCACGTTCTTGCGGCGGCGGATATGCAACTCCCCCTTGAGCAGCTTCTGCAACAGCTCCACGGCGAGGTTGCGCTGAGGCATTCCCCGCACCTCGGCCAGAAACGCGTCGGAGAGCACCGAGATGTCCGGCTTGTCCAGTCCCGCCGCGGCGAAGATGTCCAGCACGTTCTCAGAGGCCACCGCCCGCGAGATGATCTGGCGCACGGCAAGGTCCAGATCCTCCTCAGGGCGCGCCTCGCCCGCTGCCCGCTTCGACAGCGCCACCCTCACCGCCTGGAAGAAACCGACGTCGTCCCGGATGCGAAAGGTCTCCGGGTGCGGTACGGCCAGGGCAAAGGCTTGCGACAGCTCGCGGACGGCGTTCAGGCAGCGTTCCTTGCCGTCTCCCTGAGCTAGGACGCGCTCCTGGGCAGCAGGCAGCAATCCCAACCGCTCCTGTGCATTGCCCGTCGTCCACTTGGACCAATCGAAGCCGTGAAAGAGCGCGTAACAGACCTCGTACTTTTCCAGCATGACCGCCACCGCTTCGTCCTGATCCAGCGCCGTCCGCCCCGTACCCCCGCTCTCGGTGTAGGTGGCCAAGGCTGTCTTGAGGTCCTGGGCCAGCCCCAGGTAGTCCACCACCAGACCGCCCGGCTTGTCCTTGAAGACCCGATTGACGCGGGCGATGGCCTGCATCAGCCCGTGGCCCCGCATCGGCTTGTCCACATACATGGTGTGCAGGCTGGGAGCGTCGAACCCCGTGAGCCACATGTCTCGCACCAGCACAATCTGAAGTAGGTCGGCGGGATCGCGGAAGCGGTTCGCCAGCGCCTCCCGACGAGCCTTGTTCCTGATGTGCGGCTGCCAGTCCAGTGGATCGGAGGCCGAGCCGGTCATCACGACCTTGATGGTTCCCTTGTCGTCATCGTCCTCGTGCCAGTCGGGGCGAAGGCGCACCAGCTCCCGGTAGAGGTCGATGCAGATGCGCCGGCTCATGCAGACGACCATCGCCTTGCCATCAAGGGCTTCGAGGCGCTGTTCGAAGTGGGCCACGATGTCCTCGGCGATCTGCTTCACCCGCTTCTCCGCGCCGACGACCGCCTCGAGCTGCGCCCACTTGGTCTTGAGCTTCTCCCTGCGCTCCACCTCTTCGCCCTCGGTGGCTTCCTCGAACTCAGGGTCTATGTTCGGCCTCTCGCTCTCTTCCAGGGCCAGCTTGGCAAGACGGCTCTCGTAGTAGATGGGCACCGTGGCCCCGTCCTCGACGGAACGTTGAATGTCGTAGATGCTGATGTAGTCTCCAAACACGGCGCGCGTGTTGGCGTCCTGAAGCTCGATGGGCGTCCCCGTGAAGCCGACAAAGGAGGCGTTGGGCAGGGCGTCCCGCATGTGACGGGCGTAGCCGTCGATGAAGTCGTACTGGCTGCGGTGGGCCTCGTCGGCGATGACGACGATGTTGCGCCTATCCGATAGGGTGGGGTGGGTATCGCCTTTCTCCTCCGGGAAGAACTTCTGGATGGTGGTGAAGACCACGCCCCCGGCGTTAACCGACAGCTTGTCCCGCAGGTCGGCGCGGCTCTCTGCCTGGACTGGAGGCTGGCGCAGGAGTTCCTGGCAACGGGAGAAGGTGCCGAAGAGCTGGTCGTCCAGGTCGTTGCGGTCCGTGAGGACCACGACGGTCGGGTTCTCCATCGCTGGCTCGCGGACGATGGCCCCGGCGTAGAAGGCCATGGTCAGGCTCTTACCGGACCCTTGGGTGTGCCAGACCACCCCGATGCGCCGGTCGCCAAGCTCTCCGCCGGGTTTGCGGCCCGCCTCGTATCGTCCAGCCTCCTCGGCGACTCGGACTTCGGCGCGTTGCAGCTTCGCCGCCCGCAGGGTCTCATCCACCGCAACCTTGACGGCGTGGAACTGGTGATACCCGGCCATTTTCTTGACCAGAGCGCCGCTGCCGTCGTCGTCAAAGACGATGAAGTCGCGGACCATGGCGAGGAAGCGGCTCGGCTCAAAGACGCCCTCCAGCATCACTTGTAGCTCGGTCATGTGAGGATCGGCTAGCGTTTCCCCGGTGATGGTGCGCCAGGGCTTGAACCACTCCCGACCGGAGGTCAGCGTTCCGATACGGGCCTCGGTCCCGTCGGAGACCATGAGCGCCTCGTTCATAGAGAACAGGGTGGGTAGCTCGGCCTTGTAGGTCTGAAGCTGCTGCCAGGCCGTCCAGATGGTGGCGTCCTCGTCCGCAGGGTTCTTCAGCTCGATGACGCTCAGGGGAAGCCCGTTGACGAACAGCACGACGTCCGGCCTGCGGGTATTCCTATTCTCGGTGACGGTGAACTGGTTGACCGCCAGCCAGTCGTTGTTGGCGGGGTTGTCGAAGTCAATGACCTTCACCTGCGCGCCGCTAATCCGCCCATCACCAGCCCGGTACTCGACCGTCACGCCCTCGACGAGCATCCGGTGAAAGGCGCGGTTGCGGGCCTCCATCGTCGCCCCCTCCGGGCGCGTCAGCTTGCGGTAGGCGTCGTCCAGCGCCGCTTCTGGCAGGCTTGGATTGAACTCAACGAGGGAGTCCCGCAGCCGACGCTCCAGCACCACTTGCCCATAGTCGGAGCGCTCGGTGTTGGGCGTGCCCGGCGCGATGTCGGGGCCGTGGAGCACCTGCCAGCCGAGGCCCTCTAACCAGGCCATGGTGGCCTCTTCAACCGTAGACTCGTTGACGGTTGTCACGGTTGCGTGCCGCCACGACGCAGTTGGTCAAGGGCTACGTAATTGATCTGTTGGATTTCGTTCAACGCCGACATAAACAGTCGGACCGTCGAAGTGAAGTCTTCTTGGAACAAGGGAAAGAACGCAGTTTGACAAATAGACCGATAGTTGGCCTCTGTCGTCGTGTCGTTCGCGTGGGCGAGATCGCCATAGATAAAGGTGTCAAGAATCTGTCGGTGTGTCATCGGCCCTACTTCAGAGATCGAGAGGTTGGATGGCATATCCAAATAGGAGTTAACTTGATCGCGAATCTTACAGAATCGTGTGGAGAGCTGGGGATCGATGTTCAAATTGGAATACAGCTTGTCGACGTTTGACAGAGATGTGCTCTCATTATTATGGAGAAAGAAGCGTAGTGTGAGAACGGTCGCTTCGACCGTCCTCTCCGACGGCCCGATGTGAAAGCCATCCCAACCCAGTCCCTTCCGCCACTCTACAATTGCGCCCCCTCCTCTAGATTCCTCCTCAAACCCGCGTTGCTTTAGGCGATTCACCTTCTCATTGAATCGCTCGAGAATTCTAATTTGGTTATCAATCGTCATCGTTCGTATCAGGGCCTTTAGCTGCCACCCCCACCTCCCCCGACAGCAGCCCCGGCAGCAAGGCATCCCGCTGAGCGGCCAGGGCGCGAGACTCATGCGTTGCTGCCAGCATACGTTCAGTGGCCGGGCGCAGCCTCTGGTTGAACGCCTCGACTACCACTGGGTCTGGTAGCGCAATCTGATACCGGGCCATGTCAGGCCAGCTAGTGCGTGGCATCTTGGTGCCGGTCGAACCTGCATTGGTGTAATCAACAAATTCTCGGCTTGACACATGCCCAAGGAGGAAGCTGAACCAGTCCTTTGAGACCGGAGAGATCACCACAATGTCAGTTGAGCACACGCCGTCCAGAGGGGCAACGCCGACCTTGTGGAAGTACGGGCGTAGCTTTCCGAAAAGGATGTCGCCTCGCTTGAATCTGAACTTGTTGCTGGCCAAGCCATCTGCCGTACCCCAGTCCGAAAGCGCGATGCACTGCTTGGGCATGTGTTCGAGCGCAATGTAAGGTGTAGTTGGGTCAATCTCTTCGGGACTTGCTCCAGACCGGCGTTGGTTCCCCACCTCCCCCAGCCCCCGCACCTCCCACCCCTCCGGGATCTCCCCCAGCTCCGAGTCCACCAGACAGTCGGGGAAGAGGTCGTAGAGGTCGGCGGGGAGGCCGGGGAGGGACTCGCCCCGCCGCCACTGGCCGTCCATCTTGGCCCGCACCGGCTCGAAGTCCACGAACCACGACTTGAACAGCGCCCGCGCCATCTCCTCCAGCGTCTCGTTCATCCGCCGGTTCAGCTCGATCTTGTCATCCAGCGTGCCGAGGACGTGGGCGATGGCGCGCTGGGTGGGGAGGGGTGGGAGAATGAAAAGAAACTGCTTAATCCTTTCTGGGGAGGTATGCTTTACAGTAGTGCCAGTCGCGCTTGCAAGTACCTCAGAGCGGTACTCTGTGCTGCAGAGGATGTAATAGATGTAGCGTGCAAACGCTTCCCCAGTTCTTTTGAGAGAAATTTTGCCAAGACGCTGGTTATGGAGATAGCGACGACCATCTGTGCGTAAGGGTACAAGTGCTGGATAACCAAGCGTATCCGATTGTTTGCTTAGGTCAGTCATGCTGACTAGCAAATCACCTTCACCAACCACAAACTCCTCTGGAATAGGGCCATCGTAGTACTTAAGGTTATCCCCTTTGAATCCTCCGCCAATAGCGAAATTTCCGGGAGTTAACAGTATGTCTCCTTGGGGATCGTCGTGGATGGAATTGCCTTTGAAAGCGAAACCGTGCTTGATATCGATGAGATCACGAAGCGTCACCTCGCGCCACTCGCCCGGCACCGGTTGCTCGGTTCCCTCCTGCACGACGACGTAGTCCCGCTCTATCTCCCTGTGGAAGCTCTCCGGCAGCATCGCCCAGTCGTGCGCTTGGACCAGGATGGGGATGTTCGACTTCTCAATCGCCTCCAGCAAGTCATAGAAGCCACCATCCAACGGTTCCAGGGCAGGACCGCGCAGCACCAGATCCAGGTCGCTGCCCTGGTGGCTCTCGCCATTCACCCGGCTGCCGTAGGCCCACACCTCAACGCCGGGCACGTACTCACGCAGCAGCGCCTCAAGCTGGTCCCGGTAGCGGCGCGGCAACGCCAGCCGGTCAGTCATCCTCCCCCAAACCCAGCCGCGTCGGGTCGAACCGCTCAGTCATACCCCTAGGCCCCCGCCGGTACCGAAACTTCCACGATGTCGGAAGTAGCCTGGGGTTCCGGGACGGTTTCGCCGTCTTCACGCATCCCTTCGATATGGAACTCGATGGCCTCTCGGATTTCATCCAGCAGTTCTTCCCGCGTGCCAGCCGTAGCCACGCAGCCGGGCAGGTCGGGCACGTAAGCCGCGTAGTTGTTGGGTGTCTTTTCGATTACGACGGTGTATTTCATGGCGCCGTTTACTCCTTCAGCCCGGACTGTTTCAATATGCTGTTCCACGTGCCTGGGGGCAAGTCATCCCCTGGCTTCCCAGGGACGGTCACGCGACCAGGTTTGAGTGGGTGCTTGAACTGGCGGTGGCTTCCCCTGGTGCGCACCAACTGCCATCCGTCTCGCTCTATCAATTGTATGGCTTCACTAACCTTGGGCATGATCGGATCGTCCCGCTCCAAACCCCAACCGGGTCAGGTTGTCCTCGATGGCCGAGTCCAGCCGCTGCGCCTCGGCCTGCTGCTCCCGCCACTGGGTGGAGAGCCGGGCCATCTTCTCCTCGAAGGGTTCCCCGTCGTTCTCCTGCGGCGCCGCGCCGACATAGCGGCCGGGAGTGAGTACGTGGCCGTGCTTGCGGATTTCCTCCAACGACGCGCTCTTGCAGAAGCCGGGAACGTCGGCGTACTCGCCCGGGCCATCCTCGCCGCGCCAGGCGTGGTGCGTATCTGCGATGCGGGCGATGTCGTCGTCGGTCAGCTCCCGGTGGGTGCGGTCCACCATGCGGCCCAGCCTGCGGGCGTCGATGAACAGCACCTCACCCCGCCGGTCGCGGTGCTTGCCGCCTCTGCGGTCCCTGGCCAGGAACCAAAGGCAGACGGGTATCTGCGTGGAGTAGAAGAGCTGGCCGGGCATGGCCACCATGCAGTCCACTAGGTCCGCCTCGATGAGGTTCTTGCGTATCTCGCCCTCGCCCGACTGGTTCGACGACATGGAGCCGTTGGCAAGGACGAAGCCGGCCGCGCCGCGCGGCGACAGGTGGTAGAGGAAGTGCTGCACCCAGGCGAAGTTGGCGTTGCCCGTGGGCGGGACGCCGTACTCCCATCGCTTGTCGTCCCGAAGCCGCTCGCCGCTCCAGTCGGAGACGTTGAAGGGGGGATTGGCGAGGATGTAGTCGGCCTTCAGGTCGGGGTGGCGGTCGTCGTGGAAACTGTCGCCATGGGCGATGTTGCCCTCTATGCCGCGAAGCGCCAGGTTCATCTTGGCCAGCTTCCAGGTGGTGTGGTTGGACTCCTGGCCCCAGATGGATATGTCGCCCCTGGCCTTGCCTCCGTTGCCGTTGCCGGTGGCGTGGGCATGGATGAACTCGATCGACTGGACGAACATGCCGGAGGAGCCGCAACAGGGGTCGTAGACGCGGCCCTGGTAGGGTTCCAACATCTCCACCAAGAGCTTGACGACGCAACGCGGGGTGTAGAACTCGCCGCCCTTCTTGCCCTCGGCGCTGGCGAACTGGGAGAGGAAGTACTCATACACACGTCCCAGCACGTCTTTGGAGCGGGCTTCGGCGTCTCCAACTTGGATGTTCGTGATCAGGTCGATGAGCTGGCCGAGGCGGGTCTTGTCCAGGGCGGGCCGGGCGTAGTCCTTGGGCAGCACGTCCTTGAGCACCGGGTTGTCCCGCTCGATGGCGGCCATGGCGTCGTCCACCAGCTGGCCGATGGTCGGCTGTCGAGCCTGGGTCTTGAGGTGCGGCCAGCGAGCCTCCGGCGGGACCCAGAAGATGTTCTCGCCGCGGTACTCGTCCCTGTCCTCGGGGTCGTATCCCTCTGCCGTCTTCGACTCCAGCCAGGCGTGCATCTCCTGAAAGGCGTCGGAGATGTACTTGAGGAAGATGAGGCCGAGGACGACGTGCTTGTACTCGGCGGCGTCCATGCTGCCCCGGAGGGCGTCGGCCATCTGCCAGAGCTTGGCCTCGTAGCCTGTCAGAGCGCCGCTGCTCGATTCGGCGTCCACGCCGGAGGCCGTCCGTCCCCGTCGTGCAGTCGTCATGATGCCGTACCCCTTCGTTTGCTCTTGGAACGCCACCTGTCTACTTCGCCTAGGGCGTTTTTGCCCCCCGGTCCGTATCCGGGATGGACCGGGAAGCCGGGGACGCCGCCGTACTCGACGGAGATCACCGCGAACTCGGCGGTCTTGTCGTGGCCGGGCAGGAAGAACGAGCCAATCGCCGTCTCCGCGCCACCGCCGCACCAGCATTCGCCGGTTGGGAGCGGGCGTTTGGTTGAAGCCATTCTCATATCTCCCGCAACGAGACTGTTGGGATGCCCGTGGATATTGTTCAAGGATGCGTTCCTAGGCGCTTGCGAGTCAATGCGGAACGGGGAGTTTGATGCCCCACTTCCCTCCTTATGGCCGTGCTCAGGGGCGTCACAACCCTTCTGCTCGTCGGTCGCAGGCGCATCGACCTCACCGATCGCGGTCTGGCGACGCACACGCATCACCACGAAGGGTCGTGGATCGCTAACTAAACACACCAGGAGCGCGTGCGCTTTCGCTCGCGGAAGCCGCGGTCCTTCTCGAGCGCGCGCGGGGCCTCAAGGCGCTGGCCGCGGCAGTGCCCGTGCCGATTGCAGCCTGCGCATGTGCGCAACAGGTTGTAGGTTGTCCCCACGAGGTAGCCGGGAAGACCGGTGTGGTCTATGCCCCGGTAGCGCGTTCTCCGGAACCCGCCCACCGTCTTCATCCAGCCGGAGAGCTGCTCGCCCCGGTTCCGAAGCCGCTGCCTGAGGTCATAGCCGCGATGCCAGGTCTTGCGCCCGTCGATGGCGGTGGAGCGCTTGCTCGCATTGTGCGCCACGTGCAGCGTGACACCGCGGGCGCGCATCGCTCCCACACAACCCCTCGTGTCGGAGCCCTCGTCCGCTCCGAGAGTTTGGGGATGGAACCCGCGTTCGCGTGCCTCGTCCAGCAGCACGGGGACCGCATCCCGCTCCGGCGTCCCCGTGGCTTCGCTCACCAAGAGGTTCACTAGCAGGCCTTTACGGTTCTCCATCAGCGCATGGCTGCGAAGCGATTGCAACGAAAAGCTGCCGTACTCGTGGGTGGGCCTGAGCGGACGGTCCGTAGTACCACGTTCGAACTCGAGGTTGCCTTGTGAGCGCGTCAATCCTCCCACAGGCCGCAGACGACAAGGGCATTCCCGGCCCACTGGAGTTGGAAGGCCTTGAATGTGGTCTGCCAAACACGTGCGCCAGGGCATAGTATCGGCATAAGATTGACGATGGCTGCTGTTCAGGCGTGCGGGGCTCGGCGCATCGTCACAAGACGCGCTCGCCAATCAGGGTGGTCAATTAGCAAGAGGCGATCATTGAGTCCGTATAGGCTCAGGTGATTGGGGCGGTGCATCGTGCTGAGGGGGCGGAAGAGACTTGCGTAAGAGCGGAGATCTTGGTTGAAAGTCCTACAGGTCATTCACGGCTATCCCATGCGGTACAATGCAGGCTCTGAGGTGTACACGCAGGGCTTAGCTCACGCGCTAGCCGAACGCCACGAAGTGCACGTCTTTACCCGGCAAGAGAACGCCTTCCTTCCCGAATATGCGGTCCAGCAAGGGGTTGATCCCTCAGACGCCCGAATCACACTCCACGTCATCAACATGGCCCGAGCGCGTGATGGGTACCGCCACAAAGCCGTGGACGCCGCCTTCGAGGCCCTTCTGGACAGGGTGAAGCCGGAGGTTGTGCACGTAGGGCACCTCAACCATCTCTCCACCTCCCTGGTGTTCGGAGCCCGGGGCCGCGGCATCCCTATCGTCTTCACACTTCACGACTACTGGCTCATGTGTCCGAGGGGACAGTTCATCCAGATGTACCCGCAGGACCCTTCCGATACATGGTCAGTCTGCGACGGGCAGGACGACAGAAAGTGTGCGGTACGGTGCTACGTCCGCTACTTCGCCGGCGGCGAGGACGGGTTTGAGGAAGATGCCGCCTACTGGACCGAGGACGGGTTTGAGGAAGATGCCGCCTACTGGACCGAATGGGTGCATAGACGCATGGCGCATATACGCGAGCTATGCGATGCCGTGGACATCTACATTGCTCCCTCCATGCACCTTTTGCGGCGATTCAGGGATGACTTTGGAATCCCGGAACAGAAGCTCATATACCTGGACTATGGCTTCCATCTTGGCCGCCTGACGAGCAGGGAGCGCTCGGGGAGGGAGCCCTTCACCTTCGGCTACATCGGAACGCACACACCGGCGAAGGGAGTGGAGCACCTCATCAGAGCGTTTGGCAGCGTAGCGGGCGTCCCCATATGCGCAAGAGGGGGACGCAACCGGGGTGTTGAGAGCGAGGGCCTCAAGGCGCTGGCCCGGGCGCTTCCCGGGTCCGCCGGGCGCCGCGTCGAATGGGTGGGCGAGTACGGCAACCAGGATATCGTTCCGGAGGTGTTCAACCGCTGCGACGCAATCGTTGTTCCCTCTATCTGGGCAGAGAACCGCTGTCACCTCTGGTCATCCACGAGGCGCTGCAGGCCGGTGTTCCCGTCATCACAGCCGACTACGGCGGTATGGCCGAGTACGTCCGCCACGAAGAGAACGGGCTGCTCTTTACTCATCGCGATCCCGACTCCCTGGCGCACCAAATGCAGAGACTGGCGGACGACCCAGCTCTGGCGCGGCAGTTGGGCAAGCAGGGGTACCTGCAATCGAGCGACGGCAACATACCAGACATGATGGAGCATTCCCGCGCAGTGGAAGACCTGTACCTCAACCTGGCCCGAAGAGGGTGAAACCATGAACAAGCCCGCAATGCAGCCCGCCGGCCCACAGCCCGGGCCGTGGCGCATTACGTTCGACACCAACCCGGACAACTGCAACCTCCATTGCATCATGTGCGAAGACCATTCGCCCTACAGCGCCACGCAGAGCGACCGGAGAAGTGCCGGCCTCCCCAAGCGCCGCATGGACATCGACCTCATCCGGCGGGTCATGGCCGAGTCCCGCGGCACGCCCCTGCGGGAGATCATCCCCTCGACCATGGGGGAGCCACTTCTGTACCGCCACTTCGATGAGATCCTGGACCTCTGCGCCGAGTACGGGGTCATGCTCAACCTGACCACCAACGGGACATTCCCCCAGCGGGGGGCAAAGGCCTGGGCAGAACGTATCGTGCCGGTGGCCTCCGACGTGAAGGTCTCCTGGAACGGCGCCACCAAGGGCACACAAGAGCGGGTAATGCTCGGCGCAAACTGGGAGACCGTCCTGACAACGTCCGGACCTTCATCGCAGTCAGAGACGGCCATGCGGCAAAGGGAGAGAACCGCTGTAGGGTCACATTCCAGCTGACCTTCATGGAAGTGAACTTCTCGGAGCTCCCGGATGTTGTCAGGCTTGCGGCAAAGATTGGCGTTGACCGCGTGAAAGGCCACCACCTGTGGGCGCACTTCACCCAGATCCGCCAACAGTCGATGCGCCGTAGCCCGGAGGCCATCGCGAGGTGGAACGACGCCGTCGACGCGGCGCACGCAGCGGCGGAGGAACACCGCTTGCCAGGCGGCGGACGGGTGCTGCTGGATAACATCTTCCACCTCGACGAGACGGATGGGGGCGAGATTGCCGCCGGGGGAGAGTGCCCGTTCCTGGGCAAGGAGGCGTGGGTGGCGGCCGACGGTCGGTTCAACCCGTGCTGCGCCCCGGACGTTCTCCGCCGCACGCTAGGGGACTTCGGCAACGTGAAGGAGGTCGGCCTGTACGGCATCTGGGAAAGTGACGACTACAAGGACCTTCAGGCCAGCTACATGCAGAACGCACTCTGCCAGGGCTGCAACATGCGGAGGCCGGAGGCGTCATGAGCGGCACGTGGCGGGAATACGGCATAGCAGCGGATGCGTCCCACCACGTCCATCTGGGGCGTCCCGCCTATGCCGCACGGTTCACTGAGGTGTTGAAGTTCCACGCCCCTGGCCTCGCCCCCGTGCTCGACGACTCGGGCGCCTACCACATCACGCCCGATGGCCGGCCGGCCTACGAGTCCCGCCATGTACGGACCTTCGGGTTCTACGAAGACCGCGCCGCCGTCCGGGGAGCGGACGGGTGGTTCCATATGCTCCCGGACGGGAGACCCCTGTACCGAGAGCGTTACGCTTGGTGCGGCAACTTCCAGGAGGGCTGCTGTCCTGTGCGAGACCGCGACGGTGGGTATTTTCACGTCACGGCAGACGGCGGGCCTGCGTATGATCAGCGCTACCGGTATGCGGGGGACTTCAAGGACGGCTGCGCCGTCGTGCAGGGGAGCGACGGCAGACACACCCACATAGACGGCTCCGGCAACCTGCTGCACCGCCGTTGGTTCCTAGACCTGGACGTGTTTCACAAGAGCTACGCCCGCGCCCGTGACACCGGCGGATGGCATCACGCGGACACGCGCGGCGAGTCCCTGTACGAGGAGCGGTTCCAATACGTCGAGCCGTTCTACAACGGGCAGGCCCGTGTGGAGGGATTCGACGGCTCATTGTCGGTGATTGATGAATCAGGGAAGACCCTGGTCGAACTCCGGAAGCCCTTGCGGTCACCGCTGGAAGAGCTCTCGGCGGACATGGTGGGCATGTGGAGGACGCAGACGGTCCGGGCTGCGGTGGAGATGGGGGTGTTCGAGGTGCTGCCGGCGTCGGCGGAGGAGGTGGAGCGGCGCCTCCACCTAGGCCAAGCTGTTGGAGCGCGGTTGATGCGCGCGCTGGCGGAGTTGGGGCTGGTCCGGCAGGACAGGGGCGGGGCCTATCGCCCCAGCGGGAAGGGCGAGCATCTGCGGCGATCGCATCCGCTGTCGCTTGCCGACGCGGCGCTGCACTGGGGCAACGAGACCTACACCGCCTGGGCCGGCCTTGTTCGCTCCCTGCGGACCGGCGCGTCCAGCTTCACAGGACTCTTCGGGGCAAACTTCTTCGATTGGCTTCAAGACAGGCCGGAGGAACGGAGTGCGTACCACGCGGCGATGGCCGCCTACGCCAGGCACGACTATCGCTCCCTGGCCGACGCGGTCAACTTCGGCGTTCACGACTCCGTCCTGGACGCCGGAGGCGGGGGTGGCGATCTGACCTTCGCGCTGCTGCGCGCGTACCCCGGTCTGACCGGGACGGTCATGGACAGGCCGGAGGTCATCGCGGACGCCGCGCCGCCGGTGGACATTGGCGATCGCTGCCGGTTTGTCCCCGGCGACCTCTTCTTGGAGTGGCCGGTCCGGTGTGACGCGGTGATGCTGGCGCGGGTGCTGCACGACTGGCCGGACGACACAGCCCTGCACATCCTGCGGCGGGCGCGGGATGCGACGCCCAAGGGCGGCACGCTCTACGTGGTAGAGATGGTGTTGGACGAGTCGTCCGGCGACGGCGGGCTGCTGGACCTGCACATGCTGGTGACGACCGGGGGCCGTGAACGTACTGAGCGGCAGTTCGCCGATTTGCTTGCATCCGCTGGATTCGAACTTCTTGCTGTGACAGCGACGGCGTCCGTAAGCTCCTTGATCCGGGCCAAGGCCGTATGAAAGCGCCCCATGCGGTGACCTCCATCGTGGACCGGCTGGCCCTGGTCCCGGTCGAGGCCGACGCTGCCCTTATCCTGAGACACGCCGAGCGGGAGGACATTCCCGAGGGTACATTTGGTGAAGCTGTGCCCCTGACCGCCAGGGGCGTCACGAAAGCAGCGCAACTCGGGGCGAAGCTGTCGGAGCAGCGGGCCCAGGTGCAGGTTGTCGCCAGCCCTCTACCTCGCTGCCTAGAGACCGGGGAGGCGGTCCTTCGCGGCGGGCGCTGGGGCGGAGTAGTCGAGCGGGACTGGCGCCTGGGAGATCCGGGACCCTTTGTCGTGGAACCGGAAGTCGCCGGGGAATTCTTCCTAGAGAACGGCATACGGGCTATCGTACGGCGTCAGCTCTCAGGAGGCCCGCCCCTGCCGGGCATGAGGACAACGTCGGAAGGTGTAGCGTTGCTCCTGGCCTTGGCGACAGGCGGCCTTGGCCGGGACGGACGGCTCGGCGTATACGTCACCCACGACGCTATTCTGGCGGTGCTGGTGGCCCACCTGTTCCGGCTGCCCGCCGATGAGGTCATTGAGTCACACTGGCCCCAGTACCTGGACGGGCTTCTCCTGTGGCGGTCAGATGGGCGGCTCCACCGCACTTGGCGGGGCCTAGAGCAGGCTTCTCACCCAATCGGCGGTTAGAGCGATGGCCTCCACGGGGGAGGTCTTGGGCGCGTAGCCGAGCACCCGCCGGGCCTTATCGTTGCTGAACGCCTCCCATTGCCCTTCCTCGCCCGGCCGGTAGCCCGTGTATTCGATGGGCGCCACGGTTTCGACGGCGGCGCGGCACATGCCCGCCAGGTCCTCGACCGTGCGTTCCTGTCCGTCGCCGGCGTAGAACTTGTGCCCGACGACCTTCTCGGCCGGCGCCTTAATCGCCAACGTCCATGCCGTCGCGACTTCGTCAATGTAGGTGACGTCGCGCGTCTGCTGTCCGCCCTCGACGACGATGGGCCTGCCGAGAAGGGCATTCCAGAGCCACTTGAAGATGAAGACCTCTCTGCGGGTGTTGGGGCCGACAACCACGTCGGTGGCCATGACCACCGACGGCACGCCGTAGGCCCGGCGCCACGCCCACATCGCCAGCTCCGCCGCAGCTTTGGAAAAGCCGTAGGGGTTGTGCGGCGTCAAGGGGTGGTCTTCGTCTATCGGAAGCCGGAGGGGCCACTCCACCTCGTTGCCGTACCCGGCGAAGATCATCTTCGACACGCCCTCCGTATGACGGACCGCCTCCAGCAGGGCGACGGTGCCCTCGACGTTCTGCATAACGGTGTAGCACGGCGACTCGAACGCGAGAGGGGTGTCCGGCTGCGCCGCCATGTGCGCCACCACCGTGTGCCCTTCCACGGCCCAGGGCTGGATGTCCTGAATGCTCTTCCACACATACCGAAAGCGAGGATGGGACAACTCCTGGCCCAGCAGTGCGGCTTGGGAGGGCGGTGCCACGTCCAGTCCCGTGACGTTGTAGCCGAGTGCCAGCAACGCTCTGGCGAGACTGGAGCCGCCGAACCCCGCCGCTCCGGTGATGAGGACGGCTCCTTCAGTGGACAACTCTGACCCCGATACGAGCGCCGACGGCCCCGTCCGTTGCGGCGCCGTCGACTGGATTCGCCCTGCGGGCAGCGGCCCTCCCTACTCCCATGTACTCGAAACCCAGGTTCTCCATATGGCCGGGGTCCAGTGCGTTCCTGCCGTCGAACACGAAACACGGCGGCGACATGCGCAGCGCCACGGCCTGCCAGTCCGCGTTGACGATCTGTCCCCACTCGGTCAGGAGGACCAAGGACTGTGCGCCGTCTGTGGCCTCAGCCCCTCGTTCTTTGATTGTATGTGTTACTGCTTTAGCTGCTCCCCCGGTGCCCCGTAGTCGTGGAGCCGTAACGAAGCCGTGACGAAGGCGTTACAAGGCGTCATGAGCCGTAGCGGAACTGTAACGAGCCGCGACGTAGTCGTATCCCGGCGCCAGGGACGGGGTGGGGCGGCGGCCCGCTTCTTGACGGTACTTGAGCATCTTGACGATACTCTAGCACAAAAGTTCTTATTCTGCAAGTAGGGGGGGAGGGATGGAGGATTCCTAACCAGGGGAAGAGGGATAGGGACGCTTCCTAGCCTGCCCCTGTACCCGGGGGCAGGCTGTCCAGACGCTTCCTAACTTTCCCCCGGTTAGGGTGCAGGGACAAGACGATTCCTCCGATTACGGGCATGCGCTGGGGCGCGGCGCCTCTCTAACGGCTTGTCCAGAGCATCCCTAGCGCCTTTCTTGCTGACCATTCCCACAGTTGTTGGCCTACCGTCTTGCCTGCCTGGTGGGAACTTGCCCCCCAATTAAGGTAATCAAGGCTCTGAAACCCGCGGACCTCCTTGCGGTTGGCGAAGGATTACCTTGCAATCAGACAATGGATAACATTGCAATCAGCCGACAGGTAAAATTGCAATCAGCCGATGGCTGAGAACGTCCTCTACCCCCGCTTCGCAGAACGGCGCTTGACCGAGGCGCTGGAGGATTCGCCGGATGTCCTGATCCACGGGCCGCGCCAGTGCGGCAAGACCACCCTTG
This sequence comes from Dehalococcoidia bacterium, assembly GCA_965226745.1. Classification (GTDB taxonomy): domain Bacteria; phylum Chloroflexota; class Dehalococcoidia; order Lucifugimonadales; family SAR202-VII-2; genus SAR202-VII-2. The sequence continues at coordinate 210,404 of CBDDDS010000003.1, forward strand.
CCCAGATGGTCTGTGCGCCGGAGCATCTGGCGCTTGGAGATGCGCGATTGACGCCAGGAGGCCGCCCGTTGAGCCTCCTGTCCACCAGGCCCAGGGATTACGCGTATTTCACCTTCGACGATGCCGTTGCTCGCGAGGGCGCCTGCGCTCTTTGCGGCGTTGAAGATGGAGGTGGACCGCAGGCGCGCGCCGGGCCGCTTCCTCCTGACGGGTTCGAGCAACGTCCTACACAGCCCAGGGCTTACAGACTCACTGGCCGGACGCATGGACACGGTCCGATTACATCCGCTGGCGCAGTGCGAGATGCAACGCAGCTCGCCCCCCGGCCTCACCGGGGACTGGTCCCCCGGCTTCCTCGACGCCCTATTCAGCGGCGGGTTCGAGATAAAACGGACCGAGCGGTTGGGGAGAGAACTCGGCGAGCGGATCGTATGGGGGGGATATCCGGCTGCGCTGGCGCGGCCCGCCGGCCGACGACGGGCCGACTGGTATCGAAACTACCTCGATGCCCAGGTGCAACGGGATGTGCCAGATATCTCCCGGATCCGTTCCCTCGACGTGTTGCCGAGGCTGTTGTCGCTTGCGGCGGCGCAGACCGCCACGCTGTTCAATCTCTCCGGTCTGACGGAGCCTTTCCGAGTCAGCCGTCCCACGATAGGCGATTACATCACCCTGCTTGAGCGCGTGTTCTTGCTGGAGCAACTGCCGCCCTGGCCCAGCAACCGCTTGAGCCGCCTGGTCAAAGCGCCAAAGCTACACCTGGGCGATACAGGGCTGGCCTGCGCACTGCTTGGGATGGATGCCGATGGCCTCGCGGCAGACCCGTCCCTGCGGGGACAGCTCCTGGAGACCTTCGTGTACCAGGAACTGCGGCGTCAGGCAAGCTGGTATGATGCCTTTATGTCGTTCTTCCACTTTCGGGACAAGGACGGCGCTGAGGTGGATGTCGTCATCGAGCGGGGCGCGCAGGCCCTCGCGGGCGTGGAGGTCAAGGCCAGTGCGACGGTAACCGCATCGGACTTCCGGGGACTGCGGAAGCTCAAGGATGCGGCGGGCAGCCGGTTCGCAGGGGGCGTGGTGCTTTACGATGGCGAGATGAGTGCGAGCTTCGGAGATGGACTCTACGCCGTGCCGATACGCCTGCTTTGGGAGACGCCGCGGCTGTGACTCTCCTCAAGGGTTCTTTCGCGGTGAGGATTGGACTGGCCGCGATTACGGGAGCGGGTGTCGGATTGGCCTTCACGGTGCTTAACACCGCCACGGGCTCCTGGTTCCTCATCCTGTTCGTGGCAATCGTGGCAATCACCCTAGGCCTGTCTCCCGTCCTTGCGGGCTGGTTGTCACCAGGGCTGAAGAATGTCCTGCTCTTCCCCATCGGCGTGTTGGTCAGCCTTTCCGCCGCCTCGGCTATCGGCGGGCCGCTCTCTTATGATTCACACCCCATCGGGTTCATCATCATGCTCACCTTGATCTACGGGGGAGGGACATCCGTACTATTCTTTGCCGGGTGGATAGCGCGGCAGCACCTTCGCCGGTTACGGGGCCACAGGATGATCGTAAGCCACCTGGCCATAGCGTCATTGGTGGCCGTTTGCTTCTCAGTGGCCCTCAGCGTGCTCTTCCTTGTGGCGCCAGTCATCTCGGTGGCCTCTCTGCCAAGGGGAGGCTGGTTCCCAGTAGTTCCCGTCCTCGCCTCGATGGGATTGATAGGAGTCGTCGCGGGGATCGCGATCATCTCGAGTGATCGCCACAGGGGGCGTTGGAGATTTTTGGGGCTGGGACTGTCCTTACTCTACCTGGCGGCATCAGTCGCGCCACCGGTCTTCCTGGTAACTGCACACCTGTACGGACCAGTCGCTCTGGCCCTTGTGGCGCTTGCGGTATGGAACGTTTTCAAATGGAAACGCGGAGGAGCGCCTTGAGCATCAGCGGTTCTCTCATGGACTGATATCTTCATTGAACAGCTAGACTCTGACAGGCTCGCGCACAACGACAACCAACCAATCATTCCTTGACACCCAGCTTGCGAATTCCCTACACTGTGGGACAGGAGACACCATGCCCATCTATGCCGTTGTCAAGACCGGAGGCAAGCAGTATCGCGTGGCCCCGGGCGACCTGCTCAAGGTTGAGAAGCTGGAGACCAGCCCCGGAGACACCCTGGAGCTGACCGACGTTCTGATGGTCTCAGGCGACGACGGCGTGAAGCTAGGGTCTCCGCTGCTTGACGGGGCGAAGGTGGTGGTTGAGGTGGAGGCCCAGGGCAGGCGGGACAAGATTCGCGTTCTCAAGTTCAAGAACAAGAACCGGTACCGCAAGCTCACAGGCCACCGCCAGCCCTATACGGCCCTCCGCATCAAAGAGATCCAGACGGGCTAGCTGAAGGCCCGCGCTGATTTGGAGCTATCATGGCGCATAAGAAGGGTGGAGGCAGCAGCCGCAATGGCCGCGACAGTAACTCCCAGCGTTTGGGGGTCAAGCGGTATGACGGCCACGCGGTGCGCACCGGCACGATCATTGTCAGGCAGCGGGGGACGCGGATTCACCCCGGGAGGAACGTGGGCTTGGGGCGGGACTTCACCCTCTTCGCTCTCGTTGACGGCAAGGTGAAGTTCGAGCACGCGACGCGACAGCGCAAGCGGGTGAGCGTGTATCCAGGCTAGGGCCTGCCGAATCCAAGAACGCTCAGGGGGGAGGGCCCAAGGCCCTCCCCAAACGTAACAGGAAGGCGCCAACTATGAGGGCAAACATTCATCCCACGTACCACCAGAACGCCATGGTCACGTGCAGTTGCGGCAACACGTTCATCACGGGCTCAACGAAGAAGGAGCTGAGGGTGGAGTTGTGCAGCCAGTGCCATCCCTTCTTCACCGGCGAGCAGCGCATCGTCGACACGGAAGGGCGGGTGGAGCGCCTCAGGCGGCGGTTCAACCTCCAGTAGCCTTTCACACTCATCGGGGTTTTCTAGAGGGGCCCCGGCCCTCTATCGGGAGCAGCTTTGGCTGAGACGCGCTTCCCCTACGGCGGACAGGCCGTCATAGAAGGCGTCATGATCCGGGGCCAGAGGTATGCCGCGGTGGCGGTGCGTCGGCCCGACGGCAGCGTGTCCACGGTTGCTTGGACCCTCAGCGCCATCTACAACGGCTGGGTGCGCAAACTTCCCTTGGCCCGCGGCGTCATCGTTCTTATTGAGACCCTGGGGCTCGGCATGCGCGCCCTGACCCACTCGGCCAACGTTTCCATGGGCGAGGGAGAAGGCGAAGAGCTGTCCGGCCTGAGCATCGCTGGGATGGTGGCCGTCTCGCTGCTGGTGGGCATAGGGATCTTCTTCGTTGCTCCCCTCTTTGCCGCGTCGGCCCTGCAGCGCTACATTGAATCGCACTTAGTGGTCAACGTGATCGAGGGGACGCTGCGCCTGGTGATCTTCGTTGGGTACATCAAGCTCATAGGGATGATGCCTGACGTGAAGCGGGTCTTTGCCTATCACGGCGCCGAGCACATGACCATCCACGCCTATGAGGCGTCCGACCCGCTGAACCTGGAAGGGATTCGCAAGCACCCAACCGCCCATCCTCGTTGCGGCACGGCCTTCCTGCTGGTGGTGGCGGTGCTGGCCATCGTGTTCTTTACCTTCTTCGGGAGGCCAAGCCTGCCCTGGCTGATCGCGTCGAGGATTGTCCTCATTCCGGTCATTGCGGGCGTTGCCTACGAGGTCATACGCTTCAGTGGATTCCACCGGCGCAACCCGGTGGTGCGGTTCATCCTGTACCCCAGCCTGGCCCTGCAGGCGCTGACCACCCGCCAGCCGGACGACGGCCAGATCGAGGTGGCCATCCACGCGTTGAATACGGCCCTGGCGGCCGACCTTGGTCAAGGCGCCCCGGCCAACGGCGAGGCGGACGCCGCTCCCAGCGGTCCGGTGGCGGAGCCGTCGATCTGAGCCTGTTTTCGCGGGGCAGGTCTCAGGCCCAGGCGATGCCGTTTCCCCGCCCCCTCGCGTTACTCCTTTGATGGGGGCGCGTCATAACGGCCCCTGGCGGCCCTAGGTGTAGTCCCCATAGCGGTTGTTGCGCGTCCCCATCCTGGCCTTCCCCCGGATACGAGGGAGGATGCGGCATCCTCCCTTTCCCGACTACGGGGAAAGGGAGGGGAGGTATGAACCGGGGAGATAGGTAACATCGCAACCGGGCACATAGGTAACACATTGTGTGATGGTGGGAAGCAATCCCACAGGAGGAAGATGTGTTGCCTTGGAAAGAGACGAGCATCGAATCGGAGCGATTGCGGTTTATCGAGCGTGTGTTGGCGGGGGAGGAGCCGATCGCGGAGTTGTGTCGCCAATGGGCGATCAGCCGCAAGACCGGCTACAAGCTGATCAGACGCTATGGGGCGTACGGTGAAGACGGTCTGCGTGACCGGAGTCGAGCTCCCCATCACCACCCTAACGCCACGACGAGAGCGGTATCGGCGCGCATCCTAGAGGCGAAGCGCGCCCACCTGACGTGGGGCCCGAAGAAGATCGTCGCGTGGCTGCGTAACCAGGAGCCAGACGCACCGTGGCCGTCCAACAGCACTGCGGGGGCCATCCTTGATCGGGCGGGGCTTGTACGTCGTCGCCGGCGTCGCCGCAGGTCCTCGCCGTGGGGCGAGCCCTTCGCGCACGCCGCACAGCCCAACGACGTGTGGGCCATCGACCTGAAGGGCTGGTTTCGGACGGGCGACGGTATTCGCATTGACCCACTGACGGCTCAGGACGCGATGTCCCGCTATCTGTTGGTGTGCGACGGATTGGCCCACCCCACCGGTCTCGAGATCAGACCCGTCCTGGAGAGAGCCTTCCGTGAGTACGGCCTGCCGCGTGTCATCCGAACCGACAACGGCCCGCCCTTCGCCAGCGTCGGCCTGGGCAGCCTCTCACCTCTCTCCGCATGGTGGGTCAAACTGGGAATCATCCCTGAGCGCATCGCGCTGGGGCATCCCGAGCAGAACGGCCGCCTTGAGCGACTTCATCGCACCCTCAAGGCGGAGACGGCATCGCCGCCGAGAGCCAACCGGAGAGGGCAGCGACGAGCTTTCGATGGCTTTCGTCACGACTACAACGCCGAACGACCGCACGAGGCCCTGGGACAGCGACCGCCGGTCAGGCTCTACACACCCTCACTTCGGCCCTTTCCGTCCCGCGTCACATCGCCGGAGTACGGAGCGGAGGTCACGGTGCGGCGGGTGCGCCACAACGGTGAGATCAAATGGAAAGGTGGACACGTCTACGTCAGCGAATCCCTCGCAGGCGAGCCCATAGGCCTCGTCCAGCGGACCGAGCGCACCTGGGAACTCCGCTTCGGTCCACTCCTCATCGGCATGCTCGACGACCTTGCGTGGCGGATCGACAAGACGGCGACGAAAGTGTTACCTATGTCCCTAGGCTAACTGTTACTCATGTGCCCGGTCGTACAGGAGGATTCTCTCGCTCTGTGCTTGGAGGAACGTCCTTGGCAAGCACACCTAGCCGGAGATGCGCCCAGCGCTGTACTATAGGGGAGGCGTCGGAGAGACGCCTGGCGTGGAGAGGTGGCCGAGCGGTTTAAGGCGCCGCTCTCGAAAAGCGGTGTCCGGGTAACTGGACCGTGGGTTCGAATCCCACCCTCTCCGCCAGGACGACAATCGCCGCCATGAACCTGGCTGCATCCGGCGGTTTGGAAGAAGCGCAGCCGCAGCGTGGTCCCACGGAGAGGTGCTGGAGTGGCCGAACAGGCACGCCTGGAGAGCGTGTAGGGGCCTTGCCCCTCGCGGGTTCGAATCCCGCCCTCTCCGCCACCCATCCCAAGTCCGCCGGACCCTTTCAACGAATCCTTCCTCAATACTCATGGCCCCGCCGAGCTTGCAAAGCCTTTTATGAGCGTCCCAAACTCGGACTTGAAGTACTGGGTCGCCTTCGCCCGCGTGCCGCAGATCGGCCACGTGCGGATGCGGCTGCTGGAAGGCTATTTCGAGTCCCTGGGGGCGGCTTGGAGCGCCTCGGCCAGCGACTTTCGAGCCGCCGGCTTCGAGCGCAAGGTGGCGGAGACGATCACAACCCGGCGCGCCAACGTCGACCCGGACGAGGAGATGGAGGCGCTGGAGCGCCATGGGGTGACGGCCCTCACCTGGCACAGCAAGGATTATCCGCCGCTTCTGAAGGAGATATACAACCCGCCTCCGGTCCTCTTTGTGAAAGGGACCGTGGCGCCGGAGGATGCCCACTCCGTAACCGTCGTTGGCTCGCGAAAGGCCACCGCGTATGGCCGCGAGGCGGCCGGCGTTCTGGTGCGGGATCTCGCCAGGAACGGCGTGACCATCGTGAGCGGGCTGGCGAGGGGCATCGACGAGGTTGCCCACCAGGCGGCCCTGGACGCTGGAGGGCGCACCATCGCCGTGAACGCCAGCGGGTTAGACGTGGTGTATCCCTCCGAACACCGCGGCCTCGCGGAACGGATCGCGCAGAGCGGCGCCAGCGTCAGCGAATACCCGTTGGGGATCAGGCCGGTGGCCCAGAACTTCCCCCGCAGGAACCGGATTCTCAGCGGGTTGACGCTGGGGACGCTGGTGGTGGAGGCTGCGAGGCACAGCGGCACGCTCTGGACGGTGCGCCACGCGCTGGAGCAGGACAGGGAGGTCTTTGCCGTGCCAGGGAGCATATTCTCCCCGGCGAGCGTCGGCGCCAATCATCTGGTGCAGGAGGGGGCAAAGCTGGTAACGTCGGTTGAAGAGGTGTTGCAGGAGTTGAACTTCACGGTTCTGGGCCAGCAGGTGCTGCGGCTTCCAGAGGCCGGGATGCCCCAGGTGCCGCCACCGGAATTCCAGGCGCCCGAGGGCGAGAACGAGGCCGAAACGAGGCTGTTGAAGCTGCTGTCCTATGAGCCGGTTCACGCGGATGACGCTGCCCGGCGATCGGGGTTGCCTATGGCGAGCGTGAACACGGCGCTGACGCTCCTTGAGCTCCGCGGTATAGTGAAGGAGGTGGGGAGCCGCTCCTTTGCGCTCGTGCGGGAGCCTGCTTCCACGTATAGAGCAGAAAGAATCTGAAGACGGCGGCCACAAGGCCGCCGCTCAATGACTAGGAGTGACTACAAGAAAGCATGCCTAAAGATCTGGTTATCGTCGAATCACCGACCAAAGCGCGGACCGTTGGCCGTTTTCTGGGCAAGAATTACACCGTGTTGGCGTCGATGGGCCACGTCAGAGACCTGCCGTCCAGCAAGCTGGGGGTGGAGGTGGATGACGGCTTCAAGCCAACGTATGTCGTGCCTACCGATAAGAAGAAGGTCATCAAACAGTTGAAGGCGGCCCTCAAAGACGCCTCAATAGTCTATCTCGCCACTGACCCGGACAGAGAGGGCGAGGCGATTTCCTGGCATTTGGTGGAAGCAGCCGACCTGGGGAAGCAGCCCGTGCGGCGGGTCGTGTTCCACGAGATCACCCCCGCCGCCATCAAGGAGGCCTTCGACAATCCCAGGGAGCTTGACCTTGACTTGGTGAACGCCCAGCAGGCCCGCCGCATTCTCGACAGACTGCTTGGCTATCAGCTCAGCCCGCTGCTGTGGAGCAAGGTGGGGTCCGGTCTGTCGGCGGGACGGGTGCAGTCGGTTGCTCTCCGCCTCGTCGTGGATAGGGCGCGAGAGATACGGAACTTTGCGCCGGTGGAGTACTGGAGCATTGACGCCACGTTGGCCAAGCGGGGTGCGGGGCAGAAACAGGGCGTGTTCAAGGCGGCCCTTCACAGCAGGAAGGGGGAGCGCAAGAAGCTGACGATTTCCAACGAGGCCGATGCCGCGGGCATCGTTGGAGACCTTAAGGGGGCCAGCTATGCTGTGGCCGAGGTCAGGCGACGGGAAACCCGCAGCCGGCCCGCGGGGCCCTTCACCACCAGCACCCTTCAACAGGAGGCGGGCCGCAAGCTCCGCTTTCCGGTCAAGAAAACCATGATGGTTGCTCAGCAGCTTTACGAGGGAGTCAACGTGGGGGCCGGGGGCGAGGAGGGTCTCATCACCTATATGCGGACCGACTCGACCAACCTTTCGGAGACCGCCGTTCAGGAGACGAGGCAGTTCGTGGGCAAGCGGTACGGCAAGGACTACGTCCCCAAATCCTCCCGGGTGTACAAGACGCGGGCCAAGGGCGCTCAAGAGGCGCACGAGGCAATCAGGCCCACGTCTGTGGACCGCGAACCCGAGGCCATCCGGTCGAATCTGACCTCTGACCAATACCGGCTGTACGACCTCATTTGGAAGCGGATGGTCGCCTGTCAGATGGCCGACGCTCTCTACGATTCCACGGCGGCCGACATCGAGGCGCCGGGCCGTTCCGGTGGAGTCTACGTGTTCCGGGCGACCGGGTCCGTCCTCAAGTTTCCAGGCTACCGGGCTGTCTACATTGAAGGACGCGACGCCGGGCAGGAGGAGGAGGCCGCTACGTCGCCGCTTCCAGTATTGGAAAAGGATGAACCCGTGGACTGCCGGGAATTGAAGCCGGACCAGCACTTCACACAGCCGCCCGCCCACTATACGGAGGCCTCGTTGGTGAAGTCCCTGGAGGAATTGGGCATTGGCCGGCCCAGCACCTACGCCCCCACCATTTCAACCATCCAGGACCGGAACTACGTGCGCAAGAACGGGCATCTGGAACCCACGCAACTGGGGGAGATTGTCACCGACCTGCTCGTAGAAAACTTCGCCGACCTGGTCAACCCCGGCTTCACGGCCCAGATGGAGGAGGATCTGGACGACGTGGCTGAGGGCAAGCGGGGTTGGGGAACGATACTCGATCAGTTCTACGGCCCCTTTCAAGAGGCCCTCACCGCAGCGCAGAGCATTCCCCGGGTGTCCATTCCCAGTGACGAAACCTGCGATAAGTGCGAGAAACCCATGGAGATCCGGTCCGGCAGGTACGGACGCTTCCTCGCCTGCACCGGCTACCCTGAATGCAAGAGCACCCGGCCCTACCTGGTGAGGGTGGGCGTGGCCTGCCCCCGCTGCGGGGGCGACCTGGTGGAGCGGCGGTCCAGGAAGACCAAATCGCTGTTCTACGGCTGCGCCAACTATCCTACGTGCAACCTTGCCGTGAACCAGCGTCCCATCACGGCGCCCTGCCCTGAATGTGAGGGGCTGCTTATCATGGCGGGCCGAAACCGTGTGCGGTGCTCCAATTGCGCCTACAAGGCTCCCCTTTCGGAAGTGCAGGCGCCGGCTGAAGAGGAGGCCGCGGCGGTGGAGGCGTAGGTGTGAGCAAGGCAGGCGACCCCCCGGGACTTCTGGACCGCTATCGCACGCACCTAGAGGGGGTGCGGCGCCTTTCTCCCTATACCGTCCGCAATTACGTCAACGACCTCCGGCCCTTCTTGGAGTTCCTTGAAGGACGGGACGCGCCGGATTTGGCGCAGGTGGACCGGGATACCGTCCGCTCCTATCTGGCCTGGCTTGCCAGGGTGCGCCCGCACTCCAACGGCCGACGGCGCGGACATGCCCGGGGAACCGTCGTGCGGCAGTACAGCGTCCTGCGCTCCTACTTCCGGTTCCTGGTGGACCAGGGTATTCTCGAGAGTGATCCCACAGCTCAGGGGGGAAGGATGCGCCAGGAGCGCCGCCTCCCCGATTTCCTGTCGCAACACGAGGTCCTGCGGCTCCTGGATGTTGCCGGCGCCGCGACCCCTCAGGGGCTCAGGGATCGGGCCATCCTGGAGCTTCTCTACGCAGCGGGGTTGCGGGTGGCGGAGATAACGGCCCTGGATTTGGAACACGCACATCTGGGGAAGCGGGAGCTTCGGGTGGTGGGGAAGGGCGACAAGGAGCGGATGGTCCTCATGGGCCGGCCCGCTCTCGAGTCGTTGGAACGCTACGTCAAGGACGGCAGGCCTATGCTGGCCGGGCGAGCGTCTTCCGACGCCTTGTTCCTCAACAGAGCGGGTGGACGGCTTACGGATCGCAGCGTGCAGGCGATGGTGCGGAAGTACGGCCTGAAGGCGGGCCTGGCCCAGAACGTCCATACGCATACGCTCCGCCACACCTTCGCCACCCACATGCTAGAGGGCGGGGCGGACCTTAGGGTGGTGCAGGATTTGTTGGGCCACTCGAGCCCGGCGACGACGCAGATCTACACTCACGTAACCCAGAGCCAGCAGCGGAAGGTCTACTTGAACGCTCATCCAAGAGCGAGGGGCAGGTAGGAGAGGGAAGAGCCTCTCCCCGGAGCGAGACCTTTATAGAACTCCTGCGCCGAGTTCTCAGGGGCCACCCAGAGCACTCCATCCTAGCCTTCCCCCTCGAGAGAGAAGGGATTTCGTCGCGCAACCCCGGGTTAATGCGTGGCGCCGGCTATGCAAAGGTCTCCAGAGCGAGGGAGGCCCTTCGACTGCATCGCCGGCTTGTGCGGGAGGCGGGCGCCGCTTCCGTGGCTGTTAACCTCCGGCCGGCCCGCCTCCCAAGCCTGGCTCCGTCATCTTCTCTGGCTTGAGGATTTCGTCCAACTCGGCATCGGTGAGATCGGTTAGCTCCAACGCCGCCTCCCTGATAGTGCGGCCACTCTTGGCTGCTTCCTTGGCCAGCCCGGCGGCTTTGTCGTAGCCGATAATCGGCGCCAGGGCAGTCCCCAGCATCAACCCCTTCTCCACCATGTCGGGCCCCTGGCTGGTGGCCTGGAGGCCGGTGAGGCACTGGGTGGTGAAGTTGCCGGTGGCGCTGGCCAGCAGGGCTATGGATTCCAGGAGATTGTGGGCGGCCACCGGGAGCATCGTGTTCAATTCGAAGAAGCTTCTCTGGGCCGACTGCACAATCGCGAGGTCGTTGCCGACGACGTGGGCGATGACCTGGAGCAGCGCCTCGGGGATGACGGGGTTGACCTTGCCCGGCATGATCGAGCTCCCCGGCTGCACCTCGGGCAGCACCAATTCCCCGATGCCCGCGCGGGGGCCGGTGCCCATCCAGGTGATGTCGTTGGCGATCTTGTAGAGACTGAGGGCCACGGTCCGAATGCTCCCGCTGGCCTCCACGACGGCGTCGATCGAGTTCTGCGCCTGGAAATGATTCGCGGTCTCGCGGATGTTGATGCCCGTGGCGTTGGACACCCTTTCGCAGACGCGGGCTGGGAACTCAGGATGGCAGTTGACGCCTGTTCCCACGGCGGTGCCGCCCAAGGCCACCTCGGAAAGCTCCTCCTGGGCGTGGGCCAGTCGCTTCAGGCCGCGCTCCACCTGGCCTGCGAACCCCAGAAACTCCTGGCCGAGCCTGATGGGCGTTGCGTCCTGAAGGTGTGTGCGGCCCGTCTTGACGATGGGCCAATACTCCTTCGATTTGTCCAGAAGGGCGGTGTGAAGCTCTTCCAGCGCTGGGACGAGGTCGTTGGCAAGGCCGATGAGGGCGGCGGCGTGGATGGCGGTGGGAATAACGTCGTTGGAGGACTGGCCCATGTTGACGTGGTCGTTGGGGTGGACCAGCCTGGAGCCGCGCTCGCCGCCGAGGAGGTCGGTGGCCAGGGTGGCGATGACCTCGTTGGCGTTCATATTCGTGGACGTGCCCGAGCCGGTCTGAAAGATGTCCACCACGAACTCGCCGTCGTGGCGGCCGTCCGCCACGCTCTGGGCCGCCTGAGCGGCGGCGGCGGCTAGCTTGGGGTCCAAGAGGCCCAAGTCGGCGTTGACCTCGGCGGCGGCCTTCTTGATGAGGCCCAGAGCGCGGATGAAGGTGCGGGAGAAGCGGAGATCGGAGATGGGGAAGTTGAGAACGGCCCGCATGGTGGAAGCGCCGTAGAGGGCTTCTTCTGGGACCTCCATGGGTCCCATGGAGTCCCGCTCAGTGCGGGTGGCTTTGCTCGCTGTCATTGGGTGCTCCTTCAGCGTGAGTCTGAGGCCCTGTTGGCGGGCCGCTCCATATCTTATCGCCGCCGGTGGCCTGACACAAACTGCGCGGCCCTGTATACTTCAGGCGCAGGCGCGGTGGAGATACCGCGGCAAGGAGATGCCATGGAGGTCTATCTCGCCTCCCCCAGAGGGTTCTGCGCGGGCGTCGTGAGAGCGGTCAACATCGTGGAGTTGGCGCTCGAGAAGTGCGGGGCGCCGGTCTACGTGAAGCACCAGATTGTTCACAACCCCTACGTGGTGGGGTCACTGGAGGAGAAGGGCGCCATCACAGTGGAGAATCTTGACGACGTGCCGGAAGACTCCGTCGTCGTGTTCTCGGCCCACGGGTCGCCTCCGGAAGACTTCGAGAGGGCGGCGGAGCGGCGGCTTAAGGTCATAGATGCCACGTGTCCGCTGGTGACGAAGGTGCACAACGAGGCCAGGAAGTATAGCCAGGAAGGCCGAAAGGTGATCCTGGTGGGCCACCGGGACCATGCCGAAGTCCGCGGGACGATGGGTCAGGCGCCGATGATGCTCCTGGACGACCGCGACGATTTCGAGCTGCCGGAGTGGGAAGACGACGCTCCGGTGGCAGTGCTGACCCAGACGACCCTTTCGGTCGACGATACGGAGCAGGCGTCAATTGCCATAAAGGAGCGGTTCCGCAACTCCATTGTGCGGAACGACCTCTGTTTCGCTACAACGAACAGACAGGCGGCGGTGAAGGAGCTGGCGAAGCACGTTGATATGGTTCTGGTGATCGGGTCGCCTATCAGTTCCAACTGCAACCGGCTCCGGGAAGTGGCGGAGGCTCATGGCCTCCCTGCCCATATGGTCAACGGTCCTGGGGAAGTGGACCCGCAGTGGTTGCAGGGCGTGGAACGCGTGGGCATCACGTCGGGCGCGTCGACACCGGAGGTGCTGGAAGAGCAGGTGATACAGGTGTTGCGGCCGACGCGTGTGGTGGTGCTGCCGGGGCCTCAGGAGGACGTCAAGTTCACCTTGCCAAAGGAGCTTCGCTGACTGCATCGAATGCCCGTCCGATGCCGCCGGCCTTCGCAGTGACGTGGGTCCCTTGACACCCGTTCTGAGCCAACCTTAGGATGAGCGCAGCGTTCCTCATTTGAGCGTACGCTTCGCCGTGAGTATGGAACAACCTCCAGATAGCACTCCCCGTGTCCTGCGATGACTGAGGAGTCAAAGCCTCCGCGTAGGGGCTGGCTGGCTGTGGTCATGGCAGCGGGCAGGGGGGTTCGCATGAACTCCCGCAGCCCCAAGGTCCTCCATCGCCTTTGCGGCCTTGAAATGGCCGGTTGGGTGATTGAGGCGCTCGAGGAAACCGGCGTCTCCCCGATAGTCCTGGTCGTTCCGCCTGAGTACGATGCCTTTCGCCAAGCGTTCGGTGGGCGGGTTGAGTACGCAGTCCAGCAGCATCCGGGCGGCACCGGCGCCGCCGTCGCTGCCGCCCAAGACCTCGCTGGCGCCGCCGAGCATCTCCTTGTCATCAACGGCGATCATCCTTTGGTGCTGCCCGGCACGATCCGTAAACTCATCGAGGCCCACGAACAGGCGGGCAATTGCATCTCACTGGTGGCCGCGCCTTCCGCTCCCGAGGAGGGCATGGGAAGGGTGGTTGAGCGGGAGGGGAGGGTCGTCGCCGTAGCCGAGGCCGCCGACCTGGATGGCGCTGAGGCTGCGGATTGGCCCGCCAACGTGGGCGTCTATGCGTTCCGGGCCTCCTGGCTGTGGGATGCGCTCAGGGATCTGGCGCCATCCCACAGGGGAGAGATCTACCTCACTTCCCTGGTGGAGAAGGCCAGCAGCGCCAGCCTGCCGGTCGAGAAGACGTGGGTGCATGATCCAATGGAGGCCCTGGGCGTCAACACCAGGGCGCATCTCGCCAAGGCTGAGGCGGCGCTCCGCCGCAGGATCAATGAGCGTTGGCTCCAGGCGGGGGTCACCCTGGTGGACCCGGCGACCAGCTATATTGACGCCCAGGTCACACTGGGAAAGGACACCGTCATTCAACCGAACACCATGCTCCGCGGCAACACGGCCATCGGAGGGGAGTGCGAGATTGGACCCAATGCGGTAGTGAGCAACTCGACGGTGGGAGACCGGTGTGTGATAGGGGGATCCGTGATCGAGGGGGCCGTGCTGGAGGATGACGTGGACGTGGGGCATTACTGCCGCCTTCGGGAAGGGGCCTACCTGGAAGGGGGCGTCCACGTGGGAACGTTTGCGGAAGTGAAGGCCTCCCGTCTGAGGCGGGGCGCTGCGATGGGCCACTTCAGCTATGTGGGTGATGCCGATATCGGGGAGAGGGTGAACATTGGCGCGGGTGCCATCACCTGCAACTTCGATGGCGTGCGCAAGAACAGGACGGTCGTTGGCGACGGCGCATTCATCGGCAGCGATACGCTTCTTGTGGCCCCGGTGCGGGTCGGCGCGCGCGCTGTGACCGGCGCTGGGGCGGTGGTGAACCGGGACGTGCCCCCGGATTCGTTTGCGGTGGGGATCCCGGCGCGGGTGCGCCGTCAATCCGGCCCCGCCGGGTCTGAGGCGCCCGAAGATTCTGGAACCGGACCCCTGGGGCATGGGTCCCCTGGAGTTTAGCACCGCTTGGATACTGGCAATTTAGCTAGCTGGTTGGCTTTGGCCCTCTCTTTGGGGGCGTTCACCGTGGCCGCGATTCTGGCCGCCGCGGCGGCGTCCGCCCGCCGGGACCTGATGCCTCAGAATGGCGACGGGCGCGATCCTGCGCCTTCCCCCGATAGGTACTCCCGCCTGAGACACCGGAGGGCGGCGAACCTCGTCCTCAGGATAGTCCCCGGCGTGGCAGCCGGCTTTGCTCTTCTGGCGCTGGAACCCCGAAGCTGGATCGTGGCTGGGGCCCTGCTCCTGGCTCTTTCAGTCTTCCTGGCGATGGCTGATAGGTTCATCAAGCGATTCTCTCTGCCGTGGAACTCCCGTTTTCTTCCCCTGGCGGCCGCGTGCATCGAAGCATTGGACAGGGTTGTGGGGCCGCTGGCGCCGTTGTTGCGGCGCCTGGGGCCCGTGGAGCAGCGGAATGAAGCAGAGCTCTGGGCGGAGCTCCAGGGGAATGGCGCTCAAGGCAACGGCGGCGAACACGACGAGGAGCCACGCGTCGATGCGGAGGAGATGCGGATGATCCGCGGCATCCTGCGCATGGACGAGGTGGTGGCTCGGGAGATCATGACGCCCCGCGTTGATGTGATTGCCGCCGAGGTCAATGACCCCGTGCTCGACGTGGTCAACCTGATGCTGGAGCACGGGCACAGCCGCATTCCCATCTTCGAAAGCCAGATCGACAACGTGGTCGGCGTTCTGCATGCCAGGGACCTGCTTCCCTACGTGAAGAGCGCCGAGCCACCCGATCTGAGGACTTTGCTCCGCCAGCCGCTGTTCATTCCGGAGTCGAAGCCGTTGGACCAGCTCTTGGACGAGTTTCAGGAGAAGCGGGTGCAGCTTGCTATCGTCGTGGACGAGTACGGCGGCACGGCAGGCCTGGTGACCATTGAGGACCTGTTGGAGGAGATCGTGGGGGAGATTCACGATGAGTTCGATAGGGATGAGCCCGACGTTGAGGAGTTGGAGGGCGGTGAGGCCGTGATGGACGCGCGAGCCTCCCTGGACCAGCTCAACCGGCTATTCAGGGTGGAGGTCCAGGGAGAGGGGTTCGATACTGTGGGCGGCCTGGTGTATACGGAGTTGGGCAAGATTCCCGATCCGGGCGACGCCGTGGAGTACAACGGGCTACGCATCAAAGTGCTGGCGACGAGGGGCCGGAGGATCAAGCAGGTCCACGTGGCCAGGGTCAAGGACGCAGAGCAGAGCTAGCCCCAGTTCCCACAGAGGTTGTTGAGCGGTCCCCTCCTAGCCTTCCCTCCGGGTGGCGAGGGAGAGGACGGGAGGATTCTTCCCCCTGCGCCGGTAACAACGTCCCTGGAAAGTGGGGCTAGTTGGATGGAGTTGGGGCAGGACGCCCTGCCGATGCTGTGTCCAGCATCAGTCGGCTAAAAACCACAGGCCACGCACGCAGGAAATGAATCACAGCCAGCGATTCTTGTGTCGCTGGGCCGCCGCGGTGGGGACGTTCAGTAGAGCAAACCTGATAAGAAGAGGTAGCCCCCGGCATCGCATTGGGGAGTTTCGGCGCTGGGCCGTGGGGCCGGCTCGGGCTCCGCTGGCAATAATCCCGAGGGCTGCCTGTATTGCGCCCCTAGCCGGTGGGCCCGTCTTCCTATTTGTTGACGGAGATCAGCGTCCCCCTGGGAGAGGAGACAAGGACAAGGAAGCGCCCAACTCCCGGCCGGGAGTTGGGCGCTTCGCTTTCTCTGCTAGCTGTAGTCCGCGACTACTTGAGCTTGTCCACCACCACGAGCGGTGAGGATACCTTGGTTCCCCCATCACCGATGGCCCAGAGGGAGTAGACGCCGGCCGCAATGCTGTCGGGCAGGGCGTCGGTCTCAACTGCAAAGGCGCCGCTGCTGTTTGCCGTAGCGGAGCCGCCCGGCACCGACGCGTCCCCGACCTGGATCAGGACAACCTCTCCATCGTTGAAGCCGGAGCCCCAGACGCGGATGGCGCCGCCGGTAACGGCGATGTGTATGGGGTAGTCGAAGAGTGTGCTGCCGGCAATAACGCTGGCCGGCGACACCACTGTTTGACCAGGAGCTCCAGGTGCTCCATCTGCTCCTCGTTGTCCGGGAGTCCCAACAATACCCCGCTCGCCTTGCTTGCCTGGAAGACCCTGGGAGCCGGATGGCCCGACTCCACCCTGTGGGCCGATTGCGCCGCGGGCGCCGTCAGCACCGTCAGCGCCAGCGGGACCCGCCGGGCCCGCTGGGCCTACGGCCCCAGAGCACGCAGCGGCTACGAGCGCAGCAGCAAAAATGATGACAACAAGAGCAAGGAATCGCGCGCGTACAAACTGCCTCATCGGCCCTCCTTTTATCATAAGACCGGGAATCCCTAACATATGGTTGCCGGTTTCAAGCTATCGGCGCGCACCTTAGTCAGGGACGCCACCGCATCACTCACCTAAGCATATGCAGACGCACGTTCTATGTCAACCCCTTGACTTTGGCCGGGTGGCCTGCGGCCTCGCCAGAAACCGGTTGGCTGAAGCTGGGCTGGGGAAGGGGCGCGATTGCAAGAACGAGAGTACGGCGCAAGCCAGTTGGTGTCAATACCCATGGGGCCAATCTGTCTGAGTTGCCAGGAGTTGGGGATGACAGTAGTTCCCAGATGAGGTTGTTGCGCGTCCCTCATACTAGCCTTCCTCGACTAAAGAAGAGGGACAGTAGGATTCTCCCGTCCGGCGCTGGTGGCTAACGTTCCTGGCAAGCACACCCAGCATAATGACTCGCCGCCGCCGGGGGCTGCCCGCGGGCGGGGCCGGTTCCTGGCCCGGCGTTGCTACTGCCAACGCCTGTTGGGTTATCATTGCGGTGCACCTACACCCGGGCTTTTCTGAGTCCTTCGCCCCTGGAGAGCAATGCCGGTTGCCAAAGAAACCCTGGACGATCTGGCCCTATCTGAGAAGGAGTACGAGGCCATTGTGGACAGGCTGGGCAGGACGCCCAATCTGCTGGAGTTGGGCATGTTCGGCTCCCTGTGGAGCGAACACTGCGGCTACAAGCACTCCAAGCCCCTGCTCCGGTTGTTCCCCTCCGACAGCCCGAATCTGCTTGTGCCGCCGGGCCAGGAAAATGCCGGCGTCCTGGAGTTGGAAGACGACCTCTGTCTCGTCTTCAAGATCGAGTCGCACAATCATCCCTCAGCCATCGAGCCGTTCCAGGGGGCGGCCACGGGAGTTGGGGGCATTGTCCGGGACATCCTTGCGATGGGCGCAAGGCCCATTGCCCTGCTGAATTCGCTCCGTTTTGGCCCCCTGACAACAGAGAGGGACAAGTTGCTCTTCCGGGGTGTGGTGGGGGGCATCTCCTGGTATGGCAACTGCATTGGCGTTCCCAATGTTGGCGGAGAGGCCGTCTTCTCCCCGGCCTATGCGGGCAACCCCCTCGTCAACGCGATGTGTATTGGACTGGCCCGCCGCGATGATCTGACCTTCTCCGGGGCTACGGGCGTTGGCAATCCGATCTTTCTGGTGGGCGCTGACACGGGGCGGGACGGTATCCACGGCGCCTCCGGTCTCGCCTCCAGGGTTCTGGAGCAGGAGAGGGAACTCAGGTCCGCCGTCCAGGTGGGGAACCCCTTCCTGGAGAAGGTGCTCATAGAGGCGTGCCTGGAAATGGCAGCGGATGGGGTGCTGGCGGGGATGCAGGACCTTGGCGCCGCCGGCCTCACCAGCTCAGTCGTCGAGAGCGCGGCTAAGGGCGCTGGCGGAGCCGAGTTGGAACTCGGCAACGTGCTGCGGCGCGAGCGCGGCATGACGCCCTACGAGGTGATGTTGTCGGAGTCTCAGGAGCGCATGTTGCTCATCGTCAGGGTAGGGGAAGAGGCCAGAGTTGCAGCGGTGTTGGACAAGTGGGACTTGCCCTTCACTGTTGTCGGGCGGGTGACGGACGACGGCAATGTCAGGATCAAAGAGGGAGGTCAGGCTGTGGCCGACCTCCCAGTGGCGCCTCTCACAGACCCGCCTCTGTACAGGCTCCAGGGAATTGCTCCTGACTATCTCGAGCAGACCAGCGCCTTCGACCTCGAGTCGTTGCCAATGCCAGAGGATGGTCCCGGGGAGCTGTTGCTGAGGCTCCTGGCATCGCCCAACATCGCCAGCAAACGCTGGATCTTCCGGCAGTACGACCACCAGGTGCAGACCAACACGGCGCAGGGTCCGGGAGGGGATGCCGCCGTGCTCCGCCTGAGGGAGACCAGAAAGGGGCTTGCCATCGCCACCGACGGCAACGGCCGCTACACCTATTTAGACCCGTATCAGGGCGGGGCGATCGCCGTTGCCGAAGCGTGCCGCAACGTGAGTTGCGTGGGAGCGCGGCCCCTCGCCATCACCGACTGCCTGAACTTCGGCAATCCTGAAAATTTGCAGGTCTATCACCAGCTTGAACAGGCCATCAGGGGCATGGCGGAGGCCTGCAGGGCGCTTGGGGTTCCGGTGGTCAGCGGCAACGTCAGCCTGTACAACGAGGTTGACGGCAGGGCCATCTATCCAACGCCCATAGTCGGGGCGGTTGGGGTTCTGGAGGACGCTGCCGTCCACTGCCCGGCGGCGTTCCGCCGGGAGGGAGACATGGTGCTGTTGCTCGGCGCGGCCTCGGTTACCGGCGAAGCCGCCGCGCTTGGCGGCAGCGAGTATCTCGAAGTAGTCCACGGCGTGGTGGCGGGGACGCCCACCATAGACCTCGATCTGGAGGCTCGGCTTCAGAGGTGCCTTCAGGAAGCTATCGCCGAGGGCATGTTGTCCTCGGCCCACGATTGCTCGGATGGTGGGTTGGCGGTTGCCCTTGCCGAGAGCGCCGTTCAGGGCGGGCTTGGCTTTGGCGGCGGGTTCCCTATCGAAGGGCGTTGGGAAGCGGCCTTCTTTGGAGAAGCGGCGTCCCGCGTGGTCGTCTCGCTGGCGGCCGCCGACGCGCCCCGGTTTCAGCGCCTCGCCGCAGACCGGGGCGTTCCGCTCGCGAACCTCGGAGTGGTGGGAGGGGCGAGATTCACCATCGGTGACCGGATCGACCTGTCCCTGGCTGCACTCTCCGATGCCTGGGAGGGCGGCTTGGAACGGGCTTTGATCGGCGCCCGGTAGAGTAGTCTATCCCCGTCGCGTTCTGGGGCCACCGTTTCCGTCCCGGTCTAGGGCCCGTCGGTGCCATCCTGGCTCAAAGGGCCTGGGAAGCGATGTTCTCGCGAGCGGCCTCATTGGGGTATGATTTCATGCGGGCTGTCATGTGATACCCTTGTTCCAATTTCACTTCCTCAGACTCACGGAGCGTTGCAATGGGTAAGACGAAGGTGCTCTTTCTTGAAGACGTGGGCCGGCTGGGCAGAGCCGGAGAGGTCCGCGAAGTTGCCAATGGATACGCTCGCAACTACCTGCTGCCCCGAAATCTGGCGGCGCCGGCCACGAAGGACCAGCTCCAGCGGGTGGAGAAGGTGCGCAAGGCGGCTGAACAGCGCCGCATTCGAGAGCAGAACGATATGAAGGCCCTGGCGGAGCTCTTGGAAGGGACCACGGTGGAGTTCTCCATGCGCGCCAGTTCGTCGGGGCGGCTGTTTGGGTCCGTTACCAACATCCACATCGCCGAGAAGCTGACGGAGATGCTGGGCGTCCCCGTCGACCGTCGCACCATCAGCCTTGGCGACCCGATTCGGGAGCCCGGGACCTTCGAGGTGGAGCTAAAGCTGCCCCAACAGACCTCGGCCATGGTCACTGTCGTCGTGACGGGTGAAGGGCCTGGCGCCCTGCGCGCCGCTGCGGAGGACGACCAGGAAGCCGAGCAGGAGGATGTTTCCTCCGCAGACCCCGCCGCCGTAGTGGAGGAAGAGCCGGAACCCGAGGAGGACGACGAGCAATCCCGCTGAGACAACCTCGCTCTGTTTCACTCACACATAGGCATTGCGCCTACCTGTCCACAGTAGATTGGCTTGAATCCAGCACCTGGGATTTGCCATGTACGTAGAGAAACTCCCCCCGCACAGTGTGGAAGCGGAGGAGGCGGTGGTTGGGTCCCTGCTCATCGACGGCGAGACTTTCCTCCGCGTCCAGCCGCTGCTGAAACCCGGCGACTTCTATCGCGAGAAGAACCGCTGGTGCTACGAGGCATGCCAGAATCTCTACGAGCGCGACGAGGCCATCAACGAGCTGACCGTCGCTCACGAGATCAACCGCCTTGGCAGGCTGGACGGCATCGGCGGCCCTTCCTATCTGAGCTATCTCGTCAGCATCGTGCCCACGTCGGTCCATGCAGAGCACTACGCTCGCATCGTGTCCCGCTCCTCCACCCTGCGGCGCCTCATCAACGCCGCCGGTGAAATCGCAGACATCGGCTATGAAGGCCCCGCCGACGTTGAGGACGCCCTGACGCAAGCTGAGGGCGTGCTGTTCCGCATCCGCTCCGGGCGCGAGCGCCGGGATTTCGTTTCCCTCCGCGATGTTCTGGACACCTACCTGGAACAGACGACCACAGCGGCCCTGGCGCCGCTGGGGCAGCACGAGGGGCCGGTCCCCACAGGGTTTCGGGATCTTGACCGGCTTCTGGGCGGTCTCCAGCGTTCGGACATGGTGGTCTTGGCGGCCCGGCCCAGCCTGGGCAAGAGCGCCTTGGCGCTGAACATAGGCCGGTACGCCGCGGGCCAGGGTTCCAGGGTGGCGGTGTTCAGCCTGGAGATGGGGCGGGAGCAACTGGCCATGCGCCTTCTGGCCTCGGAGGCCGGGGTTGACAGCCACCGGCTGCGCCTCCACCTCTACAACGAAATGGAGGAACACCGCATCCATGAAAGCGTTGGCGCCCTGTCTGACCTTCCCGTGTGGATAGACGACACCCCCCTTGTGACGATCGTTGAGATTCGAAGCAAGGTGAGGCGTCTTCATGCCGAGGTTGGGGGCTTGGACCTCGTTCTCGTGGACTACATGCAGCTCGCTGCGGGCGGCAGCGGCAGGCCCGAGAACCGGGTGGCGGAGATGGGCGAGATATCCCGCTCTCTCAAGGGCGTCGCGCGAGACCTGAAGGTCCCCCTGATCGCCGTCTCTCAGCTCAGCCGCGACATAGAGCGCCGTGAGCGGGATGGCCGCCGGCCCAGACTGTCGGACCTGCGGGAGAGCGGCAGCATCGAGCAGGATGCGGACGTGGTCGCCTTCATCTACCGGGAGGACAAGGCCTATTCGGAAGAGGAATGGGCGCGGCGTTTTCCGGAACGTCCGTACCCCCACAACGTCGCCGAGATCATTGTGGAGAAGCATCGGCACGGGCCGGTGGGAAGGGTGGAGCTGTACTTCAACGAGCGCCTGGCCCGCTTCGAGAACCTGGCCAGGCTCGAGCCCTATGAGTAGCGCGGGCCGCTTTTCGGGCTTTCCCCGGGGGAGCGCCTACACACCCGTCCCCGACGCTCTTCTGGGCCCCCTGCTGGAAGCGATTGATGACCTGGGCGAGTTGAAAACGGTCCTCAGGGCCGTCCACCTCTTCCATCGGAAGAAGGGCTCGCCGCGGTTGGTGACCCAGAAGGAGCTGGAGGCGGACCCGGTGCTCCGCCGCACATTTGCCGGTCATGCAAGCGTTGAGGAAGAGATCGGCAGGGCGCTGGACGAGGCTGTCTACGCGGGCCTGTTGCTGAGAACGAGGGTGGGGACGGGAGCGTCGTTGCAGACGGCCTTCGTGCTCAACAGCGAGACCGAGCGTCAGGCTCTGGAGGGACTGGACAAGGCTCGCATCGAGGCGCCGGCGCCGTTGCCGAACGAGGCCGCTGGTGAACCTACCCCCTCCGAAATCTTTACGCTCTACCAGGAGCACGTGGGGATGCTGACCCCGCTCATTGTGGACCAACTCAAGGACGCCGAGGGGCAGTACCCGGCTGCCTGGATACGCAGTGCATTTGTGGAGGCCGTGGAGCGCAACAAACGTAGCTGGCGTTACATCGCTCGGATTCTGGAGCGGTGGCGCGAGGAAGGGAGAGGTCATGGAGAGCCTGGGCGACATCCTGCGAAGAGCGACCCTAAGGCCTACCTTCGGGGGTGGCAATAATCCTCCGGCGAATAGGACGGAGGAGGGGGAGTCGGCGTGCCAAATCTGCGGGGGACCCGGGTGGGTTACCCTGAACGTCGGCCTTGAAGACCCGCGTTTTGGGCAGGCCCAGCCATGCCGCTGCACGTCTATCCCCTTCGAGAAAGAGCGTCGCCAACGCTTCGCCAAGCTCAGCAACCTGGGGAGTCTCGAGCGCTTCACCTTCAGCGCCTTGGATGCCCCGGAGGGAATGCCGGATGCCCGGCAAAGCTTCGAAGTTGCCCTGGCGGCGGCCGTGGCCTACGCCTCCGCTGAGAAACTGACGGGCTGGTTCGTGCTGGCAGGCGCCGCGGCCACCGGTAGGACGCCGATGGCGGCGGCTATTGCCAACGCCGCCATGGAGAGGGGAGTGCGGGCCTCCTTCATGACGGCGCCGGACCTCTTGGACCACCTGCGAGGCGCCTTCGCTCCCCATAGTGAGTTGGCCTACGACGAGCTGTTCGAAGAACTCAAAAGCGTTCCCCTTTTGGTGCTGGACGATCTGGGCATCTACAGCGCGACTCCCTGGGCGCAGGAGAAGCTCTACCAGCTCTTGAACCGCCGCTATCAGGACAGGCTCCCCACCGTCATCACACTGGCCTGCGAATTGTCGGACCTTGATGAGCACCTTCGGGTGCGGCTAGCGGACACCAGTGTGAGCCAGGTTCACCGCCTTGCCGATCCCGAGTCTGCGCCCGCGTTCCAACAACTAGGCAACCTTCCTCAGGAAATGCGGGCTCGAATGACCTTCGAACACTTCAACTGGAAGGGTGGTCCGGGGACGGACGAGACGGGCAGGGGAACGCTGGAGGCGGCTTTCCAGCACGCCCAGCGCTACGCCGAAAACCCCGAGGGCTGGGTGGTGTTCACCGGAGTTCCGGGGTGCGGCAAGACCCATTTGGCAGTGGCCATTGCCGGCGAGCGAGTGAAACGAGGCTACCCCGTGTTTTTTGTCATGGCGCCGGATCTGCTGGACCACCTGCGCCAGACGTACAGCCCGGACAGCCGGGTGTCCTATGACCGGCTGTTCGACCAGGTGAAGAACGCACCTCTGTTAATACTGGATGATCTCGGTATGGAGCTAGGAACCCCCTGGGCCAAGGAGAAGCTCTATCAACTCTTCGCCCATCGGCACAACCTTCGCTTGCCCTTAGTCATTACCAGCAGCACTGTGGAACGGAAGGAATTCCCACCTGAGATACGCTCCAGACTCCAGGATGGAGACCTTGTCGTTACCCACACCATCGCCGCTCCAGACTATCGAGACAAGGGCGCCGGGCGCTACCGCGCCCGGCCTGCCGGGCAGGACCGCCGCCCCAAGCGTCCCCAGCCCTGAGCTTCTCTTGACGCTTGAACCGCCTCATGCTTCACCGACGAGGGAGATGTACTGCGTTTTCTGCGAGATCATAGCCGGGAAACTGCCGGCCAGGTTCTTCCACGGGGAAGAGGACTTGGTGGTCATAGCGAACCAGTTGACCTGGGCGCCCGTGATGCTTCTGGTGATTCCCCGGGAACACATGACGCAAGAGCAGCTGTGGTCTTCCGCCCTCTTGCAACGGATGGGGCAGGTGGCGGTGCAGATGGGTCAGCGGCACTGTCCCGGCGGCTTCAGACTGCTCTCCAACTTCGGCCGGGACGCCATGCAGAGTCAGCCTCACGGGCACGTCCATGTCCTGGGCGGCATGTTCCTGGGTCCGTACGTGCGGCGGGAGTCCTAGCCGCCTCGCTATGTCAGGCGCTGACGCCGGTGGTATGATGGGCCGCGCCTCATGCTCCGCTCTTGAGTGTTGGGCCGGACCATGGAACGACCTTCCTTTAAGGAGACCGCCTTGACCGAACAGAGGAGCAAACGATCGCTGCCGGCGCGCCCTGAGGGGTCCTACCACCCGGCCCCGTCCGTTGACGGCGTTATCGCCGGCGGGTTCATCTTTCTTGGGGCGCTCCGCGGCAAAGGGGACACGACGGCAGAGCAAGCGCGCTCCGCTTTCGAGACGCTCAAGTCGCTGTTGGCGCCGGCGGGGGCCAGGTTGGAGGATGTGGTCAGGGTGACGGTGTACTTCCAGGACATGGCTTACCGCTCGGAGTTTCAAAAGGTGTGGGTGGAGTGCTTCCCACAGAATCCGCCGGCCAGGGTGGCGCTGGGCGTCGCCAACGCCAGTGTCACCCCGGACGGGAACTCGCGCTTCGTCCTGGAAGTCATTGCGCTGGAACCCTAGCGAGGTGGGCAGGCAGCGCCCCCTGACGCGGGCTTGCTGCGGTTCGACGGCGCCGTGGGGCCGCTGCCGGACGGCGGTGCGACGGAACCACTGAGATCAGACACATCGAAGGAGGCCCTCATGGCGGGAAGCTGGGGACTGGACGGCAAGGCTGCATTCATTACCGGCGTGGGCGGCATGGGACGGGCGACGGCCCTCGCCTTTGCTGAGGAGGGCATCCCCGTGGCCGTGACGGACGTCGATCCGTCGGTGGCGGAGACCACGGCTGGGCTTGTGGCCGACAAGGGCGGCAGGGCGTTGCCCCTAACGTTGGACGTTACGGACTCGTCGGCTGTTGAAGAGGCCATCGCCAGGGCCGGGGATGAGCTTGGCCCGATAGACTACCTGTTCAACACCGCTGGCATCGGCCACTACGCCCCTGTGACCGAGATGACCAACGAGGATTGGACGCGCATGGTGGAGGTGTGCCTGACCGGGACATTCTTCACCTGCCGCGCGGCGCTGCCCGGCATGATCTCCCGCGGCAGGGGGGCGATTGTCAACATCTCCTCCATGTTCGGGCAGACGGGGCAGGCCAACATGGTGCACTACTCGGCGGCCAAGGCGGGGGTTATGGGTTTGACGAAGGCGCTCGCCCGGGAAATGGCCGGGCACGGCATCCGGGTCAACGCCATCGCCCCCGGGCCCATCGATACGCCGCTCTGGCGCCGCGGCCTGGAGGGGAAGGACCTGGAGGATATGATGGAGGGTAGGAGACAGCCGGTGCCCATGAAACGGATTGGGCACATCAGCGAAATCGCCGACGCCGTGATGTACCTACTGAGCCCCGCCAGCAGCTACGTCACCGGGCAAATACTGCACGTCGGCGGCGGCGAGGTCACGGTCACTTAGGGCGTCCCTTCCGCTGGATGCGGGTCTCCCTTGGGGGTTTTGACACCCCGCGGGCCATGTGATACGTTCGCGTCGAACCTGATTCAACCTGTGAGGCGCGAAATTTGCCGGATGGGGAGGGCATGATGACGACTCAGGTATCGGCGTCTGTTCAGCATTTCGACCATTCCGTTCTTCCATGTATGGACCTGTTTCGGGCGGAGCGCTTCTATACGGAAGTGATTGGGGGCGCGATGTTTCTGAAGCCCGGCATGACCTTCCACGACCCCTCGGGGTTCAGCGAGGCGACGGGCAAGACGCATCCGCCCGGAACGTTCATCAAGTTTGGCCGCAACCACTTGGGCTTCTTCCTACAGTACGAGGTGCCCGTGTTCCCGGCGAAAGAGCCCGGCAGCGGCTATCCCTGCTGGGGTCTCTACGTGGCCGAGGAAGACTTCGACGACGTGGTGCAGCGGGCCCGCGACTTTCCGACGCTGGTTGGCCCCGTGCGTACGGAGGGCTATGCCGGCATTCCCATGCGCAGCGTCCGTCTCTCGGACCCGGACGGCAATAGCCTCGAGCTAGTGTCCGACCCCCGGGGCCGCTACGACGACTTCAAGGTCACAGGCATCAGCCACATGCATCTGGAAGCCGTAGACCTGGCCGCAACCGTCGAGTTCTATGGCCGCTACCTGGGACTCGACGCCGTGGGGGCGGATGAAGAGGCTGAGGTGGTGGCGCTTGGTCTTCCCAGCGGGCAACATCTGTTCATCCACAGGGTGGACGAGGTCTCGCCGGCAACCATTGGGCCGTACTTCGGGCGGCATTGCGCCTACTACGTGGAGGACGACGCCTACCATGTCCTGGAGGGCCACCTGAGCGACGACAGCGTGGACCAGATTGACATGGTGCCCGGCTTGCGAAAGCCCGATGAGTTGGACACCTATTTCTTCGACCCCAGCGGGCTGTACATTCAGATAAAGAATGAAGACTCGCTGACCATGGCCCAGGGGCGGCCAAGATACCGGTACGTCACCATCTGAGGCCGTCCGGCTCGGATGGTCCCGGCGCCCCCTGGGTGTTCTGAGAGGGCGCGAAAGCTGAAACGAGGGGTGTGGGACGTTCCCGCACCCCTCGTTTGCAAGAGCCGGGGATGGGCCGGCTACACGACACAAGGAGCCTGTTGACGCCGATGATCCACGAAATACGAACCTACGATATCCGCGTTGGGACGGTGGCTGAGTATGAGCGCCGGCTGGTCAAGGCCCTTCCCTTCAGCGAGAAGTATTGCCCGCTGGGCGGCTTTTGGCGCACCGACATCGGCCCGTTGAATCAGGTCATCCACATCTGGCCCTACGATGACCTTGACCAGCGAATGGCCGCCCGCACCGCCCGCTTCACGGATCCCTACTGGCCGCCCGACGTGGACGGCATGGTGCTTCGCCAGGCGTCGGAGTTGGGGCATCCGCTTTCGGCCATGGGACCGCTGAAGCAGGGCCACCTGGGGAACGCCTATGAGTTGCGCTACTACTGCTACGTGCCCAGGGACATCAAAGAAGCGATCGAGCGCTGGGAGGAGATTCTTCCCTACCGTCAGAAGTTTGCTACCCTGGCGGGCGCCTGGCGCATAGACGTGGGAGAGCTGGACAAGGTGGCCGTCATGTGGGCCTACGACAGCTTCAATCAGCGGGATGAGCAGATGAAGGCGGCCAGCGAAGACCCGAAATACGCTTCCGGCACGAGCCACATTCTGGTGCGCAGGGAGAACAAGCTGATGGTCCCGGCTGATTTCTCCCCGATGCGCTAGTCGGGGGCCCACCGCTGTGGCGGAGCTCGACAGTCTTGCGCTCATCGCCAACCCGGTCTCCTGTGGAGGCAAGGGACGGCGCGGCGCAACGAAGGTGGCCCAACTTCTGACCGAGCAGGGCGTCGACTTCACGCTGCATTGGACCCAGGCCCGGGGCGACGCCGAGGTGATGGCCCGGAAGGCTGTGGAGGAGGGGCGACGCCGCATCGTCGCTTGCGGCGGCGACGGTACGGTTCACGAGGTTGTGAACGGGATCATGGCAGCCCGGGCCGGAAGCAAGGTTACCCTTGGGCTGGTTCCCCTGGGCCAGTGCAACGACCTAGGAAGAGCGCTGGCCATTCCTCGCGACCTGCCCGGCGTGGTCAGCACGCTGCTGCGCGGGACGACGCGCACCATTGATTTGGGACAGGCAGGCGACCGGTACTTCTCCACGGTGATGACGCTGGGTTTCGATAGCGTGGTGAATGAGTTCGTGGCGGGTGGCGGTGTGCCGAGGTTCGTCAAGGGGACGGCGTCGTACGTGTGGGCGATTTTTGCCAAGCTGTTTCAGTATACGGGCGTTTGGGTCACCATGGAGGGAGATTTCGGCCGGTTCGAGGGACAGGTGTTCCTTGCGGCAACCGGCAACACGCCCACCTATGGGGGGCGCATCAAGATAGTGCCCCCGGCTGTGATAGACGACGGCCTGCTGAATATCTGCCTTGTTCACAGCGTTTCGAGGTTCACGATACTGAGCATGCTCCCGATGGTGTTTTCTGGGAGGCATGTAAACCATCCGGCTGTGGAATTGAAGCAGGTGTATCGGATGGAGATTGATGCTCGGGAGCCCATCTCGCTGTGGGCCGACGGCGAGTTCGTGGCGAGGACACCCACGACAGTGAGGGTGGCGCCGCGAGCGCTGCAGGTGCTTGTGCCGGCGGGCGGGCCGTTTCAGGCGCCGAGGCTGTGAGGTAGGCTGGCAAGCAGTGTAGGGTTGGCGGCAGCCGGGCGTCGCGTGGGCGGTCCATTTGCTTGAACGCGCTACGGTTGACTACCTCACCACTGAGCGCGCTGCGGTTGAGCCTCCTGCGAGCGAGTGCCCCACTACTGCGCACGCCACTGTTGAGCGCCCCGCTACTGGAACCCCCCGCTGTTGCATGCGCTGCCGCAACGGGTTTGCTTCGGGACCCATGGATTGCTTTTAGCTAACGACCTCCGCGAGGCGATCGAACTGGTCGAGTTCCGCTATCGTTGGCCAGAGGATGAACTCGTCCATGCCGATGTCTTCAAAGGCCTTGATGGTGTCCGTGATCCTTTCGGGTGTTGAGAGGATACCTTTGACGGCCTGTTCGCCGAACGGGCCGGAGGGGTAGTACTGCCTGATGTAGTCTGCGCCGGCTGAGGTGTCGGGGCCCAGGGCGTAGTAGGCCGTGCCCACCAAGCGGGGCTCGCCCGGCCTTCCTGCTTCCTTGCGGGCGTCCTTGACGATCTGGAAGGCGGCCTGCACGGCGGCTGGGTCGCCGCTTCCTCCGCCGATGTAGCCGTCGGATGCTCTGCCAGCCCTCTTGAGGGCCGCTTCGGCCCTGCCGCCGAGGAGGAGCTCGGGGCCGCCTTCTTGGACGGGCAATGGTCCAACGGGCCCGATGTCGCCGGAGACGGGTTCGCCGGACCAGATCTGCTTTATAAGGTCGAGCTGTGCGTCCATGCGCTTGCCGCGGTCGTGGTAGCTGGCGGGAGCGGCAATGAAGTCGGAGTCGCGGCTACCGACGCCCAGTCCGAGGGTGAGCCGGCCGTTGGAAAGCACGTCGATGGTTGCGGCCTGTTTGGCCAGGATGGCGGGCTTTCGGATGGTGGCAATGAGAACGGTGGTGATCAGGCGCACGCGGGTCGTGAGGGCGGCGCAGGCGGCGAGGGTGGTGAGCGCTTCGTGATTGGGAAACACTATCCTGTCGAGGGCGGCAAGCGTGGAGAAGGGGCTGTCGTCGGCCTTTCTGGCCCAGTCCAGGATGATGGGTCCGGTGGCGCTGGGGATCATCGCCGGCGTACCGATGCCGATTTTCATAGCGGAGAACCTCCCGAAGTGATGCTATCCAAGAATGTCGGCCAGGCGGTCAACCTGGTCTATTGCCGGGTTGCAGGGCAACGCGACCAACTCGTCTATGCCGAGGCCGTCGTAGGCCCGGAGGGCATCGGTGACTGCTTGGGGCGACGAGAGGACGCCCTGAGCGGCCTGCTCGGCGATGTCGGCTCTGTAGCTGTAGTAGCTGGAAACGTAGCGCTGTCCCTGTTCCCGGGCGTCAGGGCCGAGGGCAAAGAACACGACGGCGACGAGCCGGGGCTTGCCCTGGCGGTTGTTGTTGGCCCAGGACTGGTGGACCAGATCGAGGTAGCCGGCCAGGGCTTCCGGGCTGCGCGGCGTGGCCACGTAGCCGTCCGACCACCTCCCCACCCGCGCTAGGGCAGCATCCGAGCGGGCGCCGATAAGGACCTCCGGGCGGTCGCCAGGGCTGAGGACGGGACCGATGGGGCCAGTATCCTCGGTTGCCTTTTGTCCGGCCCATACGCGGAACATGAGGTCCATCTGCTGTTCCATCAACCGCCCGCGCCCCTTCATGGGGGTGTCTGTGGCCTCGAAGTCGTCGGCGCGGCTGCCAACTCCGAGGCCGAGGGTCATGCGTCCCCCGGACAGGGAGTGGATGGTTGCGGCCTGCTTGGCGATGATGCCGGCGCTGTGCAGCGGCGAGAGCAGGATGCCGGTGGCCAGCCGGATGCGGTTGGTGACGGCGGCTGCGGCGGCGAGGGCGAGCAGGGGCTCCATGTTCTGATAGACGATGCGGTCGACCACGAGGAGGCTGGAGAAGGGGCCGGCGTCGGCGCGGCGGGCCCACTCCGCAAGGTGCTCTCCCGTGGCGCCTCCGTGGGCTGCGGGCAGCCCAATGCCGAAGGTAATGCTCATGTTCTTCCTTGGCTCCTTCCTTTGCTGGGTGGGGGAGGGTCTCAGACCGTTCCCTACGGGCTACAGGCGCAGGGGCAATGAAGGTGCGGCGACGGCGGAGGGGTCATCCTTCCAGACCGCCGGTTGGACGTCGATGTAGAGTTCCAGCTCGTTGCCGTCCGGGTCGTGGATGTACAAGCTGTGGGTCACGCCGTGGTCGGTGGCCCCAACGATGGGGGTTCCGGCCTGTTTCAACTGCTCCAGCGCTTCCCGTAGCTCGTCGTCCGTTTCACCGACCTTCAGGCCGAAGTGGTACATCCCGACGCGCCGGCCCTCCGGGATCGGTGTTGCGTCGTCACCCACTTCAATGAGCAGAAGCTCGTGATGGGTGCGGCCGGAGGTGTACATGGCGCTTCGGCCCTGGGGCCGGGCGACCTCGCGCCAGCCGAGGACGCCGCCGTAGAACTCTTTGGAGCGCTCGAGGTTGCGCACGTAGAGGACGATGTGACCCAACTCTTTGATTTCCACGATTTACCTCCGGAGCGCGCGCCTCTCGAATCGCCGCCTTATGGTACGTCCTATGGGCCGCCATTGTCATCTCGACGCGGGCACAGGGGCGGGGGATGGGGTGGATTCCCGCCTGCGCGGGAATGGCTGCTGGCTGCGATGGCGTTCGGCGGTTGCTTTTGGATGCCCCTTCCCTGGAAGCTAGGGAATCTCTGAACAAGCCCCCCACCCACGGCGGAACCTCAGTCCCTGCCCTTGTACGCGGGGAAGGCTAGGAAGCGTCGGGACGCCCCCCAACCTCCTCCCCCAAGCAGGGTGCAGGGGGCTGCGCCCCCGCCGGGGGTAACAGGGGTGTCCCCCTGTACCCAAAAACGTCGGAGGGCGGAGCGGGCGGGATGGCGGCGCAGGCCAAGCCAAACCCTCGGCTGAAGTAGGGCGCAGGCCACAACAAGACCCTCCCCGTTTTCATCAACCTTATCTGGCCTGACAAAGCCGCCGTCCTTCCGGCCAAGCCCGGTAACCCAGCCCGCCAGTCTGACCAGGCCCTAGGCGGCGTCCGGGCGGCCTAGGGCGTCGCTACCCCCCTTGCAAAATCCGAACACTTGTGCTATAATATCCCCATGAAGTGGGCCGGGGGCCCGCTTCTCCTTCTCGGAGCCTGCCGCATAACGTATGTACTGGGGGCTAACCACAGAGAATCCCCCTGTGGCAGGGGCGCTGAGGGAACAACCCTAGGGGCAAGACCGTCCGAGGAAGGCTGGGACCGGAGCGAATGCCATTGTAAGGCACAGGCTCTTTGGAGCCATCCCGCTCCGTAACGAATCGTAACAACTAGGTAACGGTTCGTAACGGCTCCGTAACGACTCGTAACAGCTTTGTAACGGCCTGTAACGCCTTTGTAATGGCTCCGTGCCTGCAAACCCCGAAATCCGGCTGACAAACGTTACAAAGCCTCGCTGGCTCGCACAGGCGGGAAAGTCCCCTACGGAAGCGGGGACGCGGCGGCGCCTCGCTGCATATCGGCGATGTCCAGGTGCTGGGCCAGGAGCATCTTGGCCTCCTCCCGGCGCAGGTCGAGGCCGGAGACGGCAATGGCCCTATAGAGCACGCCGCCGGGAACGGTGACCTCTACCGACAGGCCGGGCTGAGGCAGGGCGACGCCGAGGATCCTGGCCATGGAGTAAGCCTGCAGCCGGCCCACGGCTGATGCATAGCAGCGGGTGAGGACTCGGCCGTTGTGGAGGAGCGACACGCCGCTGCGGCCGTGGCTCAGGGTGACCTTCATGTCGCCCTGGGGTCTGGAGAGGACATGTTCGGCGCGGTCCTGAGCCTTTGTGCGGCTGATGGCCATGGCTATTCCCGCCTCGCAGGCTGAGGCAATCGCCGCCTCCAATCAGGGCGGCGATTGCTTTCTCCTGAGCTCGTTGTAGCTCCCAGAGGGGTTGCTGCGCGGCCCCCATTCCGACCGTTCCCGGCACCCGGGGACGGTCGGATTCCTTCGCCTCGCGCTTGGAGCCGCGTCCCTGGGAAGTGGAGCTAGACGGCGCACTCTCCCTCGCCCCGTTCGAGCTTATAGAGCGTTGACTTGTTCCAGTCCAGGTACGTGTCGATGTTCTCCTTGTTCAGCGGCCCGGCGTCCTTGTACTCCAGGGCGATGGCCTCGAAGGGATCAGTTCCGACCCGGTCCACGAAGTCGTTGAAGGGCTCGCTGTCGCGGCGCTGCTCCTGGTAGTAGGTGATGTAGTGGCGGAGCAACTGAGGGACGCGCTTGGCGGGGACCTTGGTCTTGACGCGGACGCCGAACCGGGCATCATCCCCGGCGCCGAAGTTGCCGGCGAGGAACGTCTCATAGGAGGGGACCTGGTTTCCGTCGCCCTTCGTGGCGGCGCCGTGGAAACCGATGCTGGCGATGTGGTGGCGGGAGCAGCCATTGGGGCAGCCGCTGGCCTTGACGTTCAGGGCGTTGACGAGGGGGTCCTGGATGTTCATGTCTTCGAGGACGCCCATGAGAGCCCGGCCCAAGCCCATAGAGGAGGTGATGCCGAGCTTGCAACTGTCGGTGCCGGGGCAGGTGACGACGTTGGTGATGTCGTTGGCGCCGGCGTCGCCGAGGCCGATTTCGTTGAGGGCCTTCCAAACGCTGGGCAGGTAGCCGGAGGGGATCCAGCGGAGGACGAGGTTCTGCTCCACAGTGACGCGGACGCGGCTGCCGGCGTAGTCGCGGGCGATGGCGGCCAAGCCGTGGAACTGCTCCGGGGTGATGTCTCCCTGAGGGACCTTCACGTAGAGATAGTTGTAGCCCTCCTGCTTCTGGGGGAACGCGTTGGTGTTCAGCCAGTGTTGGTAGCCGGGGTCTTCGTGGCCGTTGGCGCTCGGGAGGGGCGGGTGGGGAGCGTCGAGGTGCTCGTCGGGCAGGGCGAGGAGGGGGGTTGGATCGTAGTCCTTCTGCGCCCAGGGCTTCTTGAGCTCCTCCTCGACCTCTTCGCGGAAGGCCTCGATGCCGACGCGGTCGACGTGGAACTTGATGCGGGCCTTCATGCGGTTCTTCCGTAGCTCTTCACTGCGGTTGAATATGCGAATGACGGCTTCGCTGATCCGAATGTAGTCCTCGACGGGCACGAAGTCGTAGAGGGTGAGGGCGATGCGGGGCATGATGGAGGTGCCGCCGCCGACGAGTATCTGAAAGCCATTGCGTTCGACGCCGTTGGCGTCCTTCTGCACCTTGGGCCTGAAGGCCATGTCGTGAATGGCGCTGACGACGCAGTCCCGGGCGCAACTGGAGAAGGAGACCTTCATCTTGCGGGGGAGCTTCTGGCTGAAGGGGTGGCGCACCCACCACCGGGCGAAGGCGGCCACGTAGGGGCTGACGTAGAAGGGTTCCTCCGGCGTCACGCCGGAGATGGGGCAGCCGATGACGTTGCGCACGGTGTTGCCGCAGGCCTCGCGGCTGCCGAGACCGACTTCGCCGAGGCGGCGAATGATCTCGATGTTGTTCTCGACCTTGATGAAGTGGATCTGGATATTCTCGCGGGTGGTGAGGTGGCCCTTTCTAAGGGGCGCGTAGTCCTCCACGCAGTCGCCGATGACATCCAACTCGTCGGCCGTGAGGCCGCCGAAGGGAATTTTGATGCGGTGCATCTGGGCGTCGGACTGCCGTTGGCCGTAGACGCCGCGGACCAAGCGGAAGGGGATGAACTGCTCTTCAGTCCACTGGCCGCTTCTGTATTTCTGGACCTCTGCCTGAAAGTCCTCTACTTCCTGGGGGATGAAGGGAATCACCCCCTTTGAGTAGTCGAGCTTGGCCTTTTCCTCCATCGTGGGCTCGTGAAGGCCCTCCTCCCATTTGCTGACCATTGCGGCCTACCCCCTTGGATACGGGTTGAAGCGAAAGAATACGCCCCCTCGGGTCATTGTACGCGAGGGGGCGCAACGCTTTCCATGCTTAGGAGCAAACGTTGGCCTTCAGCAACAACACCTGCATGGGTCAACGATGCTCAACATAGCCTTGAGACCGTACTACAGGGTACGCGCCTTGTCAATTGAAGTTACGCCGAACGGCGCCCGCCTGGGAGGGTGGGGAAGGTCGCCGCAGCGCCCTCTCAGACCCCGCGGGGCTGCGCGGCCCCGGCCCACTTGCGCTCCCCTGCCGGCTGCTGTACAACCGAGTCGCCATGTGCCCCATCCACGTTTTCCACGGCGACGACGATTTCTCCATGGCCGAGGCCCTTGCCGAGCTGAAGCAAGCCCTCGGCCCGGCGGAGCTGCGGGACGTGAACCTCGCGACCTTTTCGGCGGGCGCTACTTCCTATGAGGAAGTGATCGCGGCCAGCTCGACCGTGCCGTTCATGACGCCTGCGCGGATGGTCGTCGTGGAGGGACTTCTGGCGACCTTCGAGGGCGGTGGATCCCGTCGTGGGGGGAGGAGCCGGGCGGGGGCGGCCAAGGAGTCGGCGGGGCCCTGGGCGCAGCTCCCCGACGCGGCTGCTGGGCTGCCGCCAACCACGGTCCTGGTCTTTCGGGATGGCGCCATAAAGGATGGGAACCCCCTGCTGCAACTGCTGAAGCCGGTGGCAACGGTGCGTCGCTTTTCCCCGTTGCAACGAGAGGACTTGCGCTTGTGGGTGACGGAGAGGATGGCCCGCAAGGGCGGATCGATGTCGGATAAAGGCGCGCGCCTGCTGACCGAGTTGGTGGGCGGCAACCTGTGGGCGCTGGACACCGAACTGGAAAAGCTCCAACTGTACGCAGGGGAGCGGCCGGTGTCGGAGGATGACGTGCGGCTGCTGGTGTCGCGGGCCCGGGAGGCCAACATCTTCGCCGCCGTGGACGCAATGGTGGAGGGCCGTCAGGCGGCGGCGCTGCGGGAGTTGCAGCGCCTGTTGGCCGACGGGGCGGCGGCGCCCTACATACTGACGATGATTGTGCGGCAGGTGCGGCTGGTGCTGCTGGCGCTGTCCCTGAAGGGGCAGCGCCTTGGAGAGCAGGAGCTGTCGAAGAGGCTGGGCGTTTCGTCTCCGTATGTTCTAAGGAAGGTGCAGGAGCAGTCTCAGCGGTTCACGACGGCCAAGCTGACGGCGCTCTACCGGCAGCTCTTGGACGCCGACACCGCGGTCAAGACGGGCGCAGGCGCGCCCGAAAGCGTCCTGGAATTGCTGGTGACGGACGTGTCGAGGGCCGGGCGTTAGCTGTAGTTCCCGTGGAGGTCGGCGTCCGGGTACGGCAGGGACGAACTCATCGCCAGGGCCTTCGACATGGGGGCAGTCGATTGCGTCGTCAAGCCCTTCTCGCCGACGGAGTTCATGGCGAGGGTCAGGCGGCTCTGCGCAAGCGGGTGTGCCCGAACTAGGCGAGCCTCCCGAACCATGTCTACTGGGAGACCTGACCATCGACTACACTCAACGCCGGGTGACCGTCACCGAGCGCCCGGTGGAGCTTACCGGCATCGAGTACCGGGTGCTGGCCAAGGTTTCGGTCAGCGAAGGCCAGGTGCTGACCAACGTCCAGTTGCTGCAACGGGTCTGGCATCTTGAGGTGCGCAACATCGTCAAGAGGTTGCGCCGAATGCTGGGGGACGACGCCAGTAACCCCATCTACAAGTTCAACGAGCCTCACGTAAGCTCCGGATACCCGAGGAAGAGAATCCTACTCAGGTCATACCATGACCGTCAAGGACTGCGCTGTCGCCCTCATGTCTATGAGGCTGCCGTTTGGAGCGGATCCAAATGCTTGTCGGAGTTACGTAGGAGGTGATACAACTATCGGGGAGGTCAAGATATCGAATGATAGCGAGGAATGATTTGAAGGTAGAGTTCTCAAGGCTGACCTCCGATGATCTAGGCGCCGTCGACGACTTGATGAAACGCAATAGCCGAACTCTTGGCTTTCTGCCGACTGAGGCGCTCATCGACTACCTTCACAAGAGACGCGTCTTGGGTGCCAAGATTGGAGGTGATAGGCTCGTTGGGTACCTGCTCTATGCGCCTATTCAGAGTCGCTTTCGGATTGTTCAACTCTGCGTCTCGCAAGAATTCAGAGGCTACGGCATCGCGAGCCACCTCCTTGAAGAACTCAAGGACGTTGCTACGACGCAGTCCGCCATAACTCTCAGCTGCCGCCGGGACTTCCCTGCACATTACATGTGGCCGAAATTAGGCTTTGTTTCAATTGGGGAAAGGCCGGGCCGTTCCGTAGCTGGGCACCTCTTAACACTTTGGCACCTCCCCCTGAACCCAGCCAATCAAATGGACCTGGGACTGTTCAAGGCACAAACATCAGATGAGACCATCGATGTCATCATTGATGCCCAAGTATTCTTTGAGCTGTCTAAGCCAGACAGTGATGAGTCGGAAGGGTCCAAGGCTCTGCTATCTGACTTTTTGGTAGATTCCCTCAACCTTTGGATCACCGATGAATTGCTCAACGAAATCCATCGGAGCGACGACCCCGAGCAACGACGGGCAGGGCGATCCCGAATACAGCAATTCCCACAGGTGACATATTCTCCACGCTTGGTTGATGACTTCTATAGCCGCTTGATGACTACCCTGCCCGACCGCACACCCAGCCAAGTCTCCGACATTAAGCATCTAGCGAAGGCTGCCTCTTCCGATGTGAATGTCTTTGTCACCAGAGATCAGTCTCTACTGAGAAAGGCACAGGAGATTGCAGACTTAACGAATCGCCGGGTGCTGTCCCCAACAGAGTTGATAATTGAGCTCCACGAACTCCTCGAAGGACAGTCCTATGGACCTCACCGCGTTTCTGGTCTTCGTCTCGGATGGTATCGCTTTACCGTCCGCGACCTCGCATCTCTTCCGATCGACTCTTTCCTTAACGAAGGAGAAGGGCAGAGGCAGTTGAGGAGGGAACTGGATCGCTACCTAGTTCGTCCCAACAACTACCAGTGTGAGCTACTCAAAGCGGAGGACAACGATGTCGCAATCCGAATCATCCCCACCACTCCTAAGGCGACAGTCACTGTACCCTTGGCCAGAGTAGCGCGCACCGCCGAGCGATCGCTGTTCGGACGCTTCCTGATCGCAGACACTATTGCAAAGGCGGTAGACAACAACCAGGACATGGTTGAGTTCGAGCTGTCCGGGCTTACTTCCTCGTTGATACCGGACCTCATGGAGATGGGATTCACAAGATGCAGGTATACCTTTGCGAAGTTCTGTTTCTCACGCTGCCTCGATCGGGAAGATGCTCTCCAGACGATTGCGACTCTATCACCTGAATTGGAGGCTGCATATGACGATGTGTCAGACCTCGAACTTGAACGCTACTGCGCACCTGTGAGTTTAGATGCAGACCAGAACTATTTTCTGGTTCCGATTCGACCAGGTTATGCTATCAGCTTGATCGACAGAGCGCTGTCGTCTAGTGACATGTTCGGTGGAGACCCTTCTGTCTTGTTGCGGTGGGAAAACGTCTATTACCGAAAGGCTGCTACGTCGAGGAAGATTCTGAAGGCCCCTGGGCGCATTCTCTGGTACGTGAGTCGCAGTCAGAAACAGATCGTAGCAGTATCCCATCTTGACGAAGTGGTGGTCGATACCGCCAAAGTACTTTTCAGGAGGTTCAAGAAGTTCGGGATACTGGGATGGGAGGAACTCTACGGAATGTGCGCCGGTGATACTTCGATGGAATTGATGGCGCTGCAGTTCTCCCATACGTTTGTCTTTAGAAGGAGGATTCCATTGAAGGCGGTGCGGATGGTCTATGATGAGGAAGGGAGTGGCTTGACTGTGCGACTCCCGACACACATGCCGGCGAGCAGATTTCAGAAGCTGTTTAAGCTAGGCTTTCCAGATTGCTCATGACCACAGCGTTGCGATCCTTGATCATCTCGCTGAAGCCGTGTTATGCCGACTTGTTATTTGAGGGTTTGAAGAAGGTTGAACTTCGGCGACGGATTGCTTCCCAGATAAATGACCGAGACGTGTTCATTTATGTTTCCAGCCCAGTTAGGGAATTGCGTGGAGGCTTCCGTGTCGGTCAGGTATGGGAAGGATCACCCGACGCCGTGTGGAACAGTGTGGCTGAACTGGCGACTGTCGATAGACGGGTATTTGACGCCTATTTCCAAGGTCGGACCGTCGCTTATGCAATAGAAATCACGAATGTGTGGGAATACCAAAGTCCGGTGGGTCTCAGTTGGTTGAGAGATCGGTTCGAGAATTTTGTTGTTCCGCAGTCGTGGCGATATGCCAAACCTGAAGAGCGAGAGGCCTTCCAGAAGATGAGGGGACGAGCAAATGAAGAGGCCCAAAATGAGATCATATTGGTTGAAACTACCTAACAGGTGATAAGACGAGTAAGCTGTGCTCACCGCCGGCGTTTCCTGACACCGAGCGAAGGAATGGATTCCCGGCACCGCAATCCGGTTGAAAGGCAGATATGACAGATAATTCCGCGGACTCCAACAAAGTGCACAAGGAATCGGACACGGACACGCTTCCGTCCGTGATCGATAAGCTTGGCGAAATCGCGAGAGCCGCGAGTGGCGGTTCTTTTGTATTTCGAGATGAGCCGAAATACTACCCGGAAATTTCATCTAGCCTTTACCGAGAGTATAGAACGATGCTCATACCTCTTGGTGATGATGGGTTCGATATCCGTCATGTGGAAGGCGAGATTCTTACCGCCGCCGCCCGCTACGTTGACGACCTTACACCAGAGGACCTACTAAGCCAGCTCCAACACTACGGTTATCCTACAAACCTGGTTGACTTCACTGCTGACTATCTCAATGCGCTCTTCTTCGCCTGCCCCAGTGAGCCGAAAAACGATGGTCGCGTAATACTCCTTAACACTGACACCAACCTACTCTTGCGCATGCGGGCCCCTGCGAACCGTATCAAGGCACAGAAGAGCGTTTTCGTTAGCCCTCCTACAGGGGTCGTCAATCCGGGCCATATTATCTGCTTCCCGAGCGCTCTAAAACTTCCCATGCTTGAATATCTCAGTTCTTATCACGACATTTCAGCGCAGACGATCCACGACGATATTCAAGGCTTTATCAAGAACGCCGAAATTCACCGAAGTGCGTACGCGGAGTTTCATATGGGCGGGCTTCACTTGAGCCAAGGACATTTTGAAGAAGCTCTTAGACATTACAACCGTTCAATTGAGTTGAACAGTTACCAACAAGCTTCATTCGCAAACCGAGCAGTAACGTTCATAAAAATGAAGAAATACGGTGATGGCATTCAAGATTTCTCTCGAGTGATCACCCTGGATCGCCATGATGCGCGGGCGTACCAGGAAAGGGAACGGGCTTACTGGGACAGCGGACAACCGGAGTTGGGGGAGCAGGACTATAGCGAGGCGATACGGCTTGACGAACGGCTGGAGGGTGCCTACATTGGGCGTTCTGCCTGTCGTGTAAATCGTAGGGACATCGACGGGGCGATGCAAGACTTAAACTTCGTAATCGACGTGAATCCCAAGAGCAGCGCAGCATACAAGGGAAGGGGTGTCGCCTTTATGACGGTTGGCAATTACCGATCGGCCCTGGAGGACATAAGTAGTGCGATAGAGATTGACCCAACCGATCCGTTCGCCTACATGGGCCGAGCTGTAGTCCACTTTAATATGGGACAATCCCAGGATGCCGTAGATGACTTCGGCAGGCACCTCAGTTTAGGTGGTGACGACCCGGCCGAGGCCTACTTTCTCCGGGGTATTGCTCTGGTCACCTTGGGAAAGTTTGAGGAAGCGCGTGCAGACCTAGAGACCGCCTTGGGGCAGGATCCATTTGTTGCTAAACGGGTGATCGCGAAAGTAAGCGACCTCGTCGGCGGGAGCGACAGCCTTATATTGCAGGATGAGGTGCCTGCCGACATTCTAGAGATGCTAAAACCTGCAGAATAGCGGCCCAGGGCAAAACAAGACCATCCCCTCCCGCCCCACCACCGCCCCCTTGCAAAATAAGAACGAGTGTGCTATAATGTCCCCATGAAGTGGGCAGCCGGCCCGCTTCTCTTTCTCGGAGCCTGCCGCATACGTTTAGCACTGTGGGCTAACCATAGAGAATCCCCCTGTGGCAGGGGCGCTGAGGGAACAACCCAAGGGGCAAGACCCTCCGAGGAAGGTTGGGACCGGAGCCAATGCCGTTATAAGGCACAGGCTGCTTGGAGCTATCCCGCTCCATTACGGTTCCGTTACGGTTCGTTACGGGGCCATTACGGTTCCTTTACAGATCCCTTACAGCTTCATTACTGCTAGTTACGCCTTGTTACGCCCTCTGTTACGGCTTCGTGCCTGCAACCCCCGAAATCCGGCTGGCCAGTGTAACAACAAACAATCAAAGGCCTAACCTGCCCCCGGCAAATCCCCCCATCCCTTCCCTCCACTACGGGCGGAGGTTACGATGGGAGTCTCCCGCCTGGCCTTGGACCCAACGTCCCTGGGAAAGAGAGCTGGCGGGGAGCGGGACAGCGGGAAGGAGCTTGAACAACCCCATTACGCTGAGCTTCGTTGACCAGTCGCCGATACGACGGGGCGGCGCCGCTGCCGATGCGCTTCGGGAGACGGTTGAGTTGGCCCGCCTGGCTGAGGAGGCGGGGTACGCCCGCTACTGGGTCGCCGAGCACCACAACACGCCTGCGTTCGCGGGAACGAGCCCGGAAATCCTCATTGGGCAGAT
The DNA here is from genome assembly GCA_965226745.1 of Dehalococcoidia bacterium. Lineage (GTDB taxonomy): Bacteria > Chloroflexota > Dehalococcoidia > Lucifugimonadales > SAR202-VII-2 > SAR202-VII-2. Next base: position 251,422 of record CBDDDS010000003.1, read on the forward strand.
TGCCGCGCACACGGACCACATCCGGGTTGGCAGCGGCGGCGTGATGCTGACGCACTACTCGGCGCTGAAGGTGGCCGAGCAGTTCAGCGTCCTGAACAGCTTCTATCCGGGCCGCATAGACCTTGGCATTGGCCGCGCCCCCGGCAGCGACCGCCGCACGGCCCTGGCCCTGGCGGATCCCCGCCCGTTGGTGGACGTGGAGGGGTTTCCGGGGCAGGTGCTGGACCTGCTGGCCTATCTGCAGGGCGGTACCTACGATGGCAACCCGTTCGAGGGAGTCAAGGCGCATCCGGGGCCTGTGTCCGAGTCTCCGCCGGAGATCTGGCTTCTGGGCTCCAGCGACTACAGCGCGAGGCTTGCCGCGATGATGGGGCTCCCGTTCGCCTTTGCCGAATTCTTTGGCGTGACCGGGGCGACGGGGCCCACGGTGGCCAAGCTCTACCACGACCTCTTCAAGCCGTCGAGGTTCCTGTCTGAGCCGAGGATCAACGTGGCGCTGCAAGTCGTGTGCGCCCCAACGACGGAGGAGGCGCAGTTCATCGCCTCGAGCCGGCAGATGATGCGGGCCGACCGCTATTTGCAGCTTGGCGTTGGCCCGGGCATGATCCCACCCGAGGAAGCGTCGGTGTTCCCGTTAACGGAGGAGCAGCGGGCGTTCCTGGCGCGGTTCAGAAACCGGGAGATAGACGGAGACCCGGAGACGGTGCGGGAGGGTATCCTTCAGGCCGCCGAGGACTTTGGCTCCACGGACATTGGCATCGTAACCAACTGCTACCGGTTCGAGGACCGGGCGCGCTCGCTGCAACTGGTGGCGGAGGCGATGGGGGTGGGGAGGGGGTAGGGGCGGTTGTCTCGCTGCGTTCTCCGGGAACGCAACTTCGCCGGTTGCCGTCATGGTGGTGCGTCGTCAGGCGTTGGGGGCGATGCAGAAGGCTAGGCCCAGGAGGCCGGGCCCGGTGTGCGCCCCGATGACCGGGGAGAACTCCGTCAGCAGAATGTCCTCGCAGCGGAACTCCCGCCCCACGAGCTCCCTCAGCGCTTCGGCTTCTTCCTGGGCATCTGCGTGGATGACGTTCATCAGAACGGGATTGTCGCCGACCTTGTCATGGGCCAAGATGGCCAGCCGCTCCAGCGCCCGGCGGCGGGTGCGGGGGCGTTCCAGTCGGCGGACTTCCCCTCCGGGCGCCATTTCCAGAATCGGTTTGACCTGAAGCAGGTCGCCGAGCCAGGTTGCCGCCCGGGGGACGTGCCCTCCCTTGCCCACGTAATGGAGGGTATCCAACGCCGCCAGCATGTACGACCGTTCCCTCAAAGTTGCAACGAGAGCCTCCACCTGGCCGGCGTCGGCGTCGGGGTCTGCGCGTCGGGCGGCGGCGACAAGGAGCACCGCCTGGGCGCCCGCCGCCGTGCCGCTGTCGAGGATGCGGAGGTCGATCTCAGGGCGCCGTTGGAGGAACACCTCGGCGGCGGTGTTGGCGGCGTCGAGGGCGGCGCTGTATCTACGGGACACCACCACGCAGACGATGCCCCTCGCCGTTGCCGCCGCCGCTTCAAAGGCGGCAACGAAGCTGGCCGGGTCGGGGGCTGAGGTGAGCGGCTGAGGCGCGCCGGCCCTGAGCCTTCGGTAAAGCTCGCCGGCGGTGATGTCCACCCCATCCCGATAGGACTGGCCCTCCATGGTGACGTGCATGGGGGCAACGTGGATTCCCAGGTTCTCGGCGAAGTCCAGGGGAAGGGAAACGGTGCTGTCGGTGACGATGGCCGTGGCTCGGGGGACGGTCATGGGTGGAGGGTACACGATGTCGGTGTGCTTGGGCGGAGGCCCCTCGGCGGGGGGCCGGCCTGCGAAAGGTGGCCGGGCGCTGGCGCAGAGGGCTACTTGAAGTGCGGCATGACCTTCTCGGCCATGAGCCGCATGGAGTCCCTGACGACGCCGTCCTCGAGGCTGCCGAGGTTGAGATAGCAGTTCAACTGCGTCATGCCGGAGACGTCGAGGTACTCCTGGATGCGTTCGCGGACTCGTTCCGGGCTGCCGGCGATGGTGTGGGTATTGTACAGGTCTTCCAGGGATGGCTCGTCCTCCATGGGGGCGGCGTGGGCGACGCCGGCCTCCACGTTCACCGTTCCCAGCCGGAGCCGGTTGGAGTGGCGGTGATGCCACAGCGAGTGGTCTAACCGCGTTTTGGCCTCCGCGTCGGTTGGGGCCACGTGGACGTGTTGTTGCACGGCGAACTCGGTGGCGTGGGGGGACGCGCCGTGCTGTGCTCGAGCGCTTTCGAGGACGGCGGCAGTCTCCTCGAGGGCGCTTATGGGGCGCGTCGAAGTGGTGGTGAACAGGTTCATGCCCCGGCGCACGGCGCTTTCAACGCTTTCCTTGCTTGTGGCCGCGAGCCAGATGGGCGGGTGCGGCTGCTGCGCCGGCCTGGGATAGGTGGTGGTTTCGGCCAGGGCGTAGTACGGGCCCTCGTGGGTGAAGCCCACCGTGGATAGCGCTTTCAGCAGCACGTCCAACGTATCGTCGGATAGGGCGCGGCTCTGCGAGATGTCGAGCCCCAGGCGTTGGAACTCGTAGGGTTGGTAGCCCCTGGCTACACCAACGTCCAGCCGTCCTTCGGTGAGCACATCGGCGAGGGCGATGTCTTCCGCCAGTCTCAGTGGATGCCAGAAGGGAAGGACGATGACCGCAGTGCCGATGCGGACGCGCCGGGTAACCTGGGCGGCCTTGACGGCCAGCATCAGGGGATTGGGGCAGTAGCCGTAGTTGGAGAAGTGGTGCTCGGCGATCCAGACGGAGTCGAAACCGAGGTCGTCGGCGTATTGCATTTGACCGAGCGCCTGGGCGTAGACCTCTCCGGTGGGGCGGGCGAGAGGCGACTGCAAGAGGAAGAAGGCGCCGAATTTCATGCGGTGCGCTCGGGGTTCTCGCTGTAGTTTTTCTAGCGGTTGTTGCGCGGCCCCATCCTAACCTTCCCCCACACTCGGGAGAAGGGATGGGATGCTCTCGCCTTGCTCTTGTAACTAGCGTTCCTGGGGAGTACAGCTAGCCGGCGGTTACCTCGCGCACCTTGTCGGCGGCCTCGGCGAGGGTATCTGCGAACAGCACCTTCAGGCCGGACTCGGCCAGCAGGCGCCGGCCCTCCTCCACATTGGTTCCGAGCATCCTCACCACGAGCGGGATCTCGACGCCACCTTCCTGGTCGGCCTGGATGATGCCCCTGGCAACGATGTCGCAGCGCAGGATGCCGCCGAAGATGTTGACGAGGATGGCCTCGACGTTGGGGTCCTTGAGTATCAGCCGGATGGCGTTGGCGACCTTGGCCTCGTCGGCGGAGCCCCCGACGTCGAGGAAGTTGGCCGGGGCGGCGCCGGCCATGAGCGCCGTGTCCATCGTTGCCATGGCGAGGCCCGCGCCGTTGACCAGGCAGCCGACGTTGCCGTCCAGGCGGATGTACTGCACCTGGTATTCGGTGGCCTCCGCTTCCAAGGGGTCTTCCTGGGCCCGGTCGCGCAGCTCGATGAGGGAGGGATGGCGGAACAGGGCGTCGTCTTCCAGGGTGATCTTGGCGTCCACGCACAAGAGTCTTCCGTCCCCGGTGACCACCAGCGGATTGATCTCCAGCATGGAGCAATCGTTGGCTTGAAACAGGGTGAACAGCTTCACCAGCATGGACGAGGCGGCATTGACCAGGCCGGGATCGATGCCCATGCCGTACGCCAGGCGTCGTCCCTGAAAGGGAAAGAGGCCGAGCGCGGGATCGACGACCTCCTGAAGGATCTTCTCAGGGTTGGTTTCCGCCACTTCCTCGATCTCCATCCCCCCGGCCTCGCTGGCGATGACGACGGGGCCGCCGACGGCTCTGTCCACGAGGATGCCGACGTAGAGTTCTTTGGCCACGACGATGGTCTCCTCTACGAGGAGTTGCCCCACGGGCGCTCCTTCGGGGCCTGTCTGGTGGGTGGTGAGGTTGGAGCCCAAGAGCCTGGTGGCTATCTCACGGGCCTCGTCCGGTGTGGACACGACCTTGACGCCCCCCGCCTTTCCCCGGCCCCCGGCGTGGACCTGCGCTTTGACGACTGCCGTGCCGCCGAGGCTGGCCAGGATCCGGACTGCGTCGTCAGGGGTGAGCGCGACCTCGCCTGTGGGGACGGGGACGCCGGCCTCGCGGAGCATTGCTTTGGCCTGGTATTCGTGGAGCTTCACTAGTGGCCTACCTCTGTGATCTTCCGTGATCTTTCTTGTGGGGGCATGTTTGCCGGGCGGTGCGCCTCGCCGCCGCACGATGGCCGCCCGAAAGATTGTAGCCTCGGTGTTAGGCGGTGTCCACACGGCGGCTGGGGTAGCAGAATCAGGCGGACAATGGTTTGGGAACACCTTCCGTAGTCATTGACAGGGGGCAGGCCGCCGATTATCGTTGTGAAATCATTTTGGCCTGGGTGACGGGAGGGGTTGTTGATGGCGTTGCAGGGGCAGGTCGCCGTGATAACGGGATCGGCCAAGGGAGTTGGCAGGTATGCAGCCCACTCCCTTGCAGGGGCGGGCGCCAACATCGTCATCGCCGACATTGAAGACGCCGCCAAAATGGAACGGGTCGCCGGCGAGGTCCGTGAGCTTGGCGCTGAAGCGCTGGTCGTGAATGCAGACGTCAGGGACGACGGACAGGTGAAGGCGCTCATGGACAGGGCCGCTTCTCACTTCGGGCGCGTCGACATCCTTCTTAACAACGCCGCTATCGTGACTCACTTTCAGTGGGGAGTGCCCATTTGGCCGCCAGTGCGGGACATGGAGAAGTCCTTTTGGGACAAGGTGATCGATACTAACCTTGGCGGGGCCTTCGCCTGCGCCAAGCACGTCATACCGCACATGGCAAGGCAGGGCGGGGGTCACATCATGAGCGTGGGCACGGCGCCGAGGGGCGGTACGCCCAGCCGCACCGGCTTTTGCGCCTACGCGGTGTCGAAGGCCGCGGTGGAAGCCTTGACCCGCTTCGTGGCCGCCGAGGAACGGGAGAATAACATTTGCGTCCTGACCACCCACATCCTGGTGGCCATCGCCACCGAGGAGGCGCCCGAAGAGGCGCAGGCAACAATGAGTGGCCCCGACGCCGTGGGGGATCTTTTCGTGCTGGGCGCCCAGGCGGGCATGGAATACAGTGGCAACTCAGTCATCGTCGAGGATGGGAAACTTCAGGTCATTCCGTGGGACACGGGACTGACGAAGCTGTGAGGGGTCTGCGGGGGCGTCCGGTTGAACTGCGGGTCTGCTGTGGCTCGCGCAAGAGGCAGGGGATCCGATGATTCGAATCGAATGGAGGACAGTGATGACGTCATGGAAGGTTTTCATTGGGGTGATGGCGCTGCTGCTGGCGCTTTTGGCGGCTGCCTGCGGCTCCGATCCAACGGCAACGCCGCGCCCGACGACGGCGCCGACGGCCACTTCTGTGCCGGCCACCGATACTCCCGCTCCTCCAACGCCGACGCTGAGGCCGGGCGAAACGCCACAGCCGACTGCTACCCCGCGTCCGGCTACGCCAACGCCAAGGCCCACGGCGACCGCCGTTCCCACCGAGCCGCCGCCGGAGACCGACTTCTTCGAGGGGAAGACGATCAGGATACTGGTGGGCTCGGTTCCCGGCGGAGGCTACGACTTTTTCGCCCGCCTCGTCGCCAAGCACATGCCGCAGTACATCCCCGGCAAGCCGTCCATGATCATTCAGAACATGCCCGGGGCCGGCGGCCTGATTGGCAACAACTTCCTGTACAACGTCGCCAAGCCCGACGGCCTGACCATCTCCCCGATACACATGGAGCTCGCGGGGAAGGTGCTCGTTCGAGCGCCCGGCGTCGAGGTCAGATTCGACGACTTGGAGTATCTTGGGCACATTCAGCAGTCCATTCCCAACTGTGCGATCACGACATCCGCCGAGGGGGGCGTCAGCACCTTCGAAGAGCTGATAGATGGACCTGAGGTCCCGATGGGGGCGTTCGCCAGCACGACCTTCTTCGTCGAGCTGCTGAACCAGGCCTTTGGCACCAACCTCAACAACGTGTCGGGTTACGGCGGCACGGGGACGATGTTTGTGGCGGTGGAGCAGGATGAGGTGCACGGGTTCTGCGGGTACCCGGCGGCCTCCATCATCGGCGCTCGCCCAGATTGGATTTCGTCAGGGTACGTCAAGCCCTTCATTCAATTCTCGCTGGGAGACCGGGACCCGCTCATTCCCGATACGCCGTCACTGTTTAATGATTTCGCGCATCTGACGACCGAGACCTGGCTGGAGGTTTTCAGGGCGTTGCTCGGCCCCTACTCAACCTTCAGGCCCTTCGGGGCGCCGCCTGGAACGCCGGAGGACAGAGTCCTAGTCCTGCGGGATGCGTTCTGGAACATGTTGAAGGACCCCGGCTTCATCAGCGACGCCGAGCGCGTGGGCCGGCCCGTCAATCCGCTGGCCTCCTACGACGAGTTCATCACAGCGCTCCGAGCGAGCTTGCAGGTGTCGGATGAGGCGCTGGAGATTATCAGGAAGCTCCCCTAGTAGCCGAAGCCTGCCAAGCGGAGGACCATGTTTGGCCTCCCAACGTAATTGAAAACGCACGCCTTCGTTGGCGCCGTTGGGCGCCGGCGGGGGCGTGCGTGGTTCCCGGAGGTGGCCGGTGCGGATAATCGACTCGGATGCCCACGTCTTGGAGATCGAGAAGACGTGGGACTACATGGACCCCTCGGTGCGCCAGTACCGGCCTCAGTTGGTGAGCGAGATGCTTGCCAGCGGAGAGGTGAGCAAGTCGTGGGCCATAGACGGCAGGTCCTTCCTTGCGCCGTACCCCGGCGGAGGGAAGTTCTCGATGCTGGGCCCCCACTCGGACAACGTGGCCCTCTCTGACGACTCGAAGTTTCTCCTGGACGTCCAGGCGCGCGTTCGTCACATGGACGAGTTGGGCACCGACGTTCAGGTGCTCTACCCCACGATTTTCCTGTCGCCCATCTCTGAGAAGGCTGAGGTTGAGCACGGCGTGCGGAGGAGCTACAACCGCTGGCTGGCCGACGTGTGGGCGGAGAGCGGGGGGAGGTTGCGATGGGCGGCGGTGCTCCCGTTGTATGACATGGACGAGTCGTTGGAGGAGCTTCGCTTTGCCGTGGACCATGGCGCCTGCGCCATTTTCATGCGGGGCATCGAGCTTGGCGACCGGCTGCTCATCGACGAGTACTTCCACCCTCTGTACAACGCTCTCAGCGAGATCGACCTTCCAATGTGCGTCCACGCTGGGAATGGCAGCTTCGATATAGACCGCATATGGACGCCGCCCGACGCAACATTCGCCCGGGCCAAGTTTCCGGGCGTCAGTGCATTCCACCAGCTTCTGTACACGGGCATGATGGCCAAGTTTCCAGAGCTTCGCGTCGGGTTCGTGGAGTTGAGCGCCCAGTGGCTGCCCTACGTGATTCACGACCTGGAGCGCAGGGTGAAGCGCCGGGGCCGGGTGTGGAGCGACGACCCTCTGCGGGACAACCACATCTGGGTCGCTTGCCAGACCAACGACGACCATCAGACCATCATGCGGTACGTCGGGGACGACAACCTCGTCATTGGGACGGACTATGGCCACGCTGACACGTCGACGGAGATATACGCTCTCCAGGAGTTCCGCAAGAACGAGGGCCTTTCCGCGGACAGCATTCGCAAGATTCTGGACGACAATCCGGTAGCGCTCTACAGCCTGTAGCCTGCTGAACCTGGAGGCGACATGCGGATCATCGACGCTGACGCCCACGTCCTCGAGACGATGGCGACCTTCGACTACATGGACCCGTCGGAGCGCCAATACAGGCCGGAGATCATCGCAGACCCCGAGCCCGGACCTTCCGGCGACATCAAGAAGTGGTGGCTCATCGATGGGCGGCGGCGGGAGGCGCCATACCCCGGCGGCGGGACCGCTGCGCTGTTGGGGCCGTACACCGACGACATCGCGCTGGACGATGACGCCAAGTTCCTGTTGGACGTGCAGGCGAGGGTGCGTCACATGGACGAGCTGGGCACGGACATACAGGTGCTCTATCCAACCCTGTTCCTAGGGCCAATGACCGACAATCCAGACATCGACGTGGCGCTGCGCAAGAGCTATAACCGCTGGATGGCGGACGTGTGGGCGGAGAGCAAGGGCCGGCTGCGCTGGGCCGCGGTTCTGCCCCTGCTGAACATGGACAGGGCCAGAGAGGAGTTGCGCTTTGCCCGGGACAATGGGGCCTGCGCGGTGATGGTGCGGGGCGTTGAGGCGAGCGATCGTCTTTTGGACGACCCGTACTTCTACCCGCTCTACGAAGAGGCGAGCGACCTCGATTTGCCTATCTGCGTTCATGCCGGATGCGGCAGCTACGAGATGTCGCGCATCTGGGGCGGGTTCGACCGCACGTTCGCAAGAGCCAAGCTGCCGGGTGTCAGCGCCTTCCACCTGATCCTGTACACGGGAATCCCGGATCGATTCCCCAAGCTGAAGTTTGGGTTCGTTGAGTTGAGCGCTCAATGGCTACCGTACCTGATGCACGATCTGCAGCGCCGGGTGGAGCGGCGGAACATGCCCTGGAAGGAGCGCCCACTGGCGGACAACCGCATCTGGGTGGCCTGCCAGACCAACGACGACCACGAGACGATCATCCGCTACGTTGGGGACGATAACCTGACGATCGGCACGGACTACGGCCACGCCGACACCTCCACGGAGGTGATGGCCCTGCAGACCTTCAAGAACGAGGCGGGCCTTCCCCAAGAGACCATTCGCAAGATCCTCGACGACAACCCGGCGGCGCTCTACGGGCTGTAGACGGCTGGTGTTGTCGTGGGGGCGCCATGCGACCACAAGGACCCATGAGCGTGGAGCTTCAATGCAAAAGGTGCTGATAACCGGAGGCGCGGGACTCATCGGCTCCGCGGCGCGCCGGCTGCTGGCCGGCAAGTACGAGCTTTCGTGCCTCGACATCAAGGAAGTTGAGGGCATGCCTTCCCATGTCGCCGACATCGGGGACCTCGATGCCATCATGCCCGCCTTCGAGGGCGTTGATGCCGTCGTGCACCTGGCCTTCCTCATCGAAGGGGCCTGGGAGGACATGCTCCGCATCAACATCGCCGGGACGTACAACGTCTATGAGGCTGCGCGGCGCGCCGGGGTGAAGCGCATAGTGAGCGCCAGCAGCGGGACGGTGGTGCAGGGCTACAACCTGGACGAGCCCTACAAGTCGATCATTGCCGGGGACTACGACAACGTCCCTGAGAGTTGGCCATTGATGACCACCGACATGCCGTACAGGCCGGACCGCCTCTACGCCTGCACGAAGGTCTGGGTGGAGACGATAGCCCGTTACTACGCCGACGCGCATGATATTGCGTCGGTGTGCATCAGATTCGGACGGGTGTGGGCGGAGGACAGGCCGCTCAGGGGGGCGCGGGACTACGCCCTGTGGTCGAGCCAGCGGGACGCGGTCCAGGGGATTCAGAGGAGCCTGGACAACCCACCCGCCGATAAGTACATTGTCGTCAACATTGCCTCGAACAACAGATGGGGCACGATGGACCTGAGCTACGCCAAGCAGGTGATCGGGTTCGAGCCCCTGGATAGCGCAGACCCCTTCATTGGGGAGTAGGGGAACATAGACACATTGGAGGTGCGCGATGCCCATCATTGACTCTGACGCCCACGTCATCGAGATTGACGAAACATGGGAATACATGGACCCATCGGAACGCCATTTCAAGCCTGGCACGTCCTTCAAGACCATGGCGAACGGCGAGGTGATGAAGTACTGGATCATCGGCGGGAGGGCCATGCGGACATCGTGGCCTGGGACTGGCGCCAACGACCAGAGCTTTGGCCTGTTCATCGGCAACGTTGGCCTGCCGGTGGAGTCAAAGTTCATGCTGGACGTTCAGGCCCGCGTGCGGCACATGGATGAGATGGGGACCGACTTGCAGGTGCTCTACCCCTCGCTGTGGACGGGTCCGATAACGACCAATCCCGCAGAGGAGGTGGCCCTGTGCCGCAGCTACAATCGCTGGATGGCGGACATTTACGCGCAGGGAAAGGGCCGCTTCCGTTGGTCGGCGGTGATACCGACGCTGGACCTGGAGGAGGCGGAGCGTCAACTGCGATTCAGCAAGGACAACGGTGCCGTGGCCATCAATCTGCGGGGGGTGGAAACGGGCAACCGCCTCATTCACGACCCCTATTGGTATCCTCTGTTCGAGTGGGCCGGGGAGTTGGACATGCCCATCTGCCCCCACTCTGGGACGGGCAGTTTCGAGGTTGACACCATCTGGGACGACCCGTTGACTGCGTTCGAGCGCAACAAGTTCAGCGGTCTTTCTGCGTTCCACACCCTGTTGATGACGGGGATTCCAGACAAGTTCCCCAAGACCAAGTGGGGCATCATTGAGTTCAGCGGGGACTGGATCCCCTACCTGTTCAACGACATCCAGCGGCGCCTGGAGCGGCGGGGCGGCAAGATGAAGGAGAGGCCGCTGGCCGACAACAACATCTGGGTGACGATACAGCTCAATGACGACCTGGAGCAGATCTACAAGTACGCCGGAGACGATCGGCTGCTGATTGGGACGGACTATGGCCATTCCGATTCGTCTACGGAGATCTACGCGCTTCAGACGTTTCTCAAGGATGAGCGGATGAAGCCGGAGAGCCGGTCGCGGATTCTGTGGGACAACGCGTTAGAGTTCTACGGCATCGAGTGAGGCCGGCGTTGGACACTGCGCTATGAGAAAGGCGGGCACCAGCGCCCGCCTTCTTCATGGCGCAGCAGCGTTGCCTGCTTTCCTGCGTTCTTCATCGTTCGATTGCATGGTGGTTGTCGGCGGCGGGCGAGATGGGGAAGTCCCTACATAAGGCGGTGTTATGAAGCGCTCTCTGGCCATTGTGGCTGGCGTCTTGGTTCTAGCAGTTGCGGCCTGCGGCGGGGCCAATCCGACGGCGGCGCCGGATGAGGCGGCGCCCCCGGAGGCAACGGCTGTTCCCACGTCCACGGAGGGCGCGCCGGCGGTGGGTGAGACGGCCGCCGTCGCGTCAACCCCGGAGTCTCCTACGCCCACGGCCGTCGATTCCGCGGGGCAGGAGGAAGGACCCAGACAGACGGGTGAGGTTGAGGGGACTACCTTCGTGGTCAGCGAGGGTTCGGAGGCCACGTTCACAGTGGAGGAGCAGCTTCAGCGCCTTCCTCTCCCCAATGACGCGGTCCTCCGCACGACTGCCCTGTCGGGGGAGGTGCGGTTGGACGGCGGCGCCTCCATCATCAGCATTGACCTCCACGAGCTTTCAAGCGACCAGCAGTTCCGGGACAGGTACGTCCGCACCGCGATGTTCCCCAACGATCCGATTGCCACTTTCACGGTGGACAACGTTGGGCCCCTGCCCAGCGGCTTCACCGACGGCGACGCGGTGTCCACCCAGGTCAGCGGCGCCCTCACGGTGAGAGGGGTTGAAGTACCTATAACCTTCGACATAGAAGCGCGGGACGATGGGGACGTTGTGCACGCAGTGGGGAGGACTCAATTCACGTGGGACCAGTTGAGCATCAAGGCGCCCACGGCCCTCTCGGTGGTGTGGGTGGCGGAAGAGGTGAGCGTGGAAGTCCTCCTTACCCTGAGGCCGGCGGACTCCTAGGACGATGAAGCCAGACGCTGCGCCGAGCGAGCGGCCGGTCCGGGCGGGGGTGTTCTCAGGCGCAGTTGCCGCGATCGTTGGCTCACTGGCGCAGTTGCCGCTTCATGCCCCTTCGGACACGCTGTTCAACAGCGGTACGGTGATGGCCGCGGCGCTGGCGGCGGGGCTTGCGGGCGGGGTGCTCTGGAAGGTGTTGCGGCGCTACCACAACCGCTTGTTGGTGTTTGCGGCTGCGTGGCTGGCTGCGTTCTTGGGCGCCGTTCTTGTTGCCTTCCTCAGCGAGACGCAGTTGGACCGCTCGCTCTCCTTCATCGCGCCCCTGGCGGCCGTCGTGCTGGGGATCACCGGCGCGGGCACGGTGGCGCTGGCGCGCGCTGCTGCAATGCGGCGGTGGGCGTTGGTGGCGGCGGCGCTGGCGGTGGCTGTTGGCGTGGGTGTTGGGCTGGTGGGGCAGGGAGATGCAGAGAGCGGCCGGTTAGAGCTGCCGCCCCGGCAGGTTGACGCCGGTATCGAGCGGGGGATGACCTGAAGACAGGCGTGGGAAGGGAGCAAGTGTTGGGGATGACGCTCCTCCCTTCCCACGGCTACGGAGGAAGGGAGGAGCGGATTCTTCTGCTTTGCGCTTGTAACAACTTCCCTGGGAAGTACGCCTAGCCGCCGTAGAGGGCCATAGGCGCGACGAGGAGCTCGTCCCTGGGGAAGTTGTCGAGGAGTTGAGGCCCGTCCTTAGTGACGACGACCATGTCCTCAATGCGGACGCCGCCGACGCGCTGGACGCCCTGGCGGCTCTCTACGGCAATGACCATGCCCTCCTGGAACTCCTGTGGGTGGTCGAAGGACCACTGGCGGTTGATGATGGGCATGTCGTAGCCGCCGCGGCCGCCGAGGCCGATGCCGTGGCCGATTTCGCTGCACAGCACCTCCACTTCCTCGTCGTAGCCCCATGACGATGCCGGGGGGAAGTGCTTTGCGGCGTCGGCGGTGGTGTTGCCGGGCTTGATCTCGCTGATAACGCCGTCGACGACGTCCATGAGCTGCTTGTACCAGTCCTTCTCGCGCTCGGTGGGCTTGCGCCCGATGATGAAGGAGCGGTAGGTGCAGCTTCCGTAACCGAGATAGGTAATGCCGCAGAGGGACCCGTAAAGGAGGTCGCCAAACTGGAGAATGCGGCTGCTGGTCTGGAAGCCGCGATCGAAGGTCATGGGGCCGCTGCGCCAACCGCCTGGGACGGCGAACTCGGCGCCGGCTTCGTAACCGGCGGCGACAGCGATGGCGCCAAGCTGGTTGTCCCGGATGCCGGGCTTGGCGTTCTCCCATACCTTCCACCACATGCCGTCGACAATGGCTGAGAGGATGCGGAAGCAGTTGATCTCGTCCTCATTCTTGATGGCGCGGGCTTCGAGCAGCATGTTCCGGGTGTCAACGAGGTTGGTGACGCCAGCGTCGATGAGGGCCTGACGAGCGAACCCGTCAAGACCGCCAACGGCGACCCGTTCCTTGAGGAGGCCCCGCTTTTCCAGTTCCATGCTGATGTCCGCGGCGTGGGCCTTGGCCTCGTCGGCGATGGCCCCGAGGCCGGGTGAGCCGGCGAGCCAGGAGCGGCCGGGGCGCCATTCCTTGATCCAGGTGGCCTGGTCGGGCATCTGGTGATACCAGCCGCTGTGCTCGTACATGATGGTGTCGCCCTCGGCGAAGAAGAGGCAATAGCGGCAGCCGGGCATTTCGAAGCCGCGGGTGGAGGTGAGGTAGCGGAGGTTGCCGGGCGTGCCTTCGAGGATGACGGCGACCTCGTATTTGCGCATGACCTGGCGGGCTCTGGCCTCGCGGTGTTGGCGCATACGCTCCATGTTGATGCGGTCCTACCAGTCGGCAATCCAGGGCCCGAACGTGAGTTTGGGCAGCATGTCCACCATAGTTTCCTCCAAGGGTGAGCTAGGGATCGGCGGTGGCTCGCAGGCTACCGCCTGCAAATCGCCGCGATTGTATGCCTGGGTTAGGGGGGGTGCAAGGCAGGGGCGCGGCGCACCGCTGGAGAGGGCGGCGCTGGCGAGGAGGCGACGGCGGCGCTGGGGTGCTCATACCGTAGGGCCGCTACGCAGAGAGCGACCTTGGGAAGACGGGCATCGCCGCTTGCCCATCTTCCCAAGGCCGGGGACGTTCTATTCGCGTGTGGGTTTAGCCGGAAATGAGCGGTGTCCAGTCGGCGAGGACGGGAGCGAACACGAGGGCAACGATGGACATCAGCTTGAGCAGGATGTTCAGGGACGGCCCCGAGGTGTCCTTGAAGGGGTCGCCGACGGTGTCGCCAACGACGGCGGCCTTATGAGCGTCGGAGCCCTTGCCGCCGTGGTGGCCGGCCTCGATCCACTTCTTGGCGTTGTCCCAGGCGCCGCCGGCGGTTGCCATGGTGATGGCCAGCATGAAGCCGCTGACGATGGCGCCGACGAGGAGGCCTCCGAGAGCCTCGGGGCCCAGGACGAAGCCGATGGCAAGCGGAACGATAACGGCAATCAGGCCAGGAATCACCATTTCCCGCAGGGCGGACTTGGTGCTCATGTCCACGCAGCGGGCATAGTCGGGGCGGCCGGTGCCGTCCATGATGCCGGGGATTTCGCGGAACTGGCGGCGAACCTCATTGACGATCTCGTGGGCGGCGCGGCCGACGGCGCTCATGGTGAGGGCGCTGAAGATGAAGGGCAGCATGGCGCCAACGAGCGCGCCGGTCAGGGTGCGGAAGTTGAGGATGTCGATGCCGGCTTCGAGTCCGACGGCGTGGGAGTAGGCGGCCATCAGGGCGAGGGCGGTGAGGGCGGCGGAGCCGATGGCGAATCCCTTGCCGGTGGCTGCGGTGGTGTTGCCCAGCGAGTCCAGGGCGTCGGTGCGGTTGCGGACCTCGGGGTCCATATGGGCCTGTTCTGCGATGCCGCCGGCATTGTCGGCGATGGGGCCGTAGGCATCGGTGGAGAGGGTGATGCCGAGGGTGGAGAGCATGCCAACGGCAGCGAGGGCGATGCCGTAGAAGCCGAGGCCGGTCTCGATGGAGTCGGCAAGGAGGAAGGAGATGATGATGGCGACGCCGATGACGATCACGGGGATGACGGTGCTCTGCATGCCGGCGGCGAAGCCGCTGATGATGGTGGTGGCGGGACCGGACAAGCTCTGCTCTGCGACGTATCTCGTGGGCTTGTACTCGTAGGAGGTGTAGTACTCGGTTGCGAGGCCGATGATGATGCCGGACACAAGCCCCGTGACGATGATCCAAAACACGAGGAAGGAAACGTCCATGAGCATGACGACGGCCAGGGAGAGTCCAATGACGAGGGCGCCGGCCACGAAGATGCCCCGCCGCAGCGCCCAGAGCAGGGTGCTGAAGCCGGCGTTTTCTCTGGCTCGGACGAAGAATGTGCCGATGATGCCGGAGAAGATGCCCGCGGCCGCTATGCCAAGGGGCAGGACGGCGTAGGGGCTGTCGTAGCCAAAGCCGACGGCGGTCCCTGCGGCGATGGCAATGGCGGCGATGATGGAGCCGACGTAGGACTCGAACAGGTCGGCGCCCATGCCGGCGACGTCGCCGACATTGTCGCCGACGTTGTCGGCGATGGTGGCGGGGTTGCGGGGGTCGTCCTCCGGGATGCCCTGCTCAACCTTGCCCACGAGGTCGGCGCCCACGTCGGCGGCCTTGGTAAAGATGCCGCCGCCGACCCTGGCGAAGAGGGCGATGCTGGAAGCGCCGAAGCCGAGCCCGGTGACGATGGTGATGTCCTTGAAGACAAGGTAGACGAGCGCCAAGGCCACTATGCCGAGGCCAACGACGGTTGAGCCCATGACAGCGCCGCCGGAGAAGGCGACGCGCAGGGCCGGGTTGAGACCCCTGGCGGCGGCGGCGGTGGTGCGCCCGTTGGCCCTGATGGCGACGCTCATACCCGCCCAGCCGGCGGCGCCAGAGGCCACTGCGCCCACGAGATAGGCAATCGCCGTCTGCCAGTTAATCCAGAGGGCGAGGACGATGAAGATGATGACGACGAAGGCGGCAAGGTACTGGTATTCCCTGATGAGGAAGGCCAGCGACCCTTCCTTGATGGCCTGGGTAATCTCCTTGATGGTGTCGTTGCCGGCGTCTTCGCGGAGCACTCGCAGGGTCATGGCGCCGGCGAAGGCCAGGGCAACGATGCCAAGGATGACTGCGGTAATAATCAGGGTCATTGGGGAACCTCAACCTTCGAGTATGGGTCCGCGGAGCATGTCACTAACGTCTGCGGCGGCTAGGGCGGTGAGGAAGGGTCGGAGAGGGGACGGCAAACAGGCCGCCCGTGACTTTCCCGCCTGCGCGATACCGCTTGGAACTGTACCACCAGGCGAAGGAATTCGTCAAGGAGCAATGGGGGCGGGCGCGTGGGCGCCGTGGGTGGCAAGGCGCCTGGGCGCCGCTCGCTCCGCCCCTACGGAAATGGTAGGAGTTGTGGGAGAAGGATCTCCGTCAGGGGGGCCGCCTGAGGGGACTGAGCCGCTAGTCTGGCGGGCCGGATGGGCTAATGGCGCCGTGCTCGCCGAACGAGAACAAAGAGTATTGCAAGGGCCAGGACCCAAACCGGGCTGTATATGCCCAGCCAGATACCGATTCCGGCCAGCCGCTGTCCAAAGTCGCTGAGGGAGCGGAGGGCCGAGCGTCCCGTGCTGGAGGGGCTCCACCCCTGTTGGAGGATCGGCTCGGTGGGGTTGAGGAATATGGTGATTGCGGCTGTCTCCGAGGTATGTTCCAGGAGTTGCATCTGTCCCTGGAGACGCTCGATGTCCTCGCGGACCTGGAAGAGGCGGTTCTGGACTTGGAGGGCCTCGTCCACGTTTTTTGCGTCCTGAAGCAGCTCCAGGTACTGGCTCTCGGCGGCCTGCCAGTTCCGCAGGCGGGACTCCAGGTCCACGTACTGCTCGGTGACGTCTTCGTTGGTGGTCTCTTCTCTCTCCACCTCTAGGGCGAGGGCGCTGAAGGTCTTCCTGGCATCGTCGAAGGTCTCCACCGGCACCCGCACCGTCAGCCTAGCTGAGTCGCTGCCGTCGCGGAAGGAGGAGACGACGTAGCCGTCCATTTGCCGGGTGTGCTCCACGAGGCTTTCCAGGGCCGCGTCGACATCGCCGACGCGGAGCCAGAGGATGCTCTGGTAGACAATCATGCGCTGGTCGTAAGGGTCGGCGAGCACCAGCGCAGAGCGAGCGGGACGGGCGGCGAGGAACGCGGCGTCCGGGTCCGTTGTCACCATCCAGCGGCCATCGGCGTTCGAATTGAGATCGACGGCCAACAGTCCCGATGTCCCGGGCTCTCCGCGCGGACCCAGCTGCCCCGGCAGCATGGCCGAATCTTCCCTTCCGGGCCCCAGGGTTGAAACGTCCGGGTTCCAGGGCGAGGTGACGGCGAGGGTGATGGCGATAGTTGCCAACGTCAGAGTGGCAATCGAGGCTGCGGCTCCCAGGGGCCGCCACTGCCACGGCGGGGATAGGAGGCGGCGCAGCCTGGCCCATATGCTCCGCGGCTCTCTTTCATTCACTTGGGCATTTATCCGGGCTGCAACGTGTTGCCAGAGGCCGGCGGGGGCCCTGAGGCTGGCCGCCCGGTGCTGGAAGTATGCCTCCAGCCGCCCCTCCAGATCTGCTTCGGAAGAGGGTTGATGTTCCATGGCTATGATCCTCCGGTGGGAGGTTGTTCCTCCAATGCAGTCCGCATGTGCTGCAATGCCCGGTGCAAACGGGACTTGACCGTCCCCTCTCGAGTCCGCAGGACTTCAGCGATTTCAGCCAGTGAGAGGCCGGTGAAGAACCGAAGCAGGACAACCTGCCGGTGCTCGTTGGACAGACACCTCAGGGCTTGTTCCACTTGCTCCTTGTTGGAGACCCAGTGCGCCACGTCATCGGGTCCGGCCGGGTCCTCTTGGGCCGGGTCGTCGAGGGAAGCAGCAACGATATGGCCTCTGCGCCGCTCGCTGAGCACCCGGTTGACGAGGATGCGCACCAGCCAGGGCTTGACGGGCCGGTCGTTGTTGAAGCCTCCCAGCCCACGCCAGGCGGAGACGAAGGCTTCCTGGACATGCTCCTCGGCAGTCGCGGCGCTTCCCGTCATCAGGTAGGCGGCGCCGTAGAGGATGTCTTTGTACTGCTCGACCAGGTGGCGGAAGGCGTCCAGTTCGCCTGCCTGGCAGCGACGCACGGCCTCGGCGTCGTTCATGTAGCTCCCGGTGGAGGCGTCCGCTATGGGCCTGTTATTAAAGAATACGCCGGTGAGGTGGGAAAGGTTCCACGGCGGAGGACAAGGGGGACGCGCAGGGGGCCGGGCGTTGCTGCTTCAGACCGGGGAACTCCGGCCGGAATGGCGAGAAGGGTGGGGGGCGCTAGGACGTGGGGCGGGTGCCGAGGGTGACCTCGATGGTCTGCTCCTCGCCGTCGCGGACGATGCGGAGGGCAATGGTCTGGCCGACGTCGGTGAAGTGGGCGAGGTGGCTGATGAGGACGTCGGTGGAGATGACGGGATCACCGTCGATAGCGATGATGACGTCGCCGCCGACGCGGATATCGACGCCGTTGACAGTGGCGAGGTTTTCGCTGCCCCGCAGGTCGGCCTTATCGGCGGGGCTGCCGGGAGAAAGCTCCAGAATCATTGCTCCCCGGTGGTTGGAGTCAAGGCCCATGGCCTCAGCGACCCCTGACGTAACGGTGAAGACGCGAACGCCCAGCCAGGAGTGCCTATACTCGCCGTCTTTGATCAGCACCGGCACGACTTTCTCGACGATGGCTGAGGGTATGGCGAAGCCAAGGCCCGCCGATACCTGTAGAGGCGAGATGATGGCCGACGGCACGCCGATGAGCCGGCCATCGGTATCGACGAGGACGCCGCCGGAGTTGCCTGGGTTGATGGATGCGTCGGTTTGGATGACGTCAGGGATGCTGTAGATGCCGCCCTGAGGGCTGTCGGTGCGCACCGGAAGAACCCTCCCCAGGGCACTGACGAAGCCGACAGTCATGGTGCCCGCGAGTCCAAAGGGGTTGCCGATGGCTGCCACAAGCCTTCCCACCCTGACATCCGCGGAGGACGCCATCTCGAGGGGAAAGAGGATGTCCTCAGGGACGTCCACCTTGATGACGGCGAGGTCGCTGTCGCGGTCGACGCCCACGACGCGGGCGGAGGCGGAGAGGCCGTCGTGGAAGGTGACAGTGAGGCTCTCAGCGGGGGAGACGACGTGCTCGTTGGTAACGATGTGGCCCTGCTTGTCCCACACGAAGCCGGAGGCAAGGCCCTGGGCGTTGAACCCCGGGAACCCGCCAGAGGAGCTGGCCCCGTCCAATTGAATATTGACGACGGAGCGGTTGACTTCATCGTAGACAGCGGCGAGGACATCCTCGAGTTCGGCGATGCTGCCGGATGCTGGGGGGGGGCGCTGGACCGCGGGGGCGTCGGTGGGCGTCGGGGCCGGTGTATTCGAGGAGGCGCAGGCGGCGGCTGTTATCACCAGGACTGCAACCAGTGCGGTGTACATGTAGGAGAGGTGTCGTCGCATGGGATGGTCTCGGTGTGTGTGGGCCTCTACATCTTATGATGGGCCAAGCGGGTGAACGGCGCAACGAGCGGCGCCGCGTTGACCTTGCTTCTCTTTCAGCATCCTGGCGCCGGGCCGCGTGGTTGCGGAGCTCCGGGCGGGGCCACGCTATAGAGCCTGTCCCATAATCCCGTGCAATTCCCTCCTCTCCCTAGGGGAACGAAGGGAGCGTCGCTTTGTTGCCTTGGCGCTTCCAGACCCCCATCCTAACCTTCCCCCGAGTACAGGGGCAGGGACAGAGGCGCCCCCGGCGCCCCGCTGGGCGAGACGACAGGCCCTAGGGCGCTGCAAGTTACAGCCACACGCCGATTTCGGCCCGGTGGTTGAGTTCCGAGAGCGCCCAGACCAGGGCGTCGAGGCGGTCCGGGCTGGCGCCGCTTTCGGGGATCCAGGTGCAGAGCTGGTCCTCGAGGTCTTCCAGGCCGGGGCCGACGTGGAAGACCTTCCCCTGCTCGTAGAGTGCGGCGATGGGCTCGGCCCGGACGAGCTTGCCTCGGCTGGCGCGGACGGCCTTGTAGGGAATGGATGCGTCCACCGTGCGGAGGACGGACTCCACGAGCTCGCCGCCGTTGTTGACCTCGCCGATGATGCGGTCGGCGGCGAACTCCCGGTGCGCCCGCACGGCCCGCCGCGCCCACCCGTCGGGCGACAGCCTGCACGAGCGGTCGGCGAGGACGTAGAAGCTGCCGTCGACGCCGCGGCCGGCAACGACGATGCCGGTCTCGTCGGCGCTGTCGTTGTAGGAGACGGCGGGGTCGATGGCGACGACGACGCGGAGGAGGTCCGGGGCGTCGGGGATGGACTGGAAGACCTTGCGTTGCCAGAGGGCGCCTTCGACGTCGTCAAGAAGCTCGGCGTGGACCTCCTGGCGGCCCAGGCGGGTCCCCTCGTAGCGGGCGGCGATCCGTTGGAGGAAGGCCTCGGAGAGGTTGGCCCGGTTCTCGTAGGTGGCGCCGCGAGTGACCGCCGTTGACGGCGAGGCGAGGAGCTCGCGGATGAGGCGAACGGGCCGGGGGGTGGTGGTGACGACGGTGCGCGGGGGTTGGCCCAAGCGGAGGCCGAACTGGAGCATGTCCCAGGCTTCCGGGTAGCGCCAGGCGGCCATCTCGTCGCACCAGGCCGCATGGAACTGGGGCCCGCGCAGGCGGTCGGGCTCGTCGGCGGAGAAGGTGGTGGCGACGACGCCGTTGGGCCAGGTGAGGCGGCGCTTGGACGGCTCATAGGCGGGGCGCTCGTCGGGGTGGCCCACGGAGAGGATGCCGCTGTGGCCCTCGACCATGACGTCGCGAGCGTCGGCGGCGGTAGGGGCGACGAGGGCAATGCGGCGGGCGTTGTTGGAAGCGGCCTGGGCGCGGACCCATTCGGCGCCGGTGCGGGTCTTGCCCCAGCCTCGGCCGGCCAGGACGAGCCAGACAAGCCAGTCGCCGTCGGGGGGAAGCTGGGAGGGGCGGGCCCAGGTGGGCCAGTCCCACTCCAGGGACTCAGCCGCTCCCGGCGCCAACTCCCGTATCACGCTCTTCCTCAAGGCGGGCTGCGATGCTATCGATTGCGCGCTGGAGTTCGGCTCTTGCATCCTCATCCCTCATCCGTGCTGACTTTTCTGCGGGGTCGCCGGGTTTGGAGTGCCGGACGACGGCGCGCTCGACGATCCACTCGGCGACGCTGGTGTCTTTCTCCGCGAGCGCGTCGCTTATCACCTCGACGGCCTCCCCAGCGAGCTGGAGCAGTGCGCCTTCAACCTCCTGCCGATGCGAGCCCGGCGACGCCAGCGCCGGGTCCGGTCCAGCCTGGGGGTCCGTTCCGTCGCTGCGCTTTGCGTGTTCTGCGCGGTGGGCGGCCACCCGGCAGCGCCCGGAACAGTAGATAGCGTCTCTCCGCAGAGCAGGGGGGAAGCGGGAGGCGCACCAAGGGCAATAGCGGAGAGAGCGCAAGCTGTAGTTCATACCACCTCAAGGCGACAACAGTCAGAATTCTGGGCGGTGAACGGGGCTTTGTAACGTTTGTCAGCCGGATTCGGGGTTTGCAGGCACGGAGCCATTACAAAGGCATTACGAGGCATTACAAGCCGTTACACAGTCGTTACGGAGCCGTTACAGAGCGGGATGGCTCCAAGGAGCCTGTGCCTTACAACGGCATTCGCTCCGGTTCCAGCCTTCCTCGGAGGGTTGTGGGCCTGGGGATGTTCCCCAGACCCTCCTGCCACAGGGGGATTCTCTGTGGTTAGCCCCCAGTGCATACGCTATGCGGCAGGCTCCTAAGGAAGAGAAGCGGGCCTAGGACCTACTTCATGGGGGTACTATAGCACAACTGTTCTTATTTTGCAATAGGGGGGTGGCGGGGGCCCCGGACTCCGGCGTCCGCCCGCCGATGGGGACGGATGGTTTTGTCTTGGCCTGCGCCCTCCATCAGCGAAGGGTCTGGCTTGGCGTGCGCCGCTATCCCGCCCGCACCACCCTCCGACGTTTTTGGGTACAGGGGGACTCCCCCTGTACCCCCGGCGGGGGCTGCGCCCCCTGCACCCTGCTTGGGGGGAGGGAGAGGGCTTGCGTTGGCGCGTCCGGGCGCTTCCTAACCTGCCGCTGGGTACGGGGGTAGGGAGAGAGGGCTTACGGTGGGTGTGGGGGCTGCATTCAGCGGTCGACTCGTATGCGGAGCACGCCATGCTCGTTGGGGAGGGTGGCTTTGGTCCGGTCGGCCATCGGCTCCCAGGGCGACCAATCCAGAGGGAATTACATACCTAATTACACACGGGGCTGAGCCCTGGATTGAAGATCAAGACTTGTCTTGGTAGGCATCGACAACAGCCTTGTGGATAATCCTTAACTGCGCCGCCCTATGCTGGGCATCTTCTTCCTGCAATTCAGCAAGAGTTCCCTTAGCTATCATGGCTATGAGAATTTCTGCAGCGAGTTCGACCGTTGTCTTTGACATCAATTCCTCCCTTCTTCTTCTTCGGGAATTATATACCGAATTGCACAGGAACGCCAGCCTTTAGCGATCATGTGTGCTATAGATCGCGGCCAGGGCAACGCTGACAAGGGCTTTGCGGGCCTCTTGTTAGCGCGCCCTAGCCACGTTCTCCGGCGTGTCAGGTATCCGATCCGGCATGGGATTGACGGCCTGCCCTGCGGGTTCTTCGGCTTGAAATTCGAGACTTGTAAGGCGCTCGCGAACTAGGAGCCTAGGCTCCCGTCGCGTTCCCGCAGGCTTCCACGTTGCAATTCTACCTGTTACGAGTCGCCCACAACTCTCGAAACTGTTCGCCGCTCAGCGGGCAATCAACTAACTGGTTCAATCCTTCCTTAGTCAGACTCAGTCGTTTGGCTGTATCGGCAAGAATAAAAGAAGACAATTGACCGCGACTCGAATGGGAGAACTTGGCCGCCCGGTAGTCTAGTCCATCAATCGTTATCCAACAATAGACATGGTGGGAGCTTCTATCCTCAATCGCTCCCAGCTTACGCTTCAGAACGCTTCGTAAGTCCCTACTGTCCACCGCTAGACGTTAGTCCTGATGCGGACTAGGTTACGGAGTATCTCTAGGTCTTCAGTAGCTGGTGGCCCCAGTCTTTGGAGGCGCGCCTCCAATGACTGATAGTAGCCACTCAAGGACCTAAGAAGGTCTAGTATTGCATCCTCGAACGAGGTTCCCACTCCGTATTCCTGAACTGTCAAATAGGTGATAGCCACCACTTCTTCCCATGAGGTGTAAATCTCAACTATAAGGTCACGGATCAATTCCCAAGAGTCGTCCCAAGAGTGTTGGGCAGGAACGACATACAGGCCCTGACTCGAAGTGGTATTCCCCGCGTGATTAGTCCCAACATGCAGAGATGTAAGCACCATAGGTTGAAGTGTAGATGTATCGACCCTCAACTCGTGAGTCCCTGAAGTCGTCACCCTAAACTCCCATTCGATCCCCAGAACGCATTCCAGTCTTCAGGGGATATTCCTAGTTGATTCAAGACTTGCTGGGGGACTTCATATCGTACCCCTAGCTCCGTCTCCTGTCGGATTATCTGTCGTCTGATTATAAAAGTCAAAGCCTTCAGGTGTTCGTTGCTCATTCTGATAGTACCGAGTACGGATGGTTGCGGAGTAGATGCTGGCTCGGGGTGAGCCTCTCGCAATTGGAAGCCCAAGTTAGCGCCCCAAGGGCCAGTCGTGACTAAGAAAGCGTCGGAGTAAATATCGAATGGTTCCATAATCATCCCCACGTGGCCTATGCTGCCTTGCAAGCGATCTCCGAATCACCGTTCGGGAGGTTGAGGGCCCTAGTCCGAGCCGGGTCGCCCGGAGACCGCTGTTGTGTCTGTCTGACGATAACTCGCCCTTGCTACCCAGCCGGTAGCTCTACAATCACATTCTAACATCCCAAATCATTCACCATCGCTTGCCATACTGTCAACCCCTGCCTTGACAAGCTCCTCTCACCTAGTGAGACCACCTACCCGCTATAGCAGATGGTTCTATCAATCCGAGTCACAAGCACTGGATAAGGGGAAGCCTGCCCCCTTGTTGGCTCGCGCTGGTAGACGGGTCTGCTGTAGCAAGTGCCCTGCTATCCTGGGCCGGAAGAGGGTTCCCTTGTACATGCTGCTTGCCAAGTTCACCTTGGCTGCTGGGGGGTAGCATGGGCGGTGGCGGTGGGGGATGGTGGCGGTGGAGGCTGGCGGGTTGTTTAGGGCGACCCTAGGGAACGGCTGGAAGTTGCAGGGCCTTCATAACGGGGTCGAGGTTGGGCGCTTGGTCGAGTTGCCATAGTTCCTCGAGGGCAGCATCCTGGGATTGCGCCGGGAGCAAGCCGTCGCCGAAGCGCCGGAACTTTGCCTCCAGCTCCGCATCGGTGAGGGGGTTGCGAAAGTGGCCCTTGGGCGAGTCGATTTCAACCGCAATGCGCTCTCCACCGGTGGTTATGGCTTCGAGCCTGGCGGTGATGAACCCGTTGTCGTGTCGCAGAGTTAGGCCGGGGTCGTTGTGGACGCGGACCCTGGCGATGAGGCTGTGGATGGCGGGGTCGGCTATGCGGTCCTGCGTGAACTGGGCGGGGCCAATATCGCCGTCGAGGAAGGCGGCGGCTATCAGGTAGGGGAGGCTGTGGTCGGCGGTCTCGCGTTCCCGGACGTTCCACTTGGCCTCACCCTCGCCGATCTCGTGGTAGCCGAAGTCGTGGATGAAGGCGTGGAGCTCGGCGACGTCCGACGGGGCCAACCGCCGGCGGAGGTCGATGGCGGCCCAGATGTGGCCCTGGGCGTGGTAGTCGCTGGGGAAGTATTTCATGTTGATGACCCCTGCGTGGAAGTCCGCATCGCGGCCGCCCAGAGGCGGGAGCGTCAACTCCTCTTCCAGCAGCTCGAACAGGCCCTTGCCCCCATGAAAGGGCTCCGAGGGGCCCGTCATGCCCAGGGCGGCGAGCTGCGCGGCGAAGACGCCGTTGCGGGCGGCGTTGCCTGCGGCGGCCCCCTTCCACATGGACAGGTGGCCGGAGCGACTGACGCGCAGGGCGAGGTTCGGCGCGAGGGCCAGGGCGGCAGCATGGGCCATCTGCTGATTGGCGAGACCCAGAACGCTCCCGGCGCCGAGGGCGGAGGCAATGGCCGTATTGAGGACGTGGTCGAGGCTGTGAAGCCCAAGGTTCACCATTTCTCCGAGGGTGCAGAAGACCTCGTAGGCGACTGCCATGCCCAGGATGGCGGCCCGTCCGTCTGCCCCGGCGGCGTCGGCGACGGCCAGGACGGCGCCGATGGTATCGCTGGGATGGCCGCCCTCCTTGGCGCGGTAGATGTCATTGCAGTCCAGGTAGCGGACCATGACGGTGTTGGCGAAGGCAGCCAACTCCGCTGACGTGGGGTCGCTGGTGAATAGGACGCGGGCGGGCGCCGTTGCCGAGACCTCGCGAGCCATCGCCCGGGCGATGCGGGAAGGCTCGCCACCGAATCCCCCGAGTGCGCAGGCGACGCTGTCCACGAGGCACCGTTTGATGCCGTGGACGGCGGCCTCGGTCAGGTCGTCGTAGGTAAGGGTTGCAGCGTAGTCGCTGAGGAGTTGGGTGGGCCTATCCATGTCTTCCCGCCATGCTTTCCCGCCAGCGGATTGTACGTGGGGAGCGGCGCAGGGACAACACGGGGTTGGGCCTTACCGCTCGCTGGCGGTCGGCGCGACGTTCACCCGGCGCCGCGTGGGAATCGAGGGCGGGATTCGCTGCGGGGCGCGCATCCGCGTCGCTTGGCCGTTGACCGCGGGCGCGTTGGTTGCCTAAGGTAGTCGGGGGCTTGGGCGGGAAGTCCAAGTCCTTATCTCTTGTTGTGGAGGCTCCGCGTGGACATTCTGGTTTCCGGCTCACTGGCCTACGACCGCATCATGGACTTTCCGGGCAGGTTCTCGGACCACCTGTTGCCGGGGAAGGCCCACGTCATCAATATCTCCTTCACCGTAGACAAGATGGTGGAGAACTTCGGGGGCACGGCGGGCAACATTGCCTTCGCGCTGGCGATGCTGGGAGAGAGGGCGCGGATACGGGCCACTATCGGCAGCGATTACGACCGCTATTTCCGGTGGATGGGGGAGCACGACATCTCCACGGCTTCGATCAGGATCGTTGAGGAGGAGCTCACGGCGTCGGCGTTCATTACCACCGACCTCGCCGACAACCAAATCACCGCCTTCAATCCCGGGGCGATGAAGCAATCGGCGGGGAGCGATATGGCGGGAATCGACTCCAAGGACGCCATCGCCATCGTCTCTCCGGGAAACGGCGACGACATGACCGGGTACGCGGGCGCCTACCGGGACGCCGGTTTGCCGTTCATCTTCGATCCCGGCCAGTCGATTCCGGTGTTGTCGGGAGAGCAGTTGCTGGAGGGGATTCGAGGCTCGCGGCTGCTCATTGCCAACGACTACGAGATGGAGATGATCCTTGGGAAGGCGGAGGTGGAGCAGTCCGAGCTTCTGGAGCTGACCGAGGCTATCATCACGACCCGCGGGGAGCATGGCTCGGTGATCTCGGAGGTGGATGGGGACAACTCGATCCCGGCGATTCCCCTGTCGAATGTGGTAGACCCCACGGGGGCCGGAGATGCCTACCGGGCCGCTCTCATCAAGGGGCTGATCGAGGGGAAGGACCTGGTAACCTGCGCCAAGATGGGGACGGTGTGCGCCGCCTACGCGGTGGAGGTATACGGGACGCAGACGTACCGCTTTACGGCGGAGGAATTCAAGGAGCGGTACGAGCAGCATTTCGGGCCGCTGTACTAGGGCCTGTAGCACACTGGCGGGGGCTGCGCCCCCTGCACCCCGCTTGGGAGTGGGGGGAGCGTCGCTTTCTTGCCTGGGCGCTTCCGGACCCCCATCCTAACCTTCCCCCGAGTACAGGGGCAGGGACAGAGCAGCCCCCTGCACCCTGCTTGGGAGTGGGGGTTTTGTTTTGGCCTGCGCCCTCTTTCAGGGGAGGGTCTATTTTAGCCAGCGCCGTTGTCCCACCTGGCCCACCCTCCAACGTTTTTGGAAACAGGGGGACTCCCCCTGTACCCCCGGCGGGAACCAAGGGTTCCCTGCACCCTCCTTTGAGAGACAGGTGAGGCCTTCGCTTAGCATTGCGGGGGACACGCTGTAGCCCCAGCGGGGGCTGCGCCCCCTGCACCCTGCTTGGGGAACGGAGGGTCTTGTTGTGGCCTGCGCCTTCTTTCAGGGGAGGGTCTGGCTTGGCCTGCGCCGTTGTCCCACCTGGCCCACCCTCCAACGTTTTTGGAAACAGGGGGATTCCCCCTGTACCCCCGGCGGGGGCTGCGCCCCCTGCACCCTGCTTGGGGAACGGGGGGAGCGTCGCTTTCTTGCCTGGGCGCTTCCGGACCCCCATCCTAACCTGCCCCTGTACTCGGGGGCAGGGACAGAGCAGCCCCCTGCACCCCCGCTTGGGGGAAGGGGGTTTGCGTGCGGGTTTCTAGCTGCCGTTGCCGAGGCCGAAGTATTGGGCGACGGTCCCGACGGTGAGCATGTAGCGCTCCTCTTCTGAGAGGCCGGCGCTGCACTCCTCGATGATGCTGTCGGAGTTGGGCCAGTCCGACTCCAGGTGGGGGAAGTCGTTGGCCCACATGATGCGGTCCAGCCCTCCCACAGCCTGGGCGATGCGCACGCCCACGGGGTTCCTGTTCATGCCCCACCAGAAGTGGTCGTGGGCGTATTCGCTGGGCCATTTGGGCAGTTGGGGCAGTCCGAGGACGCGCTCGACCCAGAAGCGCTGCCGCCCGTACTCATTGTCCAGGGTTTCGATCCAGTGGGGCACCCAGCCGTACTGGACCTCGGCGATGTACATCCTCAGCTCTGGCAGGCGGTCGAAGACGCCGGACCAGATCATCTGGGTGGCCTGGAGAGCGCCCCGGAAGCCGTACTTGTTGAAGCGGTCCACCATGTCGGGGACGCCCATCTCCGGGTCCGGCGTCTTCGAGTACTTGAAGGCCGGCTGCGGGGGGCCGCCCGCGCCCCGGGGAGGGAAGCCAAAGGCGACATGGATGGTCAGGGCGATGCCAAGGTCGATGGCCTTGGCGTAGAACTCGTCGTCTTGCGGGACGGGGTAGGACTGGCCGCTGGGGAAGCTGTTCATTTGCACGGACCGCAGGCCGATCTTGGCGCAATGCTCCAACTCGGCGACGGTGGTTTCCAGACTCTTGACGACCGGGATGACGCCTACGCCAATGAGGCGGTCCGGGTTGTGGGCGCAGTAGTCCAGGGCGAGCCAGTCGTTGTAGGCCCTGCAGAGGGCGACGTAGGCGTTGTCGTTGCGGATGCCGCGCCACCAGGATGCGCCGATTGTGCCGGTGTAGAGGACCTCGGCGTCGACGCTGTCCACGTCCTGTTCCCGCAGGCGCTGCTCCGGGGAGCCGGTGCCAGGGGAGTCTTCATAGCTGTCGGCGGGATCGGGGTCGAAGGGGCGGCGTTCCTCGTAGGGCTTGCCGCAGTTGATGCTGGAGATCAAGCGCTCGATGGGCTTGCCCTCCTGCACGACGGCGCGGATGCCGTCGTGCATGGTGACGACCCGCGGCATGTGGCCCTGGAATTCCTCGGGGACGCGGGCGGTGTACCTGTCCGGCCTGACCTCGAGATGTGAGTCCGCTGAGATGCGACGGTACTTCATGGGGCCTCCCGAGTCCGCCTGGGCGTAGACCGCTTCCAGGGCCGGTGGTTTCAGGTTGGCTCAGTATGGCACTGCCCTCAAAATGGTGTCAAACCGGCCAGGGTGCCCCTAATCCACCACCCAACCGGCGTTGCGGCTCTGGTGGGCGCTTTTGCTCTGCCGGCGGTTGGCGGTGGCTGACGCCGCTATCCCGCCCGCTCCGCCCTCGGAGGTTGGGGGTACAGGGGAGAACCCCCTTCCTAACCTTCCCCCGAGTACGGGGGCAGGAACAGAGGGACGCTTCCCAGCCTTCCTGCGGGATGGGCAGGGTTCCCCCGGCTTCGGTCTCTTCCTTTGATTGTATGTGTTCCTGCTTTTTCTTCTCCCCCGGCGCCCCGTAGTCGTGGAGCCGTCGCGTAGCCGTCGTGGAGCTGTCGTGGAGCTGTCGCGTAGCTGTCGCGGATGCGTCGCGTAGCCGGATGGCTCCAAAGAGCTTGCCTTACAACGGCATTCGCTCCGGTCCCAGCCTTCCTCGGACGGTCTTGCCCCTAGGGATGTTCCCTCAGCGCCCCTGCCACAGGGGGATTCTCTATGGTTAGCCCCCAGTACATACGTTATGCGGCAGGCTCCAAGGAAGAGAAGCGGGCCGGGGGCCCACTTCATGGGGAGACTATAGCACAAAGGTTCGCATAATGCAATAGGCGTGGGGCATAGGCTTCCCCCGCGGCGGGGGGCAGGGATTTGGGATGGGTGGGCTTGTTGTGGCCTGCGCCTTCCTTCACCGGAGGGTCTGGCTTGGCGTGCGCCGCTATCCCGCCCACACCGCCCTCTGACGTTTTCCAGGACAGGGGGACACCCCCTGTACCCCCGGCGGGAACCAAGGGTTCCCTGCACCCTCCTTTTGGGAGACAGGTGAGGCCTTCGCTCAGCATTGCGGGGGACTCGCTGTACCCTCGGCGTGGGCTGCGCCCCCCTGCTCCCCCGCTCGGCGGCGGTCGCGAGCTTGCGTTGGCGGGGCGTGGCGCTTCCTGGCCTGCCAACGGGCGCGGGGGCGTGGACAGAGGGTTGCCCCGTAGCCGGGGCAGGGGTGGTGGAGAGGGGGTAGGGGTTGGACATTGGCGGCTTGCGGGGCGGAGGGCGTGGGGGGTACTTTGGGCCTGCCATCCTTCCCGCTTCTTGGAGACTCCGCGGATGAGCGCACCGGAAAAATGCCTATCCACATAGACTACGACGACCCCAAGTACGCCAAGGCCGCCGCTGAGATCCTGCGGCGGTACGACAACAACGATCTCGAGGCGAACATCACGAGCGCGGTGCGGGACTTCCTCGTCATCACTGGCCTCGTCGGACCCAGCGAGGTCGACCTGGAGAACCCACCGGCCCAGGGCTCGCGCCGGGCGGTGGACCTCACCGCCCTTGACACCTTCATCGAGTTCAAGCGCAGGATCGGTCCCGCCGGGGGCTTCCCCCCAAACTGGGAGTACGTGGAGCAGCTCGACGATTACCTGGCGCAGGCGCTAGGGCAGGGCCGGATGTGCATGGGCATCCTGGCCGACGGCAAGCACTGGCTGCTGCGCTCACATAACGCCACTTCGGTCAAAACGACTCCGTCCGACGCCTTCACCCTGGAGGACCCGAACCGCTGGACCCTCCTCTATGAGTGGCTCCGCGACCGCGCCCTGTTCACAGCGGAGAACGTGGTCCCGGACCGAGAGAGCATCGGGAACCACTTCGGCCCCGACAGCGCGGTCTACGAGCGCGACATA
The DNA here is from genome assembly GCA_965226745.1 of Dehalococcoidia bacterium. Classification (GTDB taxonomy): domain Bacteria; phylum Chloroflexota; class Dehalococcoidia; order Lucifugimonadales; family SAR202-VII-2; genus SAR202-VII-2. The sequence continues at coordinate 281,535 of CBDDDS010000003.1, forward strand.
GCGGAACTCAAAGCCCTGTACGGCCAGTGCGCCGATTTCAACACCATCATGGTCAAGAGGCGGCTGTGGCAGGACCTGCTCATGGCGGCCCTGGGCGAAATCGCCGGCACTCCCGCTGAGTTGGATGACCTGTTCGTCCGCCACACCTATTTGAGCGCCGTCATCGGCATGGCGGTGCAGGCGTCCTTCGGCAACGACATCCGCCAACTGGCGGAGACCGATCCCGCGGACCTGCTCCACGGCCGCGACTTCCGCGACAAGACCGGGCTTCAGGGCGTTGTGGAGTCGGACTTCTTCGCCTGGCCTACGGAGGTGGGGGGCCTGCTGCTGCTGAAGGCGCTGGCGCGCCGGGTGGCGAGGTTCGACTGGATGGAGGCGCCCACTGACGTCGCCGCGATCCTGTACGAGACCGTGATCCCGCCCGACGAGCGCCGCCAATTGGGGGAGTACTACACCCCAGACTGGCTGGCGCGAACGATCGTGCGGGAAGTGGTCACCGACCCGTTGAACCAGAGCGTCCTAGACCCGGCCTGCGGCTCGGGGACGTTCGTAGCCGAGGCAGTCACCCACTTCATAGAGGCCGCCAACGCCATGTCCCTTGATCCCCAAGAGGTGTTGGGACGGCTGCGCTCCTCCGTCGTCGGCATCGATGTCCACCCAGCGGCGGTGCACCTGGCGCGGGCCGCTTGGGTCCTGGCCGCGAGGCCAGCGATACAGGCCGCCGTCGCTTATGGCGTTGCCTCCAACATCACCGCGCCTATCTACCTGGGAGACGCCCTTCAGCTCCGGTTCCGCGCTGGGGACATGTTCGCCCAGCGCGACGTCACGGTGCCGGTGGGGGACAAGCAGAATACGGAGTTGGTGTTTCCGAGGAACCTCGTGGAGCGGGCCGAGACCTTCGACGCCCTGATGGGCGACATTGCCGAAGCCATCGAGCGCGGCGGCGACCCCCACCTGGCCCTCGACGACAACCACATCACCGACCCGGGTGAGCGGGAGACCCTGAAGAAGACCATCGTGACCCTGCAAATGCTGCACGACGAGGGCCGCAACCACATATGGGCCTACTACACGCGCAACCTCGTGCGTCCAGTGGCCATGTCTCGGACCAAGGTGGACGTGATTGTGGGGAATCCGCCGTGGCTGAACTACAACCAGACCGTCGGCATACTGCGCACGGAATTGGAGAGGCAAAGCAGGGACCTCTACGGCATCTGGGCCGGCGGCCGCTACGCCACCCATCAGGACGTGGCCGGGCTGTTCTTTGCCCGGAGCGTGGACCTGTACCTGAAGGACGGGGGCGTCATTGGCTTTGTGCTGCCGCACAGCGCCCTGCAGGCGGGTCAATACAGCAAGTGGCGCAGTGGGCACTGGCGGGAGAGGAACAGGGCTAGGAGCGTTCAGGTGGACTTTGCGTTCAAGCCCGCCTGGGACCTAGAGCGGCTGGCGCCCAACACCTTCTTCCCAATGCCAGCATCCGTGGTCTTTGCCGCCAAGCTCCCGGTGGACACTCCGGGCAGGGTTCTGGCGGGAGAGGTGGAGCGCTGGCTTGGCATGGCCGGCTCGCCCTCCGTGCGGCGGGTGCGCGCCGGCATCACGGACACGTCGGCTGGCGGCGGCTCCCCCTACGCCGACCACTCCCTTCAAGGAGCGACGATTGTTCCGCGCTGCCTGTTCTTGGTGGAAGAGACCGAGAATCCGGCCATCGTCCGGGCCGGGCGGACGGCGACCGTGAATCCGAGACGGGGCGCCCAAGACAAGGAACCCTGGCGCAGCCTCGACCTGACCGCAATCACAAGTCAGACCATCGAATCCAATCACGTCTACGACGTTCACTTGGGAGAGACCGTCGTCCCCTACGCCACACTTGACCTGACCTGCCCCCTGAATTAGGTCCAAGTATTCTTAGAGTCCGACCGGCGTATTCCTAGCCACCTGTTGTGCGAACTCCTCGGGCGTCCGGTTGCCCAGTGCGCTGTGGGGCCGGACAGCATTGTAGTCGTCCCGCCAGCGCTCGACGATGTTCCGGGCCGCAGGAAGACTCACGAACCAGTGCTCGTTGAGGCACTCGTCGCGAAGCCGCCCGTTGAAGCTCTCGATGTACGCATTCTGCACGGGCTTGCCCGGATCGATGAAGTGCAGATGCACCCCATGTGCATACGCCCAAGCGTCCAGAATCCTCCCGGCGAATTCAGGGCCGTTGTCTACGGTGATCAGCTCCGGCAGGCCACGGTCGATGGCCAGCCTGTCCAACACCCTTGTCACGCGGAGGCCGGGCAACGACGTGTCCACCTCCATGGGCAGGCTCTCCCGAGTGAAGTCGTCAATCACCGTCAGCACTCGTATCCGCCGGCCACTGGCGAGCGCATCGGACACGAAGTCCATCGACCACCGCTGGTTCGGGCGCTCGGGCGCCATCGTGGGGACGCGAGCGATGCCCGCCATCCGCTTGCGCTTCCGACGCCGGACGGACAGCCCCTCCTCCCGATAGAGCCGGTAGACCCGCTTGTGGTTCACGCCGAACCCCTCCCGGCGCAACAACACCCACAACCGGCGATACCCGAAGCGCCGCCGCTCCGCGGCGAGCGAGCGCAGTCGCTTGAGGAGTTCGGGTGCGTCGCTGCCCACCCGCCTATAGCGGGCCACCGATCGGTGGATACCCATCAGCCTGCAGGCGCGACGCTCGCTGAAGCCCCACCGCTCCTGGACACGGTGCATGGTCTCCCGTCGCGTTGCAGGCGTCATGCGTTTTTTCGGAGCAGCTCCCGCAAGACGTGATTGTCGAGCGTCGCCTCCGCCAGCAGCTGCTTCAGCTTCCGGTTCTCCTCATCCAGATGGCGCAGCCGTCGCGCCTCGCTCACGCCCATCCCGCCGAACCGCGCCTTCCAGTTGTAGAAGGTCCCCGGTGAGACACCATGTCGGCGGCATACCTCGGCCGTCGGCACTCCCGCGTCCGCCTCCCTCAGGACCCCGATGATCTGCTCGTCCGTAAACCTGCTCCTCCGCATGCTGTCCTCCTCTGTTTGACCGGAGGACTCCAATTATCCGTGGACCGGTTTTCGGGGAGCAGGTCAGACCCTCTCAAAGCAGTTCTGCCCCTGAGGAGCGGCGACAGCGCGATTCCCATCGCCGATGAAGAAACGGAACATGGCGTGGGGGGAATTCGTCTAGATGGACTCGAAAGACGGATGCGGGAACGGTGGCGAACCGTTAGCCGCCTGTGGGAGGAGAAGAGGGCAGAAGCCAACAAGCTAGACCTGTTGGGGCAGTTGGACTACTACGGCAAACTGTCGGCCCAGTTGAGATGGCGGCAGGATCCAGGCGGCAAGCCAGTGCGGGTGGTGTACACGACCTCTGGTCAGCCGACGGCAGCGCTGCTCAGCGAAAACAACGCAATAGTTACTGAACGACTTTATTGGCTTACGTGCAAAGACCTTGAGGAAGCGAATTACCTGCTGGCTGTCATCAATAGCAACAGGCTGTACGAAGTGGTAGGCTCGCTGATGTCCAGGGGCCTGTTCGGCGCGCGCGACTTGCACAATCACCTATGGAAGCTGCCCATCCCGGAGTTCGACCCGAATGACGCTCTGCACGCGGCGGTGTCGGAGGCCGGCAAGGCGGCGGCGGCAGGGGCGGCCAGGCAACTGGCCCAACTGCGGGCAGACCGGGGAGACGAACTGACCGTGGCGATTGCCCGGCGGGAGCTGCGGAGGTGGCTGCGCACGTTGGCGGAGGGGAAGGCGGTGGAGGCGGTGGTGGGGAGGTTGCTGGGGGGAGGGGTCGGCCTGCAAGATGAAGGAGATGGGCGATTGGATGAAGCGGACACCGCCCATGCCTAAGCATGACTACATATTTGTGGATGAATCGGGTGACCCCGCTTTTACCCGCGAACCAGCTTCGGGCCGTTTATTGAGCAGCAGCTTTTATATTGCCGCTGCATTGCATCTGTGCGACGATGCATTCCGCGACATCAACAAACACGTGGCCGCTTTCAGATACTATTCGGGTCTGAACAAGGAAATGAAAATTCCTCCCTCGAGAGAGGAATTTACGAAGCTTCTCGACCCAATTAGAGCTTTGTCAGAAGGCGGCAAGAATATATGGGCTTCGGTAGTATACGTGGATAAATGGGAGTACACCGGAAGCTATTTGAAACCAGGAGGAGCTAGGCCGGCGGATCCAGTTCGATTTCGAAACTACATGCTCCGCCGCTTGCTTGAACACCACTTTCAGCGATACGAACTACAATCGAATCAATACGACCTGGTTCTTGACCGGATAGAATTGACCAGGGAAGAAACGGAGAACTTGAGGAAGTATCTTGCCGGCAACGCAAATATTCCCACCCCCACGCACATAACCCACGCCGCATCCATTTATGTGGAGGGGTTACAGATCGTGCATCACATAGCCAATGGCTATAGGAGCGTAGTTAATGGGGGCGATGCGCCTCATGAGCTTTCATTTGTTAACTCAAGAGACCTAACTACCGACCAATACGTTGTCAACTAAAAGGTCGTGGGCTAGGGCGGGTTTCCATGTTTCAGGAAACCCGCCTAGCCCACATTATTAACGGACCAGCAAGAAGATCGTACATCGAGGAATTACTGTTGTCAACTGTTTGTTCTCGATGATGATCCGGCTGTGGGCGCGGGAAGGGAGAGAACGCTTCCTAACCTGCCCCCGTACTCAGGGGCAGGGACAGAGGCTTCCCCCGTAGCCGGGGGGCTGGGGCGGTGGAGAGGGGGCATTTTCAGCTTCACAGCCGGCGGTTGCGAAGTTGTCGGCTTCGATTAGGTGGGGGATTTGCGAGGGGGCGGCGCCGGGACTCCGTGTGCTATGCTTGCGGCCAAGCGCCGCCCCTCCGACCCGGATGCGCTTGCCACCGCGAGCCGGAACCCGCCTCCGCGGGCCGGACCAAAGGAGTCGAACAGCCATGACCTCCGCACGTTCTTTCGATCTTGTTGTGAAGGGGGGCGCCGTCCTCAATCTCGCCTCCGGAAGGGCGGTTGAGGCCGATGTTGGCGTCGCCGACGGGCACATCGCCGCGGTTGGACCGGCGCTCAGCGCGGAGGGCGCGGGGCGGGTCATCAACGCCGCCGGCGCCTATGTCACTCCCGGCCTCATCGACTTCCACGTCCACAGCTATTGGGGGGTGAACCCCTTTGGCTTCGACGCCGACCCTCTCTGCCTGAGCACCGGCGTCACCACTGCCGTCGACGCCGGTTCGGCGGGGCCTGTCAACTTCCCCGGCTTCAAGCGGTTCATTGCCGAGCGGGCCAAGACGCGGATGTTGGCGTTCGTGGCCCTGGCTCAACACGGGGTATGGATGACGCCGGGAGAGTTGGAAGACCTGCGATTCGCCGACCCCGAGGGCGCCGCGGCCACCGTGAAGGAGCACCCGGACGTGGCCGTTGGGATCAAGGTGAGGTTGTCCAGGAGAATCGCCGGCGAGAACGGCAGGGAGGCGCTGAGGCTGGCGATTGTGGCCGGGGAGGCGTCCGGCACGCCGGTCATGGTCCACGTTGGAGACACGGCGATCTCCATGGAGGAGATCTTGGACACGCTCCGTCCGGGCGACATCATGACGCATTGCTATACGCCGCAGGCGCCATCCGTTGTCGATGAGAACGGCAAGGTGCTGCAGGCGGCCCTCCGCGCCAAGGAGCGCGGGGTGGTCTTCGATGTGGCTCACGCCGGCGGCCACTTTGACTTCGACCTAGTGCGTAACGCCATGCAACAGGGCCTCCTCCCGGACATCATCAGCAGCGACATCCATGCTCGGCTGCTGATGCGCCCCAATCCCGTCAAGGACATGCCCACTACGATGGGCAAGTTCCTTCCGTTGGGCCTGAGCCTGGAACAGATCGTGGCCGCGTCCACGCTCAACCCCGCGAAGGCTATTGGGTGGCAGGACCGGCTGGGCAGTGTAGAGGTGGGCCGCGTCGCCGATCTGGCCGTTCTCGAGGTGGTGGAGGGGCCGGTGGTCTTCCAGGACTCCGTGGGCAAGGAGCTTGCCGCCGACCAGTCAATAGCGGCCCGCTGGACCATCCGCGCCGGTGAGGTTTTCGAGGGCGCCGGATAGGGGGCAAATGGAGAGGGGTGGCGCGGTCGGGGCAGGTCCAAGTTGGCCAATCGAGGACGTCGGATGTGCGCCATACTTGGTCCGATATGCACGTAGTTCCAAGGTTAATATGAGGTGGATGTGGCGGCCACGATCGTTGCTATTATCAACTTGAAGGGCGGGGTGGGAAAGAGCACCCTGGCAATGATTTTGGGAGAGTATCTCAGCCTACGTATTGGTGAGCGAGTATTGCTCATTGACATGGATGCGCAAGGCAACCTGAGCTATTGCATGGTTCCGGAACATCAGATACAAACTCAAGAGAACCAGGGCAGAACCACCTACCATCTTTTGAGCGCAGCACTACAGGGCGAAAATCCTGATCCTAAAGACTATCTGACACGACCGCCGCTTGTCATCTCAAATGTAGCTAGGCACGGGGCTGTCAATCATCCTGGAATCCTCGACATCATTGTCTCTACACCCAGCGTCGCCCAACTCGACGCGGAGCTTATTGATCTCTGGGCAAGGGGAAGGCCTTTTCCCACATCTCTAAGGGAGAGCCTCGCGATGGCACTGGGCTCCATCGGAGAGGAGTATGACCGCGTGATAATAGACTGTCCGCCGGGGCTCTCCGTGTTTTCATCTACCGCTTTAATGGCCTGCGACTACTTTGTGGCGCCCGTTATCCCTGAACCCTTGTCCCTCCAAGGCGTCAACCTCGTAAAGACTCGCGTGACCGAATTGCATCAGAAGGGCTCTGCGGCCAAGTTTGGGGGAGTGATACTTAATATCGTCAAACATTACCGGAAGACACACCAAACAACTGCCGTTACTCTGTACGGGGCCCAGCGCGGCATGTATGAACCTTTCGATTATTGGCTGCCGGATAGTGAAAGACTCCGCAGGATAGGAGAGTATGACCCAGACCTCGAAGGTTCTTGGGCGGGAGGCATGGGACAAAAATTCAGCTCTCTGCATCAGAAGTATGGTCTTTCGTATCGCTTGAATAATCCCAGAGGGGGACCACTGGACTTAAGTGCAACAGAAGGTAAACAGTACAGTCTTGAGGACCGGATTGGCAGTCTCGTGGAGGAATTCCGGCAGAGATGCGCCTAGGAGGGAATCTTGAGGGCTAAGACGCCCCCTAAAGGAGATGCCCAGAGGCATCTCATGGGCCTTCTTCAGAAGAAGTACCGAGCGGACCCGCAAGGTTTCCGCCGGTACTTGCCCGAGGTGGCCCAGGCCCTGGATAGCATTTCGCCTACGAAATGGCCTTTCAAGAGCCCCTATGGCCTTACTGAGCGTGAGCGCATCGCAAGGAAAGAGTCCCTGGAAGCAGTGTTGAAGCTTGTGGAGAGCGGCAAGGCGACTCCGCAGGAGGCCGTTCGCGGTTTGGAGCACGGTGCCGTTCTAACCGAAGACGACGACCTGCCGGAGGACGTGGGCCATGAAACGCTGCTGCGCCTTTTGCGGCTGGCCGTCGGCAAGGCGCCAGGGTCCTTCAGGAAGAAGGCAACGGTCGCAATGGAAGGAGAGGGGAATCGGGATGCCGTGAAGGCCGTCGCACTGATTCGGGGGGTGGCTTTGAACCTGACCTGGGATATGCGGTTGGTTTCGATCTCAATTTCCCCCCATAAGGTTGAGGAGAGGCGGAAGATGCTCGGCCTTGTGGGGATGGCTCAGGACCCCCAGCCTGACGTATCCAGGCGTCACGACGACTATTTGACGGAAGTGAGCCCGCATGGCGCTGCCTGAATCCGTTCTCGTTGACACGTCCGCCTTCTATGCGCTCATCTCCGCCACCGATGAGTTTCATGGCAGGGCGCGAGCCGCCTATGAACGCCTCTTGGATAGAGATCAGGGGCTGTGGAGCACTTCGTACGTCATCGTTGAAACGATTGCCTTGGTTCACCGCCGCCTCGGCTTCGAAACGCTGAAGGCTCTTCTTGAGTTCGTTGAGCGTCATGTTGAGGTGTTCTGGATAGACAGCTTTATTCATGACGCTGCGCTCAAGGAGTTAGTGGCAAGTGGAGGAAGCGGGTTGAACTTCGTGGATTGGACGACGGCCCTTGCCGCAGCCCGGCTAGGTGCTCCTGTCTTCACCTTTGATGAGGGGTTCCGTCGGCAAGGCGCGTCCGTTGTGCCCAGATAGTCCTCAGACGCCTGCTGCTCCTGCCAGCAGCGCACACCGCAGAGTGAGGCGGCAGGGGGCTAGAGGACTGGATGGCGCTTGTGCCAGTCGGTGGCCTGCTGGTAGGTATGGGCCGCTCGGAACAGCGCGGCCTCGTCGAAGGGGCGGGCGGCCAGTTGCAGCCCAACGGGCATGCCGTCTGCGGTGAACCCGCAGGGAACGGAAATGGCGGGGTGGCCCGTCGCATTGAAGAGCACCAGGTAGTTGAGCCCCCCCAGACTGCTGAACGGATGCCCCATAGCGTCCTGGACGGGGGCCGGCCTGGGCATGGACGGCGTGGCGATGAGGTCGACGCGGTCGAAGACTTGAGCGACTTCTCGGCAGGCGCGCTCGCGGAGCAGTTGGGCGTGCAGATAGTCCTCGGCTGTGTAGAGCGCTCCAAGCATGAAGCGGTACTTCACCGGCCCGTACTCGCGGTGGCGCTCCCGCAGGAACTGGCGGTGGTAGGCAAAGGCCTCTGAGATCATGATGACTCCCTGCGAGGCCCTGACGTCGGCGACGCTGGGGATTGTGACTTCTTCTACCTGAGCGCCCATGCCTTCCAATAGGGCGATGGCGCGCTCGGCGAGGCCCAGGGTCTCGGGATCGGCGCCGGAATCCCGGTCGAAGAAGTAGTGGCGGGGCACGCCGATGCGCAGCCCCCGGATGCCGTCGTTGATGCCGGCGCTGTAGTCGGGGACGGGTTCCCTGCTGCTGTGGGGGTCTTTGGGGTCGCGGCCTGCGGTGGCCTGGAGAAGCGCGGCAACGTCCGCGACCGACCTCGCCATCGGTCCGGTCGTGTCCATGGAGTGGGAGCAGGGGATAACCCCGCGCCTGCTCACCCGGCCAAAGGTTGGCTTGAGGCCGACGATGCCGACGCAATGCGCCGGGTTGCGGAGGGAGCCTCCGCTGTCGCTGCCAAAGGATGCCATGCTGATGCCGGCGCTGAGGGAGGCGGCGGAGCCGCTGCTGGACTGGCCGCAGGACCGGCTGAGGTTCCAGGGGTTGTTCGGAATCTCGAACAGGCTCGTGGGGTGGCCCCGCAGGCCGAACTCCGACAGGGCGACCTTGCCCAGCAGCGCGGCGCCGGACTGCTTCAGGGAGGCCGCCACCGCGCAGTCCTCTTCCGGGACCCTGTCGGCGAAGAGCTTTGACTGGGCCGTGGTGCGCACGCCAGCGGTGTCGTAGAAGTCCTTGAGGGACACCGGGATTCCGTGGAGAGGGCCCCGGTATCCGCCGGTGGCGATCTCGGACTCTGCGGCCCTTGCCGCAGCCAATGCCAGGTCGTCGGTCCGGGTGACGAAGGCCTTCACGCGCCCGTCAACCTCGTCCATGCGGTCGAGGTGAGCTTGGGTCAGGTCGACCGGGGAGATCTCCCGCCGCTCAATGAGGGGGCCAGCCTCGCTGATGGTCATCCAGCACAGTTCGTCCCTGCTGCGGCTCATCGGGGGTCTCCGAAGAGCGCGATGTCGAAGGGATAGGTCTCGTTGGTGACGTCGTAGGAGTAGAGGAGCCTGAGCTGTGCCAGGAACTCCGGGTAGGCGCCTCTGAAGAACTCCAATTCCTCATCGGTCAGGTTGATGCCGGCGCCCTTCAGCCTAGCGTCCAACTCTTCGTAAGAGGGCAATGGGTGGATGGTCAACGCCCGCCTCCGTGGGATAGCCTTAGCGCCGCCCATTCTAAACGGGGGCGTGTTGCGGGGTCTAGGGAACCTCGAACCTTGGGTTCCCTTCGCCTTCCTTCAGCGGAGGGTTTGTCTTGGCCTGCCAACGGGCGCGGGGGCGGGGATGGGCAGGGTTCCCCCGGCTTCAGCCTCATTCTTTGATTGTTTGTGATTCTTTGATTGTTTGTGCGCCTGCTTTTTCTTCTCCCGTAGGCGTGGAGCCGTTACAAAGGCGTTACAAGCTGTTACAAGGGCGTTACGTTACGAGCCGTTACGAGCCGTTACGAGTCGTTACACAGTCGTTACGGAGCCGTTACTGATCTTACGAGCCGTTACGGAGTTGGGCGGCTCCTAAAGAGCCTGTGCCTTACAGCGGCATTCTCTCCGTTCCCGGCCTTCCTCGGAGGGTCTTGCCCCTCGGGTTGTTCCCTCAGCGCCCCTGCCACAGGGGGACTCTCCATGGTTAGCCCCCAGTACATACGTTATGCGGCAGGCTCCGAGAAAGAGAAGCGGGCCTGGGGCCCACTTCATTGGGGGTACTATAGCACACCCGTTCGTATTTTGCAATGGGGGGGTGGCATAACCTGGACGGAGGGTCTTGTTGTGGCCTGCGCCGCTCCTTCAGCGGAGGGTTTGTTTTGGCCTGTGCCGCTATCCCGCCCGCTCCACCCTCCAACGTTTTTAGAAACAGGGGGACTCGCTGTACCCCCGGCGGGGGCTGCGCCCCCTGCACCTCGCTCGGCGGGACGAAAGCCCCATACTGGACAGTGCAGGCGTATTTGTCGTTGTACGATCCTCTATTGACAACGCAATTCGGTGTATTAGCGTGAACAAACCCTAGCCTTCGCTCGGCTACGAGAGAAGGGAGGGAAGAATTCTCCCGCCGCGTGTCTGTAGCTAACGTTCCTGGGAAGCACGACCGGGGGCGCGAGGGAGGGAAGGCGCGCGGCTGTGGCGATGGCGCTAACGGTCTTCCAGCAATACGCCGTATCCGTCCACCTCTTCACCGATGCCGATGGCCTCCAGCCCCCACCACGTCATGGCCTGGACGCTGGTGACCACGGGGATGCCGGCGTCCTGCTCGATTGTGCCGATGTTGTCGATGACGGGGAACCGGGCGCAGGGGATGTACAGGGCATCGGCGTCTGGCGCCCCGGCGGCGGCTTCCCGGGCAAGCCGATAGGAGGCGCTCCAGGGGAGCTTGGCGATGTCCATCGCTCGGGTCAGGCCCAGGCCCTTCTGACCGACGACTACGACGCCCTGGCTTTCCAGATACTTCCCAAGGAGCTTGTTCCGTTCCTCGGAGTAGGGGGAAGCGATGACGATGCGCTTCGCTTCGAGGTGGCGGAGCGCGGAGATCATGGCGCCGGTGGTGGTGGAGGCGGGCACGTTGGCGATGCTGGTTATGTGCTCGACGAGGTCGGCGTCGGTACCGCGCAGCGCGACCAGCGGGCCTCCGCCGGCAATGATGCAGTCGACCTCGCCCTCAGCCATTTGTTCGGTGGCCTCGGTCAGCCTGTCCAGGGCGCGGTCAAAGTCCTCCTGGCGGATGTTCTGCACGTGGAGAGACGTATAGACCATCACCACGCCGTCGGGGATGATCTGCTGAAACTCGTTGATGATCATGTCGATGGGGATGGAAGGGCAGATGTGGCCGATGCGGCCGCGCCATCCGTACATGAGGCCTCCTTTTCCGTGCTTCCCGTTGGATCTTGGCGGCGAGCCGCGTACGCTGGATGCAGGCGACGCCATGCTAGCGGGGAGGGGGCGGGGTGGCAAGGGAGGTTTTGCCCAACCCCCGCCACCGTCCTGTTGGGCCGGCGCGGCGCGCCGGGCAGGGCCGCGGGCGGGGATTGACGCTCGTAGGGGGGCAACCTATAGTCGGGAAGGCGTGGCGGTGGAAGGCCAACCCACGATCGACAACGTCGAGAATATCGGAGGAGTGAGCGCGTGAAGACGGTAGCAGTAGACACCGGAGGGACATTCACCGACATGGTGGTGATGGACCAGGACACCGGCGAAATAGAGATTCTGAAGGTGCCCTCAACGCCCTGGGACCCGAGCCAGTCCATTGTTCAGGGTGTGCTAGAGCTGTTTCCGAACAAGGAAGACCTGGACAGCATTGGCGCCCTTTCCCACGGAACGACGGTGGGGACCAACCTCCTGGTGCAGTCCAAGGGCGCTAAGGTGGGCCTGCTGATCACCGAGGGCTTCACCGGCATCAACGACATCTGGCATCTGCCCCGCTTCGGCGCCGAGCTGGGGAACCTCTTCATAGAGAAGAAGCCCCTGGTGCCGCCCCGCTACCGCCGCGAGGTCCCCGAGCGGATAGACAATGAGGGAAACGAACTGAAGCCCCTGGATGAGGAGGCAACCGTCGCAGCGATCCGGACGCTGAAGGCCAAGGGCGTCGAGTCGATTGCGGTGGTGCTGCTCTTCTCCTTCCTGAACCCCGCCCACGAGAAGAGGGTGGGAGAGCTCATCAAGCAGGAGTACCCCGAGGCTTGGGTGTCCCTGTCGTCGCACATTCTGCCCCAGATCAGGGAGCACCCCCGCTACAGCACGACGGTGGCCAACGCCATGCTGGCCCCAGCGATGACCGCCTACCTGACCAACCTGGGCAAGAAGCTGCGGGACGAGGGCATAGGGACTCGACAGATCTACATCATGCAGAGCAACGGGGGGGTCAGCAAGGTCGAAAGCGTGGTGCCGGTGACGACGATCCTATCCGGCCCCTGCGCCGGGGCGCTGGCCGGGGTTGAGATTGCCTCCGCCGCGGGGTTTGACAACGTTGTGACCCTGGACGTGGGGGGGACCAGCACGGACTTGGCCCTGGGTGAGAAGGGCAAGATACTCGAAGAGACGTCCGGCCGCCTGGGCGACTGGGAACTGGGCGTGCCGATGCTGATGATCAATACGATTGGGGCGGGCGGGGGCACTATCGCCTGGCTCGACAAGGGGGGCGGCCTTCAGGTTGGGCCTCACAGCGCCGGCGCCGATCCCGGCCCCGTGTGCTACGGCAAGGGCGGCACTGACCCCACGGTCACCGACGCCAACGTGGTGCTGGGGTATCTGAACCCCAACAACCTTGGCGGCGGAAAGGTGTCGCTGCATTACGACAAGGCGTTCGATGCCATCAAGGAGATGGGGAGCAAGCTTGGCCTGAGCCCGCTTCAGACGGCGGAGGGCATCATTCGCATCATCAACGCCAAGATGGAGGAGGGAGTGCGGGCCGTTTCCACCGAACGGGGTTACGACCTGCGGGACTTCAGCATGGTTGCATTCGGGGGGGCGGGCCCGATCCCGTCGGGGCGTTTGGCGGCTGACCTCCACATGCAGAAGATCATCGTTCCGCCCGCCCCTGGGGTGACCTCGGCGCTGGGGCTGTTGATGGCCGACCCGAGGCGCGACTACGTGACCTCGCGGCTGCTGCCATTGGCGAGCCTGAGCGGTGAGGACGCGACGGCCGTCTTTTCCGGGCTTGAGCGTCAGGCCCTGGACGACTTCCAGCAAGATGGCTTTGCCCGAGCCCAGCTTCAGCTTTCGCGCTTCATGGACCTGAGATATCAGGGCCAGGGGTACGAGCTGACCGTGCCGGTGAGCGGCGGTGAACGGCTGACGGAAGCCGATTTGAAGGAGTCGCGGGCAGCCTTCGACCAACTTCATGCGCAACAGTTCGGCCACGGCGCCCCGGAGGAGCCGGCGGAGGTGGTCAACTACCGGGTTGTGGCCGTGGCTGAGGTGCGGCACGCGACCATCAAGCCCAGCGCGGCGGCGGAGGGGGGTGTCGAAACGGCGCGGGCCGGGGAGCGCGACGCCTGCTTCAGCAGCGCTCAGGGTATGGTCTCGTGCCCCGTCTACGACAGGGCGCTCCTGCGTCCGGGACATCGCCTGGAGGGTCCGGCCATCGTGGACCAGTCTGACTCAACGACGGTGGTCTATCCTGGGCAACTGGCCGAGGTTGACGGGTTTGGGAACATCATTATCACGGTGAACTAGAGGGCTTGCGCCTGAGAAGGCGGTTGAGGTTGGGCGAGGCATCGGAAGGACAGGAGGACCCATGGTGGACGTTGACGTCATCACCCAGGAAGTCATAGGCGCTCGTTTGAACGGTATCGTCAACGAGATGCAGATCGCCATTTTCCGCACGGGTTTCTCCACCATCATCCGGGAAACTCACGACTTCAGTTGCGCCCTGCTGGACTGGCAGGGCAGGCTGGTCGGCTCTCACTCGAGCGTCGTGGCCCACAACGGGGCCTATCCCTACTGTGTCGCCGGGGTCCTCCAGTACTACGACTACGAGGACATGAGGGAAGGCGACAGCTTCATTATCAACAGCGCCTACCACAGCGGCGTGCCCCATCCCATGGACATCGTGGTGGTGACGCCTATCTTCTACGAGGGCAGCCTCGTTGCCTTCTGCGCCAGCATCGGCCACAAGAGCGACATTGGGGGGCTGGCGCCCGGTAGCCGGGTGACCATCGCCCGCGACGTGTACGGGGAGGGGCTTCAGATTCTGCCGGTGAGGTTCCAGAGGGACTACCAGATAGTGAAGGAGACCGAACAGTTCCTGACGGGCAACAGCCGGTCGGCCCACCTGGTGATCGGCGACCTGACGGCGCAGGCCGGGGCTCTGTGGAGCATCGGCGGGGCGCGCTTGAAGGAGCTGATGGATTACTACGGCAAGGACGTTGTCCAGGCGACGTTCGATCTGCTGGGGGCGCGGGCGGAACAGCGCATCCGGCGGGAGCTGGAGGAGTGGCCGGACGGCGTGTTCGAGGGCGAGACGTTCATACGGGACGTGGTGGACGCCGACCGCGTCATCCGGCTGCACGTGGCCGCCATCAAGGAGGGCGACCGCCTGGTGATGGACTTCAGCGCCACCGGGGACCAGAGCGAGGGGCCTGTCAACATCCGTCCGCCGTTTCTCAAGGGCATCACGGCGCAGGGGCTGGCTTCGATGGTGGACCCATCCATTCCCAACAATTGGGGCGTTCAGGCGGTGATAGACTGCCGCTTCCGTCCAGGAAGCCTGGTGGACCCCATCTTCCCCGGCCCGACCGGCTTCTACTCGAAGAATCTGCGGGCCATAGAGGGAGTGGTGAACCGGGCGCTGACCAAGGCTTCCGGCAGACCGGCTGTGTCCTTCAGCGGGACTCAGAGTTCCATGGTCCTGGGCAGCAGGGGCGGCAACTCCCGGCCATACGTGCAGTACGAGATATTCAACCCCGGCAGCTACGCGTTCGAGGGCGGGGACGGCTGGCCAGGCACCGGACACGGGTACAGCGGGGCATCCAGGTTCACCAGCATCGAGATACTGGAGGCCGAGTTCGACGTGAGGCTGCTCCAGTTCGCGGCAACGCCGGACACCGGGGGCGCAGGCAGGTATCGGGGCGGCTCATCGTACCGGCGCGACTACCAGTTGAAGGGTCCCGCAAAGTTCACCGGAGGCGCAGACCGCCGCGTAGCGCAGGGTACGGAGGGAGGCCTCGATGGCGTGATTGGCGCCGTTGTCGTCAATCCCGGGGGGCCGGAAGAGCAGCGTTACGAGACGATGGTCTCGAGCCTGGAGTTGAATCCCGGAGACGTGCTGCGCATAGAATCGCCGGCGGGTGGCGGTCTGGGCGACCCCAGAGAGCGCGACCACCAACGGGTGCTCTGGGATGTGGAGGACGGGATCGTGACGCCGGAGAAGGCCATCGAACTGTATGGGCTCACCGAGGAGGAGCTCGAGGAGGCCGGCTTGACGGCCAGCGCGTAGCGTTGGCCGAGAGCCGGCGCGCGGCATCGGCTGCCCGCCTCGGCGCCCAACGTTCGGGGACAAAGAGCACAAAATGAAGGGGCTGCTCCACGCTGGAGCAGCCCTTTCGTTTTGTGGGGGCTGGCGCTCGGAGAGAGGCGAAACGGAGGCGTGTAGTATAGTGTGCGGTGGCGGCGGGGGCATGGGATTTGGGTGGGCGGACAGGGTTGCCCGGCCTTGCGCCAGACGACACCGCGGCCCAGCATCCCACCGAGGCGGACGCTGTTTTCGAGGAAGACCTATGAGGCATGGCGCGAGCGCCCTTGTTGGGAGCCGCACGACGCGGATCTACTGCGCGCCCGACTGCTCCGCTGCCGGGCGGATCGCCGAGCGGAATCTCGTGGCCTTCGCCGGCGCAAACGAGGCCCTCCGTCAAGGCTACCGCCCCTGTAAGCTCTGCCTTCGCGACGCCGGGCGAGCGGGTGAAAGGAAGGCGCCTCTCCGGGCGGAGGCGCCTAGATGAGCGATTCACCTCCGGGGAAGCCCCTCCAGTCCATTCCCATATTCTGGCCCTTCCGCCGAGTCTTCTACGGTTGGGCCATCGTCTATTCGTCCCTGGTCGTCAGCTTCTTTCACGTTGCCATGTACGGCCCGGTGGTGGCCGTCTTCGTTAAGCCCATAAGCGACGAGCTGGGCTGGTCGAGGTTTGAGGTCACGCTGGGTTTCACCATCGGCTCGCTGGCTGGGTCGATGCTGTCGGCTGTTGTGGGCGGATTTCTGGACAAACACGGTCCACGGGGCATCGTGATGGTTTCGGGGGTGGTCATCGCGGGGATGATTCTGGGACTGGCTTCCATGTCGGAGCCGTGGCATATGTGGGCGTTCCTTGGCGGGGGCCGGGCCATGGCAATGGCGGGGGTCAACCTGGCGACGGGGGTGGCGGTGGCCAACTGGTTCGTGCGGCGCCGCGGAAGGGCGATGGCCATCTACTCCATCGGCCTGAGGGCGGGGCAGGCGTTGATGCCGCTCATCATCCTACCGATCATGCTTGCCTATAGCTGGCGTCACGCCTACGTAGCGTTGGCGGCCATCACGCTGGTGTTCCTCGTCGCGCCGGCGTTCATGTACCTTCGCCGCCGCCCTGAAGACTTTGGGTTGAGCCCGGACGGCGATACGGCGGAGACCTCCGAGGCCGCCAACGCTCCCCAAACCGGACGATGGCCCCGCAAGAGGATAACGGACTATTCCTTCACCCTGCGGGCGGCGCTGCGGACGCGCGCTTTCTGGTTGATCGTGGTGGCGACGGCCGGCGCCGCGTTCGTTCAGACGGCGGTGAACTTCCACGCAGTGGCCAACTTCCAGGACAAGGGTGTCGACGTGGCGCTGGCAGTGACCGTGAGCAGCATTTTCGCGGGAACGTCGGCAGTGACGATGATGGGGTGGGGCTTCTTCTTCGAGCGCATCCACGTGCGCTGGGGGGCCATCGTTGCGTCTTCGATCCAAGTGCTGGCGATGCTGATCCTCACGGTGGCGGACGACTACCCAATGGCGGTGCTGTTTGCGGTGGTGTATGGGATCGGCACTGGGGGCTGGACGGTGCTCTTCAGCCTGATGTTCGCCGATTACTTCGGGCGTATGCACTTGGGGGCCATACGCGGTGTCGCGATGCCGGTGATGGGAATCATCAACCCGCTGGGTCCCGTCATGGCGGCCTTCATCTATGACGAGACGGGGAGCTACGAGATCGCGTTTGGGGCCTTCGCGGCGCTGTTCGGCGCTGTGGTGATAGCACTGTTCTTTGCCAGGCCGCCGCGGCGGCCTGCGCAGGCGCCCGCGGCGCAGGTGGGGTAGGATTGACCGCGGAGGGGGCGGGGCGCAGGCAGAAAAGCCCTCTCCTCATGCTTGGCGGCGCTGAGGCGGCAGGCCCAACCCTAGGGTTGCCGCGTTGAGAGTAACGGGCCTGGCAACGACGATGAAACGCATGGAGCGACAATGACTGCTACCGTCAGTCTGGGCGCCTTGACCGATATCGGTAAGGTGCGGCGCAGCAATCAAGACGTGGTGTGCGCCCTGGCCGGCTGCGATGTGCCGCAGGCCATTGAGGCGCTGGTTGTGGTGGCCGATGGGATGGGCGGCGGCCCCGCCGGCGAAGTGGCCAGCGCCCTGGCGGTCGAGGGCGTGGTCGAAGGGTTGAAGGCGGCGCTGCCGGGGCCGGACGCGGCGACGGCGGAGGCTCTGGAGGAGGTCCTGGCCCGGTTGCTGCGAGACGTGAACGCCAGGGTCCATGAGGCCTCGTTGGCGCCGGGCCGGCGGGGTATGGGCACAACGCTCACGATGGCCGTCCTGGCGGGCGCCGCGCTTGTGGCCGGCAACGTCGGGGACAGCAGGGGCTACCTGCTTCAGGAGGGAAGACTGCGGCAGTTGACCCGAGACCATAGCTGGGTGGAAGAGCAGGTGTCTTCGGGGCTGCTGACTCGTGAACAGGCCGAGCGTCATGCCAAAAGGAACATGCTGACAAGGGCGGTGGGGACAGCGCCTGAGGTTGAAGCCGATATCTATGCCGCCACGTTGGCGCCGGGAGACGGGGTTTTGCTGTGTTCGGACGGGCTCTACCGGCTGGTCGACGACGAGGAAATGGAGCGGGCCATGACGCCGGCGGGGCCGCAGCAGGCGTGCCGGTCGCTGGTTGACCTGGCCAATTCCAGGGGCGGCTTGGACAACATAACGGTGGCCATCGCTCAGAGGGTGTAGGCTTTTGACAGGGGCGCACAGGATTTACGTTCGACTTGGGGCATCGCTGCGCGGGGCGCGGCGTCCCTTCAATGCATGTCTGCCTCCATCGCTGCATTTGACGCCACTTCTACCCTTGATGCTGGCGCTGGGCTTGCTGCTGGCTCTGGGGGCGTGCCGGTCCGAGACCGTCCCCACCGTGCAGGCGACGCCGACCCAACCTCCCGCTCCGTCGGCGGTTTCTCGCCCCACCGCCACAGCCGCGGCAACGGCCACCGCCACTCCAACGCCTGCACCCGCGGCTACGCCGACGCGTCGCCCGTCGCCCGATCTGCCCAGAACTGTCGTTTTGCCGGAGGACGACGCCTCGCACCCCACGGACGTGGAGTGGTGGTACTACAACGGCTTTCTGGAGACCGAAGGGGGCTCGGAGTATGGGTTCCACTTCGTCATATTCGAGGTTGGCGGGGACGTTGTGCCCGGTGTGGTGCTGATGGGGCACCTGGGTATTACCGACCATGAAGCCGGAGCGTTCACTTTTGGGCAGGTGCTTGGGCCGAAGCTCGGCGCCGAGCCTGCCAACGGCTTCCGCGCCACGGTCGGCGGCTGGACAGCGGAGGGCTTCGACGGGGAGTACCGGGTGTCGGGGTCGGTGGAGGGTTACAGCGTTGACCTGCTGCTCTCGTCGGCGAAGCCTGCCGTCCTCCACGGGGGCGACGGACTGCTCGATTTTCAGGAGGCCGGAGAGTCGTACTACTACACGCATTCCAGGATGGACATCACCGGCAGCCTTACAGCGGCGGGGGCGACGGAAGAGGTCAGCGGGTCGGGGTGGATGGACCACCAATGGGGCGACTTCAGAGCGTTCGTGGTGGGTTGGGACTGGTTCAGCCTTCAATTGGATGACGAGGTGAACGGCAGGACGGAGTTGATGTTCTTCGACGTGTGGGCCCTGGATGGCCGCTCGCTGGCACGGCTGGGGACATTCGTGCATGAGGATGGCAGCGTCGTCGCGTTGGGAGGCGAGGATGTCGCCGTGCTCCCCAGGGCCATGTGGACCAGTCCTACGACAGGCGGCGCGTACCCCTCCGGCTGGCAGATGGACATCGAGGCCCTAGGTTTGAGCCTGGTGCTGGAGCCCGTCGTGGAGGACTCGGAATTCGTGCCGCCGGACCCCATCGTTCCGATCTACTGGGAAGGCGAGGTGCGCGTGCGCGGCGAGAGGGGGGGCGAGGCGCTGGAGGGTAGGGGCTTCGTGGAGCTTGTGGGCTACGCGAGGCAGTAGCTGGGTGTGGCCGCAGGGAGGTTGTTGCGCGTTAGGCAATAGCGACGAAATCATTAGGTACACTTGGACCGTTGGGTTGAGTACAGTGGGTGGCAACTCCAAGTCGTCCGACTAATTCACAATTCCACCCCGATCCAACCTCTGGCAGCTTGCTGAACCCCGGATACGAACGGCTTGTACGCCGTGGATCCGCTCACGCCCGTTAACGCCACTACGTTCCCTTGCCTTCCTTGCTACGGTAGTAGTAGGCCAATTGTTGACAAGGCTTGTTGCAATACTTCTGCCGACCATGCATCGGCTCGAAATAGCGGCCGCAGCCCGGCCGCTCACAGAGCATCGCCGGACGGTTACGCCCGGAAAGCTCCAGCATAAATTGTGTGTAGAGCGAGCTTAACAGACAGTCTGGGAAGAAGAAGATCTCACCTTTGCGGAAGGGGAGCACAGCGGGACTGACGTGGCCCCTTAGGAGGTTGTTCACCTCTCGATGCACAAAGTAGCGGGCTGGTTCTACTGGGTCTCCATGCTTCCAGCGTTCCAGTAGCTCTACATCACTACCGTTCTCCTCATGAGCCAGTACCGTTACTTCACAGTAGGTCACTCGCCCGGCACGATCACCATTCTGGCGAACATCATCACGAAACTCGCCGGGACATTGCCGCATCCATTGTGAAAGATCCGGTCGAAGCTCTCTGCCTACGACCACGAGATAGAGTCGCACCTGCTGGGGTTTGCCCGGTGGCGTCCACTGGACCAAGTGGCTTAGTTCCCGCTGGCGCCCACCCTTTACCAAATTCCACAGAGCCATCAACCGGGCCATGCGCTCAATCTCCTTCTGCCAGAATCCCAGAGACTCCCCGACAAGCATTGCTTGGTCGTTCGAGTCTGGGTCGCCAAGCCATAACGCGTGGCCCAAGAGCCCATACTCGTTGGCGAAGGCAAGGATAGACTCTACCGCGGGCTCAATCCAAGCGAATCGCCTGTGTAGATTTGGAATGGCCAGCGGTGAATACTGACGGACGTACAGGCTGTCCGATCTGATCAACCACGGCCCAGCAATATTCTTCTCGACTCGCTCACTATCGAAGACGACGAGACCGTCATGCCAGCTGAAACCATCCTCAGGCACTCGGAGGAGTGCTGCAAACGGTCCTTGTGTCATAGCCCGGAAAGGCTGTCGTTCCCCCTCTTGCGTCACTTTCATCCTCCCGGCAAACCTTCGATGTATCCTAGATGCAAATAGCCTTGCTATGCCTTCAGAATTCAGGTATAACAATTATATCATAGAATCGTGTAGCCAGAAGAGTTAGTCGGATTCCAGGCAGTGACGGTATCATCTCGGGCTTTGAGCCGTTCAGATGAACCCTCCAACGACAACATCTGGCTACGCATGGAGGCGTTAGATGGACATCAATGGTGGAAAGAAGATCTTCCTAAGCCACAAGGTTTCCGACAAAGATACCGTGATCGACTTTAGGGAGACCCTGGAGGAGTTGGGGTACGAACCGTGGCTCGACGATGATGCGATGCCTGCCGGTACTCTTAGGGAACGTGGACTCCTGCAGGGAATGCAGGAGTCATGCGCTGTTGTGTTCTTCGTCACTCCATCGTTCAAGGATGAAGGTTATCTAGCAATGGAGATAGACTACGCGATAGAGGAGAAACGGCTTAAGAGGGATAGGTTCGCAATCATTACGTTGCGCCTAGAGGGGAGTGACGATGACGCAGCGCCTAAAGTACCGGATCTTCTGAATCGGTTCATTTGGAAGACACCCAAAACATCTCTGGATGCGCTAAGAGAGATCGTGAGAGCCCTGCCCATCGCCCCGAGGAATGTTGAATGGCGAGACGAGGTTACGGGGCCTGCTGAGAAGCCACAGCTAAGATTCCCCATTGTAGAGCTCTCATACGAGGCTAGGTCTATTCTGCAAGAGGCGGTTCGTGGTGATGGTCTAATCAGCCTCACCCGTACCTTTGGTGGTGAGTCAATCGCCACGAACGGCAAGGCAATGATTCCAGATGAGAAGGCGAGGACAGTCGCTCAATGGCTCGGTGGCCTTGAGGAACTAGCACAGCTTGGCTACATCAGGAACGTCGGTTACAAAGGAGAGTCGTTCGAGGTTACGAGAGAGGGTTACGAAGCGGCAGACGAGATACTCGGTACTGGCTAGCCCGAGGTCGTTGTCCTGCTCGGGCAGCACGGTGCGGGGATCCAGATACAGGCGGTCCACTCTATTGTCGAGGGCATGTCCGGTGCTTCCTCTTGCCTTTTCAGCAGTTGGTGCAGATGACAGTATGGCACAGGTGTTCTAATTTGGCAACTTTTCCGCCTTGGCCAATTGGTCAACCACGGCAAAGCTACTGCGATGGCCTGCCTTTGGTGGGCCTAGGTGTACTGTAATGTGAATTCTGGTGCGCGACCTCCATCCAAATCCCCCCCCCCGACTACGGGGGAAGGTTAGGAGGATTCTCCCGCCTCGCGCTGGTGGCAACGTCCTGGTAAGTGTGGCTAGGAGGGAGACGGCTGACAGCGGTGCATGACAACTCCGTTGGGGTGGACAGTGGCGGCGGGTTGTTGAGTCAGGCAGTTCGAGGCTTCGTGGGTGGATGTATTTGGACGATAGACAGAACCCTGTTCGAGTGGGCGCTCGCCCTTGAGCAGGATCGGGAGCGCGGGAGGCGGAGCCGGTCGGCGCGGGGCGCTAGCTCCCCATGCACGTCCATGTGTGCGGCCCTTTTCTGTTGCCCATTTTCCGGTGGGGCATTGATTCCTCTTCTTCGTCCGCCCTCTTCTGCGTCAGATGGTCCCATCTGGGGAAGCGGCAGGCATGGAAGCCAATAAGAGGAGACTCACTCTGGACCTGGCCTCCACCCTTCAACGTTGGCTGAAGGTCTGGCGGTCAAGGGCGTCAGCATGCGCCGGAGCGGTCAAACCGCCGTCGACCGGGAGGCCGACGAAGGGAAAGGCTGATACCCCGTTTCTCGTCGGCGCCATGCGCCATAGCCAACACGCGCTGGGAGCGCCTTCCGGACGATATGCTGTCCGTCCTCGGCTGAGGGCGCGTGGCTTCAGCAGAAGGGCAGGTCGCCAAGGTCAGATACGTCAAAGTCCAACTGGTCTTCCAGGCTGCTTGGCACGCACCCGCTCAACTCGTTGTCGCCGAGGCCCAGCCTTGTCAGGTTGGAGAGGCTGCCCAACTCCGCCGGTATCTCCCCGCTCAACTCGTTGCTGCCGAGGTACAGCTCTCTCAGGTTGGAGAGGCTGCCCAACTCCGCCGGTATCTCCCCGCTCAACTCGTTGACGTTGAGGGCCAGATATCTCAGGTTGGAGAGGCTGCCCAACTCCGCCGGTATCTCCCCGCTCAACTCGTTGCCGCCGAGGTACAGCTCTGTCAGGTTGGAAAGGCTGCCCAACTCCGCCGGTATCTCCCCGCTCAACTCGTTGACGTTGAGGTCCAGCCATGTCAGGTTGGAGAGGCTGCCCAACTCCGCCGGTATCTCCCCGCTCAACTCGTTGCTGCCGAGGTACAGCTCTGTCAGGTTGGAGAGGCTGCCCAACTCCGCCGGTATCTCCCCGCTCAAGTCGTTGTTTTCGAGGACCAGCTCTGTCAGGTTGGAGAGGCTGCCCAACTCCGCCGGTATCTCCCCGCTCAAGGCATTGTTTTCGAGGACCAGCTCTGTCAGGTTGGAGAGGCTGCCCAGCTCCGCCGGTATCTCCCCGCTCAAGCCGTTGCCGTTGTTGCTGAGGTTCAGCGATTCCAGGTTGGAGAGGCTGCCCAGCTCCGGCGGTATCTCCCCGCTCAACTCGTTGGAGTTGAGGGACAGCGTTCTCAGGTTGGAGAGGTTGCCCAGCTCCGCCGGTATCTCCCCGCTCAACTCGTTGACGTCGAGGTCCAGCCATATCAGGTTGGAGAGGCTGCCCAGCTCCGCCGGTATCTCCCCGCTCAAGCCGTGGCCGATTAGTTTCAGATCCGTAACGCGCCCGTCGCCGTTGGTGGTGACGCCTTCCCATTCACCGAGGGGCGCTTCGCTCAGCCAGTTGTCGCTTCCATACCAGTTCTCACCGTCCGTTGCGTTGTAGAAGGCAACCAGGGCTTCCCGGTCCGTTTCGGCGGAGCCGGAGGACGCGGTCACGCCGGACGGCTCATCAGAGCCGCAGGCCGCGAGCGCCGCCGTAAGGGCCAGCGCAAGGACAACGCTCAACAGGGTCACATATCTTGTCGTGCGTGTAGTGGTCATTTCTCTCCTCCTGGTCGTTTTCCCTCCCGGTTTTGACGGACGCATATATCCACAGATTCATGCGGGTATCATAACGGAGCTTCTGAGGGTGTAAAGACTGAGACACCCGTTTCGCCGCTCCCAAATATGTGTTGGTATGTCGGCTTCCGCGGGGATGAGCGGGCGCCCCATGCGCCATAGCCAACACAACCCGGGAATACCAAAAGCGGTGTTCCTAACGTGTGTTGGGTATGGCGCACGACACCGCCCATCCTGAGCCTATCTGTTTCAAACCAGCAGAGGGTCGGGAAGTCGGTCTGGTGGAGGCCGGCCTGAACCAACCTGGGATAGCAGATAGGCATGTCGATGCCCTTCTTAGCCCTATTGGCCACCGACGCCTCTCGCCACTCCGCTGGCAGCAACGTTCCTGGGAAGTGTGGCTAGGAGCCGGACAGCCACTCCCTGAGTGCCCGGATGTGGTCGGGTCTCGTGCCGCAGCACCCTCCAATTATCCGCGCCCCCTGCTCACTCCACCCCTTGGCGTATTCCAGGTACTGCTGTGGGTCCAAGCCACCTGCCTGGGGGGTTGGACCGCCGTGGCCAGGCAAATGGGCGTAGACGCCGAAGGTTCCCGACCAATTCTTCTTGACTATCTCCAGCCCGGGCCCCGTGTCGTCCACCGGCGTGTGCATTATGAATACCGATGCGATGTCCTTGTCCTTGATGGCGTCCATGGCGTCTTGAAGGGTCTCGCTTCCATGCCTGTCCTGGACGCCTAGGTAGAGCCCGTCTCCATCCCGGACCACGGAGAGCCCGACCCATACCGGGAGACCCAACTCCGCTGCCGCTTCTATCACGGCCAGCGCGTCTGATATTCGGACCAACATCTCGCCCACCGCCACGTCCGGGCCGCCTTTGGCCAGCTCTCCCAGCTGCTCCCGGTAGGTCTCTAGAGCTCTCTCATAGGGCACCGGAACTTCCGCGTGTTCCTTGGGAGCCATCGTCGATACGGAGGCCGCAATGACCACCGAGTCCTCTGTCCCGGCGTTTCTCCTTGCCTGCACCGCCGCTTCGATTCCCAGCCTGTTGGCCTCGGCCACCTTATGCTCGAGGCCGCCCTCTTCCAGCATGTCACGCCCTGTGGCAAAGGTGTTTGTGATGATAATCTCGGCGCCTGCTTCTATGTATTCTCGATGAATATCCCTCACCAACTCGGGATGAGTGAGCATCGGACCGCCCGACCACGTGGTGGGGCTTGCCAGCCCCCGCCTCTCAAACTCCGAGCCCATACCCCCGTCCATCAAGATCGTCTCCCCCGCTGCTAGGCGGCCCTGCAATTTCTCAAAGTTGCTCATGTTTCTCTCCTGGTGAAATCCGAATTTGCCGTTCCATCCGGGCGCTAGACATACATCCCAGAGGCTTGCGGCACGGGCTTATTTAATTCCGACTCCCGATGCGGCTGAACCTCCTCAGGAAAGATCTTGCCGGGGTTGAAGCCCGCATCGGGGCAGAAGGCCGCCCGGACAATGAAATCGGGCGGTGGATTTGGGAGCGGGCTGGGAGGTTGTTCAAGCGGTGATGCGGCTACAGGGTTCGGGGGGAAGATAGTAAATGGTCGGCAATATGATTGATAGCTTCCCAGTCCTGGCTTTTGGGGCTGAATCGCCTATCCACTTGTAGTGTCCACCCCTGGAATTCCTTGGAGTAGCTACGGACTTCCAGGTTGCCTATGGCTGTTGCCAGGGCCTTCGAGGACTCATCGTTGGAAAGAGTATAGACCAAGCCAGTACCGTGGTCTTCGCCTTTCCAGGTTACATCAGCCACCTTGCCGAAGATTGGGAAGGACTTTTTCCGCACGGTCATAACCTTGACCTCTTTGTGAAAGGGGACCGGTCTTTCATCCGGGATGCAAAGGTTGATCCACCATCTAGGCGGGTTGTGCTTCCCCTGATCCTGCTTGAGGATATTTATCCATTTGATGGGTCCCTCCGGCAGATCGATGACGCCCAAGGAACGGTTGTACCAGGAGTCGTTTGCTTTTTCTTCGATTCGCCCGCGCTCCGCCATTTCCGCCCTGACGCCCAAGGAGTTGAGGGCGCGGACTAGATTGTCTCTTGTTTTGTCGCGGAGTTTCTCTCTCACCCGTCACCTCCCCAAGGCTACGGCGGCTTATGACTTGCCCCCGGTCATTGTGCCGCCACCATGATAACCCGACAAGCACAGGGACGGCGCCGGCGGCAACGCTCCTGGGATGCGTAGCTAGGAGGGAGGCAGGGCGCGTTGCACCGCTTGGACGAGGTCGTTGTCCTGCTCGGGCAGCACGGTGCGGGGGTCCAGGTACAGGCGGCCGTCTTCGATTCGGGGCACAACGGGGGGGCTCTGACGGCGCAGAGCTAGGGCCAGGCGGTCGGCGTGGCCGGTTGACAGCACCAGAGGGCAGGTGGGCAGGGTCTCCCCCGGGAGGCTGCCCCCGCCGATGGCCGATTCGCCCTGAACGACGCCGGCGTTGCTTCCAATGCGTTCACGCCATTGGGCGGCCCGTTGCTCCAGCGCGGCAAGGGGCGCGGAGATCATGCGCCAAATGGGCACCCTTTCTAGCGCGTCGTCCCGGACATAGTGGAGGAGGGTGGCGCTCAGAGCGGCAAGGCTCATCTTGTCGATGCGGACGGCGCGGGCCAGAGGGTGGCGGGAGAGCAGGCGCACCAACTTCTCCCTGCCCACAATGATGCCTGCCTGCGGGCCACCCAAGAGCTTGTCGCCCGAGAAGAAGACCAGGTCTGCGCCGTCGGCCACTGCCTCCTGGGGTGTGGGCTCGTGGGAGAGGCCGAACCGCTCGGAGTTCAGGAGGCAGCCTGAGCCGAGGTCGTAGAGGACGGGTATGCCGCGTTGCTTGCCAAGCTCAGCCAACTCCGGCGTTGTGGCGGCGTGGGTGAAGCCGGTGACCCGGAAATTGGAGGGGTGCACCCGCAGCAGCGCTCCCGTGTTGTCGCTGATGGCGTCTGCGTAGTCCCTGGCGTAGGTGCGGTTGGTGGAGCCGACTTCGACAAGCGCGGCCCCGGACTGGCGGAGCACGTCGGGGATGCGGAATCCGCCCCCGATCTCGACCGCCTCTCCCCGCGACACGACGACTTCCCGTCCCTCGGCCAATGCCGCGAGGCCCAGGAGCACGGCGGCCGCGTTGTTGTTGACGACCAGAGCGGCCTCCGCCCCTGTGATGCGTTGGAGGATTTCCTGCAAACCGGCCTGGCGCGAGCCTCGCTTGCCCTCTTCCAGGTCCAACTCGAGGTCTGTGTAGGCGAGGGCTGCCTGCCGCATGGCTTCCACGGCCTCGGGGCTGAGGGGCGCCCTGCCCAGGTTGGTGTGCAAGATGACGCCGGTGGCGTTGATGACCGGGGTCGGGGAGGGGCGCCAGAGCCGGCCGGCTTCCCTGACGAGGCTTGCTGCGATGTCGTCCATGGCCGGGGCGGACGCGCCCTTGGAGATGGACGATCTGGCGCCATCGAGTTCCTCGCGGATGAGGTTCAAAACGGCCTGCCGGGAGTAGTCCTGGAGCAGACGGGCAACGTCCGGGTGGGAGAGGAGGCGGTCGACGCTGGGAAGGCTGCGGTGGTCGGAGGTCAAAACGGGTCCTGGAGGGTCTTTCTGTTGCGGGGGCGGGCCCGCCCAATGGCGAAATGGACTGGGGTTGGCTATGACGTTGGGTGGCCTACGCTGCCCCGCGGCCATTGTAGCATAGGGGAGATGGGCGGCCGGCGCGGCGTCGGCGTACTGCGCCTAATCGCGGGGTGGGCGCTCCCACGGTTCGTCATTCGGCGGTTGCGGGGGCGCGATGTCCTGGCCAAGTCCTTCCTCGGGTGGGAGGGGCTCCTGGTCCGCCGCGGGGCCGAAGCTGAGATGGGCGCGCAGGCGGTCCACGAGGTGGTCGACCTCCAATCGCCTTACGCGATAGCGGTGGAGAGAGTGTCGCAGTATCTCCAGCCCGGCTTCCATCTCCGGCCAAACGACCTCGGCTACGCCCAGACGTTGGAGTCTTTCGCCTTCGTCGCGCCAGTGGACGCGGGCGACGATATCCAACTTGGGGTTGGCGTGCAGGGCGCCCTGTGCGGTGACCTGGGTGGATACGGGGTCCCCTGTGGAGATAACCATCATCCGGGCCTGCTTTACCCGGCAGGCGTCAAGGATCGTGTTGTTTTGACTGGCTCCCTGGATGGCGAAATGCCCCGCGTTCTTCCAGCGGGCAACGACGTAGGGGTCGGGGTCGATTCCGATGAAGGGCACGTCGTGGTCGGCCAGCGCCTGAGCCACCAGCGAGCCGACCCGTCCAAGGCCGCATACGATCACGTGGTTGCGGAGGGCTGGCAGCCGGCTACCTTCCTGAACATCCGCTTGGCGGTACAGGCGCAGGGTCGGGAAACGGTGGCTGGCTGCGTCCAGCGCCTTGGATGCCAGAGCTAGCATGGATGGCGTGAGGGACATCGTAAGCACGGCGGAGACGACGGTCAGGCTAAGCAGGTGTTCGCTGACGATGCCCTGTGCGCTGGCGGTGGCCGCCAGAATGAAGCTGAACTCCCCGACCTGCGCCAGGCCGACGCCGGTGAGCGCGGCGGTGTGGGGGAAGTACCCGAACGACCTCGTCAGGACCCCCGAGACCACCACCTTGACGACGAGGACGAGGCCTATGATGAGCAACACCTCCTGGATGTGGCCGACCAGGAAAACGGGGTCGGTGAGCATCCCGAGGGATATGAAGAAGAGGGCGGCGAACGCATCCCTGAGGGGCACGACCTCCGCAAGCGCCCGGTGCCCGAAGTCGGACTCGCTGAGGACGAGGCCGGCTATGAACGCGCCCAGCGCCGCCGACAGGCCGACGGTCCTGGTGAGGGCCGCGGAGGCGAATACTATGGCCATGACCGTGAGGAGGAAGACTTCGCGCGACCCCAGGCGGGATATGCGGCGCATGAGGAAAGGGACAACTTTCGTGCCCAGAACGACGGCGAGGGTGAGAACGACCGCGGCCTTGAACACGCCCAGTCCAAGGTCAGTGAGGATGGAGGAGGCGCCCTCTGTGCCAAGAGCAGGCAGAAGGGCAATCATGGGCACGAAGGCGAGGTCTTGGAGCAGCAGGACACCCGTAATGATGCGTCCGTGCAGGGAGTGCAACTCGCCACGGTCTGAGAGGGTTTTGAGCACGACCATGGTGCTGCTGAGGGAGACCACGAGGCCCAGCACGACGGCCTCCCGGGGGACGTGGCCGGCGGCAAGCAGGATGCCGAAAGCGAGCCCCGAGGTCAGGAGCACCTGGGCAATGCCGCCGGCTATCACCACCCTTCCCAGCTTCCGAAGGTCGCGTAGAGAAACCTCCACGCCGACGGCGAACAGCAGGAGGATGACGCCGAACTCTGCGAGCGTTTGAACGGTGTCGGCGTTTTGGACAAGGCCCAACGCGTGGGGCCCCACAGCCATGCCAACGCCCAGGTAGCCAAGGATGACCGGGAGGCGCAGCAACCGCGCCGCCAGGCCGCCTGCGAAGGCGGCGAGGGAGACGGTAACGATGTCGGCGAACAGACCGCTCTCGAGCTCCAACGCACCCCCCCACCGGTCGCCGTATCTCACGCCATGCTAGTGGATGCCCCAAGCAGGGGCAAGCAGAGGGGGCGGCCACATGGCCGCCCCCTCTGCTTGCCGGCGTCTCAGGGGCTCAGTGGCCCCGGCGCGTTCCTTTGCCGTCTCTGCGTTGGCCGGCCTCAGCGGCTGCGGCCCATCTGTTCCGGACCCGTCAGTTTCTTCACGAAGTCTTCGACCGGAATGGCGGGCAGCGTGGTGATCGTGACGGTCCCCCTTGACCCCAGGTCGACAGACAGGTGGGCCACCGTCTCGTTGTCCGGGGCCTCCACGACGTTCACGAAGTCGAAGCCGCCGAGGGTGGCGTACTGAGCGAGGAGCGTACATCCGAACTCCTCAATCTCCTCGTTGACCTCTATGAGGCGGGTAGGGTTCTGGTGCAGGGTTTGCAGTCCCAGGGGGGTCAGGGTAGTCAGCAAGATATAAATCGCCACGCGGGGCCTCCCAATGTCAGGCTTTGGATCGAATCACCCAGCATACGTTGCTTTCCCCAGGTCCAATTGCTTGTCCCAATCGCTAGCCCGAGGCAACGCGTCGTTGCTGGGAGAGCGATGGTAGCCTGCCTCACTGGGTTCGTCAATCACCTCATCGGGCATGAGACCCGACGGCGTCGTCACCGGCTGGTGGCGCCGGCTCCTCGTCGTTGTCAGACGGCGGTTGCGACGATTGGCAACGCCGGCCCGGGTGGGCCCGCGGTCACTCGACGGGGTCCTTAGCGAGGAGCTTCCGCACGATGGCTACGAGGCCCTGCGCGGCGGGCTCGGTCTCGTTCAGGGGCTGCGGGTCTGTTGGCGCTTCCGTTAGCCCCTCGGCGTCGCTCATTTCGTACCCGCATTGGATGCATGTGGCTTGGGTGGAATACTGGTGGAGGACGCTACATACGTCTCCGCCACAGTTGGGACAACCCTTGGTCCAAAACATGATGTCACCCCCCCGAGGACATCCTCGTCTTTTGTGCAATTGCCTCCCCAGACCGGCCAGCCTTCTGAAGAACGGCGCCTTGAGGCATGGGGGCGCCGGAAGCCGGTTCCAGGGTCTATCGATACCTCCCGGATGTGATGCGGACGTTAGATTTTCAGCCCTGCTACGGGCCGAGCGACGACGTGGATGACGCGTGACCCAAACTTCCGTTCCGCCTGGGACTGCACGTCCATATGGAGCCAGCGGGAGACGTTGGGAGGAAGCGTGCTCAGAACGATTGCCCGGTACTTGCCGGGGTTTTCCCTGTATTCATCTTCGATGGCCTGCAACGGGGCAGCGTCCCCGACGAGGGCGTCGGCGACCCGCAGGCCCTGATCCACGAATGCAGCCCTGGCGTCCTGAGCCACGCGCTCGGCGATTTGCAGCGTCTCTCCCTCCTCCCATTCAAGGAGATGCGCGACGGGCGTGGCGGGGACGAGAATCGTGAATTCCGCTTGCTTGTCGCTGGCGATAATCGATAGCAGAGACTCCATGAGCTCGGCGCTGTTCGCCGTCTGGTGCGCCACCACGAGGTACTTGGCCATTGTACACCCCCCGATTTGGCTATCCAGCGGTCCCTTTCCTAGGTCTTGGATAGCCCATGGCGGCCTATCGTTGATGTCCGCAGGCGACTTTGGCGCCAAGGGTTACAACGGATTGTGGCGCCGGTGGGTGGTCGTGTCAACGTTGTGCGTAAGTTCACAAATGGATTCCGCCGTTGTGCGTACTATCACAAGCTCCTGGTGGATGATGCCCTGAGGGTGGGGGGCGGGAACCGGGGCAGAGAGAAGGAGAACGAGCGTCCAACGAGAGGAGCGGGTCATCCCCGGAAGGCCGCCTCTGGCGCCCGCACTATGCGGCGCCGGGTGGCGCGCCGGCGCCTTCCGGAGCCCCCAGGCGTAGGTTGGGATGGACGGCGGGATTATAATCACTGTGCAGCCTCCTAATTCGAGGGAGGGCGCCATGGCTCAGGCTTCGGACAGCTACCCGGTCTCAGTGCGCGGCCGCCTGGACAGTCCATCGAGAGCACTCTGGCTGATCAAATGGCTGCTGCTCATACCCCATGGCATTGTGTTGTTCTTCCTATCTATCGGGTCGTTCGTGGCTACGGTGCCCGCCTTTTTTGCGATCCTCTTTACGAAGCGTTACCCGCGGGCCCTGTTCAACTTCAACGTGGGGGTATTGCGGTGGAGTTGGCGGGTCTCCTTCTACTCCTTCAACGCCGGCGCGACTGACAAGTACCCTCCCTTCTCGCTTCAGCCCGACGACAACTATCCGGCAGACCTGAGTGTTGAGTATCCAGAGGAACTGAGCCGCTGGCTGCCGCTGGTCAAGTGGCTGCTGCTCCTCCCGCATTGGATATTCTTGTCACTGCTGACGGACTGGCTTATTCCGGGGCTGGCCTTTCTCGCGGTGGTGGCGCTCCTCTTCACTGGCCGCTATCCCCAGGGCCTATTCGACTTCGCGCTGGCGATGAACAGGTGGAACATCCGGGTAACCGCCTACAGCGCGTTGATGACCGACAAGTATCCGCCGTTCCGGCTGGACCAGGGGGAGGAGGGGTAGAAGACCCTGCCGGCTTGCGCCTGCAACAACGCCCCTGGGACGCACAGCTAGTCGTGGGGGTGTTCAGCCAGCTCGATGAGGACACCCCTGCCGGCGCTGGGGTGCAGGAAGGCCACGACGCCTCCGGCGAGGCCGGGCCGCGGCGCCTGGTCCACGAGCCGGACGCCCTGCTCCTTCAGCGCCGCCAGCTTGCCCTCGATATCGTCCACTTCGAAGCAGACGTGGTGCAGGCCCTCGCCGCGGGCCTCCAAGAAGCGCGCGATGGGGCTGTCGGGCGACGTGGGCTCCACCAGCTCGATGTTGGTGTTGCCGGTGGAGATGAACACGCCCCGCACACCGTAGGCCGGCGCTTCCAGGACCGGGCCGGGCGCCAGCCCGAACAGGTCCCGGTACAGGGCGATATGCTCGTCCAAGCTCCGCACGGCCACGCCGACGTGGTGCGTGGAGGAGAGGGGGCAGGGGGCGGTGGGAGGCATGGGGGACTCCAAGGTTGGTGTGCAAGGCTGCCGACGGTCTTCGGCGGTTGCCGCCAGCTTCACATCGTGGCTAGGCCATGTGCCACTTGGTTCCATTGAAGCGAATGACGCCCTGATTCTTGAGACTTTGCTGGGCGTTTCGAACCATGTGTTTCCAACGCTTTCCAAAGCGGACACCCTGGATCACCCGATCAACCGAATCATCGCATAGATCGGGGTGAATCATCCTGATCAGAGGATGAAGTTCCTGGGTAGTCAATGGCCCCTTTTTGAGAAGAAATAAGATCGTCCGAGAGAAGATGGAGTTCGTAGACTCTGCAGAAGTAGCCCGTAGGGAAAGGAGAGACTCTCGGGCGACTGCGACCCTCTCACGGAACTCAGCGCGGAGGCGGGTCGCAGCCGATTGAAGAAGACGGGCGTTCCTCTCCCGGAGATCTTCGGCTGTGTCAGCCAGTTGGGCCAACTCGACGGAAGAGATGGCTGCCCCGAGGGCGCCGTAGTCCGTCAAATCTTCCGCGACGAGCCTCACAAGGTTCTCATCAGTAATTCTTATCCCATACTCGTAATTTCCTTGAATGCCGCCTGAAGTTAGGTTGGCGGAGGTGATGATGGCGATGCTTCGATCTGCTATGTAGACCTTGGCATGCAGGCCTGGGAGATGGCGAACCGTTGTCGCTGGGACTGCTGCTGCAAATTCCAGGAGAGCCCTCGGATTGGTGGAACCTTGAAGCATGCTGTCAATGGCCAGATTAGTCAGGATAACAATTTGACAGTTGTGAGGTGCCCTTAGCCACCTGGCAAGATTGCGAAGAGGGTCAGAAGTGATGAAGGGTGAAACTACGAGGGTTGAGCGGTCGATTGAGCGGGCGAACCCTTCAAAAGTGTCCGCCCAGGGCGAGGTAATCAGTTGCATGGATGGGCGCTATTGGAGTGGCCTTGAACATGTGAGCCAGTCAACTTCCTCAGCATGCAGGAAACGCTCATCACCATCGTCAAAAGCTACACATAGAGAGCCATCATCGTTAGTCCACAGCACTACACCCTTATCGCCCACATGAGTCTGGACTGGCCTCCCCGAGCGACCGCTGGCACACCATTCCTCGAACTCCACTTCGTCAGTAGGTGGATTCGGCTCAGGATCTATGCAGCGGCGCATTCTAACTCGCATTCCACGTTGCCGCGCTGTTAAGAACAAATCCTTCATCAAACTCGTCCTTTCGTCGCTGGATTGGCTATTCTCTCCTACTCGTACTCTTCCGGCCAGTCCAGCATTTCAACCTTCACCTGGTTCCCGGCGCGTACGGCGGGCTGGTCCTCCGGGCAGATGGCGAGGCCGTTGCCGCGGGCGACGGCGGAGAGGATGTGGGAGCCTTGTCCGCCGGCCAGCTTGGCGTAGTAGGCGCCCTCCCGCTTGGTGACAATGACGCGGGCGTAGACGCGGCGGGCGTCGGGGTTGGTGATGTCGTCTTCCAGGATGGCGGTTATTGAGGGTTTCTCCAGGCGGGTCTTGCCCAGCATCTTGAGGATGGCGGGCCGGGCCACCTGCTCGAAGGCGACGAGTGCGGAGACCGGGTTGCCGGGGAGGCCCAGGTGGGGGACCTTGCGGCCGTCAGGGCCGTCGAGGAGTCCGAAGGCCAGGGGCTTGGCGGGCCGCATCCGCACCGACCACAGCTCCACGCTTCCCTTGCTTCCCAGCACGTCCTTGACGATATCGTAGTCGCCCTTGGAGACGCCGGCGGAGGTGAGGAGGAGGTCGCAGGAGAGCGCCTCCTCGATCTTGGCCTCCAGGTCCGGGAGATTGTCACGGGCAATGCCGATCACCCTGGCGATGCCGCCGTAGCGCTCCACCGAGGCGGCGATGCTGTAGTTGTTGGTGTTGTAGATCTTTCCCGGTTGCTGCGGCTCCCCCGGCTCCTGAAGTTCGTCGCCGGTGGCAAGGACGGCAATGACGGGCCGGCGGTACACCATTACTGTGGGCTTGCCGATGGCGGCCAGAACCCCCAGCTCAGCGGGCCTGAGAACAGCGCCCCTTTCGAGGGCCAAGGCGCCCTTGGCGAAGTCGTCGCCGGTGGGGCGGACGTTGGTGCCCTGGGGGTGCTCGTACTGGATGGCGATCTCGTCAAGGGGAAGGCCGGAGGCCTTGCGCTGGACCTCGTCGGTGTCCTCGAAGGGGATAACGGTGTCGGCGCCGGGAGGGAGGGAGGCGCCGGTCATGATGCGGACGGCGGCGCCGGGCGTTACGGCGACCGTGGGCGTCTGGCCCGCCGCCACGTACCCCACGACCCTCAGAGGCTTGGGGGTGGCGTCGTCTGCGCCCCGGATGCTGTCGAACTGGACGGCGTAGCCGTCCATGGCGGAGTTGTCGGCGGGGGGAATGTTGACGCTGGAGTGGGCATCCTCGGCAAGCACCTGGCCCAGGGCCTCCAGGAGGGGACGCTCCTCGGGCTCCAGGACGCTGAAGTGGGACAGAATGCGGTCGCGCGCCTCCTCCACGCTGAGCATGTCGGCGTGGTAGTGACGGTGGGCGTGCCCGTGGGTCATGGGCTGCTGTTGGGTTGCCATGCGTTCTCCCTGAGTGTCGGTCTAGGAGCACGATGGTAGCGCGTTTGGGCGGTGGCGGGAAGTGCGAAGGCGGCGGATTGAGGGTGCCTACGACAACGACCCCCTTCTCCCGTAGATAGGAGAAGGGGGTCGTTGTTTTTCCCCTGCGACGCGAAACAAGCGGCGGCGCGGAACTGCGCCGGGCTCGCGGCTATCTTTACAGCAGGCGCAGGACAGCCACGACGCGGCCGTGAACCTCAACCTTATCGGCGTCAACGTAGATGGGCTGCATCTGGGTGTTGGCGGGTTGGAGGCGGACGCGTGCGCCTTCCTGGTGGAAGCGCTTGAGGGTGACCTCGTTGGTTTCGGTGAGGACGGCGGCCACCATGTCGTTGTTGCGGGCCTGCCGGGTGGGTTCCAGGACCACGACGTCGCCTTCGTCTATGAGGGCATCGATCATGGACAGGCCCTTGACCTTCAGGGCGTAAACGTCCTGAAGGCCGCCGGTCAGGGACGTTGGCACATCGACCCTGTCCAAGGGTTCGACCTTGGCCCAGCCTTCGGCGGTGGGGACAGGGATGGGGGCGCCGGCGGCGATGTAGCCGAGGACGGGGAGCGATATCATGTGGTCTTTGCGGGAGAGGCCCCCGTCCTTCAAGCCAATGCCGCGTGAGACGTCCGGGTCTCTGTTGATGTAGCCCTCGCGTTCCAAGAGGCGCAGGTTGTAGTCAACGACGGACGTGGAGCTGATCCCACAGCCATGCTGGATGTCTCTGACGGTGGGTGGATAGCTGCGTTCGTCGATGAACCACTCTAGGAACTCTAAGATCCTCTGTTGCTTGTCGGAAAGGTTTTTCACGCTGGACCCTCAACGTGTGGGATAGGTTCTGGCGGAGGAACGCATGTTCGCCCTAGATAAAAATAGCACATGCGTGCGGGTTGTGTCAAGGGCGGTCTGTCCCTGGGCGACATGGGGGACTGCGCCCGGCTACGAGGGAAGGGACGAGAGGGGCGGGCGAAGGGAGGGGAGAATGTTTCCGCATCGCGCCTGTAACAACCTCCCTGGGAAGGGGAGCTAGGCGGCGGTCCGGCGTGGGGACGGTGGTTGTGCCGGCGAACATTCCTATTCGACTGGAGAGAGCGTGTATAATCCAGCTATCGCGTTGGCAAGGAAGACTTGGCGCGGAACGTTGCAGCATCCAAGGGAGGTTGGTCATGGCAGCTAACGCCTACGTCCTACTCAACGTGGAGCCGAACATGACTCCTGAGGTCGTGCGGCGGCTTGGGGATGTTCCCGACGCGCTCGTGCGGGAGGTCCTGGGCCCCTACGACCTGGTTGTAGAGCTGGTGTGCGACACAGGCGTGGACCTGATCTGGACGGTGCGGAATAAGATCCGGGCCATAAAGGGCGTTAAGGCTTCCGTAACGTGCGTATGGATGGAAGGGTCCTTCGCAGAAGACTCGGGCGGGGAATAGGCCGGCGTCGGACTTTCCCCCCGGCCCTCTCTGCAAGCGAGTGGGGGCTTGGCCCTCCTGGGTGGGGCGCGGCGTCTGACCTGAAGCGGCGGCTCTCCCGCTAGGCTGGCGTCTTGGCGTCAGCCCCGTGGACTGCGACAGCGGGCGGCCCCGTGGGCGGTGGGGGAGAGGCGCTCACGAGATCCAGGGAGTCGATGATGAGGATGGCCTCTTCCACCGAATCGCCGCTGACCAGCAGGTTGTACGCGACGCGCAGGTTGTAGCGGCGCGCCGAGCCGCCGAGTTGGACGTCGAAGGGCGCCTCCAGTTGCACCTCGGCCCTGATGCCGCCGCTCACTTCCCGGGTGTCGACGATGGCCCAGTTCAGGTTGTGGGCGACGCCCTCGGCGAGGGCCGCCTCGATGGCCTGGGGCGACGCCTCGGTCTCCCCGGCGACGAAGCCTGCCATGCGCCCGTCGAGGTCATCCAGCCCCGTGGCCGTCCAAGCTGCAACCGCCTTCCTGACCCGCTCCCCGGTGTCCTCGCCGCCACCGCAGGCTGCCCCGAGAAACAGGGCGGCCAGGAGAGCCGCGGCAAGCTGGGCGATGCCAATCCCCCGCCCGGAGCGGCTGGTTGGCGGGCGGTTGGCATTGGAGGCGTTCGGCACGTCGTACGGCGCTGGACGTGTTGCTGGGCTGAGAGCCAGGCCAGGCGGCCTGCGCCATCCAGTGTAGCATGCGGCGGCCGGCGCGCCGCCGCTGCCCCGGCAGCATGGGCGGGGCGCCGCATGCGGTTGACATCGGAGGATGTTTCGTCTACAAGGGCGGGGATGGTGCGGAGCGATGCAGAGGAGGTGTATCCATGCCTATTGTCGACGCCGACTGCCATGTCATCGAGAACGAACGGACTTGGTCGTACGTTGACGAGTCGGAGCGGCATCTGAGGCCGTTGCTGGTCATTCCCAAGAACGAGGAAGAGCGCGGGCCCGCCTACTGGCTTGTGGACGGCAGGTATCTGCAACAGCACCAAGACAACCTCTTTGGGATTCCGGACACTGAAGAGCCGGGAGGGAGAGGGGCGGTTTCCCATACAGCCCGCGAGTCCAGGGAAGTGACGAACCTGGCGACCCGCCTCGCACACATGGATGAGTTGGGCGTCGACGTGCAGATGCTGTACCCGAGCTATTTCATCCACGTTATGACGAACAAGGACGATATTGACCTGGCGACGTGCCGGAGCTACAACCGCTGGATGGCCGAGGTGTGGAAGGGAAGCAACAATCGTCTGCGGTGGGCGGTGATTCTACCCCTGCTGACGATGGACAAGGCGCTGGAGGAGATCCACTTTGGCAAGGAGAACGGGGCCTGCGGCGTGTACATGCGGACGGTGGAGCGCGACAGGCTGCTCTCCGATCCCTACTTCTTCCCCATCTATGAAGAGGCGAGCAAGCTGGATATGCCCATCACCGTCCATGACGGCGAGGGCAACCTTGGCATGAGAGACCTGTTCATCCGGGCCAGCGGGTTCTTCAAGTTCAAGATGGCGATGGCCGGCTGCGTCCACGACCTGCTCATCAAGAGGATTCCCGACAAGTTCCCCGACCTCCGGTGGGGGTTCATGGAGGCGAGCGCTTCCTGGGTGCCGTGGATGTTGAACGATCTGGACAACAGGCTTGCCAAAGTAGGCGACCACGTGTCGGCGGACATGTTGAAGGAGAACCGGTTCTATGTGGAGTGCCTGACACGCGACGACCTCGACTATGTGCTCAACTTCAGCGGCGAGGACAATCTTGTGCTGGGGTCCGACTACGGCCACGCGGACACTGCGGCGGAGATCGACGCCATCCGCAGGCTACAGCGGGAGAGCGTTATTCCCAGCCGCGTTGTGGACAAGATCCTGGACGATAACCCAACGACCCTGTACGGGCTGTAATCGCCTGCAACTGCGGGGCGCGGGGGATTGTTTCGAGATTGGGATTCAACTTGCGAGGGGAGTGTGCATCATGATGGTGCGAGAGACGGCTGACGGCAATTTCTTCCTGGTCGACCAGCAGGACCATACCGAGTTGTCGGGGCAGTTTGCGGCCCACTGGGGCAACGACAAGTTCGAAAGGCTGCGGCCGTACGCTTCGATGGTGTTTGGGACGTCGCACCACGACGGCGGGTACCGCGAATGGGAACATTTGCCTCCCATCAACTCCGAAAAGGGGCGCCCCGCTGGATTGGGCGAGCCGCTGGGATTCCCGGGGCAGTTGGACTGCTACGTCCGCAACATTGATTGGCTTAGCTCCCACGACCGCTACGCGGGGCTCATCGTGTCGATGCATCGGACGGGGCTCTGGCAGCAACGCTACGAGACTGTCCAGAGCTCCACCAGGGCATCCCAAGGGGCAAGAGCGGCCAGCCCGGAGATTACGGCTATCACGGAGCGTTTGGAGGCTGCGCAGAAGGTGGAAATGCAGGCGCTGGGAAACGGCGACGCAACGTTCGAGCATGAGCTATGGACAAACTTCCGGATCCTGCAACTCTACGACCTCTTGTCGATCTACTTCTGCTGCGAGGGATGGGACGAAGGGCGCCTGACCGAGCATTTCATCGGGCCCGTTCCCATGTCCTATGAGACGCAGGACGACGCGAAGTTCACCATCGTTCCCATTGGCGAGAGGGTCTTGAAGATCGACCCCTTCCCATTCGATGTTTCGCCATTGACGGTAGCCGTCCGGGGCAGGGAGATGGCGCCGATGGTGGGCGCATCCGACGAGGAGATCAGGGAGGCCTACCACAGGTCGCCCCGCAGTCTCCTAGAGTTCACGTTCACGGCGTAGAGCCATCGCCCATGTGAGAAAGCTTGGCAGGCCAACCAGATTGGCGGACCTGCCAGAGCCACATTCCGGCGCCAGGGACCCTCGTGGCATCTTCAACGAAAGGGCAGCAGCTTCGCCTGGGCGTTGTCGGGCTGGGGACGGCGTCGTCGTTGATGCTGCCGGCCCTTGCACAGGACCCCAGGGTTAGCATCGCGGCGGCATGCGACGCTGATGGGGAAGCCTTGGAGGTCTTTGTTCGAGAGTTCCAGACGCGGCCCTACGGCGCGCTGGAGGAACTGTGCACTGACCCCGACATCGACGTGGTGTACATAGCGACGCCCCATGGCGCGCACGGGGAGCACGCCGTTCTGGCGGCGGAGCACGGCAAGCACGTGATGGTGGAAAAGCCGATGGCGCTGACCCTGGAAGACTGCGACCGCATGATTGCGGCTGCGGCAAGGAACGGGGTTCAACTGCTCGTTGGTTACACCCACGCGTTGAGCCCGGCCATCCAAAAGATGCGGGACGTCATTGCTGGCGGCGAGTTGGGGCCCGTGCGCATGGTCAACACGTGGAACTACAACGACTGGCTCTACCGCTACAGGCCCCTGCACGACCTTGACGAGCGCCTCGGCGGGGGGGCGGTATTCAACCAGGTGGTGCACCAGATAGATATGGTCCGGACGTTGGCCGGCGGCGCAGTCCGGAGCGTGCGCGCCGCCACGGGGGCCTGGGACCCGGACCGGCCCACGCCGGCAAGCAGCCTGGTTTTCCTGGAGTTCGACAACGGTGCCGTTGCGTCGATGGCGCACAGCGGCTATGACCGCTTCGACATCGCGGAGATCAACGTTTCGGCGGGGGAGAGCGGTGAGGGGCGGGTTCCGGACCCCGGCGCCGCTCGAAGGGCGCTCGGTCAGGTGAAGGACCATGCGGAGGAGGTTGGGCTTCGTATAGCCAACCGCGCCTCCGAGTATCGACGGGCGTTGGACCCCGGCGGAGCTCCGCATCACCAGCCGCACTTTGGCGTAGTCGTCGCAAGCTGCGAAAAGGGCGACCTGCGTCCTTCCGGGGATAGCGTTGTCGTGTATGCCGACGATGGCCGGAGCGAGTTGCCATTGCCGCCCACCGGCCGGACGCCGGGGCGGGCGGAGTTCGTTGATGAGCTCTATGAAGCGGTCGTGGGCTCCGGGCCGCCGGTGTATGACGGGCATTGGGGCCGGGCGTCGGTGGAGGTCTGCCTGGCAATTCTTGAATCGGCGAGGATGCACCGGGAGGTGCAACTGCCGTTGTGAGGGGTCCCATCCCTGCCCCGACTACGCGATTAGGGACGCGTGAGGATTCTTCCCTCTCGCGCCTACAGCAAAGTTCCTAGAGATTACAGCTAGGCGGGCCTACTCCGGCACGGCGTGCAGCACTTCCAGCGCGGGAAGGTCGGGGATCAGGGGTGCCCAGGAGTCGCCGCGGTCGCGGCTGACGTAGATAGCTCCGGAGCCCCGCGTCCCGGGCCGCAGGCCAAACCCGCGAGGCTCGTCTCCCATGCCGGCAAAGACGACGTTGGAATCGCCGGGGTGCAGGGCGAGATCGGCGGCCATCCAGCGCATCGGCGATGGCAGTCCCTCATTGGCGGCGCGCCAGTGGTCGCCTTCATCGTCGCTGATGAGCATGACGCCTTCGGCCCTTGTTGGGCGGTCCCAAAAACCCGGCGAGCCGTTGGCCCCGGCGACGAGCAGCCGGGGAGGGTCCCCTTCCAGGAAGTGCCAGGCGTGGGAATAGCTCTGCGCCTCTGTATAGGCCCAGGGCATGCCTTCCTCGACGCGGGTCCAGCCCTCGGCGACGTCGTCGCTGCGGAAGAATCCCCTGGCTGAGGACACGTAGAACCGCTCCTTGCTCTGCGGCAGCGTTCCCACCGTGTGCATGTCGACGTAGGTGATGCCCTCGCTGATGTCCTCCCAGGAACGCCCGCCGTCGCAGCTACGGATGACGCCGCCGTGCTCGATGGCGACGATGATGAGGTTGGAGTCGTTGGGGTGGATGAAGATGTCGCGGACATGCCCGGCTTGGCCCTTCAAGGCTGCGGGCGCGCTCCAGCGGCTCTGGGCCTCGGGAGCGACCATGTTCACCGAGTCGATGGGTTCCCATGTCAGGCCCCGGTCGGTGCTGCGGTGAACCTGGACCGGACCGCCCCCGGCGTAGACGACCTGGTCGTCGGAGGGGTCGAAGGCGATGTCGCGGATGTCGCCTTCCAGGACGCGCTCCCAGTGGAGGCCGGCGTCTCGGCTGAGGTAGGCGCCGTCGAAGGCGACGGCGCCAATCAGCCATTCGGGGCGCGAGGGGCAGACCTCGAGGCCTTCTACAGTGGTTCCGGGAACGCCCTCGCTAAGGAGTTCCCATTTTCCGGAGGCGTAGCGGATGGTCCAGATGCCGACGTGGGAGCCCAGGTGAAAGCGGTAGCTCTCGCTCATGGTGGTCCTCCTCCTACGGGGCGCCGCCCCGCGGTTGTCACTGCTGCGATGCGCCGGCCTGCGACAGGTAGTGGTCCGTTATTTCCTCCCCGGTGGCGAGCCAGACGCCCTCGTGGGAGGTGATGTACTCCAGGACTGCCGAGAGGGAGTCGATGCGGTGCGGGAGGCCGATGAGGTAGGGGTGCAGGGCGATGGCCATAACCCGGCCCGATTCGGCGCCCTCTCTATAGAGGACGTCGAACTGGCGCTTGACGATG
Source organism: Dehalococcoidia bacterium (assembly GCA_965226745.1). Lineage (GTDB taxonomy): Bacteria > Chloroflexota > Dehalococcoidia > Lucifugimonadales > SAR202-VII-2 > SAR202-VII-2. The sequence goes on from CBDDDS010000003.1 coordinate 323,547, forward strand.
TCTTCGAACTCCTTGGTGGTGTGGTGCTTGAAATCGAAGATGGGGATGTCGTTGATCTCCATGGTGTAGGGCATGGCGACGAGGCGGCGGCCCTCGATGGGGTCCATGAGGAAGGGCTGGTCGTCGGCGACCCATTCGCCCACATATTTCAGGCCCGCCTCTGCGAAGAACTCCAAGGAGCGCCACGACTCGTGGCCCCCGGAGCCCATCCAGCCTGTGGGGCGCTTCCCTGACGCCTTCTCGATGCGGTCCAGCGCCTCGAATATCGAGGCGCGCTCTTCTTCTGGGGGCATGACGTTGAGGCGGCGGGTGTTGGTCAGGTTGTGGCCCATGAGCTCCCAGTCCAGCGCCATGCACCGTTCGATGATCTGGGGGTAGTAGTCGCAGACCAAGGCGTTGAGGGCGACGGTGCCCCGCACGCCGAAGCGGTGCATCACGTTCATGATGCGCCAGACGCCCACCCGCGCTCCATAGTCCCGAATGGCAAAGGCGGGGACATCGGGCGGCGGGCCGGGGTTGGGGCCGATGGGCTGGTCGAGGCCAAAGAACTCGATGTTGGGGATGACCCACAGGGCCACCCTCGCATCGTTGGGCCAGGTCAGCTTGGGCCGGTCGACGATAGGGGAGTAGGGGTAGGGGCCGGTTGAGCGGGGGTCCATTGCTTACACCTCGCGGAAGGCCTGAAGGCGCTCCTTGACCTCGTCCAGATGCATTACGTCGGCGTATTTGTGGTGCATGTCGAAGAGGTTCATCTTGTGCGACAGCTGGGCGCGGTCGTAAGTGCACTCCTCGACGAGGGCGGTGTGGTAGCCGTGGGAGTAGGCGTCGACCACGCTGGCCCGGACGCAACCGCTGGTGCTCTCGCCGCAGACGATGAGGGTGTCCACCTTGTTCTGAGTCAGGTAGGCCGACAGGGGGGTGCCGAAGAAGGTGCTGGCGCGCTCCTTCAGGATGATGACGTCCTCCGGCTCCGGCTTGAAGGCCGCGTAGATGCCGAAGGGGTCGTCGCCGCTGTCCCCGGACTGCCGATGGGTTGCGCGGACGCTGCCCCGCTGGCCCTTGTGCCGGGTGTCGGCGGTGGAGTAGAAGACGGGGAAGCCCCGGGCTCGGGCGAGGGCAATGAGGTCCCTGGTGGGTTCAATGGCGTCGTAGGCATAGCTGCCGCAGGCGCTGGGGTAGGTCTTCGTGACCTCGTGGACGGGGCCGGGGCCGCCTTCATAGGCCATGTTGTAGAGGTCTATCAGCAGCAGGGCGGGCCGCTCCCCAAGGTAGGTGGGCCGCTCGTAGTGTGTGTAAAGCTCCAGGTCTTCCGGGCTGACGACGTCCTTCCAGGCATGATCCTCAAAGCTGCTCACCATAGCCAACGCCTCCTCTGAGGGTGTGTGCGCACTATAGCATACGGAGGAATAGTGGTGGGATTCCCTTGACCGCGGGCTAGGGCCTGTTCACGCTACTACACCGACGTGCGTTTTCAAGAGAGGAACGTACCACGACAAATACACCTCCAGGTTCTGCTCAACTAGAGTGGTTGCCATTGCCAGGCTCTGCCTCTGTCATGGTCTCTTTGTCAGGGTGGGCGCGCACCCGTTCTCCGCGTGGCGGGCCTTCCAATGTTCAACGGCGTCTGCCATTTCTTGTAAAGCTACCCTGGGCACCCCGCCATCGTCCAATATCTCTTCTTCCAACGAGTCCGCATAATCCTCTTCGCTCAGGAGCCAGTGGGCCCACACATCTCTCTGCGAGAGAGGCAGGTCCCCAAGCGAATAACCATGCACTAGCATGGCTTCCAACGCGCATTCGTCTATGCTAACACTGTGTTTTCTCGCCAGGCGTCCTATACCCGCGGCCATTTCCCCTAGGGCAGCGCGTTCGCTGTTTCCCCAAAACTCTGACGTAGCTTCCGGTTCCGCCGCGCGGCTTTCCTGTTCCCTTTCAGAAAGCGCCCCAACGATAACCAACGCTACTAGGCCCACTCCGGCTATACCAAGGCCCAGAATCCACTTTCGACGGCTTACCATAAGTGCCTTCTGTGCGTAGCTGTCACTCCCAACACTCTAGTTGAACAGAACCCGTCTCCACCGTCCATTATAGGGCTGTCGTCTCGCCGAGCGGGGCGCCGGGGGCGGCTCTGCCCCTGCCCCCGTACCCGGTGGAGGGTGAGGAAGGGGGGTCTGGACGCGCCAAGGTGAGAAAGCGACGCCCCTTCGTTCCTCAAGCGGGGTGCAGGGGGCGCAGCCCCCGTCGGGGGTACAGGGGGAGTCCCCCTGTTCTGGAAAACGTCGGAGGGCGGAGCGGGCGGGATAGCGGCGCAGGCCAAGACAGACCATCCGCTGAAGGAGGGCGCTGGCCAAACCAAGGTCGTCCGTCCAGGGAAGGTTCAGGAAACCCAAGGTTCCCGCCGGTCTATGGCGCCAACCGGTTTTCATCAACCTTACGTGGCCTGACAAGAGCGCCGTCCTTCCAGCCAAGGCCGGTAATCCAGCCGGCTAGTGTGAACAGGCCCTAGGGCTATGCCTCCCCGGCGAGCCTCCGCACCAGCGCCGCGCCAAACCACGTTATCGCCATGCCTGCGGCCATGAGCGCAGCCGGCGGGAAGCCGACGGCAAGACTGGCGAATCCACCGGCCATGACTACGGCGCCGGGGAGCCGCCGCTTGCTCCACAGCCCGGCGCCGGCCAGCAGGGCGAGGCTTCCCAGGCCGACCAGCAGGAACCATCCGATAGTCTCGCCGTCGCTGTCTCCCCCGATGCCGAAGGCGAGGCCCCAGACTGCGAGCCCCGCGAAGGACGCGCCGAGCACCAGCGCTCCAAGCTGGATGCCGCCCCAGAAGCCGAAGACGATCAGCGCCGCCAGCGAGAGCGCCCAGCCCAGCCATAGTGCCTGACTACTGAGCGCCAGTCCCAGGCCGAACAGGGCGAAGATGGCGGCGGCGCGCGCCAGGAGGGAGTGGCTGAGATTGGGTTGAGGCATCGGTTGGCGGGTCTTGGTTGGGGCGGTGGTGGGCAGGGTTGCAGTTCCGCAGTATACCGAATAACCTCGGCGGAAGGGCCTCGTTGGGTGGAGGGGCGGAGAGAGCGGAGCGTCGTTTGGCGTTCAAGCCTGGGTTCGCAGAGGAAGGAGGTTGTCATGGGCGTGTATGGCTGGCGAGGGACGATCGGTCTGATTTCGCCGCCGCGGACAAACGAGACGGCGATCTATGAGGCTATGCAGGTTGTGCCGGAAGGGGTGAGTTGGTGTCTTTCCTGTCTGGGCCTCGCCGAGCACAACGACGAGGAATATAAGAAGGCGCTGGCCACGGTGGAGACCTGCGTGAGGGAGTTGGTGGAGCGCAAGGTCCACGCCATCGCCTTCGGCGGCATCCCGGTGATCACGTCGCAGGGGCCGGCCTACCATTTGCAGCTCGCAGAGGATATGAGCCGCTACGCCGGCGGGGCTGTGCCCGTTACGACGGATATCGCCGCGGTCATGGCCGCCTTCGAGGCGTTGGATATGCGGCGGATCACCATCATCAGCAACTACCAAGACGCCATCCTGCAACGGGCGCGCCTTGCGTTCGAGACCGCGGGGTTTGAGGTGGTTGCTTCGAAGGGGATTCACCTGACGCTGGCCCAGCAACTCAGCGAGGGCTCTTTCGACCAGCCTTTCGAGATGGCGATGGAGGCGTTCGGTGAGCACCCCGATACGGACGGCATCTTCTTCTCGTGTCCCCAGTGGCCGGTGGTCCGCAACATCGACCGTATCGAGAAGGCGACGGGGAAGCCCGTGGTGACGCAGTTCCAAGCGATATCCTGGTGGGCGATGAACGAGTTGGGCATTCAGACGCCGGTGCCGGGTTTTGGGCGGTTGCTGGCGCAGCCGGAGGCGGCGGGGGCCAGGTAGGCCGCCGATGGCGCCACGAGGAATACAGGAGGAATCAGGATGGCGGGCCAAAAGTTCGAGTTGAAAGCGCAGTTGCTGAAAGAGGGCAGGAGCACCGAGGAGTTGCCCGGGACCGACCGGACAAGGCTGTCGCTGAAGTACCTCGTCGAGGGCGGCGAGGTGATGCTGCACAGTCACACGTACGAGGACCAGACCTACCTGGTGCTCGACGGCGAGGCCACGTTCTACGACCAAGACGACCAGCCCACGGTGGTGCGGCGAGGCGAGGGAATGATCATGCCGGCGGGGACCCTGTACCGCTTCGAACGGTCGGGGGACGGTCCCGCGGTCGTTCTGCGGGTTGGGGGCACGACAGCCGACTCTTGGGACTACTACCTCAAGGGCGATGGGTCGCCGTTGGTGGTCAACTACGGGGGCGTCACGGGGACGCCCGTCGAGGGGTCGTTCTGGACCTTGGACGGCGTGGTCGAGGAGCAGCGGGTGTCCTGATCCGGGCGGACGGGTGCTGAGGGGTTCAGCGGCGGCAGGGTCGGGGGTCAAGGCTGGCTGACGACTATGCGGGTGAGGGGGCCGCGGCCCCCGGGGCAGTTGCTGATGGCGACGAGGCAATCCATTTCCGCTCGCATCTCGATGGAGACGTCCCCGTCGAGGTCGACGAGGTCCCAGTACATGATGCCCGTCTCACCGTCGATGCGGGTGTTTTGGAAGAGGTTGAACGGCCCCGGCAGGTCGTCGGGGTCTATGGCCCAGGGTTCCGTGGCCCTGGACAGGTTCTCCCAGCACCCGTGGCTAGGGAGGTCCTCCCAGCGTTCCTCCACCTGCTGCCCGCCTCCCCACTTGTCGCGGCGCGACTTCCCCAGGAACACCATTTCGATGCGCTTCCGGCTGCACATGCCTTTCTGCATGTCGTGGTGGCCGGGGAACTGGTCGTCGGTGACGGTGAGGAGCACGTTGTTGCGCTGCGAGTAGAGGACGTCGCCGGTGGAGATGAAGATCTTGGACTGGTTGCTCTTGGTCCTGGCCTGGTCGAACCGCTCCTTGAGGTCGTGGAGGTTGAAGGCGATGAAGTCGGCGGTGGTCTGGCCGTAGACGCGCAGAAGCTGGCCCTGCTTGAGCTCGCAGGCGCGGCCGGTGTTCAAGGGGATGGTTTCGTCGATCAGCACCTTGCTCATGGGACCTCCTGTCGCGCCGGGACCGATGGCGTTCAACTCTTGACGACTCTTCCTTTACAACCCTTCCTCAACGACTCTTCCATGACGGCGGTCTGGCCCCGGCCCCCGATGCGCCCCCTGCCGGGTACTGGGAAGGGCCTTGTCCCTGCCCCCGTACTCGGGGGAAGGTTAGGAAGGGGTCCCTATCCCTCTTTCCCCTTAGGAATCCCCCTTCCCTCCCCCGAGCAGGGTGCAGGCGGCGCAGCCCCCGCCGGGGGTACAGGGGGAGTCCCCCTGTTTCTAAAAACGTTGGAGGGTGGGCTGGGTGGGACAACGGCGTCCTCCACCATAAGCCGCCCTCTCCTTCCCCTCAGTCCCTGCCACCCCCCCCTTGTAAAATCCGAACAGTTGTGCTATGGTATCCCATGAAGTGGGCAGCCGGCCCGCTTCTCTTTCTCGGAGCCTGCCGCATACATGAGCACTGGGGGCTAACCACAGAGAATCCCCCTGTGGCAGGGGCGCTGAGGGAACAACCCAAGGGGCAAGACCGTCCGAGGAAGGCTGGGACCGGAGCGAATGCCGTTGTAAGGCACAGGCTCTTTGGAGCCATCCCTCTCTGTAACGGCTCCGTAACGACTGTGTAACGACTCGTAACGGCTCCGTAACGCCCTTGTAACGGCTTGTAATGCCTCGTAACGCCTTTGTAATGGCTCCACGCCTGCAAACCCCGAAATCCGGCTGATAAACGTTACGACATACAATCAAAGACTTCCTTTCCCCCGGCTACGGGGGCAGGAATGGGAGGGTTCGCCGGGGTTGGGGGGGTGTTGAGGGATTCTCTAGCTGTCTAGGAACTCCCTCACCACGCGCTGGTATTGGGCGGGGAACTCGTGGTGGGCCCAGTGGTGTCCGCCATCGAGCTCCACGAGCCGGCAGTCGGGTATCTGTTCGTTCATGCCCTGGGCGACCGGGCGGGTCAGCAGCGTACTGATGGACCCCCGCACAATGAGGGTCGGCGCGTTGACCTGTGGCAGGTAATGCCAGGCGTCGGGGCGGTCGTAATGGGTGACGACGTTGCGGTCCCGCTTCCATGTCAGCTTGCCGCTGGGCAGTGGCCGGGTCAGGTGGGCGGCGTGGCGCCGCAGCAGGTCGTCGGAAGCGAGGCGAGCGCGGTCGCGCAGGCGTTCGACGACAGCCTCCAGCGTATCGTACTCGTCCGACTCGCCCTTGTAGCGGCCGATCATTTCCCGGGAGCCGGGGTTGTAGGAGTCCGGGTCCATGTCGGTGATGACGAGACGGGAGACGCGGCCCGGGTTCTCGGCGATGTAGATCCAGGCGTTCTTGCTTCCGGCGGAATGGCCCATCAGCACAATGTCCCGCAGGTCCAGCGCCTCGATGACGCCCTTCACCTCTGTGACGTAATCGGCCAGCTTGTAGCGCTCGGGGGCGGTCCAGGGGCTGTCGCCATGGCCCCGGTGGTCGAGGGCGATGACGTGATAGCGGCTCCGCATGGCGTCGGCGAAGTCGTCCCAGAGGCCAGCGCAGTCCTGAAGGCCGTGGAGGAGGAGCATGGGCGGCAAGCCGTCCCCGCCCCAGTCGAGGTAGTGGAGGCGCAGGCCGTGGGCTTCAATGTGCTTCGATTCGGGGCCGTTGGAGAGGGCCATGTGGCGTGACTCCTGGGGTTGGGCTGGCGCAGTTTGGGGTGCACGATACGCGGCGCCAACCCCGCTCGATCGGTGTTAGGACGCCGCGACCGCTTCTGTGAGGCGCCGCGTGAACTCCTTGCGCATCTCTTCGACCTTGCGTTTGACGACGGAGTTGCCCATCGTGCCGAGCTTGCCAAACAGGGTGAAGTCCATGTCGTAGGAGACGGAGGTCTCGGCGTCGGAGACGGGATCCAGCTCTAGGGCCGCCCTGGCAATCTTCAGGTTGTTGCCCCGTTTGTCGCCGCCGCTTCCTGAGAAGGCGACGCTTTTGTTCTGCTGTACGTCGTCCAGCGTTAGATTGAGGTCCAGAGCAATCTGAAATGGCCCGACCCGCTGAGCGACGCGGGCCTTGAAGCTGGCATCGTCGATGCGCTCGATGGACTCGCAGCCGGGCAGGCAGGCTGCCAGTCGGGGAAAGTCCCAGAAGAGGTCCCAGACCTTCTCTCTGGGCGCGTCCACGGTGAAGGTGTCTTTGAGGTCCATTGGCTATTTCTGCTCCGGCGACATGGCCTTGGCGGCGGCTGTGACGGATTCAACGATCCGTGCGTATCCGGTGCAACGGCAGATGTTGCCGCCCAGGTAGCGGGCGATCTCTTCCTTGGAGGGCTGCGGGTTCTCCTCCAGGAGGGTTTTGGTGAGCAGCACCATGCCGGGCGTGCAGTAGCCGCACTGGAGGCCCTGGTTGTCGACGAAGGCTTGCTGGATGGGGTGGAGGCCTTCTTCCGTCGCTAGCCCCTCCACGGTGGTGACCTGCTTGCCGTTGGCCTGGACCGCCAGCATGATGCAGGAGCTGACGGGCTCGCCATCGACAAGGACCGTGCAGGCGCCGCAGATGCCGCTGTAGCAATAGGCCTTGGCGCCCTTGAGCTTGAAGTCGTCGCGGAGGGTGTGGAGGAGGGTCTTCCAAGGGGGGATGTCCCTGGCCTCCGCGTTGCCGTTTATGGTCAGTTCGATGTGCATGGCGGCATGGTGTCCCGTTTGTGAAATGGTCCAAGCTGGCGGGCGTTGCGCTCTAGGCCGCTCCGCCCGCCGATCTCTTCAGGGCAGGAGGATTGGCTACAGCCCTCTGCCTGTGGCGCCCCGGCCTTGGGGACGCCGCCCTCCCGTCGGTGGCGCTGCGCCCCGGCGCACCCTATGAAGGGGCCGGCAGCTCTTTTGACGCTGGCAGGCGGCCGTCCTAGACTTTTTCTTCTTCCGTGGGCGCCCTTCCGCTCAGCGGATGGTTGTCGCCGCGAGCGATCTGCGAGGTGTTGAGGCCCTCGTAGTTCAGGCGCTCATTGGTATACCGGGGGTCCTGGGCGCCTACCTTGTAGATGGTGAGAACCTCGTCGGACGCGGACTCGAACCAGTAGGGAAACAGCCGGGGGATGATGATGCCCTCGTTCTGGCCGAGCTCGGCGATGACCTCATTGTCCTTGCCGTAGAACCGGACGCGGCCTCCGAGGACGAGGAAGGCCTCGTCCTCTGCACTGTGGGAGTGGAGGTTGTTGTCCCCTCCTGCGGCGAGGAATTGCACGCTGGCCGTCACCATGCCGCCTACGCCGAGCCTGATGGCGGCCTTCCCGTTGATGGCGTCGGGCTGGGCGAAATTGAACAGGGTTGTCTTGGGTTCTTCTTCAATGCTCATGCTCATGGCCTCGTCCTCCTATCGCGCTGCGTCCTTGATTGGGGCTTTTGATTGGGTGAAAACCGCGTCATTGCTATGTTCTCTGGCCATGCACTATTGCCGCCGGTCCCGTGGGCGGGGCTTCCGACGGCGGGTCCTCCAGGGCTGCCAGCACCACGTGCGGCAAGAGGGGCAGTTGATGGAACAGGATACCCGTTGCATCATACACGGCGTTGACGATGGCGGCGGGCGTGATGACCGCGCCGACCTCCCCGATGCCCTTGGCGCCGAAGGGGGCGCCTTCCAGCGGGTGCTCCACCAGGATTGGGTCGTACTCCGGGATAAGCTCCATGGTGGGCAGAGGATAGTCCATCAGGTGGCTGTTGAGAAGCTGGCCGCTGTCGTCCCAAACGAGTTGCTCGAAGAGGGTGGGGCCCATGTCCATGGCGATGCCGCCCTCGAGTTGGGCCTTGGCGCTGCGGGGGTTGATGGCCCTGCCGAGGTTGGCGGCGGCGGCCATTTTGACGACGCGAATCTCGCCCGTTTCAGGCGAGACCTCCACCTCGGCGGCGGCTGAGGCAAAGCTCCAGAAGGTGGAAGTGATGGGGTACTGCCGGCCCGTTTCGTCGGTGTGGATGCCGCCGACGACGCAGCTCCCCTTCTCTGCGATAGGCCCGCCGTGCCGCTGGACGAGGTCTTGGAAACCGACGGTCCGGCTGGGCTCGCCGTTCACGGCCACGCCTTGACTGGTGACCTGCACCTGGCTCTGCTCAACCTCAAGAAGCCGGCTTCCGATGGCGATGAGTTCGCTGCGCACCCTATTAGCGGCGTCAAGGACGGCGTTGCCGCTGTGGAAGGTGCCCCGGCTGGCGGTGGTGCCGTTGTCCTCCGGGGTTACGCCGGTGTCGCTGTGTGTTACCCGTATGAGGTCCAGGGGCACACCGAGAGCCTCGGCAGTGATCTGGGCCAGGATGGTGTCGGAGCCCTGCCCCAAGTTGACGGTGCCGACGAGGGCCTCGAACAGGCCGTCGCCCCTGAGCGCGACTTCGGCTTGGGTGGCGGCCGTGGGCACGGGAGGGGTGATCGTGTACTTGATGGTGCAGGACAACCCCTTGCCGCGCAGCTTGCCGTCTGGCCCAGGGTTGCTCTGTTTGTCCCGATAGCCGATGGCATCGACGACTTTCTCCAGGCACTCGTCGGCGTGGACGGAACGTAGGAGGTCGCCGGGGACGTGAACGTCGCCCTCCCTGAGGAAGTTCTTCATGCGCATTTCCACCGGGTTGATGCCGAGGGCCCTGGCCATTCGGTCCATCTGCGACTCGTAGGCCATGGTGTGTTGGGTTGTTGGGAGGCCGCGGTAGGGGGCGGAAGGGGGCTTGTTGGTATAGACGGCGTAGCAGTCGACGAGGACGTGGGGGATCCGGTAGGGGCCGGTGGCGACTTTCAGCGTGTTGTTGGCGTTGCGGGGGCCGCTGATGCCGTAGCCGCCGACGTCCGCGACGAACGTATGGTGGCGGGCGACGAGCGTGCCGTCGGCCTTGACGCCGGTCTTGGTCCAGCAGGTGAGGGCGGGGCGGATGAAGGTCAGGAAGGTCTCTTCCTGGCTGAGGAGGAGGCGGACGGGACGGCGCGCCAGCTTGGCCGCAGCGACGGTAGTGGCCTCGATGCGGTCTCGGCTCTTGCTGCCGAAGCCGCCTCCCACGAAGGGCACGATGACCCGGACAGGGCTCTTGAACATCCTCTCCAGCTCGCGCCGAAGGGGGTAGGGCGACTGGCAGTTGGTCCAGACGGTGATGCCGTCGTCTGTGTAGTTGGCGATGACGCCGTGGAGTTCCAGGGCGCAGTGCTGGACGGGAGGGACGGAGTAGGTGTCCTCGAAGATGTAGTCGGACTCGGCGAAGCCCCGCTCGACATCGCCCCGCATGAGGGTGGCGTGGTGGGCGATGTTCGTGCCGTGGATGGGTTTCATGTCCCAGGCGATGGGCTTCATCTCTTCCTGAACGAGGGGCGCGCCTTGGGCCATGGCCTCCAGGGTGTCGATGACGGCGGGGAGTTCCTCGTACTCGACGTCCACCATTTCCAGGGCTTCAGCGGCCGTCATCTCGTCCTCGGCGACGACGACGGCGATGATGTCTCCCTGATGGCGGACCTTGTCCAGCGCTACAACCGGGGCGTCGCGCATGACGTAGCCGAAGTAGGGGTCGATATCGGGGTCGGCGAGGACTTCATCCCGGGTGAGCACGCAGACGACGCCCGGATGGGCGCGGGCTTCCGAGGCGTCGATGGAGACGATGCGAGCGTGGGGGAAGGGGCTGCGAAGCACGCGGGCGTGCGCCATCCCATCCATCTCGATGTCAGCCAGGTAGACGGTTCGGCCGGTGACCTTGTCCTCGGCATCCAACATCGGAGGGGATGTGCCGACGCCGCCTACCGGCTTTGCGCCGTCGCCCTGCTCAGGGCCCATGAGAGACCTCGCTCCACGAGAACTCGGATGATGCGACGTTTATACCACGCCGGGCCCCGCAGGTCATCCACCGGGTCGGACTCCTCGGCGGCTCTGGCGGCGGCGGCGGCGAAGGCCCGCTCGTTCGGCGGGCCGCCCCTGAGAAGCGCGGACGCCTCGCGGGCCAGCAGCGGCACGGGGCCAACAGCTCCCATGACGATACGGGCGTCCTCGCATTGGCCCGCCTGGTCCAGGCGGAGGAGCACCGACGCGTTGGCTACCGGCTTGTTCTCCGGCGAGCCTATGGTGAATTTCATGTGGCAACCGCCCGTTCGGGGGGCGGGGCCGGGAATGGACACCTGCGTGACAATCTCGCCGGGTTCCATGACCGTTTCGTATGGTCCCAGGAAGAAGTCCTCCACGGCCACGTCTCTGCGGCCCTGGATGCCCGCGATTGTGGCGGTGGCATCCAGGGCGATGAGGGCCGCGGGGATGTCGGTCTGGGGCTCGCCGTAGCTGACGGTTCCGCCCAGCGTGGCCACGTTCCGAATGCGGACGCTGGCGACCTGGGACGCCGCTTCGGCTAGGACGCCGAAACGCTCCCTGACGCCGGGCTCGCGCTCGAGGGCGCGGACTGTCGTGAGCGCTCCCAACTGTAGGGCGCCGTTGGAGGCGTCCTGGCCGTGGAGGTCCCCGATACCGCCGAGGTCCACGACGTAGTCGGGACGGAGGACGCCCTGGTCGATCATGACGACGAGGGCCGTGCCGCCGGCCATGACCATGGCGTCGTCGGGGTGGTCCGCCAGGAAGGCGACAGCTTCCTGGACGGATGATGGGCGGAGGTATTCGAAGCGGCGCATGGGTTGGTGTTGTCTCAGTTCAGTGGTTCATGTGGTTGGCGACAGGTTCTTCGGCCTCGCTCAAGACGATGGCGAAGCGTTGGTTGCCCGCGACGGTTGTGGATCGTCGGGGGCGACGGTTGCCGAACGGAGGCCGGCGCGATGGCAACCGCTCAGTGCGACGCGTCTAGCCTAGCGCATCCTTCGGACGACATTTTCTGAGAAGGCTTGCAGGTAGTCCTTGCGCTCCTGGAGCCCCTTGGGAAGGTTGAGCAGAGTCATGCTCACAAGGTCGACGCCCAGGTCGTCCTGGAGTTGCTGAAAGCGCTGCTGGCATTCGTCGAAGTCGCCGACGACGGCCCAGTCTGCGATGTCGGAGTCTGGGGAGACGTGGATCTGCACCATGGTGTCTTCCTGCATGTTCCACGTGCTATAGGTGCGGTAGGAGGACTCTGCTGCTTCTTTGGCCTCGGCGACGGCCTGCTCGCGGCTACCGGCGAAGCTGACCCCTCTCGACAGGGCAACGGTCCCCCTTGGCAGGCCGTTCTGGGCGCGCTCATCGTGGTAGGCGGCGATCAGGGGCTTGAGGTCCTCGAAGCCGACCTGTGGCGCCAGGAAGCAGGCGTCGGCGATGCGGGCTGCACGGCGCACGGCACCCTCGCTCTGACAGGCGATCCAAATGGGTGGGTGAGGCTTCTGGACGGGCGTGAAGCCCATCTTGCCCTTCACCTTCCAGTAGCGACCCTCGTGCTCCACGTCCTCGCCGGACCAGAGCTTCTTCATCAGCTCGATGCCTTCGGTCATGCGGGGAACCCGGTCCTTGCGGGTAATGCCGGCCGCTTCCAGCTCCGCCTCTCGATAGCCGAGGCCCAGGCCAAGGGTGAAGCGGCCCTTCGTCACGTGATCGAGGGTTGCCGTTACTTCGGCAATGTCGACGGGGTTGTGAAGGGGGAGGAGGAGGATGCCCGTCATCATGCGCATGCTGCCTGTTTCCGGGGCCAGCCGGCCGAGGATGGCGTAGGGGTGAGGCCAGATGGTGGGGTGCGAAAACCAGTGCTGCGGCATGGCCACGGATGCGTAGCCGCCGTCCCGCACGACGTGGCAGATCTCAATGAGGTCGTCGATCTGTTCATAGAGGGGGCGGGTGGGGTCGGTCAGGAAAGAACGAAGGTAAACGCCGAAATCCACGATGGCTCCTTGGGCGGTGTGCCGAGGGGCGAACCGGCGGTAGTGTAGCACCCGCTCAGGGCCCGTTCAAGGCGAGCGGGGCAGGGGGGAAGGTCTCCGCTATCTACCGGCCAGGCGCTGTTCCAGCGCCCTTTGGCGCAAGGTGAGGGTAAGGTCGCCGCGGGTCCGTTCCAAGACGCCGCGCACCATGTCCGTGGTGCGCCGGAGGCCGCCGGTGATGGCGTCGGGGTAGTCAATGGTGACCAGCATGTTGTAGATCTCGTCCATGGCCTCCATCAATTCCTCGCAACGGGAGAAGTCGTCGCGGCGAAGGGAGTCGAGGACGTACCGTCGCAGCTCGCCGACGGTCTCGCCGATGCCGTTGAGGAACGGGGCGTACTCCACTTTGAGCTGCTCCGGCGTGGGCACGGCCTCGCCGGCGATGATCGCCACCAGACAACTGGCCTCTGCATATTCCTTCTGGGCGTCCTGCACGAATCCGGCGTTGTAGAGGCCGGGCTGCTTCTTCAGAAGCTCGCGCTGAGTATGGACAGCCTCTGCCGCCTGGCCCACGAGCTTGCGCCCCTCCGCCATATCGTGCCGGTGGACGGCGCGGATTGCCGTGGCTGCGAAGCGGATGGTCTCGCGGGAGCTGTAATAGGCGCCCTCTCTGAACTTGTCCCTCCGCCCAAAGGCTCTGTGGGCGGCCCGGCCTATCCGGGCGATTTCGGGGTGGCGGGCTTTGCTTGCTGGGGCCACGGGTATGCTCCTCTTGGCTGGGTATTTGGGGCTGGCCAGTTGTAGTTCCCATTGTGAGGCCGTTGCGTTTTCCCATCCTAGCCTTCCCTCGGGTACGGAGTCAGGGGTGGGAGGCAGGAGAAGATTCTTCCGCCTTGCGCCTTCGGCAACGCCCCTGGGAAGTACAGCTAGGCGGCTGCTTGCCGTGTGAACGAGGAGCTAGAATGCCCTTCTGGAGTCTAGGCCCCGCTCGATGAGCCCCGCGAGTTCGATTGCGGCGGCTTCGGGGTCTTCAGCGGCGAGGACGGCCGACGTAACGCAGATGGCGTCGGCGCCCGCCAGGACCACCTCGGCGGCGTTTGCGGCATTGATCCCGCCTATGGCGACCAGAGGCAGATCGGTGATTTGGCGCACCTGCCGAAGCGTGTGCACACCTGCGGGCCGGGTGTTCAGCTTCGTTGCGGTGGGAAACATTGCCCCGACCGCCAGGTAGTCGGCGCCGGCAGCCTCTGATGCGCGGGCCTCATCGACGAGGGCGTTTGAGGAGCCCACGAGCTGGAAGGGCAGCAGGGACTTGCGGGCGTCCTCGATGGGGAGGTCGCTCTGGCCGACGTGGAGGCCGTCGGCGCCGGCAGCAACGGCGAGGTCGGCGTGGTCGTTAGCGAAGAAGAGGGCGCCGCTGTCCCGGCACATCTTGACCAGGGGTCTCGCAAGGAGGAGTTGGACGCCCTTGTCTGCCCGCTTGTCTCGGAGTTGGATGGCCTTGGCGCCGCCCTTCAAGGCGGATTCAACCAGGCTGGCGAGATCCCGACCCCGTGCGGCCTCCGGGTCTGCGATGACGTACAGGCCCCTAAGGCGGGCCGCACGCTCCTTTCTCAGGAATGCCAAGAGTTCTGACAGCGCTTCGTTGGCCTTGCCCGTCCAACCGGCGTGCGCCAACTCGCGAGGGGCATCGGCCATGAGCTCCAAGGATCGGGCGATTCCTCCGGCCACGTCCAGCAGGTGGTCAGCGTCCGTTTGCGCCTGGGCCGTGGGGGACGGGCCGGCATCGGATAGCGCTTGGGAGAGATGGTCCAACCGGTTGGCTAGCGGCTCTTGGCGGAACTGATGGAGGGCGATGTCGGCAAGGGCTGCAAGCTCGCTCCTGAGGTGTTCCCAATGTTGGTTGCGAAGCTGCTCGACCACGTTGCGCCTGCCTGCGAAAGTGATGGCTGCCCACTGAGTTGCCCGCTACAGCTAGCCGGCCGCGTCGATCTCTTCCAACTCGAACTGGTACTGCTCGATGACGGTGTTGGCGAGGAGGCGCCGGCACATCGCTTCGACCTGGGCCTCAGCGTTGGCCCTGTCCGATTCGTTGAGGTGGACCTCGAGGCGCTTGCCGGCCCGGACCCTGTCCACGTTTTGGAACCCCAAGGAGCGAAGTCCCTGCTGGATGGCGAGGCCCTGGGGGTCGTTGACGGTGGGCTTCAGGCTAACGTTGATTCGTGCGAGGAACACAGGCGATTCCCTAGGGGTTCATGACTCCGCCGCCGGCCGACTCCTGGAAGCACACGCCGGCTTCCGGACCGACGTTGCCGCGGTAGGCGTCAGAGAATTGCTGCATGAGGTCCGCGTCGAGCGAGTCCAGCGTCAGAAGGCGGCCCCAGGCGGTCATGGCGATGGTGCTGTCCATTTCCCAGGGGGTCACGACCACGCAGGAGGGAAAGGAATTGAGGCCCTCTGCGAAGTTCTCCACCTGCTCAATGAGGGCGGCGTCCTCGGTATTGTGCCAGATGACGACGGCGCCGTGCTCCAGGTTGTGGACGACCCGCTCCCTGACCACAGGGGTGGGGTGGATGCCGTAGAGCTCAATTTGCCCCCAGTGCAGGCCGGACGTGGGGGGATTGGTGTTGTATTGGCTCCAGACTGTGTTCGGGGCAAGGTGTGGGCTGAAGGGCAGGATGGGGACCGATTGCCCTACGTCCCCGCCCGTGGTTCCGCCGCTTGGCAGGGGATTGCCGCCGCCAATGAAGCTTGGCAGGAAGAGGCCGATGATCAGCGCCCCTCCCAATACTCCGGCCACTACCAACAGCAAGGTCCTGCGAAACCGCTGCTTCTTCTCCCTGCGGGCGCGCCGGGCCTCTCGATTTTCCATCCGGCGCTCGCGCGCCTTGTTGTTTCCGCTGCTCACAGTGACAACAGTTTCCTTATCAGGGAGGGGTCGAGCCGTTGGCCAGTCAGCCGGCTGTAGGCTTCCACGTACCGCTGCCGGGTCTGGCGCACCACGCTGGCGGGGAGCTCGGGGGCCGGGGGTTCCTTGTCCCAGCCGGACCGCTGGAGCCAGTTGCGCACAAATTGTTTGTCGAAGCTGGGCAGGGGATGGCCTGGCTTGTAGGAACCCATGTCCCAGAAGCGGCTGGAGTCGGGCGTGAGCAGCTCGTCTATGAGGGTGAGTTGGCCGCCAATCCAGCCGAACTCCAGCTTCGTGTCGGCGATGATGATGCCGCATTTCCGGGCGACGGCGCAGGCGTGGGCATAGACTTGGATGGACGCGTCGCGAAGCTGGTTTGTTACGTCCCAACCCACGAGGTCCGCCACCTGTTCCACCGACATGGGTTCGTCGTGGCCTTCGTCGGCCTTGGTGGTGGGCGTGAAGAGAGGCTCCGGAAGCTGGTCTCCGTCCCGAAGCCCTGGGGGCATGGTCTGGCCGTTGACTGTTCCATGCTTTGCGTACTCGGCCCAGGCGGAGCCTGTTATGTAGCCTCGGACGACGCATTCCACGTCGATGCGCTGGGCCTTCCTGACGATCATGGAGCGGCCTAGAGCGGCCTTCGGCATGCTATTCAACAGGGGATGCACGGCAAACTCGGGGGGTATGTCGTTGCCATCGCCGAGGGCGACGAGGTGGTTCGGCACGATATGGGAGGTCTCATTGAACCAGAAGGCGGAAATGCGGTTCAGGACCAGGCCCTTGTCGGGGATGGCGGTTGGCAGGACGACGTCGAAGGCGGAGATGCGGTCCGTGGTGATGAACAGCAGATGTTCCGATGAGAACGCATAGATGTCCCTCACCTTGCCCCGTCGCAGCATGTTGGGCAGATAGCTTGTCGCGGTGATGGTTGTTGGCACGGTCCGTCTCCCTAGGATGCGGGCGTCAGATGGGAAGTCAACCCAGCGTCGTCAACCACGGCTATTATAGCCAACCATCGGCGTCATTGTCGCCCCTAGTCTGGTCAGGCCAAGCCCAACCGGTGAAATAGTTCGCCGACGTAGCGAGTGTAATGGGCGTAGTCGAATAGGGCGTCAAGGTCATCTGGGGGCAGGTGTTGGGCCACCGAGGCGTCGGTCCTGAGAAGGTCTCGAAAGTCTGCGCCCTCGTCCCAGGCCCTGTGGGCGTAGCGCTGGGTCAATGCGTAGGCGTCCTCTCTGCTCATGCCCTTCTCCACCAAGGCCAGGAGCACCCGTTGAGAGAACACGATGCCGCGCGTGATCTCGACATTGCTCAACATGCGGCCGGGCATGACTTTGAGACCGCTCATCACCTGGGCGAAGAGGGCCAGGATGTAGTCCAGCGCGTAGCAGGAGTCCGGGAGAATGAGACGCTCCGCCGAGGAGTGGCTGATGTCGCGTTCGTGCCAGAGGGCCACGTTTTCCAGGGCCGTGACGGCGTGGCCGCGGATGAGCCGGGCAAGGCCGCAAATGCGCTCAGTGAGCTCTGGGTTGCGCTTGTGGGGCATGGCGGAGGAGCCTGTCTGGCCCTCCTCGAAGGGCTCCTGGACCTCAGAGACCTCGGTGCGCTGGAGGCCTCGAATCTCCGTGGCGAACTTTTCCAGGGACGCTGCGACGATGGCCAGGGTGGTGACGAACTGGGCATGCCGGTCGCGTTGAATGACCTGGTTCGACACTGAGGCAACCTCAAGCCCGAGGTGAGCGCACACCCGCTCCTCGATGCTGGGTGGGACGGTAGCGTGCGTGCCGACGGCGCCGGATATCTTGCCCACGGCCATAACGTCTCGGGCGTCTTCCAGCCGGTGCCGGTTGCGGCGCATCTCGTCCCACCAGACGGCCAACTTCAGGCCGAAGGTGATGGGCTCGGCGTGTATGCCGTGGGTGCGGCCCATCATCAGCGTGTCCTTGTGCTCGACGGCTCGCCGAGCCAGGATCGTCAGGACCTCGTCCACGTCCTTGAGAAGGATGTCCGCAGCCTGGGTGAGTTGAAGGGCCTGGGCTGTGTCTACCACGTCGTTGGTGGTGAGGCCCAGGTGGATCCAACGGCCCTCCGGCCCCAAGCGCTCCGTGATGGAGCGGGTGAAGGCGGTCATGTCATGGTGGGTGCGGGTGAAGATTTCGTTCACCCGATTGAGGTCGTAGGCGGCGCCCCGGAGCTTTGCCATGTCATCGGCGGGGATCACGCCCTCCTCGGCCCACGCCTCGCTAACGGCCAGCTCAACGGCAAGCCAGTTGTCGTACTTGTGCTGCTCGGACCAAACGGCCCGCATGGGATCGCGAATGTAACGGTCAATCATCTAAGTCAGCGGCTACGGCTTCCAAATTGTCGGAGGGTGAATTGGCGCTTGCCAGAGTGAGAACGGGGTCTGTTGGCTCATGACGGTTCAAAGGGGACTCCTCTCGTTCCTATCCCTGGTTCAGCTTCTGGCGGTAGGCGTCGTGGGCCTGGCGGATGTCTTCGTGCTTCAGGCCCAGGATTTGGGCGGCGAGAAAGGCAGCGTTCCGCGCTCCCCACGGGCCCACCGCCACGCAGGCGACCGGAATACCCGGCGGCATCTGGGCGATGGCGTACAGCGAATCGACGCCCTTGAGCTCGCTCGTTGCCAGGGGGACGCCGATGACGGGCAGGGTGGTCCATGAGGCCAGGGCGCCCGGGAGCGCCGCGGCGCCGCCGGCGCCGGCGATGATCACCTCCACGCCCCGATCCCTGGCGGCGGCGCCATATTCCATGACCTTGAGCGGAGTGCGGTGCGCCGATAGCACGTTCAGCTCCCAGGAAATGCCCAGAGAGTCGAGGGTGGCGGCCGCTTCCTGCATCACGGCCTCGTCGGATGTGCTGCCTATGACGATTCCTACAAGGGGCATCAGTCTTTCTCTCCATAGCTGAATGGTGGGGCCTCGCTGGGCGCCAGCGACTCGATGAGGCGTCGTTCATCGGGGGTGGCGCCCTTTGGCTCCTGGGCAGGGCGGCGGGCCTCATTGAGCTCTCTGCCGAAGCGCTCCGGCTTGCGCTGGCTGTCGGCGTACTTGCTCTGGGCGTTGCCGAGATGTCTTGCCAAAACGGAGAAGTCTCCTTCGATGAGGTCCCTAAGCCGCTGGTCAACGGAACTCAGAGCCGCCCAGACCTCATCCACCCGCTCCCGGAGCTCCAAGCCGGAAAGGCCCAGCGCAATGCTCTGAAGGTACAGGTACAGCGTGTTAGGCGATACAGGGATGACCCTCTTCGCCTGAGCGTAAGCGCAGAGGTCAAAGTCTCCGTCCATCCGCCTAATGACCAGTTCATAAAAGACGTTCTCTGCCGGCACGTACATGAGCCGAACTCGAATGTGCCCTCCCTGGGGCGTATGTATTCGGCCACGGCGTCGATATGTCCCCTGATGGCCCGCTCAAACTCCCGTCTGCTGCGATTCGCCTCCTCGGTTCCCTGGGAGGCAAGGACCCGGGCAAAGCTATCCAGCGGGAACTTGGAGTCGACGGGCACGGCTCGCTCGCCCAAGAATATCATCGCGTCGACGGTCTTGCCATCGCCGAAGGAGCGCTGCATGCGGTAGCGTCCCTTGGGAATCGCCTGCTCCAGCAGCCGTTCCAAGAGCATCTCACCGACCACGCCGCGGAACTTGGGCGGGCGCAGCAGGTCTTCGAGGCCGGAGACATCCTTTCCAACGGCGTGGATGGCGTCGGTGGCCCGGGAAAGCTCGCCCAGCCCGCGCTGCACGTTCCCCAGTAGGTTCACCTGCGTATCGACGCTGTGCCGCACGTTGCCGAGGCCGGAGGCGACCTGTTCCTCAACCCCCTTCATTTGCAGTTGCAGGTCGCGCAGGGCCTGCTGGTCGCTGTTGGACGGCCCCCGCCTTGCCGCCCAGAGCATCGCCAGGGCTAGGAGCAGAACCAAGGCGGCGATGATGACGAGTAGGACCTGCGTCATCTCCACCGTACGCCTCCTTGCGCGGCCAATGGCCTTGTGAAACGCCATCCGGTGGTAGCGGATGGCGACCGACGCAGGGGGCCAGAGGTCAGGTGGTCCTCCGCAGCAGACTCAAGATCCGCTCCACACCCGATTGCCATTCGCACTCCCAAATGGCCTCGACGCGCCAGCCGGCTTGGCCAAGCGCCGACGCGTGTACGGCATCGCGTTCAACGTTACCGTTAATCTTCCTTTCCCAGTAGGCCCTGTTGGCGGCAGGCATCCGCGATCGTTTGCAGCCGTGCCAATGCCATAGGCACCCATGAACGAACACGACCAGGCGGCGGCTTGGAAACACGATGTCGGGCTTTCCGGGGAGTTTCGCGGCGTGAAGCCTGTAGCGAAAGCCCGCGGCGTGAAGCCGCCGCCGAACGTTCATCTCTGTGGTGGTGTTTTTGGAGTGAACGCGTGCCATGATGCGGCTGCGTTCACTCTTGGAAACATTGTCCGCCATAGCCCTGGCGCCTCGTCTTCGTTCTCCGTTTCGCCACCCTGCCCGGATGGAGGTGGGCCCCCGGCTTCAGCCAACCGCTGCCCGGCCAGATGATAGAGCCGCGCCGCTTGCACCAACAGTGTGGCGCGCAATCCCCGCTGGACTGAGCGCTCGCTGATAACCTCTGCAAGTTTAGCGATGGTGCTCGCCCGCCGAGCCAAGCGCAAATCTGCATGCAATCGGCGTCTATAGACCTCGTCCGGAACTACGCGGCCCCGAAGCGATCTTGGAAGCTGGCTAAGAATCGGAGCGGGGGAGACCGGAACTTCATTGAGCACAGCTCCGAAGGAGGACCCCCTAAGCAGCGTTTGGAAAACCGTGTACTCGGCGGAGTCCAGAATCGGCTTGTAGGTGTCCCGGTCGTGGCTGGCAGTGAGTTCCTGTATTTCCCAGAAGGGCCACATCTCAACGTCCGCCACCTCGAATGGGTCGAGGACGTGCATGGCGACCGCGTCGGTTCGTTGATTGGTGAGATGCCGCCGAATGCGGACGCGTAGCTGTTCGGTGGTTTGCCCAACATAGATAGGCTCATTGTCGTAGTCGTAGAAGGCGTAGATGCCAAATCTCGCGCTGGCTACGGTTCGCCCCTGGTCGTCTTTCGTGTTCAGTATGCGCTCCAGTTCAGCAACGATGAGGCGGGTTTCCTCTGGAGGGTCGGCGCGGCGTCCAACCTCCCTGTTGCCTCTATGGCGTTGACGCATGCGCTATCACCTCCTTTTCCCCTTCTCCGCTGGTCATGGCCTTGGTGACGGTTGGGACAAGGTAGTGTCGGGCGAGCCATTCCACCGCCGGAACGCACACGGCGTCCCCCAGCGCGAACCTACCCTGGCCTTCTGTGGCCCCAGCGAGCTTGAGGTCAGGCGCTCCCTGTAGGCGGGCGTACTCGGCGGCCGTCATCCAGCGCACGCGCGCCTGGCCGTGACCCCCCTCAACGACCGCCTGTTTGCTGGAGCCTCCCCGCCCCGTGCGTAGACAGCCGCTGAGACGGTCGGGCCGGATTTCCCACACCGGCCTCCCCTGACGGGTTCTTCGATAGGCGGTGGCGTGGGTTGGAAGCGGCGCCCGGCGAAGGTCGTCGAGCCGAGCCTGGTTAAGAGGACTGAGGGAAGTAAGGAAAGCGGCGGTCCGTTGCTCGTCCCACCATACGGCGTCCGAGGGGTCAAATGCATCGAGAATGTCTTCCAGGGTATCCGGCGCCGTTGCCGGCGGGTCAGGGAGCGCCACGGCCTGAAGGCGCAGGGATGGAGAGTTGCGGACGAAACTACGGATCCATGCAGGGCGCAGCGCCGACGGGGGCCAACTTGTCAACCGCTCCGGGGGGACAAGGTTTGAAGCCGAGCCGATGATGAAGAGCCGTGGCCTGCTCTGAGGGACGAAATGGCGGGCATCGAGGGCCAGGAGGTCACAGACGTAGCCCAATGCGTTCAGCTGCTCCAAGGCGCTGCGGAGGTCTTCTCCATCGTTGGAGGAGGCGAAGCCCATGACGTTCTCGAGGAGGACCTGCATGGGCCGGTGCCCGGCCATTTCCTCCATGACGCGAAGGAACGCCGCGAGAAGACCGGATTCCCGTCCGTGGAGTCCGGCGCGGTTCCCCGCCAGCGAGAGGTCGGTGCAGGGGAAGGAAGCCGTGGCGATTTCGATGTCGGGGACATCGGCGCCGCGCACGGTCCTGATGTCGCGGCATTGAAACACCGAGGCGTCGAAGTTCGCTGCGTAAATGGCCAGTTTCCCGGCGTCGATGTCGTTGGCGAACACAACGCGGCAGTCCGTGCGTTCGAGCGCCATGCGGACGAGCCCGATACCGGCGAAGAACTCCGCAACCCGGGGTTGAAGTAGGGCCGGTCTGGTCATTGGGACGCCTCTCGCCAAGGCGGAGATCCAACAGGCGGAAGCGCCAGACCTGTGCGGACGCCGTATTCGGTCAAGACTGGATTGCCCAGATGAGACCTCTGCATAACTCCGGCACCGAGATTCCCACCCCGCTGGGTCACGACCGGGCGCGCTAGGCCAAGCCCGCGGCAACGTCACCGCGGTAAAAGGCCCCTTCAAACCTGATGTGCCCGATGGCCCTGTAGGCGAGCTTCCTGGCTTCCCGCAGCGATGGCCCGCATCCCACCACGGTGACCACGCGGCCACCGCTGGTGACAGTGGTCGCGCCGTCGCTTGCCCGTTGAGCGCCAGCATGGAAGACCAGGGCGCCCTCTGTCTCTGCCTCTGCGATCCCGGAGATCGGGAAGCCCTTCCGGTAGTCGCCGGGATAGCCTCCGGACGCCATCACCACGCCGACCCTTGCCTCGCGCCCCCACCTGACCTCGCACTGAGCCAGACGGCCCTCAGCGACGGCCTCGGCCACGTCCAGCAGATCAGAATCCAGGGATGGCAGGATCACCTGGGTCTCGGGATCGCCCAAGCGACAGTTGAACTCAAGGACTTTTGGGCCGTCCGGGGTAAGCATCAGACCGGCGTAGAGGACACCCTGGTAGGGGCAGCCGGCGCTGGCCAGCGCGCGCACCGTGGGCTGCATGATGGTGTTGTGGACCTCGGCGGCGAGGGCCTCATCCCAGAAGGTGGGGGGAGTGTGGCTGCCCATGCCTCCCGTGTTGGGTCCCCTGTCGCCGTCGAAGGCGCGTTTGTAGTCACAGGCGGCCGCGAGAGGGGAGACGTCTTCGCCATCGACAAAGGCGAAGACGCTGACCTCCCTGCCTTCGAGGCACTCTTCGATGAGGACGCGCGAGCCCGCATCGCCGAAAACCCGCTGCTCCAGGCATGCGAGAACGGCCTCTCTGGCCTCTTCCAGGGACGCCGCTACCGTGACTCCCTTGCCTGCCGCCAGGCCGTCCGCCTTCACGACCAGAGGGAACGCCTGACGTTCTAGGTAGGACAGTGCGGGGCCGGCGGCGTCGAAGGTCTGGGCGGCGGCGGTGGGGATGCCGTTGGAGAGCATGAGGTCCTTGGAAAAGACCTTGCTCGCCTCGATCCGGGCCGCCGCCGCCGAAGGGCCTAGGGTCGGAATGCCCGCCCGGCGAAGGATGTCGGCGAGGCCAGCGGCCAGCGGCCCCTCCGGGCCGATGATGACGAGGCCGACATTGAGCCGCCGCCCCGCCGCGGCGAGGCCGCCCGCGTCGGATGACGCTACGTCGATATTGGCGCCCAGGGATGCCGTGCCGGCGTTTCCCGGAGCTATGAACAACTCCCCGGCCCTGGGACTCTGCCGGATCTTCCAGGCGAGGGCGTGCTCGCGGCCGCCTTCCCCAACGATCATGACCCTCACGCGCGCACCAGCCTGATGAAGGGAAAGTCGTTGGCGACGGCGTTGAAGAGCCGGGCGTCCAGCGTCAGCATCTCGCAGGAGAGCAGGTTGGCCAGCGCCAGGTAGGTGGCGTCGTAGGCCCTGGGCTGGCGAAACCTGGTGGCAAGGATGTAGGCGTGGTGGTAGAGAGCGGCGGGGACGGGAGTGGGGATATCGAGGGCCAGGAAATCATCCGCGATGGCCTGGCCCTCGTCCAAGGACAGTTGGCCCCGGTGCACCACCTGGCGGATAACCGAGAGCGTCTCGGAATAGAGCAGGGGAGGGGCAACGAAGTCGTCCCTCCCCTCTGCATAGGCTTGCCACGCATCCGCCACCGCAGGCGTCCGGTGTTCTGGAAGCAGCCAGGCGACCACGAAGCTGGCGTCCACGCAACGCATCGCCAAGGCTAGCTGTCCTCCCTGATGCTGTTGACCAAAGCGACGGCGTCCAGGGTGATGCCCTCCCTTTCCCACCTCGCCTTGATGGCCTCTCTGCGGCCGGTGACCCTACTAACCAGGGCTGCCCTGTCAGCGACTCCCTTCCCTGCATTGGCCATGTATTCGATCTCCTTCCTGGCGTCCATGGTGTCCTTCCTTGGGCCATAGAGAACCGCCGGCTCCCTGATAAACCACTGGCTCCCGATGCGGCGCCCCTCCAACTTGCCTTCCCGTAGGTAGCGCCGCACCTGTTCAGCCGAGCGCCCTAGGGCCTTTGCCGCCTCCGGCACGGTTACGTAGCCTTCCAGATCTTCAGACATCTGACCTCCGGCCAGGAAGCTGTGCCAATGAACGTAGTAGTATGCTACAACTAATCCGGCGCCTTGTCAAGCCGGCGTTGCCAACGCCGGAGTTATTCCCACTCAATTGTGCCCGGTGGCTTGCTGGTGATGTCGAAGACCACGCGATTGACTTGGGGCACCTCATTGACGATCCGGCTGCTGATCTTGCCCAGGACGTCATATGGGAGGCGAGCCCAGTCGGCGGTCATCGCGTCCTCGCTGGTGACTGCTCTGATGGCGACGACGTGGCCGTAGGTGCGAAAGTCTCCCATGACGCCCACGCTGCGGGTGTCGGTGAGGACCGCGAAACTCTGCCAAACTTCGTGGTAGAGGTTGGAGTACTTCACCTCGTCCATGACAATCCAATCGCAGGCCCGGAGCACCTCAAGCCGCTCGCGCGAGACCTCGCCGATGATGCGTATGGCCAAGCCGGGGCCGGGAAACGGCTGCCGGTTGACCATTTCCTCCGGCAGGCCCATCTCCAGTCCCACCTGGCGCACCTCGTCCTTGAAGAGGTATCGAAGGGGCTCGACTAGCTTGAGAGACATGTGTTTGGGAAGGCCCCCAACGTTGTGGTGCGTTTTGATCTTGGCGGATGCCCTGTTCTCCGGGGCCTCGCTTTCGATGACGTCTGGGTAGAGGGTTCCCTGGGCCAGGAAGTCCACTTGGCCAAGACTCTTGGCCTCGTCCTCAAAGACTCGTATGAACGTCTCTCCCACGACGCGGCGTTTTTCCTCCGGGTCAGTCACGTTCTCCAACGCCGCGAGGAAGCGGTCCGCGGCGTCTACGTGAATGAGGTTCATCTTGAGGTGCTGGCGGAAGGTCCTGTCCACCCGTTCCGGCTCCTCGCGCCGCATGAGGCCGTTGTTTACGAAGATGCAGGTGAGTTGGTCGCCCACCGCCCGGTGGGCGAGTGTCGCCGCGACCGCCGAGTCAACCCCGCCGGACAGGGCACAGATCACCTGTCCATCGCCCACTTGGTCTCGGATCCGTTCGATGGTCTCGCTGGCGAAGTTGCCGGCGGTCCAGGCGCCTGTACATTGGCAGATGTTGAACAGGAAGTTGCGCAGCAGGGCCAGTCCCTGGGGCGTATGCGCCACTTCCGGATGAAACTGAAGGCCGAAGAACCCGGAGGGGCTTCCCATTGCCGCAACAGGAGAGCTGTCCGTGTAGGCCAGGCTTTGAAATCCGGGCGGCAGGCTGGTGATCTGGTCTCCGTGGCTCATCCAAACCGGCATAGACGTTGGCAGTCCCTCCAAGAGAGGATGATCGGCGGCGTTTTGGTACAGGACAGCGTGGCCGTATTCCCTGGTTTTGGTGGGGGCCACTTGTCCCCCCAACTGGTGGGACAGCACCTGCATGCCGTAGCAGATTCCAAGGACGGGGATGCCCCTCTCGTACACCCAGGCGGGGGCCAACGGCGCCTCCGGGTCGTAGACGGAGGCGGGCCCCCCGGACAGGATGATGCCCTTTGGGTTCAGGTGGGCCACCTTTTCCCACGGGGCGTCGTAGGGGATGATTTCGCTGTAGACGTTGCACTCCCGGACCCGCCGGGCGATGAGCAGGCTGTACTGGGACCCGAAGTCCACAACCAGGACCGCTTCTCTGGTGGCGTCGGGCGACCTCTCGGGAGCCGGCGTCGCCACCGCCTTTTGCTGAGCTATTTCCAGGTAAGCGGAAACCTCCAGGTCGTCGCTAGTGGCGACCCGCCGAGACTCAGAGCCTGCCCCTGCATTGACCATGGCATCCCTTCTATAATGAGAATGTTGGACTTGAGCGCCCCGCCGAGGCGAATAAACGGGGTCTGACGCAGGCCCCGTTTGCCGGCGGTCACCCCCAGCCCAGGGTCGACATGTTGTGGAAGCGGAGGCCAACGCTAGCATATGCAGTAGATTTGGTCAAGGCGGAGATTCGGAGATTTTGATATGGCCAGTAGGATTGCTAGCTACGCCGGACATTGGGCGGACGGGACGAGTCTGCCTCCCGCCCTGGACCTTGCCGTAGAGAGAGCGGTGACCAGCCTGCGGAGGGGTGGGGTCGTGGCCTATCCGACAGACACGCTGTACGGACTGGGAGCCCACGGGCTGAACGAGATGGCGGTGAGAGAGGTGTTCCGCATCAAGGGCCGCCGGGAAGCCAGCCCCGTGCCCCTGCTGCTGGCGGATGTTTCGGACGTGCTGAGGGTTGCGGCGGACGCGCCGCCTCTTGCCTGGGTCTTGGCGCGGCGCTTCTGGCCTGGGGCGCTGACGCTCGTTCTGCCCCGGGGCCCCGCTGTGCCGGACTCGGTGACGGGGGGAGGTGAGACGGTGGCCGTGCGCGTACCCCGCCACCCCGTGCCCAGGGAGATTGCCCGGCGGCTGGGCGCCCCCATCACGGGCACGAGCGCGAACTCCAGCGGAGCGCCGGGGGCCTCTTCCGCCGAAGCCGTCTGGGCCGCCGTCGGCGATCGGGTGGACATGGTGATCGATTGTGGCCCCTGCCCGGGGGGCGCCGGCTCCACCGTGCTCGACCTGACGGGGGAGTTGCCCAAGATTATCCGGCAGGGGCCGGTTTCCCTCGAATCGCTTCGTTATGTCTGCGGAAAGCTGGCTGCGGCCCCTTGATTCCGGGCCTCGGCTGCGGGTTATCGGTTATCATGGTGAGGCTTTGAGCCCAGTACTCGGCCTTCCTCGAGGAGTGCATGAGCGTCCCCCAGTTGGTCGAAGACCTCAGCGCGGCTGTCGAGAGCGAGTTGCGGGCCGTCGCCGAGCGCTGCGCTGCGCCGCTGCACAGGCTCGTGGCTTTCGAGATGGGCTGGCAGGACGAGACGGGGGAACCTCAGGATCACGGCAGGCCGTCCCGCGCCACCGCAGCCCTATGCCTCCTGGCCTGCAGAGCGGTTCACGGTTCTCACGAACCGGCGCTGCCTGCGGCGGCGGCGGTGGAACTGATCAACAGCTTTGCCCTGGTTCATGGGGACGTGCAGGCTGGGAACCCCAACCGCGGCGGAAGAGCCACGGTCTGGTGGCAGTGGGGCCCAGCCCAGGCTATCAACGCAGGCGACGCCATTCACGCACTGGCGCGGCTCTCGCTGATGAGCCTTCAAGAACGCGGGGTGGCGGACGAAAGAGTCCTGGAGGCTCTGGCGACGCTCGATAGGGCCACGCTGAGTCTCTGTGAGGGCCAGCACCAGGACCTGGCCTACCAGGAACGCCTCACGATCACGGAGGAAGCCTACCTTCGGATGGCCTCGGAGAAGTCTGGGGCGCTGATGGGTTGCGCTCTGGCCCTGGGCGCCTATTTGGGCGACGCCAATACCGCGGCGGTTGCAGCCTTTGATGAAGCTGGACGAAGGCTTGGTGTGGCATTCCAGGTGCGGAGAGACCTCCTCGATCTATGGCCGCCTACCAGCAGCGCCCAGGACTTTTCCGCCGATGTGCTCAACAAGAAGAAGAGCCTGCCGGTCATTCATGGATTTGCAGCATCGGAGCCTTCTAGGAAGCGCGAGCTGGGCAACTATTATCTGAAACGGGTGCTGGAGCCCCAGGACGCCAAGGAAGTTGCCGAGATCCTGGAACGGTTGGGCGCCAGGCAGCATGCGGAGGACGTAGTCCAACGGCTGGTTGGCGAGGCGATGGCGTTGCTGGACGGCGCGGGGCTGGAAGCCGGGGGGCTGGCAGACCTGAAGGGCGCGGCGCGGCTTTGCGCATCCGACGGCATTTGACCCCTGGCGGCGGCTTGGCCTGGACTTCGAAGAAAATACTATCTCAGGAATGCAGACGTGAGTAAGAAGACCGTCCGCGATATTGAAGTGAAGGGGAAGCGGGCTCTCGTCCGGGTGGACTACAACGTGCCGCTGGACATGGACACCGGCGGCATCTCCGACGACATCAGGATTCGGGCAAGCGCGCCCACCATCCGCTATCTGGCCGACAACGGCGTCTCGGTAATTCTGTGCTCCCACTTTGGCCGTCCCAAGGGCAGGGTGGTGGAAGAGATGCGGCTGAAGCCCGTCGTTGGCCCTTTGTCCAAGCACCTGGGTCTGGAGGTCGCTTACCTCTGGGACTGCATAGGCGCAGAGGTCGCCCAGGCCGTCGGCGGCATGAGGCCCGGCCAGGTGTTGCTCTTGGAGAACGTGCGATTCCACGCCGGGGAGGAAGAGAACGATCTCGCCTTCGCCAGGGAGCTGGCGTCGTTAGCCGACCTCTACGTCAACGACGCATTCAGCGCGGCGCACAGGGCCCACGCCTCGACGGAGGGCGTGGCTCATCTGCTGCCTTCCGTGGCGGGGCTGGCGCTGGAACGGGAGTTGGACATGCTGGGCGGCGCACTGGTAGACCCGGCCCGGCCACTGGCGGCGGTCATCGGCGGCGCCAAGGTGAGCGACAAGATCGCGGTCTTGGAGCATCTGGCTCAGAGGGTGGACGTCCTGGCAGTGGGCGGGGGGATGGTGGCGACGCTGCTGAAGGCAGGGGGACGCGACGTTGGCGCCTCGCCTGTGGAAGAGGACTTTCTGGAGGCATCCCGGCGGCTCATCGCCCGGAGCGAGTCGGGCAGCCTCCGGCTGCTGCTGCCCACCGACGTGGTGGTCGCGGAGTCGTTCGCTCGCGACGCCGCCCATCGCGCCGCGCCTGTGGGGGAGATACCCGGCGGCTGGCTGATTTTGGATATCGGGCAGGAGTCAGCGGATGCCTATGCCGGCGCGCTGTCGGAGTGCCGCACCGTGGTGTGGAATGGGCCCATGGGTGTCTTCGAGTGGGATGCCTTTTCCTTTGGGACCCGGCGGGTAGCCGGCGTCCTGGCGGACATGAAGGGAAGGGCCACGACCATCGTTGGGGGCGGCTCCACGGCTGAAGCGGTGCAGGCGTTCGGCGTAGACGGGGCGATGTCTCACGTGTCGCTGGGCGGGGGCGCTTCGTTGGAGTTTCTGGAGGGCAAGGTCTTGCCCGGAGTGGCGGCGCTGCCGGACAAGTAGACCGTGGACCCGATGGCGGCCTGCCGGAAGGGAGGCCCACTCACGCGGCAATGGAGTGGTCATGATCGACTTCGAATACCTATCAGACATCGTGCAGCCGACGGGATCCAAGATCGTCATGCTGGTTGTGGACGGCCTTGGCGGTCTGGCGCACCCGGAGAGCGGACGCTCAGAGCTGGAAGAAGCCCAAACGCCCAATCTGGACCGGCTGGCGGAGACATCCTCGTGCGGGCTGACCATACCGGTGCTGCCGGGCGTGTCGCCGGGCAGCGGTCCCGGCCATCTGGCCCTTTTCGGCTACGACCCGGTGAAATACCTCATGGGCCGCGGCGTCCTGGAGGCGTTGGGCATAGGTCTGACGCTGGGAGAGGGTGAGATTGCCGCTAGGGGTAACTTCTGCACCGTTGATGAACAGGGGCTTCTGACGGACCGTAGGGCCGGCCGCATTTCCACTGAGGAGAGCGCGCCGCTGGCTGAGATGCTGGACAGGATTGAGGTCGACGGCGCTCAGGTCTCGGTGTATCCGGTGGAAGGCTACCGGTTTGCGCTGGTGCTCAAGGGAGACGGCCTCAGCGACCGCGTCACCGAGACCGACCCTCAGCGCACGGGCGTTGCCCCGCTGGAGAGCCAGCCCTTGGCCGACGATGCGCCGTCGCAGCGGACAGCACAGGTGGTGAACCAGTTCATCGCCGCGGCCGTGGCGGTGCTCCATGGCCGGGACAGGGCCAACATGGCGATGCTGAGGGGCTTCTCTCTGCTGCCCGATCTGCCCTCCTTTGGCGGGGGGTTCCAGCTCAACCCCGCGGCCATCGCCGCCTACCCGATGTACCGGGGGCTAGCTGGCGTCATCGGCATGAAGATCATACCCACCGGGCGCACCTTCGACGACGAAGTCCAGACGCTCAGGGAACACTACGACGAGCACGACTTCTTCTATATCCACTACAAACCCGCCGACGCAGCCGGAGAGGACGGCGACTTCGCGGCCAAGGTCCGGGCGCTGGAAGCCCTCGATCGGTCGCTGCCGCCGCTGTTGGAATTGGCGCCGGACGTGGTTGTCGTGGCAGGAGATCACGCGACCCCCGCGATCTGGGCTGCCCATAGCTGGCACCCGGTGCCGGTGCTCATCAATTCGCAGTGGACCCGCGGGACGGGTAGCCGCGCCTTCAACGAGCGCGAGTGCGCCGCGGGGGCCCTGGGCACATTTTACGCCAAGCATCTGATGTTCCAGGCGTTGTCGCACGCAGGGAAGCTGGTCAAATTCGGGCCGTAGGAATCCGGGCCGTGGGAAGGAAGCCAATGGCGAACCCGCTGGTAGCCGCCAACTGGAAGATGAACACCACCCTCGCGGAGGCCGAGGCGCTGGTCCGCGCCGAGGTGAGGCGCCTGAACGCCCTCGAGGGCTTGGAGGTCGTTCTGTGCCCGCCCTTCGTCTCGCTCGGGTTGGTGGCGGACCTCGTTAAGGGGACGCGCCTGCAGGTTGGGGCGCAGAACATCCACTGGGAGAGCCCGGGCGCGTTCACCGGCGAGGTGTCCGCAGCCATGCTCCAGGGCCTGTGCCGGTACGTCATTGTGGGACATTCGGAGCGGCGGCATCTCTTCGGCGAGACGGACGAGATGGTGAGCCGCAAGGTGGGCGCCGCACTGGCGGCGGGCCTGACGCCCATCCTCTGCGTCGGAGAGGTCTTGGAAGAAAGGCGACAGGGTAGGGCCAACGAGGTGGTTTCCGTGCAGTTGAGAGCCGCGCTGAAGGGCCTGTCTGAAGCGGAGCGGCTGGTCGTTGCCTACGAACCCGTGTGGGCCATCGGCACGGGCCTGGCCGCGGACGGCGCCGCTGCAGAAGAGATGTGCGGCCTTGTGCGGCGGCTGGTTGGCGAGGCTCAGGGAGAGGCCGCTGCACAGGACACGCCGGTCCTCTATGGCGGCAGCGTCAATCCCGACAACATCGGCCAGTACGTCGGCCAGCCCAACGTCGATGGGGCATTGGTGGGCGGGGCCAGCCTCAGAGCAGACCAATTCGTTGCCATAGCTGAGGCGACGGCGGAAGTCAGGGTTGCTTGAGAAGGCGGGGGATTGCCGGGCGTGACGCGTTGGTGATAATGGAGACAACAAGGCGATTCACCTTGAGGAGAGACGCCCATGCCGCTCTATGACTTCAAGTGTCCCCAATGCGGGCAGACCTTTGAGATACGGCGTTCGTTCTCCAACGCCGGCGCTGTGCTCTGCCCCACGTGCCAGGTCGAGGCAAGCCAGGTGTACTCGGTGTTCTCCTTCGGCGGGAGGGTCGGCGCCCCCAAGTCCCCGATGGATAAGTTCAAAGATTCGCCGCGGGGCAAGCAATACGCGGCCATGGCCGACGCCGCCGTCAACAAGGTTGTGAAGGACATCAAGGAGCGCAACTAGGCATAGTCCCCGGAAGGGGTTGTTGCGCGGCTCCATCTAGCCTTCCACCGAGTATGGGACCTTGGCATAGCTTCTACGCCGGGTTTCCCGCACTACCCATTTCACCCCCATCCTACCTTCCCTCGACCACGGGGGAAGGGACGGGATGCTACTCCCGAAGCGGGCAGGCGAAGCTGATCTCGTGGCCGTCGGGGTCGGTGATGTGAAAGTAGCGTTCGCCCCAGGGGGCGTTGCTGGGGGGAAACTGGGGCGACAGCCCAACGGCCAGCGCTCGCCGGTACATGACGTCCACGTCTGCAACGTGGACGATGGCCCTTCCCCAGAAGCTCCAGGCTTGGGTCTCCGCCGCGGCGAAGAGGTTCAGGAAGCTGCTCCCCACGGCGAAGCTCGTGAACGGCGCGTCCTCTCCCCCATAGAGCATCGGAAAGCCCATCGCCTCGTAGAAGCGCACGGCGCGGCCCATGTCGTGGGTGGCCAGGGTTACGGCGCTGAGGGATTCGATAAGGGGTTGCTCCTGGCCGGTCACTCACCCTCCGCGGCAAAGGCCTGGTCGGTCTTGGCGGCCATGATGAAGTCGTTGCGGTGGAGGTCGCGTATCTTGTGCGTCCACCAGGTAACGCCGACGCGGCCCCACTCGGTGACCAGCCGTGGATGATGTCCCTCCTCCTCGGCGATGGCCCCGATCCGGTTCGTCAAGGCTAGGGCCTGGGCAAAACCGGGAAGGCGGAAGGTGCGCTGGAGCTTGCGGATGCCGTCCTCCTCGATGAGCTCCCAGCCGGAAATGATGGGGCTGAGCAGGGTGATTTCTTCTTCGGTGACGTGCGGGGAGTCGGCGCGGCAGGCGACGCACCGCTCGCTGGTCAGAATGGCCACGGTCCACCTCCTTGGGCGGGTAAGGGGAGATTGTCCTGCATCGCGTGGTGGGCGGCAAGGGGCCGGCGCCCGCGATTGACTGGGTAAGGGGCCCACCCTATAATGGCGCCACAATCGAAGATGTGCAGATGGGCGGAGGGGAGCTCGGTGGAGCCGGGCTGAGAGGGCGACCTGCGATGTCGCCGACCCTGAGAACCTGATCTGGGTAATGCCAGCGGAGGGATGTGGTTTTCGGCGCCGATGAGCAATCGGGGCCGTCAGCGACCAAGGCTGGTGGCCCTGATTCTTTTTGCGGCGAGGTGGAGCTATGTCTTTCGGAGCCGTGGCCGTGCTGGTGACGATCATTACGGTGCTGGCCTTCGCAGCGGTGGGCATAGCGTACGCCCGCCGGTTCCGCATGACGGCAGAGGGCTACATCGTTGGGGGGAGATCGGCTGGGGGTATGGCCGCGATGGCCACGCTGGTGGCGTCGGTGATGGGGGCCTGGATTCTGTTCAGCCCGGCGGAGGCGGCCACTTGGGCTGGGCTCATTGCGGTAGTGGGGTATGGGGTGGGGCAGGCGGCGCCGATCCTGGCCTTCATGATACTGGGGCCTCGCATGCGCCGGTTGATGCCGCAGGGTCATTCGCTCACGGAGTTCGTGTGGTTCCGGTACGGGCGCGCGATGTACGGGCTGGTGCTGGTTATCGCGGTCTTCTACATGTTCGTATTCCTCGCCGCCGAGATGGGGGCCATTGCCAGGGCCGTCCAGTTTGTCGCCGATGTTCCGCTGCTCCTGACCTTGGTGCTGGTTGCCCTGGCGACGCTCGCCTACACCGTCTACGGCGGCCTGCGAGCCTCCATGTTCACCGACAACCTCCAGTTCCTGCTCATCTTTCCACTGATGGTACTGGTCTTGGCGGTGGCGCTGGTGGAGTTGGGCGGCTGGGGCGTTGCCTTCGACGCAGTCAACCGCGTGGACCCTGCTCTGCTCTCCCCCACGCATGTGCCTGGGATCGAGCTGGGGATTACGCTGATCATTGCCATTCTGGCGGCCAACCTCTTTCACCAGGGTTTCTGGCAGCGGGTGTATGCCTGCCGGAGCGACGGGGAGCTGCGAAAGGGCTTCCTCCTGGCGGGTCTCATGGTAATTCCACTCGTGGTGATGGGCGGCCTGTTTGGACTCTGGGCCATTGGCCAGGGGCTGTCGACGGCCTTTGACCCCATTGCGCTCTTCAAGGTGGCCACGGAAGTCCTGCCCGACGCGGTGCTTCTTGCGCTTCTGGTGCTGGCTCTCGTGCTGGTGATGAGCAGCATGGACACGCTGCTGAACGGCATTGCCAGCATCTTCACAAGCGATTTGCCGCGGCTGAAGCCGTCGATAAAGGGCGCAAGCCTGCTGGCCTCGTCGCGGCTCATCACGGCGCTGCTCATTCTTCCGGCGATTGTCGTGGGCTTCTTCTTCGATAGTGTGCTGTACCTGTTCTTCATTGCCGACCTGGTGTGCGCCGGCGCGGTGGTTCCCGTATTCCTGGGCATGTACGCCCGGCGGCTGACTGGCCGGACGGCGCTGATCAGCGCCGTGCTCGGCATTGCCGCCGGCGCGGTCTTCTTTCCAAATCCAGACCTGGGCGGCTGGTGGACGTGGACGGCGTTGACGGACGCGTGGCATGTCCTGGCGTCGGGCAACACGCTGGCGAGCTTCCTGGTCGCGGTGGTGGTCTCCTCCGTTGTGGCGGCGGCCCTGATGGCGGTGGATGCGAGAGGCGACGCGAGGGAGGCTTTCGACTTCTCCCGGCTGCAGGACGAGGTGCGGGCTATCGAGGGATAGGCCCCGGGATGGGGACGGGGGGCGGACGCTTTTGCCCCGGGGGAATGCGCCTGTGGTCTCCGGCGGCTCTTTGGAGCCTGGTTCTCGCAAGGTCCATTGGCCTGGGCAGGGGCTTTGTTGACAGGGTGGGGCGCCGATGCTAGCGTTGCCTCGGCGCTACGACACTTGGTGACGGGAGGGCTGGCATGACGACCGAAACAGCAACGGAGAACGCTTCGCAGGTCCAACAGGAGGTGCTGATTTCCGCGGACTCCCACACGATGGAGGACCCCGGCCTGTGGGCGGAGCGGCTGGCGCCTCGCTTCCGGGAACAGGCGCCCAAGTTCACCGCCGACGAGGTACGCGGGTTCGCGGCGCATCCCGGCGGCCACGACCCCAACGAGCGCCTCAAGGAGATGGGGGAGGACGGGGTCTCGGCGGAGGTGCTCTATCCCACGTTGGGCCTGCGGCTCTTTGGCATGCAGGACGCTGCTCTGCAGGAGGCCTGCTTCACGGTCTACAACGATTGGGCAATGGAGTACTGCAAGGTGGCTCCGGAGCGGCTGGTGGGCGTTTCGATGATTTCCACCTACGATATTGACCATGCGGTGAAGGAGTTGGAGCGGTGCGCTAGGGGAGGACTTCCTGGCGCCCTCGTGTGGCAGGCGCCGCACCCCGACCTGCCCTTCACGTCGGACCACTACGACCGGCTTTGGGCGGCTGCGCAGGACGCCGGGGTCGCCGTCAGCCTTCACATACTGACGGGCTTCGGCTACAGCCAGAATCTGGCGAGCCTGAAGGGCCTGGACCTGATCCGCCACAGCGTGAACACGAAGATATACGAAGCCTCCAACGCGCTGTACGACCTGATCTTCTCCGGCGCTCTGGAGCGGTTTCCCAGGCTGAAGATCGTATTCGTGGAGAACGAGGTGGGCTGGATGCCCTTTGCCGTTGAGCAGTGGGACCGCTATTACAAGCGGTTCCAGGAGCGGCTGAGCCTCCCGCTTTCCATGCTGCCCAGCGAATACGTTCAACGGCAGGTTTACTCCACGTTCTTCAACGATCCTTCAGGCGGGTATCTGCTGTCGTACTGGGGGCAGGAAAACTGCATGTGGTCCAACGACTACCCGCACCCCAACTCGACGTGGCCCAACTCGCGGGACGTCATTGGTCGCCAGCTTTCCCACCTCTCGCCTGAGACGAGGGCCAAGGTGGTGCGTGAGAACGTGTCGCGCCTTTACGGGCTCCGGCCACCCGAGGCGTAGGCGGCGGTCCATCGCGTCTCGAGGCAGCGTTGTCGGGGCCTCGGTCGTTACCCCGGCCTCCGATGGCTCTCGTTCGACAGCCGTCTCGCCTTGATGCGTTTGGCGGTTTGCTAGAAAGGCAGCGGGGAGGTTTGCGGCGCGGCAGGTCTGGGGAACGGCATTGCCCCCACCTCAATCCTCCCCCGAGCGAGACCTTTGCATCACCGGCGCCACGCGCACATGGCTCTATGCCCACCAGCGATATCTTGCATCAACCTGGCGTTGTATGACGAAATCCCTTTCCCCTCAAAGGGGGAGGTTATGAAGGGGGCGAACTGGATAGTGGAGGAAACTCGGCGCAGGAGTTACGCAAAGGTCTCGAGTCCGGAGGAGGAGGTTCGTAAGAGGGCTGAGCGCTCGCTATTTACTTTCCAAGTCCAGAACGGGAGAATCCAAGTCCAGCCACGGGAGTGTCCATGAAAGCGGTCTTCATCGAGAGCCAGGGCGGGGTCGAAGTTCTTCAATACGGCGACCTGCCGGAGCCGCAGATCGGCCTGCACGACGTCAAGGTGCGGGTGGGGGCTTGCGCCCTGAACCGGCTGGACGTCTACACTCGCTCCGGCGCGAGGGGCCGCCGGCGGGAGTTGCCGGAGCCGTTCGTCTTGGGCATCGACATCGCGGGGGAAGTGGTGGAGGCGGGGCCGGAGGTGTCCAACGTTGTCGTGGGGCAGAGGGTGGTGCTCTATCCGCCCGTTCCCTGCGAGCAGTGCCGGTTCTGCAAGGATGGCCGGCAGCACCTGTGCCAGCAGAGGCAGATGCTGGGGAGCACCCTAAACGGCGGTTATGCCGAGTACGTGGTGGCCCCGGCGATCAACGCCTTTCCCATTGCCGACAGTCTCACCTTCGAGGAGGCCGCGGCGCTGCCGACGACGTTTCTACCGGTCTGGACCATCCTCATAGAAACCGCCGGCCTGCGGCCCTGGCAAACGGTTCTAGCGCCGTCGGCGTCCGCTGGGGTTGGAGCGGCTGCCATCCAGGTCGGCAAGCACGCGGTCGGGGCGAGGGTTATTGCCACGACGAGCAGTCCCGAGAAGGTCAGGCTGGCCTACGAGGAAGGCGCAGACCATGTCATCGACTACACGCAGGAGAACGTGGCGGAGAGGGTGATGGAGATCACCAACGGCGAGGGCGTGGACGCAGTGGTGGACCACGTTGGGGCGAGCTTCTGGCCCGATGGGTTCGCCTCTCTGGCGCCTGGAGGGTGGTACGGTATCTGCGGCGTTACGTCCGGCTATAAGGCCGAATTGCAAATGGGGGCCGTGTTCACGAAGCAGGTCCACATCTTCGGCGTGTCGATGGGGTCTCGCGAGTCGATGCGGCAGATCGCGAGCCTGGCGAACCGCGGCATCATACGGGGCAGGGTGCATCGGGTGTTCCCGCTGGAGGAGGCTCGCCAGGCCCATGAGATGCTGGAAGGCGCCAGCTTCTTCGGGAAGGTGGTGCTGGCGCCCTAGGCGGGCCTGACTTTGATGGCAACGGCCCGCCGAAAGGCGGACAGGTTTCCCTCGCTTCACGCATCGGCTGCGCGCCATTTGGAGCGCCAGCCTGAAGCGAGACCGGATGGGCGATGTCAGAAGAGGGGCCTCTGTTCCACCCCCATGCGCGTCAGGGGCTGGCGCACGGCCGCCAGTCCTTGACCATGAGCCGGTGGGTTTCCACCCCGTTCCAACGATCGATGCCAAGGCTGTACACCAGGTCGATTCGCTGTACGCCTTCCACCCAGCTTTCTCCCAGGCCAAAGCCCATGGCGTTCCACGCGAGGCCATCCTGCCGCACCTTGAGCAGGAGGTGGCTGCCGGTGGTGCCAACGGTGCGGGCCTGCGTCACTTCCGCGTTGCGGGAGAGAAAGGTGGGCGGCAGGTTCCCGGCTCCGAACGGGGCCATCGACTGAATGAACCGCAGGGTTTCGGGGGTGAATGCTCCCAGCGACACCTCAGCATCGATGTTGATGCCGGGCGCCAGGTCGAGGCCTGCCAGTGTTCTCTCAGTGATGGCGTTGAGCCGCTCGTCGATCTGGGGAAGCAGGGCCGTCTCCATTTCGAACCCGGCGGCCATGTGATGCCCCCCGAAACGAGTGAAGAGGCCCCGGCACTCGGTCAGTGCCTCTATCATGTTGAACTCCGGAATGCTTCTGCAGCTCCCCCTGCTTTGTCCCTCCCGCTTTGCCACGACAATGGCGGGCCGGTAGTAGGCGTCGACGAGCCTGCTGGCGGCGAGCCCGATGACGCCTTCCGGCAACTCCTCATCCGCAACGAACAGGAGCGGCCGATGGCGTTGGGCGTCCGCTTGAGGCCAGACCTGCTCTACCGCCCCCTTGGTTAACTCCCGCCTTTGCACATTGAGCCGCTCCAACTCTCGAGCCGGGGGCATGGCGTCCTCGACCTGGGGGGCCAGCAGAACCCTCAACGCCTGAGCGGCGTGTTCAACCCTTCCGGCGGCGTTGATGCGGGGCGCTAGGGCGAAGGAGACGACCTCAGCGTCAACGGCTGCAGCGTCGACGCCCGCCACGTTGAGCAGGGCCTGCACTCCGGGCAGGGGCTCTGAGCGGATGCTGGCGAGGCCCTGGGCCACGAGCAAGCGGTTCTCTCCTTCCAGCGGGACGAGGTCGGCGATGGTGCCTATGGCTGCAAGCTGGAGGAACTGGCCGGGCAACGGGGTCTGCAGGTGGTTGTACAGGCCCTGGACTAGCTTCAGGCCCAGGCCCACGCCCGCCAGGGGCGAAGGGGCCACCGTGGCCCGCGGATGGCGGGGGCCGACAATGGCGGCAGCGTCGGGCAGCGTGTCAGAGGGGGCGTGATGGTCGGTAATGACGACCTCCATGCCAAGCTCCCGCGCCAGCCCCACCTCCGTCACGTCGGTGACGCCGCAATCGACGGTTACAACCAGGTTGGCTCCCCTTTCCGCCAGGTCCATCAGGGCGTCTGCGTTGAGACCGTGCCCTTCGTCGACGCGGTGCGGGATGTAGGGCAGGGTTCGAGCGCCCAGATGCTCTAGGGCCATAGAGACCACGGCGCACCCGGTGACGCCGTCGGCGTCAAAGTCGCCGTAGACGGCGATGGTCTCGCCGGCGCTGATGGCCTGCTCCAGGCGCTGTACGGCGCGGTCCATGCCGGGGAGCAGGAAGGGGTCCTGCAGCGCGCCCTCTGCGGGGCGGCGCCAGGCGGACGCCTGATCGGGAGTCTGAAGCCCGCGGTGGTAGAGGAGGCGCGCCCAGAGGTACGGCAGGTTGTGGAACCGCTGGGTATAGGACGCGGGCGGCGACGGCAAAATGCGCCATCGTTTGCGAGGGGGCTGGATCACAGTCTCTCTTTCTGGAAGGCCAGCCGAGCGCCTAGGCTTGCCAGGCCTTGAAGACGAGAGACGTATTGTGGCCGCCGAAACCCAGGGAGTTGCTCATGGCGGCCTTGAGGGTTCCCCTGCGCGCGAGGTTGGGGACGTATTCCAAGTCGCACTCGGGGTCGGGCGTTTCCAGGTTGATCGTCGGCGGGACCACGCCATCGCGGATGGCCATGGCGCAGACCGCGCCTTCGGCGGCGCCGGCTGCGCCTAGAAGGTGCCCCGTCATGGACTTGGTTGAGCTCATGGGCGTCTTGTAGGCCTCCGGCCCAAAGACGGTCTTCACGGCTTGCGTTTCGAACTTGTCGTTGGCGAGTGTGGAGGTCCCGTGGGCGTTGATGTAGCTGATGTCCTTGGGCGCCAGGCCGGCTTTCTTGAGCGCTATGCGCATGGCCCTGACTGCGCCCTCGCCGCCGGGCGCCGGCATGGTTATATGGTGGGCGTCGGCCGATGCGCCCCATCCAGCGAGCTCAGCGATGATGGGCGCGCCCCGGGCGATGGCGTAGTCCGCCCTTTCCAGCACGAGCGTGGCGGCGCCCTCCCCCATGACAAAGCCATCTCGATTGGCGTCGAAGGGCCGCGAGGCGGCCTTGGGGTCGTCGTTGCGCTTGGATAGGGCCCCCGCGGCGTTGAACCCGGCGACGGCGAGAGGCGCTATGGGGGCCTCGGTCCCGCCGGCCACAACAGCATCGGCGTCGCCGGCCAGGATCAGTTGAAGGGCCTGTCCGATGGCGTCTCCGCTGCTGGCGCAGGCGGATACCGGGGCGATGTTGACGCCCTTAAGCGTCTCCCGCATGGAGACGACCCCGGACGCCATGTTGACCAGGATCATGGGCACTAGGAACGGGCTGATGCGGTCCGGCCCGCGCTCGCGGAGAACGTCCTGCTGCTCGCAGAGGGTGATGATACCCCCGATGCCGCTGGCTATTAGGCAGGCGACGCGTTCTGAGTTGTCGTCGGTGACTTGGAAATCGGCGGAGGAGAGGGCCTCGCGGGTCGCGGCCACGGCCAGTTGGGTGAAGCGGTCGGCGCGGCGGGCTTCCTTGCGAGTCATGTATTCAGTGGCGTCGAAGTCCTTGACCTCACCGGCGATGCGGGTGTCGAACTTCTCGGCATCGAAGGCGGAAATGGGGCCGATGCCGGACTCGCCGGCCACCAGGCGCTTCCAGGTGGTCTTGGCGTCCAGTCCAAGGGGAGTGACCATGCCGATGCCGGTGATGACGACGCGACGTTCAAGGCTCATAGGTAAGGGGCTTCCGCGGGAAGGGAGATAACAGGATTATAGCTGACGCGGCGGAGGCCCAACAACCGAGGGGCGCCGGGACGCCTTTGGAAGGGGCTGTGCTACACTGACGCCGGTTTCGTCCGGTTGGTGAAGGGGCGGCAGGGAAGCCGGACGTTTGGGGCGGGTTGAGGACACTGCCCCCGTCTGGCCGGGGCCGTCGCGCCTGCCTGCTCTCTGGCGAGGGAGTCCGCCGGAAATATGAGTCCTCCACGAGGAGTTGGGCCTTGACCCGCTTCTTCAGCGAATCCGACGTACAGAGCCGCCTGCCGATGGCCCGGACCATCGACGTGCTGGAAGAGGCGTTCCTCTTGTGGAGCAGGGGCGAGGCTGTGGACCACGCTCGCAGGCGCATCCGCCTGGGGCAAGGTTTCTTTCACATCATGACGGCCGCCATCTACGGGCATGGAGTACACGGGTTCAAGAGCTACTCCGTGGGCGGCGCCACGCTGGTCAACCTGTACGAATCCTCCACCGGCGAGCTGCTCGCCCTGCTTCAGGCCGGCCATCTGGGGAGGATTCGTACGGGCGCCGCCAGCGGGCTGGCGACGCGGCTCATGGCCCAGCAGGGCGCCTCGACAGTGGCCTGTATAGGGACCGGATCCCAGGCTGAGACACAGTTGGAGGCGGTCTGCGCGGTGCGGAACATCACCGGCGTCAGAGCCTACAGCCGTTCCCCGGAGCGGCGCCGGGCCTTCGCCGAGATCATGTCTGAACGGCTGGGCATACCAGTTGTTCCGGCGGAGAGCGGCCGGGCGTGCGTACAGGGCGCCGACATCATCAACGTCATCACCACAGCCCGCGAGCCGGTGCTGGAGGGCGAGTGGCTGGAAGCGGGGCAGCATATCAACGCCGCCGGCAGCAATCACTGGATGCGCCGGGAGCTGGACGACGAAGCGGTGCGCCGCTCCGAGCGAATTGTCGTGGATTCTATGGCGACGGCGAAGATTGAATGCGGGGAGCTGATCTGGGCTGTGGACCGGGCGGTGGTGGCATGGGAGCGGGTGCGGGAGTTGCGGGACGTGGTTGGGGGCGTCGCACCGGGCCGCTTCGACGACTCCGAGATCACGTTGTTCGAGAGTCAGGGCCTCGCCATCGAGGACGTGGCGGTGGCCCGTTACCTGCACCGCGAATTCGGCGGTGACATGCCTGAATTGCCGTTGTAAGTAGCAATGCCGCTGCACTCGGCATCGCCGTCTGAGGGCTGGCGGATGCCAACAAAGACAACCAATGAGGAGGACTCGCGATGGATTTCAGGGCCGTTGCTGGGAACATAACGGAAGTCCCGGTGGGGGCGTTGGTCGTCAACCTGTTTGAGGGGGTTGAGACGCCGGGCGGAGGGACCGGCGCTGTGGACAGGGCATTGGACGGTGCCATTAGCGCCCTCATCGCCGACGGCGAGATCAAGGGCAAAAAGGGTGAGTTGACCCTCATCCACACCCTGGGCAAGCAGCCCTCGGCCCGGGTGGTCGTGGTGGGGCTGGGCAAGCAGGCGGACTTCAACGCTGAGGTGGTGAGAGTGGTTACGGCATCGTCGTCGCGCTATCTGCGCAAGCTGGGCGTGAGGAAGGCGGCAACGCTGGCTCACGGCGCCGGCATCGGCGGGCTGGCGCCGGAAGCGTCGGCGCAAGCAATGGCCGAGGGCGCTCATCTGGGCCTGTACACCTTCAAGAAGTACTTCTCCAAGGACGGAGACGACGATAACGGCAAGACGCTTGACGAGCTTCAGATCGTGGAGCATGACCAGGGCAAACTGTCGGCCCTCCGGGCAGGCATCGACAGGGGCCGCATCGTTGCTGAGGCGGTGCTGCTGGCCCGGGACTTGGTGAATGAGCCGGCCAGCGTCATGACGCCGACCCGGATGGCGGAGGTGGCGCAGGAGATGGCGCAGCAACAGGGGCTGGAGATCGACGTTATCGACGCGCTGCGTATGGAAGAGTTGGGCATGGGTATGCTGCTGGCGGTGGCGCGGGGAAGCCATCAGCCCCCCAAGATGATCGTCTTGCGCTATGCCGGCGACCCCGATGATGCCGACAACAACCTGGGCCTGGTGGGCAAGGGCATCACCTTCGACTCCGGTGGCATTTCGCTCAAGTCCGCCGGCGGCATGTGGGAGATGAAGGGCGACATGAGCGGCGCGGCGGCGGTGATCGGAGCGATGCAGGCCATTGCCCAGTTGAAGCCGCGCATCAACGTCACGGCCATCGCGCCGTGCACGGAGAATATGCCGGGCGGCAGTGCGCAGCGTCCCGGCGACGTGATCCGCGCCATGAATGGCAAGACGGCGGAGGTCGACAACACCGACGCGGAGGGACGGCTGATCCTGGCCGACGCGCTGTCGTATGCGCGGACGATGGACCTGAAGCGGTTGGTTGACGTTGCCACGCTCACCGGCGCCATTACGGTGGCCTTGGGGGACCAGGCCACCGGCGGCTTCACCAACAACCAGGAGCTGTACGACATGGTGGCCGAGGCCGGCAACCAGGCCGGGGAACGCATCTGGCAGCTTCCGATGTACCCGGAGTACAAGGAGCAGATCAAGAGCGACATCGCCGACGTGAAGAACACCGGCGGCCGCGGCGCCGGCTCCATAACGGCCGCCCTCTTCCTGGCCGAGTTCAGCGAGGACACGCCCTGGGTCCACCTCGACATCGCTGGCACGTTCATCTCCCACAAGGAGAAGGGCTAC
Organism: Dehalococcoidia bacterium; assembly: GCA_965226745.1. Taxonomy (GTDB): domain Bacteria; phylum Chloroflexota; class Dehalococcoidia; order Lucifugimonadales; family SAR202-VII-2; genus SAR202-VII-2. The sequence continues at coordinate 366,438 of CBDDDS010000003.1, forward strand.
AGGGTGAAGGGGGCCACTGGGACGCCGGTGAGGACGCTGGTGAATCTGGCGATGAATTTGAGCGGGTAGCGCGGGCGGGCCGTAGAGTGGCGAATGTTCTGGGCGTGGACCTGGGCTTCACCTCCTGCCCCGTTTGCCGCCACAGGCGCCTCGCGCTACAATGTGGCGCACCCAGCAACCGCGGGCATGAACCTCAACATATCGGGCGTCCCATGGCACAAGAGCGAGACCTCCCGCTGTTTCCCCTCAACACCGTACTCTTTCCCGGCGCCAACCTCCCCCTCCAAGTTTTTGAAGAGCGCTACAAGAAGATGTTGCGCGATATCCCCGTTGACGACCACTGCTTCGGCGTGGTGCTGATCCGCGAGGGACAGGAGGCCGGCGAGTATGCAACCCCGTATGAGGTCGGCACGGTTGCCCAGATTGTTGAAAGCGCTCCGATGGGGCAGGGGCGCATCTACGTGGTTACTCAAGGCCTCCATCGCTTTCGCATACGGAGCCTCAGCTATGACGAGCCCTACCTCGTCGGCAGGGTCGTCAATCTGGACCCTCCCAGGGACGATGCGCGCCCCGAGACCGTTCAGGAGGCCAAGAGGATGCTGGGGATCTACACGCGGGCGCTTATGACGCTCCAGGGAGGCTGGGTCCGCGACGTGGACGTCCCGGACGGACACGGCGAGCTTTCAGACGCACTGATAACCATGCTGAGGGCGGGCCGCCGCGCCAAGCAGCGGTTTCTGGAGATGAACTCCCTGCAGGAGCGCCTGGCGGCGTGCGTGCTCATGATCAAGCGGGACCAGGAGAGGATTCAGAAGGAGATCGAGGAGAAGGGCTTGTCCCGGCGCTTTGGGCAGAACTGAGGCCGACGGCTGCCCCAATTGACTGCGGTCGTTTCCGTGACTAGGATGATGCCAGAAAGGGTAAGGGGGTAAGCCAATGACAACAATGGTGAGATTGCTGAGCCCGGTTGCTGAGACTCGGAGGCCCGCCAGGCAGCTTGCGCCGCCGCTGGAAGGGTTGGAGGGGAGGCGAGTCGCTATCCTCAACAATGGCTGGACGAGCATGGACGTGCTCGCCTCCAGCCTCGAGCGGCGCCTCAAGGAGGAATACGGCGTCAAGGAGGTCCTGCACTGGGACATTCCCATCGCCCGGGCGGCGTCCAAGGAGACCTTCGAGGAGGTGCTGGCCCAGGCCGACGCAGCCGTCGTCGGGCTGGCCAATTGAGGGGCCTGCACAGCGTGGAGTGTCCACGACAGCTTGCTTCTCCAACAGAAGGGAATGCCTTCCACGGTCCTGGTGACCGAGCGCTTCGTGAACCTGGCCAATTCCACCATGAAGGGCAGGGGTATGCCCGGTGCCCCGATGGTCGTGTTACCCAGGTCTGAGTTGACCGAGTACACCGACAAGGCCGCCGTTGAGAGCATCCTGGAAGAGGCCATGTCGACAGTGGTGGGACAGTTGGCCAAGAAGGGGGCTCCGGCCTAGGTTTAGTCTTCAGAGAGATTATTGCGCGCCCCTCGTACCCGGAGGAGGGGACGAGGGAAGGGACGGGAGGATTCTCCCGCCTCGCGCCTGTAATAATGTCCCCGGGAAGCACAGCTAGCGCCGGCGACAATGAAGAGTTTCCGAGGGCGGGTCACAGTGGCCCGCCCTCGCCGTATAGGGGCAGAGGGAACACATGACTGAACCGAGGCTCGCTTCCGAGGTCGTTGAGTCGCTGGATGCGCTAGAGGCTGTCAACGAGCTCGTGATGGAGAAGCAGTGGGGCGACGGCCTCCCCGTCGTGCCGCCCACCGAAGACCGCGTGCGCCGCATGGTCGACGCGTCCGGACGGGAGCCTAGCGAGCTGGTCGGCTATCTGGACCCGGAGGGCGGCGGGGCCACGGTCGAGAAGATTGCCGTCAACGCAGTGATGGCCGGTTGTCACCCCGACGTCATGCCCGTCGTTGTCGCCGCCGTGGAGGCCATTGCGGAAGAGTCGTTTCTGCTGCACGGGGTGCAGACCACTACCAATCCGGTGGCCCCGCTGCTTGTCGTGAATGGACCCATCCGGGAGCGGCTGGGGATTCACAGCGGCAAGGGCGCATTCGGCCCCGGATGGAGGGCCAACGCCACCATTGGGCGGGCGGTGCGGCTGGTGATGCTCAACATCGGAGGGGCGCTGCCCATTGCCGTCGACCAAGCGGTTCATGGGATGCCCGGCAAGTTCACCATGTGCATCGGAGAGAACGAGGAGGAGAGCCCGTGGGCGCCTCTGCACGTGGACCGCGGCTTCGACCCCGGCGCGAGCACGGTTACTGCCGTGGGCATCCAGGGCACGACGAATAACCTCACGGCCTTCAAGAAGACGGAAAATGTGCTGAGTATGATCGCCGACAGCATGTCCTATTGGGGCAGCAACAACGTCCTGATGGGCGGTGGCAACCCGGTAGTGCTGCTGACTCCGGGCCACGCCAAGATGATGAGCGACGCCGGGTGGTCCAAGGAGCAGGTTGTGCGGTTCCTTTTCGAACACTCGAAGATTCACCGGTCGCGTTTGCCCAACGACGAGCCGACGAATCTGGGCCTGGAGCCCAGCTTCATCTGGGACGGCGACTATCTCTGCACGACGCGACGCGCTGAGGATTTGCTCATTGTCGTCGTGGGCGGGCCGGAGCCGTACCACGCCGTCTTCTGCCCCTCGTTCGGGGACACCTGGGCGGTCACGAAGGCGATACGCTAGACGCGGGGTCTGCTGGGGCCGGCTTGCATGGCGCGCTCAAACAGGCGCATGCTATCGGCTGGCAAGACAGCGCGGTGGAGCTTGCGAGGTTCAGGAGGGTGGCTATATGGGTGCGTTGCTTCAGGGTAGGTCTGCCATTGTCACAGGCGCTGGCAGGGGCATTGGACGGGCCATTGCGTTGGGGCTCGCCGCCGAGGGCGCCAGCGTCGTCGTGAACGATGTTGGGGGCAGCGCCGCCGGCGAGGGCTTCGACGAGAGCCCCGCCCAGCAGGTGGCCGCCGAGATTGGCGAAAACGGAGGAAACGCCGTTCCCAGCTATGACTCCGTGGCCGACTTCCAGGGCGCCGCCCAGATCATCCAGACCGCCGTGGACGCCTTTGGGAAGGTGGACATCCTGGTGAACAACGCGGGCATCTTCCGGGAGTCGATGTTCGACGAGATGAGCGAGGAGGAGTGGGACGCCATCCTGGGCGTCCACCTCAAGGGGACGTTTAACACCTGCCGCCATGCCGTGCCCCGCATGAAGGCGCAGGGCTACGGACGCATCATCAACATGACCTCCAACCAGTGGTCGCACCCCACGGGCAGGGCGCACTACGCCGCCGCCAAGGGCGCCATTGTCAGCGTAACGTGGTCGCTGGCCTGGGAGCTGCGAAAGAACGGCATTTCCGTCAACTCCATCGCCCCCAGGGCTGACACGCGCTCGAACAGGGACACGGGTGACTTCTACCAGCGTCTCTCCGATGCCGGTCTGCTGCCGCAGGATCGGGTCGCCTCTATCTACGAGGTTCCCGGCGCTGAGCACGTTGCTCCGATGGCGGCGTACCTGTCGTCGGAGCTGGCGGAGGGGGTCAGCGGGTGGGTGTTCTATGTTGGAGGCGGAGAGGTTTCCCTTTACACGCATCCGACTCGCACTAGCAGCATCTACAAGTCCGCGGCGGAGGGCCCCTGGAGCGTTGGGGAGTTGGTTGAGGCGCTGCCGCGGACGATCCTGGCGGGCAAGCCCCGGCCGCCGCATATTCCTGCGTCCTAGGAGTTTGGCTGCCGGTGGTATCATAGGGGCGATGGCTGCCAACGGCGTCGCCTGAGGGGTGGATGAGCGCGAACGGGAAGGACCTGTCCAAATTGATCGACCTCGAGCGGGGCCTGGTCTACCGCTCTCTGTACGCCGATCCGGCCATCTACGACTTGGAGCTGGAGCGCATATTCGCCCGGTGCTGGCTCTGCCTGGGTCACGAAAGCCTGCTGCCCGGTCCCAACGATTTCATGACCGCCTACATGGGCGAGGATCCCGTGATCCTCTGGCGCAACGCCGAGGGCAAGCTGGGGGCTTACCTGAACCTCTGCCGGCATCGAGGCAACCGGGTGTGCCGCTTGGACCGGGGCAACGCACAGCGTTTCGTGTGCTCCTACCACGGCTGGGTGTACAACAGCGAGGGCAAGCTGATCGGCGTCCCGTACATGAAGGAAGGCTTCATGAACGAGCTGGACACCGAGCAGTGGGGGCTGGTTTCCGTCGCCAAGTTGGATGTCTATAAGGGGCTCGTCTTCGCCACATTCGATCCCGAAGCCCCGCCGTTGGTGGAGTATCTGGGCGAGGCCGCCTGGTATCTGGACATCCTGCTCGACTGGACACCCCAGGGCGCCGAGTTCATCGGCGGGACGCGAAAGTGGACCATCGATTGCAACTGGAAGACCGCGGCCGAAAACTTCGCGTCGGACATGGCCCACGTGGTGCATACGCACGGCGCCTCGGTCAAGGTTGGCCTGAGCCGCAGCCACCACATGCGGGACCTGTCGCGGAACGCCAAGGGATTCACCGTTCATACCAAGTACGGCCACGGCTTCACGCTGATGGATATTCCCGATGGCCTGCCGGTCTGGGAGGTTCAGACCAAAATCGAGCCTTTCCAGCGCTTCCTCGAAGAAACCATGCCCGAGGCCGCGAAGCGTCTGGGCGAAGTCCGCACCAAGGGGATCACACTGGTTGCCGCAAACATCTTTCCAAACCTGTCATTCTCCTTCATCGACGTGACGACGGCCCGCGTGTGGCACCCCAGAGGCCCGGGCAAGATTGAGGCGTGGGAGTGGACGGTTGTGCCCAAGGGCATATCCCCGGAGGCAAGGGAAGAGATGCGGCAGATCGGGGTCTACAAGTGGGGTCCGGCGGGCATGTTCGACCAGGACGACATGGATAACTGGGCGCAGATGACGCAGTCGGCGCGGGGCTGGGCGTCGCGGCAGGTGCCCATGAACTATCAGATGCACATGAGCGGGCCGGGCGGCGCCCACGAGGACCTGCCCGGCCACGTCAGCGCCCTCTACAGCGAGGAGAACGCCAGGTTGTTCTACCGCCACTGGCTGGACCAGCTGCAACCCGAAGCTGGAGGGTAGCGATGGGTCGGAAGGGGGCGGAGGCGTCCCGTTGTGGGTAGTACCCTCGCCACTTCACTCCAAAGGGAAAGGGGGGAATCGGCGGGAGGGGAAGCTTTGGCTGGGCTTGGCGCTGGCGCACTGAACGGGGAAGCGCGGTGATGTTGCAGAACGGCGTTTGGGACCCGTCTCACCACGACTTGCTACACAGGGTGGAAGCCTTCCTCTTCTACGAGGCGGACCTGCTCGACGAGCGCCGCTTCCAAGAGTGGCTGGACATGCTCGCGGACGACTTTCGCTACTGGGTCCCCGTCCGCGACAGCGTGGACAGCTACGATGTGGCGCAGGAGTTGACGCAAGAAGGGCAAATGGGCTACTTCGACGACACCAAGGTGTCCATGGAGACCCGCATCCGGCGGTACGCCATGGAGCCCAAGCCGTGGGCCGAGTATCCGCCGTCCCGCACCCGCCACTTGGTCTCCAACGTCCGCCTTAGGCGGGTGGACGGCGATGAGGTGGAGGCGCACTGCAACTTCATTGCCTACCGGACCCGGCTGGAACGCGACCAAGACATCTTCGTGGGGATGCGGCGTGATGTCGTCCGGCGGGAGGGCGAAGGATTCAAGCTGGCCCGTCGCACCATCATCCTGGACCAGTCAGTGCTGCCTTCCAAGAGCATCAGCTTCATTCTCTAGCGGCTGTCGTTGGCGGATTGATTCTGCTTTCCAACAGCGCCGCGAACACCGTGGACGCAACGAAGTTCCTCACTGAGGCCGCTGCGGTGAAGCCCAGCCCCTACGCGTCGAGCGTTGTGGTGGCGAACAGCGCTTCCGGCGGCAGCACCCGGTCCGCCAACTCCTGATCGCGGAGGAACTGGAGAAGGGCCTCGATGGTTGGGCGGTTGGGGGCCAAGCCGTAGGCCCAGAAGTCCTTCCCCATCAGCTCCCAGGCTTCCTCCAGATCGGCTAGGAGGAAGGGCAGCATCACCCGTAGCGCATCGGTGTCGTAGTACTGGTCTGCGGCCTGGTTCTTGGCTGTAGTGAAGGCGTCGTAGAGGCTGCGGGCGACGAAGGGGTGCTCTTCGTAGATTTCCTCCCGGATGACGACGGTGTGCATGATGGGGAAGATGCCGGTGCTGCGGTAATAGTCCCGCTCCGCTTCCTTGAAGTTGGGAAACAGCCGCTTGATTTTGGGCGACTGCTTCAGGAAGGGGCCGGGTATGACGACGCCTATGAGGGCGTCCAGCTCCCCCGTCTCCAGCATTTGGGATAGCGTGCGGCCATCGGGAATGCGGTGGACGGTGATGGTCTCCGGGGCGCGGAGGGGAGGGGAAGAAAATCCCCCCGGGTCCTCCTGCGGGCCGTAGAACCACTCCACCGATTGCGGCGTAACGCCGTATTCGTGGTGCAGCATGCCCCTGGCGAAAACGGCGGCGGTCATGTGGTACTGAGCCGAGCCTATGCGCTTGCCCGCCAGGTCCTCTGGCCGCTCAATGCCGGCGTCCGTGTTCACGTAGATGCAGTCGTGGCGGAAGATCTTTGACGGGAACACGGGGATGGCGACGAAGGAGCAGTCGTCCTTGGCTTTGAGGGTGCAGTAGGAGGCAAAGGACATCTCCGAGGCGTCGAACTCGCGATGCCTCAGCATGCGCTGGAAGGTCTGGGAGGGCCTCAGCGTCAACATGGTAAGGTCGATGCCCTCGGGCCTGATCGACCCGTCCACGAGGGCGCGGGTGCGGTCGTAGTCCCAGCAAGCGAGGGTGAGGGGCAATCTTGCCATGGTCCGCTCCCTTCCGGCGTGGGTGAGGCTCAGGCGATGGTAGCAGGTTGGGGGACATCCTGCCGCCTGCCTGCCCGTTGACGGGTCGCGGGGACGCGGCGTTGTTTGAGGCGCAATGGAAGGCTTTCCCCGCGCCCGGATGGTGGCGGCGGCATGTTGGGGAATATCCTTGGTTGACGGTGCCTGCGGGCAAACCTACACTTCCACCGTTGTCGAATCTCGTTGCAGGTGATGTATCCATGAAAGCAGCCGTGTTGAACCAGGTCGGCGCGCCGATGACTATCGAGGACCTGCGCCTAGCGGACCCGGGGCCGGGGGAGGTGCAAATACGCCTGGCCGGGTGCGGCGTTTGCCACACGGACCTCCACGTGATCAAGGGCGAGGTGGCCTTTCCGACGCCTGCCGTTTTGGGTCACGAGGTGTCGGGGATCATCGAAGAGGTTGGGCCGGGGGTTGACGGTCTGGAGCGGGGCGACCCGGTCGTGTGCAGTTTCATCATGCCCTGCGGGCGCTGCTCCTACTGCTTCCAGGGCCGCGACGACCTGTGCGTCAACTTCTTCAATCAGAACCGCCTGAGAGGCACGCTCTACGACGGCGCGACGCGGCTGGCGCGTCCGGACGGCTCGGACGTGTGGATGTACAGCATGGGTGGACTGGCGGAGCGGGCGGTGGCGCCGGCGGGGGGCGTGTTCAAGTTCCAGTCGGACATCCCGCTGGACCGGGCGAGCATCATCGGGTGCTCCGTATTCACGGCGTACGGGGCAATCAAGAATCAGGCCAAGGTCACGGCTGGCGAGTCGGTGGCTGTGTTCGCCATCGGCGGCGTGGGGATCAACGTCGTGCAAATCGCACGGGCCTTCGGAGCAACGGAGGTCATCGCCGTGGACGTCAGGGACGACAAGCTGGAGCTTGCCAAGCAACTGGGCGCCACGGGTGTCGTCAATGGGGCCATGGAAGATGCCCCGGCCCGGATACGGGAGATGACCGGCGGGCGCGGGGTCGACGTGGCCATCGAGGCCCTGGGGAGGCCTGAAACGGTCCTCCAAGCCTACGGGTCCGTGGCCGATGGAGGAAGGGTGGTCATGGTTGGCATCAGCGATGCCGGGACGACCGTGCCCATCGAGATCACTCGCACTGTGCGAAGGGGCATCAGCATCATCGGATCCTATGGGGCGCGGGTGCGCACCGACATGCCGACGGTGATTCGCCTGGTGGAGCGCGGCCTGGTGGACATCGAGGCCGCCATCAGCAAGGTCTACGCGCTGGAGGAAGTCAACGAGGCCTACGACACGCTGAACCGGGGCCAAACGGTGGGCAGAAGCATCATCAGCTTCACGTAGGCGAGCACGGCGCGTCTGGCCGGGTCTGCGACCGCTGGTCCATGATGCCGCGGATGGCCCGGAAGGAGCCCAACCCCTCCCGAGGAAGCACGACGAGGGTGAAGAGGATGGGTGGCAAGAAGAGCGCCCCGTGAAGCAGCACGGCGAAGCTGATGGCTGCGTCCTTGGGCACGCCCCAGAGGTCCAACAGGGCGACCGCGGCGAACTCGAATGTCCCTACGGCGCCAGGAAGGCCGGGGACGGTGGTGGAAAAGAATATCGCTCCGATGACCGTGACCATGATGAGGTGGAAGGCGATGTCGATGTCCAACCCCCTGGCGATGATCCATCCCACCGGGCCGAGAAGCAGCCAGTAGACGCAGGTCACGGAGAAGGCATAGGCCATGCGCCGGCGTCTGCCGTAGATGAGGCCAAGCGCTGCCTCGAAGGATGCGATGGCCGGGAGGTTGCGGAGCCGCGGAAAGCGCCGGACGATGGACCCGAATCGAAGGAGAATGATGAGCCAGGCGGCAAAGAACAAGAAGACTAGGGCGATGGCGGGTGTGAACTTGAGCAGGGAGGGGACCAGCGCCAGCGCGACGGTGATGAAAATGAGCGTGAAGGCCAGGTCCTGGATGCGGGCCATCATCATGGAGGCAATGACCGACCCCCCCGGCAGCTTGTCTCGCAGGGTGAGAATGGCCAGCTCTGCGGCTTCTTCCAGGGCGCGCACAGGGGAGACGTTGTTCAATCCCAGGGCGGCGTTTTCAACGATGAACAAACGCCATGTGGTGATTGGCTCGCTGACCCAGCACTGCCTCCAGCGATAGGCCCGGAGGTAGTTGGAGACCATGAAGATTGCCAGGGCGGCGATCATCAGGTAGGGGGGGAACCCGGTCAACGCATCGCTGATGCGGCTCCATTCCGCCCCTCTGATGGCGAGCCAGCCAAAACCCAAGCCAAAGACGACGCCGACGATAGCAATGAGGGATCGTTTGACCCAGCGTCGGCGGAGCACTCGCATGAGGATGGTGGGCGTCTCCGGAAATGGTGCGGCGCCTCGATTGTTCTACCGAGCCGCCGGCTACCTCAATAAGCGGGCCTGCTGGCGGCTCGCTCTGGCGATGCTGCGGCTGGGTATGTTTCCGGGACGCCCCCGGGCTTGCAGGAAGAGGCTAGGCCCGGGTCCTGGTGATGAGCACGGGGTCGCCGGAGTGGCGTATGACCTTGCTGGAAACGCTGCCCATGACCCAGCGGCCCACGCCGGAGCGGCCGTGGGTAGCCATACTCACCAGGCTGTTCTGCATCTCTGTTGCCAGGTCAACGATCGCGCCGCCGGCGTCACCGCGAGCGACCCGCGTCTCCACGGCGCGGATGCCCTCGCCCCTAATGCGGTCCGCCACTGCTTCCACGTAGGCCCCTGACTCCTTGTCAGCCCGCGCGATATCCTCTGCGGAGTCGTAGAAGACCCCTCCTGCGGGGTAGTCCGCCACCAGGTAGTAGTCTGAGGGGCCGGGGTTGACCGTTACGAGCACGACCTTGAGATCGAGCGCTTTTGCCAGTGGCAGCGCGTGGGCCATCGACTGTTCGGACTCGGCGGAGCCGTCCAGGGGCAGGATCAGGGTTTCGAACCTGATCTCCTCCGGAAGCGGCTTGCTCTGGTCGGGCCGAACGACGAGCATGGGCTGGTCTGTAATGTGGATCACCTTGTCGGTGATGCTTCCCATTGCCCAGCGTGTGATGCCGGTCCGCCCGTGGGTGGACATCGCGACGAGGGTGTTGGCCTCCAGAGCGGCGTGTTCGGCGATGACGTCCGCTGGGGCCCCAACCTGAACGGATGAGGAGGCTTGCAGGCCCGAGCTCTGTAGATTGCGCTCGACATCAGCGACGTAGCGGGATGCCTGCTCCTTGACCTGGTCCGGTGCAGGCCCGTGGGGAAGCTTGGTCAGCTCGCCGTAGGAGCCGTCGGATATCGGGGCCGGGGGCGCCACCGCTCGCAGCAAGTCGATGCGGATCCCGAAGGTTCGGCTGAGCAGCGCCGCATAGGGCAGAACCCCCTCCGCCAGCTTGGAGCCATCCAGTGGGACCAGGATTCGAGAATACACGAGTGCCTCCTTCAGCGTTTGCCGGATTGGTTCAGGACTCAACCCGCTCGACTTGTTGCGTTGGTAGGGTGGCGGCGCCTGGCCCTGCTCCGTGGCGATAGCGGCCGGCGCAATGGGCAGGCCGCGCCCGCAGCGAGATGGCCGGGAACGTTAGCCTGGGCTGCTCGTGCCCTCGGCGCGGCCTCTCTGGGCGCCCCGGATGGGGATGTTGGTGACGAGGGTAATGGAAGAGCCCGTCCGGCGAACATCAACCTCGATGGCTTCGGTGTCTATGACGGCGTACTTGGAAATGGCGGCGATGAGGTCGTTCTTGAGGTCCTCCAGAGTCTCGTTGGAAAAGGTGGTCCGGTCCTGCACGAGGACGACCTGGAGTCTCTGGGCCGCGGACTGGCCGCTGCCCTCTTCCATAGCCATGACTCGGCGCAGCATGTGGCGAAGTCGATCAAGCATTGGTTTCCACCCTCCCCGCGGGCCTCAGCCACCTCTTGAGGCGATTTAGCAGTCCCGGCTGCTTCGACAGGTCCATGAAGGGAACATCCTCACCGTCCAGGCGGGCGGCGACTCGGAGATATGCCTGCCCGGCCACGGACTTGGGGTCATGGACCGCCGGCACTCCCCGGTTGGTGGAAACGATGATGCTTTCGTCTTCCGGAACGATCCCCACCAGTTGGACCGAGAGCAGCGTGAGGATGTCCTCGGTTGACATCATGTCCTTCTGCTGGATCATTGCCGGCCGCACCCTGTTCAAGATCAGGCGGGGTGTTGGCAATCCGGACGCTTCCACGAGACCGATGATGCGGTCTGCATCGCGCACCGCCGATACTTCGGGCGTCGTGACGACTATGGCCACGTCAGCGGGGGCGAGGGAGTTCTTGAAGCCCTGCTCGATTCCTGCTGGGGAGTCGATGAGGATGTAGTCGTGGTCTGGCTTGAGCTGTTCCACGATGTCTGTGAGTTGTTCCGGGGTGATGGCGGACTTGTCGCGGGTCTGGGCCGCGGGGATCAGGGAGAGGTTTGGCGCGGACTTGTCGCGGATCATCGCCTGGTGAAGCTGGCACTGGCCCTCGATCAGCTGGACGAGGTCGTAGACGATGCGATTTTCCAGGCCCAGAACGACGTCGAGGTTGCGCAGGCCGATGTCGGCGTCAATAACGACGACGGTGTTGCCCCTGAGGGCCAAAGCTGTTCCAAGGTTCGCTGTGGTGGTGGTCTTGCCCACGCCTCCCTTGCCGGAGGTGACCACTATGGCTTTACCCTTCTTTGATGCCATTGGCTACTCCTCGTGTGTCCACACGGATCTGGCGACGAAGGGCTCCAGGGTTATAGCGCCTCCCTTGACCAGGGCTACGGTGGTATGCCCGCCGGAATCCCGGGCTGGGCGGCTGGGAACATCCATCATGATATGGGGGCCGATTCTGACCTGACTGGCTTCGATGGAATGGGCGAGAATCATTGCGTCTTCGGCGCCGCCCATGCCTGCATGGGCCAGGCCTGCCAGGCGGCCGTAGATAACGATGTCGCGGGTGGCGGTGATCTCAGCGCCCGGATTGACGTCGCCGAGCACGACCACGTTGCCTGCATTGTGGATCACGACGCCAGAACGGCAGGTGCCCTTCACCAGCAGCGTGTCCGGGTTTTCCGCAGCCACCTCCAGTGGGGGTGGGTGGGCCTTCTTCCTGCTGCGGCGAGCGACGGGCGGCGCCTCGGCGGTCTCTTCGACTGGGTGAGGCGGCGCCGCCGCCAGAAGCTCTCTGAGGGCGTCTGCTCCGACCGACAGGCCCGCCAGCACGAGCTTGTTCTCTTTTTCCAGGATGGTGCGTAGGGCGTCGACCTGGTCCGGCGTCATGTGCCGGTTTCCCATGTTCAGCGTTACGCGTCCCCCATCGAAGCGGCCTTTGACGCTGAGCAGGTATTCCCTCAGCCCATGCTCGATGTCTTCGACGGAGACCTTCGGGTTCATGGTGAACTCAATGGCCTGACCGCGCCCAACGACGCGGACGATGGCGGAGTTCACGGACCTTGGGTGCTGGAGGTTCGCTGAGGTCATGGGGCGCTGCGAAACGGAGTGGCTCCTGTGATGACCGGCTTATCGTATCTTACAGCACCAACGCGCGGTGTCAATCTGGCGTCCCTCCGGCGTCCCGGAAGAGATGCCTCAGCGTGGGCTGGGGCGCAGCGCAGCGCCGTCAACCGGCGCTGCCGGGCATGATGGCCTTGCCTCCAAGCTGTGGCCAAGCTGCCGGGTCGCTGGCCTTGTCTGCCGCTTCCCTGGGAGGTAGCGAGGCGTCCCAGAAGCCGGCAATCAGGCGTCGGCCCGTCCACCCGTTGGAGGCCTCGGAGGCCAGCCAAACGACGGGCACGGCCATGACATCGGGCTGGATCAGGTCTTCCCGCTTGATGTTGCCAACGGGAGGAAACATGCGAGTGTTCACCGGGCCGCCGGGAATGAGGACGTTGGCGGTGATGCCGGTGTCCGCCAGCTCTTGGGCCATGATGGCGACGAAGGCCTCGTTGGCCGCCTTGGGGGGGCCGTAGATGGTGAATCCGGGGCGAATCATGGTGTCCAAGCTCGTGGTGACGTTGATGATTCTTCCCCACCCCTGTGCGGTCAGGTGCTTGACCGCTGCGAGGGCCGTGAGGAAAGGGGCGGTGGCGTTGACGGCCACGCCGCGCTTCCACTGGCTAATGTCCATTTCCCAGAACTTGACGGGGTTGATGAAATGGTCGGAGCGGATGGTCTCCGGGCCGATCCCGGCGTTGTTGATGAGGATGTGGAGGCCGCCGAGCCCTGCGATCGCGTCGGCGACGAGTTTTGCCGGGGCGTCTTCCTGGGTGAGGTCGGCGGGCAGGGCAAGGATGGCGTCGTTCCCGCCTATTGCCCTGGCGTCGTTGGCGGCTTCCTGGAGGACGTCGGGATCGACGTCATTCATGGCCACGCGGGCGCCAGCCTCCGCGAGGGCGAGGCTGATGGCCCGGCCCATACCCCTTCCGGCTCCGGTAACGATAGCGACCTTACCTTGCAGCGACTGTTCCGCCATGAATCCCCCTTATAGAGACCTTTGCATAACTCCTGCGCCGAGCTTCCCGCGCTATCCGGCGCGCTCCCATCCTAACCTCCTCCCGGCTACAGGGGAAGGGACATGGCCTCCATCCCAACCTTCCCACCTGCGCGGAGGAAGGGATGGGAGGGATTGCCGAGGCGGGTTAGGCCTTTGATTGTTTGTTGCTACACCGGCCAGCCGGATTCGGGGTTTGCAGGCACGGAAGCGTAATAAAAAGCGTAATAGGGCGTAACGGGCCGTAATGAAACTGTAAAGGATCTGTAAAGGAACCGTAATGGCTCCGTAACGAACCGTAACGGAACCGTAATGGAGCGGGATAGCTCCAAGCAGCCTGTGCCTTATAACGGCATCGGCTCCGGTCCCAGCCTTCCTCGGAGGGTCTTGCCCCTTGGGTTGTTCCCTCAGCGCCCCTGCCACAGGGGGAGTCCACAGAGAATCCCCCTGTCCGAACATATGCGGCAGGCTCCTAGGAAGAGAAGCGGGCCGGCTGCCCACTTCATGGGGGTACTATAGCACAATCGTTCGGATTTTGCAAGGGCGTGGGGATGGGGGAAGGGACATGGCCTCCATCCTGACCTTCCCGCGTGCTTGGAGGAAGGAATTTCGCCTTATGGAGGGCTGGCCTGCTCGTAGGCGTAGGCCAGTTTGATGGCGGTGCCGTGGGGGGGAGTTCACTCCCGCCTTCGTAACTGTTCCAGCCGTTCCTTTCCTTGAGAGGTTAGCTCGACGAGGCGCAGCTGCGAACTACTGCCGTCGGCTATTAGCGTCATTCTAATTCCTTGAGAAATCCCTGGTGGTAGTGAATGTTCAACCAAGCCTTCGCCAATACACCACTGTATTTGAGCCTCCGTTGCATCATCGTGGCTTAGTCCACCACCACGAATGTTGTCCAGCAGTAGATACAGGTCATTCTCATTCATGGTTTCTCTTTTCACGCGGTTATTGCCATCCCCTTCAGCCGAGCCACCAGGTACTCCTGGGGCCTATCGCCTACCGCGGTGCCGCACCCCCCCGTAGCGGATGTTCCGCTCGCGGTCCGGGGTCAGGTGGCCGTTCTTCCGGTTGAAGTCTTGTAGGCCGGTGGGCGCAGCAGGGCGCGTCCCCGGCGGGGGCTGGCGCGCCTACGGCTCTCCCGGCAGTGGCGGCGTAATGGTTGGCGGACGCCGATGGCGGGTGGCCTGCTCGTAGGCGTAGGCCAGCTTGATGACGGCGCCGTCGTTGAAGGGGCGCGCCAGGAAGGTGATGCCCACGGGAAGGCCGTCCGAGGTGAAACCGGCGGGGACTGAGATGGAGGGGACGTAGGCTAGGAAGGTGTTGATGTGGGTCACTCCTCGCCCGTTGTAGTAGGGCGGTCCGACCCCCTCGCTGATGAGGGTCGGTTGGTGCTCCACCGTCCTGTGCACGATGGCGTCCAGTTGGGATTCGGCCATCAACTGCATCACTTCAAACATAAGGTCGTCCCGCGCCCTCAGGTATTCGCCGTAGCCTTCCGGTCCCGACATTTCCACGCCGGGGAATCTTGGCAGGCGCACCTTGGAGAAGTCGGGCGACTGTCTCATGGCGCTGCGGGAGGGGTAGGGCAGGTTCTTGTTGCGCAGAAAGTAATTGTCCCAGACCTCGTCGTCGCGTTCCAAGGCTCTCTTTGCCAGTTTCTCGTTCAACGCTGGGATCTCCGGCAGCTCAACGAGCGAGGCCCCGGCGGCGCCAATCTCTGTCAGCGCTTGGTCGAAGACCTCTGCGACCAGCCGGTAGTCTTCGGAGGCCGGTTCAGACCGGGTGCCCATTGATTGCGTGATGACGCCGATGCGGGACCCCCGGAGGCCTGCCGCGTCCAGGAATTCCGTGAAGCTGTCCGGCGCCCTGCCCACTCCCAGGGAGGTGAGCGGGTCTTCGGCGTCATAGCCGACGATCACGTCCAGGAGCTTTGCGGCGTCTTCGACACACCTTGTCATGGGGCCGAGAGAGCCGTTAATCCCCGGCCAGCCGTCGTAGACGCCGCCGCGGCTCACGAGTCCTGCGGTCGGCCTCATACCCACGATGCTGTTCCACGCTGACGGCCGTCGAATCGAAGCGAACCCCTCCTGTCCAATCGCCGCGGCACCGAGGTTGCTGTTGACGCTTGCTCCGGGTCCGCCCGAGGAGCCTCCGGCAGTTCTGGCGAGATCGTAGGGGTTCTTCGTGGAGCCGAAGAGCGAGCCGTGGGTATCCCCGCCGCCCATCTCTCCAAGGGCGCCCTTGGCCAGGATGATGGCGCCGGCGCGCTTCAGCTTGGCGGTGACGAACGAGTCGCTGTCTGGGAAGAAGTCTTTGAGTAGGATGGAGCCCAGTGTGGTGGGCATGCCGTGGGCGTCGATCTGGTCTTTGAGAACGACCGGTATGCCGTGCAGGGGGGCGGAGACGCCGCTTTCGGCAAGAACGGCGTCCCAATGCTCGGCCTCCTCGATGGCGCGGGGGTTTAGGGTGATGATGGAGTTGATCTGGGGGCCGTTGCGGTCATAGGCGTCAATGCGATTCAGGTAGAGCTCCACGAGCCGCCGGGCCGACAGCGCGCCCGATGCGAATGCTGCGTGGATGTCGGCAATCGTGGCCTCCTGAAGCCGGAAGTTGGCGTGTTCCTGTTCACCGTTCATGTTGGCCTCCCCTTGTGAGTTTGCCGCCCCAAGCCGTCCGGCGGTCTTGCGTCCGCGACGAGCAGGGACGCAACCGCATTGTATCCCAGCGGGCGCCATTCCAGAGCGCGGGGAGTCAAGCTGTTCAGAGCGCTTGTGAGGAGATGGGATGGAGGCGGCCTCGGCTGGGGCACAGGCTAGAGCCTGTTCACGCTAATGCACCGAATTGCGTTGTTACGAGAGGATCGTACAACGACCAATACGCCTACACCGTCAAGTATGCGGCTGCCGTCTCGCCGAGCGGGGTGCAGGGGGCGCAGCCCCCGCCGGGGGTACAGCGAGTCCCCCTGTCCTGGAAGACGTCGGAGGGTGGAGCGGGCGGGATAGCGGCGCAGGCCAAGACAGACCATCCGCTGAAGGAGGGCGCTGGGCAAACCAAGCCCGTCCTTCCAGGGAAGGCTCAGGGAACCCACGGTTCCCACCCATCTATGGCGTCAACCCGTTTTCATCGACCTTATGTGACCTGACAAAGATGTGGCCAGGCAAAGCCGCCGTCTTTCTAGCCAAGGCCGGTATCTAGCCCGCTAGTGTGAACAGGCCCTAGTTCGCCGCGGCGCGCGGCTGGCGGGCAATGCCCGGAGGTGCGAGACCGTAACAAGGGTTTAACCGCCATGTTACACCGAGGAAATCAGCGGGTAACACAGCCATGCGACTCTGTATGTGGTGGCTTGTGCATTCTGCGCCGGGCCGGCGGAATCTTTGAGAGAACATCTTCACGCGCCGGGATTGAGTCCCATGCTGCGCCTGTGGCTCGTTGGTGGTTCGTGGGACGACTTGGCCCATGCCTTGGGGTCATTGGCGGGGGCCGGGAAGGTCTCCGTCATGGATCCTCGGTGCATGGCCTCCGAGGAGACCTCGGCGCTGCTGCGCCCGGACATTGTCCTCGTGAGGCCGGGCGCTCCCAACCCACAAGCCATGGGTCTGAAGGACAGGAATGATGCCTCCTCGCCGGCGGTGCTTGCCTGCCTCACGCAGCGCGAACTGGAGGACGGGGCGGAGCTGACCCCGGCTGACGACATACTCATCATCCCGTGCTCCACGGCCGAGTTGGAGACGCGGTTGCGCCTGCTGACGGAGCGACGACGCCCCTCCGGAGAGCCACAGATGCTCAGTGTTGGCGACGTAACGATGGACATGCTCTCGCAGCGAGTGATGGTGCGGGGCGCGCCCATGGCGTTGGCCCGCCTGGAGATGCGGCTGCTCCGCTTTCTCATGGAGAACCGCGGACGGGTGTTCCGGAGAGCCGACCTTCTGGCGGCGGTCTGGAAGGACCCAAAGTCCGTTGGAGAGAGGACCGTGGACGTCCACATTCGCCGTCTGCGGCAGCGCCTAGGGGCCTCGGCGGAGAGGCTGATTCATACGGTGAAGAACGTGGGCTACGGGTCTGGGAATCACCGTCGGAGGGGTAGGGAACCGGCCCCGCCGTAAGGGTTGATGAGCGTCCCCCTTCCTGGCTTTCCCCTAAATGTGAGGGCGGTCAAGCCCCCTCCCTCCTGTCCCTGCCCCGGCGCTCGGGGGAAGGTTAGGAAGGGGGTCTGGACGCGCCAGGTGAGAAAACGACGCCGCCTCCGTCCCCAAGCAAGGTGCAGGGGGCGCAACCCCTCGCCGGGGGTACAGCGAGCCCCCCTGTTCTGGAAAACGTCGGAGGGCGGAGCGGGCGGGATGGCGGCGCAGGCCAAAACAAGCCCCGCCGTCCAGGAAGCACCCCCCGGTGCAAAATACGAACGATTGTGCTATAATATCCCCATGAAGGGGCCCCCGGCCCGCTTCTCTGCCTTGGAGCCTGCCGCATACATTTTGGACTGGGGGAATCCGTAGAGAGACCCCCTGTGGTAGGGGCTGGGGAAACGTGCCCCACGCCCACAATCATCCGAGAAAGGGTGAGACCAGAGCCACTGCTGTTGTAAGGCAAGCTCCTTGGAGCCAGCCCGCTCCGTAACGGCTCCGTAACGACTGGTAATAACTGGTAACGGCTCCGTAACCCCTGTGTAACGACTCGTAATGGCTTTGTAATGGCTTGTAATGCCTTTGTAATGGCTCCGTGCCTGCAAACCACGAAATCCGGCTGAGAAATGTTACACATACAATCAAAGGCGGCGCCTTCTCCCGCCTGACGCCTGTAATAACGTCCTAGGAAGGACGCCGGGCTATCTATTCCACCATGCCGCGCATCACGCCCCGGCCTGCGTCGCTATTGATGACGGCGCCGGTCATCGTGCGGGATTCCTTGGAGGCGAGGAAGAGGTAGGCGCCGGTGTGGTCCTCGGGCTGAATCGTCAAGTCGAGCAGGTTGCGCCCACGATTTCCTATGCTCAAACCCTCGTTGTCCACATCCGGGGCGGTTGCGCGCTTCAGAGAGGCGGCGGCGGTGATGGCGGTCTGGGTGCCGGAGGGGGCCACGCCATTGACGCGGATGGCGGGCGCCAACTCGTTGGCCAGCGAACGCACGATGCCCAGTGTTGCGTGCTTGGACGCCACGTAGATGGGGCCGCCGCCGCCAATGTAGTACGACGATGTGGAGAGGGTGAAGATCATGCATCCCTTCGATCGGGCCAACGCCGGGATGGCGGCCTTTGCCCCCAACAGGTAGCCTTTCACGTTGATGCCGAACACCTCGTCCATACCCTGATCGACCTCCTGGTCCGTGAGGTCGTCGAGGCGGTGTCCGCCGTCGGAGACCCCTGCGTTTCCGACGAGGATGTCCAGGGCGCCGAACGTGGATACGGCAAGCTCAACGGCCTTCCGGTTGTCGTCGAGGCGGCGGACGTCTCCACGGAACGGGGCGACGCGGCTGCCGAGATCTTGTTGGAGCGACGCCAACCGCTCCTCCGAGATATCGAAGGCAACGACCGAGGCTCCTTCTTCCAAGAAGCGTTGGGTTATGGCCCTGCCGATGCCGGAGCCAGCCCCCGTGATGAGCGCAACGTTGTCAGCCAGCGAGTTCATAGCGCCTCCTGAAGGCGGGAGTCGAGGGTCCAAGCCCCGCGATCATGCCGGCGGAGCAAGGGGAAGGGCGCCAGTATCGGGGAAGCGCAGGGTTGGAATCAACATGCGGCAGGCTTAACGCCGCGCTGGGGCCCTCGCGCATGGAGCTGTTGAAGCGAAGGTCATCCGATCATCGACCTTGGGAGCCAGAGGGCAATGTCCGGTATGGCGACTATCAGGATCAGAACGACGGCCATGGGAATGAGGAAGGGAACGGCGCCTCGGGTGATCAGGCCCAGTGGCTCCTTGGTGGCGCCCTGCAGGACGTAGAGGTTCATGCCAACGGGCGGGGTCAGCAGCCCCACCTCGATGACTAGGACGAGGAGGATCCCGAACCAGATGAGGTCAATCCCAGCGGCATTCAACAGGGGCAACACAAAGGGCAGCGTGACGATCATCATGGAAAGGCCGTCGAACAACGTGCCCATGATGATGTAGAAGGCCAGGAGCAGGGCCAGGAGCGCGAACGGGGAGAGGTTGGCGTCCACGATGAAGTTGCGGAGGATGATGGGCACGTCGTAGTAGGCGATGGCGGCCCCAAGGATCTTGGCGCCGGTGAAGATGATGAGGAGCGTGGCCGTCGTCCTCACGGTGGTGATGAGGCTTCGCCATAGGGTGTCCCAGGTAAGCTGGCGAGCGCCGGCGGCGAAGAGAATCGCCAGGACGGCGCCGACGCTTGCGACCTCGGTGGGGGTGGCGATGCCGCCATAGATGCCGCCCATGATGGCCGTCGCCAGGAGAAAGACCTGCCAGAGGCCCAGCAGTGCGAACAGCCGCTCCCTGAGAGAAACGCGTTCCAGGGGGTGGGGTTGGGCGAGGCCTTTCTTGAACCAGGTGCTGCGGATGGCTATGTAGGCCATGAAGGCGCCGGCAAGCAGAACGCCGGGCAGCAACCCCGCCATGAACAGCCGCCCCACGGACTGTTCGGCCAGGGCTCCGTAGATGATCATGATGATGCTGGGGGGAATGAGGATGCCCAGGGTTCCCCCGGCGCTTATGGACCCCAATACGAGGCGTTTGTCAAAGCCTCGGGCGGCGAGGTTGGGATAGGCAACGCTTCCAATCGTGGCGGCGGATGCAATGCTCGAGCCGGAGCAGGCGGCGAATAGGGAGGACGCCAGGATGTTGGATTGGACGAGGCTTCCGGGCATACCGCGGATCAGCTTGGAGGCGTTGTTGTAGATGCGGTCGATCATGCCGCTGTGGTTGAGCATCTCCCCCATGAAGATGAACAACGGGACGGCGATGAGGACGAAGCTGGTGGAGGCGCTCCAGATCTGGATGCCGCTGACGGCCAGGGCGCGCTCCCTGCCGAGAGTGTCCCAAAGACCTATGAACCCCGAGAGTCCGAGGGACGCGCCGATGAAGACGCCCCCGCCGAGGAGGAGCAACATCAGGGCGATGACTAGTGCAAATGCTCCCATGGCCGCCTTTGGACGGTGGATTGCCTGACCGAGCTCAGCACTGCGCCGGAGCGGGACCGGCCCCGGCGCTGGGGGGAGGCGCTACCGGTTGCGCTGAATCACCGTCTTCAAGAGTTGGAGTAGGAACGCGACGACTCCGATGGGAATCACCATGGCGGGGATGGCTAGGGGGGTCTGCAGACCCGCCCAGGACTGCGTGCCCCTTGCGAGATACGTCTGGATCAGGTTGAGACCGGAGAAGAGCAGGGCCACGCCAAAGACTATTGCGACGACGAGGGCGGCGGTCTCGACGATTCTGCTTGTGCGACCCGAGAGCCGGCTGACGAGGACCTCGACGCGGATGTGGCCGCCAGCCTTGACCGCGGGGGCCAGGCCCAAGAAGACGATGCCCAACATCAGGTACGAGGCGATCTCGTCGACAAAGATGAGGGGTTTGTTGATGAAGTACCTGGCGGCCACGCTGGCGGCGACCATCACGAGCAGCAGTAGGAGGGCAAGCCCTCCCACTGCCGCCATGATGGCGCTGATGCCGTCTATGGCCCCATGCCAGGTCGCCAGCTCGCGCAGGCGGCCCCGGGACTGAGCTATGGCCTTCATCGTCCCAACGCCTCGCGGAGAGGCGCCTAGTTCCCGGCCTCGTTGATGATGGCTCGGGCGCGGTCGAAGATCTGCTTGGCGTCGGGGCTGGCGTCTTCGTACCAGCTGCCCAACACCTGTTCGCCGGCCCCGCTGATTTCGGCGAGGTCGGAGTCAGGCCACTGAATGACTTCCATGCCCTCGTCGAGGAGGCGCTGCCTGCTGGTGATCATGTCCGCCTTCAGGCTGTCCCACACCCGCGTCATGAGCTGCGGGCGAAGGTCCACGAGGACCTGTCTAATATCGGCCGGAAGGGCGTCGTAGGCTGTCTTGTTGATGGACAGGAAGTTGGCTGCGCCGCCGGTCTTGATGTCGACGATGTATTTGGCGACCTCGTACCACTTGAGCACATAGGTGCCGGAGTCGACGATCCACACGCCGTCAACGAGGCCCTGCTGGAGGGCGGTGTAGACCTCCTGAGCCGAGATGGGCGTTGCGGCGCCGCCCATGTTGCCGGTGAACGCCACTTCCAACGGGCTCATGGCGCGAATCTTCAACCCCTGGAACTCATTGAGGTTGCTGACCGCGTCTTTCATGTAGAGATTGCGGGGGTCCAACTGGAGAATCCAGTACAGCTCGACGTCGTACTTTTGGGATAGGAGGTCCTGGTAGGGCTGGAAGAGCTTGTTTGCCAGGTCGATCCGGACGTCCACATCCGGTGGAACCAGGCCCGGAATCTCCAGCACCTCCAGGGCCTGCTCCACGCCGCTGTTGGAGCCGCCCCAGACGCCGGCCACCTCCACGAGTCCTCGGGAGACTGCGTCCAGGTGCTCGGCCTGAGCGTAGGGCAGCGCCCCGCCGGCGAAGACTTCTATGTTGAGCTGGCCATTGGTCTGCTGTCTCACCTGCTCGGTCCACCACAATACGTTCTGTATCATGTAGTGGCTTTCGGGATTGACGGAGCTCATCTTCCAGTTGATGACCTGAGGCTCCGGGGTGGGCGTGGCTGCGGGGCTGGTGGCGGTGGGTTCGCTTCCACCCCCGCAGGCCATGGCGGCCACAAGGGCAACAAGAGCCGTGACGAGGGTCAGTATCCTTTTCATGGGTCCTCCCGATGTATTCGTATCAAGGGAATTTACCAATGTTGGAACGCCAACCCTCGTCCACCCCAGAACGTTAGTGATTCGTCGCTGGGGGCCGTGCTCTCCAACGTGTTCCGAATACTAGGCGCGCGGTCTTCCTATGTCAAATGTCAAAAACAACGCTGGGCGGCGCCCGGAATTTTGACACGTTGACGCAGACGCGTCTATATTCTGTCCCATCGTCGTCGTCCGTTCCTCATGGAATCGCCAGCCCTGCGATGGTGTCGCCACGCTTGGGCTAAGGAAGTAACACATGGAGCCCCGCACCCTTCAGATAGGCGTCGACGTGGGTGGCACCTTTACCGACGTCGTGGCCCTGGATTCGGAGGGGCAGATCAGCGTGCGCAAGGTGCTGTCCACGCCCGATGACTACAGCGCGGCGGTGATCGAGGGCATAGAGCAGGTGCTGGCTGAAGCGGGGGCCGGGGGTGGTGGGGTTGCAGCGGTTGTCCATGCAACCACCGTTGCGACCAACGCCATCCTGACCCACTCCGGCGCCAGGACGGGCCTGATCACGACCAAGGGCTTTCGGGACGTCCTCGAATTTGGCCGCCTTCGGATGCCCAAGTTGTTCGACATGGACTGGGAGCGCCCCCAGCCACTGGTGGCGAGGCATCTTCGGAAAGAGGTTGAGGAGCGGATGGCCGCCAACGGGGAGGTCATTCGGCCAATCACCGACGATAGCATCAATGAGGCTCTGACCGACCTGGTTGACCAGGACATCGAATCCCTCGCCATCAGCCTCATCAATTCCTACGCCAACCCGGAGCACGAACGCCGTATCGAGCAGTTGGCCAAGGAGCGGTTCCCAGGCCTGATGGTCACCGTCTCCTCCGAGCTCTTGCCGGAGTTGAAGGAGTTCGAGCGGACCAGCACCGCCGTGGTCAACGCTTACGTTCAACCGGTGATAAAGCAATACTTCGTGATGCTTGGGGAGCGGCTGAGGGACGCTGGCGTGGCCGGGCCGCTGCTCATTATGCAGTCGAACGGCGGTGTCGTGAGTGCGCCGACGGCGTCGGAAGCGCCGGTCTACATCATCGAGTCCGGGCCTGCGGCGGGCGCCGTGGCGGCGATGCGGACGGGGCAGGTCATTGGGGTTGATGACCTGGTGAGCTTCGACATGGGCGGCACCACGGCCAAGGCCTGCATCATAGAGAAGGGCAACATCACGCGGGCCACCGAATACGAGGTGGGCGCCGGTCTGAACATAGGACACCGGCTTCTGAGGGGAGGCGGCTACCTGGTCAGGGTTCCCACCATTGACATCGCCGAGGTGGGAGCGGGCGGTGGGAGCATTGCCTGGCTGGATGCGGGGAACATCCTGAAGGTGGGCCCCCGCAGTGCGGGCGCCAGCCCCGGTCCGGTGTGCTACGGCCAGGGTGGGACGCAGCCCACGGTCACGGACGCCAACGTGGCGCTTGGCTACCTGAACCAAGAGTATCTGGTCGGCGGCGCCTGGCCCATCGACGCGGACGCGGCTCGGAGGTCGCTCACCGATCACGTGGCGGTCCCCGCCGGACTCAACCAGGTGCAGGCCGCTCATGGAGTCCATCGCATCTCCAACGCGGTAATGGCGCGGGCGGTGCGCGCGGTGTCCATCGAGCGGGGCAGGGACCCCCGACGCTTCGCTCTGTTTGCCTTCGGAGGCAGCGGCCCGGTTCATGCGGCGCACTTGGCGTTGGACATGGGGATTGGAAAGGTGGTCGTGCCGCCGGCGCCCGGGCTGTTCAGTTCGGTGGGGCTCCTTCTGTCCAACTTGGAGCACCACTACGTCCAGAACTTCTGGCGAAGGGTTGACGGGACGGAGGCCTCAGAGCTTCAGAACATCGTCAGCCGCATGTCAGCGAAGGCATACGATGATTTGACCAGCGAGGGTTACCCGCGGGACAGAGTGCGGCTTCAGGTGCTCTCGGACATGCGCTACGTGGGCCAGAACTCGGAGTTGACCATTCCGCTGCCGGAAGCCTTCCTGGGGAGCGGGGACTGGGCTGCCCTGCGCGAAGCGTTCGAACAGGAGCACCAGGCAACCTACGGATACCGCTCCACGCGGGAGCCGATTCAGTTCATCAACCTGCGCATTGTGGCCGAGGGATTGAGGGGAGAGTCGGCCGGCATCGGAAGGGGCGGGGCCAGGCCGAATGGGGAGCGGCCCTCTCAGCCACAGTCCAAGCAGCGGCAGGTTTACTTCGGGCCGGAGATGGGATGGCTCAGCGCCCCGGTCATTGACCGCCCTGACCTGGACGGCAACTTCCAGGAAGGCCCGCTCATCATTGAAGAATACGACTCGACCACGGTGGCGCCTCCGCACTGCCGCGCTCGGCTGGACGAATGGGGCAATATCAACCTTGAGTTGGGGAGCATACCATGACAACGGGCGTCAGTAGGGACCCGGTTCTTTTCGAGCTGATGCAGCACGCCGTCAGCGCAGTGGCGGACCAAATGGCGGTGACCGTAATTCGCACGGCCCGGTCCACGGTGAGCAAGGAGGCGATGGACTTCTCCACCGGCATCTGCAACGCCGATGGCGAGGTCGTTGCGCTGGGGTTGTGTTTGCCGCTGATGCTCGGCAGCCTGCCTCCCGCCTTGCAGACGATCAAGCGCGAGTTTGACGGCGACATGCATCCCGGCGACGTGTACGCGTTCAATGACCCCTACGACGGCGGGGCGCACCTTCCGGATATCTACATGGTGAAGCCCGTCTTTATCGAGGGGCAGTTGACGGCCTTTTCCTGCGCCGTCATGCATCACGCAGACATCGGAGGCATTGCCTCCGGGGGCCTGGCGACGAGCTCAACGGAGATCTTCCAGGAGGGCCTTCGCATCCCGCCGCTCAAGCTGTTTGACAAGGGCAAGGCCAACGATACGCTCTTTGCCATTCTGGAAAAGAACGTCAGGATGCCTGAGAAGGTGCTGGGCGACCTGCACTCAGAGTTGGCCGCGGTCATGGAGGGGGAGAAGGGCATCGCCAAGCTGGTGGAGGAGCAGGGCCTGGAGACCGTTCAATGGTACTTCCGGGACCTCCTGGACTACACGGAGATGCGCTCGCGGGAAGCCATCCGCGCCCTGCCGGACGGGGAGTTCACCTTCCGGGACTACCTGGACGATGATGGGCTGGACCCGGACCCGCTTCCCATTCAGGTGAGCCTCAAGAAGCAGGGAGACGAGCTCATCGCCGACTTTGCCGGCTCTGCGCCGGCGGCTCGGGGCGCCATCAACATGACGCTTTCCTACACGCAGGCGTGCGTCTACGCGGCTCTGCGCTGCGTGCTCGATCCCGACATACCCAACAACGGCGGGTTCTTCCGTCCGGTGCAGGTGAAGGTTGAGCCTGGGTCGCTGCTCTACGCTCAGTCGCCATCGCCGGTGGCGTCGCGGGCGCTGACTGCCATGCACACGTCGGATGCCGTGATGGGAGCGTTGGCCCAAATGCTGCCGGACCGGGTGCCCGCCTGTGGCATCTCCGGCGACGTGAACGTGAGCCTTGCGGGATACCACCCCGGCGGCGTGGCCTTTGGCTTGCTGGATTGGGTGTTCGGTTCCTGGGGCGGGCGGCCAAAGTTGGACGGCATCGACCACGTGTCCTCGCTGACGGGGAACTTCTCCAACACGCCGGTGGAAGTCCTGGAAGCGGAGTCGCCGGTGCTGATAGAGGAGTACGCCATGGTTCCTGGCACGGAGGGGGCCGGCGAGCACCGGGGAGGATTGGGGGTGGTCCGGGAGATCCGGCTCGTTGGGGCCGACCAGGCCGCAATGCACGTACGGATCGACCGCCACAAGTACCCCGCCTACGGCCTCAGCGGCGGGGAGGCCGGCTCGCCGACGCGGGCCTCTGTGATGGCCAACGACGGCGAGCAGGTCATGACCTCGAAGTTCCGGGGGGTCCTGAAGCGCGGGGAGTCCGTGCGTATTCAGGTTGGCGGCGGGGGCGGGTGGGGCGATCCCCTGCAAAGGGACCCTGCGGCGGTGCTTGATGACATTGTGAATGAGAAGGTCACGGTGGAGCGGGCGCGAGACGTGTATGGCGTCGCTCTTGCAGGCAGTCCGGCGCAGGTGGACGAGGCCGGAACGGTTGCGCTGCGTGAGTCCATGCGGCGCTAGCTGGGGCCTAGCCCCTGTACCACGCTCGGCGGGTTAGACCCTGCGGGAACCGTTGTTTCCCAGCGCACCCTTTGGGGATAGGTGGTGACAGGCTTTCGCCGGAAAGGCGGCGCATGTGTGGGACGCTGGGGAATCTCTGAACAAGCCCCCATCCCCTCCCTCTTGCAGGACACGAACGTTTGTGCTAGAGTATCGTCAAGATGCTTAAGCATAGTCAAGAAGCGGGCCGGCGCCCCACTCCTTTCCTGGCGCCGGGATACGGATGGGCAACGGATGCGTGACAAGCCGTCACGCATCCGCTACGGCTCGTCACAGTTCCGTTACGGCTCTGTGACGTCTCCGTGCCTGCAACCTCCGAGATCCGGCTGACAAGCAAAACAAACATACAATCAAAGCCCGCTCGTTTCCCCCGCCCCCGCCCCCATTTTCCCTAGTGGACTATGCCGAGCTCCACTGACTTGTGCAGACCATCCCTAGCTGACGGTTACGCCCACGCCGTAGAACGCGGCGCAGTTGTCCCACAGGATCTTCCGCTTGTCTTCGTCGGTGATGGGGAGCTTTAGGAACGTGTCCGCTCCGTAGGGGTACTTGGCGTCGATGTGCGGGTAGTCCGTGGAGTACACGATGTTGTCGTTGCCGATGTAGTCGATGGTGTACCTGACCACGTCCTCCTCCGAGTCGACGGAGGTGTAGCCCTGCCGCCGGAAGACCTCGCTGGGCTTCAACGTGGTGTCCGGCACATAGAGGTCGGCGAACATCTCCCAGTGCTCATCGAGACGCCAGAGCAGCCAGGGAAGCCAGGCGGAGTTGCCTTCAAGGAAGGCTACTCGCAGC
This sequence comes from Dehalococcoidia bacterium, assembly GCA_965226745.1. Taxonomy (GTDB): domain Bacteria; phylum Chloroflexota; class Dehalococcoidia; order Lucifugimonadales; family SAR202-VII-2; genus SAR202-VII-2. The sequence continues at coordinate 393,526 of CBDDDS010000003.1, forward strand.
TTGGGATGCCGCTCCAGGACGCCGCCGGCGCACATGGCGCCGAGGGCCATCATCTGCTCGACGGAGTGGGAGTAGGTGTGGCGGAGCATGAAGTCTGGCTCGAACTGTTCTCCCACCTGGGGCACGCCGGCGGCGGCCGACTCGTGGAAGCCCATAGGGACGTCCAACTCTTCCAGGACGTCCCAGAGCGGGTCGTAGTAGGGGTCGTGCCAGTTGCGGCCGGTAACGATGTTGGCCCGCATGAACACGCCGCGGAATCCCAGCTCCTTCACGGCGCGCTTGGTCTCCTCAACGGCGTCGTCAACATCAAAGGGCGAGATCATGGCGACGCCGAGCATTCGTTCGGGGTCCTGCCTGCAGAAGTCGTAAAGCCAGTCGTTGTAGGCCCTGGAGAGGGCGGCGGCGAAGGGCGCGTCGAGGTCGGAGCGGGAGAGGGTGTGGAGGCCGCGGGTGGGATAGAGGATGGCCACGTCGATGCCTTCCTTCTCCATGGCCTCCAACTGGACCTCGGGGGTCCAGCCGCGGTCGTGGTGGTCCTGGTAGCGGGCGTAGTCCTCCAGGAACTTCCTGCCGGGCCCTTTACCGGGGACGTCTTGCACTGGCGCCACGGCGGGCATGCCCCACGGTTTGCCCTGGGGGTCCACCATGCGGAGGTCTCTCACGCTTTCGATGAGACCGATGGGCGCCCGATCCCTGTAGAAGGGGTCGATGTAACGTTGCCAGAGGTCAGGCGGCTCCATGATGTGCATGTCGCTGTCGAGAATCCGAAAGCCATCCTTGGACATGGTTACCCCCTCCGGGCGCAAGTTTTCCAACCGTGGCGCCGTTCTCTCACGTCTTCGGGATTCTGTCAAGCGAGGGCGTCAACGCTCCCCACTCCGCCTACGCCTGCGTTGGCGAGGCCGTTGCCTACTCGATTTCGGGGTCTCCGTTGGTTGAGATGTAGGAAGCGGCCTTCTCGATGTCAACGTCGGCGCGAAGGCTGACACCGGCTGCTTCCTCCTGGAGCTGGAAGTAGACGGTATAGCCGGAGCCGTTGCCCCAACCCCGATTGAGGGCGTGTATCTGAATCTGCTCGACGAGGCTGGACATGGGGAGGGGGACGTTGAGCTGCCTTCCGAGCTCGGTGGCCAAGCCCACGTCTTTACGCAGGAGATTCAGCGAGAAGAGGGCCGGCTCGTACTGGCCGGTGAAGACCTGTTCGGGCATCTGCTCGTGCATGATGTGCATGCGGCCCACCAGACCCCGCCGAACCGACTCCCAGATGATGCGCGGCTCGACGCCTGCCTTGACGCCCAGGGTCATGCCTTCGGCGAGGACCTGGGATATCCCCGAGCCAATCATCTGGTGCATGAGCTTGCAGACGGCGCCGGAACCCAGGGGTCCGGCGTAGATGATTTGGTCTCCGTAGGCCTGGAAAACGGGCTTTGCACGCTCGTAGACGGCGCGGTCGCCGCCAACCATGATTTCGTGGACGCCGCGCTCGTAGCCGGGCTGGCCTCCGCCCACGGGCGCATCGAGGATCCATGCCCCTTTGGCGCGGAAGTGAGGCTCGAGTTCTCTGACGAGGTTTGGGCTGCTGGTGGAAATGTCTATGTAGATGCCGTCCTTGCGTATCCCCTCGACGACGCCACCCCTGCCGATGGCCGCACCCTGGACGTCCGCCGGCATGGGGACCGCCGTGAGGATGACGTCCGAAAGGCTTGCCGCCTCGGCGCCGGAGGAGGCGAGGCGGGCGCCCCGTTCCAAGAAGGGACGGGTCGCCGCCTCATCGAGGTCGAAGACGACCATGGGAAATCCCTTTGATTGGATGCGCTGCGCCACCGGTCCGCCCATCTTGCCCAGTCCAATGAATCCCACTGTTTGCATTTCGCCTCCCCTTGCAGGTGTTCGATGTGGTTAGCTTTGCGACGAGGGCCTCGTTTGCCGAGAGCCTGTGGCCTTCAATCTGCCGCAGCCCTAGCTGCGGCCAGGGCTTATGTTCGGCGGTGGCGAGGTTCTTGCGTAGCTCACGGGCGCGCCGGTTGAGAAGTGGCCTCCATCCTACACCTCGCGCTTGTAGCAACGTCCCTGGGTATGATAGCTAGCCGTCCTGTCTGATGTCATCCACGAACTCGGCCACGCCCTCAACGAGGCCGTACCGGGGTTTGTAGCCCAGCTCCTCGGCGGCGCGGGTGTTGTCCAGCCGTTGCTCGTGGACCCAGAACGGCCCCACGACCGGGGCGCTGAGCATCTGAACGTCTACTCCCGGCGCGGCCTTCCGAATCGCGTTTGCCACGTCCTCTCCGCTGGAAACGGCGTCGGAGCCGAGGTTGTACAGCGTACTCTTCAGGGGCTGTTCGCAGGCGTTGGCCACGCCCTGAGCCACGTCCTTGGCGTAGACGTAGTCGTTGTAGTCCAAGACGCCTGGGTCCAGCCTGACGGGCCTCCCGGCCAGGGCGTCTACCAGGACGTCATGCAGGGCCGGCCCGGCCAGGTCGCCGCCGAGATAATGGCCGTAGCCGTAGACTTGGGCAAAGCGGGTAGTTGCGAACTCCATGTCGTAGTGAGCGGCGTAGGTGGTCAGAAGCTCTTCGCAGGCCAGCTTGGTCGACATGTAGAAGTGGCCCGACACCGTGGGGTGGTCTTCCCGGATGGGGTGAGGGGGCGTTGGCTGGAATTGGTAGACCCCCTGGGTGCCGGCGAAGACCATCTTCCTGCCTCCGGCAAGCCGGAGGGCCTCCAAGACCGTGAGCGGCCCGGCCACGTTGGCGAGCACGCCGGAGAACGGATGCTCGGCAATGGTCTGGCCGATGAGAAATGCCGATACGAAGGCGGTGTCTATGCGGTGCGCCTGCATCGCGTCGATGACGGCAGCCAAGTCCCGCATGTCGCCGCGGATGACGGGAACGCCGGGGGAAACGCGCTGGATGTAGGGGTGGTTGGGGGCGGCGTCATAGAGAACGACGCGATGGCCCCGGGAGGTCATTTCCCTGGCAAAGTTGCAGCCGACCAAGCCGGCGCCGACGCTGAGCACGTTCATTTGCTTGCCTCCTCGGCATCACCAGACCGCAGTCGCTTGGGGGCGGCGCAGGCCCTGCTCTGTGGGGTTCGCCGGCAGAACTCAGCTAGCCCCGGCCAGGAGACGGGACCACGCCGAGCTCCTGCATCATCGGTAGCTGGTCGATGAATACCCAACGCTCGGACAGCTTGCCGTTGGCGACGCGGAAGATCTCCACGCCGTTGATGGGAAACTGTCTGTTGGTTGGAGGGACGCCCATGAAATCGAACTTTTGGGTGATGTGGCCGGAAAGGCGGGCCACCACGAGGTCATCCTCGGCGACAAGGTCGGCAATCTCCAAGTGGATGTCCATCATGGACTTGAGGGCGGCGGCCAGCTTCTTCACTGCCTCCGCGCCGACGATGGGGAAGGGAGCCACGGTGTTGTAGACGTCTCGAAAGTTGGGGTCGAAAAGCTCGTCGATCAGATCGAGGTTTCCCTCGTTCTCGACTTCCTGATAGAACCTGCGCACCAACGTCTTGTTGTACTCCGACATCGGGTCTCCTCTGGCGGTTGCCGCGACTGGAATCGTAGCTGAGCCTTCGCTGGATTGGATAAGGGCAAGGGTAGCGTATGCTTGGGCTGGGCGCCTGTCAAATGGCGCCGGGGAAAGGCCGCCACTTGGCGTCTACGTTGTTATTCAAGGGTTGGCGCCCCAGGCGGGATTCGAACCCACAGCCTGAGGATTAGAAGTCCACCGCTCTATCCGTTGAGCTACTGGGGCTTGCCAATCCAAGTCTAGCAAGGGACTTGCGGGAGGGTCAACAAGGCGCGCGCCGGGTGCTAGTGGATAACGCCCATTTGCCGCATGGCTTCCCGTTCCTCCGGTCCGTAGCCCAGTTCCGACAGGATGGCTTCGGTGTCCCGGCCGATTTCCACGGGTGCCGGGGACCGGACTGCGCCGGGCGTGGCGGAGAGTTGGACGGGGACGTTCATGTAACGGACCCTCCCCACAGGCGGCTGTTCCATTGAGGCGAGCATGTCGTTGGCTGCCACCTGGGGCGAGTCGAACACTTCCTCGGGGGACAGCACGGGAGCGCCGGGCACGTCATGTTCGGCGAAGCGCTCGATCCAGGATGCGCGGGGTTGGGTTTCGAAGATGCCGGTGAGGAGATGATAGAGGTCGTCGCTGCGGGCGACGCGCTTGGCGGCGCTGTTCAACCCGGGGTCGTCAACCAGGTGGGGGAGGGCCAGACATTCGCAGAGGGCGCGCCAGTCTCGTTCCGACACCACGACGATGGTGAGCCAGGCGTCGTCGGCGCAACGGTAGCTGCCGAACATGGCCTGGGCGGCTGGGTCGCGAAAGGGGCCGTCGGGCGGCGGGGCGTCTTCTAGGCGGACCATGTCCACAGCCTGCATAGCAAGGGCCATGTGCAGCAGCGAGGTCTCCACCTGCTGGCCGAGGCCCGTCCGTTCGCGATGCAGCAGGGCCAGCAGGACACCGTAGGCTATGGCAAGGGGAGCGGACATGTCGGATGCCCAGACGCCCGCCCCCAAGGGGGTGCCGTCGGGCAGTCGACGGCGTCCCATGAGGCCGGAAAGGGCCTGAAAAAGGCGGTCATAGCCGCGCCGGAGGGCGAAGGGGCCTCGTTTGCCATAGGCGGTGACGGCGGCGTAGATGAGGCCGGGGTTGCGGGCCGAGAGGGTTGCATAGTCCAGGCCCAGCCGCTCGACCACGCCCGGGCGGAAGTTGTGCAGTACGACGTCGGACTGGGCGGCGAGGGCGCTGACCACGTCTCTGCCCTGCGGCTTCGTCAGGTCAATGGCCAAGCCGCGCTTGTTGCGATTGACGACAAGGTAGGCTCTGCTCTCGCCGTTCGGCATGGGCGGCTGGGTGAAGGTCCTGCGGGCATCGTCCCCCCAGAGGGGCTCCACCTTGATTACCTCGGCGCCGAAGTCGGAAAGATAGGCGGCGGCCCCCGGCGTCGCCCACATTTGGGAAAGGTCCAGAACTTTCAGGCCCTCCAGCACGTCCGGCATTGTGTTCCTCCCCGGGAGAACGCATTCCAAGGGAATCTAGCACCTGTGTCGAAAGGATGGCAAAGCCTGGGCACCGTTGGCGTTTGCCTTGACGCTCCCTGGAGCCACTCCTAAAATGGCGGGGAATGGCGGGAAGGGCAGGTTGATGACCAAGGACAACGGCACAGTAGAGCGATTGGTATCCGCGGGAGGGGTGGTTTATCGGAGGGCCGGGGATGCCCTGGAGGTGGCGCTCTGCGGGCGCACAAGGCCCAAGCTGTGGGCGCTGCCCAAGGGTACGCCCGACGTCGGGGAAACGTTGGAGGAGACGGCCCTGCGGGAGGTCAACGAGGAGACGGGCCTCCAGGTGAGGCTCGAGGAGTCCATTGACAAGATCCACTACTGGTTTGTCCGGCTGGACAGGGTTCGCTGCTTCAAGACCGTTCACTTCTACCTTATGTCCGCCCTGGGAGGCTCGGTGGAAGACCACGACCCCGAGTTCGACGTAGTGTCCTGGTTCGACAGCGCCGCCGCTCTGGAGGCTCTCAGCTACCCGAACGAGCGCAACATCCTTTCGAAGGCCGTTCAGATGGTGTGGGAGCGGAGGGAATGACGACGAAGGCCAAGCTTCGCAGCGACCGGCTCCGCCTGCGGGAAAAGAGCCTGGAAGACGCCTGGAACGATTACCAGTGGCGCTCGGACGAAGAGCTTGCCCGCCTGGACGCCGCCGCTCCGTTGCACATGTCCTTTCCGGAATTCGCCAAATTTTTCGCTGAGGACATGCAGTCGCCGATCCCGGGAACCCGCCGGCTGGCCATCGACACGCTGTCCGGCAGACACATTGGCAACTGCATGTACTACGACATCGACACCCACCGGAAGCAGGCCGAATTGGGCATCATGATTGGCGACAGGGAATACTGGGATCAGGGATACGGGCTCGAAGCGGTGTCGGTGCTGGTCGAGCACATCTTCTCGTCGGCGAAACTGGAACGCATCTACCTACACACGCTGGAATGGAATGTCCGGGCGCAGCGCTGTTTCGAGAAGTGCGGCTTCACCGCGATCAAGACTGTGCAGCGCGCCGGAAAGAAGTTCATCTACATGGAGCTGTGGCGCTCGGAGTGGGAGCGCCTTTCAGAGCCGCTGTAGCATCGCGCCTCTCCGCGCGGGCGGGCTATCGGCGAATGTCCTCCCTTCGGGTGGACATCCAGCGCGCGGTTCAGGACACTAGACGGCTCGAAGGGATGAGCAATGACAGGCGAAACGGTCCGCTTTACCGCCGCCGCTTTCTATGGCCACCTGAAGGATGGTGCGCTAATGGGGTCGGCGTGTGCGGGTTGCGGCGAGCTTTACATGCCTCCCCGGCCTATTTGCATTTCGTGCGGTGGGCGGGACATGGCTTGGCGGCCCTTCCAGGGGAGGGGTAGCCTGAGCACGTTCACCTGCATCCGGGTGGCGCCCTCGGCGATGGAAGAGAGGGGGTACGGGAGGAACGTTCCGTATTGCACCGGCCTTGTGAAGCTGGAGGAGGGACCAACCATCAGCGCTCTGGTCCTAGGCGTCGACGCCAGCCGCCCTGAGTCTATTCACGTAGGCATGGCCCTGGAGGCGGACTTCTCCGAGGCGGGCGGCGACCATCCCACGGTGGCTTTTCACCCGGCCTGAGCGCGGAGGCGCCGCGCCGGCCAATAGCGTTCGTCACGCTACCGCCGGCGCGCCGGGCGTTCGTAAAGGCTGCTTCTGCGTTGGCGCCTCGGTTGGGCTGATGGTGCGCATCAAGAGGGCAGGCAGCATCGCAACGAGGCAGAGGACCATCGCTGCCAGGAAGAACTCACTGAACACCGTCATCCCTGCCTCGCTAATCTCCTGACCGTACTTGGGGTCGAGCAACGATACGTCGATGGCAGTCGCGAGGGCATCGAAGCGGGTGCTGCCGTAGGAAGAGATGGCGGCAAGGCCGACAGTCATGCCAAGCAGGCGCATGGCCGTAACGAGGGCCGCCGCCGCGCCTCTATCGGTGGCGGTGACCGCATTCACGGCTGCCGAGGCTATGGGCGCGATGACGAGCCCGAACCCCAACCCCGCCATGGCAAGATGGACGGTCATAATGGACAGGCCCACGTCCACCTCCCACTGGCTCATCAGCAGGAAGGCCGCCGCGGCCAGGCCCAAGCCTATGAGCGTCGGCAGGCGGTAGCCCAGCCGCGAGGCCATCGCCCCGCCTGCGATGGCGCCCACGGGGATGGCCGCTGTCATTCTCAGGAGCATCAGCCCGCCGTCCACCGCTGACTGCGCCATAACAGTGTTGGCGAGGAGGGGCACGGTGACAAGGGCGATGATGAGCGCCGCCCCGACGAAGAGGTGCGAGGCATTGGCGCCGGCGAAGGGGCCGTTGCGGAAGAGGTGCAACGGAACCAATGGGTGAGAGGTCCGCCGCTGGCTCAGGGCGTAGGCGATGAGCAGGAGTCCGCCAAAGGCGAGAAGGGGAACGGCCATCGTAGGGAAGTCCCGCCACCGGGACAGCGCGATGGTGGTTGCGGCGAGGGCGGCGGCAAGCAGCAGGCCGCCTCGATAGTCCACCGGGATCCTCGGACCTTCTGGCCGCCGGGCGGCCACAAGGGCAACTAGCAAGAGAGCCACGAAGATCGAGAAGGGCAGATTCAGCCAGAAGATCCAGCGCCAGTCCAGGAGCTTGATGACGATCCCAGCCCAGACGGGCCCCAGGGCGGCGCCTGCCTCTGCGGCGGCGCCCACCAGGCCGAGGGCGATGATGCGGCGCTTCGGGTCTAGGAGGTCGCCCGCCAAGGCGATGGTGACGGGCACGACGGCCCCGCCGCCCACCGCCATCACAATCCGCGCCGCCACCAGCCAGGGTAGGTTCGCAGCCAGCGCGGCGAAACCCGAGCCGAGGCAAAACACCGCCAGTGCCCACAGGTACACCCGCCGCCGTCCGTAGGCATCGGATAGGCGCCCCATGAGAGGCATGGCGACGGTGTAGCCCAGTAGGTAGCCGGAAACCGTCCACATGACCTGGTCTAGATCGGGGATCGACAGGCGTAGGTCCCGCATGATCTCTGGGAGGGCTGTGACGATGGTGGTCTGGTCGAGGGCGGCGTTGAAGACCCCAGCGCAGGCGGCGGCCAAGGCGAGGTAGGGAGTCGCTCGTCCGGGGCGAGGGAGACTAGCCATGGCGGAGGGATGATAGCAGGGTCATGCGGCGCCACGCCTAGACCGGCGGCTGAATGTCCACCGGGGCATTGAACGCGTCCAACTCGATGATCCGGAGAATGCCCGGTTCCTCGCCGGGAATGAGCAGACCATGCAGCTCAACCCGGCGCAAATAGAGGGAGTCAGTCTCCAGCCACACCTCGGCGTCGAGGATGCCGGCGCTGAGTGCGATTCCAAGGAAGCTCGACAGGACCTGCGCGGGGAGCGTTCCCCTGATGCGATGGGCGGGAGCGCCGTCGACCGCGTCGAGGCCAACGTAGGAGGCCTGCCGGACGTTGGCCATGATGTCCACGATGCCCCCCTGGGGATCGAAGAACGCAAACGGGTTGACCGCATCGTCTATGGCTGACCATCGTTCCGTGAAGGGGTCGGAAAGCCAGACTTCTTCTCCGATGGTTATGAGCTTCATATCCACTGGCAGGCCGCGCACCGAGCCGGCTATGTCCACGTGGAGCTTGTCCGGCTGACCGGCAGAGCCTTCAACCCCCTCCACGACCAAGCCGAGGCTCCCGCCTAGATCTGTTCCGCCGCCTTCGTGAGCGACGCGGAAACCGAAGCTCTGCAAGCCAGCCATCCGTTCCCCCGATGCCGCCAATAGGGCGCGGACATCAATGGGCGTGGGAGTTGGCGTGGGGAGCGCAGAAGCGGCGGGCTGGCCGTTCGTGGAATCGGAGTTTGAGCAGGTGGCCAGAGCCAACAGGGCCGCCGTCAAGAGGGCGATGGGCAGCAGGGCGAGGGGCGTCCATCGGAAGGCCGGAGACAGTCGGTTGGAGAGTTTCTGCATCGGCTACAGTCCCAGCTTGCCGGGGTTCATGATGCGGCGAGGGTCCAGAGACGCCTTCAAGCCGCGCACGACCTCTGCGCCTGCGCCCCATTCGCGGTCCAAGAGGTGGAGCAGCTTGACGCCCACGCCGTGGCAGTACTCCATGCTGCCTCCGAGGTCCTGCGCCTTCATCAGGATATCGTCCGTGGTTCGCGCGAGGTTGTTGGAGAGGCCGGCGTCGCCCGGGTCGCCTTCCGTGGGATCGCCAAGGAGGAGGGAGAAGAGCTCGGCGTCGGTCCAGATCGCCGCTTCGTAGAGGCCCAAGCCGCGTTCGGCGATGAGGGCCTTGCTCCACTGGTAGAAGCCAACGACCTCAGATGCGGGGAGGGACACGTGGAGGTAGTCCATGAGCTGTCTCCAGCCTCGTTCCCTCCGGAAGCGGCCTCCCTGGCTCTTGAGGCGTTCCTGGTATCTGTAGGCCATCTGGTGGCGGAAGTCCCAGTGCTGGCGGGCGTGGTGTTCGCCCTGGTCATGGCCGCCGTGGGCCGCGCAGATCTTCAATGTGCGATCCAACTCTGCCGCCACGCCTTCGGAGTAGCCTTCGAAGACCAGCGTAAAGGATATCTCGTGCGCCTCAGCGTTGCCGGAGTCGATGCGGCGGCCCCACTCTTCCGAGAGATCCATGAGCGCGGGGCGGATGCCGAGCCGGGTCATCTCCTGCACGGCGGAGAAGCCGGCCTCGAAGGTGGGAAAGGAGAACGACCGGAACTCCCGCTGCTCGGGTTGAGCGAAGACTCGCAGGGTGGCCTCCGTGACGACGCCGAAGACGCCCTCTGCGCCGGGGAATAGGTCTTTGAGCGACGGACCGGCTACCTTGGAAACGGGCTTAGTGCGCAGCACGGCGCCGGTGGGCAGGACAACCTCAAGCGCCACCACCTGTTTGCCCATCGGGCCGTAGGTCCTGGCGCGGTAGCCCACGCCGTTGGTGGCGATGGCCCCGCCCACGCTGGCGATAGGTGTGCTCCAGGGATCGTGGCCCAGCATGAGGCCCCGGCTCTCCAATTCGCGGTCCAGGTTGCCCAGGATGACGCCTGCTTGGACCGTTGCGGTCATTGCGCCGGGGTCGATGCTCAGGATGCGGTTCATCCTGGCCAAGCTGAGTACGATGCCGCCCCGGATGGGCACGGCTGCGCCCATCACGCCGGTGCCTGCGCCGTATGGGACGACCGGCACACCCTCTTCGTTGGCCAACCTGACGACGGCGGCCACCTGGTCGGTGTTCTGGGGGCTGACAACCACGTCCGGCATGGTTTCCAGGAGCGGCGCCGCCGAGAAGGCCCGGATTCGGTCTAGGGCGTCGGCGGAATAGAAGTCGAGGTCGCTGCGTCTGGTGCTGACAGCGGGGGCGCCCAGCGTTTCGGCCAGCCGGGCGGCTATGTGGGGGGTGAGGGTGGTCTTGGTGTCTCTTGGCATGGGATGGGTCCCGTCATGCTGCTTATGGGCAAGGCTTGCTCATTCTTGTTCATTGAAGCGCGGGGTCAGCGCCGCATGTAGTCAGAATCGTGTCGACGAAGGCCTTCAGCTCTGAACACGCTGCAACAGCAACAGAGAGGTCGTTCTTCTCCAAGATACGCCCAGCGTCCCTAGGCTTAACATAGTGACCGGGACGTTCCCCAATGCGGAAGATCTCCGCTAATCGTTGAGAGGGCGGATTGTGGTGATTGACCATTTCGGGGTTGCCGTTTGGAGCCACCTTGTTATGGCGTGCCAGCTTTTGTATGTATCCCCAATAGGGGAGTAGCCAGGCCTCAAAGTCGTACTGGGCCGCGTGAGGACGGAATCTAGGCTCATTGCCAACCCAGGACCGCATCTTGGCTTTCGCGTCAGTGGCATCCAAGAAGTCGGGAGGGCTGGTGCCTGTATAGACGTCAGTTAGTGCGATGACGACGTCTGCACTTTTCAGAAGATTGAAAACAAGGCGCCGGAGCTTCTGTTCAGTAGGTATGCGGCCGTCGTAGGGCGAGAGGTCGAGCGTAGGTATCTTTCCTTGCAAGCGCGGCTCAAGGAAGCGCCTTAGATACCGGATGAAAACCTTTTCCGTCTTCCCTTCAACGATTATGGAGATTTTCAAGAACGTCCCCCAATACGACCAAGCCGCCACACCTCGTCGAGGCTATATTCCGCAAGCCATTCATCGAGGTCCAGAGAGTCCGCCCATGTCATCGAAGCATGGCCACTGGAGTCCGCGTCCATGACCACTAATTCTTGCGGGTCAAGGAACCGTACGAAGCGGTCTGAGTGCGTGGCGACGATGATCTGAGACCGCCCGGATGCCTCCCGCAACAAATCAGCAAGTAGGCTGAGCAACTCTGGATGCAGGCTGACCTCCGGCTCGTCTATCATTGCCACGACAGGAAGCCCTGGGCTCTGGAGAAGTGCTATCAACCACAGGAAGCGCAGCGTTCCCTCCGAAAGCTGATGCGTGTACATGGGCGTTCTGAAGTTAGCGTCCTTCCATGTCATGGATAGCATGCCTGCCGCGGGTGAGGGGAAGTTGAGAGATTCGAAACTGGGGAATGCTGCTTTCAGGCTATCTTCAATCGCCTGGTATCGGTCTGGATCCGCTTCTCGTAGGTTGTAGAGAAACGGCACCAAATCCTCCCCATTATCTCCAGGAAGTTCAGCAGGTTTCAGTAGCTGTGGCAATTTCACCGGGGCTCGCTTGCTAACGTCCAGAACGTGGTACTGCGCCGCTGAACTCAGTGTCCGTCGAAACTCCTCTGCCTGCCGATACATTCTTGGGACTTGAGAAAGCGATGATTCAAACGGGTCGTGCTCCCAGTTCGGCCTGAGAAGTTTCCGGGTTTCGGTTTCGAAGTACCGGACATCGCTGTATTGAGAGTCTATGTGCTTGAACGGCTCGAGAAATTCCCCGCTTGCCTGTGACAGCGTTTCCTGTGAGATTCCATAGGCTTGCCCCTGGGTCTCCAGGTGGAGTTCATACCTGAGAGGCTCAAAATGCGGCACGGGCACTTCAACATTGAGCACCATATCACCAGAGTATCCTCTCGTGAGGACGTCAACGACTCCTCCCAGGTCGCTGAGGCGGCCGTTAAGAGCGCCGGCTGCTGAAGCAGAGAGAAGCGACACAGCGTCCAAAAACGAAGTCTTGCCGACGCCGTTGGCTCCGATCAGCACCATGAGGGGCCGCATATCGACCGTGACGTCGTGCAATCTTCTGAAGCCTTTGATCTCGATCCTTGATGGGGCCGGTGCTTCTTTTTTCTTCATCCTGAACCTCCGCGTCACACCGTGGTATCAGTCGATTGGATTTCCCAGGAGATGGTATCACCCAAGCGCGGTTCGCAACGAGCCTGTGGACTGCCGCCAACAGCCGTCACGCTCTCCTGCGGAGCATCGGCTAGCCGGTGAAGCGCCACTCGGCGCCGCGGGGCGTGTCCTCCAGGGCTATGCCAAGCTCCCCTAGGCGGCTGCGGATGCGGTCGGCCATCTCGAACTGGCGGGCGGAGCGAAGGCCGTTCCTGGTCTCAATGAGTAGGTCGATGAGGGGTTCGAGGTTCGTTGTCCCGTCGCGCTCAGGGCCGGGCAGGCTGAGGCCCAAGACGCCCGAAAGCTCGGCAAGAAGGGTTCGGGCGTCGGCCGTGTTCTCGCCGTCCTCCCTTGCCCGGTTGATGTCGCGGGCCAGGTCGAAGAGGACGGCGATGGCCTGGGGGGTGTTCAGGTCATCGTCCATGGCCTGGCGGAAGCGGTTGCGGTATTCCTCGACGCCCAGGCTGGAGGGGACGTGGCCGGTGTCTGCCGTGTGGCGGGCCCGGCGCAGGCGGTCGACGGCGCGCTCCTGGGCGCGGAGGGCGTCCTCGCTATAGGCGAGGGGGCCGCGATAGTGGGAGCCGAGGAAGAATAGCCGCAGGGCGTCGGAGGAGCATGTGTCGAGGGCCTGGCGGATGGTGATGAGGTTGCCGATGGACTTGCTCATCTTGGCCTCGCCGAGTTGGAGAAGGCCGTTGTGGACCCACCAGCGGGCGAAGGGTTTGACGCCTGTGTAGGCTTCCGACTGGGCGATCTCGTTCTCGTGATGGGGAAAGACGAGGTCATGACCGCCGCCGTGAATGTCCAGCGTGTGGCCGAGGTAGGCGATGGACATGGCGGTGCACTCGATGTGCCAACCGGGGCGGCCGGGGCCCCAGGGGCTGTCCCAGGATGGCTCCCCGGGCTTGGCTGCCTTCCAGAGGGCGAAGTCCATGGGGTGTTCCTTGCGAGGGTCCGGCTCGATGCGCGCGCCGGCCTGCATGCCATCCAGGGTGCGGTGGCTCAGCTTGCCGTAGTCCTCGTCCCAGTTGACGCGGAAATAGACGTCCCCTTCGACGGCGTAGGCGCATCCCTTGCCAACGAGGGCCTGAATAATGGTGATGATTCCGGGGATTTCCTGGGTTGCCCTGGGGTAGTCGTGGGCGCGTAGGACGTTGAGGGCGTCCATGTCTTGGAGAAACTCGTCGGTGTACTCCTTGGCCAACGCCAGAGGGTCAACGCCGCGGTCGAGGCCGCGCTGGATGATCTTGTCGTCAACATCGGTAATGTTCTGGACGTGGTGGACGCTGTGGCCGGTGTACTGGAGGTAGCGGTGCAGCACATCGAAGACCACGTAACTCATGGCGTGGCCGACGTGAGCGTCGGAGTAGGGGGTGACACCGCAGACGTACATCTGCACGGTGTCTCCCTGGGGTTGGAACTCATCCTTGCGGCCGGAGAGGGTGCTATAGAGCCTCATTGGGCCTCCTGGATGAGGCAAACGGCGGAGGCGGCAATTCCCTCTTGGCGGCCGATGAAGCCGAGCCCGTCAGTGGTGGTGGCTTTGATGCTAACCTGCTGAACGTCCATGCCGGCGGCGGTTGCTACTGCGTCGCGCATGGCGGGAATGTGGGAAGCTAGTCTGGGCTTTTCGGCGGCAATTGTAGCATCCACGTTCGTTATCTTCCATCCGGCGGCCCGCAGCAGCGCCGCCGTGGAGGAGAGGAGGCGTGTGCTGGGCGCGTCCTTGTACTGCGCGTCTGAGGATGGAAAGTGGGCGCCGATGTCGCCGAGGGATGCGGCGCCGAGCAGAGCGTCGATGATGGCGTGAATCAGGGGATCGCCGTCGCTGTGGCCGGCGGGGCCCAGGTGGTGAGGGATGCCAATGCCGCCTAGGACGAGACGCCGTCCGGGGACAAGGGGGTGCGCGTCGAAGCCTTGGCCGATGCGGAACACGCTAGTTGTTCACTTCCTGGCGCCGACCCAGAAGCAGGGTTTTCGCCAGCGCCAGGTCCTCGGGGGTTGTGACCTTGATGTTGGCGTAGGAGCCCGGGTAGGAGCGGACCCGAAAGCCTAGGTGCTCCACCAGGGACGCGTCGTCGGTGACCGAACTGCTGACCTCGTTGTGCGCCCTGCGCAGGATGCTGGCGGAGAAGGTCTGTGGCGACTGAATCGCCCGGAGGGAGTCGCGGGGGACGGTGCGCACGACGCCGCCGTCCTCATTGACAATCTTGATCGTGTCCTTGACCGGCACGGCGGCCACGGCTGCGCCGGTGTCCTGCGCCACCTCCAAGCTCGTCCGCACCATTTCCTGCGATATGCAGGGCCTGGCGCCGTCCTGCACGAGGATCCATTCGACGTTTGGCAGGTGGGCTAGGCCGTTGCTGACCGAGTCCTGACGCCGGTCTCCTCCGGGACAGACGGCAACGACCTTGCCGCAGGCCAAGTCTTCCACCAGGCGGCGCGCCTTCTCCAGGGATGCGGGCGCCACCACGAGGGCGATGTCGTCGATTTCCGGGCTGGCTTGAAGCACGCGGAGAGAATAGCCGACCAGGGGCAGACCCAGGACGGGGTGAAATATCTTGTCGATGTCGCCCATCCGGGTGCTGGACCCGGCGGCCACGATGATGGCGCCGACCCGGTGGGCGGCTCCGTTGGATGAGAGATTGGGATTCCAGGTCATGGCCGAGCTCGTCGAGATACGCTCGAAATAGTATAGCTGATTTTGGGAAAGGGCGGGCCAGAAACGCGGGTGGGGCCCGCGAGGCCGTTGGGAGGTCCGACGCGCCTACTGGTCCTCTCGCGGCTGAGCGAAGATGATGCGGCCTGCGGCGGTCTGGAGCGCCCGGGTGACCTGCACTTCCAGGTGGGCGTTGATGTGACGCCGGCCTCCCTCCACGACGACCATTGTCCCATCATCCAGGAAGCCAATGCCCTGGCCCGGCTCCTTACCGCCCTGAATGACCCGCACCCGCATGTTCTCACCGGGCAGCACCACGGGCTTGAGGACGTTGGCCAACTCGTTGACGTTGAGCACGCGGACGCCCTGAAACTCGGCGACGCGGTTGAGGTTGTAATCGGTGGTGGCTATGGGGGCCTTCATGGCGCTTGCCAGGGACACGAGCCTCTCGTCGGCCTCTTGGCCGTTGCGGATGTCGGTGTCCAGAATGCGCAGGGGAACGTTGGCCTCCCTGCGGAGCTTGTTCAAGATCTCCAAGCCCCGGCGGCCTCTGTTCCGCCTCAGCGAATCGGTGGAGTCGGCGATGTGGCGAAGCTCGTCGAGGATGAAGCGCGGGATGACGAGTGTCCCGGACAGGAAGCCGGCCTCGCTGATGTCGGCGATGCGGCCGTCGATGATAGCGGAGGTGTCGAGGAGCACCTGGTATTCCTGGCCGTTCTGCCCGTACTGGCCCCGGCGAGGTTCGGGAAGGATTTGAGCGAGCTCGTCGCGCCGCTTTACGAGGACGTAGACACCCAGAAAACCGAGAATGAAGACGAGGGCTACGGGGATCGCGATTCCCGCCGGGCCGGGCAATCGGCTCATGGGGAAGGCCATCAGCGCGGCCAGGCCTACGCCAACGACCAGGCCAAGAACGATGGACGACAGGGTGGGGTAGGGCAGGCCGATGAGATAGTCGGCGAGGGCAACGAGCGGGCGGTTGGTGAAGTAGGGTGTAAGGGCCGCGCCGAGCAGGGCGCCCGCGGCGATGAGAGCAGTGGTGATGGCGAGGTCGGTGGAGCTTCCGTCGAAGCCGTCGGTGAGCCGGGTCCCGATGGCCCACCCTGCTGCGGCTAGACCCCCCATGCCCACGACGCGGCCAACGACCTCGAGCCTGTTGAAACTCACTCGCGCCACCTCATCCCTAGCAACCTCACTCCAAAGGGCAACGATGATCCCCGGATAGTAGCCCCTGCGGCGTTCCTACGTGCCCAAGCGAGGACGCCGAACCATGGGCGATTGCCTTCAAGGTGAGTAGCGCTCGTGTGGAAGCTCTCAGTATAGCTTTGTAGCCAGATTAGCACACGCGTGCTTGAATGTCAAAGCTGGGAGTGGCGGGAGCTTAGGGCCTGTTCACGCTAATACACCGAATTGCGTTGTCAAGAGAGGGTCGTACAACGACCAATACGCCTCCACCGTCAAGGATGGGGCCTTTGTCCCCCCGAGCGGGGTGCAGGGGGCGGCTCTGTCCCTGCCCCCGTACTCGGGGGCAGGTTAGGAAGCGTCGGGACGCGCCAAGGTGAGAAAGCGACGCCCCTTTCGTTCCTCGGGCGGGGTGCCGGGGGTACAGCGACTCCTCCTGTCCTGGAAAACGTCGGAGGGCGCAGCGGGTGGGATAGCGGCGCAGGCCAAGACAGAGACCCTCCGCCGAAGGAGGGCGCAGAGAACCCAAGGTTCCCGCCGGTTCATGGCGCCAACCCGTCTTCATCAAACTCAGGTGGCCTGACAAGGCTGCCGGCCTTCCGGCCAAGGCCGGCAATCCAGCCCGCTGGTGCTAACAGTCCCTAGGGGGGACTACCCAGATAGGCCCATGAAACTATCGGTGAGGAAGTTGACGGGCGGCCACAGGATGGTCGACAGAATCCCCACCCTCAGGACAATGTCGGCAAAGACCACTCCCATCAGGATCAGCGGGCCGTACATTTGGATCCTAGTCAGCGCCTCCGCCTGCGCCCGGGGCAGGATTCCCTGGAGCACCTTGAAGCCGTCAAGGGGCCAGAGGGGGATCATGTTGAACACGGCAAGGATTATGCTGAAGGACATGGCCAGGTAGAGCATGTAGGCGAAGATGAGCAGCGCGTCTCCGGTAAACACGGCAGCGCTGAGGCTTGAGGTTGGGAGAACGTCGAAGCGGAACAGCGAACCAAGCACCATCGCCGTGAGCAGGTTGGAAGCGGGGCCCGCCAGCGATACGAGGGACATCGAGGTTCTGGGGTTGCCCCGCAGAAGCCGGGGGTCCACTGGAACGGGCTTTCCCCATCCGAAGCCGGCCACGAAGAGGAGGACAGTGCCGGAGGGGTCGAGGTGGCGCACAGGGTTGAGCGACAGGCGGCCCAGCCCCCGGGCCGTCGCATCCCCTAGGGCGTTGGCGATCAGGGCGTGGCTGAACTCGTGGATCGTGATGGCTACGACGAGGGCTGCGGCTAGCGAGGTCAACAGGATGAAGAAGGCGGAAGGGTCCGAGGTAAGAAGGTCAAGGTTGCGAAAGAGCATGAAGAACTCAGGGCGTCGGAAGGGCTTGGTTCATTATAACCCGCCAGGACGCCCTGGCCTAACCGTCCGTTCCCTAGGGATGCTCTGAACAAGCCGGCGCGGGCCCCTGGAAGTTGGATGAGGTCATTGGACGGGCGTTTACGGAGACGTCCAGCCGCTCAACGTCGCCGCGGCATCTGAACAAGCTGCGAGAGACGCACTGCAACTCAAGCGCAAGCCCCCACTCGGCCAGTCCCCTCATCCCTGCCCCCGTACTTGGGGGCAGGTTAGGAGAGAGGGGCCTATGTCATGCGCCCTCTTGTATAATGAGGACATTTGTGCTAGAGTATCCCCAGGAAGTGGGCCCCCGGCCCGCTTCTCTTCCTTGGAGCCTGCCGCATACAAATTGCACTGGGGGCTAACCACAGAGAATCCCCCTGTGGCAGGGGGCCGGGGGGATGTTCCCCCAGCCCCACAACCCTCCGAGGAAGCGTGGGACCAGATCGAATGGCCGTTTCGAGACAAGCTCTTTGGAGCCATACGGCTCCGGCACGGTTCATTACGATTCATTACAACTTCACTACGGCTCATTATAGCTCTCTTACGGCTTTGTTACGCCTCGTTACGCCTCTGTTACGGCTCCCGTGCCTGGTGCCCCCCAAATCCGGCTGATACGCGTAACAAACAATCAAAGGCGGCGCCTTTCCCTCTGGGGAACCCTCCCACCCCCGCGACCATCTTCCCTATCTGCCTATGCTGAGCTCCACTGACTTGTGCAGACCATCCCTCGGCGCGTTCAGGGAAGGCTGACGCGGGGCGGCTCAACCGCTTCGCCGAGGGCTTCATGGACGACGGCTAGGCCGTCGGCCTCCAGGCCCCGTAGTAGGGCGAGCAGCCAATCGCGGTGGGCATCGCTATAGCCGTCGCGTATGGCCGGGCCGAGGTCGTCGACGGATACTGCGGCGCCGGTTGGCAGATGCCGCAGGTGTTCAACCACGCGGCCTCGATAGAACCGCGTCGAGCCGGCGAAAGGCTTTTGGCGGGGGTGGTACTGAGCGCGGGTCTCGGCCACCGCGGGCGTGAGCTTTAACTGCGCCGAGGCGAGGCAGTGCCGCTCCAGGGGGCAGCGGGCGCAGGCGGGCCGCCGGCTGGTGCAGAGAGCCGCGCCCAGGTCCATGAGGGCTTGGCTCCACTGCGAGGCGCGTCCACGGGGCAGCGCCCATTCTGCGATTGCCTGGGCGTCCGCTGGAGAAAGGGCGAGGGGGCCGCGGAAGACTCTGCCCAAGACTCGCCTCACGTTGGTGTCGACGACGGGGACATCCTGGCCGTAAACGAAGCAAGCCAGCGCAGAGGCCGTGTATTCGCCGATGCCTGGGAGGCCCCGAAGGATCTTCACGTCGTCCGGCAGTCTTCCGTGAAGGTGGTCCGCGACCCGGGCGGCGACCGCTTGCAGCCGAACGGCGCGGCGGTTGTAGCCGAGGGGAGACCAGGCGCGGATGACGTCGGCGGTGGGAGCTTCGGCTAGGGCCTTGAAGGTGGGGAAGCGCTCCAGGAACGCTGCATATTTGGGGATCACGCGGTCGACCTGGGTCTGCTGGAGCATCACTTCCGACACCAGGATGGCGTACGGGTCCTTCGCGCCGCGCCAGGGTAGGTCTCTGCCATGCCGGTCGTACCAGGCTAGGAGCAGAGCGTGGACTTCAGTGAGGTTGCCGGCCTGGGGCTGAGAGGGTTGGGAGCTTGTCATGGAGGCGCTGGGGGTCGGGTGACTTGGAAAGACCGAGTGATGTAACCTTGGCCCTAGCCGCCGGGGGTAACAGTGACTCCAGGGCATTGTATCGCCCTGCTTCAGTCCTGTTCTATCCTGCCGACATGGGAGCTAATGGGCGTGCTTGGTCTCTTGGGCCTGTCCGCGCTGGGAATCGGGGCTGGCGCCTACGCGACAATCATTGGGGCCGGCGGCGGGTTCATCGTCACGCCGGTGCTGCTCCTCCTCTTTCCCGACAAGACGCCCGCCGTCATCACGGCCGTGGCGCTGGCGGTGGCGGGCTTGAACTCAGCGTCCGGGTCCATCAACTACGCCCGCTACAAGCGCATCGACTACACGACTGGGCTCATCGTGGCGGCGGCGATAGCGCCTGGGGCTATCCTTGGAGCCTGGATCACGCAATTTATACATCGGGGGGCCTTCGACATTGGTTTCGGGGCTGCTCTGGTTGCGCTGTCGCTCTACATCATGTTCCGCCCCTCGCTTCGACAGGAAGGAGAGCTGCGGGGCAACATCGTGCGGCGCTTCGTGGATGGGGATGGCAACGAGTACGCCTACGCCTTCAACCTGGTTCCCACGGCCCTGGTCACCTTTGTGGCAGGCGTGGTCGCGGGTCTGATGGGTGTGGGGGGCGGCATCATTCTGGTGCCCATTTTCGTAAAGGTGCTGGGCTTCCCACCGAGAATCGCCACCTCCACGATACTGTTCTCCGTTATCTTCATGACCATCGCCAGCACGGCCACCCACATAGTGCAGGGCGACCTTAGTCTGGAGGAGTGGCGGCTTGTCATTGCTATCGGAGCGGGCATAGTGCTGGGGGCGCAGATAGGGTCGCGGGTGTCGCAGAAGCTCAAGAACCAGCGGATACTCCAGCTTCTGGCGGTGGCCCTGATGCTTGGAGGCATCCGGCTTATCCTTCAGGGCGCAGGCATTTGGGTGTAGGGCCATGGGGCTGAGCGGGGACCTGCGAAGGGCCAATCTGGATCTGTGGGAACGCATGGTGACCCATGCCTTCGTGCGGGAGCTTGGGGACGGCTCGCTGTCGGCCGAGCGGTTCCGGCGCTACATGCTCCAGGACTACGCGTTCCTGGAGGACCTGGTGACGCTGACGGCCCTGGGAATCGCCAAGGCGCCCGACCTGGATGCCGCTCGGCATCTGGACGGCTTCCTGTCTCCAGTGCTGAATGGGGAGGAGGCGCTGTTCCGCAGAGCGTTCGAGTCCCTTGGTGACCCGGCTGACGCGGGGCGAAATGCCGAGCCGCTGCCAACGACGGCTGCATTCGGCGCTTTCCTCGCGTCGGTGGCTTACGAGGGCGGCTATGATGAGATTCTGACCTGCCTCCTGGTCACCGAGGGAACCTACGTGGATTGGGCGCGGCGCCTGGCTCAGGGTGGCGCTGCGCCGGGCAATGCCTTCTATCAGGAGTGGATAGACATCCATGCATCGGAGGAATTGGCGGCGTTCGTAGCGTGGGTGGAGCAAGCCCTGGACGCTTTAGCGCTTGCTTCTGCTCAGGTGTTCAGGCTTGGGGAGGTCTTTCGGGCGTGCCTGGAGTACGAGCTACGCTTCTGGGACATGGCCTACAACGGCGAGGCGCCATGACCAAGCGAACCGCGCCGGCGGCACTGACCATCGCCGGATCCGACTCCGGTGGCGGCGCCGGCATACAGGCGGACCTGAAGACCTTTGCTGCGCTGGGCGTCTACGGGGCGTCGGTCATCACGGCTGTTACGGCCCAGAACACGCTGCGGGTTACCGGCGTCCACGAGATTCCAACCGAATTCATTTGCGCTCAGATCGACGCTGTTTTATCTGATATTGGGGCCGACGCGGTGAAGACGGGGATGTTGTCCAGCACAGCCATCATCGAGGCCGTTGCCGATAAGCTGGCGGCCAGGGCGTCAGGGCCGCTGGTTGTCGACCCCGTCATGGTGGCCAAGAGCGGCGACCGCCTGCTGAGGGAGGACGCCATGGACGCGCTGCGGACCCGGCTTCTGCCACTGGCGACGGTGGTTGCGCCCAACATCCCCGAGGCGGAGGCGCTCACCGGGCGGGCGATTGGGTCAGTGGAGGACGCGAGGGCTGCTGCCAGGGACATCGTGGGGATGGGGGCGAAAGCGGTTGTAGTCAAGGGCGGTCACCTCGACGGCCCCCCCACAGACCTTCTCTACGACGGCGTCCGCTTCCGGGAGTATGCGGGCGCCCGCATCAAGACGACGAGCACCCACGGGACGGGCTGCACGTTCGCATCGGCGATAGCGGCGGGGCTGGCCAAGGGCCTATCGCTGGAGGCGGCGGTGGGCCAGGCCAAGGCCTTCGTGACGGAGGCTATGCGGAGGGCCTTTGCCGTGGGGCAGGGGCACGGTCCGTTGCACCACTTCTTCGCGCTATGGGACGAACGCTGATTCCCGTCGGCTAGGACTCGATGGCCTGCCTCTGCGCTTCACCTCCGCCGGGCATTGTGCAATGCCGCACAGGACTGTTCATCTGCTTGGCTCGGCGGCTCAACCTGCATGGCTGGCGAAGAAGTTCCCGATGTCCTTTTGCAGGCCTGTCCAGTGGTCTTCCACCTGCTCCAGCTCATCCAGCGTCAGGTCCACGTAGCGCTTGCCGAGGTGGGGGAAGCGCCAGAGGGTGAATACCCAGAAGTCCGGGACGAGCTGCTCTGGCCTGTAGGCTTCCGCTATGGTGCCCGCCTGGCTCTGGCGGTGCCAGGTCTGTAGCACCTGGCCCCTGTCGGCGAGCGCAACCGCTTCCACCCAGTACGCCCCGCGTTCCGGTCCCAAGCGCCCGCGCATGAGCTCCAGCAGGGCCTCGACGCGTCGGAGGTCTCCGGCGTTGGGCCCGGCGAAACGGGCGGTGCGCACACTGTCCCATTGGCCGCCCAGCGTAGGGATGGCTAGACCTCCGTCGCTTGCGAGGGCCAGGCCGTTGAAGGCCGCGGACCAGGCGGCGGCCTTCAACTCGGCGTTTGCCTCGTGAGTGGGGCCGCTCTCCTCCGGCGCGGCGTCAACGCTGGCCTCGGCGGGAGACTGCGGCGTTAGGGGCAGACCGTCGACGACCCAGCGCAGGCGCTGGAGCTTGGCGGGGTTCGCGGTGGCGAGCAGGATTGGCGTTGGCATGGCGGCTCAGGCCTGGCGGGAGGCTTCCCTCTGGGGGTCTCTGCCGAACGCGAGGAGGCCCGCCGTGGCAAGGAATGCCAAACCGGCGACGGCCGCGAGGGGAAGGGCGTAGCCGCCGGTGATGTCGATCAGCAGGCCGAACAGAGGGGGCATGACGGACATGCCGACCCGCATGAGGAGTTGGGCGGCGCCGAGGGCCGTACCCGTGCGAGCCGCCCCTGCCAGCTCGCTGACGAGCACGGTGTACATGCCCATCCATGAGAGCATCGTGAGCCCGAGGACGATGGCCATGAGGGCTATGACGAGGCCTGGTATGCCAGGCTCAACGAAGCGCATTGCCAGGATGATGCCGCCTCCGGACATGCCAAGGATGCCCAGCACCGGCAGGCGCCGGCCTCTGAAAACGGTGTCGCTGATGGCGCCCCATCCTATGCGCCCCACGATGGTCGAAAGCTGGGTTAAGCCCATATAGCCGCCTGCAGCGACGGGGGAAAGGCCCACGTGGTCGACCAGGAAGAGGATGAAGAATGTGTAGACCACGAACTGGAAGCCGACGAATAGCGTGGCCCAGACGACGACGGTGGCGATGGCCCGATCGCGCGCCAGCTCGCCGAGACCTCTCCAAGACATCCGGACGACGCTGGCGCCGGCGGACGGCTTGTCCTTGTACAGGGTGAGGGTGACGATGATGACGAGGCCCACCATGGCGGCCATGATGATCGGGCCGGCTCTCCAACCGTAGGCGGCGGCGATGGTAGGGAGGGTGGCGGCGGTTATGGTGCCGGTGATAGGGGGGCCGGTCTGCTTGATGCCCATGGCCATGCCGCGCCGCCGGGGCGGGAGCCAGTCCATGACAGCCCTGGAGGTGGCGGGGAACACTGGCCCCGTTCCAATGCCAACCAGGAAGGCAAGAGCGAGGAAGGGAATGAGGGAGTTGGCGAATGAGATGCCCAGGCCGGCAATGGCAATGAACACCAAGCTGCCTGCAACGAGCCGGCGCACGCCCCAGACGTCGGTGAGCCAGCCGCCGGGGAGTACGGTGAGCACCCCGCCGATGAGCGCGGCTGAGGTGATCAGTCCCACCTGAGCCTGGCCCAGCCCCAGGTCTGTCTTGATGAAGGGATAGAGGGTCGATATGCCGACGCTGACCCAGGAGTCGCCGGTCTGCATGATGGTTGCCAGGGCCAGCGCGACCCAGTGATAGGGGATGTTCGCGAAGAAGGAGGTTGTGGGAACTGGCCGGCCGCGAAAGGGCATGTTGGGGTTATTGTAGGGTCGGGCGCGTCCGCATCGTCAAGCGGAGCGGGGGCGCTGGCTGAGCGCGGCGAGGCCGGCGGTGACGGCGATGGCCGCGATGGCGGCGGCCACCCAGGCCGATGGGTAGCCCCAAGCCGCTACGATAACGCCAAAGAGCGGAGGAATGACGATCATGCCTATGCGAATGAATATCTGGGTGCCGCCCAAGGCAACGCCGATGCGTTCCTGCCCGGCGATCTCGCTGATGAGGACTGTCAATATGCCCGCCGCCGATAGCGAGAACATGCCGTGCCCTGCTGCCACCAATGCGATGTGCCAACCGGGGGCGCCGACGTCGATGAAGCTGGTTGCCAGCATGACGCCGCCGGAGCCAAACCCCACAATGCCCAGCACGACGACCCTGCGTCCTCCGAAGACGGCGTCGCTGATGAGGCCCCAGAGAATCCTGCCCGCCAGGCTGACCACCAGCGCCACCGCCATGTACCAGCCTGCCGCTACCGGGCTGAGCTTGGCCTCCTGCACCAGGAAGACGATGAAGTAGCTGAAGATGATGAGTTGAAGCCCCACGAATATGGAGGCCCAGGTCACGGTGACAGCCATCGCCCGGTCGCGCATGATCTCGATCAGGGCTCTGAGGGGAATCATGCCCGCGCTGCTCCTGGCGACGGGGCGGTCCCGGTAGAAGGCCTGCACTAGGATAACGATCAGGAGGACATAGGCAATCGCCACGACCATTGCCCAGCGCCAGCTCAGGGCAGTGGCAAGGGCCGGCAGGGAGACGGCGGCCAGCGTCCCCGCGATCGACGGCCCGGTCTGTTTCATGCCCATGCCCAGTCCGCGTGACCTGGGAGGGAGCCAGTCCATGACGGCCCGCGAGGAAGCGGGGTACACGGGGCTGCTCACGGCCCCGATGAGCATTGCCATGGCCAGGAGCATCCAGATGTTCACGCTGGTGGCGAACCCCAGCACGGGAACAGTGACTCCAATCAGGCTCAGGATCACCATTCGCTTGACGCCCCAGATGTCTGCAAGCCAGCCGCCGAAGAGCGCAGTGCCCATCCCGCCCAACAGAAGGGCCCCCGTGGTGAGACCGGGCAGGATGACGGACAGCCCCATGTCTTCCTGGATAAAGGTGTAGAGGACGGAGATGGAGTTGAAGACCCATGCGTCGCCGGTCTGCATGGCGGTGGCGAGAGCGACGGCAAAGATGGGGTAGGGGATGGACTGAAAAAAGGAGGCGAGCGGAAAGCGGGAGCGGGCGGGTGGCTCGGCCATTGCCGCCTCATTGTAGCGCACGGAGGAGGCTGGCGCAGCGCACGCGGGGCGCCGGGGGCGCCGCACTACTCGGTGACGCTTCCTAACCTTCCCCCGCCCCCGTACTCGGGGGCGGGGGAAGGGACAGAGGGTTGCCCCTTTCGCGGCGCCATTGAGCGGCTGAACGTCTCCGTAAAACCCCGTCCAATGACCTCATCCAATCTCCAATGGCGGGCACCGGCTTGTTCAGAGCATCCCTAGCGTCCGAAGATGAGGAGGCCGGCAGTGGCGGCGAGGCCGAGGCCCGCCATCACCGTCCAGCCCAGGGCGTAGGACCCACTGGCGTCGGCCAAGAAGCCGAATGCCGGCGGAAAGAACGTCATACCGGTTCTCAACAGGACCTGGGCCCCGCCTATGGCGGCGCCGGAGCGGTGAACTCCTGCGATTTCGCCAATGAGGACGGTGTAGATCCCCATCCAGGCAACGACGGTGAGGCCAATGCCAAGCGCCACGGCCACGAGCAGCACCGTGGGGATGCCTTCATCGACGAAGGCCAGGCCGAGCAACACGAGCACCGTGCCAACGCCGAGGGTCGCCAGGACTATCAGCCTGCGTCCGCCGAGGATGGTGTCGCTGACGGCGCCCCAGATGACCCTACCGGCAATGCTGACAATCATGATGAGAGTGAGATAGCTGCCTGCCGCAATTTCGGACAGGCCTATCTGGTTCACAAGGAAGAGGATGAAGTAGCTGATCACGGCGAACTGAATGCCGACGAAGATGGTGGCCCACAGCGCGGGGACGACGATGGCCCGGTCCTTGGCCAGTTCCAGCAGCTCCTGCAGGTTCACCCGCGGCGCTCTGATCCCTGAGGTTGGCTTGTTGCGGTAGAGAGCGGCGCTCAGCACGAAAACGAAGGCAATGAATCCCCCTACGGCCAGTATGGAGATACGCCAGTTTGTGGCCACGGCGATGGCGGGAAAGAGGAGCGCGGCAGTGCCGCTTGCCATAGGAGGCCCCACCTGCTTGATGCCCATGCCGACCCCGCGCCGCCGCGGGGGTAGCCACTCCATCACGGCCCGCGAGGTTGCTGGGAAGATGGGGCCGGTGGCTATCCCTACGAGGAAGGCCAGCGCAATGCCCGTCCATAGGGCGTTCATGATGGAAAACCCCAGGGAAGGCAATATGGCGCCCGCCAGGCAAATGAGGGTAAGCCGCCTGACGCCCCAGTGATCGGTGACCCAGCCGCCGGGGAAGGCGGTGAACACGCCGCTGGCCATGAACGCGGCGGTGATGAACCCCACCTGGGTCTGCGACAGGTTCAATTCCGGCTGGATGAAGGGGTAGAGCGTGAAGACGCCCACAGACGCCCAGGCCTCGGCGGCCTGCATCAGTGTGGCCAGGACAACGGCTATCCAGGGGTAGTAGGGGGCGGCCGCCAAGCCGGCCGCTCGGCCGCTCTCGAGATTGGGGCGGGACATGGCGGCATTGTACGCGCAGCCGGAACGCTTAGCGACTAGGCGGCGCTCCCGCGGTCTCGGCCTCTGTTTGGCGGGATTCTCTGTTGAAGAGCAACAGGGCAAGGGTCGTTACGAAGATGATCCCGCTGGCAAGCCTCCACGCCAGAGGGTAGGAATCCGTCACGTCAATGAGTAGGCCGAAGAGGGGAGGAAGGATGACCATGCCGAGACGCATGATGATCTGCGTAAGGCCGATGGCAACGCCGACCCTGCCCGGTCCTGCCGCCTCTCCGATGAAGACCGCGTAGAGGCCGGACCACGCGAGGGAGGCTATCCCGTGGGCAGCGGCCAGAATGGCGATCAGAACGAAGGGTGACGAGGGTGTCAACATCGATAGGAGCGCGTAGGAGGCGCATGCCGTCATGCCCATGATGCCCAGGACGACGAGGCGTCTGCCGTGGAAGATGGAATCGCTGGCTGCGCCCCAGAGCAGTCGGCCGGCGATGCTGGTCAATTGGGCCAGGCCCATGAGCCCTCCCGCGGTGACCGGCGAAAGCCCCACCTTCTGGACCAGGAAGAGGATGAAGTATGTGTAGAAGACGAACTGGATGCCGGCAAAGATGGTTGCCCACAACACGGGGGCCAACAGACGCCGGTCCCGCGCCAGCTCGCCGATGCCCTTGAGTCCGGCGCGAGCGGTTGGGGTGGCGGCGGTGGGCTTGTCCCGGTAGAAACCCAGGAGAAGCAACACGATCAGGGCCACGACGCTTAGGGCAACGATTATTGTCATCCGCCAGCCGAGGGCAACGCCGACCGTGGGGATGATCGCTGCGGCCATCATTCCCGACATGGATGGGGATGCCTGCTTGAGGCCCATGGCCACGCCAAGCAACCTGCGGGGCAGCCAATCCATGACCACGCGGGTGGATGCGGGGAAGACGGGGCCGGTTATGATGCCGATGAGAGCGCCCATGCAGATGAGCGTCCAAAGAGCGTTGGAGTAGGCGAAACCGATGGCTGGAATGGCCATCACCAGCAGGCTGATGATAACGATCCGTTTCGCCGCCCCAGAGGTCGGAGAGCTAGCCGCCGGGCAGGTTGGAGATGCCGCCCCCAAGAAGGGCGGCGCTGATGAGGCCCATCTGCGCCTGAGAAAATGCAAACTCTTCTTGGATGAAGGGATAGAGGACGAAGATGGTGCTGAAGATCCAGGTGTCGGCGGTGTTCATCAGGGTCGCCATGATGACGGCGACCCAGGGATAGGGAATGCCGATAACGGAGGTGGGGAGCTCGTGGCGGCTTGGGAGGAGGGCCATGGGTTCTCATTCTAGTCGGCGGCCGGGCTTCATGCCAGTGAAGCCGGTCCGGGGATGCGGCGCCTCGCGTGTCGCCTCAGACGTGCCGCCGAAGCAGGGCGCTCCCGGTCCGGCGGGCGGAGGGCGCCTGGCCTGCTGTATAGTGCCGACATGGTGAAGGCTGTCCTTGTCGTGACGTTGGCCGCGTTGCTGCTGGCTGGCTGTGGTTCGCCCGCCGACTATGTCGAGAAGGGGGATGGCTTTCTGGCGCAGGGCGAGAATCAGCGGGCGATAGAGCAATACGGGGAGGCCATCCGCCTCGACCCGCAGGATGCGGTTGCCTACAATCAGAGAGGTGTTGCCTACGCCGGCTTGGGCCAGTCGGAGCGGGCGTTGCAGGACTTCGACGAGGCGATCCGCCTCAATCCGAGGCGCGCCTGCTGGCCCTCGCCCTCCTGTGACTGGCCGTCCGGACCGTCGCGAAGCCTATGGAAGGGTGGTCCCGAGCGTCTTGCGTCCTTCCACAGCAACCGGGGTCTTGCCTACAACGAGCTGGGCCAGCACGAGCAGGCGTTACAGGACTTCGACGAGGCCATCCGCCTCGACCCTCAACTCGCTCAGGCCTACCAAGGCAGGGGAGTGGTTTACACGGCCATTGGCCAGGCGGCGGAGGGAGACCGGGACATGGCGAAGGCCAGGGAGCTTGGCTATTGAATGCCGGGGATCATATTGCCCCTGGCGTCTGGCCTGACGGCGGTGGTTCCGCAGGGCCGCCTGCATATGCGCGCCCCGCGCCGCGGTTTTCCGCTGCGGTTGCTTCTCAGGGGAGTGGCGGAGGAGGAAGGAGGCCCGGAGAGTTGCGCTCTCCGGGCCCCGTGAGACACCAGGGAAACCTGTAAGCCGGGTTCTGTATCCCGGCGATGCCGGGATGGTGGCCATCCATCTGGGAGCCCGATTGCTCGGACCCTCGTGCGGCCAACCCGGGGACCGGCCGGACGCCGGCGCCGGAAGATGACTTCCGGCCTCCCTCTATTCGGCCTTGCTCCGGGTGGGGTTTGGCCGCCGTCCGCGTCGCCGCGAACGGCCGTGGGCTCTTACCCCACGATTTCACCCTTACCCCGACGCGTCGGGGCGGTATGTTTCTGTGCCACTTTCCGTCGGGTTTCCCCGCCTGGGATTTCCCCAGCACCCTGTCCGGAAGAGCCCGGACTTTCCTCTCCCCAGCGTTAACTGAGGAGCGGCCACCCGGTCTCCCTGGCGCTGCTTCACTCTAGCACGGTCTGAATGCGCCGTAAACGCGCCCGCGTTGTAGGGAAAGCGTTGCGTCGAGTAGAATACGCATAGCTCACGTTGGGTTGCTCATGTGAGGCTGCAACGCACCATGGACGCCATTCGCCAGATATCGATCAATAACGACGTGGCCGAGGACGCCTACCTGGCTTTGCGCAAGGCGCAGACGGCGCTCCAGGAGATGCTGCGTTCCCAGGGTTACCGGTATGTCGACACGCCGATCCTGGAGGAGACCGACCTATTCCTGCGCAAGTCGGGCGGCGAGTTGGCTTCGAGGATGTACTCCTTCGTGGACCCGGGCGGCCGCCGGGTGAGCCTGAGACCGGAGTTTACGGCTTCTGTGATACGCGTGTTCCTGGACCGGATGGAGGGTGAAACACTTCCGGTGAGGGTCCAGTATGCAGGCCCCGTGTTTCGTCATGAGGCGGACACGATGCAGGTGCACCGGCAATACACACAGGTGGGCGCGGAGCTTCTGGGCTCGGGGAAGGCCCAGGCTGATGCGGAGATCCTGTCGCTGGCCTGCCAGGGTGTGGGGGCGGTGGGGCTGTCGGGCGCGCGGCTGGTGCTTGGGCACGTTGGCGCCGTGTCGGCTCTCCTGGAGGGATATGGGCTCTCCGAGCGCGCCAGGGCCTTCGTGGTCCCCCGGCTCCGGGTTTTGAGCCAAGGTGGAGACGCCCAGGAGCGCGTGCTCGAAGAGGCCGAGGAGTTGGGCCTCCTGAGGGGCGGAGGCGCTCCGGCCCCGGCGGAGGCCGCCAACCGCAGCGGGGGCGTTGGGCGTCATGGGCTGGCCGACGCCATGATTCAGGACGTGAGCAATGGCTTTGTCGGATCGCGAAGCCCGGAGGAGGTCGTCGAGCGATTTCTGCGCAAGCTGGCGGGGGCCGACGACCCGGGAAACGTGCGGCGCGGCATCGCGCTGGCGGCGCAATTGGCAA
The DNA here is from genome assembly GCA_965226745.1 of Dehalococcoidia bacterium. Lineage (GTDB taxonomy): Bacteria > Chloroflexota > Dehalococcoidia > Lucifugimonadales > SAR202-VII-2 > SAR202-VII-2. Next base: position 423,404 of record CBDDDS010000003.1, read on the forward strand.
AGATTGCCGGCAAGCCCTCCGAGGCGCTCAGGGAGGCCCGGTCTCTGGCTTCAGCGGTAGGGTTGGATGGCGCGGCCCTCGATGAATGCGGCCTGCTCATAGAGCGTCTCGATGCCTGCGACCTGGGTGGGGTGCGCGTTGATCTCGATTTCTCCCGCGTGCGGAGCATCGCCTACTACACGGGCATGGTCTTCGAGATGGAGCACCCGGCTCTGCCCGAGGGCCTCATTCTGTGCGGCGGCGGCCGGTATGATGGGCTGGTGATGGCGCTGGGTGGAGCGGTGGATGTTCCGGCGCTGGGGTTCGCCTTCGGCCTGGAGCCGCTGGTGTCCGCGCTGGAAGGATAGTGGTTGGCGAGGCATGAGCGAGCATAGGTCTGCTGCCGGTGTTGAGGATTGAGGGCAATGGCGACCAATTCGAGTGATTCCTGGGGGCCAAACAGAGCGTCTCTGCGCCTGGCGGTTCCAAGCGATGGAGAGCTCCACGAGCCCAGCCTGGAGTTCCTGCGCGCCTGCGGAACCCCGGTGAAGCGGGCCAGCCTGCGCCGCTACACCGGCGAGCTGGACGGCGTTGCCGGCGTGACGGTGTTGCTGCAACGCTCGGCTGACATTGCCGCCAAGGTCGAAGAGGGCAGCGCAGATCTTGGCATCGTGGGGCTGGACCGGTTTCACGAATTCAGGCTCGAGGGCGCGGTGTCGCTCGTTATCGTTGACAACCTGGCCTATGGGCAGAGCCAGTTGGTGGTGGCTGCGCCGGGAGGCTGGGTGGACGTGACGACCATGGCCGACCTGGCTGACCTAGCCGTTGAGTTCAGGGAGTCTGGCCGCGAGCTGCGCATCGCCACCAAGTACCCGCGGCTGGTGCGCGGGTTCCTGCACAGCAAAGGCATCACGTACTTCTCCATCGTGCACTCCAGTGGAACGTTGGAGGCCGCGCCGGCCATGGGCTTCGCCGACCTCATTGCGGACATCGTGTCGACGGGGGTCACGCTCCGGGAGAACCGGCTGAAGACCCTGGAAGACGGCGTTATTTTTACGTCCCAGGCCGCCCTGATTGGGAACGGCGCCTCGCTGTCGGCGAGCCCGTCCAAGATGGAAAAGACGCGAATCCTGCTGGAGCGTATCGAGGCCAACATGCGGGCCAGGGAGTTCTATCAGGTCACGGCGAACCTCGCCGGAGATTCAGAGGAGGATGTGGCCCAACACCTGCTCAAGCGCCCGGACTTGGCGGGCATCCAGGGCCCCACGATTGCCAGGGTGTACGGTGCCGGCTCGGAGCGGTGGTACGCCGCCACCATCGTCGTGCGGAAGGGGCGGCTACAGGAGGCGGTGGACCACCTGCGGGCGATGGGAGGGAATGGGGTGAGCATCTCCCAGCCCAACTACCTGTTTGAAGGCCATTGCGAGGCCTACCACCGGCTGGTGGAGGCGTTGTGCCCAATAGCCGAGACGGCGCCTGCGGAGCCGTCTTTGGTCTGACGCCCAATCTTTATCGCCAATGCCTCTAACGCCGAGCCTTCATGGGAAGGCGTTCCTCGCGAGGTTGAGCGTGCGTGTGATTTCTGGAATCGATGATGCCCTGAAGGCCCTGCGCCGGGCACCCTCCCTGGGGCTGGACAGCGTTCCAGCCGGGGCAGCAGCGCGGCTTCAGGAGATCTTTGGGGGGGCCCTGACGCCGCGCCAGGCGGTTGCGCGCATCCTGGCCGACGTGCGTAGCAGAGGCGACGCGGCGCTGCGGGACTACAGCCGGAAGCTGGACGGCCTGGACCTGGAAGCCTTCGAGGTGGCGCCCGATGTCCGTAGAGAGGCATTGTCGACCGTCTCCGCGGAGCTATGGGATGCCTTGGAGGTGGCCGCAGGCCGGGTCCGCGAGTTCCATGAGGCATGCATGAGGCGCACGTGGGTGGACGAGGGCAAGGGGTGGGGAGAGTTGGTAACGCCAATTGAGCGGGTGGGGATCTACATTCCCGGCGGCAGGGCCGTCTATCCATCGTCGGTGCTGATGACTGCCATTCCCGCCAGGGTCGCGGGCGTTGACGAGGTGGTCATTGCGACGCCGGCCCGCCGTGGCGACGGTCCCGACCCGTCCATCCTGGCGGCGGCCGAGATTGCCGGAGTGGACAGGGTGTTCCAAATGGGGGGCGCTCAGGCCATTGGGGCGTTGGCTTACGGGACGGAGTCGGCGCCGAGGGTGGACAAGATCATTGGGCCGGGCAACCTGTTCGTGACCCTGGCGAAGGCGCAGGTCTACGGGGAGGTTGACGTGGACGGGCTCTACGGCCCAACCGAAACAGTGCTCATTGCGGATGAAACGGCCAACCCATCCTACTGCGCCGCCGACCTGCTGGCCCAGGCGGAGCACGACCCGCTGGCAAGCCCAGTGTTTGTAACCACCTCGGAGGCGCTGCTGAAGCGGGTCCTCGACGAGGTGGAGCGCCAGCTAGAGGAGATGGAGCGGAGGGACATCGCCCGCGAGGCCCTGGAGGGCAACGGGGCCTTTGTGACCGTGGACACGGTGGATGAGGCTTTTCAGGTGGCCAACGCCTACGCGCCGGAGCACCTGTGCCTGCTGGTCTCACAGCCGTGGAAGCATCTCGACAAGGTGCGCAACGCCGGGGGCGTCTTCCTTGGCGAGATGTCGCCGGAGGTGGTCGGCGACTACATCGCCGGGCCCAGCCACCAGATGCCGACAAGCGGAACGGCGAGGTTCTCCTCCGTTTTGGGTGTTCACCACTTCCTGAAAGTGAGCTCGATCGTTGGGCTCAGCGCCGGGACCTATCGGGGCCTTGTTGAAGCCGGCAAGACCATTGCGCTGGCGGAAGGGTTCACCGGACACGCAAGGGCAATGACGATCAGGTTGGAAGGGGAGGCGCCGTGATGCGCTCCCGAGCGAAAATCGCAGACCGCGAGGATTTCCAGAATGGCCTCTAGAGAGAACGATCCCCTGACTCGGCTGGTCCGCTCCGACCTTCGCGTGTTTCAGGCCTACGACGCGGTGGACCCGCCCGAGGTGCTGGCCCAGCGGGCTGGCATTCCAGAGGACCAGGTTATCAAGCTGAATGGCAACGAGAACCCCTACGGGCCCTCGCCCCGGCTGACGGAGGGGCTTGCCAACTGGCCCGGCTACCACATTTACCCCGACCCCTTGCAGCGCCGGGCGCGGGCTGCGCTGGCGGAGTACGTGGGCCTGGGGGAGCAGCACATCGTTGCCGGCGCGGGCGCCGACGAGATCATCGACCTGCTGGTCCGGGCAACCCTCGAACCTGGCGACCGGGTCGTGAACTGCACGCCCACCTTCGGTATGTACTCTTTCAGCACCGCAGTGCAGGGCGGCAGGACTGTTTCGACGCCGCGGGACAGCGATTACCGGGTGGATATCGACGCATGCCTCGCCGCGGTTGACGACGGAGCCAAGATCGTCTTCATCTGCTCGCCCAACAACCCGAGCGGCAACACGACTCCTCCCAGCGATATTCAGCGTCTATTGGAGCGGGATGTCCTGGTGGTCGTGGACGAGACGTACGCGGAATTCAGCGGCGAGACCGTTGCCCCCTTGACGACGGAGCACTGGAACCTGGTTGTGCTGCGCAGCCTCAGCAAGTGGGCTGGCCTTGCCGGGCTTCGAGTCGGCTATGGATTGATGTCGGCGGGGTTGGTTGATCTGTTGATGGCCATCAAGTCGCCCTACAACCTGAGCGCCGCCGGTGAGGCGGGGTTGCTCATATCGCTGGCGGATAGGGAGTTGCTCCTGGGGAGGGTCGCGGAGATCGTTGCGGAGCGGGAGCGCATGGCCGCCGCTCTGGGTCGGTTCTCAATGCTCAGGGTGCGGCCGTCTCAGGGGAACTTCCTGCTGTGTCACGCTCCGCCGGGCAGGGGGAAGGCCATCTATACCGGCCTCGCCGAGCGCGGCATCTTCCTGAGATACTTCAATCAAGAGGGGCTCGAGGACAGCTTCCGCATTTCCGTAGGGCTGCCCGAGCAAACCGACATCCTGATGTCGGCCCTGGGGGAGCTGCTCTAAGATGGTTCAGGAGGACACCGTGGACCGCATTGTACGGCACTCCAGAGAGACGGCCGAGACTACCGTCCGGGTGGAACTCAACTTGGATGGCGCCGGCCGCTACGAGGTCAGGACTGGGAACGGCATGCTGGACCACATGCTTGCCCAGCTTGCCCGGCATGGCCTGCTGGATCTGAACGTGGAGGCCAGCGGAGACCTGAGCCCAGGCTGGCATCACCTTGTGGAAGACGTTGGCATCACCCTCGGACAGGCGCTGAGGCAGGCGGTTGGAGAGGGAAAGGGGATCGTCCGCATGGGGCACGCGCTGGTCCCGCTGGACGAGACGCTGGCCCAGGTGGCGCTCGACCTTGGTGGACGAGGTTACGCCGTGGTTGACCTGGGTCTGTCGAACGACCTCATTGGCGACCTTCCGGGGGACCTGCTGAGGCACTTCCTGGAGAGTCTCGCCTTCGAGTCGCGGATGAGCCTGCACGCCAGGGTGGTGCAGGGGGTGAACCCCCACCACAAGGCGGAAGCGACCTTCAAGGCCTTGGCGCGCGCGCTCAACGACGCGTTGCGAATCGACCCGCGCCGCGCCGGTGAAGCGCCCAGCACGAAGGGCACGATAAGCGCCTAGGCGGAGTTTCCGGAGGCTGCGCTTCCGGCGCCGGGGCGAGTCAAGCAACCACGGGGTTGGCCGGCGCGAGATGCCGCCCGCCAGGGATGCTCTGAGCAAGCCGGCGCGGGCCGTTGGAAGTTGGATGAAGTCATTGGACGAGGGTTTACGGAGACGCCCGACCGCTCAATGGTGCCGCGACAAGAGCTTACGGAGACGCCCGACCGCTCAATGACGCCGCGAACAAGGGCTTACGGAGATGCCAGACCGCTCAATGACGTCGTGAACAAGGGCTTACGGAGACGCCTACTCGCTCAATGACGCCGCGAACAAGGGCTTACGGAGATGCCCGGCCGGTCAATGACGCCGCGAAAAGAGCTTACGGAGACGCTCACTCGCTCAATGGCGCCGAGCACAGGAGCTGTTGGGGCCGGTTGAAGGCCCACCCCCGGCGAATCCCCCATCCCTGCCCCCGAACTCGGGGGAAGGCTGGGAAGCGTCCCTTCCCCGTCCTAGCCCCCTCTTGCGAGACAAGAACTTTTGTACTAGGATGTCGTCAAGATGCTAAAATATCTCCTAGCAGGCTGCGGAAGAAAGGTAAGGCGCTCAGTCGCAGTGTATGGAGCCTCAACTGTCTCGGCGGCATTCGGCATGTGCTAGGCCAATTCGAATAATTCGTTCAGAACACGCGATAGGACGGCGTTTATCGTCGGACAATTTTTGGCCCTGGGTAGACAGCAGAGTTTTTCCGCAGCCTGCTAGAAGCGGGCTGGCGCTTCACCCCTTCCTTGGTGCCGGGATACGGATGCGCGACGGCTGCGCGACGGCTCCGCGACGGCTGCCGCGACGCCTCTGCTACGGCTCCGTGCCTGCACCCTGCCAGATCCGGCTGATATAAAGTAGCAAACATTCAATCAAAGGCCGAACCTTCCATCGGGACTGGTGTGCGCTTGAGTCGTAGTCCGTCTCTCACGGCTTGTTCAGAGAATCGCTTGGCGTTTGGATACTAAGCAAAACGGAGGAACTGCCTTGTCCGTCGAATCGTCCGTCAAGTTCGGTCTTCAGCAACCCGCCTTCCGCGAGCGCTCGGGTCATGCCATTTGGCAGAACACGGAGCGCATCGCCGTGGAGGCGGAACACCTGGGTTTCGACTCCTACTGGCTCATGGACCACTTCATTCAGATTCCTCAGGTTGACCCGGTGGAGTCGCCGATGATGGAGAGCTACATGACGATGTCGGCCGTTGCGGCCCGGACGTCGCGCATCCGCCTGGGCGCCATGATCACAGGCGTCCCTTACCGAAATCCCGCATTGCTAGCAAAGATGGGCGCCACCATCGACATAATCAGCAATGGGCGCTTCATCCTAGGCATCGGCGCGGGCTGGTATCAGCGGGAGTTCGAGGCGTACGGCTTTGGTTTCCCTCCTGTGGGAGAGCGCATGGCCCAACTGGAGGACGCCGTGCAGATCATCCACAGGATGTGGACAGAGAAGGCGCCGTCGTTTCAGGGACGGCATCACTCCATCACCGAGCCGATCTGCGAGCCGCCGCCGGTCCAAAGGCCCCGGCCCCCTATTATGGTGGGTGGCGGGGGCGAGCGGCGGACGCTTCAAATAGTGGCCCGCTACGCGGATGCCTGGAATATCATTGGAACCCCAGAGCTTATCCGGGGCAAGATGGAAATTCTGGAGCGTCACTGTGAGAAGGAGGGCAGAGATCCCGCCGCGATAGAGAAGACGCGGCTGGGTTCTATCCTAGTGGCGCGAAACGAGGCCGACCTGTCGGCCAAGATGGAGCGATACTTCCCGGACGGCATAGCTGAGGAGCGCCGCCGGGACCATATCGTGGGTACGGCGGACTACTGCATTGAGCGGTGCGCAGAGCTCATAGACCTGGGTCTTGACACGCTGATCTTCAACTTTCCCGACGCCCACACCCTGGAGAGCCCACAGCTTTTCATGGAGGAAGTGGCGCCGGCGCTGCAGGGGAGGGCGCGGGAAGCGTAAGCCGGGCCGGCGTCTGCGGCCATTCTGAACGCCCCCCTCTCCCCAACTCTCCCCAACCACAGGAGCGCTCCATGCCAGTGAAATTCGGCTTTATGCTCAATGCCTTTCAGGAACGGTCTGGGCACGCTGTCTGGCAGAACGCCGACCGCATGGTCCGGGAGGCGGAGAGGCTGGGGTTCGACTCCTTCTGGGTGGAGGACCACTTCATTCAGATTCCGCAGGTGGACCTCGTGGAGGCCCCGCTTCTGGAGTCGTACACCACCCTCGCAGCCGCTGCGGCAACGACCTCTCGCATCGGCCTTGGCGCAATGGTCACAGGCGCTCCGTACCGAAACCCAGCGTTGCTGGCCAAGATGGGGGCCACCATCGACGTGATCAGCAACGGACGCTTCATCCTGGGCATCGGCGCGGGCTGGTATCAGCGGGAGTTCGAGGCGTATGGCTGGGGCTTTCCGCCCGTCAGGGAGCGTATGGATAGGCTGGAGGACGCCGTGCAGATCGTTCATAAGATGTGGACGGAGAAGACGCCGTCGTTCGAGGGACGCTACTACTCGATAAGCGGTCCAATCTGCGAGCCGCCGCCGGTCCGGCAGCCGCGTCCCCCGATCCTAATTGGCGGGGGCGGCGAACAGCGCACACTGAAGATGGTGGCCAGGTACGCCGACGCCTGGAACATCATCGGTTACCCGGAGATGATCACCCGCAAGCTGGAGGTCCTGGAGCGCCACTGCGAGAACGAGGGACGTGACCCGGCGACGATAGAGAAGACGAGGCTCGGTCTGGTCTTGATAGGCCGCAATAAAGCCGACCTGAAGGCCAAGGTGGCCAGGTACAATCCCGAGGTTATGCCGGAGTCTCCGCGCCTCAACCACATCATCGGGACGGCGGACTACTGTATAGAACGCTGCCAGGAGCTGCTTGACCTGGGCCTGGACACGCTCATGTTCATGTTCCCTGACGCCCACACGCTGGAGGGGATGCAGCTCTTCATGGAAGAAGTGGCGCCAGCGCTGCGGGGGCGGTAGGAGGTCCTTCAGCGAGTAGGATGGAGGTTGTGATGACTGTCGTCCGCCAACAGGTCGACATTCCGAAGTTCAATGGCGCAGCGAGACCGCCATACGAGTTGCGAATTCAAGACTTCCAAATGGCGATGCAGGATGTGTATGACTTCTTCTATGACGTGAACTCCCACCTTTCGACCAGGGGATTGGAGAGGCTGGACGACATGCTGAGGCCTGCGATCATGTCGGGAGTTCTATCGGACATGCTGACGGCGAGTCTTGCCAGGCACTCACGGGTCCTTACGGAGAATCGCCATTTTAACGGGCATCCCGACCTTGTGGTTCGAGGCGTTTACGCCGGCAACGCAGTGAATGCAGGATCTGAGGGTGTGGAGATCAAGACAACGAGAAAGGCAGGGGGCGCCGTTGACACGCACGGGGCTCGAGAACAGTGGATGTGTGTCTTTGTCTACTCAATCGATTCTGAATCTGAGCCAACCCTATCCAGAAGGCCGATGACTTTCAATGAAGTGTATTTGGGACATGTCGCGGTTGAAGATTTTAGAAAGAACCCTCGCGGCGAGTTGGGCACTCGAACGGCAACGCTCCACAAAGACGGAATCAAGAAGCTCCGCGACTCCTGGATAAACAAGGACTAGGGCCGCGGATCGCTGTTGAATCGGACCAGTCTGGGTATGGAGCGGCAGGCTATGTCGAAATAGTAGGCATCCTTTTCGACGCCGATGCTTGCGTAGCCAACCGCTTCCGCTGCGGCAAGCGTAGACCCGGACCCCGCAAAGGGGTCAAAGACGGTCCCTTCTCCAAGCGGCAACACGGCGCGGACGACCTGCCGCAGGAATGCCTGGGGCTTGAGGCTTGGGTGGGGCGCAAGCTCTCTTTCATTCTTCCTGGTTGGCGCGGAATGGAGCACGTCTCCGAAGGGTTGGTTACTATTGGGCCGTCGGAAGCCGCCGGTCTTCCAGTGTCTCAGGTTGTCTTGGACGCGCCCTTCCAGGGGCTTTCTGAATACCAGCCAGGGTTCCCACATGGAGCGAGGCATCACGCTGACCTCATTGAATTCCCGGTGGGCGGCTTTGGGCCGGTCGCCGCCGCGCAGGGTCATGGTGAGCCTGGCGATCTCCCCGCGGCGTTCCAAGCCGGCAGTCCACAGCGCCATCGAAACGATGAAAGAGACCAGGGGATTGGATGCGACGACAACATGGGCGCCGGGCGCGAGCCTTGGCAAGAGCAGCCTTCCCCAGGTGAAGAAGAAGGAGTGAAGCTGCTCCAGTTGCTCCTCCGTGAGGACAGTGAATCGCGGGACAGGCGACCTCGCGTGACCATCATATGAAGGGGGAATTCTCCAGACTCCTCCCTTTCCATTGCGCAGCTTGGATTGTTGCTGCGGGGCGTATTCATGCAGACCGTACGGCGGGTCGGTTACAACGGCGTGGATGGTCTGTGGAGGCTGCTCCTCGATCCAGTCGATGCAGTCCGCATGGAGTAGGGTGGCCCTGACCTGCTCCCCGAAAACCGGTCCACGGATAATTGGAGTCCTCCGGTCAAACAGAGGAGGACAGCATGCGGAGGAGCAGGTTTACGGACGAGCAGATCATCGGGGTCCTGAGGGAGGCGGACGCGGGAGTGCCGACGGCTGAGGTATGCCGCCGACATGGTGTCTCACCGGGGACCTTCTACAACTGGAAGGCGCGGTTCGGCGGGATGGGCGTGAGCGAGGCGCGACGGCTGCGCCATCTGGATGAGGAGAACCGGAAGCTGAAGCAGCTGCTGGCGGAGGCGACGCTCGACAATCACGTCTTGCGGGAGCTGCTCCGAAAAAACGCATGACGCCTGCAACGCGACGGGAGACCATGCACCGTGTCCAGGAGCGGTGGGGCTTCAGCGAGCGTCGCGCCTGCAGGCTGATGGGTATCCACCGATCGGTGGCCCGCTATAGGCGGGTGGGCAGTGACGCACCCGAACTCCTCAAGCGACTGCGCTCGCTCGCCGCGGAGCGGCGGCGCTTCGGGTATCGCCGGTTGTGGGTGTTGTTGCGCCGGGAGGGGTTCGGCGTGAACCACAAGCGGGTCTACCGGCTCTATCGGGAGGAGGGGCTGTCCGTCCGGCGTCGGAAGCGCAAGCGGATGGCGGGCATCGCTCGCGTCCCCACGATGGCGCCCGAGCGCCCGAACCAGCGGTGGTCGATGGACTTCGTGTCCGATGCGCTCGCCAGTGGCCGGCGGATACGAGTGCTGACGGTGATTGACGACTTCACTCGGGAGAGCCTGGCCATGGAGGTGGACACGTCGTTGCCCGGCCTCCGCGTGACAAGGGTGTTGGACAGGCTGGCCATCGACCGTGGCCTGCCGGAGCTGATCACCGTAGACAACGGCCCTGAATTCGCCGGGAGGATTCTGGACGCTTGGGCGTATGCACATGGGGTGCATCTGCATTTCATCGATCCGGGCAAGCCCGTGCAGAATGCGTACATCGAGAGCTTCAACGGGCGGCTTCGCGACGAGTGCCTCAACGAGCACTGGTTCATGAGTCTTCCTGCGGCCCGGAACATCGTCGAGCGCTGGCGGGACGACTACAATGCTGTCCGGCCCCACAGCGCACTGGGCAACCGGACGCCCGAGGAGTTCGCACAACAGGTGGCTAGGAATACGCCGGTCGGACTCTAAGAATCCTTGGACCTAATTCAGGGGGCAGGTCATCCCTTCCAAAGGTAAAGGGGTTTCTTCTCTCTTCACCGTACTTGATTTCGGTCTGAAGCCCCGCAGAGCCATTGTCACGGAGGCGATAGATGCCGCGCTCTTCCCGGACGAAAAGCGCCGGCGTGTTCAGCCTCAGGTAGGACCTGATGGACGACGCTGGCATGGGCCCCGCTAGCTGCTCAACCCGCCTTGCTATCTCCTTCACAGACAGGGGTTTCGATGTCAAGGTCATCGCTTGAAGAACGGCGTCTCGAACTCTTCCGGGCGAGTGTCGTAGCGTTGATTCTTCCGTTAGTTCTTTCATGGGCGGCATAGTAGACGTCTAGACGTCTAGACGTCGGGAGTCAATAGGGCTTTGGCGGAGGAGCTGCGGGATGGTGACGGCGCGCCTGCCGTTTCGGGGCGCGCGGATCGGTTGGCGTATGGCATGAGGGCATCCGCTATTGGGGTGGCAACGAAATGCCCGGCGCGCGAGAAGTTCGGGGCGTCGGGGATGGGGTTGTTTGGCGCGTTACCCTTCTTCCACGGCGTCCCGCACGTGCCGCACCGCGAAGGTCCCGCCAGGTGTGGCTTCGACGGCCACAACGTCGATGCGCCAGTGTGGTGGAAGGTCTTCGTGCTGCTGACGGTAGGTCTCAGCCACTTCCTGGAGCTTCTGACGCTTCCTGGCGTTGACGGACTCCTCCGGCGTGCCCAACGATCGGCCCCTGCGGGTGCGGACCTCCACGAAAACCAGGCAGTCGCCGTCTCGGAAGATGAGGTCTATTTCGCCGTGGGGGCAGCGGTAGTTGGCCTGGACGAATGCGTAGCCCTTTCGCTCCAGATACTGCCGGGCCAGCGTTTCGCCCTGCTGGCCCAGGAGGCGGCGTTGGTCAGACAAGGGCGCTCTGGACGGGAGCGCCGGTGAGAAGGGCCCGCACGGGCGCGAAGGAGCGGCGGTGGATGGGGCAGGGGCCGAGCTCGCGGAGGGCCTCCATGTGAGCGCTGGTGCCGTATCCTTTATGCCTGCCGAATCCATAACCGGGAAACCGCTGCTCCTCTTCATCCATCATGGCGTCCCTGGCGACCTTGGCGACGATGGAAGCGGCGGCAATGGAGATGCACAGAGCGTCGCCGTGGATGATGGCGAGGGTGGGGTGGCCGTCGAGGTGGACAGGACGCCCGTCCAGCAAAACGTGGTCCGGGGGCGAGGCCAGGGAGGCGAGGGCCTGGAGCATCGCTTGGCGGACGCCCTCCGCGATGCCCAGCCGGTCTATGCATTCGCTGGAAATGACGCCGATGCCCCAGTCGGTCTCTTCACGGATGATGGCCGCCAGATCGCTGCGCTGGCGAGGCGCAAGGACCTTGCTATCCCGCAGTCGCCGCAGCCAGGGGGAGCGTTTGCGCCACGGGAGAACGACGGCGCCAGCCACGACCGGTCCTGCCAAGGGACCGCGGCCCACCTCGTCGATGCCGGCGATCGCGGCGTAACCCTGTGCAGCCAGCGAGCGCTCGGCAGAGCGCGTGGGAGTGGGTGGCTGCTTCCTGTGAGCCAAGGCTTGCGATCCTAAGGCTGGGAGAACGAACGCGGTTGCCGCCCGCCCAACGAGGTGTGCTGTTCGATGGCTAAGGGTGATGGAGCGTAGAGAAGGGCAATGGCCATGTTGGTCGCGTCGCGTGGGTTCTATGCCGATGACGATATGCTTCAGGGCCTTAGCAACAGCCGGCTGGCGCCGCGGCGTGGGCTCTTAGCCGGCGGCTCTCTAGCGGCGAGATCTCAGGCTCAACAGCAAGGAGAATGCAGCGATGAGCGCCCCGGCTATGAACATAATGGCCCCGGGCGTTGGGCTGTCGAAGCCGGCCAGCGAGGGTGCGCTGGCCAGCACTAGACCTGCGGACAGGGCTAGGACGCCGAACAGGACGGGCAAGCCGTAGAGGACGATGACTGCCAGAGGGTTTCTCCGCGGGGGCTTTCAGGAATTGTAAGGGGTATCGTCAAGTTGGGAAAGGGGGTGGCCGGGAGGCGCTGTTGTTACCCTGAGTGGAGATCTTTGCGTAACTCCGCCAGAGCTGCCCGGGCGGATGAAGGGACGCGGCGGGGGCTGGGCCCAAAGGGTCGCCCTCCCTCCAATGCACAGGTTATGCGAAGGTCTCTGAGCGGCGCGAGGCACGCTTTCCATGAGATATCGGGAGGCGCTCGGCGGCTGGGTCGGTGTCTGAAGGCGGCGCCGCTTCGATGTAGCCGCCGCCCAGAACCTCGTCTTGATGGTAGAAGACAACGGCTTGGCCGGGGGTGACGGCCCGCTGGGGGTCGTGGAAGCGGATTTCCGCCGCGCTGTTGGGTAGGGGGATGATGGTGGCAGCCGCCTCGGAGGCCTTGTAGCGTATTTTGGCCGACGCCTCGACGGGCTGAGTGGGTGGCTCGCCGGAAATCCAGTTGACCCGCGAGGCCCACAGCCTCTGCTGCAAGAGTTCATGCTTGGCGCCGACGACAACGGTCGCCGTGGACGGGTGTACGGCGACCACGTACATGGGGTTGCCGGTGGCGAGTCCAAGGCCTCGCCGCTGGCCTACGGTGAAGAATTCCACGCCTTCATGGCTGCCCACCACTCGCCCGGCGGTGTCCACTATGTCGCCGGGCGACGGCGTCAGGCGGGTGCGGAGGAAGTCCCGGTAGTTGCCGGGGATGAAGCAGATCTCCTGGCTATCCGGCTTGTCCGCCACCGGCAGGCCGCTGCGCAGGGCGATGGAGCGGATTTCTTCCTTCGTATGGTCTCCCACGGGCAGCAACACAAGCTCCATTTCCTGCTGGCCAAGGCCGAACAGGACGTAGGACTGATCCTTGGCCGGCGTAATGGCCTTCCGCAGCCGCCAGCGGCCGCTCTCTTGATGGATGCGGGCGTAGTGGCCCGTGGCGATATGGACGAACCCGAGGGCCTGGGCGCGGGTCAGCAGAAAATTGAACTTGATGAGGTCGTTGCAGGCCAGGCAGGGATGCGGCGTCCGGCCCCTCTGGTATTCTCTAACGAAGTAGCTGATGACGTGCTCTTCAAACTCCCGCTCGAAGTTCATCACGTAGTGCGGAGCGCCGATGATCTGACACACCCGGCGGGCGTCCTCGGCGTCGTCGAGGGTGCAGCACCCCTTCTGCCCGTCGAGACGGTCGGCGTCGTAGTCGCCGGAGAGGCGCATGGTCACGCCGACGACATCATATCCGGCGGCGGCGAGGAGGACGGCGGCGACGGAGGAATCCACACCGCCGCTCATAGCTACGAGGACTCTGTTGCTCATATGCCTTGGACTCTGGAAGGCGTATAATCCAATGATGACTCTAGAGAAAGCTGTGCCGACGCCTGTTCAACTGTCCCGCAAGCTGGTGGGGGTCTTGGAGGACCGCCAGGGCATGGACGTTATACTCCTAGACCTTCGCCCTGCCAGCGCCTTCACCGACTTTTTCGTCATCTGCTCTGCCGAGACCAAGCGCCATATCGACGCTCTGACTGAGGACGTGGAGCAGGCCATGAAGCAGGCGGGGTCTGCCCTGCACCACCGGGAGGGGACCTCCGAGGGCGGGTGGGTTCTGTTGGACTACATTGATGTTGTCGTGCACCTGTTCAGCGCCGACCAGCGGGAACGCTACAAGCTGGAGCGGGTATGGTCCACGGCGATTCCGCTGGTCAGGATCCTGTGATCCAGCCGTCGATGTCCCTGCCGTAGCTCAGCACCTCGTTGGCCTGGAAGAACAGGGCTATCTCTTCCCCCGAAGCCTCAGCGCTGTCGGACGCGTGGATGAGGTTCTGGCCTTTGTCCAAGGCCAGATCCCCTCGGATGGTGCCTGGTGCGGCATCGAGGGGGTCGGTTGCCCCCGCCACCTGGCGCACGACGTCTACGGCGCGCTGGCCCTCGAAAACCAGAGCCATGACGGGGCTGGAGGTGATGAACTTCAGCAGACCGGGGAAGAAAGGCTTATCGAGATGGGCCTCGTAGTGGCGGTGGGCCAGGGCCTCGTCCACCCGCAACATCTTGGAGGCCAGCACCCGTAGGCCCCGGCGCTCCAGCCGGGAGATAATCTCGCCGACAAGTCCCCTCTGTACCCCGTCAGGCTTGACCAGGACGAGTGTTCGCTCGTTACTCACGTATGTCCTCGCAGGTCGGTTTAACGTTTTCCGTCACAAGTATAGCACAGGGCTAGCGCAGCCCTGGCGTCGACCGGCAAACCAACGAGCGAGTGGCGGCCCGGATGGGGGAGGCGCCGGCCTCTCTGCCTCCTATCCCGGGTCACGACCCCCGCAACGGGGCGCTTTCCTGGTGCAGACATTGCAGGATCTCCCGTTGCGATTGAACGATCCCTGTCTCGTGGTAGGGAATGGATCGCTCTTCGCAGAAGGCTCTGGTGATCTCGTGGGCTTGCCTCAAATTATTGCGCGGCATGTTGGGGAACAGGTGATGCTCAATCTGATAGTTGAGACCCCCGAACCAGAAGTCAGTGAGAGGATGGGCCTTCACGTTGCGAGAGGTCAGCACCTGATTCCTGAAGAAGTCCAACTCGTCGTTTTCGTTCACCATGAGCATTCCCTTGTGATTGGCGGCAAACACCGAACCCACGATCAGGCCGAATACTGCTTGGTGAACGGCAAAGAACAACAGCGCGTGCCATGCGCTCAAGAAAAAGAATAGCAGGCAGAGATATGCTGCGACGTGGCCGGCCATCAATAGCGGCTCCGCCACGGGATACTTGATGTTGTGCCTGAAGAGGTAGATGACTCCCGCCAACCTCAGCCCGAGACCTTCGAGAAGCAGCAATGGGTAGAAGAGGAAGGCTTGGCGCTTGACAATGAACCGGAACAGCCCCTTCTTGCCGCTGGCCTGCTCTTTCGTGAAGGCCAGCACCGGGAAGTCGACGTCCGGGTCCAGAGTCAAGTGATTGGGGTTGGTGTGATGCCGGTTGTGCTTGTCGATCCACCAACTGCGTTCAAGGCCCAACATGAAGCAGAAGACCAGCGCTGCGCCCTCATTGTTACGGGTCGAACGAAAAATTTGCCTGTGCGCTGCGTCGTGGCCGAGGAAGCCCATCTGGGCGAAGACGAAGCCTAAGAACGCAGCGTTTAGGAGCTGCGCCCAGAGGCTGTCGACAAACACCAGGATTGCGACGCTGAGGGCCAACAACCCAGAGATCGACACGAGCTTGTACGCGTAGTAGGGAAGTTGCTTGTGAAGCAGGCCGCTTTGCCCAATGAGCCGCCTCAGCTCCGCGTACTCGCTTGTGGTGGGCGGAGACGGTTGTTCTCTGGGGTGGCTGCCGGGGGGGGGTGGGTTGAGTGTCTGCGATCCAGACGGCTGGGATATAGTCCCAAGCTGAGCGCTGTCTCTACTCTTCTGGGCAGTGTTGGGTGGCAGCGAATTGCGTGTAGCTATAGCGATGCATCCGGCTTGGCCGGAGTCCCCCTACCGTTCGAGGTTCCCGCGCCGCCTACGCCTGTAGCGTTGGGCGGGTGGGGTGGCTAGAGCGTACCGGCAAAGGCAGTGGCTGTCAATGCTCGCGTGGTTCCGGCAGGAAGGCGGGTGGCGAATGCTCGATGGCTGGCCTGCCCCCTGTACGCGTCGTCTGGCTTGGACGCGCTGTTTGCCGCCGGATGCCGTCTGCGTCGGGGTTGACTGCTTCGAGGCTGGCGGTCCGGGTGTCTTCCGTTCTCCAGGTGAGGAGGCTAGGGCAGGCGCCGCTGGGGCCAGAACGTTTGTTTCTGGCGTTGGCCTTGACTTTGAGCGTTGATATTGCTGTAATTGCTGCGCTTTCCGAGTCGAGCTTTCCCCAGTAGGAGGACACTCATGGCTGGACACCAATTTGGATACGGGAGCCTGCCCAAGGCCTCGCCTGAGCAATTGCCGCTGCTCATTCCAGGCGTGCAGAACTGTGTGGTCAATCTGATGGACACGCAGCCGGGCGAAAAGTTCCTCATCATCGCCGAACGCACGGTTGATCCGGTGGTGGTGTCGGCCTTCGAGATGGTGGCGAACATGGCTGGCGCCGACGTCAGTACGCTCAGGACCCGGCCCTTCTCTCCCGCTGGCATTGACCCTGATAACCCCAACGACATGGTGGTGCAGGCCTTCTCGGCGGCGGACGGGGTGGTCATCATGTCCTGGTTCCCGGACATCCACTCCAAGAAGCTGCCGGCCAACTCCTGCAAGATTTACAACAACAAGCCGGTATCCATGTACCAGCTTGCCACCTACGAGGTCCTGTCATCGCCCGCGGCAACCTTTCCGCTGCCGATGATGTACGAGATCATGCGGAAGATGCGGAAGGAGACGGTGAATCGGCAGATCCGCATCACCAGCGAATCCGGAACGGACCTCGTCGTCAAGGCCCCCGGCATTGACCACATCTTCGGAGGCATCGGGGTGGGCCTGGACGAAGTGGGCCCTCTGCGACGGGGCGTGCGAGCACACTTCCCCCCCAGCACTTGTGGGTTTGTGCCCGTGGAGGCTGACGGTGTTTTCGTGCCGGACGCCACGGTCATTACGGGCGAGACGACCAGCCCGATCCGCTTTACGGTGGAGGGCGGGTACATCACCAACATCGAGGGCGAATGGGAGGCCGATGCGGTGCGGGCCTTCATCAACGGGCCCGGCCGGGACCCTGCGCCGAAGCGGCTGGTGGAGTGCATGTGGGGTCTGAACCCCAAGGCCCGGCTTACCGGGGCCAACTCAACCTTCGTGGAGAAGGAGCGTCACGCCGGCGTTCTGCACCTTGGCGTCGCCACGTATGCGGCCGACTTCGGCAGCTCCAGTGAGATGGACCCGAACAGGCCGGAAGGGGCGCGGTCAGTGTGGGTGTCCCACGTGGACACGTACATTCAGTCACCGACGATGTGGTTCGACGGCGAGCGCATGGTGGACAACCGCAAGCTGTTGCTGCTGGAGGACCCCGAGCTTCGCAACTTTGCCAAGCAGTTGGGTGACCCTGACGAGATTCTGCGGCCCGGGCAACCTATGGACAACATAACCTGCTAGGGGTACGCTTGAGTCAGTAGACGAAAGGCGCCTCTCGAAGGCCTGGCGTGGCCAGGGAGGTGCCTTTTGCATGGGAGGCGAACATGGGCGGAGACCACCTTCACGGAGAGTTCCAGCACCTTCACATAGAGCCCGAGGATCCCAGCGATCCCAACCGGGGCATTTCCCATGCCTTTGCCTATCGCTGCACCCTCTGCAACCAGCCCATTCCCTGGCTCATGAAGGCCAGGGACCTCGGATTCGCTGCCGGCGAGGAGCCGGTGATGGGCAAGATGTACGCCTACAGCAAGTGTTATTGCGGCTTCGGGCGTTTCGTAGTCTGCGAGCGCTCCTACCTGGACATCAGGGAGTTGGAGGCGCACTTGGCGGAGCATATGGCTCACTAGGGTGGCAAGACCCCGGCGCGTGCCGGTGGGAATTAGCGGTTGTTTGAAGAGAAGGACTCCGTTTCCAGCGCCGAGCCCTGCGCCGAGAAATGGGGTCTTCTGTTTGTCAGGACGTTTGCGTAGGAGGACACAATCTTGAGCCAGCAAGGCGACGACCTGATCATCGCGGCGACAAACGTTCAGAAGACCTACGAGACGGGCAGGGTTCAGGTGCATGCGCTGAGAGGGGTGGACCTGTTGGTGCCCCGCGGCGAGATGGTGGCCATCATGGGCCCCAGCGGATGCGGCAAGACCACGCTCCTCAACTGCCTGTCCGGGCTGGATGAGATCGACTCGGGGCAGGTGCTTATTGAGGGGACCGTCCTTCATGGCATGCCGGACGACGAGCGCAGCGATTACCGGGCTAAGCGCATGGGGTTTGTGTTCCAGCTGTACAACCTGCTTCCCGTCCTGAGCGCCGTCGAAAACGTGGAAATGCCGCTGCTGGTGGGTGGGGTGAAACCTGCTCAGGCCCGCAAAGCCTCGCTGGAGATGCTGGATGTTGTGGGGCTGGTCGAGCGGGCGAATCACCTGCCTGGAGAACTCTCCGGCGGACAGCGTCAGCGGGTGACCATTGCTCGGGCGCTGGTCAGCGAGCCAGCCATCGTGTGGGCGGACGAACCCACGGGCGACCTGGACAGCGAGACGGCGCAGGAAATCATCGACCTGATGACGAATCTGAACAAGACCAACGGACAGACCTTTGTGATGGTGACCCACTCCAGGGAGGTGGGGGAGAGCGCCGACAGGATTGTGCGCATGAGGGACGGGCACGTTGAGGACGACGGTCTCGGTAACCACGTGGGCGGTGGGACTGGGGACGGAAGCTAGGCCCCGGAACAAGACGGACAAAGGCAGACAATGGAAGAGCTATTCGGCGTTTCGATGAACCTCTACATGGTGGTCTTGGCGGCCGTGTTTGTCGCCGGCCTGTCCATCGTCCTCTTCATGGGCTGGCGCAATCCCGTCATGGTGAAGCTTGGCCTGCGAAACATCCCCCGGCGCAAGTCTCAGACTATCCTCATCATTGTTGGCGTGATGTTGAGCACCGTCATCATTGCAGCGGCGTTCGGGACGGGAGACACCATCAGCTTCTCCATTCGCCGGGCAGCGGTGGAGGCGCTGGGCAACGTGGACGAGGTCATGTTCTCCACGAGGGTGGACGCCGCCGGCAGCTTTGGCAGCGCCCCCTATGTTCCCATGGAGCGCTTCGCGGCGCTGGAAGCCGACCTTGCCGGCCTGGACATCATCGACGGGCTGACGCCTCAGGTCGCGGAGACCGTCCCGGCCCAGAACCCGCGGACTTCCCTCAGCGAGGGCCAAATGCGGGTGGTCGGCCTTGACCCAGGGCGGCTTTCGGGGTTCAAGGCCCTGACGCTCGAGTCTGGCCAGCAGGTCAGCCCGCAGGACCTCGCAGAGGACGAGGTCTATATCAACGAGAAGGCCGTGGAAGAGTTGGACGCCGTTCCCGGAGACGAGCTGCGGGTTGTGCAGGGGGAGGGGATCCGGTCCTTTTCCATCAAGGGCATCGTGCGGGATGGCGGCCTGGCCGGCAGCGACCCAACGATGGTCATGCCATTGCAGCGGGCCCAGGAGGTCTTCGAGAGGCCAGGGCAGGTGAACCTCATTGCCGTCTCCAACCGGGGCGACGAGCGTTCAGGGGCGGAATTGAGCAGAGAGGTGGCCAGCGAGCTTCGGGTTTTCTTCTCCGATCGGGCGGTGGCCGCGGACCTGAAGACGTTGCTGGCCCAGGGCCACGTGCTTGCGGCCCTGGAGGCCGAGGAAATGAGGCTGCTGGGCGACGCAAAGACAGACCTGACTTCGCTCAGGGCCGAGCTTCAACAACCGGGGCTCAGCGACGGCCTCATTGCCCTGCTGTCCGACCCGGAAGTGTCCGAGAACGTTCTTTCCGCCATCGGGTCCGAGGAGTTCGACGATATTGAGGCCGAAGCAAGCACGCTCTTCAACGACATCGGGGAGTTCTCCGTCGTGGAGTTCAAGCGCGTATTGCTGGAGCAGGCGGACGCAGCGGGCAGCGGCGTCACGAGCTTCTTCATCATCATGGGCCTCTTTTCCATCATGGTTGGGGTGCTGCTGATCTTCCTGATCTTCGTCATGCTGGCGGCGGCCCGCAGGTCGGAGATGGGTATGGCGCGGGCGGTGGGGGCCAAGCGCTCTCACTTGGTGCAGATGTTCGTGTTCGAGGGGACAGCCTACGCCATCGTCTCGGCGGCGGTGGGCGTGGTCGTGGGCCTGCTGGTAAGCGCGCTGATCATAGCCATAGCCAACACGATCTTTGGCAATCTGGACGACGACTTCGCCTTTGTGCGTCACTTCGAGATTCGCAGCGCCATCGTGGCCTACTGCCTCGGCATGGTGATCACATTTGCGACCATTGCCTTCTCGGCGCACCGCGTTAGCCGCCTGAACATCGTTGCTGCGGTGCGGGGCTTGCCCAGTCCCTCCTCGGCATCCAAGACGAGCAGACGCGACATCCTGCAGGCGATTGGGAGGGCGGGAACGGCGCCGCCCCGTTTCTTGCTCCAGGCCCTTGGGGCGCTGAAGGCGCTCCGTCCGTTACGGGGGCTCTGGCTCCTGGTGAGGGCGTTGGGTGCCCTGGCCGTCTTTCCTCTGGCAGTGCTGTTCCAATTGGGGAGGCTGCTCCTGTTGCCGCTGCGGCAGGGTTGGCTCACCTTTGCCATTGGCCTGGGGCTGGCCATTGCGGGCGCCGGGCCGCTGCACCACGCCGCTCCCTTCTCCATTGGCGCGTCATTGGTGCTGATAGGGCTCGGCCTGATTCTGCGGACGCTGCTGCGCCGCACGTCGATGCGGGAGGACCGGCGCGACCGGATCGCCTTCTCCTTCATGGGCGTGCTGCTGCTCATCTTCTGGCTGCTTCCCTTCAGTACCCTGGACTTCATCACGGGCGAATTGGACTCGAACATCGAGATGTTCTTCATCTCCGGTGTTTCGATGGTTGGGTCTGCCGTATGGACGATCATCCACAACGCCGATCTCATCCTGCGGGCGCTTTCGCTGGTTACGGGCCGGTTTGGAAAGCTCAGGCCCGTGGTGGTCATGGCCGTCGCCTATCCCATGGCCGCTAAGTTCCGCACGGGGCTGACCCTTGCCATGTTCGGTCTCGTGATCTTCACGCTCATCGTCATGTCAATCCTCACCGGGGCATTCGGCACCGCTGTGGCGGATGCCGACACCGTGACTGGGGAGTGGGACGTTGAGGCCGTGGTCAACTTCAACACGCCCATTCTGGACATAGAGGAATCGGTCGTCGATAAGGAAAGATTGACTCCAGGGGACTTCGAGGCCATTGGCGGCTTCACCAGCTTCCCTGTCGACGCCCGCCAGGTCGGCTCGGACGACCAGCGGTGGAAGGGGTACTCCGTGCGCGCCGCGGACGACGGGTTCCTTGCCGCCACCAACCATAGGCTGGCGCTGATAGCCGAGGGGTACGGAAACACGGCCAGAGAGGTTTTTCAAAGGATGAGAGAGGACCCGTCGCTGGTGGTGGTGGATGCCGCTGTTGTGCCCGCCAGGTCCGGCGGGGGCTTTCAGGAACCCCGCACCTTTGAGTTGGAGGGCTTCTTCTACGAGGACACCACGTTCTCCGCGGTGGACATTGAGGTGCGCGAGCCGCGCACCGGGGAGATTCGCCATTTCACCGTCATTGGCGTGCTGGACCAGCTTACGGACGCCTTCGGCAGCATCGGCGGCGGCATGATCGGCTCGAAGAGGTTGTTGGATGAGGCGCTGCCATTCGCGCTGCCTACTACCACGTACCGGTTCCGTCTCGCTGAGGGTGTGGACCCGGCCCAGGCAGCAAAAGCACTGGAATCCAGCTTCCAGGAGAACGGGATGGAAACCCAGGTGCTGGCGGAGTTGATCCAGGAGCAGGCGGACGCCAACCAGGCCTTCAACCGGCTCTTGACCGGGTTCATGGGCCTGGGCCTCATGGTGGGCATTGCCTCCCTTGGGGTGATCAGTCTGCGGGCCGTTGTGGAACGCCGGCAGCATATTGGTATGTTGCGGGCCATAGGTTACAAGAAGTGGATGGTCCAGCTCACGTTTCTGCTTGAGTCCTCCTTCGTGGCGCTGCTGGGCATTGCCATCGGAGTTGGCCTGGGGACCATCCTGTCCTTCAACTTGGTCAACGAGATCCAAAAGGAAGTTGAAACCATCCAGTTCACTGTTCCGTGGCTTCAGATTGGTATAATCATCGGCATAGCCTATGTCTTCTCCCTCGTGACGACGTTCCTGCCGGCGCGGCAGGCTTCGCAGATCTACCCCGCCGAGGCGCTGAGGTATGAATAGCGCCCAGGGGACGCATGATTGGCGCCGGCGCGCCGTCACCCTGACCGGAAAGACCAGCGCCAGGAGGTTGGCTCCGTGAAGACCGTAGCCGTAGACACCGGCGGCACTTTCACCGACATAGTGGTGCTAGACCACGAGACCGGCGAGGTCGACGTTCTCAAGACGCCGTCCACGCCCGCAGAGCCCAGCGAGGCGATCCTCAACGGCCTGCGCGAGTTGTTTGGCTCTGGCCTTACGCCTGAGGACGTGGCTTCACTGACGCATGGCACCACGGTGGGCACCAATCTGCTGGTGCAGGACCGCGGCGCTCGGGTGGGGCTCCTCGTAACCGAGGGCTTCAGCGGCATCAACGACGTTTGGCACATTCCCCGTTTTGGCAGCGACCTCTGTGACATCTACGTGGAGAAGAATCCCCCCGTACAACCCCGCTTTCGCGCAGAGGTGACCGAGCGGGTGGACTTCCAGGGCAATGTCAAGAAGGCGTTGGACAGGGAGCAGGCTCGCCGGGCCATCCGCGAGTTGGGGGCGAAGGGGATCGAGTCTTTGGCGGTGGTCCTGCTCTTCTCTTTCCTCAACCCGACCCACGAGCGGGAGCTGGCGGAGATCATCAGGGAGGAGCTGCTGGATGTGGCAGTTTCCCTGTCGTCGGAGATTCTCCCGCAGATACGGGAGTTTCCCCGATTGAGCACCACCGTGGCCAATGGGCGCTTAGCCCCCATCATGGGCCGCTACCTGGCCAACCTCGAGCGCAGCCTGCGGGACCAGAACGTCACCACCGAGCAACTCTACATCATGCAGAGCAACGGGGGTGTCGCCAAGATCGGGAGCGTGGTGCCCATCACCACGTTGCTCTCCGGGCCGTGCGCCGGTTCAGAGGCCGGAATGCAGATCGCGGCGGCGGCCGGCTATGCCAACATGGTGTCCCTCGATATCGGGGGCACCAGCACGGACATCGCCTTGGGAGAGTCCGGCAAGGTGCTGGAGCAGACCTCCGTGATGATTGGCGACTGGGAAATCGCCGTGCCGATGCTGATGATCAACACCATCGGCGCCGGTGGCGGTACCATCGCCTGGCTGGACAAGGGCGGCGTGCTGCAAGTTGGACCCCACAGCGCTGGCGCCGACCCCGGGCCGGTCTGCTATGAGAAGGGCGGCGTCGACCCTACGATCACGGACGCCAACGTGGTTCTCGGTGTCCTGCACCCGGAGCACCTCTTGGCCGGAAGGGTCAAGATCAACCGGGATAGGGCCTATGAGGCGATTGCCGACATGGGGGCCAAGCTTGGCCTGGCGCCGCTACGCACCGCCGAGGGCATCATCCGCATCATCAACGCCAAGATGGAGGAGGGTATCCGCGAGGTTTCAACCGAGCGCGGCTACGACCTCCGGGACTTCGCTCTGGTGGCTTTTGGCGGGGCGGGCCCGGTGCATGCGGCCCAAGTGGCAGCCGACCTCGGCATGAAGAAAGTGGTGATCCCGCCGCTTCCGGGCGTGTCGTCGGCCCTGGGCCTGGTGATGGCCGACCCGCGCAGGGACTTCGTGAGGTCCAGGCTTCGCCCCCTGGCCGAGATGGACATGGCGGAGTTGAACGGGATTCTTGGTGATTTGAAGGAGCAGGCCCTGCGGGAGATCAAGGCGGACGGCTTCGATGAAGACGCCATCCGGTTCGACTACGCAATTGATCTTCGCTACCAGGGCCAGGGGTACGAGTTGACGGTTGCCGCCGGCGCCAGCGATCGCCTGACAGAGCAGGACAGGACCGACCTCCGCGTTCGATTCGACCAACAACACGAGCAGCTCTTTGGCCACAGCGCCGCCAGCGAGCCGGCTGAGGCTGTGAACTACCGCCTCCGGGCCACGGTTGTGGCGCCCAAGTTCTCGATGCAGCGCCGCCGGGAGACGGTGGGGGGTCCGGAGGGGGCCATTGTGGGACAACGGGATGTCTGCTTCGACAGCACGCGCGGCACGACGCCGACACCGATCTACGAGCGAGCGCTGCTGGCCCCGGGCCACCGATTGGTGGGGCCCGCCATCATCGATCAACTGGACTCCACAGCGGTGCTCCACGCAGGCCAGACGGCCGAGGTTGACGACTACGGCAACCTCGTGATTACCATCGTGTAGGGAGCAAGGCGTTGTGGGCGCGGAGCGCGCGGGGGCGAGGAGGAAGGATACGCCGATGAGTGCATCTTCGCAGCCGCCGGAGGCCGAGAGGCCCCGGTGTCCCCAATGCCGCAAATCCCTGGAAAGCCTGGAGTGCCTGATCTGCGTGGGCAGTGGGAGAGTCGCCTAGCTGAGGGTTTTGCAGCGAGTCTGCCCCGGGTGCAAATGTTCTGGGTTTCAGACGCGTTGCCCCGACCTGCGGCTTCATATGCTCGATGCGCGGGTAACTCGTCCGGTGGCGTCAGGGAACGGGATCTGCCCCAACTGCAGGGGAGCGGGTTTCATCAGAGGGGGACCGTTGGGTGGTGGGGCGCGTTGCGTCCATTGCGGCGGGAAGGGACTGGTCTGAGCGGCGGGGCCCTGAGGCGCAGGCGTTGATGCTGAGGCGGGAACCCTGAGCGTTGTCAATAGGACCGGCGGCTTCGGCACTCCAATTGCCCCCAACCGACACGACAGGCCCCGCTTATTCCTCAGCATTGCCTCCAGTATTCCTTCACTCCCCCGCTACGCCCTGAGGTCCCGCAGGCCGTTGATGCCCCTCTGAGGCGGGCAAACCCTCGGACATTCTTCGTTCCCTCAGTGTTAGGAAACCTCTGAATAAGCCGCCAGCCTACACCGCCTCCATCCCTGCCCCCGTTCTCAGGGGAAAGTTGGGAAGGAGGTCTTTTTTCTTCACCTGGCAAGGAGCTTCCCAACGCAGTCAGCGACGCGCCAGGTGAGCAAACGACCACCTTAGTACCATCCACCGCCTGAACCGCCAGGTCCACCAACTTCATCGTCACTGCCGTACGCACCGTCCGCTCGAACAGCTTCCTCATGGCCTGCCGATGCCCTTTGTAGAACCTCCACAGGGTGTTGTGGTCAGGATGCTGCCACCCGGTCAGCCACAGGTACGGTATCTGGTCCCGGCAGGCCGCCTCCAGCTTCCGGCACGAGCGCACACCGGTGAAGCCGTACAGCCACACGCTCAACAGCGCCCCCTCCCATCGAGTCACCTGCTATGTCCACGCCAAGCTCCGCCCATGCATCTCGATCTAGAGCATCGACGAACTCGGCGACGAACCGCGCCGGATGATCCAGCGGCAACAACTCGTCAAGCGTCGGCGGCAACATCCACATCTGCTCTCGGCCCATCGGTCGAAGCGGCATCTCAATATCTCCCACCTTGATGTCGCTTCAAACGTACACCTGACCCATACTCAACGCCAACCCAGAAAACGTTGGAGGGTGGGCTAGGTGGGACAACCGCCGTCCGCCACCATAAGCCCCCTTCTCTCTCTCGTTACTCAAGGGCAGGTTAGAAAGCGCCATCCCCCATTGCAGAATAAGAACGATTGTGCTATAATGCCCCCATGAAGTAGGCCGCCGGCCCGCTTCTCTTCCTCGGAGCCTGCCGCATACATGAGCACTGGGGGCTAACCATAGAGAATCCCCCTGTGGCAGGGGCGCTGAGGGAACAACCCAAGGGGCAAGACCCTCCGAGGAAGGCTGGGACCGGAGCCAATGCCGTTGTAAGGCACAAGCTCTTTGGAGCCGCTAAGGCTCGTCTCGGTTTCGCCATGGCTCGCGACGGCTCTGTCTCAGATCTGTCCCGGCTCCGTCACGGCTCCCTTCGAGGCGCCGCTGGTAAACGTCGCGAAGCGCCGCCAACCGTCCCACAGTCGTGACATCTGTCCCCTGGAGTGCTATGGATTACCGCTCTCGCTCCCGCCGCTTTTGCCGTTGGCGCCCCTACCGGCTTCCGCCTGCTCTACGCCTGGACGCCCTCTCTTGTTCCGTGGGCTGCCGGAGGCCGCCTACCGCGCAGAACGCGAAGCGCGCGACGCCTACAGGCAGGAGCGCGGTGGGCTTCCGGGGCGGGACGGCTATCCGGACGGTGAAGCGGCCTCGGTCTTGGCCTCGCCGGGCTCGCATCGGCGGCAGGCTGAAGGCGCTCTCCTCAGCCTCGCAGACAAAGCCATCGAGGTGATGAAAGCAGCGCTTGCGGCGAACGACACCCGCGTCGCCGAGTGGACCGTCGAGCGCGCCAACGTGCGGCCCCACCAATCCCTATCACAGCACCCACTGGCGGGCTACAGTCTCTGAAGGATCCCTCCAATCAACTCAGCCCAGCTTACATTGGCTTGTTCAGAGGTTCCTTAGCGTCGCTGCTTCTTCAGAGTGATAGTCCGATGCCGCGCATAAGAAGGGAGATATTGGTCGATATTCGTTGTAGGGGTGGGTCATGCAACGCAATGCTCTTGACACACCCGTGCTCCGATGCTATTTTTCGTTAACCTAGGCGCGCCTGGGGAGTATGTGTCGCCTCCTGTCGGACAGGTAGGGAATTCTACGGTTGCGGGGGAGAAATGGGCATAAGACGATCAACGTATCGACTCCCGTTTTTGACTGGCCTTGTGGTTGGGGTTGTGGCGCTGTTGGTGTCGGCGTGTGGCAGTGATCCAACGGCCACGTCAGCGCCGCCCACGAACACCCCCCAGCCGACGACCGCTCCCGGGGAGACGCCGCGCCCAACGTTCACTTCCCAGCCGGCCACTGTAACGCCGGCGGCCACCGCGCCTCCTCAGGTTGTGAAGGTGGGCACGACGGTCCCGTTGTCGGGGAGCTTGGCCTCGTGGGGCGACCTGGTGAACGTCTCCATGGAATTGGCCTTTGAGCGGGCCAACCGTGAGAATTGGGCGCCGGGCTTCACGTTCGAGCTCATCACGGAGGACCACCAGGGCCAGGCGCCCGTGGGCATATCGGCGCTGCGCAAATTAGTGAACGTGGACAAGGTCCCCATTGTCTCGACGATCTTCACGCAAATCGCTCTGGCTCAGGTGCCCGTGGCCGACGATCTCAAGATCGTGTTGGTCAGTTCCGGCGTTCAGCACCCGGAGTTCGGCAGGATGAGCCAGTGGACGTTCAGGAACGCTTCCAACTCAGCACACAACGCGGACGTGCTGTACCGCTACCTGGCTGATGAATTGGGGGAGAAGGACCTGAAGTGGGGCCTGATCTATCACGCCGGCAACGACTCGATCCGCATCCTTCTGGACCGGGACAAGGCCCTCATAGCGGCCATGGGCGGTGAGGTTGTGGCCGAGGAGGCATATATTCCCGAGGAGAAGGACTTCAGGTCCATCCTGACAAAGATCAAGTCCGGCAACCCAGACGTGGTGCACTACATCACGCTTGGATCTGAGACGGCCCTGATGCTGAACCAGGCAGCCGAAATCGGTCTGGAGCCCAAGTACAACCTTACGACGACTGCGGAAGGCGCCGACGTCATCAAGGTGTCAGGACAGGCGGCGGAGGGGCTAATCTATTCGTCGCCTGCCTTTGACCCGGACGACCCCGACCCTGAGTTGCAGGATTTCTTGGCAGAGTACGAGGCGCGCCTCGACCGCCCGGCTGACGGCTTTGCGGCAGCCTATTACGATGGCGCCAAGATGATCGTGGAAGCGGTCAAGCGGGCCGGAGGCATCACGCCGCAGGAAATCGCCGATGGCATGCGCTCCATCCTCGAGTTCCAGGGGATTGCCGGTAACTACACCTTCGATCCTGAAACGGGCGATGGCTGGCAGAGCTTCCAGATCAAGTCTGTGGTGAACCAGCAGTACAAGACCGTCGTGCCTCTGATTTTGCCTTACGAGACTCAGTAGAGCCAGCGCCGAGGATGATGGCGGTCCCATGACGACTTGAACTCTTGCATGGGGCCGCCATCTCCCAGAGGGCACCGGCGGTGAAGTAACCCTGCCGGCCTTAAGGCATCGTAAGGGCATGGGCTTGCGTTGGATGGGCTGGAATATTCGGCGACGGCTCTTGGATAGCGTTACTGGGTCAATGTGCGCCGTTGGCGCTCTTTGCAATCGCCCGCTTGTTCAACCCACAGGACCGATGGCAGACGACCGATAGCAGACGAGGGAACATTGGAGACCTTCGCTCAGTTTCTCGTGAACGGCTTCGCCCTGGGCAGCGTGTACGCGCTGCTCTCGTTGGGGTTCGGCGTCATCTACAACACCGTGCGGATCTTCCACGTGCTGCACGGGGCCGTCTTCATTGCCGCAGGCTACATCACCTGGGTCTTGCAGGAGCATCTTGGACTTCCCCTTGCCGCGGCAGGCATGGTTGGCGTGGTTGGGGCCATGGTTGTTGGCATGCTCATCGAGGTTGGCGTCTATCGTCCCCTCAGGGGGAGGTCTGCCGGATTCCTGACCGCGTTCCTTGCCTCCCTGGCCGGCATGTTCTTCGTCGAGGGCTTTCTGGTGGCGGCAGCGTCCACCAACCTGAAGGTGCTCAAGCAGGGGCCGCTTTCCACGTTCCACCTCGGTGACGTGGCCATCGCCTACTTCCACGTCATCATCATCATTGTCGTCGTCATTCTGTTCAGTGCGGTAACCGTTTTCCTGAGATCCTCCAAGTGGGGCAGGATGATCCGCGCCGTGGCGAGCAACCCTGACCTGGCCCTTTCCGTCGGGATCGATTCCAACCAAGTCTTCCTCATGGTGTTTGCCCTGGGTTCCACCCTAGCGGGCATAGCGGGGATCTTCCGGGCCTACGACGTTGGGTTGGAGCCGGTGATTGGCCTGCAGTTGGCGATCATCGCATCCATTGGTGTGATCATCGGAGGGATTGGCAGTCTTCCGGGGGCCGCCCTCGGGGGCTTGACCCTGGGCCTGGCGCAAACACTGGTGGCATTCGTGCTCTCGGGGCAGTGGAGCCAACCCGTTGCCATCATCATCATGCTGGGGTTCATCGTTTTCAGGCCCTATGGGCTGCTGGGGACGCGGGAGCACCGCGAGCTACGGAAGCTGTTGTAGCCCATGGACTACTTCGTGCATCTCGTCGTTCTTGGGACCATCTACGCGATCTTAGCGGTGTCCCTGAACATCTCGGTGGGCTACACCGGCCTGCTGACCCTGGCCCATGCCGCGTTCTATGGCATTGGCGCCTACACCGTGGGGATCCTGACTGTTGATGCGGACTTCAACTTCTTTGTGGCCCTGCTGCTCGCCATGCCGGTAACCGGTCTTGTGGCGGCTTTGGTGTCTCCCATTCTCCGGCTCAAGGGGCACTTCTTCATCCTGGGCACCGTTGCAGTCCAGCTTATGCTCACTCAGGTCCTGTTCAACTGGATATCCCTCACCAAGGGGCCTTTTGGCATACCCGGTATTCCATCTCCTGTGATCTTTGGCCTGAAACTGAACAGCCCCCATCTCTTTCTCATTCTCAGCATTCCCGTCATGATCATCGTGGTCCTGCTGGCGGCCCGGTTGGTGAGTTCTCCCTTTGGGAGAGTGCTGAGAACCATCAGGGCAAACCCTGCAGTCGCCGAGAGTATCGGCATCAACGTTGAGTTGTACCGGTTCCGGGTCTTCGTGATTACTGCGATGATGGCGGGTGTAGCCGGCGGCCTGTACGCGAGCTACACTCGCTACGTACACCCCACCGCGTTTGACGTGCTGTTCAGCACATTCATCCTGATTATGGTTATCCTGGGCGGCACGGGGCGCTGGATGGGGTCTATCCTGGGCGTCGTGGCGCTGATAGCCATCCAGGAGTCGGTGCGGTTCATACCGGCGCTGCCCGCCAACATGGTGGGGCCCGTACAGATCATGGCCTATTCCGGGGTGCTCTTTGCGGTCATGCTTCTGCGCCCGCAGGGGCTGATAGGCGCTTACAAGCTGGAGTGAGACGCGTTCGTCATGGCAGTGCTCGAAGTAAAGGGGATCGGCAAGAGCTTCGGGGGATATCGCGTCCTTGACGACGTGAGTTTTTCTCTTGACGCGGGCGCCATCCTCGGGGTCATCGGTCCCAACGGAGCGGGGAAGAGCACGCTCATCAACATCATTTCAGGCTTCCTCAAGACGGACGACGGGGCTGTTCTCCTCAATGGCAAGGACATCACCGGCAAGCCTCCCTACAGGGTCTTCAAAGCTGGAATCGCCAGGACATTTCAGGACTCGCAGGTCTTCTACTACCTGACGGGCCTGGAGAACGTCATGGTGTCGTCGCCGTGGGGCATCGGCAATCAGGAGTACAACGTACTGCTGAGGCCTCTGGCCGTGGCGCGGGAAGAGAAGAAGAAGCGGGAAGAGGCCATGGCCCACCTGGAGCAGGTCAACATTCCAGACAAGGCCCGCAGTATGGCCCAAGTCCTGTCCTACGGCCAGCAGAAGCTGTTGGAGTTCGCCCGGATGCTGAACGCTGGGGCGGACGTCTTCCTTCTCGACGAGCCCATGGCCGGCATTCACCCCGACCTGGTGGAGGGACTTCGATCCCTCATTGTCTCTGCGGCAAAGGAGCACAACAAGGCCGTGATCCTGGTGGAGCACAACCTGCGGGTTGTGATGGAGATGGCTGACCACGTGGTGGTTATTCGCAACAGCGTGTTGCTGTCGGGCGCGCCCAACGAGGTGTCGAAGGACGAGCGGTTGGCCGGGGCGTTCCTGGGAGTTAGCGATGCCACTGCTTGAAGTCCAGGACCTCCTGGTCTCCTACGGAGCCAAACAGGTGCTCAACGGCGTGACGCTCCAGGCGGAGGCAGGGGAGGCCGTGGCCATCATCGGCCACAACGGCGCGGGCAAGTCCACGTTTCTGAAGGGGATGTTCGGCGTGGCCAGGGTCACGGGAGGCAGCGTGCGGCTTGGAGGCCGCGAGGTCGCGAACAACCCGCCGTTCCAGAACATCAAGCTGGGAATGTCCTACATGGCCCAGGGCGGTCAGGTCTTCGGAGACCTGACGATTGATGACAACCTCAGGCTTGGAGGATATTCCGCTCCCGTCAACGAGATGGAGGACCGGATGGCGGTGATTTTCGACATGTTCCCCGCCATCGCCCGTCGCCGAAAGGTGGACGCCGACGCCCTCAGCGGCGGCGAACGTCAAATGCTGGCGCTGGGGATGGTGTTGATGACGACGCCCACGTTGCTGCTGCTGGACGAACCTTCGGGAGCGCTGGCGGGTAACCTTGTGCAGCAGATATCGGAGACCATCCGAGGGTTGGTGGACGACAGGGGCATTGGCATCATCCTCGTTGAGCAGAATGTGGAGATGGGCCTCAGCATTGCCGACAAGGTGCATATGCTGGAGAATGGCCGCGTGGTGTTCTCTGGGACCCCCGGCGACCTAGGCGACGCTGATGCCCGGCGGCAGCTCCTGGGTCTGTTGTAGCCTTTGCCGGACGCGAGTAGGGCATACCATGACAACCGTTGACGTGATAACCCAAGAGGTCATTCGAGCGCGCCTGGATGGCATCGTGCGGGAGATGCAGGCCGCCGTTCTTCGCACGGGCTTCTCCACGATCATTCGCGAGACGCACGACTTCAGCGCGGGCATCGCAGACCGCGACGGCAACACCGTGGGCCAGTACTCTCCCGTGCCTCCGCACCTCGGCGCTTACCCCGAATGTGTGCAGGGCGTGCTGAAGCTGTACTCCTACGACGAAATGGAGGACGGCGATTGCTTCCTGATCAACCATCCGTACTACAGCGGCTGCCCCCATCCCAACGACATGGTCGTGGTGATGCCGGTGGTGTACGACGGGGAGGTCGTGGCCTTCTGTTGCAGCATGGGCCACAAGAGCGACATCGGGGGCCAGTCGCCGGGGAGCCGGAACGTGCTGGCGAGGGACGTCTTCGGCGAGGGTTTGCAGATCATCCCGGTGAAATTCCAAAGCCGGAGGAAGCCGGTAAAGGAGACGATTCAGTTTCTCACGGCCAACAGCCGAACGCCGTCGCTGGTGCTTGGTGACCTGGGCGCCCAGGCCGGCGCCCTGTGGAGCATTGGCGCCGCCCGCATCAAGGAACTGCTGGACTCTTACGGCAAGGACATAGCCCTAGCCGCCTTACAGCAGATTGGGCTGCGCACCGAGGCCAGGGTGCGGAAGGAGATTTCGAGCTGGCCGGACGGGGTCTACGAAGCGGAAGCCTTCATTGACGACATCGCGGACCACGCGAAGCCGATTAGGCTGCACGTTGCCGCCATCAAGGAAGGCGACCGGCTCGTTATGGACTTCTCCGGCTCGGATGACCAGAGTCTTGGGCCGGTCAACGTGCGCCCCCCGTTCATCCGGGGCATGGTCTGCTTTGCCACGGTGGCCATGATCGACCCCGGGGCGCCCAACAACTTCGGCTTGGCCCGCGCCGTGGAGTGCAGGTTTAGGCCGGGGAGCGTCCTGGACCCGGTGTTTCCTGGACCTGTTGGCTTCTATTCCATGACCCTGAGTCTGGTGGAGGACATCATCTTTACCGCGCTCAGCAAGGCCGCGGGCCGGCCCCCCGTGGCACACAACGCCAGCAGCAACATGGTGGTCATCGGCAACGCGGCTGGCAGGGGACGCCCCTACGTCCAATACGAGCTGCTCATCTCCGGGAACGGCGCTTATGACGGCGGCGACGGGTGGACGGGAACGGGACATTCCTGGTCCGGCGGCGCAAAGTTCGCCAGTGTTGAGATCCTCGAATCGGAGTTCGACGTGGAGATGCAGCAGTTCAGCATTATTCCCGACACGGGAGGCGCTGGAAAGTACCGGGGCGGCCCCGCCTATCGCCGGGACTACCTGGTGGCAAGCGAGAGCCGCTTCTCCGGGGGCAGCGACCGGCTGCTGCGGCCTGCTCATGGCGTGGACGGCGGCTTCGACGGCGTATCCGGCGCCGTGGTGGTCAATCCGGGGGCTGACAGCGAGCGCTGCTACAAGGGGTTGATTTCCAACGTCCTCATTGAGGGCGGTGACGTTCTCCGCGTCGACACTGGCAGCGCGGGAGGGGTCGGCCCTCCCACCGAACGCGACCGCGAGCGGGTCGTCCTGGACCTGCAGAACGGCTACGTCACCGCAAAGGCGGCCAGGGAAACCTACGGCCTGAGCGACGAACAGATAGAGGCTGCGCTCAACGGAATGGCGTAACGTCTTCGCGGACGCGGGGATGCCTGGCGAGCACTCGCCGTGATTCTCCCCGCGTTTGCTACCGAGAACGACGCGCCGCCAATCCCTCGAGCGCAGGGCCAATCTCAGCCGCTGGCATGAATGGCGTTCTCCGCCGTTTCCTAACGGGGCCGCCCCTGATGTACAATCGGGCGCGGCTCTATGAACCGTCGCAATGAAGGAGGAAGCATGAACATCCTCGTTACCGGAGGGCTGGGCGTAAACGGCTGCTGGGTCGTGCGCGAACTGATTGAGA
Source organism: Dehalococcoidia bacterium (assembly GCA_965226745.1). Taxonomy (GTDB): domain Bacteria; phylum Chloroflexota; class Dehalococcoidia; order Lucifugimonadales; family SAR202-VII-2; genus SAR202-VII-2. Next base: position 456,815 of record CBDDDS010000003.1, read on the forward strand.
AGGGCCACACGCCCATCATCTACGACAACCGGTCTGACTTCACGCTGCTGCCGGACCTTTCGGGAGAGATCAACCTGGTGGTGGGAGATGTTCTGGACTTCGCCTCAGTGATACGGGCGGTCAAGGACAACAACGTGGACCGCATCTGCCACCTGGCCGCTGTCTACCCGGATGCCGCCGATGCGAACCCATTGCAGGGTTTCCAGATCAACGCCATGAGCACGGTCTACATGCTCGAGGCGGCGCGCATCATGGACTGCGACCGCGTGGTGTTCACCAGCTCCGTGGGCGCGCTGGCCCCGCTTACCGAGGAGTACCTGTACCCGACCCTGAAGCCGGTTGGCGAAGACGCCCCCGCCTACCCTGTGAAGGCCGTGTACAGCGCATCCAAGGTTGCCAGCGAGCTGATGGGGCTGAACTACAAGAACCTGTACAACATCGGGTTCGTAGCCTTGCGCTACGCTGCCATCTTCGGCATGGGCAAGAAGGATCCTCGCCACGGCTTGCACAACATCCTCTGGATTCAGATGGTGGAGAACGCCATGTTGGGCATCCCCACGATCGTCGAGAAGGGCGGGGACGAGATCATGGACATGACCTACGCCAGGGACGTGGCCCACAGCGTTGTTTGCGGCGTTCTTGCCGAGCCGACGCCGGAGCACCACGTATTCCACATTGGCAGCGGCCGCCGGTACACCGTGAAGCAATTCGCCGATGCCGTGAGAGCGGCGGTCCCGGGGGCTCAGATCGAGGTGGGGCCGGGCCGCGATCCGCGCAACATGGGCCCCCGGGCATACTACGTGATGGATATCACGCGGGCCAAGAACGAGCTGGGCTACGAGCCGCAGTTCACCCTCGAGGAGGCGGTCAAGGACTGGGTGACCTGGATGGACCGCTTGGGAATTAAAGCCGCCCCGATTGCATCGCCGGGGGGCAACGGAGGGGCCTTCGCGAGGTAGGCGGGGCGAAGGAAACGATGTCTTCGGGAGCCGACCCTTGAGCTATCAATACGTCCTCTACGAGACCACTGGCGCGGTGGCGCGGATAACGCTGAACAGGCCGGAGAAGCTGAACGCCATCGACTTTCCCGGCCAGGGCGGAATCTGCGACGACCTGTACGCGGCTCTGGCCGAAGCCGCTGACGACGATGGGATCAAAGTTGTGGTGCTGCGTGGCGCCGGGGGCAGCTTTTGCGCCGGCCACGACCTGTCGACCGTGGGGTTCGTCTACGGCTACGGCACGGGCCAAGCTGGAGAGCGGCGTCCCAGCCAACGTATTCGTCTGAAGGTGGACCGCGAGTGGATGGAGCGCCACATGAAGCTGCTGCTCCACCCCAAGATCACCATCGCTGAGGTCCATGGCCACTGCGTTGGTGAAGGGACCCTCATGGCGGAGTTCTGCGATGTCGCGGTTGCTGCCGACGACGCGCAAATATCCCACGCCGAGCAGCGCTTGGGGTTCGCCGGAGGGGGTCTCAATATGTTGCCCCTCTATCTCAGCGTTGGCCTGAAGCGGGCGCGGGACCTGCTGGTTACGGGCCGCGTCGTGAGCGGCGCGGAGGCCGCTGAAATTGGGCTCATCACCAAGGCGGTCCCACGCGCCCAGCTCGAAGAAGAGGTGGCCCGCTATGCTCAGGAGGCTTCCCTGCTGCCAGCCGACGGCATCGCAATCGGCAAGGCATCCCACCATTGGATCCTCGACATCCTGGGCGTGACGCAGGGGCTGACCCAGGGCTACGTTACGCACACACTCTTCACCAATCTCCGCTTCGAGGAAGGTGAGCACAACTTCTTCAAGGCGCGTCGGGACAGTGGGGTGCGCGCCGGTTTCCACGAGCGCGACGACCGCTACGAGGACCTGGGCGCATAGCCGGCATGGGCTCGTCCGGGGACGGGATCCCGTCATCCGCAGCGTTGGGCATTGGCATTGTTGGCGTTGCAACGAGATTGGCGCCCGGCTGGGCCTATGTCAGGACTCCCGTCTCCTCGAACTCCCGCACCTTCTCGGGCGTAAAGCCGAGTATCGTTTCCAGGACGTGGTGGTTGTGTTCTCCCAGCAGGGGGGCGGCGCGGTCTATGTGGCCCGGCGTTTCGCTCATCTTCCAGGCCAGGCCGTGGATGGGCTCGGAGCCTATCCTGGGGTGCTCCACGCTGACGTAGACCTCCCGGGCTTGGTGGTGCGGGTCGGCGAACTGCTCTTCGATGCTCATCACGGGCATTGCGGCCACTCCGGCCCTCTGGAGCGGCGCCACGATGTCATCCACCGTCCTCGAAGCGGTCCAAGCAGCCGCGTATCGGTCTAGCTCGATTCGGTGGCCCAAGCGGCCCTCCCGCCTAGCGAAGCGCTCCTCATTCACCCAATCTTCGCTCACAACGCTGGCGAAGGCCTGCCACTCTGCGTCTGAGCCCACGGCAATGGCCACCCAGCGGTCGCGTTCGGCGGTGGGGTAGTTGCCGTAGGGAGCCATGCGGGGATGATGGTTCCCTTTCGGCGCCGGAACATTGCCGGTCATGGCCAACTCCATGAATGGTTCTCCCAGGAATTGCGCCACCCCTTCCATCTGCGATAGGTCAACGCTTTGGCCCCGGCCGGTGCGTCGCCGCTGATACAGCGCGGCCACAGCAGCCAGGTAACCGAGCATGCCGGCGTTCGGGTCGGAAAAGTTGAGGCCGAGCATACCGATGGCCTCCTCGCCGGCGTACCCCACCAGCCCCTCCAGTCCAGCCAGCGAGGACACGCTGGGAGCGTAGGCGCTGATGTCGCTGAGGGGGCCGTACTGGCCCGCAGCCGTCAGCGACACGAAGATGATGTCCTCTCGAAGGGCGGACAGGCGCTCGTAGGTCAGGCCCAGATTGCGGGAGGCCCGGGGCGTGAGGTTATGCACCACTACGTCGGAGGCGGTCACCAGCGGCCCCACGACTTCCCAGGCGCGTGGGTGGGTGAGGTTGACGGTGATGCCGAGCTTGCCGCGATTGAGGTTGTGGAAGAGGGGCGCAAGGTCGGGCTCTTCGCCGAGATCCCCGGCGGTGGCGCTGGCTGAGACCAGCGGCCGCCCGCGGCGGGCGGCGTCCAAGTGGGAACGCGATTCGACCTTGATGACCTCGGCGCCCATGTCGGCCATGAGGTGGGCTGTGATGGGGGCCGCCATGACCCAGCCGAAGTCCAGCACGCGAACGCCGTTGAGTGGAAGCGCCATCAGCCGTCCTTTAGATGACCCCCGCCAGCCTCAGCTCTTCCAGCCTGCCGGCGCTGCAGCCCAGGAGGCCGCAGTAGATGTCCTCGTTGGCTTCTCCAAGCGTGGGGGCGGCCCGGTCCATCCGCCACGGCGCATCCGACATCTGAAAGGGCGCTCCTGCGTAGGGTAGGGGGCCGGCTACGGGGTGGCCGAGTTGCCGGAAGAAGCCTCGCGCAGCCAGGTGGGGGTCGCCGAGTGCTTCGTCGATGCGGCGGACGGGGGCGAAGGGCGCCCGACCCCGGCGGCACAGTTCGAAGATTTCCTCCCGGGTGCGCTCCATGAGCCAGGGCGCCAGAAGAGCGTCCATCTCTTCCGGGTACTGCTCGGCCACGGTCCTACGGTCGCGGTAGCGCTCGTGGTTGGCAAGGTCTTCCCGCTGCATCACGTCGAGGAGAAAACGCTTCCATTGGCGACCCTCGCGGGCGATGAGGCAGAGCAGGCCGTCCTTGCATGGAAGCAGGGTATAGGGGTAGAGGTCGGGCCGGCGGCGGCCGGCCCGGTGGCCGGTGACGCCCTGATAAACGAACGTGGTTACCGCAGCGCCGGCGTGGTAGGTTGCCCAAGGCTCGAAGGCGGCGATATCCACGTGTTGCCCCCGGCCGGTGGAGTCGCGGGCCAACAGGGCCGTAACGGTGGCTGAAGAGGCGGTCAGACCTGCTTGGTAGTCGCCCATGAAGTACGGTGGGGCCAGGGGCTCGCGCTCAGGCTCCCCGACGCTGAAGGACACTCCGGCTAGGGCAAGCACGGTGATGTCATAGCCGGGCAGGTCGCGGTAGGGGCCCGTCCATCCATGGGGAGTCACGGTGGTAACGATGAGCCTTGGGTTGATGGCAAGGAGATCTGGAGGGGCCAAGCCCAGTCCCTCCACTGCCGAGGGCCGGTAGTTGGTGAGCAGGACATCGGCGTCGGCAAGGAGCTGGCGGAGGAGATCGCGGCCCTCCGGCTGCGCGGGATCGAGGGCGACGCTGCGTTTGCCGACGTTCAGATGCAGAAAGAGGCCGCTGGCCTCCGGATTGGGAACGCCGTTGGGGAACGGGCCGTGATAACGAGCCTCGTCGCCGGAGCCGGGGCGCTCCACCTTGATGACCTCCGCGCCCAGGCCGGCCAACAGCCTGCCGCAGAACGGGGCGGACACAAACTCGCCCCACTCAACCACCCGGATTCCTTCCAGGACGCTCACGCCGGCGCTCCTGGCGCTTTATCTTCAGAGGCGTGGGTTGGCAGGACCACCTCGGCGGCGCCTGTGGCCGTTGTCTCGCCGCGCTGGTCCCGGCAATGCAGCTCTAGGCCCACCGCGCCTTCAACGCCATGTTGTTCCACGGAGGAAACGACGCCTTCGCACCAGGTGACGTCCCCGTAGAGATTGGGCCGGGTCAGGCGCACGCTGAGTCTGCGCAGAAAGCCTGCGTCGCCCATCCAGTTGGTCAGGAGTTGTGAGACCCAGGAGATGCGGTCGAGCCCGCAGTCGTGGGCGCTGGGGAAGCCCATTCTGCGGGCAACTGTGCTGTCGAGCAGGCCGGCGTCCCAACTGTTCCACATCCCCGCGCCGGGGTCGCGGAAAGCGATGCCGGGGTGACGCCGCCGATCGCGGATGAATCGTGCGAAACCTGGCGCGGGCCGGGTGGCGCAGATGAATTGGAGCACATCTTCGGAGGTCAGAGGCCCCTTGACGATGGGCCCCAAACGCTCTCCCACATGGATGTCGTCCAGGTTGCGGAGGTTGGCGCCTCGGACCTCCTCGGCGTCGTAGGCATCCTCAACAGCGAGGAGTTCTTCCTCTGTATACCTGTAGGCGTTCAGATGGCCGTATTTGCCGAGGCGCACCGCTTCCGCCCGGGAGGTGCGGAGTACGGTGCTGACGGCTCGCGCAACGACCTCGTTGGCCTCGTCGAGATACTCCGTCTCGCCGGTCTGCTGCACCATTGGACCGGAGAAGCGGCCCTCCTTGACCTGCGCGTCAATGAGCCGCGCTCTGGCAGTGATGTTCTCGCCGACCCGGACCCACCGGAAGAACTCCCAATCGGCGCCACCGTAGACGACGTGGAGATCGGGAAACTTCAGGGCAACAGCGGTGTCGTCGATGGTGTAGAGCCAGCAGGGCGGCGCCACGGATGGGCCGGCGGGGGTGGCGCTCCTTGGCTCCACAAAGAGGGGGTTCCGGTCGCCGATGGCCTTGCTCCAGCGGCGGATCGCGCCCTCGCTCACCTGGGTATTGTGGCCACGTCGGCGCAGCCAGACGCCGGCGAGGGAACGGCATGCATCGAGGTCTTGGGGAGCAATGGCGGTGGCCGTCATAGCGACGGGCGCTTCTGGGCCCGTCGGGGCAGAGACAACACGGCTCGCCCCGGCATCGTCTCTTCGCCTTCCTGGTTCACCCCGCTCATTTCGCACTCGACTAGGGCTTCATTTTCGCTCGTCCATTTCCTGGAGACCCGGCCGGAAATACGGGTTACGTCGGACACGACGTTGGGACGGCGGAGGTTGCCTTCGAGGCGCTTGAGGAAGCCGTCGCAGCCCATCCAGTCGGTGACGTAGCGGCAGAGCCAGGACAGGCGGTGCGGGCCGATGTCGTAGACGCCGGGCATGCCGACTTCCTGGGCCATGAACTGCTCCCAATGGCCGCGGTGGGGGTGATCTTGGATGCCGCGCTCCGGGTCGAAGTAGGAGTCGGCGGGGTGGCGGCGGCGATTCAGGAGTTGGTAAACATGGGCGCCTGCATGAGCGACGGCCTCTGCAGCAAAAGCGCCGGAGTCTGTGTAAGAGCCCGTAAAGGCGATGTCGACGTCGCGCAATGGGCCGTAGGTGAGGACGGGCATATCGGCCCCTTCGCTAACGTCCTCCCAAAAGAGCGGCTCGATGCGGGGCGCCGGCTCTGCCAGGACTTCCTCCTCCAAGCGGGCGATTTCGCCGGGGGTCCAGCGGTGGAGCCGGGGCTGGTAGCCCATGCCGCCACCGGCCTTCCGGCGAGGGGTGCGCATGCAGTAGACCTTGGAGCGGGCCACTAACTCGCCGCGCTGGTTGACGCACTCCGTTTCGCCAACCTGCAGGACCATGCGGGCAACCACCCGGCCCCGCTTCTCCTGGGCGTCGACGTACCACCCCCGCTGGGTGACCACATCGCCGGGGCGCATGACCTGGAAGAACTCCCAGGAGGTCCCGGCGTAGATCCACTGTACGCCCCGCAGGCCGGGGGCGATGATGGCGTTTCCCACCATCACCGGCGGAGCGATGACGCCGCCCCACCGGCTCTGTCGAGCGGCATCATCGTTGAGGAACAGCGGGTGGCTGCTGCCCATGTAGTTGCAGTAGTCGCGGATGGCGTCGCGGGTGATCTCGACGGTGGCCTGGGCGCCCCGGTGCTCAATGCCGAGGCGCTGACGCTCGGCATCGAGCGCGGCGTCGGTGATCTCCGGTGTCTGGCTTTCTACGTCGTAGTTCTGGTCCTTGAAGCGGACGGCGCCATGTCGTTCGTCGGATTGAGTCAAGGGTGCGATCCTGGCTCGGATGGCGCTCATGGTAGATGCGGGGGTAGTGGGTGTCAACGAACCGACTCATCCCAAATCCACCACCGAAGGAGTGACCAGGAGGCATTGCGTGGGGTATGGAGGCTAACCAGGGCCAACTGCTTCATCGCCAGGTCCCGGCTGAAGGCGGGCGCGGTTATGGCCCACCAGGCGGCGTCGGCCCACAGCCGTCATGCGAACTGGCGCGTCCAGCCGCAGAGCAGGCGGGCGCCGGTGGGCCGCCAAGAGCAAGAGCGGCAGGGGAGCAAGCGGTAATCCATAACACCTCGACGCGAGAACAGTCAGAATTCTGGACGGTGAACGGGGCATTGTTACGCTAATCAGCCTGATTTTGGTGGGTGTAGGCACGGAGCCGTAACAATGGCGTAATAGGGCGTAACGAGCCGTAATGAAGCTGTAAAGGATCTGTAAAGGAACTGTAATGGCTCCGTAACGAACCGTAACGGAACCGTAATGGAGCGGGATGGCTCCAAAGAGCCTGTGCCTTATAACGGCATTGGCTCCGGTCCCAACCTTCCTCGGAGGGTCTTGCCCCTTGGGTTGTTCCCTCAGCGCCCCTGCCACAGGGGGATTCTCTGTGGTTAGCCTCCAGTGCAATATGTATGTGGCAGGCTCCGAGAAAGAGAAGCGGGCCGGCTGCCCACTTCATGGGGTACTATAGCACAACTGTTCGTATTTTGCAAGGGGGGTGTGGCGGGGGCCTCTGACTCCGGCGTCCGCCCGCCGATGGGGACGGATGGTCTTGTCTTGGCCTGCGCCCTCCATCAGCGGAGGGTCTGGCTTGGCGTGCGCCGCTATCCCGCCCGCACCACCCTCCAACGTTTTTAGAAACAGGGGGACTCCCCCTGTACCCCCGCCGGGGGTACAGCCCCCTGCCCCCGCTGGGGACGGCGTCGGCGTCGCTTTTCACCTTGGTGCGTCCGGCTCCAACGAGGCGCTTCTTTCATCTCCAGGTGGTGAATCTGGGTCCTCCGTTGCAGGCGGCCGCTTCTTGACAACACAGAGGCCCCGTGGAACATTGGTCAGCGGCCAATGGCTAGGAGCGGCTGGCCCGACGGACAGACGCGGCGGGAGTGAACAAACATGGGGGATCTGACACAGGGTCAGGTGCGAGCCCAGCTTGAATCGCTTGGGTTTCAGGTCTTCGACGAGGACCTGGAGGAAATTACCCACCGGGTCAACGCCCTCCACGAGGCGCTGCTCAACCTTGACGACCCCAAGATCGACGAGGTCGAGCCACTGCCGGTTTTCTGGCTTGGCGAGGAGGCCTAGGCCATGGCCGGAGAGGACGTTCTCACCAGGTCTGCCAGCGAGCTGTCGCGCATGCTCCACCAGGGGCAGTTGTCCCCAGTAGAGTTGGTTCAGGGCTACCTCGACCGCATTGAGCGTTTGGACGGCGGCCTTCACTCCTACATTACCGTCTGCGCCGAAGAGGCGCTGGCTGAGGCCAAGAAGGCCGAGGCCGAGCTGGCCTCCGGGCGCTCCCTCGGTCCACTTCACGGCCTGCCTATCTCCTTGAAGGACCAGCTTCACGCCAGGGGAGTGCGCACCACCGCCGGCTCAAGGATCTTGGACGTGGTTCCTGATGAGGACTCGACGGTTGTGGCCCGGTTGAAAGAGGCGGGCGCCATCATTCTGGGCAAGTTGAACATGAGCGAGTTCGCCCTGGGCGGCAGCGTTGAGCACCCCTTCGGGACGCCCCGCAATCCGTGGGACGTGGAACGACAGCCGGGCGCCTCCAGCAGCGGCTCGGGGGTCGCTGTGGCGGCGTCGCTCTGTGCTGCGGCGATTGGAGAGGATACCGGCGGCTCCATCCGCAGCCCGTCGGCGTGGTGCGGCATCACGGGCATCCGGCCAACGTGGGGCCGAGTAAGTCGTTACGGTCTGCTGCCCGCGTCTTGGTCGATGGACACCGCCGGGCCGATGGCGAAGACGGTCGAGGATGGCGCCATGATCCTGAGGGTCATCGCAGGTCGCGATCCCAAGGACCCGTATACGTCGCGCAGGCCACCCCCTGAGTTCACCGCTGTTGGCGATTTGCGAGGAGTGAGGATAGGTCTGATCACGGAGAGCATTGACGCCGATGTACTGGACCCGGAGGTGAAGGGGTCGATGGAGGAGGCGGTGCGCGTCCTGGAAGGCGCAGGGGCGGTGGTCGAAGAGGTGTCGGCGCCGCTGCACCCGGTGGCGGGCCTCATTTCCAACGCCATTGCCGACGCTGAGAGCGCCTTCGTCCACCGCCACTGGCTGCGGACGCGGCCGCAGGACTACGACTTCGCCAACCGCCGCCGCCTGCTGGCCACGAGCCTGATTCCCGCCGGGCTTTACCAGAAGGCCCAGCGGTTCCGGGTGCTGATGAGGCGGCAGCTTATGGAAATCCTGGAGAGTGTCGACGTGTTGCTCTCACCCACGCAGGCCGCGCCTCCGGGAAAGATACGGTCGGACACGGGGCTCACGACCAAGGAGGCCGTGGTGAGCCAGTTCTTCGGCTCCCGCAGTCATCGCAGCCCGTTCAACCTGTCCGGGCTTCCGGCGATGTCGACGCCATGCGGCTTCACGTCCGGCGGACTGCCTGTGGGGATGCAACTGGCCGGACGCCCCTTTGACGAGACCGCCGTGTTGCAGGCGGGTTATGCCTATCAGCAACGCACCGGCTGGGGCGAGCGCCGCCCACCGCTGGACGGCTGAGGCTTTCGACACGCTCTCCCTGGGCGATAGGTTAGTGGTTTTTGATGGGGAAGCTGCTTGCGTCCACTGGCTGAGGACCGCGCCTACCTGGGGTACTCGGGGAAAGCCTGGCTTCCCAGCCCGAACCGCTGCCCGGCAAGCGCGGCGATATGGGCGCCTATGGCTAGGGATGCGGTGGCCGCGGGTGAGGGTGCGTTCAGGACGTGAATGGAGTCCTCAGCCTCGGAGATGCTGAAGTCGTCAAGGAGCGCGCCAGAGCGGTCCACGGCCTGAGCGCGAACCCCCGCGCCGCCAGGGGTCAGGTCGTCTTCCGTGATGTCGGGAACGAGGCGTTGCAGGTCCCGCACAAAGGCGCCCTTGTTGAAGGAACGGTAGGTTTCGGCGAGCCCTGTCTTCCAGTAGCGGAGTCCCATTTTCCAGAACCCGGCGTAGGTCAGAGCGCCTAGGACGTCTTGGCCGTTAACGTCGGCCTTGCGGTAGCCTTCCCTCGATAGGGCCAGCACCGCGTTGGGTCCTGCTTCGACCTCCCCATTGACTCCCCGGGTGAAGTGGACCCCAAGAAATGGAAAGCGGGGGTCCGGTAGGGGGTAAACGAGGTTTCGCACCAGATCGTTCCGCTCATCTCGCAGGGTGTAGTACTCGCCTCGGAAGGGGATGATGCGCACGGGGGGCTCCACCCCTGCCATGCGGGCCACCTCGTCCGAGTGCAGACCCGCGCAGTTGATGAGGCGCTGCGCCTTGATGGTTCCCCGGCTGGTCTCCAGGCGCAGCCCTCCGCCGCCACCCCGGACCTGAGTGACCGCCGCGCCTGTCAGGATGTCTCCGCCCCTGAGCAGGACTGCTTGCCCATAGGCATGAGCAACCAGCTTGAAGTCAACGACGCCTGCGCTGGGCGCGTGGATGGCGGCGAGGCCGGCCACGTGCGGCTCCAGTTCCCGCAGGCGGGCGGCGTCTATCAATTCGACTCCCTCCAATCCATTTTCCTGCGCCCGCTTCAGGAGCCCGGGGAGCCTCGCTACTTCTCCTTCGTTGGTGGCGACGATGACCTTGCCACAGACGTTGAATGGGATGCCGTGGTCTCTACAGAAGTCGATGAGCCGCCGGCCTCCTTCGAGGCACAGCCTGGCCTTTAGAGAGCCCGGGCGGTAGTAGATTCCCGAGTGGATGACACCGCTGTTGTGGCCTGTCTGGTGGGTTGCAAGGGCCGGCTCCTTCTCGATGACGGCAAGCCTCGTCTGGGGGTGGCGCTCGAGCAGGGCCAGGGCGGTGGCCAAGCCAACGATGCCGCCACCGATGATGGCCACCTGGTAGTCGGTCATGACTGATGACCCGGGGCGTTGTGTGTCCAGACTTCGATGGGCCATTGCCGTTGTTGGGCCAGGGTTCTGAGCTGCCGGTCCGGGTTCACTGCCACGGGGCGCCCCACACTTTCCAGGAGGTCGCGGTCGCTGAAGCTGTCGGCGTAGGCATAGCTTTGGCTGAGGTCCAAGCCCATCTCGGCGGCCAGATCCCTGGACGTTTGGGTCTTGGCCTCGCCGCTGACCGGCTCCCCGGCGAGCTTACCGGAGTAACACCCTGCGATGGTCTCCATGCGGCTGGCCAGCAGACTGTCGACGCCCAGGTGGCCGGCTAGGGGGGCCAGCGTGTCCCACAGTCCACCGCTCAGGATGGCCACGTAGTGGCCCTGCTGGCGGTGATGCTGGATGCTAGCCAGGGCGCCGGGGAAGACCTTTCGGGCCCAATAGCCATGAACGGCCTGTTCGGCCCAGGTCCGGAGGTCGTCGGGGCGGACGCCGGCGTAGTTGGCCATGAAGGACTGAAGGAAACGCCGCCGGCTGCGGGTATCCAGGTAAGCATATAAGGCTGCGCGGGGAAGAAAGGCCCCGATGATGGCCCAGCGCCGCAAGATGCCCGCGTTGGAGAGGCGAAAATCCAAATAGGTGGAAATCACGTTGGAGGAAGCCAGCGTACCATCCACGTCGAAGAAAGCGGCTGGCCTTCCCATCTACGCAGCCCCTCCGTTGGTCATCTAGACCAGAGCCTCCACGGCCTTTTCTAGGTCGGTGGACACGCGGCGGGACGCCTCCATAGCGCTGGCCTTGGTGGCCCCATGCAGGTAATCGTCGGGGAGTATCGGGACGCCGAACCGCACTCGGACGGGGCGGCGCCGCAGGAAGGTCCGCCCCTTAGGCAGAGCGTCGAATGTGCCTTCCACCCGGGTCGGCACCACGGGAACGCCCGCGGCGAGCACCAAGAGCCCAATGCCCCGCTTGAAGGGCTGCATCTGGCCCGTGGCGCTTCGTCCGCCTTCCGGGAAGAAGAGCAGGGCCTGGTCCTGTTCCAGTACGCCTGCAGCGAGGGCCAGGCTTTCTGCAACGCGGCCCTCGCGGTCGAAGGGGATCGCCCCGAGGCAGGATGTTACGAACCATCGCCTCGTGGCCTTGGCGAACCAGTAGTCGACAGCGGCCATGGGATGCACGCGAGGGGAGCGGTGGCCCAGCGCCACGAGGATCGCCGCAGTGTCCAGGTGGCTGACGTGGTTGGACACGATGATAAAGGCACCGTTCTTGGGGAGGTTGTCGAGGCCCTCCACCTTGAAACCCAGGTAGAGGCGGAAACCTGCGCTCATCATCTTGCGGGCAAGGGCCCGGACTGCCTGGCCCAGCCGCGAGGTCTTGATCCAGCCGGACGCGGCGCTGCTTCCAATGGACGGAACGCTCTTTTCGGATGATTCGACCCTTTCCAAGGCATCGGCCAGGAGTGCCCTTGCAGCTTGAGCGGTGGTCAAGGAAGCGCCGTTGGCCCCTGGCGAGGCAGCCACTGTCTGGCCGCCGGCGTCTGCCGTGAGGGAGGGCGCCATGTGAATGGGCGCCTCGCGCTCCTCGATGTCGTGGCTGGGCAGGCGGGCAAGCTCGTCCACGTCCACTGGTTCGGGGGGTTGCTGCGCCGGCTTCTGGGTGGACACGCCAAGCAGGAAGCGCCTGATTCCGGGAATATGCACCTGCTGGATGTAGGTTGGCCAGTCGATGCGCTGAACGTCAAAGTTGAAGACTGCCTGGTCCTCGGTCGACAGCGAAGCCCAGGCCGCCGTGCGGTTGTGGGTCTGGTACTGGCAGAGGATCTGGGCGTAGGGCCCGTAGATCTGTATGTAATAGACCAAGCGCTCCAGGGCCTTGCGTTTGGATAGGAACGACCGGTGTTTGCGTCGGCCCCACGGTGTGACCGACGCCAGTAGTGTCAACTCTTCGGCGATGCGGAGAGGCCAGAGCATCCGCAGCTTGAGACGCCGGAGAAACGCCTCGCGAGTGGGAAAGGTGATTTTGGGTGGGGTCTTGATGTCGCGGCTGCGGCCGGTCAGCGACTCCCTCTTGAAGTAGTCGCGAACGATGTCGGCAAAGCGCTCCAGGGTTAAGGGGTTCTCCATGCCGGAGGCTATCTGAACGACCTGAAGGCCGCCTTGGTCCTGGGCCCACGGAATGGAGGCGAGTAGGCCGTTCACCACGGTGTCGGCCGGAACGATGTCCAACACGCTGTTTGCGACACCGGGGAAGTCGGGCAGGCGTTCCCGGCCGTAGGCCACGATGAGCGGGTCCAGCATCCGAAAGCCGTCTAGCCAGCCGGGCTGCGGCGCTTCCAGGCCGCTCTCGATAATGGACGGGCGGAGAATGAGCACCGGCAGGTCGCCTCGGTACCGGGTGACCATCTGCTCGCCCATCGCTTTTGTGAAGGTGTATACGTCGCTCCACCCCCGGCGATGGGCCCAGGCCATGCCGACCTGGACCAGGCGCTCCTGGACCCAGCCGGCGCTGACGGAATGCAGATCGGCGGCCTCGGCCTTCTTGCCGATGGCGCGCTGGGCAAAACGCCGCCGCCATGACTTGAGGCGCAATATTACTCTCGGCAGCGGCGCCGAGACGCTGGCGCGGGTCTCGGCGACTGCTTTCCAGAGGGCCGCGACCTCCTCATCAACGTCGTAGGGCTTGCGGTCGACGCCTCGAAGGTGGCCCACTGTTTCGGTGGGATCCAGGGTGTCTTCGGGGATGGGTCCTTGCCGCGTGCCATTGACGTAGCAGGTCGAGGTGTGGACGACCATGGCGTCGCGGCAACCGCGGGCGAACTCCAGGATGCGCAACGGACCCATGGTGTTGAGCCGGAGGGCGGCGTCCAGCGGCGCATCAAAGGTGACCACGGCAGCGCAGTTGATGACGAGCTGGACGTCTTGCTGAAGGCGGGCATAGGTGTCGCCGTCCAAGCCGAGGCGTTCCTCCGACAGGTCGCCCTCAACGGCGGCGACCTTGGCGTCGGCGAGGGCCTTGAAGCCGTCATTTCCCAGGCGGTCTCGCAGGGGATCGAAGGCGGAGGATGCCAGGACGTCCTGCCAAAGACGTTCCTGGGCCGAAATGAGGACGCCCTTGGGGGTGGTGCGGGAGCGAATGAGGACGTAGAGCCGCCGTATATAGGGGAGGTCTCGCAAGACCTTCTCTACGAGAACCTTGCCCACTAGGCCCGTGGCCCCGGTAACCAGCACGACCTTGTCGGAGAAGTAGTTTTGAACTCGGGCCATCGCCTTGCCCCATGGGGCAGCGCTGGGGCTGTAGCTTCGCTTCGTGGGCGCCGGTAGGCCGCGGCAGGGGTGAGAGCAATGCCGAAAGCCGCAATCGTAAAGTAGCATGGCTACTAGGGACGGTCAAGCCGCGCTCGGATGGAGGTCAAACTAGGGGCCGATTCTCTAAGCGCTCGGCCTATGCCCAACCGTTCATTGTACAATCCTTCCATGCGAGCCCTCCTCTATCGTCGCAGCATCCCCCGGTACGCGTGGACTAAGCTGGTTGGCGCCCGCACCGCCAGAGGGGTAACGGGTCTGGGCTCTTCCCTTTCCCTTGCCGATGTTCCCGAGCCTCGGTTGCCGAGCCCGTCCTGGGTTCGGATCAAACCCACGTTGGCAGGGATATGCGGCTCGGACCTAGCGGTGCTCACGGCCCACGCATCTTTGTATCCCTCGGCGTTCACGTCGTTTCCGTTCGTACCGGGCCATGAGCTGGTTGGCGTCGTTTCGGAGGTGGGCGCCGCCGTCACGAGCTGCCGGGTGGGGGACCGCGTCGCTCTGGAGCCTGCGCTGGGCTGCGCCGCGCGCGGGTTTCGAGAGCCATGCCCGCCGTGCGCCAGGGGACGGCAGGCCAACTGCGAGCGCGCCACGCAGGGGGATATCTCGGCGGGGCTGCAAACGGGGTACTGCCGGGACACGGGCGGAGGTTGGGGTCCCGAGCTGGTGGCCCACGAGAGCCAGGCGCATAGAGTTCCCGATTCTTTGGCCGCGGAGGCGGCAGTCCTCATCGAGCCGTTGAGTTGCTGCGTCCACGCCGTCATACGCGCCAACGTAGCGGAGGGCGCTAGAGTGCTAGTTGTTGGCTGCGGCGTTATTGGGCTGCTGACCATCGCCGCCTTGAAGTGGCTGGCGCCTTCGTGCACTGTTGTTGCCCTGGCGCGCTATCCCCACCAACGGGAACTGGCCGGCAGCCTCGGCGCCGGCCACGTGGCGCACGCGGGCCGGAGGGCCTACGATGACCTAGCCCGGTTGGCTGGCGCCTCGCTGCACAACGTGACCGTCGGCAAGCCTGCCGTCAGGGGTGGCTTCGACGCATCTTTCGACTGCGTTGGGTCTTCTAGCAGCATTGAAGACGCCATCAACTGGACGCGGCCCCAGGGGACTGCGGTGCTCGTGGGGATGCCGGGCCAGGTCACGGTGGACCTGGCGGCGCTGTGGCAGAAGGAGGTCCGGCTGGAGGGGGCCTACGCCTACGGAGACGAAGCCTGGCGGGGCCGTGCTGTAGGAACCTTCAGCCTCAGCCTCGAAATGATGGCGGACGGCTGGGCGGACCGGCTGACGCCGCTGGTGACGCACCGATACCCCCTGGGCAAGTACCGGGAGGCGGTGGCCACAGCGTTGAGCGTTGGACCGCGGAAAGCGGTCAAGACCGTCTTCGACCTTACAGGGAACGAGGAGTCCTCATGAGCCCATCTGCGCCGGCTCCCGATTTCGACAAAGCGAGTCTGGTCCACCGCGTTGAAGATCCCAAGCAGCGGTATGTCTTCTACTATGGCGAGGGGTTCCGCCACGAGCGGCTGCCGGTGGGCAGCCGCGTCGTCTATCCGCCGCCGCCGCTGCCGGGGTTCGAGGACGTGGACGGCGCCATCGAAGAGGCCTTGGAGAACCCTCTTGACAGGCCCCCATTCTCGGCGCAGCTACGGCCGGGCATGAAGGTGACCATCGCCTTCGACGATATATCGCTGCCGCTTCCGCCCATGAAGAAGCCCGATATACGTCAGCGCATCATCGAGAAGGTCCTCGACAAGCTGGCGGCCCACGGGATCGACGATATCCACCTGATCGCCGCCCTTGGGCTTCACCGGCGGATGACGCCCGGGGAGCTCCGGCGCGCCGTGGGAAAGCGGGCGTTCGAGCAATTCCATCCGGACCGCCTCTACAACCACGACGCCGAGGACCCCGGCAACGTTGTGTCCCTGGGCGTCACCTCGGCGGGGGAGGAGGTGGAAGTCAACAGGCGGGTCGCCGAGTCCGACTTGCTGGTTTACGTCAATATCAACCTGGTCTCGATGGATGGTGGGCATAAGTCCATCAGCACCGGCCTCGTCACCTACAAGACGATCAAGGGCCATCACAACGTGCATACGCTGATGCGCAGCGCGTCCTACATGGACCCCGAGCATTCGGCGCTCCACGATTCCTGCGCGCGCATGGGCGCTGTGGTGGAGGAGGCGATCAACGTCTTCAAGGTGGAGACGACTCTGAACAGCAACACCTTCCCGTCGGCGCTGCGACACCTTCAGGTGCGCGAGTGGGACTGGAGCCCCCTGGACAGCGCGGTGTTCCATGCCAACCGTGTGAGCACCGCACGCATGCCCTTCGAGGCGCGCCGCCGTATCTTCCAGTCGATGCGGGCGCCCTATGGCGTAACCGGCATCCACGCCGGCGCAACCAGCCCAGTGCACGAGCGGACGCTGGAGAACGTATTCCGGCAGCAAATGGTGCCTCTTCAGGGTCAGGCGGACGTGATGATTGCTGGAGTACCCTACCTGAGCCCGTACAACGTGAACTCCACGCTGAACCCCATCCTGGTCCACGTGCTGACGTTGGGCTACCTGTTCAATCTCTACCGGGGAAAGCCTGTCGTGCGGCAAGGTGGCGTGATGATACTCATGCACCCGCTGGAGAATCGGTTCAACGCAACGCACCACCCGTCCTACATAGACTTCTTCAACGAGGTGCTGCCGGACACCCGGGATGCTGGTGAGATGGAGAAGAAGTTCGAGGAGAACTACGCGGCCAACCCCCGCTATATTGAGCAGTACCGGAACGGCTATGCCTATCATGGGGTGCACCCGTTCTACATGTGGTACTGGGCGTGCTATGGGCAGGCGCATCTGGGCAAGGTCATTGTGGTTGGGGCCAAGGATCGCCGGGTGGCGGCGACGCTAGGCTACGAGATTGCGCCCAACCTGCAAGCAGCCCTGGATATGGCGCAGGACGTAGTGGGTCAGAGTCCGCAGATAACAACGCACCACTGGCCGCCTATCTTCATGTGCGACGTGAGCTAGCTGTTGCTCTTGGATGTAGCTCGCTGAGAGCTTGTTGACAGGCGGGACGCCTCGTTCTGGCCGTCGCGGCGCCGAACCCGCGGTTGCAGGATGCGTCTCGCGGCCAATTCCGGCGCACGCTTGACCCCTTTCTGGGCGGCTAGTACCGTAAATCCGGCGCCCCCAAGCGCATCATCCACCGCGTCCCGGTTGGCCCGACCCCCGGCTGGCTGGGAGCGAGGAGTCTCGATTGCTCACGAGTCGTAGGTTTTGGCTGGGCGTCGTTGTCAGCGCCGGCTTTCTCGTCCTCTTCTTCTGGCAGATCGACCTGAGCAAGACCGCGGACGCCCTGAGGGGCGCGAACTACTGGTGGCTCTTCCCCGCCATTGCCGCCTACTTCATTGCGGTGCTGTTCCGCGCTCTGCGCTGGCGCCTTCTCCTGGCCCCGTTGAAGAGCGTGCCGGTCTTTCGCCTGTTCCCCATCGTGGTTGTGGGGTACATGGCCAACAACCTCCTCCCCGTCCGGCTGGGAGAGTTGGTGCGGGCCTTCTTCATAGGGCAGAAGGAGGGAGTGGACAAGGGATCCGCTCTGGTGACCATTCTGGTTGAGCGCGTCTTCGACGGCGTTTTCCTGCTCATCCTGGCGCTGGTCATTTGGCCCTTCCTGCCGGTCGCCGACTTGCTGAGAGACTTCTCGGACAGCATAGGCATTGCCCAGGGGCTAGCCGTCTTTCTGATATCGGCGCCCTTCATCCTGGTCTTGGCCGTGTTCTTCGCCGTGGCGCTGTCGCCGCGGGCTGGTCAACTTGTGATGCGGTCGGCGCTGTTCTTCGCTCCCCGCCGGTTGAAGGCGCCGGCGGGGAGGGTCATAGGCGGGTTGTTGCTGGGGGTTTCCGCACTGCGTAGCCCACGCCGCGTGGCCGCGGCGGTGTTACTGACGGCGCCGGTGTGGTTCGCCGAGGCTACCATGTATTACATCATCAGCCTCGGTTTCCGCCTGGACCTGCCATTCCACGGGCTGCTGCTCACCACGTCGACTTCCAACCTGGCCACGAGCCTGCCGTCGTCGGCGGGGGCGGTGGGCCCCTTTGAGTACGCAACGCGTCTCACCTTGGAGGGTCTCAACGTAGCGGCGGAGCTGGCGGCGGCCTATGCCATAGCCCTCCATGTTGTGCTGCTGGTTCCCGTCACCCTGTTGGGCCTGGCGTTCCTCTGGATGCAGAGCATGTCGCTGAGGGAGGTCATCAAGGCGCCCGGCACCGAGGCGGCATCGCAGGCATCAACCGGGCAGCAGGACGCCTAGGTATGGTTCCCATAGAGGTTGTTGTGTGTCCCCATCCTGACCTGCCCCCGTAACCGGGGGGAAGGGACGCGATGACTCTCCCGCCGCGCGCCTGTAGCAACATCCCCGGGAGGTCTAGCTAGACGACAAGGCTACGGTGTGGCCGATAGTTCTGGTTCTCCGCCGCCCCCGCTCTCGTTCGACTCTCTTGCCAGCGCCGGTCTTGTTGGGACGCTATCCGAGCATCGCATCACTCACGCCAGAGCATTTCCGGGCCTGCTGTCTTGTGATCGGAACCTTGACCGCTCGTACGGGCGCTGCTAGACTTCTTGGCGGCGAGTGGGTAGGGGTTGATGTGGAGGGGATCTTGGGCGGCCGCCGCGCCTAGTCTATCGGACGTGCGCCATGCAAACATGCCTTAACAGCCCTCCAGCGGGGCATCTTCACCGAAGGATGGCCCGTTACCGCGGCCGCCAGCGACATAGCCTCCCCTGCGAGCCTTAACTGTCCCACCCAATCTACTGGGGTTCTCCTACCCCTCTCCTTGAGTCCTCGGGTCATGGTTTAGCCATCGAGTCCGCGCCCTCCTTCACTTAGCAGCAACTGTTGTTGGCGTTGTGGCTAGTGGTCGGCCCGGCCGCCGAGCGACGTCGGCCATGTCCCAATCATCCCATGCATCCGGGGCATTGGCTTGGCAAGCGTTTTTAGGACTTGCCTTGCCGGAGACTCCACAACACCGTACAAGATTTATGCCCTAACACTGCACGCAACGCTTTGCAAAGCGTAAGAAATTCAGGAGGTTGATAATGCGAGAGGTACTGAGGTCTAAGATTCACAGAGCATGGGTTACTGACGCCAATCCGGATTACGTTGGGAGCATTCTCATCGACGAGGACCTGATGGAGAAGGTAGACCTGTGGGACTTCGAAAAAGTGCTGGTCTGCGACATCACCAACGGCAACCGCTTCGAGACCTACGCCATAGCCGGCGAGCGGGGATCGGGGGTTATTGCCGTGCAGGGAGCGGCCGCCCGTCTTAGCGCCACCGGAAACTGCGTAATCATTATGTCTTTCGACATTACCGACGACCGGCCGAACCCGCAGATGATCCTGGTGGACCAGGACAACAGGTTCGTGGAATACCTGGAGGGAGCCAAACATGGCCAACAGGTTTTCTGAACAAGAGACCGAGTCCTATTACGACTCCGAAGACGTCATATACCGGTCAGTTTGGGACGAGGATGGAAGCGTCCACTGGGGCCTCTTCGACGGGAGCGCTGACAAGGACTTCCTTGAGGCCTGTGACAACCTAAACCGGACGATGGTTGATAAGGGCCGCATTGACCAAGACTCAAGAGTTCTGGACTTGGGCTGCGGCAATGGCACAACTGCAATCTGGCTGGCCGGAGCGAGCGGAGGGCGGGTGACAGGCATTGATCTTAGCGGCGTCCGTGTGGCCAACGCATTGGAGAAACGGGCCGCGCTAAGCCCCGGACTAAGGGATCGGCTGGGCTTCTCGAAGGCCTCGGCCGCTGAGCTTCCCTTTCCGGACGGCTCCTTCACTCACGTGTGGAGCCAAGCCGTCATCTACCATGTGCCGGACAAGCGCAAAGTGCTGAGCGAGGTCTACCGTGTCTTGGCCGACGGTGGGACCATGGTGTTCGACGACCTCTTCAGACCAAAGCGGGAGATTACGCCCGCGGCCCAAACCTACGTCTACGACAGGCTGCTGTTCGACACCGAGTTCTCCTTCGAGTCCTACCAGCAGGCCCTGAAGGACCAGGGCTTCGACGTACTGGAAGCCTTGGACATTTCCCCGCACCTGAAGCAGAGCTACCTATGCTTGTCCGAGCGTACGCCGAAGGACGATGCTTTGGATGACTCCGAGCACTACCAGTGGCTGACCACTGCCTACATTGAAACTGCCGCCGCCGTGGACAGGAACGAACTGGGCTGGGGTCTCTTCATCTGCCGGAAGTAACATGCAAGACAGTTATAGCAGGGTCTAGTGGATATACTCCTCCACCTCCAGCCAGGAGGTGGAGGAGCGCCACGACCAGTGGGTCTTCGAGTACGAGAGAGCCTTGGCCGAGGAATTCGCCTGGAATTGCCCGTAGGCCGCAGTCGACCTGTTCGCAAAGCACGTCCCCACCAGGGCGAGGGTTCTCGACCCGGGGACCGGCGCCGGCCTGGTGGGTGAGGTCTTGGAGCAGTCGGGGCGCCAAGACCTCTACGCCATGGGCCTTTCTTGGGGAGTGCTGGAGGAGGCCCGCGGAAAGGACCTCTATAAAGAGTTCCCCCAGATGGCCCTTGGGGAGGAGTTGAGTTTCGAAACCAACTCCTTTGACGCGGTAACTAGCGCGGGAGCGTTCACCACCGGCCACGCCCCAGTTCATGCCTTCGACGAATTGGCGCGCATCACCAAGCCTGGTAGGTCCATAGTGTTCAGCACGCGAGTGGACCTGTATGAGGGAGGCGGTTTCGCGGTTTCAAAGAGTATCAGTCGGGCTTGGGGAAGCCGATAAGTGGAAGCCAAGCGGGCAGGTCTCCAGAGGCTCATGACAACCCTCCAGTTCAGAGATGGCGCTATGTATCGTCCGGCAGGCCCACCTGTCTAGATTCGGACCAGTGAATCAGACCGTCCAGCGCTAGCTCGCGGGTCTGCCGCGCTGTACCAATTAGGAGATGCGAACGTCCCTGCTTGCAGCATCCAAGTCTACGGCCCACGAGTACCGCAGCTTCTGGTGCGTATTGGAAAACCGGCATCTTGTTGTGTGTCCCCCGTCCTAACCTTCTCCCGGCTTCGGGGGAAAGTTAGGACGATTCTCCCGCCTCGCGCCTGTAACAGCATCACCGGGAAGTGCGCCCAGCCGCGCCGAAATCCGCCCACGGCGGTGGTCGCTTCTGGTATGCTTGGCGCATGGAATTGGCAATCATCGGCCTGCCCCAGAGTGGCAAGTCCACCGTCTTCAACGCACTAACCAGAGGCCAGGCAGAGACCCGTGGCGAACACGGCATAGAGGGTCCCCGCGTCGGCGCAGCCAAGGTTGGAGACCCGCGCATCGACCGGCTCTACGAGCTGTTCCCTACCTCTCGGAAGGTCTACGCAGAGGTCCAGTACGTGGACTTTCCGATGATGCCCGACGGCCTCGGCAAGAGTCAGGGTATAGCGGGCCGCTACCTGAACCTTCTGCAGAAAGTGGACGCTCTTCTCCTGGTCGTGAGAGCCTTCGACGACCCCTCCGTGGCCCATCCGCAGGGGTCAATGGACGCTGAGCGCGACCTCCAGACCATGCAGATGGAGTTGGCCTTTGCCGACCTTGGCATCCTAGAGCGGCGCGTGGAGCGGTTGGCGAATGAGTTGAAGGGCGCCAGGTCGCAGGAACGGGGCCGGGTCTTCGAGAAGCAAGCCGTGCTGGAGAAGGTCAAGCTGGGCCTGGAAGAGGAGACGCCGGTGGCGGGGCAGTCGCTGAACGAGGAGGAGCGCCGCCTTCTCGCCGATTTCCAGCTTCTGACGAGCAAGCCTGTCGTGACGTTGTGGAACGTGGGCGAAGAAAACCTCGACGCGATAGCGGCTCTCGAAGCAAGCTATGCCGGAGACGGCGGGGAGTTCGTCGCTCTGTGCGGAAAGTTGGAGTCGGAGTTGGGACAGATGGAACCGGCGGACGAAGAAGAGTTCCGCAGGTCTCTGGGCATTACTCAAGCGGCTCGCGACAGGGTCGTGGAGCGCTGCTACCACGCTCTGGGGTATATCTCCTTCCTTACGGCAGGGGACGACGAGGTCCGGGCTTGGACCATCGAGAGGGGCATGTCGGCGGTGAAGGCGGCGGGCAAGATCCACTCCGATCTGGAGCGGGGCTTCATCCGGGCCGAGGTGGTTGCCTTCGAGGAAATGGACAAGCACCGCACGTGCAACGGATTGAAGAAGCTGGGTCTCCTGCGCCGCGAGGGCAAGGGCTACACCATCCAGGACGGGGACATTGTTAACGTGCTCTTCAATGTCTAGCGATGCTTGGCGTTGATCCCCTCGCCCGCGATGCATCCCGCTCCGTTCGCGTTCAGTGCCAATGACTCCTGAACCACAGCACAAGAGAGACGCCGCTTCAGGCCCGCTGGGGCTCTATGTCCACGTTCCCTTCTGCGAGACCAAGTGTCCGTACTGCGACTTTAACACCTACGCCCATATCGAATCTCTGATGGCGCCCTATGTGAGAGCCGTCTCCCACGAGCTTGCGTTGTGGGGGCGGTCGCTGGGCCGGCCCGCTGTGACGACAATCTTCTTTGGCGGGGGCACGCCTTCGCATCTGGGGCCCGGTGGCTTGCGGCCTATCCTGGAGGCGGCGGACGCCGCTTTTGACCTGGAGGCGGTCCAGGAGGTCACCATCGAATGTAACCCCGGCGACCTTGCTCCTGAACGGGCGAGGGGACTGGCGGCATTGCCGTTGGTGGACAGGTTGAGCATCGGGGTGCAGGCGTTCCAGGACCATCACCTGGCTCTGCTGGGCCGTAGACACGGGGCCGCCGAGGCCGTGGAGGCCTATCGCACTGCGCGCAGGGCTGGCTTTGAGAACGTGAACCTGGACTTCATGTTTGGTTTGCCGGGCCAGACGCTCCAAGAGTGGCGGGAGACATTGGTGCGGGCCTGCCGTCTGCGGCCGGAACACCTGTCGCTCTACTGCTTGACGCTGGAGTTGGGCACGCCGCTGGAGCATAGCGTGGCAAGCGGCAAGGTGGCGGCGCCGGATCCCGACGTGGCCGCCGACCAGTACGAGCTGGCCAGGGAGCTGCTGCGGTCAGAGGGCTACGAGCACTACGAAATATCGAACTGGTCGCTCCCAGGCTTGGCCAGCAAGCACAATCTGATCTACTGGCGCAACGAGACGTATCTGGGAATTGGGCCAGGGGCGCACTCCCACCTGGCGGGACGCCGTTTCGCTGGTGTGAAGTCGCCCAGGGAGTATCTGCGCCTAGTGCAGGACTGGTGGGGACGAGGAGATCTTGACCCGCAGGTTATCGACGAGCAGGCGCTCAGAGGGTTCGGGCCCGTTACTGACGTGGAGTCGATAGGCCAAGCGAAGGAGATGGGCGAGACGATGATGATGGGCCTCCGCTTGTCCGAGGGCGTATCGAGAGAGAGGTTTGGCCTCCGGTTCGGCGTGGGCCTCGACGACGCCTACGGGCCGGTCATCGAGGACTTGACCGAACTCGGGCTGCTGGAGTGGCGCGGCGGCGGCCTGCGATTGACGCCGGAAGGCCAGTTGCTCGGCAACGAGGTCTTCCAGCGTTTTCTGGTTCACTACCCCGCCGGGGTGACCCAACCTTCCTAACGGTCCCAAAGGAGCGGCTGGCCTTGTCCTGGATACTTATTGCCCTTGGGGGCGCCGCGGTGGCGGGGGTCATCAACGTGCTGGACAAGACCGTAATGTATCGCTACGCGCGGTCGCCGCTTACGTTGCCCCTTCTCATAGGCGTTGCCCAGAGCCTAGTCGGCGTGGTGCTCATGCTGATCCTGGCCACCCCAGCTTCTGCGACGGGAACTAGCGTGGGTTGGGCCATTGGGTCCGGGGCGCTGTGGGGCGCTGGGGGCCTGATCATGCTCCGGGTGATGTACTCACAAGAGGCCACGCGCACGGTGCCCATCTATCAGACCTTTCCGATCTTCGCCGCTGTCATGGGTATCGTCTTTCTGGACGAGCATCTCAGTGCCCTTCATTGGGCGGCCATCGTCGCCACGGTTGCCGGAGCCGTGCTGCTGGCTATGCGCCACGACGATGAGTACAAGCGGCTGTTTCTTCACAAGTCGTTTTTCATCCTGATGGTTGCCAGCGCCATAGCCGCCAGCGCCCACATGGCGAGCAAGCTGGCGGTGACGGACATGCCGGTGTTGTACACCCACGCGCTGCGAAGCCTTGGACTTGGGGGAATCCTGCTGGCGGCGGGTCTGCGGCCTGAGGCCATTCGGGACGTGGGTCTGTTGCTGAAGGACAGGCGGGCCGCCTTCGCCTTCGTTGGCGCCAATGAGTTCGCCCTGGCGACCGTGAGCCTGGTGTTGGGGTTGTGGGCCCTGTCCCTTGGTCCGGTTGGCCCGGTGACGGCCCTCACAGCGACCCGCTCAGCCTTTCTGTTGCTGTACAGCACCGCGCTGGCCCTGAAGTTTAAGGGGTTCATGGGAGAGAAGGTAACGGGCGGAGCGATGCTGCTTAAGGG
This sequence comes from Dehalococcoidia bacterium, assembly GCA_965226745.1. Taxonomy (GTDB): domain Bacteria; phylum Chloroflexota; class Dehalococcoidia; order Lucifugimonadales; family SAR202-VII-2; genus SAR202-VII-2. The sequence goes on from CBDDDS010000003.1 coordinate 481,346, forward strand.
GGTTTCGGTGGCGCTCGTGATATTGGGAATTGCGGGCATTGCCTTGGGCTGAGTGCGCATGATTGCAACCGGCTGGCCTTCCCCGGCAGGGCGACGACCTGGCGCGCCCAATGGGGCCACAGACTCTTGAGCTTCGCGCAGAGGAGTGGAGCCGGCGTTGGGCGGGGCCGTGGGCCGGGGCATAGGCAATGAAGAACATGCCCGAATGGGAAAGGGAGAGAGGGGCGGCGCCTCCCCTCTCTTTTTTGATTTGTTGAGCCACCGATAACCCCGGTTGACAGCGCTGATGCGGGTCAACATACAATGGCCCACCCCCATACCGCGCCCGCTGGAAGAAAGCCAAAGCCAATGACCGAACCCGCCCAGATGTATGAACTTCAGGCCGTTGATCTGCATATTGAAAACCTGGTGCGGCAGTTGGATGACGTCGAGGCGCGTCTGACGGACCACCGTGAGCTGGCGGAGGCAAGACGCCAGTCCGAGGGGCTCCAGGCTGGGCTCAAGGCCATTCGGCCTCAATACCGCGAGGCGGAGTTGCAGGCTGGCGACCTCCTTTCCAAGGCGCAGGAGGTGGAGAAGCGCCTGTACAGCGGCAGCGTCCGGAATCCCAGGGAGCTTCAGAACCTGGAGGACGACCTCCACCAGCTTCGGCGCAATCAGGCGGCGGCCGAGGACCGGCAGCTCGAGCTGCTGGCCCAGTTGGAAGAAGCACAAATGGCAGCGGCCGATGCCGAGGCAAGTCTGGAGAGGATGGAGGCGGCCTGGATCGATGCTCAGAGACATCTGGGTGAGGAACGGGAGCGCCTATCGGGTGAGTTGGCTGCGGCCAAAGGCCAGCGGGACAGAGACGCCGCGGCCATTGACCCGCGGCGTCTGGCGTTGTATGACCGGCTGAGGGCGAGCCGCGGCGGACAGCCGGTCGCTCGCCTGGAAAGGGGTGCCTGTCAGGGATGCAGGCTGGTGCTGCCAACCGGGGAGATTTCCAAGATGCGGCAGGCGACCGGCCTGGTGCAGTGCAGCAGTTGCGGCCGAATTCTGTATATGGAATAGGTCGCCGTGCGTACGCTGGGCTACTTCTCCGATTCCCCGGCGGCTCCGCCCCTGGATGGCCAGCATGGCGCCTATGAGCAATACTGCCGGGCGGGCGCCCACCGCTCCTACGAGACCTTCACCGATGATTTGGCTACCCCTGGGGAGCGCCCAGAGTTTCAGTGCCTTCTCTCCTACATCAAGGAGTCCGGCAACGCCTTCCTGGTGCTGGTTTCTGGTCCCGAGTGTGTTGGAGAAGACCTGTATTCTGTCGTAGAACGAGTGCTGGCGGTGGATGCCCTGGGAAGCGAACTGCGTTCGTTGAGTGCCGACCGCCCGGACGTGATAAAGGCAGCCGTACGGGCGTCGGAAGGGGAGCGGCGGGCGCCGCCGAGGACGGAGCGTATCCGAGAGGCCCTTAGAGCGAAGGCGGTGAGGGGCGAGGGTCTCGGCAAACCGCCCTACGGCTACCACATCGGCAACGATGGCCGGCTGGCGCCGGCGTCGTCGGAAAGGGACATCGTTAGCCAGATATACGACTGGTATGTCTCGGAAGGGGTTGGCATCCGCATCATCACCGGCAGGCTCAACGAACGGGGCCTCTGGGCTCGGAGCGGCGGCCCTTGGAACATGGTCACCATCCGGGACATTCTGCGGAACCGGGCCTACATCGGGACCTATGCGCGTTTCGGTATCAGGGTGCCTGGGAACCACCCGCCTCTGGTTGACAACGAAACATTTCGCCGGGCGCAGGAGCGGATGGTGTCGCGCCAGCCCCGCCGGGGCGTTAGAAGGGCGGAGGCCCCCTTCCTGCTGTCCAGACTGGCCCATTGCAGCGCGTGCAGCAGTCTAATGATCGGGGTAACCAGGCGCCGCGCCTGGAAGCGCAAGGACGGCTCCCAGCAGGCGGTGGCCTACCGGTACTATCAGTGCCAGTCGCGAGCCAACCGGAGCACCTGTTCCTATAACACGCGCAGGGCTGCCGATCTCGAGGAAGCGGTGCGGACCGAGGCAGCCAGTCTAGTGGCGGCGGACTCGGCGTTCAGCGTCACGATCGAACGGGAAGCCCTGGACGGCAAGTCGATGCGCGAGGCCGGACGCCGGTTCCATGAGCAGGTCTGGCAATATGATCGAGGAACGTTGGGGCTGCGGGGCGTGAGGGCGGCGCTAGAGGATCTCCAGCGCGCCGGCAGCGTATCGGCTGCCAATGCAGCGTCATCTGTGGCCGGCACCCTGGATCGGCAGGCCGTCTTGGAGTCCCTGGGTCCGGGCTGGGAGAGCATCGATGCAGCGGCCAAGCGGCGGCTGTTGCAGGCGCTGGTGGAACGGGTCAACCTGCCGGCGGGTGGCGGCGCGGTAGTGACGCTGCTCGGCGGGGAGGGCAAGCGCTAGTCGGTCCCGATCTCGCCCGCCGTTACAATCCAGAGGCCCCCATCGGCCAGGGTCAGTATGAGGCCTCCCTCATCATCCACGTCTGTGGCATGGCCCTGGAGAGGCGACCCGCCGTCTGTCACCGTAACCCAGCGGCCCAGCGTGTCCAACTGCGCTGCCCATTCGTCCCGCGGGGATATGGCCCGCTTGAGGTCGTCGTAGCGGGCGTCCAGGTTGCGAAGGAGGGCCAGCAGAAGCGCTTCCCGCGAGACCTCGGCGCCGGTTTCTCTGTTCAACCCGGTGGCGGTCGTGGCGATGTCTGGGGCTCCGTCCGGGTTCAGGGCAACGTTGATGCCAATGCCCAGAACGGCGTGATCGAGTTGGGAGCCCTTCCATGACGTCTCGATGATGATCCCTGCAACCTTCCGGCCATTGAGCAGGACATCGTTGGGCCATTTCAGGGTGGGGGATAAGGGCGTTACATCGCGTACGGCCTGGGCAACGGCAAGACCCGCCGCCATTCCCAGACGGCGCAACTGCCATGGCGACGGCCGGAACAGCACGGACGCATAGAGGTTCCCGGCGGGCGAGTGCCAGGGCCGTCCCATCCTTCCGCGCCCTCCCCGCTGCTCCTCGGCGACAATGACGAGCCCTTCTTCGGCGCCGGCAACCGCCTGCTGCTGGACCTCCGTCATTGTGGACGCGGTCACGTCCAGGGAGACCAGCCGCCGCCCCACGAGCCTGGTGTTCAAGTGGGCGCCAACAGCGTCAGCGTCGAGGGCGGTCATGCCAAGGCAAGCGAGTTCTGCAGCACCTTACCGGGCAGTGCCCCGGTTGGCTGGTTGCGTTCCAGGATCACCTGGCCGTTGACGATGGTGTACTCAATACCCTTGGCGAGCTGCTTACGGCGCTTTGCCCCGCCGGGAAGGTCGAAGGCTTCCTCCGGCGGCAGCGCGTCGATGGTGTCCGGATCGAAGACAACAATGTCGGCGGCCAGGCCTGGTCGCAGCATGCCCCGGTCCGTGATGCCGTAGACGGTCGCCGAGTCCAGCGTCAGCTTGCGGATGGCCTTTTCCAGGGGCATGATGCCCATGTTTCGGACCCAGTGGCTTAGCAGGTAAGTTGTAAAGCTGTAGTCGGTGCGGAAGGCCAGGTGGGCGCCGCCGTCGGAGAGGCCGATGACAGCGTAGGGACTGTTCAATATCTCTGTCATCGCGGCGGTGTCGCTATTCACCTCGCGCCGTTCGAACTCCGTCTCGAGGTCCTCTTCGATTACCAGGTCCAGGAGGGCGTCGATGACGCCCTTGCCTTGCTCGCTGGCGACCTGCTCGATGCTCTTTCCCCTCAGACCGGCGTTCTTGGCTAGGGCCGGCTCGTGAACGAACGCCAGGTCCCAGCGCCGTGTGAAGACACCTGCCTCCTCGAGGTTTGGAGCGGTTTCCACGCCCTCGACATGAAGCTGGCGGCGCACTTCCGTGTCGCGGAAGGCCGCCTTCCGGTCCTCCAAAGGCAGCATCATCACCTGCTTCCAAGTGGGCATGGAGTCGAAATGCTGGGCCGTCTTCATGGTGAACCGTTGGTCTCCGGGCCGGGGATTCACCAGAGGATAGGCGCGGATGCCCTCCCGGATCTTGGCCTCGGCGTGGTCCAGTTGCTGCTTCCAGTGCCCGGGGGCAATGGCGCGCTCCACGATGGCGATGTAGACGACGGGGCGGCCTATCTCCTGGCTGAGACGGCTGCACAACTGTTCGCTCAACTCGCGGTTGTGCGAGTCGCCGTATTGGACGACGCCGGTGCCAAGTTCCCCGAGGACCGATGCCAGGGAGAAAAGCTCGTCGGTTGAAGCGACATTGGCGGGCATGGGCTTGCCGCGCAGGTCGAAGTGGCGCGTGTTGTATTCAGAAGACATGCCGAGCGCGCCAGCCTCGATACCGGCGCGGACGATGTCCCTCATCGCCTCGATCTCATCGCCGGTTGCCTCGCGCTCCTGAGAGGCGTCGCCCATGACATAGCGGCGGATGGCGGAGTGGCCCATCAGGCATCCCACGTTGATGCCCAGGTTTTCGCCTAGGGCTTCCATGTACTGGGGATAGGTTTCCCAATTCCAGGGGACGCCTGCTTCCAGGACCTCCAGCGGAATGGCCTCGACGCGGGCCAGCATCTGCGCCAGCGTTGCCCGGTCATGCTCGTGGGCGGGCGCCAGCGCCAAGGAACAGTTGCCTATGACCACTGACGTGGACCCGTGGTAGCTGGAGAAGCTGCACATCGGGTCCCAAAAGGCCTGGGCGTCGTAGTGGCAGTGGTTGTCTATGAAGCCCGGCGCAACCACCAAGCCGTCGGCATCGATGGTGCGGCCGGTGGGGCCGGACAGCTTGCCGGTCTCTACGATTTTGCCGTCCTTGATACCCACGTCGCCGTGGAATGACGGCATGCCGGAGCCGTCTATGATTCTGCCGTTCTTGATGATGAGGTCGTTGGCCATCTTCCGCCTCCTGAGCATCTGGGGCTGCATACGCATCGGCCGCACTGACGCCCCATGGTAGCACGTCGCTATCGGAAGGGCATCGAAATGAGGTATTAAGATGTGTGGGCGACGCCCGGAGCATCCTGCGCTCTGGTAAACTGGGGCCGTCATTCGAGCACAGAGGGATGCCATGAAGTTTGGAGTCGTGTATCCGCAGACTGAATTGGGGCGGGACCCCATTGTGGTGAGGGACTTTGCGCAGGCGGCGGAGGAGATGGGCTACACCCATCTGCTGGTGTACGACCACGTCCTGGGGGCGGACCCGGAGGGCTATCCCGGATGGGACGGCCCCTACACTCACAGGGACCTCTTCCACGAGCCCTTCGTGCTCTTTGGCTACCTGGCGGGCGTCACCCAGACCATCGAGCTGGTCACCGGAGTTCTTGTGCTTGGGCAGCGTCAGACGGTGCTGGCGGCCAAGCAGGCCGCCGAGGTGGACGTAATCTCAGGGGGCAGACTCAGGTTGGGTGTCGGTACGGGTTGGAACGCGATGGAGTATGAGGCCCTGGGGGAGGATTTCCACAACCGGGGCGCTCGAAGCGAGGAGCAGATCGCCGTGCTGCGGGCGCTGTGGTCTCAGGAGGTGGTGAACTTCGAAGGCCGCTGGCATCGGGTCCGGTACGCAGGGATCAATCCCCGGCCTGCCACCGGCGCGATTCCCATATGGCTTGGCGGAGAGGCCCCGCCGGTGATTCAACGCGTTGCCCGCATTGCCGATGGCTGGATGCCCCGGGCGCGGCTGAACGCGGGGGCAACGGAGCTGATCGAGCAATTGCATGCTTGCGCGAGAGAGGCAGGCCGCGATCCCGCATCCGTAGGCATCGACGTCAGGGTGCCGCTCCACGGCAGCGACCCCGAAGTCTGGGCAACGGAGGTTGGGGGCTGGGACGCCGCCGGCGCCAGCCACATCTCCGCAAACACGCTGCGAGCGGGCTTTACCAGCCTGGACCAGCATTTGGATGCGCTGCGGCTGTTCAAGGACGCGGTGGGCCTGTAGGTTGGCCAGTCACCGCCCTTCCGCCGCAGCTCAACCGATTCCACGAGCCACCTATCGGAATGCGAGACAGAGGCGGGAACGTCAAGGAGGCCAACATGGTGGCAGCGTTGCCGGTGATTGATGCTGATACGCATATAGACGAGACGGAGGCAACGTGGGAGCACATCGGGGATGATGATGCTTCCTTGAAGCCCTACTACGCCCGGTCGGAGCATTACGACTCAGCTGTGAGCACTGGTGGGCACTACTGGGTCATCGACGGGAAGCGACAGCGACGCCGGGTGCGGAGCGATGAGGCTACCCGCACGACCCGCGAGTCCAGGGAGTTGCTCGACGTTGACGCGAGGCTCCGCCATATGGACGAGTTGGGCGTCGATGTCCATGTGATCTACCCTACGCTGTTCGTCACCGAGTTCACGGACAAGCCGGAGGTTGAACTGGCTCTCAGGAGGAGCTACAACCGCTGGCTCGGCGAAAGGACGGGGCAGTCGAGGGAGTCCCGCGAACGTCTTCGGTGGGTGATGCTGCCTCCGCTCCAGAGCATGGACAAGGTGATCGATGAGATGCGCCGGGCGAAAGAGAACGGTGCGTGCGGCATTTTGAAAAAGGGCGACAGAGAGAGCGGCTACTGGCCGGCGGAGGAGTACTTCTTCCCGCTCTACGAGGAAGCCGAGCGTCTGGACATGGCCATTTGCTTCCACACCGGCGGCGGATCGCCCGACTTCACGCCGGCGAGGCGCTTCGCCCACGTGAACTTCATGCAGACCAAGGCGCCTTTACAGAACGCCTTTCTCAGCCTTGTTGCCTTCAGCGTGCCCGCTCAGTTTCCCAAGCTGCGCTTCGCCTTTGTAGAGAACGGCGCCTCATGGGCACCGCACATTGTCTATACCTTGAAGCGCAACAAGGAGCGGCTGAGCGCAGCAGGGGGTGGCATCCAGGGGCCGGACTACGCCCTGGGCGCCAACCTCTTTCAGGAGAACAACTTCTACGTCACCTGCCAGGTGGATGAGGACCTTCCGTACATTCTCCGGTACGCCGGCGAGGATAACCTGATGGTGGGCTCGGACTACTCCCATTCCGACCCATCTCAGGAGGGCAGCTTCCCCGAGCTCATCCAAGGCTGGGCGGAACGGGGCCAGATGAGCGACGCGGCGGCGCGCAAGATACTCTACGACAATCCGAAGGTGTGTTACGGGCTATAGTCAACCCTCTGCGTCTTGGGGCGCATCTCTCGCGCCCACCCTCCGGCTATGCTGGCGCCTGGTCTGCCAACGCCGCTATCTCCTCCTCGCTGTAGCCGAGGGACTTGAACACCGCTTGGTTGTGCTCGCCGAGCAGGGGCGGGTCGCCAAAGATGGGTGGCGTTTCCGACAGTTGGACGGTGCTGCCGGTGATGCTCACGGTCCCGTCCCCGGGCCGCTTGATCTGGATGGGCAGTCCCCAGGCCCTCACCTGCGGGTCTTCCAATACCTCAGGGATGGTGTTCAACGGGCCTGTGGGAACGCCGCAGTCGCGCAGGTGCTGGACCCAGTGGTCGCGGGTGTTCGTCGAGAAGACCTCCTGGCAGATGTCGTGGAGGAGGTCGTAGTTCTGGGCGCGCGGCTCGCGATCGTAGAAGCGGGGATCCTCGAAGAGTTCCGGCTTGCCGATGGCCTCCATGAGCCCCTTGAAGAACTTGAGGGGCGACGAGAGATGAATGGAGAAAGGAAGGCCGTCGCTGCCGAGGAAGCAATGGGCCTGGCGGGTTCGCCCGCCGCGCCCGTCGACCTGCGGCAGCTTGCCCGTCGCCGAGTAGCCGGCAACGGTGTCGCCCATGAAAGCCACCATGGACTGGAGCAGGGACGTGTCGACCCGCTGCCCCTTGCCTGTGACAGCCCTGCAATAGAGGGCGGACATGATGCCGTAGTTGGCGAAGACACCGGTGAGATGGTCGCCAAAGGATATTTCGGCCGGCTTGGGGTTTGCCACGTCGGTGAGGACGCTCTGCAGGCCACCCATGGACATCCCTATGACGTCGTAGCCGGGGAGGTCACGGTAGGGTCCGTCCTCGCCGAACCCTGAGATGGAGCAGTACACGATGCTGGGGTTGCGGGCGCTGACGGCCTCGTAGCCGATGCCGAGGTGGTCCACGTAACCCGGCCGGTGGTTCTGAATGACCACGGCCGCGTCGTCGGCGAGCTTCAGAAAGGCGTCCCTTCCCGCGGGTGTTTTGAGGTTCAGGGCTACGCTCTTCTTGTTCCGGTTGATGGAGCAGAAGATTGGCAAGAGAGCTTTCCCCGTGCCGCGGAAGGGGTCTCCGTAAGGTGGGGCCTCCACCTTGATGACCTCCGCCCCCATGTCGCCGAGCAACATGCCGGCAAAGGGACCCGTGATGTAGCTAGAGAACTCGATGACTCGTACTCCGTCCAATGCGCCAGCCATGTGCTCCTCCTTCTATTTTCGCGGGCCTGCTGTTAGGCCCCTTTCAGCTAGCCTCTGCTGAAGATGAATGCGAACCCCGGCACCGACTCGAAGCCGCAGGCAACGACGCAATGTTCCAAGCCGGGCGTCTGCCGCTCTCCGGCCCTGCCCATGACCTGCATTGCGCCTTCCCTGATGTGGCCCATGCCGTGCAGACGGCCCTCGCCTTGGCTGCCGCCGAAGGTTGTCACGGGCAGGGCGCCTCCCAGGGATATGCCGCCGTCCCTAGAGAACTGATGGGCCTCGCCCTTGCCGCAGAAGCCCAGCCGCTCCAACCAGAACCAGACCATGTGAATGTAGCCGTCGTAGAGCTGGGCTGCCTGGATCTCGTCGCGGCCGACTCCAGACGCTTCGAAGACGGCGTCGCCGGACTCGTAGGTGCTGGCGAAACCTGAGATGTAGGCGGGAGGGTGGGGCAGGTCCTTGGCCCTGTCGGCGGTGGTCAGCACCACAGCGCCTGCGCCGGTGAGGGGCATGTCGCAGTCGAAGAGGCAGAGGGGCTCGTAGATCCACCTGGCGGCGAGGTAGTCTTCGAGGGTGATGTCCTTGCCCCTCCAGTAAGCGTAGGGGTTGAGCTGGGCATGGTTGCGCAGGGTCTTAACGACGTTGAACAGGTCTTCCTTGGTGGCTCCGCTGTCGTGCATGTAGCGCTTTAGCCATTGGGCGTGCCGGCCCATGGGCACCAGGCCATACGGGGCCATGAACTGGGCTGGGCCGCCCGCCCGTGGCTCGCTGCTCTGGTTGTACCGTACGCCCACGGGGTTGTACATGGCCCGCACAACCAGCGCGTAGTCGCAGGCCCCCACGGCCAGAGCCTGCATTGCGGAGACGAGGGCGAACGGGGTCAGGCCGTTCATGTCCTGGGCCCAGCGGATGTTGGAGAGGCCCAGGGCGCTGATCATGTAACGCTCGGAGGTCTCGTCGACGCCGTCGAGATGGAGGGCGGACCCTCCGAAGGCGACAGGTGTTCCGGCATACCCGTCAATGTCTGTGGGCTTGAGGCCGGCGTCGGCGATGGCCTGCAACGACGCCTCGACTGCATACGAGCCGAGGCTCCGTTCCGTTCTGCGCACCATCTCGGTGTAACCGACGCCGACGATGGCGGTCTTGTTCCTGAAGGACTTGTCCACGCGAGGCTCCTGGTCTGTGTGTTGAGGAGGCGCCGCAGATTGGAGGCCGGCGTCAGCCGGTTCGCGGCCTGAATTGGGGTATCGAGACCCCTTCCGCGCGGTCTTCGAAGGTCACCTCCACGGGCATGCCTATGTACACGTCGGACGGCTCGCAGTGGAGGATATTGGTCTGGAGGCGAATGCTGGGCTGTTCCTCCAACTCGACTTGGGCGACGACGTAGGGCGGGTCGAAGCCCGCCACCATTTTGTCGTGCATGATGGCGAAGGTGTACACGGCGCCGCGTCCGCTGACCTCGGTCCAAGCCATGCTGCCGCCGTTGCACGCCGGGCAAGCGGGACGCGGCGGGAAGACGAACGAGCCGCAGCCGGAGCAGCGGGGGAGTTCGAGCCGGTGCTCTCGCGCGGCTTCCCAATAGGGGGCTGTCTCGAGGTCCGGCTGAGGGACGACCCTTGTGGATTCGGTCACGCGGCCTCCGCTTTGGGAGAGGGTTGGAGCAGCATGGGCGTCGGCGGGCATTGCGCAACGTTGGCTTAGGGCGCTCCAACTCCGCTGCTAGGGGCGAGCGTAGTCCTTCGACCCAGAGGTGTCAATTGCCGGGCCACTGGCGTGGTGTAAGCTAGCGTTCGTGTCCATTGCTTCGCTGGCCATTGTCTTGGTTTCCGCGGCGTTGCATCCGGCGTGGAACCTGCTGCTGAAGGGCGCAGTCAACCAGGAGGTCTTCACCTGGTGGATGCGCGTCGCGGCCAGCGTGGTTGTGTTACCGGCGGCTGTGTACTTCCTCTGGAATGGCGAGTCCCTGGCCTCGGTGGCGTGGCTGTTGGCGATTCGGACGGCGGTGGATGGCGCCTACTTCCTATTTCTGGGCCGGTGCTACGCCAAGGCCGACCTCTCCCTAGCGTACCCGATCATCCGCGGCGTCAGTCCGGCGCTTGGGCCTATCGTGGGGGTTGTGCTCTACGGCGAGGTGGTGACCTCTCAGGCGGCGGTGGGCATAGGCATCATCGTGGTTGGCATCTATGTAGCGTATTGGTGGGGCCGGTTCCGTGGCATTCTGAGCGACCCCCTACAGTTTCTGCGTCATCCCGGAACGCGGTACGCCCTGCTGACGGGCCTGGCGGTCACCGTTGCCCTGTCCATCGACAAAGAGGTCGTGGGGCAGGTGAGCCCCTTCCTGTACCTGTACATCTTCACCCTTGGCGGCGGGGCGGCATATGCGCCGTATCTGACCCGAACCTTCGGGCGTTCGGCCATCGCTGAGGAGTGGAGGACGAACGGTCTGCGGGCGGCGGTGGCGGGCCTGTTGTATTTCGGGACCTACGGGGCGATGCTGACGGCGTTGCAATTCACGCGTATCAGCTATCTGGTTCCCGCACGGGAGGCGGGCATTGTGGTTGGCGTGTTGCTCGGCGTGGTGGTGCTCAAGGAGCCCGTGGGCAGGGGACGGGTCGCTGGGTCGTTGCTGATCGTGGCGGGGCTGGCGCTCATCGCGACGGCGCGGTGAGGGGTCAGGCGTGGATGCGCCGCACTTGCCGCATGGCCTCGATGCGCTCTTCTGCGATGCGGTCGGCGGCCTCGGCGGTGGTAATGTCGCGCTCCTTGGCCGTGGCAATGATGCGTTGCACGGTGTCGTAGATGCCCAGGGTCTTTTCCCGGGCCGCCTCCTCCTCGTAGGGGCGGCCAATTTCGAGGGAGATGTTGATAACCCCGCCGGCGTTCACGACGTAATCGGGAGCGTAGAGGATGCCCCTATCCTTGAGGGCCGCGGCGACGCCTTGGTCGAGGAGCTGGTTGTTGGCGCTGCCGCAAACGATGCTGCAGGTAAGCCTGGATACGGTTTCGGGGTTCAGAACACCGCCGAGGGCACAGGGAGCAAAGACGTCGCAGGGGACATCGTAGATCGCGTTGGGGTCTTCCAGGACTTCCAGGCCGTCGGCTGCGGCCCGGGCCCGGGCTTCGGGAAAGAGGTCGGTTGCGATGATTCTGGCGCCGTCTCGTTGGAGGTGGGGTGCAAGTTTGCTGGCGACCTTGCCGTACCCTTGGATTGCCACTGTAACGTCTCGCAGGGTATCGGCGCCGAGGGCTGCATTTGCGCAGGCTCGCATTGCCTGGTACACGCCGAGGCCGGTCATGGCGGCGGGGTCGCCGCTGCCGCCGTGGGAGGTTGGAAGGCCGGTGACGTGCCGGGTCTCCTGGGCGACCTGGAGGAGGTCGGCGACAGTCATGCCGACGTCCTCGGTCGCGATGTAGCGGCCGTCGAGGGTATCGAGGAAGCGGCCGAAGGATCGGAGCAAGGCTTCCGTCTTGTCCTTTCGGGGGTCGGCTAGGATGAGGGACTTGCCGCCGCCGAGGTGCAGGCCGGCGACGGCAGACTTGTAGGTCATGGCCCGGGCCAGGCGGAGCACGTCTTCAACGGCCTCCTGCTCCGTCTGGTGGGGCCAGATGCGAATGCCGCCGAGGGCCGGGCCGAGGGTGGTGTCGTGGATGGCGACGTAGGCTCTGAGGCCAACGTTGCTGTCGATGAACACGGTGAACTGCTCGTGGCCGAAGTGCTCCATGTGGTTGGTGATGTTCATGTCGTCACTACCGTGGGTGTTGAGGGAGGGATATCAGGCATCGGAACAGTCTGAGGCGCCTCTGGCTGGGCAATGATGATTGTCTGGATGGACGCTCTGGTTCCAGTCAGTGAGCAGGTGGGCCCAAGTTTCTTCATTGGGGAGGCGGCCGTAGGCAAGGGCCTGGCGAGGGCAGTCTCTCGGGGAGCGGGAATCAAGGCCGGAGGTGGAAGGCGCGGCGCCTGCTGCCCGCGAACCGATGAGATGTAGGGGAAGAGGTTGACCATGAGGACGGGTGAGCGCCACCCGGACAACCTCTTCGACCAAGGGGTGGACTTCTTCTTGTTCGCTGGGATCAGCTTCTTACTGCTCATGGCCAAGGCCAGCCGGTGGGTTGGGGCCTTCGCTGTATGCCTTCCCGTTGTGCCTGTCCTGTGTGGATTCTGCATATCCACTATACCATGCCGCCTGGGTTTTCCGCCTGTCCTATTTGGCAGAGTTGGGTTGCGTCGTTGTCGATGTAGCGTAGCCGGGGTAATTGTTCAACAAGGCGGACGCTGTTGTCTTACCCGGCGCGGCCAACCCCCCATCCTAGCCTGCCCCTTGCTACCCTATGGTGAAGCGATTCGGGCCGTGTTCAGGAGAGGTGGGGGGGTGCTATGATGCCTCGGCGCGACAACTCTCTTAACGCTGGGGGCAAGGCCGTAATCATCGTGACGACGGATGGAGTGCCCGGCAATTCGCGGATCACGCGCATGCACGGGCTGGTTATAGGCAACAGCGTGCGGGCCCGCCATCTTGGGCGGGATATCACCGCAGGGTTGCGCTCCCTCGTTGGCGGAGAGGTGCCGGAGTACACGCGCCTGATGTCCGAGTCCCGAGATGCGAGCGTCATCCGCATGATTGAGCAGGCTGAATTGCTGGGGGCCGACGGCATCGTTGGTGCACGCTTCGTTACGGCAAGTATCATGGGCGGGGTCGCCGAGTTGCTGGCCTACGGCGCCGCCGTCGACCTGGAAGACGAATAATAGAGGAGAGAGAAGCCATGAATCCAAAGCGCATAGGGGTCGCCGCGATGTACGGCGACGCTCCGTCCATCCTGAATCGAATCGGAGAGTTGGAGGACCGCGGGATTCCCGTGGCGTGGCTTTCGACCGGGGGCATTCGGCTGGACGGCTTAACGCTGTTCGCCGCGGCGGCGGCCCGGACGTCCAGCATTATGATGGGGACCTGCATCACGCCGACCTTCCCGCGGCACCCGATGGCGACGGTGCAGCAGATACAGGTAATCGCCAGTTTGGCGCCGGGACGCTTCCGCCTGGGGTTGGGCCCCAGCGGCAAGGAGGGCGTAGAGAATATGCTGGGCCTGAAGTTCACGGCGCCGCTGGGCCACCTTCAGGAATACGTCCGTATTGTGAAGGGGCTGCTCCACGACCGAACTGTCGACTACGCCGGTGAGCACTACGAGGTGCACGCCCGGCTCAACGAGGCCGTCCACGACGAGATAGCCGATGCGATGCGGGACGTCGGAGTGATGATTTCGGCGCTCCGGCCCAAGTCTTACGAGTTCGCTGGGGCGGAGGCGGATGGGGCCATCAGTTGGGTGAGCCCGCACGAATACCTGCGGGACGTTTCCCTCCCGGCGATGCGCGCCGGGGCCAGCCGTGCGGGGCGGGACGCTCCACCCTTGATCGCCCACACCCCGGTTGTCGTGCATGAGGATAGGGACGAGGTGAAGGCGGCGGTGCGCTCCTACCTGAAGCCGTATCCAACGCGGCCCAATTACCAGGCGATGTTCGTGGACGCGGGCTATCTGGAGGCGGCGGAGACGGGGACGTGGAGCGACCGGATGATTGATTCCCTGGTGGTCTCCGGTACAGAGGAGCAGGTGGCGGACCGCCTTCAGGAGCTGTTCGACTGGGGCATTGACGAGCTCATCTGCGACGTTCTGCCGGCGGGGGCAGACCCGAAAGTGAGCTGGGACCGCACCATCGATACGCTCGCAGGCGTGGCCGCAAAGCAGTCGTAGGCGACTTTCCTTCCCGCGGGTTTTCCACGGCTATTCGAGGGTGTGCTTATGGGTGCCGACCCTGATTCCTTGGGAGCCGTACGTGAGCCTTGAAGGCGATAAGGCGGCGCTGCTCGCCAAGCTGGCCTGGGAAATAGGGGACCCGCGCGTCATTGAAGCGATGTGGGCGGCGCCGCGAGAGTCCTTCGTGCCCCGGAAGGTGCGCCATCTCGCCTATCGTGATGAATCCCTGCCTATCGGCGAGGGGCAGACGATCTCTCAGCCGTACATGGTGGCCTGGATGACCAGCGCCCTGGAGCTACAGCCAAGCGACAAGGTGCTGGAGGTGGGGACCGGCAGCGGGTATCAGGCGGCAATCCTGGCGCAGTTGGCCCGCGTGGTCATCACCCTGGAGCGATTCCCCGCGCTTGCCTGCAGCGCCCGCACGGTGTTGCGCGAGTTGGGTCTGGCCAACGCGGAGGTGCGGGAGGCGGGGGATGTGCTGGGATGTCCGGAGGAGGCCCCGTTCGACGCGATCATCGTGAGCGCCGGTGCGCCTCCGTGGATACCGCAAAGCCTGTTGGACCAGATGGCGCTGGGATGCAGGATGGTGATACCCGTGGGCAGCCGTCGCGCGCAGCAACTCATGAAGGTGCTGCGGACGCTGGAGGGCCACTCGGCGCGGAGTCTGGGGCCATGCCGCTTCGTTCCGCTTATTGGGCGCGGCGGCTGGAAGGACGAGGCCTGATCATTGGCCCCGCCCCGGCGGTGGTGGGAGCGCGGCGTCCGAAGTTGCGTCGGGCCAGAGATGGCACGCCACACTCTGGGGGGGCCGGACGTTGAGCAAGGCCGGCGCGTTGACCTGGCAGCGGTCGAAGGCGTGGGGGCAGCGGGGGTGGAAGTGGCAGCCCGGAGGCGGCGCGGCGGGGCTGGGAGGCTCGCCGATGGTGGTGGCGCGGCGGCGGAAGCGGTTGGCGGGGTCGGGCTCCGGCGCGGCCTTGAGCAGGGCCTGGGTGTAGGGATGCAGAGGGTTGCTGATGACCTGGCGGGTGGGGCCGGTCTCCACTATGCGCCCGAGGTACATGACGGCGATGCGATGGGAGAAGTGATGCGCGGTGGCGATGTCGTGGGTGATGTAGAGGAATGCAGTGCCGCGCTTCTCCTGGAGGTCCCTGAGCAGATAGAGGATTTCGGCCCGGTTCGAGGCATCGACCATAGAGACAGGCTCGTCGGCGATGACCAACTCGGGTTGGAGCACCAGAGCCCTGGCAATGGCAACCCGCTGGCGCTGCCCGCCGGATAGCAGGTGTGGATACCTGCCTGCGATATCCTCGGCGGGCAGAAGGCGCACCTCCTCGAGGGCCTGGCGCACGGCCCGTTTGCGGCTGGCGGCGTTGCCTTCTCTGTGAATGACCAGGGGCTCCTCCACAATTTGTCCAACGGTCATGTTGGGGTCGAGGCTGGAGAAGGGGTCTTGGAAGATGCCCTGCACTCGATGGTAGAAGGCCCGCGGGTTGCTGTGGCTGACGGCGATATCCCGGCCATTGAATCGGACTGCGCCGGATGTTGGCCTCAACAGGCGGAGGCAGACTCTTCCCAGGGTGGTCTTGCCGCTGCCGGATTCCCCGACGATGGCGACGGTTTCCCCGCGTTCGAGGGTTAAGGACACGCCGGCAAGCGCCCGCACCGGCACGGATGCGAACAGGCTCCGGCGGGCGCGGAACTCCAGGGAGACGTCACTGAGTTCCAGGAGCGGGGTCACGGCGTTTCCTCTAGGAGCCAGCACGCTCCCTGGCTGCCGGAGGGTGTTGCCATGAGCGGCGGCAAGTCGCGGGAGCACCGGTCGAAGGCGTGGGGGCAACGCGGGTGGAATCGGCAACCGGGGGGAAGAGAGGCCAGATTGGGAGGGATGCCGGGGATGGACGCGGGCTGCTCCTCCTGGTGGAGGCGGGCGACGGAGGCCAGGAGGAGGCGGGCATAGGGGTGCTGAGGCGCTGTCAGCACGGCGTCGGCGGGGCCTATTTCGGCGAGCTTTCCGGCGTACATGACCCCGATGGTGTCGCAGATGTCGCTGGCCAAGGCGATGTCGTGGGTGATAAAGATCAGGGCTAGGCCCAATCGCTCCTTGAGGTCCTTGAGCTGATCCATGATCTGGGCCTGGGTCGTGACGTCCAGGGCGGAGGTGGGCTCGTCGAGGATCAGCACCTGAGGCTCCAGGACGAGGGCCATGGCGATGACGGCGCGTTGCTTCATGCCTCCGCTGAGTTCGTGGGGGTAGCGGTCGAGGATTTCGGGGGGCAGGTAGACCTGTTCAAGGGCGTGGCGGGCCTGGCGGACTGCCTCCTGCTTGGATGCGCCGCGGTGCACGTGAAGCGGCTCCATGATCTGGGCGCCGACGCGAATGACGGGGTTCAGAGACTCGGCGGCGCCTTGGAAGACCATGGCGAGCTTCTGCCAGCGCACCTGCCGGCGGAAGGCGTCATCGTCCAGGGCGAAGAAGTTGGCTCCGCTGAGCTCCAGGCGGCCCGATACGAGCCGTCCGTTGGCGGGCAACAGGCGCATGAGGGCGAGGGCTATGCTGCTCTTGCCGGCGCCGGACTCCCCGACGAGGCCGAGGGCTTCACCCTTGCGCACTGAGAAGGAGATGCCGTCAACGGCGGGAAGGTCGCCTGCCTCCGTGGCGTAGGAAAGGCGGAGATCGGAGACGCTCAGCAGGGGGCTGTCGCTCATAGGGCCTTCCTTATCTGGCTCGCCGGAGGCGGGGATTGACAACGGGCTCGAGGCCCAGGGTCAGCAGCACGAAGGTCATCGCCGTCATCACGATCAACAGGCCCGGTGGAAGGATCCACCACCAGTAGCCGAGGTACACGGCGCTGGTTCTGAAGCCGTTTTCGAGGATCTGGCCCCAAGTGGGGATGGAAGGATCGCCGAGGCCGAGGAAGCTGAGGCCGGCCTCGGCGAGGATGGCGGCGGGGGTGAAGAAGATCATCTGGGCAAAGACGAAGGGTGCGATTTGGAACAGGATATGCCGGAACATGATGCGCATGCGCGATGCGCCGAGGGCTCGAGTGGCCTCCACGAGCTGGCCGGTCCGGATTTGCAGAACCATTGAGCGTACCACGATGGTGAGACCCGGCCAGCCGAACAGGATCATGATGAGCACGACCAGCCACAGGCGCTGGCCCAGGACAAACACGAGGAAGATGAGGACGGGCAGGAGGGGGATGTTGCTCCAGATATCGGCGAAGCGTTGGATACCCAGGTCGGTCTTGCCGCCAAGGAAGCCGCTGACGATTCCCATGAAGGTGCCGATGGTGGTGGCAAGCAGGGAGGTGACCAGCCCAATGGTAAGCGCCACCGGAAACCCGAACAAGAGGCCCAGAGCGAGGTCGCGTCCGTTGGCGTCGGTGCCCATGAAGCCGAAGGCCCCGCCCGCAAGCACAAGGCTGACGCTGCTAACTGTATCGCTGGGGGCGGCGGCTAGGACTTGGACATCGAAGCGGTAGCTGCCCGGCAGGGGGTCAAACCGTTCCAGGCGTTCGCCCGACAGCGAACCGAAGACGGCCTGCTCGGCCTTGCCGTCGAGGGCGTTGGCTGAAACCGGGGCGCCGGACTGGCGACTCACAAAGGCGGCCAGCGAGGCGAGGCTGGCCTGGGCGCCGGAGAGGTTTATGCGCAGCGGCGCGTCGGCGTGACGGACGTAGGGAGGCTGCTCGCCTGGCCGCGGGCCGCGGACGACGTCGCGGTAGAGGGTTACAGAATTGCCGTCGGGCCTGAGGACGGCAACGGAGACCTGGGGCGGCTGCGTCTGGAAGCGGACGTCGGACAGGGTGAAGGACATGAAGGTGGGCAACGAGCCGCCGTCGTAGTCGACGTCGAAGGCGTAGGTCCGCAGCTCGGCTGGGCCTGTGGGGACGACGCCGGTGGGGCTGGATGAGTCGAGGATGCGATGGGAAACGGCGTCGCTGCCGGGCCAGAGGGTTGTCCAGGCTGGTGGGACGGCCTTGGGGTTGTCGGACCACTGGGCAGGGTCGTTCCAGCGCTGAGAGCCAAAGTTCAATGGCAGCCGCACGACCACAACGAGCGAGACAACGACCAACACGGCCAGGAACAGGACACCGGCCTTGCCGGACCCGCTTCCCAAGAGAACTCGCAGGATGTCGCGGCCGTTCATTGGATGTTGCTACCGCTCCGAATAGCGTATTCGAGGGTCGAGGACAATGTAGAGGATCTCTAGGAGGAACCTGGCGCCGACGTAGAGAAGCGTGAACATGAAGGTGAGGGCGACGATGACGGACTCGTCGGCGCCAATGATGGCCTCGTAGTAAAGGCGGCCCATGCCGGGCCAGTTGAACACGGTCTCAGTCAGGATTGCGCCGCCAAGGGAACCGGCAAGGCCCAGCACGAGGTTGGTGGCGATGGGGGGAGCAGCCACGCGCAGAATGTAGCGCCGCATGACGAGACTCTCGGGCATACCCTTGGCTCTGGCGGCGGTGACGAAAAATTCCTGGGCCGTGTTCAGCACCATGGTGCGGACGGTGTATGTCCAAGCGCCGAGGGATACGATGACCAGGGTGAGGACAGGAAGGACGGCGTGCCACAGTAGGTCGAGGAGCCGCTCGAGTCCGGCTTCCGGCGGGGGGGAGCTGTAGAGGCCCCCGGCGGGGAGCCAACGAAGCTGGAAGGCCAGGACGAGGATCAGGAGAATGCCGGCCCACCAGGCAGGCAGGGCGTAGGAGACGGCGGAGAAGTAGGAGGCGATTCGGTCCAGCTTGGTTCCCACGCGGGTTGCCAACTTGACGCCTATGAGGAGGCCAAGGACGGCGGTAATGGCCATCGAGGTGGTAATGAGCAGGATGGTGTAGGGGAGACGCTCGAGCACCAGGCTGACGACCCGCGAGCTGCCCTCGAAGGTGCGGAGGGTGCGGGCGTCGCCGAGGTCGAGGGTGATGACCCTGCGCACCATGTCGGGGAGGCGCTGGTGCCAGGGGTTATCGAGGCCGTAGAAGCGCTCCAATTCCACGCGTTGGGCCTGCAGAGCGGCCTCGAGGTCGGAGGGGTCGCGGATGGTTTGGGCGAGGCCCTCTCGAATGGCCCTGAGGTCCTCGTTGACGACGGCGCTGAGGATGCTGTCGGAGAAGCCGGTCGCGCCTAGGACGACGACGAGGAGCACGAGGACGGTGAAGAGCACGCCCAGGAGGGAGAGGCCCCTCATTGCCAGGGTCAGGGCAAGGGACAAGGCGAGTCCTTAGGTAGCTAGTTGGCCGGCCTCTTTCGCGACGCCGGCGGCTTGGAGGCGCTACGCGTCGTTCTCATAGAGGTTGTTGCGCGCCTCCCGTCCGTGACTTCGGAGGGGGAGGAACCCCCATTCCAACCCTCTCCCGAGTACGGGGGCATAGGCGCTTGGATAGCCTCCCCCGGCTATTGGGAAAGGGAGGGGCCGACTCTTTCGCCGCGCATCTGTGGCAACCTCCCTGGGAAGTACAGCTAGCCGCTCCCTTCGTACATTCGGCCCGGGGCGGAGCAGAAGCCCCCGCCGCCGCTGGGCGGCGTCGTTGGGGCGGGCGTTGGACTTGATGAGACCTCCGTTGGCGCGGACGTTGACGTTGGCGCCTGGCCAACGACCAGTTCGAGATCGACGCGGCGCTCCACGGGGGTGGAAACCTGGTCGCTGAAGCCTACGATGAAGAGATGGTAGAGGCCTGGCGCGAGGCCGCCGGTCAACTGTGCTGGCAGGGCGACGGAGTAGTCGTCGCCGGCGACGGCGGTGGCTTCGCCGCTGCTGGCCACCTCGCCCGTGGCCGGGTTGCGTAGAACGTAGAGGGCGCCCTTTTCTCCCGGCCCGATGACTTGGAAGTCGAAGGCGGCGGATGAGCCGATGCCGACGCTGGCCGTCTCCACGGAGCGGAGGGTGACCGAGGGCGGCTTGCCGCGATGCCAGTCGCCTGGCTTGAAGGGGTAGGAGGGGTCGCGGAAAGCCTCGACCTCGGCGAACTGGGCTGGTGGGTCGTAGCGCACAAGCTGGAACGGGCCGTTGCTGATAACGGCCATGCCGTACTGGGCGATCCAGGCAAGGGCGGCGGCGTAGCGGCTCTGGGCATCCTGGGCCGAGGCGTAGGACTTGCCTCCGACCTCGAATGCGCCGGTGGGGAGGATGCCATCGTCCTGCATACTCAGGAGGGCGCGCCGCACGAGACGACTGTCGTTGTCGAGGACGAGATTGATCCAGGGGACGCTGAAGCGCTGGGCGGCGGTGCTGCTGTAGGCGGCGCGCCTGTCCTGGAAAACGACCTGGTCCATGGCCGCGAGAATCTCCCAGGGCATGGAGAGGCTGCTGAGGCTGGCGTATTCGGCAATGTAGTCCTCGACGAAGTGCCAGTAGTCGACGTAGACCTCCAGCGTCTCGTCGTCGACGACGCGGATGCCGCGCACGGTGTCTAGGAAGGGCTGGCTGGTGACGGCAAGGGCGACCTCGATCCGGGACTTGTCCGGATCGAGGGCGAGGTCGAATCGCTGGGCGATGGAGTAGAGCACGTCCGCCATAGTGATGGGTTCGCCGTGGTGCCAGGTGGACTGGAAGTATTTGGAGTAGTCGAAGACGACTTTGCTGGTGGCCGCTGCCCCGGCGGGGACGGGGACGAAGCGGTCGGCGGCGGCGTCCCACTGGACGGCGTCTGAGGGGACATCCAGCTTTCCCGACGGCCCCGCGGTGGTGACGTCATAGGTTGTTCTGAAGGGTATCGGATCGCCAGAGAAGGGGTCGCGCCAGGTGGGCGGGTCGTGGAGGGTGCGCCAGATGTCCACGCTGTAGACGTCGCCGAAGCCGCCCACGGGGTTCCACGTGGTGCGGGGCGTGGAGACCCAGAGGTTGCCGACTTCGAGGGTGTCGCGGCCGGGGATGTAAGCTTCGCGGAGGGTCCAGATGGACTTGGGGCCGGCGGTGACGTCCTCCGTGACCCCCTGGAGGCCGCTGGCGGCCGGCAGGCTGTTTACGATGGTGGCTAGCCAGATGCGCACCGACTCGTCTATGGCGATGCCGGTCATCTCGCGATAGATGGCGTCTCTTTCCTCGGCGTTTTGGAAGACGCCCTGGAACAACCTCTTGCCCAGGTCGTCGAGACGCTGGTTCTCGTATTGCCAGAAGCCCGCTTCCTGCCAGCCTGGCATGTTGCCGAGCCAGGGAGCGGTCATGCTGTTGATGGTCCCATAGTCGAAACGCTCTGCGGCGCCGCGGCCCCAACCCTCGGTGTAGAGGTGCCACTGCATGAGCTGGGGGTCTGTGCTGTAGACGGTGAGAATGGCCGGGGCGAAGTTCAGATAGGACGTGCTGACGGCGAACCCCAGCTTCTCCAACTCTGCGCGGATGAGGTCGCCGACGTCGCGGCGCTCGTCTTCGACGCGGATGATGAAGTTGAGCCGGACGGGTTTGCCGTCATACTGCCACTGCCCATCAACGAGGGTTGCCCCCTCGCCGGTCATGGCCTTTTCCACAAGCTGACCGGCGAATTCGGGATCGTAGGTGATGTCCTCGGCTTTGAGCTGCTCGTAGGTGGTCAGATAGTCGTAGTCGAAGGGGCCGACGTGGGCCAGCATCGGTTCGGCGAGGCCTTTATAGATCTCCTGGGCGATGAACTGGCGGTTGACGGCGTACTGGAGGGCATAACGGATGTCCCTTAGGGAAAAGGGGTTCAGTTCGCCTTCAGGGGCGGGAGCGGGGTTCAGCAACAGGGAGATCGTCGAGGCGGGGGCCTGGTAGAGGGTGACGTCCTGGTTCTCTCTGATCCGGCGGGCGGCCTCGGTCTTGAGGCTGAACATGTAGTAGTCGATATCGCCAGCTTCTAGGGATGCTCCGGCCAGGTCCACGTGCACCGAACGGAAGCGAATCCGGTCGGAAGCTGGGCCTGGGTTCTGATGCGGCGGCTCGTAGCTGTCGCCCTGCGCTGCGGCCTGGGGCGCGATGCTGATGCCCAGAACAAGGGCTGATACGAGCATGACCAACAGCAGCCGCTTACTCATCGGCGGGTTCTCCCGGTTCGCTCGGCGGCGCGTCGGGCGGTTGGTGGGTTGGAGGCGCCGGAGGCGCCGGAGCGGGCCGTTGGCGGCGTGCGTGCAGGACCGCCCAGGCCGCGGCTGCACCCGCTATGAGGGCTGCTCCAGAGCCGGCTCCCAACGCTATCCAGAATGGGTTAGCGCCTGAGCTTTGGGCGATAGGCCGGGCGTTGAGTTCATCTACCGTGGCCCGGAGGCTTTGCATTTCAGCCACCAGGGGTTCGATCGAGGCGTTCCCGCCGTCGTTGTCGCTGGCGGGGGCGCCCTCTAATGCGTCGACCTTGAGGATGAGGGTATCGAGCTTGTCGACCATTTCCTCAACGTTGTCGAAACCGAAGTCCATGAAGAAGGATGTGCTGGCCACGTTGCCGGAGGACTCTATGACGCGGATGTCGTGGGGCCCCTCGCCGGAAATGGGAATGAAGATGCGGGTGTTGAAGCCCCCGTCGGCCTGGGTGCGGGCGGTGGAGACGATGACGCCGTCCACCTGGACGAAGATGTCCTGGTGAGCCTGGAAGTTGAAGCCCTGGATGACCACGTCCTCGCCGGCGGGACCGGAGGGTGGCGAGATGAAGATGGATGGCTGAGGCATGAGCCTGGTGCGGGCGAAGGCGATCTTCTGGTTGGCGGGACCGAACTCGCCGAGGCGGCTGTCGGCCCAGACGAGGTAAACGTCGTCGGAGGTGGCGCTGATGGCAAAGTAGTCGCCGATGAAGCGGCCGGCGGGGAAGGCCCTGTTGGGATTGGAAGGAAAGTCCGTGACGCGGCTGTTCTGGCTCCAGGTCTGGCCGCCGTCCTCGGAGGTGGAGTAGTAGATGTGGTAGCTCACGTGGTCGCGGTCGTCTCGGAGGTCGCCCCACATGGCGTGGAGGTTCCCTTCGGGGTCGGAAGCGAGTTCGGGGAAGAACTGGAAGGCCGACCCATCGTCGTCGTTGACCTTGACGCGCCGCGACCATGTCCTTCCTTCATCGGTGGACGTGGTGGCAAATATGTCGCCGTCGTCCTGGGGGTCGTCGGTGGGGATGCCGGTCCAGAGGACGGTGACGTCGCCGGTGGGGGAAATGGCGAGCTTGGGGAAGGATGAGGACCAGGAGCGGAAGGGTAAGTTGCGCGCCCGGAAGGCCGGTTCCAGGAAGGCGGATGCCGTGACGGGGGAGTGGAAGGTTGCGCCGGCATTGTCGGAGCGGGAGATGCGAATTTCGGCGCGTCCCTCGAATGAGTCGTCGTCGGTGGAGTCCATCCATGCCACGTAGACCGTGCCGTCGGGGGCAACGTCAACGTCGGGACCCTGGACGATCTGGCGGGGGCCGGCGGCAGGCCCCAGATCTTCCTGGCCCGGCGGCCCGGCGTCCTCCTGGTCGAGCAGGACTCTGTAGGAAGCGCGGGGGCTGACCTCTATGGGCTGGCTCCAGGTGATGCCACCGTCCTCGGAGCTGACCATTTCAATGACGGTTTCAAGCCCTGTGCCGCTGAGGACGGGAAGCTCGTCTATCCAGAAAATGTTGGCGGTGTCGACGAATTTGGTGTAGACGACGTAGATGACGTCCTTCTCCGGCTCGGTGGGATGGGGGCCAATGGCCATCCAGGGTTTGTCGAGGAAACCGACCTTGATTTCCCCCCGGACGCGGCCGTCGGGGCTGGGAAGGACCCGGGTCTCGATGACGCTGCGGGTTGAGTCGACGGCATCTTCCCAGGAGAAGCCGCCGTCGGGTGAGCGGGCCACGGTAATGCTGGAGACGACGGCCCGGGCCAGGAAGGGGCCGATGGTGAACTCCTCGACGTCCAGGGAGATGAAGCCGTAGTAGGCGACGCCGTCCCGGTCGAAGGCGACGATGGGGTCGCCGGCGGAGGCGAGGTCCTGCCGGGGATATTTGGCGCTGTGCGGCCCCTCCCAGCTTGCGCCGCCATCTATGCTGGAGTAGGTGACCATGTTGGGGAAGCCGTAGTCTATGAGGCCCAGGAGCAGGTGGTCAGGGTCCTTGGGATCGACGGCGAGGCTGGGCTCGGTCTGGAAGGTGAATTGGGAAACGTCCTTCGAGACCAGGACGTTGCGGCTGAACTTGGTGGATGGGTCGCGGTAGGGGACGAGGGCCGCCGCTCCGCCCCCCGCCTGGGAGGAGGGGGTGAGCCGTCCTGAGGTTGGGGCCCCATCCTTGACGCCATCGAGTCCGACGCCCAGCACAGGGTCCAAGCCGCTGGTGATCATCCACACGCGGCCGGATAGGAATTGGTTCCACGTCTCGGCGGGCGACGCGAGGTCCACGGGTCTAAGCTGGGTGATGTCGGCTTCGCCATCTTCCGCCCAGAGGATGGCGGGCGCGAGAGCGAGGATGGCGATGAGTGCGAGGATGAAGCCGCGATGCTTGTGCAAGGAGTCCCCCGACGGATGATTGGGCTGCCAGCCGGGGCGGGCGCCGGACGCATGAAACCACTCAAATTGTATTCGGGCAGGGCGTCGTATTCAGATCACCGGCGTTTTATTCACCGGCGTTCTATACTACACTACATAGGCTGAGTCAGGCCATCCGTGAGCCAGCAGACCGCTCCGCAGCGCACTCTTCAACAAAGCATTTTGGCCGGGACGTTCCCTGCCCTAAGCGAGGAGACCCCTTGAAAGCACTGCTCCTGATTGTAGCGTTGGTTATTGCCCTGGCCGGGTGCCGGGGCGGGGAGTCTGGGGAGGCGTCCCCCACCCCCATGCCCACGGCGACTGTTGTACAGGCAACATCAATGCCGAACCCCTCTCCCGCGGCAACGGAAACGGCGGTTGCAACCGCGGTCCCCGGGGCTACGCAGGCGGCCTCGACGTCTGGAACGACGCCTGCAGCAACGCCTGACCGGCCTGCGCCAACGGCCACGCCCTCGTCGCCGCCCTCGGCGACGCAAGGGGCGGTTGACGTGCCTTCCAACTACCTGACTCATGCCGACCAGGTATTTGGGGTGGAGGTGCGGTATCCCCCCGACTGGGAGGCTGTCACCGCGGTGGCGCCCCCCGCAACACTGTTCCTACGGGGGCCCGAAGACAACCAACCGGCGATGAGCGTCTCCCTGTACTACCGCCCCAACATTATCAACTCCGCCGACCTGGCTGATCTGGTGCAGAGCGACCTGCTGGAGCGGCCGGGATTCCGCACCCTGGAGGAAGAGGACGTTACCCTTCAGGACGGGCGGACTGGATTTCAGGTTGGGTATCAATGGCGGGATGAGGATGGGGAGAGCCTCGGGATATTGTTCGCCACGGTGGAGGAGACGCGGAACTTTGTGGTTCTTGCGGAGGCGCCGTCGGCGGTCTTCAGCGCCAACCTTGGGGAGATTGAAGCGGTGATCTCCAGCATTCGAGTGGTGGACCCCGCTCCGTTGGGGATTCCGCGGGACCAGGCCCTGACGCTCTACGAGACGGAGCCGCTGATTCTCGATCCGGCAATAGCTCAGGAGGTCGGCTCGATCCAATACATCTCGCAGTTGTTCTCCGGCCTGGTGTCGTTCGACGAGAACCTGCAACTTCAGCCTGAGTTGGCGGAGTCCTGGAAGCAGGAGAGATCCGGGGAAGGCGTGGTGTATACGTTCAAGATTCGAGACGATGCCGTGTTCCATGATGGCAGGAAGGTGACCGCGGAGGATGTGAGCGCCTCGTGGACGAGGGCGGCGTTCTTGGCGCGGGATTCGTCCGGGTCGGTGGGGTCCTCCACGGTTGGCACCTATCTCGGCGATATTGTGGGTCTGGCGGAGGTGATGGCCGGTGAGGCGGAGGAGATCAGCGGGCTGGAAGTTGTGGACGAGACGACGTTGCGGGTGACAATCGACGCGCCCAAGCCCTATTTCCTGTCCAAGCTGGCTCACTCCGTCGCCTTCATCGTTGACCAAACGCAGACGACGCAAGAGGGGGAAGGGGGCCTTCCCTGGTGGGTGAAGCCCAACGGGACAGGCCCGTTCCGCATGGTGAAATGGATGCTGCAGAAAGCCATAGTCATGGAGCCCAACGAGCGGTATTACGGAGGTGTGCCCACGACGCGCAATGTGGTGTTCCTGCTGTATGGCGGGGTCCCCTCGCTGATGTTCGAGCACGGGGACATTGACGTGGCCTCGGTGTTCGCCGACGAGTTGGCGTCGATTGAGGATCCCGAGAACCCGCTGTCTCGGGACCTGATCGAGATTGCGGATCTGGGCATTCGCTACGTTGGCTTGAACTCGGCCCGGCCGCCGTTCGACGATCCGATGGTGCGGCGGGCTTTCCTGCTCGCGACGGATCGGAGCACGCTGGTGGAGTCGGTGTTTGGCGGGAGCGTGGAGTTGGCGTCGGGATTCGTTCCGCCTGGGATGCCTGGGTTCACCTCCGACGTTGATGACATACCGTTCGACCCGGAGGAGGCGAAGCGGTTGCTGGCGGCCTCCACGTACGGGGAGACGGGATTGCCGCACATGGTGTACCTGGCGCCGGGGTCGAGCCGGCCGGGGGAGGACGTGGCGGCCCTGATCAACATGTGGCGCCAGAACCTGGGCGTGGACGTAGAGGTCACTTTCGTGGACCCGTCCCTCTACTACTACAGGCTGGATTTCCAGATTGCGCAGGGCAACTTCTTCAACTACGGATGGATCGCCGACTACCCGGACCCCCACAACTTCCTGGACGTGCTCTTCCGCGGCGGGGTGACAAACAACGTGGGGGGCTATGACAACGCCGAGGTCAATGCGCTGCTGGAGCAGGCGGGCGTGGAGGAGGACGCGGCGGAACGGGGACGGATCTACCGGCGGGTTGAGCGGTTGCTGGTGGATGACGCAGCGGCAATCCCCCTGTACTACAGCCGGTCGCAGTATCTGGTGAATCCCAACGTGAGAGGGCTGTCGCTCACGCCGTTTGGGCTGCTGGACCTCAGGAACGTGGTGTTGGAGGATCAGTAGGCCGCCGGCGCTTCGCCAGCAACTCGTTGCGGGCTTCCAGGGAAGCTGGGTGGACGATACCGTCCCTGGCCAGGAAGGACATCATGTCCTGGTTGAGGAAGTGGAGGACCGCGGCGTCGAGGTCTTCCTGGGCCAGCCGGCGCACCTCCGCCTGGAAGGGGTAGCGTCCGGCCTTATCTCTGTCCAGCTTGTCGGCCAAAAACACTGCCTTCCCCAGAGCGCTCAGGCCCCGCGTGGCCGTTGAGTGCCACCGCACGGCGTCGAGGATCTCCGGGTCGTCAATGGCGAAGCGCCGTTGAATCCAGGCTGCGCCGACCGGGCCGTGGAGCAGGATGGGCAGGTCTTCCTCAACCGGGTGGACCGGCACGGCGTAGGCTGAGGCTAGGCGGCGGAGTTCCGCCGCCGCGGTGAGCCGGGCGATGTCATGGGCGAGAGCGGCGGCGTCCACCCGGTCATCGTCCAGTTGAAAGCGCTTTGCCAGCGCGCGCGCCTCCAACCTGACCCGGTGGGTATGCTCGACGAGCGAAGGGTGCAGGCTTCTGACGTAGGCCGCTATGTCCTTGTAGGAGTAGTTGTAAGTCATCAGCCCATTGCTCCCAGCCGCCGGCCAGCCAGCAGGTGAAGGTGCAGGTGAGGGACCTCCTGGCCGGAGTCTGGGCCCTGATTGATCACCAAGCGGTAGCCTTGGGCGGCGACGCCCTGTTGCTTGGCCATGCCGGCGGCGACTTCGACCAGGCGGCCCAGGGCGGCGGCCCGGCCCGGGGCGTCGTTGGCAAGGGCGCCGACGTGTTCGAAGGGGATGATGAGGAGGTGGGTGGGGGCCTTGGGGTTGATATCGGCGATTACGTAGACCTGTTCATCCCTGTGCAGCATGGCGCTCGGAACGTCTCCAGAGCCGATCTTGCAGAATATGCAGTCGTTCACTGCGGCGTTCACTGCGGGCCTCCTTAGAGCATTGGGATAAGGGTCAGTTCGTTAAGCCGTGGGGCTGCGGGTTCATGTGGTGGCCGTTGGGATTGATGAGGTTGTGGACGGAGCCAGTTCGAGAATCCTGGCGAGCCCTTCCCGATGGACGTCGGCGTTGCCGAACGCGAGCTCCGACGCCTTGGCCCGGCGGGTATAGAGTTGGAGGTTGTGTTCGCTGGTGAAGGCGATGGCACCGTGGCACTGGTGGGCCAGGGCGCAGATGCGCTGATAGGCGTCGCTGACGAAGCCCTTGGCGAGCGCTGCCTCGTATTCGGCTTGGGCGCTGGTTGCCAACTGCCAGGCGGCCCGGTAGGTGATGTTGCGAGAGGCGGCGACGGCGATGGCCATGTTGGCGCAGTGGTGCTGGACGGCCTGGAAGCTGCCGACGGGCCTGCCGAATTGCACGCGCTGGCTGACGTATTGGATGGTCATGTCGAGGACGGCCTGCTGGCCGCCGAGCATCCAGGCGCACTCGGCAACGGCGGCGCGTTGGGCCGCCCATTGGACGACCTCCCATCCCCTGTCCACCTTCCCAAGGACGGCGTCGAGGGGGACGCGGACGGCGTTGAAGGCGACCTCCGACTGCTTGTCGTCGGCGATGGTGTCGAGGGGGTGGACGGAGACGCCGGGAGCGTTGGCGGGCGTTAGCAGGCAGGTTACGCCGGACTCAGGGCGGGGCGCTTGGGAGGAACGGACGGGGACGATGAAGTAGTCGGCCAAGGCGCCATAACGAACGAACAGCTTTGTGCCGTTGAGGACGTAGCCTTCGTTGTCATGGGTTGCCGGCATCTGGACGCCGGCCGCGTCGTGGGCGGCCGATGGCTCCAGGTGGGCCAGGGCGACGATACATTCGCCGCGGACGATGGCGGGAAGCAGCGACTGTCGCTGGTTGTCTGAGCCGAACGCCATGAGGGGCAGGGCGCCTTCAGTGACGGTGGACCGAAACGGGCCCGGGGCGAGGAACCGGCCCATCTCCTCCAGCAGGACGCACAGGTCCATGAAATCGCCGCCCTCGCCTCCGTAGCGTTCCGGGGCCGCAAGGCCAAGCCAGCCCTGTTCGGCGATGAGGCGCCACAGGGCTGGCGGAAAGCCGCGGGGGTCGCCCTCCATGTCGCGCACGAGGGTGGTGGGGCACTGGCGCTCCAGAAGGCCGCGGGCGGTGGCCCTGAGCATCTGTTGGAACTGGCTCAGCCCTAGGTCCATGGGTCTAACCTGCGGCGGGTGGGCGTACGCTGGTCATGGCGGTGCCGGCGGCGGTTGCCAGTGGGGTTTTGGGCGGGGGCTGCCATGGGCGGCTCCTTGGAGCGAGACGCTGCTTTGATCGTTTGTGGGCTTTTGCAAAGAGGCGGGAGGCGATGTCAAACGACGGGGTCCGCCGTTTCCGCGAGAACCTCTAATACGTCCATGACGGTCTCTTCGGGCTCTCTGGCGAGGCCGCATTCGGTGGATATGCCGAAGCTGATGGGGGCGGTCCTTGCCGCGGCGTCGGTCCTGCGCCAGGCGCCCTCCGGGCCGTCGTTGTGGTTGCCGTAGGCCACGAGCCCGAGGTAGAGCTCCGTCTCAGACGGGAGTCTCAGGGTTTTGAGCGGCGCGAAGTAGGCGTCGTCGCTGCGGTCGTGGGGGACGGGCATGTGAATCCAGTTCAGGGGACGCTCGATGCCTGCGGCGATGCCGTTGGCGACCCTAATGAGGATGCCCATGTCGTCGGGTTGCTTGAAGTGCTGGTGGCCGTGGTCGCCGTAGCAGAGGTGGAACCCGGCCTGGACGTCGGTGGGGACGGAGTCGCCGAGGGTTGCCAGCCGGCTGACGACGGCGTCGAAGTCGTTGCCGATGTAGGCGGGATAGAGGCCCTCGAGCAAGCCGAATTCGGAGGCGATGTCCCACTGGATGGCCAGCTCGTCGTGGGGGATGGCGGCGCAGATCTCTTCGAGTTCCTGTTGCTGGCGCCTGGCATAGGCGGGTTCGAAGGCGGCCTGCATGTCGGGCCGGACGTACATCATGGTGAAGCCGAAGGCGGAGGGGATGCTGACCTGAAAGCGCCAGTGGGCCGGCAGGACGCCCTGGGCCTTCAGCGACGAGAAGATGGCGTAGGAGGCGATGGCGACCCTTGCGTACCCAATGTCCTCAATGACGAGATCATCGGGCGATACACCGGGCCTGATCTCCAGCAGCTCGTCGCGGGCGAGGCCCTCTTCCGGTCTGGCGATTCTTTGCAGCTGCGGGTGGGTGGCAAGGATGTCGCTCTGCCAGCCAAGCCAGCGGCGGCGCACGCCGGTCTCACCGTCGGGAGCGCGGCGAAGGCGGTTGCCCAAGACCCGGCTGAGGGTGCGGAAGACGGTTTCAGCGTCGGGGAGGTTGACGCCGCCGGTCAGGTGTATGCCCGCCGGTTTCTGCTGTTGAGTCATCGTTGTTCACCTTGGTTGGAGGGGGGACGGTCCGGGGTTGGGGAGTGAAACTGATTATAGCGTCTGCGGGTGGATTGAGGGAGGGGAGGATTTGCCCACCTCGCGTCTGTAAGAGAACGTCACTTAGGAGTGCGGCTGGGACGGCTGTGGTTGGGGTCTATGTATACTCTGGCGGCCGCGTGGGGCAGACTCTATGTGGCAAGACTGAGCGAATGTTGAGAGCGGGAGTGGGAAATGAAATTGGCATGTGAGGGCTGTGACGCTGTTCTGTAGGAAGAGACGGCTGAGGGGCTGCTGGCTGCAATGATGGCGCACGGGGAGGAGGCTCACTCGAATCTGTTCGAAGGCAAGAGCGCGGAGGAGCTACAGCAGATGCGGCCGATGATAGAGGCCCACGTGCGTCAGATGATCGCTGACCAGAACTGACGGCGCGCGTGGCCATCGGATGGCCGCGGCAGTGGGCTTGCCCCGGGCGGCGCCATCTACTGCTCTCAACTGCGCTGCTCCATAACGCGTTGCTGTACCCTAACCCAGCCGCTTCGACATCGGCACGTGGTCGATCCCCGCCTCGACAAACGACGGCCCCGTGACCCGGTAGCCGAGCTTGTCGTACAGCGACTGTATGTAGCTCTGCGAGTGTAGGCTCACCTCAGCGGCGCCCAGCTTCCGGGCCTCCGCCTCTAACGCGGCTAGCATTAGCCCCGCGATACCCCGTCGCCGCCACGACGGCAGGACGGCCACTCGGCCGATCCGCGCCTCCTCGTCCCGCGTCAGGCGCGCTGTGCCGACGGTCTCACCGTCGCACCCTGCCACGACGTGGATTGCCGTCGCGTCCAAATCATCCTGCTCGATCTCGACCGGCACACTCTGCTCGACGACGAACACCTCGCGGCGCACGGCGAGCGCGGCTTGCCAGTCCTCGCTCCCCGCCACGATACGCACTTCAATTCGCCCCGGCCCGTCCATACCGCGACTCTACAAGACCTTCGGGAGTGCGTCGAGCCGTTCGTCTGTCGGTGATAAGATCCGGTCCGTCGGCGCTGTGACGTTTCCCGGCGCTAGTCACACTCTCGCCGTGACTCGACCCTACGTTCGGCATTGATCTGTGCGTGAATCCCCGGCTAAGTCCTCCAACGGCTGCTTGGGAAGTCTGCAACGTGCCGCATCATAATCGCGTTGATGAAGACCGAGGCGCCATGCGAACACCGCGATGCGACCTCGGAGCAAGCCCGCTCGGCGATGCTGTCGTTGCCACGAACGGTCGCCGCAGCGGCCCGCAGGGCCCCAGCCTCGGCGTCGATCCGGATTTCGCCATCCTGGAACGCTACCGAGTTCGATAGAACGCTCGGCGCTCAGGAGGCGTCAGCTGTCTCGCGGCTGGGCCCGACCCTCGTGTCCTCGACGTTCGGGTCGCTGCCGGCGACATGGAGGATCTGCAGGGGTTCCGTTCCTGAACTCTCGAACCAGTACTTGAAGCCATGGGGCATCACGATCCCCTCTTGCACGCCCAACTCGGCCAATAAGACGTCACCCTCACCGTAGAACTTCACGGCGCCCTGCAGCACCATGAAGAACCCATCGCTTACCGTATGGCTGTGCAGCCTGTTCTCCCCGCCTTCCTTCACGAGCTGGATGTCTGCCGACAACCTGTCCGTCTTGCAGAGAACCGTCAGGTTCTTTGGTCGGTCGTTGTCTGGCCGCTGGTAACTGAATCGTTGTAGTTCCATGCCGTCTCAGCCTCCCCATACCGCCTGCGGGGTGAATGCTCACTCTCTCCTGTCGTGTCGGCACAACATCCGGGAGTTGAACCCCTTGTCGGGGAGTATAGAGAAATGGTGAGCGGCTGTTGATTGTCACACCGCAGGAACTTCGGGAGTGCGTCGAGGCGTTCGTCATTGGACCCATAGGCGTGGCTGTACGCCCACTCGGCTTGGACGATCTTGTTGAAGGCCTCGGTTTTCCCTTTGGCTTGTGGGCGGTAGGGCAGGGTGCGCTTGAGGCGGATGGGGGGCCGCTGGGGCGGCTGTGGAGGTTTGATTGGGGTCTGTGTATACTTCGGCGGCCGCGTGGGGCAAACTCCATGTGGCAAGACTGAGCGAACGTTGAGAACGGGAGTGGGAAATGAAATTGGCATGTGAGGGCTGTGACGCTGTTCTGCAGGAAGAGACGGATGAGGGGCTGCTGGCTGCGATGATGGCGCACGGGGAGGAGGCTCACTCGAATCTGTTCGAGGGCAAGAGCGCGGAGGAGCTACAGCAGATGCAAGGGATGATGGAGGCCCACGTGCGTCAGATGATCGTTGACCAGAACTGACGCAGCGCGAAGCTATCGGGTGGCAGCGGTGATGGCTTTGCCGCGGGCCTTGATGCCGGGCAGCCGTTTTTGCTGCTCAACGATGTCCCGTGGCTAGAGACGCCGCATGGGCGGATCCTTGACCTCCCGGCGCGCTACCCGGGTTGGCCCCAGCGTGGAATTGGGGCGCATCTTGGGGCTGGTAATCGTCTAGCCCTCAGCAAGCGGCAGGCGCATCACGTGCCGCCGCAAGCCCGCAGTCCCAACCTCGCGAAATCCGGCGGCCTCGAAGAGGGGGACGAAGCCCATGAACCGGTAGCTCGGCGAGTCCGGGTCCACCGGATAGGCCTCGAGGACCGCAGCGCCCTTGCTCCTTGCGTGGTCGATGCCGCATACAGCAGGCGCTTTGCGACTCCACGGCGTCGGAGCCTGCGAGGGACGAAGAAGCATGCCAGCGACCAGACGCTGCCCGGCTCATCGACGGACCTGGAATGGTGCAGTCCGGCGCGGTAAGTCTCACGCGGCGCGATCGAGCACCACGCTACGGGATCCCCATCGACGTACCCCAGGATTCCCACGGGAACGTTTTCCCGGATACGCTGCTTCATAGCGGCCTTCTTAGCTCGCCGGTCGCTCCTGCCGGTCGCGTCCGGCATCGAGCGCCATACCATGCGCCAGCAGTATTTCGGCCCTCCGGAAGACTCGAACAGCCGCTCGAGGTCGCCCCAGCGGTCGCTGTCTACTTCGTGGAACGCCAGCGTCTCCTGCATGAGGCTAGCGGGTCCTCGCTTGATACGCCGTCTTCATGTGGTGGTCGCCGCTGCGCAACTCGTCGAGCATCTGCGTAAGCCGTCTCTTGCGGGTCTCCCCCCGCTTGGCGCGCGTCGTCCAGCCGATGTAGCCGGAATTCCCCAAATCTGAGTGCCTGGACCTGTGTGCCTCGCGATCTTCGATGAGAGCCAGGGTAGTTTGACTCGCGAATCCTGTCAGCCGTTCCATCAAACGCGCAAATCACCTGTCGGTTCGCCAACCGGCGCTTGATGGGCGGTGGAGTTGGCATTCACTACGTTTGTACTCCCTTCGAACTCTTCCAGGCGCGCACCTTCCCCTTGGCTATTCCTCATCTTTGACTGATCTGGGAAATGTGGGTGCGCACGATAGAAACAGGTGGCTTTGGAAATCAGCCGGCATTTCTCTTGGCCTATGCCGTCCTTCAGCCGGAGTGTTGCTGGTGGTGCCCCCAGCGGGATTCGAACCCGCGATCTTCACCTTGAAAGGGTGGTGTCCTGGGCCGGCTAGACGATGGGGGCACGGTGGGCAGCGCGCCCTTTCGGCGCGTCGATTTTCGTTGTCAGTATACCGGAGGTCACGGGTAAAGGGCCAGCGCCTGAAGGCCGGCCGTCTCCTCCAGGCCGAACATGACGTTCATGTTCTGGACGGCCTGTCCGGCGGCGCCCTTCACCAGGTTGTCGAGGCAAGCAATGACGACCAGCCTGCCCGTGCGGGGATCGAGCGTTGGATGGATGATGCAGTCGTTGTTACCGAGGGTGTGCTTGGTGCTGGGGGCTTTATCGACGACCCTGACGAAGGGGTGGCCATCGTAGAACCCGCGGTAGAGGTCGAGCAGGGCGGCCTGCGCGGCGTCGCCGGTGGGCAGCGCGCCCTCCTGGAGCGTGGCGTAGCAGGCGTTCAGGATGCCGCGGGTCATGGGTATCAGGTGGGGCACGAACGTCAAACGCACCTGCTCGCCGGCGAGCAGGTTGAGGTCCTGGATCATTTCCGGCATGTGCCTATGGCCGCGGAGGCTGTAGGCGGAGACGGCCTCGTTGACCTCGGAGAAGTGGGTGGACAGGCTGAGGCCGCGCCCGGCTCCGGACACGCCTGATTTGCCGTCGACGATGATATCCGTACCGACGATCCCTGCGCTTACGGCTGGGGCGAGCGCCAGAATGGCGCAGGTGGAGTAGCACCCGGGGTTGGCGACGAGACGGGCGTTGCTGATTTCGGCGCGATGAAGCTCGGTAAGGCCGAAGACTGCGTCCTCGATGAGGTCGGGGCAGGGATGGGCGGTGTCATACCACGATTCATATTCACCGACGTCCTTGAGCCGGAAGTCGGCGGAGATGTCGACGACTCGCAGGCCGTCCCTCACCAGGGGGGCCACGCCCTCGGCGCTGGCTTTGTGGGGTAGGGCCGAGAAGACCACGTCGAGGCTGCCGGACAGGTCATCCTCGATAGGGAGATCGGCGCCGGCGAGATGGGGGAAGACGTCTTTCAGCCGCTGGCCGGCAGCGCTGCGTCCAGTGACGGAGGTGACGTTGGCGTCGGGGTGGTGGCAAAGGATGCGGGCAAGCTCCACGCCGGCGTAGCCGGTTACGTTGATGATGCCTACGTTCATGGGACGTCCTGGGGGCGGTGCTATTGAGGTATGGATTGAGGTTGTATGGGTTGAAGTATAGGAAGTATAGAGGGAAGGCCTGAGCGCGGACAAGGCGGATGGGGTCCTTCACTCCGCCGCAGCCGTAGCTGCGGCCAGGGCTTGCGCTTGGCGGCGGAGAGGGTCTGAAGCGCCCCTAGAGGTTCGCCACGACGTCTTCGGCGAAGAGCCGCACCTGGTCTCGCTGCGCCTCCAGAGTCCGGCCGCGGGGATTGATGACGAGGTGTTGGATGCCGGCCTCCTCGTAGCGGCGGACGTCGTCGCGTACATCCTGGGGCGTGCCCTCGAGGGGGATTGCCTCTGCCGGGGCGCGTTCCTGATTGATGGAGATGGGGGTGCGCATGCCCATCGTAAAGCCTTCGGGGCTGCGTTCTTCCTGCTCCAGGAGCTCGTGGAGCCGCTGGATTGCCGCCGGGATCTCAGGGGGCCGATGGCGGATGCCTTGCCAGCCGTCGCCGAGGCGGGCGGCGCGGCGCAGGGCCGGGCCGGTGATGCCGCCGATCCAGATGGGGAGCGGGTCCTGAACGGGCTTGGGCTCGAAGCCGACGTTGGAGACGGTGTAGAAGGGATCGCTGAAAGAGGGAGAAGGGGAGGTCCAGAGCTCCCGGAAGAGGCGTATGTAGGAGTCGGTTGCGGCGCCGCGGTCGGCGAAGGGCGGGCTCTTCAACACATCGAACTCCTCCGACATCCACCCGGCCCCCGCTCCCAGGATGACCCTTCCGCCGGATAGAACGTCGATGGTGGCGAGGGTCTTGGCGGTGACCACGGGGTTCCGGTAGGGGATGACGAGGACGCTGACGCCGATGCGGGTCCGCTGGGTGGCGGCGGCCAGCGCGGCCATAACGGCCAGGGGTTCGAGGACGGGGTCTGTGGGCTGGACGCTGAACTCCCCCGATGAGCGGTAGGGGTAGCGGGATGCGATGTCCCGGGGCACAACGACGTGGTCGCTGACCCAGACGGAGTCGAAGCCCAGCGCTTCGATCTCCCGGGCGAAGCTGAAGACGTCGTCCCCGGTCTTGAGGAGACCCATATTGGGAATGCTGACACCGAATTTCATTGCCGCCGCCTTTGGCCCAAGCTGTCGCCAACTCTACGCTTCCCTAGTCCGGCGGGCAAGCAGGAATGCGGCGAGGACGCCAAATCAATATGATATGATACAACTCATTATTATTGATAATGCTATGCTGCAATAGTAGGATATGTACTAAGCGATAAGGAAAGCGTCGCTGCGAGGAATACATCTACTTGGAGGTGCACGATGATGCTTAAGCGATGGACCCCCTTTGAGGAGCTGCGGCGGGCGAACCTGGAGATGGACCGCCTGCGGCGAGGGTTTTGGGGCAACGGCTACGGCCGCGAACGAGAGCCCGCGGCGTGGGCTATCCCACTGGATGTCGTAGAGAGGGATGGGGAGTTTGAGGTCCACGCGTCGTTGCCGTCGGTGGACCCGAAGGACGTCGAAGTGTCCACCGACGACGGGGTGCTGACGATCCGCGCCGAGGCCAGGGAGGAGCGGGCGGAGGAGAGCGATAAGTATCTCCTGCGGGAACGGCGCGGGGGTGCCTTCTACAGGGCTGTCCGGCTGCCCGAAACGGTTGATGCGGAGAGGGCGCAGGCCCGCTACGACCGGGGCGTGCTGACGGTGACGTTCCCGAAGGCCGAGGGCAAGAAGGCGCATCGGATTGCCGTAGAGGTGAACGAGGCGTCGGCGATCGAGGGCTGAGCAGCGGGGGGATGACAAGCGCGCAGACCGGCGCCCCTCGGGGCGCCGGTCTGCGCGCGCGGGGATGCGGGCGCCTCAGCTATCCGTGGAAACGGTGGCGGGCGTGGACGTTTAGGAGGGTGAAGGAACGAGCGCCGCGTCCTCGGCGTTGTGGGGGAGGCGGGGCCGACTGGCGCTCCCCGCCATAATGGCCCCGGCGAGGCAGGCCAGCGCCAGCGCTGCGAACGCAATCCGGTAGTCGCCGAGGATATCGTAGAGGCCGCCGGTGAGGACCGGCCCTATGGCGGCGCCGCCGGTCTGGGCCGTCAGCGTCACGCCGCGGATAGCGCCGAGGCTGCGGCGGCCGTAGTAGTCGGCCCAGGCGGATGGCACGACAACGAACATGCCCGACAGGCCCAGGCCGAACAGGCACACGCTCACCAGGGCAATGGGGACGGAGTCTGCCTGGACCATGACGAGGCCGCTGGCCGTCAACATCAGCGAGGACAGGGCCATCCCCGCCCGCAGGGGTATCCGCCTGGCGACGGCGCCCCAGAGAAAGCTGCTCAGGCCCAGGGAGATGGCGTAGGCGCTGGCCATGGACGCGGCCACGAGGGGATCGAAGCCCCGTTGGATGAAGTGGGGGATGTGATGGAGGCTGACGCCGCCGTGGAACATGAAGGTGGTCGCTGATGTCCCCATGATCAGCCACAGGGCGGGGGTGCGCATCGCCTGGCGCAGGGTGAAGTTGGTCTCCGGCGCCGATGCGGGTCGGGGCGCGCCCGTTGTGGCCTCGCCGGGGAGCGATGGCGCGGCGTCTCCGTCGGGGAGAAGGCCAACGTCCTCCGGGCGGCGGCGCATGAAGATGGCCGACGGGATGACGCCGATCACCAACATGCACATGCCTAGAGCCAGCCAGGCCGTCCTCCAGTCGGCGGCTGCGGCGATGGCGCCGGCCATAGGCGGGAAGACGGCAAGGCCAATGGGAGACGTCGCGGACACGGCGGCGAGGGCCTGGGGACGGCGGCGGATGAACCAGTTGCTGACCGTTGTGCTCATCCCCACTTCCATCGGGCCGACGAACAGCGCCCGGCCTAGTGTGAAGGGGATGTAGAACATGAGGGGCGTGACGGTGAACGAGAGGAGAAGGGCAAAGGCGCCCATGAGGAGCGACGACCCGCTGAGGATGACCCTGCTGCCGTAGCGGTCGACGAGGCGGCCGGCAAGGGGGGCGGTGACCGTGGCGACGAGGGCGCCGGTGGTGAGGACGCCGGAGATGGTCGTGCGGTTCCAACCGAGGTCGTCGGACATCGGGCCGATGAGCGCTCCCAGTATGGAGGCCCCCAGGATAGCCCTGGGAATGCCGACGGAGATGGCGCACCCGACGATGACCCAGCCGTAGAAGAAGGGGGGATTGATGGGAAGCTTGGCGTGGGTCTGCTGCAAGAGAGTGACCTGGATCGGAGCTATGAAGCCCGCAGAAGCGAGTATTTGCTTGTTTTGGGCCGTTGCCGGACCCAGGTTACGGCCCGACGGAGCGGAGGTCTCAGCAGGGTAGAGTTAGCGTACTAGAGCGGAGCGGTGAACGGAAGGAGCGAGGAGATGCTAGTTCCCGACCCTGCGCTCGCGCCGCAGGGTCTCTCCGAGGGTGCTTGGGACGATCCACTTGCTTGACCTGAATCGAATACCAGGCGTCGAGAGTCTCAAACGGGGTAAACTGGTGGCAACCCGGCGATTGACTGCCTTGCAGGACCTGACTATGGTGCCGCGACGTCGTTTGGGCTGCCCTTTGAGCCTGAAGACTCCCAACATGGGAAATCCCGGTTGCTCTTCTCAATTAGCCGAACTTCCTGAGGACGCTGCTCACTCTCGCGCACTGCACTAAACTGCATCGGCTCCCGTACCCTGACATCAGACTGCCGGGGCTTCGGACGCGCACACACGGAGGATGCCATGATACGGAAGTGGAAGATAGGACTGCCCATCCTTGCGGCGGCGCTGCTCGGCGTGCTCGTGCTGAGTGGCTGCGCGAGCAGCGATCCGACTCCGCCGTCCCCCGAAACGCAGGAGGAGATCGTCGCGCGGCTGCGCGGCAACGCCGACAGTTTCGACTACGCCGTCGGTACACTCGGCGGCGCGATCACGTACGCGACGGTCAGCGAACCGCTGACGTTCAACCTGCCGCTCGCGAACGATGCCGGTTCGTCCGGTTACCTCAGCTACGTGTTCGAGGGGCTGACCGAGACCTCGTGGCTGGACGACGCCATCGAGCCGGGACTTGCGGAGTTGTGGGAGCACTCGGATGACGGCCGGGAGTGGACGTTCCACCTGCGCCGGGACGTTTCGTGGCACGACGGCGAGCCGTTCACCGCACGCGATGTGGACTTCACTTTCAACCGCATCGTCTACAACGACGACATCCCTACTGCCGACCGCGAGGCGTTCATCTTCGTCTACGTCGACGAGGAGACCGGCGAAACGACGGATGGGCGGATGACCGTCACAGCCCTGGACGACTACACGGTGCGGTTCGTGCTGCCCGTCTCCTACGCGCCGTTCCTCCGCTCGATGGGCTACGCCATCTACCCGGAGCACATCCTCAAGCCGCACGTAGACGCTGGAGCGTTCGAGGATGTCTGGGACATCGAAACGGACCCGTCGGAGGTCATCGGCGCCGGGCCGTTCACCATCGCCAGCTACGCGCCGGGCGACCGGCTCACGCTCCGGCGCAACCCGGACTACTGGTTGCGGGACAGCGCGGGCAACAGCCTTCCGTACCTGGACGAGATCGTCTACCGCATAGTCGAGGACTTTGACGCCGAGCTGGCGCTCTTCCAGGCGGGAGAGACGGACGCCCACGGTGTGCTGGGTGTGGAGTATCCGCTGCTGGAGCCGCTGCAGGAGGAGGGCAACTTCACCATCCACCGGCGCGGCCCCGGCTTCGGCACGACGTTCCTCACGTTCAATGTCCACCCTGGCATGAACCCGGACGGGGAGGCCTACGTGCGCCCTGCGGCGCGGGCGTGGTTCGAGAGCCGCGAGTTCCGGCAGGCCGTCGCGCACAGCGTGGATAAGGCCGCGATCATCGAGGAGTCGCTCGGCGGACTCGGTTACCCCCAATGGTCGTCCATCAGCCCCGCCGCAGGCGACTTCCACAACCCTGAGATCCGGCGGTACGAGTACGACCTTGACGCGGCGAAGGCGCTCCTCGACGGCCTCGGCTGGACGGACGCGGACGGCGACGGCGTCCGCGAGGACGGCGCGGGTAACCCCATCTCGTTCACGCTCGTCACGAACGAGGGCAACAGTGTGCGGGAGCGAGCGACGCGCATCATCCAGGACGGCATGCGCAGCATCGGCCTCGGCGTGAACGTCCGGCTCGTCGACTTCGGCGAACTCGTCGGACAGCTGACCGCCACCTATGACTGGGAGGCGGTCGTCATCGGCTTCACAGGCGGCCCGGACCCGTACGGCGGCATCGCGTTCTGGCACAGCGACGCCGACCTCCACCTGTGGTATCCGAACCAGCCGGGACCGGCCACGGCCTGGGAGGCGGAGATCGACGAGCTGTACACCGCGGCGAGCCAGGAGCTTGACCGCGACGAGCGGGTGCGGATGTATCACCGCGCGCAGGAGATAGCAGCTGAGCAGGCGCCTGTCATCTACACGGCGCTATCGGAGCGGCTGGGCGCGGTGCGCAACGTGTTCGGCAACGTCACCCCAACGCTCTACGGGCTGTGGGACGACCGCTAGATCTACCGCACGGACGGATAGATCGCAGCCAGGTTGCTGCGAAGCGTGCCCGGCTCGGAGCTATGAAGTCCGCAGAAGCGAGCCTCTGATGATTGCTTGGGGCCGTCGCCGGACCCAGGCTCAGGACCGGCCGGAGCGGAAGTCTCAGCATGGTAGAGCTAGAGTGCTAGAGCGGGGCGGCGAAGGGAAGGAGCGGAGGGCGGAGTGGGGAGGGTGGACTACTTGGCCGTCAATCTGCTAGACGCCCCACGCCTTCAGGCCGAGCCCCACCGTCACAAAGATGACTCCAACCATGCCGACGAACGGCACTTGTGCAAGACCAATTGCTTCCATTGTTGTGCTGGGAGGCACTTCTGGTTGCCCACGCTTTTTCAGGAACCGGTTGAGAATATCTGTAAGTTCCTGGGCTTTAAGTTGCGAAGCGCGCAGTAATAGCGCGTTGTACCGTGCGTTAATAAAACCCCTAAACAGTTCGAGCAGTACTACTGGTAAGACTATGAGGACAAAGGGTATCATCAAGATATAGACTATCAAGAGCAACAATATCCTTAACAACATATTGCGAGGCTTCACTTTGTCCCACACCCAGAATAGAGGATAAGCAATAAGGTACACAAAGCTGCTTATCCACCTTAGAATCTCAACGCTCATCAACAGACCACCGACAAAAGCCAACCAATCAGGGAGAGATGATGAAGTGGCGACCGTGGACACCCCTTGGTGCAAGGTCGGGTTGCAAATTTGATGCAAAGGGATACTCGGCAATTCCAATAGCGTGAGGATGGTCATGTTGCTGTCTGGTTCCTGTTTGCCTATATTGGATTATAGGCCGGACGCGGAGGGCGTGGATGTTT
Organism: Dehalococcoidia bacterium; assembly: GCA_965226745.1. Taxonomy (GTDB): domain Bacteria; phylum Chloroflexota; class Dehalococcoidia; order Lucifugimonadales; family SAR202-VII-2; genus SAR202-VII-2. The sequence goes on from CBDDDS010000003.1 coordinate 522,775, forward strand.
GGTTCCCAACTTTGAGTTCATACTGCAGGATTTCCTCGACGGCTATAGGGACGATCTCCAGGCCGTCTTGTCGTGTCGCTCGCTTAATCTCCTGGATAGCCCTGGGCTGTATCGGAAAGCTACAAGGTAGCCGCGAGTGCGCTTATCGCGCCGTGTAGCAGTCTCGAATTGGTCAGCTTGCGGTCTCCCTACGAGATCCACTTGCTTGACCTGAATCGGATACCAGGCGTCGAGGGTCTCAAACGAGGTAAACTGGTGGCAGGCTGGCGATTGACTGCCTTGCAGGATCTGACTATGGCGCCACGACGCGGTTTGGGCTGCCCTTTGATTCTGAAGACGCCAATACAGGAAACCCCAGGTCAGACACTATCTTAATCTGTTACCAAGAGATCACCCACTCCCAGTCAGGGAATGTTAGGCTATAGTCGTCCGTACGGGGGCCTTGCCAAATCAGCTTGATAGGAGAATTCACTGGGCTGACAGGTTCATACAACAAGACCCCTTGAGTTTCTGTGCCTGACACCAATGTTGTATCTGGCTCTCCAATATCCTGCCCAAACAAGGTTTTGCTCTTTATCTGTCGAGTTCCCTGAACGAGTACAGCGTCGTATGTGTACAGGCTAGCGTTGTTAGGGGAATCATTTTTCGCAGAAATGTACAAACGCGTCTCCGAGTCAGCGACCTCTAACCTTTCCAACGTGATAGTCAAGCCGTGACGTGTGATGTTCTGGTCTACAAGCACAGTGAGAATCGATGGGACAGCGTCGGCCCTCGTAATGACTGTAACGTTATGTGCAAAGACGACCGGCAGGCGGATTTCCGATCCAAGAAGATTCTGCGTGTTGAAGTAACTATTTAAGAGTCCCTCTACGCGAACCCATTGGTCCTCCGTCACTCCAGGATTAGTTCTGACTGCAATAAGAGTTCTTTCGCCAACAATCGCGTCCGCATTCGTTTGAATAGTAAACTGCGACTGCGAGCCTGAAGTTCCTACTACTTGGGAGACCTTTCCTCTGATGACTACATTGGACCCCAGGTACGCCTTCTGTGCCCCTTTCGCTTCAGCAAGTGCCAAATGCCAGTTGTCGTTGTTCAGCCTTAGCTGCGCCTCTGGGGTGGGATCAGACTGTGCCTCGGGGGTGGGATTAAGCTGGGCTCTTTGAGGAGGGTCAGACTGGTTACAGCTGATGCTAGTCAGGGCAAGCAGCACCATTAGCAGGCCAATTCCAATTGTGTGGACCAAATCACGCTCCGTCGCGTCTCGCCTATGCTATGTGACTGTAGTGACCTGCTCCCCGAAAACCGGTCCACGGATAATTGGAGTCCTCCGGTCAAACAGAGGAGGACAGCATGCGGAGGAGCAGGTTTACGGACGAGCAGATCATCGGGGTCCTGAGGGAGGCGGACGCGGGAGTGCCGACGGCCGAGGTATGCCGCCGACATGGTGTCTCACCGGGGACCTTCTACAACTGGAAGGCGCGGTTCGGCGGGATGGGCGTGAGCGAGGCGCGACGGCTGCGCCATCTGGATGAGGAGAACCGGAAGCTGAAGCAGCTGCTGGCGGAGGCGACGCTCGACAATCACGTCTTGCGGGAGCTGCTCCGAAAAAACGCATGACGCCTGCAACGCGACGGGAGACCATGCACCGTGTCCAGGAGCGGTGGGGCTTCAGCGAGCGTCGCGCCTGCAGGCTGATGGGTATCCACCGATCGGTGGCCCGCTATAGGCGGGTGGGCAGCGACGCACCCGAACTCCTCAAGCGACTGCGCTCGCTCGCCGCGGAGCGGCGGCGCTTCGGGTATCGCCGGTTGTGGGTGTTGTTGCGCCGGGAGGGGTTCGGCGTGAACCACAAGCGGGTCTACCGGCTCTATCGGGAGGAGGGGCTGTCCGTCCGGCGTCGGAAGCGCAAGCGGATGGCGGGCATCGCTCGCGTCCCCACGATGGCGCCCGAGCGCCCGAACCAGCGGTGGTCGATGGACTTCGTGTCCGATGCGCTCGCCAGTGGCCGGCGGATACGAGTGCTGACGGTGATTGACGACTTCACTCGGGAGAGCCTGGCCATGGAGGTGGACACGTCGTTGCCCGGCCTCCGCGTGACAAGGGTGTTGGACAGGCTGGCCATCGACCGTGGCCTGCCGGAGCTGATCACCGTAGACAACGGCCCTGAATTCGCCGGGAGGATTCTGGACGCTTGGGCGTATGCACATGGGGTGCATCTGCACTTCATCGATCCGGGCAAGCCCGTGCAGAATGCGTACATCGAGAGCTTCAACGGGCGGCTTCGCGACGAGTGCCTCAACGAGCACTGGTTCGTGAGTCTTCCTGCGGCCCGGAACATCGTCGAGCGCTGGCGGGACGACTACAATGCTGTCCGGCCCCACAGCGCACTGGGCAACCGGACGCCCGAGGAGTTCGCACAACAGGTGGCTAGGAATACGCCGGTCGGACTCTAAGAATCCTTGGACCTAATTCAGGGGGCAGGTCAGTAGTGGGACCGGAGAGAATCACGCTTATAGATTCTATGTCCGGTGCGAGTGGGCTCGTTCCTGGCGCGGGGCTAGTGGCGTATCCCGATCTTTGTACTAGCGACTGTGTTAGCCTAGTTAAGGACCTTAGCCTAGTTGACCTCGTAGTGCAAGTGTGGATTCTCTCGTAACGGGAACCTTTCGTGGGTTGTGTTGTGGCGTGAGGGATTTGTTTTTCGGGCTGGGGCTGGTGTTGTGACCGATTAGGTCACTGTGGTCCGCCGTGGCGGGCTCTCTGGCGCTCCGAAATGAACTGTGCATCATATGGCGGACCGTCTGGTGCCTGCTCACAGAGGGCGCACTTAACTCCTGTGAGTTCCATCAGTGTGCCCCCCATCCCACGCCACGCCCCGCGGAGAAGGTTAGAAAGCGTCCCGACGCGCCAGGTGAGAGACGTCGCCCCCGCCGTCCCCCCAAGCAGGGTGCAGGGGGCGCAGCCCCCGCCGGGGGTACAGCGAGTCCCCCTGTACCCAAAAACGTTGGAGGGTGGGCAGGTGGGACAACAGCGCACGCCAAGCCAATCCCCCCGCTGAAGGAGGGCGCAGGCCAAACCAAGACCACCCGTCCAGGAAGAGCTCCGCCACCGCCTACTTGCAAAATAAGAACGAGTGTGCTATAGTGGCTCCATGAAGTGGGCTGCCGGCCCGCTTCTCCTCCTCGGAGCCTGCCGCATACATGAGCACTGTGGGCTAACCATAGAGAATCCCCCTGTGGCAGGGGCGCTGAGGGAACAACCCAAGGGGCAAGACCCTCCGAGGAAGGCTGGGACCGGAGCGACTGCCGCTGTAAGGCACAGGCTCTTTGGAGCCATCCAACGCAGTAACAGCTCGTAACGACTGGTAACTACTGGTAACGGTTCCATAACGGCTGAGTAACGACTCGTAATGGCTTTGTAATGCCTTGTAATGCCTTTGTAACGGCTCCACGCCTACGGAGCGCCGGAGGAGAAGAAAACGCAGTAACGCATACAATCAAAGAACGAGGCTGAGGCCGGGACAACCCCTCTCTCCCTCCCCGTACTCGGGGGCAGGCTAGGAAGCGACCCGCCGCGCCAGGTGAGCAAACACCGTTATCATCCTCCTAAGCAGGGTGCAGGGAGTTCGATGCTCCGCCGGGAGGTGCAGGGGGAGACCCCCTGTTTCTAAAAGCGTTGGAGGGTGGGCAGGTGGGACAACGGCGCAAGCCAAGCCAACCCCCCCCGCTGAAGGAGTGCGCAAGCCACAACAAGACCATCCGTCCAGTAGGCGCATCTTGTCCCTGCCCCGGTGCCCGGCGGAAGGTAAGCAAACGCCGCTGCCGTCCCCAAGCAGGGTGCAGGGGGCGCAGCCCCCGCCGGGGGTACAGCGTGTCCCCCTGTTTCTAAAAACGTTGGAGGGTGGGCAGGTGGGACAGCGGCGCAAGCCAAGCCAAACCCTCCGCTGAAGGAGGGCGCACGCCACAGCAAGACCATCCGTCCAGGGAGAGTCCCCGGCCCCCTTCTCTTTCTAGGAGCCTGCCGCATACATCTAGCACTGTGGGCTAACCATAAAGAATCCCCCTGTGGCAGGGGCGCTGAGGGAACACCCCAAGGGGCAAGACCCTTCGAGGAAGGCTGGCGCCGGAGCGAATGCCGCTTTGAGACGAGCTCTCTGGAGCCGCTAAGGCTCGTCTCGGTTTCGCCATGGCTCGCGACGGCTCTGTCTCAGATCTGTCCCGGCTCCGTCACGGCTCCCTTCGAGGGCCGGCTGGTAAACGTCGCGAAGTGTCGCCAACTGTCCCACAGTCGTGACATCTGTCCCCTGGAGTGCTATGGATTACCGCTCTCGCTCCCGCCGCCTACCGCGCAGAACGCGAAGCACGCGACGCCTACAGGCAGGAGAGCGGTGGGTTCCGGGGCGGGACGGATATCCGGACGGTGAAGCGGCCCCGGTCTTGGCGGCGCAGGGCGCGTATCGGCGCCACGCCTACGGAGCGCCGGGGGAGAAGAAAACGCAGGAACACATTCAATCAAAGCAGGTACACATTCAATCAAAGAACCAGGCTGAGGCCGGCGGAATCCTCCCATCCCTGCCCTTGTACTCCGGGGAAGGCTGGGACGGGCGCCCCCCCTTGCCGCCCCGGCATCCGCCGCCGGATAATCGCTCTATTCCACGGTGGTAAGAGGGAGGCGGGATGAACGTGATCAAGAGGCGGCGGCTTGGGCGGGGCGTGGCCATCGTGGGGGCGGGGATGTCGTATTTCGGGGCCTTCCCCGACCTGACGAGCAGGGACCTCTTCGTGGAGGCCTACGACGACATGGCCGCCTCTATGGAGAAGGGCTTCGACGCCGCCGACGTCGAGACCATGTACCTGGGGAATTTCTCCAGCGATCTGTTCGAGGGGCAGGCCCACACGGCGCCGATCATGGCGGACTGGCTGGGGCTGACGCCGAGGTCGGCAACCCGCATCGAAAACGCCTGCGCCAGCGGCGGCAGCGCCCTGCGCGAGGGGATGATGGCCATCGCCTCCGGCATGTACGACGTAGTGCTGGTGGGCGGCGTGGAGAAGATGAGCAACCTTGCCACGGAGCGGGTCACGGACACCCTGGCGCTGGCCGCCGATGCCCTCTATGAGATACCCGCCGGGCTGACCTTTCCCGGCATCTTCGCCGCCATTGCCACGGCCTACATGCACCAGTACGAGGCCGGCGCAGACCACCTGGCGAAGGTCGCTCTGAAGAACCACGCCAACGGGGCGCTGAACCCCAAGGCCCAGTTCAACCGGCCGCTGCGGGACATCATGGACCGTCGCATCGCCCGGGCGCAGGAGCGGGGCGAGCCGCCGCCCGAGTGGGAGGACGAGTTGGACTTCCTCCACGACGACCGGGCGAACCCTGTGGTGGCCTGGCCGCTGCGCCTCTACGACTGCGCACCCATCACCGACGGGGCCGCGTGCGTATTGCTGGTTGCCGAGGAGTTGGCGTCGAGCTTTACGGAAGCGCCGGTCAAGGTCATCGGCATCGGCCAGGCCACGGGCAGGCCCCTGCACGACAGCGATTCGCTGACGTCGTTGGCGTCGGCGAAGGCTGCTGCGGAGGAGGCCTACCTCATGGCGGGCGTTGGGCCGCAGGACATCCAGGTGGCGGAGGTCCACGACTGCTTCACCCCCGCTGAGATCGTGGCGACGGAGGACCTGGGGTTCTTCGAACCCGGCGAGGGCGCCCGCGCCCTGGATGAGGGTCGCACGACGCTCCGGGGCGACATGCCGGTGAACACGTCGGGGGGGCTGAAGGCGAAGGGGCATCCGGTGGGCGCTTCCGGCGTGGGAATGGCGGTGGAACTGTTCCACCAGCTCCGGCGCGAGGCAGGGGAGCGCCAGGTCCCGAACGACGGCCTCGAGCTGGGCCTGAGCCACAACGTCGGCGGAACGGGCGGCAGTTGCGTGGTGACGATTTACCAGCGGGGCTAGGCCCCGGCGGCAGCTACCTGGAGGACTCAGGGAGACTGTTGGCGGCGAAATCCTCCCGTCCCTGCCCCTGTACTCGGGGGAAGGTTAGGATGGGGGTCCCTCCCAACCACCGCGCCCATGCGCTATCAAGAGATAGGAGGCCCCTCCCACACGCGGGTGGCGGATGGGGGCTGGCGGAGCGTGGTTGTGCGGCCTGTTAGCGGGCGGTGTCGAGGGAGGTGGCGGCGATGCGGGGCCGTGGGCGATGGTGCAGCCGCATGAGCGCATCCGCCAGCAACGCCGGGTCGTGGTGGTGGGGGAAGGCGGGGTTGATGACTGAGGCTGTATAGAGGGGGATGCCGGCAACGGCGTCGTCCGCGAGGGGTGGCGGTATCCGGTGTTCCTCCGATGAAGAGACCTCGCCGGAGTCTGCGAGCACCCAGTCCACTATGCCGGGCCCCACGTGCTCGGTGAGGGCGTGGACGTGCTGCTCCACGGAATAGCCTGTGGTCTCGCCGGGTTGGGTTGCCACGTTGCACACGTAGACGCTCAGGGCGGGGGACGCCTCGATGGCCTGGCGGATGCCTCTGACCATGAGGTTGGGGATGACGCTGGTATAGAGACTGCCCGGTCCGATGACGATGAGCTGCGCTTCCAGGATGGCCTTCACAGCCTCGGCGTAGGCGAGCGGGGCCTCCGGGTTCAGAGACAGGGCGGCGATGCGTCCCTGGCGGTCAGGAATGGCGCTTTCCCCTTCGACGACGGCGCCGTCCTCCATGCGGGCCACAAGGTTAACGTTCTCCAGCGTCGAGGGCAGTATCTGGCCTCGGACGGCCAGCACCTGGCTCGCGTGATAGATGGCGGTGTCGAAGTCGCCGCAGACCTCGGTCATAGCCACCAGAAACAGGTTGCCGAAGCTGTGACCCTCGAGCCCTGCGCCCTGGGCGAAACGGTGCTGGAACAGGCGGGTGAGCAGGGGCTCGGCGTCGGAGAGGGCAACGAGGCAATTCCGGATGTCGCCGGGCGGGAGGACGCCCATTTCGCGGCGAAGCACGCCGGAGCTGCCGCCGTCGTCAGTCACGGTGACGACGGCGCTGATGTTGTTGGAGTGGTGTTTGAGCCCCCGCAGCAGCGTGGAAAGGCCCGTCCCGCCCCCGATGGCCACAATCCGCGGGCCGCGTTCCAGGGCGCGGAGCTGATGGTAGGGAAGCGTGGCCGAGCCTCGGCGGCTCATGACCTGCGCGGTTGCCCTCGTCACGCCCCACCAGCCAGCCAGTGCCAGGAGGATGCCTATGCCGGCAACCACAGACGCCAGCGCCAAGGGTGAGAAGGGAATCCAAGAGGGAGTCCCGTTGATGAGGCGGCTCATGGCGTAGCCTGCGGACAGGGCGATGAAGACTGCGCCCATGCTGCCGAGGAAGAGCCAGCGCTTGAGACCGGCGCCAAGGGAGACGAGGTCGCGGAGGGACAGGCGCCGGGGCGATGGGTCCAGGCTGCGTCGGCCGTTGGCGGAGGGGACGCTCACGCCTCTTCCCGCATTCCTTCGAGGCGCTGTTTGAGCAGCTCTTCGGCGAGGGACGGGCTGGCTTGGCCCCGGCTGAGCTTCATGACCTGGCCGACGAGGAACTTCACGGCGGTGTCTCTGCCGCCAATGTAGTCTTGGACAGCCTTGTCGTTGGAGGCGATGGCCTCTTCGATGATGGGGCCCAGGGAATCGGCGTCGGCGACCTGGGCGAGGCCCTTCTCGCGGACGATGTCCGTCGGGAGGCGTCCGGTGTTGAAGACTTGCTCAAAGACCTCCTTGGCCATGGGGGTGCTGAGGGCGCCGTCATCGAGGAGGTCGAGAAGCTGGCTGAGGTGGTGCGGCTGCGCGGGGACCGCCGACAGGTCCTTGCCAGTGGCGTTCAGCAGGCGCGTGAGCTCTCCGAGGATCCAGTTGCCCGCGGCCTTGGCTCGTTGCCGCAGGCGGTCGCCCTGGAGGTTGTCGAGGCCCACGGCGGCTTCGAACCAATCGGCCATTTCCCGGCTAACGGTGAGGAGGTCTGCGTCGTAGGGGGACAGCCCGTAGTGAGCGGCGAAGCGTTGGCGTTTGGCCTCCGGCAGCTCGGGGAGCCGGGAGGCGATGTCGTTCACCCACGCCCTGTCTATGACGAGGGGCGGAAGGTCGGGTTCGGGGAAGTAGCGGTAGTCGTGGGCGTGCTCCTTGGAGCGTTGGGAGACGGTGACGCCCCGTTCCTCGACCCAGCCGCGCGTTTCCTGAGGGATGCGCTGGTTGTCCCGGGCCAGGCTGGTCTGGCGTTCGATCTCGTAGGCCAAGGCCCGGTGGACGGCCCGGAAGCTATTCATATTCTTGACTTCGACCTTCGCGTTGAGGTGGTGGGCGCCCCTGGGCCGGACGCTGACGTTGGCGTCGCAACGGAGGTTGCCCTCCTCCATGTTGGCCTCGGAGACGCCAAGGTAGCGGAGGATTGACCTGAGCTCGATGAGGAAGGCGCGAGCCTCGTCGGGGGAGCGAAGGTCGGGCTCGCCGACCATCTCCATGAGGGGAACGCCGGCCCGGTTGACGTCGACGAGGGTATGGCCGCCGGATGCGTCGGAGGGGCGGTGGAGGAGTTTAGCGGCGTCTTCCTCGATGTGTACTCGGGTCATATTGATGCGCCGCTGCTCGCCGGCGACGCGGATGTCGAGGTAGCCGCCGGCGCAGATGGGCAGGTCGTACTGGGAAATCTGGTAGCCCTTCATGAGGTCGGGGTAGGAGTAGTTCTTGCGGTCGAGCTTGGTGTGCTCGGCGATGTGGGAGTGGAGGGCCAGGCCGGTCATGATGACCATTTCGACGGCGGTCCTGTTGATGACGGGCAGAACGCCGGGGAGACCGAGGCAAACGGGACAGACGCGCTCGTTGGGCGGGGCGTCCTGGTAGTTGGCGTCACAGGCGCAGAACATCTTGCTGCGGGTGCGCAACTGGACGTGGACCTCGAGCCCTATGACGGGTTCGAACTCCACCGATTCGATTGTTTGCATGCGTTGGGCCACGGGAAGAGGCGGGGTGGAGGCTGGGGATTCAAAGCCAGTATAGCAATGGGATCGCGGGGCGGGCAACGCGGCGTTTGCCCGCGCCGGGCATGTGCCCTACAATAGTCAATGGTTCGCGAGTCCATGATTCACGTCGATGTTCTAGGGCGGTGCGCCAGAACTCGTCAAAGTTCCACAACTCTCCTTGGGCTGGGAATGGAAGCCTATCTACACATCTCTCAGATTCTCATCGCGGTGCTGCTCATTGTCATCGTGTTGCTTCAGGTGCGCGGCGTAGGGTCGGGGCTGTTCGGAAGCGCCGAAGGGGGCTTCCGCACCCGCCGCGGGATTGAGCGGACGATGTTCAGGTTCACGATCATGCTGGGGGTTATCTTCGTGCTCCTGGGCATCCTGAGCTTCCGCTTCACCTAGCCGCCCTCCTTGTATAAATACCTCATTGTGGCGGGTGTGGCCGCGTCGCCTGTGGGGGAGTTGGTGGTGGCCATCCCCATCGGATTGAGCCTGAAGCTCTCGCCGCCCTGGGTAGCCCTCATTGCCGTTGTGTTTAATTTCCTGCCGGCTCTTGCCATTGCCTTGGTGTTCTCCCGCGCCGAACGCAGCCAGGGGCCGCTCCGCTGGCTGACCCACTTCCGGCGAGAACGGGTGGCGCGGGTCGTGGGGCGTTTCGGGTTGCCGGGTGTTGTGTTGGCTACGCCGTGGCTGGGAGTGTGGGCGGTGACGGCGACGCTGGAGGCGGTTGGCGTGCCCCGGGTGAGGATCCTGGGGGCCGTGCTGATCAGTCTGCTCCTTCACGCGGCCCTTCTTCTGGGCGGGTTCAAGCTGATATTCGGCTGAGGGTCAGGGCCTGACCTCAAAGCCGGCCAGCCCGCCCTGGGCTGCGCCCCATGTCAACTCGACGGCGGAGACCGAGGCGCCGGGAAAGGCTTCGGCAAGGGTCTCGGCCAGCGCCTCCAGTGCATCGCGGCTGCCCTCGGCAAACACTTCCACCTCCCCTCCGGGTGTGTTGCGCACCCACCCCGCGAGGCCCAGCGACCTGGCCTTGCGCTGGGTGAAATCGCGGAACCCAACGCCCTGCACCCAGCCGCGGACGACTGCGTGGAGTCGAAGGGGACGCCCTGGAGCTTCATCCATGTCGTTGGATTATGGCGTTGGGGGATGGGGTGTGTGCATGGGGCGCAAGCTAGGTGGCCGCGGCGCCCATCCTAGCCATTCCCCGACTACAAGGGAAGGGATGGGATTCTCCTGCCTCGCGCTTGGAATAGCGTCCCTGGGAAACGCCGCTAGCGTTGGGTGTCCACCCACAGTCTGGCGCCATCGGTGGAAAACGTGATGTTGCCCTGATTGGCGGTGGTGTAGACATTGGCGGCGCCGACTGCCGATTCCAGCCGGTCAAGGACGGCGGGCGCGGGATGGCCGTAGGCATTATCGGCGCCGGAGGAGATGACGGCAATCTGAGGGGCCGCGTGGTCGAGCATCCTGGGCGTCGAGGATGTGGCGCTGCCGTGATGGGCTATCTTGACCACCTCAGCCCTGTCCAACAGGCCGTGGTTTGCCAGGTAGTGTTCGCCGAACTGTTCCATGTCGGCGAGGAGGAGGAAATCTATAGCGCCGTAGCTCAGGCGCAGGACGACGCTGGCGTTGTTGACGTCGGCGCCGGTTCCGAGGACGGGGCGCGGGGGAGGGCTCAATACATCGGCGCGAGCTTGGCCCAGGCGGAAGTGCTGGCCGGAAGTGGCGATGATGACCTCGGCGCCGCTCTGCCTGACGGCCTGTTGCCACAGCGGATCGGGGAAGCCGTCTCTGACCTGCGGGCCCATGAGCACGGAGCCGACCTGGTATCGGAGCAACACCTCGATGAGGCCCGTCAGGTGGTCGGCATCGGGGTGGGTGAGCACGACGGCATCCAGCGAGCGGTCCCAGAAGGGCATGCGTTCGCCGATGGCGTGGACGGCGCCGAGGGGGTTGGGGCCGCCGTCCACCAGCACCTGGTGTCCTTCGGGGGTCTGGATGAAGATGGCGTCGCCCTGCCCGACGTCGAGGACGGTGACCTGAAAGAAGGTGGGGGGTTGGGCGAGGGCGGCGATCCAGATGGCCGCCGCGAGGATGGCGAGCGGGGCCAGCGCCCAAGGAATCCTGCGATGCGGCGCCGAAGGCTGCGGTGGGCTGGCGATAGGCGGAGCGTCCGGTTGGGGGTTTGACCTTCGGAGGCGCGCGGGGAGCAAGAGAGCGCCGGCAAGGGCTGCGTAGTAGGCTGCTGCGAGGGGCCATGCCAGCGGGCCTGTGCTGAAGGACGCGCCGGGAAGCCTGGCGAACAGTTCCACGAGCGCCGTAATGTAGGACGTGGCCAGCCAGGCCAGCCATCCGGCGGCGATGCCGGCCTGCGGCAGGACCAGATGTCCCACGGCGGCGGCAAGGGACGACAGGAGGACAATGGGCATGGCGGGAAGGGCCAACAACGTCGTTGGAATGCCCACGGTGGAGACCTGCTGGAAGTGGAGCGCAACCAACGGGGCCGTGGCCAGGACCGCCGCAAGGCTCAAGGCAAGCGAGGCCTTGGCGGGTCCGGCGATGCGGAGTGGGCCGGAGTCCGGGGTTGGCAGCCAGCGGTCGAGGCGGTCCTGAATTGGAGAGTGGAGGGTGGCCAAGCCGATAACGGCGGCGAAGCTGAGTTGGAAGGAGACGCTGCGGAGGAGGTTGGGGTCGAGGGCGAGCATGACTGCGGCGGCGGCCCCAATGGCGGGCCAGGCGCTTCTGGGCCGGCCAAGATAGACGCTCCAGAGGTAGAGGCTGCCCATGACGGCGGCGCGCCAGACGGGCGGAGCCATGCCGGAAAGCGCGGCGTAGAGCCAGATGCCGAGCAGGGGTATCAATACGTACAGGCCCCACCGCCGGCCGGCAAGCAATCGGACTGCGCCGATGAGCATGACCATGACGATGCCAACGTGAAGGCCCGAAATGGCCAGCAAATGCGATGTGCCGGTCCTCCGGAATGCGTCAGTGAGATTGGCGGGGATGTCCCCTCTGAGACCGAGCAGCATGGCCCGGTCGACCGACGACTGAGGCTCGGAGACGGCGGCTTTCAGCCCTTCGGCCAGCTTCAGGCGCCAGGTCGAGAGAGCGCGTCTGACAGGGTCGCCGTGGTCGGGTTGCGCGTTGGAGATGGAGGGGAACCGCAGCACTGAGGAGATACCCTGCCGGGCCAGGTAGGCGGGGTAGTCGAAGTCTTCCAAGGGGACTGGGGCCTCGAGAACGCCGTGGAGGGTGAGTAGGTCGCCGTACCGCAAGAGGGGCGGCTCGTCTCTGGGCATCGCATGGGAAGATGCCGCGGCTGTGACGTGGACGGCGCCGGCGGCGGGGCGCCACGCGTCGGCTTCCTGAATGGATTGGACCTCCAGCCGGAAGCTCAGCGCGGCGCCTGCCGGCTGCGGGTCGGAGGCGACGATTCCCTGGAGGGTGGCGGGGAGGCCGTGGTAATCGAAGAGCCTGCCGGGCCCCTGGGGGAGAATGGAGGCGCGGGCGAGGCCAAGGGTGAGGAGCAGGAGAACGAGGGCCAGCAGCAGGGGGCCCTTCCGCAAGGCGACGAGCCCGGTGGCAAAGGCGGCGGCGGCAGTGAAGAGGAACGCTGATTCCCAGGGAAGCCTCAGTATGCTCCACGCGGCGAGGCCCAGGGTGAAGGCCCCAGACAGGACTGCAAGGCGCATGGGGTCAGCGGACCGTTGCCTGGGTCTGGAGACCCTCCAACGTGGCTGGGCCGATGCCCGGCGTCAGAAGGAGATCCTCGAGGCGGAGGAAGGGGCCGTTGGCTTCCCGATATTCTACGATGGCCTGGGCCAGCACCGGGCCGATGCCCCGCAGGGTTTGAAGCTCCTCGCTGTCTGCTGCGTTCACGTTGACCATGGACAACGGGGCATTGGGGAGGGACGGAAGGGAGTCCCCGGCGGTTGGAACATGGACATGGGCTTCATCAGCGATGCGCTGAGCGAGGTTGAGGCGGTCAAGGTCGGCGAGGGAGGTTGGCCCTCCGGCTGCCTGAATGAGGTCGGCAATGCGGGCGCCAGCGTCGATTTTGTAGATACCGGGGCTGGCGACTGCGCCGCTGATATAGGCCTGGGCGACGGGGGTTGGGGAGGGGGTGGGGAGAATGACTTCAATGCCGGGCGGCGTGTTGCCGCGCACGGCGAGAAGGGCTAGCCCGGCTCCCGCAAAGGCCAGAGCGACCACGACGGCGACCGGAATGATCGTGTTGCGCCAAGAGTTGGGCATTGCCTCCACACACCTGCTCCGCGGCACTATAGGAAGGCGCCCAACGACTGTCAAACACGGCGGAGTGTTGGTATTGACGTGGTATTGACGCACCGCCGGGGGCCTGTGTAGTCTGCCGCTACGACGGCAAGGGACGGGGCGACATATGGAGTCGAACGTCGAGGCGAGGTACAAGCAGGGTGACCGGGTGCGCGTTCGGGTGGACGACCCTCCGGGCCACTACCGGACTCCGGGGTACGTACAGGGCAAGACGGGGACGGTGGAGCGCGCCTACGGCGCATTTCGTAACCCCGAGCTGTTGGCTCTGGGGGAGGACGGTTTGCCCAAGAGGGTTCTGTACAGCGTCAGTTTCCCACAGGCCGAGCTATGGGAGAACTACGACGGGCCAGCCGTGGACACGCTGCGGCTGGACATCTACGAGCACTGGCTTGAGCCTGCCTAGCCCGGAGTTCCCATAGAGGTCGTTGGGCGCGGTCCCCGTTCAGACTTTCCCCTCCTCACGTCCCTGCCCGCTGTAGTCGGGGGAAGGTTAGGATGGGGTTCCTTCCCAACGACCCAAAGGCACACCTAGCCTGGAGGTAGGATATGAGCGGCCAAGAAGAGGCCCACGGCCACGACGAGGAAGAACACGAAGGTATGCACAAGGGCGGCGTGCCCTACTACGCCAAGCGGGTGATGGCTCTGGAGGCGCTGCTGGAGGAGAAGGGTATTCTGACCGGGGATGAAGTGCAGCGGCTGATCGATCTGACGGATGCCGTGTCGCCGAAGGACGGGGCGCGGGTCGTTGCCAGGGCGTGGGTGGACGCGGAGTACAAGGCCCGCCTGCTGGCGGAGCCGAAAAGGATGTTGGAGGAGTCGGGGTACGGCGAGCTTCCGGAGGATCCGGTTGTCGTTGTGGTTGAGAACAGCGGGGCGTTGAGACACCTGGTGGTGTGCACGCTGTGTTCCTGCTACCCGCGGATGCTCCTGGGGCGGCCTCCCGACTGGTACAAGAGCCTCGCCTACAGGTCGCGGGCTGTGAACGACCCGCGAGGGGTCATGGCGGAGTTTGGCCATCACGTCCCGGAGGACGTGGAGGTGCGGGTGCTGGACAGCACGGCGGACATCCGCTATCTGGTCATTCCCGAACGGCCGGAGGGGACGGATGGCTGGACTGAAGAAGAGCTTGTAAAGCTGGTGACGCGGGACAGCATGATCGGGGCGGGAGCGCCCCTGAAGCCTGAGCAGGCGCTCGTGGGTTAGGCGTAGTCCCCCCAGAGGGGGTTCTTTCCCAGTCCCTTCCCCGCACTCGGGGGAAGGCTAGGATGGGGGTCCTTTCCAATCGCTACAGGTACTGAGTGGACTGCGCGGCGGGCTTGGTCGTCCCGGCGTTTCTGATCGCGATCGAGGCAGTTGCCTATCTGGGAAAACCTATGGGAGAGGCTGACATGGCCATCGAGAGAATCCAGCCGGATGGAGCGGCGCCTACGAACCGCTACAGCCACGTTGTGAAGGTCGGCGACACGGTCTACATCGCTGGACAGACGGCGCGGGACGCCGATGGGAACATCGTTGGGGAGGGGGATGCGGGGGCGCAGACGGACCAGATTATGAAGAACATCGCGGCCTGCCTGGCCTCGGTGGGCGCCTCGTGGGAGCAGGTCGTGAGGACGAGGGTTTATCAGACGGACCCTGCGCAGATGGGGGCTGTGAGGGAGGCGAAGGACCAGCATTTGCCCAAGGACCACCTGCCGGCTAGCACGTCGCTGTTCGTGGCGGGCCTGGTGGACCCGGCGTTTCTGATCGAGATTGATGCGGTTTCCTATTTGGGAGAGCCTACTGGAGGGTCTGATATGGCCATCGAAAGAATCCAGCCGGATGGAGTGGCGCCTACGAACCGCTACAGCCACGTGGTGAGGGCCGGCGACACGGTCTACATTGCTGGGCAGACGGCGCGGGACGCCGATGGGAACATCGTTGGGGAGGGGGATGCGGGGGTGCAGACGGACCAGATCATGAAGAACATCGCGGCCTGTCTGGCCTCGGTGGGCGGAACGTTGGACAACCTGGTGAGCGTTACCATCTACCTCACGGCCCCCGAGCAGGCGGACCGGGTCCGCGAGGCGAGGGCGAAGTATCAGCGGCCCGACGCGCTGCCCGCGAGCACCTTCGTGTTCATCAGCGGCTTGGCCGCGCCTGAATACCTGGTGGAGATAGAGGCGGTAGCGTATTTGGGGTAGGGGTGGTTGTGGCCCCCAGACTGTAGTCCCCGAGAGGTTGTTGTGCGATCCCTATCCTGGCCTTCCCCGGCTATGGGGGAAGAGAGGAGGGGATGCTACCGTCTCGCGCTTGTTGCCATGTCTCTAGCAAGTGCAGCTAGGGAACGTCCGCTCAGGTTGCCAATCTAACTGGGTCGTGTGATATGGCTGAACGCATATATACCAGAGGCGAAGGCGGAAGACTTGAGCCCTTGAGGAGCAGCCCTTTTCGACTGAGGACGAGCTCCAGGCGCTGATTGCCGAGCATCCCGAACTGCTCGACGGAGAGCAGATGCGTCCTGGTGATCCCCGGCGCTGGATCCTGATCACTCGCGAAAAGGGAATCGCCGAAACCCCTGACGCAGGCGCTCGGTGGTCGATTGACCACTTGATCGTCGATCAGGACGCGGTGCCGACACTAGTAGAGGTAAAGCGAGGTTCGAATCCCGAGATCCGCCGCACCATTGTTGGGCAGATGCTGGAGTATGCGGCGCACGCCGCGCAGACTTGGACTGCGGACGAGTTGCGCCGAACGTTCGAGGAGTCAGCGAACGCTCAGAGCCTTGATCCTAGTGAAGTGCTCGGACAACTACTACAGGCGGGCGAAGAACCGGATGCCGACGGTTTCTGGGAGAAGGTGGCAACAAACCTCACTGCGAGACGTTTGCGGCTCCTGTTCGTCGCGGATGACATACCAGACCCCCTCGAGCGGGTGGTGGAGTTCCTCAACGCGCAGATGCCGGGCATTGAGGTGCTCGCGGTGGAGATCAAACAGTTCCGGGGCAGGTCGACCCAGACGCTCGTTCCTCGCGTCCTCGGGAGGACCGCGACCTCATCAGGCCACGGTGCGACCGGGCCGCGCCGGAGGCTAACACAAGAGTCGTTCTTGGACGAACTCCCAAGCGACGAGGCGCGGAATGTCGCCACCCGGATCCTCGACGTGGCCAGAGAGCACGGCGCATCTCTGGCATGGGTTCGAGATATGTCAGCGTTCGGATGCGCTGCTCAGTCTGGCCGCAACCCGTCAGCGTCGCTTGGCTATGCCTGCCGTCCGCAATATTCGGGGCAGCCATATTTGGCTACGTTCCTCCGCCTGGAGAAGAGTTGCGCACCGCACTCGAACGATGGGCGGACCAATTCACCGGCGATGACTTCGCTAGGGACGCTTCGGGCGTTGCGAGTAAAGAGTGGTCGGTTGACTATGCCGCCGCCTCGCAGCATATTGACCTGCTGGTGCACCGACTGGTCAATGTGCTTTCCGATCTGAGGTCACTGTGATCGGTCGCTCGCGTGTCCTGGTCCCCTGCAGAGGAGTACGGGAGTCTCAGCCTGAGCCAAGCGGAAGCTAAGGATAATCTGAATAAGTCCGTGGGTCGCGGCATAGTCAGATAGAGAAGACGGTGGCGCTGGCGGCTTGTTCAGAGGTTTCCAAGGGCTTGGCACTGAACTTGGCGGGCGGGGGTGGCGTAAGCGCTTACAGGCGGACGCGGCGGGGAGGAATGCGGTAGCGCTCGGCGGTTATGATGGCCTCGATGGCGGCTACGGTCTCGTCGAGCGAGTCCTTGTGGTTGACGACGGCGTAATCGAACTCCGTCAGGGCTTCCATCTCGACGCGGGCGGTTGCGAGCCTAACCTGAAGGCGTTCCTCCGACTCTGTTTGGCGGGCGCGGAGCCTGCGTTCAAGCTCGTCGAGGGTGGGGGGGGCAAGGAAAATGGTGGTGGCGCCGTCGACGACGCGCCGCAGGTTCCGGACGCCCTGGACGTCGGTCTTGATGATTACGTCTCTTCCCTCCCGTAGCGCTTCCTCAATGGGCTGTTTGGGAACGCCATACCAGTTTCCATAGACGTTGGCGTGCTCCAGAAGGCCGCCGCTGTCCCGCATTTCGAGGAAGGCATCCACGGCCAGGAAGTAGTAATCAATGCCGTGCTGCTCATTGTCGCGGCGTGGGCGGGTGGTGGCGGTGACCACGAAATGGCGGTTGCAGGCGCCGGATTGCATTCGCTGGAGCGTGGCATCCTTGCCGACGCCGGAAGGCCCGGACAGGATAAGGAAGAGTGGCCTGGCGGGCTGGGTCAGTCCGTGGGCGTCGTTGAGGGTCATCCTTCACCCGCAAGCGAGGCGAGCGTGTCCCAGAAGGTGGGGTAGGAAACATCGGCGGCGGCGGCGCCCAAGACCGTGGTCTGGCCCGCTGCGAGGGTTCCAGCCACGGCCAGCGACATCGCCAAGCGGTGGTCGCCGCGGCTTTTGACGGTTGCGCCGCTCAATGGCCGTCCGCCGTGGATTGCGAGTCCGTCCTCGCGTTCCTCTACGGAAGCGCCGAGCCTGGACATCTCCTGGACGATGGCCTGGATGCGGTCGGTCTCCTTGACGCGAAGCTCCTGGGCGTCTCGGACGGTGGTGGTCCCCTCGGCGAAGCAGGCGGCGACGGACAGGATGGGAATCTCGTCGATGGCTCTGACGACGAGGTCGCCGGCGATTTCGGTGGCCCTGAGCTGCGAGGAGCGGGCGACGAGATCGGCAACGGGCTCGCCCCCAGAGGTGCGGCGGTTCTCCACGGAAACGTCGGCGTCCATGGCTTGCAGGACGTCGAGTACGCCGGTGCGCGTGGGGTTGACGCCGACGTTGAGTACGCGGACGTGGGCATTGGGATGGCACACGGCGGCCACGAGCCAGAAGGCGGCGCTGCTGATATCGCCCGGGGCCACGACGTCGATGGCCTTCAGGTCAGAGGGATGGACGGTGAGAACCAGGCCGTCTTCGTCGACGCGGGCGCCCATGGCCCGCAGCATCAGCTCGGTGTGGTCGCGGGACAGGGCGGGCTGGCGGATGGTGGTGGGTCCATCGGCGGCCAGACTGGCGAGGGTAATGGCGGTCTTGACCTGTGCGCTGGCGACGGGGAGGGTGTGCTCGACGCCTTTGAGGTTGGCGCCGCGTATCGCCAACGGAGGTAGGCGGCCGGAGTCGCGGGCGGAGAGAACGGCGCCCATCAGGCGAAGGGGGGCCACGACGCGATAGACGGGCCGGGAGCGCAGCGAGGCGTCGCCGGTGAGGACGGAGAAGAACGGGTGATGCGCTAGGACGCCGGACATCAGCCTCAGCGTGGTGCCGCTGTTGCCGGCGTCTAGAACGTCGTCCGGCTCTGCGAGTCCGCGCGGGCCTGACCCGTGGATGACGTAGGCGCCTTCCTGGGCGGTGGGCTCTATGGAAACACCCAATGCTCGTAGGCAGCGGAGCGTGGAGGCCACGTCTGCGCCGTGCGAGAGGTTGGAGACGGTGGCGCTGCCGGTGGCGATGGCGGTGAAGATCGCGGCGCGGTGGGAGATTGATTTGTCGCCGGGGAGATTGACGTCGCCGGCGAGGCGGGGGGGACGGGCGAGGATTGTCTGCGAGGGGGGAGAAGCGGCGGTCTTCGGCATGATGACGTTAGTGTAGCGCACAGGCAGGGTTGTATGGCAAGGCGTCCCGCGGGACAATGGGATTCCGCGGCGGTGGGGGTATGGGGTTGTCTCGGGCAGCTTGACTGCGATTCCAGTGGCTACGTACAATGAGGCCACGTTGGAATCCCAAGGGAGCATGGGTTTACCTATGACTACTACGACTCGTAAGCCACGGCAGCAGTCGCCTCTGACGATTCACATTTCGCCGAACGCGGCCAAGCACGTGCGTCAATTCTCCGGCGTCTCGATGGAAGAGGAAGACTTGCTCTGCCTGAGGGTGGGTGTGAAGGGCGGCGGCTGCTCCGGCCTCACCTACGAGCTTTCGTTGGGCGATGACCCGACGGAGGCCGACAAGGTTGTTGAGGAGAACGGCGTTCGCCTGATGGTCGACAAGAAAAGCTATGTGTTCCTGGCGGGCACGGAGTTGGACTACTCCGGGGGGCTGAACGGCAAAGGCTTCGTGTTCAACAACCCGAACGCCAAGACGCAGTGTGGTTGCGGGACATCGTTTTCGGTTTAGGTTAGCTCCGATACTGTAGGCACCGTCTTACTCAGGTAGTATGGCGGCGCTTTCTTTTGGAGGCATGATGAGGCGGACCCCGTTGCTTGCGTCGCACCGGCGGGTTGGGGCGGTGCTGGAGGAGCGAAGAGGTTGTCTGCTGCCGGCCCGGTTCACTTCTGCCGAGGAGGAGTACGCCGCCGCGATGAGGGCCGGGGCCGTGGTTGACCGATCGGGGGCGGGGAGGCTGGTGTTCCGTGGCAAGGACGTGACCGACCTGCTGGAGCGGCTGTCCACGAACCGCGTGGACCCGCTTGCGCCCGGCGAGGGGGTTTCCACGGTGCTGACGACCAACAAGGGCCGCATTGTGGATGTCGTTACGGTCACTGCGCTGGCGGAAGGGTATCTGGTGGTGACCGGGGCGTCTATGGAGCGGAGAGTAGCGGAGTGGATTGACGGGTTCACGTTTAGGGAGGACGCGGAGGCGGAGGATGCGACCCGCAGGACGGCGCTCATCGGCGTGATGGGGCCCAAGGCGTCCCGGCTGCTGGGCAACCTGACGGGGCGCAGCGTTGCGACCATGAAGCGCTGGCACAACGCGACGCTGACCATTGCCGGAGCGGAGGTGGTGGCCATTCGCACGGACGCGGTGGGAATGGCGGGCTATGACTTGCTGGTCCCTAGGGGGCGCGCTCGCGGTGTGTGGCGGGTGCTCTTGGAACGGGGCTGCCGCTATGGAATGACCCCATTGGGCTTTGAGGCCTGGGACATGCTGCGGGTCCGCAACGGGGTGGGTGAAACCGGGCCCGAGTACGGGGAGGCCTACAATCCGCTGGAGGCGGGGCTGCTGAACATCATCAGTTTCAACAAGGGCTGCTACGTGGGGCAAGAGGTTGTGGCAAGGCTGAGCACGTACGACAAGGTGCAGAGGACGCTGGTGAGGCTGGCCTTCGACGGCGAGCCCGCGGCGGCTGGGGCGCCCATATTCTACGAGGACCGGGAGGTTGGGGCCGTGACGTCCGTGGCGCGGCTACCTGGCGAGGCCCATGCGTCGGGGCTGGGCTATGTCCGTAGGGCCTACGCCGACGGCGGCAGCCGTTTGACGGTGGGCAGGGACGGGGACGCGGTGGGCGCAACGGTTGCCGGCGGCTGAGGGCGGGCAGGGTCAGGGGAGGAGGGAGACGCCGCCGTCCACTGCGATGACCTGGCCCCGTATCATCTCGGCTGCGGGGGAGCACAGGAAAACGGCCGCTTGGGCGATGTCCATCTGCGTCACCATCCGGCCGGCCGGGGTCTTGCGGCGCGCTGAATCGAGCATCTCGTCTTTGTTGGGAAAGTGCTCGAGGGCATCGGTTTCAACGTAGCCGCCAGCCACGGCGTTGACTCGAATGCCGAGGGGCGCCAGCTCCACGGCGAGGTAGCGGGTGAGGGTTTCGAGCGCTCCCTTCGAGACTCCCACGGAGAGGTAGTAGGGGAGCACGCGCTGGGAGCCGAGGCTGCTGATGCTGAGGATGCTGCCGCCGCCGGCCATGAGGGGCGCAGCTTCCTTGGCGCACAGCCAGGGGCCCCGGGCGTTGATGTTCATGGCCCAGTCCCAATGCTTCGTTTCCAGTTCCAGGGCGGTGCGCTGGACGCCGGAAGCGGCGTTGTTGATGAGAACGTCGACGCGGCCAAACTGGGCGGCGACCTTCTGGAAGAAGCGGGAGATGCTGTCGGGGTCTCCGACATGGGACTGGGCGGCGAAGCACCGGACACCAAGCGCCTCGATCTCGGCGGCGGTTTCGCGGGCGGTCTTGTGGCTGCGCAGATAGCCGAATGCGACGTCTGCCCCCAACCGGGCGAATTCCAGGGCAATGGTGCGCCCTATTCCGCGGCTTCCGCCCGTCACCACAGCCACCTTGCCGTCGAAGGTCGTTTCCCTCATGGCATTAGAGGCTGATGCCGCCGTCCACGGGAATGGCCTGACCGGTGATGTAGCGGGCCATGTCGGTGCAGAGGAAGGTGATCATGCCTGAGATGTCGCCGGGGTCGGCAAAGTAACCGAGGGGAATGTGGGCGAGGACGATGTCCTTGACGTCCTTGTTGATGTGGGCCACGATCTCGGTTTCGACGTAGCCGGGGAGGACGGCGTTGGCCGTAATGCTGCGGGTGGCGACTTCCCTGGCGATGGCGACGGTCAGACCGAGGAGGCCGGCCTTGGAGGCGGCGTAGTTGGCCTGGCCGGTGTTGCCGGTGAGGGCAATGGCGGAGGAGACGTTGATTATGCGGCCCCAGCGGTTGCGGACCATGGGCCTGATTGCCTCGCGAGTGCAGAGGAAGGCGCTGCGCAGGTTGGTGTTCAGGACGTCGTCCCACTGGTCGTCGGACATGCGCATGAGGAGGTTGTCGCGCAGGATGCCGGCGTTATTGATCAGAATGTCGACCCTCTTGAACGTGGCGTTGGCTTCATTGAACATCGCTTTGACGTCTTGGGGGTTGGACACGTCGGCGCCGATGGCTAGGGCGCGTCGGCCCTTTTCCCGAATTTGGTCCACGATCCGGTCCGCCGCGTCGGCCCGCGTGTGATAGTTGGCGACGATGTCGGCGCCGGCGTCAGCGAGACGCAGTGCGACAGCGCCGCCGATGCCGCCCGATGCGCCGGTGACGACCGCCACCTTTCCGGTTAGATCCATGGTCAACATGCGTTCTATCTCACTTTCATCCGGGCACTGCGGCCTCGGGGTGCTGCTGGCGCCGCAGGCGCCAGGGGGTCAGGAGGAAACCAGGGCATGGACTCGCTGCAATTCCGCGGCCAGGGAGGGCGCGAAGTTGGTGTCCACCATGAGCTTGGCCATGCGGATTGCCTGAGCAACCTCGGATGCTTGGGCCCTGCCGTGGCCCACGATAACGGACCCGTTGACGCCGAGTAGCGGCCCGCCCCCGGTTCCCTCGACGACGTTTGTCAGACTACGCACCTGGCGGGCAATGTCCGCGGCCCGCTCCTCGGGCAGGTGGGCTTGCAGAGCATGCAGAAGCCAACGCTCGAGCGCGGCGCCTATGCCTTCGGAGAACTTCATGAGGATGTTGCCCACGAATCCGTCGCAGACGACGACTTCGACGTTGCCGGCGAGGAGGTCGAAGCCCTCCACGTTCCCCACAAAGTTGAGGCCGGATTGCTTGAGCAGGTCGTAGGCTTCCTTGACCTGGCGGTTGCCCTTGCCCTCCTCGGCGCCAACGCTTAACAGGGCGACTCGAGGGCTCTCCACGCCAAACAGCTTGTTGGCCAGGACGGACCCGATGACGCCGAAGCTGAGGAGCTGGGCCGGGCGACAGTCCACGTTCGTTCCGAGGTCGAGGACGACCGTGTTGGGAGCGATGCTGAAGATGGGGCCTCCGAGGGTAGGTCGCTCGACGCCTGGGAGGGCGCCGAGGGCGAACATGGAAGCGGCCATGGCGGCACCGGTGGAGCCCATGGTGACGGCGGCGTCGGCGTGGCCCATCTTGATGAGCTGCGCCGCCACGGAAATGGAGGCCTTGGGCTTGTGGCGCAGCGCTGCGACGGGGTTCTCACCCTCCTCGATGACGCCCTCGGAGGGTATCACCTTGACGGGTAGATCGCCGGCACCGGCGTTGCGGAGTTCCGCGTGCAGGACATCGGGGTCACCGACGAGAAGGGCGGCGATGCCGCCGTCGCTGACGGCTTGCAGGGCACCCTGCACAGGAGCGGCAGGGGCGTTGTCGCCGCCCATGGCGTCGATGGCGACGCGGACGAGGCCGGCGGGCGCTTGTTCCGAGGTCATGGAGCCTCCGTATTCATGGGGGCGAGCGGGATGGTGGCGTCGCCGGTGACGAGGTCGTGCCCGCTTTGACTGCGGCAGCCGATTCGGCAATCGAGGTAGCGTTTGCCGTCCCTTTCGATCATTCCACTCACGGATCCCACGGTTGTAACCGCGTCCCCGAGGTAGGCGGGGGCGCGGAAGCGCACCTTGAGGCGTCCACCCTCCAGCCAGGCGGCGCCGAAGGCTTGGGTAAGCATTTCGGAGACATGCGCGAGGAGGAGCATGCCGTGGGCGATGACGCCGCCGAACTGCGTATTGGCGGCGAAGTCGTCGTCGAGGTGAACGGGGTTGAAATCGCCGGAAGCCTGTGCGTAGCGGCGCACCGCCTCGCGGGTGATGGGCTTGGTCAAGGCCGGTAGAGCGTCGCCGGGTTTCAACATTGCACTTACGACTCGGGAAATAACACGGTGCTCCGTCCCGACTGCACCTCGTTGCCTTTGATGTCCACCGTGGCCAGGTCCACGACCAGCCACCTATAGCCGCCCCGGATGCTGTTCTGGGCTACCGTTGCCGAATGCACGACCGTTTCGCCCACCGCCAAGGCCCTATGAAGGGTCAACTCCTGGCTGGCGTGGACGGCGCCCGGGAGCAACTCCAAGTGCTCCAGGACGGCGCCAAGGGCCCGGGCGGCTATCGCCGTGGGTGGGGCGTAGTCCGGAAGGGTCGCATCGCCGACGGCCTCCCGGTAGCTGTCCACAGAGGCCGCGTCCATGGCCATGGAGTGTGCGGGGAAGCGGTAGCCGGGGCTCAGGGATGCATAGTCCATAGTGGAAGTTGGGTCAAGAGGCAGGACTGATTATACGGGCAGTCGGTATGGAGAGGCAACCGCAAGCGCTGCTTTCATCACCTCAATGGCCTTGTCTGCGAGGCTGAGGAGAGCGCCTTCAGCCTGTCGCCGGCGCCAGCCGGGCGGCGACTCCACCGGGGCCGCTTCACCGTCCGGATATCCGTCCCGCCCGGAAGCCCACCGGGCTCCTCTCTGTAGGCGTCGCGCCGTTCGTGTTCTGCGCGGTGGGCGGCCTTCCGGCAGCGCCCGGAACAGAAGGAGGGCGTCCAGGCGTAGAGCAGGCGGAAGCCGGTAGGGGCGCCAACGGCAAAAGCGGCGGGAGCGAGAGCGGTAATCCATAGCACTCCAGGGGACAGATGTCACGACTGCGGGACAGTTGGCGGCGCTTCGCGACGTTTACCAGCCGGCCCTCGAAGGGAGGCGTGACGGGGCCGGGACAGATCTGAGACAGAGCCGTCGCGAGCCGCGGCGAAACCGAGACGAGCCTTAGCGGCTCCAAAGAGCCTGTGCCTTACAACGGCATTCGCTCCGGTCCCACGCTTCCTCGGAGGGTCTTTGCCCCTCGGGGTGTTCCCTCAGCGCCCCTGCCACAGGGGGATTCTCTGTGGTTAGCCCCCAGTGCTAAGTGTATGCGGCAGGCTCCAAGGAAGAGAAGCGGGCTGTCGGCTGACTTCATGGCGATACTATAGCACACCCGTTCGTATTTTGCAATAGGGGGTGGCGGGGTGCCGGGACGCGGGCACCCTCCGATGGGGCGGCGAGGGGGGAGGGGTTGGGGTTGGGGACGGATGGTATTGTTTTGGCCTGCGCCGCTATCCCGCCCGCACCGCCCTCCGACGTTTTTAGAAACAGGGGGACTCCCCCTGTACCCCCGGCGGGGGCTGCGCCCCCTGCACCCTGCTTGGGGAACGGAGGGGCGCTTCCTTACCTGCCGCTGAGTACGGGGGGAAGGACAAGATGCGCCTGTTGGACGGGTGGTCTTGTTGTGGCTTGCGGCCCTCCTTCAGCGGGGGGTTGGCTTGGCTGCGCCGTTGTCCCGCCCGCACCACCCTCCGACGTTTTTGGGTACAGGGGGACTCGCTGTACCCCCGGCGGGGGCTGTGCCCCCTGCACCCCGCTAGGCGTCGGTCGCGAGCTTGCGTTGGCGCGTCTGGGCGCTTCCTGACCTGCCCTCATACTCGGGGGGAGGGATGGGGGGCGCGGCGCGGGCGGTGGCGCAAGGGGCATGGTTACATTATGCTTTGGGCAGAGTGAGCTACGGAGGAGTATTGGCGGATACGCCGGTCATTGAGACCCGGGGACTGACCAAACGGTACGGGCGCATCACGGCGGTGAAGGATCTTTCCTTGCGCGTGCCGGCGGGTGGGGTGTTTGGACTGCTGGGACCCAACGGCTCCGGCAAGACGACGACGATGGGGATGCTGTTGGGCCTGGTCAGGCCCACCGCGGGTTCAATCCGGCTCTTCAACGGCCCGGAGAGGGTTCCCCGGGAGGCCCTGCACCGCGTGGGGGCCATTGTGGAATCGCCGTCGTTCTATCCCTACCTCTCCGGCTGGGCCAATCTCAGGTATTTCCAAGGTATCCTTGGCGGCGACCCCGGCGAGGTGGACCGTCTCCTGGAGACGGTTGGGCTCACCGAACGGGCGCGCAGCAAATTCTCCACCTACTCCCTTGGCATGAAGCAGCGGCTGGGGATTGCCTACGCGCTGCTGGCTGACCCCGAGCTCGTGTTTCTCGACGAGCCGACTAACGGCCTGGACCCGGCGGGCATGGCCGAGGTGCGGAACCTGATCCGGGGGCTGGGCGCCGGAGGTCGGACCATCCTGTTGTCGAGTCATCTGCTCCACGAGGTGGAGCAGGTCTGCGACAGCGTCGCCATCCTGTCGCGCGGCGAGCTGATCGCCCAGGGGCGGGTGGAGGACCTAGTGCGGCGCAGGGGCGCTATCCGGTTCAAGACAACCGACGATGCAAATGCCAGGGCGATCGCGGCCGGCCTGGATTGGGTCGAGGACGTCAGCGAGGAGGAAGGCTACCTTGTGGCGGCCGGCCCTCCGGAGCGCTCACACGAGCTTACGGCGGCGCTGGCGGAACACGGCGTTTGGGTCAGCGAAATGGCGCCCCAGCACGTCTCGCTGGAACGCTACTTCTTGGAGATCACCGGCGGCGACGCCCACGGCGAAGGCGAGGGGGGCGAATGATCCCCTACGTCCTCCAGCTGGCGCGTTGGGAGTGGTTCAAACAGCGGCGCCGCTGGCTGCCCTGGGTCCTGCTGGCCTTCTTCATGGTGATCCCACAAGCAGCTTTCTGGGGGGGCTTCGCATCCAACCAGTTCCAGGATAAAGAGGGTGTGGGGTTCACCTTCAGCAGCGGGCGCGGCCAAGAGCCCATATACATCACCTGTGAAGACATTCTCTCAGGGAATGCCGCGGATGTGCCCCAAACGATTTCCCCCGAGATGCTCAGCGATTATGAGCGAATCTGCACCCAGAATCTGTACAACGCGAATGAGTACGACCGCATCGCTCTTCCATCTAGCCTGAGCAATGCCGTTCAGGCCGGCTCCAGCTTCGCATGGCTGCTTGTGATCATTCTCACGGCCTCGGTGCTGGGAACGGAGTACGGCTGGGGGACGCTTCGCAACGTTCTGGCGCGGGGCACAGGCCGGTGGCAGTTCCTAGCGGGAAAGGGCGCGCTCCTGGTGCTACTGCCGTTGGCAGGGATGCTGATCCTGACTGCCCTGACCGCGGTGAGCAGTCTCATTGCCACTGCCATTGTGGACGCGCCCCCGGGGTACGCGTCTTCAGACTCGTGGCCGGGCGTCCTCGCGGTACTGGGGCGAGCGTGGTTTGCGGTCGTTCCGTACATTGCGCTGAGCGCGTTCGCCACGGTGCTCAGCGGCTCCACCAACCTGGGACAGGGGCTGGCCTTTGGCTACTACTTCGTAGAGCTGACGGTGTCGGCCATCCTATCGAACCTCTTCGACTGGTTCGACACGATAGGGGACTACCTGCTGGGCCATAACATATCGGCGTGGCTGTCCGCATCGGGAAACTCGGAGGGCCTGACCTTTTCTGTGGGGCGGGAAAGTCCGCCGGGAGAGCTTCACGCGGCCCTGGTGCTGGCGGCTTACATCGTGGGTTTGAGCGGGCTGGCGCTGTGGCGATTCAGCCGGAGGGACGTGGGCGGCGCTTCGGGGGGCTAGACGTAGGCCCCAGAGGGGTTGGGCAGCGCTTCGGCGAGAACCTCGGCAAAGTGCTTGGCCTCGACGCCGGTTCCATGCGCTATCTGCTGGCGGCACGATACGCCTGCAATGACGACCTCGGTGCCAGGCGGCGCCTGGCGCACGGCAGGGAAGAGACGCTGCTCCCCGATGGCCATGGAGACGTCGTAGTGCTCCTTCTCAAAGCCGAAGGAGCCTGCCATGCCGCAGCACCCGGATGCGGCCTCCGTCACCTCAACACCCGGCACGCTGCGCAGCACCTGCAACGACGGCTCGGCGCCGACGATGGCCTTCTGGTGGCAGTGGCCATGGAAGAGAAGGTTGCGGGGACTGTCTTGCCAGGCGATGCCCAGAGCGCCTTCCCTGTCCAGTTCCAGCAGAAACTCCTCCAGCATGTAGCTGGCCTGGGCGACGGCCTTCGAGGGAGCGTCCCTGAGGAGTTCGGGGTACTCGTCCCGCAGCGTGAGCAGGCATGACGGCTCTGCGCCCACAATCTTGAGGCCCTGCTCCACGTAGGGATGGAGCGCGTCCACGTTATAGCGCGCGTTGGCCTGGGCCTGGGGGAGGAGGCCCTTCGAGAGCATGGGACGGCCGCAGCAGCGCTTGTTTGGCAGCACCACCTGGAACCCAGCCGCCTCCAGGACCGCCACGGTTGCCCTTCCGACCTGGGGGTAGTTGTAGTCCATGAAGGTGTCGTTGAACAGCACGACCCGACCCCTGGGGGCCGCGCGCCCGGTCGGCCGGGTCTTGAACCACGAGGGAAAGGTCTGGCGGGCGAAGGTGGGCAGGGCGCGGCGCCGGTCGATGCCGAGGAACCGGTCCAGGAGCCACCGCAGGGAGGGCAGGCGGTTGGCCCAGTTCGCCAGGAGGGCTGTGGATGCGCCCAAGCGGCTCAGGGCGGCGACGTTGCCGAAGATCCGGGACCGCAGGGGCGCGTCGTGTTGTTCATAGTATTTGCCGAGGAATTCGAACTTGAACTTGGCCATGTCGACGCCGATGGGGCATTCCTTCTTGCAGGCCTTGCACTCCAGGCAGAGGTCGAGGACGTCGAACATGCGGCGGCTGGTCATTTCCGAAGGCGGCAGCTCGCCGGTCAGGGTGGCCCGCAGGGCGTTGGCGCGGCCTCTGGTGGAATGCTCCTCCTCGCGGGTGGCCATGAAGGATGGGCACATCGCGCCGGTGAGGGTCTTGCGGCAGGCCCCGATGCCAGTGCACAGCTCGATTGCGTGCCCAAAGCTGACGTCGGAGGTGAAGTCGAACTTGGACGGCAGCACAGGCGTCCGGTATTTGGGGCTGATGCGCAGGTTCTCGGTGAGCGGAGGGCAGTCTATGATCTTGCCGGGGTTCATGATGTTGACCGGGTCGAAGGCGCTCTTGAGCTCCCGGAACGCCTGGTGGAGGGTGGGTCCAAACATTCTTTCTGTGAACACGCCCCTGACGATGCCGTCACCGTGCTCGCCGCTGAGGGCTCCGCCGAACTCCAGGACAAGATCGGCGACGGCGTTTGCGATGGACTCCATGCGGTCCAGGCCTTCCTCCAGCTTCAGATTGATGAGCGGCCTGACGTGGATGCAGCCGACGCTGACGTGGCCGTAGAAGCTGGCGGTGGTGTCGTGGTCGGCAATGATCTGGTTGAAGCGACGGACGTAGTCGGGCAGCAGCTCCGGAGATACGGCGGTGTCTTCAACGAAGGTGATGGGACGGTAGTCGCCGCGGACGCTGAACAGGAGGCCCTGCCCGGCGGAGCGGAGGGCCCATACCGCGGCCTGCTCCTCGGGCGTGATGGCGAACGCGCAGGCATAGCTCCAGCCTGCTGTGTCTCTGGCAATGGCTTCCAGGCGGCTTTTGACCTCTGCCTCAGACTCCCCGGAGGCTTCGACGGCGAGGATAGCCTTGGGGTGGCCCTGGATGAAGCCCATCCGCCCCTGAAAGCCGCGGTTGATGCGCGCGTTGTCAATGATGAGGTTGTCCATCAACTCCACGGCTGAGGGAGCGTGGGGCAGGATGGCCATGGTGGACTCCATGGCGGCGATGAGGTCGGAGAAATGAAGGACGGCCACGGCGGTGTGGGCGGGGTAGGGCTCCAGGTTGACGACGGCCTCGGTGAAGGCGCAGAGTGTCCCTTCCGAGCCGACGACGATCTTGGTGAGGTCGAACGGGCCGACGCCGGTGAAGGCGTCGAGATTGTAGCCGGACACGCGGCGCATGATTTTGGGGAACCGCCGCTCGACCTCGCCGCTGTATTGGGCGCCCAGGCGCTGGACCTCCCTGTAGATCCGGCCTTCAAGCCCGGGCTGGGCGAGGCGGGCGCCAAGGGCCTGCTCGGAAAGGGGCTGGAGAGTGGCGGTGGCGCCGTCGGAGAGGACGACGTTGAGCTTTTTCACGTGGTCTATGGTCTTGCCGTAGACAATGGAGTGGGAGCCGCATGAGTTGTTCCCGATGGCGCCGCCAACGGTGGCGCGGCTGGTGGTAGAGGGGTCGGGGGGGAATTTGAGGCGGTGAGAACGGAGGTGGTGGTTCAGTTCGTCTATGACGAGGCCCGGCTGGACGCGGGCCTCCCGCCCCTCCGGGTCGACGTCCACGACGCCGTTCATGTACTTGGAGAGGTCCATGACGACAGCATGGTTAACGGTCTGGCCGGACAGGCTGGTGCCGCCGCCCCTAGGCAGGACGGGAACGCCGTGGCGGTGGCAGGTTTCCACTGTGGCCTGGACGTCGTCGGCGTTCCTGGGCGCGACGACGCCGACGGGCATCATCTGGTAGAGAGAGGCGTCGGTGCTGTAGAGGACGCGGGAATAGTCGTCGAAGCGGACCTCGCCGGAGATACGCTTTTGGAGTTCGTGGACCAGTTCTTGAGCGTCGCTCATGTTAGCCTCCGGCATATTCTACCCCAGGGTTGGCGGACGGCATCGCTTTCGTTGGGTGCAGAGGGGAGGGAGAGAAGCGGCCTCTGCCAAGCGGGGCCGCGGTCCCGACGCGAGGAGAGACGCCCACAGGGCGTCTCTCCTCGCACTACGCAGGCTGGCTGGGGTTCAGGCGGTGATCTCGAAGGCCCACACCTGGTGCGTGATGTCGGGTTCCCCTATGGGGAGGAACTGGATGGGGTCGGTGACCTCGGCGAGCTTCCATTTGCCTGCCGCTTCCAATTTGGCGTGTTTCTCCCTGAAGCCGTCCGTTTCGTAGAGGTCGGGGCGCAGGGTGTAGACGAGGTAGCCGCCCGGCTTGGCAACGCGGACCAGCTCGTCGAGGGAGCTTGCGGGGGCGTGGCCGACAGTCATGACGCCGACGCTGATGACGGCGTCGAAGACATTGTCGGGATAGCCGAGGGGGCCGCCGAGTCTGAGGAGCCGCAGTTGGCGGTAGATCCTCCTCTTTCGGGCCTCGGCCAGCATGCCCTTCGACAGGTCGAGGCCTTCCAGGTTCTTGTAACCCATCTCTGCGAGGAGCTCACCAACCTGTCCGGTGCCCACGCCGGCGTCCAGAATGAAGGCGTCCTTGTCGGTGGCGTATTTCGTGAAAACATCCACGGCGGTCTTGGGGCCGAGCCAGGCAAAGTCGCGGGCCAAGTCGGAGTCGTAGTCCTTTGCCCATTCGTCGTAGCGTTCGGCCAATTCCCCGTCGGTCGTCGAGGAGTAGACCCACTGAATCCTGTTTTGCTGCTCTGTCATACCAACCCCCTGGATGGCCGCAGCAGGCGCCAGCGGCCGAGTTCCGGGGCAGAGTAGCGAGCTTGCCCGGCGGTGTCAATTGCCTTGACCTGACCCCTCCCTTTGACTACCATCGGTTGAGAAGGCCCTTATGCTTACCCCTTTGGCCTGAGGAGAACGGTCCCTTCCGCGTCGGGGCGCGACATGCGACATATGGAGATACTTCAGGAGCTTCCCCCGGCCCCATCAGGCAGTGACACCTACCTGACCATCGGCGTGTTCGATGGGGTGCATCGCGGACACCAGCACCTGCTTCGGCGGGTTGCTGC
Source organism: Dehalococcoidia bacterium (assembly GCA_965226745.1). GTDB lineage: Bacteria > Chloroflexota > Dehalococcoidia > Lucifugimonadales > SAR202-VII-2 > SAR202-VII-2. The sequence continues at coordinate 553,976 of CBDDDS010000003.1, forward strand.
ATTGGCTTCCAATGCCGGCGCCGCCAGCGGTGCCGTGACCTTTCTCAACCACCCCCGCGAGGTCCTTCAGCCCTCGTTTCAAGCCCAGTATCTCACTTCGCCGGAGGAGAGGCTGGAATTGCTGAAGGCCTGCGGGCTGGACTGGGTGGCGCCAGTAACCTTCGACCTCCCGCTGTCGCAACTCTTGCCCAGGGAGTTCCTTGGCATGTTGCAGGAACGGCTGCGGATGCGCGGGCTGGTTGTGGGCCCAGACTTTGCCCTGGGCAAGGGACGGGAAGGGGATGTCGCCCGCCTCCGTGCGCTCTCAGGAGAAATGGGCTTCCATTTGGAGGTTGTCTCACTCCAGGCGATGGGGGACGAGCTGATGCGGAGCACGACGGTGCGGCGGCACCTGCAGGAGGGGGACGTGGGCAAGGCCCGGGAGATGCTGGGCAGGACATTCAGTTTGCAGGGGGTCGTTGTACACGGCGAGAGCCGGGGGCGGGGGTTGGGATTTCCGACGGCGAACGTTGAGGTTCCGATCGGCCGGGTCGTCCCCAAGGATGGCGTGTACGCAACGTGGGTTGTCCTGGACGGCGTCCGGCTGCAATCGGCGACCAACGTGGGCGTCCGGCCCACCTTTGGCGAGGGTGAACGGACCGTCGAGGCTTACATTTTCGACTTCGACGAGGACCTGTACGGGCGTTCGATTCGCCTGGAGTTCGTTCACCGCCTGAGAGACGAACTCAGCTTCGATAGCGTTGAGGCCCTCAAGGAGCACATGGCGAGAGACGTGGAGGACACCAGGGAAATCCTGGCGGCAGAAGGCGTGAACGGGTCCAGTCCCAGGCAGCCGATGCTGCCGGCCCGGTAGAGCGCGATGGACGACCAGACCAAACAACGGCTGTTGCGCCGAGGCGTCGTGGAGGTCATCGTCGAGTCGGAGTTCGCGCAGCGGCTCGATGACGGCAAGCCGCTGCGGTTGAAGATGGGCTTCGACCCCTCCCGGCCCGATATTCACCTGGGTCACGTGGTGGGTCTGCGGAAGCTGAGGCAGTTCCAGGAAGAGGGCCATCAGCTCATTCTGATCGTGGGGGATTGGACGGCCCAGATCGGCGACCCATCGGGGCAATCGATGACGCGGCCGATGCTGACCGCGGAGGAAGTGCGCGAGAACGCCCAGTCGTACATGCGGCAGTTCTTCAAGGTGGTGGACCAGGAGCGGACGCAGGTTGTGTGGCAATCGGAATGGTTCGGGGCGTTCACGCTGGCTGACATCATTGGGTTGACCTCCCACTTCACCGTGGCCCAGTTTCTGGCTAGGGACGACTTCAACAACCGGTTCAGGGAGGGCAGGCCCATCGCCATTACGGAGCTGTTGTACCCGCTCCTTCAGGCCTACGATTCCGTGGCCATCCGCGCCGACGTGGAGTTCGGGGGAACGGACCAGAAGTTCAACCTGCTGGTGGGGCGGGAGCTTCAGGAGAAGCTGGGTCAACGGCGGCAGCAGTGCCTGATTATGCCGATCCTGCCGGGAACTGATGGCGTGCGGAAGATGAGCAAGTCGCTGGACAACTACATCGCCGTTGAGGAATCTCCCGACGATATGTTCGGTAAGGTTATGTCGTTGCCGGATTCTATGATCGCCCCCTACTTCGAGCTGCTGACGGATGCGCCGTCGAGCGAGGTGGAGGAGATGCGGCTGGCGAGCGGCGGCGGCTCGAATCTCATGGATCTCAAGAAGCGGCTGGGCGAGGAGTTGGTAGCCACATTCCATGACCAGCAGGCGGCGCAACAGGCGCGCCAGAATTTCGAGCGCGTGGTGCAGCGGCGGGAGGTGCCGGAAGAGGCCCAGCTTGTGGTTGCGCCGGTCTGGAGCGCCGATGACGGGCGTGGCGCCGTCTGGCCCGACCTTCGGGTTCAGACCAGGGGTGGGGACAGTTTCACGATAGACATGAGCGCACAGCGCGGGCGCGAGGCGCCCGCGGCCCGCGAGCTGGCAGGCGGCGAGTTCCTCGTGGACCTGGGGGAGATCCTCACCAGGGGCAGCATGGCCGCCAGCAAGGCCCATGTGAAACGGCTTCTTGCCCAGGGTGGCGTGGAGGTAGACGGGCAGAAGGTGGAAACCATCGTCTGTGCGGTGCGGCCTGGCAATATCATCAAGGTAGGCAAGCGTGACTTCATCAAGATAACGGAAGGGGCCTGAGGAGGCGCGGCGCATTGTGAATGGGGGCTCTCTGTGCTAAAATTCACAATCGGCAAAGCCCTCAAAAACGCCTATTGAGGAGGCAGTGTGAACCTAAGGATTCCAGGACCTACACCAGTACCCGAGGACGTGTTGCAGGCCTCGGCGGCGCAGATGATCAACCACCGCGGCCCGGAGTACAAGGCGCTGATAGAGCGGGTGACGGACGGGTTGAAGCGCGTCCTAGCGACTGAAGAGGACGTGTTCATCCTGACCTGCTCCGGCACGGGCGCGATGGAAGCGGCGATCGTGAACATGCTGTCGCCGGGGGACCACGTCCTGAACGTCAGCATTGGCGTTTTCGGCGACCGGTTCGCACAGATCTCCGAGGCCTACGGCGCACGGGTCACGCGCCTCGAGTTCGAATGGGGAACATCCGCCGATCCCGACAGGGTCCGCGAGGCTCTGAATCAGCACCCCGACATTGTCGCCGTCTCGGTGACGCACAACGAGACCTCCACGGGCGTCACCAACGACCTGGAGTCGATAGCAGGCGTGGTGAAAGGGGAGTTCGGCAAGCTGCTGCTCGTGGACGGCGTGTCCAGCGTCTCCTCGATACCGTTGCTGACCGACCAGTGGCGGTGCGACGTTGTGGCCACGGGTTCACAGAAGGGTTGGATGGCGCCGCCTGGGCTAGCCTTCAACTCGGTGAGCCAGGAGGCGTGGCAGGCCTATGAGAAGGCCACCATGCCCCGCTTCTACTTCGATTTTGGCAAGGCCAAGCAGTACCTGAAGAACGGCCAGAACCCCTGGACGCCGGCGGTGTCGGTGATGTACGCCATGGACGCTGCGCTGGAGAAGATACTGGCTGAGGGCATTGCAAACGTCTACGAGCGGCACGCCAGCATTGCCCAGATGACCCGCGACGGCATCAAGGCCCTGGGGCTGGAGTTGTTTCCCAAGGATGAGGACGCCTCCAACACAGTTACGGCCATCAAGACGCCTGAGGGCGTGGAGTGCGCCGAGTTGGTGCACCGGATGCGCACCGAATACGAGGTCGTGATTGCTCCGGGCCAGGGTCGCCTGACGCCTGACATATTCCGCATTGGCCACATGGGCTTCGCCAGAGAGGAAGACATCAGGGGTCTGTTGGACGCTTTGGCTGATCTGCTGCCCAAGATGGGCTTCAAGCCCAGCGCGGCGCGGAGCGCCTAGATGGTCCGCATTCTGGTTGCCGACCCCATCGCCGCGGAGGGCATTGAGTTGCTCAAGGAGTTGGGGGAGGTTGACGTGCGCACGGGCCTCTCTGAAGACGAGCTCTGCGAGGCCGTCGCTGATTACGACGCTCTTGTGGTGCGCAGCCAGACCAAGGTGACGGAACGCGTCCTTGAGGCCGGGACCCGCTTGCAGGTTGTGGGGCGGGCGGGAGTGGGCGTTGACAACATCGACTTGGAGGCGGCGACGCGCTCGGGCATTGCCGTGGTCAACGCGCCGACAGGCAATATCGTGGCCGCGGCAGAGCACACCATCGCCCTGATGTTGGCGGCGGCCCGCATGATTCCGCAGGCCCACGCCTCCCTAATCAGCGGTCAGTGGCGTCGGGGCGAGTTCACGGGCCTGGAGATCCGCAGGAAGACGATGGGGCTGGTGGGACTGGGAAGGGTCGGCGCCGAGGTGGCTCGGAGGGCCAACGGGCTGGAGATGCGCGTCCTGGCCTACGACCCGTTTGTCACCGCGGCCCATGCGCGCTCCATAGATGTGGAGTTGGCCTCGTTCGAGACGGTGCTGCGGAACGCCGATTACGTCTCGCTGCACACTCCGTTGACGGAGCAGACGCGGGGCATCATTGGGGCTGCGGAGCTGGCGCTGGTCAAGCCGTCCGCCATCCTGATCAACGCCGCCCGCGGCGAGCTGATTCACGAGGACGCTCTCTTGGAGGCGATAGAGGGGCGGCGACTGGCGGGCGCGGCGCTGGATGTTTTCTCCCAAGAGCCGATAACGGAGAGTCCCCTGTTTCGCGATCCGCGGATTATCGTGACGCCGCACTTGGGGGCCTCAACTCGCGAGGCGCAGCTCGAGGTGTCGGTTGAGGTTGCGGAGCAGGTGCGGCTGACGCTGGAAGGCAAGCCGGCCCGTCACGTGGTGAACGCCCCGTTTGTGGTGCCCGAGACTCACGCCGTCGTTGCGCCCTTCCTGGACGTAGCGATGCGGGTTGGGAGTCTCGTCGCGCAGTTGGCCCAAGGCCGGGTGCAGGGCGTTCAAGTGCAGTATGACGGCGACATCGGTGAGTACGAGACCAACCTGCTGAGGGCGGCTGTCCTTGTTGGGATTCTGGGGCGGACGTCGGAGCAGCGGGTGAACGTGGTAAACGCCCACCTCATCGCTTCCCAACGGGGCCTGGAGGTGGTGGAGAAGAGGGGGGGCAGCGCGGGCGACCTGGTGAGCCTCCTGACCGTGGAGCTGATTACCGACCAGGGCGCGTCAAGGGTGTCGGGGACGGTGTTGCGGCAGGCGACGCACATCGTGCGCGTGGGGGACTACTGGCTGGACTTTGCGCCGACGGACGGATACCTGCTTATCACCGAGCACCGGGACCAGCCGGGGATGATCGGGGCCGTGGGGACGATCTGCGGCAGAAACGACGTGAACATCAGTTTCATGGAGGTGGGCCGTCTGGAGCCCAGGGGCCGCGCGGTCATGATCCTAGGTCTGGACGACCCTCTTGCCGAGGCTGTCCTCGCTGAGATCAACCAAGTTTCGGGCGTGGAGAATGCCCGGGTGGTGCAGGGGTAAGGCTTACAGCACCCGCTTGAAGGTGCAGTACCACCCAGCGATGTAGTCGGGTACCGAGAAGGGCGCCTCGGAGTCGAACGACGTCGTTGAGCTGCGGTGCTGGATCTCGATGCTCTCGGCGCCCCACACCCAGTTGGGCGTCATGGACACGAGATCCCAGTCGTCTCTGCCGAGGCGATTGAGTTCGCTCTGGATCCTGTTGAACGGGTAGGGGGACTCGACGTCGTCGTCTTCGTCCTCGATCTCGATGGCGGCAATGTAGACGTGAAAGTACTCTAAGGCCATGGAACCACCTCTGAACGGTTATTCAAACCTTAGGGCTGCCCATCCGAAGTGTCAACAGCGCGCCGCCCGCCCGTGCGGCCCGGAGAAACGGGCAGACCGGGGCCGGACCTCAGTGGAGTAAACACAGAACATGCGGACAACCGTCTCAGTAGGCATCATGGGGTGTGGGGCCATCGGCGGGGAGTTGGCTGGCGCGATTTGCGCCGGCCGCGCCGGCACCGCCTCCGTCACAGCCCTCTTCGACGTGGCCGCCGGCGCCACGGAACGATTGAGCCGGCAGTTGCCGTCTCCGGTGACTTGCCACTCCGGCTTCGACGGCTTCCTGACCCATCCTGGCTTGCAACTGGTGGTGGAAAGCGCTTCGCAGGATGCCGTGAGAGCGCACGCGGCCAGCGTCTTGGCGGCAGGCAAGGACATGATCGTGATGAGCGCCGGGGCCCTGGTGGATGAGGAGCTGTTCCTGGGACTTTCCCGGCTCTGTGAGGAAACGGGTAGCCGGCTGATGGTCCCCTCCGGCGCGCTGGGCGGCATCGACGCGATTCGGGCTTCCAGGCCGCATCTGCGCACCGTAACGTTGACGACGACCAAGCCGCCCCGAGCGCTTCAGGGCTCGCCGGGCTTCAGGGATTGGGAGGCGGGGAATCTGGCGCAGGCGGAGGTGGTGTTCGAAGGGCCGGCGCTGGAGGCCGTTCGTCTGTTCCCCGCCAACGTCAACGTGGCGGCGACATTGAGTCTGGCCGGCCTGGGCCCGGAGCGAACGGTGGTGAGGATCGTGGCCGACCCGGCGGCTGACGGCAATACCCATGAGATTGAGGCCGTGGGCGCGTTTGGGGTGATGCGGTTCACGCTGGAAAATCAACCCCACCCCGACAATGCGCGCACGAGCTATCTGGCTGTGCTGGCCGCGTTGGAGACGCTGCGCGCCGCCTGCTCCGCGGAGCCGAGGGTGGGGACGTAGGGCCGCTTGCTCTCCTCCTGCCGCGGCGTAGCTGCGGTCAGAGGTTGCGCTCGGTGGCGGCGCCGTTCCTGCGTAGCTCGTGGGCGCGCCGGCTGGGAAGGGCCCCCATCCTGATCTTCCTCGCACCTGGGGAAGGGGGGAGTGGGGCTAGCTGATGGCCACCATCCGCTCAATGGGGAGCCGGGCCCGCTCCGCTATGTCCTCCGGCACCTTCACCTCGTAGACGTCATCCCTGAGGGAGTGGTACAGCTTCTCGAGGGTGATCATCTTCATGAAGGGGCAGACGGACTCCTCGCTGATGGGAAAGAAGCGCTTGCCGGCGTTGTGCTTGCGCAGGGGGTGGAGAATGCCCGTCTCCGTAGCAATGACGAACTCGTTGGCCGGGGACTCCTTGGCCCGCTTGAGCATGGCGCCGGTGGACAGCACCCGCGCATTCTCGGTGCTGGGGTCGCCGACGCCGGCCAGGTAGAGCGTGGTGGACGTGCATCCGCACTCCGGGTGGACGAGGAATTCCGCGTCGGGGTGGGCGGCGCGGGCGCTGGCAATGTCGCCGGAGGTCATGGCGGCGTGGACGTGGCACTCTCCCATCCAGACCAGCATGTTCTTGCGGCCCGTGACCTTGCGAACGTAGTTGCCCAGGAACATGTCGGGCAGGAAGAGGACCTGCCGGTCCTCCGGCACGGCCTGCACGACCTGCACGGCGTTGGATGAGGTGCAGCAGTAGTCGCTGAGGGCCTTGACCTCGGCGGAGGTGTTGACGTAGGAAACGACGACGCCATCGGGGTGCTCGTCCTTCCATGCCCGTAGTTGGTCGGCGTTGATGGAGGCCGCCAGGGAGCAGCCTGCCTCCAGGTCCGGGATGAGCACCCGCTTGCTGGGGCAGAGAATGGAGGCGGTCTCGGCCATGAAGTGGACGCCGCAGAAGACTATGGCGTCGGCCTTGGTGCGGGCCGCTTCCTGGGAAAGGCCCAGCGAGTCGCCGGTGAAATCGGCGATGTCCTGGATCTCCGGGACCTGGTAGTTGTGTGCCAGGATGACGGCGTTCCGTTCCTGCTTGAGCCGCAGGATCTCCGAGGCGAGTTCCGCGACGTGCTGGGCTTCTTCCTGAGACGTGACCATACGCCAAGGATAGCCGAGCGGCGCGAGCCTAGCAAGAAGCAAGGGCTGAACCCGGGGGCATTTGCCGGAACCATCTGAGGGTGGGGCAACGCCTGGGGCTGACAGGCGAGGCAACCCCGTCGTTATTCTCCCGCCAGCCCTTCCAAGACCCTCGCCAGCTCATCGCGCTCGAAGATGGGCAGGGGCGTTGGTCCCTGGGGTCCTGTGAGGACCAGTCCCTCCGACCTGTCTGTAACGCTGCCGATGGCTGAATAGCTGACGCCCTCGGCGGCGAGGGCGTGGGCTACGAGCGGCGTCGAACTGACGGGCAGGGCGATGAGGAGGGCACCGGAGGCAAGGAGGCCCAGGGGGTTGATCTTCATCGCCTCGCAGATGCGAGCGCACTCGGGAAGCACGGGGATGCAACGGAGGTCCACCTGCACGCCGACGCAAGCGGCCTCGGCCATCTCGCTCAAGGCGGTGGCGAGGCCGCCCTCGGTGGGGTCGTGCATGGCATGGACGGGGGCGGCGCCGACGGCGGCCAACGCCTCTCTCGTTACCCCTATTCCCTGGGTGGAGAGGTAAGCCCCGGCGCTCTCCAGCGTTGCCATGCTTACTCCGGCGTCCAGAAGCGCCTGCGGCGCCTCGCGAGCCAATATTGCCGTCCCCTCGATGGCGATGCCCTTGGTGAGTAGAATGGCGTCGCCGGGGCGGGCGCCGGAAGTGTACACAAGGCGGTCCGTAGCCGCCTCGCCGAGCATGGCGCCGACGACGATGGGGCGGTCAATGCCGAGGGTAATCTCGGTGTGGCCGCCTATCAGCGATACGCCAAGCTCCGAGCAAGCGCCGGCTATCTGGCTGAATATGCTCTCCGCCAAGGATTCCGAGGCGTCCTTGGGCAGCAGGACGGTGGCCATGAACCAGCGCGGGACGGCGCCGCGCGTGGCGACGTCGTTGGCGTTGACCTGGACGGCGCACCATCCAATGAGGTCGGCGGTGAAAGTGATGGGATCGGTGGCGACGACTAAGGCCTGGCTGCCCATGTCCAGGACGGCGGCGTCCTCTCCGACGCTGGGGCCCAGCAGCACTCTGGGGTCGGTGGCGGGATGGGAGGCGAGCAGCCTGCGAAGGAGGTCGGTGGGTAACTTGCCGGGCTTCATGCGGCGGATTACAGCAGACGCGCCGGGGGAGGTCAAGCTGCTTTGACGCTCGTTGGAGCGGTGGGTACACTTGCATTAGCCCTCCGGCGATCCTCGGGGCGCCCCGTGGGCAGCAGTTGGAGTCACCGGATGCCGTTCAACCAGACCGACGAGAGCCTGGCCCTGCTCACCGACCTCTACCAGTTGACGATGGCCCAGGCGTACCTCCAAGCGGGTATGTCGGCCCCGGCGACCTTCAGCCTGTTCATTCGCAGGTATCCCAAGGACCGGGGCTACTTCGTTTCGGCGGGGCTGGGAGACGCGCTCCGTTACCTGGAGGAATTCCACGTCACCGCCGCCGACGTGGTCTACCTGCGGAGCACGGGCATCTTCACCGACGACTTCTTGGAGTTCGTGCGGGACCTGCGCTTCACCGGCGATGTTCACGCCATTCCGGAGGGGCGGCTGTTCTTCCTGGATGAGCCGGTGTTGGAGGTCACGGGGCCGGTCATCGAGGCCCAGTTCGTGGAGTCCTTCATCATCAACCAGATCAACCTACAGAGCCTCATCGCCACGAAGGCCAGCCGTTGTGTGACGGCGGCGCAGGGCAGGGGCGTTTTCGACTTTGCACTGCGCCGCGCGCACGGCGTGGACGCGGCCATGAAGGTGGCTCGGTCGTCGCACTTGGCGGGATTCATGGGGACCAGCAACGTGGCTGCGGGCAAGCAGTACGGCATCCCGGTCAACGGCACGATGGCCCACTCCTTCATCACGGCATTCGAGCGCGAGGGGGACGCTTTCAGCGCCTTCGCTCGGAGCTTTCCCGGCCATGCGGTCCTGCTCATCGACACGTACGATACGGTCGGGGGGGCGCACAAGGCGGTTGAGGTGGCCAGGGAGATGGAGAGCAGGGGCGCCCGGTTGCGCGGCGTTCGCTTGGACAGCGGAGACCTCGTTGCGCTCAGCCGGGAGGTTCGCCGCATCTTTCAGGACGCCGGGCTCGGCTACGTGCGCATCCTCGCCAGCGGTAGCTTGGACGAGTTCGAGATTGCGGAACTGGTGGCGCAGGGCGCGGAGATCGACGCTTTCGGGGTGGGGACCAAGATGGGGGTCTCTGCGGACGCCCCCTGGTTCGACATCGTTTACAAGCTGGTGTCCTATGACCGGCGGCCGGTGCTCAAACTGAGCGCCGGGAAGCGCACGCTGGCCGGGGAGAAGCAGGTCTACCGCCACGTGGACTCGCAAGCGCGGCTGACCCATGACGTGATCGCAAGCCGGGACGAGCCGCCGGAACTTGGAGCGGAGCCGCTGCTGCGCAGGGTCATGGAGGGTGGCCGGATTACTGGACGCCACCCTTCCCTTAGCGAGGCGCGGGAGTGCTTTCTGGACGAGTTCTCCAGGCTGGCGCCGGAGATCAGGTCGATCGCGGACCCGGCGCATTATCGGGTGGCGCTGAGCCCGGCGCTGGAGACGTTGCAGGAAGAGGCGCGGCGGGAGGTTGTGGCGCGGGAGTTGTGAGCAATCGAGTGTAGTTCGAGCGCGTCCAATGGAGTGAGCCGGCGGCTATGCGGCTCGGGAGGTGCAGACATGGTTGAGGAATCTCGCATCCTGCACATCTGTAGCGCCTGCTTCAGCGTATCGGAGGCGCCTGAGGAGTGTCACGGCAAGCCAATGCATGAGGTCGACTGCGGGCAGCCGGGAGCAGCGTCTTCCTGGCCCTGCACAGACCGGGAGGGCCGGCTCACGACCCGGGCGCCCCGCTGGTGGGTTGAGCAGGTCTCTTATCCCAGATTCGACGAGCGCAGGAGGTCTTAGCGCCACTATGGAAAACGTCATCATACTTGGGTCGGGCCCCGCTGGGCTGACGGCTGCCCTCTACGCTGCGAGAGCTGAGTTGAGCCCGCTGGTTCTGACGGGGCCTCAGATCGGGGGGCAGATCGCCATCACGGGCATCGTGGAGAACTATCCGGGATTCCCCGACGGCGTGACGGGGCCTGAATTGGTGGAGCTGATGCAGAGGCAGGCCGAACGGTTCGGCGCCCGGCTGTCGCTCGACAGCGCTTCAGAGGTGGACCTGACCCACCAGCCGTTCAAGGTGCGGACGCTGAACGAGGAAGAGTACGAGGCGAGAACCCTGATCATCGCCAGCGGAGCGACGCCGCGCAAGCTGGAGATCCCCGGCGAGACGGAGTTCACGGGCAAGGGCGTTTCCTATTGCGCCACCTGCGACGGCTATTTCTTCCGGGGCAAGGATGTCCTGGTGGTTGGGGGTGGGGACAGCGCCTTCGAGGAGGGACACTTCCTCACCCGCTACGCCAACAGGGTGAGCGTGGTGCACCGGAGGGACCAATTCAGGGCTGGGCCTCTTCTGCAGCAGCGGGCTAGGGACAGCGAGAAGATGGATTTCGTGCTCAACTCGGCGATCACCGGCATTGGCGGCAACGGAGAGGTCAACTCCGTCAGCGTTCGCGACCTCGTCACCGGCGAGGAACAGTCCATCGAGACCGACGGGGTGTTCATATTCATCGGCCATGACCCGAACACGGAAATGTTCAAGGGCGCGCTGGAGATGGACGAGGGCAACTACCTGGCAACGGACGGACAGGCGGGCTCTGGTATTGCCGGCGTGTTCGTGGCCGGCGAGGCCGGCGACCCCGCCTTCAAGCAGATTGCCAGCTCCGTGGGCATGGGGTGCATGGCGGCGATTCGAGCGCAACGGTATCTGGAAGCGCTCGACTGAGCGCGCATTAGCGGCCGCTGCAAAAGGACCCTGGCGTCGTGGTAGTATGGTCGACGGAAATCGCCGCGGAGTAGCCCTCAGATGCCAGCAGACTACGCTCGCCTGATTCGGAACATTCCAGACTTCCCCCAACCGGGCATTATGTTCAAGGACATAACGCCCCTTCTGCAGGACGCCGAGGCGTACCGTGGCGTCGTTGCCGACATGTGCGCGCCCTTCCGGGACAAGGCCATCGATCAGGTGGTGTCCATCGAGGCGCGAGGCTATGTGCTCGGCGCCCCCATGGCCGTGGAGCTTGGGGCCGGATTCGTGCCGGTGCGCAAGGCCGGCAAGCTGCCGTTCTACACCATCCGGGCGGAGTATGCCCTGGAGTACGGAGAGGCCGTCATCGAGATGCACAGCGACGGGCTCCTTGGGGGCCACAACGTCCTGATTGTCGATGACGTGCTGGCGACGGGGGGCACCCTGGCGGCTGCGGCCGGTCTGGTGAAGCAGACAGGGGCCACGGTTGCGGGCATAGCCGTGATGATCGAGCTGGACGCCCTCCAGGGTCGAATGGCTCTCGGGGAGCACCCCGTGTTCTCGTTGATGCATATGTAAGGCGCGACGCGCTCCGACTCCCTTGCGGGCGCCGGGAAGCGGCAATGGCGTAGGGAGCCGGTAGGCCAGCGTCAGGGCGGGGGACTGCCCCTGTCGAAGGGAGACTATCTGCATGCACAGAGTGGAGCCGGTGGTTTTCTGCGTGGGCGAGACCCGAGCCAACGATGACCAGATGCGGGCCTACCTCGCCCACATCGGCGCGCCGGACTGGGAAACGGACGCCCCCACCGACGTGGAGGAAGTCATCGAGGTGATGGCGCGCGCCTGTTATAAGTCCTTTGGGCCGGGGCTGAATCCCAACGTGACGCGGGTGCGGCCTGACAACAGGTCGCACCTGGGAAACCTGGTGAGGGTGGGGCACGGCTCGACGCTGGAGCACAGCTTCGTGAACTTCATGTTCTGCGACGTGAGCCGCGTGTTCACCCACGAGCTGGTGCGGCACCGGGCGGGGACGGCCATCTCCCAGGAGAGCCTGCGGTTCGTGCGGCTGGAGGACATGGGCCTCTGGACGCCGCCGTCCTTTGCTGGCAACGAGCGGGCGGAGAAGGTCTTCGAAGACGCCTGGCGGATACTCGAGGAGAAGTACGGCGAGCTTATCGACATCGCCGCGGAGATGGAGGGGCGGCCCTTCGATGAGTTGCCCTTCCACCTGAAGAAGAAGTACACGTCGGCTGCCCGGCGGCTTGCGCCCATTGGGCTGGCCACCAACATTGGCTGGTCGTGCAACATCCGGACGCTGCGCCACGTGATCGAGATGCGGACCGACCCCAGCTCCGAGGAGGAGATCCGCCTGGTGTTCGCCAAGGTGGCCGAGATCGCCATCGAGCGGTGGGGCAACATCCTGGGCGACTACACGGTGGAGATGGTGGAGGGCCTGCCGCACTACCAGACGGCGCACCCGAAGGTTTAGGGATAGTCTGCACAAGTCCGTGGGGCGCTGCCTGGCCGGATAGGGAAGATGGCGCCAGGCGGAAGACTCCCATCCTAACCTCACCTCCCCCCGTGGTCGAGGGAAGGGATGGAAGGATTAGCCGGGGGCAGGATAGGCCTTTGATTGTTTGTTGTTACACTGGCCAGCCGGATTTCGGGGTTTGCAGGCACGAAGGCGTAATAAAAAGCGTAATAGGGCGTAACGGGCCGTAATGAAGCTGTAAAGGATCTGTAATGGCTCCGTAACGAACCGTAACGGAGCGGGATAGCTCCAAGGAGCCTGTGCCTTACAACGGCATTGGCTCCGGTCCCAGCCTTCCTCGGAGGGTCTTGCCCCTTGGGTTGTTCCCTCAGCGCCCCTGCCACAGGGGGAGTCCACAGAGAATCCCCCTGTCCGAACATATGCGGCAGGCTCCGAGAAAGAGAAGCGGGCCGGCTCCCCACTTCATGGGATATCATAGCACAACTGTTCGTATTTTGCAATGGGGGGGTGGCGGGGCTTTCTAACCTGTCCTTGAGCACCGAGAGAGAGGTGGGGGCTTATGGCGGCGGACGTGGTTGTCCCACCTAGCCCACCCTCCAATGTCTTTGGGGTACAGGGGGACTCCGCTGCACCCCCGGCGGGGGCTGCGCCCCCTGCACCCGCTTGGGGAGATGGGGGGGCGCCACCTTCTCACTTTGCCGCGTCGGGACCCACTTCCTAGGCTACCCCTGCCCCCGAGGGCAGAGGCGGGAGGGTTCCCCCGAGGGGAAGGCGTGGCCTTTGATTGTATGTTGTTAAGTTTGTCAGCCGGACCTCGGAGGGTACAGGCACGGAGGCGTCGCGGTTCTGTCGCACAGCCGTCGCGTACCCGTCGCGGATGCGTCGCGGAACTGTCGCGGATGCGTCGCGTATCCGTCGCGGAGCGGGATAGCTCCAAAGAGCCTGTGCCTTACAACGGCATTGGCTCCGGTCCCAACCTTCCTCGGAGGGTCTTGCCCCTTGGGTTGTTCCCTCAGCGCCCCTGCCACAGGGGGATTCTCTATGGTTAGCCCCCAGTGCTCATGTATGCGGCAGGCTCCGAGGAAGAGAAGCGGGCCGGTGGCCGACTTCATGGGGACACTATAGTACAATCGTTCGGATTTTGCAATGGGGGGCTGGGGGTTGTTCAGAGATTCGCTAGCCTGGGGCAATTGCTTCGGCGACTACACGGTGGAGATGGTGGAGGGCCTGCCTTACTATCGAACGGCGCGCCTGAAGGTTTAGGCGAGAGGGCGCAGATAAAGAGGGAGTGCGACCCAATGGTGTCCGGCGCGCTAGTTCATTGAGTGTCTATCACCACAGCCGAACGTGAAACTTCGCGGGGTCTTGGCCGAACCGCTCGACAAGCAGCCTGCAAAGCTCAGCAATGTCCCTTGCCGATTGCTGGGCTTCGAGGTATATCCCATTGCTCAGTCGCTTGCCATTCTCGAATCTTCGTCCATTTGGATGGGTAGCAATTGTACTAAAAAGATACTTGGGGCTGCGATAGTGAGTTCTGATTCGGCAATTCTCTATTTTCAGCAATCCTTCCCGTATCAGCCATTCGCTCGTTTCCACGAGAAGGTCTATCCAAGTGTTGACGGGTTTTTCCTCTCCCTGCGGATCTCGAAGACGGTAGGGCTTGCTTAACGTCCCTTGTCCCGGCCCCACTTTGTTGCCCCCGTCGGCGAGTTGTGCGAAGCTAATCCATTCGCCCGTATCGAGGGAATCGAGATTGGGATTTTCTTGCTGCCGTGATGTTCCAGGTCTGGCAGGCCTGTCGTTAGCGACCCGGTCCCTTGCAGACCACATAACACTCTGCACACGCTTGCGCTCCTTCGGGTCGTTGCCAACGGCGGCCAGTGAGCGCTCAAGCTCAGCCATGTAGGCCCGGTCGTCGGGCGCGGCCTTCTGGTCCCAGATGGCTTTGAGGTTCCGGCGTCCATGCTCAGGCGTTGCCTGCTCCTCAAAGGTCGCCTCCGAGCTACGATCTCGACGCACCGGCGATTGATACGATTGAGGGGAATCATCGCGGATCTGGCTCTTGGGCAGCAGGCCAGCCTCTCTTGCTTCAGCCTCGAGCAACCGTATCAACCGGTCCCTGGCGTTATTGAGAATCTGTTCCCTGTCAATGGACTGGGTTTCCAGAGAGGCCAGTTCTTCTCTCCGGGCAGCGAGTTCCTGTCGATATTCACCTTCCAATTCGTTGTACCTAAGTGCCTTGTGCCGTTTATTAACCGGACGTTGCTCATGTGGTAGAGTATCCAGATACTGTTCGAATTGCCGGTACATCCCAACATCGTCCTGGATATCAATTTCTCGCTGGTCGATCGAACGGCGTAGTTCAGCTTGTTCTTCAGGACTACCACCGGTAAGTCTCCCCCACTCTTCCTCCAAGAGGTTCTTGAGGAATGGGTTCCGATGAGGCGAGAGTTCATCATCGTGGAACGGGAGTTCATCATCCTCTTTCAATTCCGCCAACTCCTTCAGCTCTTCGGTGACGGGCAACCGGGCCTTGATATGGGCGTCATAGTGGCAGCGGTCGCAAACAAGATCGTGGTCCGTGCCGCAAGAGTTCTTTTGACTCCATCGCTTCCAGGCCCGCCACGCGCCGCAGCGGCCGCATGGTTCTCCGAAACTCTCTCCACATCCGTTGTATTGATGGCTGGCGGCAGGGGAGAGATATTCGCATTTGGGGCACCACACCACCGGGGCTTCGCCAGATGGCTGTGCGCCCCGGGCTTGTAACGACCATTCCCGCTCCTCCTCGGGCAACCCGTGGCGAAGGGTGTTCGCGGCCAAATCGAGGATGACGCAATCTCCATTGTCCTGCTTCGGACGAAGACCCCGGCCAACCATTTGCAGGTAGAGGGACAGGCTCATGGTCGGCCGCGTCAGCACCACACAGGCGGCGTCAGGCAGGTCGAATCCCTCTGTGGCGACGGCCACATTAACCAGCGCCCTGAGGACGCCGCTCTGGAAGTCTCGGATCAGCTTGGCGCGGTCATCAGGCGGCGTCTTGCTCAAGAACGCCCCGGCGGGTATCCCTGCATCGTTGAAGACGTCAACAAGGTTCTGCGCGTGCTGTACTGTTACTGCGTAGATCACCGTCTGCCGGTTATCGCCGTGCTTCTGCCAGAACCGCAACGCGCCGGTGGTCCAGATATCGCTTCCCTCGTTGGCCTGCTCAATGCCAGCCTCGCTGAAGTCGAAGGTAGTGGCAACCTGGCCGCCTCGAATTTGATCTTCCTCCGGCGGCACTCGCACTCGGGCCAGGCATAGATAATTGTTCGATTGTAGGTCCGCAACCTGAGGGCCGCAGTGTAACTCTTCCTCATCAAACAGGTGGTCAAAGCCCTCCTTCTCGGAGAGACGCCAAGGCGTGGCCGTCATCCCCAACACCGGACCCGGCCACTGCTTCATGGCTCTCTCATAGCCGTCAGCAGTGGCGTGGTGGGCTTCGTCAATGATCATCAGGTCGCTCTGGTTATAGGAATTCCACACCGGCCTCTTGGCGGTGCGGCGCCCCACTTTTTGGGCCATCAGGATGGTAACGCCATTAACGAGGCTTGGAGCGTTGGTGTTAGGGGTCCACTCCATCTTGGCCGTTGCCGAAACCTTGGCTTTTCGCAACATGAATTCCGTTTGGTCCGCCAATTCCTTGCGATGGGTCAGCCAGACGGCCTTGCGCCCATCCTTCAGCCAACCCGACAGCAGGTCGCCGGCAATGTGGGTTTTGCCGCCGCCTGTAGGCAGTTGCAGCATCACCCTGGCGGAGGGCTTGCCGTCGAGGGGGCGGCGGACTCGGTCCAACAAGTCCTGTTGGTAGGGCCGGAGTTGTATAGCCAAAGCCAATATCCCTAAGCAGTGACGTGAGACTTCAGGGTAACGTAGGCGACCATTTCGCCGGGTTGAAGGGAGATGTCATCTATGGAGCTAGGAGGAGGGATGGGCTTGCCGTCCTCTGCCAGGATACTGACGAAGCCGGCCAGGACGTCCTCAGCATTGGCCAGGGCCTCCTCTACGGTATTTCCCATGGCGCAGCAAGCCCCGGGCATGTCAGGGATTACCACGCCGTACGCCCCTTTGGACTCGTCGATTATCGCAGGGTACTTCATCGCTCCATATCCTCCGTCCATCCGGCGATTCTAACGATAGTACGGGGCCTGGAGCTTCCAGAGGCTGGGGCGCCAGCCTACCGCTGCCTCTTCTCCTGACGTATCAGGAAGTCGAGGATGTTGCTGTCAAAGCCCGTGGCCTCGGCTTGGGCGGCGTCGGCTTTGGCGCCGTCGTCGTCGCCGAGTTGGGTGTGGGCAAGGGCGCGGATGGCGTAGGCTGAGCCCTTGGCGTCGTCCAACTCCAGAATGCGGTTGGCGTCGTCGAGGGCTTCCTGCGCCCGTCCCATTTCGTAGAAGGCCCCGGCGCGGTTGTTGTAGGCGTCTATGTGGCGGGGGTCTCTGGCGATTGCTTCCGTGAAGTCATCAACGGCGGCGGCGTGTTGGCGGAGGTAGATGTAGGCCATGCCCCTGTTGTAGAAGGATTCGGCGTTGGAAGGGTCGAGCCTGATGGCTGCTTCGAAATCCTTGATAGCGGCCAGATGCTCTCCCAATTGACCCTGCAGGGCCCCCCGCTGGCGGTGGGCGTCGGCGTCGCTGGGGTCGGCGGCTATCCGGCTGTCGAGGTCAGCGAGGACGAGGTGCAGGCGCTCGACTTCGCTGGCTGAAGCGTTGTCGTAGGGTTCGGTGGGGTGCACGGGTTCGCTCGTCAGGGAGCAGGATGGGGCTAGTGTAGCAGAGGCTGGGTGGCGATATAATTGCCCATAAGCAATAGCGCGGGAGGTCGTATGGCGGACACACGCATATCCTGGGGCATCAGTGTTCCCCAGGCCTTTGACGATGGGGTAGTGGACATGGGCCTTGTGCGGGAATGCGTCGTCCAAGCCGAAACGCTGGGGTACGACAGTCTGTGGGTGCAAGAGCAGCTCTTTGGGCGGATGGACGTCCTTGAGGCCGTCTCGCTGTTGGCCTACGTGAGCGCAGTGACCTCTCGGGCGAGGTTGGGGACGTCGGTGATGCTGCCCGCCTTCCATGACCCGATACGCCTCGCCAGGAGCCTGGCGTCTGTTGACCAGATGTCCGGGGGAAGGACCATTCTGGGAGTGGGATTCGGGGGGTGGCGCGACAACTACGCGCCGCTCAACGTGCCGCGGGAGGGGCTCGCCCGGCGCTTTGAGGAGTCGCTGCGGGTGATGGAGTCCCTGTGGGCTGAGGAGCAGGCAACGTTCGCCGGGGAGTTCTGGCGGCTGGAAGGCCAGTCGATGAAGCCAAAGCCGGCGCAACGTCCGGGGATTCCCATCTGGTTTGGGGGGAGAGCTGCAGCGGCGCTGCGGCGGGCGGTGCGGATGGGCAGCGGATGGATGGGGGCCGGCTCATCCAGCTTCGACAGCTTTGTTGAAGGGGTTGGCGTTGTGCGGCAGGCGCTGGAGGAAGAGGGGCGCGACCCGGCGGGCTTCACCGTAGGCAAGCGCGTGTACGTTGCTGTCGACGATGACAAGGAGAGAGCGGAGCGGCACCTGGTGGAGTGGTTTGGGCACTACTACGGCAACGGAGATCTGGCAAAGCGGGTTGCGGTGTGGGGCAGCGCGGCGGAAGTTGCCTCGGAGCTGGGGAAGCTGATAGAGGCGGGCGCTGAGATGCTGATGCTCAATCCCGTCTTCGACTTGCCCTATCACGTGGAAACGTTGTGGCGGGACGTGGCGCCGCTGGCGGAGGGGGGAGGGGCGGCTGGGCCTCCGCTCGGCTAAGATAGCTAGCTGTGCTTGACATCTTTCTCGAAGTCATCCTGCCCGTTTTTGTGGTGGTGGGCGTTGGCGCGGCCTACCACCGCTGGCGAGACGTTCCATCGCAGACGCCGGCCCAGATAACGGTCTACCTGCTCACGCCGGCGCTCATCTTCAATTCGCTGCTGAGCACCGACGTACCGGTGCAAGCCTCGCTGCGGGTTGCAGGCGCATCGGTCACCGTCTCCCTGTTGTTGGCCGCGGCCGCCCTTGTCCTTGGGGGGGCCCTGCGGCAGCCGCGGGCTACGCGCAGCGCATTCGCGCTCGTGGCGGCGTTCCCCAACTCCGGCAACCTGGCGCTGCCGGTGATTCTCCTCGCCTACGGAGAAGCGGCCCTCTCCTTTGCGGTCATCATCTTCGTGGTGCTGGCTGTCTACGCCTGGTCGGTGGGGGTGTTCATCGCATCGAGAAGTGAGATGGGGGGGCTTGCCTCCCTGCGGCAGGTCCTCAAAATGCTCCACGTCTACGCCGCCTCCGCTGCCTTCGGCGTGAAGGCCATTGGCTTCGACCTTCCCGCCGCCGTGGGCGCGCCGATTGGCCTGCTTGCCGACGCCGCCCTGCCGATGATGCTTCTGGTGCTGGGGTTCCAGATTGGAAGGGGGCTGACCGTCACGGAGCTGCCGTCGCTGGTCGTGGCGGTGGTTGTGCGGCTGATAGGGGCGGCGGGCCTGGCGTATGCGATGACGCTTGCCTTCGGCTTGGACGGTGTGGAGCAGCGGGTGGTCATCGTTATGGCGGCGATGCCGACGGCCATCTTCACGACGATTGTGGCGACGCAGTTCCGGGCGAACCCGCAGTTCGTTACGGCGGGGGTCGTTGTGGGGACGTTGGCAAGCCTGGCGACGCTCACCGGGCTGCTGGCGTTGTTGGGCGCGGAGGCGTCTTGACAACTATTTGACAACATCTCCATCGCCTCGGCGTATCTCTCGGCGGCCACCTTGTCCCACTCTGGGCGGTTGTGCGCGTAGATGTTCCTCGTTACTGTCGGGCTCGAATGGCCCAGCCGCTTACTGACGGAGATATCGGAGATCCCCAAATGCAGGAGTAGGGATGCGTGGTGGTGGCGCAGCAGGTGGAAGTGCATCGGCTGATTCACCCTGCGCGAAAGCTTCACTACGGCGTCGCTAAGAATGCTCGGATGGTGCAAGTCGCCAAAGACATTAGCCATAACCCAGCCCTTGTCTTCGTAGGCCCCGTCCATAGCCTTGATATGTGCGTCCTGGCGGTCGCGGTGATCTCTCAGGACGGCAATCGTTGCTTGATCAATGAACACGTTTCTCATGCCGCTTTTGGTCTTTGGGTCTTGGAGTATCGCCCCCTTCGACCTAGAGACTACGCGGGACTGCATGATCCTGATCTCGCCGTCGGCAAGGTTGATATTGTCCCAGCGCAGGGCCGCAACTTCCCCCCGTCTCATGCCGGTCGCAGCGGCTAAGCACACCAGCGGATAAACGCCCGGGCGCTCCTCTTTCATAAGGTCCAGCATCTCCCGCACCTTATCCGGCGGAGGGGGCTTGACTTCCTCTGGCTTGTGGCGCTCCGGCGTGGCCTTCCCTATGGGCGACTTAGGCAGAACATCATCATCTACGGCTTGGTTCGTCGCCTGCCGCAGGATGATATGCGCCAGCCTTATCGTTTCAGCGCCGACGCCGCGATTCCGGAGATTGGCGTAGAGCTCGCGAAAGTCGAACGGCTTGAGCTCGGCAAGCCGGCGTTCCCCAAAGTGGGGGATGATATGGCGCTGTATGACTAGCTCGTACCGCTCGCGAGTCCTGAGCCGGATATACTGCTTCGACTCCAGCCATGCCGTCACCAGCCCGCGTACCGTCTCGCGCGTCGTTGCGATATGGCCGCGCCTGAGATCAACTTCGATTTCGTCGCGCCGGCGTATGGCTTCGTCAGCTGTCCCATGGACGGTTTCGCGGAGCCACCCACGGTTGCCGTTGGCGTCCACCTTGCCATTGGGCATCTGAATCTGCCAGGCGTTCGGTCCGCGCTGGCGGGCGTAGCGGAACTTGCTATCCCTTGCCATGACTACTCCTCAGTAGTTGATTCCAATCCCACTCCGGTCGGGTCCGTCTCCTGTAGCAGTTCGCGTAAGGCCGAATCCGGGACAACGACTCTCCCTTCGAACCAGATCACCTTCAGCTTCTCAGCCTTGATCATCCTTCGTAGCTTAGTTTCGGAGAATCCGGTTAGATCGCTGACTTGCTTCACGCTGTAGGCCCGTTTCCGTTGCGCCGTCATTGCTTTGCTCCCCCCCTTCCTGGATTGTCTACTTCACCCGCCAGAATCCCCGCCCTCTATCCGCTTGGCGATGGCCCCGCGGGCCGCCTCGCTGCAGGATCGCCTCGACGGCGTAGACCTGCCTGCTTCTCGAAGTCCGGGCAGGTGCAGTAAGGGCCGAGCTCTAGGTTGGCCAGGTAGACGCCGTTGCCCGATTGAGACGGCACCTTGTAGCTGAGCTTGTCAAGCCTGACCTGGCTCTGGTCAAGGGTGGCTATCGCTAGTCGCCGCAATCGGCGGCCCTGCTCGCCGTCGTCGAGGTCGTCAGGCCCCAGGGCCGTCGGAATCGTTAGGATGTTCGCCATGTCGCCATTCCCTTACAGAGCTACCGATATAGTAAACCGGTAGGGTAATACGCAAATAGTATACCTGTCAAGTAGTCTTCTCAGATAGTCCTTGTGGGTTGATGTTATGCGGACGGTGCGCTACGATTGCGTCAAATAGAGGTGTTTTTGACGCACCTGCGCGGAAAGTCCTGCGCACCTGCGCGCACCAGGAGGGATTGAGCATGACGACCACCGGTGAGCCTGGAGTCTTTCAGGTGACTGCCTACCGCTGCCGCTGCGGGCACGAATGGGTGACCAAGGATCTGCGCCAGATAGAGCGCCCAAAGATGTGCCCTCGGTGCAAGACCGTCAATTGGGATAAGGTCAGGTCGGATAAGGTCAGGTCGACGGGTCGCGCGCGGCGAGAGCGTGATACTCATGAGGGAACGAAATAGGCTCAGCGTTCGCAGCGCTGAGCCTATTCGGCGGGGGGCTTGCTTTTTGGAACCCCGCCGGAACGGGGGATCCCATAGGGGTCGCACCAAGCTGCAGAGCGACAACGGCCCAGGCTAGCGGTGGACTTCCTGACCGGCTAACCTTACGGGAAGCCGCCTCAACTGCATCCCACCGTGGGTGCTGGCCGCGAGGCCAGGACCCACGGTGGGATCGGGCAAGCTAGCTCCCAGCCGGCGGTCGTGACTCCAACCAGGCGGCGATGTCGCTGGCCTTCCACCTGACGGCGTTGGGTCCGACCTGGACGCGCTGCGGGAACTTCCCTTCCTGCATGTACTTATAGATCGACGAGCGGCCCAGGCTCGTGATTTCCTCAACCTCTCTGCGCCTCAGTAGTCTGTCGCCCATTGCCTTCTCCTCCTCGCAGTCCCATGGAATTGGGGCTTTGCGGAAGAGGGTAAACGGACGCGCTGGGCTAAGTCTGGACATTATATAGGACGTTTGGCGATGCGTTGGAGTGGGCGTCACACGCGCGTCAGCCAGCCTGCGCCGGGAGTCCCTGGGCGTCCACTAGCCCATGACTAAGGGGAGGCCCATTGGCGACGCGAACTGTGAGAGGCGTCCGTTCCCGGGGAGGGAGATGAGAGAGACCGAAGCCTTGGCGAGGCTCGCGCCTCAGCGAGTCCAGTCTAGCCCTTGGCGTTTGGCGATTCCCTTCGTGTATTCCCGCACCTTGGGCGCCAAGGGTGTTTCCCAGGGGCGCGCATTCCAGGTGCGCTTCACCTGCTTTTCGGACATCCCCAGCGCCTCTGCCACGATGCTGAAACGGTTGAACTTTCCCCTGGGCGGTACGCCAAGCCTCTCCAGGATCTCAATGGTGAACTGCAGGTGGATGTCGCGGAAGAGCTGGGCCCCATTGGCGGGGCGGCCGCGCCGGAGGGGCTTCCTGTCGGGACGCTCCCTGCTCCCATCGGTGACCTCCCGTTGCCACTTGTCGAGCGGCTTGGGGATAGCCTTGCCCCGGTCTTCCAGCTTCTTGCAGATAAGGCTGAGAGCGTCGTAGTAGACCGGGATAGACCGAGAGTGCTTGATGAACCCTCGCCACACGCGACGGGAGGGGATGCCATTGGAGACCAGCCCTTGGCCCGCCATGATTTTCGAAACGGCTGCAGCCTCCCACTCGGCGTCCAACTCGCCCACGACCCGGATGTCCGCCAGCAATGCCCTGGTTACCCGTTGTCTCTCGTCGGGCTCAGGGAGCCGCCTGTCGCGGTCGGAGCCGGTTCCCTCCTTCCGCCGGGCGACCCGCTTATAGAGCTTGGAGAGGAGTACCTTTTCGGGAAAGTCCCGCCACCACCCCGCGTATCGGCTCTCATGTTGTATACAACGTCCTCTTCAGGAGCCTTCCGATCCCTCCCCATGGACCGGAGAATGCCATCGAACGCCGCTTCCGCACTGAGTGCGCCGGCCCCGGAGTCATCGAGACCGCGAGCAATTTCTTCAATGTGTCGCAGGCGCGCATCGACGGCCCACCGGAAGATGAGATCAACGCCGTCGACTTTTCTGGGGAGCACGCGCACCCGCCGGTTCCTCTTTCCGGTCACGCACTCCTCCCTTTCTCCGCGCGGGCCGTGGGGTCATTGAGGCCGCCTCGACTACGCGCCGCAGCCCGCTCCAGGGCGGCGTGCGCCATCTTGCCTCTGCGGCCCATCGTCAAGCCGCAGGGACCGGTCGCGGCGCCGGCATACCCAACTCCCCAGACGCATAGTTGGACGCGTGTCCGGTCCTTTGGCGGCATAGTGCCCGGGTTGCACGGGTTTATCCGTCGCACAAGCCCTCTGCGGGCCCAAGAGACGCCCATGGCCGCGGATCGACCCGGCCAGCGCCTGCAGAGAGCGTCAGGGGCCATTGCGGGCCGATTCTGGGTCGTCGCCCCCTGAGGGTTTCCGCGAGGCCCGGTATGCCGCGTTTGGGGCCAGCCGGGGGCCGCTGTAGTTCCTGGCTGCCGTCCTCGCGGCGCGCCTGGGGGACGGCGGGGGGGGGGGGGGATTGGGGCCGAGGGGGCCCGTTTCCTGGTCTTGGTCCTCCAGGCAGCCGTTCCGCAGCGCCCCGAGCATCGGACGTCGCCCCCCTGTGGCGTCTTGCGCGCCTGCCGCTCGGCCCCGCGCCAGTCTCGGCTGTCACGATGACGGATGGCCCTTTCCTAGGCCTCGGCTTCCGTGTGGCGTTGGGCTACGGCCGCCGCGCGTTGCCGCGTGCGCCATGCCTTGACCCGACAGCCCGCGCTGCAGTAGACCGCTTCGGCCCGCGCCCGCCGCACCTTCCCGCACACCGGGCATCGGATCAACCTGCGTCGGAGCGGCCGCACCCCCATATCCACGCGCAGCCAAGACTCGCCGGCAAGTCCAGGAGCTGCTGCCACACCGGATGAAGGACCTGGTGGCGATTGTCAACGAAGGGCTGAGGAATCCGGCGCCGCTTCCAAGCAAGGAGGCGCGTGATGAGTGACGCGAACCGGAGCATCGAGGACCTGCTCCTATCCACCCTGGACGCCGTGAGCCGGTTCAGGATGGGGCGGCTGGAGGCCGTGAGCGCCGCCCTGGATGCCGGCAGACTCTTGACGGAAGCGAAGCGCCGGTTTCCCCACGGTGAGTGGGGCGATTGGCTAGGCAGGGTCGAGCTGGCGCCGCGCACGGCGTCTAGGTGGATGCGCCTTGCCGCCCTCGGTATCACCGCGGAGGACGTCATCGCCCGGCGCGGAATCCTCAGAGGCCCTGGCCCCGCAACCATGTGTCGTACTCCGGGTCATCGAGGCGGCGACCCTGGTTATCGAGGACGGCGGCCGGTGCGTGCTGGCCACCATCACCGAGAAGTGGCTGACCGGCCACCATCGCCGGGGACGACGAGCCGCTAGCCACCATCGTCCGCCCGGTCGACGGCTTCTATGAGGGCGGCTAGGGGGTATCCGTAGCGTTGCTTTGCCTTGACGCCTAGCGCCGTGACGGCCTTGCCGACCTCTCTTTGGTCCATCCCTATCACCCTGGCGATCTCTTCGGCTTTGACGTACTCCGGTCGGTCTGACCGTTCTCTGATTTCGTTCACATACGCCGCGACTGAGGGCGCCGATGGGCGGGATTCCACCAGGGCGCGGCGGGTGGCCGGCCCTACGAACCCTTTCTCCCGAAGGACATCGGCGTCCACGAGGTCCGTCGTCCTGTAGCCCTTGTAGGGCACTCGCTGCACCCCTGGATAACACGTCCGCATCTCCGACCCAATCTTCTGCTCGGAGACGTCGAGGTCCTCCGCTATTTGGGATGCCGTGACATACTCCGGAACGCTCTCTTCGTCCATGTCGCTCAACGCATGGACGTAATCGATCAGTTCGGCCGCCACGACGTCCGGCGGGTCCTCTTTCCCAAGGAAGCTACGGAGCGACGCCTTCACGGCGTCGCCGCTGGCCGTCCGCGCCGCTCCTGCCTTCGCCAGCTCGAAGGTGTCCGTCAGTAGGAATGCGTCCCTGACCTGGTCTCCCTCGGCGTAGCGGACCTCATCGGGCGGGCCAAAGCCGGCCATCGTCTTGTCCTGTCCCTCGATGATGTTCCCCTTCTTGTACGGATAGCCCGTCCACACAAAATAGGCGATGCGGAACTTGTCGGGATCGTTGGCCGGGGCCAGATGCTTCATGCCGTAGTAGTCCGCCATAATGGTCAGCTTGTCCTCGGGGACGGGCATCCAGACCTCTCTCGTCTCCCTCCGGATGGCGGGGGCGATCTCGTAGTCCTGGGCGCTCATGTAGTAGACCCTGGCGTTCTGCTTGCGAGAGTTGAGGTTCATCTCGGCGAACGAGCTCACAGCCACTCCACCCCCCATCTTCGAGGAGAGGGCCGCGCTGCTTTCGTCGATGAGGAGCGAGCTGTGCTTGGGCATCAAGCCCAGGGCTGTGTACATCTCCTCATACTCCAGCCGCCACCCAATAAGGCAGCCGGCATTGGAAAAGACGCAATGGCCACGGCGGAAGTCGGCCAGGGCGGCCTTGACACCCAGTGTGGTCTTGCCAGCCCCGTACTCCCCAATGATCATGATCTGGTCCCAGGCGAACCCCACCGACATATCCCGTCGACGGTTGCGGGCGTCCGCCCATTCATTCCAATACCTGAGGTAGGCTTCATACCTGTGGCCGAACCGGAACCAGTCCCGCTTATCTCCGCAGGCCTTCATCACATCATGCTTAGTCCGGATGGTCCCGGGCCATGCAGCGATCGGCGGGTCTACTCGCTCGGCGTACTCCGCCAGCTCGGGCGGATCGAACAGCATCCGTGGCATGCCCAACTCCTACTCGAAGGATAGGATTTTGCCGCTAATCTTAATTCCCTCTTATATAATATGCGGGACTTAAGAGGAGCAACATCATCAATCATCAATCATCCATCAACACCCCCGCCGACCGTGGCGCGGCCGCGCTCAACGCGTCCGGAGCACCAGGGGGTCGGTTACCCCTGTTCGCCCTCGTGAGGGCGCGCAGCACCCGCTGGCGCCGGTTCAGGGCGTCGTAGTACCCATCCTTGGCGCCCCTGATCGCCGCCTCCGCCTCCGCCAGCTCGCGCTGCAGGTCGGACACATCCGGCGCGTCCGACTCGACGGGCGGCAAATCGGCAACGGTTGCCGATTTGCCCCTGAGCGTTGCGTTGATTCCGCCCCGGGCGATGACGTCCTCCGCGGTGATGCCGAGGCCAGCCAACCGCATCCACGTGGAGGCCGTCCGCGGGGACAGCTTCACCCGGACTAGCCACTCTCCCCACTCACCGTGGGGGAACCGGCGCTTCGCTTCGGTCAGAAGGCTGCCGGCGTCCAGAGTCGATAGCGGCAGGTCCTCGATGCTCCGGTTCGTGTCGCTCATCACGCCCCTCCTTGCGGGATCCCTGTAGCTCCACCCAGCCGAATCAGTTGCCCCGGGTTGCCCTCGCTAGGGCGCGGAGCACCCGCTGGCGCCGGTTCAGGGCGTCGTAGTACCCATCCTTGGCGCCCCTGATCGCCGCCTCCGCCTCCGCCAGCTCGCGCTGCAGGTCGGACACATCCGGCGCGTCCGACTCGACGGGCGAGAAATCGGCAACCGTTGCCGATTTCGGGGGGTTGAGGGTCGCTCTGATTCCGCCCCGGGCGATGACGTCCTCTGCGGTGATGCCGAGGCCAGCCAACCGCATCCACGTGGAGGCCGTCCGCGGGGACAGCTTCACCCGGACTAGCCACTCTCCCCACTCACCGTGGGGGAACCGGCGCTTCGCTTCGGTCAGAAGGCTGCCGGCGTCCAGGGTCGATAGCGGCAGGTCCTCGATGCTCCGGTTCGTGTCGCTCATCACGCCCCTCCTTGCGGGATCCCTGTAGCTCCACCCACCCGAATCAGTTGCCCCGGGTCGCCCTCGCTAGGGCGCGGAGCACCCGCTGGCGCCGGTTTCGCGCGTCATAGTAGCCACGCTTCGCGCCGCCGATCGCCGCCTCCGCCTCCGCCAGTTCGCACTGCAGGTCAGACACATCCGGCGCGTCTGACTCGACCGGCAAATCGGCATTGGAATCCAGGGGCGCACTACGGTCGGCAATACCAAAGTCACCGACCGAGAACCAAGTGGCTAATAGTCACGCCGGCACCACCACCTGATAGCAAACTACTCCCAGGTCATCCTCGGTGATCGGATCAGGCGCCTGTGGGGTTGGTACTGGCCGCAGACCGAATCTCGCGACGACTTCAACAACCCTGCGGGCGCAGTCGGCCTCGCTCATGCCGCCTCCCTCGTGCTCGCGGCGAAGCTCCGAGAGCTCGCGGCGCACCAAGTTGTTCCTGCCGACCGAGAGGGCTTGGTCAGCCTCGTCGTACTCGTCACCGGCGGGAGCATCCGGCGACCGCAGCACGTCCAGCGCCCAACGCTGGCTGGCAGGCAATGCTGCGAACCTGGCCTCGGGGTCGAGAAGGGCATTGTGAGCCGCACAAATGTCGGCGGCGGCTATGGTAAACAGACGCTCCAAGTTGAGACTGTCGGGGACGGGGCAGCCGGGCTGCCCATGCGGGTCTATCAGCCGCAGCATCGGCAGGTCTTCCCTGTGCAGGACCTCTCCCGATTGGCGCACGATGCGCCAGTAGCGCTCATCGCTGCGCGTTCGACAGGCGAAGAAAACCGCCGGTTCTGCCAGTGTCGGCGAACGCTGCACAAAAGCGGCGCCTATTCCCCAAGGCAGGTCCCTGAGCCTGGCAATCTCACCCTCCTCCGCAGCGCGACGGAGGTAAGAACGAAAGAGCTCACCTGCGAATGCGGAGCCGGTCTCCCCGCCACTCTCCTGCTCGTCCAGCAGGGTGGCGTCCCCACTGGCGAGACGCTCAGCGAAGGTGGTCAGGTCAGCGTACACCTGGGATTCCATCTCCACGTCGGCCAGTACCGGGGTTTCCATGCCCACCGAGGCGTTTGCCGCCATGATCTTTGCCTGGAGCCTGGCCTCCAACTTTAGCAGCCGGTCCAGGTCGCCCTGCTTGGGAAGCAAGGTATAGAGGTAGGCTGTGTCGTGGGGGCTGCGCAGGCGGATGATGCGACCGTTGCGCTGCACCACGCGCTGCGGATTCCAGGGCATGTCGAAAGACAGCACCGCCTGGGCCTGCTGCAAGTTCTGCCCCTCGGAAAGGATGTCGGTGCTAAGGATGACATCGACCTCGCCCCCCTCCGGGACGAAGCCCTGCTCGCCCGTCACCGACTCCGGGCAGAACCGTTCGAGTGCCCTGGTGCGGGCGTCGGCGCTTGTCTCGGAGCCGATGGCCACGGTCCATTCACGGCCCCGCAGCAAGTCCGGCTGACGCTCTATGCACTGCTTCAGGTAGGACGCCGTGTCCTGGAACGCGGTGAAGACGGCGACCTTCTTCGACGGCGTTGCGGTCATTACGTCTTGGAGCGCGTCCAGCTTGGGGTCCGTGCCCTTCTCCAAGCTCGCCAACAGTTCCGCCATCTCCGCGAGAATGTTCCTGTCCTTCTCCAAGTCGGCGAGGAACTGATCGTTGAACATGTCGGCGGGGACGCCACCCTCCGACCCAGCCAGCGCGTCGTCGATGATGTCGGCGGCAAGGAAAGTGTCGTCTTGGCCTACATCGCCGACAAGGTCTCTGATCACGTCCGGCGGCGGCACGACTCCCCGCTCCGCGATGACCCGAAGCATCACGTCGTTGCCGTCCCGCATCCTGGTCACCGTCTGCAGGGCCGAGTACCAGGACGACTCGAAGCGCTTCAGCAGCTGCGATTGCATCAGTCCTGCGAGCGCCTCTTCCGACGCTGACTCGCCTTTCTTGTCCACTCTATAGGCTGACGGTCGGTACCGCGTCATCTTCAGGCTGTCCCTCTTCTCAGGGTCTAGTCTGTCGTAGATGGACTGCACGATGCCGGGGTGCGCGCTGTCCAGGTCATAGCGGCGCTCGTCCAACTCCGGGACAGGGAACTTTACCAACGTCCCGTCGGTGAATCGCTCGTTGCGATACCGCTCCTTGATGAAGGCCCGGTCCCGTCGGACAGTCAGGGCGTCTATCAACGGGAACAGCTTTGCCTCCGATAGGTTCTCGGACTTGGATGCGCCTGACTCGGCGAAGAACTTCCGCAGGCTGGGAATCCGCAGTGGTTCGGCGTTGAAGGCCCCGTCGTGCCGGCCGAACAGCAAGAAGAGGTTGTGCAGGTCCCATAGGGAGTTGTTGACCGGGGTCGCGGTCAGGAGCAGCAACTTCTTCGGCGTTCCTCCCATAAGCCGGTCCAGCGCCGCATACCAGGTGTTGTCTACGTTGCGGTACGCGTGGGCCTCATCGACAATGACGAAGCGATACACGTCCTTGTTCACCGGCAGGACCCGCCGCTCCCCGCTGGAGGACAGTTGCCGGTCCTGGGCTAACTGCTGGTAGGACACCACCGTCCCCGGCAGGTTCGCCTCGCTGAGGCGCTGCTGCCAGAGGCGGTCGCGGAGTTGGGCTGGGGAGATGACCAGCACGTGCTGCCCAAGGTCCTGGGTGTGCTCACGGATGAACTGGACGCCGACCTCGGTCTTGCCCATGCCCACGCCGTCGGCGTAGAGGACGCCGCCGTAGCGGTCCAGAATCCGCTTCGCCCGCGCCAACCCGTCCCGCTGGAAAGCGGTGAGGGTGTGTAGGTCAGGGAGAGACACATCGTCGTCCAACTCACCTTCGTAGAGTTCGAGCAGCGCCCGGAGGAACACGGTCTGGGGGTCGCTCTCCAGGGACGGCGGCTGCAATAGCTCCAGCAGTTCTTCCCGGAAGTCCTGGGCGTCCTGCCAGAGCCGTTCGTACCAGCCCAATGCCATGCCAACGACGTTGGGCTGGTAGTGCACCATGCCCAGTTCGAGATTGGCGACAAGGCCACCCTGCGTCAGATTGGCCGAGGACACCAACGCCGCGCCTGCCCCTATCGGCGACCCGGCGGCATTCAGTTCGCCGATAACGTAGGCTTTGCCGTGCAGGAAGCGCCAGATGTACCGCCGCACCGCAACGTTGTCGGACTCGAAGAAGCGGATCACCCGCTCAAGGACAGCTCGCCGTGCGGCGGGGAACGCTGAGAAGTCACGCTGGCGGCGCAACGCCAACACCGATTGCTCGAAGTGGTCAGCTACCCTCTCTCCTACCTGACCCATCAAGTCCTCTGACGACGGCGCGGCTCCGATGAGGAGTCGTCCGCCCGCGCTTCTGTCCGGCGCTATCCTGGCCAGTGCATCCAGCCCCTCTAGGCCGACGTAGCCTGTCGCCACATTCAGCGGCCCCGTGTAGTGCTCTGCCAGCCATGCCAAAGCCTGCTGGTGGTTGCCGTATTCAACGTTGTCCACCAACTCATAGGGGCCATGTATGTCGCGGGATGACAAGATGGTAGATTCCCTTCACCGGAAAAGAATACGAGTGCCAGGGACGAAGCCGCGCCTGCCTGGAGGACGTTCCACCGCTATCGTGCGGTTCTTCTCCATCGGGGTCAGTGTATTGCGCCTGAGATGACCAGAATGAAAGTCCGTGGCGTCGGATCTCACGAAATCTTCCACGTCCTCTACTCTCTGCCATCCCTTGGATGCGAACCTGCCTTGGAGCACCTTCTCAAGCAGGCTGCGATCGAGCAAGTCCTCGCCAAATGTAAGCTGACCAAGCTGACTACCCCGAAACCTGAAGTCGCCGAACGGAGCGACCTTCCAAATCGCCTGCTTCATCTTGTCGCAACCGTCCAAGCTCTTGGTACCAAAGAAGATCGCATAGACGAGCTGCTCGCCCTCGTAAAGCTCAAATCGGACCACGTAGTGCGCTCCGTTTGCCTTGAGTTGATCCCTGTACAAGTCGTACAAGAAGCCTTTTCTCTCCCTGCCGTCGGTCAAGTGCCTGCCTTGCCGCCAATCTTGGCACCCAAACAGCTCATCAAGGGGTCTTTCGAAATTTTGATGATCCAAGAATCTGTTTATCTCTCGATACATGAAAGAGATATAAACCTCTGATCTGGGATTTTGCAAGATTCTCCCAACGGTATTCATCGGCGTTCCTTTGACACCGAATGGGTCAATCATGACGAATGCTGGGGCTAGACTAGAGTTCTGCTCTTCAATGTAATCAAGAACTTCCGTGAGTGTCTCGTTGAAGGTGGAGTTGATGACAGTATAGTCGCAGTTCGGAGGCAAGTCGGCGTCCAAGTCACTGAGTACACCTTTCAAGTGCTCATACCGATCTGTGTCTTCTTCGATGAAGATGTACTTCACTTCACTCTGGATTTGGTTCTTCGCACGATGGTCTATCAACGAGCGTAGAGCTATAACGGGTGACCCCTTTGACCTGCTCCCCGAAAACCGGTCCACGGATAATTGGAGTCCTCCGGTCAAACAGAGGAGGACAGCATGCGGAGGAGCAGGTTTACGGACGAGCAGATCATCGGGGTCCTGAGGGAGGCGGACGCGGGAGTGCCGACGGCCGAGGTATGCCGCCGACATGGTGTCTCACCGGGGACCTTCTACAACTGGAAGGCGCGGTTCGGCGGGATGGGCGTGAGCGAGGCGCGACGGCTGCGCCATCTGGATGAGGAGAACCGGAAGCTGAAGCAGCTGCTGGCGGAGGCGACGCTCGACAATCACGTCTTGCGGGAGCTGCTCCGAAAAAACGCATGACGCCTGCAACGCGACGGGAGACCATGCACCGTGTCCAGGAGCGGTGGGGCTTCAGCGAGCGTCGCGCCTGCAGGCTGATGGGTATCCACCGATCGGTGGCCCGCTATAGGCGGGTGGGCAGCGACGCACCCGAACTCCTCAAGCGACTGCGCTCGCTCGCCGCGGAGCGGCGGCGCTTCGGGTATCGCCGGTTGTGGGTGTTGTTGCGCCGGGAGGGGTTCGGCGTGAACCACAAGCGGGTCTACCGGCTCTATCGGGAGGAGGGGCTGTCCGTCCGGCGTCGGAAGCGCAAGCGGATGGCGGGCATCGCTCGCGTCCCCACGATGGCGCCCGAGCGCCCGAACCAGCGGTGGTCGATGGACTTCGTGTCCGATGCGCTCGCCAGTGGCCGGCGGATACGAGTGCTGACGGTGATTGACGACTTCACTCGGGAGAGCCTGGCCATGGAGGTGGACACGTCGTTGCCCGGCCTCCGCGTGACAAGGGTGTTGGACAGGCTGGCCATCGACCGTGGCCTGCCGGAGCTGATCACCGTAGACAACGGCCCTGAATTCGCCGGGAGGATTCTGGACGCTTGGGCGTATGCACATGGGGTGCATCTGCACTTCATCGATCCGGGCAAGCCCGTGCAGAATGCGTACATCGAGAGCTTCAACGGGCGGCTTCGCGACGAGTGCCTCAACGAGCACTGGTTCATGAGTCTTCCTGCGGCCCGGAACATCGTCGAGCGCTGGCGGGACGACTACAATGCTGTCCGGCCCCACAGCGCACTGGGCAACCGGACGCCCGAGGAGTTCGCACAACAGGTGGCTAGGAATACGCCGGTCGGACTCTAAGAATACTTGGACCTAATTCAGGGGGCAGGTCAGCCTCCGGGCTGCCCCCATACGAGGAGCAGGTGATGCTGTCCAGCATGGACTCGGAGGAGGACGCGACGGGCTACTCCCAGCGCAGCGCCTACAACACCGTGTACGAGGAGCTGCGGCTGAAGCTGGCTGAGGCTCTCAAGGCTGGCTCGAAGCGGCTGCTGGCGACCTACCTGCAAACCCTGTTGGCCTACCCTGACGGCTGCACCAGGGGGGAGACGGTCTTCGACCCCAGGAGCGGGGACGTGATCGTGCAGGTGCCGCCCCTCTCCGAGGAGCGGCTCTACCCCAAGGAGAAGGCCCTCATCGACATGGTGGCGGCGGAGCGGATGGAGGGCCGCAGGGTGCTGGTCTACGCCACGCACACCGGGACGCGGGACATCACCGGGCGGATGGACGACATGCTCACACGGCACGGGTTCCGCGTGGCGGTGATGAAGGCCGACGCCGTTGCCCCGGAACGGCGGGAGGCGTGGGTGGCGGACAGGGTGAAGGAGGGAATCGACGTGATGATATGCCACCCGCGCTTGGTGCAGACGGGGTTGGACTTGATCGACTTCCCAACGCTGATCTGGTACGAAACTGATTACAGCGTCTACGTAATGCGGCAGGCGTCGCGGCGGTCGTGGCGCATCGGGCAGACCCGCCCGGTCAAGGTGGTGTTCATGAGCTACAAGAACACCCTCCAGGCCGACGCCTTGAAGCTGGTGGCGAAGAAGCTGCAAAGCTCCCTCGCCGTGGAGGGCGAGCTGCCGGAGGACGGGCTGGCCGCCTACGGCGACGACGGCGACGATCTGATGATGGCGCTGGCCCGGAAGATCGTCAGCGGGGACGAGGAGGAGGACGAGACGGTGGAGGCGGTCTTCGCCCAGGCCAGGGACGCCGAGGCCGCTTCGGAAGAGTTCCTGGTGGACGACGGCTGGAAGGTCGTCGAAGTCGAGCCGGAGGCCGTCGAGGTCAACGGGGACGGCCACCACGCAGACGGCATCGGGCCGACGGTCGAGCTCGTCCTGGACACCGGCCACCACGCCAACGGCAACGGACACGCAGCCGTGGAGGTCAACGGGAACGGCCACAGCGACGAGGTCCCGGAGCCGCAGCAGTCGCTGTTCTCCTGGGCGGAGTTCATGGCCGAGGAGCCGGTGAAGCCCAAGGGCCGGGGCCGCAAGCCTCAGCCCGCAGCCGCGTCCCTGTTCGAGTGGGCGCTGGAGATGGAGCAGGAAAGAGAGGAAGAGCCGGTCGGCGCGGGGCGCTAGGCCGCAACACACAGGGGGAGGTCGTCGCTACGTCAGCGATGGCCTCCCCCTGCACAACCATGTATGATTCCCTCGTAAAAACCCGTTTTGAGGAAGTTCCAGCGATTTAGCACATCTGAGCGCTACCGTATGTTGGGGTAGTATACGGAACAGAGACTGTATATTGTACCCAAGCGCGGGTACGTTCGTTCTAATTCGACCTGCACAGACTTTTTACGAGAGAATCATGTATGCGGCCTTTTTTGTTGTCCAGAATCCGGTAGCCACCTTTCTCTGCGTTTGAAAATGGGGAGCAGGATTGACGACAGAAACCCACAGTCGTATATTTTCGTTGTAAGCTATAGGTTTTCTTGATAAGGACGCATGTATCATGCTTATACGAATTGTCGATGTGCTGCGAGGGCTGAGCTTGCTAAAGTCGCTGTCTAGCCTGGTATTCCTTTTATTGCTGACCGCTTGTAGTGGAAGCGCCGTCACTGAAGTGCCCTCGACAGCCGACGCCGAAACTGTCTCTCCACAAGTAATTCTCGAAAGGGCTTTGGCTTCCACGAAAGAACAACTCTCATACTGCTTCACATATGAGTACAAAGCTGAAGTATTGAACGCGACACGAAGCCATGACACCACTGGACAACGGCTCAGGATCCCTCAAGAAGGTATAAGGGAAGATATCGAGTCAGTCACTTTTGGCAAATATCAGGCGCCTAGTCAATTCGAGACGACAGGGAGTACGACCTTCGCAACGGATAATGAAACAATTACAATCAGTGGTGACGCGATCACTATAGGCGTTACGGTGTACACAAAAATCCCTCCAACGGGAGAGTGGAAGGTGAAAACCCGCGATTCAGCCCCTGAAACTCCCTTAGACAAAATGCCTATAGATCCGTCACTTCTTAGCATTTTGGCAATCGTGGGAGAAGAACAGCTGGATGGAGTTGATGTGCTCCATCTCGTTGCGTTGGTGCCACCAGGAATGGATATTGGACTTGCCGACCCTCGACTCGACCGTCGAGTGGAATACTGGATCGGGAAAGACGACCATCTAATCAGACGGTATGTTTTTACGGCCACAGCTCCAGGTGAGGGGGGATTTACGAGCACAACAACGCTGTCAGATTTCGGCAAACTCGTTGAAATAAGTGCTCCAGAAGTCCCTTCTAAGGTGATGCCTAGCAGTAGCCGAAGTTCCTTGTTACCCGGCTCCAAAAACTTAGCGGCTCCGCCAAGACAGTATTTGGCTTGAGCGGAGGGCATGTCATGCCGTCGTTACTTTTTGTGGAGGCTTTCGGGCAACTTCGCAGAGCAGTGAACTCGGAGGGCATAGTTTCAGAGGATGAGGAGGACCTCTACAGCGTCTTCAGAGCCCGTAGCGAATTGATGGGTTGGTCCGCTAATTCGGCCGGCCGCCCACCGCTTTGGGACATCAACGAGGCGGAACTGACCACCGGGATCGACGCATACCGGATCGGAGACGTGCAGGTCGGACTGAACGTTGGTGATCTCGAGCCAACCAGGGAACCGTCGGCACCTGTTCTTGGCTATCGTTATGCGCCTCTTGGGGTACGCCAGCGTGCTATCGAGCCATCTGTAGCGCTGCCGGCCTTGATCCAGTGTTTCGACGACTCACTCCGGCGCTTTGGGGTCGTCGAGTTGTCTGGACTCCAGGTGACGGCGAATTTCCTAGAGCCCAGGACACAATCTTACATTGGCGACCTCGTCTCTCAGCTCAATTGGTTCAACACTACCCTGAAGGGGCAAGCGGATGCCCTCATCTCATTCGACAAGGAGTTTCTCGGAGGTCACTCCGAGGCAGAGTTGGTCGCCAGCCTCCAGCGGAGGAACACCGGGGCGTTCGAGTTCGGACCAGTAGTAGCCGTGCCTGAGCAGCACTCGATCAAAGTGGGGGTCGAGGCTCCGTTCCGCTTCATCTCCCCTGCGCACTCAGGCCTCGGTGTGTCGGTTTCGCTCCCTGAGTGGACGGCCAGCGCTGCGGGGTGGGTACTCGCATCAGACCGCCATGGCGTCTTCAAGCACACGCCGCCGTCAGAGACCGCCTCCGCTCCCACCCAGTTCTCTCGCGCGATGGGTGAGATCGGCGTACAGCTGATATTCGCACGATCTCCTCAGGCCAAAGGCCGCGTGGAACGCGCCGCGGGCACACTTCAGGACAGGCTGGTCGCGGAGCTGAGACTCGCAGGCGCGACCACCATCGATGACGCCAACCGCGTGCTCAACGACTTCCTTCCCCGCTTCAATGAACGTTTTCGTGTGCCGTCTGAACGCACGGACACCGCGTATCGGGTCCTGGATCCGGGGATGTGCCTGGACACAGTCCTATGCCTGAAGTACAGGCGCCGGGTTGGACGGGACAACACTGTTAAGTACCGCTGGCGCACCCTGCAGTTGCTTCCCGATCAGGCTCGACCGAGCTTTGCCGGGTCGGCGGTGGAAGTGCTCGAAGCACTGGACGGCCGGCTGTCAGTGCAACACGAAGGGCGTATCATCGCCTCCCAGGAAGCGCCTCCACGACCAGGTATCCTGCGCAGCTTCGGCACGCGGACCGTACACACGACCGGTCCCAGCCGCTACACCAACGGTGTCATCAGGAGGTCGGAGGACGAAGTGGAGTCAATGGGCAAAATGCTCGAAGCGGACAGACTCCGCGACGATGCCGATCGCAACGGCGCTGCAAGAGTTCGCAAGACTGCGACTCCGCGACCCAGAAAGCCCACCCCGCTACAGACGGCGAGATGGAAGGCCGTGCAGAAGGCGAAGCGCAAGGGGTTGTCCATCCGTGGGATCGCCCGGGAAGTGGGCATACACAGAGAAACCGTGAGGAAGTACATGCATGCCGAAAGCCCACCCATGGCGCGCCCGCGCAACGTCGGAAGTACCCCAGCCTGATAGCATGGCAATCTACTCGAAGGACATTTTCCCTTGACACTTAAGCGGACATAATCGCCGAGCGTCGACACCACTCCCGAACGCTCACCCCCCGCCTCACCGGTTCATTATTACTCCGCCCTTTACACGCTTGGAAGAGCTTAGCTGTGGGGTCCGCCGCCCGACCACAACACTTCATCGAACATGTACTCCGGCTAGGGTACGGAAAACCTTCAACCCTACCCCGGCTAGAAGTAATGTGACGGGAGCAGCGTACAGCACGAAAATTGCTCCGAATACAGTCGGGATCACCGAGCACAAAAGACAAAGACTCGCTGGGATCAGCCACTTGGGGCTACTGGGCCTGAGGATCAGTCCGATGCCCGCGGCGGACGCTAGCACCAGCGTCGCCATGTTAAGGAGGTTTATTTCTGCTGTCGGGCGGACTAGCAGGGAGACGAAGAGGCCTACGCTGACCGCTAGTGCTAGCGCCCCACTGCCTACGAGCGTCAATTGCTCCAAGTGTCTGATAAATCTAGCCAACGTAACTCAGCCCGTTCAGATCTATTACGGTTGCTGAACTTTCCCGCCACGACAGACCTCTTCCCAAAATATGGGCAGGGCTCCCTCGGTCAAGTCGCATGTGTACGAATAGCCGTATGCAGTGCCATACTACTGCGCGTACATAATATCCTGGAAGTGCCAAGGTGTACAAAGAGCGAACAGTAATCGGAGAGTGTCCTCCACGGCGAGGGGCTTGGTTACCTGAGGAGGACGAATCGGAGTCGGCTGAGTGGAAGTGCGCGTGGGAGTAGGCGTCGGCCGTGGCGTAACGCCGGTAGGTTCGGGTGTACCTCCACTTTGACGAAGGGATTGGGGGTCAACGAACTCCTGGGCGCAGGCCCTATCATGAAAGCCAAATGCCACACTGCCGCTACTGACACACAGGTCGGAGTCGATGACAATCGGCTTCAGCACGTCGCTCCGAGCTTCAAGGCCAGGGAACTTCGGCAACTGCCATGCTCCCCTTACGTGATTGCCGTCGGCTTGAACGCTGTTCACTGTGACTTTGAAGCTCCCCGGAGCAGCATCTGACACAGGAAACGTCAACCATCCAAGGGTAAGCGGAGGCCGTTCGAGCACGACGCCATGCCCGTCGGCCAGCCACGAGCGTCCATCAGAGCTCTCTACCTCTGCATTGTCGATCATGACAGCCCCGTCGAGCTCTTCAGCCGTGTTCCTTGCGACATAGAACAGGGTGACCCGTTCATTGGGATGCAGCACAGCTCGGCCCAAAGTGATGCCAACGCTGCCGACTACGACTTCATGCTCCAGAGATGAGGAGCTGGAAGTGGTTACCTCGCTTCAAACGAGGTGGCGAGTAGCGGCAGCGCAACAAGGGTAATCGCAACTAGCGCCATCCCCACGACAATCGCTACGATGCCGAGCACGTGACGGACACCGCCATACTTCTTCCTGACCACCCAGATTCCCGCGATCAGGAATAACGCGGAAGGCGGGACCATTGCGAGAAGCCACAGTAGCGCTGTCATCTTTTACAAATCGCCTAATGCGGCACTTTCGCTGCCGCGCCTCCATCTGGACATCATTCTACATCATTCTCTTCAGCCCCGACGACCGGCGGCCCGAGCCCTGCGCGAGCGACCCAAGTCGGTCACCGCCACGATGATCAGTGCGAGCGCCACCGGCAGATAGAGGAAGCCGAAAGAAAAGAACCCCAGTGCGCAGAACCCCAGGAACACGACAGAGATACTCCAAAGGAGCAGCCTGCGTCCGGTCGGCCCGGGACCGGTTCGCCTGACGGCCATCAACGCGATACCGCTCAGCAGGACGGGTACGATCGGCACCCAGATAACGTGCAGACCGTTTGTCTCGATGAAGGTAGCGCTGACCCGTGTGGTCCCCTCGATCGTTAGCGACACACCTTGGTACGCTGGCCCCAACACCAGCCAGATACTGGCTGCCCAGGCCAATAGATGGGCCGTCCACGCCGATATGACGGTAATTATCAGTACACTCCTACGGCCTCGTATAGTCTAGTCCCTAGCCACAACCTCCGGACACGTCCTTGGCATTGATGGTGTCTCCACCTAGATCAAGTCGAGCGTCTAGAGTTGTAAGTAACGCCTCCAGGTCCGGGTTGCTTAGGACCGCCTCGATGCACTCTTCGCTCCCACCAACATAGGTGTCGAACAGGTCGATGTCCGTTGCTACACACCACGCCCTGTCCTCCGGCCACCAGATGTTTGGTGAGTGCCCCCAGAAAGGCCCATCCCTTGTAATGAATGCCATGATGGCGTCGATAGGCCCGCGGAATAGCAGGTAGGCCCGCCCCGGAGCCCTCACCCGAGAACTAGCTTTGTAGAGGCGAGTGTCGATGTTCCCATAGCCTTCCCATAGGCAGAAGAAGCAGTTGCCTGGGGTTGAAGTGAAGCTCCTGAGCACCTCGACCAGGGTACGGCATTCCCGTTCCGGGATGGACCCGTGCTTCGGAAGAGAACCCCACGGAGGGTCTTTGTACATATCGTCCTCACTTAGACCTGCGATACGTTCGAACTGCATCAGCGGATGGACGGCCCGTCCTGTCCACGAGGCCACTGTAGACCACCGTACCGGCCGCTCTTCATCCCTATTCAGATGGGCAGGGTGAAAAATCCGGGCGTACGCCGCAAACCCGTCGGGCAGCAAGGAACGCAGCGTCCCGAAGGCTGAGAAGCTCTCCTCCACCCACCGGGCCTCAGACACGTCCTCGGTGAACTCCAGCCCGTCCGGCGACAGTTTCGTTTGCCGGATGGGTGTGCCGCCTCTAGTGGAGTGTGTGTACATACGAGACATGCCGCCCCGGTTCGTTCCCAACGCCCGGCGCAGTTTCTGAATCCATGATTGTCGGATGTACTTCATTTCATACTCTATGTTCAGATCGTTCTGAAACTCCCCTTCGAGCTCTATCCACACGTAGTCCGGTCCATGCGGATAGTATGTGGAGGACCAGTCTTCAATCGTCCAGCCCGGGAACCATGAGTTCCAACAGTAAGCGTAAGAGCTATGGCCACCCGATACCGAGTCATCTTCCTCCCAGCAATAGAGATGGGCGTACACGTAAGTCGCAGGCACATCAAACTGTTCGAGGATAGTGTAGCGCAAGCCACCCACAAATATAATTCTGGAATCGGCGTATTGTTCCTTTCTTTCCTATATCGAGACCTCCCAGCGAAAAGTTCGCAATTGAGCCTGTCTCACAAGTCTGGGTTGGCGTTGAGTATGGGTCAGGTGTACGTTTGAAGCGACATCAAGGTGGGAGATATTGAGATGCCGCTTCGACCGATGGGCCGAGAGCAGATGTGGATGTTGCCGCCGACGCTTGACGAGTTGTTGCCGCTGGATCATCCGGCGCGGTTCGTCGCCGAGTTCGTCGATGCTCTAGATCGAGATGCATGGGCGGAGCTTGGCGTGGACATAGCAGGTGACTCGATGGGAGCGCCAGCCTACCATCCACGTGCGCTGTTGAGCGTGTGGCTGTACGGCTTCATGACCGGTGTGCGCTCGTGCCGGAAGCTGGAGGCGGCCTGCCGGGACCAGATACCGTACCTGTGGCTGACCGGGTGGCAGCATCCTGACCACAACACCCTGTGGAGGTTCTACAAAGGGCATCGGCAGGCCATGAGGAAGCTGTTCGAGCGGACGGTGCGTACGGCAGTGACGATGAAGTTGGTGGACCTGGCGGTTCAGGCGGTGGATGGTACTAAGGTGGTCGCCAACGCGTCGCTGAACAGGAGCTACGACGCCGAGGGACTGCGTGGTCTGTTGGAGCGGCTGGAGAGTGCGATAGCCGACCTTGAGGCTCAGAACGAAGCGGGAGAAGACACTGCTGTTGCCCATCTGCCTGAGGAGTTGGCTGACAAGGAGGTCTTGAGAGAGCAGGTGAGGCAGGCGATGGACGATCTCACGAATCAGAAGTGCCACAAGCGCATCAACCTGACCGACCCAGACGCCAGGCTGATGAAGGGTAGGCAAGGCATCGTGGCTGGCTACAACGCTCAGGCTATGGTCTCACCCACAGAGACGGATGGGGGAGCGACCGGCATGTTGGTCACCGCCGTGGACGTGGTGGATGCGGCCAATGACAATGCCCTGCTGGTTCCGATGGTCGAGCAGGCCGAAGAGACGACCGGGACAAGAGCACAGATGACGTTGGCCGACGCCGGATATTTCGCCGCAAGTCACCTGGCAGAGTGCACCCGTCGAGGTCAGCAGGTGGTGGTGTCCGAGTCACGGCAACGGTTCCTCAAAGACCCATATCACAAGGACCAATTCACCTACAACGAGCCGAGCGACAGCTTTACGTGTCCGCAGGGACAGACGCTCAAGTTCGTTCGTATACAGCACGCGAACGGAGTCCCGTTGCGACTGTACCGGGCTTCCGGCGCCGTCTGTCAGGCATGCCCAGCCTTCAGAGCCTGTACCAGGGCCAAGGAGATTGGGCGGAGCTTAGCGATAGGACCGCATGACGCAGTGCTGCGCCGTCATCGTGCCTGGATGTCCACCTCAGCAGCTAGAGAGGCGTACAAGCTGAGAAAGCAACTGGTCGAGCCTGTCTTCGGGATCATCAAGGAGCAACAGGGGGCACGGAGGTTCCTGCTGCGAGGCCTCGTTAACGTGGCGGCCGAGTGGACTATGCTGGCCACAGCCTTCAACCTGCGCACTCTCTGTCGGGTGTGGAGCTCCAGCCCCTTCATCGGTCTATTCAATGGCCCGGAGCCTCATCCCGTCTCCTGACCTGCAGTGATGACAGCAGCTGACCCATCGCTCCGTCGCCTGTCCTAACCGCTCAGGCCAAGGCCTTTCAGCGAACTCTCTGACCTCTATCCGCTCCCCCTATCCGCAATTTCCACTTCTGGGACAGGCTCAATTCGGTACGTGTAGGCCCACTCACGAAGACTCGAACGATCTGACTCAACAATCCAGCGCTCCTGCCCACCCCATTGAAGTTGTCATGCTCCGCTGTCTGCCGTCTCATCCAAGTCCACAGCCCAGGAATACCTCAGAGTTTCGTTGCCATTGCCTAACACGCATGAAGGAAGCAGGTTAGGCAATAGCAGCTACTCCCTATTCCGTGAACATGTGCGTGGTAGCGTCTAGGAAGCGAGGCGAAAGACTACGCGGCCGGGTCCTAGCGAAGACTGGCGGGGCTCCGCCTTTAAACCCCGGAGTAGACGGGAGCTCCTTGGGCAGAGTGGCCTGGCCAGTGAAGCCGTCCTTTCGGAGTAGGGCAGTTCACAGCGGCGGTGATGCTTGGCCATAGCTGTCGAGCCCCCAGCAAACGGCACTTCCGTCCTCTCCTATCCCGCACGTATGCCAACCCCCACAGCTGACTGCTATGAAACGCTCGCCGCTGGGGGGTGACGCTTGTCCGAGGTCATCTTGGCCCCAGCAGGCGGCACTACCGTCCTGACGCAAGGCGCAGGCGTGGTGGTCACCACTGCTGATTGCAACGAAGATTTCTCCCGCCGGTGGAGATGATTCCCCTGCCTGGAAACGGCCCCAACACGCAACTGCACCATCTTCCCGTAGTCCGCACGTGTGCCCGTATCCAACCGCGATGGCGCTGAACTGCTGACCTTCAGGCGGTGTTGTCTGTCCGTAATCGTCATCCCCCCAGCAGCGCACGCTTCCGTCTGAGCGCAATCCGCACATGTGCCCATGGCCGCCGCTTATAGAGGCGAATTGCTCTCCCAGAGGCACTCGAGCCTGACCGTAATAATCGTTGCCCCAGCAGAGCCCTCGGTCATTCTGACCGAGAACGCATTGTGTGTAGCTCGAGTTGACGCCCAGCTCCTTGAAAGCGCCGGATGGTGGTGGACGCCGGTCTCTGATGGCTCCCCAGCAGACCAGGTTGCCGTCCTTTTCCAATCCGCAGGTGTGGGCCCCGCCACTGTTGATAGACCGGAACGTCTTGTCGGGGGGAGGAGATGCCTGGCGGCTGTCGTTCTGGCCCCAGCAGATGGCCTTTCCCTCTTGGTCGAGCGCACATGTGTGGCGGTCGCCGCTGCTTAAGTTTGCAAATGGCGGTATCGGATTCGGGAGGGTTGGCGGTGGCAACGTGTAAGGCGGAGACACGGGATAAGGAACCGCGTAGTCCGTTCCCCAGCAGAGAGTTGTCCCGTCCTCTCTCTTGCCGCAAGTGTGATTGAGGCCGCTGCTGATGGATCTGAACCGCTCGTTGGCGGGCGGAGAGGCTTGCCCCTCATAGCTTCTTCCCCAGCAGATGGTGGAACCATCCGCCCGCAGAGCGCACGTATGAGAGCCTCCGCTGCTGACCATGGCAAACCGCTCGTTGGCGGGCGGAGAGGCTTGCCCCTCATAGCCTCTTCCCCAGCAGTCTGCAGTCCCATCGGCACGCAGAGCGCATGTGTGGTAGCCGCCGCTGCTGATGGCGACAAAGCGCTCGTCCAGCGGCGCCAAGGTTTGGGCAGTGTAGTTACCGTAAGAGTCGTTATTGCTTCCCCAGCAGAGGGGAGTGCCGTCCAGTCTGAGGGCGCAGGTATGGGCGCCTCCGGCGCTGATTGCCGAGAAAACTTCTCCCGACGGGACCACCGCTTGGTTGGCATCACCGTCCCAATGGTCTCGATTGCTTCCCCAGCAGAAAGCAACGCCGTCCTCTCGGAGCCCACAGGCGTGTCCCCAGCCACTACTCGCGGAGACGAAAGCCTCGCCTTCCGGAGGCGATGTCTCTCCATGGCTGTCGTTTCCCCAGCAAACCGGTGTACCGTCCTCACGCAGCCCGCAGACATGCGCCCCTCCGCTGGTGATGGAGAGGAGATGCTCCTCAGGTGGCCTTGGCACATCCCGGTCCGATGGGTAGCTGGCCATCGGGGCAGCCCAGCAGAAAGGACTGCCATTCTGTCGCAGTGCGCATGTGAAACGGCCGGCGGCCACGTCGATGAATCGATCACCATAGAGCGACCACTGAGGCTGCTCCTGAGGCGATGACTGACCGTGAGCGTTGTCACCCCAGCATAGAATCGCGCCGTCTTCCCGTAGCCCACAGGTGTGCTTGCCGCCGCTGCTGACGGCAGTGAAGCGCTCGCTGGACGGCGGATGCGCGCGGCCGTCCTCCTCGACCTCGGACCAGCACACCGGGGAGCCGTCGTCCCGCAAACCGCAGACGTGTGCGTCTCCGCTGCTTACGGACACCAATTCCTCGTTTTCGGGGACCGACCGCGGCAGCCAATAGCCACCGCGGCACCAGACCGCTCCATCCTCCTTGAGGGCGCAGGTATGACGCGGACCGGCGCTGACAGCGATAAAGATCTCGTCACCCGGGGGGATCAGAGATCCGAAGTCATAGTCCTGGCCCCAGCAGGCGGTGGCGCCATTCTTCCGTAACCCGCAAGTGTGCCTCTCTCCTGCGGTGATGGAGGCGAGCGTTAGGCCGTCCGGAGGCGTGGAGCGGCCATCTCTGTCGGACCCCCAACAGAGTGGCGAGCCGTCCCGTCTTAGCGCGCACGTATGGTCCGTCCCGGCGCTGATTGCCATGAACGTCTCGTTCGGCGGGGGAGTGGCCTTACCATACCTGTTGGATCCCCAGCACACGGCGCCCCCGTTCTGGCGCAGAGCGCAGGTATGCTCGTACCCGCTGCTGATGGTCGTGACCCGCAGATCCAGAGGCGGGGAGGCCTGTCCTTCACTATCGTTTCCCCAGCACAGGGGGGTCCCTCCTTCTTGAAGGGCGCAGGTGTGGGTGTTGCCGCTGCTCAAGGCGGTGAAGTGTGAGCCGGGAACCGGGCCATGAGGGGGTAGTTCTACAGGGAAGCCCGCTCCCCAACATAGCACCCTGCCTCCAGCGGTCTGACCGCAGGTGTGCTCATGCCCCGCGCCGATCAATGAGAACTGCACTCCGTAGGGCGGTAAAGCATGGACGCTGGCGGTGCTGCCGCTGGCAAAGCTGTTGTTGCCCCAGCAGACAGCAGTTCCATCATCGCGGATAGCGCACGTGTGATGTGTGCCGCTGGTGAGCAATCTGAATGTCTCACCGTACGGAGGGGAAGACTGGCCATCCTTGTTCATCCCCCAGCATACCGCTGTCCCGTCTTGTTCCCGCAACGCACAGGTATGGTTCGCTCCGACGCTGATAGCTCCGAACCGCTCGCTTTCCGGCGGCGATGCTTGACCATTGGAGTCCGCACCCCAGCAAAC
The DNA here is from genome assembly GCA_965226745.1 of Dehalococcoidia bacterium. Lineage (GTDB taxonomy): Bacteria > Chloroflexota > Dehalococcoidia > Lucifugimonadales > SAR202-VII-2 > SAR202-VII-2. The sequence goes on from CBDDDS010000003.1 coordinate 598,911, forward strand.
GGCGCTCCCGTCCTGCCGGAGCGCGCAGGTGTGCTTGTCGTATAACCCAATGCTTGCAGAGACCGTCGTGAATCGCTCGCCTTCCGGTGGCGAGGCTTGTCCATGCTCATTCGCACCCCAACAGTGGGGCGCGCCGTCTAGGCGCAGAGCGCAGACATAGGAATAGCCGCTGCTGAGCTCCGTGAAACGCGTGTTGGGAGGCGGCGCGTTCTGAGGGTCCCAGTTCGCCCCCCAGCAAACGGCTGTTCCGTCCTCGCGCAGTCCGCAGACGTGGTCCGCGCCGCTACTGATCGATGCGAGCCTCTCGCCGTAGGGGATCAACTGCTCGCCGTTCAGATAGCCGTAGGCGAACCATGCCCAACAGATCGGCGCGCCGTTCTCCCGCAGCGCGCAGGCGTGCTTGTAGCCGCCGCTGATCGTGGTGAATCGCTCGTCGCCCATCGCCTCCAGGGGAGGACGCTCCGCCGATACGGTATGGGTGTCATAGCCGTATCCCCAACAGACGGCGCTGCCGTCATGGCGCAGGGCGCATGTGTGGTAGTCCCCGATGGTCAGGTCGGTGAGCCGTTCGCCGGGGGGATATTCGGGTGTGTGGCCCCAGCAGACCACGTCGCCGTCGTCGCGTTGACCACACGTTTGATTCCGCCCACTGATGATAGAGACGAACTCATCGGCGAGCGGGGCCGATACTTCACCGTTCTTGTCGTCCCCCCAGCAGTACGGGCTGCCGTCCGCGTGAAGTGCGCAGACGTGCGAGGTGCCACTGCTGATGGAGACGAACCGCCCCCTCTCGGGTGGCGATGCCTGGTTCTCGTCGTTCCTGCCCCAGCAGACCACTGATCCGTCCCCCCGCAGGCCGCAAGAGAACGCCTGTCCGCTGCTGATGGCTGTGAAGGTCTCGCCCTCCGGCGGGGATGATTGTCCGTAGTCGTTCGCACCCCAACAGACGGGCGCGCCGTCCTCGCGCAGGGCGCAGGAGAACGCTTGTCCGCTGCTGATGGCCGCGAGGGGTTCGCCTTCCGGCGGGGATGACTGGCCTTGGTTGTCTGCGCCCCAGCAAACAGGTGAGCCGTCTTCGCGCAAGGCGCAGGAGAACGCCTGTCCGCTGCTGATGGTGGTGAAGGTCTCGCCCTCCGGAGGCGATGACTGCCCATGGTCATCGTTGCCCCAACAGACGGGGGCGCTGTCCTCTCGCAGAGCGCAAGTGTGGCCCCCACCGTTGCTGATGGCGAAGTAGGCGCCGCTGACGGGCTCGAAGGCCGGCTGCTCAATGGTCTGCCTGACGGCTGCGTATGGGTCCGTGGACCAGCAGGCGTGTGTGCCGTCCTCCCGCAGGCCGCAGGTGTGCGATAGGCCGCTGCTAATCGATACGAACCGCTCGCCCTCCGGCGGGGACGGAGGCTCCAACAGGTAACCTAGCCCTCCGTCGGAGACCCACCAACAAGCGGGCGTGCCGTCTTCGCGGAGGGCGCAAGTGTGGTGCGCGCCGCTGCTTATGGACACGAACTGCTCGCCCTCCGATGGCAATGCCAGCGGGACGCCAAGGACTTCCTCGATTACCGGCCAGCAGACTGGCGTCCTGTCTTCGCGGAGACCGCAGGTGTGGTAGAAACCGCTGCTGAGGGACACGAGGGTCTCTCCCTCAGGAGGCGGCAGGATGCTCGTCTCGTTGCCTTCGATGACTAGCCAACAGACAGCCGTGCCGTCCTCCCGAAGGCCGCAGGTATGAGCAGCGCCACTGCTGATCGACACGAAATGCTCTCCCTCTGGTGGGGATGCCAATGCGTCGCCCAGCACATCTTCGATGATTAGCCAGCAAGCAGGCGTCCCGTCTCCGTCTAGGCCACAGGCGTGGTATGCGCCGCTGCTGATCGACGTGAATGTCTCTCCTTCCGGGGACGGCAGGACAACTAAGCCGCTTTCTTCGATCATGGGCCAGCAGACGGGTGTCCCGTCCTTGCGCAAGCCACAGGTGTGGGCAACCCCACTGCTGATCGACGTGAAGGCCTCGCCTTCCGGCGGCGATGCCAACGCGACGCGGAGCTCTTGGTCAGAGGCCCACCAGCAGATGGGGATTCCGTCCTCGTCCAGCTTGCAGGAGTAATATGCGCCGCTGCTGATTGCCCCGAAGCGGATGGTCGGCATGGGTGTCGTGGTTGGAGTAGGAGGCGTCGCAGTTGGCGTAGCGATAGGCTCCGTTGTCGCTGTAGGAACAGGCGTGGGGGTTGGACTGGGCGTAGGAGTAGCGGTGCTCGGAGGGATGGTGGTCGGAGTTGGTATGGGAGCGGTCGTGCTTGGAGGAGCCGCGGTGGAGGTGAGAGTGGGCGCGCTCGTGGGGAGCATTGGCGGCGGGCCTGTGGGTGTTGCGGGGTTGTTGCATGCTGACAGCAGAGCGGCGGCTGTCAAGCATAGGAGCCCAACGACAGCGACCCGGTGAACGGCTTCTCGCAAGACCGGTATGTTGAACGTGGTTCCCAATCGGTTTACTCCCCTGCTCTGACTACGCCCGCCGGATCATAAGCACGGTCCCTGCAACCCCGTTTGGCTGCGTGGGGTCTTCGGCGACGCAGAATGGCAGACCGACTTCAGAGACGCCAGTGGGTGGCACGTTAGGCTGGACTTTGAGTATACACCCGTAGCTGCCGCCCCCGACTGCCTCCATACAGAACGGTATGTCCACACCGCCCAGTCCTCAGGAATCCGATATTGCGGAACGAGGGGGCACACGCGCTGGAGGAGCAGTTATTGGGCCCGAGTTCTAGCTCGTCCTGGTTCCTCAGGCCGCTGAGCTTCGGGCGTACTTCGCTGGTGAGATGGCTACCGCCCAGCCTCAATATCCGCAGGTTCCTCTGCTACCTCAGTTCCGGTGGGATCGCGCCCGCGAGCTGATTGCCGCCCACGTCCAGTATGTCCAGGTTCGACAAGTCGCCCAGTTCATCAGGAATCATGCCCGTGAGTTGGTTGTCGCCCAAGCCCATGCTCCACGGCTCCAGGCCTACATGCCTCGGCGCACCAAAGAGAGGATGAGCAAAACTGAGGCAATTCGTTGCCTTAAACCCTATGTAGCTCGCAATGTCCTCTGCGCCCCCTAGCGATCATCTCAAATGGTTCTAACCACGGCTTGACTTCTACAGGGTCATCATTTTCTCAGACTACTTGCCCGAACATCTCCTCTGGATATTGACCAGGCCCACATGCTTGCCGGAGTTACAAGCGTTGGAGTATCGTAGCAGGATACGCAATCGCCGGTGGCATGTAAGTCGTGGCAACTCGCGTAGGTCGGCCTGCCATCAGCGAATAAGGTGTACCGTGACCCATTTCGCACGCGGATTTGGAGGGACGTTGACTTACGCGTTCAGAGGTGGCCTGTTAGGTGCGGCCTTGTTCTTTGTCCTGCTGTCTATCATTTTGTCGCCAAGTGCGCTGGCACAGGAGGGGGGACATGCTGGAGACCGGGCTGCCCTCGTTGCGCTGTACCACGCTACAGATGGACCAAACTGGGTAAATAACGCCAACTGGGCAACTGACGAAAGCCTGAGCACATGGCACGGAGTCATTGTCAACGGGAGTGGGCGAGTCGTAAAGCTGAACCTCTCCGACAACCTGTTGAATGGGGAGATACCGCTCCAACTGGGCAGTCTTTCCAATCTCACGGTTCTTAACCTCTTCAACAACCAGTTGACCGGGGAGATGCCGCCTGAACTGGGCAGCCTTTTCAATCTTGCAGCTCTTGACCTCAGCTACAACCAGTTGACCGGGGTGATACCGACCGCACTGGGCAGTCTTTCCAACCTCACATCGCTTGCCGTCTATCGCAACCAGTTGAATAGGGAAATACCGCCAGAACTGGGCAGCCTTTCCAATCTTACAGCTCTTGACCTCAGCTACAACCAGTTGACCGGGGTGATACCGCCTGAATTGGGCAATCTTTCCAATCTTACAGCTCTTAACCTCGCCAACAACCAGTTGACCGAGGTGATATCGACCGAACTGGGCAGTCTTTCCAATCTTACAGCTCTTAACCTCAGCTACAACCAGTTGACCGGGGTGATACCGCCTGAACTGGGCAGTCTTTCCAATCTTACAGTTCTTGACCTCAGCTACAACCAGTTGACCGGGGTGATACCGACCGCACTGGGCAGCCTTTCCAACCTACAGGAGTTGCACCTTTGGTTCAACCAGTTGACCGGTGAGATACCACCCGACTTGGGCAATCTTTCCAACCTGACAAGCCTCGCACTCTTCGTCAATCAGTTGAGCGGTGAGATACCACCCGAACTGGGCAATCTTTCCAACCTGGTATGGCTGGACCTCTACGATAATCAGTTAAGTGGCAAGATACCCTCCAACTTGAGTAACTTACAGACACTGAGGCGTCTTGACCTCTCCATTAACCAGTTGACCGGCGAGATATTACGCGATATTGGCAGTCTATCCAACATTGAAAGGCTCAGGCTATTTGACAACCAATTGAGTGGCGAGATACCGCCCGAACTCGGCAGTCTCTCCAAGCTGAAGGAGTTGGACCTTGGTTTCAACCAGTTGACCAGCGAGATACCAGCCGAACTGGGCAGTCTCTCCAATCTTAAACGGCTGGCCCTATTCAACAATCAATTGAGCGGCGAGATACCGCTTGAACTGGGCAAGCTATCCAACCTCATATCGCTTAGCCTCGATCGGAACCAGTTGAGCGGGGAGGTGCCGGCCGAAATCGGCAGCCTTTCAAACCTCAGGTCGCTGTACCTAGGTGAGAATCAGTTGGGCGGTGAAATACTGCCCACATTGGTCGGTTTGGACAAGCTGCAAACGCTTTCCCTCTATGGCAACCAGCTGGGCGGCGAGATACCACCAGAATTGGGCAACCTATCCAACCTGATAGAGCTCTTCTTGCACGAGAACCAGCTGGGCGGCGAGATACCGCCCGAACTCGGTAGTCTCTCAAACCTCAAGGTGCTGTTCCTAGATCGGAATCAGTTGAGCGGTGAAGTGCCGCCCATACTGGCCGATTTGGATAAGCTGACAAAGCTTTCCCTCCACGACAACCAGCTGAGCGGCGAGATACCGCCCGAACTCGGTAGTCTCTCAAACCTCAAGGTGCTGTTCCTAGATCGGAATCAGTTGAGCGGTGAAGTGCCGCCCATACTGGCCGATTTGGATAAGCTGACAAAGCTTTCCCTCCACGACAACCAGCTGAGCGGCGAGATACCACCGGAATTGGGCGGCCTATCCAACCTGGTAGAGCTTTTCTTGCACGGCAACCGGCTGAGCGGCGAGATACCGCCCGAATTGGGCAATCTATCCAACCTCAAGTCGCTTACCCTCCACAGCAACCAGTTGAACGGATGCGTACCTTGGTTGTTGGGGCGCAATGCCGACTTGAGGGCTAGCTACGACGGCCTATCGATATGTTCCCGCATAAATATGAGGGAAGGAGGCAAGATTCACGTGAAGGCCTCGTTCTTGCTTTTGGACACCGACGTGGACAGCGAGACCCTGAGGGTGACTGGGGTTGGCGAGGCGGTCAACGGAAGGGTCCTGCTGGACGGTGTCGCCATAACCTATGAACACGACGGGTCGGAGACTACCTCAGGCGGCTTCACCTATACCCTCAGCGACGGCGGCGCCGAGGCCACGGGGATGGTGGTGGTGGACGTGACGCCGGTGAACGACCCGCCGGTGGCAGTCACGGACCAGGTTGAGGTGGAGGAAGGAGGTACGCTCTTGCTGGACGTATCGGAACTGCTAGCCAACGACACCGACGTGGACAGCGAGACCCTGAGGGTGCCGGAGGTTGGCGAGGCGGTCAACGGAAGGGTCCTGCTGGATGGCGTCGCCATAACCTATGAACACGACGGGTCGGAGACTACCTCAGGCGGCTTCACCTATACCCTCAGCGACGGCGGCGCCGAGGCCACGGGGATGGTGGTGGTGGACGTGACGCCGGTGAACGACCCGCCGGTGGCAGTCACAGACCGGGTTGGGATGGAGGAGGGAGGCGCGCTCTTGCTGGACGTATCGGAACTGCTGGCCAACGACACCGACGTGGACAGCGAGACCCTGAGGGTGACTGGGGTTGGCGAGGCGGTCAACGGGAGGGTCCTGCTGGATGGCGTCGCCATAACCTATGAACACGACGGGTCGGAGACTACCTCAGGCGGCTTCACCTACACCCTCAGCGACGGTGGCGCCGAGGCCACGGGCGTGGTAGTGGTGGACGTGACGCCGGTGAATGACCCGCCGGTGGCGGTCACGGACCGGGTTGGGGTGGAGGAGGGAGGCGCGCTCTTGCTGGACGTATCGGAACTGCTGGCCAACGACACCGACGTGGACAGCGAGACCCTGAGGGCGACGGAGGTTGGCGAGGCGGTCAACGGAAGGGTCCTGCTGGATGGCGTCGCCATAACCTATGAACACGACGGGTCGGAGACTACCTCAGGCGGCTTCACCTACACCCTCAGCGACGGCGGCGCCGAGGCCACGGGCGTGGTGGTGGTGGACGTGACGCCGGTGAATGACCCGCCGGTGGCGGTCACGGACCGGGTTGGAGTGGAGGAGGGAGACGCGCTTTTGCTGGACGTATCGGAACTGCTGGCCAACGACACCGACGTGGACAGCGAGACCCTGAGGGTGACGGGGGTTGGCGGCGGGGTCAACGGGAGGGTCCTGCTGGAGGGCGTCGCCATAACCTATGAACACGACGGGTCGGAGACTACCTCAGGCGGCTTCACCTACACCCTCAGCGACGGTAGCGCCGAAGCCACGGGCGCGGTAATGGTGGACGTGACGCCGGTGAACGACCCGCCGGTGGCAGTCACGGACCGGGTTGGTGTGGAAGAGGGAGGCGCGCTCTTGCTGGAAGCAGCGAGACTGCTGGCCAACGACACCGACGTGGACAGCGAGACCCTGAGGGTGACTGGGGTTGGCGAGGCGGTCAACGGGAGGGCCCTGCTGGATGGCGTCGCCATAACCTACGAACACGACGGGTCGGAGACTACCGCAGGCGGCTTCACCTACACCCTCAGCGACGGTAGCGCCGAAGCCACGGGGATGGTGATGGTGGACGTGACGCCGGTGAATGACCCGCCGGTGGCGGTCACGGACCGGGTTGGTGTGGAAGAGGGAGGCGCGCTCTTGCTGGAAGCAGCGAGACTGCTGGCCAACGACACCGACGTGGACAGCGAGACCCTGAGGGTGACTGGGGTTGGCGAGGCAGTCAACGGAAGGGTCCTGCTGGATGGCGTCGCCATAACCTATGAACACGACGGGTCGGAGACTACCGCAGGCGGCTTCACCTATACCCTCAGCGACGGCGGCGCCGAGGCCACGGGAATGGTGGTGGTGGACGTGACGCCGGTGAATGACCCGCCGGTGGCGGTCACGGACCGGGTGGGGGTTGAGGAGGGAGGCGCGCTCTTGCTGGACGTATCGGAACTGCTGGCCAACGACACCGACGTGGACAGCGAGACCCTGAGGGTGACTGGGGTTGGCGAGGCGGTCAACGGGAGGGTCCTGCTGGATGGCGTCGCCATAACCTATGAACACGACGGGTCGGAGACTACCTCAGGCGGCTTCACCTATACCCTCAGCGACGGCGGCGCCGAGGCCACGGGAATGGTGGTGGTGGACGTGATAACGGTGAGCGGCTTTCCTGTAGTGTTCGCCGTCGGCTTCTTGATTGGAGCTATTCTCGTAACCGTAACGGTGATGGTCTACGTCAGAACGGTCCGATCTAGACGGGCCTCACAGCAAGGGAACCCCGGCTAATAACTGTACGTCACAATAGCAATGATTCCACCGTAGCCAAGTCCCAGCCACACTTGACTGGAGGTCTTGCCGACAAACGAGAGCGACAGACGCTAATGAGCCTCAGTTGAGCGGAGAGATGCCGCCGGAGTTGGGGAGCCTCACCAGCCTGAAAGCGCTGCGGCTTGGGGAAACAGGTTCACCGGGCGCATACCCGGAGCTTGCGAGACGTACGGGACAATGATTTCTCGGGCGTTGTGCAGCCGTTCTACGGCGGCTGAGGTCTGGAGGCAATGCGCCTGTCGCTCGAGTGGTAATATGACGGGCGAATCGGTGGGCGGTCTTCGCCCACGGAAGGCCCAGGCTCAAGGAGATCCAGTCGTGCCTACTCTGGCTCCGTTGCTCAGATACGGGTTGGCGGCAATGCTCGGCCTCATTCTCATCGTAGGGTGCGCTACGTCGGCCTCTACGCCGACCCCCACACCGGCCTCTGCGCCGACTGCTGCGCCAACGCCTGCACCGACCCCCACGCCGACGCCTGCACCAACCCCCACACCGATGCCTGCGCCGACCCCCACGCCGACGTCTGCGCCGACCCCCGCGCCGACGCCTGCGCCGACCCCCACACCGATGCCTGCGCCGACCCCCACGCCGACGTCTGCGCCGACCCCCACGCCGACGTCTGCGCCGACCCCCGCGCCGACGCCTGCGCCAACCGCCACTCCGACGCCTGCGCCAACCGCCACTCCGGTGGTGCTGAAGGCCGCCGCTGCGTGGCCCATCGCCTCCGAGTCCTCGACGCAGTGGGTCGAGTACATCAAGGAAATCAACCGGCGGGCCAGCGGCGCCCTCTACCTCGACTTTGTCGGCGGCCCCGATGTGATACACGTTTTCGAGGGATTCAACGCGTTGCGGGCCGGGATCATCGACCTGGTCCACACAGCTCCTGGCTACTTCGGCGGCGAGGTCCCTGAAGGCGGCGCCTTCAGCATGCTCCCGGCCCCGCCCGCCCTTTCCTTCCAGGACATCATTGACGCCTGGCACAAGACCGGCGCCTTGGACTTGATCAACGGCATCTACGAGGAAAAGGCCGGTGTCCGGTCCATTGGCTTCCACATGGGAGGCCAGGGCTTTGGGTTCCTCATGGTCGACGAGGTCAACAGCGTGGCTGACCTCCAGGGCAAGCGCATCCGGGTGTGGGACGCCATGGGCGCCTCCATTGTGGCGGCGGCCGGTGCGGTCCCCCTGACGATACCGGCTTCCGAGGTGTACTCCGCCCTCCAACGGGGCACCGTGGACGGCGCTCTGCGCGACCCGTTCACCGCTTGGAGCCAGGGTGAAAGGGACGTGTACAACACCATTGTCCGCCCGCCCATTTTCACCGGCGCCGGTGGGGGCTTCATCTCCGCCCAAGCATGGAACAGTCTTTCACCGGATCTGCAGAACTTGCTCATGGACACCTCAGAGGAGATGGCCCCCGGCATCTTCGAGTGGTACGCCAACGACGAGCAGTTCTCCGTGGACGAGTTCGCCAAGAGAGGCACGGTGGAGCGGACCATTCCCCTCGAAGATTGGAAGGTCCTCCACGATGGCCACCAGAAGCACTGGGACACCGTCGGCGCGGACTTCCCGGCGATACTCGAGATCAAGGCGCTTCTCCAGCCCTACCTGGACAAGGCTCTGGCCAACCTCGGTCTGGACTAGCCCACTTGGAAGCGGGGCGTTGATTTGTAGTACATCGAATTCCTCTAAGAAGAACCTCGCAAAGCTCAGACTAAAGGAGAGACGCTCATACCTACCCTGGCGCCGTTGCGCAGACATCCGTTGCTCAAATATGGGTTGGCGACAATGCTTGGCCTCATCCTCATCGTAGGGTGCGCCACGTCGGCCTCTACGCCAACTGCTACGCTGACCGCCACACCATTGCCTGCGCCGACTGCTACACCAACGTCTTCGCCGACTGCTACACCAACGTCTTCGCCGACTGCTACACCAACGTCTTCGCCGACTGCTACACCAACGTCTTCGCCGACTGCTACACCAACGTCTTCGCCGACTGCTACACCAACGTCTTCGCCGACCCCCACGCCAACGCCTACGCCGGCTGCCACACAAAGGCCTGCGCCGACCGCCGCAGTTACGAGCACCACGGCTAAGGCGATCAGGTTTATCGGGGCCTGGCCGGAAGGGATCACCATCACCGACTGGCAGGAAGCGGCAATGATCGCGAAGATGAACGAGCTCGGCCAGGGCAGCATCAGCGTGTCCCGGGTGGCTGGACCCGCCGAGGTGCACCAAGCGGAGCAGCTGGAGGCAGTGCGGAGCGGCATCTACGACATAGTGCACACGTTCAGCGCCTACTTCCGAGAGTTGACGCAGTTACCCTACGTGGAGACATTGCTTGGCGGTGCCCCCGTTTCCCTGCGGGAGAGTTGTGGGCTCGAGGACATCTTCCGCGAGATCTACGACGAACAGGTCGGTGTTTATTACCTTGGCCCAGCTACGTACAACAGCAGCGCTCACATCTACCTGGCCAAGCTGGCCACCGAAGACCGCTCGGTGGTCGATCTGACAGGCCTGAAGCTGCGGGGACACGCCCTCTACCAGGGGGGCATCGAAGCGCTGGGCGGCTCCGTCGTGAACATGCCCTCCGGCGACGTGTACACGGCGGTGCAACGCGGCATGATCGAGGGGGCTGTCGGCGGCGGCCACATGTACGCCCGCGACCTGAAGTGGGACGAGGTCATGAACTACATGTACGACATTGACCTGGACAAGGCATCCAGTCACGTGTACATGAACAAGGATGTCTGGAACGGCTTGGCCAAGCAGCAGCAGGACGCTATCTACAACGGCCTTGTCCAGGGCTTAGCGGAGTTGGAGCCGGAACTGGCGGACAGGAAGGCAGAGGCGCAAGCGACCCTGGTGGCAAGGGGCTTGGAAGCGATCCGGCTCCCAGAAGCGGAAGTGAAGCGGGTGCAGGCGCTCTGGATCGAGAAGAACGTTTCCACCATTCTGGATGGAGACCCCGTCAATGCCCCTCGAGTGCTGAATTCGCTCCGGTGCATTTGGAATGAAATGGGAATCGACGTGAACCTGTAGGAAGCGTCGCCTGGACGCTGAGATCCAGAGTCGCAGGCAATCCGGGTGTTCGGCAGGAGCGGGGATTGGTTAGTAGTACACCCGGATATCCCCGCCTTCCCCGTGGCCCACTGGAGGCAAGTCTGGTCGAACAACCCGCAGGAGCGCCCCAACAAGGAGATCAGACGTCGGACTAACGTGGTGGGCATCTTCCCGAACCGGGCTGCTGTCCGGCGCGTGCTCGGCGAGGACCGCGCCGAGCAGCACGACCAATGGCAGGTCGCACGCCGCTACCTCGCCGCGCCTGTCGTCGACGCGGGGCATGGGCGACATTTGCCGCCACCCATACCATCCTGTCATAGTCATACGCCAGCAAGCCTTGGTGAGCCTCCCCCGCCCAGCCACATCTCAAAGATGGTACTGTCTACCGTCCAATTAGGCCCACCAACGAGGACTCGAACCCCACGAGTGGGGTCTTAGATCCGCTTGCCCACTCCTGGGCCTAAGTCTGCCGACCATGAATACCGCAATGTTCCGTTGCTATTGTGTCCGGCGGATGAAGGTTCTTGATTTTGTCCAGTTTGGCCCACCACCGCAGACGGTAGATACCACCATCTTCGAGATGTGGCTGGGCAGCTTGTCAACGCACCGAGGCCTCTCGATTCCTGCATTGTGATGCGGTGGAGCGGAGGAACGTAAGGAGCATCACGCAACTCCGACCATAATGAACCTGTTGGCAGCAACGGCACAATGCCTGCACGCCGTGAAAAAGGTCAGTGCCAATCATGGGACGGAGGCATGGAGACTCCTGAAGGAACGGCGCGCAGGTCGGTAGCTATCACGTTCGTTGTTCCGTCCCATCTCGACACACGTCCGGTGACCTTCACCACCTGGCTCCCAAGCTCCCTGCGACGCCTGGCGAACAGGTCGCGCCATACGATGACCTGCACGTCTCCCGTCTCGTCCTCAATGGTCACGAAGACCGTGCCGTCCCGTCCGCGCGGGTGCTGCCTCGCCACCGGCCATCCGGCCACCGTGACCCAGTGGTCGTCGCCACACCGTTCCACGTCAACCGTGGGGAGCACGTTGGGATCCAGACCGGGCCTGACGAACTCCATCAGGTGTCCCCTGGGGTAGACGCCCATCACTCTGTACTCGCCCATCATCTTCTCTCGCTCCGTGAAGTCTTGGAGCCGGGGCACACTATCCTGCGTTGATATGGGCAGTCCGACCTGGCCGTTCCGTGAGGGGCGAGCGTGCAGTCCCGCCTCCCACGTCGCCTCCCTGCGGTTGGGGGTCATGGTGTCGAAGGCGCCGGCCATCGCCAGCGACAGCACGACCTGCGGCTTCAGACCCGTCCGCCGCACCAGGTCCCCCGCGGTGACGTAGGGGCCGCACCGCTCTCTTTCCTTCACGATGAGCCTCGCCGACTCCGCCCCCACGTCCTTGATGAGCTGAAGCCCCAGCCTTACCGAGCCACTCTCAGGAGCGCACGCCGCCAGGCTTTCATTCACGCAGGGGTTCAGGAAGGGTACGCCGAAACGTCGCGCGTCCTGCTTCAGCGTCTCCATCGGATAGAAACCCATCGGCTGGTTGTTTACCAGCGCGATGAAGAACTCCAACGGGTGGTAGCGCTTGAGCCACGCGGCCTGGTACGCGGTGACGGCGAAGGCGTGGGAGTGGGACTCCGGGAACATGTAGTGGCCGTTGATCTTGCCAAATATCTTCTCGGCGGTCACCTCCGGGACGCCGTTCCGCCTCGCGCCTTCGAGGAACCGATTCCAATGCATGGCGATCAGGTGCTCGTTGTTGGGCCGGGCGAAGGCGCGGCGCACCTCGTCGGCCTCCGCTGCGGTCATGCCTGCCACGTCCTCGATGAGCTGCACTACCTGCTCCTGCCAGACAATGATCCCGTAGCCCCGCTCTAGGGCGCGGGCCTCCAGCGGATGGTCGTACTCCCACTCCGCTCCGTGTCGATAGCGCTCGACGAACTGCGACACTGCGCTGCCCTGGACGCCTACACCGGGCCGGATAAGGGCGACCTGGTATGCGAGGTCGAGGAGGTTGCGCGACTTCAACCGCAGCCCCATCTTGAGCTGCGCAGGAGACTGGAGCAGGAAGACCCCCTTGGACAGGCCGGCGTTGATCATGTCGTAGACCCCTGCGTCATCCGGGTCGATTCTGCTGAGGTCAGGCCGTCTGCCTTCCCGCCCCTCCACGAGGTCGAGGGCCTCCTCCAGTTGGTCGAGGACCGGCAGGGAGAGGATGTCTATCTTGGCGAACCCGGCGTCGGCCACGCTGTCCTTGTTCCAATCCATGATGTACCGCCCGTCCATCGCCCCGGCCCTCATGGGCACCATCTCCGGTATAGGTGAGCTGCTGAGCACCATGCCGCCGACGTGCTGGCTGAGACTCCTTGGGGCGTCCATCAGCTGCGGGGCGAGTTCGAGCAGGTCGCGCCAGCCCTGTGCGTCCACCCGGTCCCTGAAGTCCGGGAGCTGCGCCATCTCGTCGCGGAGATCTTCCGCGTCGTGGGAGTGCAACTGCTTCGAGAGCAGGGACAGATGCTCCTGCGGAAGTCCCAGGGCCTTGCCGAGGTCCTGGACGATGCCCTTGACCTTGTACGTTGTGATGGCGCCGGTCAAGACGGCGTACTCCGGCCCGAAGTGGCGGTGCACCCGTTCAATCAGCTCATCCCTCAGACCTCTGGGAAAGTCGAGGTCGATGTCGGGGAGCGTCGTCATGTCTTCGGAGATGAACCGCTCCAGGGTGAGGTCCCACTTCAGGGGATCGACGTGGCTTATCCCGATGAGGTATCCGACCAGCAGCGCCACCGACGAGCCGCGCCCCCTTCCGGGAGGTCTCTCCTCGACTGGGGTTTCGGGGTCCACCAGTCCCCGCTCCTCCATGATGCGCTGAGCGACGAGCGCGATCTCCCTGTAGAGCAGCAGGAAGCCAGCCAGATTGAGGTGCTTGATTAGTCGAAACTCCTCTTGAAGGCGCTCTTTGACCCGCAGGGGCAGCGAGCCGCCGTAGCGCCGCGCGGCCGCCTCGAAGCAGAGCCTCTGGAGATAGCTTTGCGCCGTGTACCCCTCCGGCACGGCGGCGTCCGGCAGGGTGTAGCCGAGGTCTCTGCCGAGGTCGAATTCACACCGCTCCGCGACGCGCAGGGTGTTGGAGATGGCCTCCGGCTGCTCGGCAAAGAGCCGCGCCATCTGGGCATGGGACTTCAGGTGGAAGTGGTGGTTGGGCCTCAGATGAGGCAGAGCCTGGTCTATGGTGGTGTTGAGCTTCGCCGCGACCAGCGCGTCCTGGAGGCGGGACCGCTCCGGGCGGTGGTAGTGAACGTCGTTGGTGGCGACCACGGGGACGCCGATCTCTCCGGCGACTCTGACCAACTTCCTGTTGCGGTCGGTGTCCCCATGCAGGAGGTTCCGCTGCAGCTCGACGTAAACCGACCCGGGGCCGTACCAGTCCAGGTGCTGTTTCAGAAGCTCACCGGCCTCACCGAGACGGCCGTCCACCGCCAGTTTCGAGAGACGCCCGGCGCGACCGCCCGTCAGCAGAATGACGCCCTCGGAGTGGTGGGACAGGAGCGCGGGATCGAGCCTCGGCTCCCTGCGGTCGGTGGCGTTGGCGGTGGTGAATAGCCTGGAGATGTTGGAGTACCCGTCCCGTGTCTTCGCCAGCAGCGTGAGCCTTGTGCCGTCGATCAGAGTCAGCTCGCCGCCAGTGATGGGCCGGATGCCCAGGCTGTTGGCGAGACGAGCGAATTCCAGCGCACCGCAGAGGTTCGTGTCGGTCAGGGCCAGAGCGGGATACTCGTACTCCCTGGCCTGCGCCAGCAGCTCGTGGACATGGGAGGCCCCTACCCCGAAGGAGTAGAAGCTCTTTGCATGAAGCTCGACGTAGCCATCCGCCATCAGGCGCTCTGCCTGTACCAGCGGTCGTCGGACAGGTCGTGGAACAGGGTGATCCGTCTACCCTCGCCTGAGTCGATCCGGTAGTAGGCGCGGACCACGGGCTCCGGAAGCCACCACAGATCGAACGTCCACATGTCATCGATAAGGACCACCCGCTGCCAGCGCCTCTCGACTCGCACGGCTACCGGCTCGCCGTCCGCACCTCTCCTGCACATCCACGGACTTCGGCGTGTGCAGGGGCCTGATGGAGTCCCTTCCCGAAGGGTCGATGGGCACCTGGAGGGCCCGCATCTCAGGCGCGGGGTGCCAGGGCGCGACCTCCGCGATCCTGTGGAGCGCGTGGCCGCCACCCATCAATCCCCGCAGCCTCCGGTCCACCTCCACGAGCCGTCTGTGTCTTTCGTCCTGTGCATCCCTCAGCAGCCCCATCTGTGTCCCCGACTCCCCGGTGAAACCGGACAGGGTGAGGGTCACGTCCTCGACGGGATTCCGGGGCGGGTCCGCCTCCAATCCACTTCTGACCGCGGAAGAGGCTCGCTCCCATGCACCGACCGGATCCTTGAACCTGACGCTCTTCTCCCAATCAAGCCAACCGGAGGCCGCGCAGAGGAGGTGTGCTGCGCCGGCATACCTGCCCCTCATGTCCGGTCTGGCGTAAGCCCTCTTGAGGAGAGTATCCACAGTGACAAAGAGCGCCTCTAATGAAGAGGAGTGGAACGGCAGCGAGGTGTGTTCGACCACCGACTCCTCGAACGCCAATGGGACTACGGGGCTGTGGTCGATGCCTTTGCACAGCAACCAGGCCCGCTGCCCGACCGGCCCGAACCGGTCTGCAAGCATGTGCCCGCCCATTGAGGCTACTGCCCCCAACGTGTGCAGGCCGAACCGATGCAGCTCCCTCTTCACGTCGGCGGAGACAGGCAGCAGGTCGATTGTATGGGGTGCGAGGAAGGCGGCCACGTCTTCCGGAACTCTGAACGCTCCGTGTGCCCCGCACGTTCCGGCCGCGACGATCGCGGGGAACTTGGCGTCCGCTACGCCGACCCGGGGAGTCAGGTAGGCCGGGACTGTGTCCAGCAGAGCGGAGACAACACCGGCCTCTCCTCGAAACAGCCCTTCGAGGCCGTCCAGTCGCACGTAGGCCGTGCCGAGACCGGCATCCTCAACCCGGTCGCTGATCCCCTGTAGGGATGAGAGCACCTGACCGAACACTCGTCGGTAGTGCGGCTCGTCGGCATCCATCACTACGGCGTTCGCGTGGCGGGACACGGCCTGCTCCAGAGTCATTCCTGGCTTCACTCCTGAAGCTGACCGAAAGCAGTCGACGACCACGGGCCTGGCCCTTGAAGGGCTCCGGTCGACGATGACGACGGGGGCATCCTTCAGGTGGGAATGTCGGTACATCTCCACCTTCGCCCTCAGGTGAGTGACGAGCAGGCAGGCGACCCTCATGGATCATCCTCAATTCATCGGTGGGAATCAGGGATGGAGATAATAGCGAACACATGTTCTCTTTGTCAATCTCCTCTTGGCATCCGCAACTGATGTGCGAGTTGCGGTAAACCCGACGTCGTTCCCACATCGTCAAAGTTAGTATTCAGTATGTGTAGGCCCGCCGGCGACCCGCTTAGGGACCCTATAGGGGCGCTCACGTGTGAGCGTCCCTATAGGCCCACCAACGTATACGGTAGACAGAACCGTTTTTGAGATGTGGCTTGGAGGCCTGTGAACCCTGGCGTAGCGATCCCTACGGGGAACTCGAGCCGTTGACGCCTTACTTCGGGGAGACTAGATGGCTAGCCCCCGGCGCGAACGGCATAAGGGGTGGCCGACCGTCCGCTTCAACTGAACGCCTTGAAGTAACAGCTGCTCGTCGGGCCTGCGGCGAACGCTAGAAAGCCCCGAACCTTTGACCATCTCCTGGAGCCGGGTGGAGCCGGGCTTAGACCGACGCAGGGACGAGCCCGGCGTCTTTGAGATGTTTGACGCTGTCCTCTATCGTCCGGGTGGACACCCTGCCCTCAGCCGCTAGGAGCCTTTGCGACGGGTAACCCCCATTCCGGTCGTTGTGATGCTACGCCAAAAGGAAGAGAACAAGCTTATCCATCCCCCCAACTGGCGCCTCTATTGCCTTGTTTGTGGCTTTGATGCTCATGATCCCTCAGCCGGCATCCCCTTATGCGTTTGACAACATCTTGACAACAATCGACCCCCAATCTGCCCCGCGGGTGGTCCGCGTGTGTGCCTATGGCATAGTTGCCATGCCAGGCATGTCGTGCCTAGTATCGAACCCGCAGTTCGTGACGGCGGGGGTCGTTGCAGGGACGTTGGCAAGCCTGGCGACGCTCACCGGGCTGCTGGCGTTGTTGGGCTAGGGCCGAGCGGGCGACGCGCGAGGTCGACGGCGCCGTTTGGCGACTTGACCGGAGCCCCAGGCTATGGCTACGGTATTACCGCGCCGACATTCCCCACTCTGTTGAACGTGATGAAGTATGTGGAGCCAAGTGTCCATCGAGGGCCGGCCGCGCTTGCTCATCGTGAACGCCTGCGCGGAGGTGGGGGGCGACGAAGCGGAATTCTGCCGCCGCCTGTTCGGCGCGCTGCGGAGGCGCGGAGTTGACGTTGTGGGGCAGGTGCCGTTGGACGTGACGGACGCTGGGGCTGTCATGGCCTCCTCGGACCGGCCCAACTGCCTGTTCCTGCTTGCGGAGGACGCGCGCGCGGAGGAGTCTTGGGTGTATCTGAGGCAACGCGTCCAGAAACCCCTGTTCCTCTCGGTGTGTTCACTGGGTGACGCGGACCCGCAGGTGGCTGAGGATGTCTTGGCGGGTAGCGGCGGCGCCCCTCTTGCCGTTGTTCAGCAGGGGCCAATGACTGCAAGGGCGGCTGGGTTGTACTTCCTGAAGCTCTACACCGAGCTATCCCTACATTCCGAGGACAGCATCACGGGCAAAATGCTATGGTTCTCGGCGGCCAAGGCCAGAGAGCTTTTGAAGCGCCGGAGGCTGGACGGGAAGGTGGGGGTGCGGTGCTGACTATCGCGGGGGCTGGCAACTGATGGCAACCCAATCGGCATTGGAGCGGTTCGCCGCCCTGGCCCAGGGCCGGGACGATGAAATCGACCTGGGCCTCGGAGCGCTGCTCATTGCCGCCTCCGAGTATCCAGACATGGACATTGAGCGGGAGGCGGCGCTGCTGGACGGCCTGGCTTCGGCAGTGGAGCGGAGGATAGAGGACCGGTCTGACGCGCTGCGGACGCTGAACACCCTGAGCCGCTTTCTTTTCGACGATCTTGGCTTCCGGGGCAACGACGATGATTACTACGATCCCCGAAACAGCTTCCTCAACGACGTGCTGAAGCGTCGCCTGGGCATACCTATCACACTGGCGCTGATGTACATGGAGGTGGGAAGACGGGTGGGGGCGCCGCTGCTGGGCATCGGGATGCCGGGACACTTCTTGGTGCGCCATCGGGACGAAGCGGATGTCTACGTGGACGCGTTCGACGGCGGCATTCTGCTATCGAGGGAGGAGTGCGCCGACCTCTTCCGCAAGAGGACAAACATGACCTTCCGGAGCGAGGAGCACCTTGTGCCGGTGGGATGCCGGGAGTTCCTCGGCAGAATGTTGAGGAACCTCAAGCACGTCTACCTGGGACGCGGCGACGGCCTGCGGGCCATCCGTACGGTGACGTGGCTCCACGCGTTGGAGCCAGAGAGGACCGAGGAGCTGAGGGACCGGGGCCTGCTGTACTATCGCCTGGGCCGCTACGAAGAAGCGCGGGACGATCTGAACGTCTATCTGGAGTCCGGACCCACGGGCAACAAAGCGGCGGCGGTGCGCCGGGTGCTGCGGGCCATCGAGAAAGGGGCGGCGGAATAGGGGGATGGCTCGGTGGAGTTCCTGGAGAGGTCGTTGCGCGGCCCTCATCCTAACCTTCCCCCGGCTACGGGGGCAGGGCCGGGATTCTGGAGCAACGTCTCAGGGAAGTGCCGCTAGGGTCGGGCGCCCTCGAAGAAGCGCCGCACTGCGCCGTTGAGAAGGCCGGGCAGGGCAACCTGGAAGTAGCGGACACCCTTCTCGTGGTAGGCCCGATAGCGGTCGGTCTGCGACGGCGGGATGGCGCCGACGCCCATGGCCGGGAAGGGGTTGCCCAGGGCCGTGACGGTGGCCACGGCCTTGTCCACCAACTCCAGCACCTCATCGTGCCAGGTGTTGGCGCCGTGGCCGAGGGAAAGAGCGAGGTCGTTGGGGCCGATGTGGACGGCGTCAACGCCGGGAACCGAGGCGATGTCGCCGATGGCGGCCATGCCCCTGGGGTCCTCCACCATGCAGATGACCAGGGTTTCCCGGTTGGCTGCAGCGTAAGCGTCTTTCTCGCCGCGGTAGGTGATGGTCCAGCGGGCCGGGGCAAAACCCCGATTGCCTTCGGGGGGGAACTTGGCAGCCCTGACCACCGCCTCAGCCTCCTCGGGGCTGGACACCTTCGGCACGACAATGCCGTGAGCCCCTCTATCCAGGAAGATGCCGATGACCTCAGGCCGGTTAACGGGAACCCTCACGAGGGGAGTGATGCTGGTCAGCTCAGCGGCTCTCACAAGGTCCTCGATTTCGCTGGGGTCCAGCGGGCCGCCCTCCGAGTCCAGCATGACGAAATCCATGCCGGCCACCGCCAGCAGCTCCACCAACGAGGGGGCGTTGATGGTCACGGGGACACCGTAGACCGCTTCACCCCTTGCAAGCTTTTCCCTGGTTAAGTTCTGGCCCAAAATGGCCTCCTGGCTAAGCGTGGTTGATGTATCGGAAGGGGGCGGCCGGAACGGCTGGTCTACTGGAACCTTGGCGCAACGTTGGCCATCAGGCGCTCCATGGTCTTGAGCATGGTGTCCGGCGTTTCGTTGGTGACCTCTGGGGTTCCGTAGAACAGGTCCAACACGGCTGCGGTGACTCCGGCCTCTTGGAACGCCTCCAGCGAGCGTATCACGTCGTCCTCAGCGCCGATGAGAGGCTCGGTTGTGTCCGGGGCCGCCGGGGCGTCGGTGAAGAGTAGGCAGTGGCGCAGGGCGATGGGGATCGCCGATGCATCCCGGCCAAGGGGCTCGCAGAGGCGGGCCAGTTTCTCCCTGCCTTCCTTGATCATCGATGTGGTGGGACGGGTGGGGTGCCAGACGTCGCCGTGCTCCGCCACGCGGCGCAGGGCCCGTCCGGTGCTGCCGCCGATCCAAATGG
The DNA here is from genome assembly GCA_965226745.1 of Dehalococcoidia bacterium. GTDB lineage: Bacteria > Chloroflexota > Dehalococcoidia > Lucifugimonadales > SAR202-VII-2 > SAR202-VII-2. Next base: position 618,887 of record CBDDDS010000003.1, read on the forward strand.
GCGGATGGGGCTTCTGCACCGGCTTTGGCTCCAGAACGACATCGGAGACCTGCCAGAAGCGGCCCTGGAAATCGGCGGGGCCGTCGCCCCAGATCTGTTTGATGAGGGCCAGAGCCTCGTTGGTCACGTCGCCCCGATTGGCGTAATCGGCGCCGGTGACCGCAAACTCGCCCTCGAAGCCGCCGACGCCGGCCCCGAACAGGACGCGCCCGCCGGATAGGACATCCACGGTGGCTACAGCCTTGGCCGTCAGCACAGGACTGCGGAGGGGCATGACGAGAACACTGCTGCCCAGGAGGATGCTCTTGGTGACGGCGGCGGCGAAACCAAGAACGGTGGTGGCCTCGTACCACACGGCGCCGCGGCGCTCGATGTGCTCGGTTGGGATGGCGAGGTGTTCGCTGACCCAGACGGAGTCGAAGCCCATGGCTTCGGCCTCTTGGGCGACTCTGATGATGCCGTCGGGAGAGGCTGCCTGACGGAAGTGGGGCAGCATGATGCCGAAGTGCATGACCGCTCCTTTGCTTGCCGGTTGTGCCGCCCATGATAGCGCGGATTCGGGTGGGCTGCACGAGGTTGGATGGAGCGCCTGCCTCGTTTCGTCCATTCCGGCGTCAGGGCGGCGTTGTGGGAGCGCTGGCGTGCAAGGACGGCGGGGCGCCGCCGTCGTTGCCTTGACACCCCCGAGAACGGGCCGCAACAATGGGCGCACTTCGACGAGGGAGGCAGCTATGGCGGACTATGCCCGACCCGAGCTTCTCGCTGAGACCGGCTGGCTGGCGAAGCATCTGGATGGCGCCAATCTGGTGGTTGTGGACTGCCAGGAGCACAGGTTGTACCTGCGGGGCCATATTCCCGGGGCCGTCAGTTCGCCCAGTTACAGCGACCGGCTGAAGGACACGGACAATCCGGCGTTCGTGATGACGCCTGGGCAGTTCGCCGCGCTGATGGCGGAGTTGGGCGTAGGCGACGACGACCTGGTCATCGCCTACGACGACAACCGGAGCCTGTTCGCCTCGCGGCTCTGGTGGGTGCTGAACTACTATGGGCACCACCGGGTCAAGGTGCTCAACGGGGGCTGGAACAAGTGGGTCATGGAGGGCCGCCCCATCAGCATAGCGAAGTCGAAGCGGCAGGCGGGCCCGTTTACGCCCCGGCCCCAGGAGGATTGGGTCATTGCCGCCGATGAGGTCCGCGCAGGCCTCGGAGATTCCAGCTTTGTGGCCTTGGACACCCGCAGCGATGGCGAGTACAACGGGGCGAATCTGCGCACGAACCGTTTCGGCGGGCACATGGCGGGCGCGGTGCACTTGGAATGGCTGAACAACATGGTGGACGACGACACCCACGTCTTCAAGTCCGCCGATGACCTGCGAGCGATGTACCGCGGCGCCGGGGTTACGGAGGACAAGCGGCTCATAGCACCCTACTGACAGGGCGCGGTGCGTTCGTCGAACGCAATGCTGGCTCTGATGCTGTTGGGGTACGACAACGTGCGCAACTATGATGGCTCCTGGGGGGAGTGGGGCAACGACGAGCGCTTCCCGGTCGAGGGCCGGACGGAACGTTCCGCTGGGCAACAGACAGGGTAGGGCCCGCGCTTGATTCCCGAGTTCAGGCTGGCGCCCCGCCAGGCCATGCTCCGCATGGCTCAGCAATGGCGCGACCCGGAGGGAGAGGGAAGCACGTTCGTGCTCCTGCCAGGGAACGCGGCGCCGAGCGCCGCGTCGCTGCCGAAGCCGGTCCAGGCTGCGGTGGAGAAGTCCACAACGGGCGCTGTGCTCTTCGTGGGCCGCCCCGATATCCATGTTGTTCTGCCGCCCTTTGCTCCAACCGAGGCTGCGGTGCTGTCCGGTTGGGACGCGGCGCCCTTGGTGTCGCTGCTCGCGGCGTCACGCACCGTGGGGGTGTTGCTGTTGAGGAGAGGCGGGTACGGGGTGGGCGTGTTCGAGGACGAATCACTGGCCGTTTCCAAGGTGGGGCGCCGCTACGTGCAGGGACGCACGCGAAAAGGGGGCAGCTCCTCCGGCCGGTTTGCACGCCGGAGGGGGGAACAGGCGAATGCTCTGATGGAGAAGACCTGCGAGGTGTTGCGGCAGCGTTTAGAGCCCTATGGGAAGGCGATTGACCACTTCCTACTGGGCGGCGACTGGCTGTTGCTGCAAGCCTTTCGGGAGCGGTGCCCCTATTTCAAGCCTTACGAGGGGGTTGTGGCGGAGCGGCGCCTCGAGGTCCCGGACCCGTCCCAAGGGGTGTTGGAATCATTGCCGCGAGTTATCTATAGCTGCCGCGTGGCCAGCCTGCATGCCCAGGATGAAGCTATACCAAATGCAAAAAGCGGACTAGTTGGGCATTCGGAGGGATAGCGGCACCGTGACACGGGGGCCGTAGAGGTTGTTGGCGTTTCCCATCCCCGCCTTCCCCGGGCGCCCTGGTTGGGAAGAACCCCCATCCTAACCTTCCCCCGACTACGGGGGAAGGGACAGAGATGCGGAGGGATTCTCTCATGTGCCCCGGCGGCGGTCTAGCCTAAGCGGTCTCGGCCCCGGCGATGGCCTCCCGGGCCTGGCGGCGCTCTTCCCGCTCCTGCACGCGGCGCTCCGCCTGTTGCCACATACGGCAGAAGGCGCACACCTCGCTCGTGGTGGGCTGGCCGCAGATGGCGCAATCCCGGAGCTCATGGTCGTCGGCCCCCACCTCAAGGCGAGGCTTGGCGTGTTCGAGGAACTGGAGCACGAAACTGTGCTTGGCCCCGGGAGACTCCCACTCAATGCGGTTGAGGGCGTCCTTGTAGACGAGGGACTTGGCGCCGAGGGCATTGGGGCACTCGTCTTCAACGTAGTCGATGCCGTGGAGGAGGGCATAGGCGGCGGTTTCCCGCTCCGTGAGGGTGAAGAGCGGCTTGACCTTCTTCACCAGCTTCTCCGTGGTGGCCTGGAGCGCCGGCGACTGCCGAGCCAGATAACCCATCTGCCAGTGGAGGACGTTGCCCATGAGTGTGGCGGCTTCATCGTCGAGGTTGTGGCCGGTGGCCACGACGTCGAAGCCCCTTTCGTAGGCTTCTTTGTTCATGATGTAACGCTTGCTGAGGCCGCAGCCGGAGCAGGCCACCCTTCTCAGCGCCTTGGAAAGGTCCGGCACTCCCATCCCGTAGGTCTTCGATAGGTCTACGGTGGCAAGCTCGAGGCCGTGGGCATTGGCAAACTGCGCCGTCTTCTCGTAGGAGGCCTCTGAGTATTCGCCTATGCCGAGGTGGATGTGCAGCCCTGACGTTTCGTAGCCCATGCGGTGGAGGACGCTCCAGAGCGACAGGCTGTCCTTGCCTCCGGATACCGCCACCATGATGCGGTCGTCCTGTGCGAACATGCTGTTGCGGCGGACAGCCCGTTCCACCTGGTTCTCGAAGTACTCGACGAAATGGGGCTTGCAGAAGGCAGAGTGGTGCCTTCTGAGCTCGATGATGGCCTTGTCCGGGCACTTTACGCAGCGCAAGCTAGCCTCCAGAGATGGCGGAAAGGACTTCGATCGTGTCGTCAGCTCTCAGGTGCTCGTCCCGGGTGAGCAATTCGCCCGCCCGGACCACGAGGACCGACTCCGGGTTCAGGTCGAGATGGCGCAGCGCGTCCTGCACGCGCCAGCCCTTGCCGTCCAGTTCGATCTCGCGCCTCTTGGGGTTGCGGATGATGACTTTTACCACGTTCTGATGCTCCGTCCGATGGTTGGCCTTCGGCGATGGCTTCTCCGTCCCCAGGCGGCGCCGGACGGGCGGCGCGTGGCAACGTCAAGCGCGTGGCCTTGAACGAGCGCCATGCTCACCTCCCGGCGTGCTGGGCTTCACATTCAGGGCACCGGCACACAGCGCGCAGCAGGTCGAAGGGATAGATGCCGCTGTCGTGGAAGTCGCTCCAGAGGAAGCGAAGGGCGTACCGGCCCACCTCCATCCAGTCCACGGCTTCCACGTCCTCCTGGACGTTGTTGAATCCAACGATACGCTCGCCGGTGAACTCGTTGACGCAGGCTGCGCACCGGCACTCGGCGCGGAGGTTGCGGTGGGGGTAGTAGCCCTTATGGCCGTCGTCCCAACGGAGATGGATGCCATCCTCGGCGATGACGACCTCTTTGGCGGTGTTCATGGCGCTCCGTATCGCGGCGATGCCTTGACTGATTATCAGCAGTTCGCAGAGAGGGTGTCAAACGACGGCGGCGGGAAATCGTCTTCGCGGCGCGAGTGACCCGCCTCCGGCAAGGTGCTACAGTTGAGGTACGCTTACCGAGAGGAGAGGCCATGGACACCAAGGCCGTTGACCAGATGCTGTCCGAATATGTCCGCGTGGACACCTATCCCGTGGCCATCAAGCTGTGCAGGGACGAGTCGGAAATTCCGGATCGGGCGCGGCGGCCTTTGAGGGATCTGGGGGACCGTATCACGGTCTGCCAGGCGTATGGCATGGCGCGCCGCTATGGGTGGGTGCTGGCGGTGGGAAAGGAGGACCAGATATGCCCCTACGGGATGCTGATGCTGGGCCACCTGCCCCGCAAGAAGCAGTTCGACGACGGGTCGGTGTTCGAGAGCCTGGACCCGGAGAACCGGGAGATGTGGTCGAAGTCGGCGCACGAGGTGGCCTACCTGGAGCACGGCAAGTTTCCCTATCTGGTGGTGGCGCCGCTGCACCGGGCCGACTTCGAGCCTGACGTTCTCTGCGTCTACGGCAACTCGGCGATGGTGATGCGCCTGGTGCAGGGGGCCGTTTGGAGAGGGGGGATGCCTGTGAGGTCGGCTTCCGTTGGAACCAGGGACTGCGCCGACATCATCGCCCAAGCCTACAATACGGGTGAGCCATGGTACGTGCTGCCGTGCAATGGCGACCGCATCTTTGGGATGGCCCAGGACCACGAGATGGCTTTCACGACGCCGTGGTCCCACGTGGAGCGCATTCTGGATGGGGTGGCGGCGAGTCACAAGAGCGGCCTGCAACGCTTCCCCACAACGACCTTCCTCAGGTTCCAGCCGGAGATGCCGGCTTCCTACAACGCGCTGCGCGAGTTTCTGGAGGAGTAGGGGCCGGGTAAAGGCGTGCGCCGCGTTTGCGGGAGGGCCGGAGTGGACCGGGGGGACAGCCGAAACCCCTAGGAGTCCACCAAGTCCTGGAAGACGGCTTCCAAATCGCCTGAGGTCATGACGCCGTAGCCTTCCCTGAAGGTGATGAGGCCGTTGCCCCCGACCGCTATCTTGGTGGACCTGACCGTCACGTTATAGTCCACGAGGATTTCGCGGCTTCCGGCATACAACTGGAAGGGAAGTCCTTCCTTGTCCCTAAAGCCGCGGAGAAAGTCCGGCCGGCTATACTCGGAGGGGTCAAACCCAACGGCAATGACCTTAACCTGTCCTTCGTAGGCGGGGGAGACTTCCTTGAGCGTCCGTAACTCGGCGCGACACGTCGGTCACCACGTTGTAAAGAAGTAGAGGAGGAAGGGCTGGCCTTGGGAAACCAGGCCGTCAAGGCTGACTACTTCACCGTCGATGCCGGTGACCGTGAAGGCAGGAGCAAGGTTGCCTTCCTTTGACCCGAGGGAAGCGTCCGGGACGGGCGCCGATGTGGGGGCCGGCGGCTGCGTTGGATCGGGTTCAACCGCGGCAGTGGCGGTAGGGCCTGCGGGCGGGTCGGCGGGCGTCGGCGCCGGGGTGGACTGGCTGTCAGAGCCCGTGGCCGTAGCGCTTGCGGGTGCCTGCGTGGCCGGGGCGAGGGTTGGGGCACCTCCGCCGGTGGGTGGGGCGTCCGGGGTTGTGGCGGGCGTTAGCGTTGGTGCCGCAGGCTGTTCGGTGGCCGGCTCAGCGCCGCCGCAGGCGGCGGCAAGCGCGGTGAGGAGCAGGCTCGCCGCGAGCGTCGCCAAGAGGCGACTCGTGAAACGCCGCTTGGCGAGTTGGGTAGGTAGGGGTCCCTTGGGGATTCTCATCTACTGAAATTGCGGTCGGGCCGAGAGGTTTGGATCAACCGCTGGGGTTGGGGGCGTTGAGTCCCCAGGCTATAGACTATCCTCACTGCGTATCTTCCCACGCTTCCTCTGAGATTTCAAGCAGGCGGAGAAGGCGTGTGGAGACAGGGGGCTGTCGCACTAGCCCCCTGTCGATTGGGTGCAACTGCCTATGGGCCTCCTCGCTTCGTGGAGTGACGCCTTCCTCCGGAAAGGGTCCTTCGAAGCCGAGAGAATGAAGTTCAATGAAGACTTCTCGTTTCGGCAGAGCCCTAGCGGCTTGCGGAAGAGAAACGCCGCAACGGATCTGGAGAGGACATGCTGGGTTGTGTGAGACAGAAGAGACTTGCGGCAAGAACAAGGTCGACTACAATGGAGTGCAAATACACCGTCCCTATCCAACAAGGGGTTCACGAGGACCAGTTATGTACTTCAACATCATTCGGGAAGTCCTGGAACAGGCCATTGAAGCCTATGCGGCAGACAATCAACAAAATAGAGCAGAAGTCCTTGCTGAGATTCGACGACACATTGACCGTACCCGTAACCAGCATTGGAAAGCTGACCCAAGAGTTGATCCAAATATTGAGTACAGTAACCCCTTGTGCCGATTGGGATATCTATATCGACATGTCGGTGTGAATGCCACATTTCTCGAAAAAATTCTAAGCGATGATGTGCAACTCCAAGCGACTGTGGTGAACGCCATTAGCAGGCTGCGGAAAAAGGACAAGGCGTACAGACGTGGTGGATGGAGCGTTAAGTAGGCCAACGATATCCGTCATATTGTAGTTCGTTTCGAGCTATTGTTGCAGGCTGCGCATAATGTAGTGTCGCTTATCGTCGAGTCGCTTTGAGTCCTGAGTAGACCTCAGAGTTTTTCCGCAGCCTGTTAGTAGCGGCACCCTTAGTGTTTGCGCCTTGGGTGGTGGTCCAGGAACAGAACTTCTCGGAATTGCCAAATATCTGTTGCACACTCACATAGGAGTGCCGAGTAGAATTGATTTTGTCGTCTTGGACAATGTACATCACTGGTCAGAAACATGGAAGGCGCTAGCAAATTCTGTAGAAAAGACAATCCATAGCAATTTGGGAATCGCCAAGCCTGTTATTGCCACATCCTTCCACCCGCTTGACGTTCTTGACCCAGATTCGTATACCCACTATACACAACTGTTTAAGCCAGTGAATTTGCTAATCTGCAACTATCTCTTCTCCGAAAACAAGGCTAATCTAGAAAAAGCGCGGCTAGTAATAGAGCATCTCATAAAGACAACAAGTCCGGGCTGCGCGTTTGTTGTAATCGATCGTCTTGAGTACACCACTTCCTTCCAAGGCGATCTTGTCAACCTATTTCAATCAGCATTCGGATGTACTTTTCAAGTCCACAAACTCGGCGGAATCATGGACCCTGATGAACAAACTGACACAATGGGTCAAGAATTGGTGAAGTATCTAGGTTATCGACGCATTAAATTTCACACAGAGTCGAGAGGCCCAACTGTATTCTGGTTTGCAATTACGAGAAACTAGGAGATGTTGTGATGATAATACCGGCAAGCTATAAAACTGACATTCCCGCTTTCTACGGGGAGTGGTTCAGAAATCGTCTCCATGATGGCTTTTGCCGAATGGTTAATCCATACAATCGAAATCAACACCAAGTTATATCCTTGCGCAAGGAGGACGTAGACAGATTTATATTTTGGACAAAGAACCTTGCTCCTTTTCTGGGTGTGCTTGAAGATATCCACGAAAGGGAATACCCGTTCGTTGTACAATATACAATAAATGGGTGTCCTCGAGCATTGGAGAACCGAGTTATAGACACAGATAGGTCAGTGGAGAGTTTTCTTGTTGCGTCAAAGGCACACGGCTTCAAGACACTTGTTTGGAGGTATGACCCAATCATTGTCTCGACTCTTACGGATGCCGAGTTTCATCTCGACAACTTTGCGACACTTGCCAGAAGGTTAGCTGGATGCACTGACGAGGTTGTTGTTTCATTCGTGCAAATATATAAGAAGACTGAACGAAATCTGGATGAGGCATCCCATGCTTACGGCTTTGAATGGGGCGATCCATCTGCGGAAACGAAACGTGAATTGCTGGCAGCGTTTTTGAAAATTGCTTCTGAACACCAGATGCGGCTCTCAATCTGCACTCAACCTGACTTGACTGTCCCCGGTGTAAGCGAAGCTCGTTGTGTTGATGGCCAGCGCCTGATGAACATAGGCAATCAGCCGTTTAGGTCCAAGATCAAGGGAATGCGTGCGGGGTGTGGTTGCTTTGAATCAAGAGATATTGGGGACTACGACACTTGCCCACACGGGTGCGTCTATTGCTACGCTGTTAGACGACGATCAGTCGCTCTGCAGCGGTATCAGCGCCATGACCCGCAGGGCGAATACTTGTTTCCCCAAGAGCCGTTGCCGGCACGTGATGCGGCAGCAGTGGTGCTGAAGGAGGGAGGGCAACTCCCTCTATTCCCACCGACCCTAGAATGATGGAACCCCATACCCGGCTGGCACCCTAGAGCGCCTCTCAGCAAGGTTCCTACAGATACTCCTTCACCTTCTGGGCCAGACGCGTCGTCATGCCGGGAACCGCCGCCAGCTCGGTCACTGACGCCTCCCTCATGGCGCCAAGGCCTCCGAACTGACGCAGCAACATGCGCTTGCGGCGGGGGCCGATACCAGGCACCACGTCCAGCACGGACTGGGTCGCCTTGCGGGAGCGGACCCGCTGGTGGTAGCTGATGGCGAACCTGTGGGCCTCGTCGCGAATACGCTGCACGAGATAGAGCGCGGGAGAAGTTCGTGGCAGGAGGATCGGTTCTGAGAGGTCGGGCATGAAGAGCTCTTCCCTCTCCTTGGCGAGGGCTGAGAGGGGGATGAAGTTGATGCCCAGCTCCAGAAAGACCTCTTGCGCAGCCGAAAGATGCCCCTTGCCGCCGTCGATGATGACGAGGTTGGGGACGGTGTTCCACGCGTCGGCTGCGGAGGGTTCTTGGTCTTCGGCGCCGGGGGCGGTGGGAGCGGGGACGCCGCCGGAGGCCGCCATGCTGGAGAGGCGGCGAAAGCGCCGTCGCAGCATTTCCTGCATCATGGCGTAGTCGTTGGGGCCGTCGACTCCCTTGACCTGGAAACGCCGGTAGTGGGCCTTTTGGGGCTGGCCGTCCTGGAAGACGACCATGCTCCCGACGGGGTGGGCGCCCTGAGTGTTGGAAATGTCGTAACACTCCATGCGCCGGGGGAGGTCGGGGAGGCTGAGCTCCTCTGCGAGGTTGGCCATGGCCTGATTCAGTGCGCCTCGATCGGTGGCCCAGGTCGTCATGAGCTGGGCCAGACCCTGGCGGGCGTTTTCTTCCACCATCTGCAGGAGCCGGCGCTTTTCGCCCCGTTGGGGGACGAGGAAACGCACGGGCCTGCCCCGGCGGTCGCTAAGCCAGTGCTGGATGGCCGGCAACTCCTCTTCATCGAGGGGGGTCTGGAGCAGCACCCTTGGGGGGATGAAGGGCGCTGAGTCGTAGTACTGCTTGACGAAGCCGGCCAGCAGGCGCCCCTCCTCGGTGTCCTGTGCGCCTTCCATGATGAAGTGGTCGCGCCCCACCAGGGATCCGCGGCGGATGGTGAAGACCTCGACCCAGGCTTCGTCGCGGGCGCCGCGGGCCAGGGCAATGGCGTCTTCGTTCTCCAAGCCGAGGGAGGCAACCTTCTGACCCTCGTTGACCCGCTCGATGGCGTGAATCTGGTCGCGCAGCCTTGCCGCCCGTTCGAACTCGAGGTCGTCGGATGCCTGGCGCATGCGCCGTTTGAGGTCGCGCACGACAGTTTCGGTGCGGCCGTCCATGAAGGCGATGACCTGCTGGATGACTTCCTGGTACTGCTCCTTGGTGGCGTAGCTCACGCAGGGGGCGACGCAGCGGTTGATGAAGTATTCCAGGCAGGGGCGGTCATCATTGCCCGTGATGACCTTTGTGCAGGACCGGTAGGGGAAGAGCTTTTTCAGCAGGTCGAGAGTCTTGCGCACCGACCCGGCGCTGGCGAAGGGGCCGAAGTAGCGGGCGCCGTCCTGCTTGACGCGCCGGGTGATGTAGACCTGCGGGAACGCTTCCTTGAGGTCTATCTTGATGTAGGGGTAGGTCTTGTCGTCCTTGAGCCTGGCGTTGTAGCGGGGCTTGTGCTTCTTGATGAAGAGGTTTTCCAGAAGCAGCGCCTCGGCTTCCGACTCCGTGACCGTGAACTCGAAGTCTGCGGCGCGCTCCATGAGCCGGCGAATCTTGGGCTCCTGCCCCAGCGCGCTCCCGAAATAAGAGCGGAGACGGTTCCTTAGATTGGCGGCCTTGCCGACGTACAGCGCCTCGCCCTGGGGTCCCTTGAAGTGGTAGACGCCTGGGCTGGCCGGCACGGCGCCCAGGCGGCGATACATGCGGCCATAGGCGGGGGAATTCGGGCGGGGAAGGGGCTGCGTCATGGCCATGCCATTGTAGCATGCAGGGCGCCATTGCTCCGGCCCGGGTGGAACCGTTCGATGTGTCTCGGGGGCTAACCCAGGACGACGGTCAGGGCGCCCAGAACGGCGACCATGACCACGGTTATGGCGCCGATGCGCATCAGGTCGCCTTTCAACTGGGCCTGCACTGCGGTCGGGATGGACAGACGGTCCACCTGCTGCCGCGACTGACGGGAGACCCGGAACGCGGCTGGCTGGGGCATGGCCCGCGCCCCGGCCAGAGGGGCGCGGCGAGAGGGCGCGGGCGCAGGAGCGGGGGCGGCAACATCCTCAGGGCCTGCGTCCTGGGCGGCGGCCTCAACCGCTGAGGGCGCCTCGTCCATGGGTTCTTCGAGCGGGGCGACCGGGGAATCGGCCGGTGACGGATTCGCGTCGCTGGCCTCTCTGGCCTGTTTGCGCGCCAGTTGCTCCGGGGCGGAAGGCCCCTTGCGTCGTTTCGAGTCCTTTTGGGGGCGCCTGGGCATTGTCGTCTCCTTGCTGGCCCTGGGCAACGTTGCGGGCAGGGCGGGCGTTGCTGACGTTAGCTGCTGATCTGCTCCAGCTTGCGAGCGGCGGTGGCCACGATTTCGGTGGCCACTTCTATGGGGGTTTGGCCGGTGTTGATCGTTACATGATAGATGAGCGAGTTCGCCGGCTCAACCTTGAAGAACCGCCTGAAGAACCATATGCGGGCCCGTTCCCGCACCTGGAGTATGCGCTCGGCTTCCGCCCGGGGGACTCCGTCGTCCTCCATGAGGGAGGCGATGCGATAGTCGAGGGGCGCGGTCGTGCGCACGTGCAGGGCGTGGGGGACGTCCGCCAGGATCATGTTGCTGGCCCGGCCTGTTATGACCACGTTGCCGTCCTGGGCAATGTCCTTGATGACCTGGCTCATGGCCTTTATTAGGCCTTCGTCGTCAAGCTCCTGGGGACGGGTGATTGTCTCCTGGTCCATGTCCTCGTACTGGCGGCCAAGGAGCACGTCGAGGCCCGGACCGAAATAGGGCTCCCCGCCGGAGCCGGCGACGGCGGAACGCTCCAGCATCCGCTGCAAGAACTTGGCCACGCGGTCGCCAAGCGTCTCGGGGCGCTCTTCCTTTTCCTCCAGCGCCTCGACGGTTGCGCCTATCCGCCGGGCGGCCTCGGCGAGGATGACACGGTCGACGTAGTCGGTTCCCAGCATTTGAGCAACACTTTGACCAACGAGGCCTCCATGGCTTCCGACTTCTCCGTTAATGGTGATCAGTGGCATGACATATCTCCGTTCAGAGGGTTGCGTTGCTATGAGACTGGCAGGCGGTCCATTTCGTTGACCCGTTCGATGTTCTGGCGCTCCCCGGCGTCGATTTCCGCGGCGAACCAGGCGTCAAGTATTTCGGACGCGACGGCTATTGAGGTGGCGCGCAGGCTGAGGCAAAGAACGTTGGCGTCGTTGTAGGCCCTGGCGCCCTGCGCGGTTGGGGAGTCGCCGCAGAGGGCGGCCCTAACGCCGGGGACCTTGTTGGCGGCAATGCTGACGCCTGTGCCTGTCCAGCACATGAGTACGCCCTGCTGGCAGGCGCCGGAGGCAACCTGCCGGGCGACAGCCCTGGCGACGAGGGGCCAAGCCGGGTCGGCGTTGGCGTCCAGCGCTCCGTACAGCTCAACGGCAAGGCCGCGGCGAAGCAGCTCCTGCACTACGGAGTCGGTCAGGGGGGTTCGTTCGTCGGCGCCCACGGCAATGCGCAAGGTGTAAGACTCCTTGGTCCCCTACGACCTGGGATGAGCCCGCAGGTATTCTTCGCGGACGTGCTGGCTGGTCAGGTGGGTGTATATCTGCGTGGTGGCAATGGAGGCGTGACCCAGCATGTCCTGAACGTGGCGCAGGCTGGCCCCGCCCTGGAGGAGGTGCGTGGCGAAGCTGTGCCGTAGCGTGTGCGGCGTGATGTCTTCCTGGATTCCGGCGTGGCGGGCGTAGGTCTTTATCAGAAGCCACACGCCCTGCCTGGTGAGGCGCTTGCCCCGCCGGTTCAAGAGGAGGGCAGGCTCGCCGGCGCGCTTGATGAGCAGCTTTCTGCCCTTTGCCAAATACTCCCTGAGCGCGCCCACGGCCACCGCGTTCACCGTGACCAGCCGCTCCTTGCCGCCCTTGCCCTGGCAGCGCACGACCCCGGTGTTCAGCGCGGCATGGGCCTCGTCGGCTTCTTGCTCGGAGAGGCCGGCCTCCATCAGCGCCGCCGCGGAGGCGTCCTTTACGGCCTTCAATGACCCAAGTTGCTCCTCGACGCGGCGCTTCATGACATGGCCGATAGCAACGAGGTCGTCATCGTAGAACACCTCTGCGAGTTCCCCCTCCAACTGGATTCCCGCGACATCGACGTCGCTGACGTCCAGAGAGACCAACTCGGTGACCCGCATACCGCTGGCGTACAGCAGCTCGAACATGGCGCGGTCGCGCATCCGCTCCGGCGTTAGGGCGGGGCTTAAAGCAGCCAGGAGGCTGTCGATTTCTTCTTGGGAGAGCGCCTTGGGAAGCCTCAGGCCGCCGCGGGCAGATGTCAGCGGGTCGGTGGGGTCGAGGGGGACCTTCCCCTCCTCCGCCAGATAGCGGAAGAACGATTTGATGGCTGCCACCTTTCGGCTGAGGGTGGCGGGGAGGTAGCCGCGCTGCCCGAGTTCCAAGACGTACTGGGCCAGCGTCTCGAGGTCTATGGCGGCCCAGGTCTTTGCGGCTTTGGAATTCTCCAGATGCGCCACGAACTGTTGCAGGTCGTTGCGATAGGCGGTGACGGTGTGAGGGGAGAGGTTCCGCTCAACCGTGAGGTGGTCAAGGAAGCTGTCGACTGCTTGACGCATGGTCTTCGGGGCAGCGCAGGATGGGAGCATTGTAGCATACGCGTACCTGCGCAATCCCCGCACGTTTCGCCAAGCTCACGGTAGAATAGTCGTTATGCCCCTGTTTCGTCCCATAGGCGCTGGAGCGAAGTCGGTCCTGCGGATGCCCTATCCGTGGGTGGTTGTCATTGTGGCGACGATGGCGCAGGGAGGCTCCAACGGGCCGTTCCAAGCGCTTCCGGTGCTGTTCCCGTTCATGGAGGCGGACCTGGGTCTCAGCAAGACGCAGATCGGCTTCTTCGTGGCGGCAATGGTGGCGGGCGGCACGAGCACGATTCTCCTGGGTGGGGTGCTGACCGACCTGTGGGGCGTGCGTAAGGTCACGACGCTCCTTCTGGTGGCGCTGCTGCCGGCGCTGGTGGCGTTGGGACTTGCCAGCGCCTTCTGGGTTTTGCTCGCGCTGGCGGTGCTGGTGGGGATGATTCAGTCGCCGGGGTTTCTTTCCACCTCGCGGGCGATACTGGACTGGCTTCCCAGCAGGGGCCGCGCCGTGGCGATGGGGATCAAGCAAACAGGCACGCCCACGGTGGGGGTCCTGGCGGCGGCGGGGCTGCCAGCCCTTGCCGAACTCTGGGGGTGGCGGACCGCCGTCATGGTGGTGGCCGGGGTCATCTTCACCACCGGCGTGATCTTCTTCGCGTCGTACAGGGACAAGCCGGCCGATGCGCCAAGCAAGCGGGAGTCTCTTCTGAGTGGGCTGGTGGACGTCCTGGCGAACCGCACCCTGCTATTGACTACGGCGTGGTCGACGCTGCTGTCGGTTGCCAGCATCGCCGTGGGCGCCTACTTGGTGCTGTTTCTGGTGGAGGACCCGATGCTGTCTCCGGTGGTTGCTGGAGGGCTCATGGGCCTGGCGCGGGTGGGGAGCATGATAGGAAGGATTCTCTGGGGCGCCGTCAGCGACCTGCTTCTCCGTTCGCGGCGGATCATCGTGTTGGTCATCGTGGGGGCGCTGAGCGGCTTGGCGTTCTTCGGGACGGCATTCATTGGCGAGGGGACTCCCATCTGGTTCATCGGGCTTGTGGCCTTTTCGCTGGGTCTCACTGTCCTGTCCTGGCGCACCGTGTTCGTGGTCCTGGTGGGCGAACTGGCGGCGCCGGGGCGCATCGGCACGGTCATGGGCACGACGAGCACCATCGCCAGCATTGGCTCCCTGATAGGGACGCCGCTGTTCGGGGTGATGGTGGACGCCACCGACTCCTACTCCTTTGCCTGGACGACGACCGCGATCGTGGCGCTGGCAAGCACAGCGCTGCTGTTGCTGCTGGGCAGGGAGCCTCGGAAGGAGGCCGTCCAGGCTTAGGCGGTTCTTCCACTTCGGCCCCAGCGGACTCAGCGCGGCAGTGCAACAGAGGGACTGGGGCAGGGAGGAAGACGCGAGGGCATCCTTCGCGGCCTGCTGCCCGCGGAGGTCCTGGAAGCCGGGGCGCTTCGGCTCCAAACGGCGCCCCTGAACTGGCGCCCGGCTACGCTCCGGCCGGGGGCGCTGGGTTGGCAAGCCCGCCGGTGATGATGCGGGGAGCGACATCGTCCAGTTCGTCCAGCGTCCAACGGCCATCGGGCTTGACTATGGAGCGGGTGGGGCGCGGCTGCTGCATCAATTCGATGTTGCCGCCATGCACCCAGAACACCTGCCCGTTGACCGCTCTGGCGGCATCGCTGGCGAGGTAGCAGACCATCGGGGCCACGTCCTCGGGGTCGGGGAAAGCCACGTTGGCGCCCGGAAACTGCCTGCGTTGAGCGCCTTCGGGATCGAAGCCCGCCAACCTCGTGCGGGCCCTCGGAGCGATGCAGTTGACGGTCACCCCGTATCTGCCGAGATCCCTGGCGACGACCCTCGTGAAGCCCAGGATGCCGGCCTTGGCGGCGGCGTAGTTGGCGTTGCCGACGCCTCCCTTGAGGCCCCGGCGCGACGTGAAGGTGATGATGCTGCCGCTTCCCTGTTGGCGGAAGATGGGCGCGGCGTGGCGGACGACGGAGAATGTCCCCTTGAGGTGGACGGCTATGACGGTGTCCCACTCCTCTTCGGTCATGTCGTGGATGAGGGCTTCTTGGATGATGCCTGCCGGCGTCACCACTGCGTCGAGCCTGCCGAAGTTGCGGATGGCGGCGCCCACGATGTTGGCGCCGCCGGCCATGCTGGCGACGGAGTCGTAGTTCCCGACGGCAGAGCCGCCGAACTCGCGGATCTGCTGCACCACGCGGTCGGCGACGGCGGTGTCGCCGCCTGTGCCGTCGGCGGCTGAGCCGATGTCGTTGACGACCACGCTGGCGCCCTCGCGGGCCATCAGGAGCGCGATGCCCAGGCCGATGCCGCTACCGGCGCCGGTGACGACGACGGCTTTGTCCTGCAGAGCGTTGGCCATGTCTTGTCCTCTCGCTGTCCGCCCCATGCAGTCGTGCGATAGCTGAGTGACGCCGCGGCGGGGGCTGGCCCGGATGATAACCCATCGACGGCGTTGGGCCAACCAAGTGCGCCGGGGCGGGGGAACGTTGCTGTGAGGTCGTAGGGCCGCATCCGGCGCGTTGCCTAGGTCTATACTGTGGCCAGTGTCGGCAGATGCCCCGCTTGGGTGTTGGGTGGCTGGCGCCAAGGGGATGGACGGAGACGCAGTCCAGAGGCAGAGGAGGGATGCTTGCGAAGGCTGAAGCTCTACATCGCGGCGAGCCTGGATGGGTACATCGCTGGGCCCAACGGCGAGATCGACTGGCTGGACGCGGGCGGCGACCTTGATTACGGCTACAGCGACTTCTACGCGTCAATCGACGCCACGCTGATGGGAAGGGCCACCTATGAGGTGACGCAGACCGTTGAGGAGTTTCCCTACCCAGACAAGACGAACTACGTTTTCACGAGGGACCCCGCCGTTTCCGATACGGCGAACGTCCGGTTCGTTTCAGGCGATATCGCGTCGTTTGCGCGGGGTTTCAAAGCGGAGGAAGGCCAGGACATCTGGCTGGTCGGTGGGGGACAGATCAACGCGATCATGCTGAATGCGGACCTGATAGACGACATCATTCTGACGGTGTTCCCCGTGGTGCTCGGCGACGGAATACCGCTATTCGCGCCGGGCGCGCGGCAGTCTGCGTTCAAGACCGTCGGGTGCAAGGTGTACGAGACGGGCCTGATTCAATGGCGCCTGACGAAGGAGCGGCCCGCGGGGCGTTGACGAGGGAGTAAACAGCGGCGGCCCCGAAGAGTCAGGCCCTTGACGGCAGCGACACCGTTGCCAAGCCGGGGGTGGTGACGTCGCCGGCGGCAGTCTCCGTCCAGATCTCGCAGTCCACGCGATGCTCGCCGTTCTCGTCGTATTTGTGGGTGACGCGGCCTCGGCACGTTAGCGGGCTGCCCGGGACATCCATGCCCCGGTACTGGACGGATAGCTTTTTGAGCTTGCCGGTTTCGCCGATCCAGTCCGTGATGAGCTGGCCCAGAAAGGCATTCTTCAGGGCCCCGTGGAGGATGACGCCGTCCAGCCCCGCGCCGCGGGCGAAATCGCTGTCGTAGTGGATCTCGTAGAAGTCGCCGGAGGCCCCGGCATACTGCGCTAGTTGCCGCGTCGTTGGGTGCTTCACCAACGACGGCAACTCCATGCCTTCAGCGACGTCTTCGAAATAGAGAGTCATGCCATTGCCTGGCCCCGCCGGGAAAGGATCAGAGGGAACAGAAGCGGGGCTGCCTGGAAGGTTCTTGCCGCCGCGCTCGGCCAGCCGTGCGACGGCAGGACGTATGATAGCATTGCGCCGCAACCGGATGCATGCAGGAGGAGACATGCGCTTTGGGATGATGGCCGCCATCCAGTTCACCAGCGACCAGTCGTTTGCTGCGAAGGTCCAGGACGCGCTGGCGGAGGTGAGGGCGGCCAGGGAGGCGGGCTTCGATATCATCACGATGGGGCAGCACCACCTGGTGAATCCGTTCATCATGCCTTCGATGTGGCCCTACCTGGGCCGCCTGGCCGCCGACGCCGGGGACATGCGGCTGGCCTGCGGCGTGGCGCTGTCTTCGATGCACAACCCGGTCGACCTGGCGGAACAGGTGATGACGATGGACGCCATCACCGGTGGGCGGTTCGTTTGCGGCGTGGGCATCGGGTATCGAGAGGAGGAGTTCGCCGCCTTCGGCGTCCGGCGGGGCGAGCGATTGGCCCGGTTCCTGGAAGCGCTGGAAATCATGAAGCTGGTCTGGACCCAGGACACCGTCGAATATGACGGCCGCTTCTGGCAGTTGCCCAAGGTCAGGGTGACGACGAAACCTGTGCAGAAGCCCCATCCGCCTATCTGGATAGCCTGCAACGCCGACAAGGCAGTGGAGCGAGCGGGCCGCATGGGCCACCCCTGGCTTGTGAACCCGCACGCCACGGTTGCCACCGTTCAACAGCAAATGGACGTCTATCGCCGGGGGCTGGAGGAGGGGGGCCGCGATGCGCCGGCGGAGCTGCCGATGATGCGCGAGCTGTACATTCACGAAGACCGGGAGACGGCCTGGCGCGAGGCCCAGCCGTATCTGTACGCCAAGTATCAGGCTTACGCGAGCTGGGGTCAGGACAAGGCGCTCCCAGGCGACGAGGACTTCACGGCGCCGTTTCAGGAGCCTGCCCGCGATAGGTTCATCATTGGGACGCCGGAGGACTGCGCGCAGGAGTTGCAGCGCTATCGCGATGAGTTGGGCGTCACAACGATGATTGCCCGTCTGCAATGGCCGGGCATGCCGCATGAAAAGACGCTCAACGTCATTCGCCTGATAGGGGAGCAGGTGTTGCCCCGGCTGGCGTAGGAGTCAACGAGGACCTGGCGCGGGCCCTCCGTCCGGTAGCGTCTCAGTTTGAAATCGACCACATCAGAACACTCGAGGCGTTCCGGATGAGTACCTGCCGTTAGCCCCGTTTGACGACGGTCATGGCTTGGTGAAAGACTTTGCCCGGGGTGAAGTCCGACACGACCCAGCTGCACGGCTGCTGGTCGATCCACTGATCCTCAACGGATTCCCTGACCTCTGTCTAGCTGGCAGTCGGCTTCCGGGAGCACACCCTACACAGCATGGTGGGGTGTGCGCGACCCGCAAGGTGACACGACATCTGTGCTGCGAAACCGGCTCAGCCCATTGACATCCGAACTCCGGGGTGGTACCATATCGCGCAACATATCGCGCAAGATTCGCAGGTATGATATTTGCGCAAGATATCACGCAAACCTCGGAGGCCGCTGTGAATCCGCACTTCATTGAACTCCGGAGCGCTAAGACCATTCTGCAGCCCCGAGTACCGATCTTCGCTGGATCTCTCAGGAAAGCCATCCAAGAATGGAACAATGGGCTGGGTGCGTATCACGCCATCGTCGACGAGTTTGCTCGGGGTGTGCTCGTCAATCAGTTCTGGTATGCGTATTCCTCCCAAGCATTTCGAGGCGATGTAGGCGTCTCACTAGACAAACATGGAAACCGCCACTACTACATAGTTGATGACTTGCTGGTGCTGCGTCTCAAGCACGTTGACAATTCATACCGTTCTTGGAATCATCCGACGTCACGGGCTCGCGCGTGGGACGCGCAGGCGTCGTTTCCAACCATCCCCCCAATGGCGAAGCTCGAGTTGGGCTACCGGTTGGACCTGACCGGCACCGTCGTAAGAGATGCAGTGGTGATGCTCAACTTCAAGGGACGGTCTGTCTGGCGCTGGCAGATTTGGGGTCCTGCCATCGGCGAATTTGCCGCTGCGCCTAGGGATGTGTTTGGTCGTATGGTGCATACCCACGATGACTTTTCGGGAGTCGTGTTGCCATGACCGTAGTAGCAGACTTCAACCCCGAGATGCTCGTCCTCGCTCGGCGTTCTCGCGAGATGACCCAGACCCAATTGGCCGAGTTGTCCGCAGTATCATCCGCCTCGGTTTCTAGATACGAGACGGGCACTTTGTCGGCCACCGATGACAGCTTGTCCCGCATTGCCGCTGTACTTAAGTATCCAGTGAGCTTCTTTTGCCGGAAGCCAACACTGATTGGAGCCACAGGGGGCGCGATCTTCCACCGGAAGCAGCAGAGCTTACCGACTAGGAAGCTGTACCGGGCCCATGCCCTCGCCGAGGCACGCCGCCTAGAAATCACCACCATGTTGAACTCGCTGGACATCGCTCCATCGTCCCTGCCTGAATACCCTGTTGACTTGTTTGAGGACGACCCAGAGAAAATCGCGCGCTCCGTACGTGTGGCAATAAACATCCCGCCTGGGCCGATATTCAACCTCACTGAGACGTTGGAGCGGAACGGTTGCATGGTCGTCGCACATGATTTCGGATCATACCAAGTTGACGGGTTCAGCCAGCGTCCGAAGTATCCACCGTGTTTCCTACATCTCAACTCTCAATTGCCGCCTGACCGATGGCGATGGACTCTTGCCCACGAGCTGGGCCACGCGGTGATGCACTTTGAGCCGATGGCGTCCCCTAAGGAAGTGGAACATCAGGCCCACCTGTTTGCTGCGGAACTCTTGGCACCTGCCCACGAAATTGGCCCCCTGCTTGACGGGCTGACCTTTCAGAAATTGGGCGGACTAAAGAGAGAGTGGAAAATTTCAATGCAGGCGCTCATTACCCGTGCATACCATTTGGGAACCATCAGCGAAGGGCAGCGACGTTCAATGTATATCCGGCTCTCGAAGGCCGGCTATCGGACTCGCGAACCAGAAACCTTAGACCCGCCAGTAGAAAAACCGTTTTGGATGGTGCTTTTGGCACGGAGGCACTTGGACGAACTGGAATACAGTCGCACCGAACTCTGTGACCTCTTATCGATAAGTGAGGCCGAGTTCAGAAGGCACTACGTCGGTTCCGACGACATACTGGATGTCCTCGGCATTGACGATATTCTTCAAAATAACTAGAGCGACATGGAACCCCCTTCATCAATAGTCCTGACAAAGGGGTTTTTCTTTTGGAACGCGCCCGCTGGAGCGGGGACGCCCACAGCGTAACACGCGTCGTGCGATGGGAACGCGCGGTGTGGAGTGAAGTGCGAAGCCGCTTTGAGATCGACCGGTCGTTGCGCCTTCTCGCTCCGGTGAGATTCTTTTGAAGGAGGTCGCTATAGTAGGAAGACGTACCACCTAGCTCGTAGCCAGTGGCTGGGCCAATCCCGGATCGTCGACAAGGTCGGTCCGGCGCGGGTTAAGCTAACTCCGCCAAAATTGACTCTGAGCGACCGGTGGCGATGAAGGCGGGGCCCGATTCCTTTGGTGCCGGAGAGTTTTATCGCTGTGGCCCATGAAACAGCTTCGCAATGGAGATGGACTGAAGATGAAGGAATACAAGTACAAAAGTGAGTCGTTCCTCATTGAGGATACAAATGCTTGCGAGATCAAAGTATCGGATAAGGTAAACACCGTATCGGTTACTCTAAACAGCGGCGGCCCTAGCATGTACAAGGTTTATAGCGTTAAGGGTGGTTGGTGGTGGCACACCAACACCGTTCAAGAGTCAATTGCACGGGCCTGCCGCGAACTAATCGATCATCGAAGTACGCCTTCTTCGGAAGTAGCGTGTGAGGATCTGCACAAGTTTGTAGAAAGCCTCCCGGCCTGACCATCGCGGCGCTGCTGACCCATCGCTGACAGGGGTCAGAAGCGCAGAGCCCTTAAGGTATTGAGCCATATTGTCGCGGTTGCGCATGTGTTTCGTCCAAGCCTTAGCGAGCCTAGGGCGTGCATATTGACTACGTGCAAGTCCTTACGCCTACAGAATGCGCAGGAATTGGAATATTTCAAGCGGAGGCACTACCCTCCGTTTCGCCTTCTTGCACGATGCATGCATTTGCGCCATAATACCGCCATTAAGTGGGCTGGTGGCCCGCTTTCTTTGTTTGGGGGCCGATTCGGCTCTGCGACGGCGCGCTTGGGGGGCCGCGTGGGAATCGTTGCGAATCGCGATATGGCTTACTCATGGCCCAGGCACAAACGCGATATAGCGTGGTCATAGCCGCGAGATAGTCGCGACAACTGTGACAGCTGGGGTGTGATGGATTACCTCTTGGAATCCCGCCGTTCTTGCCGATGGTGCCCCCGCCGGCTGTCGCCCGCTCTGCGGCTGGGGGCGCGAGCCCTGCGCCCTGGTTGGGGGAGGGGGATTTTGTTGTGGCCTGCGCTCTCTTTCAGGGGAGGGTTGGGGGTGACCTGCGACGTTGTCCCACCTGGCTCGCCCTCCGACGTTTTTGGGTACAGGGGGACTCCCCCTATACCCCGCAGGGAACCAAGGGTTCCCTGCACCCTCCTTTAGGAGACGGGTGAAGCCGTCGGCGATGGAGGGGCCGGGGAGCGAGGAGGGGGCTGCGCTTGATAGGGGAGCAGGTGTTGCCCCGGCTGGCATAGGAGTCAACGAGGGCCTGGCGCGGGCCCTCCGTTGCCCTATGGCAAAATGCGAACGATTGTGCTATAGTACCCCCATAAAATGGGCAGCCGGCCCGCTTCTCTTTCTTGGAGCCTGCCGCATACATATTGCACTGGAGGCTAACCACAGAGAATCCCCTGTGGCAGGGGCGCTGAGGGAACAACCCAAGGGGCAAGACCCTCCGGGGAAGGCTGGGACCGGAGCCAATGCCGTTATAAGGCACAGGCTCTTTGGAGCCATCCCGCTCCATTACGGTTCCGTTACGGTTCGTTACGGAGCCATTACAGATCCTTTACAGTTCCTTTACAGCTTCATTACGGCTCGTTACGCCCTATTACGCCCTTGTTACGGCTCCGTGCCTACACCCACCAAAATCCGTCTGAGAAAAGGTGCACATACAATCAAAGACCATTCCTGCCCCGGTACTCGGGGAAGGTTAGGAAGAGGGTCCTCGACAAGTGATGGATATCCGCAGGGTGAAGCGGCAGGTTGCGGGCTGGGCGCAAGACATCTGCTAAACTGCGCCTATGGCCTTGCTCCGGTGTCTGACCCTCCAACGGTTTGTTCCCTCCTTCCTGCGAGCGGCCTTCGCCGACAGACCGACTCCAAAGGGGCGGCAGCGGGTCATCGCCTACGTAGCGGTCTCGATAGGCATGATGGTCGCGGCCTTGAACATGACCGTCGTGAGCGCGGCGCTGCCGCGGATCGCTGCGGACCTGAAGGGGCTGGACCACTTCCACTGGGTCTTCACGGGATACATCGTCACCGCCGCCGCCAGTCTGCCCATATTCGGCAAGCTGTCGGACATGTACGGGCGCAAGCTGTTCTTCTCCATCGGCCTGATCATATTGATGATTGGGTCGGCGCTGTCCGGGATCGCCCAGGACATCTTCCAGCTCTCCATCTTCCGGGCCCTCGCGGGGATAGGGGCGGGCGCGCTGATCGCCAATTCGATGTCCATCGTGGGGGAACTGTTCACTCCGAAGGAGCAGCCCAAGTGGCGGGCGTTGAATCAGGGCGTGTTCGCCATTTCCAACATCTGCGGGCCGCTGGTGGGCGGACTGCTGACGGACCATCTGTCCTGGCGGTGGGTGTTCTTCATGAACATCCCGGTGGCGGCCTCTGCCTTGGTCTATGCCTCCTTCGTACTGCCGCCGTTCTACTACCGGGGACGACGCCACCGGATCGACTTCCTGGGAGCGGCGCTGCTGCTGGCATTTGTGATCCCGCTGCTGGTCGGCGTGTCGCTGGGAGGCAGGCAACTGCCCTGGGGGTCCTGGCAGGTGGTGGGGTCTGCTCTCGGCGTCGGGGGTCATGGCGGCGGCGTTCCTGGCGCAGGAGCGACGCGCCCCCGAGCCCATCCTTCCACTTCCCGCATTCAAGAACGGCCCCTTCGCCATCTCGAACCTGGTGTATCTGCTGATTGGCCTGGGACTGTTCGGGACGATGCTGAACCTGCCGCTGTTCGTGCAGGGCGTGGCGGGTAGAACGGCGACGGAATCGGGCCTGTTTCTGATGCCCATGACCATCAGCAGCTTCTTCGCCGGGGTGATCGCGGGGCAGTTGCTGTCGCGTTGGGGGCGCTACAAGGTGGTGGCCATCTTCAGCACGGCCACGGCGACCCTCGGCATCTACCTGCTGTCCACGATGGACGCGAGCGCGACCAGGGCCACGATCACCCTGTACGTCGTGATCATGGGGATGGGGATGGGGGTAGCCTTCCCCCTGTTCATGGTCATCGCCACCAACGCCGTTCCGCAGCGGATGCTGGGCGTCGCCACGTCGTCCGCGGCCTTCATGCGGAACTTCGGCGGGACCATCGGCGTGGCTGTGATGGGGACCATGGTGGGCTCCCGCTTCGCCTCGGGATTTCACGCAGACATCCCGGCGCCCGCGCAGGCCGCCATGGAGCGGGCCGGCGTCCTGCTGCCCACCAATCCTCAGGCGCTGTTGGATGCCGACACGGTGGCCAACATTGAAAACGCGCTGATCGGCGCCGGAGGGGTGCAACACCTACCGGTCATCCTCGACACCATGCGAGCGAGCCTGGCGTCCGCCATCGGCGACTCCTTCCTGCTGGGGGCGTTCTTCATGGGCATCGCGGTGGTGGCGTGTTTGTTCCTGCGGGAGGTTCCGCTGCGGACGAGCAACGACCCGGAGCCGGAGGATGAAGGCACGCGGCCCCCCGCGGCTTCCCGGACCTGACGCCGGCCCCAATGTATAATGCTCCCCATTCAACACCCCCAGGAGACGCGCCATGACGGAAACACTACCGGCGTCCATTAGCGAGGGCCTCACCGGCCTCGGCATCGAGGAGCTTCGCCAGCTCTACGCGGAGAAGCAAATCGCCTTCGGTAAGGCGACCCTGGAGCTTGAGCGGAGGCGCCGGCAGAAACGCATTCACGTCCTCGCCAAGGATGCCCCGGTGGGCCCGGAGGCCGGTCCCGACCAGCGCATGATCATCGGCCCGGAGCTGGGCTTCGACGTGTACAACTTCCACATCTTCACGTCGGGCAGGGCGGCGGGGTCGGACCGCTATCACTCGCACGGCGACGCCATCAAGTTCTACGTGGCCGGTGGGGGATACGAGGTCGTTGGCGACGAGCGCTACGAGGTCAAGGTCGGCGACTTCATGCACGTTCCCGGCAACATTTGGCACGGCACCGAGAACCCCGCCGACGAGCCCCTGGTCTTCCTGGCAGTGCAGCAGTTCGTGGGAACGCTGCGTCAGGTTCCGACGCCCTTCGTTCACGAGCACCCTCCGTACGAGTTGCCGGACGAGGAGCTCACCGAGGAGGTCATGGGCGGGTTGGACCCCTGGAGCATGTACCGCCTCTATCTCAGGCAGCAGGTGGAGTTCGGACGGGTGGCCCTGGAGGTGCATCGGAGGCGGGAGCAGAAGAAGCTGTACGTTGCCGCCGAGGACGCTCCGTTGATGGAGTGGGGCCCCGGCAGGCACATTGTCATGGCGCCGGAGCTGGGGTTCGACCTGTATTCGTTCCAGATCTTCCTGGACTGCCTGACGCCCGGCGAGGAGCAGGGCCTGTCCCTCTCCGGCGGCGATCTTGTGAAGTTATGCCTGGCGGGCCAGGCCGACGAGCTTGTGGGGGACAGGCGGGTTGAGGTCAATAGGGGTGATTTCCTGCACGTCCCCGCCAATTCCCGCCACGAGACCAAGAGCACGGGCGGGGAGAACCTGCGGTACCTCTGTTGGCAGCAGCTTCCGGGGACCTTCCTCCAGACGCCCAGTCCGCTGTTGCCGTAGGCAGAGTCACTGCAACATCGTTGGCGGTTCACCTACCGGCTGGGATGCTCTCTAGGGAAGGTGGGTGTATGCCGTGGCCGCGGCAAGTGTTCTTGACGAGCGCCAAGGTCTCCAAGCAGTGCGACAAATGCGGCAAGTCCAGGAAGCATAGAAAAAGAAGGGTCGTCCCAATCGGACGACCCTTCTTCGTTATCCAGCGCTGCATTGCTAGTGCTGGTCTGCTAGGAGTCTGTCTTGCGGCACCCCTCGAGGTAGCCCCTCGCTGACTGGATCAACAGGGCGCTCACGCCGGTGCAGAGGTACTGGAAGCCGGCCTCCCGCCATTGAGCGTAGGCATCCGGGTCGCGGGCGATGGTGCCGGCGTACTTGCCTGCGGCCGCGATCCTCTTACCAGCGCCGGCGATGGCGTTGATGACGTCGGGGTGGGTGGGAATTCCTGGCCGGTGTAGCCCATGGACGACGATAAGTCCGAGGGGCCGAGGAAGATCACGTCGACGCCGTCCACGGCGATGATGTCGTCCAGGTTGTCGAGCGCCTCGGTGGTCTCGACCTGGACGATGACTAGGGTCTCCCGGTTTGCGCTGGCCACGTAATCGCCCATCGACTCGAGGATGCCAAACGAGCCGGCCCGCACGCCCGCCAGTCCCCGCTTGCCGAGGGGCGGGTACTTGACGGCCTCCACGACGGCCCTGGCCTGCTCTCCGGTGTTGACGAGGGGGATCTGGGCGCCGATGACGCCGGCGTCGAGGAAGCGGAGGATGTTCTGCTGGACGCCCAGGCCGATGCGGGCGAAGGGGGCCGTCCCGCTGACCTCGGC
Source organism: Dehalococcoidia bacterium (assembly GCA_965226745.1). GTDB lineage: Bacteria > Chloroflexota > Dehalococcoidia > Lucifugimonadales > SAR202-VII-2 > SAR202-VII-2. Next base: position 644,685 of record CBDDDS010000003.1, read on the forward strand.
GGCGCGGACCATATTCTCCATGGTCTCCGGTAGTCGACGGTGGAGTGCTCCGCGTCGATGATTGCAAAGTCGTAGCCCAGCCAGCCGAGGACCTCGATTTCACCGGGTGATTGGAAGTTGCAGAAGAGGCCCAGCACAGGCTCGCCGCGGTGTAGCTTTTCTTTTACTTTGTTGGGTCGCAATGGTGGCTCCTTTGGTGTTGGGATGTTTACCTGGATTGCTAACAAATGGCCCATTTGTTAGCATTTGACTGAGAGGTGGTTGCCTGAATGCCAGTCATCGCTGACTCTTCTGTCCTCATCACCTTGGCCAAGGTTGACCTCTTGCATCTGCTCCGAGACCTCTACGGCCGGGTGCTGATGCCTCCCGCAGTGTACCAGGAAGTCGTCCTGCGAGGGAGTGAGCTTCACAAACCGGAAGTCTACGCAGTGGAAGATGCTCTGACCGATGGATGGGCCATATTGTCGCCTCTGCCGGAGTTGGCCGTTGGCAACGCACAGACCTATCGCGCTCGAGCTGGCATAGGGTCCGGAGAAGCGGAGGCCATAGCATTGGCGGCCGACAACGCCTTGCCCCTGCTGCTGGACGACAGAAACGCCAGGCGGCTGGCTGAAAGCCTTGGGCTGGAGTATCTGGGGACAGCGGCGGTTCTATTGGAGGGTCGTTTGGCAGGCATCTTGGATGAGCCAGGCTTCCTAGCGCATCTGCGAAGCCTTGGACGGGTGCTATGGCTGTCACCTGATGTGATAGCTGACCTTATCGCCCGAAGCGGGAGGACGTTATGAAGAAGGACACCATGGTGGGCGCCCGCCTGCCGGAGTCGTTGATAGCTGATCTGGAGGCCATTGAGCAGGCCGAGCACACCGATCGCTCCACCACTGTGCGGAGGCTGCTGCTAAGGGCAGTCTCGGAGTGGAAGCTGGAACACTACGCCGCCGCCTATGCTCGCGGGACACTCACGCTGGCGCGCGTTGCCGAGGAATCGGGTGTATCCATTTGGGAAATGAGTGAGTACCTACGCCAACGAAATATTCCCAGTCAGTACGAACTCGCCGACCTTGAACATGACCTGGAGATCCTTTCGAGTAGACGCGGGAAGTAGAGCTGCGCCGCCCGTGCTACATGTGCTCGGGGGCGGTCATGCCCATAAGGCCCAGGCTGCGAGCCAGGACGGTCCGGGCCGCTTCCACCAGCTTCAGCCGCGCCTTGCCCAGGGGGAGGTCCCCGGGGTCGCTGGAGACGACGCGGCACTGCTGGTAGAACCAGTGAAAGGCCGTCGCCAGGTCCAGGGAGTAGCGGGCGAGGTGGTGCGGCTCCAGGTCCTCGACCATGCTCTCCACGAGCTCCGGAAGCTGGACCATCTTGCGAATGAGGGCCAACTCCGCCGGATCCTTCAGAAGCGAGACATCGCCGTCTGCATAGTCGATGCCCCGTTCCGCCGCCAGGCGGAGGATGCTGGCGATGCGGGCGTGGCCGTACTGGACGTAGTACACGGGGTTGTTGGCCGACTGCTCCTTGGCGAGGTCGAGATCGAACTCCATCTGGCTCTCGGCGGAGCGGGACAGGAAGAAGTAGCGGCAGGCGTCCGGACCCACGTCGTCCACGAGGTCCCGCAGGGTGATCAGATCGCCGGAACGCTTGGAGACCTTGAGCTGCTCGTCGCCGCGCCTGAGGGTGACCATCTGGGATATCATCACGGAGAGGCGGTTGGGGTCGATGCCGAGCGCCTGGACCACCGCCTTGACGCGGGATACGTGGCCCTGGTGGTCGGCGCCCCAGATATCGATGACGTGGTCGAAGCCGCGGTGGGCGAACTTGTCGAGGTGATAAGCCACGTCCGACGCAAAGTAGGTAGGCTGGCCGGAGGACCGCACCAACACGTTGTCCTTGTCCTCGCCGAGGCTTGTGGACGTGAACCAACGGGCACCCTCCCTGTCCGACACGTAGCCGCGGCCGGCGATGAGGGCCATCGCCTCGTCGTAGCGGCCGGCGTCGAAGAGGGAGCGTTCCCGGAACCAGACGTCGAAGGAGACCCCCACGCGCTCCAAATCTTCCCTGATGCTGGCCAGCATCTTCTCCAGGCCAATCTCGCCGATCTCAGCTACGGCTTGCTCTTCCGGGGCGTGGAGAAAGCGGTCGCCGTATTCCTGCTGAATCTGGCGCGCCAGGTCGCTGACGTATTCTCCCCTGTAGCCGTGCTCCGGCAGAACAGCCTCGCGGCCGTGGGCCTGAAGATAGCGAACGTACAGCGAGCGATAGAACTGCTCCATCTGCGAGCCGTGGTCATTGACGTAGTACTCGCGGGTTACGTCGTATCCGGCGGCGGCCAGGATACTGGCCAGGGTGCTGCCAAGGACGGCGCCCCTCGTGTGGCCGACGTGAATGGGGCCGGTGGGGTTGACGGAAACGAACTCGACCTGGACCTTGCGGCCTTGGCCCACGTCGCTGGCGCCGTAGCTGGTTCCGGCCTGGAGGACCGCCTCCACCTGACTAGTGAGCCACGCGTCGCGCAGGGCGAAGTTGACGAAACCCGGCTTGGCGGCCCATACGCGGTCGATGAAGGGGGCGTCGGGGATGTTGTCGGCGACGTGTTGGGCAATGACGAGGGGATCGAGGCTGAAGGCCCGGGCAAGGCGGAGGGGTAGGTTGGTGGCGAAGTCGCCGTTCTCCTCTCTCTGAGGGCGCTCCACGACAATGGGGGGCAACTCGCCGGCGGGGAGGCTCCCCTTGGCCTGAGCCGATGCGACGCCTGCGGCGATTTCTTCAGCGATTTCTTTTCTGAGGCTCATAACAGACGTAATTTTACACCAGAACAAGCTACGGAGACAGCTTTCGACGGGCGGGAGTTGAAAAGTCGCGGGCGGCCGCCCCGGGGCGGTGCCGTCGAATGGCGGGGCGGACGCCTCTTCCGGCGCGTTGGCGCTTCAGGAAAGGGCGCCGCAGATTGACGCTCCTTTGACGCCCGTCTAGGATGGCTGGGAGGAGGCAAGTATGGCAACACAGGCGCTACCGGCAACGCCCCAGGGCCTTCGGATGCTGTGCCGCACGGGCGAGTTGGACAGGCCCACGTCGGGCCTGGCGCCGGGCCACGTCCAGGCAAACCTGGTCGTGTTGCCTAGGGACATGGCTTTCGACTTCCTGCTGTTCTGCCAGCGGAACCCCAAGCCCTGTCCGCTGCTGGAGGTTCTCGAACCGGGGCAGACCGAGCCGTCGCTGGCCCCCGGCGCAGACATTCGCACTGACCTGCCTCGCTACAGGGTCTATCGCAACGGCGAGATGGCTGAAGAGCCGACGAGCCTTAATGCCCACTGGCGGGATGACTTGGTGACTTTCCTGCTGGGGTGCAGCTTCACCTTCGAGCGCGCCCTAACCCAAGCGGGGATTGCTCTCCGGCATATCGAGGAGGGGAAGAACGGTTCGATGTACGTGACGAACATACCCACGGCGCCGGCAGGCGCTTTCTCCGGTCCCATGGTGGTCTCCATGAGGGCGATTCACCACTCCCAGGTTGTCAAAGCCGTTCAGACCACGTCCCGCTTTCCCGGAGCGCACGGAGCGCCGGTGCACCTTGGCGACCCCAAGGCCATCGGTATCGAAGACCTGGACAAGCCTGACTACGGCGACGCAGTCGAGGTGAAATCGGACGAGACGCCCGTTTTCTGGGCGTGCGGCGTCACTCCGCAGGCAGTGGCCCAAAACTGCCGGCCGCCGCTGATGATTACCCACAGCCCCGGCCACATGTTCATCACGGACGCGAGGGACGAAGACCTGGCCGTTCTGTAGCGCACCCATAGCCGCGCCGAAAGGGGAGTAAGCCGCTGAGCTCCATTGAAGACGTCATTCTGGACCACGACCGGCGCGGCATCGCGGCCCTTCGCCGGTGCCTATCGCCGGACTTTTGCGCGCAGGCTGCTCGGTTCGCCCTAGAGGCGCCGGGTCCGGTATTCATCCTGACGGGCTGGTACATCCCCGCCCGCCAAGCCGCCGAGACCGACGGGCTGGCCGGGGCATTGGCGATGGGGCGGGCCCTGGACTCGATTGGCTTCACCACCCACTACGTTTCGGACGGGCACGCCGCTACGTTGCTGCGGCAGATGGCCGGCCCGGAACTGGTGCTGGAGTTCCCCCTGACAGGCTTCGCCGAGAGCGAGACGTTCGCAAGGGACCTGCTGGAACGTTACGCCCCCTCGCTGGTCGTCTCGATTGAACGCCCCGGCTTCACCGCGGACGGGGCGTACCGGAACATGCGGGGCGAGGACGTTTCGCAGTATTCGGCCAAGCTGGACTACCTGGTCATGCACCACTCCCGCACCATCGGCATCGGCGACGGCGGGAATGAGATCGGCATGGGCAACCTGGCAGAGCACATTCCGGCGGTGGGAATGCTGCTGGACGCCCCCTGCACCACGACCGTGGACCACTTGATCATCGCCAGCGTGTCCAACTGGGGTGCCTATGGGCTGACTGCGGCGCTGTCGCTGGAGACGGGAAGGGATCTGTTGCCGTCGGTGGAGGACGAGACGCGCCTGATCGAGCGCCTGGTGGAGCTGGGCGCCGTGGATGGGGTCGTGGGGCAGCGGCAGCCAACGGTGGATACATTCACGTTGGAGGAGAACGGGGTCATCCTGGGGCGATTGCGGACGCTGATGGCGGGGTAGGGGGCGGGGGACGCGTCCAAAAGCGCTACAATCCCGGTCGGTGGGCCTGATTGCCGCTCCTCTACTGGCGGGGCACCGCTCTTGGATCCCGTGAAAGCGGGAAGGCGTTGGGAACCCAAGCCGCCCTCTGACTCAACCCTGCGAAAGGCCCTTCATCACCTCGCCGGCAGCCTCCAGTGTTTGGTCAATGTCGTCCTGAATGTGCAAGAGGGAGACGAAGGATGCCTCGAAGGCGGAGGGCGCCAGATAGACGCCCCGCTCCAACATGCCGTGGAAGTAGGCGGCATAGCGTTGGGTGTCCGATGCAGCAACGTCGTTCCAGGTTCGGACGGGGCCTGGATTGAAGAAGAGGGTCATAACGGAGCCGACGCGGTTTGCCGAGACCGGCGTCTCCGCCGCGGCGGCCGCGTGGCGTAGGCCATCCTCCAGGCTGGCGGCGAGGGCGTCAAGACGCTCATAGGTTCCCGGCGCCTGCAAGAGCTTGATGGTCTCGATGCCGGCGGCCACGGCGATGGGGTTCCCGGACAGCGTGCCCGCCTGGTACATGGGTCCCAGAGGCGACGTCTGCTCCATGATGGCCCTGCGGCCGCCGTAGGCCCCAACCGGCAACCCCCCACCGATGATCTTGCCCAAGCAGGTCAGGTCCGGCGCGACGCCGTAGACTTCCTGGGCGCCGCCGTAGGCGACCCTGAAGCCCGTTATGACCTCATCGAAGATGAGGACTGCGCCGTTGTCCTCCGTCACCCGCCGCAGGCCTTGAAGGAACCCATCTTCGGGCGGAACGACGCCCATGTTCCCGGCCACAGGCTCCACGATGACGGCCGCTATCTGCCCCGCCCATGCGTCGAAATGTGCCTGCACGGACGGGAGGTCGTTGTAGTTGGCTACCAGAGTTTCCTGGGCGTAGGCCGGCGGAACTCCGGCGCTGTCGGGGACGCCGTGAGTTGCTGCGCCGGACCCCGCCTTGACGAGCAGGGCGTCGGAGTGGCCGTGGTAGCACCCGGCGAATTTGATGATCTTTGGCCTGCCGGTGAAGGCGCGGGCTAGGCGGATGGCGCTCATGGCTGCTTCGGTCCCGGAGTTGACGAGGCGGACCATCTCCAGCGCGGGCATGGCCTGGGTTATGAGCTCCGCCAGTTCAAGCTCTCCGAGGGTGGGCGCGCCAAAGCTGGTCCCCTGGGCCGCCGCCTGACGCACCGCCTGCACAACGTGGGGATGCGCATGCCCGGCAATCAACGGCCCCCACGAGGCGAGGTAGTCGATGTATTCGTTGCCGTCCACGTCCCAAACCCTCGAACCCCTGCCTCGGGTGATGACAATGGGATTGCCGCCAACGCCGCGAAACGACCGTACGGGACTATTCACGCCACCGGGAATGACCTTCTGGGAACGCGTGAATATGGAGACGGAGTAGTCAGTCTTCACGGGCGTCCTCAAGAGAGGGCTGGCGCCCCTTTCGGGAAGCCAGCCTAAGCATTGGCGTGGGCGCAGGGCCGGTGATGGGGGAGATTGGACGGCGCGTCTTGACCATCAGACGGCTACTGCGATCCCGCTCGTATCATGTCGATGACCTGGTCGTGGTTGCGGATGCGGGCAAAGCGGGGGAAGACCAGCTCCATGAACGCCTTCTCGGCGTCTTCGCGCATGGACGTGCAGCAGTCGCGAACGATGACCTGGTTGTAGTCCCTGTCCCGAGCCGAGAAGGCGGTGCTCACCACGCCGACTTCAACGGCCCCGCCGCAGAGGACGATAGTGTCGATGCCGCGGGTGCGGAGGCTGAGGTCCAGGTGGGTCTGATGGAAGGAGTTCCAGCGGTGCTTGTTGATCAGGTAGTCCTCGCCGGGCGTGAACAGTTCTTCGATGGGGTCTCCCGACCAGTCGTTCTGGGCGACGAGGTGATAGGCCGTGAACTGCTCTTTTTCGGGATCGCTCCAAGGCTGCAGCTGCATGTCGGTGTCGGAGTAGAGACGCGCCGAGTCCATGCCATCGGGACGGTGGTCGGCCTTGGGGAAGAAGGAGGGAATTCCCACCGCCTTCGCGGCCTCTTTGAGGCGCACGCACCGCTCGACGATGGGCTCCATCCTGCGTTGCGTCTCCTCGTCGGCGCCGCGAAAGTAGGCGTTGAGAAAGTCGAAGAACACGAGGCCGGTGCGTTTGGGGTCTAGCGCGTCGAAAGGCATACCGACTCCTCCTCCGGGAATATGTCTGGCCCGCACGGGGCTTGTGGGTTGCCGGACGACCGGCGTCTGCGCCGCCGGCTCACTCCGCCAGCCAGCGGGCGGCATCCTTGGCGTGGTACGTGATGATCAGGTCGGCGCCGGCCCGCTTCAGCGCCGTGAGCGTCTCCATGACCACCGGCTTTTCGTCCAGCCAGCCCAACTGAGCGGCGGCCTTCACCATACTATACTCGCCGCTGACGTTGTAGGCTGCCAGGGGAGCGTCGAAGCGCCGGCGGGCCTGGGACAGGACGTCCAGGAAGGCCAGCCCCGGTTTCACCATGAGGATGTCGGCGCCCTCTTCCATGTCCAACTCCATTTCGCGCAGCGCCTGCCGGGACGATGCGGGGTCCATCTGGTAGCTCTTGCGGTCCCCACGCCGGGGCGTGGAGCCGGCGGCGACTCTGAACGGCCCATAGAACGACGACGCGTACTTGGCGGCGTAGGCCATGATGGGCGAGTCGGCGTAGCCGGCGTTGTCCAGCCCGGCGCGCAGGGCGGCGACCTGGCCGTCCATCATCGCTGACGGGGCTACCATGTCCGCCCCGGCCTCCACGTGGGACACCGCCGTTTGCGTCAGCAGGTCCAACGTGGCGTCGTTGTCCACGCGTCCGTCCTCGCGGAGGATGCCGCAGTGTCCGTGGTCGGTGTATTCGCAGAGACAGACGTCGGTGATGACCGCGAGGTCCGGCGCGGCTTGCTTGATGACCCGGATGCCTTCCTGAATCACGCCGCGCGGGTCGTAGGCCTCCGAGCCGACGGCGTCCTTGGAAGAGGGCAGGCCGAAGAGCAGCACCGCAGGTATGCCAAGGCTGGCGATCTCGGCGATCTCCGGCAGAAGCATATCCAGCGAAAGCTGAAAGGTCCCCGGCATCGGCGGGATGGGTTCCCTAACGTTGCGGCCGTGGGCTAGGAAGAGGGGATAGATGAACTCGTCCACGGAGAGCTGCGTCTCGCGGACCAGGTTCCTCATGGCCTCCGACGAACGGAGGCGGCGCAGGCGCACCTGGGGAAAGCCGGCCATCTCAGTCACCTCCTCGCTCGAAGTGGTCGGTCAACGCCTGGACGAGGCCGGGAATGGTGTATTCGGCGGCCTGCGCGTGGACCGTCAGCCCCATCTCCCTGGCAGTGGAGGCGGTGATGGGGCCTATGCACGCTATCGTCGCGCCCTGTAACGCCGACGCGTCGCCGTCCAGCAGTTCGATGAGGTTCCTGACCGTGGATGAGCTGGTGAAGGTGACGATGTCCATACCCTCCGCAAGAAGGGCGCGGGCCTTATCCCGAGAGCCGGACGGCGTCACGGCGCGGTAGAGGGACACGTCGTCCACCTGCGCTCCGGCCGCCTCCAACCCCACGCGCAGCGCATCGCGGCCCATCTCGGCTCGGGCCAGCAGAATCCGCTTTCCTTCAACGCCCTCGCTGAGGAGGGCCTCCACGAGCGATTCTGCGACGTATCGCTCTGGGACCATGTCCGCCCGGACGCCCCGCTGGGCGAGGGCGGCGGCGGTGGCCGGTCCAATGGCGCAGACCCTAACGCCCGCCAATGCCCGGCTGTCCAGCCCGGTTGCATCGAGATGGTCGAAGAAGACGGCAACTCCGTTGGCGCTGCTGAAGACCAGCCATTCGTAGACCGCCAGGCGGTCGATGGCGGCTGTGAGGGTTTTGTTGTTTGGGATAGCTTCGATGGCTATGGCGGGGAGCTCCACCGGCTCCGCCCCGCGCTCGGCGAGCATCTCAGCGAGGGCGCCGGCCTGCTGGCGAGTGCGGGTCACCAGCACCCGCTTCCCGAACAGCGGACGGGTATCGCACCAGGCGATGCGTTCCCGCAGGCCAACCACCTCCCCAACCACAGCGACAACGGGCGGCTCCAGGTTGGCATTTTCCGCCTGCTCTGCGATGGTGTCCAGCGTACCCACGACCGTCCGCTGCCGAGGCCCGGTTCCCTGCTGTATCAGGGCAACGGGCCGGTCGTGCGGCAGGCCTCCGTCCCGCAGGGCTTGGACTATCTGCGGCAGGTTCCCGAGGCCCATGAGTATGACCAGCGTATCCGCCGATTTGGCCAGAGCGGGCCAGTCCACGCTGCCTTCTGGCTTTGTAGGGTCCTCGTTGCCGGTGACGATGGCAACGGACGAGCTGACGGCCCGGTGGGTGACGGGAATGCCGGCGTAGGCCGGCACCGCCACCGCCGAGGTCACTCCGGGGACCACCTCGAAGGGAACGTTGGCTTCGGCAAGGGCTTCCGCCTCCTCGCCGCCCCGCCCGAAGACGAACGGGTCGCCGCCCTTGAGGCGCACGACTGACTTGCCCTGGCGGCCCAGGTCGACGAGGAGGGCGTTGGTCTGCTGTTGGGTAAGGCGCTGGTCGCCCGGGGCCTTGCCGGCGTCAATGAGGTCGGCGCCAGCGGCGGCTTCACCCAGCAGCTTTGGGTTCGCGAGGCGGTCGTAGACCACAACGTCGGCCTGCTGAAGGAGGCGCATGCCTCTGACGGTTATGAGGCCGGGGTCGCCGGGGCCGGCGCCGACGAGGTAGACGATTCCGCTCACGGGCCTGCCTCCGCCATCAGCGCCTGCGCTCCCTGAGCCAACAGCGATTCGGCCAGCCCCCGGCCAATGGCCTCCGCCGTTGCGGCGGGGCCGGAAGCGCCGCCCCTGTAGAGCTTCCGGCCGTCTTGGGCGCCAATGAATCCTGTGAGGGACAGCGCGTCTCCTTCAACGGAGGCGTATGCGCCAATGGGCAGGGCGCAGCCGCCGCCAAGGGCGCGCAGGAAAGCGCGCTCGGCGGAGACCGCCGCATGGGTCGCGTCGTGGTTGACGGCCTCCGCCAGCGATGTCATGCGGCTATCGGCTGAGCGGATCTCGATGGCAAGGGCGCCCTGGCCCGGCGCGGGAATGAATTCTTGGGGGTCCAGGAGCTCGGTGGCCTGGACGAGGAGGCCCAGGCGCTCCAGACCGGCGGCTGCGAGGACGAGGGCGTCGTAGTCGGGACCGTCCAGCTTGGCCAGACGGGTGGGGACGTTGCCGCGAATGGGGAGGACTTCGAGGTCTGGGCGGACGGATTTCACGAGACACTCCCGGCGCGGACTTCCCGTGCCAACCCGCGCTCCCGCAGGCAGTCCGGCGAGACCGGCCCCGGTCGCGCTGACCAGGGCGTCCCGCGGGTCCCGGCGGTGGCCAACGGCGGCAATGCGGAGGCCGTCCGGCAGCTCGGTGGGAAGGTCCTTGAGGCTGTGGACGGCCATGTCCACCTCGCCCGCCAAGAGCGCTTCCTCCAACTCTTTGACGAACACGCCAACGCCGAGCGAGGGAAGCGGAGCGGCGGCGTCCCGATCGCCGGCGGAGGAGATGACGCGGGTGTCGAAAGCGACGCCGGGTTGAAGGGATTGGAGGGCAGCGATGACTTCCTCTGCCTGGCGGCGGGCCAGCTTGCTGCCGCGAGCGCCAACCCGAACGGGCCTGGTAGCCACGGCTAGGCGTCCGCGCGGTCCAGCCGGAACAGGCGACGCACGGAGGCGAGGTCGGCGGGGCTTTCCTTGCTGCGGAGGACGTCGACGGGGTCGTGAAGGAGCTTCTTGACCAGCGCCCGGCTCATGGCTTCGACGCGGCGCTGCTGGTCGTCGGTGAGGTCCGGTAGTTGTTGCAGCGCCCTGGCAACCTCCTGGAGGCGCACGCTCTCGGCCTTTTGGCCCAGGGCGCTGATGGTGGGTAGCGACGATAGCCCGTCCCACCATTCCACGAATCGCTCGACTGCCTCTTCCACGAGCGCTTCGACCTTTTCCGCCTCTCGCAGGCGCTCCTCGCGGTTCGCTTCCGAAATGCTGTCGAGGTCGTCTATGTCATAGAGGCGCAGGCCCTCAAGGGCGGCGGCTGACGGTTCAACATCCCTGGGGACGGCGATGTCGATGATGCAGAGAGGTCCGTTGGCGCGTCGTTCGACGGCGCGGGCAAGGGTGGCGTGGTCCAGAATGTAGTTTGGCGAGCCCGTGCAAGTGATAACGATGTCGGCGTCAGGGAGCGCCTCTTCCAGGCGGTCGAAGGGAAAGGCCACGCCGCCCAACTCCAGGGCCAGGCCGTGAGCGCGGTCATGGGTTCGGTTGGTGACCATGACGTTGCCGGCCCCGCTGTTGCCGAGGGCCTGAGCAACCAGCGCGCCGGCTTCTCCCAGGCCGACCACGAGGACGTTGCGCCCTGAAAGGTCGCCAAGGACGCCTCGGGCCAGGCCCACGGCCGCGTAGCTGACCGATAGGGCGTTCTGGCCAATGCCGGTCTCCCGCCGGGCCCGCTTGCCAACCCGCAGGGCCTCGTGGAACAGCTTGGAGAAGGGGCCGGTGGCGGCGCCCTCCGCGATGGTGGCGCTGTAGGCGTCGCGCACTTGGCCAAGGATCTGCGACTCGCCAATGATCATGGAGTCGAGGCCGGCGGCCACTCTGAAGAGGTGGTGGACGGCCTCGCGGTGGTCCAATGAGTAGACGTAGGGGCTGATGCTTTGCCAAGGAACGTTGAAGAGGGTGGTGAAGAGGCGCCCGATCTCCTCCTCAGGGGAGCCGTGGCCGTCGGCGAGGGTGTAGACCTCCGTGCGGTTGCAGGTGGACAGGATGAGGCCCTGCCCGAGGTGGTCCTTGAGGACGGCGGTCGCTTGGGGCAGCGTTTCGGGGCTGACGGCAACGAGCTCGCGCACGTCCAGCGGGGCCGTTCGATGGTTCAACCCAAGGGCGTAGACCTTCATGCCCCTCCCACTGCGGGCGAGACGGCGCCCTGCTCGAGGGCCTGGGTCAACTGGCGGCGCGCTTCCTCCCCGCGTCCGGCCTGCACCAATTCGAGGACTTCGCCGGTCATGCAGCGCTGCCAGTGGTCCGGGGGGACGCGCACGTCTCTGCTCCGCAGGTCGAGGCGCACGTCCTGAAGCAGGCCGGCGGCATCGGCCCAGGAGAGGCAGGCGCAGTGCTGCTCGTCCTCCATGCGCTCACGCAGGCGGCGGGCGAGAGCTGGGCTGGCGCCGCTGGTGGAGATGGCCACGGTGACCGGGCCTCGCTCCACGATTGCGGGGGCGATGAAGCCGCAGAGGGATGGCGCGTCCACGACGTTGAGCAGCACCCTCTCGCGCTCCGCTTCCTCGGCGACGTCCTCGTTCACCGAAGTATCGTCGGTCCCGGCGATGGCGAGGTAGGCGCCCCGCAGGTCCCCGTCTTGATAGCGGCGGGGCCGCCAGGTCAGGCGGCGTTCCCTGGCCCACGTTTCCACTTGGTCAGTGACGTCCGGCGACACGACGGTCACCGTTGCCCCACACTCGAGGAGATAGCTCACCTTGCGTTCGGCTATCACGCCGCCGCCAACGACGATGCAGGGGCGGCCTTGGAGGTTCAAGAATACAGGATAGTACGCCGACATAGCGCCCCCGCTACCTGGCGGCAGCTGCGGCGGCCATTGGCTGGGACTCGCGCTCCACCTCGCTCTCTACAAAGTAGCGGACGCGGGTCTTCTTGTACTCGCGGGTGCTGTAGAGCAACTGGAAGTCCGTCACGCCGATCTGCTCGGAAATTTCTCTGGCGACCTGCTCGCACTCGGCCTGGTTGACGGCGTGGATCATGGAGAAGTGGGTGTAGGGCCAGTCGGGGAACGTAGGGCGCTGATAGCAGTGGCTGACCGCCGGGTGCTGGGCCATCTTCAGTCCGACTTCCTCGGCGCGCTCCTCCTCGACCTTCCAGACGCCCATGGCATTGGCCCGGAAGCCCGCCCGGCGGTGGTGGAGGACGGCGCTGAACCGGCGCATGACGCCGCGCTCCCTGAAGTCGTCTGCGTGGGCAAAGAGCTGCTGGTTGGTAATCCCAAGGAGGCGGCTCATGTCGTCGAAGGGCCTGGGCGCGAGGGCCAGATCTTCCTGAAGCTGGCGAATGACCTCGATTTCGAAGGGGGTTACCGGCTCCACCTTGTTCCAGTCGTTGAGGGCGCGGCTTTCGTCTTTGCCATAGCCGTCGGGGCTGAAGTAGTCGTAGGAGGCGCCCTTGCGGGTGAGCATGTCGAAGTTGACGCCAATCTTGAAGAAGCGGATCGTGGGCATGATGCGGACCGCCTCGGCGCCTTCCTCCTGTCCCATGCGCTCCACGACCGCTTGCAGGTCGTGGTGGGGAGGGACGGCGATGGTGAACCACAGGTTGAAGCTCCCGGTGCGCTCGTAGTTGTGGGAGACCCCTGGGTGGCGGTTGATGTGGAGAGCGGCTTTGTGGAGGTCCTTCTGAGGGAAGCGCATGGCGACGAGGCTGGTCTTGTACCCAAGCCGGCGGGTGTCGAAGATGGCGCTGATCTGGCGGACGACGTGGATTTTCTTCATGGCCCGGACCCGGTCAATGACCTCGTCGGGCGGAAGGGAGAGCTGCTCGCCGATGGCTTGGAAAGGCTCTTCCGTCAGCGGAAAGGCGGACTGGATGACGTTGAGGATCTGCCGGTCTGTCTGGTCGATCCCCTGAGTCATGCTAGGAGCCTCCTGGAACGGGGGGTGTGCCTGCTTGATTGTTCGTTAGAGCGGGAGCCGGCGTCGGTTGGCGGTGTAGCGAGGAGATGACCGGCGGCGCCCTTTCTGGCCACCCATCGCTTCAACAAGGTGGGAGCTGTGACCGTCCCTTAGTCACGAACACGCTCGGTAGAACGCTCAATTTCACCAGGCCCAATAGTGGGCGAGCGCATAACATCGTAGCATATCTGGGCCTGAGAGTACATGCGCGAACGCCGTGCGTGGATAGGCTGGGCGCTTGCTGCTACACTGCGGTCGACGCTGCCGGTAGGCTAGGGGCGGCGGCGGGAAGGGACAGGAGGCGCGGGAGCAGGGATGGGAAACGCAGAGGACGAACAGGACTGCTCGCCGAACCCCTTGGGATGCCCTGAACAAGCCCGCGCCGCTCTTCCCTCTTGAAGAATAAGGACATTTGTGCTACAGCGTGACCAACCTGTGGGCCGGTGGCCCATACCTTCTTTGAGCCGGTTTGCCGCGAGTTGCAGGGTATAGGGATATAGAGTATGTGGGATGCGGGAAAGCGGATGGTCGAGCAGTGGGTTGGCGGCCCATTCCTTGTGCGACGCAGGGTCACGGTTGCGCGACGGCCTCGTCACTGCTACGCGACGGCTACGGGACACCTCGCTTCGGGGGCCGGCTGGGAAATGGACAAAGGCGTCGCGAACTGTTCCCGATGCGTGACAACCGTGACGCCCGGGTGTGCCGGATTAGCTACGCCGCTGGCGACGCTCCCTCACTGGCAGTCACGCCTCTACAGCATTCCCAACCTCCGCAGCGGCGTCACGGATAACCGGCGCCGCTCCGTGACTGGCAATAATGCCTTTGACACACAAGCGGGAGAGTTCCCCGCTCCCGCAGCAACGCGTCCCTCATCAAGCGGCTTCTTCCTCGGCAGGCGCTCAAACCACCGTGCGTCTCTCACCGCTTGTTCAGAGATTCCCTTTGATCTCTTGGCGATCTACGCTCTGTATCAGATGGTGGACTAATGACGGTCCTCTCAACGCTGAGGAGAAAGGTCTTTACTCTTCCAGTGTTAGGCGTTGTCGTCTTTGTCGCCGCCTTTTACACTTGTGGATTGCTCATCCGCACCGCCTCCAGCTTCGAGTCGGGATACGGCGAAGAGGCACGGCGGAATCGGGGGCGGACTGAAGATGTGCGGGCCGTGAAACGGATTCCACAGTGGTCTTCGGATGGCCGGGCCATAGTGGTGAACGTCGGCCTTGGCATTATGGGGGTCAGCGTCGATGGCGACGAACTGTGGGAGATTACCAAGGGAGAGTCTGAAAAGGTGGAACAATTCGACGAGCCTGTGGAGTATGGACCTTATCCGAGGTCCCCGGCGCAGTTTGCACCTTCAGTGTCTCCCAGCGGGCAGGTGGCATACCAGCATTCCGTCTACGATGACGGCTGGTTCGGCTCAGGAGAGTACGAACGCTCCATCCGGATAGTCAATCTGGATGGAACAAACGTCAAGAAGCTCGGCGGGTTCAACTCCATAGAGCTCATCAACCCCGCGTGGTTGACCTGCCCCCTGAATTAGGTCCAAGTATTCTTAGAGTCCGACCGGCGTATTCCTAGCCACCTGTTGTGCGAACTCCTCGGGCGTCCGGTTGCCCAGTGCGCTGTGGGGCCGGACAGCATTGTAGTCGTCCCGCCAGCGCTCGACGATGTTCCGGGCCGCAGGAAGACTCATGAACCAGTGCTCGTTGAGGCACTCGTCGCGAAGCCGCCCGTTGAAGCTCTCGATGTACGCATTCTGCACGGGCTTGCCCGGATCGATGAAGTGCAGATGCACCCCATGTGCATACGCCCAAGCGTCCAGAATCCTCCCGGCGAATTCAGGGCCGTTGTCTACGGTGATCAGCTCCGGCAGGCCACGGTCGATGGCCAGCCTGTCCAACACCCTTGTCACGCGGAGGCCGGGCAACGACGTGTCCACCTCCATGGGCAGGCTCTCCCGAGTGAAGTCGTCAATCACCGTCAGCACTCGTATCCGCCGGCCACTGGCGAGCGCATCGGACACGAAGTCCATCGACCACCGCTGGTTCGGGCGCTCGGGCGCCATCGTGGGGACGCGAGCGATGCCCGCCATCCGCTTGCGCTTCCGACGCCGGACGGACAGCCCCTCCTCCCGATAGAGCCGGTAGACCCGCTTGTGGTTCACGCCGAACCCCTCCCGGCGCAACAACACCCACAACCGGCGATACCCGAAGCGCCGCCGCTCCGCGGCGAGCGAGCGCAGTCGCTTGAGGAGTTCGGGTGCGTCGCTGCCCACCCGCCTATAGCGGGCCACCGATCGGTGGATACCCATCAGCCTGCAGGCGCGACGCTCGCTGAAGCCCCACCGCTCCTGGACACGGTGCATGGTCTCCCGTCGCGTTGCAGGCGTCATGCGTTTTTTCGGAGCAGCTCCCGCAAGACGTGATTGTCGAGCGTCGCCTCCGCCAGCAGCTGCTTCAGCTTCCGGTTCTCCTCATCCAGATGGCGCAGCCGTCGCGCCTCGCTCACGCCCATCCCGCCGAACCGCGCCTTCCAGTTGTAGAAGGTCCCCGGTGAGACACCATGTCGGCGGCATACCTCGGCCGTCGGCACTCCCGCGTCCGCCTCCCTCAGGACCCCGATGATCTGCTCGTCCGTAAACCTGCTCCTCCGCATGCTGTCCTCCTCTGTTTGACCGGAGGACTCCAATTATCCGTGGACCGGTTTTCGGGGAGCAGGTCAAGCGAACTCAGCGTGTCACCGGACGGAAGCAGCGTGCTGCTCGACGGGAGGCACGTGGTGAACGTTGATGGCTCAGGCTTCATCTCCTTTTCGGACTATGGCATACCCCCGGGCTACGCGTCATGGTCGCCTGATGGAAGCAGAATCGCGGTGTACATCCCGTTCGATAGGCTGGTTACGTTGGCGCCGGATGGCTCTGACATCCGCGTGTTGCTCAGACACGTCGATGACGGCCGAGTCGAACTCGGGTACGGCGAACTACTGGCGCCCCGGTAGACCCCAGCTTCGACTAGGTAGAGGAAGTGAACAACAATGAGTAGACCCGCGCTGAAAGCATCTGCATGCTTCGCTGCAGGGTAGAGCATGTTTCATCCCTCGGTGAGCGGGGGCGGCGTTCGAAGGCCCTGATAATCCATGAACGAATCCCGTGCGTGGATAGGCTGGGCGCTTGCTGCTACACTGCGGTCAGCGCGGCCAGTAGGCTAGGGGCGGCGGCGAGGTTGGGACACTTCCTAACCTTCCCTCGACTATGGGGGCAGGGAGGGGAAGCGCAGGTTTGGCCAGCAACCCAAGTCAAGAACCCAAATCAAGGGGGAATCGATGTACCCAAAGCGCGTCGGCGTTGCAGCCATGCGAGGCGATACGAAGGAGATGGTGGCTCGTGTGGAGGCCCTAGAACAGGCGGGCATCCAGGCGGCCTGGCTGACGACGGGGGGGATGCGGCCCGACGGCCTCACGGTGTTGGCGGCTGCGGCGGCCCGGACGGAGTCCATCATGCTGGGCACGGCCATTACGCCCATTTACCCCAGGCATCCTCTGGTGGCCGTGCAGCAGTCAATTGCAATTGCGAACCTGGCGCCCGGGAGGTTCCGCATCGGACTTGGGCCAAGCCACCAGCCCAGTGTGGAGTCGGTGTACCACTACGAGTGGGTGAAGCCGCTGTCGCGCCTGCGGGAGTACGTCCAGATCATGCGGACGGCGGTGACGGAGGGAGAGGTAGATTTCTCCGGGGAGTTCTATCACGCGCACGGGGCGCTGGAAGCCCCGGCGCCGGACATCGGCATCATGATTTCGGCGTTGAGGCCGGGCTCCTATGCGCTGTCAGGAGAGCTGACCGACGGCGCCATTAGTTGGGTGAGCCCCTACGAATACCTGCGCGACGAGTCGTTGCCGGCGATGCGGCGAGGCGCGGAGAAGGCGGGCAGGGAGGCGCCGCCTCTGGTGGCCCACATGCCGGTGGTGGTGCACGAGGACCGGGAGGAAGTCCGCCGGGTCGTGCGCGAGTACCTGGCCCACTATCCGACGCGGCCCTTCTACGCCCGGATGCTCGCAGAGGCGGGCTTTCCGGAGGCGGAGCAGACGGGGCAGTGGACCGACGCTATGTTGGACGCGCTGGCCATCTCCGGAGGGGAGGAGGACGTGGCGCTGCGGGTGAAGGAGCTTTTCGATTGGGGCATGGGCGAGGTGATTGCCGACATCATCCCGGTGGGGCCGGACCCCGACGCGTCGTGGGACCGAACGGTCCGTTTGCTGGCGGAGGTGGGGAAGGGGCTGTGACCACATCTACCCTTCGTGGGGGCAGGGACGTGAGGATTCCCCCTAAGCGGCAGCGGGGCCGGTCACCCGGTCAAACAATTCCTCCACCTCCGGGCCGGCGCAGGCGTCAGCAGGGTGGCCACTACGGCGAACAGGGTCGCCGCTACGAAGCCGGTCGTAGCCGGGTTGATGTTCCAGATTCCGATCTCATTCAGATAAGAGACCGTTGCGCTGAACCCCAAGAGGTCGGTCAACAGGTTGGCTCCTTCGTAGCCTAGTCCCATCAGCCACCACGCGGTGGAAACCAGGGCGCCGGACACAACCCCGGCCAGCGCCCCCCAGGCATTGAAGCGGCGCCAGTAGAGGGCCAAAATCAGCGCCGGACCGAAGGCCGCGCCCATGCCGCCCCAGGCAAGCGACACCATAGCGAATACCGACTCCGGGGAGATGATGGAAATTATGGCGGCGATTACGCCGATGAGGAGCAGCATTGCCCGGCTCATCCACACCCGGGACTGGGCGCGCATTGAGTAGGTCAGCTTCTTGTTGAAGGGCGCATCGTAGGTTGCCACTGCCGATGCGAGCAGCAATTGGGAGTCGGCAGTGCTCATTACCGCCGCAATAACGGCAGTGAGCAGCAGGCCGGAAACCACCGGATGAAAGAAGACGTTGGCGACAACCAGGTACAGCCTCTCCGCATCGGGCAGCGCTACACCCCGGTCCGCCAAGGCCGGCGCCGCCACCAATCCCATAAGCAGCGCAAAGCCAAAGATGAGCATTGCCCAGAACGCGCCAATGTCGCGACTCCGGTTCAGGTTCCGTTCCCGTTCCACCGCCATAAACCGGGAAAGCATTCGCTGGGCGCCGAAGGCGCCCAGCCCCCAGCCGATGGACGAGAGAAAGAACATCACGCCCAAGGCCTCGTTGCTGGCATCGGTAAAGGGGTTCCAGAACCCGGAGGCGGTCGATTCCAGACCATGAAAGGGATTGCTGACGGTCGCAATCAGGGTTACGGGGATGATGATGAAGCCGGCCAGCATTATCAGCGCCTGGAAGACGTCGGTGCGCGATACGGCTAGAAAGCCTCCAATGAAGGTGTAGGACACTATAGCGACCAGGGTTATCAGCACACCCAGGTCATGGCCGGCGCCGGAGTGGTCCGGGTCGAAAACTACTTCCAGCAACTTGGCCCCGGCAATCAAGCCGGAGCAAACGTACAGGGTGATGAAATACAGGCTGATGGCCGCGGTCAGAGTACGCAGCGCGCCGGTCTTGTCTCCAAAGCGCTTCTCGAAGAACTCCGGCAGCGTCAGGGAGTTATCGGTGGCGATGGTGTAGCGGCGCAGCCGGCGGGCCAGTATGGTCCAGGAGAGCCAGCTACCCAGGACGAGGGCTACGACCGTCCAGAGGTGCATCAATCCGGCGGCAAAGGCCAAGGCTGGGAAGACCAGCATCGTCCACCCGCTAGCCGTCGAGGAGCCGGCGCTCAGGGCGGAGGTAAAGACGCCCATCTTCCGCCCCACCAGTACATAGTCGGACATGTCATCCATCTGGCGGCGGCGAAAAAGGGCAATGCCAATAAGCAGGATAAAATAGACGATAAAGACGAAGAGAATCCAAATTCGGGCGTTGCCTTCCACTACCTACCTTTCCTCGTTCCCAATGTAATGGACACTATGGCCGCCGAATGTAGCGACTGGCTTTCACCTTGGCAACCCTTTGCTCCTAGGCGATCGCGCTGGCGGGGATTACAGCCATCCGAGGCTTGCTGCATTGCAGGGGAGGGACCCCCATCCTAACCTTCCCCGTACTAGGGGGCAGGGGTGGGACTTCTCTGTTCGGTGCCTGTAGTAGCGACGCACCTGGGGGGAGTACGACCAGGCAGGGACGGGGCTTCAGCGCTCTCCGAAGAGGTCGTCGGCGTCCCGGTCCATTTGCTGGGCAAGGTCTCTCTGATGGCGGAAGCCCTGGAGCTGGGCGTAGGAATCGGCGGAGCCGTACTCCCTGGTCTGCACCACCAACGGCAGAGGCAGGGCGTGCCCGAAGATGAGCGCCTGCTGCTTGCTTTCCAGCCTGGAGAGCACGCGCCGCAGCTCGCGCCCTCCTGAAACGCCGGTCAGGACGGCGTCGACGTCGCGCTCGTTGTCGAGGAGGCAGCATATCTTGGTGCCGATCTGGCTCATGACCTCGTCGTCGATGCCGCTTGGGCGTTGGTCGACGACGAGAAGGGTCACGTTGTACTTGCGCATCTCCCGCGCAATGTTGCCGAAGATGGTCTGCTGGGCGATGCCGGGGTTGAGGAAGCGGTGGGCCTCCTCGATGACGATGACCAGGGGTTGGGGCATCTGGCCGGCGCGCCCCATGAACTCCTCGGTGCGGCGGACGTAGCGTTCGTGGATGCGGCGGGAGAGGAGGTTGGCCACGAGGACGTAGGCGGTGATGTCCCTGCCCGTAGCGCCCGAACTCCAGCACGACGTGCATGCCGCGGTCGAGGTACTCGAGGATGCGGCGCATGGCCTCCTCGCCGCCGGCGTCCGACGCGGTGAGGAATTGCATGTGCTCCAGGGTCGCCAGCTTGCGGCGCAGCGCCCCCAGGGTTCCTTCGTGGGCGTTCAGTTGCGTCGCCAGCTCGGAGAGTCCGTCGCGGGGCAAGTCCAGAAAGCCCTTCAGCCAGTTGCGGTTGAAGTGGCGGGCTATCTGGGGCACGACCTGCGTCTGGATTGGGGTGAGGTTGAGTGTGCCCGCCAACAGCTCGATGTCCTCCGGTTCGATCTCGCCGTAGCCTATGCGGACGAGGTGGTCGGGGGAGAGGTTGCGGCGGCGGGCGTTTTCCTCGTCGAGGGAGAACACGGCGACGTTGGACGGGAAGAGCTGCTTGAGGCCCTTGACGGTGCGGCCGCGTTCGGGGTCGCGCGCTTCCCAGCCGTACTCGCCGTGCATGTCGAAGACGAGGGTGGAGGCAACGTTGCTCTGTATGAGGCCCACGAGGATGAGGCGGGTGAGGAAGCTCTTGCCGGCCGCCGCTCTTGCCGAAGATGCCGTTGCTGCGCTGGGAAAAGGCCTCCAGGTCCAGGCAGACCTTGGTCTCCATGTCCAGCGGCGTGCCGATGTGAAAGTGCTTCTTCGTCCTCCTCTCCGAATACGAGGGCGATGTCCTGCTCGGAGGCCGTGAACACGCGGGAGAAGTGGGAGGGGACTGATTTGGCCGGCTGGGGGCCGTCCAGCATGGAGGAGGCGTCGCCGGTGATGGTGACCTCCGGCCTGACGGACATGACGCCGAAGAAGCCGGCGCCCTGCATGACCTGCGCAATGAGGGGGTTGGACAGGTCGGGCGGGGACATCTGCATACGCTGGTCGAGGGATTGCAACGTTACGTCGGTGACAAGGCCGAAGTAGCGGTGCTGAGCGCCCTGGATGGTGACGAAGGTCCCCGCTTTGATGGCCTCCACGGAGGTATCGGGGTCGAGCTTGACCTCGA
>CBDDDS010000004.1:0-764741 GCA_965226745.1 Dehalococcoidia bacterium
GGGTGGCCGTCGACTTCACCCGCTCGGCGGCGTCCGACAACGCCGGCCTCGTCCTCAGGGCCGACGCGGACGGCAACTACATCCTCATCCACACCGACGGCACCACGCTCTACGCCTCCAAGGCGGCGGCCAACGGGTTGGCTGCCACACTCGCCAGCGGGGCGCTCCCCTGGACAAGCGGAGAAACCAAGCGCATCACCGCGCGCCTCAAGGGCCAGGAAATCTGGATCATCGCAGAGGACAGGGGCCCCGGCGCCCAGCGCGCGCGCGGTTGGTGATGGACTTCACCAGCGCCTACGGGCAGCGCAACGCCAAGCACGGCGTTGCGTCCGACGTCATGAGCGCCGGCGCCCCGAAATTGCCCGCGTGGGACAACTTCGGCGGCGACTACCCCCTCTTCCACCGGCTTCGCGGACAGAATAAAGCCCAACGTCAGGCGGGGCACAGCCGCCCGGACCGCCACCATCTTCTGCCGCGACCTCATGACGCAGCTCAGCCAGGCCGTGCTCTACGCCGACCCCAGCTCCAGCCGCCAGACCGCCACCGCCGGCAACGCCATCAACGGCATCCTCGATAGAATCTCCTGGCCCGCCGCTCACAGACGCATCGAGACCGGGTTCATGATTGCCGAGCGGATCTGCTCGGCCTGGGGCGACAATGCCCTCGCGCTCTGCTACGACGTCCAGGAAGCCACCCACGGCTTCTTCTACGTCGACAGCGACGGCTGGCCCACCTACGAGGGTTGGGACCACCGCTTCCACAAGAGCCACCGCGCCCCGCTCATCGCGCTCGCCAACGCCTTCACGTCCGTGGAGTACAGCGACGGCATCGAAAACATCCTCAACGACGCGGCCGTCTCCGTTATTCCAACGGTCAACAGCGGCTACGACGACAACGTCCTGCTCCATGACTACGCCACCGCCGACTACTTCATGCCCGGCGAGAGCAGGACCTACCGCCTCAAGTATAAGGACTACTACAGCATCAACCCCTTTCCCCTCATAGCCGTGACCGCCAACACCCAGTCCAACGGCCTCGGCGACGACCTCAGCCCCTCCTTCTCCTCATCCATCGTCGAAGCATCCGGCGAGGGCGTCGTCATCGCGCTCGCCTACAACGGCGCCGCTCCCTCCGCGTTCGTCACCCGGGTCACTGTCACCGACGCGCTCAACGGCGCCATCGCCGTCCCCGAAGAGGTCACCCAGGTCGCCCTCAACCCGGCGTCGCAGGCAGATCACGGCGTGCGGGGCATCCGGTTCAGAAGCAAGATGCTCCGCGTACCGGACGCCGCCAGGCTCGTGGCCCACAGCTACGTTGACCGCTACAAGGACCCGCGCCCCCATCTCAGGCTCGGCCTCGTCAACAGGGACGAGACCTGGCTCAACGCCATCCTTGCCTACGCCATCTCCGACCGCATCACCGTCGTCGAGAACGGCATGGGCATCAACCAGGACTTCTTCATCGAGGGCATCCAAATCAACGTGGACGCTCAGGCCTCCGGCGGCAGGGTCGTCAACGCCTCCTGGACCGCCGTGGGCGTTGGGCCCCAGCCAGACGAGTCCTCGATGTACGCCGCCAATCCCGTGAGAAACGCCGGCTTTGAGCATTGGGACAACGGCGCCGAGCCCGGCGTCGACCCCCATGAGACCGGCTCGGCCCTCCAGTGGCGCCGGAACAGTCCCACCGAATCGGCGGTCATTCGCGCCCCCAACGCCGGCAGTCCCACCGGCTGGCAGCCCCGCGGCGGCAACTGGGCGGCCTCCTACAGAGCCAACAATCAAGACCTCTTCTCTGTCTATCAGGACCTGTCCAGCGCGCTCCTGCCCCTGGCCAGGGGCAGGAAGGTCAACGCCTCCGCATGGCTCTCCTACCGGACGGGCCGCCCCGGCAACACCAATCTGCGCGTCGCCCTCCGCTCCTCCGAGAGCGCGCGCTTCGATAGCTACTCCCCCTACAAGGCCGTGAATGCGGACTGGGAACAGCTCGCCATCGCAGACCACCCGGTCGTCTCCACCGACCGCATCCTGTGGCTCATTGTCAACCAAAACGACCCGCCAACCGGACTCTTCGGGGAGTTCTGCATAGACGACGCTGAGCTCTCCCTCGCCCCCGAGAACTATGCCTAGGAACGGCATGAATCCATTCTCCTGTCCCCAAAGCGCGGTCTATCTTTGTCCCACGCGTCCCCCAGCAGGGGCGGCGGGGGAGTGGGGGCGTCCCCCACACAACCTCTCTTGGGGGGAGGGGGAAGGCCCCCGCGTCGCCCACGTTCAATCAACCATCCCCCGCCTTGACCCATCCCACGTCGAGGCCGTCCGGGGGGCTGCCCTCGGCGCAGAGCGAGGCTCACCATGATCGCAGACCGCCATCACTACCAAATGGACACCATCATCGAGGACGCCCTAGAAGAGGTCGAACTGAAGGGCACCGCCGCCAGCGACCGCAGTCTGCTGCTGGCGGGGTTCTGGTGGCTCTCCCGCCAGCGGACTGACGCCGCCAACGTCCAGCGCCGCAAGCGGAACATTCTGATCCCCGCCGTGGAGCGGGGGGGACCCTGGGCCGCGCTCGGCGCGGTGCTCGTCTACATCATGGAGAAGGGCTTGCTGTAGCCGTCCCGTCGCTGCTCAGCATCCCTGCGCTTCGCGGACGCCGGGCGTCAAGGCACTCTTCCGAGGGACGTTGCTAGCGGCGCCAGGCGGGAGGACCATCGCTGCCCCTGGCCTCGGAGGGAAGGGACAGGACCCCCTTCCTAGCCTTCCCCCGAGTACGGGGGCAGGGACGGGATGGGGGCCGCGCAACAACCTCTATTATGGGAACTACACCCAGCCCCCGGCCCCTCCCAGCCCCGTTTCCCCACGCGCCGACAACCTCGGCGAACGCGAAGGAGGCCCCTGGCAAGCCAGGGGCCTCCTTGCTCAATAACGCAGGGTTGCCGCTACTCAGGCGCCTTCTGACCGAAATACTCGTAGTTGACGGGGATGAACTTCTTCCACTCCTCCGGCACCTGGTCTTCCGGGAAGATCGCCGCCACCGGACACACCGGCTCGCAGGCGGCGCAGTCGATGCACTCGGCGGGATTGATGTAGTACATGTTGTCCTCGTCCGTGGTGGCTATGCAGTCCACCGGACAGACATCCACGCAAGAAGCGTCCTTCAGGTCAATGCACGGCTCGGCGATAATGTAGGTCATGAACCTACTCCTTACTCTAGGAGTGTGGGACGTTTACAGCGCTCCGGCTTTCCGGGCAGCGCCCCGATTATACCTGAGCGGCAAGTTCGGTTGCAATACATCTTCTCCCTCAGCAATCGCAGCAGACCCGGCGCTTCCCTGCCCTTCGAGATGCGCCCAGCGTATGGTACAATGCCAGGCGATCCGGCAACACCACGCCGCCAGGGAGGGCCAATGTCCGAGGGAAGCGCCATTTTCCGGCTGATGCGCAGAAAGCCCTACAGCTTGCCCCTGAGCATGATCGTCAATCTGCTGCTGCTCGGCGCCGGCTTCGCCGCCGTCATCATCGGCGAACGCATCGACGGCATCGTTCAGGTTGGCATGTCCCTCACCGTTTGGTTCGGCTTCGTTGCCGGCGCCGCACTCGTGGCCACCTTCAACGTCATCGTTGAACTCACCGGGCCATCGGAATAGCGCGGGCGGCATGGCCACCCGCATCCTCGTCACCGGCGGCGCCGGTTTCATCGGCGCCCACGTCACCGACGCCCTCATCGACGCCGGCTACGACGTCGCCATCGTCGACCACCTCTCCTCCGGCCGGCGCCAGAACCTCAACCCCGCGGCCCGCTTCTACAACGTCGACATTCGCTCCTCCCAGCTTGAAGAGGTCTTCCACCGCGAGCGCCCGCACGTTGTCAGCCACCACGCCGCCCAGATCAGCGTCCACCTGTCCATGGATAACCCCCAGAACGACGCCGCCACCAACGTCCTTGGCTCGCTCCACGTCCTCGACCTATGCCGACGCTATGAAGTGCGGAAGGTCGTCTACGCCTCCACGGGAGGCGCGCTCTACGGCGAGCCCGACTACCTGCCCTGCGACGAGTCCCATCCCGTCCGCCCCCTCAGCGCCTATGGCGTTTCCAAGTACGCCGGGGAGCTCTATTTGTCGATGTACCGGGAAGCCTTTGGCATCGACTACACGATCCTCCGCTACGGCAACGTCTACGGTCCCCGGCAGGACCCCCACGGCGAGGCCGGCGTCGTCGCCATCTTCTGCCAGCGCATGGTGAACGGCCAGCCCTGCTTCATCTACGGCAACGGCGATCAGGAAAGAGACTTCGTCTACGTTGGGGACGTTGCCGCCGCAAACCTGCTGGCCCTTGAGGGCGGCTCCGGAAAGGCGTTCAACATCGGCGTCGGGGCCGGCACATCCGTGAACCAGGTGTTCTCCAGTCTCGCCAAAGCCCTGGACTACCGGGAAAGACCCGTCCACCAACCCGCCCGCCCCGGCGAGGTCTTCAAAATTACCCTCGACAACTGGGCCGCAGCCCGCGGCCTCGGCTGGCGCCCAACCATGCCCCTTGCCCAAGGCCTGGCCCTCGCGGCCGCCCACTTCCAAAAGGCAGCCATTCCCGCCGAGGAGGCATGAGCAAGGCCCGAACGGCCTCACCAGGGCGCGGCCACCTCCCTTGTTGACATTCCCAACCGCGCGACGCTACTATCCAAGATAGTAGCCGTATCGGGAAATCCCAGGAGGCCCCATGCAGCAGGTCCAGAACCTCATCGCCTTGAGTCCCCTTGCCGTCGAGAAGCTGACGGAGGTCATGAAAGAGGAGGGGCAGGAGTCTTCGGCGCTGCGCATCTCTGTCCACCCCGGTGGTAACGGCGGCGTCCAGTACATGCTCTCCCTTGAGTCCGAACCCACCGACGACGACGTCCTCATCGAGGGCTATGACATCAAGATCATCGTCGACGAGGACTCCGCCACCCTCGTGGAGGGCGCGGAAATCGACTACGTGGACGGGCTGATGCGTAGCGGATTCGTCATCAACAACCCCAATCTTCCCTCAACCGGCGGCGGATGCGGGGGCGGCGGCGGATGCGCCTGCGGCGGCAACTGCGGTTGCGGTGCCGGCGGCTAGCATCTGAATCGAAGCTCCGAACAGAAGAAGGCCCGGTTGCACAACCGGGCCTTCTCTTTTGCTCCAAACCCGCGCGCTAGACTTCCGTCAGGTCCACGCGCACCGTCCTGCCCTCCGCCGCCGACCTCAGCGCCGCCAGCGTCAGTTCCACAACCCTTAACCCATCCACCCCCGACGGGTCCGGGTCCTCTCCCTTCTCCACGCTATCGCAAAACGCCTCGATCAGGTTCCGGTACACGTTCCCCTCAGCGTAATCCCGAGTGAAGGTCTGCCCCGCCGTGGACACGTCCAACGAGCCGGTCAGCGCCGTGGCCAGCACCCCATTCGCCGCCAAGCGCCCCTGGCTCCCGTAGACCACAATGTCGTTGCGGGAATCCGCGGCCGCAATCAGCCGCGCCGCCATAACGCTGGCGATCGCGCCGTCCCGCAGCTTCATCACTACGTGAATGGCCTGGTCCAGATCCTCGCCCCTGTAGTCGGCGATTGCCGTCACCTCGGCCACTTCCTGCCCCGTCAGAAACCGGACCTGGTCCAAGACGTGCGTGCCGGTCGCCATGATGGCGCCCCCGCCCACCTGTTCCGGCTCGCTCCACCAGGCCATGAGCCCAGTGCGCTTGGCCACTCTCTCGATGCCCCGCTGCCCGTTGCACCACTGCCCCACCACCTCCACGGGCCTTCCCACGGCCCCCCCGGCGATGAGTTGCCTGGCCTCCGCAAGCCCCGGATGATGCCGAAGGTGAAACCCCAGCCCCAGCCGAACCCCGTTGGCCCTGCACTCCTCGATCATCGTCCGGCAGTCCTCCACCGTCAGCGCCATCGGCTTCTCGCACAGCACGTGCTTCCCGGCGCGCGCAGCCTGAACGGTCTGCTCCGCGTGCAGCGAGTTCGGGGACGCCACAAACAGCGCGTCGACCCCTGGATGGGCCAGCAGGTCCTCCAGCGCCGCGTACCCCGCCTCCGCCCCGCGCTCCTCGGCAAAGGCGTTCGCCCGGTCCTGGTCCCGGCTCATCACCGCAACCAGACGCGAGTTGCGCGACTCGTTGATTGCGGGCGCAATATAGCCCCCGGTGTGGCGTCCAAGCCCAACCATTCCCCAACCGATGGACATGAGTCCTCCTTACGTACTCCGCCGATACTCAATGCAACGGCCCGCCAATTCTAACCCAACCCCTGCCTTCCGAACACCGCTCCCCCATCCACGCCCCCCTGCCAGCCTGGAAAGCTATTGACAGAATTCGTCAATCCACATAGCATATCTGCGACAAACGTTCATGATGGTAGGGGGGCCATGGACGAATTAGACAGCAAGCTCATCAGCATGCTTCAGCGGGACGGCCGCGCCTCCAACGCGCACCTGGCCCGCCTGGTCGGCGTCAGCGAGGGCACGGTTAGAAGGCGCCTCAAGCGTCTGATCCAAGAGGGCATCATCCAGGTCGTCGCCGTCGTGGACCCGCAGCGGGTCGGACAGAAGACCGAGGCCTTGGTCGGCATTCAGGCAGACCCCAATAAGATCGAAGACGTCGCCGCCCACCTCGCCGGCCTGGAGGAGATCCAGTGGGTCAGCGCAACGACGGGCGCATACGACGTCTTCGTCTGGGTCGCCGTCGCCTCAGCCGAAGAACTGCGGAGCTTCCTCCGCCAGCGGGTCGGCACCGTCGCAGGCGTACGTCGCACGGAGACCTTTGTGAGCCTAACCGTGCGCAAGCGGGCCCACCTCCCGGCGTAGCAACGTCACCATCGCGGCAAAAGGCCCGCCAGGCTTGGCGGGCCTTTTGCCGCTTGACACCCTCTCGCCCCATGCTATAGGTTTCCATTGACTCGCCGAACGGGGTTGACGCTGGCCGCCCCAGCACGAGGAGGGAACGGCGCCCCTGTTAGTTGGTGATGCCGAGCCGATCGCTGCCACCCCAGCGCGAGGAGGGAACAGTGCCTACCATAGATTCAGACGCCCACGTGGTCGAAACCGAACAGACCTGGGACTTCATCGACCCCTCCGACAGCCACCTCCGGCCCATCATCGTCAGTCCCAAGGACGGCAACGGCCAGAGCTACTGGTTCGTCGACGGCAAGACCAGGGGACTCGCCCGGGGCGCCATCAGCGCCAAGGGCCTCTCCGACAAGGTGACCCGGAAGATGGACACTCCAGTCGCCGCCCGCGAAATGGAGGACATCCCGGCGCGCCTCGCCCATATGGACGAACTCGGCATCGACGTCCAGGTCCTCTACCCCACCATCTACATCAACAGGGCCTGCGACCGCGAGGCGACTGACGTTGCCTTGGCCCGCGCCTACAACAGGTGGCTCGCCAGCATCTGGAAGCAGGCCCCCACCCGCCTCCGCTGGGCCTGCGTGCTGCCCCTCAGCGTCATTGAGGAAGCCATCGCCGAACTCCGGTTCTCCGTCGAGAACGGCGCCTGCGCCGTCATGGTCCGGGGCATCGAGGGCGACCGCCTCCTGTGCGACCCCTATTTCTTCCCCATCTACGAGGAAGCCGCCCGCCTCAACGTTCCCATCGGCGTTCACATTGGCAACTCCAACAACGAAATGAACGACATTCTCGTCAACGACGGCGCCGGCGGCACCTTCTCCCGTCTCCGCCTCATGTCCGTCGCAGCCTTCCACGCCCTCGTCATGACCGGAGTCCCCAAGATGTTCCCCAACCTCCGCTTCGCCTTCCTCGAGGCCAGCGCCCAATGGGTCCCCTACGTCCTCCACGACCTCGTGCGCCGCTTCGACACGCGCGGCAAGCAGTTGGACACGCCCGTCCTAGAGAACTATAAGATCTGGGTCTCGTGCCAGACCGACGACGACCTCCCCTACGTTCTGAAGTACGCCGGCGAGGAGCACATCGTCACGGGCACCGACTACGGCCACTCCGACCAGTCCAGCGAAATAGAGGCCCTCAGGAACCTTCGGGCCAAGGGTGAGATCGGCCCTGGCGTCGCCGACAAGATCCTCTTCGACAACCCCAAGGTCCTCTATAACCTGGACGTCTAGCCACACTTCCCAGAGACGCTGCCACATACGCACGGCAGGGAAACCCCTTCCTAGCCTGCCCCCTAGCCGGGGGTAGGGACGGCCTTTGATTGTTTGTCGTTACACTGGCCAGCCGGATTTCGGGGTTTGCAGGCACGAAGGCATTACAAAGCCGTTACACAGGCGTTACGAGCCGTTACTAGTGGTTACACAGCCGTTACGGAGCTGTTACTAGTCGTTACTAATCGTTACAGAGCCGGATGGCTCCAAAGAGCTCGTCTCACAACGGCATTCGATCCGGTCCCAGCCTTCCTCGGAGGGTTGTGGGCCTGGGGGAACATCCCCCCAGCGCTGCCACAGGGGGATTCTCTGTGGTTAGCCCCCAGTACATACGTTATGCGGCAGGCTCCAAGGAAGAGAAGCGGGCCGGGGGCCCATTTCCTGGGGATATTATAGCACAATCGTTCTTATTTTGCAAGGGGGTGTAGGGCGCTTCCGAACCTGCCCTAGAGTACCGAGAGAGAGGGGGCTTATGGTGGCGGACGCCGTTGTCCCACCTAGCCCACCCTCCAACGTTTTAGAAACAGGGGGACTCCCCCTGTACCCCCGGCGGGGGGCTGCGCCCCCTGCACCCCGCTTGTGGGGAACGCGGGTTTTGTATGGCCAGCGCCATCCTTCAGCGGAGGGTCTGACTTGGCCTGCGCCGCTATCAGCAGCGGTATGAGAACCAGTATTGCTCGATAGCGCATCCTACCCCTCCATCCCCGGGCGAAGGCGGCGGCGGCCTGCTTCTGCCAGCCGGGCAGAGCGTGGGCGTAGATGGCCAACGTGACCAATGTGTTGGCGTGACCCAGCCACTTGCGGGGCTCCCGCCGTGCAACAGCGGCGGTTGCCCTGTCCCGTTCCTGACGCAGGGCTATCGGCCATGTCGGCATTCTGGTCGGCAACGCTACCTCTGGTCGTCACCCCTGAGGGCAGCCTGCACGCCCCTCAGGGCAGCCTCCAATGCATCCACACGCCGCTCCAAGTCAGCTACGCGTTGCTCCTGGATGGTTCCAGGCTCCTCTTCTTCGCTTGGAACCTCCTGCCCTCTATCGCTTTTGCCACCGGTAAGCCTGTGGTATGTAGCCGCGTCCATCCTGCACACATGGACACCTTCTGCAAGCTCCCATAAGTTCCGTGGTGAATCATCCTTGAGCAAGCCCTCTTTGTGAACCATGGTGTGTCTCATCGAATCTGCACGATGTTCCCAACGGATCTTACCGTCAGCCTCGACGAATTCATCGTCAACGGGATTGAAGCGACCTGCTCGGATTAGGATCTCTCTAACAGCATTCAGTACATCCCTACGTAACCCTCTACGATTGGGCATGTCAGAGAGCGCCAACAGAATCGGCGTTCGATATGCGGGAGTCGGTAGCCCACTCATCCCTCACCCCTCCACCGCCCGGGCGTTGGTCGCCGCCGACGCGAGGCCAGCCCGGCAGGACGTAGGCGTGAATGCCGACGTGACCAACGCGCTAGCGCGGCCCAGCCGCTCGCTCACTACCACGATGTTCTCGCCGGCCTGCAGCGTCTAGGGATGCAGGCGCAGCGTCTACTGATTCGGCCTGATCACCGCCACCATAGCCTCCAGCGTCTCGTGCGACTCGAAGGCCTCGTTGATCTCGTCCAGCGAAAAGTGGTGCGTGATCAACCGCTCCACGGGCGCCTTCACCACCGTGTCCATCGCCTCCATCGACCTGATGATGTACTTGTCCGTGGAGCCCACCACCCCGCTCAGCAGCACCGCCTTCCGCGTGATCAACGATGGGTTGATCGGACTCTCCCCATAGTCGGTGAGCTGCCCCACCACCAAATACCGCCCCCCGAACCGGATCATGCTCAGGCCCTCCTGCACCGCGCTTCTCCCGCCGGAGCACTCCACCACCACCTCCGGCCCATTGCCCCCCGTCAGCTCCATCACCCGCTCCACGCGAGCCTCCGGAGTCTCGTACTCATGGATATTTATGGTGTCGTCGGCGCCCATCTCCTCCGCCAGCCGCAGCCGCTCAGCGGGCGCCCCGATAACAATGACCCGCTTGGCCCCCATCACCTTTGCCTGGTTCAGCGCCCCCATGCCAATGGGCCCGGAACCCTGCACCACCACCGTCTCGCCAACCTCGATCCCCCCAATCTTGTCGATCCCGTTCATCACCGTGTGGTTGCCGATCACCGCCATCAGCGCCCGTTCGGTGGAAAGATCGTCCGGCACCCGGAGCACCCAGGGCTCGTCACCCAGATAGAGGTACTGGCTGAAGCCTCCCTGAATGTGGGGCGGCCTGTCTGACGGGATCAGACCATAGGTTGGCCGCTCCCGGCACATATTGCCGATGGTGCAGTTGTAGCACCGCCCGCACGGGGCCGGCCGGAACACGGCGCGGTCGCCCTCCTTCAGGGGCCTGCCCAGCACGTCCTTCTTTAGGTCCGCGCCCAGACTCGCCAGCACCCCGATGTTCTCATGCCCGAAGATGACGGGATGCGGAGCGTTCGGGTTATGCGTCGCATGCACGTCCGTGCCGCACACCGCCGCCATCTCCATCTTCACAAGCCCCGAGCCTCGCGCCACCTCGGGGATGGGGAACTCCTGGATCTCCAACGGCTTCCCCGCTCCCACGAATACCCCCGCCCTGCTCGTCTCGGCCATTGCAGACCTCCTCCTGACAACTGCGCGTATTCTTGGAGACCCCACGGGGAAAGTTAAGGAGAAATCCGGGCAACCGGCGCTTGCACACCGGAGGCGGTCTCGCTATGATGTCGGAGGCGGCGATGCGCCGCTCGCAATATGACGAAGGAGGTGAAGCCGGCATACCTAGACAGCCGCGAACGCCAAGTCTTCCCAAGAGTGACTGACGAAATCGTCGTGGGCCCCTGGAATCAAGCCGAAAAGCCCGCCTGAAGCGGCCTTGGCCCTCCTTTCAACTTTTGTCTGAAAGTGGGGGGTTGGGGAGCTTGACTTTTGTATCGTCCCCCCCTTACACTGATCCTGTGCACATGTCCCCGTTACGCATTTCCGCACCTGCGCCGTATCCCTCCCCCT
This sequence comes from Dehalococcoidia bacterium, assembly GCA_965226745.1. Classification (GTDB taxonomy): domain Bacteria; phylum Chloroflexota; class Dehalococcoidia; order Lucifugimonadales; family SAR202-VII-2; genus SAR202-VII-2. The sequence continues at coordinate 11,147 of CBDDDS010000004.1, forward strand.
GCCGCACATAACCTGTGCCCTCGCCTCCGTTAACCTCTGCTCGTCAAGGAGCGTGAAACGTTATGGCCAATGAGACCTCGAAGGTTAATGGTGGCGCCCTGGCCCCTACTCGCTCATACGCCAAGATCCCCCAGGTCATTGAGGTCCCAAGCCTCATTCAGGTGCAGCTCAGCTCCTTCAAGTGGCTCCAGGATGACGGCCTGAAGGAGGTGTTCAATGAGATCTCCCCCATAGAGGACTTCACCGGGAACCGCTTCCAGCTATTCTTCCTGGACCACGAGTTCCGCACGCCCAAGCACACCGAGGAGGAATGCCGCAAGAAGGAAACGACCTTCTCGGCGCCCCTCTACGTCCGCGTCCAACTCAGGGTGCGCGAGACCGGCGAAATCAAGGAGCAGCAGCTCTTCATGGGGGACATCCCCCAGATGACCCCCAGCGGCACCTTCATCATCAACGGCGCCGAACGCGTCGTCGTCAGCCAGTTGGTCCGCTCCCCCGGCGCCTACTTCACCGCTGAAACCGACCCCGCCACCGGACGCCCTCTCTGCGCCTCCAAGCTCATCCCCTACCGCGGCGCCTGGCTCGAATTCGAAACCAACACCCGCAACGTCATCTCGGTCAAGGTCGACCGCAAGCGGAAGCTCCCCGTCACCACCCTCCTCCAGGCCCTCGGCGTCGTCAGCGAGGACGAGATCCTCTCCCGCTTCTCCGACATCGACGTCCACCCCGACCGCCACTACCTCCGGTCAACCCTCGATAGAGACACCGTATCCGAAACCCAGGACGAGGCCCTCCTCGACTTCTACCACCGCCTCCGTCCCGGCGAGCCTCCCAGCTTGGACAACGCCCGCAATCTCATGGAGAACCTGTTCTTCAACCCCCGCCGTTACGACCTCGGCCGCGTTGGTCGCTACAAGCTCAACCGGCGTCTCCACATCGACGTCGACAGGATCGTCCGCACCCTGACCATCGATGACATCGTAGCCACCGTCCGCACGATGATCCGCATCAACAACGAGGATGAACCCGACGACGACATCGACCACCTGGGCAACCGCCGCGTCCGCGCGGTGGGCGAACTCATCCAGAACCAGCTCCGCGTCGGCCTGCTCCGCATGGAGCGCGTCATCAAGGAGCGCATGACCCTCGTCGACCCCAATACCGCCACGCCCAGCGCCCTCATCAACGTCCGCCCCGTCGTGGCTGCCGTTCGCGAGTTCTTCGGCGCCTCCCAGCTCAGCCAGTTCATGGACCAGACCAACCCCCTCGCCGAGCTCACCCACAAGCGCCGCCTCTCCGCCCTTGGCCCCGGCGGCCTTTCGAGGGAACGCGCCGGCTTCGACGTGCGCGACGTCCACCATTCCCACTACGGCCGCATCTGCCCCATCGAGACCCCAGAGGGCCCCAACATCGGACTGCTCGGCAGCCTCGCCATCTACGGCCGGACCAACGAGTACGGCTTCATTGAAACCCCCTACCACCGCGTCCGCCGCGAGGTCCCCAACACCTACGACGACCTCGAGGGCCACACCCTCGCCGCCGATGTCACGACCAAGGGCAACCGGCCCCTTGCCAAGGCCGGCGACGTCATTGACGCCAAGCTGGCAGACAAGATCCGCAAACTGCCCGAACAATCAATCCGCGTCCGCGCCTTCGTCTCCCATGACCCAGAGGACACCCGCTATCTCGCCGCCGACGACGAAGAAGATTACGTCATCGCTCAGGCCAACTCCCTCCTCGGCTCCAAGAACGAGTTCACCGCCGACAGGATCGAAACCCGCCACGGCGAGCGTTACTCCCTGGAGTCCGTGGACCGCGTCGACTACATGGACGTCTCCCCCATGCAGATCGTCAGCGTCTCCACCTCCCTTATTCCCTTCCTGGAGCACGACGACGCCAACCGCGCCCTCATGGGCTCCAACATGCAGCGGCAGGCCGTCCCCCTGCTCAGGCCCGAGGCTCCGCTGGTCGGCACCGGCATGGAGCGCCGCGTCGCCCTCGACAGCGGCCAGGTCCTACGGTCCCGGGTCGCCGGGACTGTAACCTCCGTTACCGGCAACAGCATCATCGTGCGCGACGACGCCGAAGAGTCCCACGTCAGAGCCCTGTCCAAATACGTCCGCAGCAACCAGGGCACCTGCATCACCCACCGGCCCATCGTCCATCGGGGCCAACGGGTTGAAATCGGCGACCCCCTCGCCGACAGCTCCGCCACCGACCAGGGTGAAACCGCCCTCGGCCAGAACGTCCTTGCCGCCTTCATGAGCTGGGAAGGCTACAATTTCGAGGACGCCATCATCCTCAGCGAACGCCTCGTCAAGGACGACCGCTTCACCTCCGTCCACATCGAAAAGTACGAATGTGAAGCCCGCGACACCAAGCTTGGCCCCGAGGAGATCACCAGAGACATCCCCAACGTTGGCGAGGAGAGCCTCAGAGACCTCGACGAAGAGGGCATCATCCGCGTCGGCGCCGAGGTCGGCCCCGGCGATATCCTCGTTGGCAAGATCACCCCCAAGGGCGAAACCGAACTCACCGCCGAGGAAAAGCTCCTGAGGGCCATCTTCGGCGAGAAGGTGCGCGACGTGAAGGACACGTCCCTACGCGTCCCCCACGGTGAGCGGGGCAAGGTCATCGACGTCAAAGTCCTGACCCGGGAGCGCGGCGACGAGCTTCCCCCCGGCGTCAACCGCATGGTCCGCACCTGGATCTCTCAGACCCGGAAGATCTCTGTGGGCGACAAGATGGCCGGAAGGCACGGCAACAAGGGCGTCATCTCCCGCATTCTCCCTGAGGAAGACCTCCCCTTCCTGCCGGACGGCACCCCCGTCGACATCATCCTCAACCCCATCGGCGTGCCCTCCCGCATGAACCTCGGCCAGGTGCTGGAAGCCCACCTGGGTTGGGCCGCCGGCAGCCTTGGCTTTCGCGCCATAACCCCCGTGTTCGACGGCGCCCGCGACGTCGATATAGAGGATGCCCTGGCCCGGGCGTGGTTCGCTCGCGAAGCCGGCGCCATCGACCCCACCGCCAGCCCCTCCACCCTCCTCAAGCCCGACATGGACAAGGTCGGCGCATGGCTCGCGGAACAGGGCTTCGATTCCGACGCCATTCTCGGCCAGTCGCACCCGGGAGCGGCCAGAGAGGCCTGCCTCAAGCTCTGGTTGCAGAAGGAGGCCGGCATAGACGCCAGCGGAATGTCCTACGAAGACCTGGCGGCCGAGGCCGGGCGCCTCAATCAGGAAGAGAACAAGGCGCCCCCCATCTTCGGCAAGATGCCCCTGCGGGACGGAAGGACCGGCGAACCCTTCAGCCAGCCCGTCACCGTTGGCCAGATCTACATGATGAAGCTCATCCACCTGGTGGAAGACAAGGTCCACGCCCGCTCCACGGGCCCCTACTCGCTGATCACCCAGCAGCCCCTCGGCGGAAAGGCCCAGTTCGGCGGGCAGCGGTTCGGAGAAATGGAGGTCTGGGCTCTCGAAGCCTACAGCGCCGCTTACAACCTCCAGGAGGTCCTCACTCTCAAATCGGACGACGTCGTCGGCAGGGTCAAGGCCTACGAAGCCGTCGTCAAAGGCGAGGACATCACCCAACCCGGCATCCCCGAGTCGTTCAACGTCCTCATAAAGGAGCTCCAGAGCCTCGGCCTCTCCGTGGAGTTGCTCCATGAGGAGGAGCCAAGCCTCGCCCTGGCGGCATCCCTCGGCCTCGGCGACAGCGAGGCCGCCGGTCTGCTGGACGCTCCGCTGGGTTTCGGCTTCTCCTCGCCTCTCGGAGGCGGAGGAACCGCCACCCTCTCCGCGGACGGCGATGTCATCGCCCCTGAGGAGGAGTCGGAAAACCGCTCCGGCCTCTCGGACGACGCCGACCTCAGCAACCTGGTGGAGGGGAATGAAACCGAGTCCCCCACCGCCAAGGAGGAAACCGACTCCAAGGCCGGCCTCGCCCCCGCCACTGAAGAGGCCGACGTCATCGCTACGGAAATCACCGGCATCCCCGATGCTCCGGAAGACGCCGACCTCGGCAACCTCGTGGAGGGGAATGAAATCGAGCCCCCCACCACCGAGGAGGAAACCGACTCCAAGGCCGGCCTCGCCCCCGCCACTGAAGAGGCCGACGTCATCGCTACGGAAATCACCGGCATCCCCGATGCTCCGGAAGACACCGACCTCAGCAACCTCGTGGAGGGGAATGAAATCGAGCCCCCCACCACCGAGGAGGAAACCGACTCCAAGGCCGGCCTCGCCCCCGCCACTGAAGAGGCCGACGTCATCGCTACGGAAATCACCGGCATCCCCGATGCTCCGGAAGACGCCGACCTCAGCAACCTCGTGGAGGGGAATGAAATCGAGCCCCCCACCACCGAGGAGGAAACCGACTCCAAGGCCGGCCTCGCCCCCGCCACTGAAGAGGCCGACGTCATCGCTACGGAAATCACCGGCATCCCCGATGCTCCGGAAGACGCCGACCTCAGCAACCTCGTGGAGGGGAATGAAATCGAGCCCCCCACCACCGAGGAGGAAACCGACTCCAAGGCCGGCCTCGCCCCCGCCACTGAAGAGGCCGACGTCATCGCTACGGAAATCACCGGCATCCCCGATGCTCCGGAAGACGCCGAAGCATAGATCAGCCGGCCAAAACGCAGCCAGCCACAGGACAGGAGAACATGACCACCTACGCTGACATTGGCGCCGCCAGGGCCCCTGAGAGGGCCGCCTTCAACGCGATTAGGATCTCCCTAGCCTCGCCGGAGTACATCCGCTCGCTCTCCTACGGAGAGGTCACCAAGCCCGAGACCATCAACTACCGCACCCTCCGGCCCGAAAAGGACGGCCTCTTCTGCGAGAAGATCTTCGGGCCCACCAAGGACTGGGAATGCTCCTGCGGGAAATACAAGAAGATCCGCCACCGGGGCGTCCGGTGCGACCGCTGCGGCGTCGAGGTCACTAGGGCCAAGGTCCGCAGGGAACGCATGGGGCACATCAACCTGGCCTCCCCGGTTGCCCACATCTGGTTCTCCAAGGGAGTCCCCAGCCGCCTCGGGCTCCTCCTCGACCTTTCCCCCCGCAACCTGGAGCGGGTGCTCTACTTCGCCCAGTACGTCGTCATTTCCGTCGATGAGGCCGTCAGGCAGCGGTACATGGCGGAGTTTCATAAGCAGCTTGAAGCCATTGCCGAGGCCGACGCCGCCGACAACGCTAAGGTCAAGGCCCGGGCCGAGGCTGAAGCCAACGCCGCGGAGGCCGCCGAGGCAGCCTCCGCCCAGGCCGTGCTCGCGGCCGCTGAGGCCGAAGAATACTACGACGTGCTAGGCGTCGCCCGGGGAGCCGATGAGGCCGAGGTGAGGCAAGCCTTCCAGAGCCTCGCCTCCGAATTCAACATCGACGACCCCGAGGCAGACGACCCCATAGCAACGAAGCGCATGACGGAGTTGAACGAGGCCTACGACTTCCTGCTCAGATTTCATGAGCGCCGGGCCGAGGCCGAAGCCGCGATGGCCGAAGCAGCAGCAGCCGTCGACGAGGTTGTCGCCGAGCCCGCCGAGGAAACGGCGTCCGAGTCGGAGGCGAGCGGAGAGGACCGCAAGAAACAGGAGGAAGAGATTCAGGCCCGCCTAGACAACGTCGAGGGCCTCAGGCGCATGCAACTCCTCACCGAGGCCCGCTTCCGCGAGCTTCGCGACGAGTTCAGCGACCTCTTCCGGGCCAGCATGGGCGCACAGGCAATCCTCGAGGTCCTGCAGAACATCGAAGTCAACAGCCTCAAGGAATCCCTCGAAATCGAGGTCGGCGCCACCTCCGGCCAGCGCCGCAAGAAGGCCATCCAGCGCCTCCGCATGGTCGAATCCTTCCGCAACAGCAACAACAGGCCGGAATGGATGATCCAAACCGTGCTCCCCGTGCTGCCCCCGGACCTCCGCCCGATGGTCCAGCTCGACGGCGGCCGGTTCGCCACGAGCGACCTCAACGACCTGTACCGCCGCGTCATCAACCGCAACACGCGCCTCAAGCGACTCCTCGAACTCGGCGCCCCCGAAATCATCGTGCGAAACGAGAAGCGCATGCTCCAGGAGGCCGTGGACGCACTGATTGACAACGGCCGCCGGGGCCGGGCCATCTCCGGCAGCCACAACCACAAGCTGAAGTCCCTATCCGACTTGCTCCGGGGCAAGCAGGGCCGCTTCCGCCAGAACCTCCTCGGCAAGCGCGTCGACTACAGCGGACGCTCCGTCATCGTCGTTGGCCCTGAGCTTCAGCTTCACCAGTGCGGCCTGCCCAAGCGGATGGCCCTCGAGCTCTTCAAGCCCTTCGTCATGCACAAGCTGGTCACCCGGGGCTACGCTCACAACATCAAGAGCGCAAAGCGCATGGTCGAGCGCGCAAGGCCCGAGGTCTGGGACATCCTTGAAGAGGTCACCAAGGACAGGCCCGTCCTCCTCAACCGCGCTCCCACCCTGCACCGCCTCGGCATTCAGGCCTTCATGCCCGTCCTCATCGAGGGCAGCGCCATCCAGGTCCACCCCCTCGTCTGCGCCGCCTTCAACGCAGACTTCGACGGCGACCAGATGGCCGTGCACGTGCCCCTGTCGCAGATGGCCGTTCAGGAAGCCTCCAACATCATGTTGAGCCCCTTCAACATGCTCTCCCCCAGCTCCGGAGACCCCATCGTCGCCCCAACCCTGGACATCGTCCTCGGCTGCTACTACCTCACGATGGAGAAGCCCGGCGCCCTCGGCGAGGGCGCCTTCTTCCACGACTTCGATGATGCCCGGCTCGCCTATGACTTCGGTCAGGTCGACCACCAGGCCCGCATCAGCGTGCGCGACCCGGAAACCGACTCATGGATCGAGACCACCGTGGGTCGCGCCCTCGTCCGCGACGTCCTGCCCAAACTCCTCCAGGACGACCATTCCCTCTGGAACCGCACCATGGACAAGGTCGCCGTGAAAGACCTCGTGTCCAGGGCCTACCGGCTCATCGGCGACGAACCTCTCGCCCCGATCCTCGACTCCCTCAAGGACCTGGGCTTCCGCTATGCCTCCCAGTCCGGCATCACCATCGCTATCAACGACATCGCGGTGCCGGTCGAAAAGTACGCCATCATCGAGGTCGCCAGCGCAAAGATCGACCAGCTCGACGAGCAGTTCCAACTGGGCCTCATCACCGAGGATGAGCGCTACAACCAAGCCATCAGCATCTGGACCGCCGCCAGCGACGACGTGGAGCAGATCATCAAGGAGCGCCTGCCCGAGTATGGCGGCGTGTACCTCATGGCAACTTCCGGCGCCAAGGGAAACATCGCCCAGATCAAGCAGATGGCCGGGATGCGGGGCCTGATGAGCAACCCCTGGGGCCAGATCATCGAGCTCCCCGTCAAGTCAAGCTTCCGCGAAGGACTCACCGTCTTGGAGTACTTCATCTCCACCCACGGCGCCCGCAAGGGACTGACCGACACGGCCCTCAGGACCGCCGACTCCGGCTACCTCACCCGCCGCCTCATCGACGTTTCCCAGGACGTCATCATCCTCAAGGACGATTGTGAAACCGAAATCGGGACATGGGCCGAGGACCGCTCCAACGAACCCCTCCTTGCCTCCCTGTACGACAGAATCCTCGGCCGCTGGACCACCCAGGCCGTGGCCCACCCCGAAACCGGTGAAATCCTCGCAGAGGCCCATCAGGCAATGGACGAGGATCTCGCCCGCCTCATCGTGGACAGCGGCGTCAAGCGCGTGCAGGTCCGCTCCCCCCTCTATTGCGAGGCCCGCCGCGGCGTCTGCGCCGTCTGTTACGGCTGGAGCCCCGCCACCCGCAAGGTCGTGATGCTCAACGACGCCGTCGGCATCGTTGCCGCCCAGTCCATTGGAGAGCCCGGCACTCAGTTGACCATGCGCACCTTCCACACGGGCGGCGTTGCCCAGGCCGACATCACAACCGGTCTCCCCCGCGTCGAGGAACTGTTCGAAGCCCGGAGCCCCAAGGGCAAGGCTCTCCTCTCCGAGATAGACGGCCAAGTCGAGTTGGACGAGGAGGGCCAGGGCCGCCGGGTCCGCATCTCCAACTCCGAAGAGTATCGCGAGCCGTACACCCTTCCCAAGGGCTACTCCCTCCTCGTCGAAGAAGGCCAAGAGGTCGACGTGGGAACACTGCTGGCGGAGCCGCCTCCCCCCAAGGGCAAGGCGGCCCAGGTCCCAGCCCTCCCTCTGGAAGCCAAGACCAACGGCATCGTCCACGTCGCAAAGGGCCGCATCGACGTCGTCACCGAGGACAGGGACGAGCGCGAGTACATCATCCCTCCCGCCGCCCACCTGATTGTCGAGAACGAACAGAGGATCAACGCCGGCGACGCCCTCACCCTTGGGCCCAAGGACCCACAGGAAATCCTGCGGATCCAGGGGGCCGAGGCCGCCCAGCACTATCTGCTGAACGAGGTGCAGAAGGTCTACCGCTCCCAGGGCGTGGCCATCAACAACAAGCACATCGAGATCATCATCCGGCAGATGCTCCGCAGGGTCCGCGTCGACTCTCCCGGCGACACCGAGCTGCTGCCCGGTGAACTCCTCGAACGCACCGTCTACGAGGAGGTCAACGAGCAGGTCCTCGCTCAGGGCGGCGAGCCCGCCACCGCAACCCCTACCCTCCTCGGCGTGACCAGGGCATCCCTCCAGACCGATAGCTTCCTGGCCGCCGCCTCCTTCCAGGAAACGACCCGCATCCTCACCGAGGCGGCTGTCCACGGCCAGATCGACCACCTGCGCGGCCTCAAGGAGAACGTCATCATTGGGCGTCTCATCCCCGCGCGCTACGACACCTATGAAGAAGGACGCGTCAGGCTGCGCCTCGATGAGATGGAACTCAGGCGCGAGCGCCAGCGCCTCGAAGCCGAGCAAGAAGCCCGCCAGAGCTACGACGACTTCCTCGGCTTCGCCAGTGAGAACGGCGGTGAACTCGATCTCGCCATGCTCAGCGGCTCGCCCTTCGCATTCACCGCCACCCCCGCCGAGCCGTCTGCCGCCGACCTCGCCCAGGACCCCGCTCCCACGCCGGAACCGGAAGAGGAAAGCGTTTCCCTCGCCGACGTCCTCGCCGGCGGCCTCGAGGACAGCGAGGAAAAGTAAGCCGCCGATCCCGAACAGGCTGCAACGGAGGGGGTGGGCGTCATGCCCACCCCCTCCGCGTTTCCCCAATCGCCGGGGCCGGCTGCCCGCCGGGAACACGCAATTGACACCCGTGAAGACCCAAAGCTATAGTGAGGCTCAGCTAGGCTATCCCGCCTACAGTCAGGGTCCAACAGCACTTGGATGGAGGCCCTCATGCCAGTCATTGATGCAGACGCCCACGTTGACGAGACAGAGGAAACCTGGCAGTACATCGACGATTCCCTCAAGCAGTACGCGCCCGTAACCCTTCACCAGCCCATTGCCGCTCAAGCCGGGGCCCAACCCCAAGGCTACAACCGCTTCTGGTTCTCCGATGGCAGGTTCCTCCTGCGCCGCGTCCGCGACGACGCCCGCACCCGCACTTCCGTTGAAACCCGTGAACTCTTGGACGTCCCCGCCAGGGTCCGCCACCTCGACGAGCTCGGCATCGACGTCCAGGTCTGCTATCCCACTTCGTTCCTCATGCGTTGGAACGCCAACGACCGCGTTGAGCACGCCCTCAGAAAGTCCTACAACCGCTGGATGGGCGCCAAGTGGGCCGAGAGCGGCAACCGCATCCGCTGGGTCGCGCTCCTCCCCATGGGCGACATCGACGATGCGGTTCGCGAACTCCACATCGCCAAGGACAACGGGGCCTGCGGCGTCATGCAAAAGGGCATCGAATTGGGTCGCCGCTCCGCCTCCGACCCCTATTTCTTCCCCCTCTATCAGGCGGCGTCCGACCTCAACATCCCCATCTGCTTCCATACCGGAACCAGCGACCCCGCCCTCAGCAACACCGATGCCCTCAGCCACACGTTTCACACCATGATGGCCCCCGTCATCGACGCCTTCCTGGGCCTCTACACCGCCCGCATCCCCGAAAGGTTCCCCAACCTCCGCTTCGGCTTCATCGAGGCGATGGCCTCCTGGCTCCCCCTGGCCCTTGCAGATCTGCGGGCCAGGGAAGAACGCGCCGGTTGGCTGTTCCCAAACCTGGACGTCGTCGACGACCTCGTCAGAGCATCCCGCTTCTACGTGGCCTGCCAGACCGTCGAGGACCTGCCCTACCTCATCTCGAAGTGCGGTGAAGACAATCTCATCGCCGGCACCGACTACACCCACGCCGACCAGTCATCCGAGATAGAAACGCTCAGCATCATCCGCCGCATGGGCGACGAGGGCATCATCACCAGAGAGCAAGCCGCCAAGATTCTGGAGCACAACCCCAAGGCCTTCTACGGCCTGTAGCCACATTCCACACCCACCCAAGGAGGCGCCCCATGCCCGTCGTAGACGCAGACGCTCACGTGGATGAATGTGAGGACACCTGGGAGTTCATACCCAAGGGCTACGAGCGCTACAAACCCTTCACCGTGGTGCAGGCTGTCCCAGACCAGGCTACCGGCCAGCCCAAAGGCTACAACCGCTTCTGGTGCATCGACGGCGCCTTTGCCCTCCGCCGTATTCGCAACGACGAACGCACCGCCACCGTCGTGGAGACCAGAGAGCTCCGGGACGTCGCCGCCCGCCTGGGGCATATGGACCAGTTGGGCATCCACTACCAGGTCTGCTACCCCACCCTCTTCCTCATGACCCCCTCGGAGAAGCCGGAAGCCGAGTACGCCCTGACCCACGCCTACAACCGCTGGATGGGCAGCAAATGGGCCGAAAGCAACAATCGCCTCCGCTGGGTGGCCATGCTTCCCCTCCTCAGCCCCGACAAGGCCATAGAGGAAATGCGCTGGGCCCGCAACAACGGCGCCGTGGGCATCTCCAAGAAGGGCGTCGAGTGCGGCGACCGCATCGCCAGCGACCCCTACTTCTTCCCCATCTACCAGGAAGCCCAGGACCTCGACCTGCCTGTCTGCTTCCACGTCGGCGTCGGCAGGGCCGAATGGATGGACACCAACGTCAAGCACCTCAGCCCCTGGTTCTTCTCTCTCTCCGCGATCGACGCCTTCCTCTCCCTCGTGCTTGGCAACATTCCCGATAGATTCCCCAACCTCCGCTTTGGCTTCATCGAGGCGATGTCGTCCTGGATTCCCTACGCCCTCTCCGACCTCCGGGCCCGCGACGAGCGCACCCAGTGGCTTCAGCCCTTCAACATGAAGTCCAACATCTTCGACGAAGGCAACTTCTTCGTCGCCTGCCAGACCGTCGAGGACCTCCCCTACATCATGAAATACACCGGGGACGGCTGCCTCGTCGCCGGCACCGACTACACCCACGCCGACCAATCCGCTGAGATCGAAACCCTCAACATCATCAAGCGCATGGGCGACGACGGCTATATCTCCCAAGAGCAGGCCCGCAAGATACGGGAGGACAACGGCCTCAAGCTCTATGGCCTGTAGCCATGCTTCCCAGAAATGTTGTTCCAGCCGCGGGCAGGGAGAATCCTCCCTAACCTTCTCCCGTAGCTGGGGGAAGGTTAGAACGGGGGGTTGCGCAGCAACCTCTCCGGCAGCTACACCCAGCCGAACTCCCCCACACCTCCCCACCCCACGCGCGCCCCGCAACGACCGGCGACCCACCGCGCCCGTTGACACTCTGCCCCATCGTCTCTATCGTTGGGGCACTGCGGACCACAAAGAAAGCAGACCGATAACGGATCGATAGCGGAACAGAACCCTCCAGGGAGGTGGACACCATGCCAGTTGTAGACGCAGACGCCCATGTGGACGAGACCGAAGCAACGTGGGAGCACATCGACGAGACCCTTCAGAAATACAAGCCCTCCACCGTCAGCCAGAACGCCTCCGGGCCCGTCGCGGGCCTCGCCAAAGGCTACACGCGGTACTGGTTCATCGACGGCCGCTTCTGGCTGCGGCGCCTCCGGGACGACGTGCGCACGGCGACGACCGTTGAAAAAAGGGAGCTGCACGATATCCCCGGCCGTCTGGCCCATATGGACGAGTTGGGCATCGACTTCCAAGTCGTCTACCCCACCCTGTTCCTGATGAGCCCCACCGACAAGCCGGAGGTCGAGTTGGCCCTGACCAAGTCGTACAACCGTTGGTTGGCGGCTAAGTCGAAGGAGAGCGGCGGCCGCATCCGCTACGTCGCCATGCTCCCCCTGATGTCCCCCGACGAGGCCGTCAAGGAGATCGAGTTTGTCCGCGAGAACGGCGCCTGCGGCATCTCCAAGAAGGGCGTCGAGTTGGGCGGCAGGCTGGCAAGCGACCCCTACTTCTTCCCTATCTACAGCGCCGCCGAGGCCGTCGACCTTCCCGTCTGCTTCCACGTCGGCAACGGCGACCCCAACATGAGCGACGCCAACTTCACGGCGCTCAGCCCCTGGCACTTCGGCCTGTCGGCCATCGACGCCTTCCTCTCCCTCACCCTCAACGAGGTGCCCGACAAGTTCCCGAACCTCCGCTGGGGCTTCATCGAATGCATGTCCTCCTGGCTCCCCTACGCCATGTCCGACCTCAGGGCCAGGGACGAGCGCACCCAGTGGCAGCAGCCCTTCACCTTGAAAAGCGATGTCGTGCGCGACTGCAACTACTACATAACCTGCCAAACCGTCGAGGATCTCTCCATGGTCATGGAGTACGCCGGCGAGGACAACCTCATGGCCGGCACCGACTACACCCACGCCGACCAGTCCGCCGAGATTCAGACCCTCGACATCATCCGGCAAATGGGCGACAAAGGGATGATCACCACCGAGCAGGCTCGCAAGATCCGCGAGGACAACCCAATGCGGTTCTACGGATTCTAGGCAGCCGACCTAGCCCTCCGGCATCGGCCAGCGACGGAGATTTACAGACCGGCGCTTCTATTTACAGACCGGCGCTTCTGAGGTGAACCATGAGCAAGAACGGGTTTCGCATCCTCGACAGCGACATGCACATCCAGGAGCCGCCGGACCTCTGGCAGCGCTTCATAGAGCCGGCCTTCCGGGACGCCGCGCCCGTCGGCATCCACCAGCAGGTGCGCGACCTCCGCATGGCCCACCCCGATGGCCGGCCCTGGGGCATGCCGGCGTTCGGGCCTCAGAACGCAGCCATGCCCGCCGGCCACATCTACCGCCACACCCAGGAGCTCTTCCGCCCCTACGAGGAGCGCGGCTGGACAGCCAGGGTCCAGTTGGACGCCATGGAAGAAGAGGGCGTGGACGTTGCCGTCCTCTACCCCACTCGCGGCCTCCACGCCCTCAGCGAGGTCGGCATGGACCCAGCGCTCACGGGCGCACTCTGCCGCGCCTATAACGACTGGCTGAACGAGTTCTGCCAGGAGGACCCGTCAAGGCTCTTCGGCGCCGCCATGATCACTCCCTTCGACATCGAGGAGGCCGTGGCCGAGACTCGCCGCTGCGTCCAGGACCTTGGCTTCCGCGCGGTCTTCCTCCGCGCCAACGTCTCCTCCGGCCGCCCCTGGCACGACCCCTACTACGACCCCCTCTGGACCACACTGGAGGAGCTCGACGTTCCCCTCGGCTTCCATGAGTCCGCCTCCTCTGCCGCGCCCCAAATCGGCGACCTGTTCGGCGACAACTTCATGCTGCGCCACGTCTACGCACACCCCTTCGAGTTGATGGTGGCGCTCGGCAGCATGTGCGGGGCCGGGGTGCTGGAGCGGCATCCAGGCCTACGGGTCGCCTTCCTGGAGGGCAACTGTAGCTGGCTCCCCTTCCTCTTGTGGCGGTTGGACGAGCACTGGGAGATGTTTGGAGACCAGTGGGCCCCTGAGCTTGCCATGGCCCCTAGCGAGGTGTTCAAGAGGCAGTGTTTCGTCTCTGTGGAGCCCGATGAGACGCCGGTCAAGCACGTCATTGAAGACTTCGGCGCCGACAACCTGGTGTTTTCCACCGACTACCCGCACGTCGACACCAAGTTCCCCAATTCGGTGAACAAGCTCCTCGAGCTGCCCCTTGGCGAGGCAAACCTCCGCAAGATCCTCTGGGACAACTGCGCCCGGTTCTACGGCATGGCGGCCCCCGTCGCATAGGAGACCCGGCGGCCGGCGCGCATGAGTCAAACCCCCGCCGCGTGTGCTATAGTGCGGGCTGCCCCAGGGCGCAACGCCATAGGAGGACACCGGTGGCCAGCAAGCTCAACCTCAGTCTCATCGTCGCCAGGAACCCACGCTCCGAGCCCGTCATCAACGGCGAGTTCGAGCCGGACGGCATCGACCTCACGGTTACCGTGGCGCACCCGTCAGAGATCTTCTGGCGTCAGCTTCACTTCGCCGAGTTCGACGTCTCCGAGATGTCCATGGCCTCGCTCTTCATCGCCAGGTCCCATGGCAACAACGACTGGGTCGGCCTTCCCATCTTCACCACCAGAGTCTTCTTCCAGAACATGATCCTCGTCCGCAAGGACGCCGGCATTGAGCGCCCCGAAGACCTCAAGGGCAAGCGCATTGGTGTCCCTGAGTACCAGCAAACCGCCGCCGTTTGGTCCCGCGGCATCCTCATGAACGAGTTCGGCTTCAAGCCGGAGGAAAACGAGTGGTGGATGGAGCGGACTGAGCAAGTCAGCCACGGCGGCGCAACGGGCTTTCAGCCGCCCCTGGGCGTCAAGCTCAACCGCATCCCGCCCGAAACGAACATCGGGACCATGATGCTCGCCAAGGAGCTGGACGCCACCCTGCTCTACATCACCGACCCCAACCTGGTCGACCGCGCCCGCATCGACCTCTACAACCACCCCGACATGCGGCGGCTCTTCCCCGATCCCCTGGCCGAGGGCCATCGCTTCTACAACAAGACCGGCATCTTTCCCATCAACCACGGCATGGTCGTGCGCCGCTCCCTGCTGGAGCAGCACCCCTGGATCGCCCTCAATCTCTTCCGCACGTTCCTGGCCGCCAAGAACAGCGCCGCCGCAAAGGCAAGGGAGCTCGCCGAGCCCTACTTCATCACCGGCGCCCTCCCCCACGAGGCCAGGGCCGGTCTTGCCACCGACCCCTTCCCCTATGGCGTCCAGGGCAACCGCAAGGTCCTCGAGACCATCGCCTCCTACCTCCACCAGCAGGGCCTTACCCCCAGCCAGGTTCCCCTGGATGACGTGTTCGCGCCCAGCACTATGGGGCTGTAACAGAAACGCTGGGGCTGGATCAGAGGGTAACCGCGTCCAAGGCCAGGCGCCTTGGACGGCCCGAGTCTTGCCCCCCAAGCCTTGGCCGCTTAGGACGTGGGCCCGCTCCCCTCACCCGTCCCGCTGCACGTGGGCCGTCACAATCCCGCCGCGGCCCGCGTACCTATCCCGCACCGCCTCGAACAGCGCCAGCCTCTCCGGCTGGAAGGCCGTCGCGTTCCCCCGCTCGTCCATGTGCGGATTGGGGAAGTAGACGCGCAACAGCGTCTCCCCCGCCGCGCCTGACAAGCGCACGTAATACAGCATTGGCGCTCCGTGGTCCTCGGCTTCCACAACCTGCGCGCCCGCCACGTCGTCCATCTTGAGATGAACGTGCCATGACTCGGCCTCGATGTTGGCATAACCGCCGGCAAACGCGGCCCCCGCGCCGTCCCCGTACATCTCCGCCACCACGCTTCCGTCACCCAGAACGAACAGCATCCGCGGTATCCGGCCGAGTTCAGAGAGGAGGTCCTGCAACACCTCCCGCTCCACGGGGGTCGTCACCCGCCCCGCCCCCGCACAATCTCCACTGAAGCGCCGGAGAGCACGGCCCCTTTGATCGGCGGCGACGGCTTCTGAACCCTGACCCGAACGCTCTGCGCCAGCGGGCTGGAAACCAGCGCCCCTCTGCATATTGCCTCCGCCAGGGCCTCCAGAAGATTCTTCTGCGCCCCCTCGATCACGTCTCTCGCGGCGTTGAAAAGTTTTGTGTAATTCACCGTCTCTTCCAGGCGATCGCTGGCGCCGGCCACGCTCAAGTCGCACTCGACCTCGATGTCCACCACGAAGCGTTGTCCCAAAGCGCGCTCCTCCGGCAGAGCGCCGTGATGCCCGTAGAACACCATCCCCTCCAACATGACCTTGTCCACGCTCCCCCCTTTACTTCGCCATCGAGGTTGCCGCCTGCGGCTGGCCCGCCCCCGCCCCTGATGACAGGCGCAGAACACCCAGGACGCCGTGGCAGTGCGAAACCGTCGCCACCATGATGTGCACCTCTCCCGACGCCGCCAACGCCACAGCCCTGTCGCGGGCCTCCAGCAGCTCCCGCATCGGTATCGTTGAGATGCCGTAACCAAGGTGCCTGCTGTGAAACACCATTACCCCATCCAAGTCCTGCCTCGCATCCGCGGCCAACGACCTCACCGTCTCAGGCATCGACCAGTCCCTGGGGCCCCTCGTCGCAGGGCACACCTCGGGCTCATAGCAGTTAGTTGGACACAGCCAGCCGGCGTGACTCAGGAAGAAGTTGCCCCTGCTGTCCAGGTGTTCGTAGGGCAGGCCCGCCCCCCGGCCCAGCGGCGTCTCCTCCAACGTTGCCTCCCCTGCGCCAAAGGCCAGGGCCAGCTTCAGCCACTCCAGCGCCACGTGCGGCCCTATCGGCGGCGGGACTAGGTGCGCCTCAGCCGCCCGGCCCGTCTCCAGGTAGCCGCCGAGATAGGAGACCCAGTCGCCAGGCGCGATCTCCACCAGCGGCTCGCCGGCAAACTCAATCGAGGCCGCGCAGTCCGCATTACGGTCGACCACCAGCACCCGCTCCGCCGGCAGACGTCCCCGCCTGATCCCCTTGACGAGCTGCCGCGTGTGGTAGCTGCCGAAGCAACCGCCCCCAGCCACCACGAAGTCCGTTATCCGTCCCGTTTCAGCGCCCGTTTCAGCGATGAACGCGCCAGGCACGATAGGCCCCCAGCCGCGAATGCGCCGAGTATAGCACACCCCTTCCTTGACCCCCCCTGGACCCCGTGATATAACTCCCGCGCCATGCCCCGCCAGTTCACCATCATCGCCATTGAGGGCCTGCCCGAAATCCAAGCGGGCGACGCCCTGGCGGAAATTATCGTCCGGGCCGCTGAAGGCCAAGACACCCCCCTCAGCGATGGCGATGTCGTTGTTGTGGCCCAGAAGGCTGTCTCCAAGGCGGAAGGCAGAGTGGTCAGGCTGGAAGACGTGGCCCCATCTTCGTTCGCACGGCAGATAGGGTTGCTTCACGACCGCGACCCCCGCCTCATCGAGGCCATCCTCGGCGAGAGCCGCCGCATCGTCAGAATGGACAGAGGCGTCCTCATCACCGAGACCCACCACGGTTTCGTCTGCGCCAACGCAGGCGTCGACGCCTCCAACCTTCCCGGCGACGGCAACGTGTGCCTTCTGCCCAAGGACCCCGACGCCTCGGCGCAGGGCATTCGGGCCAGCGTCCGCCACCTCACCGGCGCCCAGGTGGCCGTCATCGTCGCCGACACCTTTGGCCGGCCTTGGCGCGAGGGGACCACGGACGTCGCCATAGGCGTGGCTGGGTTCTCCCCGCTCAAGGACTACCGGGGCGCCACCGACGCCTACGGCCACCTGCTCAGGGTAACCGTCGTTGCCGTAGCCGATGAGTTGGCCGGCGCCGCCGACCTCGTTCGAGCCAAGGCATCAGGCATCCCCGCGGTCATCGTGCGCGGCCTCGGTTACGAGCCTGCCGAAGACGGCGCCGGACTGCTCGTCCGCGCCGCCGACACCGACCTCTTCCGCTAACACCGCTCCCACCCCCAAACAGTAAAAGCGGGCCCTCCTTGGAGGGCCCGCTTTCTTTCATCGCCGACTTACGGGGATCGCACCGCTCAGGAAGGGACTACTCGCCCTCTCCATCCAAGGCGGCCCCAATCCCAAGCTGCCTGCCGATCACTTCCACCGTGGTCTGGTCGTCTTCCCAATACGAACTCTCGATGTAGTTCATAAAGCTGCGCCCTTCCCCGCAAATGCGGCAGACCCCTGAACTCGTGGGGCCGGACGGAGTCTCTATGACCCAGAAGTGGGGGCAGCGAGGTCCGGTTTCCTCGATGACCTCTAGCTCTTCACCTACCAGCGCCAGCTCTTTCGTCACCATCTCAATCACCTGTACCTTGGCTCTATCCCTCGAGGGGAGGAGGATGTTTAGGAGTTGAGTATGCAACGATTTTCGTAATCTGTCAACCCTTTTTGAGCCCGTTCTTCACCCTCTACTGCTTGAGAAATCAGAGCGCCTGAGACAACAGCGTGACTGACCCTGGCCGCATCCCACACCGCTTCAGTGGAGTGCCCTACAGAGCGCCCCTGCCCCCGGCAGAGCGAAGGCCGACGTCTATCCTGAAGCCGCAGACCTCTGAATACGGGCCTGCCGCGCCGCGGCCAGCACCAGCAACCCGGCCACTACCGTAATCATCGCCCCCACGCCTCCCAGCGCCGCAAACGCCCAGTCCGTGCTGTAGCGTTCCACCAACCACCCCGTCAGCACCCCCGACGTCGCCCCTACGATGAAGAAGGCCAGGAAAAGGAATCCGAAGATGCGGCCCTGAATGCTCCTCGGCGTGTAGTCCGCCAGCAGCGCCGAGTACGAGGGTTGGGCCATGAAGTTGAAGAAGATGAACAGCGCCGCCGCCCCCACCAGGAACACGCCATTGGCAAACGCCGTCAGTAGCAGCGTCGGGCCCAGCACCGTGGTCAGCGCCAGTGTCAGCTTCTCCCGGGGAAACCGCTCCCCCAGGTGGCCCCCGATGAACTGCCCGAACGACCCAAAGATCAGCGCCGCCGCCGTCAACGATCCGGCGATGGCCTCCAGCTCGAACCCAAAAAACGAGGCGGCTACGTTGTTTTGGATATGCGTGGGCAGGAATATAGCCGTCCCCCGATAGATGAAGCCGTACATCGTGTTGATGAAGAAGATCAGTCCGATGACCAACAGGAACGGCTTCAGCGACGCCAACCCCTGGCGCCCTCCCGCCGCCGGAGCGGCCTCCTTTGCCTCCTCCTCCGGCGCCTCCTCCAGCTTCGACGTCGCCAGGATCACCGCCACCAGCAGGAACATCACCCCGAACACGACAAACGACGCCCGCCAACTGACGATGGCCGCCAGGCCCCCAGCCACCGCAGGCGCCATCACCGTCCCGATGTTCCCGGACACCCCGTGATACCCCAGCGCTTTGGCCCGGGCGCTCACCGAGCGCGTGATGAACGCAACGCCCACGGGATGGTACATGCCGGCGGCCAGCCCAAGCGCCGTCATGGTCACCGCCAGCATCAGGGCGCTCTGCGCAAAGGCCACGACAATGCACATCACGCCCGACCCGGCCATCGACAGCGCAAGCGTGCGCCGCGATCCCACCACGTCGGCGAGCCATCCCGCCGGCACTGCCGTGAGCCCGTAGCCCACTGCGTATGCAGTGCCAATGCTGCCCAGGACCAGCTCTTCCACGCCGAACGTCAGCCCAACCTGTATCAGGACCGCGGCGTAGGCCCAGTCCGGCGCGTGGCTCAGGGCGTGGGCCAGCCCCGTGTACCCAATGACCATCCGCTGCTGGCGGTTCAGGCGACCGGGCTTCGTTTCATCCGCCAATCATCCCTCCACTTCCCTCGTGTGATGGGCATGGCGCCGGCGCATCGGGCTTCATTGGGCTCATACCTTCCTGGAGCCGCCGTCCCAACAACCTTTCCTCAGCGAGACGCCCACCCGACGCGCTCTTTCTAGGCGCGGTTCTTGTCGTGGAACTCTGCAAGTGTCGTTTGGCTCTACCGGAGGCGAGTCAAGGAGGCGCCATGACAACGACAACAGTGGCGCACCCCATCACCCGGACCTAGCTTCGGGCAGAGTTATGCAACGGCTGCGAGACGAGTCCCCGCAACGCCACGGCGCCAAAGCCGGCCTTGCGCGAATGGAATCCCGGCTCATCATGTGGATGGTGGCGCAGACCGTTGCCCTAGGGACCGTCCTCGCCCTGCTCGTCCGCCCCATCCCCCTCCGGTGGGTAGCCAAAGTTCGCCAACAGCGCCGCCAACCCCTCCGCCTGCGTCATGCCGGGGTCGAATTCCACCCGAAGCGCCTTCAGCGCCAGGTCACCCTTCACCCCCAGCACACCCCCCACCCCACGCAGCGCCCCCTCCACCGTTTCCACGCAGCCATCGCAGTGGAGCGCCGGGATATCGAACACCACTGTTCGCCGGGGTCGAGCCAAGAGCTACACCTTCCACAGTTCGTCGAGGCCGGCATACACCTGGTCGAAACGCCGCCTCACCAGCTTGGTCCACGCGCCTTTACGGAACGTGACGCCCAGATTGTCGGCCAGACGCACCAGCACCCGCGTGCCGGAGCGGCCCTGCGGATTCATCTCGATGAGCGCGGCAAGGGGCACCCAGCGCGCCGGTGAAAACGCCCCCCCGATCATCCTCGTCAGGAACCGCGACCCAATCGTGACGATGATCTGACTCTCGGTAGCCGATACGTAGCGGGGGCTCTGTTGGCTCAGCCAAGCGACCACCCGGTTGCGCACCTCGTCGCGCTCCAAGTCCACGTTCCAAGTCCGATCTTCAACGGTGGGGTTGAACAGTAGTTTCATGGTGTTCGCACACTGCTAGGCCGGCGGGCCGACGTAGATGTCCTCGCCTTCAACCCTCACCTGGTACACCTTCAGAGGCTCGTCAGCGGGATCCTCGAGCACCTCCCCGGTCACCGCCGAAAACTCGCTGCCGTGGAAGCCGCAGACCACCCGGTCCCCCTCCAGGTCCCCCACCCCAAGCGAAAAGTCAGCATGCGGGCACTCGTCGCTTACCGCGTGCACCGTCCCGTCCACGTTCGCCAGAAGCACCTTCTCCTTGCCGAAGTCCACCGTCTTCAACTGCCCCGGCTTGACCTCGCCAAGCGTCGCCACCTTCTCGAATTCTGACACGGCGCCTCCTCAGTAGACCTTCGGGGCGACTGCCCCTGATTGTTTTCTCCCCCGCCATTCTACTTGCCCTCTCAGCAGCCGGGCAACGCCAATCCAACACAGCCGTGCGGTATAATGGCGTCGGCGGCGCCAATCGACGCCTCAGCGCCCCCTGAGAAACCCCGGACCAAGGAGTCGTCTCCATGCAATTCGCCCAGTACTTTGCCCACGGCGAGATCGCCTACGGTGTCGTTGAAAACGGCGCAGTCCACCAGATCACCACCACCCCCTTCGAGGACTACGAAGTTACCGATCACACCCACCCCCTCGACCACGTCGAGTTGCTCTCCCCCATCTATCCGAACAAGGTCTTGGCAATAGCCCTGAACTACGTTTCCCACCTCGGCAAGGTCGGCGCCGCTCCCCGCGCCCAGCCCGAGAAGCCTGAGCCCTTCTGGAAGAATCCCTCCGCGGTCATCGGCCCCGATGAAGAGATCATCATTCCCACAGGCGCCGGCCTCGTCGAGGTCGAGGGCGAACTCGTCGTGGTCATCGGCAGGGAGGGCAAGCACATCCCCAAGTCCGAGGCCCTCGACTACGTGCTCGGCTATACCTGCGGCATCGACGTCAGCGCCAGGGTCTGGCAGAAGAGCGACATCCAGTGGTGGCGGGCCAAGGGTAGCGACACCTTCGCTCCCCTCGGACCGTTCATCACCACCGGCATCGACCCCTCCAGCCTGCACCTGATAACGCGGGTCAACGGCGAGGTCAAACAGGAAGGCCCCACCTCCGATCTCATCTTCGACGTGCCAACCATCATCAGCTTCATCAGCGAGGTGGTCACGTTGGAAGCGGGGGACGTGATCTACACCGGAACCCCCGGCATCCCTCCCCCCATCCAGCCCGGCGACGTCGCTGAGGTGGAGATTTCGGAGATCGGCGTGCTCAGGAACCCGGTCGTCGCCCAGGAGTAGCGGGCCGGGCGACTTCCACGGACGATGGACCTGCTGGCTAGGCGACCTGCTGCTAGCGCAGCAGGTCGATGAGGTCGGCGGGAGAAACGCCGGCGTCGCGGATGAGCCTGCGCAGAAGTCCCCGGCCTAGCTCCCGATGGCGCGGGACAGAGAGGGTGCCCCTGTTGGGGACCTACGCCCCGCCCGTCCTCCGGCCCCTCATCGCCGTCACCGCCATCCCAACGAATGAGATCGCCGCCGCCACCATCATCACGTCCCCAAACGCTCCGCCCACTGCCCCCGTGCTCAGGGCGCTTCCCGTCAGGCCCTCGGCCGCCAACCTCCCCTCCCACGTCGCTTCCCGCAGCACGTAGATCGCCCCGCCCAGGGTTATGCCCGTCGCAAGCGACACCTGCCTACCAATCGTGAACGACGCCGTGGCCGCGCTCAGACGCTCCCTCGGCACGCTTCCCATGATGTCGCTCGTGTTCGGCGTCTCGAAAATTGACGAGCCGACTCCCGCCACCCCCAGACCCACAACGATCAGCCACAAGGACGAGTCCACGTCCATGAAACCCAGGAACAGGAACCCCAACCCCATGATGCCCATGCCGGAGATGGTCGGCCACCGGGTCCCAATTCGGTCTGATACGACCCCAATCACCGGCGAAACGAACACGCGGAATACCTGGAACGACACCAGCACCAGCCCTGCCTTCGCCGCCGTCAGCCCAACGCCGTCCAACAGGAAATAAGCCCCCATGAAGATCACAAACCCCTGGGGTATGAAGTGAAAGAACAGGGAGGCCGTCGCAATCGAGAAGATGCGGTTCTTGAACACATTCACGTCCAGCACCGGACGCTCCACCCGCCGCTCCACCAACACCAGGACAACCCCCAGCACCGGCGCCAAGCCTGCCATGATCCACACAATCGGCTCGCCAATGCCGAGCCGACCCGCAAGGTTGATCGCCAACAGCAGGCTGGCCGCAACCCCAGCCAACACGAACGGCCCCAGGTAGTCCACCCGCACCCTCCCCGGTGACCGCCGGTCCGATGGCACGATGAATATCGTCATCAGCACCAGCAACGCTGTGGGCGCCGCACGGGTCCAGAACAGCGCCCGCCAGTCGAAGATGTCCAGGAAAACCCCTCCAAGCCAGGGCCCCAGTCCCAGCCCCAACCCAACCGGCGCGCTCATGATCCCCACCACCTTCCCCCGCTCCTCCGGCGGGAAGAGCGCCGTTCCCAGGGCCATGCCGCTCGCCAGGGCCATCGACCCGCCAATCGCCTGAATCACCCGGATCACAATGAGCACGCCCAGATCCGGTGAGAAGAAGGGCAGAGCCAAGCAGAATGCATAGATACTGAACCCGATAATGTACAGCCGCTTCCGCCCAAACACGTCGGCGAACCACGCCGTCGTCATCACCAGAGCCACGCTCGTCAGCCAGAACGCGTTCTGAATCCATACGACCATCGACGGCCCCGTGTCGAAGGCGTCCGCCATCACCGGAAACCCGATCGACACCATCCCGCCGTCCAACGTGAAGAAGAAGTTCCCCAAGGACAGCGTTATCAGGACCACGTACCGGAAAACCGGGCCGCGTTCCTTGGTCAGCATCCCTTCCGTAGACTCCGGCGCTTTGCTCACGTGGACTCGTCCCCGCTTGTGGGTCCCAACCGCGCCAACGAAAAGAACTGCCGCTGCGCCGAAGGGTCCGGCGCGGGTGAGAAGTCCCCAGCCGTAGCGTCCATGGCTATCCTATCGCTCCGAATGGGGCCGGAGAGAAAAACACAGGTTACGAAGCCTCGGCGCGGGCCTTGGCTCGCTCGTAATCCTCGGGCAGGTCAATATCAAACAGGGCGTCCCCCGGGAAGCGGAGGATTACGGCTTCTTCGATGTGCCGGTTGATGAACCGCTTCGCCCCCTGGTCGCCCTCGCCGCTGGCCAACTCGTCGAAGTAGTCCCGATGCCACAGGTGAGGCGGCGCCATCACCCCGTCGTAGTCCGACACCACCAGACGAGCTTCGCCGCGCTGATAGGTTTCCACCGCTTGCTTCAGCATGTCCACCGTCACGAAGGGCTGGTCCGCCAGCATGAACATCGCCGCGTCCGCATCCTCCGGCATGGCTGCTATGGCCGCCTTAAACGATGTGCTCATGCCCTCTTCGTAGCGCGTGTTGTCCACGATCTGGCATGGCAGGTCGGCAACGGCTTCCCGCATCTCTTCCGCATCCCGCCCCACCACGATCATTACCGGCGCCAACCCCGCCTCCAGCACTTGACGCACCATGCGGTGCGCCAACGTCTCCCCCGCCAAGGTCAGCAGCAGCTTGTTCCGGCCCATGCGGGACGAAGCTCCGGCGGCAAACACAACCCCTGCAATCTTAACGGCGGACATGTATCGAGCTCCCTCGCTCCCGCAGAAATCCGGCGGACCGGCCGTTCTTCACTGCGATGATCTCCCCCAGCACGCTCAGGGCAACCTGAGCCGCCCCCTCCGCTCCAACGTCGACCCCCGCCGGGCCGTGGATGCGCCCCCAATCCGCCTCCGAAAGCGGACCCCGCTCCTTCTGCACGTCCTCCAGGATCCCCGACCGGCGCTCCTTTGGACCCAGCATCCCGATATAGGGCGCCGGCGTCGTCACCACCTGTTCGAAGAACTCCAAGTCGTTCAGGTAGTTGTGCGTCTTCGTCACCACGTAAGTTCGCTCGGTGAAGGCGATATGCTCCTTCACCTCGTTGGGAAAACAGTGCACCAGGTTGTCGGCGGTTGGGAACCGCTCCTCGGTGACATAGGCGGGCCGGCGGTCGCACACCGTCACCCTGAACCCCATCTCCCCGGCAAACCTCGCCAGCGGCATCGAGTCGTCGTCCGCCCCAAAGATCACCAGCGCCGGAAGCGGGACAAGCGACTGAAAGAACACCTCAGCCTCCTGCGCCCGCCCCTCTCGCCGGAAGCTCAGGGCCACGGCGCGGGACTCCTCCCCGTACAGGTACGCCCGCGCCTGCTCGTCCGCTGCATCGTCCAGAGCCGCCAGCCCAAGGCTCCCCAGCGCGTCCCCATCGGCCTGAAGCAGCCGCTTGCTGCCCACCGCCAACGCTTCGTCGTCCGACGTCAACAGCGTCGCCACAACGAATGTCTTCTCCCTGTCCATCAGGTCAATGGCGTGCTCGATCACCCCCGCGTCCCTGAAATCCGCCACCGGCTCCAGGAAAGCGCCCACCTCACCGTCGCAGCCCACGCCCAACCCCATCACAATGTCTTCCATACCCCCCGTCTCGTAGTGGACCATCCGGGGCGCCCCCGCCTCCATCACCTGGAAGGCAATCTCCCGAACGTCCGTCTCCAGACATCCGCCGCTGATTGCCCCGTTCATCTCCCCTTCCTGCCCAATGAGCAGCTTCGCTCCCTCGCGGCGGTATGCCGACCGCCGTATGCGGACCACCGTGGAAAGGGCGGCCTTCCTATTGGCCCTCCGCGCCTCGCGCACCAGCTTCCATACGTCGTAGGTTTCTTTGATTTCGGCTTCACTCACGATGCCCTCCGAAGCGGGGAATAGGCGCCCCTCACCGACTGGGAGCCCAAACGTTTCCCGCGTCCTAAGCAGCGGCCCTAGTCTAGCACAGGCGTCCCTCAACCGCCTCTGATGCTATAATCAAGGCCATTACCGGCGCTGGGCAATTGGACTATGGACAAGATTTACACCAAGTATGGCGACCTCGGCGAAACCGGCCTCCTCTACGGCGGCCGCGTCCCCAAGAACGACCCGCGCTGCGAGGCCTACGGGGCCACCGACGAGGCCGTGTCGGCGCTCGGCTTGGCCCGGCCCCTCTGCCAGGACCCCCGGGTGCGCCAGGTCATCCGGCAGTCCCAGAAGGACCTGTTCGCCGTCGGGGCCGAGCTCGCCACAGACGTCGGCCACTACGACACCTTCAAGAAGCACTTCTCGCCGGTCACTTCCGACATGGTCGAGGGACTCGAACGGATCATCGACGAGATGAACGCTCAGATCGAGTTGCCACGCGCATTTATCGTCCCGGGCGCATCGGCGGCGTCCGGGGCCCTGGACATGGCCCGCTCCATCCTGCGCCGCGCCGAACGGCGCGTCGTCGCCCTGGCGCAACAGGACCTCCTCACCAACCCCGAAATCCTGCGGTACCTCAACCGCCTCGCCGACCTCCTGTTCATGCTGGCCCGCTTCGAGGACCGCCGCCTCCCCTTCGACGCCCTCACCGGTGACAGCGACTAGGGTCTTTAGCCCCATCCCCGGAGCGCCCTCTCAAAAGCATGGCCGATTCCTCCGCGATTGCCGTCATTGACTACCGGGCCGGAAACCTCCGCAGCGTCCTGCGCGCCCTGGAGAAGGTTGGCCAAAAGCCCGTCCTCATCAACACCCCGGACGAGCTGAAGCGCGCCAGCGCCATCGTCTTTCCCGGCCAGGGCGCATCCCCCGCGGCGATGCGGGTCCTGGAGGCCCGCGGTCTGGCGGCGCCCCTGCGCCAGGCCATCCTGGACGGCCGCCCGTTCCTCGGCATCTGCCTCGGCCTCCAGCTCCTCATGGACGTCTCCGAGGAGGGCGACACCCGCTGCCTCGGCGCCGTCCCCGGCGCCACCCGCCGTCTTCCCCAGGGGCTCAAGGTGCCGCACATGGGTTGGAACCAGGCCCACTTCACTAAGCCCCACCCCGTCTTCGACGGCCTGCCCCAGGACTCCAACTTCTACTTCGTCCACAGCTACTACGCCGACCCCGCCGACCCGTCGCTCGTGGCGGCGGTCACCAGCTACGGCGTGACCTTCTGCTCCGCCGTAGCCCAGGGCAACATGGTCGCCACCCAGTTCCACCCGGAAAAGAGCGGAGACCTTGGACTGCAGATCTACGCCAACTTCGCCCGGATGGTGTCGGAAGCCCCAGCCGCAGCGCAATGGAAATAATCCCCGCCATAGACCTGCGCCAGGGCCGCGTCGTCCGCCTCTTCCAGGGCGACTACGACCGCCAGACCTCCTACTCGTCCGACCCCGTGGCCGTCGCCCGGCAGTGGGCGGAACAGGGCGCCTCCAGGCTTCACGTCGTCGACCTCGACGGCGCCAAGTCCGGCCAGCTCCACAACCTCGAGGTCGTGCGCCGCATCGCCCGCGCCGTGGATATTCCCCTCCAGCTTGGCGGCGGCCTGCGGACCCTGCATGCAGTCGAATCGGCCCTCGAAGCCGGGGCCGAACGGGCCGTCCTCGGAACCGCCGCCATCAACGACCCTGACCTCGTGGCGTCAGCAGTCCAGGCCGCAGGCCCCGGCGCCATCCTCGTCAGCATCGACGCCAGGGACGGGTTCGTCGCCGTCCACGGCTGGACGGAAGGGACCCAGAGAACCGCCTCCAGCCTCGTCGCCCAGATGCAGGCGCTCGGCGTGTCCCGCTTCCTCTATACGGACATCTCGCGGGATGGTACCCTCACGGAGCCCAACTTCCAGGCCGTCGCCGACCTCCTGCGCGAAACCGGCGCCGCCATCCTGGCGTCCGGCGGCGTAGCCGCCGTCGCCCACCTGCAAAGACTGGCCCTCCTTGGCGTGGAGGGCGCCATCTTGGGCCGCGCTCTGTACGAGGGCGCCGTAGACCTGCGGGAAGCCATCGCCTCCCAGACGCCTGCTTGAAATTCCACCTGAAGAGAGAGTGCAACCACCCATGGCTCACACATTCGATCCCGCCAAGATGGAGCGGCTTACTTCAGACGAGCGCCGCGCCATGCTCGACCCCGACCGCGTCATTGCTGCGTTGCCCCTGCGGCCCTACCAGCGCGTCGCCGACGTCGGCTGTGGCCCCGGCTACTTCTCCCTTCCCCTCGCCAAATACCTCTACGACGGCATCCTGTACAACATCGACGCCTCCGAGGAAATGCTGGAAGCCTGCCGCAAACGGCTTGAGCCCTTCAAGTTCTCCAACGTCCGGTTCCTCCAGTCCCAAGGCCACGACGCGCCCCTGGATGATGCATCCCTCGACGGCGTTCTCCTCGCCTTCGTCCTCCACGAGGTTGACGACAGAGTTGGCTTCTTGGTCAAGCTGGCGGAGAAGCTCGTCCCCAGCGGGTGGTTCGCCCTGATGGACTGGAAGAAGCAGGAGACCGAGCACGGCCCCCCACTCGAAATCCGCATTGACGCCGACGAAGCCCGCTCCATGCTCGCCGAGGCCGGCCTACGCTCCCTTGCCACCCACCCCGTCAACCGGGACCACTACATGATCACCTGCCGGAAGTAGCGCAGGGCGACCCAATCCGCCGTTTGCCACGAGCATGGAAGCCAACGATGCAAGTCTCGACCGTCCTTAACCATATCGACCTGGGTCTTATGGCACTCCCCGAGTTCCAGCGTGGGTATGTCTGGAACCGAGAGCAGGTTCGAGGCCTGTTCGACTCTCTCTATCGGCGGCACCCAGTCGGCGGCCTCCTAGTGTGGGCCACGGAGTCCAAGTCGGCTGCTCACCGCGGTGACGACCAACTGCCAGCCGGGGTAGTCAAGCTCCTTCTGGACGGTCAGCAGAGGATCACGACGATCTACGGGGTCGTGCGAGGCAAGCCCCCGACTTTCTTCGATGGGAATATCCAGGCCTTCTCCAACCTGATGTTCCACCTCGAGTCTCAGGCCTTCGCGTTCTACCAGCCCATAAAGATGCAGGACGACCCGTTGTGGATCGATGTCACCAGCCTCATGCAGAAGGGCCCAGATGGGCTTGGTGAATTCATCAACGCACTTGACCACCCTCCTGAAAAGCTCGGTCAGCACGTCAGCCGACTGAGCCGCCTCCTCGGAATCGTCAACATTGATTTGCACGTCGAGGAAGTCTCAGGCGAGGACAAAGCCTTGGATGTCATTGTTGACATCTTCAACCGTGTTAACAGCGGCGGAACCAAGCTATCCAAGGCTGACCTCGCGTTGGCCAAGATCTGCGCGGACTGGCCGGAGGCCCGCGAAGCTATGAAGCGGTCGCTGAAGGGCTGGGCGGAGAGTGGCTACCATTTCGACCTCGATTGGCTGCTGCGCTCAGTGAACACCGTTCTGACGGGCGAAGCGAAGTTTAGCTTCCTTCACCAGAAAAGCGCGGAAGAGGTGCAGGACGCACTGAAGCGAGCAACTAGGGCTATTGACACCAGCCTCAACATGATCGACGGACAGCTTGGACTGGACCACGACCGGGTCCTTTTCGGTCGGTATGCGGTACCGGTATTGGTTCGATACCTCGACCAGCGCAACGTCGCCCTCTCGGCCAAGGAGCGCGATAAGCTCCTCTTTTGGTTCGCCCAAGCTGGGATGTGGGGGCGCTTCTCTGGATCAACCGAGACCTATATCGACCAAGATCTAGCCGCCTTGGAGAGCGCCGGTGTGCCTCTAGACGAACTCTTGGAGCAGTTGCGGCTCTGGCATGGTGGACTCCGGGCAGAACCTGGGCACTTCACGGGCTGGAGTCTAGGGGCGCGATTCTACCCCGTACTCTACATGCTGACCCGCATGGGCGATGCTCAGGATTGGGGTACGGGTCTCCCCTTGAAGAAGGGACTGCGGGGAAAGATGAGCCAGCTAGAGGTTCACCATATCTTCCCGAAATCTCGACTCTACAAGAAGGGCTATAAGCGCCCGGAAGTCAACGCG
This sequence comes from Dehalococcoidia bacterium, assembly GCA_965226745.1. Lineage (GTDB taxonomy): Bacteria > Chloroflexota > Dehalococcoidia > Lucifugimonadales > SAR202-VII-2 > SAR202-VII-2. The sequence continues at coordinate 40,630 of CBDDDS010000004.1, forward strand.
CTGGCCAATTTCTGCTTCCTCACAAAGGACACAAATCTCGAAATTAGCGATCGCTTCCCTGAGGAGTACTTCCCCGAGGTGGAGTCCAATCATCCCGGAGCGCTGGCTTCGCAGTGGATTCCAACTGATCGTGAGCTGTGGAAGACAGAGAACTACCTCGACTTCCTAGCCGCGCGCCGTAGGCTCTTGGCCGCTGAAACCAACCGCCGCATGGAGGACCTGCTCCACGGCGATACCCGTTGGCTCGCGGGGGCGGCAAGGTCGGAGGAGTCCGCGCCCGTGGCGGTACCAGGTGGCATTACAAGCGAAGACGAGGAAGCCGAACTCGAGGACTTGAACGAGTGGATTGAGGCACAGGGGCTCCCGCGCGGGCAGATGGCATTCGATTACACAGATCCCAACACCGGCGAGCAACTGGCAGTGTTTGACCTCGCCTGGCCCGATGGTGTGCAAGCAGAACTAAGCCAGCCAGTCGCCGTCCTCCTTGATGAGGGTGCCGATACGCTGGGCGTTGCCGCCGCGGCTGGATACCGGTGCTTCACACGCACACAGGCCTTCCGCAGCTATATAGCCACCGAGATTAGTCCTGCCGTCGGAATCGAAGCCTGACCAACCCAGCCCCTTCCGGCCCCCGCGTTGGCATCGGCTTGGCTGGCCGCCCTCTCTCGCGCTTCCGCAACCGTAGGCCTAGGGAATCTCTGAACAAGCCCCCAGCCCCTCCCTCTTGCGGAACACGAACGTTTGTGCTATGGTATCGTCACGATGCAAGAGTATTTCCAAGAAGCGGGCCGCAGGCCCATTCCCCTTTCGGCTACGCGACACCTACGCGACGGCTACGCGACACTTCTGCGACGGCTCCGTGCCTGCACCCTCCGAGGTCCGGCTGATAAGGGCAACCAACATACAATCAAAGGCCACGCGTTCCCTCGGGGGAGTCATAATACTAAGCAAATATAGGCATGAATGCTTGGTATTCCCTTATCTGTTACCACACCTTGAACGGAAAAGGAGTTCGCCCAAGCGCCGCTCGACCAATGTATAACTGCGACCTATCATTCCGTAGCGGGATGCAGCCGCATGAGGCCCTGTCCAACAGTTCGAGTCCAATTTGATGGGCCTAATTGGACGGTAGACAGTACCATCTTCGAGATGTGGCTGGGGGCTCTGTGAACCTACCAAGGCCCTTGACCCAAGCATTCTGGCGTGACAGGGCAGAGGAGCGCAAGGAGCGTCACGTTGGCCTCGTCCCCGGCTTCAGCTCTGTCACGCCTCCTCTTGTTCTTGTGTCTCGCCCTTCGGCATCCCGTAGCCGACGCGAAGCTCGGTGAAGATGTAGGCGGGATGGTCCGCGTCGTCACCCAGCTTGGGGCGGAGGATGCTTTCTACGGCGCGCATGGAGCGCGAGCCGCTTGTTCTTCGCGTAAGCCCTCACTGCCTCCTAGACCCGGATGTCTGCCATTGGACTACCGTAGGATTGACTACTCGTCGGGCGTCGGGGCTGGACCGCCGTGAAGACCGACGAAGGTAAGAAGACTTGAAATATTGGCAAAGACATTACTATAATCTCCTTTGCAAGGCACTTGATTCTATTGTAATGCGAGAGGCCGCTTCTCATGATTGAATCTGGAATCACCTCGAAGGGACAGACCACATTGCCAAAGGCCGTGCGCGAGGCGCTGGCCGTGCAAGCTGGTGATCGGGTGCGCTACATCATCCAGGATGGTGCAGTCAGGATCATGCCGGTACGCCCCATCGCACGGCTGTTTGGTGTATTGCGGCACGACGGCCCACTCGTGACTCTGGACGACATGGAACGCGCTATCGCCGATGGGGCGACCTCCACGTGATTGCCGTCGACACGAACGGCCTCGTCCGGTATCTCGTGGGAGACGATGCCGAGCAGGCCAATGCAGCTCGGGCGTTGCTGGAGCGGTTGACTCCTGAGCACCCAGGCTTCATCTGCCGCGAGGTTGCAATTGAGGTCGTCTGGGTACTGGAGCGGGCCTACGGGTTCAGCCGTGTCCAGATTGCGGACGTTCTTGTGAAGTTGATCGCCACGGACAGCATTGTTGTAGAGGCTGCGGACGATATGGCCCGTGTGGTCTATGCCTATCGCCAGGGTGGCGTTGGCCTCGCGGACCGGATGATCCTCGCAGCGGCTGAGCGGGAGGGGGCTGCACCCCTCTACACCTTCGACCGCCAATTTGCGCGGCTAACCGGGGTGGATTTAGTCTAGAACCCGGCGAGATCATCAGGGACCGTCTTCCCAACTTGTACCTGCCGGAGCTCATTGCCAAGAATGGTCACGACACAGTCCTAAGCATCCTACAGTCGCACTTCATCTCCCGCCGCGCCTTTGAAATCCTTATGAGGGACCCTTTCAAGGCCGTGGACTTTGAGGCGTTCATAAGTGAGCGGAGTACTACCTTCCTGAATCGCGTCAGATCCTTAGCGGAGCAAGCAGCAACCGAGCCCTCCGGTGACCTGCCCCCTGAATTAGGTCCAAGTATTCTTAGAGTCCGACCGGCGTATTCCTAGCCACCTGTTGTGCGAACTCCTCGGGCGTCCGGTTGCCCAGTGCGCTGTGGGGCCGGGCAGCATTGTAGTCGTCCCGCCAGCGCTCGACGATGTTCCGGGCCGCAGGAAGACTCATGAACCAGTGCTCGTTGAGGCACTCGTCGCGAAGCCGCCCGTTGAAGCTCTCGATGTACGCATTCTGCACGGGCTTGCCCGGATCGATGAAGTGCAGATGCACCCCATGTGCATACGCCCAAGCGTCCAGAATCCTCCCGGCGAATTCAGGGCCGTTGTCTACGGTGATCAGCTCCGGCAGGCCACGGTCGATGGCCAGCCTGTCCAACACCCTTGTCACGCGGAGGCCGGGCAACGACGTGTCCACCTCCATGGCCAGGCTCTCCCGAGTGAAGTCGTCAATCACCGTCAGCACTCGTATCCGCCGGCCACTGGCGAGCGCATCGGACACGAAGTCCATCGACCACCGCTGGTTCGGGCGCTCGGGCGCCATCGTGGGGACGCGAGCGATGCCCGCCATCCGCTTGCGCTTCCGACGCCGGACGGACAGCCCCTCCTCCCGATAGAGCCGGTAGACCCGCTTGTGGTTCACGCCGAACCCCTCCCGGCGCAACAACACCCACAACCGGCGATACCCGAAGCGCCGCCGCTCCGCGGCGAGCGAGCGCAGTCGCTTGAGGAGTTCGGGTGCGTCGCTGCCCACCCGCCTATAGCGGGCCACCGATCGGTGGATACCCATCAGCCTGCAGGCGCGACGCTCGCTGAAGCCCCACCGCTCCTGGACACGGTGCATGGTCTCCCGTCGCGTTGCAGGCGTCATGCGTTTTTTCGGAGCAGCTCCCGCAAGACGTGATTGTCGAGCGTCGCCTCCGCCAGCAGCTGCTTCAGCTTCCGGTTCTCCTCATCCAGATGGCGCAGCCGTCGCGCCTCGCTCACGCCCATCCCGCCGAACCGCGCCTTCCAGTTGTAGAAGGTCCCCGGTGAGACACCATGTCGGCGGCATACCTCGGCCGTCGGCACTCCCGCGTCCGCCTCCCTCAGGACCCCGATGATCTGCTCGTCCGTAAACCTGCTCCTCCGCATGCTGTCCTCCTCTGTTTGACCGGAGGACTCCAATTATCCGTGGACCGGTTTTCGGGGAGCAGGTCAGTTGAGCGCCGATTTCGCCAAGTTGGACGCATCGGTGAACAAGCAGACTTGGTTTCTGCTGCATTACTGGGATGAAGATGCCGACGAGATTCGGGTCGAACTCTCGCTCCCCGCTGAAATGACACCCGACGGCTTCGTCATACAGTGGAGGGAACGAATCATCCTTAGAGGCAGCGGCGATGGCTCGGCTGTGACACAGGCCGTTCGGGACGACAGCATCGGTCCCGGCACCGATGTAATCGACATTCCAGTCATAAAGAAGGCGTAACAACGACATGACCGAAGTATTCAATCCAACAAGGTTGGATCTGGCCCGTCGCCGCCGGGGGCTAACAAAGATTGCGTTAGCAGAGGCAGCTCGTATCTCTCCGGTCAGCCTTTTCACTTATAACGCCCGCACGCGTGCGGGCGAACCAGAAACCCTCAATCGGCTAGCGGACGTCCTTCGCTTCCCACAAGAGTTCTTCTTCGGTCCAACATTGGAAGAACCACCTGTCGGCGGTGCTAGCTTCCGAGCCCTCAGTCGGCTAACTGCAAGGCTCAGAGAACAAGCATTGGCAGCGGGGGCGTTGGTTATAGAACTCGCCAAATGGATTGATGACCGTTTCATTCTGCAAGAGCCGTCCATTCCAGAATATGCCGGCGTTGAGCCCGAGGAAGCAGCCATGGCTGTCCGCACAGAGTGGGGTCTGGGGGAGCGACCGGTCCAGAATATGACCCACCGGCTTGAATCCCAAGGGGTCCGGGTGTTCTCGCTGGCTGAAGACACGGTTGATATAGATGCGTTCTCGTGCTGGGTCGGAGATACCCCCTTCATGTTTCTCAACACAATGAAGTCGGCAGAGCGCAGCCGAATGGATGCAGCCCACGAGCTCGGCCACCTCGTCCTGCACCGGGGCCATCACAGTGCCCGTGGACGCGACCCAGAGAGAGAGGCAAACCAATTTGGCGCGGCCTTTTTGATGCCGCTCGGCAGCGTGCTTGCCAACGCCCCGCGACATGGCCGGCTACGTCAGATTATTGAAGCTAAGCGACACTGGACCGTTTCTACGGCCAATCTAACCTACCGTATGCATAAGGTCGGTCTGCTAACCGATTGGGAATACCGGACGCTATTCGCTGAGATCAGCAGGAACGGCTATCGAAGCCACGAACCCAACGCCGCACGAGGCGAGTCCTCACAGGTCTTAGCAAAGGTCTTTGGTTCCTTGCGTGATGACGGCATCACAATGAGCCATGTGGCGGAGGAACTGAGAATCTACCCTGACGAGTTGAACAGGGCTGTATTCGGCCTTGTATTGACACTCATAATCGGGGAGGGTCGCCCAGATTCAAGGCCTCATTCCACACCTGAGCCCAGGGTGATTTAGCGGGTTGCATATGCTCGATCAGGGGTTGAGCACGCTGAACGAGAAGAAGAAGCTAGAAAAGCGTCCATTGGGTCGTCCGCCACAGCCCCCGCCGCGCATAGACGCGCCTGCCAAGAGCGTCGTTGCCTTCGTGCTCCGCACACGCAAGCCGCCCGAGCCCTAGGAGTGGTTAGGGTAAACTGCTATATAAATCCCCTTCCTAGCCTTCCACCGGGCGCCGGGTCAGGGACAAGACACTTCCTCCGAGAGGGGCATGCGCTTGGGGCGGGGCGCGTCTCTGGCGGCGTGTGCAGACAATCCCTAGCGGCTCCCGCCTTGCGCCGGGATGCCGTAGATTGTCAATCGCCCTACTGGCCCGCCTTCCCTGCGGGTCCCGGGATCCCGTACAGGCGCGCCGGGTTGTCCTCCAGTATCTTGCGCGCCTGTGTCCTGGTAATGTAGCCGTCCTCTCCCCACTGCCTGATGGTGTTCAACGTCTCTATCTCCGCCGACTGGTCGGCGTGGCTGTAGTCCGTCCCTGCAATGAGGTGGTCCTCGCCGGTGTGTTGGATGATGTAGGGAAGGTCCTCCACCGTCTGGCAGGCGACATAGAAGTTGCATTGGCGGAACAGGTCGGTCTTCAGGTCGAAAGACTGCATCCAGCCGGTGCGCTCGCTCCGGGCCCTGAGGTCGGCCAGGCATAGAGGAACCCAGGAAGCCATCGCCTCCACGAACCCAAACCGGAGCCCAGGGAACTTGTTCGGGATCTCAGCGAGGACAAGGGAGGTGAAGGCATCGAAGACGGGATAGTTGAAGTGCCAGGGACTGTGCATCCTGAAATCAGCGTCGCGCCGCTGAGGATCTCCGGTGCCGGTGTGGAAGCAGATGGCCATGTCCAGGTCCCTGGCCGCCTCATAGAGCGGGTAGAAATAGGGATCGCCGGCCGGGCGGCCGCACTCGATGCCCTTCCTCGCCACGCCGCAAGCGCCGTTCTCTCTGGCGAACTCCATCTCCTTAACGGCCTCGTCCATCGTCAGCATCGGGAGAATGGCCAGGAAACGAATTCGGCCCCCGCTCTCCTTTGACTTGGCCGCCATCCAGCGGTTGTACGCCTTGGTTAGCGCCAGCTCCACCTCGGCGCGTCCGGTGGGCGTCGTCGCCAGCAAGGTGGGGTAGCAGACCTGATAGTCAATGCCGAGCGCGTCCATGTGACGCAAGCGCGCCTCGATATCTTTGAGTTCCCGGGTTGCCTCAGTCGTGCGGGTGCGCTCCTCGCTGCGGAACCGCCGCATGTGAAACGAGCCGTCGATAAACCAGTAGCGGTTGTTCCCGTACGGCACGGGCGGAGTGACGCTATACGGAGCCTGGACCATGGTGGATGGCCTGAAGTGCTCATACCCTTCGGGAATGTAGTCCCAGGTCTCATCGTTTTCGTCAACGTGGGCGTCTGCATCGATGACCGGCATGGTGTTCTCCTTTGGCTTGGCTGGCGCAGTGGGGCCCAGTCTACAGACGAGCCCTATGCGCCCTGCCCCTGAGCCGCGCAGGGATTCACCCCCTAGGCGCGCGGAGAAAACATAGCCGTCGCTACGCCAAACGTCAACCAGCGCCCCCGACCCTTCCGAATGGCTTGCCGAGCGCCGATTTATGTGGCACTCTTCGTTCGCGACAAGGAAGCAGCCGCTCGCGTTACCGTCTGCCAACCCGCTGCCTGCGGAGGGATACATGCTCAGCGTAGAAGAAAACGAACGTCTAACTCGGGTCGGGCCCGGCACGCCCATGGGGGAGCTGCTGCGCCGCTACTGGCACCCCGTCGCCGCCACCGAGGAGCTGCTCAAAGAGCCCACCAAGGTCGTCAAGCTCCTCTGCGAGGACCTAGTGTTGTACCGCGACCGCAGCGGCAACTACGGCCTGATCGAACGCTATTGCGCCCATCGCCGCGTCGATCTCACTTACGGAATCCCCGAGGAGCATGGCCTGCGCTGCATGTACCACGGCTGGATGTACGACGAAACCGGCCGGTGCGTTGAGCAGCCGTTCGAAGAGACGGTGCGGCCGGACGCAAGGTTCAAGGACAAGATCGCGCTGAAGGGCTATCCCGTCCAGGAGTTGGGCGGGCTGATCTTTGCCTACCTCGGCCCGGCGCCGGCGCCCCTGCTCCCCCGATGGGACCTGTTCGTCGTGGAGGACGCCTTCCGGCAGATCGGCGCCGTTGAAATACCCGGCAACTGGCTCCAGATCATGGAGAACTCGTTGGACCCGGTGCATCTGGAGTGGCTGCACGGCAAGGGCGTCGAGTACAGCCTGCTGCAACAGGGGCCCGAGAACGGCCCCGGCCAGGAGTGGTACAACCACGCCCTGGCGACGGCGCGGGTCTACACGACGCCGCATGAGAAGATCGGCTTCGACGTCTTCGACTACGGCATTATCAAGAAGCGCGTCGTCCAGGGGCAGACCGAAGCGGACGACGCCTGGCGGGTGGGACATCCCATGATCTTCCCCAACATTCTGGGAGGCTACGGCGGCCTGTCCCTGGGCTTCCAGTACCGGGTCCCCATGGACGACACCCACACCTGGCATGTCTGGTACCACACCTATTTCATGCCCGGCGCCGAGGTGCCCCAGCAGGACGTCGTTCCCTTCTACAAGGTGCCTCTCACCGATGAGAACGGACGCTTCATGACCGAACTCATAGACGGCGGAGACCTGATGGCTTGGTCCAGCCAGGGGCCCGTCGCCAAGCGGGATTTGGAAAGGCTGGGCGAATCGGACAAGGGGATCATCCTCTATCGCAAGCTCCTGGAGCAGCAGATGGCGCTGGTTCAGGACGGCGGCGACCCCATGAACGTCTTCCGCGACCCGGTCAAGGCCCAGTACGTCGAGTTTCCTCGCGAGGCGTCGTACAACGCCTCGTCGGCGCGCCGCGCCGTCAAGTCCTTCCGCTACAACGGGACGCGGTTCAGTCCGGCTATCGAGCAGATCGAGAGCCTCTACGTCCAGGCCGCCGAGGCTTCGGAACGGGGACAGCAATAAAGCAAGAGACCCCGGCCATGGCCGGGGTCTCTTGCCAACAATCACGAGCCGAGACGCTACACGTTCATCCGGTACAACCTTGCTGCGTTGTCCCTCGTCAGCTTTCTCCTCAGGTCAGCGTCGAGCGAATCCATCGTCTTGTGCAGGATCGCCGCCGAGTCCGGCCAGACGCCGTCCAGGTGAGGGTAGTCGGACCCCCAAATGAAGTTGTCCGGGTAGAGCGCGGCGAGTTGCGGACCCGCCTCGTCCTGCTGGAATGTGGCATAGCCCTGCTTGCGGAATGTCTCGCTGGGCGGGGTGGGGGTCAGGTCCTTCCACTGGTCGTAGGAGTCCGCCCACTCGTAGTCCATCCGGTCCAACAGGTAGGGCACCCAGCCGATGCCGCTCTCCGCCATGACTACCTGCGCCTCCGGATGCCGGTCGAGGACGCCGCCAAGAATGATGGAGGCCAGGGTGTACCCCATGTTCATGGGCATGGAGCTCATCCATGCTGCCCGGTCCGTCAAGCTGGTCGAGGCCTCGATGCGGTCGCGGGCTGCTGGTATATGAATGTGAACGGGGAGCCTGTGCCGCGACGCCGCCGCCCAAAGTGGGTCCCAGTACGCATCCCAGGCCGGCTTGTCCGGATCGTGGAGGGCGACTTCAAGCCCCGACAGGTTCAGCCCAGCGGCGCGCTCAATCTCGCTGACGATGGCTTCGAGGTCGTCCGGGGGGACGGCGGCCAGCGCGTAGAACCGGCCCGGCCTCGAGGCGCAGAACTCGGCGATGTAGTCGTTGTACAGTGAACACACCAGCTGCCCAAGGTCGGGATCGACGGTGGCCATGTACTTCCAGCGCCGCAGGGGACCGTAGATCAGCTCGGCGTCGACGCCGTCGCGCTCCATGTCCTCGATGCGCCTGTCCGGGTCTGAGGGATGAAGCCCCTCCTCCGCAAATCCTGCGGCAAGCATGGCCTGGCCCCTGCGGGTGCGGGCGAGGTTCTGCTTCAGGTATGCGGCGCCCCATAGTCCCAGCGTCTGCTCGCCGGCCACCCAGTAGGCGCTGCCGTCCTTCTCGACCACCCTGGGAACCCGTTCCTTCATGGAGGCGGGCGCCCGCTCAACGAATGTCTCTGGCGGCAGGTATTCCGGGTCCAGGTGGCAGTCCCCTGAGATGATCTCGTAGGCCATGAATAGCTCCTCGAAGTGATGCCCTTTGATTGACCGGGTCTAAGGCTGGGTCTCGCGGCTGAAGGAGTCGATTCCACGCCTTCCGCCGGGGCCTGCGCTGAGCGGATTGGTCACTTCCAGAGGGACCACGCCGGTCTCCCTCAGCAGGTGAACGTTGTCCTGGGATCCGAACTGCTCCACCACCTTGCCGTCGTTCATCCGGAAAACGTCCACGGACGTCCACAGCCGGCGTTTGCCCTCCGGAGTGTCCGGCTCTCCGGGAAGATGCCCGTAAAAATGGACGCGGGCCACCACGCGGTCGCCCTCGCCGAAGAGGTCATCGATCGCGGCATGGAGGCCGGGGAAGGCCTCGCGCATCCGCATGAACGCCGGCTTGAGGCGCTCGAAGCCGTATTCGGGCTCGGGGTCCTCGGGGATGGCGGAGGTGTTTATCTCCACGTCATAGGTAAAGACCTCTTCCAGGACGTCGAGGTTGCCCTCATTGACAACCTCCTGGTAGAAGTGTCGTATCGCGGCCTTGTTGCGCTCTATGGACACGGGCAACCTCCGAGAAGCGCTCGTCCCTCGCGGGGCTGGAGCATCGAGACAACGCAGACGCCAGCCTTAGGGGGCGGTGCCCCCACCCCCAAATCGCCTGGCCCTGCTTCCCGGAGCAACGCCGCCAAACCCCGCTGACGCGTTGCCCATCGCCGTGATCGGCTTGGTGACCTCCAGGGGGACCACGCCGGTCTCCCTCAGCAGGTGAACGTTGTCCTGAGACCCAAACTGCTCCGCCACCTTGCCGTCATACATCCGGAAGACGTCCACGGACGTCCACAGCCGGCGTTTGCCCTCCGGCGCGTCCGGCTCTCCGGGAGGATATCCATAGAAGTGGACGCGGGCCACCACGCGGTCGCCCTCGCCGAAGAGGTCATCGATCGCGGCATGGAGGCCGGGGAAAGCCTGGAGCATCCGCATGAACGCCGGCCTGAGGCGCTCGACGCCGTATTCGGGCTCGGGGTCCTCAGGGATGGCGGAGGTGTTTATCTCCACGTCGTAGGCGAACACCTCTTCCAGGGCGTCGAGGTTGCCCTCGTTGACCACTTCCTGGTAGAGGCGCCGTATCGCGGCCTTGTTCCGTTCCAATGACATCTCCACCTCCTCAGGCGTTGGCCAAGGCCCGCTCGTGAGCCGGCGGGAAACCGTGTCTTGCGTTTCCGCGTTGCAAGCAAGCGACTGCGGGGCGCCGCTCTAACCCGCGGCGGCGTTGGTGAACAGGCTAAACCGGTTGGGCCGCCCCACCGAGGAGTCCTCCTCCTTCGGCTGCACGACGCCCGCCTCCTCCAGCAACTCCAGGTTGTCCTGGGCCCCGAAGTGCTCCGCGATCTTGCCGCGGTACATCCGGAAAATGTCCACCCCCGTCCAGAGAAGCTGCCTGCCCGTGGGGTTATTGGCCTGCCCCGGCAGGTTCCCGTGATAGCGGACCCGCGCCGCCACCCTGTCCTTCTCCTCGACCAGATCGTCAATGATGGCCTGGAGACCCGGAAAGGCCTCGCGCATCTTGGCGAACGTGGGTTTCATGCGCTCGAAGCCGTACTGGGGATAGTCGGGCTCAGGGATGGCGGTGGTGTTCACCTCCACGTCCCACGTATAGATGTCCTCCAGGACATCCACTCGGCCCTGATTGATCACTTCCTCATAGAGACGCCGGATAACTGCCTTGTTGTCCTGCGGCATGCGGCCACCTCCCTGTTGCGGTGAGACCGTAGTATCCCCATGATGGAAAGCTCCGTCAAGGGCTATCAATTGACGCATCCCCCCACCCCTGCTAGAATCCGCCTACTCAAATCGATGGCGCGTTGGAAAAGGTCAATACCGGTGCCTCAGGGTGCCGTTCCAAAAGGGAGGAGAGCCATGCTGATCATAGGTACTGAAGCCGGAGCGCACCGGGTTTCCGACAGCGGAGAGCAACTCGGTTCCGCCTGCGATGACTTCTGGTTCAATGAGATTACGTCCGACGGGCAGGGACGCCTCCTCGGTTCGGTCCGCGAGTCCGGCGTCTACCTGAGCACCGACGACGGCGAATCATGGAAGCCGGTGCTTGAGAACGTGGACGCCTGGACCGTTGCCGCTTCGCCGAACGGGACCCTCTACGCAGGGATCAAGAAGGGCCTCTATCAGAGCACCACCGGCGGGGAGGAATGGGAGGAGGTCACCGGCCTGCGCGAGCTCTCGACCTTCGAGAGTTGGTGCTTCCCCCTGGCCCCGCACATAGCCAACATCGGTTCCCTGGCCTTTTCCCACAAGAACCCCGACGCAATCTACGCCGGCGTAGAGGTCGGCGGCGTGGTGGGCTCCGCAGACAAGGGCAAGACCTGGAAGGACCTGCGCGAGGGCATCCACCTGGACATTCACACCCTGCTCAGCGCCCCAGGCAACGACGACGTGCTCCACGCAGCCACGGGCCGCGGTATGTTCCGCAGCCTGGACGCAGGTGAGTCCTGGGAGGCCGTCAACGAGGGCTTGGAGTCCATCTACATGATTCCGGCCATGATCCACCCCAAGGACCCGCAGATACTCTTCACGGCCGCCTCCCAGGGCAGGCCCCGCTACTGGCGCCGCCCAGAGGGCGCCGACGCCACCATCTACCGCAGCACCAACGGCGCTGACAGTTGGGAGCCCGTGATGAACGGCCTCGGCCCCAGGACCCACGGGCTGGTCATGGGCTTCGCCACCGACCCCCGGAATGACGATACCGTCTACGCCGGCACCAGCGACGGCGAGATCCTCGTCAGCCGCGACCTCGGCGAGTCCTGGAGCGTTCTCACAGACGGCCTTCCCTCCATCTACTGCCTTACCGCCGTCTAAAAGCTAGCGACGCAACCGACAGAAGGCGGCCCCGGTCTGGGGCCGCCTTCTTCGATTAACCGGGATTTTCGGCGGTGGGCTTTGATGTTGTGCGGCCCACAGCGGAGTCTGTAGTAGAGTACGCTCCATCGGCAAGGCTCCCCGCAGGATTGGAGGTCTCATGCCCGATTTGCGCGTCGTTGGCCAACCAGCTCCCCGTGTGGACGGCCCGGACAAGGTCCGGGGCCGCGCCCAGTACACCGCGGATTTCTCCCTGCCCGGAATGTTGTGGGCCAAGACCCTGCGCAGTCCCCATCCCCACGCCCGCATTCTCCGCGTGGATACCTCGGCGGCCCAGGCCCTGCCGGGCGTGCGCGCCGTCATCGCCGGCACCGGCCTGCCGCCCTACCTGATTGGACATTTCATCCGCGATATGCCGGTGCTGGCCTGGGACGAGGTCCGGTTCATTGGGGAAAGGGTCGCCGCGGTTGCCGCCGATGACCCCGATATCGCTGAGGAGGCGTTGGCCCTCATCAACGTCGAATACGAGGAGCTGCCCGCCGTCTTCGATCCTCTGGAGGCGACCCGGGACGCGGCGCCCGTTCTTCATGCCAATCCCCAGGCTTACCACGGGGCCTACGCACACCCCGACTCGCCGCCGCTCAACAACCTCTGCGCCTACGGCAGATGGGGCAAGGGCGACACCGACGCGGCGTTCGCTCAGGCTGACCGGATCTTCGAGCACACGTTCCGCACCCCGGTGGCCCACCAGGGCTACATCGAGCCCCACGCTTGCCTGGTGTCGGTGGATACGTCGGGCCACGCCGACGTGTGGGCCTCCAACAAGACGCCCTGGACGCTGCGGGAGCAGCTCGCCGATACGTTGGATCTGCCCCCCGATAACTTCACCGTCCACCCGGTCGCCATCGGCGGGGACTTCGGCGGGAAGGGCCAGCCTCTGGACGCCATGATCGCCTACATCCTCTCCCAGCGAACGGGCAGGCCCGTGAAGATGGTGCTCAGCTACGCAGAAGAGCTGCTGGCCATGAACCCCCGCCACCCCAGCGTCGTCACCATCAAGACCGGCGTCACCAACGAAGGGCGTCTGTGCGCCCAGCACACCAGGATCTTCTTCAACAGCGGCGCCTACGGCGCCTTCAAGTGGGTCCCATTCCTGAACCTGCCGGGCGTCCGCCGCACCGCGAGCGCCTACCGAATACCGGCAGTAGCCATCGAGAGTTCGGTCATCTACACGAACACAACGCCGGGGGGCTTCATGCGAGGGCCCGGCGGGCCTCAGGTGGCGTTTGCAGTGGAGGCGCACTTCGACATCATTGCCAGGGCGCTGGGCATCGACCCCGCCGAGTTCCGCATGCGGAACCTCCTGACCGAAGGAGAAACCTCCACCCTGGGAAAGCGGTGGGAGCATTTCGATGGCAAGGAGACCCTCGCCAGGGCCCTGGAGGCCGCGGGTTGGGACGCGCCGAAGGACGGCCCCCACGTTGGCCGGGGCATCGCCATGCACGAGCGCTCGGGCGGGCCGGGGACGTGTACGGTCAAGCTGGTCCTCGACGGGAGCGGCCGCGTCACGCTGCTTACCGCCGTGTACGAGGCGGGTCAGGGGGCGCTGACGGCCCTCGGTCAAATCGCGGCGGAAGCCTTGGAATTGCCCCTTGAAAGCGTAACCGTGCGCTCGGCGCAGATGGACGCCGACTTCGGTCCGGACGATGGCCTGGGGGCAACCCGCACCATCCACGTCACCGGCAACGCCATCCTCCAGGCCTCCGAGAGGCTCAGGAGCAGGCTGCTGAAAGCCGCCGCCGTTCGCCTGGGACTGCCCCTGGGACATCTGGCCTGGGACGGCCCTGACGTCGTTGGCGGAGACGGGCGCCTCTGCTTCGAGGACCTAGCGGCAGGCGCAGTCGAAGCCAACGGCTGCCCCATCGAGGAGCAGGTGACGCTCCAAGCTGAGGAGGCCGGCATCACCTCGATGACCGCCCAGGTGGCCGAGGTGGAAGTCGACCCGGACACTGGCCGCGTCCAGGTGCGCCGGCTGGTTACAGCCCACGAGGTCGGCGCCATCATCAACAAGATCGGTCACCAGGGCCAGGTGGAGGGCGGCGTCGTGCAGGGGTTGGGGTTCGGGATGATGGAGGAGATGCCCATCGAAGAGGGCCGGCCCACGACGCTGCACCTGGGGGACTTCAAGCTCCCCAATATCCAGGATGTGCCGGAGCTGGATACCGTGCTCCTGAAGCGCCCCGAGGGTTCGGCCCCCTTCCAAGCCCGCGCCATCGGCGAGGTCAGCAACGTGCCCACGGGCGCGGCCATTGCCAACGCCATCTATGACGCCATCGGCGTTCCCCTGTTCGAACTTCCCGCCACGTCGGAACGCGTGTACCGCCTGTTGCAGGAAGCCTCACAGCGAAGCCGGCCCCAACCCTGAGCGCCCCCCCGGCCCGGGGCCGCCTTCGCGTACGCGGACGGAGGTTTGACACGCAACGCAGCCCTATCCCTTATGACCCACCCACCGGACGGAATCGCTCGTCTCGGCGGACAGCAGCCTCCCCCGGTGGGATAGACGCTACGTTTGGCGCGACTACGTCGCCTTTCTGCTGCTGGCGTCCGGTCGCTCCGAAGCCCCGACTTCCGGCGCTTGGTCAACACCTTGACCGCCCTTACGCCCGGGCAATGATAGATAGCGTCTGCTGGGCAGAATGGTGCTGGCGTCGCCGCGGTAGCTGCGAGAAATCCTGGAATGTGGCGTATAATGGTGCAGCACCGTAGCAGATGGAGGAAATTGACATGGACAATATTAGGATCAAGAACTACCGGTGCTTCCACGATGAGCAAACTGCCCGCTTAGCGCCTCTTACCCTGCTCGTGGGTGAGAACAGCACCGGAAAGACATCCTTCATGGCAATGATACGGGCCCTCTGGGACATTGCTTACCACTTTCGGCATCCGGATTTCAAGGAAGACCCCTACGACTTGGGGAGCTTTGACGAAATCGCGCATCATCGCGGTGCCAGAGGTGCGCGTGCGGATACCTTTGAAGCTGGATTCTATATCAGGCCCGGGGACGTAGGGCTTGTGAACGACGAATTTGAGTTCATTTTTGGGAAGAAAGGGACCACACCTGTTCTTATTCAAAGGCGTGTCGCCCATGGAGAGATTTGGATTAAGGAATTTCGCTCACCTCGTGAACACTGGACGATTCAAGTGGGAACTTCCAGGGGAACTTGGGAGATGAAAGTGCCTTCCCTTCCAGAAGATGGATTGGTGTTGCCTCTGTACTATTTCCAATTCACGCTCCGACTACGGGACAATCAAGTGGAGCCCACGAACTTCATACCACTGGATGGATCTCCTCCCTTTAGCTCAGATGATAGGGATCTGCTCTACAATTTGGCCAACGCTAATCTTCGGTTTACTGAGGGGAGGGCATTTGCCAGTGCACCGGTTCGCTCCAAACCGCGCCGCACCTACGATCCCTCCCGTTTCACACCAGACCCTGAGGGCGACTACGTTCCCATGTATCTCGCTAATGTGTTTTCTCAGAACGAGCAGACATGGACAGCCCTCAAGAAACGGCTTGAAGACTATGGAGAAGCTTCGGGACTTTTCGATGAAATCTCTATTAGGCAGCTAACCAAGAAGGGCAGTGGACCATTTCAGGTGCAGATCAGGAAGTTCGATGGAGGAGCAAAGGGCCCCTCGCGCAACTTGATTGACGTGGGCTATGGAGTTAGCCAAGTGCTGCCGGTGATAACCGAGCTACTGCGCTCGGACGGTCCGCCCCTCTTCTTGTTGCAGCAGCCGGAAGTACACCTTCATCCCAGCGCCCAGGCCGCCCTGGGCAGTTTGTTTTGCCAGGTTGCCAGCCCGGATCGCCAACTGGTGATCGAGACCCATAGCGACCACTTGATTGACCGAGTCCGAATGGACGTTCGCGATGGCACCGGAGCACTGAAGCCAGAGGATGTATCGATCCTGTTCTTCGAGCGCCATGGGTTGGACGTTCAGATTCACTCACTCCGAATCGACCAAGAAGGGAACATCTTAGGTGCACCTGATGGCTATCGCCAGTTCTTCATGGAAGAAACTACCCGGTCTCTATGGAAAAGGCATCCGTCGTTGGCGGTTTGAGCAATGTGCTCTATTGTAGACGCCAATGTCGCCGGCGAAGTGTTCGGAACCAGCCAGTCGGCAGCGGGAGAAAAATTCCTCGCTTGGATTGAGACTGGAAAAGGACGGTTGGTGGTTGGAGGCAAGCTGCGAGGGGAACTTGAACTTTACGAAAACTTCAAGGTGTGGGGCCAGGTGACCTGCCCCCTGAATTAGGTCCAAGTATTCTTAGAGTCCGACCGGCGTATTCTTAGCCACCTGTTGTGCGAACTCCTCGGGCGTCCGGTTGCCCAGTGCGCTGTGGGGCCGGACAGCATTGTAGTCGTCCCGCCAGCGCTCGACGATGTTCCGGGCCGCAGGAAGACTCATGAACCAGTGCTCGTTGAGGCACTCGTCGCGAAGCCGCCCGTTGAAGCTCTCGATGTACGCATTCTGCACGGGCTTGCCCGGATCGATGAAGTGCAGATGCACCCCATGTGCATACGCCCAAGCGTCCAGAATCCTCCCGGCGAATTCAGGGCCGTTGTCTACGGTGATCAGCTCCGGCAGGCCACGGTCGATGGCCAGCCTGTCCAACACCCTTGTCACGCGGAGGCCGGGCAACGACGTGTCCACCTCCATGGCCAGGCTCTCCCGAGTGAAGTCGTCAATCACCGTCAGCACTCGTATCCGCCGGCCACTGGCGAGCGCATCGGACACGAAGTCCATCGACCACCGCTGGTTCGGGCGCTCGGGCGCCATCGTGGGGACGCGAGCGATGCCCGCCATCCGCTTGCGCTTCCGACGCCGGACGGACAGCCCCTCCTCCCGATAGAGCCGGTAGACCCGCTTGTGGTTCACGCCGAACCCCTCCCGGCGCAACAACACCCACAACCGGCGATACCCGAAGCGCCGCCGCTCCGCGGCGAGCGAGCGCAGTCGCTTGAGGAGTTCGGGTGCGTCGCTGCCCACCCGCCTATAGCGGGCCACCGATCGGTGGATACCCATCAGCCTACAGGCGCGACGCTCGCTGAAGCCCCACCGCTCCTGGACACGGTGCATGGTCTCCCGTCGCGTTGCAGGCGTCATGCGTTTTTCCGGAGCAGCTCCCGCAAGACGTGATTGTCGAGCGTCGCCTCCGCCAGCAGCTGCTTCAGCTTCCGGTTCTCCTCATCCAGATGGCGCAGCCGTCGCGCCTCGCTCACGCCCATCCCGCCGAACCGCGCCTTCCAGTTGTAGAAGGTCCCCGGTGAGACACCATGTCGGCGGCATACCTCGGCCGTCGGCACTCCCGCGTCCGCCTCCCTCAGGACCCCGATGATCTGCTCGTCCGTAAACCTGCTCCTCCGCATGCTGTCCTCCTCTGTTTGACCGGAGGACTCCAATTATCCGTGGACCGGTTTTCGGGGAGCAGGTCAAGGCGGCTCAGCTGGCCGGCAGGATGCGGGTAGTAAACGACGAAGAGGTTGACACAGAGACGAAGGCACTCAAGGCTAACGGATTATGCAAATCCAATGACCCGCATGTTCTTGCCTTAGCCCAAGTCAGCGGTGCCCGCCTCTTGTATTCCAACGATAAGGACCTACAGCAGGACTTCAAAAACAAGGCTCTTATCAACAGCCCGCGCGGGAAAGTCTACTCCACCCTCGAGAACAAGGATTTCACTCTCAGCCATAGGCGCCTGCTTGGCAGGAATAACCTATGCCAAGCATGAGCGTAATCCACCAACGCCGGCGTAGTCGGGAAGAAAGAGCCCATACCCTTCGGATGTTCAAACCTGTTGCGGGAAGCCTCGCAAAATAGCTGCCCCCATCCCTCCCCCCCCCGGCCTTTACACCAAGCAGGGTGCAGGGGGCGCAGCCCCCGCCGGGGGTACAGCGTGTCCCCCTGTACCCAAAACGTTGGAGGGTGGGCTAGGTGGGACAACGGCGTCCGCCACCAAAGCCCCCACCTCCCCACCCCACACCCTATTGCAAAATAAGAACGATTGTGCTATAGTACCCCCATGAAGTGAGCCGGGGGCCCGCTTCTCTTTCTCGGAGCCTGCCGCATAACGTATGTACTGGGGGCTAACCACAGAGAATCCCCCTGTGGCAGGGGCGCTGAGGGAATACCCCTAGGCGCAAGACCGTCCGAGGAAGGCTGGGACCGGAGCGAATGCCGTTGTAAGGCACAGGCTCTTTGGAGCCATCCCTCTCTGTAACGACTGTGTAACGACTGTGTAACGACTGTGTAACGACTGTGTAACGACTCGTAACGGCTCGTAACGGCTCGTAACGGCTCCGTAACGCCCTTGTAACGGCTTGTAATGCCTCGTAATGCCTTTGTAATGGCTCCACGCCTGCAAACCCTGAATCCGGCTGATAAATGTTACAAACATACCTACAATCAAGGTCCTAACCCGCCCCGGAAGTTATGCAAGGTCTCAGAAACGGAGAAGCCATGAAGGTAGCCATAGGAAGCCCCAGCGTAGTCAAAGGCGCCGGCGGACGTTTGCTGTTGGATTGGGCATCCAGGGTGGATGCCGGCCCATTCTCCAGCCTCGGCAGCCTGGACATCGTCTCGTCCTACGGCTACGAGCCACTGACCGTGCTGGCGGCGGCGGCGGCGGTAACTCAGAGGGTGCGCCTGATGACCAACATCATGCTTGGGCCCGTGAGGAATTCCTTGATCCTGGCGAAGCAGGCCCTGAGCATCGATGCTATTTCCGGCGGGCGTCTCTCCCTTGGCCTCGCCGTGGGGAGTCGCGAGGACGACTACTACGGGTCTCCGACGCCCTACCGGAGGCGAGGCCTTGGATTTGAGGAGCAATTGGCCCTCATCAAGCGCCTCTGGGCCGGGGAATCCACGCGGCAGGGTGGAGGCCCGGTGGGTCCCCCCTCAGCGCAACCCAACGGGCCGGAGCTGCTCGTCGGCGGTTACTCTCCCCAGGCCCTCGCTCGGGCAGGACGATTGGGCGATGGATACATAGCGTCGGGCGCCTCTCCGGACCAGGCTTTGGCTGCCTTCACCAAGGCGGAGGAGTCATGGAACGCCTCGGGCCGCTCGGGGACATTCCGCTTTCTGGTGATGCAGACCTTTGCGCTGGGACCGAGAGCGCAAGAGGCAGGCGAGGCCCACGTTCGCAGCTTCTACGGCGCTTCCGGGGCCATGCAAATGGTGCTCGACACCTTTCTGCGGACGCCCGAGCAGGTGCGGGACGCCCTCCGCGCCTATGCTGACGTGGGCGTGGATGAATTCATCCTTTCGCCGTCCATAGCCGAGCTCGATCAGATAGACCTCCTGGCTGACCTCATTGGATAGAACGCAAGCGCCGGGGGAGTTTGCGCCCAGCCGCCTCCCCCCCAGCTATGCCAAAAGGGGCATGACCTACCAGAGCCGGCGGACGCCGTACCGGTCGAAAAGGGATTCACTGGATATGAGAACGAGGTTGCCCGCCAACGCCTGAGCGATGAGTATCCTATCGAACGGGTCGCGATGAGGTCCCGGCAGCGACCCTGCCCGGGCGGCGTCGTCCACGGTGATTGGCAACTCCTCGAAACCCTGGTCTACGATGACCCCAGGCAGGTTCAGGGCTATGGCAGCGGCATCCGGAAGCTTGCCAAGACGAAACTTGGTGGCAATCTCCCAAGCCGACGCCGCGCTGACCAGTACGTTGTTCGCTTCGTCCCCGATGGCCTGGCGGGCCGGTTGTGACAGCCGTCCGCTGACGGCAGACCACCATAGAAGCGTGTGCGTGTCCAGCAACAGCCGCAACGATCAACCCTCCAAATCATCATTCCCGCTGCCCTCCCAGAGGGCTAACTCCTCCTCCGGGAGCGGGTCGAAGAAACTGTCGTCAATCGAAATCAGTCCCCGGAAAGTGTTGGGTTGCCGCTTCCCCTTGCGCTCGTACCCCACCAACCGCGCCACCGGCTTGCCGTTGCGGGCGATGACGACATCCTCTCCTGCCTCGACCTGCGCAAGCAGGCGCGACAGGTTGGTCTTCGCTTCATGGACGTTCACCATTGCCATCGCCAACTCCTGGAGGCTGGGATTAGCTAACACTAGGACTAATACAGGGGCCTGTCAAATGGAGAGTCGATCGCGGGCGCGCCGCGAATAGCCCAAGCCACTCCCGTCCACTTTCCAATGGCGCCCCCCCCCAACGCGGCAGAGGCCGGCGCGTAGGTATGCCTCCCAGAAACCCTAGTCACAGGCGCAAGGCGGGAGAATCCTATCATCCCCTCCCCCCATGCCCCGCATTGCGCTCCTCAGATAAGCCCCCGTATCATCAAAGGCGTCATCCCCTCACCGCACGGAACCCGCCCATGACCATTTCGCAGAAGCCCCAGGAAATCCCCAAGGCCTATGAGCCGGGCGCCGTCGAGCAGCGCCTGTACCGGACTTGGGAGGAACGCGGCTACTTCGCGCCCTCCCCGGACCCCGACAAGGAACCCTTCGTCATCATCATGCCGCCGCCCAACGTCACGGGCAGCCTCCACCTTGGCCACGGCATCACCGCCGCGCTGCAAGACGCCCTAACTCGCTGGCATCGAATGCTGGGTAAGTCTGCACTGTGGCTCCCCGGCACCGACCACGCCGGCATCGCCACGCAAACGGTCGTGGAGCGGGACATCGCCGCCGCCGGCCTTACCCGGCACGAGTTGGGCCGAGAGAAGTTCGTAGAGCGCGTCTGGGAATGGGTCCGGAAGTACGGCAGCATCATCACGCAGCAGCACAAGAGCCTGGGCGCCTCCTGCGACTGGACTCGCGAGGCATTCACCCTGGACGCCGGCCCGGCCCGCGCCGTCCGAACCACCTTCGTCAATCTATACAACAAGGGACTGATCTACAGAGGCGAGCGCATCATCAACTGGTGCCCTCGCTGCGCCACGGCCCTCTCCGACCTGGAGGTGGACCACCGCATGGAGCCCGGCAAGCTCTACCACCTCCGCTACCCCATACAGGGAGACGGCGGCTACCTCGTGGTCGCCACGACGCGTCCTGAGACGATGGTGGCGGACACGGGAGTTGCCGTGAACCCCCACGACCCTCGCCACAACGGGCTCATCGGCAGGACGGCGGTCCTGCCCATCATCGGCCGCCCGCTGCCCATCGTCGGCGACGAGGCTGTAGAGATGGATTTCGGCACGGGCGCGCTGAAGGTCACCCCCAGCCACGACGCCATCGACTTCGAGGTGGGGCAACGCCACAGCCTGCCCCTCGTCAATGCCATGAACCTCGACGCCACCCTGAACGCGGAAGCGGGCCCCTATGCCGGCATGGACCGGTTCGCCGCCCGCGAGGCCATCGCCGGGGACCTTGAGGCGCAGGGCCTCGTGGAACGCGTGGAGGACTACCAGGTGTCGCTTGGCCACTGTCAGCGGTGCGACACCGTGGTCGAGCCGCTGGTGAGCAAGCAGTGGTTCGTGGACGTGGAGCCCCTGGCCCGTCCGGCCATAGAGGCCGTGCGCAACGGCAGCATCCGCATCGTTCCTGAGCGGTTCGCCAACGACTACCTGCACTGGATGACCAGCATCCGGGACTGGTGCATTTCCCGCCAGCTTTGGTGGGGACACAGGATCCCCGTGTGGTATTGCGGCGACTGCGGCCACGAAATCGTGGCGGTGGAGGCCCCTGCAGCGTGCGACCGCTGCCACTCCGCCGACCTGCAACAGGACCCGGACGTGCTGGACACGTGGTTCAGTTCAGGCTTATGGCCGCACTCGACCCTCGGCTGGCCCGACGACACCGAGGACCTGCGGCGCTTCTACCCCACCAGCGTCATGGAAACCGGCTACGACATCATCTTCTTTTGGGTCGCCCGTATGGTCATGCTGGGCATCGAGAACATGGGCGCGCCGCCCTTCCACACCATCTACCTCCACGGCCTGGTGCGGGACGCTCAGGGCAAGAAGATGAGCAAGACCTCCGGCAACGTGATGGACCCCCTTGACCTCATCGCGGAGTATGGCGCCGACGCCCTGAGGGTCGCCCTCGTCGTCGGCGTGACTCCCGGCAACGACCTCCGCCTCACCACGGCGAAGGTGGAAGCGGGGCGAAACTTTGCCAACAAGCTGTGGAACGCCGCCCGGTTCGCATCCATGAGCTTCGAGGGCCAAGAGGAGGCGCTGCGCGGTTGGAGCAACCCTTCGCCGCGCCACAGGCACGATCGGTGGATCATGAGCCGTCTGGCCCAGGTGACCCGCCAGGTCAATACCCACATGGAGCAATTCCAGCTGGGGGAAGCCGCCCACGTCCTTCAGAACTTCCTGTGGAGCGAGTACTGCGACTGGTTCATTGAACTCGCCAAGGTCCGCATGCGGGCAGACCCAGATGCGCCATCGCCCCTGCCCTTCTTGGCGCACGTCTTGGAGCGGGTGCTGCGGCTGCTCCACCCCTTCATGCCCTTCATCACCGAGGAGATTTGGCAGAACCTTGTAGCCCGGCTCCCCAACGAGATGCCGTTGCCGGACTCCATCATGGTGGCCTCCTATCCCACCGACGCGGGCGTTGAGAACAGGCAGGCCGAGGATGAGATGACCTTGGCCATGAACATCGTGCGGGCCATCCGCGCCATCCGCGCCCAGTTCCGCCTGCCGCCCGCCCAGGGAATGGACGTGCTCGTCGAGGCCGGCGGCATAACCGCGGTCGCCTTGGAGGAAGCCCCGTACATCAAGCAGTTGGCCCGCGTGCAGGACTACACCGTTCTGCCGGAAGGGCGGCAACGTCCCCCGGTGGAGAACGCCGTGACCTTGGTGCTCGACCAGGCCGCCGTGATCGCCCCGCTGGGCGGCCTCGTCGACCTCGCTGTAGAGCGGCGCCGTCTGGAAAAGGAGCTCACCGAGGGCCGGGAGAACATCCAGCGGCTCCACGGCCGGCTCCAGGACGCCGCCTTTTTGGAGAAGGCGCCGGAGCGCGTCATCGAGCGGGAGCGGGAGCGCCTGGCGTCCCTTGAAGAGCAGGAGCAGCGGCTCCGGGAGTTCCTGGAGCAACTGGGAGGCTGATCACTGCGTCGCAAACCTCAGCCAGCGTTCCCCCGGACGATGGGGTAACATGGAAGCGAGCGCGCCAGCCCCCGGATACAGGCTCGAAGTGACGCAACCCCTGGCAGTGACCTTTGACCTCTGGCAGACCCTGATCATTGACCAGGACGGATGGGCTGAAGTTCGCAAAACGCAGCGCCTCCGGGGCGCCGTCGCCGCTCTGGGCCAGGCGGGCGTCGCCGTAACCTGGGACCAGGTGGATGGCGCCTACCGCCGCTGCTTCGACGCCTGCCAGGCCGTCCGGGCCGGCGGCCAGGACGTGTCCTTCTCCGAGCAGATTCACATCTTCCTGAACGAGATACAGCAGGGCTTTGCCGGCGGCCTGGCCCCTGCGACGCTGGCGGGGGTCGCCGACGCCTACCGCGACGGCTACTTCTCCCGTCCGCTGCCGGCCGCGCCTGGCACCCACGAAGTCCTGGACAACCTTCAACGCCGGGGAGTGCGCCTAGGCCTCATATCCAACACAGGCACAACTCCCGGCGTGACCTTTCGCAAGGCCCTCGACCACCTGGGCCTGCTCCGCTACTTCGACGTCCTCACCTTCTCTGACGAGGTGGCGTTGGCCAAGCCGGCCCCCCAAATCTTCAACCTCACCCTCGAGCAACTGGGCGTGGGCCGCGAGAACGCCATCCACGTGGGAGACACCCCGGAGCACGACGTGATGGGCGCCAAGGCTGCCGGCATGGGCTCTGTATGGGTCAGCCACGGGCGCCGCGAGGGTCTGGCGTTGGGGCCGGACGCCGTAGCTCATGGCATGGAGCAACTCCTGCCGGAACTTGACCGGTTGATTGAGCAGCGCGCAGGGCGAACGAGAAAGGGAACGTCGTGAAGGAGCGCGTCCGCGACCTCAAGCGAAGGATTGAGGCCCTCCGGTGGCGGATAAAGCGCAGCCGCCTCGCCAATCATCCCCTGGTGCTGCTCGTTGCCCGGGTGTTCCAGGACGTCAACCGCGATGACGGTACCCACATGGCCGCGGGAGTCGCCTATTACACCTTCATCGCCCTCTTTCCCCTGATGCTGGGCCTGCTGGCCCTGGGCGGCGCGCTCCTCGGCTCCGTCGAGACCATCGAGCAGGAGCTCCTCGACTTCGTCGCGGACTATATCCCAGGCTCCGATAGCTTCGTGTCCGGCAACATCGATGCTGTCGTCCGGTATAGCGCTCCCCTGGGTATCGTCGCCATCCTTGGCTTGTTCTGGACCGCCAGCGCTGGTTTCGGCGCCGTCACTCGCTCCGTCAACCGCGCCTGGGGCGTCCGCAAGGACCGCCCCTTCTACATCAGCAAGCCCCGGCAGATGCTCATGGGCCTATCTCTGGGGCCCCTGTTTCTTGCCTCGATGGCCCTCCACTCGGCGGTGACCTTTCTGAGCAACGTCCGCATAGAGATGCTGGGATGGGAGGCTACGTGGCCGTCGGGGGCGGTGAACTTCGCGTTGCGGCTCGTATCCTGGGCCATAACGCTGTTCATCTTCATGGTCCTATACAAATTCCTGCCCAACTGCAAGACCCATTGGCGCTACATCTGGCCCGGCGCCCTAGCGGCCGCCGGGCTATTCGTCGTAGCCCAGGGCCTGTTCCTCTGGTACCTGAAGAGCTTTGCCTCCTACGACCAGGTCTACGGCCCGCTGACGTCGGTGATCGTGCTGCTGTTCTGGGCGTTCGTTTCCGCCCTCATACTCATCATCGGGGCCGAGATCAGCAGCGAGTACGAGCGCCTGCGCGGAGAGGGCCGGAACTGGACCAGCCTGTCCGACCCTGAGGCGCTGAGCTTCGAGGGATAGGGTGCGCCGAACCGGAAGGCGGCGCGGCGGGACCCACAGAGGACCGTCAGGAGATGAGAATCGGCAGTGGTTGGGGAGCGTTGGGCAGCTGACCGTCGTCCTCGTGCGTGGTAATTTCCACTGCACCACCCCAATCGCTTCGGTGGCAGGGTCGAGACCGCCTCGAAGGGCGGTCTCTGTCTTTGGTGGGGGATTGGGGGAGGACTGGACAGTTGACAGCCGTCCCCGTGTGTGGTAATTTCCATACACTACCCCTATCGCTTCGGCGGTAGGGCCGAGACCGCCCTTCGAGGCGGTCTCTGTCTTTGTGAGGAAGTAGCGATTGATCACCAGCCTGTACATTGATGGCTTCAATCTCTACTACCGCGCCCTTAAGGACACCCCGTTCAAGTGGCTGGACTTGCGGAAGCTTGCTGATACCCTCTTCCCCCAAGACACCATCCATAGGGTCTCCTACTTCACCGCCCTCCTCGATGCACGTCCCGATGATCCCAGTCAACCACAGCGGCAGCAGGCGTACCTGAGAGCCCTTGCGACGCTGCCTGGCTTCGATGTCCACGACGGCGTCTTCCGATACCGCAACAAGCGTCGTCCACTGGCCGAGCCGGTACCTGGGCTGCCAGCCCAGGTCTTGATCAGGGATTCGGAGGAGAAGAGGTCGGACGTGAACCTGGCCACACGTCTCCTGTTTGATGGGTTCAAGGGGGAGTACCAGCAGGCAGTCGTCGTGTCCAACGATGCGGACTTCGCCGGGGCAATGAGGTGCGTGAGGGACGACTTGAGCCTTCACGTCACGCTGGTCAATCCCGACTCCAAGAACACCAAGGATCTGGCCGATGCTGCAACTTACGTCAAGCGCCTCAGGAAGATCCACCTGAGACACAGCCAGTTTCCCGACACGCTAACGGACGAGGTTGGCGCCATCACCAAGCCAGCCGCCTGGTGATCGGGGATTACTCCCCCGCCGCCGGCGCCTGATCCTGCTCTTCCAGCGACTGCCGGAGGGCCTTGATCTCCCGCTCCAGCTCTCGCTGCCGCCGAGAGAGGACCAGGATATAGCCCGCGACTCCCAGAAACACCACCGCGTAGGCGGCGAAGAGGAACGGGAGGTTCCCCTCAGGGTTGGACTCCTGGGCTGCGATTGAGCGGGTAACCGCGAAGGCGGGCGCGGGCACAAGGGCCAGGGCAACAATGACCAGGGAAGCGGCGCCTCTCATGATTCGGCCCATGAATGCTCCTAGACGGGATATCCGCGGCGCTCTTCAGTGTAGAGGTGCAGCGCGTCCACGTCATCCTCGCAACGCCGCAGCCAATAGCGATGCGCTATCAGGGCGGCGAAGAACAGGGCGAACGCAACGAGCGACACCATCAGCGTCAACCCAATGGACGCCCCGATCTCCGACTCGCTGGAGCGGGCTGGCCCAATGACCTTCTCCGGATGCGTCAGAGACCCCCAAAGCTCCACGGAAAAGTAGACAAAGGGGGCTGTCAGTCCGGCCAGTATCCCCAACACGGCGGCGAAACGCGCCCCCCGCTCCCCCGGAGGGGAATACGCCCGCAGGGCCAGATAGGAGACGCCCATCAGCCACAGAATCAGCAGCGTCGTCAGCATTGGCTCCCACGTCCACCACGCATTCCATGTGGGCTTGGCCCAGATGGCCCCCGTGACGATGGTCAGCGAAAGCGCCAGCACGCCCACTTCCGCCGAAGCGTACGACAGCGCATCCCACCCCTGAGTCCTCTTCCAGAGGTAGCCCACGCTTCCCACGAATACCATGCCGACAACAGCCAGGCTCGCGATGGCGATGGGAACGTGGATGTACATGATCCGCTGCACCAGGCCCTGGTTAAGTTCCGTGGGCGCCCAGAAGAAGATCATCACGAGGTCCGCCATAATCATGGCGGCGGACAGAAGCAGCAGAATCTCCCGCCGCGTGACCAGCGGCAGAGACTGCTCCCCAAGACTCCCTGTGAGCCGCGCCATCGGCTACTCCTCCAGCACGTATTCAAAGATGAAGGCGGCAACAACCAGAAACAGGATATCGAAAACCGCCACAAGTTGGAACCAACCGGCGGACGCGCCCCAGCCCTCTCCGGCCAGGGCGTTGCCGGTGACCTTGACCGCCCCCAGGAACACTGGGACCGTCACGGGAAGCAACAACAGCGGCAGCATGACCTCGCGGGATCTGGTGTTCACCGCGGTGGCGGAGAACACGGCGCCAACCGCTGCAAAGCCAAGAGTCGACGCCAAGGCGATCACGATGAATGACGGCAGGAAGAACGGCAGGTTGAACAGGGCGGCAAAGACCGGATAGATGAGCAGCTCCATAAGCACCATGAACAGGAAGCTGGCTAGCATCTTGCCTACGTAGATAGCCTCTCGCCCAACGGGACAGAGCAAAAGCCCGTCCAGCGTCCCCTGGTCCTTCTCTAGCCCGAATCCCCGGTTCAGGCCCAGCATCCCCGAGAAGGCGAAGGCCACCCACACAATACCGGGCGCCGTCACTGCCACAAGCTCCGGGGCCGGGTCCAGCGCAAAATTGAAGATGACCACGACCAGAAGGGCGAAGATGAACAGCGAGGCCACCATATCGCGGGTGCGCAACTCCAGGAGCAGGTCCTTCCAGAGGATGGCGGCCACCGGTTTCAGGAACCCGCTCACGACGCAGGCCCCGTAAGCCGCGTGTAGGCGTCTCGCAGGCCGGTGGCCGTAATGCCGCCGCGGGTTCCCTGGAAGGCGATCCGGCCATAGGAGAGGATGGCCACCCGGTCGCCCAAGGTCAGACCGCGCTCCAGGTTGTGGGTTGTCATCACCACGGTTCGCCGCTCGCGCTCGCCGGGCGATAGCAACGCCTGCTCCAGCATCTCCACGGCCTCCGGGTCAAGGCCCGACTCGGGTTCGTCTAGGAGCAGAACGGAGGGGTCGTGCAGGAGCGCCCTGGCGATGGAAACCCGCTTCTGCATCCCATGGGACAGGGTGCGCGCCTTGACGTCCAGCTTGCTCTGCATGCCCAGCGACGTGAGCGCCTGGCCAATGCGATGGCCGCGGTCCGGCAGGCCGTACATGCGGGCATAGAACGCCAGGTTCTCTCCCACGGTGAGGTCCCCGTAGAGAAGGGGCTGATGCATCACCACGCCTATGCGGCGCCGGACCGCCGATGCATTTCTCCGAGGGTCCATGCCCTCGACCCGGACAGACCCGGAGGTGGGACTGGCGAGGGTAGCCAGGATTCTCAGGAAGGTCGTCTTGCCGGAGCCGTTGGCCCCCAGGATGGTGAGAAACTGCCCGCGCTGGACATCCAAGTCGACACCCCGCAGCGCGGCGACTCTGCCGAAGGACTTCCTGACGCCCCGCGTCCAGATGGCAACGTCGCCCAAGTCGGCGGCGGAATCTCTTGAGGTCACGGTCTCAACCTGCGCGAGGCGCGGCATGTCTTGGCAGCGTTGGGGGAACAGACGGAGAGAACGGCGGCATGAGAGGCGCCCTGACGGGCGCTGCGACCCTTCGAATCATACGTCAGCAGGGCAAATACGGACAAGGCGGAAGCATCCTCCCGGCCCTGCCCCCGTACTCGGGGGAAGGTTAGGAAGGGGGTCCCTTCCCCTCCCGCGCCCGGCGCCAGCGACGCATGCGCGCCAGTCAACAACCTCTACGGGAACTCCACCCAGCGGGCCAAAGAGAAAGCGGGACGCGCCTAGGCGCGTCCCGCTTTCTTTCGCCTTCCGGGGAAGCTGGCCGCAGCCAGCCGGAGCTACTTCTCTGCGCTGCCCACCGTCTCCATGACCAGGCGGGTCACGACATACGGGTCCATGTTGGCGTTGGGGCGCCGGTCCTCGATGTAACCCTTGCCGTCAGCCTCCACCTGCCAGGGAATGCGGACCGAGGCGCCTCGGTCCGAAACTCCATAGGAGAACTCCCGGTAGGAAGCAGTCTCGTGCAGGCCCGTCAAACGCTCCTCGATGCCAAAGCCGTAGTTCTTGATATGGAGGTCGTGCCTTGCCTTGAGGGCCTCCGCGGCGTCGACGTTCGGCTGATAGCTGGAGCGCATCTTCTTCGTGGAAAGGTTGGTGTGCGCCCCGGCCCCATTCCAGTCGCCGCTCACCGGCTTCGGGTACAGCGTGGCGCTGATCCCGAACTCTTCACCCGCCCGATAGAGCAGATAGCGGGCCATCCACAGCTCGTCCGAGACCTCCACGCCGCCCACCGGACCTACCTGGAATTCCCATTGGCCCGGCATGACTTCCGCGTTGATGCCGCTGATGTTCAGGCCGGCATTCAGGCACAGTTCCAGATGCTTTTCCACCATCGGGCGCCCAAACACCTCGTCGGCGCCAACACCGCAGTAGTAGCCGCCCTGGGGTGGCGGAAAGCCGCCACCCTCGGGAAACCCCAACGGCCGCGTGCTGCGGAACAGGGTGTACTCCTGTTCGATGCCGAAGAGGAATTCCTTGTCGGCATGCGCCGACGCCATCTCTGCGCACGGCCGCCGGTTGTTGGTTTTGTGGGGGGTCATGTCGGGAAGCAAGACTTCGGCCAAGACTAGGAGGTTGTCGCCCCCGCGTATGGGGTCGGGGCAACAGAACACTGGCTTGAGCACACAGTCCGACGCCTCGCCCGGCGCCTGGTTCGTGCTGGACCCGTCGAAACCCCATATGGGAAGGTCCTCCACACCCATGGCGCTGTCGATGACCTTCGTTTTGGCGCGTAGCTTCTGAGTAGGCTCCGTGCCGTCGATCCAAATGTATTCCGCACGCACTGCCATGTATCCAACTCCTTACGGTGTACTAGAGTGAGTGCGTCCCCCTGGCGCGCACACACTGCGGGCCTCCCTGACGGGGTTCCAGCAGACCAGCGGCGCTCACCGGGCTCGGCGAAACCTCTCCCACCATTGTCTGCGGAGTGTGTTTCTTTGGCGTTGCCCGAATGTTACAACCTTGTAACATTCGGGCGGTAGTCCCCCTTTCTCTCGCCTGCCCAGACAGTTCCCGTCCCTACCCCCGTACTCGGTGGAAGGCTAGAAAGGGGGTCCCCCCAACCTCTCTGAGGACGACGCCTAGCGGAAAATGGCGTCAATAACGCTGTTGGCCATCCCCTCCGTGCAGGCCGCCACCAGCAGCGGGACCCGCCCGGCTGTCCTGCCCGGTTCGAAGCGGTAGGGCTCCAGAGCGCCATCCGGTTGAACGGAGACCACGGGGTACCCGGCGGCCCTGGCGAATGCAAGGCCCGGATCAGCCTCCGAGCGGGGCTCGTTGAACATAACGTAGGCATGCACCAGGCCCCGGGCCAGCCAGGCGTAGATGCAAGACCCCCCGTTGGGCCAAATGCGGACCCCGGGGAACCGCTGCGTCAGTGCCGTCAGGAGTCTGCCGCCCTCCGCCGTCCAGGTTGCCAGATACGACGGCTCCATGAGGAAAGCGGCTATCACCGTCCCATCATCAATGGCGGTCTTTGTCGACGGCTGCACCCTTTGCGGGGCGCCGCCGTCCAGGTGGATTGCCGTCACCCCATCAGCATCGGCCAGATAGAGCTCCCGCCTGACGATGTCAACGGCGCCGCCGGCTATCGGCGTAAGGTCCTCCCGATAGACCGACAGGACGCTCCACCACTCGGCGGGCAGGCCCCGGCTGAAGAGCCCGGAGCCGTCGAACGGATCGGTGGCGATCAAGTAACGCTCCCCTGCGCCATTCACCCGGCGCAGGCTATGCTCCGAGTGGATGTCGAAGTTGAGCCCGGAGCGACGGCTCCACGCCTCGAGGAGGTCGTCGCACACCCTATCGACGCCGATCTCCACGTCCTCCTGCTCCGGCCTGCCGGCAACCGCGCCCAACACCTCGCGCCCCTCGCTGCGCCCGGCCATGTCGCAAACAGTGGCCGCAACTTCGCGAAGGTATCCTTGGATCAGCTCAGAGATATTCATTGAAACGTAGCTCGATGTGCTTCCGAGAGACGTTGCTACAGAGGCTAAATGGGGGAATCTTCCCATCCCATTCTCCGTAGCCGGGAAAAGGTGAAGATGGGAACCCTTCCCAATACCTGCCCTACCCTTCATGCCCAGCGTAGATTATCGGCGCCGGGTGTGACAAGCGCGTCTGTCTGTCCAACCTCCGCCGTGGTATAATTATCTCCCGCGTCCCGAGGTAAACCCAGTGCCCAATGTGCTCATCGCCGTCATAGGCGGCAACAACCCTTCTGAGGAAGACCTGAAGCTCGCCGAAGAGGTGGGATTGGGTCTCGCGTCGAGGGGCGCGACCGTGGTGTGTGGGGGACTTGGCGGCGTCATGGAAGCCGTCTGCCGCGGGGCCAAGGATGGCGGCGGCGCCACCATAGGCATCCTCCCCGGCAGCGACCCCCAAGCCGCCAACCCCTGGGTCGACTATCCCATATGCACCGGCATGGGCTATGCGCGGAATGCCATCGTCGTCAAGGCTGGCAGGGCCGTTATCGCCATCGATGGCGCCTACGGTACGCTGTCGGAGATCGGCCATGCGCTTGGGGACGGAACCCCCGTCGTGGGCCTGCGCACCTGGGACCTGTCGCTCAACGGCGAGCGGGACGCAACCATCATCCGCGCCAACAACGCTGCGGAAGCCGTCGACCTCGCAATGACCGCCGCAAACAGTCAAGCCCTGAGCGCACAGCAACGATGACCGCAAAAAACAATCAAACCCTACGAACAATCAAACTTTCCTATGGAACAGCCGTAATCAGCGCGACGAACAATCAAACCCCTACCACGCAGGTGCGATGAGCAAGATCGAAACCGTCACAGCACGTCAAATCCTCGACTCCCGAGGCAACCCAACCCTGGAGGCCGAAGTCCGGCTGTCCGACGGGTCAGTGGGCCGCGCCGCCGTCCCCTCCGGCGCCAGCACCGGCAGCCATGAGGCCGTCGAACTGCGCGACGGAGACAGCAGCGTCTACGGTGGGAAGGGTGTGGGCAGGGCGTTGGCCTCCGTCAACGGTGAGATCGCCGGGGCCGTGAAGGGCCTGGCCCCGGAGGACCAGGAGACCCTGGACCGCCGGATGATCGATCTCGACGGCTCGGAGAACAAGGGCCGCCTGGGGGCCAACGCCATCCTGGGCGTATCGCTGGCCGCAGCCCACGCCGCCGCGGCCAGCCAGGGTGCACCGCTCTACCGGCATCTCGCCAGCCTGTTTGGCGGTGCCGAGCCGATGATGCCCGTGCCGCTGTGCAACATCCTCAACGGCGGCGCCCACGCAACCAACTCCACCGACTTCCAGGAGTTCATGATCGCCCCCGCCGGCATGGAAACGTATGCCGAAGCGCTCCGCTGTTGCTCCGAGGTCTACCAGGCTCTGAAGGGCGTCCTCTCCAAGCGGGGTCTTGGCGCTAACGTTGGCGACGAGGGCGGCTTTGCCCCGACGCTGCCCTCCAACCGGGATGCAATCGAGGTCGTTGTGGCCGCCATCGAGGCGGCCGGATACCAGCCTGGCAAAGATGTCTTTCTGGCGTTGGACGTTGCGGCATCGGAGTTCTTTGAGGGCGGCCTCTACCGGCTGGC
Organism: Dehalococcoidia bacterium; assembly: GCA_965226745.1. GTDB lineage: Bacteria > Chloroflexota > Dehalococcoidia > Lucifugimonadales > SAR202-VII-2 > SAR202-VII-2. The sequence goes on from CBDDDS010000004.1 coordinate 73,126, forward strand.
TCGCGACGGCCGCGACCTCACAGCCAACGACCTTTGCGGCTTCTACGGCGCTTGGCTTGACGCCTATCCCCTCGTTTCCATTGAGGACGGCCTGTCCGAAGACGACTGGGACGGCTGGCGCGCCCTGACATCTAGGCTTGGAGACCGCCTGCAACTCGTGGGCGATGACCTCTTTACCACGAACACGGGCCGCATCCAGCAGGGCATCGACCAGGGGTGCGGCAACTCAGTCCTCGTAAAACTCAATCAAATCGGCTCGCTGACGGAGACCCTGGAGGCGATCCACCTGGCTCACCGGGCCGGCTGGTCGGCCATTATCAGCCACCGCTCAGGAGAGACGGAGGACACCACCATCGCAGACCTGGCCGTGGCGACGGGCTCGGGGCAGATCAAGACCGGCGCCCCCGCCCGCGGAGAGCGCACCGCCAAGTACAATCGCCTTCTGCGCATCGAAGAGGAGTTGGGAGACGCCGCTGCCTACGCCGGCAGGGGGGCGTTCAAGCTGCTGAGGGGCTAGCGGCGCTTCCCAGGGACGTTAGCTCCAGGCGGGAGGCGGGAGAAGAGCTCCAGGCGCGAGGCGGGAGAAGAGCTCCAGGCGCGAGGCGGGAGAAGGTTAGGATGGGGAACGCCCAACAACCTCTCAGGGGGCTACCGTTGAGAACGGGGCCTATTGAGCAAAAAGCTTCAGTCTAGGGGGAGCCATGGCAACGCGAGTAGGCATCAACGGGTTCGGGCGCATTGGGCGGCAGGTGCTTCGGGCAACGCTGGAGCGCCACCCCGACGCGCTGGAGGTGGCCGCGGTCAATGACCTCACCGACGCCAAGACCAACGCCCACCTCTTCAAGTATGACACCAACTATGGCCGCTTCCCGGGCTCCGTCGAGCCCGTCAATGGCAGCCTCGCCATCAACGGCAAGACCATCAAGGTCCTGTCGGAGCGAGACCCGGCCCAGATACCCTGGGGCGAGTACGGAGTGGACATCGTCGTTGAATCTACTGGCGTGTTCACCGACGCCGCCAAGGCCGCGGGCCATCTGCAGGGCGGCGCCAAGAAGGTTGTCATCTCTGCTCCCGCCACCGGCGAGGACCTCACCATCGTTCTCGGCGTCAACGAGGGCCGCTATGACAAAGAACAACACAACGTAGTTTCCAACGCCTCTTGCACCACGAACTGCCTGGCCCCGATGGTCAAGGTGTTGCACGACCACTTCACCGTCCAGCACGGCCTGATGACCACCGTCCACGCCTACACCAACGACCAGAAAATCCTCGACCAGGTGCACAAGGACCTGCGCCGAGCGCGGGCGGCCGCCCAGAATGTGATTCCCACCGACACGGGCGCGGCCAAGGCGGTTGCCCTGGTCCTTCCGGAACTTCAGGGCAAGCTGCACGGCATGGCCCTGCGCGTGCCGGTCTCCACCGGCTCCATCACAGACCTCACGGTGGTCGTTGGCAGGGACGTGACGGCGGATGAAGTCAACGCCGCCTTCAAGGCGGAGGCGGAGGGGAGGCTGAAGGGCATCTTGGAGTACTGCGAAGACCCCATCGTCAGTTCCGACATCGTTATGAACCCCCACTCCAACATCTTCGACGCCCTTTCCACGACCGTTATGGCAGGCACCATGGTCAAGGTACTGGGCTGGTACGACAACGAGTGGGGCTACTCGTGCCGCACTTCCGACCTCTGCGCTTTCCTGGCGGATAAGGGCCTCTGAACCAACAGCGCTCCCTATGAGAACGTCAGAGAGCCAGCCTGCCCGGCTGGCTCTCCTCGTTTCCGGGCCAGCTCTCCTCGTTTCGAAGAGGCGGAGGACCGGGCTTGCCAGCGGAAGGCATCCGGGGGGGCGTCTCAAACGGAAGGTACTGTCTGTCCAGGGATGACGAAAGCCAGCGAAAGCCGCGGCCTGCTACACAACGGCAGCCATTCGCTTGGCCGACAACAACGTGTTGGACAAGAGCATCGCAATAGTCATTGGCCCAACGCCGCCCGGCACCGGGGTGATAGCGGAGACCTTCCCGGCAACGGCATCGAAGTCAACGTCGCCCACCAGGCGGTACCCGGACTTCTTTGTCGAGTCCTCTATCCGGTTGGTCCCCACGTCGATGACGACGGCCCCTTCGCTCACCATGTCGGCCGTGATGGACCGCGGCTGGCCCATGGCAGCCACGAGGATGTCGGCCTGACGAGTGATGCTGGGCAGGTCTTTGGTAGCGCTGTGGCATACAGTTACCGTGGCGTTTGCGCCCGGCTTCTTCTGCATCATAATAGCTGCCACCGGCTTCCCCACAATGTCGCTGCGCCCCACCACCACGAGGTGTTTGCCGCCGGGATCGTTGCCGGTGCGGAGGAGGAGCTGCTGGACCCCGGCGGGCGTGCAGGGAACAAACCCCTCCGCTCCGGCCAGAAGCCGCCCCGCATTAACCGGATGCAGGCCGTCCACGTCCTTGTCCGGGCTCACTGAGTCCAGCACCCTGCGGCTGTTGATCTGGCCGGGCAGAGGGAGCTGCACCAGGGTTCCATGAAAGCGAGCGTCGTCATTGAGCCGCCGGACGAGATCAAGGAGCTCCGCCTCTGAGGTGTCGGAGGGCAGGTTGAAGACCTCGTTGAAAAGGCCGGCCTCGTCGCAGGCGCGGGCCTTGTTGCGAACGTAAACGTGGGAGGCGGGATCGTCGCCGACGAGAATCGCGGCCAATCCGGGCGTGATGCCGGACTCGGCCTTGAAGCTGGCAGCCGCTTCGGCGACCTCCTGGCGGATTTGCAGAGCGATAGCCTTGCCATCAATGATGTGGGCCGTCAAATCGCCTCCGCTAGTCGTTGTTCTCAAGGCCAACCGCCGGCGCCCTGAAGGAGTTGCAGAGTGGCTGAAACGCTATTCACCCAGGAAGTGCGGGCTGCGCTTCTCCTGAAAGGAGCGCACACCCTCCTGGAAGTCCCTGCCGCCGAAAACGCTGAGCGGCAAATCGCGCTCTTCCTGGGTCAGTTCGTCCAGCGCCCTGCCCTGAGCCAAGGTCCTGAGAATTTGCTTGTGAATACGATGCGACGCGGGCGCCAACGCGCTGAGGCGGCTGGCCAGGGCCGCAACTCGCTCGTCGAGATGGCGGACGGGGATCACTTGGTGGACAAGCCCCAAACGGTGCGCCTCAGCGGAGTCGATGAGGTCAGCGGTGAGGAGGATGTAGGCTGCGTTGGCTGCCCCGACCACCTGCACAAGACGTTGGGATTCGTGGTAGCCCGCGGTGATGCCGATCCTGGCGACCGGAATACCGAACTGGCTGCCCTCGGCGGCAAGCCGGAGGTCCGAGCTCAGGGCAATCTCGCAGCCGCCTCCAACACAGAAGCCGTTGATCCTGGCGATGACGGGCTTGGATAGGCCCTCCAGCGCTCGCAGGGTTGACTCGAGAGCCAGCGCGTACTTCCCGGCGGCCTCGGGGTTACTGCGATGCTCCTGGAAATCCTTGATGTCAGCGCCGGCGGAGAAGGCCTCATCGCCGGCGCCTGTGACCACGACGGCTCGAACGCGCGGGTCTTCTTCAAGGCTGCCCAAGGCTTCGGCGAGCTCAAGCCACATAGGATAGCTAATGGCGTTGCGCTGCTCTGGCCGGTTCAGCGTCACCGTAGCGATGCGCTCATGTTTGTCTACCAAGATCTCGCGGCTCATACCGCTCATTATAGTGCCGAGAGGGGAACCTCGTCATGGACGGCTGGAGGGCGCGCTCCCTATAATGACAGCGCCGAAGGCCGCGGCCACACAAGGAGGGCCATGCTGGCCACGGGTGTTGATATCGTTGAGTTGCGCCGCATCGCCCGGGTAGTCGAGCGTTACGGCGACCGCTTTCTGCATCGCGTCTACACCCCGGGAGAACTGGACTTCTGTCGCGGCCGCATCCCTCAACTGGCAGGCCGTTTCGCTGCCAAGGAGGCGGTGATGAAGGCACTGGGCACGGGCATCCGCGGGGTCGGGTGGCGGGAGGTGGAGGTGGTGCGGCAGCGAGGCAAGCCCCCACATGTCCAGCTCCACGGACGGGCACAGAGAAAGGCCGAGGCCCTGGGCCTACTGGAGCTTTCCCTGACCACTTCCCATTCGCAGGACTATGCCGTGGCCTTCGTTGTGGGTGTGAGCAATGAAACTCGTCACTGTTGATGAGATGAGGGCCCTGGAGGCCCGTTCCGAAGAGGCTGGCGTTTCCACCGACGCCCTCATGGAAATTGCCGGGCTGACCATGGCGCGAGGGGCCGCTGCCCTCCTGCCGGACTACCGCGGCCGCCGCATTGTGGCGTTGGTGGGTCCCGGCAACAACGGGGGCGATGGCCTGGTTGCGGCCCGGCGCCTGCAGGAATGGCGGGCCAATGTGGCTGCATATATCTGCCTGCCGGATAAGGCGCTTGCTTCCAAGCTCGATCTAGCCGTAGAGGCGGGCGTTGAAGTGGCGCAGGTTGCCGACGGCGCCGACCCGCTGCCGCAACTTCTGGAAGGCGCAGCGCTGGTCATCGACTCGGTGCTGGGAATAGGTCAGGAACGAGCCATCCAGTCGCCGCTGAAGGAGCAACTGGGCCTCTTGGCCGAGGCCAAGGCGCGCCGTCCCGGCCTGCTGGTGTTGGCCCTCGATATTCCCACGGGCCTCAACGCAGATACCGGGGAAATCGATCCCGCGACAGTGGCCGCCGACGTGACGGTGACCCTGGGCGCTCCCAAGGTAGGCCTCTACACGACCTCTGCCGCAGGGGTCGTTGGGCGGATTGTTGTGGGAGATATCGGCCTGCCCTCGGGCCTGGACGCCGGCCTCCCAACCGAGTTGATAGACACCGCTCTCATCGGCCCGCTGCTGCCAACGCGGCCCCTGGGGGCCAACAAGGCCACCTTCGGACGGGCGCTCGTCGTTGGCGGTTCGCACCGGTACCTGGGAGCTCCGTATCTTGCCTGCGCTGCCGCGGCGCGGGTGGGAACGGGCCTGGTTACGTTGGCCGCAGTGCCCCTCGTGCGGTCGGCCGTTGCAACCATGCTCCCAGAGGTGACCCACCTGCCGCTCCCGGAAAGCGGGTGGACCGTCGCCCCGGAGGCCGCCGCTGAAGTCGTCGCCGCACTGGGCCACTACGAGGCCTTGCTGGTGGGGTGTGGCCTCGGCGATACGGCTGCGACTCGAAGCTTCGTGCAGCAGCTTCTCCTGGCCGAAGCTGCCGCGCCCGCGCCCCGCGTGGTGGATGCGGACGCGTTGAACGCGTTGGCCCGCCTCTATGCATGGTGGGAGCGGATGCCGGGGTCCGCCGTACTGACGCCCCACCCCGGCGAGATGGCGCGGCTGGCCAAGTGCTCCATCGAAGACGTGCAGCGGGACAGGCTGGCCTGCGCGCGAGCCTGCGCCAAGCAGTGGGGGCAGGTGGTTGTGCTGAAGGGCGCTTACACCGTGGTCGCCGCCCCGGACGGACGAGCGCGGGTGAGTCCCTTTGCGAACCCCGCCCTCGCCACGGCGGGCACGGGCGATGCGTTGGCGGGCGTCATCGTGGGACTGCTGGCTCAGGGGTTGGACCCCTTCGACGCCGCTTCGAGCGGGGTGTGCCTCCACGCCGCCGCCGCCGAACGCGTCTCGGCTGAACTGGGCGACTCCGGCCTACTGGCTTCAGACTTGCTTCCGCTGCTGCCGCAGGTGATGAAGGCCGCGAAGGAAGCCGTGTGAAGAAGCCGGGGCCGCCCCTGCGCTGGGCGCCCCTGAAACCGATGCCGAGACGATATATGATTGAGAGGATCGCCCCATTGGTGGCGGCGTCCAAAGAGGAGTTCCATAAATCGCCATGTCAGACACCACTGTCCGCTATTGGCTCAAGTGCATCAACGACGCCTGCGGGGCCGCCTACGTTCCAGAGAGGTTCATGGACACGTGCCCCCGCTGCGGCAGCCTCTTCCTCATCGAGAGGGACGAGGAGCAGATCGACCGCGCCGTGGGCACGGGCCAGCAGGCGCGAGACTACTTCGACAATATCCGGTTCGGCCCGGGGAGGGACGCCTACCCCTACGGGAGCGGGGTCTTCATGTGGCTGGCCCACATGCTGCCCGGCTTCCCCGAGGAGGCGGTCATCTCACTGCAAGAGGGGTTCACGGACCTCTTCAAGACGCCGGAATGGCTGCAGCGCCAGGTGGGGCTGCGGCGCCTCTACATCAAGATGGAGGGCCAACTCCCCTCCCACAGCTTCAAGGACCGCGGTTTGTCAGTGGCGGTATCGGAGGCGCTACGGCTCCAGAGGACCTACCCGGAGCAGAACGTGCGCTTCGTCGCCTGTGCCAGCACCGGAGACACCTCGGCCTCGGCCGCCATCTACAGCGCCTATGAGGAGAACCTCCGGTGCCTGGTCCTGCTCCCGCATGACCGCGTTTCCGAGGAACAGCTCTTCCAGGCGATGGCCCACGGCGCAACGGTGCTCTCCATCAAACACCCTCAGGGCTTCGACGCTTGCATGAACCTGGTGGAGGAGTTCTGCGCTCGCCACCCGGAGATCGTGCTGGTCAACTCCAAGAACGCCTTTCGCATTGCAGGCCAGGAGACCATTGCCCTGGAGATATGCCAGGACCTGCGCTGGCAGGCGCCCGATTGGATCTCGATTCCCTGCGGCAACGGAGGCAACCTCACCGCTCTCCTGGTCTCCCTGGAGCGAATGTGCCGGCGCGGCCTGATCGACAGGGCGCCGGGGATCATCGTGGCCCAGGCCAGGAGCGCCAACACCCTGGTGCGCTGGGGGCGTAGCGGCTTCACAGAGTATGCTCCCGGCTCCTCCCGCGGGGAGACGGTGGCCACCGCTATGGATATTCAGGACCCGGTGAGCTTCCCGCGCATCAAGAAGCTGGCCCCGGGCTTCAACATGGCTTTCTATGACGTGCCCGAAGAGGATATACAGCGGACTCGCGCCATGTTCATGAGCGCAGGGGCGAACATCTGCCCTCAATCCGCCGTTGCGCTCGACGCGGTGCTCCAAGCCAGGCGGGACGGTGTCGTGAAGGAGGACGACGTGGTCACCTCCATCAGCACTGCCAGCGGCGTCAAGTTCTTCCGCTCCGGCCTAGCCTACATGGTGGATAAGGACAAGCCCTACGCCAACCCCCCGCAAGTGGTCAATGGCTCCGTCCAAGACATTGAGGATGCAGTACAGCGCCTGGCCAGCAACGGCATCTCTGGGAACGAAAGCTAGGGAGCCTCGGAACAAGCCGTCAACTCGATCGCGTTTCCTATCTGACTATGCCCCAATCCACGGACTTGTTCAGACTATCCCAAGGCCCTCGGCGGCCTCACCCCCGCTCAGGCCGTCGCTCGATGGCAAGCTCAACAAAGGAGTCCGAGTTTCATCAATGTGCCGAACGAGTACTGCTCCTTGACACTTCATCCGCTGCTGGCTACGCTGAGTCGCGGTCTCCCGTGGGCCCATAAGCTCAGGGCCCGTAGCTCAGTGGCAGAGCGGCCGGCTCATAACCGGTTGGTCGTAGGTTCGAACCCTGCCGGGCCCACCATGCTGCACAAAATCAAGGTCTGAATAGGTGATGAAGGACGAACTCAGATAAACGGCGCAAGGAGGATTTAATGCCCGTTATTGATGACCTGCTCGCGAATAACGCTCGCTATGCGGAGAAATTCGACAAAGGCGACTTGCCCATGCCCCCGGGGCTCCGCCTCGCGGTCGTGGCGTGCATGGACGCCCGCCTCGACACGCACAGCCTGCTGGGGATCGGGGAAGGCGATGCCCACGTCATCCGGAACGCCGGTGGCGTGGTGACCGACGATACGATCCGCTCACTGACCATCTCGCAACGCCTACTGGGCACGACGTCGATCATGCTCATCCACCACACGGACTGCGGAATGCTGACCTTCCATGACGACGACTTGAAGGACGCGATCATGGCCGACACGGGCCTACGGCCAGCCTTCGCGCTGGAGGCGTTCGGTGATCTTGAGGGGGACGTGCGACAGTCGATGGCCCGAATCCAGGCAAGCCCCTTCATTCCCAATAAGGACGATGTGCGCGGCTTCGTCTACGACTGCTCGACGGGGAAACTAAACGAGGTCACCTGACCTCGCCTTCCCGCAGACGGTGGCTCTTGCTCCACCAGGGTTGAGCGCTATCCGGCGCTTGCGCCGGGAGTTCGCGCGCATCGGCGGCGGATGTCCGGGGCCTTCGTTTTGCGATGGGCCGGGCGCTTAGCCGTTTTCACCCGACCGGCCCCGCCTTTTCCTTTGCGTTCGCGCCCCAGGCCAGAGTCCCGGTGTAAGCCTCGTTGCCGAGAATGGCGCGGACGCTGGTCTTGCCCCAGAGCTTGCCTGCGGAACTGGCGATGCCCTCGTCGTTCAGTGTCTTGGTGATGTTCAGCATACCCCGTCCGGCCTCAGCCATTTCGAAAATGCGCTTCACGACGGGGAAGGTGTCGGGGTCGGGTCTTAGGGAGGGTCGCATCTTGGTCCCGTCCTGCGCCATGAGCTTGCTGTAGCCGTGGGGTGCCCGGCAGCCGACGCAAAAGCCTCTGGAGGCGGCCTCCCGCATCCCCCGCGTGACCTCCTGGGCCAAGATACCGGTTTTCCAAACTACGCCAAAATCTGCGGTGCTCGTGGGCGGTGGACTTTGAGCCGGTTGAAGGCGATGATAGTTGAGGAGCCTCGTTCGAGTCTCCGCAGGCGGAGCGGACTTGAGGGGTTGGGGGGTGAGCCGGGACCGCATCTTGTCGGTGCATGACCCGGAGATGCGCCACGGCCGCAAGAGCAGCCGACGGTTCGATGGACAGAAGGCGGCGGTGGTAGTGGACGCCGACTCTCAGTTGATCACTGCGGTGTACGCATTGCCGGGCAATGCTGCGGACAGTCTGGGCGCGCTGGAACTGGTGGAACAGAGCGAAGCGAACACTGGGATATCGGTGGAGAAGGCCATGAGTGATGCTGCGTGGCTCGGGCAGATCTGGACACTCACCTTGTTCGCATTGGCCTTACTGCCAAATCACCCCTTCGCGACAAGGGGTTTTCGTCCTAGTTTCCAGGAGTCTGTCCGAGGAACAATACTTTAAGCGATATGCGTCTTTAGTAGAGTGAACGGATGCGAATAACTCCACAACTATGTCCACGTTGCCGTAAGTAGGTTATTGCGTGGCGTTTTTCGTCTACAGGAACGAATTGTTGGACAGGCTCTTAGCATTGCTGAGTCTTCGCAAAACCCTTGACTTCAAGCGAACAATCCTGACTCTCTGTGTCGTATCAATTATCCTCACCTTTCAGCCTTGGGGGCGAGTGGAGGGGCAGGAGCTTCCAGTGGTGAGCCCAGTGGTGAGCTTGGAGAGAGTCGATCCCTCGCCGGTGCGAGAAGGGGAGCAGCTGACCGTCACGGTGCGTATCGCCCCGCCGCTCCCAGCGGATGCCACCGAGGAAATGAGGGTCCGGGGCGGGATTCTAGTATACGATTCATCGAAAGGCGATTTCCCCGATCAATTGATAGCCTTCGTATTTCGTGCGGGCGCGGAGACGCGTCAGATGACCTATCGGGTAGATGACGATGACGTGATCACGACGGACCGCACGATCCGAGTCGCAGTCAATTGGGTATTTGACAGTTATCAGGTAGGAGGGCCATCGGAAATCGTGGTCCCGGTGTTGGATACGAGCGCCACGGGATCGCCTCCTCTCCCACCTCCGCCGCCTCCACCTCCGCCGCCTCCGCCGCCTACGCCGGTTCCCACGCCTACGCCGGTTCCCACGCCTACGCCGACTCCTACGCCTACGCCGGTTCCCACGCCTACGCCGACTCCTACGCCTACGCCGGTTCCCACACCTACGCCGGTTCCTACGCCGACGCCTACGCCGACTCCGGTTCCCACACCTACGCCGGTTCCTACGCCGACTCCGATGCCGACGCCGACTCCGACTCCGATGCCTACGCCGACTCCTACACCCACCCCTGCGCCAACGGCCACACCCACGCTCACACCCACTACCGCGCCCACGCCGACGTCCACAGAGACGCCTACCGCCGCGCCCACGCCGACACCTACTCAGACGCCAGCGCCTGCGCCAATACCCACGCCCACACCCACTACCGCGCCCACGCCGACGTCCACAGAAGCGCCTACCGCCGCGCCCACGATCAGTCCAACCGCAACACCCACCGCCGAACCAGCGCCACAGACTACTCGACGCGACTTGGAGCAGCCTGCAAGCCCCTTAGTTGGCGATGCCATACCCCGCATCCGCGACACCCTGGGCGGCATCGCGTCCACTCCCCGGCGACGCGCCACGCTCATAATCATCCAAGGCCTGGCTAGCGCTATGGCCATGGGCGTCTTCGCCTACCTGATACTACGGCGAAGCTAAGGCAGCAGCCTGTTGTGCACAAATCGGGGGTGTGGACTGGCCGATCCGTTAGCCGACTTCCTCGGTCTCCAGCTCGGTGGCAGTGGAAGTCGTAGCTGGCAGGGTCATCGTGAACTCTGCATACTCTCCGTACACCGTGTCCACCGACAGGTCCCCCCCCAACCGACGAGCCACATCGGCAGCGATGGGCAGGCCCAACCCAGCCCCCAACGCGCCATCGCGCGTCGAGAAGAAGGGATTGAATATACGGCCAACTACGTCATCCGGGATTCCAGGACCGTTGTCCCGGACCCGTATCTCCGCTATATCACCCGCCAGACGGGTCGAAATGGCCAACATCGGTTCGTAACTGTCGTCTGAGGCATCCCGCTTCAGCCACATTGCATAGCAGGCGTTCGACACCAAGTTCAGGATCGCTTCGCTGAAGTCTCGCTCCACCAATGGCGCCTCACTTAACGATGCGTCCAGGTCGAAAACGGGTTGTATCGAGAAATCCTGCCACTCTGCGATGAAAGTTTCGCTTCCCAACTGCACGGCCTTCCGTAACAGTCCGTTCAAGTCGGTCATAACCGGCTCTCCACCCACAACTCCCAAACCGCGCATACGCTCCACGATTACTAGCGCGCGCCCTCCATTCGAAAGGATTCGATTCAGGCTGTTGGTCAACTCCTGACTGATATCATCCAGCAATGCCGTGTCTTCCGCCGACATCCTATCCCGATAGGTCTCCAACATCTCCGACAGCTCAGTGTAGAGCTCGAGAGAACCCTCGGAGAAGTTATGGACAAAATTCAAGGGGTTGCTGATCTCATGGGCCACACCGGACACCAGCTCACCCAAAGCGGCCAACTTTTCCTTGGCGACGAGGCGGGCCTGCACCCGCTGCAGCTCTGCATTCGTCTGACGCAACTCCTCATACAGCTGCTCGACCAAGTTCAAACGTTGGACTTCCAGGGCCTGTTGCCGGAAGACCTCCAGGGCATTGGCCAATTCGCCGATCTCATCGCGCCCCACTTCCGGCACCGGGGTTTCCAAGTCTCCGTCGGCCATCCTTCGCATACGCTCCGACATGCGCGAAAGCCGTCGCACCATGCCGTTTCCTACCCACAGCCACGCTGCCAGAGTAGCCACGATCACACTGATCACGCTGATGGCCGTCAAGAGGGTCCGTCCCTCGTCGAAGCTGCTGACGGCCAGGCCCAGTGCCTCTGCAGAGTGGGCGTTGGAGGCCACCAACAAGCTCGACACCGAATTCTCCAGGGCCGCGCTCGACACATCAAAGGACGCTGCCAAGCCCCTAACGTTGGCCTCCAACACCAGCTGGAGGCCGCGGATGTAGAAAGCTCCCTCGCCCTCCCCCAAAGACGCCACCGCCGGGTCAATGCCGATCTCATTCAGAGTTGTAAACTCGTTCCACAATCCCTGAAGGGCAGCCTCATCATCGGCCTGCAACGCCTGTCGCAACACTGATAAAGCCGCCTCTGACTCACCAACATCGGACGAGGTTGTTGCCAGGCGCAATCGATAATCGCCAGCAACTTCGTTTAAACTCAGCAGGTCATTCTGGTTCGCAGCAAGATTGTCAATGACCTCAGCCAAAGCGTAGGCCGCCTCGCTGACGGCCTGTGCATCCGACGCCAGCGCCGGTACGCCGCTCACCTCACCCAAAGCGGTTGCCATCTGTTCCAAAGACTTGGCAACGACGTCCGCTTCCAAGCCCTGAAACCCGGATTCAGATCCGGCCACCACTTCCAATCCCAAAATACGCAACCGCTCCGCCTCGCGAGCAGCAGCCCAGGACCCCTCCAGCGCTGGCACAGACTCCGACCGGACCTGGTAGTTCAGGTCCCCGCTCTGCTCGAAGTAGTAGACGCCCACCGCGCCGGACACCAGGGTCAGGGCCACCGCAAAGCCCAAGGCCAGATACAGCCGGGTGCCAATACGTCGCCACTTGTCGATAAGGAAGCGCATGCCGGAAACAACTCCTGAAAGAATGCAGATCTCTCGGAAAGCGCGCCGGGGCAATCTGCTTTATCTCATAGAATAGCACACACCTCTGCTTCCCTAGTGGCAAAGCCCCATCGGTTCTAGCGCCAGGTGCGCGGCAGTGGAGGGACCAGGCGCGGGAGCGCCGTCGTCAGACGGGAGAGCCATGGATGCCGCTGGTAAGGCCGTCGCCACTGGAACAGGCTGGCCTCCTGGTCGAAGCGTCGGGGGATGGACCGCCGGTCTACCGGATGAAGCCAATGCCCAAGCTCGGATACAACGCCTGCCGCCGGCGCCAAACGAGCTCTATGATGTTGGTCCCCCGTTGCCGACGGGGACTTCGTCCTACTATCCGCCCGAGCTCGCCTGCCTGCACAAGATAGACCATCTGGAGCCGGAGGAAACGGTCGCCGTAGTGAAGGTGTCCAACGGACGGTGGGAGCTGTCAGGCCATGCTCTGTCGAGTAACCGGCATCTCATCACCATCGAAGCACCCGGTCTCCGCGCCAAGCCTACGGGTTATGTGGCCGTAGTATTCGGTGGTGCGGCCCCACATCAAGTGTGGAACGTCGATTTCTACGTCGAGGCCTCGGATGCGCCATCCTGTGCATAGAGAATCAAGGATTCCGGAGGCGGTCTCGTCAGACTCTCCGGCGCCTAGCCCCACACCCGCCTCAACTCCCCTAGAGGCAGGGGACGCGGAGGGCATTTCCATGATGCCGCCGTCAGCAGTATCGTACGCGTCGATCTAGTGAGCCTCTCTCAAGCGGCGGCGGAAGCGGCGGCTCTCAGATGCTTGGGCATGGTCGAATGCAGAAGATCTGGGAAGTCGGTCCGCTCCAGGCGCAGTACATTTTGAGTCACCGCGGAAGGAATGGCGCTGCTTCACGGGGCGTGCGAAGCAGTCAGGCTTACGGGCTTGCCTGTGTAAATTGGCATATAATTCCCCTCCGACGCGGGGAGAGCAACCCCACAGCAACGTGCGGTCGTTAGGATTAACAGGGGCTCTGTCAGTCCGACAGGGACAGGTAGAGGGTCAGCGGGGGCCGAGTTTCCTGAGCAGGCCATTTGATGTATACTGCGCGAAACTGGACTTAGGGTGTTAATATGAGTTCCTCTTCTGCTCAGAAAGTGCTTTGTGTTCTTTATCCGGATCCCGTGACGGGGTTTCCTCCGAACTACGCCCGCGACAGTATACCCGACCTTACTCGATATCCGGATGGTCAGACTTTACCCTCACCGGCCTCCATAGACTTCACCCCAGGTCACCTTCTAGGATCTGTTTCGGGCGGTCTTGGGCTGGAGAGATTTCTGAGTGAACGGGGACATCGGTTCGTCGTAACGGCGGACAAGGATGGACCTGATTCCGTCTTTGAAAGAGAGTTGGCAGACGCCGATATAGTCATCTCCCAACCCTTCTGGCCCGGGTATCTCACCGCCGAGCGCATTGAAAAGGCTTCCAATCTCAAGTTGGCATTAACCGCTGGCATTGGGTCGGACCATGTTGACCTTCAGGCGGCCATCGGCAGGAACATCACCGTGTGTGAAGTGACTTGGTGCAACAGCATAAGCGTCGCGGAACATGCGGTCATGCAGATGCTGGCGCTGGTCAGGGACTTCATCCCCCAGTACGGCTGGGTGGTCAGGAGCGGTTGGAACATTGCCGACGCCGCTTCCAGGTCATACGATATTGAGGGCATGAACGTGGGTGTAGTGGCGGCCGGCAGGATCGGCCTAGCGGTTCTGAAACGAATGAAGCCTTTCGATGTCGCGCTCCACTACACCGACAGGCATCGGCTTACATCTGATGTCGAGCAAGAACTGGGTCTGACGTTCCATGAAACCGTTGAGTCGCTGGTCAGTGTGTGTGATGTGGTCAGCATCCATTGTCCTCTCCATCCCGAGACTGAGCATATGTTCAACGATGCTCTGATCAGTAAGATGAAGCGAGGGTCCTATATCGTTAACACTGCCCGCGGCAAAATCTGTGACCGGGACGCCATCGTAAGAGCTCTTGAAAGCGGCCAACTGGCAGGGTATGCGGGCGATGTTTGGTTTCCTCAGCCGGCGCCTAATGACCATCCCTGGAGAACCATGCCCAACCACGCCATGACTCCCCACACCTCGGGCACTTCCCTTTCAGCCCAAGCCCGCTACGCAGCGGGAGTCCGTGAGATTCTAGAATGCTGGTTGGATGGACGGCCGATCAGGGAGGAGTACCTGATAGTGCAGGGAGGCGCCCTTGCTGGGACAGGAGCTCACTCTTACAGCGAAGGGAATGCTACAGGCGGTTCGGAGGAAGCGGCAAAGTTCAAAGCCGGTTAGGCAGATTGAACTTGCCGAGGGCGGCAGCCGCGGCGTCACCGTAACCCTGGACTCCGAACCCGCCGAGACCGTGGCGGTGGAGACGCGCACCGGCGACGGCCTCCGGTTCACGCCGGTGGTGCGCCGGGAAGCCGAGCAGCGCCCCGAATCGCTCACCATCACCATCGAAGCGCTGGACGACAGCGTGGCCGAGGGCAACAAGACTGTCGAGATCAACGCCTGGACCTATCCCGTCCCGCGCCCGGCTACAGCCGCAACGCTCATAAGTTGCTCGGCAAGACGACCATCTGGACGACGCTTAGGGATACGGCATGGCCGCATTCGCGAGCTCGGTCGAGCGACAGGGGTAGAATAGTATGCCCAGCATCACAGCGAGGCTATGCGCCCGGGCGCTTATTCTGACGTCTGGCTTGGCTACGAGCGCTTGTCGAGGCGGCGTCGCCAACGCCCGCACACTTGGAGAGCAATGTCATGCGATTGTCGTCTAGAGAGCGGCTTCTTGCTTTCGCCTTGGTGCCGGTCTTGGCGGTGGCGGCCATGGCCTGCGCCGGCGGTGGTGACGGACAGCAGGCGGTCCCCTTCAGGGTCGGGGTGTTAGAATCGCTGACGGGCCCCGGCGAGACCTACGGCACGGTGGCCGAGCGGGCCAAGCAGATGGCCGCCGACGAGATCAACGCCGCGGGCGGCATCAATGGGCGTAGGCTGGAGCTCATCGTCGAGGACTCCAAATGCAGCGCCCAGGATGCCATTACGGCCTACAACAAGCTGACCGATGTGGACGGCATGAAGATTATCCTGGGAACCTCGTGCAGCGGCGCCATGCTTGGCGTGGCCCCGCTGGCGGAGGCGGATGGGGTGGTCCTGTTCTCCGGACTGGCGAGCAACCCGGACATCGCCAACGCGGGCGACTACATCTTCCGGACGCAGATCAGCGATATTCAGGTGGGCATCGGCACAGGGAACGTTCTGTGGGCGGACGGGGTCCGCGAGCTGGCCACCATCACGGAGGCCACCGACTACGCCGAGGGCGTGAGGCGCACGACGGTTTCCCAGTTCGAGAAACTCGGCGGCAGGATCGTGGCCGGGGAGCGGTACACATCCGATGCCACCGACTTCAGGTCGCAATTGGGGAAGCTGTTCGCCGCCAATCCGGACGCGCTCCATCTGGCGCCGCAGTCCGAATTCTCGGCGGGGGCCATTATCAAGCAGGCGCGGGAGGTGGGCTACAAGGGGCCTATCTACGCGGAAACAGTGTCGTTGGGAACGACTGCCCTGGAAATTGCAGGCGACGCAGCGACGGGCATGAAGGCCGTCACGGCTGACTTGGATCCCGGCAACGCGAAGGCGCAGGAGGTGCTGGCCAACTTCAGGGAGCGCCACAACTACATCTCGCTGCCGTGGCATCTGGGGTCCGCATACGACGACGTTTACATCACAGCCGAGTGCCTCAGGCAGACCAACGACGACCAGGATGCGGACGCCTTCCGGGACTGTCTGTACGGCATCGCCTGGAGCGGCGCGCTCGGAGACAACTACAGCTTCGACGCCGACGGAGAGGTCGTAGGTCTCTCCCGGGTGGTGGTGGAGGTCCTGCCGACAGCCGAGCGGACCGCGCTCAAGGGATACAAGGTGCTCGGACCGGTCCCAACGCAGTAGAGCAACGCCTCACCGCCCTGTGGCGCCACAGCCACGGCTTTCGCCCGTTGCGGGCGTTCCTTGTACAATTCCCCCCCGTCCCCACAATGGCGGCGCGCACGCAAACATCGTTGCGGCGCGACTGGAGGCGCAACCGTTGGCCACGGCCCCCATAAACCAAGACATCCGCTACGAGCCGGACGAGAAACCGCCCCTTCCGGTAGCCATTGGCGCCGGCTTTCAGGCCGCCATGACCATCCTGGCGTCGGTGGTCTTGACCGTGGTCATTGTGGCCCGGATTGCCGAGCAACCCGAGGTCTACATCTCGTGGGCCGTGTTTGCCGCGCTGCTGATCTGCGGCATCACCACCATCCTCCAGGCTGTCCGGGTCGGTCGAGTTGGGGCCGGGCACATCCTGATGATGGGCACGTCGGGGGCCTTCATTGCGGTCTGCGTCGCGGCCCTGGTGGAGGGTGGCCCTTCCATGATGGCGAGTCTGATCATGGCGTCGTCGCTGTTCCAGTTTGTGTTGGCGGCGCGGCTCTCGCTGCTGCGGCGAATACTCACCCCGGTCGTCTCCGGCACGGTGATCATGTTGATACCGGTCACGGTGATGCCGATCATCTTCGACACGCTGAAGGACGTGCCCGACGGGACATCGTGGGCTGCTGCTCCGGCGGCGGCTGTGGCCACGCTGGTTACCGTGGCGGCGCTCCTACTGCGCGCCCCGCCGGCATTGCGGCTCTGGTCGCCGCTCATCGCCATCGTGGTGGGTTGTTCGGTGGCCGCGCCTTT
This sequence comes from Dehalococcoidia bacterium, assembly GCA_965226745.1. Classification (GTDB taxonomy): domain Bacteria; phylum Chloroflexota; class Dehalococcoidia; order Lucifugimonadales; family SAR202-VII-2; genus SAR202-VII-2. The sequence continues at coordinate 90,199 of CBDDDS010000004.1, forward strand.
CGGGGTGTACGACCTGCAGTACGTGCTGGACGCGCCCTGGATCGGTATTCCCTTCGACGGGTGGCCGGCGTTCGACGTGACCCCGGGTGTGGAGTTCTGGGCGCTCCTGCCGGCATTCGTGGTGGTTACCCTGGTGGGCGCCGTGGAAACCGTTGGCGATGGAGTGGCCATTCAGCAGGTTTCCCGGCGCAGGCCTCGGGCCACCGATTTTCGGGTGGTCCAAGGCGCGCTGAACGCCGACGGCGTGGGCAATCTGCTTTCCGGTATCGCAGGAACGCTGCCCAATACAACGTACTCGAGCAGCGTGTCGCTTGCCGAGGTCACCGGTATCGCCGCGCGGCGGGTGGGTGTTGTCATTGGCGTCATCTTCGCGGCGTTGGCGTTTTTTCCCAAGGTTACGGCGCTGCTGATCGCCATTCCTGGCCCGGTGGCGGCCGCCTACGTGACCGTCCTCTTGGGCTTGCTCTTCGTGCAGGGCATGAAGATTATCATCCAGGACGGTGTCGACCACCGGAAGGCTGTCGTTGTGGGGCTGGCGTTTTGGACCGGTGTGGGCTTCCAGAACCAGATGATCTTTGCAGATCTGTTGGGAGACGGATTTGCGGCTGTGCTGCTCGGCAACGGCATGACGGCGGGGGCGCTTGTGGCAATCATCCTGATGGTGTTCATAGAGCTGACGGGCCCGCGGCGCAGGCGTTTGGAAGTCCCCTTGGACATCGCTTCTCTGCCAAGGATAGACGATTTCGTGCGCAGGTTCGCCTCGAAGGGCGGCTGGAACGCCGCGGCGGCGGACCGGCTGGCCCCGGCGAGCGAGGAAACGCTGGCGGTCCTGTTACAGCAGGATGATGACGCCGCTGCCGGCGCGACCCGGCGCCTGACCATCGCCGCGCGCATGGAGGGCCCTTCGGCGGTGGTGGAGTTTGTGACGGCCCTGGAGGGGGAGAACATGGAAGACCGTCTGGCGTACCTGAGCGAGCTTCCCCCCGTTCCCGATGAGCGCGAGGTGTCGTTCCGCTTGTTACGACATTACGCGTCTGCGGTGCGCCACCAGAAGTATCACGGCATAGACATCGTTACAGTGGAAGTTAGAGGCCGGCGTTAACGCAGTCCCCTGCCGCCGCGAAGAGTGAGGCCGCAAGGTTGGGCGTTGCTGCGGCCCCCTGTGCCGCTGCCCCATCGCCCCCACAAAGCGCCATGTTCCACTTTCCCCATTTCGTAGCTGCGACTGCCCCATGACCGTGGAAGGAGCACCGGAATCGGATTGCTTGCTCTGATTTAGCAGGATGCCTCGTTCACCCCGTTTCCAGCTACGGAATCGCCCGAGCTGCAACTTGCGTCTCCGTGGGACCTCCTGTACACGGGTATGACACCGCCGACGACCCCGCGAATCTCGCGCCCTGTGAGGGGCCTGTGCGCGAGCCCTCCTTGCCCGTTTCCCCTCCGAATCGGCCATTCCCCACTTGCACATGATTCCGTACTTGGAATATTATGTACTCATGCCTTGGGAGGTTGAGTACACGGACGAGTTCGGGCAGTGGTGGCAGGCGCTCTAGGAGGGCCAGCAGGACGCCGTGGCCGCCAGAGTGGAGTTGCTGATGGAACACGGCCCCAACCTGCCGTAACCCCTACTCCTCGGACATCAGAAGCTCACGTCACGGAGTCATGCGAGAGCTTCGGGCGCAGAGCGGCGGCAGGCCCATCCGGGTCTTCTACGCCTTCGACCCTAGGCGAACGTCGATCCTGCTCATCGGAGGGGACAAGACGGGCAACGACCGGTTCTATGAGGAGTACGTGCCGGTGGCCGACGACCTCTACGACGAGCACCTGGAAGAACTGCGAAAGGAGGGGCTGATCTAATGAGTGGACGCCATCCGTTCAGCGAGCTGACCAAGGACTTCACGCCGGAGCGCCGACAGCGCATCGACGAAATGAAGAGGGAGTTGCTCGCCGAGATGCCATTGCACGAGCTTCGCCGGGCGCGGGAGTTGACCCAGCGGGACATGGCGAAGATGCTGAAGGTGAACCAGCCCGCCGTGTCCAAGCTGGAGCAGCGGGCCGACGTGTACGTGTCCAGCCTGCGTTCCTACATCGAGGCAGTAGGCGGGAAGCTGAAGATCGTTGCCGAGTTTCCCGAGGGCGAGGTAGCCATCACCAACTTCTCCGATGTGGGAGCAATTGGTGAGGCTTCGTAGGAAAATACAATGGAATACTCAGACGCTGATTAAGCCTATGTCCGGCCTATAACGTTTTACCAACTATCTTATGGGGAGAGACGAGGAGTTCATGAGCGAGCTCAGACCTGTACAGCGAGAAGTTAAATTGCCTGCTTTGCCTGAGCAGCTATATTCAGAAATAGCAGCGATAACATCAGCCCTGGGTGTTCCTAGAGATGTACTGGCCCCTGATGATGAAATTGGCTATGCATGGAGGGAGTTGCCTCGTGAATTGCGGGCCATGCCTCCCCAGCTACGAGGCGAGCTAGTCGCTCGGATGTGTGTGGCTGTTGCAGCGGGCCTCTTTGATGGTGCAATAAACTATATCTGGAATGTCACGGTTCTTCATCTTAGGCAGCGCATAAGAGACTTCGGCTTGCCAGCTGTGTCTCAGATCCTGCAGAGACAGTTTGAAGAAGATGATCTGAATGACCTTCAGGACAGCAACTTGATTGAATTCTGTCTCAAGTTGAACCTTATTACCGAGGATGGATTCTTCTTCTTGGATCAATGCAGAGAAACCAGAAATAACTTCTCTGCAGCACACCCTGCAATCGGCACAATCAATGATCGTGAGTTCATAACATTCTTGAATCGCTGTGTGAAATACGCATTATCAGACGAGTCGTCTTTAGTCGGGATAGATTTCAATGATTTCATTAATGCCATCAAAGGGGGAAGATTCACCGATGGTCAATGTGACGCATGGGCAACACGACTGGATGCCACACATGACCCGCAGAGACAGCTACTGTTTGGAACACTGCACGGCATCTATTGCGATCCAGGCTCAGCAGAGCCCGCTCGACTGAATGCTCTCGACCTTTGCATAGCCTATCAGCCGAAACTGAGCGCGGCGATAAAGTCGAACCTGATAGATCAACACTCGGACTATTTGGCTAAAGGCGAGAGCAAACGCCACCTTGTGTCACAGAATTTCTTTGAGAGACTTGGACTGTTAGCACTACTGAATGAATCTGAGAGGCATTCCGTAATATCTGGTGCAGTGCGCCGTCTGTGGAATGTCCATCTGGCCATGAACAACTTTTACAATGAACCTCCATTTGCTGAGCGATTGCTGAAGCTCTCTGAGTTGGAACCTATACCTGAAACGGTCCAAGAGCAATTCGTACACACCGTGGTTGGTTGCTACATTGGAAACGGTTATGGAGCATCACGCGCTGCGGTACCGTATTACGAGGCCATGATTCAATCTTTTTCGCCCAAGGAGATTGCTAATCTGATTTCAGCAACTCAAGGAAAATCAACTGTGGCAGAAAGAGTTCGATCCTGGGCTTCGTGCCGTAAAAGATTCGTCACTGCGTTGCGGTTGATCGACGCTGGCTCGATCTCTCGATCATTGAGGAGTGATTACATGCGGTTGATTTGGACTCTGGGAGGAGTGAAATGAAGAAGAAACACCTACAGCCGCTCACGCCGGCGGCGCTCTACGCCAGGGTATCCAGCGACCGGCAGGACGTGGACCTGTCCGTGTCCGCCCAGCTACGGGCGGGGCGCTCAAGGACTACGCCAGGGCCAACGGCTACTCCGTGGCTCGCGAGTATGTAGACGAGGCCGAGAGCGGCCGAGTCGCCAACCGGCCCCAGTTCAGGGAGATGATCGAGGAGGGCAGCAAGCCGAAGGCCCCCTTCGAGGTCATTCTCGTATGGAAATTTAGTCGCTTCACCAGGAAGCGCGAGCACGCCGTGGCCTTCAAGTCCCAGCTGCGGCGCAAGGGCATCCGCGTGGTATCCATCACCGAGCAGCCCCACCAACGTATACGATAGACAGAACTGTGTTCGAGATGTGGCTCGGCGGATTGTGAACCTGCAGTGGCTGCCGATTTAAGACAAACCCGAGTGATGGGGCTGTCTCCTTCACCGGGCCTTGCCATATCATATAAGCCAGTGAACCTAGTTGCGTTGGTGGGACAGGCGGCAATTCCAACATGGAAGCAGTGGGATCGTCAGGCCCAGGGCCTTCGTGGAACAAAGGGCAAGGGGATGCGAGAAGACTTGCCCTGGCGTCTGGCAGAGAGATAGCTTGTTGAGCACGCTGGCGCTGGCAGTCCTAGGGCCGCTCATAGCTTCGGCCATTTTGGGTCTCATAGGCTATGGAATCTACCTGTATCGCAGTCGCCTTAAGGTTTCGCTGACAACACACGGAGAAAGGTCACGTTCGGACTTCGGCATCCGCATAAGCATCACCAACCACGGTAAGATTCCAGTCATCGTGGACTCTTGGAAGGTTCATACGCCTTGGGAGTTGCCGCCAGAACTCGCCAAAAAGTTCGGCAAGCCGGAACCGTCGCCACCAATACGCTTCCGCTCAATCCGGCGCTTGGCTTGGCGGTGCATCGGCCGCTTACTACACAAGTGGAACCATACAGCACAGGCGAATGCCCTTAGACGGGCGCTCGCTGATTCAATGCTTGGTGAAATACATTTGCGATACCCAATACTGGGACCCGGAACCACTCAACGCGTTGACCCAGGAGAAAGCATCGTAGGCGCCTTTCCTCGTGTCAGTAACAGCCCATCATTGTTGGCCAATGCTTCCGACACACCCTTCACCATCGTCCCCTCTTGCCATATCGTCGGCCACCGACGTTGCGTTTGGGGTTTGCCCAGCACCGTGACCGTTCGCGACGACGGGTCCATTGGGATACTGTTCAAATTGACTTAACCCTTCGCGGACGATTACGCGGACGATTAGGAAGCAGCCCCACCTACGAGGGTTCGAACCAACCTATCACACCATTCGGCGCAAGCTCGCTAGTCCGGCGCGCTGCGCCAATGAGGAACTGCGACCGTCCCCGCTCGCTACCTCTCTCCCCAAAGCGGGGTGCAGGGGCGCAGCCCCCGCCGGGGGTACAGCGAGTCCCCCTGTACCCAAAAACGTTGGAGGGTGGGCCGGTGGTACAACCGCCTCCGCCACCATAAGCCCCCTCTCTCCTTCCCCTCAGTCTCTGCCCCCGAGTACGAGGGGGCTAGAAAGCGCCACCTCCCCATTGCAGAATACGAACAGGTGTGCTATAGTACCCCCATGAAGTGGGCCGCCGGCCTGCTTCTCCTCCTCGGAGCCTGCCGCATACATATTGTACTGGGGGCTGACCATAGAGAATCCCCCTGTGGCAGAGGCGCTGAGGGAACAACCCAAGGGGCAAGACCCTCCGAGGAAGGTTGGGGACCGGAGCGACCGCCGCTGTAAGGCACAGGCTCTTTGGCGCCATCCAACTCAGTAACAGCTCGTAACGTCTGGTAATTGCTGGTAACGGTTCCCTAACGGCTGAGTAACGACTCGTAATGGCTTTGTAACGGCTGGTAATGCCTTTGTAACGGCTCCACGCCTACGGAGCGCCGGGGGAGAAGAAAACGCAGTAACACATACAATCAAAGAACGAGGTTGACGCCGGGAGAAACTCCTCTCTTCCTGCCCGGGTGCTCGGGGGAAGGTTAGGAAGCGTCCCCATCCCCAAAGCAGGGTGCAGGGGGCACAGCCCCCGCCGGGGGTACAGCGAGTCCCCCTGTACTGTGGGCTAACCATAGAGAATCCCCCTGTGGCAGGGGCGCTGAGGGAACAACCCAAGGGGCAAGACCCTCCAAGGAAGCGTGGGACCGAAGCGAATGCCGCTTCGAGACTAGCTCTCTGGAGCCGCTGAGGCTCGTCTCGGTTTCGCCGCGGCTCGCGACGGCTCTGTCTCAGATCTGTCCCGGCTCCGTCACGCCTCCCTTCGAGGGCCGGCTGGTAAACGTCGCGAAGTGTCGCCAACTGTCCCACAGTCGTGACATCTGTCCCCTGGAATGCTGTGGATTACCGCTCCCGCTCCCGCCGACTACCGCGCAAACCACGCAGGGCGCGACGCCTACAGGCAGGAGCGCAGTGGGTTCCGGGGCGGGACGGATATCCGGACGGTGAAGCGGCCCCGGCGCTGGCGTCGCCGGGCTCGTATCGGCGAGAGGCTGAAGGCGCTCGCCGGCGCCTGATGCGGGGTGAGATTCTTCCGCCTGGCGCCCGCACCTGCGTCCCTGGGAGGCGCAGTCGCTTCGGGCGGCAAGTTTGCCTGCATCCAGGCGGCCCCAGGGCCTGACGGATTTCGTTGACAGCGTTCGGGTGGGGGCATACCCTGCCCCCATGACCAGCGTCCCTAGCTCCACGACGGCCCCGCTTCTGGAGGCTAGGGGTCTCAGCAAGCACTATGGCCCCGTCATCGCCCTGGAGTCGGTGGACTTCCGCGTAGAGCCGGGGATCACCGGGCTGCTGGGGCCCAACGGCGCCGGGAAGAGCACGGCCATCAAGCTGTTTCTGGGCCTACTGCGTCCAACAGCGGGTGCCGCCGAGATCATGGGGCAGCGTCCCTACGAATCGGTGGAGGCGCGGGCGCGGCTGGGATACATGCCGGAGCACGACTGCCTGCCCCCCAGCGTCACGGCATCCGAGTTCCTCAATCACATGGCCCAGGTCAGCGGACTGCCCCCCGCCCACGCCCGCACCCGCGCCGCCGACATTCTGAGGCTCGTTGGCCTCCACGAGGAGCGGTACCGGGCGATCCGCGAGTACTCGACGGGAATGGCGCAGCGGGTGAAGCTGGCTCAGGCGCTGGTGCATGACCCGGTCATCGCCCTGCTGGACGAGCCCACGGCGGGTCTGGACCCGGGGGGGCGCGAGGAGATGCTGGCGCTCATCAAGCGCATTGGCGGCGAGTTCGGCGTCAGCATCATGCTTTCCTCCCACCTCATGGGGGACGTCGAGAGCGTGTGCGACCGCATCATCGTTCTGGAGGCGGGCAGGGTCACGGAGCAGGGTGAGACATCCCGCTTCACCGGCGAGGGCGAGCTGCTGTACATCGACGTGGGCGACCACATGGACGAGTTGAACAGCGCCCTGGCGTCCAGGGGCCTGCGAGTGACCGTGGAAGGGCTGTCGCTGGTGGTGGAGCGGCAAAATAACGAGCAATACGACCTGATCCGCGACGCCGTCGTGGAGTCGGGGGCGCGGCTGACGAGGCTCGGGCCGCGGCGGCATGGGCTGGCCGAGATATTCCGGAGCCCTCCCCGATGAGCCAAGCGCAAGGAGAAATCTTCGATATCGGCTACCGCGGGTACGACGGGCCGCGGGAGGGGCGGGCGCGGGCATACAAGGCGCTGTGGATAAACGGCGTCCGCACGACGCTGGGGATAGGACGGGGGTGGGGGTCCAAGGTGGTGCCGGTGATCCTGTTCATCGCCGTGATCGCTCCCGCACTGGTCATCGTCCTCATCGCCTCCGCGAGTGGGGTGGGCGATGTCTGGGACCCTAGTGGCTACTACTCCTACATCTCTCTGATCCTGCTGCTGTTTGCAGCGATAGTTGCCCCGGAGCTGCTGTGCCCGGACAGGCGCGACCGGGTGCTGGGGCTGTACATGGTGCGCCCCCTGACACCCGCCGACTACGTGGCGGCGCGGTGGCTGGCCTTTCTATCGGTGACCCTGCCCCTCGTGCTGGCGGGCCAGGTGGTGTTGTTCGTCGGGCTGACGCTGGCGGCGCAGGACCCCGTCCAGTTCATGCAGGACAATTGGCTGGGGGCGCCGCGGTCGCTACTCGCGGGCCTCGTGGTGGCCGTGTTCACGACCACCGTTCCGCTGGCGGTCTCGGCGTTCACGCCGCGGCGGGCGTATGCGGCGGCGCTGGTGATCGGCGTCTTCCTCATTTCACTTGCCGTCGTGGGAACCCTGACGTCGACGCAAACCGTCGATGACGCCTGTATGCAGCGGGGCTTCCAGGATGGCGAGATTGTGAACGCAACGGGAGAACCCTGCGAGTATGAGTATCTCATCGGCGATTCCGCCAAGTGGTTCGCCCTGTTGAGTCTGTCGGAGGCGCCCACCTTTGTGAACGACCGCATCTTTCCCGGCGAGAGCAACGAGGGGGCAGCGCGGGCCGTGGACGAGCACCCCGCCGCCATCCCCATAGCCTGGTACGTGTTGCTCACGTCTACTTTCGGCCTGGCGCTATGGTGGCGCTACCGGAGGATCAGCCCTTGAGTTCCCAGGGCGGGGCAACCATCGACGTGCGGGCGGTATCCAAGTGGTACGGCAACGTGGTCGCCGTGAACGACGTGTCCCTACAGGTTAGGCCGGGCGTCACGGGCTTGTTGGGGCCCAACGGCGCCGGCAAGACGACCCTGTTGCACATGATCGCCGGGCTGGCCGGGCCGTCGGAGGGGGAGGTGACGGTGCTGGGCGAGCCGGTGCGGGACAATCCGCCGCTGTACCGGCGCATGGGCTTCATGCCGGAGCACGAATCGGTGTACGGAATGCTGACAGGCCGCGGATTCATCGAGTTGGCGGCTGAACTGCACGGGCTGGCGCCAACAGGGCCGCCGGTGGACCGAGCGCTGGAGCTGGTGGGCCTTTCGGATGCGCAGCACAGGGCCACTGCCACCTACTCCAGAGGTATGCGCCAACGCACGCGCCTGGCCGCTGCGCTGGTGAACAACCCCGAGGTGCTCATGCTGGACGAGCCGCTGAGCGGCACGGACCCGCGCCAGCGCATTCACCTACAGGACGCGATGCAGCGTCTGGCGGCGGAGGGCCGGACTGTGCTGGTGTCGTCGCACATCCTGGAAGAGGTGGGGACGATAGCGGAGAGCATTCTGTTGATGGTGGCGGGCAAGCTGGCGGCGGCTGGGGACTTCGTAGCGATACGGGCCAAGCTGGACGAGCAGCCCTACCACGTGCGCGTCGTCTCCGGAGACAGCCGGGCAATGGGCGCCGCGCTGGTGGGGTTGGAGGCCGTGGCCTCGGTGTCCATTGACGACGCGGCATCGCTGACGGTGCTGACCGGCAACATCGCCGAACTGCAGCGTTCGATTCCGCTTCTGGCACAGGAGCGGGGTATCCGGCTATTCAGGGTGGAGTCGTTGGACGAGTCGTTGGAAAGCGTCTTCGGCTACCTGGTGGAGGGCCGATGAACGCGGTGCTGCGTCTATCGTTGCGCCAGTTGGGAGGGCGGTGGCGGCTTCTGCTGGTCCTGGCGCTGGCGGCGTTGCCGGTGGGCCTGGCGGCGCTGGTCTCGGTGCTGCTGGGCGAGGACGATGCGGCCAACGCCGATTTCATAAACAGCATACTCGACGGACTGCTGATTGCCGGCATCCTGCCAATCGTCGTCCTGGTGCTGGCGACGGCCTCGTTTGGGAACGAGGTGGAGGACAAAACGCTGAGCTACCTGATGATGAGGCCCGTCAGCAGATGGCTCATCGCCCTTCCGAAGCTGCTGGCGTCTATCATCATAGCCGGGCCGGTGCTGGTGGCCAGCGGTGTGGCGGCGACGCTCCTGGGCGGCAGCGGGCTGGGGGCGGTGATTCTGGTCCTCCACAACGACGCCTTAGCGGTCCTGGCGGTGGGCGCTGCGGTGCTGACGGCGGTGGTGGCCTACGCCGCGATCTTCACGTGGGCCGGACTGGTTACCTCGCGCGCCCTGGCGTTCGGCCTGCTGTACGTCTTCATATGGGAGGCCCTGGTTGCCACGTTCCTCGACGGTGCCAGGTACTTCAGCGTGCGCGCCTACGCGCTGTCCATCATGCACAACATCGACAGCGCCACCTTCGAGGCCCTCGGAGACAGGGTAATAGAGTTTCCGGCGGCGATTGCCGGGGCCGTCATCGTCGTGGGGGTATTCTTCCTGCTGACGGTGAGGCGGCTGCGGCGGATGGACGTCCCGTAGGCAACGCGGCTCAGGGGCCGGGGAAGGCTTGCGACGATCCCGGTGGACGGCAACGACGGGACGCTATCGAACAGTATGGACAACATGGAGGGAGCGGAACATGGAACTCGGCGCCTTTTCGATCAGCCTGGCTGTGAAGGACATCGCAGCTTCAAGGGCCTTCTACGAGAAGTTCGGGTTCGAGGTTGTCGGCGGCGACCCCTCTCAGAATTGGCAGATCCTGAGAAACGGCGGCCATACGATCGGTCTGTTCCAGGGGATGTTCGACAAGAACATCTTGACGTTCAATCCGGGTTGGGATGACGAGGCCCGCCCGCTCGACGCGTTTACAGACGTGCGCGAATTGCAGCGGCGGCTGAAGGCAAACGGCGTGAGCCTGCACAGTGAAGCAGACGAGAACACGACGGGGCCGGCCAGCTTTGTGGCGGTGGACCCGGACGGCAATCCAATCCTGGTCGATCAACACGTCTGATCAAACGGGCCGTGATGTGCGTCAGGGGCTTGTGGTCCAGCCCGGCGCGTTCCTCTCTCCTCCCTCGCTTGGTGTTCTTGGTTGCGTTCGCGGCTGGGGATGTCCAATGCGCCCGAAAGACAAGCCGTCGCAAGGAAGACAGCATGAAGCACCAACCGACGCGAAACCCAGCAGTCCCCTACTCCAGGTCCTCTTCGTAGTCCTAAACCCTTAGCTACAAGCCAAAGAGGCTAAGCAGTTCTTCGCGGCTCAACTGGGTCGATAGGTCCAGCGACACATCGTCGACAAGCTGGTCGAACAGGCCCTGCTTGCCCTCCAGAATCCGATCAATGCGTTCCTCAATGGTTCCGGCGCAGGAGTACTTGATGACGTTGACTTTGACCGTCTGGCCCATGCGGTGGCTCCGGTCCTCGGCCTGGCGCTCCACGGCTGGATTCCACCAGCGGTCCAGGTGGAACACGTAAGACGCTTCTTGCAAGTTCAAGCCCAGGCCGCCGGCTCGCAACGATAGCACCAGCACTTTGTGGTCGTCGTGGGCCTTGAAGCGGTCGATGACGGCGGCGCGCTCTTCCTGGGACAATTCGCCTGTGAAGCTTAGGGGGTTGAACTCTCTCAGGTAGTTGACCGCGGCGGCCACACCGTAGGCGTCGCTGGTATATTGGGAGAAGATCAGCGCCCTGTGTCCCTGGGCTAACAAGTGCTCCAGCCGCTCCTTGATGTCCTCCAGCTTACTGGATGCGCCGGACTGGGGATCAGCGTTGCAGATTTCCTTCAGCCGGGTGATGAGTTCCAAGACATGCCGGACGCGGACTTCGGCGCCCAGCGACTTGAGATAGACAATCCCTTCCTCCTCGGCCGTCAGGTAGCTGCTGCGCTGCTTGGGGTGCAGGTCAATGGCCAGCTTGGTTACCTGCTTGGGCGGCAGATCGTCCAACACCTCGCCCTTTTTGCGTCGAAGTTGCAACGCTCGGTGACGCTCTCGCAACTCCACGCCGGGCCGGTGGCGCTTGGGCGCTTGGGATCCGTCGTAGTCAACGAATTCCACTATGGAGGCCAGATCCTCTTCGTCGTTCTCCACGGGGGTGCCGGTCAGGGCCCAAGAGCGTATCCTTCGCAGGCCTTTCACTGCGTCGCTGGTATCGTTGCGGTTCTTGATCCGCTGGGCCTCGTCGGCGACAACGACATCCCAGGTTTTCCAGCGCAACGGGGACTGCGCGCTGCCGCCGAAGTCCGAGCGCAATGTGTCATAGCTGACCAGGGTGACGTCTACGTTTGCCGCCCACTGCCATGCCCGGTCGGCCGCGGCGCCTTGAACGATGATGGCGGACATCTCCGGCGCCCACTTGTCGATCTCGCGCCGCCACTGACCCAGTAGGCTGGCCGGGGCAGCGACCAAGCACGACTTGATGCTTCCCCGAGCCCTGAGAATCCGCAGGGCGGCGATGGCCTGCACGGTTTTCCCCAATCCCATGTCGTCGGCCAGCAGCAACCGGTCGCTGTCCAGCAACACCCGGACGCCGTCTTGCTGAAAGGGCATCAACTCTCCAGCCCATGTCAAGTGGACATCCAGACCATTGCGGGGGCGACTCGCAGGAACGGCCAAGACCCTCCATAGCCGCTCCGCCAAGGTCAGGACGGGACGGTCTTCCTGGGTAACCGCTAGGGCGGTTTCAGCTCCCGCCAATGAAGGGTTGAGCAGATGTTCTGGGCGCTGGGGCAGCGAGGATAGGCTGACTACAGTGGTAAGCCCCGAAACGGCGGCCATGTCATGGACCCGCGGGTCGGCAAAGGCTTCAGCCAACGCCCCACTGGCTCGCTGGAAGGGTTCGAAGGGGTCGCCCTGTTCCATTATTTCGTTTAGGAGTACGCGGGCGACGGACCCTTCGGCAGGCTGCGCTGTCGCCCAAAGCAACTGTTGCGGGTTCCGATCAGCAGACCCGCCGTATTGAGAGGTGGCATGGGTCATGGCGCCGCCCGGTCTGACGCGGCAGAAGGGAACCCGGACCTGGATGTCCCCGTTGAACACCTCCGGCGACATTTCATCAGCCAGACCAATGATGAGCACCGGCGAGCGGGATGCGGCTTGAAACAGCATCTTGACGAGAGCCGCCACGACGACATGCCCAGCATCATCCCGCTGTCCAAGGGAAGTGTCGCGCCGGTCCATGCGGGTGAAGCAAAACGCCAAGGGGTCGCCTTGGCCTGAGGTCTCGAAGAGCGCCGCCCGGATGCCGTTGCCATCTTCCTCTTCGATGAACCGCAGCCACGCCACCGCGTCAGCATGGCCGACCCCGGTCAGATCGTAGAAGAGGTTCGGCAACTCCACACTCCCTCAAGGCGCCGCCAGCGGGGACGGTTATTCTACCTCGGCGTCGTCGTCTTTGGATTCCTGTTCCAGGGCGGCGTTTTCTTCATACGCGTAGCTGAACTCATCGCTTACCGTCTGCGGCTGGGAGTCCGGGTTGATCCGCAGCAAGTCCCATTCGTTGATGGCGGCCCGGACTTTGTAGCGCATCCGCCCCTGTTCCGCGGCGCCACCGGCTTTTCCTTCCAACAGGGGGGCGCCCCAGGCATAGGCGGCAGTGTAGATTTGCTGCAGCTTCTCCATAGTCCCCTGAACGTCGGCGGCGGTAGGCGGATTCAATGGGGTGCATCCCCGTTCCAGCAGGCGCATGCCAGTTTCAGCAAGGGGAGCCTTGTCCTTGTACTTGCCGGATTCCAACTTTGCTTTCACGTAGTCGCGGTCCTTCTTCGACGTTTCTATCGCGCTGATGATTTTGGAAGCAAAGTCGTGGGTGACGGTTCCAACAACTACCAGCCCTGGATACCCTTCACCAACGGTCTGCCCCATCCAGCGGGTCAATTCGGCGTAAGAGCGCCCCCGTTGCAGGAGGGAGTAGGAGCCAACCAACTCGATCTCGTCTAGGAGAACCACCCAGCCCTTGTAACCAGCGGCCTTGATCAACTCGGTGGCGAAACGGAGGCGCTGCGGCGGCAACTCGGCGGCCTTAGGGGAGCGGAAGGAATAGGACTGGAGTTGCCGAATCTGTCTCAGGCCATCCTTTACTCTGGAGACCTTTATCCGGTCTCCTGCCCAGAAGGACTCGATCTCGCCATTGAGCTGCAGGTCTCTCGACCTTTCATAGACGCTCAGGCTCGCCGGAAAGATTTGACTGAGGCTGTTCGAAGCAGCGGCAGTGTTGGCCCATTGGAAGAAATCTGCGTACTCTTGGGTGTCTGGCTTCAGTACCTATCCAATTTCCTCCATGAGCCGTCCATTGCGCTTGGGCATCCGCCCGCTTTCCACCGCCGACTTGAACACCTTTGCCAGGTCATAGAGGGGTGTCTCCTTGCTGATGGCCACCCTACTGCACACGAAGCCCTGCGAGAGGGCCTGGTGCTCCAGGTAGGTTAGCAGGTGGGACTTGCCCGCGCCGAAGTCGCCGGAGACCAGCATCCCCAACGCATTGCCTGGCGGGTTTGCTGAGTCATTGGCTTTGGCCAACAGCTCAGCACATTTGGCTTCCGCCTGCGGCTGGTTGCAGCCCAAAAGCCGCACAGCATCCCTATTGGGCACACCGTTGCGCAGAGCCTCCAGTGCCAATCTGGAGGCAAGGACAGCGTTACCTTCAGGCTGTGCCGTCATGTTGCAGATCTCCTTGTGACAGTCGCACCAGGGAGGCTATTGGGTTGACCAGGTTCCTATCTCGAACGTCGTCCATTATCCTGGTGCGCAGGGCGTCATAGATGCCGTAGCCCCTCGGGGAATTCTCGTTAAGGAACTCATAGTTGGTCACCAACAACAATAGCATCCCAGACAGCCGGTCGACGCTGTCGATGAACTCCCGTAGCAGCTCGTAGTGGTCCGTCGCCATAGCCCTGGTGTAGTATCGTTGACCGTCTCTTGGGTTGCGGGACAGGGTTACGCGGGAGTTGTCCAGCAGCAGCACCGTTCCGGCGTGCCCTACGCATCGAACCCAGTAGAGGGTCGATTCGATGAAGTGCCTGGCAGTGGTGCGGTTGATGCCGGTGTAGATGGAAAAGGAATGGACATTGCTAACCCGCGTGTTGGCGCCGGCTAGCCAATCGAGGATAGGCTGGCCGGCGTACTTGCCATCGTCACGGGTGTTTTCCAAGAGGCTAAGTTGAAACATGGCCCCCCGGAAATCCTTGGCCATTTCTGGATTTTTAAAGACAGCGTTCTCGATCTCCCTCCTGATTTCGTGGAGAACTGTCTGAGGTTCAAGGCTGTTGGCGTGGGCAATGGCCCCATAGATGTTGTCAGTCGCACCGTAGTCTACCCCTTCAACCCTAAAGTCCCTTCGGGCGGCTAGTCGTAGGATCATGCGACGGGCCAACCGCCGCCAATCGAGTTGGTTGGCCAGCCCGAAGAAGATGTCCTGCGGCATGTGGGCTCGTATGACCGCCGCGTCCAACTTGACGAACAGGTAGTCCAACTCCCGGCACCGGTCCCGCAGCGCCACGTCCAAGTCCGGCTTCAGTTCGTCGGGGGTTATGGCGAACTTGACAGAGGAGCCTCCGTCCTTTACGAACGCCGACAGGTACTCTGCGTCGATGTATCGCAGCCAATCTCGGAGGGGGATGGTGTTTGGCATCAACCCTCCTCGGTAAACCGGATGCCGTAATACTTGACGTCTTGGCCGTCCGGCCCAACGAAGGTGAACAGGCCACTGGAACTGCGCGTGCCGGTCGAAGCTGGGAAAGACACGGTGGCGCCCTTCTTGGTCTTCTTCACGCCGCCGGCGTCCAGGTTGTACACGGCTCTGGCGAAATCGGTGCGCTCGTACTCCCTGCTGCTGCCCGGCAAATAGGTGAGCCTCTTGTAAATCATCTCCAATGGGACCACGTCGCCACCGCCTTTCACCATGCGTCCGCCATTTTCAGCGCGCACGTGATCCGAGTAGACGGTATAGAGGGCTTCCAGAAAAACACCCGACTCATGGCGGGCGGGCTTCTTCTGGTTCGTGAGCAGGAGCTCAACCAAGTGGGACGGACGGATGTCGGAGGTCTGTTTCTTGTCGATTCTGACCGCTCGATCTCCGGGAAGGACCCGCACCATGGACGGATGGACAACCAGGCGTCCGTCCCGCTCGTGGGCCTTCAAGTCCTTGCCGTGGGCCGCCTGGCGGAGTTCAGCGACGTATTGGGTTTCAAGGTATTGCTTCTCCTCCTCGCCATGAAAGGGCCAGGATGCAGCGGCGTTGGCAACCTCTTGCCCCAGCGCGCTCAAGGCGCCGCTCATCCTCTCCTGGGCGCGCCGAATGGCGGCGATGTTGCCAACCTTGGCGGCCTTCTGCAGCTCCTTGATGCGTGTCACCAAAGCTGTAGCCGACGCTAGGGCTGAGTCTGCGGCTCTTGCGGTATCGCTGAAAGCTTGCTCGAATGTATCCATTCTCCCTCCTGAGGAGATTATAGAATAGCTGGGTTTCCTTTGTTGTGCCAGACAGAGGCGCCTCTGGTAACCTGGATTGGAGCCGCTGCCGATCCGGTCAAACTATTCACAACGTCCACGCCGGTGCACCGACAGGCGTGGAGTAGCATTCCGCTCGGCGCAGGGGCATGCCACACCGCGGAGAAGCCCACAGGCCCGGCGCCTTCGCGAAGGACAGCGGGTGGAGTTGCCGTCAAATGCGGCTCGGGTCTTGCTTTCGTCCGCGCAGACCCTCATAATCCGTCTCTACTCGCCTGTCCGCTGGGAACCACACTCCTTCCGCGCGTCTCTGCCTGGGATGCGGCCATTGTCGGGCGTGGGGATGGTGTGGTTCGAAATCCCGGAGCGGGTCCCTGAGTTGCTGAACCCATGGGAAGAAGGAGGCTGAGCGACCAATGAAAGCAGTCAAGTGGATGGTTATTGTAGGCATGATTGCGGCTCTGGCTATGGTCAGCGCCGCATGTGGAGACAGCAGCGACTTAGAGGAGCAGGTAGCCAGCAAGAACGCCGAGATAAGCGAGCTGAAAAGCGAGGTATCTAGGTTGGAGGGGCTGGTGCCAGTCCTCACCGGAACCCGGTTGGAGGCCGTCAGGGCCCGCGGCGAGCTCATCTGCGGCAGCAGACACGATGTCGCGGGCTACGGCTCCCTCGACTCATCCGGCCGCAACGTCGGTTTCGACATTGACCTCTGCCGCGCAGTTGCTGTTGCCGTCCTCGGCGATGGCGAGGCCATCCAGGTTAACCCCTATAGCGCCGCCGAGCGCGGGCCTGCCCTTCAGTCCGGCGAAATCGACATGATGGCTCGGACCGTTACCTGGACCACCTCACGCGACGCGCAGTGGGGCAACTACACCTACACCACCTTCTACGATGGCCAAGGCTTCATGGTGCCCAAGTCCCTAGGAGTAGAATCCGCAACCCAGCTCAGCGGCGCCGCCGTATGCGTGATTTCCGGAACCACTACCGAGTTGAACATGGCAGACTACTTCCGCCAAAACAACTTCGACTACAATCCGAATGTCTTCGAGGAGAACGACGCCGCCCGCGAGGCATACCTCTCCGGCGCGTGCGACGTGTTCACCAATGACCGCTCCCAATTGGCAGCGATCCGCAGCTCCTTTGCCAACCCCAGTGACCACGTCATTCTCCCCGAAACCATCTCCGAGGAGCCCCTCACTCCTGTCGTCCCCCACGGTGACGAGCAGTGGTTCGACATCGTGAAGACCGTCATGGCCGGTCTCATCTACGCCGAGGCCTACGGTATCACCAGCAGCAATGTGGACCAGATCGCCGCCGGTGACAACGCCAAGGCCACGCGCCTGCTTGGCGTTGAGGGTTCCTTCGGCCAGGAGACTCTTGGCCTTTCCCAGACCGTCATGCAGGATGTCATCAAATCCGTGGGCAGCTACGCCGAGATCTACGACCGCAACCTCGGCCCGGACACCCCCGTCAACCTTCCGCGAACCGGGCGCAACCGCCTCTGGATCGACGGTGGCCAGATATACGCCCCGCCACTGCGTTAGACCCGTGCAGCGGAGCCCCGCGCTCCGCTGACGAGCACGAACGCGGGGGAATGGACGTGAGTCCATTCCCCCGCGTTCAGACAGGGTAGTCAAATCAGACCGTAACGGGTGATACTACCTCATCATGCGAGAACTGCTCCGTTACCAGGGCGTACCGGTCTGGCGGAACGTAGTCGTCCTTCGATACGCCGTCCAGACTATCTCTGCCGTCGCCGTTCTCACCGCCATCTTCTTCTTCTTCTTCAACCTCTCCAATGAGATAGACCAGCGCGACATTCCCTTCGGGTTCTCCTTCTTGGACCGCGCCACGGGCATCCCTATCGGCGAAACGGTCATCAGCCACGGCCCCGAGGACTCCTACCTCTACACACTGCTCGTCGCGGGATTGAACACTGTCAAGGTAGCGCTCCTGGGTGTCTTCTTCGCCACGATACTGGGCATCTCCGTAGGCGTTTCCCGTCTCTCGTCAAACTGGCTGGTGAACCGCACCGCGTTGGTCTACATAGAAGTCTTCCGCAACATCCCTCTCCTCGTGCAACTCCTCTTCTGGTTCTTCATCGTCCTCTCGCTTCCTCCGATCAGGGAAGGCTACGTCATCGGGAACGCCTTCTACCTCAACAACAGCGGGTTCGCGATGCCATGGCTCAGTCCGCAATCCGGCTTCTGGCCGTGGGCTATCGTCACCGCTCTCGGCATAACCGCCGCCGGCTTCGTGGGCCGCTCCTACATGCGCCGCGAGATCGAAACCGCCAGGAAAAGCCACCCTTTCATAGCCGCCGCCGCCATCGCCATTGCCGTTTGCGCCATCGCCGCACTCGTGTTCACCCCGCTCGACCCGAACCTGCCTGAACCCGCCGGCAGCTTCGGGCGCCTCGTGGGCGGAGCAAAAATCAGCGGGAGTTTCCTCGCCCTCCTTACCGGCCTCGTCATCTATACGTCAGCCTTCATCGCCGAGATCATCCGGGCGGGCATCCAGTCCGTTGGAAAGGGGCAGCCGGAGGCGGCGCGCTCGATCGGCCTCTCCGGCTCCGGAGCCCTCCGCTACGTCATCTTCCCGCAGGCGCTTCGGGTCGTCGTCCCCCCAACGATCAGCCACTATCTGAACCTCACCAAGAACTCCAGCCTTGCCGCAGCCATTGGCTACCCGGACCTCGTTGGGGTCGCCACCACTCTCACCCAGACCGCCCCGGCCGTTTCACTCCTCATCATCGTCATGCTCGCGTATCTCACCATGAGCCTGACCTACGCGCTGATCGGCAACATCTACGACCGGGCGATCCGCTTCAGGGGAACGTGAAACTCTCATGACCACGCTCTCTCAACGCTTCGGCCCGGCCCCGCCTCCTCCGGCGTTCACCATCGGATTCCGGGGCTGGCTGCGCGCCAACCTGTTCAACTCGTGGTTCAACAGCCTCCTCACCGTCTTCATTGGCACAGCGATCTTCTTCGGCGCTCTCGCCACCGGACGATGGATCCTCTTCACGTCCGATTGGACAGTGATAACGGAGCGCACGCCCCTCTACCTCGTCGGCACTTACCCCAAGGAGTTCTATTGGCGCCCCGAGATCAGCCTGCTGCTCGTGAGCGGACTCATGGGCATAGCATGGCGCACCTGGGGCGGCCCCGCCCGCTGGTTCGCCGTAGGCTTCGGCGCGATCGTCCTCGTCGTCGCGCTCATCCCGTACAGCATGCCCATCCTCAACCGGGCCTTGCTGCTCGCCGTTCCCCTTGCCATAGCCTGCGGCTACGGCCTCTCCTCCGTGATCCCGCCAGGCTCCCGCACCAAGTGGTTCACCATCACAGGCGCTGTTTTCCTCATCCTCTCTTTCTTCATCATCGCGGGCGTCGGAGCAATCCCCGGGCTGGATCCCGTCAGCGAGTCCGAGGTCGGCGGTCTCATGTTGAACCTCTTACTCGCCACCTTCGGCATCATCTGCTCCATGCCTATCGGCGTTGCCCTAGCGCTGGGCCGCCGGAGTCAACTGCCCGTCGTCAAGATTTTCTGCGTCGCGTTCATCGAGATCATTCGCGGCGTCCCGCTCATCACCCTCCTCTTCATGGCCCGCCACATCCTCCCGCTCACCTTCCCCGAGAACATGGACGTCAGCCTGCTCTATCTCACCGGCATCACCATCACTCTTTTCAGCTCCGCCTACATGGCGGAGAACGTCCGAGGCGGCATGGCGGCCGTCTCGCCTCAGCAATCCCAGGCATCCCAGGCCCTGGGACTCAAACAGTGGCAGACGACCATCTTCATCACTCTTCCCCAGGGGCTCCGCAACATCATCCCCGCCATCGTCGGCCAGTTCATTTCCCTCTTCAAGGACACCAGCCTCGTCTTCATCATCGGCATGATTGACCTCGTGGAGATCGGGCGCGCCGGCCTCTCCGGCAACATCGAGTTCCAGGACAACGGCTTGGAGGTCTACGTATTCCTGGCATTCGTCTTCTGGGTGTTCACATTCAGCATGTCCTACATCAGCCGCCGCATAGAAGGCTCCCTCGGTGTTGGACGACGCTAGTACTCTGGAGCGCATGGAAGGAACCACGATGCAAAACGCACCCGACGCATACTCAACTCAGCAGGAATACAGGGACGCCATCCTCGCCCTCCCAATCGACCAGCGCGACGACATTGTCGTCTGCGAGGGGGTCTTCAAGTGGTTTGGCAACTTTTGCGTCATCCGGGACGTGAGCCTCAACGTAAAACGCGGCGAGGTCATCGTCGTCTTCGGCCCCTCCGGATCGGGCAAGTCAACCTTCCTTCGCATGATCAACCGGCTCGAAGAACACCAGCGCGGACGCATCGTCGTGGACGGCAACGAAATGACGAACGACATCCGCAAACTTGACGCCATCCGGCGCGAGGTTGGCATGGTCTTCCAGCAGTTCAACCTTTTCCCCCACATGAGCGTCCTCTCCAACATCACACTTGCTCCCATGCGCGTCAGGCACGTTCCGCGCAGAGAGGCCGAAGAGAGCGCTATGAAGCTCCTGGAACGCGTCGGCATACCCGAGCAAGCAGCGAAGTACCCCGCTGAACTCTCCGGCGGTCAGCAGCAGCGCGTCGCCATAGCACGCGCGCTCGCCATGAACCCGCAGATTATGCTCTTCGACGAGCCCACTTCCGCGCTCGACCCGGAGATGATCAAGGAAGTGCTGGACGTTATGCGCGAACTCGCCTCCTCCGGGATGACCATGCTCTGCGTGACCCACGAGATGGGGTTCGCCCGAGAAGTTGCCGACCGTATGGCGTTCTTCGACGAGGGCATGCTTCTAGAAACCGGCTCACCCGAGGAGCTCTTCACTAACCCAAAGGAGGAGCGCACCAAAGCCTTCCTCGACCAGATCCTTTGAATCAGCGGCGCCGCCGGCGCCTCACCCCAGAGCCCGCCACATAATGTGCCGCCGCACAACCAGGCGACCCACTTCCGAGAACCAGGCGCCACGAACACCGGAGCGAACCCGCAGAAGATGACGCTCTTCCTACACTTGCCCCCATACGTCGGGGGCAAGGATGGGAGGGTTCCCACGGTCTCAGCCTCTTTCTTTGATTGTATGTGTTACTGCGTTTTCTTCTCCCCCGGCGCTCCGTAGGCGTGGAGGCGTTACAAAGGCATTACAGGCCGTTACAAAGGCGTTACCAGTCGTTACACAGTCGTTACTAGGTGTTACGGAGCCGTTACGATTCGTTACTAGCCGTTACGGAGTTGGATGGCTCCAAGGAGCCTGTGCCTTACAACGGCATTGGCTCCGGTCCCAACCTTCCTCGGAGGGTCTTGCCCCTTGGGTTGTTCCCTCAGCGCCTCTGCCACAGGGGGATTCTCTGTGGTTAGCCCCCAGTACATACGTTATGCGGCAGGCTCCGAGGAGCCTGTGCCTTACAACGGCATTGGCTCCGGTCCCACCCTTCCTCGGACGGTCTTGCCCCTTGGGTTGTTCCCTCAGCGCTCCTGCCACAGGGGGATTCTCTGTGGTTAGCCCCCAGTGCTCATGTATGCGGCAGGCTCCGAGAAAGAGAAGCGGGCCGGGGGCCCACTTCCTGGGGACATCATAGCACAACCGTTCTTATTTAGGAAGAGGGCGGGGACGCATCCTAACTTTCCCTCAACTACGGGGGCAGGGACAGAGATGCCCGAGTACGGGGGCGAGGGATAAGGCGCTTCCTCGGCTTTCCCCGGGGGGGTTGAGTATGGGGGTTCCCCCGCGTGGCGCGGCGGCGGTTTATGCCTTCAGCCTACCGGCGGCACCGGACCTGGCTCGCGCTCTGAGCTTGTCCAAGGGCGATGGCCTGTGCTTTACTTGGGCCACCATGCCCAACACCCTGTACTACGGCGACAACCTCGACATCCTCCGCGAGCACGTTCTCGACGAATCGGTGGACCTGGTTTACCTGGACCCGCCCTTCAACTCCAACGCCTCCTACAACGTCCTGTTCAGGGAGCGCTCCGGAGAGGAGTCCCCGGCCCAGATCCAGGCCTTCACCGATACGTGGGAGTGGACCCAGGAGTCCCAGCGGACCTACGAGAATGAGATCATGTTTCATGCAGGGACGCCCTCCAACGTCAAGGAGATGGTCTCCGCCTTCCGGCAGTTCATTGGCGGCAACGCCATGATGGCCTACCTCGTGATGATGACGCCCCGGCTGGTGGAGCTGCGCCGGGTGCTGAAACCCAGCGGCTCCATCTACCTCCACTGCGACCCCACGGCGAGCCACTACTTGAAGATTCTCATGGATGCGGTGTTCGGGAAGGAGAATTTCAGGAATGAGGTAGTGTGGAAGCGAACCGGATCCCATGGAGGTTCCAGACGCTGGGGGCCCATACATGACACCATTTTATTCTATTCAAGATCTGACGCGTACAAGTGGAGTCGATTCTACCAAGATTATGACTCCTCATACATCAGCGGGTACTACCGCCTGGAAGATGAGCGAGGACGCTACCAACTGGTCTCTTTAACAGGTGCGGGTACTAGGTCAGGTGACTCTGGCAGACCATGGCGTAGCGTGAATCCAACCGATTCGGGTAGGCATTGGGCAGTTCCAATGGGTGCTCTGCGGACGGCATTTCCTGATATTGACCTAACGGCCCTTTCTACCCAGGAAAAACTGGATCTTCTTGATCAAATTGGACTTGTCTATTGGCCTGAGCGCGGAAATACCCCTCGGCAAAAGAGGTATCTGGATGAAAGCTCAGGTGTTCCAATCCAAGACATGATTAACGATATAAATCCAATCGGCGCTCAGGCAAGGGAACGCCTCGGTTATCCAACCCAGAAGCCGCAGGCCCTGCTGGAACGCATCATCCAGGCGTCATCCAACGAGGGGGACGTTGTCCTTGACCCCTTCTGCGGCTGCGGCACCGCCGTGGCCGCCGCTCAAAAGCTGAAACGGCAATGGCTCGGCATAGACATCACCCACCTTGCCGTCGCCCTTATGAAGAACCGGCTCAAGACCGCCTTCAACATTCTCCCAGGCCAGGACTACCAGGTGGTGGGCGAGCCAAAGGACGTCGGCAGCGCCCGCGCCCTGGCCGAGCAAGACCGCCACCAGTTCCAGTTTTGGGCCATGTCGCTTCTGGAGGCTTTGCCCAGGGAGCAGGGCAAGAAGGGCGCCGACCAAGGCATTGACGGCGTGGTCTACTTCGTCGACGGCCCGCAGCGCGCGATGCACAAGGCCATTGTTCAGGTCAAGAGCGGCAAGGTCTCCTCGCCCCTCATCCGCGATCTGAAGGGGACCGTGGAGCGAGAGAAGGCGGCAATGGGCCTGTTCATCACCCTGGACCCGCCCACCAGCGCCATGACCTCCGAGGCCATCAGCGCCGGCTTCCATCACTCTGAGATCTGGCAGCGTGACTACCCCAAGCTCCAGATCCGCACCATCGAAGCATTGCTGGACGGCAAGGGCTTCGAGATTCCCTATCATCCCTCCATGTACCAGCCCTCGAGCCGCCTCAGGCGCGCAGAGGGCGAGCAGGCCAGGTTGGACGAGGCTGCGACGGGTTGATGACCCCCGCACGTGCGGGGGTCAAGCCGGAATGCCCGCCGCTAGGACTCCGGCGGCTAGCCGTTTTTCTTCGGGAGGAACGGCAGGAGCTGCTGGGCAAGGCTGGACATGTTCCGGGTCTGAATCCACACGTGGCCTTCGCCCCGGAACTTCATTACCAACCCCTCTCCCCCGGCAATCAATGAACGCAGCCCGCCAACTTTGCCTATCGAGTACTCCACGTCGTCGGTGAAGGCCACCAGGTGGCCCGTGTCCACCACCAGCTCCATACCCCGCTCCACCGCCACCTGCTTTATCGCTCCGTAGCAGTTGTAGTAGAGGGTCCCCTCTCCCTGTTCGGCAAAGGCCCGCAGGAAAAACATGCCCTCGCCGCTCACCAGGCCGCGCAACCCCTGGAACTTGGCGTCGGTCTGCACGTTCTCCGTGCAGGCCATAAAGGAGCTGCTCTGGAGGAAGAGGTTCTGGCCCGGAGGCAAGGCCCAGGTCTGGATGTCGCCTGGCACCGCCGGCGCCAGGCTCACCCATCCTCCGCCGCTCCCGGCGGTGAACGTGTTCACGAAGAACGACTCTCCGCCCACCATGCGCTTGATTCCCCCAAACAGCCCGCTGCCCCCCATCCCCGTCTGCATCTCGACGCCCTGTTGGGCCACCATTGCTCCCGGCTCCGCCTTGATGCTCTCCCCCGGGGCAAGCTCAACCGTCAGCATTGAGTAGCTAGGGTTATACTCGATCACGCTATGCATCCGATGCGCCTCCGTGTCCTTGTATTGCGGGCAACGCCAGTATACACGCGGGCAGGATGGAAGCAGGATGGACGGGTTAGCCCGGAGACGCGGGGCTAGGGCGTTGTTCAACGCGCGCCCGCGGCGCCGTCGCTATCGCGTCCCGGGCGGGCCGACGCGGACCGTTATGATCTCGGTGTCGTGGTACTGCTGGTGCTGCACGGACGAGGCGTAGCTCCGCAGCAGACGAAGCGAGGTCTCGTTCTCTGCCGGAATGACCTCGTCGTGTTGCTGAAGCTGTCGAATCCGGTCCTCCAGGTTCTCCTCGTTTGCCCCGCCGATGAACTCCAACTCCGCCACAGCGCCTTCGCAGGACGCCAGAACAACCAACCGCCGCGCCGTCTCGACGCTCTCGTCACTCTCGCTTGGGTCCATCTCCAGGTCCAACGGGGCCAGCGTCAGCAGTGTCTCCTCGGCAACGGCGCTCAGCCGGTCCATCATGCGGGAGTCCCAGCCTCTGCGGGCGCCGAACTTGGCGATAAACGCGTTGAGCTCCGGCAGGGCGTCGATGTGAAGCTGCGATTGAAAACGCATAGGCCGCTGACGGGTGACCTCTAGGAAAAGGATCATCACCACGACGGTGAGTCCGCCGGTTGTTACGCCGCTCTTGAGCAGCGCGGCCCACACCGGGCCAAGGTTCGGCAGGGTGAACAGTCCAAACTGGAAAGCGGCGCCAATCCAGAAGGAAATGCCGGCAGCCGTAAGCTTCTGCTTGTCCTGTTCGGATTGAATGACCGTCCGCGCCCCCTCGACGAAGAGCGTTCCTGTCACCAGGATGAGATATCCCGTCATAACAGGCCCGGGTATCGCGCTGAGCAGCCCCGACGCCTTGGGCAGAAACGCCAGCACGATAAACATGGCGCCCATACAATATCCGACCCTGCGGGAAGCGACCCCAGTGGCCTGGATGAACGACGTGGTGCCCGAGTTGACGATGGTGGGCACTGCGCCCGCAACGCCCGCCATTAGATTCGCCACGCCTGCGCCGGAGAGAGCGCCCTGCACCTCCCGGAAGTCGATGGCCCGCGGCTCGCGCCGCGAGACCCGCTGCAGGGCAATGGCTTCTCCGTTCACCTGAATGGTGATGATCACGCCAAGGAACAGGAACGCTGGAAGAAGCGTCCAGAAGGAGACGCTGAAGTCGATCCCCAGCCCCGGCCACTCGCGTGGAAGCCCCACCCAAGGGGCCTGCATCACCCGCTCGACGTCGAAGATGCCAAAGGCGGCGGCAACGATGCAACCGACGACGATGCCGATCACAGGGGCCCAGAGACGCAGGACCGGCGAGCCGCGCAGGACCAGCGCGGCGACGACGATGAGGGTGGCCAGCGCGGTCAGCGGCGCCGCTGTCGGCTCGACCACCGATGCCTCGTCCAGCAGACCGAAGACAACGGAGGCCAGGGTGATGGAGAGTATCATCAGCACCGTGCCGCTCACGACCGGCGTGACGATTCGCCTCAGGATGAACAGCCACTTGGAGATGACGATCTGGAACACCGCCGAGACGAGGAGCAGCGTGGTCAGCGTGGCCGGCCCCCCGTCCACGAGGGCCGTGATGCAGAACGGGATGGAAAAGGCGGCCGTGAACATGGGCAGGGTGGCGCCGGCCCCGATGGGCCCGACCCGGCGCACCTGCAGCAGCGTGGACAGCCCAACGACCACGAGGGAGGCGAAGACCATCCACACGAGGTAAGAATCATCCCTCCCGGACGCCCTAGCCACGATGACGGGGGTTATCAGCAGGGTCGCAGAGGCGATGAGGCTGGACTGCAGGCCGAAGCCCAGCGAGACCGGGAGCGATGGGTTTTCGTGCGCTTCGAAGCGGGGGTTCTGAGAAGCCGGCGCCGTTGTCACAATGGCCTCGCTGATGTGAGCGCTTGGTGGGCGATCCAGGATTCGAACCTGGGACCTCCTCGGTGTAAACGAGGCGCTCTAACCAACTGAGCTAATCGCCCTTCACACGTCAGGCCGCACTCGACCGTGGTTCCTACTCGCCCGTGACAAAGAAAGGGGTGGCGCGCTTGGCGGGATTCGAACCCACGGCCTCAGCCTCCGCAGGGCTGCGCTCTATCCTCTGAGCTACAAGCGCGCGTCGAGATCGTTGAGGGGTGCTCTGTTCTCATTATGGTGCCGAAGGGGAGATTTGAACTCCCACGCCCATACGGGCACTGCGCCCTGAACGCAGCGCGTCTGCCTTTCCGCCACTTCGGCAAGGTCACTCTTACCGCGATCCCATTCATCGATGGTGGGCGGCAATGGATTTGAACCAATGACCTCTTGCGTGTGAAGCAAGCGCTCTAACCCCTGAGCTAGCCGCCCACGCCTACCCACCACCGCCGAGTATAGCACCAGCGTAAGGGCGGCGGCAACGCGAAGAGGGCGGCGAACACCACAACCCGTAGGGATGCCGTTTCCCCGGAATGCAGCCGGCCCGCCTTCCATCTGGTCCCCGGGGCGTCTCCCGGCAGACATCTGCGCGTCCCGGCTCGAGAAGGCCAGGGGTATCGAGCGAGAGGCGCCTCCCGCGCCGGCGTCCGCCGTCTCCACAACCGCAGGCGCGCGTGGCCGCCAATGAACCGAAGAAGGAAGGCCGGGCAAATGGTGGCAACGGTAGGTTTCGAACCTACGACCTAGCGCTTATGAAGCGCCCGCTCTGCCTCTGAGCTACGTTGCCACCGCGAAAGCCGCGGGCCAGCCGCCCGCCAGTCGCTTCCAAGCGAAAATGGTAGCTGAGGCCGCCTGGACTGTCAAAGGCCCACGGCCCTCACCCCCGTCCTGAGACCAGCGCGCGGATGGCCTCGGATACCCTTCCAATTGACACGCAAAACCCCGCCTGCCTACACTGCCACCACAGCATAGGATGCCCCGTATACGCTTGGAGGTGCTGCATGCTCAGCCTCGAAGAAAATGAACGCCTAACCCAGGTGGGGCCGGGCACGCCCATGGGAGAGCTGCTCCGCCGCTACTGGTACCCCGTAGCAACCTCTGCCGAACTGGCCGACAACCCTGTCAAGTCTGTCCTCATCCTGGGAGAACAGCTAACGCTGTTCCGGGACCGCAGCGGCGGCCTCGGTCTTGTCGCTCAGCGCTGCGCCCATCGCAAGGTCGACCTCGTTGCCGGCATTCCGGAAGAAGGCGGCCTCCGCTGCCCGTACCACGGTTGGAAGTACGACACCACCGGCCAGTGCATCGAGCAGCCCTCCGAGCCGGACGGCAGCACCTTCAAGGACCGCATCCAGATCAAGTCTTACGCCGCCGAGGAGATGGCGGGCCTGGTGTGGGGTTACCTAGGACCTAAGCCCGTTCCGTTGTTGCCTCGATGGTTCATCTTCATGATGGAAAACTCCTTCCGGCAGGTCGGCACCACCGTCATCCCCTGCAACTGGCTCCAATGCCAAGAGAACTCCGTGGACACCGTTCACGCCGAGTACATGCACGGCACGTGGTTCAGGTACATCCTCGACAGAATGGGCAGCGAGGACCCCGACAAATGGCGCTTCGCCAAAATGTGGCTGCGCAGGCACACCAAGCTGGCCTGGGAACCCTTCGAGTACGGCATTCGAAAATACCGGCTCCAAGAGGGCCAAGACGAGGCTACCACGCGGAGCTGGCAGATTGGCCACCCCCTCGTCTTCCCCAACGTCGTCCTCATCGGCGGGCCCGGCTACTGCGAGTTCCAGATCAGGGTGCCCATGGACGACACGCACACCTGGCACCTCATCTACCAAGTCTTCAGCCCCGGACCCGCCGTCCAGGCCCCCCAGCAAGACATCGTTCCGGCCTTTGAAGTGCCCATACAAATGTTCCCCGACTACGTCTTGGGCCAGGACATGCTCCTCTGGCAACTGCAAGGCAGCGTCACCGACCGCACCGATGAGAAACTGGCCGAGTCCGATCGCGGCCTCATCATCATGCGGAAACAATTTCAGGAACAGATAGCCATCGTCGAAGATGGCGGCGAGCCCATCAACGTCTTTCGCGACCCCTCCGAAAACGAGCGTATCGACCTGCCCTTCTACGACATTCCCGTGGAGCACTACGTCCCCGGCGTCGTCAAGTCCCTCAGCCAGGGCCAATGGAGCCCCCATATGGACCTCATTGACGATATGCTAATTCGCGGCGCCGAGGCCGCAAGAAGCAGCAGCGGGGCCGACGCGGAAGCCAGCGTCCGTCATCTGGAGATTGGCTAGGCGAGACCAGCGGCAATCGAGACCAGCGGCAAGTCGGCAATACAAGGAGACACCATGTCCTACGACGTGTTGATCAAGAACGGCAGGGTTGTCGACGGTTCCGGCCTGCCCTCGTTCATCGGCGACCTCGCCGTCAAAGACGGCAAGATCGCCGAGATGGGCAAGCTCAGCGGCCCGGCCAAACGCACCATAGACGCCCACAACCGCGCCATTGCCCCAG
This sequence comes from Dehalococcoidia bacterium, assembly GCA_965226745.1. Lineage (GTDB taxonomy): Bacteria > Chloroflexota > Dehalococcoidia > Lucifugimonadales > SAR202-VII-2 > SAR202-VII-2. Next base: position 118,762 of record CBDDDS010000004.1, read on the forward strand.
GCTTCATCGACAACCACTGTCACTACGACGCGCAGGTCACCTGGGACCCCCTCTGCACCTTCTCGTGCTACCACGGCGCAACCACCGTCATCTTCGGCAACTGCTCCCTGGCGCTGGCCCCCGTCCACCCAGGCGACGAGGATGCCCTCGTATCCATGCTCTCCAGGGTCGAAGCCATCCCCATGGACGTGCTGCAAGCGGGCATTCAATGGGGCTGGGAATCCTTCGGCGACTATATGAACGCCCTGGAAGGCAAGTTAGGCGTCAACGTCGGCACCCTCATGGGGCACTCCGCCATCCGCCGCTACGTCATGGGCGAAGCCGGCTACGAGCGGGACGCCACCGACGACGAGTTGAAGGCAATGCAGCAGGTCGTCCGAACGGGCCTCGCGGAAGGCGCTCTGGGCCTATCCTTCAATCGCAACCGCGGGCACTTCGACCACTCGGGCAGGCCCCTGCCCGCCGTCGTGGCCCCGTTCGAGGAGCTCTACGCCCTGGCTGAAGCGATGGGAGACGTCGGCACCGGCGTCATCCAGTCCGGGGCATCGGGACCCCTAGAAATGGACCAGGGCTACTGCTCCAAGCTGTCGGATCTCAGCGGGCGGCCCGTCGTTTACAACCAGATCGTTCACCGGTGGACCATGCCCGGTCACTGGCAGAGGCACCTTGAGCACGTGAAAGAGGCCGTGCGACAGGGCAGCCGGGCCTATCCCCTGCTCAACCCCCGGCCCGTCAACCAGACCTTCACCATGAAGAACTGCCAGGTCTTCGACCGCCTGCCCGCCTGGAAGCCCATTATGGTCGGTTCGGTCGCCGACAAGATCGCAGCGTTCCAGGACATGGAGCTGCGCCAGCAGCTCCGAGCAGAAGCCGTCGACCGCTCCGGAGTCCCGCAGGACTCCATCAGCATCCAGTGGGACAAGGCCTGGGTTGTCGAACCGGCCCTGGAAAAGAACGCCGGCCTCAGGGGCAGGAGCATCGCCGATATCGCCGGCGAAACAGGCAAGAACGTCCTGGATGCCCTCTTGGACCTGGCCCTCGAAGAGGACATGGAAACCGTCTTCGAGATGAACCTTCTGGGCGGAGACGAGGACGCCATGGCCGAACTGCTCAACAGCCCCTACCCCATCATCGGCCTCTCCGATGCCGGCGCCCACGTCGTCTTCGACGCGGGGTATGGGTACAGCACCCACCTCCTCGGATACTGGGTGCGCGACAAGGGCGTCCTCTCCTTGGAGGACGCTGTCCACAAGCTGACCTTCGCATCAGCCACCGTCTTCGGCCTCAACGACCGCGGCCTCATCCGCCCCGGCTACGCCGCCGACCTCGTCGTCTTCGACCCGGACACCGTCGCCCCAGAGGCGCCCACCGAGGTCTTCGACCTTCCGGGCGGCGGAATGCGCCTGGCGCAAAAGGCCCGCGGCGTCGACTACACCATCGTGAACGGCGAGGTCCTCCTGGCGGAGGGCGAACCCACGGGAGCGTTGCCGGGAAGGGTGGCGCGGAACAGCATGTATGGGAAGGCGGGGTAGCGTGAAAAGGCCCTAGCCAAATCCCAAGGATGGAAAGAAGGGATGGCCTTACAGCCACCCCTTCTTTCCTTACATCGTTCGCTCGTAGTAAGCCAGCAGCGACCCCATCGTCTCCTCACCGCCTTCAAGGTTCCGGGCGGCGCTCAGTATGCTCTTGGCCTGCGCCGTCATCGGCAGGGCCGCTCGCATCGCCTCAGCCTCCTCCAGCAACAGGTGGATGTCTTTGTGGAACCAAATGCGCTGCTGCCGGTACTGCTCCGGAATCGAAGCCATGCGGGCAAGATGGAAATTCATCATGGTGGAACTGGCGGGCAAGATCTGGAGCGCCTGTGCAAGCAGGTCAATGTCAGCCCCGGCCTTCTGAGCCCAAGCCAGGACCTCCATGACCGACAGAAGCCCCACCGTGACGAGCATGTTGTTGGCCATCTTCCCCAGCTTGCCGTTGCCCACGACTCCTACGGGCATGAGGTGCGCGCCCATCGCTGACAGGACGGGCAGGCAGCGCTCGAGCGTCTCTTCGCTGCCGCCGACCAGGATGGTCAGCTCGCCCTTGGCGGCAATGTCCAGCGTCCCACCGACCGGAGCATCGAGGACCGCCACTCCACGGCCTGACAGCACCTGTTCGATCTCCTTGACGAGACCGACGGAGATAGTGCTCATCTCAATAAGCGCGCAACCCTGCCCCAAGCCCTCCGCAACGCCCTGCGGCCCCAGCACGGCCGAGCGGACGGCGTCGTCGTGGGGCAGCATGGTGATGACGACCTCTGCGTCAGCGGCAGCATGCGCAGGAGAATCGCTGAGCGCACCGCCGTCCCGCTTGAGCAAGTCCATGGGCTCCTGCTGAACGTCGTAGCCGGCGACCTGGAACCCGGCCTTGAGCAGGTTGCGGGCCATGGCCATACCCATCGCACCCAGCCCAACGAATCCGACCCTCTCTATCATGTTGCCTCCAGAAAACCCGCAATGGCCGGCCTGACCTCGCGCCGAACGCCGACCTCTCTTCCAACCCCCAGCCATCCTCTCATCAGGGAGCGCCTCGCTGGGCCTTGACAACCCGAAGCTCGACCTGCCCCAGACCCCCGAAGTCGGCGACGAAGGAGTCACCGGGGGCTGCCGGCGTCAGGCCGGTGCAGGTCCCTGTTGTGACGACCTCCCCCGCCGCAATGCCCAACCCCAGGCCGGACAGGTGATTGGCCGTCCATTCGAGCGCGTACAGCGGGTCGCCGAGGACGTTGGCCCCGACGCCCTCGGCGACGAAGGCGCCATTCTTGAACAGCCTCGCGCCCAGCGACTTGACGTCCAGATCGCGCCAGCCCACGGCGTCGGGCCCGGCGACGAAGGCCGCGTGGGCCACCATGTCGGCGACGAGCCGGACTTCGCCGATGCCGGAAAAACCGCCCTCAAACCTGCACCCCACGATTTCAATGGCCGGAAGCAGCGCGTCAACCGCCGCCAGCACCTCGCCGGACGTGTATGCCTGCCGCCGCGGCGGCAGGCCGCGGGCGAAGCGGAAGGCAAACTCGCATTCCACGTTGATGTGGTGCCTCGTGAAGACGGCGGCCTCAGCGGGCGTTTCAACGCAAAAGGGAGCGAACATCGGCGCCGTAGCAGGTCCATCCACACCCAAGAGGTCCTGGGCCGCCTTGCTCGTGGCCCCAACCTTCCATCCGGCCCGAGTCATGGAGGCCAGCGCCTCGATCCGGCTCTGCACCATGTAGGCCGCCTCCACGCCGCCAAGTCCATCCGCGGCGGCTGGCGACGCCAGCCCGCCTCCGGCGCGCGCCCCCCAGAGTATGCTCGCCAGCTCATCGGCGACTGGCGTGGAAGCTTCCGCCGCCCCCTCGTTCCTTGGCATAGGCCCTCCATTTCGTCGGGTGAAGACCCTACTGTACACGCGCCGGCCTCTGCGCTCCATCGCCGGTTGTAGCCCATGGTCAACCCCTCTAGAATGACCGGCGGCACACCAGGCAATCCGTCGGGGGCGCAACCCAGCCAAGCACACCCAGGTGAACAGCATGAAGGCCGCATGGTATGAGCGCTACGGGGCAGCCAGAGATGTCATCCAGGTCGGCGAGATGCCGAAGCCGGCGCCCGGCCCCGGCGAGGTCCTGGTCGCCGTCCGCTTCTGCGGCATGAACCCGTCCGACTGGCGCACCCGCACCGGCTCTCGCGGGCCTGACATGCCCTTCCCCCGCATCATCCCCGGCCAGGACGGCGCAGGCGTCATCGAATCCGTTGGCGAGGGTGTCCCTGCCTCGCGGGCCGGCGAAAGGGTCTGGCTGTACGAGAGCCAATGGCAGCGGCCGTTCGGCGCCGCCGCCGAATACATAGCCCTGCCCAGCAACCGCGCTGTCCCCCTTGCAGACTCCACCTCCTTCGAGGAGGGCGCCTGCATCGGCATCCCCGCGATGACGGCCCACCGCTGCCTGTTCGCCGACGGCCCCGTCGAGGGCAAGACAGTGCTGGTCACAGGGGGCGCCGGGGCCGTGGGCAATTACGCCGTGCAGTTGGCCAAGTGGGGCGGTGCAACCGTCATCGCCACCGTCAGCTCCGATGAGAAGGCGGCCCACGCAGTCAGGGCCGGCGCCGACCACGTCGTGAACTACCGCACGGAGGACGTCGTCGCCCGCGTCCGCGAGTTGACCGACGGCCAAGGCGTGGAGCACATCGTCGACGTCGACTTCGGGGGCAACCTCGAGATCAGCCGGGATGTCCTGAAGGTGAACGGGGTGCTCGCGATGTATGCGTCCGGGGGCAACGCAGCGCCTTCCCTCCCCTATCAACCCTTCATGCGCAACAACGTCACGTTTCGTTTTGTCCTGGTCTACACGGAACCGGAAGAGGCCAAACAGCAGGCCGTGGCCGACATCACCGAGGCGAACAACGCAGGCCGGCTTTGGCATCCCATCGCAGCCCGTTTCCCGCTGGAGGAAACCGCCGCCGCCCACGAGTTTCAGGAGAGCAACAAGGCTATCGGCAACATCGTCATTGCTATATCATCTGTCGGGCCAACCGGCGCATGACCCCGGGCCGGCGCCGCCAAGCCACCACAGCACCGGCCCGCTGCGAACCACAACAGCTTTGATGCGGAGGATAGCGTGACCACCTACAACGTGATCGGCCACAAGGTCCCCAGGGCGGAGGGGCCCGACAAGGTGACGGGACGGGGAAAGTACGGCATCGACGCCCTTCTTCCCGATACCCTCTGGTGCAAGATCCTGCGCAGCCCCTACCCTCACGCCCGCATCGTCAGCATCGATGCGTCCGAGGCCCTGAAACTGCCAGGCGTTCGCGCCATCGTCACGGGCCAGGATGTGGCGGGAGTTCTCACGGGCCGCTCCGCCTACAAGGACGAGCCCGTCCTTGCCTGGGACCGCGTGCGCTTTGTGGGCGACAAGGTGGCCGCCGTTGCAGCCGATGACGAGGACGCCGCCGAGGAGGCCCTGAGCCTCATCCATGTCGAATACGAAGAGCTCCCCGCCGTCCTCACACCCGAGGACGCCCTCAAGGAGGACAGCCCCCTGCTGCACCCCGACTTCAACAGCTACGTGGGGGTCAAGCCCCAGGAAACACCATCCAATCTCATTCACCGCGTTACCAGGACCAAGGGTGACGTCGAGCAGGGTTTTGCCGAGGCCGACGTGGTCGTCGAGCGCACCTATGAGACGCCGCACAGCCACCAGGCGTACATAGAGCCCCACGCCTCCCTGGTCTGGATCGACCCCGACGGCCAAATCCAGCTCTGGATGGCGTCGCAAATGGGTTCCGTTGGGCGCGATGAGTTCGCCCGCATCTACGAGTTGCCCAAGGAGCAGGTCACCGCCAACTTCTCCTACCTCGGAGGGTCGTTCGGCGGAAAGGTGGACGTTGCCGGCGCCCATATCTGCTACCTGCTGGCCAAGGCAACCGGAAGGCCGATCAAGTTCGTCATGGAGTACACCGAGGAACTCACGGCAATGAATCCCCGTCACCCCTCCGTCATGCGGGTCAAGGCCGGCGTCAAGAAGGACGGCTCCATCACCGCATGGGAGGCGGAAATACTCCTCGCCACGGGCGCCTACGCCGCATACGCCCCCCAGGGTCTCCGCGGCATCGTCGACATTGCCGGACCCTATCGCATCCCCAACGTTAAGCTGGACATTCGCCAGCTCTACACCAACACCGTCCCCTGCGGCTTTGCCAAGGCCCCCGGCAACCCTCAGGGAATCTTCGCAGGGGAATCCCACATGGACGTGGTTGCACGCGCCATCGGCATGGACCCGCTGGAGTTCCGGCTCAAGAACGTCGTCCACGACGGCGAGGAGCTGGGAAGCGGGGACAACTACGAAGCCATTCGCGCCGAGGAAACCCTCAGAGAGGCCGCCGAGGCCGCAGGCTGGAGCCGGACCAAGGCCCCCAACGTCGGAAGGGGAATAGCTATCGGGCACCACAGCCAAGCCGGCGGCGCCGCACTGGCCGCCACCACCATCAACCAGGACGGCAGCATCGTCGTGGAGTTCTCGACTTTCGACCCCGGCGGCGGCACCACCACCCTCGCCAAGCAGATCGTCGCCGAGGAGCTCGGAGTCCCCGCGGATAGAGTGCAGGCGCTGCCGTGGTCCAACACCGACCGCGGCCCAATGAACGGCGTCGGCGGCAGCAGAGGCGCGCGGGTCACCACCGTGTCCGCTAATGCCGCGGCCGTCGACGCGCGCCAGAAGCTCCAGCAGCTCGCCGCCGAGTTCTGGGGTTGGCCAGAGGAGCACATCACCCTGGAGAACGGCTACGTGGTCCACCAGGGCTCCGGGGAGCGCGCCGCCTTCGAGGAGGTGGTGGCCCGCTTCGGCAGCGCCGTCACGGGCATCGGCGAGGTCAACGAGGGGACCAGTCCCTACACCTCATTCGGCACGCAGATAGTCGAGGTCGAAGTGGACCCAGAGACGGGCCAGGTGCGCCTGCTGAACCTGGCCACCGTCCACGAAACCGGACGGGTCATCAACCCCACGGCCTTCCACGGCCAGATCGAAGGCGGCGTCGTCTACGGGCTCGGCGAGGCGGTCATGGAGGAGACGGTCTACCAGGACGGCCACGTGGTGAACCAGTCCTTCGGGGACATGAAGATACCCAACATCATGGACATCCCGGCGCTGCGGACGGTGGTTATGGAGTCGGAGTTCGGCGATGGCCCCTACAAGGTGCGGGGCATCGGCGAGCATTCCAATATCATGACGGCGGCCGCCATCGCCAACGCCGTGGAGGACGCCATTGGCGCCCGCATCTACGACCTACCCATCACCGCCGAGAAGGTGCACAAAGCGCTTCAGGAAAAGGGCCGGTAGCGCCGCCAAGCTCTCAACCGGCGGGCAGGAATTCCTGGTCGGGCTGTATCCCGCTCTCGAAGCGGAAAACTAGCTGATCGAGGGGCCACGCCCCGGACGTGACCTCGCGGGAGAACTCCCCCAGCAGACGCCAGGCCTGCTCCGTCGCCTCCGCGTTGTACCGGTCGGGCGCGGCCTCGTCCATCCACGAGTGATGGGTCGCTGGGTACAGGCGGATTTGGTAGCTCTTCCGGTGCTCCTCCAACATGCGCCGGAACCTCCAGACGTTGGGCAGCGGAACCAGGAAGTCCAACTCGCCAAACACGCCCAGGACCGGGCTCGATACGCGGGGCGTCAGCCCCACCACCGACTCCTCTCCCCTGCCTATCACCTCAAAGTCTCGGTCGTAGATGCCGCCGTGGAACACGATCGCCCCGCTCAGATTGCTCCTGTGCGCGGCGATCACGAGGGGAGTGCGCCCCGTCTGGCAGAACCCCGCGGCCACCACCCTATCGGCGTCCGCGTGGTCCAGCGTGTGTATGTGGGCGACCAACTCGTCCCAGTCCTCCAGCGTCTCCTCGTCGGGCATGTCAACCCTGACCTCGCCGCCTTCCACGGGGCCGCGGTCCTCCGTGTAGCGATGGAACATGTCCGGCACGAAGACAGCGAAGCCCTCCTCGCTCATTCGCTCGGCCATCCGGAACGTGTGAGCCACGGGGCCGCGGCGCTCGTGAAAGATCACGGCTGCGGGGAAGGGCACGTCCCCGTCCGGGGCCACGCTCCACACCCGCATACCACTTGCCAACGTCTCTTCATGCATGGGGCCGCTCCATTTGCCTGGGAATCACGCCCGCGGTGGGTTTACCGGCGGCGCGGATGCAACGATACGCCCCCCGGCTGCTCTTGGGAAGTGGCCCAGAGCCAGGGGACGTACATCAGTCGCTCGTCTGCGGAAGGCGGCACCGGGCCGGGGCGGCATCCCGGCCTGCGGGGTAGTGGGAACATGAGATCAGAGTGGTGCCGGAGGTCAGAGTCGAACTGACACGGGGTTATCCCCCAACGGATTTTGAGTCCGCCGCGTCTACCATTCCGCCACTCCGGCACGATTCGCCAAGGCAGTGTCGAGTCGAAACTTGCGCTGTGGGCCGCCGGGAAAGGGTGGCATCGACGGCCGGCAGAAGAGCGTCTGCGGGGGGTGTGGCGGCAGCGGGGCTCTCGCCCTATTAGCCCACTCGCCAAGGGGGCGCGCCGCCTGGGAAGCATGGAGCGGAAGACGGGATTTGAACCCGCGACCTTCTCCTTGGCAAGGAGACGCTCTACCACTGAGCCACTTCCGCTCGCACCGGCGGGGCCCGCTGTCGGCACTGGCGCCGAGGGACAGATCGGCACTGGTGCCGAGGGACAGAGTTGAACTGTCGACACCGGCATTTTCAGTGCCGTGCTCTACCACCTGAGCTACCTCGGCCTCATTTCATCCTAAAGAAGGCCCTTCGTCGTGTCAAGGCGATTTCTCCGCTCCCCACGACCACGAGCCCTTTGCTAACCGGGGCCATAGGCAATGGCTCCATTCCCATCGGCGACACCTCGCATCAGCCCGGCGCGGCGCGACGAAATCCCTTCTCCTTTGGAAGGGGAAGGTTAGGAAGGGGGTGAACTGGGTGGCGCCGGAAACTCGGCGCGGGAGATATGCAAGGGTTCGCCCTCCCGGATTGCAGCCACCGGGCGCCGCTATTGGGCTACGAGCGCGCCGGGCGGACCGGCCTCGCCCAGCATCCAGAGGACACACCTCGGCCAGCTCGCGGGCGATGGCCTCCAGGCTGAACTGCCGGCACACCAGCCGGTAACCCGCCTCGCCCATGCTCCGGCGCTGGCCGTCCGTCATGGAAAGGGCCTCCTCCAGCCCCCGCCGGATCTCCGCGGCAGCCGGCGCCACCTCCAGGGCAGCCCCGGCGTCCCGGGCCTGTGGAAAGTCGCAGGCCGTGGTCAGCAGCAGCGGCCTGCGAAACGACAACGCCTCCAGCGGCGTCATGGCGAATCCCTCGCTGCGGGAAGGAAGGACGAAGAAATCCGAGGCCAGGAACCACGCCGCCTTGTCCTCCCCGTGCTGCGGCCCAACGAACGCCACGCTGTCCCCGAGACCGAGATCGCCGGCCATCGTTTGCAGTTGGGCCTGATGCCCCACGGCGTCCGGCCCGGCGATGGCCAGGCGCCAACCATCCCTTGCGCGGCCCAACCCGGACCAGGCCTGTAGAAGCATGTCCAATCCCTTGATGGGATGCAGGCGCCCCAGGTACAGCAGTATCCTCTCCGAGTTGAAGCGCCGGCGGATGGCGCCCGCCTTCTCCGCGGCCCCGGGATGCTCCTGCACGTCTACGCCATTGGGGATGAGCACTATCGGCTGCTTCAGCCCGTAACTGCGGATATCGTCAACCTCGCCCGGCGCAAGCGCTTGGAGCACCGAGGCGCCGGCCAGCTCTCCCGCACGAACCAGCGGTAGGTCAACCATTTCTTCCGCCGGGAAATGCCCAGGGCCACGGGGCTCAGGGTTCCCGCGGGTGTGATCAGATAGGGTATATCCCTGCCTGCCGCCCATCGAGCCAGGCGATAGTTGGAGTGAAGCCACAGGCCGCAGAGCGCCACAACGTCCGCCGGGGGCGCCTTGCTTGCCAGCCACCGGCCCAGTCCAGGCGCGTAGTGGAGCGAGCGCGGGCCCACCTTCCGGAAGGCCAACGCCCGCGCTGGGCCATAGCCCGCAGGCTCCGGCGAGTTCCAGCGATCCCGCGTCCCAACGACCGTGACATCGTGGCCCTGCCGGCCCAGGGTTTGGGCCAGCCCCTTCACCGCAAGATAGGTCCCGCTGCTCTCTACGTACAGAGAGCCCGTGCCCATCACAACGCCCAGCGACCTGGGTTTCGCAGCCATCACGCCGTCCGCATTGTCCGGTCCTCGCTGGGAGCGGTGGGGGTTGCCTGTTCTTCTCGCGCGGCAAGCTTATCGGCAGAACGCGGGAGGCCATCCAGGAACCCGGTCCGCAGGGTCCGCTTGGCCTCATGATGTTGGCTCAGAGCCTTGTCAGCCCTACGAGTCAGCTTGGTACAAGTTTACAAGCTGCTTCGCCACGATGCTTACGTCAAACGTTGACCTGACGTAGTCCGGGGCGCCCTCGAAAAGCTTCAGCGTATCTCCAGAGGGTTCCATGACGCTCTTCAGTCCAACCAGGAGCTCGTCGAGACTGTCGGGGGCCACCACTACGGCGGCGCCGGCCTCCTCTATTTCCTGCCCTATGCCGATGGACGTGATACAGGTGGGTATGCCGAATAGCAAGGGCTCCACCATGCTATTGCCAAAGGTCTCAGCGTTGGAACAGTGCGCCACCGCATCCATAGACGCCAGCAACGGTATTGCCCTGTCATTGGGAAGCCTTCCCAGAAAGTGAATCCTGCCGGCGAGCCCCTTCTCCACGGCAAGAGCCTCGCACGCCGCTCTGGTAGCGCCCTGGCCGGCCAATACGAGCGCCCAATCCGGGAATTGCTTCGCCAGGTGAGCGAAAGCGGTTATCAGCAGGTCATGCCTTTTCCCGGGATTGGAAGTTGGCGAAACACCCCAGCAGCTTGGGTCTGTCTATGTTGTACCCCTCCACAACCTCAGCCCGGACCTGGTCCCTATGCTGAAGCCCGGTCTCCAAGATTCGTTCGCAGTCCAAGGGGTTGTGAACAACGGACAGGAGATTGTCCCTCACTCCAACTTGGCGCAAACGCCGGCGCTCCGCCCTGCACAGGGCCACCACCTTGTCTGCATAGCGATTGAGGAGAAGGGCGCCGAGGCGGGCGGGCAGAGAACTACGGGAGGCACTGCCCATGGCTGCCACCACAGCGACCCGCCTGGGGCGGCGTTGGCCGTCCTCATTCCTGGTGGCGCGCCACTGGTACATCGAAATAGGGCCAAAGGTCTGAACCACGGCAGGGCCAATCTCCCGCGCCAATGACCGGCATCCAGCGGTGGACGCGGCCAGCGCCCTCCAACGGCTTTTACTCAAGCACTGCACCTTGTGTACAGGCACAGAATGGTCGGCAAGCAGCCGGTTCAGCCCGGCAGACTGTTCGCCGTCCCCCCAGGTGACAACGTGCGGGTCATGGCCCAGCTTCTTGAATTCCACCGCCAAACCGGTGGGGTGATACAACAACCCCTGCGCGGGGTCGGAGCCGACCATCAGGATGCGCATTGGGCTTTTCCCGTCACTCTTTCATTCCGTTGCTACGTCGTGTCCGCTTCTCCATTGCGCCCAACGCAGGGTATCAGGGTCGCAGGGGGCCCGATAGACCGACGCCCTGGGACCGCCTGCGCCAGGGGAAGGGACGCTTCCTAGCCTGCCCCCTCACCCGCCCCGGCGCCAGCTCCGCCTCGATGGCTCTGTCTGCGAGGCTGAGGAGAGCGCCTTCAGCCTGCCGCCGATGCGAGCCCGGCGAGGCCAAGACCGGGGCCGCTTCACCGTCCGGATAGCCGTCCCGCCCCGGAACCCACCGCGCTCCTGCCTGTAGGCGTCGCGCCCTGCGTGGTTTGCGCGGTAGGCGGCGGGAGCGGGAGCGGTAATCCATAGCACTCCAGGGGACAGATGTCACGACTGTGGGACAGTTGGCGACACTTCGCGACGTTTACCAGCCGGCTCTCGAAGGGAGCCGTGACGGAGCCGGGACAGATCTGAGACGGAGCCGTCGCGAGCCTTAGCGAAACCGCGGGGAGCCTAAGCGGCTCCCAAGAGCCTATGCCCTACAACGGCATTCGCTCCGGCCCCAGCCTTCCTCGGAGGGTCTTGCCCCTTGGGTTGTTCCCTCAGCGCTCCTGCCACAGGGGGATTCTCAATGGTTAGCCCCCAGTGCTCATGTATGCGGCAGGCTCCGAGAAAGAGAAGCGGGCCGGTGGCCGACTTCATGGGGACACTATAGCACACTCGTTCGTATTTTGCAATGGGGGGAGGGGGCAGTGGGGACCCCCTTCCTAGCCTTCCCCCGGGTACGGGGGCAGGAACACAGCTACTCCCGGCGGGGGCTGCGCCCCCTGCACCCTGCTTGGGGGTGGGATGGGGCGTCGTAGCCTGGGGAAGAGGGATAGGGACGCTTCCTAACCTTCCCCGACTACGGGGGCAGGGACTGAGATTCCCCGCGGAGAGTCTTTTGCTTCAGCCGCCCACGCCTTTCAACGCCTCAATGACTTGGGCGCCGCGGTGGAGGTTGCTGTGGCCGTCTTGCAGGCAACGCTCTCGGCCTGCCTTGGCGATTCGATTACGGGCCTCGTCGTCTTCCAAGAGCCACCGGACTTTCGCCAGCAACTCCTCCTTGGAATCGAAGTAGACCGCCTCCTCTCCCTCGCGGTACAGCGCCTGCAATTCCTTGGTCCGGGGGGCCACCATTGCCGTACCGCAGGCCGGGATCTCGAAACAGCGCCTCGTATACACGTCCCTGTTCCGCCCCGACAGGAAGACGAGCGCGATCTTGGCGCCCGCGATGGCCCTGACGTAGTCCTCGCCATAGGCTGTGCGGATGGGAGATTGCCTGAGCGCCGGGTCCAGGGAAGCCCTCTCCCACAGGGGCCGTATATCCGCACAGACATGCCCTGCCGCGCCAGGTAGTTCAGGGTTTCCGCCCGCCCGTCGGGTTCATAGTGTCCCACGAACACCACGTCGTTCCGGAAGTCCGGGGGAACCTCTCCAAGAGGCCGATGAAGCCCCTCGACATAGTAGGGAGGCAGGACCTGGGGATTGGGAAGGCCCATCCGCTGAGCCAGGGCGACGTCAGCCGGGCGGAAAACAAAGTTCACGTGGGACAGGCGGGCCGTTCTGAAGTAGTGGCGCCAGAGCCTCCAACCCCGGCCGTCTTGGAACGGGTTGTCGTTGTTATAGCTGACCACCCGGAGGCCGGGGTGATGCTTCAAGATGCGCTTCAGCGCGCTTCCAAATGACCTGTGACCTGCCCCCTGAATTAGCTTCCGCGTCCAAGGCATTCTTGAGACCGTCGCCGCCCCAGAGCGTCTTGTGCTCGATACGCGACCACCTGTTGTGCAGGAACTCCTCGGGATCACCTCGACCCGGTTGCCCGCAGTCCGCCAGGGCTCCTCATAGGAACCCATACCCCCCCCACTTTCCGGCCAGAACATTCTCATCTCAGCGGCTGCCCTCCAAGCCGTCTGGGTTTGGGCGACGATGGTCAACGGGCCGGCTGGACGCCTTCAGCCAGGAACGCTCCAACTCCTGCAGCTCGGTATAGCGATGGGCAGCTCGTCGCGCAGGCATCGCCCGCCCTTGAGGCCAGCACTCTCGGGGAATAATAGCGCAACTCCTGCATCTCGTCGTAGCTGTGCCAACAGAGGATTTCCTCGCCGATGCGAAAGTGCTGATGCAGGTCGGCCCAGGTCGTCATACAACCCCAACCGTACAGGGAAGATCGAAGTCCCGGCGACTTCAGGTTGCCGTTGATCCTACGAGTGCATCGCAGCTCCCGGCAGGTTTATCTGGTCGCCGGATGGCCAGCCTGTCCACTCTACCCATCCAGTCCCGCCCATGGAGGCCATTGCCGAACGACCTGTACCGGCCTCCATGGCCAGGAAATGGACCATGGTGGGCCGAGGGCCCAAAGTGGCGCCCACGAAGCTCACCGGTTCGAATGGCTGACTCGTATCCGCCGGCCAGACCTCCGGCGAGCGCATCGGACACGAAGTCCATCGACAGCCCTCCGGCAGGTAGACCGCTGGTTCGAGGCGCTCGGGCCGCCAACGTGACCGGGACGCTCTGCGTTGCTCCCCCCGCCATCCCGCGTCCCAGGCTGCTTGTCCGACGCCGTTGACGCGGAACAGCCCATAACCTCCCTGATGGTCTGGATGGCGGAGCCAGGATCTGACCCGCTTAGTGGTAGGCAGAGCCAGAACCGGCCGCTCTTGGTGCGCGCTCAAAGGCCGCCACCATCTGGTCGTTTACCTCGCGGCGCCGCTTCGCTCCGCGGCGATGCACCGCGCCAGCTTCGCTTGACCAGTTCAGCGTAGTGAATCGGTCACTGGACCCAGAAGGCGGAGCTCCGCAGCAGATCAGCTTGCCACGCGATCGAGGGTAACACAGCGAATATGCACATCGCCAGGGCCTGCAGCGGGGCGCGCAACGCGGCGAGGGGGCAACCGAAGCTCCCACCGCTCGCTGCCGACACGGTAGCATGCGCTCTCCCGTCGCCCGAAAGCAGGCTATACTCCACACGCTGGCTGGGCGCGTACGCCCTTCCTTCGGTTTCCGCAGCTCCCGCATACTTCGACCCCCCTTGATACTTAGTCGAGCGACCGCCAAGTCCCGGCGCCACCTTGCAGCTGCTGAATCCACAAGGCTTTCCGAGGCTTCGGCCAAGGCTTCATCGTAGACCTGCGACCGCCATCACCGCCGCACCATTCTCGCTCAACGCCCATCCCGCCGAACCGCGCCTTCCACGTTTGGGCGCCTAGAATGTTGCTGTGGCCCCGGTGAGGCACGTTCTCGGCCTGCCTTGGCGGCGGTTACGGGCCTCATCGCCGTCGGCAGCTCACCGCATAGAGTTCGCCAGCAACTCCTCCTTGGAATCGAAAGACCCCGATGATCTCCTTCGCGGTACATCGCCTGCAATTCCTTGGTCCCGCATTGCCGTGCCTCAGGCCGGGATCTTGAAACAGCGCGTCGGACTCCCTATTCATCCGTGGACAGGTTTTCGAGCGCGAGCTTGGCGTCAGCGATGACCCCTGGTAGTCCTCGCCATAGCAAGGCGGACGGGTGTTCCTAAGCACCGGGTCCAGGGAAGCCCTGTTGTCCCACATGCCACCGTATACCCGTACGGGATCACGCCCTGCCGCGCCAGGTAGTTCAGGGTTTCCACCAGCCCGGCGGGTTCATAGTGGCCCACAAACACCTCCGTCGTTATCCGGAAGTCCGGAGGAATCTCTCCAAGAGGCCGATGAAGCCACCTCCAACCAGGAAGCAGAGCGCGGGGATTGGGCAGCCAGCTGCCTGGAACTCCTCGGGCGGAACAAGCAAGTTCCCGTGGGACAGGCGGGCCGTATGAAGTCAGTGGCCCTTGATGGTCTCCAACCCCGGGTCCAACGGGTTGTCGGTTATCTGACCACCCGGAGGCCGTCCAGGAGACTCCTGCTTCCACGTAGGATGAAGACGCTCGAGTTTCTCTGCCAGACAGCCGCGGCAGGGCCACTGAAGGACCGTGCCCGGGCGCCATGCATCCTGTACTCGAAGCGACGGCCCCTGCCACGAAGTCCTCTGCATCGATAGGCGATCAGTCGACGTCTAGCCCGTCCGCCAGGGCTTGTTCGTAGACCTGCGACCGCCAACACCGGCTCTGGACGAAAGCCATCGACCTGACCCTTGCACAGGTTGGATTGTGAAGAGGCATGCTGGTAGGCTCACTGACCTGTTGGACCAGGCGACGTGCGGCGCTCGTTGGCGATAGTGGTGCCCCGGATAACGGGGCGCGCTGGTCAGGCTGGTCAGTCATGCCGGCTGCGCTTCAGCTTATGCGTCCATCTCAATGGCGTCCTTATTCCCTTCCGCCAGGTTCCTGAACTCGGCGCTCTTGACGAGCAGCTCATCATACGTCCCCGCGGCCACGACTCCGCCCTCGCCCATGATGCAGATCTGGTCGCACTGCGTGATGGAGGTGAGCCGGTGCGCCACGATTATCAGCGTCTTCTTACGGGACAACTGTCGTATCGCCTCCGTAATGTAGGCCTCCGTGATGTTGTCAATGTCGCTGGTTGCCTCATCCAGGATCAACACGTCGGGGTCGCGGTACAGCGCCCGCGCGATGCCCACCCGTTGCCGCTGGCCGCCGCTGAGACGCACGCCCCTGTCTCCCACGATGGTGTCATAGCCCTGCGGCAGTTCGTCCACCACGAAGCCGTGCAGGTGCGCCATCTTGCTGCCGGCAATGACCGCCTCCTCATCTATGCGTTCGTCCGGGACTCCAAAGGCAATGTTCCTACGGATGCTGTCGTCCAGCAGGTAGATGTCCTGCGGGACGTAGCCAACCCTGGCCTGCCAACTCAAGACGTTGTGCTCCCCTATCTCCACGCCGTCCACGCACATCCGGCCAGCCGACGGCAGCAACAGCCCCATGATCAGGTCCAACGTCGTGGACTTTCCGGCGCCGCTGTACCCCACCAGGGCGGTGGAACTGTACTTCGGCACCCTCAGAGAGAGGCCGGAGATGTTCCAGGAGCGGTCGCCTGGGTAGTTGAAGCTGACGTCGTCCAGCTCAACGGCGGACTCGAAGGGCAGGGCCGCCCGGCGCTCAGCGCCAGCCGCCGCATCCTCATTGGACGCGCCTTGGGAACCGCCCTCGACCTGCCGCCACAGCAACTCCGCCAGCGACTGGTGGTAGCGCAGGGTTGTGACGGAGGAGTACAGGCCCCGGAATGAGGCGTTCAAGCGGGTGCCGGCGTACGCAAGGAACCCGATCGTGGGAATGATTGCGCTTATCTCCCGCCCCGAAACCAGCATCAGAGCCAGTGTCAGAACAATCCCGCCAAACGCCATGGAGTACATGACGTTGCCCGGGAGCTCGGCCAAGGCGTACTGGTTGCGCGTGTTCCTGGTGAACGTGGAAGAGGCCGGGATGAACCTGTTGATGAAATGACCGGCAAGATTTGCCAGCTTGATTTCCTTGAACGCTCCGAACAGCTCCGTCACCGACTTCACGCGGATGCGATTGGATTCAATCGTTTCCTGGCCCCGCTCTGCGAGCCACCTCCTCACGAGCATGGAGAGCAGGAGATAGGGCACGCCGACGGACGCGGTCAGGACAAGGGTGAGCAAGGGCTCTATTGCCAGCAGCACTCCCAGGATGGCGAGGGTTATGACCCCCTTGTTCACCATGTCCAAAGCCGGCTTCAGCCCGCGCTCGGCAAACCTATCGGTCTCAATCACCACGTTTCGGGTCAGCTCCGAGGAGCTCCTCTGGGCGTAGGACAGATAGTCCATGCGCCCGTACCCCGCGAGCAACCGGCAGGCGAGGTTATGCGCGGCCGCCCATATGAACCTGCGGGCGAGCCATCCGTACAACGTCAGGGACAGCTGCGCCACCGCCACGATAACGAACAGTCCAATGGCCAGCGCGATGATGAAGGCCACGTCGGTCGTGAATCCAAGGGCGCTGTGGACCTGGCGCAGTAGGCCGTTGGACTGGATGGAGGAGGGGTCGGACACCGTCTGCAAGAAGGGCAGCATCGAGCCCAATCCGATTGCTTCCAATCCCGCCACCACAACGCCCAGGACCGCCAGCAAATGGAACGTCCGCCGCTCCTTGGGCGTAAGGCAACGAAGGGTCAGCCTCAGCGCCGGAAAAATGCCCGGCGTTGAGGCTGGCAAGCCGGCGTCCCCCTCCGCCGGGCGCTCCCGCCGGAGCCTCCGGAAAGGGCTGCTCTTTCTACCGGACATCCATTACCTCTACCTCTGTGCCTGAAGGCAACCGTTGGGCCGGGCCATCGGGACATTCACCGCCAGACGCCGGGGGCGGCGCCCCAACCAGGCCAGGCGCAGCTTCTACCCGTTCCCCTGGCGATTTTGCTCGGTCACAGCGATAGCTCCCGAGCCCAGAGTCTATTGTCCATGTACCAGTCCGCCGCCCGGCCCAGACCCTCTTCCAGGGTCGTCTGCGGCGCCCAGCCCAGTATGGCCTTCGCTTTCGTTACGTCGGCCCAGGTCGACTTCACGTCCAGAGGATTGGCGGGCGCCATTCGGATATCTGCTTTCTTGCCCAGCTTCTCTTCCAGCAGGGCGATGACGTCTATTATACGGGCAGGACGGTCCGACCCTAAGTTGATCACCTCGTAGCCGACCGGGCGCAGTCCCAGAATCGTGCCCCGCGCGATGTCGTCGACGTAGGTGAAGTCCCGCGCCTGAGACCCGTCGCCGTAGAGCGTCAACGGCTGCCCCTCTGCAATCCAACGGATGAACCGGAAAACACTCATGTCCGGCCTGCCCGCCGGCCCGTACACCGTGAAGTACCTGAGCACCGTTACGTCCAACTTGTAAATGTAGTGGTACGTATAGCACAAGGTCTCGGCAGCCTTCTTGGAAGCCGCGTAGGGCGACAGCGGCCAGTCCGTGCGGGAGCCCTCCTGAAAGTGCCCTGCGTTGTCGCCATAGACGCTGGACGTTGAAGCCAGCACCAGCTTTGGCGCCCCATAGGCGCGGCAAAGCTCCAGTAGATTGAGGGCGCCCGTCAGGTTGGCGTCAATGTAGGCCCAGGGGTCCTCCAGACTCTGCCGCACGCCGGCCCGCGCCGCCAGATTGATAACGGCATCAAACGACCCTCCTGCGAACAAACGGCCCAACCCTTCCCGGTCCGCGATGTCAATCTGGTGAAAATCAAACCCGCGGAGACTCCGAAGCTGGGAAAGGCGCCACTCCTTCAACCGGGCGTCGTACGCCTGGTTGAGGTTGTCGACGCCGACCACCGCATACCCCTGCTCCAAGAGCATGTGGCAGACCTTCGACCCGATGAACCCGGCGCAGCCGGTGACGAGCACTCTTGACACGGCGGGATGGCCTCCTAACGAGACTTGCGTACGACGGCGTCAGTGCCCCTAGGCCAACGCCAGGGGGCCTCGGCAGGGCGCGGACGCAGGATGGCGTCATATCTCCGAGCGGCGGCGGCACAGGGGTTCTTCGCGTGTGCCGCGGGGCCAACCTCACGCCTCTCGTTGCGCAAGCATCCTCGACGCCTCCCCAAGGTCCTTTATCGTGTCCACCGGAATCCACATCGCCGAACTCTTGAAGGCAAACAGCTTGCCCTGCTTGGCCAACTCAGGAAACATCGCCGTTTCGTGGTCACCCACGGTCGGAAGGAGCTTCCTGATGGCCGGGTTGAAGGCGTAGATGCCGCTGTTGACCCAGTACGGAAGCAATGGCTTCTCCTGGAACAGCAGGACTCTTCCGTCGTCCTGTGTATGCACGATGCCGTAGGAAGACCTCAGGGGCGAAAGCATAATAGTGGCCAGGCCCCCGAAACGCCGATGCGCGTCAACAAGCTCGTCCAACGGTTGGTCCGTCACAATATCGCCGTTGGTTGCGATGACCAGCTCAGTCCCCGGGTCAATCTTGCCCAGCCCCTGCTTGAAAGCCCCTCCCCTGCCCAACGGCTCCTCCTCAGGCACGAAGTGTATGGCCATGTCCAACGACTGGTCGCGCTGGAAATAGTCCACCATAACCTCGTACTTGTAGCCGCACAGAATGTAGGCTTGCTCAACCCCCCAGGACTGCAGCCAACTCAGTTGGTGGTGAATGAGCGGCTTCCCGTTCACCGGGGCCATCGGCTTGGGCGCGTTCTCCGTATAGGGCCGGAGCCGCTCGCCGCGGCCCCCCGCCAGGACCAAAGCTGTCAAGCCTGACATCTACATTTCCTCCCTTCATTCCCTGCGACCCTTAATCCCTTGCGGGGAGCTCGTTCTTTGCAACCCTTCCCGGCTGCAGCTCAGTTCCCCGCAACAACTTTCTCCAGAACACCGATGTAGTCCTCAGCCGTGCTCCGGCGGGACAACCTGCCCACGACATAGTCCCTGCCCGCCCGCCCCAGCGCGTCCCTCAACCCCTCGTCGGCGCGCAACGCGTCGATGCCCGCAACGAGTGCGTCCACGTTCTCAGGCTCCACGTAAATCCCCGCCCCAGCCTCCTCCATGACCGACCTTGCTTGCCCATCCACGCCCAGCACGACAGGCCGGCTGCAGGACATGAACTCGAGCATCTTCGTTGGTATCACGGTGCGGAACGCGTCCGCCTTTTTCAACAGCACCAGGCAAACATCAGAGGCCTGAATATAGCGGGGGACCTCGCTTCTCGGCTGCTGCGGCACGAACCTCACGTTGCTCAAACCCCTGCTCCGCGCCTCGCCCTCCAGGCGCTCCCGCTCTGCGCCCTCCCCGATCAACATAAAGAGGACGTCAGGACGCGAGTCCCGCATGCGCTCCGCAGCCTCCAGCACAGAGCCAAGCCCGTGGGCCATCCCGATGGTCCCAACATACGAAACGACGAATCTATCCCCAACTCCCAGGGCTTCCTTTAGCTTCCGGGCACCGCCGCTTTGTCCGGGGGCACCGCCGCTTTGTCCGGGGGCACCGCCGCGTCCGGGGGCACCGCCGCTTTGTCCGGGGGCACCGGCTTTGTCTTTGTCCGGGGGCACCGCCGCTTTTCCGGGGGCACAGCTCTGTTTCCACCGCCGCTTTGTCCGGGGGCACCGCCGCTTTGTCCGGGGGCACCGCCGCTTTGTCCGGGGGCGCCACCGCTTTGTCCGGCGTCGCCATTGGGCTTGAAAAGCTCTGTTTCCACGCCGTTCCTTACAACGGAGCACCTACCCGCCGGCACGCCCCAATCGGCCAAGAGCCGCTCCTTGAAGGCCGGCGTGACAACAGCCACGTGATCGGCGTGGCCGTAGAGAAAGCCCGCCAGGCGCCCCACCAGTCTCGCCGTTATCGAGTTCTCGCCGCCCACGCCGGAAGCCGCCAGCGACTCTGGCCACAGGTCCCTGATCTCCAGCACGAACGGAACCTCCTTCACCTGCGCCACCCACCAGCCGGAAAGACCCACCAAAAGCTGCGGCGATGTCCCGATAATGACGTCCGGCCGGGACAGGAACATCCCGGCTATGGAAGACGAAAGCCAGAAGGACGCGTAGTTGAGCACCCGCTCCAGAGTCCGCCGGTTGGGCCGCGGCAGCAGCCACGTCCGCACCACATTGATGCCGTCCACCTGCCCCCTGGCAACCAGGCGGCGCATCCTCCCTCGATATTCGGGGTGAACCACGCCCGTCGGATGGTTGGGAAATCCCGTCAGCACGGTGACCTGGTGACCGGCTTGCACCCAGTGCTTCGATAGCTCGTGGACTCTGGCGGAGGGAGCGCCCATCTCGGGCGGGAAGTACTGAGAGATGTACAGTATCTTCATGGCTCGCGACTAGGATAGCCTGAACAGGCGGGGCGGGGAAGCAGTGCGCCTCTCCGTTTCTCCCACCCATCGCCGCAGGGCACAATGTCTTTCGCTGCGCCCGCCTCTTCCAGGTTTGAGAAAGCCGCTTGACATCCCCCTATCGTTGCTGGTGTAATGATGCCCACCGCGGCTTCTTGCCACGGGAGGGAGTTTCTTGTGCGTTTTCGCAAGGCGCCCGGCAGGCTGACAGGCTCACCACGTAGGGGATCAAGCGGCTATGGATCGCAGGCCATCATGGATGCCGGGGGGCGCGCCACGGGGAACCCATACCGGCTAGATGAAAGCGTTGCGGCTGTTGAGACCGGATCCAGGGTCGGCAAGGTTGTGGCCGGCAACGCGTTGGACGACAATGCGCTAGAGTTCTACAGCATCTAGCTCGCCGCGGGGGACCACTCGACATGGCAGTCATAGACTCTGACGCCCACGTCATTGAGAACAACCACACCTGGGACTTCTTCAGCGAGGCGGACCTCCCATACAAGCCCCGCCGTCTCACAGAAACGGAGTCCGCCGACCTCCTCGGAGAGGAGCCCGGCAGCCTGTCATCCCTTTCGGGGCCGGGCCGCAGAGAATACTGGCTCATCGACGGCAAGGTGCGCCCCTATCAAGCCTTCGACCCCACCAAGTCCCGCACCCCGGACAACGCCCGCGAGGTTGTCGACGTTCAGACCCGGCTCGACCACATGGACCAACTCGGCACCGACGTCCAGGTTCTCTACCCCACCCTGTTCCTCTTCCGCATAGCCGACAATCCCGAGGTTGACCGGGCCGTCTGCAGAAGCTACAACCGCTGGCTCGCCGACGCCTGGAGCAAGAGCAACAATCGCCTCCGCTGGGTCGTCGTCCCTCCCGTGCTGGACATGGACGCCGCCGTGGCCGAGATTCGTTTCGGGAAGCAGAACGGCGCCTGCGGCGTCTTCATGCTGGGCATCA
Organism: Dehalococcoidia bacterium; assembly: GCA_965226745.1. GTDB lineage: Bacteria > Chloroflexota > Dehalococcoidia > Lucifugimonadales > SAR202-VII-2 > SAR202-VII-2. Next base: position 140,520 of record CBDDDS010000004.1, read on the forward strand.
ACCAGGACCGCATCGTCACCGACCCCTACTACTTCCCCATGTACGAGGAGGCCGCCGCGCTCGACTTGCCCATTTGCATCCACAGCGGCTCGGCCAGCATCACTTTTGACGCAATGTTCGGGAAGCTGGAAACCCTGCTGTGGTTCGCCAAGCTCCCCGTCGCCGCCTCCATGCACACGCTGTATATGAGCAAGATTCCCCAGAAGTTCCCCAAGATCCGGTGGGGGTTCGTTGAGGCCAGCGGATCCTTCGTGCCCTACATCATGCACGACCTGGGGGCCAGGCACGAGCGCATGTACAACCAGAAAGTCGAAATGAACTCGATTCTGCGCGACAACCGGTTCTTCGTCACAGCCCAAACCGACGACGACCTCGCCTACGTTGTCCAATACGCCGGTGAGGACAACCTCGTCATGGGCACAGACTACGGCCACGTCGACACCGCCAGCCAACTCGAAGCGCTGCAAATCCTCAAGTCCGACGAAAAGGTCAGCCGCGAGGTCGCGGACAAAATCTTGGACAACAACGCCCGCGAGCTCTACGGCATCTAGCCCGCCCGGGCCTCCCGGCGCAATTCAAACGGAGGATACGCAAACGGATGATTGTTATTGGCATCGACACCGGCGGCACGTTCACCGACATGGTGGTGCTTGACCAGGACACCGGAGCGGTTGATAGCTACAAGGTGCCCTCCACTCCCGACGACCCCAGCCGCGCCGTTGAGGACGCCCTGACGGAGCTGTTCCAGGCAGGCGGCAAGGCCCAGGACGTCCTCTCCTTCTCTCACGGAATCACCCTCGGCACCAACCTGCTCCTGCAGGGCAAGGGCGCCACTGTAGGCATCCTCGTCACGGAGGGCTTCAGCGGCATCAGCGATGTCTGGCAGGTCCCCCGCTTTGGCCCCGACATGTACCAGATCTTCATCGAGAAGCGTCCCTTCGTACTCCCCAGATACAGGGAAGAGGTCCGTGAGCGCGTCGACTCCGTCGGCAACGTGCTCACCCCCTTGGACGTCGACCAGGCCACCGAGGCCATCCGTTCCCTGGCAGCCAAGGGGGTCGACTCCGTGGCGGCCGTGCTACTCTTTTCCTTTCTGAACCCCACCCACGAACGTCAGCTCGGCGAGATCATTCGGAAAGAGATGCCAGGCGCATCCGTTTCGTTGTCCTCGCAGGTGGCGCCACAGATACGGGAGTACCCCCGGCTGTCCACGACCGTCGCCAACGCCCGCCTGGCCCCAACCCTTGACTATTACTTCTCAACGCTGGAGCGACGCCTCCGCGACGCCGGCATCGCCACCAAGCAGCTCTACATCATGCAGAGCAACGGCGGTGTTGCCAGTATCACCAACATTACGCCGATCACAACGGTGCTCTCCGGACCCTGCGCAGGCGCCCAGGCCGGCGTTCGCATCGGCGGAGCGGCGGGCTACCCCAACGTTGTCTCCGTCGACATGGGCGGCACCAGCACCGACATCGCGCTAGGAGAGGGTGACCGCATCCTGGAAAAGACCTCCGGCATGATGGAGGACTGGGAGCTGATCATCCCCATGCTCACCGTCCACACCATCGGCGCCGGCGGCGGCACCATTGCCTGGCTCGACCGCGTCGGAAGCCTCCAAGTCGGCCCCCAGAGCGCCGGCGCAGCCCCCGGACCGGTCTGTTACGGCAAGGGCGGCACAGAACCCACCATTACCGACTGCAACGTCTTGCTCGGCATCCTTCCGGACCACCTACTCGGTGGCCGCGTACAACTGGACAAGGCCAAGGCCGCCGAGGCCGTCGCCGCCCTTGGCGAGAAGCTCGGGCTCGGGATGCTGGAGACGGCTGAGGGGATCATCCGCATCATCAACGCCAAGATGGTGGAGGGCATTCGAGCCGCAGCCGCCGAACACGGCTATGACCTCACCGACTTCGCTCTCGTGGGCTTCGGCGGGGCCGGCCCTGTCCACGCGGCCCGCCTGGCCTCCGAGTTGGCGATGAAGACGGTCATCGTCCCGCCGATTCCGGGCCTGACCTCAGCCTTGGGGCTTCTGCTCGCCGACCTGCGCCGCGACTACGTTCGCTCCCGGATGCGTCTGCTGACCGAGATGGATCCCGCGGAATTGAGCGGCATCCTCGACGAGCTACGGGAACAGGCAATGTCGGACCTCCTAGCCGACGGGTTCCATGAGAACCAGATCCACCTGGAGTTCAGCCTGGACCTGCGCTACCTCAGCCAGGGCTACGAAGTCTCCATCCCCGCAGGCATAGAGAACGACGTCACGAAGGACGACCTCCTCCGCCTCCGCAGGGAGTTCGACGAGACCCACGACCGCTCCTTTGGCCACAGCAACTCCGCCGAACCCGTCGAGGCCGTCCACTACCGGGCCAAGGCCTACGTCGTTGTTCCAAAGGCCACGCTCAGCCAGGAAGCCGCCAGCGGCAGCTCGGCGACGCCCGTTCCCTTCACCCACCGCGAGGTCTATCTCAGCGAGGAGGGCGGCCCACGGCAGTGGCCCATCTACAACCGCGACGCGCTGGCCCCCGGCAACCAAATTCAGGGCCCCGCCGTGGTGGAGCAGTTCGACTCCACCACTGTGGTCTATCCAGGTCAGTCCCTTGAAGTTGACGCCTACAAGAACCTGATCATCACCATCGGCTGAGCCTGGAGTCCTCATGGCAGTAGACCCCATCGTTTTCGAGATCATCAACTCCCGCATGCAGGGCATCGTCCGGGAGATGCAGATCGACACCTTCCGCACCGGCTACTCCACCCTCATCCGCGAGACCCACGACCTTTCCTGCGGCCTCTGCGACAAGGACGGACGAGTCGTTTCTCAGTTCGCCGGCATCCCCATCCACATGGGCTCCTACCCCGATTGCATCCAGGGCCTTTTCAAGTACTATCCCCCTGACCAGATCGAGGACGGCGACTGCTTCTTCGTCAATCACCCCTACGAGTCCGGCTGCGCTCACTCCCTCGATAGCGCCGCCATCGTCCCCATCTTTTACCGCGGCGAGTTGGTCGCCTTCGGCATCGGCATCACCCACAAGGGCGACATCGGCGGCTTGGCCCCCGGCAGCCGCGCCGCCAATGCCCGCGACCTCTTCGGCGAGGGCATGCAGGTCCCCCCCGTCAAGTACATGAGCCGCCATAAGGTCGTCAAGGAGACCGAGAACCTCATCTGGGCCAACACCCGCACCCCCGAACTCCTCCTCGGCGACTACAACTCCCAGGCCGGCCCCATGTGGAGCGTCGGCTCCAAGCGGCTGGTGGAGCTGATGGACCGCTACGGCAAGGACACGGTCCTGGAGGTGTTCGAGGAGGTGGGGCGGAAGACCGAGCAGCACCTGCGGGCGGAGATCTCCAAGTGGAAGGACGGCGTCTACGAGGCCGAGTCCTACCTGGACAACGACCTGGTGGACTTGGATACGCCGGTGCGCCTGAGCGTGAAGATCACCAAGGAGGGCTCCAACCTCTTGCTGGACTTCACCGAGTCCGCCGACCAGAACCGCGGACCGCTGAACATCAGACCTCCCATCATCCGGGGGAGCTGCCTCTACGCCATCGTGTCCATGATGGAATCGCCGCCGGAGAACAACCACGGCGTCACCAACGTCATCGATTACAAATTCCGGCCCGGCAGCGTCCTCGACCCCATCTACCCGGCGCCGTTGGGTTTCTACTCCAGCGTCCTGCCGTGCATCGAGGACATGGTCATTGAGGCGCTGGGCAGCGCCTCGGGCCGCCCCTCCCGCGCCCACCACGGCGCAACCGGCCTCTTCACCATCGGCAGCGTCGGCCCCACCGGTAGACCCATCGTGCATTACGAGCTCATGGCGAGCGGAAGCGGGGCATACGGCGGCGGCGACGGATGGACCGGCTGCGGTCACGGCGGCACCGGCCCGAAAATAACTTGCGTTGAAGTGCTAGAATCAGAGTTTCCGGTGCGGATGGAGCAGTTCAGGACAATACCGGACTCGGCGGGTGCCGGCAAATTCCGGGGAGGCAATGCCCATTTCCGGGACTATCGCATACTCAGCGAGAGCAAATTCTCCGGCGGTGGAGGCCGCTATCGCGTGGCCCCCAAGGGCATGGAGAACGGCAACGCCGGCGCGCTGGGTTATATTTGCATCAATCCAGGCTCGGACGACGAAATATGGCATCGAAACTTGGTTTCCAACGTCCAACTCCAGGCGGGCGATGTCCTCCGCATGTCCACGGGCAGCGGCGGAGGCGTCGGCAACCCCAAGGAACGCGACCCCCAGAGGGTAGTTGAAGACCTCATGGACGGCTACGTGACGGCCGAGGTAGCGAAGGAGGTGTACGGACTATTAGAAGACATGATCGAAGAGGGCCTGAAAGGGCCTCAAAGGAAGGTCGTCACCCAAACTTAACACTGTATGCGCCTTGGATTGCGATGCTAGCCGGACGCGCCGGGAGCTTCGCAACATGAGGAAAGCCAACGCTCGGGAGGATGTCCAAAGGACAACCCCCAGCATTCTGTAGAACCTGCTAGATTAGAACTCGTTTAGATTCGCAAGGAGGAGTCATGAAATTTCGCAAGGGAGCTCTTAGAGGGCTATTTGGCTTGAGCGCCGTCATGGCGCTCCTGATGGTTCTGGCCGCCTGCGGCTCCGACCCCACCGCCACCCCACGGCCGACCGAGGCCATGATGGAGCCCACCGAGGCCATGATGGAGCCCACTGAGGCCATGATGGATCCCACCGAGGTCCCGGCAACCTCCACGCGGGTTCCCGACGCCACTCCGGTGGTGCTGAAGGCCGCAGCCGCGTGGCCCATCACCTCCACGTCCTCGACGCAGTGGCTTGAGTACATCAAGGAAATCAACCGGCGGGCCAACGGCGCCCTTGTCATCGACTTTGTCGGCGGCCCAGAGGTGGTGCACCCCTTCGAGGGATTCGCCGCTCTGCGGTCCGGGATCATCGACCTGGTCCACACGGCAGCCGGTTACTTCGGCGGCGAGGTCCCTGAAGGCGCCGCCTTCAGCATGCTCCCCGCCCCGCCGGCCCTATCCTTCCAGGAAATTGCTGACGCCTGGCACACGACCGGGGCGCTGGACTTGATCAACGGCATCTACGAGAACAAGGCCGGGGTCCGGTCCATTGGCTTCCACGTGGGGGGCCAGGGCTTCGGGCTCATCATGGTCGACGAGATCAACAGCGTGGCCGAGCTTGAGGGCAAGCGCATCCGGGTGTGGGACGCCATGGGCGCCTCCATTATGACGGCGGCCGGCGCGGTCCCACAGACGATACCGGCTTCCGAGTTGTACACCGCCCTCCAACGGGGCACCGTGGACGGCGCTCTGCGCGACCCGGGCGCAGCCTGGAGCCAGGGTGAAAAAGACGTGTACAACACCATCATCCGCCCGCCCGTCTTCAGCGGCACAGGCGGTGGCTTCATCTCCGTCCAGGCTTGGAACAGCCTCTCCCCGGACCTGCAGAACCTGCTCATGGACACCTCTTATGAGCTGGCGCCCGGCATCTTCGAGTGGTACGCCGCCGACGAGCAGTTCTCCGTGGACGAGTTCGCCAAGGTGGGCACGGTGGAGCGGACCATCCCCCTCGAAGACTGGAAGATCCTCCACGATGGCCACCAGAAGCACTGGGACACCGTCGGCGCGGACTTCCCGGCGATGCTCGAGATCAAGGCGCTTCTCCAGCCCTACCTGGACAAGGCCCTGGCCAACCTCGGCATCAATTAGCATGCTTGGCGGGGGAGAGCCGGAGTCTGTTCGGCTCTCCCCCGCTTTCGACTCTCACAGCCTAGCAGGAAACGGCGCCAAGCCATGGCAAGCTTGAAGCACACCTACGGTCAGAAAAAAGCCGTCATGCGGTTCCCCGTCTTGGTGCGGTTCGTCAACCTCGTCAACGGCTTCTTGATGTGGCCCTCCATGATCCTCGTTTTCCTCATGCTGGTGACGGTAGTCTATGACGTGATGTCGCGGACCCTCTTCAACGCCCCCGTCCTCTGGATCCCCGACATCAACGAGTACATGGTGGTCTACATGGCCTTCGTCCCCGCCGGGCTGATCCTCATGATGGACGGGCACATCAAGATCACCCTCGTGACGGAGCGGCTGGGCTTCCGGGCCCGGCGCGTATCGCAGACGTTGGTCAACCTCCTGGGGTTGTTCTACACCACCATCTTAATGTGGCAGGGCTCGATGCAGGCTTGGGACGTTTATCAACTGCAGGCCACGTTCCCCACCGCCGTGGGGCTGCCCCAGTTTCCCGTCAAGATCATCATCCCCATCGGCGCAGGCTGGCTGGTGTTCAACTTCCTGGTCAAGCTCTTAGCCTATGCCGGCCGGGATGAAGAGTTCATCAAATCGGAGCAGCAACACGTCTAGGCGCCGCGACTGCTGAACGGAGCGGCATTAGGGATCGCACAAACGCGCGGCTCGCGGCCGCCCAGGCCAGAGGTCGAGCCATCGCTAACGAGCGGCGCCGCCTCTCGTGGCGGCATCGAATGCAACAAACAGTCTAGCCGCAGCCGCTGGACCACCCTTCGAAGCTCTCGGACGGTCCGGTAAAGGGGACGCTAAGCTATGGAATGGTGGCACATCCTCGGCCTGATGTTCGCCAGTCTTGTGTTCTTGATGGCGATCGGGTTGCCAGTTGCCTTCTCCTTTGGCCTCCTCAACGTCATCTTCGCCTTCTGGATGGTGAACGGCGTTGGCTCGCTGCGCCTCGTCGCCATCAGCTCCTACAGCAGCATCGCCACATTCGCTTTCGTTGCCGTCCCGCTGTTCATCTTGATGGGAGAGATCATTCTCCACTCCGGCATGGCCACCATGGCCATCAACGGCGTGTCCAAATGGGTCGGCAGAGTCCCCGGCCGTCTTGGCGTCATGTCCATTCTTTCCGGGACGGTGTTCGCAGCCGCCAGCGGCTCCAGCATGGCCAGCGTGGCCACCATCGGCTCAACCATGGTCCCGGAGATGCACGCCCACGGCTACAACAAGGGCCTGAGCACCGGCGTTGTGGCCACTTCCGGCGCCCTGGCCGTCCTGATCCCGCCCAGCGGCTTGATGGTCATCTTCGGCAGCATCAGCCAGCAGTCGGTCGGCGACCTGCTCATCGCCGGCATCATTCCCGGACTCATCCTGAGTTCGCTGCTACTAGGCTACACCATCGGCATCAGCGCCCTGCGGCCCTCGATGGCCCCGGCCATGGACATAGGCGATGTCAACTGGGTCAGCCGGCTGATCGCCCTTAGAGAATTCATTCCCATCATCGTGCTCGTGCTCGTCGTCATCGGGACCATCTTCTTCGGCATCGCTACACCAACGGAATCCGCGGCAATGGGGGCCGCCGGCGCCCTGGTTCTGGCCGCCGTCTACAGGCGTTTGAACTGGCGGATGCTCAAGGTTTCCTTCTCCAGCACGGCCATAGTCGCAGGCTTCTCCCTCCTCATCATCACCAGTTCCACCGCTTTCAGTCAGATCCTGGCCTTCACCCAGGCGGCCAACGGTCTTTCCAACTTCGTCACCGACCTCCCGCTCTCTCCCATCGTCATCATCCTCCTCATGCAGTTCGTGATCCTCATCATGGGCGGGTTCATGGACTCCCTGTCCATCATGCTGATCACGGTCCCCATTTTCTTCCCCGTTGTAAACGCCCTGGGGTTCGACCTCCTGTGGTTCTCCATCGTCACCATGGTCAACATCGAGCTGGGCCTCATCACGCCCCCGTTCGGGCTCAACCTGTTCGTCCTCAAGGGCGTCGCTCCCCCGGACATCACCCTTATGGACATCTTCAGGGGGATCACCCCCTTTGTGGGCTTGAACATCGCCACGTTGCTTATCGTCGTTTTCGTGCCTTCAACGGCCACCCTGCTGCCGGGCCTAATGCGCTAGCAAATCGTCCCCTCGCGTCCTCGACGGCGCCCGCATCACGCAGAAAAAGAAGGAGCCCAGGCTAAACAAGCCTGGGCTCCTTCTTTTTCTGCGTTGCCTGGTGGAGCGGGCGATGGGATTCGAACCCACGACTTTTTGCTTGGGAAGCAAACACTCTACCACTGAGTTACGCCCGCTCGAGACCGCCGGTAGAGGGGCGCGGCCAGCCGCCGCAACCGACCCCATTATAGCAACATCCACCCCACACCCGCACGACGCCACACGCAAATTGACCCCACTACCGCCGGCCGCTACGATGGCGTCAGGTTCCCCAAGACCGCCCCAGGCGCCCCGTTGCTGCAAGGCCTATGTGGATCTCCCAACTCTCCCTCCGCAACTTCCGGAACTATCGGCGCCTGGAACTCTCCCTTCCTCCGGGCCTCGTCGTCGTGGAGGGCGACAACGCGCAGGGCAAGACCAATTTGCTCGAGGCTCTGTACCTCTTTTCGATTCTGAAGTCCTTCAGGGCCCCCGTCGAGCGCGACCTCGTCAACCGTGAAGCAATGGCCAGCCTGGAAGCGGCTACAGCGACAGCCGCCGTCCACGACGAGGGCGACAGCCGCCGCATCCACCTGGCATTCCAGCCCATAGCGCCCGCCCCTTCCCTCGAACATCAAGAGACCCCCCCGTCCGTCCAGAAGTACGTGCGCATCAACGGCGCGCCCCGCTCCGTCTCCGACTCCGTCGGCAGGTTCTCCGCAGTCCTCTTCTCCGCCGACGACCTCCACGTCGTCCTTGGCTCGCCGTCGGCCAGGCGGCGGTTTATGGACGTCTTGCTCTGCCAGATGGACCGGTCGCATCTCCGCAACCTCCAGCGGTACCAGCGCGTCCTCACCCAGCGAAACCGCCTGCTGCGCGACTCCCGCGGCGCGCGCCGCGGGCTAGAGGAGGAGTTGGCCTACTGGGACGACGAGGTCGTCTCCCTGGGTTCGCAGATCGTCCTGAAGCGCAGGGAAACCGTGGCCACCTTAAGCCGTCTCGCCATTACGACTCATGCTGAGCTCACCGGCGGCGAGGCGTCTGAAGTCCACTATGCCCCCAGCATCGGAGACACCGCATCAGGTCCCGATGAAATGGCAGACGCATTCCGGCAGGCCCTGGCCGAAAACCGGCGGCGCGAATTAGCCCAGGGAATAACCGTTGCCGGCCCCCATCGGGACGACCTCACCCTCACTGTAGAAGGCCTGCCAACAGCCACCCACGGCTCCAGAGGGCAGGCGAGAACCCAGGCCCTTGCCCTCCGGCTCGCCGAGGCCGAAGTGCTCACCCTGTATCGCGCCGGTTCCCCCGTCCTGCTTCTCGACGACGTCCTCTCCGAGATGGACCCCCACCGGAGAGAGGAAGTCCTGCACCGCGTCTCCCGGCATCAACAGGCCATCCTCACCACCGCCGACGTCAAACAGGTCGCCGATCGGTTCCTGAACGGCGCCCACAGGCTCCGCGTCGCGAAGGGATCGGTGGAGGCGCTGGCCCTCACATCTCCCCTCGGAGAGTAGCGCGGACCCGGTCCAAACACCGCAATTCTCCGCCGGGCCATCGAAACGTCGCCCGCCCGTTGGCGCAATCTGCAATATGGTGGGACCGCGTGCACCAGGTCCATGAGGCAATAGGGCGGCCATCCCCCGCCCGCGGCTGCTTGGCAAGCCGCTTGCTTTCGGGTAATCTCCGGTCGCAGGCAAGCGCGGAATCACACCCCTTCCGGCACCCCTCCAGCGGGGGATGCGCGGCGCGCCGTTCCCAGGGGCATTTGGAGTGGAACCCTTTGACGCTCCCAGAATTCAGTTTGGAAGGTCGCAATGCCGTCGTAATCGGCGGCAGCCGGGGCATAGGTAGGGGCATCGCTCGAGTCTTGGCGGAGGCCGGGGCCGACGTCGCCGTGGTCGCCCGCACGTCCACGCGCGTCCAAGAAGCCGCCCAGGAGATACGCGGCATGGGCAGGCGGTCGGCAGAGTTCACCGTGGACGCCACCAACGCCGCAGACATGGATGCCCTGGCCCAACGCGTCGTTGAGGAGTTCGGCCCCGTGGACATACTGGCCAACAGCGTGGGCGAAAGCTTTCGGCGCCCCCTCGTTCCCCTCCTTGGCGAGCCAGGCGATGCCCTGACCCCCGAGGATTGGACGGCCTACCTCGACCTCAACCTCTCGTCGGTCTACCAGGGGTGCCGGGCCTTCGGGCCCCATCTGCTGGACAGACGGCGGGGCAGCGTCGTCAACGTATCCTCCTTTGCCTCGATCCAGGCTCGGCCCAACATGACGGTCTATGCTGCCGCCAAGGCCGGCATCACCCGTTTCACCGAGTCCCTCGCGATGGAGTGGGGCCCCTACGGCGTCCGGGTCAACGCCCTTTCGCCCGGCGTCTTTCCCGACCCCGGCCAGATGTCCCCGGAGCAGCTCAGTCAGCACCGCCAGCGCCGCTTTGACGACATTCCGTTGGGGCGTTCCGGCTCGCTGAGAGAGGTTGGCCTGCTAGCCCTGTTCCTTGCCTGCGATGCCTCCGCCTATATCACCGGCGGCAATTTCTGCATCGACGGCGGCATGACTATCTAGGACAGTCACAGTCCCCCACCCGAGCGCGGGTCCACCGGCAGAGCCAGTGTCCACCGCGGCGGACGGGGTCAGGCTTGACCAGCGGGTCGGAAAGTCGTTGGCTGAGGAAGAGCCGGCGCCGAGTCCACGTCTTCGTTGTTCGACCGTTGGCCGCTGAAGAATAGCTCGTTCAAAGGCTTCACAGGGAGCGAACCATGCACGCTGAGATCATCTCAATAGGCCACGAAATCCTCATGGGTGAAATCGTGGACACCAATGCCCAATACCTCGCGTCCCGCCTGCCCTCTCTCGGTTACGAAGTCCGCTGGATGCACCAGGTTGGCGATAACCTGGGCCACGTTGTGGACATCCTCCGCCGTTCGCTGGAGCGTTCCGACCTCGTCCTCACCACCGGGGGCCTCGGACCTACCGCCGATGACCTCACGCGGGAGTCGATAGCAGCGGCGCTCGGAGAAGAACTCTACATCGACGACGAGCAGTTGGAAATCCTGCGCAACTGGTTCCTCAGCCGGGGCCGCGAGATGCCCTCCCGCAACCTCAAGCAGGCCCACCGCATCGCCTCGGCCACCATTCTGCCCAATCCCGTCGGCACCGCCCCCGGCTGGTGGGTAGAGAAGGACGGCAGGATGATCGCCGCCATGCCCGGCCCTCCCCACGAGCTTCAGGTCATGTGGGAGAACGAGACCAGCGTCCGACTCCGCGGCAAGTCCACCGGGAGGGTTGTCCTCAGCCGCACCCTCAAAACCTTCACCCTCTCCGAGGGCGAGGTCGACGAGAAGATCACACCCGTCCTCGGCCAGGACAACCCCTACGTCGGCGTCTACGCCAAGTTCGACGGCATCCACGTCCGCATCATCGCCACCGGCGACACCGAGGCCGCAGCCCTGGCCCTCCTCACCCCCACCGAGGCCCGCATCCGGGAACTCCTCGATGACACCATCTGGGGCATCGACGACGAATCCCCGGAGGAGCGCGTCGGCGAATTGCTCAAGCAGAAGGGTCTGACTCTCGCCGTGATGGAGTCGTGCAGCGGCGGCCTCCTGGCTCAGAAGATCACCGAGGTCCCCGGCGCTTCCACCTACTTCGTCGGTGGAATCGTTTCCTACGCAACCGAGGTCAAGGTGGCCTCCGGCGTTGACCCTGCCGTTATCGAGCAATACGGCGTCATCAGCGCCGAGACCGCCCTTGCCATGGCGGAGGCCGTCCGAATCAAGCTCAACGCCGACATCGGCGTCGGCGTCACCGGCGTGGCAGGCCCCGATTCGATGGAGGGGAAGCTCGCGGGAGAAGTCCACATAGGCATCGCCTACCCGGGCGGCACCCGCGCCATCTCAGGCAGCTACCCGCCCCAGCGTCACCTCGTCAGGAACCGGGCCGCAGTCGGCGCCCTGCTCGGTCTCTGGCAGGAACTTCGGGCGCTGGAGTAGGCCCCAACCCGTTGCACCCATAGTCCCTCACCGCCCTGTGAACGCGAGAAGGCCAGCCTCCTAGTAGAGAGGCTGGCCTTCTCATCAGTAGCAGCGTTCGGGGCGCGCCCCTTGCATCAAAGGGTCAGGCGGCGGTACAGCCGCGGCAGCCGCGCCGGCAGCGACCGGATATCCCACAGAATCTCGTAGCTCATATCCTGCATCATCGTCTTCAGGTAGTCGTGGCCCTGCTTGTCAACCGTCAGACAGAACGGGGTAACGCCCGCCTGCTTGGCCTCCGTCAGCGCCGTGCGCGTATCGTGGACGGCATACTCCTTCTCCACGCCCTCGCGACTGTACCCCCTGTCCTGCGGCCTGCCGTCGCTGATCAGGAACAGGAACTTGGTCCGGGCGTCCACGCTCTCCAGCTTAGCGGTCGTGTGGCGGATCGCCGGCCCCATCCGCGTTGCGTGGAGCGGCGATACCTTGTCGATGCGCCGCTTCACCCGGTCGGTCAGCCGCTCCTCCAGGTCCTTAATGACATAGAACTCCACGTTCTCCCGCCCATACCCCGAGAAGCCATAGATGCCGTACATGTCGCCAATCGCTTCCAGCGCGTTGATCAGCAGGACGATGCTCTCCTTCTCCAGATCAATGATCCGCTTGTAGGTCCGCTTCACCCCGTTGCCCCGCCGATTGCGGAGCCAGACCATGTACTCCACCGGGTCCTCCGGGGCGTCCCAGTCATCTGAAACGCGGCGCGACTCGTCAATGGCCTCCGCCGTGGACGCGCTCATGTCCAGGAGGAACGCCACCGCAACGTCCCGCTCCACCTTGTTGCGGCGCCAGTAGATCTTCTCCGATGGCGTGTTCCCCGTGCGCTTGTCAACGACCGCCTCGATGACGGCATCAATGTCGAGATCCTCCCCGTCCACGACCCTCCGCTCCTTGCGCATCATCTCGGGCGAAATCTGTTCGAACTCCCGCTTGATCTGCGCTGCGACAACGCCGTAGGCGGCCAGCGTCTCGTTGAAGAAATGGGAATCGCTCTCCGTGAGTACCTGCTCCCGCACCATGCACCAGGCAGGCTTGAAGTCGTTGGCGCGGAAGTCCCACTCGGGGTATACGGCCGTCCGCGGCTCCGTGGCCTCCAGGGGCCCGCCGTCCTCGTCGACGTGGGTCATCGCCCCGTAGCCCGTATCCGACTGCTGAAGGTCTACCCCCGCTTCCTTCATGATGTTGGTGGCGAACGTCTCCTTCTTATCCGGCGCGTCTCCCTCCTCCAGGTCAACCTCCACGCTCTGCTCCAACAGCTCCTCCAGCATGTCCTGTGGCGAGGCACCTTCCTCGCCGGGGTTCATCTTGAACTGCTCGTCGCGGAGTTGGTTGAGCAGCTGCGACAGCTCCGGCTTGAAATCGCCCCGGTACTCCACCTCGGTGAGGTAGCTCTGCCCCTCCTCCGGGCTCAACTTCTGCTGGGACAGCATCTCCTGAACAATCTTGTCCAGTTCCTCCTCCGATAGATCCTGGTCATCCTCTGAGTCGCTGGTGTCCAGGGCCTCCCATTCGTCTTCGGGCACGGCCTCATTGGGGATCTGGGCAATGATGCTGTAGGCCCGTAGCGTGGCCTCGGAGGTGTCCTCGACAAGAGCCTCCGGGTGAAGCATCCGCCGCGAGATTCGCGCCAAGGCCCGCGCCTCTTTGACGCGGCTCTTGGGAACAGGGATCCGCAGACCGGGCTGCAGGCTCAGACGGGCCAGGAACTCAACCAGCGCTTCCCTGGCGGGCAGAAGCTCCAGAATGGGACGCGCCCGCAGCGCGTCCTCCTGTACGTTGGCGTAGTTATTCTTAAGCCCCCGGTACTCCAGGGACACCCGCGTATCCACTCTCTGGTCTTCAAACACTGTGAACAGGTCCAGCGACAGCCAGCGGTCCCCGAAAAGATCGAAGTACCGCTGTAGCCCCGTCAGCCACACGTGCTCCGCGCTGCCCGCCTCCACCCCCCGCTCCAGGCCAGCCCCCGGAAGCTGCCCCGCCGTCGGTGTTATCCCCAACGCCAGCAGCGGCCTTAGATCCTTGAAAAGGATGGACGGCCGGTCGTAGTCGAAGTCGAAGCTGGCGAACTCCAGGTGGGCCGTCTGGTGGGTGGACATCACCTTGTACCAGGAGAAGTTCTCTCCCTTGTCCACGTAGCGGTCCACCCTATCGGGCAGGAATACGTTGGTCCCTTCGGTGGTGGCGCGCTGCTCAGACACCCATCCAATGCTCCTGTCCACCAGCTCCTGTGCCGGATGTATCTCCACGTCCAGTCCCGTCAGCGCCCGGCAGTACAGGCCAATCAGGTCCCGGATCATCTCCAACTCAACCGAGGAGGAAAGCCTCTCCAAAGTCTGCTTGGCCCGGCTGGTCTCGAGGCGGAAGAAAGCTCGGCCGCCCTCCCCGTTGTCGCGCAGCACGGCCAGCCCCTCGTTGAACCATGCCTCGAGCTGTTCAGGGGTCACCCGGGCCTGCACGTCGGGAAGGTTCCGAAGGAAATCCGGCACCGCTTCCGCTGACGACGCGAGAAGGTTGCCGGCAAGCGTCAGAATGTGGCCGTGCTGCGTTGGGCTCACCTTTGCGAATGCTCTGGCCGTCTCCTGCAGAAAACCGGGTGCGTTCACCAGACCGTGCCGCACCAGATTCTCCGTCAAGGCAATATAGCGCCCACGCTGGAGCCGGTCCACCTGTGGCAGCGCCTGCCCCACAGCCTCGAACACGCCTCGAATCTCCCTCCAGTGTCTCTCAACAAGACTGGCCGACAGCGATAGGAAAGGCTGGTGGTGCCCCTCGATCTGCGGGAGCACCTGCGGCGCCATGATCAGGCACTCGGTGGCCAGATCGTAGGACTTCCGAGCCACCAGGTTTATCAACGACAGGAATTGATAGAAGTCCCGAGGATTGAGGTGCTGGAGAAGCTGTGGGCTGCTTTCGAAGAACTTGGCCGCCAGCGCCGAGGACTTCCACGTGCCCACAAAGAGCCGGCGTCCCAGGTCCGCCCACTGGGGAATCACCCGCGGCGACAGGAAACCCAGCACTCCCGGCGTCGCCTTGAAGTAGGCCGCGGCCATCGCCGGGGAGTCCTGGCTCAGCGCCACCCCGCTGTCCGCCCACGTCTTCACGTCGGCGAAGGTGAATCGGTGGGCCACAGCGGGCGAAGCCTTGAGAAACTCAACCGCCGCTTCCCAGGAGCGGATGGACTGCCGGGCGATGTCGAGGCCGTACTGTCCCCATGTCGCCAGGTCGGCTTCCGACAGCCTCGGCGCCAGCGACTCATGCGCCCTGCGGAATTCCTCCGCCGCTCCCGCCGAGTACTTCTGCAACTCTGCCTCGGTCTCTATCCGCACGTCGTCAGCCGCCATACACACCTCCCAACACAGGAGCCGGATCCTCAAGTGCACTCAGAAATTGCCATAAAATGCGCGCCGTCGCCCCCCAAATGAGGTGCGGGCCATAGGCGAAATACCGTTCCCTGTCCAGTGCCCCCTCTCTGAGCCACGCTTCCTCGCGGAAGTTGGTGGGGTCTTCAATCACCGCCAAGGGAACCATGAGCACCTCGGCGATCTCGGCGGGGCTGGGCCGGAATGGATATGGCGACGGCAGCAAGCCAACGAAGGGTTGGATAATGAAGGGCGTGGTCCTGGGCATCTCCGGGTCAAGGGCGCCCAACACCTCCACGTCGCCGGGGGCAATCCCCATTTCCTCCTGGGCTTCCCTCAGGGCGGTGGCCACCAGAGACTCGTCACCGAAATCAAAGGCCCCGCCGACGAAGCACACCTCGCCGCGGTGATAGGCCACCCGCTCCGTCCGCTTTGTCAGCAGCACCTGCGGATAGCCGTCGGGCCCGTCACTCAACAGCAGCAGCACCGCCGAGGGCCTGCGCCCATCGCCTCCCAGGCCCTCCAGGCTCGCTTCCTGCCTCAGCGAACGCCTAAGGCGCTCGATTCCCTCGCTTCCTGCTAATGTCATCAGCCGCCTCGCTGTCGCCGGCCCCATCATAGTCCAAGGCGGTAACCACAAACAATGACGCTGCCCTTTCCCTCGTTCGGGAAAGGGCAGTGAGCAAGCTCCGGCCAGGCCCTGTTACAGGAACCCCCCGGCCCCGCGGCGCAACAAACGCCCTACTCGAACAGCGCCGAGATCACCTCATCAACCGTCTGCTGAAGCTGGTGGTCATCGGTGAGGGCCCAGGTGATGGCCACCTGGCACGCCCGCCGTGCCGGAATGTTCTGCTTGATCAACTTCGCGGCGTAGATCAGGAGCCTCGTGCTCACCCCTTCCTGAAGGCCATGCTCTGTCAGGTGACGCACCTTCTCGCCAAGCTTGGCCAGGAACCACGCCGTCTCTTCATCCACCCCGCTTTCGTGCGCAATGATCTTGGCTTCTTCTTCTTTCCTGGGGTTCGTGAACTCCACGGCGATGAAGCGCTGACGGGTGCTTTGCTTCAGGTCCTTCAGGGCGCTCTGGTAGCCGGGGTTGTAGGAGATGGCCATGAGGAAGTTCTCGTGCGCCTCCATAATCACGCCCAGCTTCTCCACCGGCAGCACCCGGCGATGGTCGGTCAGAGGGTGGATCAGGACCGTCGTATCCTTTCGCGCCTCGACAATCTCGTCCAGGTAGCAGATGGCCCCATACTTCACCGCCCGCGTCAGTGGCCCATCGATCCAGCGGGTCTCGTCGCCCTCCAGAAGGTATCGGCCGACAAGGTCGCTGGCGGTCAGGTCCTCATGGCAGGCGATCGTCACCAGAGGAATGTTGCCGTTTTCCTTTTCGTTCTCCTTCTTGTCGCCCTTGATCACCGTCAGCGGCCGGCTGAGGCGATACGCCATGTATTCCACAAACCGGGTCTTACCGACCCCTGTGGGGCCCTTCATCAGGACCGGGAGCTTTTCCCGGTAGGCCGCCTCGAACAACTCCACTTCGTCGGAAAGCGGAATGTAGAACGGCTCCTCCCGGATCGTGTACTCCTCCACCCTGAACTGCCTGAACCCCGACTCTTGTTTGGTTGTCATATTTCCCTTTACTCCTGCTGTCCCCTCTAGGACGGTCCCTATCGCCGTTGTTCAACCCTCTGCCGCCACACCTCGGCGACCCTTTGCTGTAGCTCTTCAACACCCTCGTTGTTGTCGATCACCACGGAGGCGCGCTCTATTCGCTCGGCCTGCGTCATCTGGGAGCGTATCCGCGTTCGCACCTCGTCTTCCGTCAATCGCCCCTGCCCGGCCACCCGTTTCGCTGCCGCGTCCTCCGAGGCGACCGCTACCCAGACCTCATCGACGTAGGCATCCCAACCCGCTTCCAAAAGTAGAGCCGCATCCACCACCGCCGCCGGCGCCCCGCTCCCGCGCAAATTCTCTATCGCATCCCGGATCCCAGCGCCGATGATGGGATGGACGATCCCGTTCAGCACCTCGAGGCGCTGCCTGTCCGCGAACACGATACCGCCCAACCTCTGCCGGTCGATCTCACCGGAGCCGGTCAGCACACGCGGCCCGAAGGCCCCAACCACCTGCTCCCAACCCTCCGTCTGAGGTTCATACGCCTCGTGGCCTAGCTTGTCGGCGCTCACAACGACGGCGCCCCGCTTGGCCAGAAGCCTCGCCACCTCGCTCTTTCCGGCCCCTGTTCCGCCCGTCAGCCCAATCACCAGCATAGCCAGGCGCCTCGAAGTTTTTGGAATTGTAACAACCGCCTCAGAGAGGGTCAACCAGACCACTCATCCCGCCACCGTGCCAAACCGTAGCCGAAGTAGTATGCTAGCCTCCCGCCTCCGTAACGGAAAACGGTAGGCGCCCAAAACGGTAGGCGCCCAAAGTTGAAGCATCACCACAGACATAACCAGACGGTTGACAGCGAGCCGCATTTCCTGTACAAGATGTGGAGACTACGGGGCAATAGCTGCCTCCAGCCCACGTTGCCCGCGACTCTCAGTTGGGCATCGCTGGGGCATTGTCGCCCTTGGTCTGTCATGACCTCCCGTACCTTTCGCCCTGAGTACGGACAGGAACACATAACAGAACTTGTTATGGGGCGCCACCACTGCTAGGAGGTCCAAATTGAAGAAGCGAGTCGCCAGACTTACCACGGTTCTCGGCCTGCTCTTGCTTGTCCTTGCCCCAGCGGCAATCGTTCAAGCACAGGATGCTCAGGATCCTATCGTCGGTTCCGCGGTCATCTCCGACGACGGCGGCGCCAACAACGCCGTCATGCTGACCATGGCCGGCATTACCCAGCCTCCCGATGGCTCCCGCTACTCCCTCCTCTTCCTCAGCGACGACGGCGCCAGTAGAGAAAGCCTCGGTGATGTTACGGTCGGCGAGGACGGCCTTGTCAGCCAATCCGTCACCGGCAATATCGACCTTATCGCCTCCTCCAGCAACCTCTTGATCCTCTTCGGTCCTCCAGACCTCCGTAACTACGAAGCATCCATACCCGCGGGCGCCATCGCCCACATCCGCCACCTCCTCTCCGCGGGCGGCGATGACGACACCCTCCAGAAGGGCTACCTCAACGGCGCCGCCGACCAGGCCGCCGCCGCCATGCTCCACGCCAATCTGGCCCTCGCCGCTGCCAACAACGGCGACTTGGATGGTGCCAAGACCCACGCCGAGCACGTCACCAACATCATCGACGGCGCAAGCGAGGACCTCAACGGTGACGGCGAAGGCCAAAACCCCGCCGAAGGCACGGGGCTGGTTGCCTACGCCACTCAGACCGGTATTCACGCCGGCCTCGCCGCCGAGGCGGCGCCCGACTCCACGCCAATCATGGAGAACGCCGCTCTCGTCCAGACGGCCGCCGCTAACTTCGCCGACTGGGCCCAGACGGCTATGACCAACGCCAACCAGGTCCAGTGGCAGACCGATCTCGATATCGCCATCCTCTACATCCGGAAATCCGCAGAGGCCCTCAACTACGGCATCAACGGGCGCGACGCCAACCGCAACGGCGTCATTGACGCCCTCCCCGGCGAGGCAGGCCTCGCCCAGGGCCGCCTCTACGCCCAAGGGATGGCCACCTACGAAATCACACGCGCCCAGTTGGGCAAGCTCCCCAACGTCGGCGACACCACAGTGCCGGTGCTCCCCTGGGCCGCCGCTGGCGCCGGAGCAACGCTGCTCCTCCTCGGCCTCGGCCTGCGGAAGCGCTGGACTTCCTAGCCTAACGCGATACGCCAATAGAAATGCCCCCGTCTGTGAAGGTACAGACGGGGGCATTTCTCATTTCAGGCCACTAGCGGTCCCCTGAATCTCCCCCCATATTCCCCCCTCTAGAGACCTTTGCATAACCGGCGCTACGCGCAACTGGCTCCATTCCTACCGGCGATGCCTCGATCAACCTGGTGTTGTGCGACGATATTCCTTCCCCATTTGAGGGAGGCCGGTTAGGACAGGGGGTGCATCGGGTCGCGCAGGAAACTCGGCGCAGGAGTTTGCAAGGGTCTCCTCGAGAGCCAAGCCTCCGTCCTCAGGCTCGCCCCCAGCGCCAGCTCCTCAAGGACCCGGCGACCGCAGGAGTCAGCAGTCAACGCGCCCGACCACGAACCACGAACCGCCCGAGGCCGGCGCCGGTTACCAGTGCGGCTGCCAATCCCGGGCCATGCTCAGAGTCAGCCGGTCCTGCTTCTCGCCATTCGGGTCCATCACAAACACATCGTCGCTGCCGTTCACGTCGGACACGAAGACCAAACGGTTATCCCTCGACCAGACCAGGCTTCTCTCCTCAGAGTGGTTGAAGGAGAGACGCTGAAGGTCTGCTCCTTCGGGGGTCATCACGTAGACCTCGGGGTTGTCGTCCCGTTCGGAAATGAAGGCCACCCACTTCCCGTCCGGCGACCAGGTCGGAGAGTGGTCGGAGGCGGGATTGTCGGTCAGCCTCACCGGCTCTCCATCCGGTACGCCGTTCCTCAGATCCAAGCGGTACACCTCGAGGTTTCCATCCCGCAGTGATTGAAAAACGACCGCCTCACCCCTGGGGGCCCACGCCGGCGCCGAGTCGAGTCCCGACGTCAGCTTGACCTCGTTGACGCCGGTTGGATTGCGTATATAGAGCCCTTGCGGGGCGTCCCCGTCCTCGAACGCAGCGAAGATGATCATCTTGCCATCCCCAGACCAGGCATGGTCCGCTTCGCTGGGGAAACCGGACGTCAGCCGCCGCGCCTGAAGCGTCCCCAAGTCCATGACCTCCACGTGCTGGCTGGACTCAGGGGACTTCACCAAGTACGCAAGCGCCTTGCCGTCGGGAGACCACCGCAACCGGGTCTCTTCCTCAGGCGTGTTGGTGATTTGCGTCGCCTCTGTGGCGTCAATGTCCTGCAAAAAGATGTCAACAGTGCCGTCCCTGTCCACGAGGAAGGCCACTTTCTGTCTGTCGGGCGACCAACGCGGAGAATGGGCCGTCAGGCCAAGGCCAGTGAGGAATTTGACCTTCCCGGGAGCGGACGCGGAGAGGTAAATGCCGGAGGTCCCATTGCGGTCGGAGGTGAAAACGATGGTCTGGGCGTTGGAGGAGCACCCGGCAACCACCAGAAGCCCGAACAATGCTGCCATCAGCGACGCTAATAGCCTGCCGCCAGCCATAGGTCCCTCCCATGGCTCATGCGGTCGAGCCCCCCCCCGGCCTTGGCGAAATTATATGTCCGCAGGCTTTGATTTTGCAAAGAACTCCGTTGGAGCAGGGCTCCGGCGCGGCGCTTGCGACCCAGCGCCCCCGCCATCCCCAGCCCACACCCCCGAAGGAGTTAGAGAGGCGCCGACCCGCCTGCCCGCTCCAGCCAGCAATCGCCGGCCCATTTAGGTGAGCACCCTGGCGAATAACTGGAGCACCAGGTTGGCGCCTATACCGGCCGCCACGTCGTCTGCCACGATGCCCAGGCCCCCCGGCAAACGCTCCAACCGCCTAACGAAAAAGGGCTTCATGATATCGAAGAGGCGAAACAGCAGGAACGCCCCTACAAGAAATGCCCATTCCTTGGGAATCCAGAGCAGCGCCACCCACATGCCGATGAATTCATCGCAGACTACGAACTTCGGATCGTGAGACGTTGGCGTCATCGACCGGTGAGCGGCCCACACCGCCACAAGGAAGCCGCCAAACACCATGACGATGAACGCCGGCGAGCCCCCGTCAATGGGAAGCACCGCATACAAAAGGATCGCGCCAAGGCTGGCGAAGGTGGCGGGCGCTACCGGGAAAAGGCCCGTTCCCCCGCCGGTGGCCACCAGCCATCGCAGGATGTCAACGGTGCGGGAGGCGGCTGTCATCGCCGGAGTTCGTCAGGGGAGTGCATTGGCAAATAGCATACCACGGGGCAACCGCCACCTTCCGCCTTCCGAGGGACTGAATCCCGTGCTACCATGGCGCTGGCCTTCATAACCGAGCCCCACAATGCGCCCGCTCTGGCCTCCGCGAGGCGAACCGGGGCACCGCGGGGCAAACAGCGTGACCTCCATGAACACCATCCGCATCGGCATCATCGGGCTCGGCGGGGCGGCGCGCCAGATGGCCCCCGCCTTTGTGAAGCACGGGGGCTTCACCATCACGGCAGGCGCCGACGTCGATGCCGACGCTCTAGCCGCCTACGAAAGGGACTTTGGCGCCGCCGTCTCCCGCGACGCCGAAGAGGTCTGCGCCAACCCCAACGTGGATGCCGTCTACATCGCCACCCCCAACCACCTGCATACGCCCCTTACCCTCATGGCCCTGCGCCACGGAAAGCACGTCGTGCTGGAAAAACCCATGGCCCTCTCCATGGACGACGCCCTTACCATGTGCCGCGCCGCCGACGACAAAGCCCTCCAGTTCATCATCAACGAGCCCTACAGCTTCACCCCAGCGCTGCGCGCTATCCGGGACATTGTCCTCAGCGGCGACTACGGCCAGCTTCGCATGGCGCATAGCTGGATTTATAACGACTGGCTGTACCGTCCCCGCACCCCGGAAGAGCTAAATCCGGAGTTAGGCGGGGGCGTGCTCTACCGGCAGGGGCCTCACCAGTTCGACCTCCTCCGCATGATCGGCGGCGGCATGGTGCGAACCGTCCGCGGTGCCGCGGGAACCTGGGATCCCAGCCGGCCAGTGCCTGGAAGCTATTCGGTCTTCATGGATTTTGAGGACGGCGCCGTGGCCACCGCCGTCTACAACGGCTACGACCGCCTCCACACGGTCGACTTCACCCTGCGCGGCGGCGAGGAAAACCCCGCCGTGGGGCGCCGGGATTACGCCAGGTCCCGCAGGGCGCTCCTGAAGACGCGCAGCCCCGAAGAGGAAGAGGCGGCCAAGAGGGCCCGCAGGTACGGCAGCGGATGGTCGGAGCCGCCGGGTGGCGGCAACTTGGAGTGGCATTTCACCGGCCTCACCGTCGCCAGTTGCGACGGCTGTGACCTGCTCCTGAGTCCCGAAGGCCTTTTCCTCATGACCAACGAGGAGTCCCGGCAACTGCCGCTGCCGCCGGATGTCACCGGGCGGGACTCCATAGCCGCCCAGCTCTACGACGCCGTTGTCCACGATAGGGCCCCGGGTTCCACCGGCAGGTGGGGAGCGGCGACGCTGGAAGTGTCGCTGGCGGCCATCCAATCAACGGAGGACCGCCGGGAAATCGCTCTCGCCCACCAGAGGCCGCCCTATCAGTAGACGCGCCCGCTCTTGACACGTTGGGCGCCGCAACTATACTTACCCGAAATCTGGGCGATGCTGCCCGACCGAGGCAGAGCGCACTGCGGCGTGACAGGGGGAGAACCTTGGCTGGTCCCGAATACACCTACGATCACTGGATAGACTCTCTGGGTCTGCCCCTGTACACCGGCTTCTACATCGAAGACCTCCGCACCCTGGAACTGGCATGGTGGGAGCAGCGCCAATGCGGCGCCGCGTTCGTGAAGCTCATGGGCCAGGAGGGAGTCTGCGAGGCCCGCGTCACAGAGATTCCACCCGGCAAGACCCTGCCTCCCCTGAAGATGGCCGTAGATGAAATCGTGTACGTCGTGGAGGGCAACGGCCTGGCGTCTGTTTGGGCCGGGGACGGCCCCCGCAAACCCTTCGAGTGGCAGAAGTTCAGCATGTTCATGCTGCCCCGCCACTGCTGGAGCCAGCTCAGCAACATGCAGGGTGACAAGCCCGCCCGCCTGCTCCACTACAACTTCCTCCCACTGGCAATGACCACCATCCCCGATCCCGACTTCTTCATCAACAACGCCCACGAATCCCCTCAACGCCTGTACGGCAGAGAGGAGTTCTACTCCCAGGCCAAAATCACAACCGAGGAAGCCGGTATCTTCAAGCTCGTCAAACCTACCGACGTGCTCTGGAGCGGAAACTTCTTTCCCGACATGCGCGCTTGGGATAAGTTCACCCCCTTCTGGGGCCGCGGCGCCGGCGGCCAGACCATCTTCGTTCACTTCCCCGATTCCGAGATGGACATCCATATGTCCATCTTCTCCGAAGGGACCTATAAGAAGGCCCACAGGCACGGCCCAGGCAGGGTCATCGTCATTCCCGCCGGGGAGGGGTACTCCATCATGTGGGAGGAAGGCAAGGAGAAGATCGTCGTTCCCTGGCATGAAGCCAGCATGTTCGTCCCCCCCGGCCAGTGGTTCCACCAACACTTCAACACCGGCGCCGACCCGGCCCGGTACCTGGCCCTCCGCCCCCCGTTGCAGTTCTCAGGTTACGAGGGCGAAAAGGTCAAAGACCGCAAGCGGGACCAGATCGAATACCCCCACGAGGAGCACTGGATCCGCCGGAAGTTCGAGGACGAGCTGGCCAGCAGGGGAATGAAGTCCGCCATGCCCCGGGAAGCCTATGAGGACCCCGCTTACGAGTGGGACTACCAAACCGCCAAGACGGAGGCTGGCTAGGCTGGCGTGGGCAGCCTGTCGGCGAAACGTCGGCGCAGCTGGCCCGGCCGGCCCCATTAATGAGCGTTGGCGCCAGGTGACGGCCTGAAAACCGGCCCAGGAGCCCCCATATGACGCAGTCCATTGCGGCAAAAGCCCCCGGGAGCGCCGCCACCCCCTGCTAGAAGCGTTCATTGCCGGGCTGACCGGCATCTTCACTTTCCCCGCCTTTCCTCTGCTGCTGGCAGGCGTGGGCATCGGGTTCATCGTTGGGCTGCTGCCCGGGTTGGGCGGCACCGTAGCCCTGGCCCTCATGATCCCCTTCACCTTTGGGATGGAGCCCATTGCCGCCTTCGCGTTCCTGTTGGGAATGCACGCGGTCACCTCCACCACCGGCGACATCACGTCCGTGCTCTTTGGCGTCCCTGGGGAAGGAACCGCCGCCGCCACCATCCTCGACGGCCACCCAATGGCCAAGCGCGGGGAGGCGGGCCGCGCCAAGGGCGCGGCCCTGTTCAGCTCGCTCATAGGCGCCATCGCCTTAGCCGCAGCCATCCCCATCGTCAAGCCGCTGGTCCTGGCGCTGGGCTCACCGGAGCTGTTCATGCTCACCATATTGAGCATGACTTTCCTCGCCTCGTTATCCGGCGGCTCCGTCATCCGCGGGCTCACCTCAGGTCTCTTCGGGTTCCTCCTGGCGACCGTTGGGTGGGCGACCATCGGCTCCGTGCCGCGGTATGCCTTCGACACGATCTATCTCTTCGACGGCCTTTCCCTGGTGCCCGTGGCCATTGGCCTCTTCGCCATTCCCGAAATCATAGACCTGGCCGTGCGGGGCACATCCATCGCAGACGTCGATGAAGACGTCGGCAAGCTTGGCGGCGTCTGGGAGGGAGTGCGCGACACCTTCCGCCACTGGGGTCTCACACTCAGGGCCTCCCTCTTGGGCACGTTCATTGGGCTTGTGCCCGGTCTCTGGGCGGCGGTGTTGCCCAGTGGGTGGTCTACGGCCACGCCATCCAGACGGCTAAGGACCAGTCCCAATTCGGCAAGGGAGACGTCCGCGGCGTTCTGGCGCCGGGGGCGGCCAACAACTCCAAGGAGGGCGGCTCTCTCATCCCCACCATAGCCTTCGCCGTTCCGGGATCGCTGGGTATGTCCATCCTCCTGGGGGCCTTCATCGTCGTGGGCTTGGAGCCAGGGCCGGCCATGTTGACGGAGCACCTGGACGTCACCTTCTCCCTCGTCTGGATCCTGGTGATCTCCAACATCATCACCGTGCTGGTGTCACTGCTCTTCCTGGACCAACTCGCCAAGATCACCCTCGTGAGGGGCTCGCTGATCATTCCCTTCCTCATCCTCCTCATCGTCGTGGGCGCCTTCACCACCCACAACGACCTGAGCGACATAGGGCTCCTGCTTTTCTTCGGCGCCCTCGGCTACGTCATGGTCCTTTTCCGCTGGCCCAGGCCTCCCATGATCCTGGGCCTTGTATTGGGCGGCCTTTCGGAGCAATATCTCTTCATCACCAAGACCCGCTACGGCTTGGATTGGCTGCTCTTCCCCGGCGTCATCATCATAGCGGTCATCACCGCTCTGGCCCTGGCATACCCCATCATCCAGCAGCGCCGCGGCAACAAACAGCGAGGGGAAGATGAAGCAGAGGTTTAACCCCCAGACCTTCATAACCCTGTTCTTCCTGGGTGCCGGCATCTACGCAGTTTTCGCCGCCAGGGACTGGCCCGACAGCGCGCGTCTCTTTCCCTGGCTGGCCGGCTTTGGCCTCATCGCCGTAAGCGTTATACAGCTCGCCATCGACATCAGGGAGCCCGCCGGCAAGGTCATCCGCGTCATGGACTTTGAGTTTGCCTCAGGCATCGATCCCAAAGTGGCCCGCCTCCGCATGGCCAATATCGTCGCCTGGCTGCTCGGCTTCGTCCTCTCCATTTGGCTCTTCGGATTCCACGCCGCCATCCCCCTCATGCTCTTCTCCTACCTCAAGTTTCAGGGCAGAGAGGGATGGATTCTCTGCACCGTCCTCACCGCCCTTACCTATGTCCTCTTTTGGGGCATCTTCGAGAAGCTCCTTCACCTCCCGTTTCCCCAAGCCCAGGTCTACCTCTGGTTTACGTAGAAAGAGGCCCAGGGCATATGGCCCTGGGCCTCTTTTCCGTCCCCGTCTCTCCACGCCATCCGGCAAGCGCCCCATCCTTGGCGACGCATTCATCGCCGCCTCCTCGCCATGCAGGCGCATCAAACCCGGCCCGGCGCTTCAACGCCAGCCCCAGGATAGCGCCCCGCCGGCAAATCAATTAGAATCGCGACGCTCCGCCCCCCAGGGGAGCAGCCTGAAGCGGAGGAACCCTGTGCCCATCCAACTACCCGGCGTAGAAGAGAAGTTTGTGGAGCTGAGCCACGGCAGGACCAGATACCTGGAGGCCGGCGCCGGCGACCCCACCATCCTGATTCACGGCGTAACCTACACGGGCGGGGCGCATAGCTGGGCCCTCAATATCGGCCAGCTGTCCAGCAAGCTGCGGGTCCTTGCCGTCGACTGCGTCGGCTGGGGCTTCGGCGACTTCCTTCAGCAGGAATACTCCTTCGCCTACCTCGTGGACTTCATTCGAGAATTCCAGGACGCCCTGGGCTTGGAGAAGACCAACATCGTAGGCCACTCCATGGGGGGCTGGCTCGCCTCCGTATTCGCCTACGAAAGCCCCAACCGCGTCGACAAGCTGGTGCTCCTCGCCGCGGGCGGGTCCAAGGTCAGGACCCTCAGTAGCATGACGGAGTTTCAGCCTCCGTCGAGAGAGGGCATCCGCAAACACCTCGACGCCACCGTAAAGGCGGCGCCGGACATGATGGACGCCCTAGAGGAGGAGCACTTCAGGACCACCGAGGTTCCCGGGCACCTGGACGCCTACCGCCGCGTTCTTGCTCACATGAACAACGGCGAGACCCGCAACCGCTACAACACACAGCGCCGCCTGGCCCACGTCAATCTCCCCACCCTCGTGCTCTGGGGCACTGCCGATGAGATCAACGACATCGAGATGGCGCACATCTGCCACGGCCTCGTGAAGGGCGCCAAGCTCGCCCTCATCGAAGGCGGCGACCACTTCATTCCCACCAACAGATCGGAAGAAGTGAACAGGGAACTGCTGGACTTCCTGGCGGGGTGAGGCAGCGAGCATCAGGGGGGCGCTTCAACGCCTACGCCCCTTGCCCCTGCCTGAGGTGGGCCCGCACCAAACGAAGCTCATCATAGGAATAGCTGTCGCCCAGCAGGTCGCGGACCGGCGTCAGGTACTCGCTGCCCGTGTGCTGGAACGCCTCCGCTATCCTGTCCAAGCGCTCCGACGCCGGCATCAGGTGCGCCAGCGGCGCGCCCTCTCCCGCCCCCACCAACCGCTCGATGTGACCGAGCACCGTCGTCACGGCGCAACCCTTCTCTCGAGCGACCTCCTCCAACGAAAACCCCTGCTCCAGTAGTCTCCTCGTCTCCTGGAAGGTCGAGCCGCCAACGGTCCGGGGCCGCTCTCGTTGGCCCCGGCGGGGCGGCATCGGCGCCTCTTCCAAGCCGTTCGCCGCGGCATACTCCGTGATCACGGAGAGGAAGGGGCCGGCGAACTTTGACAACTTGGCCTCCCCAACGCCGCTGATCATAGCGAAGGTCTCCCGGCGCTGCGGAAAGTAGGTGGCCATCTCCCGCAGCGACGCGTCGCCAAACACCACGAATGG
Organism: Dehalococcoidia bacterium; assembly: GCA_965226745.1. Classification (GTDB taxonomy): domain Bacteria; phylum Chloroflexota; class Dehalococcoidia; order Lucifugimonadales; family SAR202-VII-2; genus SAR202-VII-2. The sequence goes on from CBDDDS010000004.1 coordinate 167,988, forward strand.
CGGCATCCCCTCCTCGTCGGCCAGGCGCTTGCGAAGCGTCCGGAGCTGCTGCCACAGCGCCTCGTCGTACGGCGGGGCCTCGGCCTCCTCTCTCACCACGCTGGCCTGACGGGGCCTCGGCAGAACGAGGCGCCCCCGCTCCTTCAAAAACGACCAGCCCGCCGGTGTAAGCCCGAACGTCGGATATTCGCCTTCATTCTTGGCAAGGTAGCCCCTCGCCGCCAGCAACTCCACCACCTGCCGCAACCCATCGTCCGAGAAGGCGCGGCCCACCCCGTGGACCGAAAGCATATCGTGACCCAATTGACGAACGCGCTGGGAACGAGAGCCCCGCAGCACGTCGATGACGTGCCCCGCCCCGAACCGTTGCCCGGTGCGCACTACCGCCGAGAGCACCATCTGCGCAACCTCGGTGGCGTCGTATTCTTCGACCGGGGACAGGCAGTTGTCGCAAGCCCCGCAGTTCTCCGCGTCCCATGCTTCGCCGAAGTAGTTCAGCAGATAGGCGCGCCTGCACGCCTGCAGCTCCCCAAACTTGATGATCTGGGCCAGCATCCTCTGGGCGTGGTCCCGCTCCACCGGGTCCTCGATCTGCCGCACGAAGTGCTCTTGCTTGAACTTGTCGCCGTAGGAATAGAACAGGACGCACTCGCTCGGCAGGCCGTCCCGCCCTGCGCGGCCCGTCTCCTGGTAGTACCCCTCGATGGACCGCGGGAGGTCGTAGTGGACCACAAGCCGCACGTCCGGCTTGTCGATGCCCATGCCAAAGGCAATCGTCGCCACGATGATCGGGGCCTCGTCGCGAGTGAACCGCTCCTGAGTCAGCCGGCGGGCCTCCGCGTCCATGCCGGCGTGATACGGCAGGGCCTTGAATCCGCTCGCCGACAGGCTCTCGGCAATTCCCTCCGCGTCCTTGCGGGCCATGCAGTACACAATCGCCGACTCCCCCCGATGCTGCTTGAGGAGCGCCACCAGCGACCGGAAGGCCCCCCGCTTGGGCCGCACCTCGTAGTTGAGGTTCGGGCGGTTGAAGCTGGCCACAAACGACCGCTGTTGCTTCAACTCCAGTTGCTCGATGATGTCCAGGCGCACCCGTTCCGTAGCCGTGGCTGTCAGCGCCATCACGGGCGCCGAGGGGAACTCGCGGCGCAGCCGCCGGAGGTTGCGGTAGTCGGGGCGAAAATCGTGCCCCCACTCGGAGATGCAGTGAGCCTCGTCCACGGCGATCAGGCTGACCTCGAGACCCCGCAGGAAGCTCAGGAAACCCGCTGTGGCCAGCCGCTCCGGCGCAAGGTAGAGAATCCGAACAGCGCCGCTGCGAGCTTCCGCCTGAATCCTGTTGATCTGCGAGGGCGACAGAGAGCTGTTGATGAACTCGGCGGGTAGCCCGTTGGCCTTGAGACCGTCCACTTGGTCCTTCATTAGCGCGATCAGCGGAGAAACCACCAGCGTTAGGCCATGCAGCTTCAGCGCCGGCAACTGGTAGCACAGCGACTTCCCCGCGCCGGTCGGCATCAGCAGAAACGAATCCTGGCCGGCCAGAACGCTCTGGACGGCCTCTTGCTGCAGAGGCCGGAAGGCGTCGTAGCCGAAGTGCGTCTTCAGAAGCGCGAGTAAGTTGTCAGCCATACCGCCAGCGGTTGCCTTGCGCGAGACTGGCCGCCGTCATTGGTGGGAACCAGGCCGCTTTACAGCCCTTCCACCGGCGACAGCGGAGGACCGGCGTGGGTACCTACCCTATCGCCTCCGCCAATCGGTCGATCTGGTCCATGTCCTCTACGTGGGGACGGAACACCAACTCATCCATGCCGGTGGACTCCATGTCATGTATGACTTGGCGCAACTGGTGCGGCGAGGTGACCATGCCTCTCACAATGTTCCCGGCTACTTCCTCGCCCATGTTCCTGTAGTAGTCGAAGACGCTGGCCGCCCCGCGTTCGGCGATGCTCGGAGAGCCCAGCGCGCAGGCCACGCCCCCCACCAGCCTCGGAGACCCGGAGCGCCCCTCCTCCTTCCAGTATCCCTCCACGACCTTTAAGGCATCCGCCACGCGGGAGGCGTCCCCCCCACCCGCATAGAATCCGTCCCCCCACCTGGCCACCCGGCGCAGGGCCGCGGGCACACCCCCTCCGAACAGCATCTCTGGCCCACCCCACTGGGACGGCGCTGGCCCGGCGGGCCCCACGCCCTCCGAGACCGGCTCCCCCGCCCAGATCCTCTTCACCAGGTCAAGCTGCTCATTGAAGCGCTTCCCCCGGTCATGGAAAGGAGCGTCGCAAACAGCGAAGTCGTCCTCGCGCCGCCCGACGCCGAATCCGATCGTCAGCCGCCCGTTAGACAGCGAGTCAATGGTGGCGGCTTCCTTGGCCCAGATTCCGGCGTTGCGCAGAGGCAGAATGAGAATGCCCGTCAACAGGCGCACACGGGTCGTCACGGCCGCCAGGGCCGCCAACATCATCATCGGCTCATAGCTTGGGTACACAGGCCGGTCCACGATGCTTATGGAAGAGAAAGGCCCTGCATCCGCCTTCCTTGCCCAATCCAACGCCTGCGCTCCCTGCAACCCCTCCACGATGGTTGGTATGCCGATGCCGATCTTCATGTGGCGCCTCCAAGCAGGCTCGACCCCAAGCGGGCTCAACCCATTGTACATTCGAAGCCCGGCCTCCGTCTTGAGCCCGGCAGCCCCCAAGGGCCTGCGACCCGCCCCTTCCGCTAACAATCCCACCCGTGATAAGCTACCGCCACGTTGCGCTGGGAGGAACGATAGGAACCATGACCACCTTCAACGTAGTTGGCAAGATGACTCCCCGGCTGGAGGGTCCGCACAAGGTCACCGGCAATTACAAGTACACCGCCGACTACTCGCCGGAGGGTACCCTGTGGGGCAAATGCCTCCGCAGCCCCCACCCCCACGCCCGCATCGTGTCCATCGACGTATCCAAGGCCCTGGAGTTGCCGGGCGTCCACGGGGTGCTCACCGGAGATGATATCGACTACACCGCCCTGGTCGGTAGGAAGATCAGAGACCAACTCATCATCGCCAAGGGCAAGATCCGCTTCGTGGGCGAGCGGGTCGCTGCGGTGGCTGCCGACGACACCGACATCGCCCAGGAAGCCCTTGACCTCATCGAGGTCGTCTACGAGGAGCTTCCCGCGGTCTACGAGGCGCAGGACGCCCTCAAGCCCGGCGCTCCCATCATCCATGAGAACGCCCAGGCCTACCCCAGCTTTCCCAAGAACGAAGGCGCACCGGACCTGCCCAACATCAGTTCCTACCTCCACATTCACCACGCCGAGGAAGACCTCGGCGACGTGTTCAACAAGGCTCACCAGGTCTACGAGCACACCTTCACGACCCAGCGGGAGCACCACGGATACCTGGAGGCGAACGCCTGCCTCGTGTCCGTCGATCAGGCCACCGGGCACGCCGACGTCTGGGCAGCCGTGAAGTCTCCCGTGGCCGTCAGGAACCAGTCCGCCGAGGGTCTCGGCATCGAGTCGGACCTGCTGACGTTCCATCCCGTAGCTATGGGCGGCGACTTTGGCGGCAAGGCCCACCCCATGGACATCCCCATCGCCTACCTGCTGTCCAAGGCGACAGGCCGGCCCGTCAAGTTCGCCATGACCAACACCGAAGAGCTTACGGCGTCGAACATCCGGCACCCCAGCACTATCACGATGAAGACCGCTGTCGACCCGCAGGGCCACTTCCTAGCCATGCAGGCCAAGGCCTGCTTCAGCACCGGCGCCTACGCAGGATTCAAACCCGCCCCCGATGGCCACCTGCACGGCGTCCATCAGGTCGGCAGTTGCTACCGCATCCCGAACTTGGATGTCGAGAGCATCATCGCCTACACCAACACCACTCCCGGAGGCCACGTCCGCGCTCCCGGCGCCCCACAGGCCATCTTTGCCGTGGAAGCTCACGTGGACCTCATCGCCAAGGACATGGGCATCGACCCCGCCGAGATCAGGCGCCGCAATCTCCTCCAAGAGGGCGACAGCGCGCCAACGGGAGAGGAGTGGGTGTCCATCCGCGCCCTCGAAACCCTGGAAGGCGCCCTCGAAGCCGCCGGGTGGGGCCAGGCCACAGCCCCCAACACCGGCAGGGGCATTTCCATTTACGAGCGCGCCGCCGGCGGCGGTGACATCAACATCACGCTCGACGTGGCCGCCGATGGCAAGGTCGTCATCAACTCTCCCATGCCCGACCCCGGCCAGGGTTGCTACACCGTCATCGCCCAGGTCGTCGCCGAGCAGCTCGGCATTGCCATGAACGACATCTCCGTCAACATCACCACCACCGACGGCGTCGTCTCCGACTCCGGCGTCGGCGCCAGCCGCGTCACCTACGTCGGCGGCCAGGCAGCCTTCCAGGCCTCGGCCAAGATACGGGACCAGATGACCGAGATCGCCTCGGAACGCCTCAACGAGTCCTCAGACCGCGTCGTCTGGGACCGCGGCGTCCGCGTCGGAGGCCGCCACGTACCCTTTGCCGAACTCGCCGGTTGGTCCGTCGCAACCCTCGGCCACGACGTGTCAGCCCACGTTCGCTTCACCGGCGGCAGGCCGGAGGCCACGTCCTTCTCCTGCCAGGTCGCCGACGTGGAGGTCGATCCCGAAACCGGCCAGGTCCAGATCACCAAGATGTACTCAGCCCACGACGTCGGACAGATCATCAACCCCGTGGGGCACCAGGGCCAGATCGAGGGTGGCACGATCTACGGCCTCGGCATGGCGGTCACCTCAGAGCTCATCCTGGACGACGGCCGCCTGGTCACCGCCCACCTCGGCGACTACAAGCTGCCGAGCATCATGGACATCCCGGAGTTCGAGACGGTCCTCATTGCAAAGGACGAGGGCCCCGCTCCCTACGGCGGCACGGCCATCGCTGAAGGGGCCAACGTCCCCGCTCCCGCCGCCATCGCCAATGCCGTTGCCGACGCCATCGGCGCCCCAATCCTCGACCTGCCCATCACCTCGGAAAAGGTCCTGGCCATACTGCGGAAAAAAGAGGGCAAGTAGCCCGCGCTGAATCAGCTGGCCCAGGATTCCCTCGCACAGGCGATGGCCGGTAACGGTGCCTGTGCGTCAACCAGCGCCGCCCACTTCAACAAGCCTCCCCCACTCAAAGGCGTGATGCTCCATCAAACGCCCTACCCGCGCCTGCCCCGCTCGATTGCCCTCCAGACCTTCTCCGGCGTCAGCGGTATGTCTATGTGCCTCACGCCCTCTGAAGCCAGTGCGTCGTGGGCCGCGTTGGCAATCGCCGCCGGTGCCGCCACCGACGGCGCCTCGCCGATGCCCCGCACGCCCAACGGGTTGCTCGCAGACGGCGTAGACACGGTGTCAACCACCAGCGCCGGAAGACCCGTCGCATACGGCGTCGCATAGTCCATGAAGCTGCCCGTCTGCACTTGCCCCTGATCGCTGTACAGCATGGCCTCGCTCAGGGCCTGGCCAATGCCCTGCACAACTCCCCCCTGAATCTGGCCCTCCACCAGCATCGGGTTCATCAGTGGCCCGCTATCGTGGACGGCGATGTACCGCAGCAGCGAGATGTCGCCGGTTGTACGGTCCACCTCCACAATCGCCACGTGGGCAGCGAAGGACTGGGCGTTCTCCGACATCGTGTACTCGGTGTAGAAGTCCAGGCCCGGTTCCATGCCGGTAGGCAGGTCGTCCGAGCTTTCCGCCGCCTTTGCCACGTCCGCCAGCGACACTACCCTGGACTCATCTCCGGCATCGAACACGCCGCCGTCTCCCATCGCAACGGCTTCCCGCGGAACACCCAGGATGTGAGCGCCAATGCGGAGCACCTTATCGCGGGCGTCCTGAAGCGCAAGGTACGCCGCCGACCCCGCCAGAATCAGGCTCCGGCTGCCGTAGGTGCCGCGGCCCCACGGCAGCATGTCGGTGTCCCCGTGAACAACCCGCACCCGCTCTGGGGAGACGCCCAGAACTTCGGCGGCGATCTGGGCGAAGGCTGTCTCCAGTCCCTGGCCATGGGGTGAAGCCTCAGTCGCAATGACGACCTCCCCGGTCGCCTCGATGCGGACTCGAGCGTTGGTCTCCCGGCTCCTCCCCGCCCCGCCCGACCCGGTGGCCACCGTGGCCAGCCCAACGCCGATGCGGCGGTCGTCGGTGGGCGGCTGCCGACGCTGAACCTCCCGCCAGCGTTCGTAGTGCGCTAGCTCCAGCGCCCTTTCCAGCGCCCGCTCGAAATTACCGTCGTCGTAAACGGCGCCGGTGACCGTGCGATAGGGGAAGGCGGTGGATGGAATAAGGTTGCGACGCCTGACTTCCACCGGGCCCAGGTTCAGCGCTCCGGCAACCAGATCGATGAGGCGCTCCATGAAAAAGGCCGCTTCCGGCTGGCCTGCGCCCCGGTAGGGACCCACCGGCGGCATATTGGTCACTACGCCCACGCCCTCCACGTCCATCGCCTGGATGTCGTAGGGGCCGGTGAGGCGGGCCACGGCGTTATGCGGCGAGATGGCCGCGCCCGACAGACAGTACCCGCCAAGGCTGGCGTAGATCCTGCCGCGCAGTCCCAAAATCTTCCCCTCGCTGTTAAAGGCGGCGGCCAGGTCTCCCAGGTATCCCCGCCCATGGCAGGCCACCATGTTCTCCCGGCGCTCCTCGACCCACCGCACGGGCCGTCCCAAAGACCGGGCCAGAAAGGCCAAGGCCACCTCCTCCGGGAAAAGCTGGTGCTTCTGCCCAAACCCGCCCCCCACCTCCGGCGCAACCACTCGGATGCTGTCCGGCGGCAGTCCCATGACCTGCGCCAGGGAGTCCCTGATGGTGTGCGGGACCTGGGTGGAGGTCCAAAGGGTGATGCGGTCATCCGCGGGGTCGTAGGAGGCCAGGACCCCGCGTGTCTCCAGGGGCGCCGGATTGACCCTCGGAACCTCAAACCGCCCGCGGACCACCCCATCGGCGTTGGCAAACGCAGCGCCGGCATCGCCGCCCTTCCCTTCGATGCGCAGCACGGCATTGGTGGCCGCGACCGGATGAATGGGAGCAGCGGCATCCGCGGTCTCGATATCCAGCACTGGCGGCAGGGGCTCATATTCGACCAGCACCTGGCTGGCGGCGTCCTCTGCCTGAGCGAGACTCTCCCCCACGACGACGGCGACCGGTTGCCCCACGTAGCAGACCTTGCCTCTCGCCAGTACGGGGTGCTCGGTCCCGGGCAGGATCTCCGCCCCGGGCCGGCTCACAACCGGAAGGTCCGTAACCAGGCCCTCCAGGTCTGCGGCGGTGAGCACGGCCAAGACGCCGGGCATGGAAAGCGCCGCAGAAGCGTCCACGCTGAGGAGTCGGGCATGGGCCTCTACGCTCCTCGCGACGATGGCGTGAACCATACCCGGCAACTCCATGTCCCCCACGAAGCTGCCCCTGCCCCTCAGCAGATGGTCATCTTCAACGCGCTTCTCAGAGCGCCATGCGAAGCCAGTCAGCGCCATTTACGACCTCTGGACTCGTGGGGGTGGCTACGGAGAACGCCATATTTGAGTGTTCGGGGCCTCTTGCCAAATCATAGCTTGCACAGCGCGCTGGCGGAAGTGGGAGGGTGAGTAGAACTATTGCACTACAATGGGGCGGTGAAGGAATGGAGCGGATGGCGGTGGGGCGCGGGGGCGGACGGGCGGCTTTGACGACGCCCCTCCACTCCCCTACACTTATGAGCCAAGACCAAGACCGGCTGGCCGCGCCCAAGGCTTGGGAGCGGCCGAGGAATCACAACCAGGGAGAGAGCGGTATGACCCAGGATGCAGATAAGCCCGTTGGCTGGAGCGGCAGCGCCTACTTCACCCTGGACGACCTGGCGGCCATGCAGCCCGGTCTGGCTCGTATCATGCCTGAGATAGGGCAGCGGTACTGGAAGCTCTATTACGCCGCCGCGGCGGCCAACTGGCCAATGGCAAAGTTCCAGTTGGGCGAGATCGAGGAGCTGATGGAGTTTGGGATGATCACCCGGCCCAAATACGCAGACGACCTCGAGACCTTCGTGCGTCAGGATATGCGGGCCATGAAGAACGCCATCGAGAGCAAGGACTGGGAGAGCTTCGATGCGGCGTACCAACAGGGCATCAAGAACGCCAACGACTACCACAAGTCCAACAACAAAGGGATGATCGTCTGGAAGCTGCCCGGCGAGCCGCCCCCGGACCTGGACCTCGCGCCGGTCGAGGATTAGCGCGGGCGCCCCAGCCGCGCCGACAACGACGCCTTTCCACTCAATGGACAAGAAACGACGGACCGGGACAAAGACCACCGCCTTCGGGTCGCCGGGCCGTTTCGCGCATGACTCCTCCGCTTTCTACGCCAGCCGGCTCTACCACGGCCTGCCCACCGAGCAGCAGGTCACCTACGAGGAAACGCCGCTCCCCCCCGACGCCGTCAATCGCATCTTCCGCAAGTCCAGCGACACCATGGACGACCTGCCAGACCGCAGCGTCCACCTCATGGTCACCTCGCCGCCATACAACGTGGGGAAGGCCTATGACGAGGATTTAACTCTAGGGGAATATCGCCAATTCCTGAAGCGGGTCATGGCCGAGGCGCACCGCGTGCTTGTGCCGGGTGGGCGGGTCTGCTTCAACCTGGCGAACCTGGGCCGCCGCCCGTACCTGCCGCTCCACGCGTTCATCATCCAGGACCTTCTGGACCTGGGTTTCCTGATGCGGGGGGAGATCATCTGGGACAAGGGGGCCAGCGCTAGCTCGTCGACGGCCTGGGGCACGTGGCTGTCCCCGGCCAACCCCACGTTGCGGGACGCGCACGAATACATCCTCGTGCTGTCCAAGGACGCGTTCGGGAGGCCTCCGCAGGAAGGACGCCAGCCCACCATCACTTCCGCGGAGTTTCTGGAACTGACGAGAAGCGTGTGGCGGTTCCCGGCCGAGCCTGCTCGCAAGGTCGGCCACCCGGCGCCGTTTCCCGTCGAGCTGTCCCATCGCTGCATCCAGCTCTACACGTACAGCGAAGAGGTTGTCCTGGACCCGTTCATGGGCAGCGGCTCCACTGCCCTCGCGGCCGTCAAAGCGGGCAGGCGATTCGTCGGGTATGAGTTGGACGCATTGTATTGCGCACTGGCGGAAGGCAGAATACAGGCGGCGCTCGATGCAAAGAGGCAAGACGCCGACGGCGCCTAGCTGGAGATCCCATAAGAGTTGGCGCCCGTCCCTTCCCCCGACTATCGAGACCTTTGCGCAACTCTCGGCGCTCCCCGCGCACCGTCGTTCCCCCGTCCCTTCCCCCAAGTACGGGGGCAACCTAGGAATCGTCCCCTCTGCAATGCAGCAAGGTCAGAATGCGCTCCCCCTCCGCCCCCCAAGCATGGTGCAGGGGGCGCAGCCCCCGCCGGGGGTACAGCGAGTCCCCCTGTACCCAACATCGTTGGAGGGTGGGCTAGGTGGGATAACGGCGCCCGCCACCATGAGCCCCCGCCCTCGCGGCCGTCAAAGCGGGCCGGCGATTCGTCGGGTATGAGTTGGACGCATCGTATTGCGCACTGGCGGAAGGCAGGATACAGGCGGCGCTCGATGCGAAGAGGCAAGACGCCGACGGCGCCTAGCTGGAGATCCCATAAGAGTTGGGGCCCGTCCCTTCCCCCGACTACCGAGACCTTTGCGCAACTCTCGGCGCTCCCCGCGCACCGCCCTGTTCACCCCCGTCCCTGCCCCCGAGTACGGGGGCAACCTAGGAATCGTCCCCTCTGCAATGCAGCAAGGTCAGAATGCGCTCCCCCTCCGTTCCCCAAGCAGGGTGCAGGGGACGCAGCCCCGCCGGGGGTACAGCGAGTCCCCCTGTACCCAACATCGTTGGAGGGTGGGCTAGGTGGGATAACGGCGCCCGCCACCATGAGCCCCCGCCCTCTTGCAGAATGAGCACATTTGTGCTAGGATATCGTCAGCCAGTGGGCCGGCGGCCCACGCCTTCGTTGAGCAGGGTTGCCGCGAGTTGCAGGGTATCGGGCATATGGCAGGCGGGAGAGCAGATGGTCAAGCAGTGGCCTGGCGACCCATTCCCTGTGCGACGCCGGATCACGGCTGCGCGACGGCCTCGTCACAGCTACGCGACGGCTACGGGACACCTCCCTTCGGGGGCCGGCTGGGAAGTGGACAAAGGCGTCGCGAACCGTGCCAGAGGCGGGACAACTGTGACGCCCGGGTGTGCCGGATTAGCTACCTCCCTGGTGCCGCTCCTCCATTGGCAGTCACGCCTTTACGCACAAACGGGAGAGTTCCCAACCTCCGCAGCGGCGGGACGGATAGCCAGCCCCGCCGGCGTCGCAGTCCCTGCCCCTGTACTCGGGAGAAGGTTAGGAAGCGCCCCCGAGTGGTGAGGCGCCCCCGGCGTGGGCCAACCCCCTACGAGGGATGCCTAGTGCTCATGTTCGTGATCGTGCCCCGGACCCGGGGCGTCGGCGCCCCGTCAGCACCCAGCCTGGCCGTGGTTGCCGCAGCACAACCGCAACCGGGCTACCTTGATAAGAAGCATATTCTTCGCGACCAGCCTGACCTTTCTAGGAGAGGCTCCTGACCAAACAGATTGGATACAACTTGTTTTAGCCCCATGTCTTTTCCGAAGTCTCCTGACCGGAGATACTAGGCATTGGTTGGGCCACCGTACTCTTCTCGGAGGACCCGCTTTAATACCTTGCCCAAAGGGTTGCGCGGCAACTCCGCCACGAAAATAACCGACTCTGGCCTCTTGAAGCTGGCGCAACGCTCGCGGCAGTGGTCTATCAGCTCCTGGGCCGAGCATGCGACGCCATTCCTGGCAACAACGATGGCCCTCACAACCTCGCCCCATTCTTCGTCGGGCACTCCGATCACCGCGGCTTCATCCACGGCGGCGTGGGACATCAAGACCTGCTCCACCTCTTCCGGGGAAATGGCCTCTCCGCCGCGCTTGATGACATCCTTCGCCCGCCCAGCCAGGAAGATATAGCCGTCTTCGTCCCAGTGGCCAAGGTCGCCCGTGTGGAGCCAGCCGCCGCGCATGGCCTGCCGCGTCGCCTCCTCCCTTTGCCAGTATCCCTTCATCAGCCGCGGCCCCCTGGCCACGATCTCTCCAACCTCGCCGACGGGCATCACCTCGCCATCCTCGTCCACAATGCGGACTTCGACATCGCTCAGCGGTTTGCCAATGGAACTCAGCCTGCGGAGCTTGCGCTCGATTTCCTCGCCGCTGCCTTCCAGCGCATGATCCTCCGGCGGAAGCATGGTGATGGTGGAGGCCGTTTCCGTCTGGCCGAAGGCATTGATGAACCGGACGCCGGGAAACTCCCGTATGGCCCGTTCGATGACCCCCAGCGGCATAGGCGCGGCCCCGTAGGTGATGACCTCCAAGCTGGACAGGTCATGCCTGCCAAACTCCGGGGCTTCCATCAGGTGCTTCAGCATGGTGGGGACCATCATGGCCCTCGACGCCCGCTCTTGCTCCACCAGCCTCATCCACTCCACCGGCTCGAATTGGCGTTGCACGATGAGCGTCCGGCCGCCGTAGACCGCCGACAACGCCGCCTGCATCCCAGCGATGTGGTACAGCGGCGCCGTCAGGATGTCTCGCTCCTCCAGGCCGGGATCGGCGGGGGAGACGTTCTCCAGGATGTAGGAGGCAAAGCTCTCGTGTGTCAGCATGACGGCCTTTGGGGCCCCTGTGGTCCCGGCCGTGTACATGAGGACCGCAACGTCATCGTCGTCAGCCAAGGGGAGGCGGTCGTCGTCCTGGGGAGCCTGGGCCAGCAGGTCGCGGTATGACAGCCACCCTTCAACAACTGGGCCATCGTCGATAGCAACGCGGGCAACACCGGTCAGGGCGCCGTCCACCTCCTTCAGAGCCTCCTCCACCAGCGCAGCGTAGCGCCCCCCGGCCAGCACCACGCGAGGCCCGGAGTCCCCGAGCATGTGGGCAAGCTCCTCGGTGCGGGCGCGGAAGTTCAGGGGAACGTACAGGGCATCCAGAAACGCCGCGGCAAAGTGGGCCTCGACAAGCTCGTTGCAGTTGACCTGCATCGCGGCGATGCGGTCGCCTGGCTGAACGCCGAGGGCAGCGAAGGAATTGGCAAGGCGGTGGACCCTCTGGGAAAGGGCCTCGTAGGTGAGACGCCGGCCATCGAAAACAATTGCTTCGCGATCGGGGACGATGGCGGTGGCGATGGCCAGAAACTCGCTGGTGTTCATGGAGCGGAGCGGCGGCGCTCGGCGACGGCGCTTTCCACGAACTCCACAATGTCCTTGAGGGTGGCCCCGGGCCCGAAGATCCTGTCCACCCCCATCTCGCGAAGGGGCGCCCGGTCCTGTTCAGGGATGATGCCGCCCGCCAGCAGCACCACCCGCTCCATTCCGGCGGCGCGGAGTCCCTGCGCGATCTGCGGGAACAACTCCATGTGGGCGCCCGACAGGATGCTCAGGCCAACAACGTCCACGTCCTCCTGAAGGGCAGCCTCCACGATCATCTGTGGCGTCTGGCGTATGCCGGTGTACACCACTTCCATGCCTGCGTCCCGCAAGGCCCGCGCGATAATCTTGGCGCCCCGGTCGTGGCCGTCCAGACCGGGCTTTGCCACAAGGACTCGGATAACGGCGGTGTCGGTTGTCACCTTCTCTCACCCCCTTCGGACTCTGTTGGAGTTGGCCCAGGAACCGGCCAAACCATTCGGCGGCAATGCGGCCTGTTCATCCTGCGGCTCCACTCCCGCCCACGCGGCCCTCGGCGGGGCTTCGCGCGCAACCTGGAGGTATGCCGGGCCGGCCGGCAGACCCGGCCCATGCTTAAACGTGGATGCTCCGCAGCAGGGCGCGGGCGATAATCAGGCGCTGGATCTCCGACGTGCCCTCGTAGATTTCGAGGACCTTGGCGTCGCGGAATAGCCGCTCCACTGGATGAGGCCTGAAGTAGCCGTAGCCGCCGTGGATCTGCACCGCTTTGTTGGCCACCCGCATGGCGGCCTCGGAGGCGAAGAGCTTGGCCATCGAGGCCTCGGTCCCGTGAGGCTCTCCGGCATCCTTCAACGCGGCGGCGCGCATGGTCAGGAGGCGGGCGGCATCGACGTCAACAGCCATGTCCGCAAGCATCCACTGAATGCCCTGGAACTCGGCGAGGTTGCGGTCGAAGGCCTTGCGCTGCTTGGTGTAGGCGGCTGCGAGGTGCAGGGCTTCAGCGGCGAGACCGACGCCCTGGGCGGCGATGCTGACCCGGCTGGAGTCCAGGATACTCATGGCAATCCTGAACCCGTCCTCCTCGGCGCCAAGGCGGTTCTCGGTGGGGACGGGGGTGTCCTGGAAGCTGACGTCGGCGGTGCTGGAGCCGTGCATGCCCATCTTGCCGGGCATCAACGTGGTTGTCATACCCGGCGCGTCCTCGCGGTCAATGACGACACAGACGGTTCCCCTATGACGCTCGGAACCGGCCAGGGTGGTGAACACCACCAGGACATCGGCGACGTCTCCGTTGCTGATGAAGGTCTTGTTGCCGCTGACGGTATAGCTGCCGTTGTTGCGATGAAGGACGGTGCTGAAGTTGGCGGCGTCGGAGCCGCTGCTGGGCTCCGACAGGCACCAAGCGCCTATCTTCTCGCCCCGCGCCATGGGACCAACCCATCGCTCCTTCTGACCCTGGGTCCCGAACCGCTCGATGGTGGCAAGGGCCAGCGACGTGTGCGCGATGTAGAGGAGACTGGCGGCAGGGTCGCCCCGGGTCAGCTCCTCGATGACGACGGCAAGCTGGCGGTAGTTGCCACCAGCGCCGCCGAACTCGACGGGCGTAGTGATGCCCATGAGCCCCATCCGGGCCATCGCCTTCCAGTAGTCCCAGGCGAACTGCTCCTGCTCGGCTATCTCAGCGGCGCGTGGCGCAAGCTCCGTCTGGGCGAAGTCGCGGACGGACTGCTGAAGCATGCGCTCTTCTTCAGATAGCGCCAGTGTGCTCATCGTAGTCTCCTTCCCGTCACCGCGGGCATTCTTTCGGCCGACGACGCGCGAGCGCCGCGGGCCGTTATCGTCCTTCGCTTGGAGCCGGGCCAGTCCGGCCGCGACAACTCGAAACGGAGCTTCTCCATGCTTGCTACAGCTCCCCGAACTCCCCGTGCTCTCCGAAGACGCCCCGCAGCACGTCGCAGATTTCGCCGAGGGTGGCGTAGGCCTCCACACATTCTAGCAGGACGGGCATCGTGTTCTCGTTCCCGCGAGCGACATCTTCGAGGCGCCTGAGCGACGCCTCGGCCACGGCGCTGTCCCGCTCAGCTTTGACTCCGGCCAGGCGCTCCACTTGGCGTTGGGCCTGCTCCGGGTTGATGCGGAGGATGCCTTCCAGGGGCGGCTCGTCGGTCTGAAAGCAGTTGACGCCAACAACGGTGCGCTTCCCCGATTCGATGTCGCGTTGGTGCTGGTAGGCCACGTCGTTGATTTCACGCTGCTGGAAACCCTGTTCGATAGCGGCGATTGCGCCGCCCATGTCGTCAATGCGTTTCAGGTATTCCCAGGCCTCCTCTTCCAGCCGGTCGGTCAAGGATTCGACGTAGTAGGAGCCTGCAAGCGGGTCCACGGTGTCGGCGACGCCGCTCTCGTGGGCCAGGATCTGCTGGGTGCGGAGTGAGAGGCGGGCTGATGCCTCGGTGGGCAAGGCCAATGCCTCGTCCCGGGAGTTGACGTGAAGCGATTGAGCGCCGCCCAGGACCGCGGCCAACGCCTGGACAGTGGTTCGAACAACGTTGTTATCGGGCTGCTGGGCAGTGAGGGCTGCGCCGGCGGTCTGGGTGTGGAAGCGGAGCATCATTGACCGCTCGTCCTGGGCCCCAAATCTGTCCCGCATGATGGCGGCCCACATGCGACGGGCGGCGCGGAACTTGGCAACCTCTTCGAAGAGGTTGTTCTGAGCGACAAAGAAGAAGGACAGCCTTGGGGCGAAGTGGTCAACATTCATCCCGGCGGCAACGGCGGCCTCGGCGTACGCTATGGCGTCGGCGAAGGTGAAGGCCAACTCCTGGACGGCATTGGCGCCGGCCTCCCGCATGTGGTAACCGCTGATGCTAATGGTGTTCCAATTCGGGAGGCGCTCGGAGCAATAGGAGAAGACGTCGGTGACCAGCCGCATGGAGGGCCGTGGCGGGAAAATGTACGCGCCCCGTGCGAAGTACTCCTTGAGGATGTCGTTCTGGGTGGTGCCCCGGATGTGCTTCGAGGCGACGCCCTGCTTTCGGGCCACGGCCTCATAGAGGGCCAGCAGGATGGGGCCGGTGGCGTTGATAGTCATGGAGGTGCTGACCCTGTCCAGCGGGATGCCCTGGAAGAGGACCTCCATGTCGTAAAGGGTGTCGATGGGAACGCCCACCTTACCGACCTCTCCCTGGGCCAACGGGTGGTCGGAGTCGTAGCCGGTCTGCGTGGGCAGATCGAAGGCAACGGAGAGGCCGGTCTGGCCCTGCTCGAGGAGGTAGCGGTAGCGGCGGTTGCTCTCCTCGGGGGTGGCGTAGCCGGCGTACTGGCGCATGGTCCAGAGGCGGCCGCGATACATGCTGGGATAGACGCCGCGGGTGAAGGGGAGCTCGCCGGGATAGCCGACCTTGTCGTGGTAGCCAGCCCCGTTCAGGTCCTCGGGGGTGTAGGCGCAGTCGATTTCCAGACCGGAGTCGGTCTGGAAGGCGGCATTGCGTTCAGGCTGCTGGTGGACGGAGGGGTCCAGGGTGGCCTTCCGCCATTCTTTCTTGCTGGACGAGGACATGAGGCTGAGCTTCACAAGCGCCGCTAGGATACGCCCATTCTAGCCGGGGAAGGGGGCCAGGCTCAACTTGGAGGCGCGCCACGGCTAGAGTTCCTGGGGCGTGACGAGGGAAACGCGTGGGTGTGGCTTGTGGCGAGACCCATCCTATGCGGAAGCTAGGAAGACGCTCGCCCCAACGAGCAGGCTACACCTTCACAAACAGGTCATCGACGTTGAACCGGGTCCTTATGAAACCCTGTTCGTGGGCGTATTGGACGATCTTCTCGACGGACTTGCGGTTTGCTTCCAGGCCGTCGGTGTGTGGAAAGAAGCCCCTGCGCCGCAGCTCCCCCACACCCAGGCCCATGTGCTCGTCGTCGTCCGAGACGTCATGGCAGTACTTGGCCCACGCCACCGCGAAAGCGTCGGCCACAGCCTTTGCCAACCCTGGATTGGCATTCAGCGTCTCCTCCTTCACCACGACGACGCTGTTGGTGGGCAGGACGCCAGTCGCGTCGTAGTAGGCCTGGACCTCCTTCCAGTAGTCGGGAAACAGGCGGTCCAGCGCATCGGTGGAAGCAATGCCGCCGTCGGCCATGAACACGGCGTCCAGGTCACCGTCGCTTACCATCTTCATGATGCCCTGGGTCTTCTCGACCCTGTACCTGTCCGGACGCGGGATAGCGACGCCGGTCATTGAGTTAGGCTCGTTCTCATAGTAGTGGAACGCTTCGAAATCAACGCCGTAGTGGTGTTGGAAGATACCTCGCAGCCAGGTGGCCGGATTGAATGCCAGCCCGAATACGCCGACCTTGCGGCCTTCCAGGTCCTTGGCCCCGGAAATGCCCTTGGCCCGGTTCACCATTGGCCCCAGCAGCGGGTTGAACAACGTGGGGAACGAGGGGATGGCAATGACCGGCTTGCCCATATCCCTAGCGATGAGGTAGTTGGTGATGGGCCAGTCGATGAGATCGTAGGTGAGGTTGTGGAACTGGTCGACGAAAATGTCGGCCACGGTCTTGCCCTCGACGCCGGCGTAGTCCACGTATTCAATGTCGAAGCCCTTGACCGGCGTCGCGCCGCTGACGAGGTAGGCGGCATCATACCGCTCGTTGACTGCCATCGTTATAGCCATGACTCACTCCTGTTTGCTATTCCTGCGCGATGCCGGGATGGGCCGGCGGCCCGGCTCGCTCGCTCCAGACTGCCGAGATCGCCGGTTATGCAAAGGTCTCTTACGGGAACGGCCTCTGGGCGGCGCCTCATCCTCAGGGCAACCCCAAGTCATCGGCGAACTTGAGGATATGGCGCACGGTCTCCTCCGGCTGTGTCTCCATGAAGTAATGGTTGGCGTTGGGGATACCCTCGCCGCGAACGTCCGCCGCCAGCGGGCGCCAGAGGTCCAGCATTGAAGAGTCCCGCGCTGGACCGGCGGCGCCCCAGAGCAGGTAGACGGGCGTCTGAATCTTACGCCCTGCCGCGTTATCCGCCTCCCACTCCGGCCTATCGATATCGAAGCCTGTGCGGTAGTCGCCCAGGACCCCTTCAAAGGCGCCGGGCTCACAGAAGACGTCGATGAAGTACTGCATCTCGTCGGGGTCGAGGTGCGGACGCCTCCCCAGGAAAAGGGAGAAGAAGACCTCCGGGTGCTCTCCGAGCAGCCTGTCGGCGAAACCCCGTTGGAGGAAGAGGTACCAGTGCCAGATGTTCCGGGCAAAGCTGGAGTCTTGGGCAAACGACCACTCGATGGGCAGGTTGTCCAAGATCATGCAGCCGGACAGTGCCTCCGGATGGTCCATCGCCAGCCGCCTGGCGACCGAGGCCCCGCGGTCGTGGCCGACGGCGAGGAACCTATCCCAGCCCAGGCTTTTGGCAAGAGCAAGGTGGTCCTCCGCCATCGTCCGCTTGTTGTAGCTTGATTCTTCGGCGGGACGCTCGGTCTCACCGTAGCCTCGGAGGTCGGCGGCAACGACGGTGAAACGCGAGGTGAGCAGGGGAGCAACCTTCCGCCACAGCCAACGGGTGCGAGGGAAGCCGTGAATGAGCATGAGGGGATAGCCCTGCCCTGCGACCTCGTAGGCGACGCGAATGCCGTTGACCTGGGCGAATTGGGTGGGGCCAAAGAGGGTACGGTACTGCATGGCAACTCCGCCGAGGGGCATCCACGACGATTGGCACGATACGCACCGCTCCATGGGGTGTCAAGGCGAAACGTGGGGGGGTACAGCGGACGACTGTTCAAGACGTTGTGCCGCGAACCATCCCGGACTTGGCCCGCGGCTTGACAGTGTATCGGGAAGTCCTATAGAACTGACGCGTCTGGGATGAGTCGTCAAGCGTCTCTGCTCGGGGCTTCCAGTCCCGAAACCAGTCTCTTTTCCTTGCTGAGCACCATACACATTTGCCATATAGTCGAGTCTTACGCAGCCTGACCTCGCCTCAGTATTGGATAACTTGGCGACGCACTGATGGCCATGCCTTCTTCCCTTCTCCACGTTGACCACCGCGGCGCCGTGCTCGTCCTTGCGCTGAACCGCCCCGAACGCGGCAACCGCATCAGCGAGGCGTTGGCCTCAGACCTGCGGGATGCATGCCTTCAGGCGGACCAGGACGATGACGTGCGGGTGGTCGTAGTGACCGGCGAAGGCCCGACCTTCTGCGAGGGCAGCGAGGTCAGCTTGTCGAAAGGGTCGCCTGGGGACTTGGGGGGCATGCTGGACCGCCACACCGTCGCAAAGGCTGTGGCAGGGGTGGGCAAGCCGATCATCGCCGCGATCAATGGCAACGCTTTCGATCAAGGGTTGGAATTAGCCCTGGCCTGCGATATCAGGGTGGTATCTGAAGCAGCCAGCCTTGGGTTTCCCATGACCATTGAAGGCGAGATCCCATGGGACGGAGGCACCCAACTCTTGCCCAGGATCGCAGGCAGAGCGACGGCGTTGGACATGTTGCTGACGGGCCGCCGTGTAAACGGGGGCGAGGCTCTGCGCTTGGGCTTGGCGCACCGGGTCTGCCCAGAGGGCGACGTCCTAGCAGAGGCTTGCTCGCTCGCCGCCGGCATCGCCAAGCAGGCGCCGATCGCCGCCCGGTACGCCAAGGAGGCCGTTCTGAAGGGCGCGGACCTTGCCCTAGCGTCGGGCCTGCGTCTGGAGGCCGACCTGAGCTTCCTGCTCCACGCCACCAACGACCGCGCTGAAGGCCTGCGCGCGTTCAGAGAGAAACGCGCGCCAGGGTTTCGGGGAGCGTAGCGGGTGGACGCCGGCGGCTTCGAAACGGTCCGCTTCACCGTCGAACGAGGCGTCGCTCACCTGGTCCTAGACCGCCCAGCGAAGCGCAATGCCTACAACATCCAGATGCGCGACGACCTGTTCCAGGTCCTTCAGGCCGTGCGCGACGACCACGATATTCGCTCCGTAGTGGTCTCCGGCGCAGGAACGGAGGCGTTCTGCGCCGGCGCCGACCTCACCGAATTCGGCGCGGCGCCGTCTCAGGCCATCGCCCGACGGGTGCGCTGGGAGCGCGACGTCTGGGGCCTGTGGGCCGGGATTCGGAAGCCGTTCGTCGCTGCGCCGCACGGCTATACGCTCGGCTCAGGTCTGGAGATGGCCCTTCTCTGCGACCTGCGCATCGCCTCCGACGACGCCGTCTTCGGGCTGCCTGAAGTGGGCCTCGGCATGGTTCCCGCCGCCGGCGGCACGCAGACCCTGCCACGAGTTCTGGGACAGGGGCCGGCCCTGGACCTTCTCCTCACCGGACGCCTCATGAACGCCCTGGAAGCGTTAAGGCTTGGGCTCGTTCACCGCGTGACGCCGCGGGGGGAGCTATTGGAAACGGCCCGCGGCCTTGCCGAGGACCTAGCCGGAAGAGACCCGCCCCTCCTGGAAAGCGTGAAGGCAGCGGTCGGAGAGGGAATGGACCTACCGCTGGAAGCGGCGCTGGCCCTGGAGCGGCGGCTGGCGTTGCGGCTGGCGGCGGGAGACGGCTCGGAGCGTTACTAGCCCTCTCCCCTCGGAGACCGCTGCATAACTCCTGCGCCCGGTTTCCCGCACTACCCAGTTCACCCCCATCCTAACCATCCCCCTTACTCGGGGGATGGTGTTTCCTCGTACAACGCCAGGTTGATGCGAAGTATCGCCGGTGGAAATGAAGCCATTTGCGCGTGGCACCGGTTACGCAAAGATTCCCATCGGGGGAGCAGGTCTCAAGCGGCTTATTGGCCCCGGAAGAAGGGAGTTAACGGGGGAGGGGAAACCCATCGCCGGCTTCGTTTACTGTAAAGGAAGACCTTCTCACTGCCCCTTGAATTCCGGCGCACGCTTGTCCAAGAATGCCTGGATTCCCTCCCTGGCGTCCTCCGAGTACCGGCACACCTCCTGAGCGTAGCTCTCAAAGAAAAGCTGGGCGTCGAGATCGTTGTCCAGGCTGCGGAGGACCGCCTTCTTAGAGAACTCCACAGCAACGGGACCGGCGGCGGCGATGTCCTGGGCCAGCTTGACGGCTTCGTCCAGCAGCTCCTCGTCTGGGACAACCCGGTTGGCGAGACCGATGCGCTCCGCTTCCTCGGCCCCGACCATGCGGCCGGTGCAGGCAATCTCCATCGCCCTCCCCTGCCCCACCAGCCGGGGAAGAAAGTAGCTGACGCCGAAGTCCAGCGACAGCCCCCGCTTCACGAAGATGGCCGAAAACCGGGCGCTGGCAGCGGCGATGCGGATGTCGCAGGCAGCGGCAATGCCCAGCCCGGCCCCCACGCAGGCCCCGTTCACCGCGGCGATGATCGGCCGCGGGTACTCGTGGAGGAGGCGCACCCAATTGCCCAGGGGCCAGCGGGGCCGCTGGGCAATTGCAGGCAACTCGCTGCTGTCGGTGGCATTGAAGGCGCCGATCCCGCCCTCGCCCGACAGGTCGGCGCCGGCGCAGAATCCTCGTCCGGCGCCGGTCAGCACCACCGCTCTGACCTGCGGGGAGTCCCGCCAATCGTCCAGCGCCTCGATTAGCTCATCGGCCATTTGCCTTTTGAGAGCGTTCAGCTTGCCGGGCCGGCTCAGCGTGATAAGGCCAACGCCTGAATCCCGCTCCTCGATCAATAGGTGCTCGTATGCCATGAACCGCTCCTCCAGAATGAGCGTCGGGGAAACGCTTCAACGCGTTCCTCCGAGCCCTCTTGATACTCCCGCCCCAGGGCTAGGTTTTCTGCGCCGCGCCCTGTGCGTAGAGTCCGGCGACAAGCTCCTTGCTGGGGCTGTAGCGGCTCCACGACCCCTGCAATAGCCGCCGGTAGGCGTCGCCGATATGGTACTTGTTCCTTTCCTGCGGCAGTTCGATGTAGTCGTTCTTGGCGGGGTCGCGCATGACATTCATGGGATCGCCACCGTCCTCATTGACAGCCATCTGCTCCATAAGCAACCGACGATAGAGAATGATGCCGCGGTCCGACTCCCCCAACGACTCTTTGGAGCGGTCGAGGATGCTCCCCTGGGAGACCCACGTCATCATGTCCTGGCCGGTGGCGAAGTCGACGATGTACCGGCCCGCCTCGTCGAACATCGGCGCCTCGAAATAGGGAATCTGCTCCTGCGGCGGGACATCCACGCCGGGCCGGTGGACGAGGAGGTACCATTGCAGGGTGTTCTCATCGTCCACCGGAACCCTGATCTGGAACTCGGAGCGGGAGGCGTTGCCCATACGCATCGTGTTTGGGAACACCATCGGGTGTCCCACCTGCCAGTCCTCTTCCTCTTCCGACCCGCCCTCAAGGACCCGGCGCTTGATGATCCCATGCTCAAAGACGTCGAATCCCAGCTTGATGTGCTTGCGAGAGAAGCCGCGCACGCGGGCGGCAGCCTCATCAGCGGGCACACCCATGCGCTCCAGGACATACTTGCCGTAGGTCCAGTGGAGGTGCTCCAGGTGCGAGCCATCCATGGCGTTCTCCATGGTCTGAAGCCAGTTGCAGGGGATGAAGCTGGAAGCCACCTCTCTAAAGACACCGGGTTCGACGAAGAGGTCCCAACGGGGCAGAAGCGGCGCAGGCGCCGGGCCGAGGTAGGCCCAGACCAGCCCGCCCAACTCCTGCACAGGGTAGCCCTGCATCTTGATCTTATCCTTGAACCTGGCTTCAGGGCGGACGGTTTCCTCAAAGGGTTGTTCAATGCACTGTCCGGTCTCGTTGTAGAGCCAGCCGTGGTACATGCAGCGGAGGCCGCGCTCTTCAGGAATTCCGTAGGCCAGACTGACCCGCCGGTGAGCGCAGTACCGCTCTATGAGGCCCACAGCGCCGCTCCGGTCCCTGTAGAGCACCAGGTCCTCACCGAGCACGCGCACCGCAAGAACCGTGGCGGCGCTCATCTGGACGCTGGCGGCGACAGGGTGCCAGTACCGGCGCATCAGGTTCCCCATGGGGGTGCCCGGCCCGACCCTCGTCAGTGTCTCGTTGTCTCCGCTTGGCAGCATCGCTTCCTCCTCGGCCCAGAGGCTCAGAGCGGCGATTTATAGTAGCACATGGACCCAATGACGTTGCCCTCCCGGCCAAAGACAGGGCAGCCATCCTCTGATGCAGAGGCGGCATGTGACCGGTCGCCGGGTCATGGGCGCCCACCAAGCAACGGACATGCCTCACTCCGCGCATCATCCTTTCCACGGGCAACGCTCTTGGGCGGCGCGCCCTGGACGGAGGTTGCAGGGGCGGGCATAATGGAGCCCGCTTATTGGGAACTCACACGCTGCGGGGACTGAAGTGCCACAATTCGACCTGACGGGCCGGGTCGCCATAGTGACGGGAGGCAGCCAGGGGCTGGGCAAGGCCATGGCGCTCGCTCTGGCCGAGGCAGGGGCCGATATCGCCATCGTGTCGCGCCGCCCGGAGGCCGTCAGCGGCCGTGGCGCCAGCCGCCCCCATGAGCCGGCGGCGCCTGCCGTCGAGGCGGTCAGAGCCCTGGGCCGCCGTTGCATTGCCATCGACGCCGACGTCAGGGTGCCCGAACAGGTAGAGCGGTTTGTGCAGGAGGTGCTCAACGAGTACGGCCGCATCGACGCGCTCGTGAACAACGCCGGCGGCAGTTGGGGCGAGACATTCCAGACCGGGCCGCTGTTGGAAGTGACGCCCCAAGACTTCGACGAGACCTTCCGGCTCAACGTGAAGAACCCGCTCCTATGCTCCACGGCCGTGGCCCCGATCATGAAGGAGCAGGGGAAGGGCGCCATCGTCAATATCGCCTCGTCGGCGGGACGCTACGCCATACCCAGCAGGGCGTTGTACGGAGCAGCGAAGGCGGCGGTTATCCACCTGACCCGCAGCATGGCGCTGGAGTGGGGACCGGAGGTGAGGGTGAACGCCGTTGTGCCGGGATCGGTGGCCAACCTGCACCGATCGCTGGCGCCCGGCACGGAGCAGCAGACCAACCAGCAGATCAGCCAGATCGCCTTGGGGCGGCTCGGGATGCCGGAGGAGTTTGCCGGGACCGTGGTGTACCTGGCTTCCGACGCCTCGAGCTTCACGAGCGGGGCCATCATCGACGTCACCGGCGGCCCGATCCGATAGGGGCGAAGTTACCCCGCTACGGCGCACGACGCAGCACGCGAACGGAAGCTTCTCGAACAATGGACGAAAAGGTGCTCAACGCCCTCCACACCGACCGGGTGGTGGACATTACGACGACAGGCCGGAAGAGTGGCCAGCCACGGCGCATCGAGATCGCGCTGATCTACGTGGACGACGAGACCTACGTGCTCAGCGGCGCTCCGGGGCCGCGAAGCTGGCGCGCCAACTTGCTGGTAAACCCCGAGTTCACCGTCCACGTGAAGAGGTCAGCCCAAGCCGACCTCCCGGCGCGCGCTGTGGAGGTTACGGACGAGGCGGCCCGCCGCGACCTCGTCGCCCGCATGTCCAAGTGGGACGCCAAGCGGGCGGACATCGACCAGGAAGCCTGGGTGAAGGGCTCGCCGCTGATGAAGGTGGAAATGCTGGGGTAAGGGGTTGTGGAAGGGGCAAGGATGGCCGACGTCCGCCCTCGCTTCTCGCCCACCGAGTATTGTTGCCGCTGTAGGCCCCTTGTCGCGCCTTCCCCTACCCCTCCAGCCGCCCCTGCAGGGTGGCCACCAGTTCCGCGATGGGCGTCCGGACCTGCTGCATGGTGTCCCTGTCACGGATGGTGACGGCGTTGTCCTGCTCCACCGTCTCGAAGTCCACGGTGACACACAGGGGGGTGCCGATCTCGTCCTGGCGGCGGTAGCGCCTGCCTATGGACTGCGCGTCGTCGTACTGGGTGGCCCAGTGGCGCCGCAGCATCTCATGCACTTCCTTGGCCTTGGGCGCCAGCTTGGCGTTGCGCGACAGCGGCAGCACCGCCACTTTTATCGGCGCCAGCGTTGTGTGAAGCCTGATGACCACTCGGGTCTCCTCACCGCCGGAGGCCGTGGGCGCCGTCTCCTCGTTGTAGGCGTCTATCAGAAAGGCCAGCGACGCCCTGTCCACACCGCCCGACGGCTCGATAACGTAGGGTAGATAGTGCGCGTCCGCCTCCTGATCGTAGTAGGTCAGGTCGCGGCCGCTGTGCTCCTGGTGCTGCTTCAGATCGAAGTCCGTGCGGTTGGCGATACCTTCCAACTCACCCCATCCCCAGGGGAACTCGTACTCAATGTCCCAGGTGTCCTTGGCGTAGTGGGCCAACTCGTCGGGGTCGTGGCGGCGCAGGCGGAGGCGGTCGGGATTCATGCCCAAGTCCTTGTACCACTGGAGCCTGTCGTCGAGCCAGCGCTGGTGGAGCTCCTCGTCGGTCCCCGGCTTCACGAAGTATTCGATCTCCATCTGCTCAAACTCACGAGTGCGGAAGACGAAGTTGCCAGGGGTGATCTCATTGCGGAAGGCCTTGCCCACCTGAGCAATGCCAAAGGGCAGCTTGCGGCGGGTGACGGTCTGCACATTCTCGAAGTTGACGAAGATACCCTGGGCGGTCTCGGGCCGTAGCCAGACCTGGCTTGCCGAGTCTTCCACGGGGCCCATAAATGTCTTGAACATCAGGTTGAATGTGCGCGGTTCGGTGAAGCTACCCTTCGACTGGCACGCGGGGCACTGGTCACCCTCCAAGTGGTCCGCCCGGAAGCGGCTGTTGCAGTTGCGGCACTCCACCAGTGGGTCGGTGAAACCCTCGGCGTGGCCGCTGGCGACCCAAACCTGGGGGTGCATCAGGATCGCGGCGTCCAAGCCCACCATGTCGTCCCGTTGCCAGACCACGGAGCGCCACCAGGCGTCTTTGACATTGCGCTTCAACTCGACGCCCAAGGGGCCGTAGTCCCAGACCGATCCGGTCCCGCCATAGATCTCGCTGCTCTGAAAGACGAATCCGCGGCGCTTCGCCAGAGAGACGATCGTCTCGAGGTCAACTCGCTTCCGGGCCTGGTCGGTCAAGGGGCCTCCACGTGGGGAAATCCAAACAGCGGGATGCGGCTGCTGCGCTGTCCCGACGGTTGCTGTCATTGTAGCGCAGGGTTTCGCTGCGTTGACACCCCTGAAACCCCGTGACTACAATGAAGAATGAAGCCGCGTGGTCTTTCAAGAAGTAAAGGAGTTTATGGCGACAAGCACACCTCTCCATGATGCTCTCCTGGAGTTCCTATCCTCTCGCAAGGACGAGCGTCGACGACAGGCACAGCCAGAGCTCTCGCGCTTCGTGCGCTGGTATGGACGGGACCGGATGACCGGCAGCCTGTTGCCTGTTGAATTGGAGCAATACGCCCAACGGGGCATCGCCGCCAACAGCACCAACGCCACCGAACGGCTGGAGTTGGTCCGGGAGTTCCTCGCCTTCATCTACCGCAAGAAGTACTCCGATCAGAACCTGGCCACACACGTCAGATTGCGCAAAGCCAAGGCAATAGCCCGCCCCTCCCGCTCCGGCGCTTCTTCCACCGCGGTCCAGTTCACCGCAGAGGGCCTTGCCCGCCTGACCCAGGAGTTGGAGAACCTCAAAGCGCAACGTCAGGACGTTGCCACAGAGATTCAGCGGGCCGCCGCCGACAAGGACGTGCGCGAGAATGCCCCGCTTGAAGCAGCCCGCGAGCGTCAAGGGCTGCTCGAGGCTCGGATTAGAGAGCTCGAGACATCCCTCAAGGGCGCCGTCACTCTCGATGCCGGCGATGAGCAGGGCGCGAGCCGGGTTGCCAAGCAGGTCAAGCTAGGCGCCAGGGTCGTGCTTCGGGACACCGTCTCAGGGTCCGAGACCACCTACCAGATCGTTGGCGCCAGAGAGGCGAGCCCCCTGGAGGGCAAGCTGTCCACAGAGTCTCCCGTGGGCAAAGCCCTCCTCCAACGCAAGGAAGGTGATGAAGTGAAGGTGACCGCCCCGCGGGGCATGATCACCTACGTCATCGCCTCCATTCTCTAGTGTCCTGTCCTAGAGATTGAACGAACACATCCGCCAGTCCGCGACCCCACATTGAGTTGCTAGTCCCAGAGACGTTGTTGCGCGTCCCCCATCCTAGCCTTCCCCGTAGCCGGGGAAAGGGACGGGATAATGCTCCCACCTCCGCGGCTGTAACCAACGTCCCTGGGAAGTACGGCCAGCCCGCCTCCGCTCCCCCGGGTCCCGATGGGCCCGCCGCCGCCCGGCCAAGCGGTCTCCGAGAGCGCTTCCGGCGCCCGCCCCACGTCATCGCTTGCCCGTCGCCGCTTGCCTTGACAAAGCCGGGAATGGCCCTTACGTTTACGCTAGCCTTCCGGCAATCCCGCCAGAGCAGTCCGCCATGCTGACGGCCGAGCAAAACGAGCAATTGACCAGGGTTGGGCCTGGCGCCCCCATGGGCGAGCTTCTACGCCGGTACTGGCATCCCGTCGCCACCCTCTCCCAATTCAAGAACAGGCACACGCACCAGGTCCGCCTGCTGGGCGAAGACCTGGTGCTGTACCGCGACCGCTCAGGGGCCTTCGGCTTGATCGGCGCCCAGTGTCCTCACCGCAAGATGTCGATGATGTACGGCATCCCGGAGGAAAGGGGCCTGCGATGCGCCTATCACGGCTGGGTCTTCGGCGAAGACGGCTCGTGCCTCGAACAGCCCTACGAGGAAACCGAGGACCCGGAGGGCCGGTTCAAGGAAAAGGTGCGCATCGCGTCCTACCGGGTGGCGCCGGCCTTCGGGCTGCTCTTCGCCTACCTGGGGCCGGAGCCGGCGCCCATGATCCCGCGCTGGGACCTGTTCGCCATGGATGGCGTTGTGCGGGATATCGGCCACGCCGTCGTGCCGTGCAATTGGCTCCAGATCATGGAGAACACGTTGGATCCGGTACACGTCGAGTGGCTGCACCAGTACTTCGCCGACTTCGTCGCTCAGCGGCGGGAGAACCCTGAAGGACGGAGACCCAGGGCACCCCACGTCAAGATCAGCTTCGACGAGTTCGCATACGGCATCATCAAACGCCGCGTCGTGGAAGGCGGGTCGGAAGAGGACGAGGACTGGAAGACGGGCCATCCCATGGTGTTCCCCAACATCCTGCGCCAAGGCGGGCAGCGCCGCGGCCTCACGTGGTTGGGATTTCAGATTCGAGTGCCCATTGACGATCACACGACCGCCCACTGGTGGTACGCCTGCTATCCCGCCGAGGGACGGGAGCAGGCGCCGGAAGACATTCCCTATTTCAAGGTGCCCATTGCCGAACTGGACGCCGAGGGTCAGCCGCGCTGGGATGTGCTGGACAACAACAGCGGCCAGGACATTGCAGCTTGGATTACGCAGGGCGCCGTCGCCGACCGCACGACCGAGTCGCTGGGCCGCTCGGACAAGGGCATCATCATGTACCGGCGCATGCTGGAAGACAACATAGCGGCCGTTGCGCGGGGGGAAGACCCGGTATGCACGTTTCGCGACCCCGGGACGAACGAATACGTGGAGCTCCCCTCCGAGAAGGACCCCCGCTTCGCCCGGCCGCTGGGCAATCGCCAGGGCGCAGCAATGAAATACAGCCCCATCCTGACCGGTCGAAGGGTTGCTGACTAGATCCGCCAAGGGCGAGCGCGGCAGGCGCCCGCTCCTTAGTCCAAGCTCGAGCACATGCCGGGGAGCTGGCCCCGCCCCCGCGTTGCGCATCTGCTGAAAAAAACACCGAGAGGAGGAAACATGCCTTCATGCCCAACGTATGAGGAGTGGATACAGGCCCAGGAAATACCGATCTATCGGGACTACTTTGTGGAGGACGCAAGAGAGTTGAAGCTGGAGCCCTGGAGCGCTATGGAATGCAACGGCGCATTCCTGCAGCTCGTTGGCCAGGAAGGCGTGGTGGAGGCGAGGGTCATCGAGATCCCGCCCGGCAAGACCCTGCCCCCGCTGAAAATGGGCGTGGACGAGGCAATCTATGTCGTTCAGGGCCAGGGCCTAACGGCGGTCTGGGGCGCTGATGGAAGCCCGAAGAAGACCTTCGAGTGGGGCCCGCACAGCCTGTTCCTGGCGCCCAGCAACACCTGGCGCCAGGTCAGCAACATGTCCGGCGCCGAGCCCGCCCGCTTGCTCATCTACAGCTACCTGCCCGTTGCCGTGGCCGCTACAACCGACATCGACTTCTTCATCAACAACCCCTACGAGAACCCGGCCCGCCTAGAGGCGGCCGACGAGGAGTTCTATTCTCAGGCCAAGGCTGTGAAGGAGGACCCCAACTCCTTCCGGGCCGCAGGCAAGATCGAGCACTTCTGGGTTGGGAACTTCTTCCCCGACCTGCAGGCGTGGGACAAGCTGACCCCCTTCTATGGGAGAGGCGCCGGCGGCAGGGCGGTCTACATCCACTTCCCCAACTCCGAGCTGACCGCTCACATGTCCGTCTTCCCCTCGCGCACCTACAAGAAGGCGCACCGCCACGGCCCCGGCGTGGTCATCATCATTCCCGGCGGCGAGGGCTACTCAGTCATGTGGCCCGAAGGCGGCGAGAAGGTCATCGTGCCCTGGCGCGAGGGCAGCATCTTCGTGCCGCCGAACAAGTACTTCCACCAACACTTCAACCTCGGCGGTTCTCCGGCGCGCTACCTGGCCTTTCACGCTCCGCCTCAGCTCAAGCTGTCGGAGAAGATTGACGACATCCGGCGCGACCAAATCGAGTACACCAACGAGGCTTCGGAGGTCCGGGAGCGTTTCGAGGGCGAGCTTGCCAAGCGCGGCCTCACCTCGTTGATGCCGCCTCAGGCCTATGAGGAAGAGACCTACGAGTGGCAATACGAACCTGCGACCGAAGTGCCGGCGTAGTCTCAGCAAGCAGTTCTTCCCCAGGGCCACCTAGGCTCGATACGCGGCAAGCGCCCCGCAGGACCTCCGCCATCGGACGGCGGGGGGTTCCTGCGGGGGCGCCACCAGGTTCATAGCTTGGCGAGCCGACGCCGCTCGACCCCCTCTCTCCGCGGCGCCGGCTCGCTATTTCCCTGAGACCCCCTGTTGTGGCATCATAACCGGGGTGCCTTTGGGCCCCTCTCAGCCTCGCCCAATCAACGCGGAGGTTTCCATGCCACTCTGTCAGACCTACGAGACCTACATGAAAGACGAGGGCATCCCCATCTACAGGGAGTACTTCGTCGAAGACATCCGGGAGCTCGAACTGGCCCCCTGGAAGGGCCGGGAATGCAACGCGGCGTTCCTGCAGCTCGCAGGGCAAGAAGGCGTCGTAGAGGTCCGGGTCCAAGAGATCCCGCCCGGCAAGACCCTGACGCCGATAAAGATGGGCGTCGACGAGGCCATCTACGTCGCCAAAGGACAGGGCATCGGCGCCGTTTCCGGGACCAAGGACGGCGTTAAGAAGACCTTCGAGTGGGGGACCCACAGCCTCTTCCTCATCCCGGCGAACACCTGGTATCAATTGAGCAACATGTCCGGCTCGGAGCCGGCGCGTTTGCTCCATTACAACTACCTCCCGATAGCGCTGACGGCCACGCCGGACCTCGACTTCTTCATCAATCACCCCGATGAGAACGGCGGCTCCAAAATCCTCGACTCCATCGGCGGTGAGTTCTACTCCCAGGCGAAGGCTGTCGAGGAGGCCAGCGGCAAGATACGGGGCGCCGGCACGATCGACTACTACTGGCTGGGAAACTTCTTCCCCGACCTGAAGGCTTGGGACAGGCTTTCGCCCTACCGGGGGCGCGGCGCCGGGGGAAGGGTGATCTTCGTTAAGTTCCCCACGGCGGAGATGGACGCCCACATGTCGGTGTTCCCATCGCGCACGTACAAGAAGGGCCACCGCCACGGCCCGGGGGTTGTCATCATCATCCCCGCCGGCGAAGGCTACTCCCTGATGTGGCCGGAGGGACGGGAGAAGCTGGTGGTCCCGTGGCGGGAAGGCAGCATCTTCGTGCCGCCGAACCGGTGGTTCCACCAGCACTTCAACGTGGGCGGAGAGCCGGCCCGCTATCTGGCCTTCCACGCTCCGCCCCAACTGATGATCTCCGCGGAGAAGATTGAAGACGCCCAGCGGGACCAGTTCGAATACCCGGACGAAGACCCCTCCATCCGCCAGCGCTTCGAGACGGAACTGGCCAAGCGCGGCCTGACCTCCTTGATGCCCGAGCAGGCCTACACGGACCCTAGCTTCGAGTGGGAATACCAGGCCGACCAGGTTGAGGCAGCCCCCGCAGACCAATAGCCCAGACCCGGCCCATTCCCAACGATACAGATAGAACAGAAGACAGGAGCAGTGGATGCACGACGAAGACGGCCCCTTTCACGGCGATGACCACGGCCATTCCCACACCATCGCCTCGCTGGAGAACAACCCTGACTTCGTAACTGAGGATGTGGAAGGCTTCGAGGTCTTCACGCTGCAGAGCGTCGGCATAGACATTGGGTCCTCGACCACCCACATGATCTTCTCTCGCCTCAAGCTGCGGCGCGAGGGCGCCGGCTTCGCCTCCACCTTCAAGATAGCCGAGCGCGAAGTTCTCTACCAATCCCCCATCATGCTCACACCGTACCTATCGGGCGTCCTCATCGACACCAACGCTGTCAAGTCCTTCATTACGGAGCACTACGCCAAGGCTGGCATGGCGCCCGGAGACATCGATACGGGCGCCGTGGTCATTACCGGCGAGGCCCTGAAGAAGGAAAATGCCCAGCCCATTGTGGAGTTCTTCGCCAAGGAGTCTGGAAAGTTCATCTGCGCCTCCGCAGGCGCCCACCACGAAGCGCTCATCGCCGCGCACGGGTCGGGTTCGGTGGCGCTGTCGAAGGAGAAGAAGGCGCCGGTCCTCAACGTGGACATGGGAGGCGGCACGACGAAGTTCTCGTTCATCGAGCACGGCGCCGTCAAGCAGAATGCCGCGATGAGCATTGGCGCCCGGCTCGTGGCGTTCGAGCCGTCTGGGAGAATCACCCGCGTGGAGGACGCAGCCAACACCATTCTTGGCCAGCTTGGCCGCTCCGTTGAGGTTGGGGGCTCTCTCGAGGAGGACGTGAAGGAGCAGTACGCAGACCTCATGGCTGAGGTGCTGTTCGACATCATTCTGGCGCGTGCTCCGTCCGCCCTGACACAGGAACTGATGATCACCGACCCCCTGGACCCCGAGGACGTGAAGCGGGCCGAATACGTGGTCTTCTCGGGCGGCGTCTCAGAGTACGTCTACGGAAAGGACTCCACCGCCTACGGGGACGTGGGCCCACATCTGGGCAAGGCGGTCCGCGAAAGGATCGACCAGTACGCCGGCCAACTCCACCACCCCATCGAGGGAATCCGGGCCACGGTTATCGGCGCGGGCGAGTATACGCTCCAAGCCAGCACAACCACGAGCTTCCTCTCGAACCCGGAGGTGCTGCCTCAGTTCGGGCTTCAGGTCATCAAGTGGGCCACCGACAGCGAGCAGTCGCTGGAAGACATGAAGAACACCTTCGCTCTCTCGCTGGCCAAGCACGACCTGGAGCAACCCGGCCAGGAGGCCGCGCTGGCCATCGCCATCAGCGGCTACCCAGACTACCCCTACATGCGGAAGGTTGCAGACGCCATCGCCGACAGCATGAACCGTCCGGGAGCGGACGCGGCGCCCCTCTACCTCATCCTTGACCACGACGTTGCCAAGTCCCTGGGGGGCATCCTCAAAAACGAGCTCTCGGTCCAGCAAGACATTGTCGGCGTTGATGGGATAGACGTTGGGGATCTGGACTTCGTGGACATCGGCAACGCAATGGGAACGTCCGGCGTGATCCCCGTGACCGTGAAGTCGCTCATCTTTGGCTTGAAGTCGCAGTATTGAAGCCGCAAGGACATGGGCCGGAAGTGCGGCTGGAACCTGAAGTCCCGGTTAGGCTTGACGGCGCCCTATCGCGGCGCTAGACTCGCTACGTTGTTCAATTCGCCCTAGCCTGTGAACCGAGGGGCGGTAGTGGGCAGCCTGCTTGACACGGTAAGGCCCTGTGCGTAACCTTACGTTCAATGTGCGCGAGCCGTGGCGCAGCAGGCGGTGGGAGAAAGGCGCCGTGCCTGCAAACAACAGCCGGGCAGATTCGGAAGACGCGAGTTCCAGGAGGTGACATGGAGACGCAGGTTGAAAAGAACAGCAAGGGTCGCGGTTTGGCCAAGCTGCTGACGTGGCGCCGGGTTGCCGTTTTGGGCGCCTTGATGGTCGTCGCTGGGGCCTTTGCCGCCGTCTCGGCCCAGCAAATTACCGACTCGGTTACCACTGCGAACGCGCAGGTTGTGCCTGCCGTTGCCCCAATCGCTGCGGGCACCAAGGTGACTGTTCTCGGTTCCGGCCTTGAGCCTGGGACTGCCATCAGCGTCGTCATCAAGGACGGCAACGGTCTGCTCAGCGACATCACCGGTCTCATGGTGCCCAATCAGATCACCGTCGACGACGACGGGGCATTCGCCGCCTCTTGGACGCTGGGCCGCTGGACGCGGGTGGCAGGCGAAGACCTGCTTTCTCTGCGGATTGTCGACCAAGACCTCAACGTGCTGATTACGGCGCCGGTGCTATTCTGCGCTGATGCGGAAACGACCGAAATCGGCGCCTGCCAGTAGGCATCCCGAGCGAGCATGCGAAAGAGAAGCCAGCGGGGCGTTCGACGCCCCGCTGGCTTTTTCTCTTTGTTCGTCCCCTCTGGGAGCGCGCATCGCTATAGCCTTCGCGGCGGGGCATGGGACCGGTGTCCCTGGCAAGGCGCATCCCCCGGCTGAGGCGGCGAGCTCAAATGGAAGAGGCAGCGAAACCCAGGTATGAGCTTGCGGGCGGAGAAAGGACGCAGCGGCGCTGGCTGTAGTACTCAGCAAGGTTGTTGCGCGGCCCCCATCCTAACCTTCCCCCGGCTACGCGGAAAAAGACGGGAGGATTTCTCCCCCCTCGCGCCTTGTCACAACGTCCCTGGGAAGTGCGGCTAGCGCATGGTGACGAGGGAAGCCCCCCCGTCCACCATGAAGGTCTGGCCCGTCACGTAAGCTGCGGCATCCGACGCCAGGTAGAGGCCAACGTAGGCCACGTCCTTGGGGACACCCAGACGGCCGAGAGGCGCCTCGTGTTTGCGGCGGGCGGTGTAGTCCTGGAACCGCTCTGCCGGCATCTGGTCCGGGTCGGGAATGATCCCCGCGCCGATACCGTTGGCCCGCACGCTGTAGGGGGCCCACTCCAGAGCCAGGGTCTGTGTCATGCGCAGCATTGCTGCTTTGGGGGCAGTGTACACGGCGGACCACGTGGGGAACGCTCGAACGCCCACGTAGGTATTGATGAAGACAACGCTGCCGCTGCGCCGCTCTAGCAGGGGTGGGACCAAGACTCGGCAGGACGTGTACATGGAAGTGAGGTTGAGCTCCATGTACATCCGCCACTCCGCTGGCGTGATGCTCTCGGAACCGTCGGGCAGGGGTATCATGGGCTTTCGCGACGCCTCTCCCACGCAATGCACTACGACATCGTATGGACCGAAGTCCCGTTGGATCTCGGCGGCCATCCGCTCCATGTCTTCGTCGTTGGTGGCATCGACAGCGATGGCCAGCGACCGGCGGCCCAGGCCCTCAATTTCCTGCGCCACGGGGCCGGCGGAGTCCAGCGACCGTCCAGTCACAGCGACGTCGGCCCCACTCTCAGCCAGCATCACGGCGATGGCCCGCCCGATACCACGGCTCCCGGCCACGACGACGGCGCGCTTGCCCGCCATGTTGAACTCTGGAATCTCCATGAAAGCCCCCCCCCCAGCCGAACCGCCCCCACCATACACAGACCCCAAGACTCCGTCAACGCGACGCGCAGAGCATGGAATGATTGGCCCGGCAATGCTACGCTGTTGGCAAGCGTTTCCGGGAGGGATGCCAGCCGTTGCCGCGACTCGTTGGTCTGGTGATAGCCATTGTGATCATCGCCGTAGTGGCGGTGCTGCGGCCGCGGCTGCCCGCTCTATGGATCGCCAGAGGGTGGCACTGGGCCAAACGAAGCGCGCTCGCGCCAGGACGGGATGACCCAAGCTGGGTCATCTACTACCTGGGAAACCTCCCCGGCGAGATAATCCCTCCCGACGCCCGCGCTCTTGAAGATTGGGTGCGCACGGTTGGCGTCGTCCTACTAGCCATCCCCGCCTTCTTGCTGCTGGCCCTATTTGTACTGGCCCCCTAACGTTCAGCGTCTGGAGGAACCATGATCTATGAAGTCCGCACCTACACGTTGAAGCCCGGCTCTACACAAGAGGTTGAAGCTCGATTCGCAGAAGCCGTCCCCCACCGGGAGAAATACTCCAAGCTGGCGGCCTTCTGGCACACGGAGATTGGACCCTTGGAGCAGGTTATCCACGTCTGGCCGTACGAAAGCCTTGCCCATCGCACCGAGGCAAGAGCAGCGTCCCGGCAGGACCCCCACTGGCCCCCCAACATCATCGACTTCGTGACGCGTCAGGAGGCCGAGATCTTCCTGGCCCCCGACTTCATGCGCCCTCTGCCCGACGCTCCCATGGGGAAGATCTACGAAATGCGCACCTACCACCTGAAGCCCGGCGCCATGCGCACCTTTCTCGAGCGCTGGGAAAGCGCTATCCCCAGTCGAGAGAGGTATTCGCCATTGACCGCCTGCTGGTACGGCGAGCTGACGAACCTCAACCGCTTCGTCCACGTCTGGCCGTACGAGAGCTTCGAGGAGCGGCTGCGCATCCGCGCCGAAGCGGCGAAGGATCCCAACTGGCCGCCGAACACCCTCGAGTTCATCGACACCATGGAGAACAAGCTGCTCTTCTCGGCTTCCTTCTCGAGGCTGTAGAGGCCAGGCGTCTGGATAGGGACGCAGAAGAGCGCCCGCGGCTCCTCGCCGCGGGAACCGGCGTCAGTTGATCCAGAACGTCGAGCTCCCGTCCGTCTTCGAGACCTCGATGCGCGTGGGGAACGTCTCTTTCAGTTCTTCAATGTGGGTTATGACGATGATGCGCTGGAAGTCGTCCTGGATGGCCTGGATGGCCTCGATGAGGCGCTCACGGCCCGCGGCATCCTGAGTGCCGAATCCTTCGTCGATGAAGAGCGTGGGCAGCGGTGCCCCAGAGCGGCGGGCCAGCAGGCGGGAGAGGGCGACCCGTAGGGCAAAGTTGATGCGGAATGCCTCGCCGCCGCTGAACAACTCGTAGCTGCGAGTGCCCAACTCGTCGGCGATGTTAATTTCCAGGGTCTCGATGGGATCGCCCTGGCCCGTGCGGCGCTCCCGCTGCGTCTCCAGCTTCAGCGCCATGCGGCCGTCGGTAAGCCGTGCGAGGAGGCGATTGGCCTCGGCCTCCAGCTCCGGCGCCGCCGACTCGATGATGAGGGCCTGGATGCCGCCCTTGCCAAAGGCTGTCGCCAGCTCTGTGAAGAGGCTCTTCTCGGCGGCGAGGCTGGCCACCGCTTGTTCCTTTTCCCGAAGCTCCCGCTCCATTGCGTCGCAGCGGGCCAGTAGCTCCAAGAGGCTATGGTGTTGGGCGGCCAGTGGCTCACGCTGGCGTTTCAGGTTCTCCAACTGCGCCCACTCGCGGTCGTAGCCGGCCTTCACTTGAGGCAAGGGCCGGAGGGCTTCCTCTAGGGCTGCGCGCTCCCTGCCGGCCGCGGCCAGCTTCTCCTCAACCGCGCCAAGTTGCCAGCGCTCTTCCTGCCCAAACTGCGCCTCGCTCGCCATGAGGCGCAGGGCCTCCAACTGGCCCTGGACGATGCTCAGTTCCTGTTGAAGACTGGGCGCCTCCTCAGCCTGGCGCACCATGTCCAGCCGCCGAGCAGCGAGCTGGGTTAGGCGCTGGTTCAATTCGACCTCGCCGCGCTTCACAGACCCGGACAGGGACTCCTCCTTCAACTCCAGGTCCTTCAGAAGCTGTTTCGTCTCGGCGTAGCGGCTGCGCCTGTCCTTGATCTCGGCTTCGTAGGTGGCCTGCAGGTGGCTGCGGCCCTCATCGCCGAGCTGCGCGTTGCACAGTGGGCAGTGAGTGTCCTGGTGGCCGGCCTCATGGAGTAACTTGAGCTTGTCGCGGAGCTCGTTGCCCTCAGCCATCAGCCGCTCCAGCCCGCTGCGGGCCTCCTGCACCTGAGCCCCCATTCGCGACAACGCGTCCCTGCTGGCGCCCAGCGCCCGCTGTTCAGCTTCTACAGCCTGAATCTCAGTCTCGACCTTCTCAGCCTCACCGCGGGCTTCGCGGCCACGGGCAAGCCTCGTCTCAAACTCTCCAGCCCGCTGCTCCAGCGACAAGGCTTCATAGTTCAACCGCTGCTGCTCCTGTTGGAGGATGCCTTGAAGCTTGCTCCGCTCCTCGCTCCACTCGGTGTAGGTCGCCATGACTTCAGTCAGCCGCGTCTGGCTCACCGTCAGCGCCTGCAGGGCGTCCCAGCATTCGCGGACCTGCGCATCCTGGACGTCGAGCCGCCCCTGGAGGGACTGGAGGTCACTGACGACTTGCGACAAACGCTCCCGGTACTCCTGACTCCTGGCGACCTCCGCCCACAACTGACCGATCTCACCGGATGTGCGCAGGATGGACGCCTCCCGTTCAGCGGCGCGGAGCTTCGCCGTTTCCTCCAGCCGGTCGTATTGGGAAAGCCTGAGGATTTCGGCGAGCACCCGCTTGCGTTGGGCGGGACCCGCCTTGGTGAACAAGTCGGCTTCGCCCTGGCGCAGAAACGCGCTGTTGATGAAGGTCTGGTAGTCCATGGACAAAATGCCCTGGATCTTGTCCTGTGTGTCCCTCACCGTGCTTTCGGATATGGGCGTGAACCCGTTGCCGTGGCTGACTTGAAGCTCAAGACTGGTCTGCCCCTGGCGGCTTCTGCCGACCCGGCTGTGCCGGCGCTCTACGCGGTAGCGCCGTCCACGGGCGTCGAACTCCAGGGCTACCATCATCTCCCGCCTGCCCTGGTGAATGAGGTCCTCCTGGTTCCTGGCTCTGGCAAAGCCCCACAGCGCCCACGTCATAGCGTCCAACAGGCTGGATTTGCCGTGGCCATTGGGGCCGCAGAGGCAGGCGACGTGAATGCCGTCGAGGAGGAGGGGAGGAACTTCCTCTCCGTAGCAGAGGAAGTTCCTCAGCGTCAGGGACACAGGGATCATGCGCTTCCTATCTGCAAGGCCAAGCCTTGCAGTGGTGAAAACCTGCCTGGACCAGCGGGGTCACGACGCGATAATGGAGGGCAATGAGGCAAGGTCTGCGCCCCGATAGACGTCAGCTATGTTGGGCAGGTCGCCGGGCAGCACCGCGCCCCAGTCGACGCTCTCGGCTCTCTCTCTGCTAACGATGACCTCGAGCAGCCGTGGGGGGGACGGCTGGCCAGTGCCCTGCCCATAAGGCGCAACCCACACGACATAGACCGTATCGGCGCGAGCGTCGGTGAAGAGACGCCCGAGCAGGCGCAGGGTTTCATCCTGCACCCGCCGCAAGACCACGTCGGGCGATCCGACCGGCGCCGACAGGCCCACCACCGGATGGTCTTCCAAATCGCCCACGAAGGCAACGGCCATCACGCGCGACTGCCCCACCACCGATCCTGCCTGGGACTGGATCCAACGGGCGTACTCTTCGGGATCGAAGGCGGGCTGAGGGGCGGGGCTGAACCGGGCCGGATTCCAGAGGAACATGAAGCTTGAGGAGGCGAACACCAGAAGCAGCAGGAACGCCCCGAAGCGGTAGGCCCATACGGGGATGATGCGCCCGTAGCCGGCGGTGATGGGCTCATAGGCGTATGGCTCCTCGGGACGCCAATCTTCTTCTTCAC
The DNA here is from genome assembly GCA_965226745.1 of Dehalococcoidia bacterium. Classification (GTDB taxonomy): domain Bacteria; phylum Chloroflexota; class Dehalococcoidia; order Lucifugimonadales; family SAR202-VII-2; genus SAR202-VII-2. The sequence goes on from CBDDDS010000004.1 coordinate 205,852, forward strand.
TGTCCCAGTTGCCCATAGCCCCGTTCAAGCGCCCGGTTCGCGCCGATGTTTGACGATTACGGTTGCGTTCCTGGTTTCCTCAGCTTACTCCCAAAGGCGCCGTCAGGAAACCTCGGAAACGCCGCCAAGCAACGCCGCGACCCTCTGCCATATCAGTTCGGCGGTCTCAGCGACGGGCCTGGCGGCATCCAGGACAAGCCAGGTCTCCGGACTGGCCGCTGCGAGGCTCAAGTAGCCGCCGCGGACACGCTGGTGGAACTCCAGCGGCTCCTCTTCGAAGCGCTGGCCCTCCTCATCGATTCGAGGGGAGGGCGCCGGCGTTTCCTGGATGTCTGCGGTTGTTCCTCTGCCGCCGGTGGCAATGCGTCGGAGGGCAACCACCGGATCGATGTCCAGCAGGACGTAGAGGTCAGGCTCAACGCCTTCCGTAGCCAGGTCGATCACCGGCCTAACGACCTGTTCGCCCAGATCGCGCCCGTACCCCTGGTAGGCAATGGTTGAGCCGCTGTAACGGTCCGTGACCACATCAACGCCTTCAGCCAACGCCGGGCTTACAACCTCCGCGACCAATTGGCTTCGCGCAGCGCAGAAGAGGAATAGCTCGGCGCGAGGGGCCGCCGGATACTGCTTCAGCCAGGCTCGCAGGTAGTTACCGAGGGCAGTCACTCCGGGCTCGCGGGCCAGCACCACCCGACGCCCTTCTGCGGTCATGCGGTCATGAAGCAACCGAGCCTGGGTTGTCTTCCCACTCCCCTCCACTCCCTCAAAGGCCACGAAGACGGCCATCGTCGCTGCCCGCTAGTCCCTGCCGTTGGTCTGGGAGAGAGTGACTCTCCGATAGGGATCGCGCCCCACGCTGCGCGATGCAAGGTTGTGGTTCCTGGCGAGCTGGTGCTGTAGCCGGCGGATGTAGGCCCCCTGAGGCTGGAGTTCAACGGCTCCCTCACCCTCCATCAGGCGTCCGGCCGCCTCCTCCACCTCTTGCAACGCCTCATGCATGGCGGCGCCGCCACTGGCAACCGAAACAGTCAACAGGAATTGCTCGAGCTGCAGCGCCGTGTTCTTGCGAAGCACATAGACGGGCTTGCCCAGTTCCTCTGCCAGCGCCAGCGCCTGGGCGCCCTTGCGATAGTGGGTCTTGGTGGTCAACAGGAGGTCCGCGTCCTTGAGGTGCTCCACCGCCTGCATGTTGACCTGAGCCTGGCGAGCCGCCTGCGCCAGCTTGTCCCTGCTGACACCGAATGAGAAGATGCGAGGCGACGTCCCGCCGTCCGCGGGTTGCGGGGGCGTCCGCACGGACGCGACGGCCTCCGCCTCGCCGCCGGCAGTATCGGATTGCCGCAGTTCACCGGCCTCGTCGATCCACCGCACTTCCGGCCGGGGGGGCACGCCCTGAAGCATGAGGTCGACGGTCCTGGCCACGTCGCGGTGGAAGGCCACCTTGCTCCAGTTTTGAATCTCGACCAGCATGTGGAAGGTCGGGGGCGCCTTGCGCTCGAGGATGCTCTTGCGGGTGCCCCTCCGCCGCGCTTCATCGTCGCCGAGGGTCACTGACTGAATCCCGCCCACCAGATCGGAAAGGGTGGGATTCATCGCCAGGTTCTCCAGGGTGTTGCCATGAGCCGTGGCCACAAGTTGCACGCCCCGCTCGGCGATCGTGCGGGCAGCCATCGCCTCCAACTCCGTGCCCATCTCGTCGATGATGATCACCTCAGGCATGTGGTTCTCAACAGCCTCGATCATCACGGCGTGTTGCAGGCTGGGGGTTGGCACCTGCATTCGGCGGGCCTTGCCTATGGCTGGGTGCGGAATGTCCCCGTCGCCGGCGATTTCATTGGAAGTGTCGACGATGATCACGCGCTTATCGCACTCATCGGCGAGGACGCGGGCGACCTCCCTAAGCATCGTCGTCTTGCCCACGCCCGGCCGGCCCAGCAGGAGGATGCTCTTTCCGGTGGGCGCCAGATCCTCAATGACTCGGATGGTCCCATAGACGGCCCGCCCCACCCTGCAGGTCAGGCCCACGATCCTTCCGGCGCGGTTGCGAATTGCGGAGATCCGATGCAGTGTCCGCTCTATGCCGGCGCGGTTGTCATCTCCGAAGGCCCCTATCCTGGAGGTCAGATGGAGAATCTCCTCCTCGGTGATCTCCCGCCGGTCCAGGACGATATCGCGGCCGAGAAAGCGGGCCACCGGCTTGCGGCCCAGGTCCAGAACAACTTCCAGGAGGCTGGAAAGTTCCTCGCGGGCCCTCAGCGGGACTTGAACGCGCTGCGGAAGCACCTCGATCAAGGCTTCTAGGTCGTCCACTATCCATCGTTGCGCAGGTGTTGCCAACGCACTCTCCTTCCGGTTCAGGCCCTGGCCGGAGCAAGGCCCGGCGCCAGGACGGGGCTGGCGATGGCCCTAACCCATATCTTGTACCCAGCGCTCCGCTGGAAGCCCCAGGCTTCCAGCGCCCGCCCGAGCTCCGGAGCGTAGTCCGGCGCCAGATACCGAAGCATTCGCCGGGCATTGGCCCTTCTCAGGAGGGTCGCCAAGAAGCCGTCCATCCGCCCCCCAACGCTGGGCAGGGCCACGATTTCCAGGTGCACACCGATGGAACTCCGGCTGTAGCGGGCCGATGCAACCAGGCGGTCCCCGTCCAGCCACACCAACTCGGTGACTCGGCCTACGCTGTCCTCGCGAGCGTCCCGCCACTGGGAGAGGGTCAATGCTCGCGCCGCCCTCACCTCAGCGGGGGTCGCCGCGTTGTACAGTTGAAAAAGGCCATGCTCGTCCTGCGGCCCGGCCTCGCGAAGAGCAATGCCGTCCACGGCGCCGTTGCCCGCTGAATGCCTGCTGCGAATATACAGGTGCTCCTGAAAACTCGGGGTGAACCCTGCTTGCTGAGCAACCAAGTCCGCTTCGGAATCCTCCGCCACGCGTAGGAACAGGCGCTCGGCGCCGCACTGAGTCGCGTGTGTGGCGGCGCCCTCCAGCAATTCCACGCCCGTCTCAGACGCGAAGGACCTGTAGGCTAGGTCTTCAATCTCCCAAGCCCTGGGACCGCACCGCTTCCTCGCTGCTGCGACGCCGGTGGGCGTTCCACCGGTGAAACCCACCCAGACGGCCCGGTGGGTCTGCCGGCCAAGGTGTGGACGAAAATTGCCCGCCATCCAGCGCACCCCGGCCGCGCCCGCGCCCAGCCGTTCCCGCGTCACGGCAACGTTCGACCGCGCCAAGAGACCCAGGGTAGGCAGGTTTATGAGATCAGCGACGGTGAGCCTGTGAATCACGTTCCCTTCCCGCCGCTGTTGGCCATATCCAGGAAATAGCGATGAAACCTCAGGTCTTGGGTCAGCTCAGGGTGGAACGCCGTTGCCAAGAGACTGCCCTGGCGGACGGCGACCACCCGCTCGTCACTCAGGCGGGCCATGACGTCCACGCCCTCGCCCACTCTGACGACCAGCGGCGCCCGAATGAACACAGCGTTGAACGGGTCCGGCCCAAGGGCGGAGACATGGATGTCTGCTTCAAAGCTGTCGACTTGACGCCCAAAAGCGTTCCTGGCGACGTCGATGTCGATGAGGTCCAGAGGTTGGGGACGGTCTCCGAGCAGGCGGTGGGCCATCAGGATCATACCGGCGCAGGCGCCCCATACCGGCCATTCCTGTCTGGCCATATCGGCAATCGGCTGCGAAAGGCCGTATAGGTCCATCAGACGCCGAATGGTGGTGCTTTCGCCGCCGGGAATGATCAGACCGTCAAGGGATTCCAGGCCCCTGGGCAGGCGCACCTCCCGGGTCTCCGCGCCCAATTGGGTCAGGACGTGAATATGCTCGGCGAAGTCCCCCTGCAGGGCCAGAACACCGATCCGGACCAACGTCACCAGCCTCGCGTGGCCAGAAGCTGCTCGGGTTCGATGGAGCGGACGCTGATGCCCGGCATTGCGTCGCCGAGGCCCTGGGAGACTTCCGCAATGATGTTGGGGTCCTGGTAGTGGGTCACTGCCTGCACGATGGCGCGCGCCATGAGGGCGGGGGCGGAGGACTTGAATATCCCGGAACCAACGAAGACGCCGTCAACGCCAAGCTGCATCATTAGCGCGGCGTCCGCCGGAGTGGCAACGCCCCCAGCGGCAAAGTTCACAACCGGCATTCTGCCCTGCCGGCGGATTTCCTCCACCAGCTCCAGCGGAGCGCCCAAGTTCTTGGCCTCGGTCGGGAGCTCATCCTCGGCCATGCTCATAATCTTGCGGATTTCGCCCTGGACGGACCGCGAGTGGCGGACCGCCTCAACGATGTCGCCGGTTCCTGCCTCGCCCTTCGTGCGAATCATGGCCGCGCCCTCGCTGATGCGGCGCAGCGCCTCGCCAAGATCCCGGCAACCACAGACGAAGGGAACCTTAAAATCGTGCTTCCAGACATGATGGCTCTCGTCGGCAGGCGTGAGGACTTCGGACTCGTCAATGTAGTCCACGCCCAACGCCTCCAGCACCTGGGCTTCCACGAAGTGCCCTATGCGGCATTTGGCCATCACCGGGATGGTCACGGCCTCCATGATTTCCTTGATCTTGGTGGGGTCTGACATGCGAGCCACGCCGCCGGCGGCCCGGATATCGGCGGGGACGCGTTCCAAGGCCATGACGGCGCAGGCCCCGGCCTCTTCAGCGATGGCAGCCTGCTCCGCCGTCACCACGTCCATGATAACCCCACCCTTGAGCATCTGCGCCAAGCCCACTTTGACCTGCCACGTACCCTGCTCCATCGCCCGACCTCTCTTTACCAATCAAAGATCTTGCTTCAAGGCGATTATACGGCTCAGGCGTTGAAGCCTTCAACAGCGGTGGCGCCTATCCCTTACCGATCCGCCCTCAGCAGGCAGAGCCAGCGTCGTATACTGAACGTAGGTCTTGTGGAGGTTTGCGAAGCGGTCCGCCATGTCTTCGCTTGAACGGCCATGGACGACACAAAGAGCGAACGTCGAGAGCGCAAGCGCCGGAGCCGGCGGAAGATGCTGGTCTCTGGCGCCGGCCTGCGCGCGACGTGGCGCCGGGTGGTGGAGCAGGCGCGGGCAGCCAGGGAGAAGCGCAAGAAGCCGGAAGCCGGCGGGGCCAACGACGCCTGAACCCTCGGAGGAAGACCTTCGGCGCTGAGGCCGCAGCGCCTGCGGGAAGTGGCCGCCCCCTAAAGCCCCTCTCGCTTGTAACGCTGAGCCTTCTTGGCATAGCGCTCGCCCCTGCTCTCCAGAAGGGGCGCGTGCTTTGGGTCCAGGGGACGCACCTGGGCAGGGGCGCCCACCAACAGCGACCGGTCAGGGGCCTTCACGCCCGGAAGGACCACCGCTCCAGCAGCCACCAGGCAGAAATCGCCAAGCTCCACGTCGTCCAGCACCGTTGCGTTGTTCCCAATGAGGCAATGGCCGCCGATCCTGGCGCTGTGGACGACGGCGCTGTGTCCAACGGTAACGTGGTCGCCTATTTCGGCGTCATAGTCGGCGTGGACCACCGCGCCGTCCTGGATATTAGTCCAACGTCCTATGGTCACGCGCCCTTCGTCGGCCCGCACAACAGCCGAAGGCCACACGCTGGAACCCTCGCCGATAACAACGTCGCCAACAACGTAGGCCGCCTCGCTGACCCACGCGGTGTCATGGACCTGCGGCGCTTTGCCCTCAAGGCTGCGAATCACAGACTCCTCCCGCCCGCTGACGTTGCCCGGACATTATAGATGGGCCGCCATGCCGCTGCATTGACGCGCGGGGCCCCTGGCTCGATACTGCGGCCACCCAGACGCGGGAGGGGTGATGGCGGGCATCGCCGTATACGGAGCAGGGGCCGTTGGGTGCGTCATCGGCGGAGGTTTGGCTCGCGCCGGGCGCGACGTGGTCCTCATCGACCCATGGCGCGAGCACGTGGAGGCCATGAAGTCCACCGGCCTCCATCTCACGCTGGAGGGAGAAGGCGCGTTCCCCGTCACGGTCAAGGCGCTGCACCCTGAAGAATTGGCGTCTGGCCAGACCTTCGACATCGTCATTCTGGCAGTCAAGTCGCAGGACACCGAGAGCGCCTTGGCCTTGATGTCGTCTCACCTGGCCAGGGACGGCTATGTAGTATCCGCCCAAAACGGTATCAACGAGGACGTGATCGAGCCGATCATAGGCGCCGAGCGGACCGTCGGGTGCGTCATCACCTTCGCCGCCGCCCTACCCGCCGCCGGGCGCGCCGCTCGGACCACGCCGCCCGGGACCCCAGCCATGATCATCGGCGAGGCCGCCGGACCGCCATCGCCGAGGCTGGAGCGCCTCAAAGAAATGCTCAATGACGTTGGCCCGACCCGCGTGACCGACAACCTTCGCGGCGAACGGTGGGCCAAGCTCATTAACAACGCCATGATGAACCCCGTGGCCGGCATCAGCGGCCTGGGGTCGCGGGCCATTCGCATGGACCCGGAGGCGAGAGCAGTCGCCATCAAGATTGGGGCGGAGGGCACCCGCGTGGCCCAGGCGTTGGGCGTGCCGGTGGCGCCGGTGCTGGGCGGCATAGAGCCGGAGGCCCTGGTGGCGGAGGCGGAGGGCCGCCAAACAACGGTCGTGGAGAGACTGACCGCCGAGGCAGAGCGGCGAGGCGAGGGAATCCCTTCCCTGCTCCAGGACGTTCGCAAGGGCCGCAAAACGGAAGTGGACTACCTCAATGGCCTTATCGTCCGGCGCGGCTTGGAAACCGGCGCACCCACCCCGGTGAATGAAGCCATCATAGGGCTGGTGAAGGCCGTGGAGGCGGGGCGCTTGAAGCCTTCGCCGGAGAATCTAAGGCTGTTGTAGCGGGGGAGGCGCGGCCAGCTAGGCGGGCGGCCACGCGCCCCAATTTCCCAAGCAGAGCAACGGGCTACGGAAAGCTCAGCCGTTAGGCTCATCGTTTATAAACACTAGGCAAGGTCTCAGTTTGCAATCTCGGATTCATTGAGGTTGCAGCGCCGCCTTCTAGGGCCGGGGCGTGCCCCCAGCGCCGCGTTCGTGGTAGGGTGTCACCGGACTTTTCAACCTCGGAGGAACCATGGCTCGCATGATCTTCAGCGTCGGGGGAAGCTCAGGGCTCAATTGGATGGACTTCGTTGACGTCGTGAAGGCGTGCGAAGAGATGGACTTCTACGCCTTCTACCCCTCAGACCACCTCATGACGGTCCAGGTCGGACGCGGCACCAAGGACGACCGGATCGACGCCATAGCCGTGGTGCTGGCGCTCGCTCCGATCACGTCGAAGATCCGTCTGGGCGTCCAGGTCATCGGCAACCTGTTCCGCCACCCTGTGATCACGGCCAAGATGATGAACGCCCTTGACCACATCTCCAACGGCCGGGCCGACATAGGCCTCGGCGCTGGGTGGTCGAAGATGGAACACGCCGCTCACGGCATGGCGTTCCCTGGCCTCGCGGAGCGCATTGAGCGCATGGAGGAGTCCATCACATTGATGAAGGCGCTGTTCACCGAGGAGCGAGCCACCTTCGAGGGCAAGTACTATCAGGTGTACGAGGTCCCCTTCGACCCCAAGCCAGTCCAGAAGCCCCACCCGCCGATCATGATCGGCGGCATCAACGATGCCAGCCTCAGGGTGGCCGCCCGCCACGCCAACGATTGGAGCTCCCTTGGGCCGCGCCTGGAGATCCAGGAAAGGGCGCTCCGCCTGAAGGAAATCTGCGAAGAGGAAGAACGCGATTTCTCCTCCATCCGCGCCTCACACCAGGTCCCCCTCCTGCTCACCGATGACCGGGCGGCGGTCGACGCGATGGTGGACATCCAGGTCCAACGGATGGTCGGCAACCCCGGGTTCAAGCCGTCTCCTCACTATGGCAGCCTGGAGGAGCAGATGCGGGACACCATCGTCGCAGGGGATGCGGAAGCCGTGAAGGAGCAGTTGGACGCTTGGAGAGAGGTGGGCGTCAGCCACATGAACTTCGTGACGCCCCGTCCCTTCAACCGGGATATGCTCGAAAGGTTCCAGGCCGAAGTGGCGCCGGCGTTCGCCTAGGGAATCTCTGAACAAGCTGTGCGGGACGCACTGCGATTCAAGCGCACCCGACGCTTCCGAAGCTTTCCCCGAGCACGGGGGCAGGAACGGAGGGGAGCTGCGCCTGGCCTCAGCCTCGTTCTTTGATTGTATGCGTTACTGTTTTTTCTTCTCCCCCGGCCCCCGTAGTCGTGGAGCCGTAACAGAGGCGTAATAGGGCGTACCAAGCCGTAAAGGAACCGTAATGGCTCCGTAACGAACCGTAACGGAACCGTAATGGAGCGGGATGGCTCCAAAGAGCCTGTGCCTTATAACGGCATTGGCTCCGGTCCCAGCCTTCCTCGGAGGGTCTTGCCCCTTGGGTTGTTCCCTCAGCGCTCCTGCCACAGGGGGATTCTCTGCGGTTAGCCCCCAGTACATACGTTATGCGGCAGGCTCCTAGGAAGAGAAGCGGGCCGGTGGCCTGCTTCATGGGGGTACTATAGCACACCCGTTCGTATTTTGCAAGGGGGGTGGGGCAGAGGCTTCCCCCGCGGCGGGTGGCAGGGATTGGGGATGGGTGGGCTTGTTGCGGCCTGCGCCCTCATTCAACGGAGGGTCTGGCTTGGCCTGCGCCGCTATCCCGCCCGCACCGCCCTCCGACGTTTTTAGAAACAGGGGGACTCCCCCTGTACCCCCGGCGGAGGCTGCGCCCCCTGCACCCTGCTTGGGAGACGGGGGATAGGGACGCTTCCTAGCCTGCCCCGAGTACGGGCCATATGTTTGGGGCGCGGCGCCTCTCTCTCAGCTTGTTCCGAGCATCTCTGGAGCATCCCGATGCGCGTCTAGGCCGGGCGGCGACAACGCCCTGCCCTGGTACCCCGCGCCGGCCCCACTCGTTGCAGCCGTCTGGCATGGACGCAGCCGGGCCGCCTTCGGTTGAACGCCTCGCGAGCCCGATGATATAGTGCGGGCGATACGGTGGAAGGGGTAGCAGCATGTGCGGCATAAGCGGCATCATTCATCGCGACGCTGGCAGGGGGCATCTGGCGCCCGTCGGCCTCGAGTTGGTCAATATGCTGGAAGCCATGAAGCACCGGGGCGAAGACTCCTGCGGCGTCACCGTCTCCGGAGAGGAGGAAGCCGGCGACCTCATTGTGCGTCTGTGGGCCGACGCAGGCGGGTCCACGGAACCGCTGCTGTCGAGAGCAGAGGCGCGCATCGCCGAGTGCGGCGGGGTCGTGATTTCCCGTTCGGAAGTTAGCGAGCACCTCCGGCTGGTCATCGCGTTCGACGGCGACCCAACCACGCTGGCACAGGCCATGCTGGAGCTGGAGGGCATCGAGATCCACTCCATCGGCAGGGCATCCGAGGTGGTGAAGGACGTGGGCACGCCCGCTGTCATGGACCATAAACACCACGTGTCGCAGCTCAGGGGAACGCACGGCATTGGACACCTCCGCATGGCCACGGAGAGCCGGGTCGACATCAGCCACTCCCACCCCTTCTGGGCCTACCCATCGCCGGACATCACGGTAGTGCATAACGGCCAGCTCACCAACTACCACAAACTGACGCGCCGCTATCAGGACCGCGGCCACCATTTCCAGACCCACAACGACTCCGAAGTCATCGCCGTCTACCTAGCCGACAGGCTGGCTCAAGGCGCCAGCCTGGGAGAGGCCCTGAAAGACTCCATCGACGACCTGGACGGAACGTTCACCTACCTTGTCTCCACGGCTGACGGCATGGGCTACGCCAAGGACCGCTGGTCTGCCAAGCCGCTGGTCGCCATGGAAACCGAGAACACCATCGCCGTCGCCTCGGAGGAGGTGGGCCTGAGCGCCGTCTTCCCCGGCCAGTTGGAACGCTTCGAACCCCAGGAGAGCGTAGCGGTGACGTGGTCACTTTAGACGCCGCCGCGCTGACCACCAGGGAGATAAACCGCCGCCTGAAAGCGGCGGCGGGCAGGGGCGAAGAGGCAACGGTGCTGAACCCAAGAGCCCGGCACAACATAGCCGTTGGCATTCTGCAGCAGTGCAAGATCACCATTGACGGCAGTGTCGGCTACTTTGGCGCAAGCCTAATGGACGGGCCAGAGGTGACCATCCACGGGAACGCAGGCTGGGCCCTCGCAGAGAACCTGATGAGCGGCAGAGTGCACCTCACCCGCGACGCCGGAGCTTCGGTCGCGGCGTCCATGCGGGGCGGCAGGGTCTTCGTCGGCAGAGACGCGGGGGCCAGGGCCGGCATCTCAATGAAAGGCGGCGACTTGGTCATCGCTGGGAGCGCCGGATTCCTTGCCGGGTTCATGATGCAAAAGGGCCGCATGATCATCTGCGGCGACGTGGGTGAAGGCGTGGGTGACTCCATGTACGAAGGCGTCATCTACGTGGGGGGAGAGATCGGCTCCCTGGGCAACGACGCCAAGGTGGACGAAGTCGGCGAGGAGGAACTCATCCGGCTCTGGGAAGTCCTGGAAGGCCACGGCGTCCAGGCAAGGCCCCGGTTCCGCAAGGTGGTGTCGGAGAAGAAGCTCTATCACTTCGACAAGCTGGAACGGTTAGAGAAGCGGGTAGTGTAGCGCGAGGAAGCAACGCGCCGGCCCGCAGGCAACCAGGGGCAAAGGGCGGGGAAACATCACATGGTTACAGGCGCCAGCCAGATATTCCCTCCATGGGTCATGGAGGACATCCACGAAAAGGCCCAGCTTGGGCGCTATCGCATTCGCGGGTTCAGCACCTTCCAGAAGGTCACGCACTTCGATGACCTCACGTTCCTTTCGACCGGCCTGACCCGTTTCCCTCTCGAGGGTTATAGGGAGTCGTGCAACACCCGCACCGTCATCGGAGCGAGGCACGCCAGCGAACCCCTCGTCCTCGAAACGCCCATCTACATCACCGGCATGAGCTATGGGGCCCTGTCCAAGAACGCCAAATGGGCGCTGGGCAAGGGCGCCGCCATGGTTGGCAGCGCCAGTTGCACGGGCGACGGCGGCATGCTTCAGGAGGAGCGCGACGCCTCGGACAAGCTGATTTACCAGGTCCTGCCCAGCCGGTACGGCTTCAATCCGCACCACTTGGCGCAGGCCCAGGCCGTGGAGATCGTCGTGGGCCAGGGGGCCAAGCCCGGCACCGGCGGGATGCTTATGGGCGTCAAGGTCCTGGACCACATTGCCGAAATGCGCGACCTGCCCGCCGGCATCGACCAGCGCAGCCCCACGCGCCACCCCGACTTTCTGGGCCCTGACGACTTGATCATCAAGATCGAGCAACTCCGCGAGGCCACGGATGGACGGGTCCCCATCAGCATAAAACTCGGCGCCTGCCGCGTCTCCGACGACGTCAAGCTGGCAGCCAAGGCCGGCGCCGACGCCATCGTCATCGACAGCATGGTGGCCGGCACCGGCGCCTCGGCGGAGATCCTGTTGGACCACAGCGGCATCCCCACCGTCCCGGCCATCGTCATGGCCCGGGAAGCGCTGCGAGAGCTCGGCCTTGACGGAACGGTGAGCCTGATTGCTTCGGGCGGCATTCGGAACGGCGCCGACGCCGCCAAGGCCCTGGCTCTGGGCGCCGATGCGGTCGCCATCGGGACGGCGGCACTGATTGCGTTGAACTGCAATAGAGAAATCCCGGAATCGGACTTCCAGGCAGAGATGGGCTTGCCTGCCGGTCTCTGTCACCACTGTCACACCGGCAAGTGCCCCGTGGGCATTGCCACGCAGGACCCCGAGCTGGTCAAGCGCCTCGACCCGGACGAAGGCGCGGAGCGGGTCGCCAACTTCCTGAGCTCGATGACGATGGAGATGGCGCTTCTCACCCGGTCCCTCGGCAAGGGGGATGTCCGCAGCCTAGAGCCCGAAGATCTGGCCGCCCTCACCATCGAAGCATCGGCCATGGCGAGGATCCCGCTGGTGGGCACAAATAAGGTGTTCGGGGAGTAGGGTGACCGGGCGCGTCTGATTCGACATGGCCCGGGAGAGCAAGCGCAGAGGCGGGAAACCGCCGGCGGGCGGAGCAAAGCGTTGGCGGCGTGACATCACTCCCCGCCGCGCTTCGCCCATGCCGAGGAAAACGGAGGTGTCGGGAATGGCATCGCGAGAAGACATCCGCAGCCGGATGCAGCAGGATGGCATTCAGTTCATCCTCACCCAGTTCGTCGATATCCACGGCGCCGCCAAGACCAAGATGGTTCCCGCGGCCAACTTCGACCACGCAATTGACACCGGCGCTGGATTCGCCGGCGGCGGGGTCTGGGGCCTGGGCCAGGGTCCACACTCCCACGACATGCTGGCCCGCATTGACCTTGACACCTACACGCCCATGCCCTGGAAGGAGGGCGTGGCCCGGTTCGCCAGCGATTTGTACGTCGACGATGAGCCGCACCCCTACTGCGCCCGCGTGAACCTGGAACGAGTCCTCGGGCGCGCCAGGAGTGCGGGCTACGTCTTCAACGTCGGCATCGAGCCTGAGCATTTCCTGGTCACGCGCGCCGACGACGGCGCCATCTCCGTCTGGAACCCCAGCGGCCTCGACACCCTGGACAAACCCTGCTACGACTTCAAGGGGCTGTCGGCGGTCATGGACTACCTGCAAGACATGATGCTTTGCCTGAACCGCCTGGGCTGGGAGGCCTACCAGTCGGACCACGAGGACGCCAACGGCCAATATGAGATCAACTTCGCCTACGCGGACGCCCTGACAACCGCAGACCGGTACACCTTCTTCAAGATGATGACCAGCCAGATCGCCCAGAAGTACGGGGCCATCGCCACGCATATGCCCAAGCCCTTCACCAACCAGACGGGAAGCGGCGCGCATATCCACTTCCACGTAGCCGACGCCCACGCGGGGGCAAATCTCTTCCTTGACGAGTCGGACGCCCGGGGGCTGGGCCTGTCCAAAATGGCATACCACTTCATCGGCGGGGTGCTGGCTCACGCGCCGGCCCTCTGCGCCGTCACCTCGCCAACGGTTAACTGCTATAAGCGGCTCCAAGCGGGCGAGTCGCTGACGGGGTCGCGGTCCGGATTCCTGTGGACCCCCGCCTTCATCTCCTACGGCGACAACAACCGCACGCAGATGATCCGCACGGCCGGTCCCGGCCACCTGGAGGACCGAACGATCTCGGCAGGCTGCAACCCCTACCTTGCCTTCGCGGCCTACCTATCGGCAGGGATGGACGGCGTGCGCCGGGAGCTGTCGCCGGGCGAGCCGAACGTCGCCAACATGTACGCTTTGGGAATGGCGGAGATCGAACGCAGGGGCGTGCGGGTGCTGCCCCAGAGCCTGGCGGAGAGCCTCGCCGAACTGCGCAAGGACGACGTGATCCAAGAGTCCCTGGGCCCCATCTACGACGAGTTCATAAAGCTCAAAGAGGCGGAGTGGAAGGAGTACCACAGGCAGGTAAGCCAGTGGGAAATCGACCGCTACCTGACGCTGTTCTAACGGGACGGCGCCGACAGTATCCAACGCGTCTCCCCCCAGCAACGCTCCAGTGCGGAGTGGGCGGAACGAATCGAGACCGGCAACCTGAGAAACGATCCTGAGCATGCTCGCCAAGGGATCCCAAAGGGAGCAAGAAGACCGGATGGCAATCCTCCTCACATGCCCCAACTGCGGCCAGCGGGACATCCTGGAGTTCCGCTACGGCGGCGAGGTCCTAGACCCGCCGGCCAAGGACGCGCCGGCGGAGGACTGGCTGCGCCATGCACACATGCGGACGAACGCCGAAGGGGAGCAGCGGGAGTGGTGGAACCACAGGTTCGGCTGCCGCAAGTGGTTCCTGGCCCTACGCAACCGCACAACCAACGAGACCAGCGAAACTCACTGGCCGGAAGGCATCCAGGCATAACACAAGCCAAAGAACGGGAATCGCGAACGCCGCGATCTGAAGGACCATCACTTGGCAGCTGACCCTCAGCAACCTTCCAACCATCCCCCGGGCGCCGCCAGAAAGTTTGTCTTGACCCATGACGGCAAGCAGGTGGAAGCCTGTGAGGGCGACACCGTCGCTTCTGCGCTTTACGCATCCGGCGTCCGAATCTTCAGCCGCAGCTTCAAGTACCATCGTCCCCGGGGCTTGCTCTGCCTCACCGGCGACTGCCCCAACTGCCTCATGAACGTGGACGGCGTCCCCAACGTCCGCATCTGCACGATGCCGGCGGCCTCCGGCCTCCGGGTCAAGCGCCAGAACGCCTGGCCCTCCGCTCGCTTCGACGTTTTCTCTGTCCTGGACAGGCTGGACCGCCTGATGCCGGTGGGGTTCTACTACAAAACACTGATTCACCCGCTCCTCTGGCGCCTGGCGGAGCCGGTGGTGCGCCGGATTGCCGGGCTGGGCAAGGTGGACCTGGAGCTTGACTCCAACGCCCGCTACGAGCATGAAAACCGGCGCGCCGATCTGGTGGTCGTGGGGGCAGGCCCGGCAGGGGCCTCCGCGGCCCTAGAAGCGGCGCGAGGCGGCGTGGAAGTAACCTTGATCGACAAGGCGGAGGGCGTCGGGGGGCGCTTGCGGCGCCAGCGCGTCGCGCATCCCCAAGCGCTGGAGTACTCGGGCTTGGCGGGCCACCAGATTGCCGAACGGCTGGCGGATGCGGTGGCCCGCGAGCCCAACATCGAAGCGCTGATGGGGGCCGCGGCCATCGCCTTCTACGAGGGCAACCTCTTGGCGGTGCGCCAGGGCGAACGCTTCATCAAGCTCCGCGCGAAGCGGGTGATCGTGGCGACAGGGGCTACGGAAAGCCCCTCCATCTTTCACAACAACGACCTTCCCGGGGTCATGCTCAGCACTGCCGTACAGCGACTGCTGCACGTCCACGGGGCCGCGCCGGGGAAACGCGCCCTCGTCGTAACGTCGAACGACCATGGATACGTCGTGGCCAAGGACCTGCTCGATGCCGGAGTGCAGGTGGCGGAGGTGGCCGACGCGAGGCCGTCGGCGCCGGCGGACTCAGCCCTTGCGGCAGCGCTCCTACAGCGCGGCGTGCCCATCACGCCCGGCGCGACGATTCTCCGGGCTGAGGGCGTCAACCACGTGCGCGGCGCAGTCCTGGCCTGCCCGGATGAACGCGGCAACCCAACCGGCCGGCGACGCCGCGTTACATGCGACCTCATCGCCCTGGCCACCGGCTTCGAGCCAGCAGTCGCCCTGCTGGCGCAGAGGGGGGTTGGCGCCGCATTCGACCCCTCATTGGGCGAAGTTGTGGCGTCGGATCACCCACCCCACGTCTACACCGCCGGTGACGTCACAGGCATCTTCGACCTCGAAGCGACGCTGCTTCAGGGGCGCTTGGCCGGTAGACGGTCCGCCACAAGCCTCGGGCGCCAGGAGGACCCTCAGGAAACGGCCGGCCTCGAGGCTCGGCTGACGGAGGTGGTCGGGCGTTATAAGCAGAGCGTATCGGTCCGGGACGAGCCCGCACGCGGGCCCGGCCGGAAGCGGTTCGTCTGCATCTGCGAGGACGTGACCGAAAAGGACCTGGCCTACGCCATCGACGAGGGCTTCAGAGACGTTCAAACGCTCAAGCGCTACAGCACCGCCACCATGGGCCCGTGCCAGGGCAGGATGTGCTCCCGCTCCTTCAGCCGGATCACGGCGCAACTCACCGGACTCAGCGTGGAAGAGACGGGATCCACCACAGCCCGTCCGCCCCTCTCGGCCACACCGCTGGGACTGCTCGCCGGGCAGGGCCACATGCCCGTGAAAGCCAGCCCCCTGGAGCACCGCCAACGGGCCATGGGCGCCGCGATGATGAACTTGGGCCAGTGGCGAAGGCCCTTCAGCTACACCTCCCCAATGGAAGAAGCCAAGGCCGTCCGCGAGCGGGTCGGCGTCATCGACCTGAGTTCGTTGGGCAAGCTGGAGGTCGTCGGGGAGGACGTCCCTTCCTTCCTGGACAGGGTGTACACCCACACCTTCTCCACCCTTGGCGTCGGGCGAATACGGTACGGGGTTATGTGCTCCAACAGCGGCGCAATCATAGATGACGGCACGGTGACGCGGCTGGCCCCGGACCGCTATTTCATCACGACAACCACGGGCAATGTCGACGCCATTGAGGAGTGGCTCAAGTTGTGGCTGGCGGGTGCGGGCCAATGCGTTCACATCACCAATATCACCTCGGCCCTTGCCGCCGTCAACGTGGCGGGTCCGAGGGCGCGAGACACCCTTGTCAAGCTCACCGGCGTCGATCTGTCCCCCAACGCCTTTCGCTACATGCGCTCCTTCGATGGCGCGGTCGCCGGGGTCCCATCGCGGTTGATGAAGCTTGGCTTTGTTGGAGAGCCGGGCTGGGAAATCCACTTCCCCGCGGAGTACGCGGAGCACGTCTGGGACGCCGTCATGGAGGCAGGCGCTGAGTTCGGCATCGCCCCCTTCGGCATGGAGGCCCAGCGCATCCTCCGCCTGGAGAAGAAGCACGTCATCGTTGGCCAGGACACCGACGCCATGTCCAACCCCTTGGAGGCGGACATGGAATGGGTCGTCCGGTTCGACAAGCCGGACTTCATCGGCAAGCAGGCGCTGGAGGGAATCCGCAACCGCGGCTACCGCAACCGACTGGTGGGCTTTGTAATGAACGATGCGATCGTGCCGCCGGAAGGCAACCCGGTGGTCGCCGACGGCAAACCCGTCGGTCGGGTGACAAGCTCGCGGCTCAGTCCCACCCTGAACGTCGGTTATGGCCTCATGTGGGTGCCCGTGGATCTGGCCGAAGAAGGCATTGAAGTCCACATCCAGATCAACGACCAGCCAACGCCCGCCCGCGTCACCCTTCAGCCCATCTACGACCCCGATGGGCTGCGGTTGCGGGAGTAGCTGTGACGCAATGGCATCCGACAAAGCTGACGGCGCTGCATCACCAACACATCGAGTTGGGGGCAACGCTACTGGACGAGGCAGGCTGGAAACGGCCAGCCTTCTACGCCCCTTTGGAGCAGGAGATGCGGCGCGTCGAGGGCATTGGCGGTTTCTGCGACGCGAGCCCCAACGGCAAGCTGCTTCTTCAGGGAACCGCCCTCGACGCCGCGCTGGGGCCGGTCCCCGTGAGCCACTGCGCTTACACCAGCCTGTCCGCGGACATGCGGGTGCTGATCTGCCGCCTCAGCGACGAGGAAGCCCTGGTCCTGACGGCCCCTGGAGACGAAGGCCCGGCAGCCGCCGGCCTCGCAGCGCGGCTGGACGGATGCGCCCACCTCCTGGACGCAACCTCCGGCTACGCAGGCTTTCAGATTCTGGGGCCCCGCGCCGGGCAGGCGTTGTCCAGGCTGACAGACCTGGACCTACGCCGGCTTCCCGACCTGTCCTGCGTTCAGGGCAAGCTGGCCGAGATCCACGCTATCCTGGCGCGGCGGGACGTGGGCGGGCAGACCTCCTACGAGATCTATATCGAGCGGTGCTACGCCGTATACCTCTGGGAAACGCTCCTTGAGACCGGACATCCGCTGGATGTGACGCCGGTCGGCGTTGAAGTCATCCGCCGCCTGCATTCCGGGGACGCCTGATGCTGGGCCTCTTCCGCAAGGAGAAGATGTGGGGGCGTCACCCACTGAAAGGCCGCTATGACGTCGTCATCATCGGGGCGGGCGTGCATGGACTGGCCACCGCCTACTACCTGGCGAAGCGCGGGGTGCGGGACATCGCCGTTCTCGACCGGAGCTACATGGGCGGCGGCGGCAGCGCCCGGTCGACCGCTATTCTCAGGGCCAACTACATCACCCCGGAGGGAATCGCCTTCTTCCGCGAAAGCCTCAAAATGTATGAGGGGCTCTCTCGGGAGCTGGGCTTCAACCTGCTCTTTACCCAGATGGGCCGCCTGGACCTGGGCCACTCCGACGCAACCGTGATCGGCCTGCGGCAGCGGGCTGAGTTCAACCGGCTGCTGGGGGTCAACAGCAGGATGGTGGGCCCATCGGAAATCAAGGCGCTGATCCCGGAGATGGACCTTCGAGAGGGCAAGGACCTGCCGGTCATGGCGGCTCTGCACCACCCTCCCGGCGGTGTCATCCGCCACGACGCGGTGGTCTGGGCCTACGCCCGAGGCGCCAGCCGGCGGGGTGTGGAGATTCACCCCTTCACCAATGTCGCGGCCATTCACCGCCAGAACGGACGGGTCATTGGGGTGGAGACGAACAGAGGCCAGGTCAAGGCCGGCGTGGTGGTCAATGCCACAGCAGGCTGGTGCTCCACCGTTGCCGCCATGGCCGAGGTGCGGCTACCCATCACGACACATCCTCTGCAGGCCTTCGTCACAGAGCCGCTGAAGCCCTTCCTGCACAGGACCATCTCGTCCGCCAACCTGCACTTCTACGCTTACCAGACGGACCGCGGCGAAGTGGTCATCGGCGGGGGCGTGGACCCCTACCCCAGCTACAGCCAGCGCTCAACCCTGGGCCAGCACGAGGAGCTGGCAGCCCACACGCTCATGCTGTTCCCGTTCCTCAAGGAGGTCAACGTCCTTCGCCAATGGACCGGCCTCTGCGACATGACACCCGACTACGCGCCCATCCTCGACGAGGCGCCCGGTGTTTCGGGGTTCGTGCTGACGGTGGGCTGGGGAACGTGGGGGTTCAAGGCCGCGCCCATTGCCGGAGCCTGCATCGCGGAGATGATCGACACCGGCAGAACGCCAGAGCTGATCCGGCCCTTCTCAATGAAACGCTTCCTGGACAACCGCTTGGTCAACGAGCGGGCGTCGGCGCCCTCCGCGGCGGTCCACTAGGAGACGGGACGGCCTATCGGAATTTGCCGAAGGGTCGGCGGGGAGTTGGCGCAGGTCCACCACCGCGTACGGTAGATACCACCATCTTCGAGATGTGGCTGGGCAGCCTGTCAACGCACCGAGGCCTCTCGATTCCTGCATTATGATGCGGTGGGGCGAAGCAGTCTGGGGAGCGTCACGCTACCCCGATCTACTACGTATCCGCCTCTCCCTGCGTCTCCCACTTCGGCATCAGGACCCTCGACATATCCCACTCCTTGCCGATAGCAACAGCTGTTCTTAGCTTGGGAGCAGGACTGTCATTTCGCCAATTGTCCAGCCTCCGGGATTCACCCCAGAATTGGCAGTTGGACGACGCCTACGCTGTTACTTCTTCAATCTCGAACCCCATCCCCCGCCAGAAATTCGAAACTTCGTCAAAATACCCGTCCAAATAGGGAAACTCTTCATCCAAATATAGTCTCAGTATCTCTTTGCCTGCGTTCGTTAGGTCATACATTCCAATTCCAATAGCAGGATCCGAATTGGTAGGGCGCAGCGATAGAATTCGGTTACCATGCGAATAGCGAGCTGTCTCCCCATCGAGGTGGAGCGTGAGCAAGATTCCATAAGGACGCTCTTGGAGCAGACCAAGGTATTGGAACTCTCCGAAAGTATGGTAGTTCACCCCCACTTCACCTGACCCAAATGAAAGGACATCTGGTGAATATAGATTTGGATTTTTGCCTAAGACCAAAAAGCAACTGTCATCACCGGGGTCAGCACCTCGCCAAGCTACAGCCCTGAGTTTCAGGAACTCACGAAGATCATTGGGCGACAGGTCTTTCGCTACTGAAACCGCCCGACTAGATACCGATCCAGGTTCGCTCACCTCCTCAGCAAGAATGCGGCCAAGTAGATCACGGAGTTCTTCAGTAGTAATGAATTTGGATGCCTCTAACGCGGCGCCAATGACAGATGGGTCCTGTTCGGCGCGCAGCATGAAGTGGTGTTCGAAATCTTCTGCGGGAGAGAGTTGTTGAGCTTTCTCAAGTACCGCTGCGACATTCTCTCTGATCCCAAACGCAAATGCCGTAGCCAAATATCGCGCAGCCAAGGGAGACCATCCTAAACGGTGCGTCCAAAATCCCAAGGATTGTTCCCCAAGTGCGAGTTTTCCCTCTCCTGTTGCCTTTACCTCTTCACGCAGCTTCCACTTCGCGGGGATAAACCCAAGTAAGTGTTTCAGCACTCCGATACCTCCTTCAAGAACTGTCAACACCAACAACTGGATCCTTCATTGAGCAGTGTTTGGGATAGTGTAGTTTGGGTGGACAAGTCTAATCATTTTCTTGGTGATAGTGGCTTCACCTCTGCATATAGGGACTAGGCAACGTAACCTGCTCCCCATTTTCTATACGAGCCATATTGCGAGTTTTGTGGAGCTCTGGACGTGGATGCGACGACGGCCAGAAGGGCCAGTACTGCGACGGACAGGGCCTTGAACCCCCGGCTCGGTTGTCGGGATGTCATAGTGCCCTCCCTAATAGTGAGTGCTCATCCTCCGCCGACCGTTCTTGGCCTGCCCACTACCACCGTCGTTGCGCTAGCCATCTGGGCAGTGGTGTTACTTGGGGCCACGCTGTCTCTGGTCCGGGTTGCCGCCTATCGGGAACCAGACTCATACCTCCCATCCACGGGCTGGTTAGGAGCTATTCTAGCAGGCTGCGGAAGAAAGGTAAGGCGCTCAGTCGCAGTGTATGGAGCCTCAACTGTCTCGGCGGCATTCGGCATGTGATAGGCCAATTCGAATAATTCGTTCAGAACACGCGATAGGACGGCGTTTATCGTCGGACAGTTTTTGGCCCTGGGTAGACAGCAGAGTTTTTCCGCAGCCTGCTAGACCCTTGGGCACCGATGGTCACTAGGATTGAGCAAATACTCGGTCAATTCTCGCAATGCTCATGTAGGCATTGTACAACCACCCGGTAGGCTGACAGGCCCGGTCGGTCTGCTGACTCGGATTGGCACGACTAAGCTGAGTCGTCGGCTCAGAGACAACTAGAACGGCCTCGGGCGGAAGGATGCGTCCGAGCTACGGCGCAACAATCGAGGACTAAGCGAGCTGGTGTAGAAGACGCAGGATCACGGGAATGCGGTTGTGTATCGGTGCGAGCAGGTGATTTGCCGCGGTCGTACTGATAGCGCACGAAGGGTTGCGGTTGCCGTCAGGGTGCTTCCATACATACCACCGCCCTGCGAGAGGGACCCTGTAGGGGCGCTCACACATGAGGGTCCCTATAGGCCCACCAAACTGGACAGAATCAAGAACCTTCACGTTGCGGTTCGCACTGGACCTGTAGGAGGATGCAACATGACCGGCAACGAGACTGAGCTAGCTAGCTAGGGGCGCCGCCTCGCAGGAGCCGTCCTCGACGGCTCCTCTTCGTGATCACACTCGGCATCGGCTGGGTCGTCTGGCATCTGATCGCGGCGCGAGCTGGGCAGAGCCCGGCGAAGCGGCTCTTAGGTATGCGCGTTATCCGCGAAGACGGTGCAGTTGCCAGTCTGGGCTGGATGCTGATCAGGGACCTCCGTGGTGCGGGGGATCGCCTTCGGTGCAGTCTATGGTGTGTTGGTGGCTCTGCTGGGCGACGAAGTGGGTGGCGCCATCAACGGGTTCGCGTTCGTCGTGGCGGCGCTGTCGTGCATATGGGACGCCAACCGCCAGTGCCTCTGGGACAAGATCGTGCGCACGCGCGTCGTTAACAAGGTCAGCTGATGGTGACGGCGCTAAGGTGCGCACAGGCATGGGTGCAGCAGTTCGCCCTTCTTGACGCCGCGTCAGCCTAGCGCATCCCATCAGGGGACAGAGCGCGCTTCGTATTGCTGCCGCCCTCCACATCTACGGATGCGGGGGAGGGGCGAAGCAGTTCGTCAGCAGCACCAGCGCCCCCAGCGAACTGTCGCGGATGCTATCGATTAGGTTGACTACTCAGGCATGAGTTAAGTAGGCTCTTCTCATGTCTAAGCGCCTACAAGTCCTCCTGGATGAGGAAGAGTATAAAGAGATTCAGGGTGTCGCCCGCAGGCAACGGGTGACCCTTGCGGAGTGGGTCCGGCAGGCGCTGCGTCAGGCAAGAAGCGACCACCCTGGGACCGTAGAGGCCAAGCTGCGCGTTATCGCCCATGCGTCTCGGCACAAGTTTCCAACTGCTGACATAGAGGTCATGCTCCGGGAGATCGAAACGGGGCAAAGGCTCCCGTGATCTTCATCGACTCCCACGTGCCAATGTACTTAGTGGGAGCCGCACACCCGAACAAGGACAGGGCGATAACCGCATTGACGCAGTTGGTGGGAGATGGGGAGCGATTCATCACCAGTGTGGAAGTCTACCAGGAGATACTCCACCGGTACACGGCGATACATCGGCTCGACGCCATCGATGCCGCCTTCGAGAGCTTGGACGGAATAGCTGACGACATTCTGACCTTCGGCATGTCAGAGATACGCTCCGCGAGAGCGTTGCTGGGCACTGTGGATGGTCTATCGGCGCGAGATGCCCTGCACGTGGCGGTGATGCAGAAGGCTGGGGCTAGCCGTATATTGAGCTTCGACAGCGGCTTCGACGCCTGCCCCGGAATCGAACGCTTACAGTGACTAATGTGTTCTCACCATCATCATTAGATAGAGGAGTGCCGGACAGCATGGCCTACGCTCCGACATCCTCATCACTGGGCCAGACCGCTCGCCCGCCTCCTTCCGGCTAAGGCCGCTAATCCAGCCCGCCAGTGTGAACAGGCCCTAGAGCGTCCCCACGCAAGTCTGCGACGGCGCAGGCCGCGGCGACGCGTTGTCCTTCTGAACGGTGGGCCGGCGTGGAAGCGCGCTCGTGCGGCTCTAAGACCCGCCCCTGTCGATAGCCCTCGGCACAGGCCAGCGATGGGATAGAGTCCGCAGGCTGCCGGGCTCGCTGGCGGCCTGCAGAAAGGCGAGCGCCTCTCCTATGACCGAGCGTTGCTGGGCGGCGTTGCCCGGCTCTCCCAGCGTCAGGCCGATGGGGAAGCGGAGGTAGACGGCGCGTGGCAGCCGCATGATCTCAGCAACTTCCCTGAACGTCATCACCGCCACCGTGGACAGTCCTTCCTCTTCGAGAATTCTGGCCACCACTCCCACGGAGCGGTTGCACCACGTTCAGGCGGGGGTCAGGAACACGGCATCAACGCCCTCCTCCCGCATAGTGCGGGCAGCTTCATGCGGCCACTCCTCCAGGAATCTGACGTCTGGAATGGAGCCGTTGAAGCTGTAATTGGTCTCCGCCAGGCTGCCGATGACCCCCTCGTGCTCAAGCTCTTCGAACCGGCGGAGGGGAAGCATGCAGTTCATGTCCCTCAGGGGGCCGCTGGTGTCGTAGCCGCGGTGGGCGACTCGGATCGCCTCCTGCTGCGTTCCCCGGGGGATCTCCCTATAGGTGGAGTCGTTGGTCAGGACAAAGGGCTCTTGGCCATCGAGGTACAGCCCCCCGGAGGTCATCAGGGCAATCTTGGCCCGGTCCAGCGGCGCCGTGAACGGGGTCCACGGGACCACGAGATCCGGGAACTCAGCCGACCCGGCCAGGCGAACCAGAGTCCAGTCCTCCCACGCTTCAAGGTGGGCTGTCAGGTCGTCCCATCGGTCCGCGTGCTTTGCCTCGGCGGCCTTGACGAGCAGGTCCGTGAAGAACTGGGCAAGCTCTTCCTCGCTGGCCACGCGCCCCAGGAAGGTGAAGCGGGACAGTGGAGTCCTGGCCTTGCCGGACTCGACCAGGCCGGCGAGGAGTTGGCGCAGGTCTACTTCCATCGAAACCTCATCTAAACCTCGCAGCCTCCGTCGCAACCGGCATTGCAGCCTCCCCTCCCCTTCGGATGCAGATACACAACTAGCGGAAGGGGGCAGGTTCGCCAACCACGCAAGCTACAACCCCAGACGCGACGCGGCCCCTGAGGGCCTTCAGAATTTTATTCACGGCTGAGCTTAATCGTAATAAACTAGAGGCGGTTCAACAAAGATTCAGGAACGGAAGGGCCACCAGCCACGACGCCGTTGGGGTTTGGGCTGTGGTTCCCGGTACACGGGGTCACGCAATGCATCGGGTCCATCTTCGCCACCTCGTCGGGTACTCGCATCAACCGAAGTGGAAGGGTTGCCCTCCAGGTCTATCGGAGGCGGAAAGTGGGCGGGACGCTCGGCGTCGAACGGTATTCTCCAGCCAATGACGAACTCCGCTTGGAAGTTCAATCCGCCCAACTCCGGGTGGTTTTTGACGCCGGTTGCGATTCCAATATCCTGCCAGTCCGGGCGCAACAAAATAGGCCAATCTTTAACCAGTTGCGTAGCAATGATATCGGCCATTTCCGGTTCGGCAACAAAAGTATCACTGCCGCTTGGAAACTTGGCATAGCTTCCACTATAGTACAGCCGAATCCTCCAACCGTCTGCCGCATACCCATGGGTCCGCGCTTCGTCATACAGGGAGTCACCCGCTTCATCGGCGGAGGACGAGACTATGAACTTGCGGACCACATCACGCAAGTGGGTGGATACTTGCAGCGGGGCGGCGCCAACCTTCTCCCGTCTCTCGTTAATCCGGTCAATTATCATGCCGTTGCCGTCAGTCGCATACGCGACAACCAATGCATACCCGAATCTGGCAGGCTGGCCGCCGGTAATTTTAACCGAGTTTCCTGACTGGTCGAGAACGGCGAAACAACTCCCTATCCCCAAGTAGTCCAAGGCAGAAAAGCCAACTACCTCGGATAGGCCCATTCTCTCAATCAGGTCTTTGGCGACTTCAGAGGGTTCGGCGGCGGCGGGCCAGAAGTGTCTGCCGTAGGCTAAGCGCAGGGACAAGCTGGCATTAGCGTTACCGGGTTGCTCGGCACAACGCAGCCTCAAATACTCGAGAATCTTGTCTTCAAAATCATCCTCTGAACTGAACCAGACAGCCGTATCCCGAGCCGCGGCCGTTAGCCTGGAATTCGGCGCAGGGGCGGGCAAACCCATCCTTTCCCGCTCGGAAAGGATGTGGCGGACAACAATATCCAATATCGCCGTCTCTTTGTCCTGCGCCTCGCCTGGCGATTCGCTCAATGGGTTTGGTAACGAGCTCATTGGTGAAAAACCTTGTTGCAGGATCGGCAGCGGTAGGGGTTATGGTGGGGATAACGCCTGAGCCTTGTATGGTCGCTGCTGCAGTTGGGACACGGCGGCGTTCGAGGGTTGGAGGCTAGGTAGGCGTGAGTGGATTTCATATCCTGCCAGTCTTTCACAGCACGGCGATCGGCTGAGAATGCCAAAGGGGGTAAGTGATCATAGTCGAAAAATTTGGCGTCAAGACATTCCGGGCGCTGGGCCTTTAGGCGGCCGCCTCTGATTTTGCCGAAATAGGTTTCGATGGCATGTCTGCGCCCCTCAAAAATCAGGGAAACGATTTCGACGCGAAGGCCGGTTTCTTCTCCCACTTCCCGGCGTGCTGCTTGGTGATAGGCTTCCTGGCCGTCACAGTTGCCCCCTGGCAGCGACCATTTGAACTTTTCCTTGCCGTACCCCCTTTGGACCAGCAAGACCTGTCCGAAATCGTTTTCGACCAGACAAAATGCTACTCGCTTTACCATTGGCGACTTCTCATGCTCAGCTTGTAATCGGTCAGACTGGGTGCTCCCGCTCGCGCCCACCTCTTCACTCTTTCTCCATCGGCCCATCGTAACGTGTCTCCTAGGAAGATCTCCCCGGGCCGCCGCCCAGCGTCAGCGACAACTCTCCCTTCTGCACAACGACGTGGGTGAAACCGCGCTTCTTCACCAACTCGTCCAGCAGCATGACCAGCGGTTGGCGGGCGCTGAGGAAGTCCTCGGGCCGGCTGGCCGTGCCCACCAAGTCAACGTAGTCGTCGCCGGCGTAGACCCGCATGAGAAGCTCTTCGTCGGAAATGTTGTCCCCGTACTTGTGCCGGAGCTCCTTCAGCGAGGGCTCGGGCTGCTCCCATCGAGCCCACTCGCGCGCCCTGCCCCGGTCGAGGATCTTGGCGCGCACCTGCTGGTCCATATCGGTCACAGGCTCCCGGCCCCAGAGGCCGATGGCATACTGTATGACCTCGTCGCTGACCTGCTTGTACCGCTCCCCAACAATGACGTTGATGGCCGCCTGGCTGCCCACGAACTGGGATAGCGGAGTAACCATGATGGGAAAACCAAACTCGGCCCGCACCCTGACCGCCTCCTCCAGGGTCTCTTGGAGCCTGTCTTCCATGCCCACCAGCCTCAACTGGTAGGCCAGATTAGAGATCATGCCGCCGGGAATCTGGTGGTGGTAGATGGACTGGTCGAAGAGACGCGGCGCCCCAATCGGCATGTCGTGATCATGAGCGATGGACGTCAGGTTCTCCATGGCGGGCCCCAGGGGTTCCTCGTCGATGGCCGCGTCGAAACCCAGCGCCCTCAGGTTCTGGGCAACGTTGAAAACCGACGGCTGGCCAGTGCCGTTGGCCAGCGGAGGCAACGAGGTGTGGATGTAGCGCACGCCGCCCTTGGCTACTTCCAGGACATTCAGCGGAGCGAGGCCGTTGTTGCAATGGGCGTGAAACTCGATCTCGACGTCCCCCGCCGATTCCTGGAAGATGGGTAGAAGCTCTCGCGTCCGCTCCGGGGTGAGAAGCCCGCCCACGTCCTTGAAGCAAATGCGGTATGGCCTGAGGTCTGCGGCCTGTTTGACGCGCTCGCGGTAGTAGTCGTTGGTGTGCTTGGCTGATTCAGAGTAGATCACGTTCATGACCACTTTGACGCCGCACTTGTTGATGTCGTTGTGCTCGGTGGCAAAGTTGGGGAAGTCGTTCCAGGGGTCGGAGGTCCTGGTGACGGTGAGGCCGTAAGCAACGCACATGTCCATGAGCAGCTTCCCGGCGGAGAAGGGCACCTTGCCCAGAGCGCCTCGAATGCCGCCGTGGACGCGCAGTTCCGTCTTGGGGTTCAGCTTCATACCGAGCTTCAGCCACTCGAAGGAGTCCTCGCCAAGGTGGTGCGCCATCTTCTTGATCTGCCCGGAGGGGGCGTAGAACTCGATGGCGTCAAAGCCGGCGGCGTCCAGGTGCGGCAGCGCCGAGAGCATCATGCCGGTCTTCATGTTCAGAGCCCAGAGGCTCTGGCTGCCGTCTCGAATGGTCGTGTCGATGAACTTGATCTCGTTGCCCATCTACTCCACCGCTCCTGTGAGGATAGCCCCATACCTACTCATGCTCATGCCGACACCAGTATACTTCCCTTCCATCGCCCTTGCCGATGTCCGTTATCTCCCTGAACCTATTTAGGGGTGGCGATGGGGTGCGCGGGGATGGATGGTCCGTCATCGGATCGTGGCCAACCGGTTGCGTCTGTTTCTCTTCGTCCTGGCGTACAACCTTGGCAACTTCCTTCGCCGGCTGTGTCTCCCCCAAGGCAGTCGAGCACTGGTCGCTGCGAGCATGCAGGTCAAGCTGATCAAGATGGGAGGCCGCCTGGTGCGGCACTCCCGGCGATTGATCTTTCAGTTGTCCGAGCTGTCGGTTGCTCAACGGTTGTTCCAGGGACTCTTGGATCGTATCGGGCGGTTAACGCCGGCACCAAGCTGAGGGAGGGTCCACCTCCATCTTCCCAAGAGTGACAGAGCGCTGCAGGGAGTCGTCCTACCTTCAATGCGGTTCACTCCACTGGCAGGGGACGCGAGGCCGATGAAGACGGACAAGAAGGGTGGTCTACGACTGCCAACGCATCCCTTATCGGATAGACCGCCGATTGACTGGCCTTGCAAGACCTGCCTATGATGCTACCGTCTCATATGGGTGGCCCTTTGAGCCTGAAGACTGCCAGTATGGGAAATCCCGGTTAAAGAAACCTGGCACCATCCTGCGCCATTCACTCGGGGGTTCCGGCGTTCCAGTGGTGCCAGACTGGGGAAGAGCAAGGCCGAAATGGGGGGTGATTTGGGGGTGACCCGCGCCACGATGGTGCAAGTGGTGCCACGCTTCCTTCCTTCTCTTTCAATGCACGCCAGGAGGCGACAGAAACGCGCCTGCCTGCGGGTTGGGTGTCGAGGAACACCGTAGTGGAAGCGGGGGAGTCGGCGTAAGGGGCTGGTGGCAGAAATTGGGAGTAGTCCTCTATTCAACGGGGATGACGATGCTGCTACCCTTTGTAGCGCTCTATTGGAGGAACCGTGCCGAACTGGAAGAACAAGCTCTACTTCGGAGACAATCTGGACATCCTGCGGGAGCATGTTCCGGAAGAGAGCGTTGATCTAATCTATCTCGACCCTCCCTTCAACTCCAACGCGACGTATAACGCGTTATTCAAAGAGGTGAGCGGCGAGGGCTCTACTGCTCAGATACAGGCATTCGACGATACCTGGCATTGGAGTATGGAAACGGAGTACGCCTACCAAGGTGTAGTGATGCATGGGCCGAAGAAGCTTGCGGACCTACTCCAAGCGATGCGCTCATTCTTGGGTCAGAACGACATGATGGCCTACCTGACGATGATGGCGGAGCGGACAGTCGAACTACACCGTGTGCTTAAACCTACGGGCAGTATTTACCTCCACTGTGACCCTACCGCTAGCCATTATCTCAAGCTTCTTATGGATGCGGCTTTTGGGCCTGGAACCTTCCGTAACGAGATCTCTTGGCATCGCTCCAATCCCAAGAGCCTCCACAGCATGAACTTTCCAAACTGTCGGGATGTCATTCTTCGATACTCCAAGACACACGTAGTCACCTTCAATAAATTGTTCACCGAACACGACATATCCTATGTGAGCAAAGCCTATAAATACATGGATGAACAAGGACGCCAGTATCGACTGCTACCTCTTCTTAATCCAAACGACAACCGGCCTAATCTGACCTACGAGTTTCTGGGAGTGACCAGAGTATGGAGGTGGAGTCGTGAGCGGATGCAGAAAGCCTATGAAGACGGCCTTGTGGTCCAGCTGAAACCAGGGGCCGTCCCACAATACAAGCTCTACCTTGAAGACTCCAAAGGCAAGACCATAACAAACGATTGGAACGATATTCCGCAAGCTGCAGGTGGAGAGCACTTAGGTTATCCAACGCAGAAACCTGAAGCGCTTCTAGAACGCATTATTCGGACATCAAGCAATGAAGATGATGTCATTCTAGACCCGTTTTGTGGATGTGGCACCGCCGTCACCGTTGCTGAGCGATTGAAGCGACGATGGATTGGCATCGATGTGACGCATATTGCCATCTCACTTATGAAATACCGACTGCATGATACGTTTGGAGATCAGCTCTCGCCCTATGAAGTAGTCGGAGCTCCGCTCGACGTTGCGAGCGCAAGAGCGCTTGCCTTGGAGAGCGAGCATGATGGTCGATACCAGTTTGAATACTGGGCGCTCGGTCTTGTTGATGCCCGTCCTGCCAACAGTCGGCGCAAAGGGGCTGATGCTGGCGTAGATGGCTACATCAACTTCTTTGACGATGCAACTGGGAAAGCAAAGACTGTGCTGGTCCAAGTTAAGAGTGGGCGCGTTCGTCGGGATCATGTAGCAACTCTGAAGGGCGACATGGCCCGCGAGAAGGCCGCACTGGGGTTATTGATCGTCTTAGAGTCTCCTACACAGCCAATGCTTCAAGAGGCCATGGCTGCTGGGGTCTACGTTCCTAAGTATTTCCCCAGTCATCAGTTCCCCTGTGTCCAAGTTGTAACTATCGAAGACTTGTTGGATGGCCGAGGGCCAATGCTCCCGCATCTCGGCCTTGCGAACGCTGGAACATTTCGTCGTGCACGACGAAGACGAGAGACTGAGGGCGAAAAAGTTCCACTTCTGTAGGGGTCTTCGAAAGGAGGATAAGTTGACAATCGACCTTATCTTCAACCCGCCAGAAGGAACAGGGACAATGAATGACGCCATTACGGCGCTCCTCCTACGACCTGACTTAACTCGGCTGCGGATGGCGGTTGCCTTTGCTTCAACTGAGGGTGCACGGCTCATGCTTGAGGTAATCGACGCAAGGGGCTCTCCTCTGGATGTGAGGCTAGTTATAGGACTCGATGGGTCAGTCACTGAACCGGAAGCAATAAGAACATTAGCGGCGCGATTTCCTAGGCGCGTACGTCTATTTGAGACTTCCGGGAAAGGCATATTTCATGCGAAGACACTCGCACTTGATAGTAAGAAGAATAGTTTAAGCCCCTTCGTGTTCGTCACCGGATCGGCCAATCTCACGTCAGCTGGTCTCCGGAAGAACAGAGAGGCGAATGTCGTAATAGAACTTGATCAGGGCGATGAACGTGACCGAATCTCAATACAATGGCACAACTGGTTTCAGCAAATCTGGGACCGAAGCAAACGCGCGACTAATGCAAGAATAGACAAGTACGAGGCCCACCACAAAACCTCGGAACCAATGCCCTCTCCAGACCGAATCATGGGAGAAAAAGCTGAAATATCGCAAGTAAGCCCCGCTGACGCTAGTGAGCTTTGGATTGAATCGGGAGCCATCACTGGTGGTTCCGGCAACCAACTCGAAATTCCAACCCATGTCGTAGCCTTTTTCGGAATTGACTCGACAAATTACAACGCGAAAATCGCGCTTAGACTAAGTCGTGGTTCCTCAGTGTGGAACAGTAGTTTGATGTCGTACTATAAAGCTAACCAAATGTGGCGCATTAACCTTGACACGTCCATTCCAGAAATCAAGGAGCAAGGAATACGCGGCAAAGTTCTTCATTTTCTCCGCAAAGATAGTGGTAATAGCGTTGAATTCAACGTACTCTCCGCGAACTACATTCGGGCGATTAAGGCTGCTTCACAAGCTAGCGGCAACATTGGTCGCACTGTAAAACGCAGTTACGGGTGGATGTGATACTCCTGAGGTAGGAACCACCTGTACGCACATCCTTACGCTCGCGAGCTCGCGAGCGCCTGGATGCCAGCCTCCGCTGGCATGACGGGGGTGTGGGCGCGGGGATGACGGGGTGGTTCGACAGGCTCACCACGAATGGGCTCTTCGCACCACGCCTCCCACTAGTACCCTCACCCTGTACGACCGGGCACATGAGTAACAGTTAGCCTAGGGACATAGGTAACACTTTCGTCGCCGTCTTGTCGATCCGCCACGCAAGGTCGTCGAGCATGCCGATGAGGAGTGGACCGAAGCGGAGTTCCCAGGTGCGCTCGGTCCGCTGGACGAGGCCTATGGGCTCGCCTGCGAGGGATTCGCTGACGTAGACGTGTCCACCTTTCCATTTGATCTCACCGTTGTGGCGCACCCGCCGCACCGTGACCTCCGCTCCGTACTCCGGCGATGTGACGCGGGACGGAATGGGCCGAAGTGAGGGTGTGTAGAGCCTGACCGGCGGTCGCTGTCCCAGGGCCTCGTGCGGTCGTTCGGCGTTGTAGTCGTGACGAAAGCCATCGAAAGCTCGTCGCTGCCCTCTCCGGTTGGCTCTCGGCGGCGATGCCGTCTCCGCCTTGAGGGTGCGATGAAGTCGCTCAAGGCGGCCGTTCTGCTCGGGATGCCCCAGCGCGATGCGCTCAGGGATGATTCCCAGTTTGACCCACCATGCGGAGAGAGGTGAGAGGCTGCCCAGGCCGACGCTGGCGAAGGGCGGGCCGTTGTCGGTTCGGATGACACGCGGCAGGCCGTACTCACGGAAGGCTCTCTCCAGGACGGGTCTGATCTCGAGACCGGTGGGGTGGGCCAATCCGTCGCACACCAACAGATAGCGGGACATCGCGTCCTGAGCCGTCAGTGGGTCAATGCGAATACCGTCGCCCGTCCGAAACCAGCCCTTCAGGTCGATGGCCCACACGTCGTTGGGCTGTGCGGCGTGCGCGAAGGGCTCGCCCCACGGCGAGGACCTGCGGCGACGCCGGCGACGACGTACAAGCCCCGCCCGATCAAGGATGGCCCCCGCAGTGCTGTTGGACGGCCACGGTGCGTCTGGCTCCTGGTTACGCAGCCACGCGACGATCTTCTTCGGGCCCCACGTCAGGTGGGCGCGCTTCGCCTCTAGGATGCGCGCCGATACCGCTCTCGTCGTGGCGTTAGGGTGGTGATGGGGAGCTCGACTCCGGTCACGCAGACCGTCTTCACCGTACGCCCCATAGCGTCTGATCAGCTTGTAGCCGGTCTTGCGGCTGATCGCCCATTGGCGACACAACTCCGCGATCGGCTCCTCCCCCGCCAACACACGCTCGATAAACCGCAATCGCTCCGATTCGATGCTCGTCTCTTTCCAAGGCAACACATCTTCCTCCTGTGGGATTGCTTCCCACCATCACACAATGTGTTACCTATGTGCCCGGTTGCGATGTTACCTATCTCCCCGGTTCATACCCCCTAACCCCCTCCCCTTGTGTAGGGAGAGGGTACTGGGCCCCGGAGAGATTCCTCGACTCCGCTGGAATGACACAACCCCGCCGCCACACTACGCCCGCCAGCGCGCGGCCTGTCGGCCACCCTGGATTCCAGCCTTCGCTGGAATGACGATCAATGCCATCACCAACGAGGCGCCACTAGTAGGGCGGCAGGAGTATTGCCTCTCCACTATGCCGTGGCGAAGGGTTCCACCGGCATTATCGTCAACGCCGGAGCGGTGTTGTCCGCCGCGAAGGTCGGCGGCGGGGCCTTCGGGGGCTGCGTGGGGTCTGGCCGGTGTTCGGAGCGGCTGGGCCCCGCCCCCAACCCCGCCTACTTGCAAAAGTCGTACATTTGTGCTATGGTACCCCCATGAAGTAGGCTACCGGCCCACTTCTCTTTCTTGGAGCCTGCCGCATACATATTGCACTGGAGGCTAACCACAGAGAATCCCCCTGTGGCAGGGGCGCTGAGGGAACAACCCAAGGGGCAAGACCCTCCGAGGAAGCGTGGGACCGGAGCGAATGCCGTCGCTGAGCAAGTCTTTGGAGCCGCCACGGCTCGCCGCGGTTTCGCCACGGCTCGCGACGGCTCTGTCTCAGATCTATCCCGGCTCCGTCACGGCTCCCTTCGAGGGCCGGCTGGTAAACGTCGCGAAGCGCCGCCAACTGTCCCACAGTCGTGACATCTGTCCCCTGGAGTGCTATGGATTACCGCTCTCGCTCCCGCCGCTGTTGCCGTTGGCGCGCCCCCCGGCTTCCGCCTGCTCCACGCCTGGACGCCCTCTCTTGTTCCGTGGGCTGCCGGAGGCCGCCTACCGCGCAGAACGCGAAGCGCGCGACGCCTACAGGCAGGAGCGCGGTGGGTTCCGGGGCGGGACGGCTATCCGGACGGTGAAGCGGCCCCGGTCTTGGCCTCGCCGGGCTGGTATCGGATGGACCAGTTGGCCTCAGCGAGCCTCGCTACCCCGCTCGATGCCTCCTCGTGATTCCTGGGGGTGCAGGAGGGCGGGGGCGGTGAACCGCCTCCACCCTCCTGCGTGGTCTTCTGCAACTGCCTATTCTTTCACGACGCCGACTAGGGTCCGGTGTTGCGCGCCTTCCTCCTGAGGTAGAGGGCAATGAGGGCGGCAGGGATCCACAGCGGACTCGACACGGCGACGGCGGCCAGAACCCAGACCAGGAGCTGTCCTACGGTCGTGAGCACCAGGACAGCCACCCTGGGAACCTCGTCTATATGGAGGGATTGGACCCACGGCGTGCCCTCTTCGACCGTGACAAAGAACTGAGAGGTCTGCTCAACCTCGCCGGCGTCGCTCCTTGCCGTCACCCGTAGCTCAACCCGGTAGGGCTGCGGGCGGTGGTTGGCGTAGACATGGGTCGCCCCTCGGCCCTGGTCTCTCCCGGAGGCGCTGCGAATTCCTCCGACTCCGACCCGTCGCCGAAGTCCCAGCGGTACGTGAAGTCCGTCAGCCCCTGTGGTCTGGTGAACGACCCTGCGAACGCCAACTCCTCCCCTTCCACGACCCCCACGTCTTCACCGGCGAACACCTCGATGGCGGGGATGTCCAACACTGTGACCACCATCGCGTCCTTGCCCTCTCCGGCCCCGGCCCGCCCCTCACCCCGAATGGTGACCGTCACAATGTAGGGCGACTGCTCTGTGTCGGTGAACCTGCGGCTGATAGTGTCGGTGAGACGGCCCTGGCCATCCAGCCGATCGATGGTCCGGGTCCCCGTGACCGGCGAAGAGCCATCGCCGAAATCCCACGAGAAGGTGAACCTATCGATGCCCTCGGGCGGGCGAAAACTGGCCCGGAAGCGATGGGGCTCGCCAACCTTTATCGCGACGTCCTCGCCTGCGTCCACCTGGATGTCCATGAAAGACAGCTTGAGTCTAACGTTGACCAGGGAAAACGCTGATGTTTCAGCCAGAAAGTTGAGGCGGCCCTGCTGGATCTCGATCTGCTCCTGGATCCCGGTCAGCTCGTTCTGGACATTCAGGGCATCGTCAATGTTCACCGCCCGCTCCAGGAGACGCGTCAGCGCGTCCCTGGTCCCTTCGAGGTTCCTGATGCGGGATTCGGTGTCCACGTAATCCGCCGTGACGTCCTGGCTGCTGGACGTTTCCGCCTCCACCTCCACAGCGAGTCTGCGGAGCCGTGGCAGAACGTCGTCCAAGACCGCGGCCGGCACGCGGATGGAAATGCTGCCCGAGGAAGCCGTCGCCTGCTGCGACGACACGACCCAGCCTCCAGCCTCCCGCGCCACCGCGGTAACCGCCTCCACGCCGGCGGCAACGTTGTCCACCACCGCGGTCATGTCCACGGTTCTGATGATGATGCGGCTGGCCGCGGCTGACGACTGCTCCTGCGGCTGCAACAGGGGACCGCCCGCCTGTTGGGGCGAGGCATCCTCGGATTGATCTGCCGGAGGGGGCGACTGCGTGGGAGCGTTGAATTGAGGAGCAGCAGTCGGTTCCAGTAAAGCGGCCCCATCCCTTGGCCCTTGGGAAGCGAGTTGAGCATCTTCTTCGTATGCCGAGTCACCCGAAGCACCACACGCAGCGAGGAAAAGGACCGCCAAAACGAGGGCGATCAGAACGGTGGTTGAGAACCGGATACTGCTCATGTGCTCCTCTGACGTTCCGATGATGGCGCTCCAAGCGCAAGCCGTCCGAGCGCTTCTTGCATACAGGACGTCCGGCGGTGGCGATTTGTTCCACAGCGCGGCCTTTTGGCCCCTGTGCGGCGGTATCGGCCAACCCTAGGGAAACGCGGCGGCGCTTCAATACCTGGCGTTGCGTCGGCGGCCTCCGCCGAGGCAGTTGCCCGCCGCTTAGGAGAAGGCCCGCGCTGAGGGGCAAGCGGACCCGGACGCTAGTCGATGACCTTGCGCTTGCTGTTGATGTAGTCCGTGACCACGTACTGGCCCAGCCGGTCGGCGGAGGCCAGGAAGGCGCGGCCCTTGTTCAGCTTGGTCACCGTGCCAACGAAGCGAGCGGCGCCGGGGTCGCGGCCCATCATAAATGTATTGAACGTGATGCCATCCTTCGTGCACCGGACGACCTCTCGAAGCGTCTGCTCCATGCCGCCCCGCGGGTTGTCCCAATCGTCGTCCATCCCGTAGCTATAGGTCGTTGGCTCGCCGTCGGTAATGATGATGATCTGCCGGGTCTCCGCCTTGTCCCGGCCCAGGATCTGCCGGGCCTGTCGGAAGGCCTCCTGGAAATTGGTTCCTCCGCCGAACTCAACCCAGTAGGAGTCGAGCAACATGTCCGGCTTGAGCTTGAGCACGAAGTAGGAGAAAGCAACGACCGTGAGGGTGTCCTTGGGGAATTGGGACCGGATCAGTGTATCCAACGCCAAAGCCAAGCGGCGGCCGGCCTGGAAGTACCCTCCCATGAGCATCGAGTAGCTCATGTCCAGCATGAGCACGGTGGCGCACCGGGTCACCGCCGTCGTTTGGGAGATTTCGAAGTCTTCCGGGATGACCTTGACGGGCGTTCCGGGCCCCTGCCGCATAACAGCGTTGGTGATGGTCTTCTGCACGTCCAGCGTGAATGGATCGCCGAACTCCCAGCGCTTGAACTGCTCTCCAGCGTCGACGCCTGGCCCGGTTTGAGGAAGGTCATGGGAACCCGACACGCCCTTGCGGAGCTTGCTGAAAATGTCCTGAAGAGCCTTCTGCCCAATCCGGCGCATCGCCTGAGGGGTGAGCTCCCAGTTCTTGCCCTTGCGCTGGATGACCCCCGACTCCTCCAACATTTTCGTAATCTGCTGCAACTGCTCCGCCATCTCGCCGGCTTCCCGGCCCAGCAGGCGCTCGATTTCGCTGGAATCGATCTGAGAGGCGTCGTTGGAGCGAGCCGCCTCGATGAGCTCCTGCTCCAACGATTCCATGGAGTTCATATCCCCCATGAGCCGCATGGCTTCCTGGAGGGTGACGGGCTCATCACCGCTGAAGTTGAAGTCGTCGCCGCTGGTGCTTCCCGGGTCCAGACGCTCCAGGTTGGCGGCTAGCTGCGCTAGGTCCCACTGCAACCTGGTGTCCTGGAGCAGCGACTGCATCATGCCCTCCAACTCCTGACGCATCTCCGGCGTCATGGACTTCATGAGGGCGTCCATCTGAGCGATCTGGCGCTCCAGGTATTCGAGGAGTTGGTCCAAGTCTTCAATGCCTGGAGGAAAGAAATGTCCCCACTTCTGCATGAACCCGTCGAAGTCGGGCCGCTCACCCCGCAGCCGCTGCTGGATCATGAGGTTGAGGTCCTGCACCATCTGCTGGATCTCTTTCAAGGCCTCCGGCGTCATGGATTGCAGGCTCTGCTGCATTCCTTGGAAGTAGCTCTGCATAAGCTGCTGCTGAAGCAACTGCAGCAGATCTTCGAACTCCTGCCTCGCCGCCGGGTCCATGAAGTCGTATTCGCGCAAGTCCCGGATGCGGCCGCCGACGTCGGGCGGCAACTCGTTCATCCGCTCCAGCCGGCGCTGGGCTATGCGACGGCGCATTTCCTCGAACTCGCCCCCCGACCCAGCGTCGCCCTGCCGGCCCTGGGACGGCGCTGGCTCGCCACTCTGTTCCCCTTCCGGCGGGGCGGAAGCGCTGCTCTCTGAGGGCTGGTCTCCCAGGATATCATCCAGGGCGCTGCGCTCCGTTTCGACGATGCGGTCCAGGCGCTCTTTGATGTCGTCCATCATGCCGCCCAGGTTGTATCGGTCCAGGTTCTCCTCGCGCCTCTTTCGAAGGCGCTCCAGCAGGTTCTGCAGGCCCTCCATGCGGCGCCCGCTGGCAAAATCGGCGCCCCGCTGCATCAGGCGCCGCAGCACGCCGCGAAGGTCGCCGGTCTCCAGCATTTCCTGGGCCACGTGGTCCATCAGGTCGTCCTGGGTGAAACCGATGTCCTGCGTGCCGTCCCAGCTGCTGTAGCGCATTCGGACCATGGTGGTATCCTGTGCCGCGAAAGCTCAGACGTCGCCCGTTATCAAGCGTCTCCAGTTGCCGCCGGGCTGGTCTCCGCCGCAATGACGAAGGCCAGGCGATTGCACACCCACACCCCTACCCCACCAGATCAAGCGCGTTGGCTGCGAAGTAGTCCTCAACCCCGTGGGCCTGCGGAATGACCTTCTGGTCCACCGCATGCTGAATCACCGTCTCCAGTATCCGCCGGTTGGGGGCTATGCCGTAGGGTGTCGGGTCGGGGCCCACCACCTCGTTGATGGCGAGTTGGCCCCTGTCCGCATCGGAGAGATCCCGGCCCGAAGCCAGCCGATCGAGATACGGCTTCTTGGCGGCTACGAAGGCGTCGAACAGAGCGGTGGCCACTGAGGGGTTGGCCTGAAGCACTTCGTCCTTGACGACGACGGTGTGGTTGATGGGGTAGAGCCCGGTTTTGCGGAAGGACTCGAAGGCGGCATTGCGGGCGTCCGCAATGAGCGGCTTCACGTCCTCAGAGTCCACGGATACGCCTATGGCAGCCGCGATCTCTCCAGACAGGAGCATCTCTTCCAGGGTCTGGCCTGCTGCAATGGGGACGACGTTGGCGGGGTATTCGTACTCGGCAACGTGCTCGTCGCCCGACAGCATCCAGGTGACCTTGCTGACGTCGAGCCCGTACTCGCTTTGCAGGATTCCGCGAATCCACAGGCCGGTGGTCACCGTGTAGCCTCGGTTGACGCCCACCATCTTGCCTTCCAGGTCCTTGGGGCTGCTGACGCCCGCCTTGGTGTTGTAGACAATGGCGCTGTGGTGAAAGGCCCGCACCGGGAACACCGGAATGGCCGTGAAGGGCTTCCCGTAAGCCCTGGCGCACAGGTAGGTGGTGATGGCCATCTCGGCTACGTCGAATTCGAGACCCCGAACCATACGGCGGAATGCCGCGATGATGGGCGACACCTCCACGAACTCCAAGTCCACGCCCTGGGGCTTGACCGAGCCGTCCAAGAGGGCCGCCGTGTGACCGTAACCGCCAATCGCGATTTTCAACGCCGCCATGCTTCGCTCCTTGGAGAGTGACTTCTCAATCGGTGGGCCAAGTTTACGCCATGAAAGAAGAAGCGTCGAGGCGCGTGCCCAGACCCCTGAGCCGCGAGACCGGTTTCGGCCTTCTCCTGCGCGGCGCCTGACCGGTCGGCCCTCAGGGAAAGAATCGCCAGTCTGATGGCCACCGCTTCCATCCAGATGAATATGAGGCCAGCGAAGGCTCGCTCCAGCGCTCCCTTCCACGCCCTGAAGTAGTCGATGAACATGATGGATACGGCCAGAATGACAAGCGGGGCGACCACCAGGGATAGCGTTTTATATCCCCTCCATCGGGGGGCTCCGCCGAACTCCCTTGCCAGCAACAGGGGGCCAAACGTGGCCCCGCCCATAACGATGATCGTGAAGATCTCATGGAGCATTGCGGAGTTGGCCACGATCTCCGAGGTTGGATCGTTCGAGAACGCTCCGGCACCTATCATGCCCACTCCCCCCAGGCTTATGCATACCGGGCCGGCCCGGTGCCAGCCTCTGGGCGCAATGGCCAGGAGGAGCGCGGCGCCGAAGAGGATTGTGAGGATGCCCGGGACGATGAATCCGCCCACGTTCATGAGAGACGCGTAGGTCGTGCTGCCTCTGCCGAGGTCGCTGACCAACTGACTCGTTGGGTCATGGTCAGGGCGGAAGAAGTTGGCAACGCCCATGAACGAAACGAAGAGCAGAGGACCACCGATGCCGCATGAAGCAAGTAATGCCGCCATCCGGCTACGGCCAGCGAGTCTCCGAAGTGAGCAGCCCATGACGGCTTCCCAGCGTTTCCCTAACTCAGCTCAACGCGCTACGCCGGCGCTGCACTCTTCACCTTACGACGCTCGCGAGGCGGGGCCCCCGGCTTTGCCTTCACCAGGTCCTGAAGGTACGCCGCCGTCGCCGATCCCGCCACCTTGGCCACCTGCTCAGGAGCGCCCCGAGCAACGACCCAGCCCCCGCTGTCGCCGGCGCCAGGCCCGAGGTCGATGATCCAATCCGCATTCTTTATCAGGTCCAGGTGGTGTTCGATGAGCACCACCGTGTTGCCGGCGTCCACCAGCCGGTGGAGCACGCCGAGCAGGGCTGCGGAGTCCGAGAAGGAGAGCCCCGTGGTCGGCTCATCCAGAATATACAGGGTCTTGCCGGTGGCCCGCCGGGACAACTCTGTGGACAGTTTGACCCGTTGCGCCTCGCCGCCGCTCAGCGTGGTCGCCGGCTGGCCTAGGCGAATGTACCCCAAGCCGACGTCCCGCATGGTCTCCAGTTTGGTCCTGATCTTGGGGAACGCCTCGAAGAACTCCAGCGCCTCCTCAACGGTCATGTTGAGGATTTCGGAAATATTCTTACCCTTGAAGGTGATCTCCAGGGCCTCGCGATTGTAGCGCTGGCCGTGGCACACTTCGCAAGGCACCTCCACGTTCGGCAGGAATTGCATCTCGATCTGGACGTGGCCCCCGCCTCCACAGGCCTCGCACCGTCCGCCCTTGACGTTGAACGAGAAGCGGCCGGGCTTGTAGCCCCGCATTCTGGCTTCAGGGGCCGTGGCGAACAACTCTCGGATCGGGGTGAAGGCCCCAACGTACGTGGCCGGGTTGGACCGGGGCGTCCGCCCGATGGGCGACTGGTCGATGTTGACCACCTTGTCGATGTTGTCCATGCCGTCTATGCGGTCGCAGGCGCCGGGCCGCTCTCTGGCGCGGTTGATCACTTGGGCCAACTTCTTGTACAGCACCTCGTACACCAGGGTGCTCTTGCCGCTGCCGGACACGCCGGTGACGCAGACGAGACGTCCCAGAGGGAATGGCGCATCAATGCCCTTGAGGTTGTTCTCGCGGGCGCCGCGGACGGTAATCCACTGGCCGTTTCCCTTGCGGCGCTTTTCAGGGATCGGAATGCGCGTCCTCCCGGACAGATAGGCGCCGGTAACCGAGCTCGGAGCTTCCGCTATCTCCTCCACGGTTCCCTGGGCAACGACAACCCCGCCATGCTCACCCGCGCCCGGCCCAAGGTCAATAATGTGGTCGGAGGCCCGCATGATTGCCTCGTCGTGCTCCACAATAAGCACCGTGTTGCCAAGGTCGCGCAGCCGCTTCAGCGTCTCGATAAGGCGGTGGTTGTCGATGGGGTGCAGGCCAATGGACGGCTCGTCGCAAACGTAGAGCACTCCCATGAGCCCGGACCCGATCTGGGTCGCAAGACGGATGCGCTGGGCCTCTCCGCCGCTCAGGGTGGACGCTTGGCGGCTCAGGGACAGGTAGTCCAGGCCGATGTCCGCCAGAAAGCGCAGCCTGCCCAGAATCTCCTTGAGGATCTGGCGGGCGATGGTCTGCTGGCGGTCCGTCAACAGCGGGTGCGCCCCGTTGTCCGAGGGACCCTCGCCCTGGAGTCTGATGACCCATTCTACGGCCCGGTCGATGGACTGCTCGGTAACCTGGATGATGCTCTTGCCGTCCAAGAGAACCGCCAGGGACTCCGGCTTCAGCCGCTTGCCGTGGCAGGATGGGCAGGGCCGGGCGGACATGTACCGCTCAAGCTCGCCCCTGGTGTAGTCGGACTCGGTCTCGCGGTGTCGCCGTTCCAAGTTTGCCACGACGCCTTCGTAGGTGGTCTCCCAACTGAACTCGCGGCCAAGGTGCGTGCGATGCCGTATGCGCAGCGGCTGGCCGCCGTTGCCGTACAGGACCAGCTTCTGCTGTTCAGGCGACAGATCGCGCCACTTCGTGCGGGTAGAGATGTCGTACTGGCGGGCCAGCGACTCCAAGATGCTGCTGTACCAGCCAGTGGAAGCCCCCGAGCGCGACCACGCCGTGACCGCTCCCTCCGCGATTGAGAGCTCCTTGTCGACGACCACCAGGTCCGGGTCAACTTCCAGCTTGACGCCGAGGCCTGTGCAGGCCTGGCAGGCGCCGTGAGGGCTGTTGAAGCTGAATGTCCGGGGTTCAATCTCCGGAAAACTGATGCCGCAGTGCATGCAAGCGAAATGCTCGCTGAACAGGTGCTCGCCGCCACTGTCGAAATCCACGATGAGGACAACGCCCGCGCCGAGCTTGAGGGCTGTCTCGACTGAGTCCGCGACCCGGCCCTGCTCCGCGCTGCCGCCGATCACCAGCCTATCAACCACCACTTCAACCGAGTGGCGGTACTTCTTGTCCAGCTCAGGGAGCTCGGCAAGA
This sequence comes from Dehalococcoidia bacterium, assembly GCA_965226745.1. Taxonomy (GTDB): domain Bacteria; phylum Chloroflexota; class Dehalococcoidia; order Lucifugimonadales; family SAR202-VII-2; genus SAR202-VII-2. The sequence goes on from CBDDDS010000004.1 coordinate 247,095, forward strand.
TCGTAAACCTGACCGTCGACCCGGACGCGGACGTAACCGCCCTTGCGGGCGTCTTCGAACAGGTCCTTGAACTCGCCCTTGCGGTCCTGGACCAATGGCCCAAGGACCATGATGCGGGCACCCTGGGGCATGCCCATGACGGCGTCCACAACCTGCTGAAGCGTTTGCCGCTGGACAGGCCGGCCGCAGTTGTGGCAGTGAGGTTGGCCAACGCGGGCAAAGAGGAGGCGGAGGTAGTCGTAGACCTCGGTGACGGTCCCAACCGTGGAGCGGGGGTTATGGGAGACGCCCTTCTGGTCAATCGAAATCGCTGGAGACAGGCCGTCGATGTAGTCAACGTCCGGCTTCTCCATGAGACCCAGGAACTGCCGGGCGTAGGCAGACAGCGACTCCACGTACCGCCGCTGGCCTTCAGCATAGATGGTGTCGAATGCAAGGGAACTCTTGCCAGAGCCCGAAACACCGGTGATGACCACCAACTCGCCCCTCGGGATGACCACGTCAACGTTCTTGAGGTTGTGCTCGCGGGCCCCCTTGACGACGATGTTCTCCAGAGGCATAGACGCTCCATCTCCAGGATAGCTTTCCCAATTGTAGCGCAACGCTCGTCTACGGGGGCAGGGGCCGAAGGCGTTTTCCAAGGTCTCCGATGACGGGACCGCCTGCGCCGGAGAGCCTCGGCGCAATTGAGTCGGTCACCGGTAGGCGCCGCTACCGCAGGCGCCCAGCAGAGCCTTCACGCCCGGCTCTGCCGGGCGCATCGCCTCAGCGGCTACGCGCCGGCTTCCGCCTTCAGCCGCCGCTGGTGCGCCTGTATCACGAGGATGCTGGTTAGTGTCAGGATGGGGTGAGCTCCCAGGTCGACCATCGGCTTGACCTGGAGCGTCTTGATCGCCTCGACGTGCTCCGGCGACAGGCCCTCCCGCTCGCCGATGACGGCGTCCATGTCCTCGAAGAACCGCTCTCGCAGTGGCGCGCTGCCCCGCAGGTCCACCAGCAGCTTCTGCATGGCGTAGGTATCGGATGGCGGGTACTTATAGAATTCGTAGCCCTCGCCCTTGAACTGGAAGCCGCCGAACTTGGGCCTCGTTGTTCGTTCTGCCGCGGGCGCCGCCCGGCCGGGGAGAAACTGCATGACGGCGTGCCCGTGATGCGACGTGGGCTGGTAGGACAGCAACTCTCCCGGCTGCGGCCCGATGGCTCCGAACATCACCATCCAGGTCAACATCTCGGTATTTCCTACTTCGTCCAGGTCCGGTCCCGTCAGCGTCATCAGATCGTCCAGCGCCCCGTGCTCCATCTCCTGAATGGCCCAACGATCGAACTCGTACTCGGGGTCGTAGTACTTCCAGGTGCCGGGGTAATGGGACATTCCTCCGCTTGCGACGATCGCCACGTTCTCCGGGCGTTCCTCAATGACCCTGGCTATGGCCCTGCCCAGGTCCACGCAGCGCTGGGGAGTGGGCAGCGGCGGTAGGTAAACGTTGACCATCAGGGGCACGACCGGTATGGCCCTGCCCTGGTGGATGTATTCAAGGGGGGTTGAAAACGCGTGGCCCAAGAGGGCGTTTTCGGAGAACGTCAGGTCGAAGCCGGCGCCAATGAGCCCTTCCAGCAGGGCCCGGGCCAGCGGCTGGTGATTGGGGACATCGTGTCTGGTGTGGGCGAAGGCGGCCTTTGTCCTTTCCCCGGTTACCAGGGCAAAGGTGGGCACCGCGTCCAGGAAATACGTCTCCAGGTGGTCGATGCCAATGAGCAGCAACGCATCGGGCTTGGTATCGTCGAGGACCTTACCGAGTTGGCCCATAGCATCGATGCCCGCCTGAAGCTGGTCATGGTCCTCTTCCGGCGGCCTGGTGACAAGCTGAGGTGCGTGAACAGTGGCCATTGCGGCGACGATACTACCCATTGAAGCCCTCCTTAGTCAGTGTGGAAAACGCAGAGCAGGCCCACCCCTTCAGGGGAGGGCGGCTACCACTCCTCGTGCTGATCGAACATGGCCCCCACGGAGAGGCCGCTGTGGATGCGCGAGATGGCCTCTCCTAGAAGAGACGCCACGGAGAGGACGGTGACCTTGTGGTCCCGCTTCACCGCGGGGACGGGGATGGTGTCGGTGACAACAACCTCGTTGATGTGGCTCCCGATGAGGCGCTTCCCTGCTTCGTTGGACAGCACAGCGTGAGTGCAGGTTGCAAAAATCTCCTTGGCCCCGGCGTCCCGCAATGCATTTGCGGCAGACACCAACGAGCCGCCCGTGTCGATCTCATCGTCGAACGTGATGCACGTCTTGCCATTCACGTCCCCGATGATGTTGAGGCTCTCGGCCCTCTCCAGGTTTCCGATGCGCCGCTTCTCCACGATGGCCAGGGGAAGGTCCAGGCGCTCGGCGAGGTCGCGAGCGCGTTTCGAGATGCCGATATCCACCGCTACGACCACGGCGTCGTCGAGTTCCTTCTGCTTGAAGTGCCGGATGAGAATGGGGAGGGCCGTCAACTCGTCCACCGGCGCGTTGAAGAACCCCTGGATCTGGCCGGCGTGGAGATCGACGGTCAGGACCCGGTCCGCGCCCGCCGTGGTGATCAGGTCGGCCACCAGCCTGGCCGTAATGGGGACGCGGGGCTGGTCCTTCTTGTCCGTGCGGCCGTAGGCATAGTAGGGAATGACCGCCGTAATGCGCCCCGCCGACGCCCGCTTGGCGGCGTCGATCATGATGAGGAGCTCCATGAGGTTGTCGTTGACCGGGTAGCAGATCGACTGTACTAGGAACACGTCCCTCTGGCGGACGTTCTCCAAGATGCGCACGAATGTATTGTCGTTGCTGAACTTGAAGGCCTCCAGCTTGCTCAGAGGAATGCGCAGGTATTCGCAGATATCCCGTGCAAGCTGCGGATGGGCGTTCCCGGTGAAGACCTTCAGCTCCTCGAAAGGCGGCATACTTCCTACCTCGGACCCGGTGGTGCTGAGCGACGGCAGGATTGTAGCACAGGGCCGCGCCCGCGCCGCGGATGGCGCCTACGAGCCTGACCTCTCGTTCCTTGACGCTCCCCAGGCCCTTTGCTATGCTCGCCGAGAGCGGGGGCGGTTAGCTCAGTTGGCTAGAGCGTTGCGTTGACATCGCAGAGGTCAGAGGTTCAAGTCCTCTACCGCCCACCACTTCCACAACGGCCCCAACCCGTCCGGCGCCAGGAGGAGACATGGTCACCACCACCGAATCCGCGGTCAAGCGCTTCATCGACCAGTTGCGGGATCTCTACGAGCAGGAGCCGGACGTCGACAGGCGGTGGGACGGGATGATCCCCGTGATGCGCGAGCTTCTCGCCGACCCCGGCCTGCGCGAAAGCTCGAAGGAGTGGCCGGACACCCCCTACACCAACCGGGCCGAGAACCTGCTCTTCTATGAGGACCAGGACTATGGATTCGTCCTCAACGGGTTCATTAAGACCAACAACGCAGCGCCGACGGCGCAGCCTCTCATCCACGACCACGCCCAGAACTGGACTCTTTACGGTGTGGTTGACGGAACCGACGCGATCGAGCGTTACGAGCGGCTGGACGACGGGTCGAAGCCCGATTACGCCGAGGTCAAGCTCACGGGCAGGTTCCAAGTAGGCCCCGGGGACGTCGATCTCGTGCGGCCCTGGCTCATCCACGCAGAGGTGGGGGAAACGGAGCGCACTACGGCTCTGATCCTTCGCAGCGAGCGCCCCGGAAGCTTTCTTCAGGGCCGCTACAACCCCGCCACGAACGAGTACTGGCAGGGCTACGGTCCCCGTATGACCCCCCACAAGCTCTTCGGCCTCGACGAGGCCCCCGCTTCCTAGCGCCTCCGCTTCAAGAAAATACAGGGGCCACCGCTGACGGCGGTGGCCCCTGTTTCGCGTCCAAACCGGGTTGCCGCTTTCTGGTTCCGTCGCGCTACGCCGCGGGCATGGCCGGCGATGCCTAGATGCGGGCTTTGACCCGCTCAGCGAGGCGGCAAACCTCGCCGAGGATAGCTTCCGGGGTGCCCCTGAGATCCAGCGAGGCGACCTCAATCGTCTTGTTCGCATGCTCGATCTTGTACACGCCTGGGTTGTCCTCCCCAGCGGCGTAGACCAGCAGACCCCAGGGCAGATTGGCCGCCGTGCAGTAGGCGAGCATCTGATAGATGTCGGCGTGCTTGAATTCCTGCGTCTCGAGCTTCTTGTACTTCGCGTCGCCGACGAAAATGGGCCGAGACCCGTCCCACCAAGACAGGTCCGGGTACATCTTGATGTTCTTATCCTCGTCTAGCTCAAGTCGTTTTTCATGTTTCCATTGGCCTCCGGACAAGCCCAGGGCCTCCCCCAGCGCAACGTAGAGGAACCGCTCGAACACCTTGTTCATGTCGATGAGAAAGGCGGCGCCCGCGACCTCGCCATGAAGGAGTTCCAGGCTCGAGTTTTCGATGATGAGGCGCGCCAGTTCCACCGCTGGGCGGTAGTGCTCATTCAGCCGCGTATAGCGGACTTCGGGCAGCGCTCCCCGCTGGTATGAGCCGAGCCCGACCGTGGTGAAGGCGGGCCGGAGGCGGCGGACCTTCCGCCTTGCGACATCGGAGCGAATAAAGGTGTGCCCCAGCCGGTGAATCGCGGTCTTGAGAAGCCGGTTCTCCTCGATGTCCTCGGTGAACTCGTCGAAGGTGACCTCAATGGGCAGCGGGACGCCATAGCGCCGCCCTATCTGCTCGTCGAACCTGATGCGTCCCCGCACGGTGTTGAGCGCGTCCTCCTTCCGCCGGTAGCCGTGGAGCAGCCCGCGTTGGACGGCCTGCCGGGTGCGGCGGGCAAAGGCGAGGGCGATCGCTTCGAGGACGTCGTCGTCGCGGGCCAACTCGATGGAGTCGCCCCGCCAGTTCTTGGGGTTCATCGCGTAGGCGACCAGGAACATAACGCGGTCGATGGGGATCTTGGGACGCACGACCACGGCAAGCTCGCCGATGTTTACCGCGCCGACGTAGGACGACGGCTTGAGTCTGTACGCGCCCTCCTTGTCGGGCGAGGGCGTCACCTCTATACGGGCATCCTCCGTCAGCGCCCGTATCTGCTCCCTGTCAAGGGAGCCGTTCCAATCGCATGGCGCGTACTCTTTTAGGTTGAGCCTATCCGCCACTGGCGCCGTCCTCAGGCTGCCCGTTTCCGGCATCGGGCTCGGGGGCCGCCCCGTCGAGCTCCCGCTTCAACCGGTCGAAGGCGAACTCTTTGAGCTTGTTCTCGTCGCCGAAACACTGCTCCTCGATATAGGGGAGAACGCTGTGCTTCCAGATGCGGTAGACGCCAGCCCCGTCGAGGCCAGGCTTCATGAAGTAGCTCGGCCCAATGGCAGCGTGCCGGTCGTTGCTCAGCTTCTCGTTCGCGCGTTCGACGATGTCGGCCACCCATTCCATGTCGGGAGCCTCCTCCTTGAGCCATCGGCGGAGCACGCCTTTCACTGGCTCCTCATCCGGGTGGAACTCCACGAAGTAGAACCGGCGGCGCAGCGCCAGGTCCACCAGTGCAATGGAACGGTCGGCGGTGTTCATCGTCCCAATGATGTGCAGGTTTTCAGGCAGCGAGAACGGTTTGTCCGCGTACTGGAGAGTCATCTGCCTTTCGCGGTATTCCAGCAGGAAGTAGAGCTCCCCGAACACCTTGGCGATGTTGCCCCGGTTGATCTCGTCTATGACGAGGAAGTGGTCCGCGTCCGGCTCATCCCGCGCCCGCTCCGCCGCCTGCAGCAGCGGCCCATCCCTTAGTTCGAATCCGGCTTGCCCGTCTTTCAGTGTAGGGCGGAAGCCTTGCACGAAATCCTCGTAAGCATAGGACGGGTGGAGTTGCACGAGCGTGACCCGCTCCTTCGACCCCGCAAGGCATTCCGCGAGTTCCTGTGCAACGTAGGTCTTCCCCGTGCCCGGCGGCCCCTGGAAGATGACCTGCTTCTTGTCCTTGAGCAAAGCGTCAATCTCTACGAGAAACTCGACGGGGAGAAACACCTTGTCGGCCAACGCCTCAATGTTGTCCGGCGGCCAGGGGTCTGGGTCGGGGTCGGGTGGTGGCTCACCTTGGATCCCCCAAACCACCGACTGCGCGTCAAGGTGGTCGCGCAGACGCAGCCCACGCGCCCGCGCCTCCTCAATGAACTGGTCGAGGAAGCCAAGGGCGTGCTCGTACAACGCCACCTCGTCCGCGCCCTTCTCTGGCCGCTCGTATCCGGTACGCTCGTATATCCTGTTAAACATGCGAACCCTGAATGGCGGGTACTCGTGAACATTCAGACCCATGAGCAGGGCCGATATAAAGCTCATACGGGTCCCGGCGCCGCGTACATCCATACGGTGTCCTTCTCCGCTTGACCCGGAATCTGGGAACACAGCACTAAAGGCGCGGATCCTGTCGGCAAGGGACAGGTCGTCCCGTGTCCAGATCGCTTGCAGCGCCTTCAGCACGTCGTCCGGGTGCTCATTGCGCCAGGTAAGGAATCTATTTCTCGTAAAATTATTGACTGGGTTGTAGTTGAGTCCGCTCTGGACCAGCCTGGCCCAGCCGTCGGCCTCGGCAAGCACCGCTCCTCTGGCCTCTTCCAGCTTGCCGCCCATCTCAAGCTTGTAGTCAAGCTCTTCGCTTATCAGCCTTTCACTGTCTTCCGGCCTTTCACTGCCAACGTACTCCTTGGCCAGCCTAACGAACTCATCCCAACGGCCGCTTGTACTTGTCACCACGACGCCTCCTCCATCAGTTAGTGGATCTCCGGCGGGCTGCCTTCTCGTTGCTGCTGCAACTTCTCAAGGAAGCTGTCTTTCGACTCGTCCGGGTTGTGTCTAGGGAATACTCTGAACAAGCCCCCGCCCTCGTGGCATCTCTGTCCCCGCCCCCGAGTACGCGCCAGGTGAGTAAACGGCGACGGCTCCGTTGCCCGCGCAGGGTGCAGGGGGCGCAGCCCCCGCCGGGGGGTACAGCGTGTCCCCTTGTACCTAAAAACGTTGGAGGGCGGAGCGGGCGGGATAGCGGCGCAGGCCAAGCCAGACCCTCCGCTGTAGGAGGGCGTAGGCCACAACAAGCCCACCCATCCCCAATCCCTGCCCCTGCCTCGGAGGAAGCCTCTGCCCCACCCCCCTTGCAAAATGCGAACGATTGTGCTATAGTACCCCATGAAGTGGGCAGCCGGCCCGCTTTCCTTTCTCGGAGCCTGCCGCATACATTAGCACTGTGGGCTAACTATAGAGAATCTCCCTGTGGCAGGGGCGCTGAGGGAACAACCCAAGGGGCAAGACCCTCCGAGGAAGGCTGGGACCGGAGCCAATGCCGTTATAAGGCACAGGCTCTTTGGAGCCATCCCGCTCCATTACGGTTCCGTTACGGTTCGTTACGGAGCCATTACGGTTCCTTTACAGTTCCCTTACGGTTTCTTTACGGCTTGTTACGCCCTATTACGCCCTTGTTACGGCTCCGTGCCTACACCCACCGAAATCCGGCTGATTAGCGTAACGGAAATACAATCCAAGGCCATCCCTGCCCTGTGCATGGCGTTGCGCCGCCGGGCTAACCGATTCTGCTAGAATCTCCCTCGATTCACTCGGGTGCCGCCGTTACAGTGTCCATGTGTTCAACATCTGAGGCGCGGCCGGTCGCGGACTCGCGAGATTCCGAAGCAACATCAGGAGGGGGAGACTCATGGCCAATCAGGTCAAGGGAGTGATAGCTGGATCAGCAGGGGCGCAGGTCACGCTCGAGGACATCCTCGTGCCCGACCCAGGCCCCGGCGAGGCCCTCGTGCGGGTGCAGGCCTGCGGCGTGTGCCACACGGACCTTCACTACCGGGAAGGAGCAATCTCGGACGAGTTTCCGTTCCTGCTGGGACACGAAGCAGCCGGAGTGGTAGAGGCAATCGGAGAGGGAGTGGCTAACATCGTGCCTGGGGACTTTGTCATCATCGCCTGGCGCGCTCCCTGCGGCGCCTGCCGCTCCTGTCTCCGCGGCCGTCCCTGGTACTGCTTCAACAGCATGAACGCGGCGCAGAAGATGACGCTCGCCGACGGCAGCCCGCTCTCGCCGGCTCTGGGGATCGGCGCATTCACAGAGCTGACGCTGGTCCATGCGGGCCAGGCGGTGAAGGTGGACCCGGCGGCGTCAGCGGCGGCGGCCGGGCTCATCGGGTGCGGGGTGATGGCCGGGTTGGGCGCTGCGGTAAACACCGGCGGAGTGACCCGGGGCGACTCGGTCGCGGTCTTTGGGTGCGGTGGCGTTGGCGATGCGGCCATCGCGGGGTCGCGGCTGGCGGGCGCACACACCATCATCGCCGTCGACATCGACGATAGGAAGCTGGAATGGGCGAGGGGATTCGGGGCCACGGATACGATCAACGCCGCGCAGACGGACCCCGTGGAGGCCATACGCGCGCTCACAGGCGGCAACGGGGTCAACGTGGCCATCGAGGCGGTTGGCAACCCGGTCACCTATAGGCAGGCGTTCATGTCGCGAGACCTCGCAGGTACGGTGGTGCTCGTGGGCGTTCCCAGTCCCGACATGAAGATTGAGCTTCCGATGCTGGAGGTGTTCGGGAGGGGCGGCGCGCTCAAGTCGTCGTGGTACGGAGACTGCCTGCCCACCCGGGACTTCCCGATGTTCATTGACCTGTACCTGCAGGGCCGTCTGGACCTGGAAGGATTCGTGTCCGAGACTATCGGGCTGGGGGACGTGGAGGAGGCGTTTCATAAGATGGAGCGCGGGGAGGTCCTGCGTTCGGTCGTCATGCTGTAGCCCTCCCAGCGACGGCGCTCACGCCTGCGGGACCACGGTAGGCGCCGGAGCATGACCTCTCAGACCCCGGCCCGACGACGAACAGGCCCACGGCATCAGGCCGCTGCGCCTATCTCGTTTGACACCCCCTGGGGCGTTTGCTAGGCTGAAATCAGGTGGGCCAGCTACGCCTGTGGGGATATAGCTCAACTGGGAGAGCGCGGCGTTCGCAACGCCGAGGTTGGGGGTTCGAGCCCCCCTATCTCCACCACTTCCGGCCCATGTGTGCTGTATTCATGACGGACGCCTGAGCCGAGGCGCCAGCGCCCCCACCACTGACGTCGCCGGCTGAGTCACGGATTTGAAACTAAGAGACAACATAATGAGCGGGGAGATAACGCCGGAGTTGGGCAACCTCGCCAACCTGACGGAGTTGGGTCTCAGGAAAAATCTGTTGAGCGGGTGGGCGCCAAGCGGCCACCCCTCCGCTAGTGGTATGCCGTTCTGCCAGTGAGCTCGGGCGCGCCCATGGAACTAGACCTAATGAAAGGGGGCCATCCAATGAAGACTCAGACCATCGGGCTCGGCGCTCTGGTCGGTGGCTTGCTCACTGTACCTATGGTTGCAGTGATGTACCTGGCGGACAAGTGGCTCGACCTCTCATTCGCACCATATGACATCTTCGACTGGATTGCCCGAATTCTGCCTGGGCCGGTCGTAACGTTCGGCATTGACCTGCTGATTGATAGCCTGCAAATGCTGGGCCTCAACGTCGCGGCCACTGCGAAGACCGCCGAACATATCCAGGCCGTGCTAGCATTCGGCATCGCCGGAATCGCGGCAACCATCATCTTCTACATTATTGTTGAACGCTGGCCTGCCGGTAGCGGACCCCGGTTGGGCCTCCTGGTGGGCGCCGCCTTGGGCCTGCCGATCGCGATCATCTCGGCAGGCATGGCCCAGTCCTCGACCTCCATGTCATTCATCTTCCTGTGGGTCATCGGTGTTTTCTGTGTCTGGGGCGTCGCCACGGTCGTCACGGCCCGCAGACTGCTACCTCAGTCCTCCTATACGACTACCGGCTCGTCGGCGCAGGAGGGGGCGCGGTCCGTGGGAGTCGTCGGCAGGCGGCAGTTTCTCATCCAAATGGGTGTGGCTACGGCTACCGTCACGGTTGTTGGTGCCGGCTTGGGGCGCGTCCTCGAAATGAACGAGCGCAACCGCTTGGAAGCCGATTTGGAGGCGATGAAGGCCAACATGCCCACGACCCCGTCGGTTGTCGAGCTGCCCAACGAAAACGACCCTCTCAAACCGGCTCTCGGGACGCGGCCCGAGTATACCGCCGTCAGAGATCACTACAAGGTCTTCATCCGTTCGGAGCCAACAGTGATCGATGCCGCCACCTGGACCCTGCCGATTACTGGCCTCGTGAGTAACCCAATGGATTTGACCTTGGACGACCTCCGGACCAGGTACGAAGCTCGCAATGAGTTCGTCACCCTGAGTTGCATCTCAAATCGGGTGGCCGGCTCACTGATAGGCACAACCTACTGGACCGGCGCCAGTCTACAGGACATTCTTGGCGATGTTCGACCCCGGAGTGACGCTCGCTACCTGTTGATAACCAGTGGCGACGGCTTTTACGAGACGGTTGATCTTGATTTGATCGACTCCGACGAGCGGATCATGCTCGCATACAACTGGGACGGCAAACCGATACCGTTCGATCATGGGTTTCCGCTGCGGATTTGGCTTCCCGATCGTTTCGGCATGAAACAGCCCAAGTGGATCACCGGAATCGAGGTCATAGGCGAGTATAGGGCGGGCTACTGGGTCGAACGCGGTTGGTCCAAGGAGGCGCTCGTCAAGGCCACGTCTGTGGTGGATACGGTGGCGGTGGACTCGGTGATCGAAGACGGTGACCGGAAGCTGGTCCCCATTGGTGGGATCGCCTACGCCGGTGCGCGAGGCATCTCCAAGGTGGAGGTGCGTTTGGACAACGAACCCGAATGGCGCGAGGCGGAATTACGCACCCCGCTGTCGGATGTTGCCTGGGTGATCTGGCGCTACGATTGGCCGTTCGAAGAAGGGCGTCATGACTTCCATGTCCGCTGCGTGGAGGCGGACGGAACTCCGCAGATCGAGGAAGACGGCCCGCCAAGACCGGATGGCGCATCCGGAATCCACAACAGGTCAGCAAATATGGAGTCGGCTTAACGACCAGGTCAGCCCCACCGCTCAACCTGTCAATCGCCACGGTCATTGGGCCGCCTTGGACAACCGGTAAATGGACTCAGGCTTTCGACCCGGAGCGGTGAGCTTCGACGCAGTGAGGCGCCTGGTGCTGTGCGGGATCGAAATCCGGTGCGCCGCTGAGGGAGTGGACCTCCCGTCTACCTGCTGCGGCTGTCGGAACTGCATCTGATAGGGCGCCAGCATCGCGTGGTGGACCACAGAATCAAGGCGGCGCGCTTCCTCGCCGCCAAGAACCTCGACGCGTCCGACCTCCTGGCTATCCCCTCCCTCAACAAGCCTCCGGTGATGGAGTTGAACGCCCGCCTATAGCCCGTAAGCCTCCAGGAACCGCAGCCATATCTCGCTTAACGTCGGGAACGATGGCGTCGCGTGCCAGAGCCGGTCTAGCGTCACCTCGCCCACGATGGCGATCGTGGCCGCGTGGGTCAGCTCACCCACCCCCGGCCCCACGAACGTCGCCCCTACCAACACCCGACGGTCCTCGTCCACGACAAACTTCACGCCGCCCTTAAAGCCCTCGCCCAGCAGCGGCGCGGCCGCGATCCCCCAACCCATCTCCACGACGCGAACGTTCAAGCCTCTGCTGCGGGCCGCCCGCTCCGTCAGCCCCACGCTCCCCACCTGCGGGTCTGTGAACATGACGGCGGGCACGGCGCTATTGTCCGCCCAGGCCGACGCCTCCTTGCCGAGGATGTGGTCTCCCGCTTGGCGCGCCTGATACTTGCCCTGATGCGTAAGCAGCGCCCGGCCGTTCACGTCGCCCACCGCGTACAGCCAGCCTCCGTCGACGCCCTCGACCTGCAGGTGGTCATTGGCCGAGACGAACCGCCCTGCTGACACGCCGACGGAATCGAGGCCCACCCCGTCCACGACGCCGGTCCTTCCCGCCGCCACGACCACTTGCTCCGCCGCCAGATCCTCGCCGTTGTCCATCGTTACCTTCACGCCGCCTTCCGTCCGCTCCACCGAAGCCACCACGCAGCCGAGGCGGAACACGATCCCCTGCCCTTCGAGCGACGAGATCACCGCTTCCATCGCGAACGGCTCCATCGTGGCCGAATCTTGGGGCTGCCGCCGCTCGAGCACCGTCACGCTCGCCGTCCCCATCGACTTCCAGGCCTGTGCCATCTCCAAGCCCACGACCCCCCCGCCGATGATGATCAGGCTCTCCGGCGCGCTCTGCGCCGAGGTGACCTCGCGGCTCGTCCAAGGCTCAGCCTCCGCGAGCCCTGGAATCGGCGGAACGAATGCCCGCGAGCCCGTCGCCAGCACCACCGCCTTCCGCGCCTCAATCTCGAGCTCCCCACCGTCAGCCTGCTCGACGACCACCCTCCTAGGGCCGTTCAGCCGGCCCTTCCCTCGGATAAGGGTCGCTCCAACCGAATCGACCCATGCCGCTTGGTGCTTGTCGTCCCATCCGCTGGTGAAAGCGTCGCGGCCGCGCAGCGCGCGGGGTACGTCCACCGTCCCAGTCACCGCGCCGCGCGCCGCCGGAACGCGGCGCGCCGCGGCAAGCGCCTCGCCGGGCCTCAGCAGCGCCTTGCTCGGCATACAGGCCCAATACGTACACTCCCCACCCACCAACTCCGACTCCACGATCACGGTGCTGAGACCGGCGGGCGCCGTTCTTCCCGCCACATTCTCGCCCGCCGCCCCGCCGCCGATGATGACTACGTCATAGGTCTCGGTCATATTGGTTCCCCGTATCTCTTTGTGATTGGGCTCGCGGCGCCTGATGGCCTCGCCGCGCTTGAGGGGCGTTCGATCAGCCTGGTGGAAGGCTAGCCTCCCCCATAAGCGACCGCCAATCGCCCACGGCAAGTGTAATACACTCAAAGGCTTGGTCAATCTGGCGACAGTGGCAGCAAGCAACGCCGACCTCGTGTTTCATGAAACGCGTGCCTACGCCGCTCAGGACTGGGTCGTGGCGCCGGGCAGCACATCGTTTGCAGGACTACGCCCTGCGCGGGCCCACCACGCCGGCGCAGGAGGGCGGGCATTCTGCAAGCCATATCCTCTCTGGACAGAATGGGTGCGGGGGACAACCGGCCTCCACTGGTCATTGGCGGCGGAGTTGACTGGCGGGTGGCGTCAGGTATGATGGATCATGCGAGGCCGCAGTCACCGGGCCACCGCGCGCACATTCCAGGAGCGTTGAACCCCAGAGGCCAAACGCGCTTTGAACAGGCGCCAAATCCTCTATAGAATACCAAGAGGGGCGCGCCAACCCCCTCGACCCCCGTTTCGTATCTGTGCCCCTGTAGCTCAGGCGGATAGAGCAGCGGTTTCCTAAACCGCTTGCCCCGGTTCGAGTCCGGGCAGGGGTACCATTTCCCCCAACACTAGGCGCTTCGTCCGTTGTGGTTAACCCCTCGCCAGCCGGGATCGGCGCCGTGTAGTGGATCGATGCTGCGAAGCACTCTGAAACTGGTGGCCACAGGAGCCCCACAGTTAGCTGGCCGTCGAGGGGGAGTTGCTCAAGGACGGGCTGGCGGCATATGGTCACAGCCGCGACGATGACCTGCTGCGGGCCCGCTCGCTTCCTCCACGCTCTGGAGGAGAGGCTGCCGTTTGCGCTCAAGGCTTCTCCCACGAACGAGCGTCGGTGTTCAGGAGAGTTCGAACGGGCATGCCGCAAGCGCGGGGAGCGCTGCTCTTCCCGCCGACGCGCTCGCCCAAGCTCAAGGGGCGCTGTGGCGCAGGCGCCGCACGGGGCTCACGCTACTCTTAAGGCGAGGGAACCCCCGCTTGTGCTACACTCACCTTGGTTCCTATCGTCGGAGACCCCCCCTTTGCGAACGCTCGCGCTCCTCGCCTTGATGCTCCTTGCGTTCGCCGCTTGCCAGTCCGCGCCGCCCACCGGCACACCCATGGACCCAGGCGCGCCTCCTACGCCCACCCTTACGGTCACCCCAGCGCCTACCCCAACCGCCCCGCTCGCGCCATCCCCGCTGCCTACCCCTGCCGATACCCCAACTCCTACACCGACGGCTACCGCTGTCCCAACACCGACGGCGATGCCAACCCCTACCCCTACGCCCACGCCTACGGCAACCGCCGCGCCCGCGCCAACCCCAACCCCCAGGCCCACGCCCATCCCTACGCCGACGCATAGACAGCTCGCCACCGCCGCCCTCTCCCCCTACCTCTCCTGGTTCAGCTCGCCGTCGGGGGGGGAGTTTTGGCGCATGATGGAAGCGCTCACGAAGATTTGGGTGCTGGACCCCGAGATCGGCGTTGCGGCTGCGCAGATGCCCTTCTACGACGGCAGCATCACCTATAACGATTATCACGCCTTGGAGGTCCTCGTCACCATCGCCGAGGCCGACCCGGACCTCGCGCTGGCTCTCACCGGCTTCCCCTGGTTCGCCGACGGCATACCGGACGAGCGGAGCCCCGTAGCCACAGAGCGCCTGGCGATTGAGTTTCTGGCCAGGATAGCTCAGGCAAGACCTGGGCTGGCGGCGACGCTCCAAGCCAATGGCTGGTTCGCCGACACTCCGACCGCACGCGAAGCACAGGTGCTCGCTTCCCTCGCTCGCTTTGCCGAGAAACACCCGAACTTGGCCGCCGAGACGGCGGGGGCCCCTTTGAAGATCGGAGGCGTCGTGGGATATGGATATGGGCGGAATGCGATTGAATTGCTGCATACATTGGCCGACTGGAATCCGGAGCTCGCGCGCCAGATGCTCGCCTACTTTTCGGAAGAGCCGTTCCGAAACCGCAACTTCTCCGCGCTGCACTCCCTGAGCAGCATGAGTGCGGGCAACTCGCACATAACGCGCTTGGAGCGCCTCGTCGCCCAACCCTGGTTCGCCGATGGATTGAATGCGGAGGAGCGAGCGCTCATCACCGTGCTACCCTTTGGCGGCCAGGAGTTTGACGACCTGATAACCTCCCCGTTCTCGCGCTCGGCGGTCATCACGCTGCCCCTCGCCGGCGAGGTCAACCTCTGGGCGTTCCGGACCGACCCCTTCCCTCCCGACACTATGACCGGCGGCAACGTGCTGGTGATGATGGAAGAGGCCGTGCGCGGCGCCGAGCAGTTGATGGGAGTCCCGTTTCCCACGACCGACGTCATCATGCGGATCGATGACCGGGCAAACCTTGCATTTCCCGGACATTTCGCAGGAGACCACATCGTAATCGCGCACAATCAAGATGGCGGAGTGTTCGATAGCTCTGTCTTCCATGAGATAGGCCATTACTACTTCAACTACTTCCACTTCGCGCAGACATGGCTCGTCGAGGGGGGGCTAGCTTCGTAGCAGACTATGTCAGAGATCGGCTAACCCAGAGATACCACGAATCTAACCCACAACTGCCGCAGGGCGCCCCGCGACCAGACGTTCCCTTTAGCTTCATATCCCCCTACATTGATCCGGAATACCGCGAGACTCTGGAGCGCGCGCTGCGCGATACAGATAGCATCCTCCACGGTCCAAACGGCTGCGTAAGTGTGGGGTTGGAGAACATTCACGCGTTGAGCATCGCCGACCCTCCCGCTGGGGCGGATGTATTCGGCTGCTCCTACCCCTTCGGCCGGCACCTGCTCCTGAGCCTGCACAACCTGTTTGGGGAAGCGGCATTCTCGTCGGCCCTGCAGGAGTTGCACCTGCTGCCTCCCGGCCCACCCAGGCCAACCGAGGAAGAGATATACGGCGTATTCCGCAAGCACACCCCGCCCGGCCTTGAACAGGAGTTCCGCGCCCTGTACAAGCGGGTCCACGGCGGGCCTTTCCTCGACGCCGATAGCTGACCCCCTTCTGCAGTGTAGGAGACCTGCAGGGTAACCCCGGCGCGGCTGACGGTCGGCGCTGACAGGGGTAGGCGTCGGCGCAGATCGCCGGGTTCCCCCGCTCAATCCTCCCGGCGCGCTCGCCCAAGCTCAACGAGCGTTGCGGCGCAGGCGCCACAGCCCCCGCCGGGGCTACAGCGTGTCCCCCTGTCTCTAAAAACGTCCCAGGGCAGAGCGGGCGGGATAGCCGGCCTCCGCGCCATAAGCCCCCTCTCATCCCTGCCCCAAGCAGGGTGCAGGGGCGCAGCCCCCGTCGGGGGTACAGGGGGTGCCCCCCTGTACCCAAAAACGTTGGAGGGTGGAGCGGGCGGGATAGCGGCGCTGGCCAAGCCAAACTTTCCGCTGAAGGAGGGCCGCAGGCCAAAACAAGACCTTCCCCTCCAACCTGACACCGCCCCATTGCAAAATGCGAACGAGTGTGCTATAGTGTCCCCATGAAGTGGGCCCCCGGCCCGCTTCCCTTTCTCGGAGCCTGCCGCATACATATTGCACTGGGGGCTAACCACAGAGAATCCCCCTGTGGCAGGGGCGCTGAGGGAACAACCCAAGGGGCAAGACCCTCCGAGGAAGGCTGGGACCGGAGCGACTGCCGTTGTAAGGCACAGGCTCTTTGGAGCCATCCAACTCCGTAACGGCTCATAAGATTAGTAACGGCTCCGTAACGACTGTGTAACGACTCGTAACGGCTCCGTAACGACTGTGTAACGGCTTGTAATGCCTCGTAATGCCTTTGTAATGGCTCCACGCCTGCAAACCCCGAAATCCGGCTGGCCAGTGTAACGACAAACAATCAAAAGCCTAACCTGCCCCCGGCAAATCCTCCCATCCCTTCCCTCGACTACCGGGAAGTTAGGATGGGAGTCTCCCGCCTGGCCTTGGACCCAACGTCCCTGAGAAGGAGAGCTGGCGTGGAGCGGAACAGCGGGAAGGAGCCTTGGACAACGCCATTACGCTGAGATTCGTTGACCGGTCGCCGATACGGCGGGGCGGCGCCGCTGCCGATGCGCTTCGGGAGACGGTTGAGTTGACCCGCCTTGCTGAGGAGGCGGGGTACGCCCGCTACTGGGTCGCCGAGCGCCACAACACGCCTGCGTTCGCGGGGGACGGAGAGGTGGAACAGTAAGAGAAGGGATCCGGCCTGCGGGCGGCAGGCCGGGTTGGGAAGACGCCGATGGAAGAGGACACTAAGCCTACTGCAACGGTTCTTCGAGCTCAATGAGCATCAGGTAGCCGTGCTGTGGGTCCGCGATCGCGGCGAACGTGCCAACCGTCGGGATGGTCATGGGCGGCATATGGACCCTGCCGCCGAGCGCTTTTACCTGTTCGAGCGCGGGCTCGATGCTCTCAACCACGAAGTACACCGTCCAGTTCGGCGGGACCTCGCCCCACTCGGGCTTGATCGCGAGCATGCCGCCGGTGGCCTTGCCCCCGCTCTGGAACTCATTGTACTCGCCGTCCGGCATGTGGTGGATCTTGCGCGTCCAGCCGAAGAGGCCCCCGTAGAAGGCGGCCGCCGCGTCCGTATCGTGCGTGTAGAGCTCGCACCACGTGAACGCGCCGGGCTCGCTCGTAATCTCCGCGCCGATGCTCTCCTTCGGCTGCCACGCGGACACAACGGCGCCTCCCGGGTCCCGGATGACGGTCATGCGGCCATCGTTAAACACGTCCATGGGCGCGTACACTACGGTCCCGCCAAGCTCCTCCGTCCTAGCGGCGACGGCGTCCGCGTCCTCAACGGTCACGAAGCCGCCCCAGTGGGTGACCATGCCCTGCTCCGCCATGCCGGGCGTCATCTCGAACACGGCGGCAGCCGCCTTCCCGTTCTTCTTGAACATCGTGTAAGCGTTTTCGTCGTCCACCGGGACATCGACGGGCTCCCACCCGAACAGCGCCGTATAGAACGCCTTCGCCCCGTCGCTGTCGGTGGTGAGCAGGTCCACCCAACTGAACATCCCCGGCTCGTGCTTCGTGATCTCAGGCATCACTCCTCTGGTGTTGTCAGTTATGACTGCGCGCCGGCGCCGGGCGTCGCAAGCGGCAGACGGCAGCGCCCTTCGCGACGAGGCAGGAGCGCTCCCCCCCCCAGACCTTCTCTAGGCGAAATCGTCGGCCGAGTCCAGTGGCTCGAAGCCGATCGCGTCCTTCGAGTAGCTGAGGTCCATGATGCCCCACGAGCTATGGGACACGATGTTGACCGCCGCGTACTTCTCAGCCGGTGGATTGTCTATGCCGCAAGCAAGGCCGCGAGCAGCGTCCCGCTGGCTGGTCCACATGGACATTGACGCTCCCTTCGACATCCGTTCGCTAGTCATGGGGCGGTCTTCAGGCCACACCCGCCCGAACCTCACGCACACCGATGAAATGCCGTGAAGGTCAGCGTAATAGCGGGCAATGGTCTCGTTCCAGACCTTGCAGCAGGCGTAGAGCATGTTGGGCCGGTAGGGTATATCGGTGGTCAGCAGGGGCCACGTCTCGGGCACGTCCTCGTAGCGGCTTTCAATGATTGCCTTGTAGGGCTCATCCCAGAGGTGGTTCATCACCACCGTGCCGCTGCTGGCGTTGACGATGTGCTTGACGCCCGCGCGTCTCGCCGCCTCGTAGACGTTGTATGTGCCGCCGATGTTGACGCGCCACAGGTCGTCAAGGGTCGCCTCATCGTCCGGCAGGATGTAGGCCAGATGAACAACGGCGTCAATACCCTCAAAGGCGGGCTGAATGGCATCCAAGTCACCAATATCAGCGACGCGAGACGGAACGCCCTGGACCTCCCGCACGTCCAGAGCCGACAACTCGTATTTGTCGGCCATGTGCCTGCCAAAGGCTGAACCGATCATGCCAGCCATGCCTGTTACTAGAACCTTCTTCATGGGCTGTAACCTCCTGCTTTCTGATTGCGCTTCGCGAGGGATTGCCGGTCGGCATCAGGCCAGCTTGTAGAACCGCTTTGCGTTCCCGCTGAGCACGGCCTCTCTTTCCTGCGGCGACATTTCCTCGCTTTCGAGTATGTCCTGCAGCTCGCTCTTGCACGTTTCGTTGTTCACCTCGTGGGGGAAGTCGGAGGAGTACATGAACGGCTCTTGGCCAACCACCTTGACGGCGTGAGCGAGCTCCCGCTCGCCGCCCTCGCAGCCAATGAAGAGCTTGCCCTCGTTGACATACCGGAGCATGGCCTCGCTCACCCGCTCATTCGTAAGATCGACGAACTCGCCGCGCAGGTTGTACTGAGCGTGGCTATCGTAGGAACGCTCGAACCGCTCGAGGCAGGTGAGAAACCATGAGACGCCGCCTTCGAGGAATCCGATCCTGGCGTTGGGATATTTGTCGAACATGCCGTTGAACAGAATGGAGGCCAGGGAGATCATCAGGGCGAATGGGTGGCCCAGCGCATGGACGGGGGCGTACGGCGTCAGATAGTCCATGCCGATGCTCATGTGGACGCCGCCGTGGACCGCCAGGCTGCATCCCAATCGGTCGGCCTCGGCGAATACGGGCCAGTATTCGCGGCAGCCCAGAGGAGCTTTGAGGCCGACGCCGGGCAGCATCGCCCCTGGCATTCCCAGCTCCGTCACCACTCTACGCAGCTCCTCTACAGCGGCTCCGGGCTCCTGCATGGGTAGCAACGCTATGCCTACGAACCGATCGTTCCAGCGCGAATACGCGTCGGCGAGCCAGTCGTTGTACGCCCGCGTCACGTCGATGGCCCAGTCGATGTTGACGATCTTGCCGGAGCGCAGCCCCTCGCTGGGGTACAGCACCGTCTTCTCGATTCCCACGTCCTCCAGGAAGTCCAGCCAACCCTCGGGGCCCACGTTGGCAAAGGCGCCGGGAGGCATGGTCTGCAGGTTGGTCGAGTGAAGGTGGTCCACCGGCGGGAACAACGGGAACTTCCGAATTCGGCCCTCGGCTTGGTAGGATTCGGGCATACGGCTCAGGATGGCCGGAATGTCTTCAACAATATGCCCATCAGCGTCGATCACAAGCTCTCCATTGGCGGATGTCATAGTGCAACCTCCGGGATGCTGAGTGCTGGCCCCATCCTACTCCAAAAGCCCCCATTCAGGGAGCAACCGCGGTCCCCGCTTTCCAAAAGCGGCGCCGCGGCGTATCTTGCACACACATCGTTGCAGTGCGCCTAGGACATTAACGCGATGACGCCCCGGGGGCGCCAAGGGAGGTCCTCATGGGTTGGGTGGATTCCGACGCTCACGTGGTGGAGACTCCTCAAACTTGGGAGTACCTCGACGCTTCCGAGGCGAAGTACCGGCCCATGCCGGTCCAGTCGGCGGACGGCCTGTTGCACTGGTTCATCGACGGTAAGATTCGAGGGCTCTTCAGGTCGGTCATGACGGCCCAACAGTTCTCGGAGCTGTCTCGCCGCTTCGACCGGCGCATCGACACGCCTCGCGAGTCCTACGAGATGGAGAACGTCGAGGCAAGGCTACGGCACATGGACGAGTTGGGTATCGACATCCAGGTGCTCTACCCGACGGTCTTCCTGGAGCAATGCGCCGACCGTCCTGACGTTGATATCGCCGTCTGTGGATCGTACAACCGGTGGCTGGCCGACATCTGGAAGCAGTCGGGCGGGCGCCTGCGGTGGATGGCGGTGCTCCCCCTGCTCAGTATGCCGGACGCGCTGGACCAACTGAAGTTCTGCAAGGACAACGGCGCCTGCGGCGTCTTCGTGCGTCCCGTGGAGGGGAACCGCATCTTCCACGATCCCTACTTCTACCCCTTGTATGAAGAGGCCTCCCGCTTGGACCTGTGCATAGGCGTTCATCAGGCCAACGCCAACCCCGGGCTGGTGGATATGCTCTCCGGCCACGAACGGTCCGGCGAGCGGTTCATGCAGTACCGGATTTTCACGGTGGGCGCATTCTTTGTGTGGATTAGGACCGGGCTGCCCGCCGTCTTCCCGAACCTACGTTTGGGGTTCATCGAAACGGCGGCATCCTGGATACCCTGGGCCGTGATGGAGCTGCGGGGCCGGATGGACACCGTGGAGACGCGGCTGCCCGACAACCCCCTGGAGGCGTACAACATGTACGTCACCTGCCAGAACGGAGACGACATCCCGTACCTCCTGAGCCACGCGGGGGAGAACCGTCTGGTTATTGGGACCGATTATGGACACGTGGACTCGTCCACGGACATCGAGGGACTGCGGACGCTGGAGACCAGCGGCCGCATTAGCCCCGAAGCGGCCCGGAAGATCCTCGACGACAACGGCAGAGCCTTCTACGGCCTGGGCGCCGCGGCTGGGCAGCGGTAGATCCCAGGGACGTGTGACCCGCCGGGGCTGGGCCCCGTCCTCTACGCACGTTCTTATGCAGACCAGCAGGGTGCCATTGATGAAGGACCAATGACAGAAATTAGCTTTATCGACACGACGATGCGGGACGGCCACCTGAGCCTGTGGGCGCTCAACATGCGCACGGGCATGATGCTGTCCGTCTTTCCTCACCTGGATGAGGCCGGCTTCGACTCGCTGGAGTTCTTCAACCCTGGCGTCCAGATCAAGAAGTTGGGCAAGGAGTTGGGAGAGGACGCCTTCGAATGGCTGAAGCGCGGCGCGGCGCTCAAGAACAAGACAGACCTCCGGCTGCACGGGGGTATCCGCGGCGGCCTTTCCCTGATCCCCCTGTCCGTTCGCCTGTTGTTGGTGAAGATGATCGTTGCTCACGGGGTGACGACGAACCGCTCCTCGAACCCCTGGAACGACTTCCCCGAGCACGCCCCCGAAGTGAAGGACCTGGTGGATGCCGGAATGCGCACGGTCATCAACGTCATCTACTCCATCTCGCCCAAGCACACCGACGATTACTACCGGGAGCGCATCAGGCAGGCGGCCGACCTCAAGCCCTATCGCATCTGCTTCAAGGACGTGGGCGGCCTGCTGACTCCGGAGCGCACCAGGGAGATGGTCCCCATCTTCAAGGAGAACGCCGGGGACATCGAGTTGGAGTTCCACGCCCACTCCAACAATGGCCTTGCTCCGCTCAACGCTCTGGAGGCGGCCAAGGGCGGCATCCGGTACATACACACCGCGGTCCCGCCCCTGGCCAACGGGACATCTCAACCCTCGATCTTCAACGTGGCGGGCAACCTGCGGGCGCTGGGCTTCTCCACAGCCATCGACGAGACGCCCCTGCCAGCAGTGAAAGAGAAGCTGCATGCCATTGCCCACCGGGAACACCTGCCCATCGGCAAGCCGCGGCTGTTCGACCAAACGGTGTACGGCCACCAGATCCCCGGCGGCATGATGTCCAACCTGGCCTACCAGTTGAAGCTGGTGGGCATGGAGCACCGGCTGCAGGAGGTGTTGGAGGAGGCGGTGAGAGTCAGGGCCGAGTTCGGGTATCCCATCATGGTCACGCCGTTGGCGCAGTTCGTGGGGAGCCAGGCGGGCCTCAACGTCATCACCGGCGAGCGGTACAAGCAAGTCAGCGACGAGGTCATACAGTATGCCCTCGGCCTCTGGGGAAGGGAGCCGGTCACGCACATGGACCAGGAGGTCCGCGCCAAGATACTCGACCGCCCTCGCGGACGCGAGCTGATGCGGTGGACGCCGCCGCAGCCGTCACTCAAAGAGGTGCGGGCCCAATACGGCGAGAACACCTCGGATGAGGAGTTGGTCCTCCGTTCCTTTGGCGGCGACGAGGCAGCCGGGGCGTTGGGGAAGGCCAGCGCGCCGGAGGACTTCCTGAGCGCGCGTCAGCCCCTCGTCACGCTGGTGGAGGAGTTGGCCAAGCGGAGGGCCTTCAAGCGGGTCGTCGTGGAAAAGGGAGATGTGTCGGTGACGCTTCACGGAAGCGCGGAACGATAGCCGCGCTCCACGCGGTGAACCAATGGGGCAGGTCAAATCAGCCAGGCAGGGAGGCGCGTTATGGCGGAAGCAATGGCAGGCGGAGATGAGGGCCGGGTCGTGGTGGTGGGCGCCGGGGGGTGCGGCATGGTCGCCGCGCTTGCCGCGGCTGAGAGCGGCGCTCAGGTTGTCCTGTTGGAGAAGACGGACGTGCCCGGCGGCAACACAGCTCTCACCACTTCCCTTGTGGTCGCAGGCTCCCGTTTCCAGCGAGAGGCGGGAGTAGAGGACGACCCAGCGACCTTCGCTGGGGAAATTAATCGGAGGAACGGCGGCCAGGCCAACCCGGCCCTCGTGGAGCTTATGGCCAATGAGGGCGCCCCGACGCTGGAGTGGCTGGCCGACACTACGGGTATAGAATTCACGGTCTCTGAGGGTGCCTCGGGGCACTCTCAACGGAGGGCCCACGGCTGCGGTGGAGGCTGGGCCTTCGTTAGGGGATTGCTTGCGACGGTCAGCGCGCATAGAAACATTGAGATTCGGTGGTTGACGCCGGCACGCTCCCTGGTGATGGACTCGGCAGGCGCGGTTACCGGCGTGCAGACCGATGGCGGCGTCGTCAATGCGGGCAAGGTCATCCTCGCCACCGGCGGCTTCGGCGCGAACCGGGACATGGTGGCCCACTACATACCCAAGGCCGACGGCATCCCCTACCGCGGGCACACCGGGGTCGAGGGAGACGGCGCCCGCATGGGCCTGGAGGCCGGTGGCGTGGTCGCCAACATGGATGCGTTCCTCCCCTACCCAACGTACTTCCGTCCGCTCCAGCTAGCGATGCCGCAGCCCCTGATACACAGCGGGGCCATCCTCGTTGACGAGGACGGCCGCCGGTTCGCTGACGAGACCCGCTATCCCAGCGGGCCAGGGGCCAGAATGTTGGACATGCCCGGTAGGTGCGCCTATGAGGTCTTCGACCAGCGCATTCTGCGAGAGGTGGCGTCTGAGGTGCCCCCCGCCATTGCGCGGCAGGCCTTCGAGACCGGCGCAAGCTCGGATGAGTTGGCGGAAAAGCTGGGCGTCGACCCTCAGGGTCTCGCCCGGTCCATCGAGGCGTACAACGCCGCCGCCGCTGGAGGCCCCGACGAGTTTGGCCGGGCGCCGGGAGCGCCGTTGTCGCCGCCCTTCTATGGCGCCCAGGTCTGGGTTGCCCTGTACAACACCCAGGGCGGACTGAAGGTCAACGAGCACGGCCAGGCGCTCACGGCTGACGGCGCCCCAATCCCCAACCTCTACGCCGGGGGAGACGCCTCGGAGGGCATCTCGGGGCCGGACGCCACTGGCTATCTGCCGGGCAACGGAACGCTGACAGCCATCGTTCTGGGCAAGAGGGCCGGCGAGCACGCCGCTCGCTCGCTGGAGGGCCGCGGCTGAGCACGCCGTCCCTGGGATCGTCTCAGCATGGCGGACGCCCTGGGCAGGTTGGCCGCGATGCACACGCTGCAATCGTCCTGAAACGGAGCCTCGGAACGGTTGACATATGGCCTGTTCCCTGTCAACTCGGACTGAGGCTGGACCTCTGAGGCAGTGGGTCTCTACTACTCGCCAGAGCCTGCCGGACATCCAAAACATCACGGGGGAGGTAGAGCCAATGCAGCAACACGATGTCCACGAGTGCCACGACCACGAACACCACGGGGATGAGCCTGGCCACGTCCACGACGCGCATGAGTGCGACACGCACGAGCACCACGCCCACTAGGGGTTAAGGCTCAGAATCAATCAAGGCGAGGCCTCGCTGGTCACTGGGACCGCGAGGCCTCGTTGTTTCTTTAGCCTGAAGCCCATAGGGCTTCTTAGAAAGGTAGTGGCAAGCGCTTCTTCTTACCCCGGATCCGCGCTTGGGTTAGAGGGTGGTCGACGTGATGGTCTTCGGTGCAACCCACCAGCGACTGCTCCAACTGTATGGTGGCGTGACCGATGCCGAAGTCGCGCATGGCAATGTCCCGCAACCGGCGGAGCAGCGCGTCCAAATCGCCGCTGTACGTGGGATCGGCCAGCACGTGGGCAGTGACCGCCTCATACCCTGAGGAGATGGTCCAGACATGCACGTCGTGGACCAACGTCACGCCCTCCTGTTCCTCCAGTTCACTGCAAAGTCGGTATACGTCTATGTGCTCAGGTGCTCCCTCCAGCAGCACGTTGACCACCGTGAACATCAGTTTCCGGCTGCTGTACACAATAAGCATCGCGATGAGGACGCTCAAGATCGGGTCGGCAAGGTTCCATCCAAAGGCCAGGATGAGTACTGCGGAGATGACCACTCCGACGGATCCCAGCAGGTCGGCTATCACGTGCTGGAAGGCGCCCTCGACGTTCATGCTGTGCTGCGAAGACCGGTGAAGTATCCAGGCGGCGGCGAGGTTTACCAGAAGTCCCCCGAAACCGACGAAGAGCACCGGCCATCCATCTACGTCAATGTCTTCCGAGAAGATTCTGTGATATGCCTCGAAGACTATCCAGCCTGCGATCAGCCATAGCCCGACGGCGTTGGCCAGAGCGGCCAGCACCTCGGTGCGTTGATACCCGAACGTACGCGCGGCGGACGCGGCCTTCTCCGCAATCCACATCGCGACGAGGGCCATGACGATTGCGGCGGCGTCGGTGAGCATGTGCCCCGCGTCGGCTATGAGGGCCAGGCTGCCCGACAGGATGCCGCCCACCACCTCCGCCACCATGTAGGTTGAAATCAGCGCTAGGGCGAGGATCAGGCTGCGGCGGCTGGTCCCCCGTAAGTCGTGGGCCTCTTCGTGGCCGTGCCCCTCGTGGTCGGCGTGGCCATGGCCGGCGTGAGCGTCGTGTGGCTCTTCGTGGCCGTGCCCCTCGTGGTCGGCGTGGTCATGGCCGGCGTGAGCGTCGTGGTCTTCCTCGCGGCCGTGGCTCTCGCCTCCGGTGGTTCCTTGCCCTGGTCGCGAATCCATGTGTACGCTTTCCTTCCCCGGACGCGCCACTCCCGAAATCCAGCGAGACAACCTCGGCAACAAGGTCCGCCGACGCTTTGCGCCATCTGGCACCCGATTTGTAGAACCTGGCCGGGTGGCGGCTTGGCGGGTAGCGCGGACGCGGCCCCGTCAACCGGCTAGGCTATGGGTGCGGGTTCAACCCCCTGAGAAGAGACCCAGCACAGAAAAGATGATGAGGTTTATGATCAACACCGGAATTAAAGCGATGAGGACCACGAAGAACGCCCGGAGAGACGAGGTGTAGTCCAAGCTTTGCCGGACGGCAATCACCATGGCTGCCAATTGCCAGATGAATACCACGAATCCGATGATCCCCCCAACTACCGGTATGAAGATGAGCACAGCCAGAATCCCCGGTGTTTGGGCGAACCCCGTGGTCCGCGCCAGTTGTCCCCAGTCAGCTTCGGTTTTGCTCGTCCTCAGTATTGTAGTTCCGACCATCCAAGCCACCAGCGCCCACGCGGCCCAACTCACGACGCCTCGGATTACACCGAGAAGGACTCCATCGACCACGCTGGCATCTTTGATCAGCACACCGCCAACCCCGCTGGCGACGGCGACGATAACCACCACGAGCAGCGCTTGCACGGTGGCGCTGCGGTCGTGCTCCACTTCCTCGAAGGTGTCGACATTCAAACGGGCGGCGCCCAGCATTCTGTTTAGCATTGGATCGACTCACTCTCCCTGGATTCTCGGGGCTGAAAAGGACGGGAATGGCATAATCCCGTAGCCCGGACATGATACCACACGAAACAATGGCTGCGACGACTGGTCAGCTCCATATCATCATCATCGATGTGCCAGCCTGGACCTCAAGACGAAGGCTTTTGCTTTTGTCGAACGGGGGGCTGATAGTGTATCCGTAATCTCGAGGAGGTGAGTTGTGGGCCGTTTGAGCATGGTATCCAACCCTACTTGGACGTCCGTGGCGGCTCTGCTGCTGGGCGCTCTGACGGTGATGTTTGGCCTCCAGCTCATGCGGATGCTCTTCGTCGGGATGGCTGTCTACCTGACTCAAGTCCAGGACATCAGCCCGATCTTGGTGGGCGTCATGGGTCTAGCCGTGTTCCTGAGCGGATTTCTGGAGCCCGTCGTGCGCCGAGTCCTCGGGTCCAGGAATGCCTTACCGGTTGTCGTTGGCGGTCTGACGCTGGCCTGGCTGGCCGAGAAGGTTGTTTCATCTCTTCCCGTGGACCTGGGCCTGTCTATCGTCGGCACAGTGCTCTTCCTGTGGTCCCTGCCGCTCCTTTTTCGATCAGCGCGAACGGCGGGGGGACACGGCAGCGCCGCCCAGGCAGTGATCGCCTTCCTGCTGGGCCTCTCCGCCGATACTGCCGTCAAGGGTGTCTTCGGCACGATCGACCTCTCGTGGGTGCAAGGGGTTGCGGGGTACATCGTAGTATCCAGCCTGATGGTCGCCCAAGGGTTCCTTCTGTGGCTACGCTCATCGGATAGGAGCCAAGCGCAGGAACAAGGGCCCTCTGCCTCCTCCTTGCCCTACTTAGCCTTTGGCCCAGCGCTAGCATTGCAGTTCTTGCTGTTCCAGAACGTTGCCCAACAGACGGCGCTCATCGGCTGGCCACAACCTGCGGTGTACGCATGGATTCTTGCATCCAATCTCGTTGGACTTGTGGTCGCCGTCGAGATGACGAGACGGGAGAGACCCCTACCCTGGCCAATACTGGCGCTGCTCGGGGGGATGCTGGTCGCGATGGTGGCGGTTGACCAGTCGGGCTTCGCGGCGGCCCTCATAGTGCTAGCTGGTCAAGTCGTAATTTCTGTCGCCTTGGTGTCCGTCATCAAGGCGGCGCGCGAATCCACTGTCAAGCATTCGAACGGTGGTGTTTCGACTTGGATGAGCGTAGGCATGGTGGCTCTGCTGGTTTTGCTCTTCATCTACTACGCAAGCTACGACACCGACGTCTTGGCGCCAAAGGAGGCCGTACGTCCCCTAGCCGCACTGTTGATTGCTATGGCGGCGCTTTGGGCCAGCCTAGCGCGCCACACCGTTAGAGCGCCGGTAACAAGGGCTGCCAGCATCCCCGCGCTGCTCCTGCTGATCCTTCCACTGGTCTACCTGGCGACATGGAAGGATGTGGAGCCGACTCCAGGCGCCGGACTCCCCATTCGGGTCATGTCCTACAACCTCCACCAGGGATTCGATGTCCACGGACGCCACGGAATGGAGAACCTAGCCAAGGTCATAGAGGCCGAAGACCCGGACATCATCGCGTTGCAAGAGGTATCGAGAGGCTGGGTCGTCAACGACTCCGTCGATATGCTGGTATGGCTCTCACAGCGTCTCGCAATGGACTATGCATGGGGTCCAGCCGCCGATTCGGCGTGGGGCAACGCTATCCTCAGCCGGTTCCCCATTACCGGGTTCCAGAATCACGAGATGCCCAACAATGGCGTAATCCGCCTCAACCGAGCGTTCCTGACCGCGGAGGTCGACCTGGGCGGCGGAGAAGCGCTCAATGTGGTGGCTACCCACTTCCACGCCGGCGACGACGACTCGGCGATTAGGGTCCCGCAAGCGCTGGCGGTGCTGGAGGCTGTCGACAGCGACCGAACCTCAGTCTTGATAGGAGACTTCAACGCCTACCCCGATCACCCGGAGATGCTCCTGATCGCTGGCGCCGGCCTCAACGATACCCTCGTCGCTTCTGGAGCAGCTGGACGCGGCTTTACCTATCCCGCAGACGATCCCTGGCAACGCATCGATTACGTGTGGGCCAGTCCTGACTTGAAGGCCCGAGACTTCTCTACCCCCTACAGTCTGGCCTCAGACCACCTCGCCGTGGCGGTAACGCTCTACCGGTGACGAGGCGCAACGTTGCGTTGAATGGCCCCGGGCAGACGCTAGAGCCCTTCCCGAAGGTGAGAGGGGTGGAGCACGCGGCGCGGGGCCGGCGCACTCGCGGGAGCTAGCGCGGGTGCGCCGGCCGCAGTGAGTATGGCGTCAAGGTCTCCACGCTGGGTTGCCGATGACCCAACTTGAACCTGAGCGTCAAGGCTCTCGATTTTGTGGGGTTTGGTGGGGCGTGATGTACTTGCGCTTCCTCTGTCTGTGAGCACACCCAGTATGGCAATTGAGCGAAATGTTCCACTGTTCTGCGGTGCTTCGGCGCGTGAAGGCCTGATGCGAATTGGCCGATCCCTCAAGTCTCTAAGCACTGGTATGCAGTCTCTTAAGAGTGCCGCCTGCTGAAGGCGCACCCTCCATGAGGAAGACCGACCTGGTCCATTCTCTTATTTCCAACTGGACCAGGTCTTGGGGGGAGGTCAACTTATGGTACATTGTCAGAAGTAGATCAAAGGAGCGCCCAGGATGAATGTGATTTGGATAGTTGCTGATACCTTCCGCAGAGACCACGTAGGCGCATATGGCAATCCGACGATTCGAACACCTTCCCTCGACGCGCTAGCCGCCAGGTCGGTCAGGTTCGACGGCCACTACGCTGCTGGATTCCCAACTATGCCCACGCGAGCAGACCTCCTTACAGGGCGCTGGACGATGTCCTTTATGGGGTGGGAGCCTCTCCCTGCGGGCGTGACTACTCTTGCGGAGATGCTGGCCAATCATGGCCTTCACACGGCGGCATCGGTGGATACCCCTTACTATCTAAGGGACGGAATGAACTATGACCGGGGGTTTCAATCCTTTTTCATGACCAGGGGCCAGGACACTCTCTGGTCCCTGGTCCCTCAGCCGGGCTATCATCATGAATCCCAAGACGTTCGAGCGGCATGGCGATACGAATCGGACCGGAATGCCCCTCGAACCTTCATGACTGCCATGCAGTGGATGGAACATCACTATAAAGAGGATTTTTTCCTCTACATCGACACCTGGGATCCTCATGAGCCCTGGGATGCTCCATCCTACTACACAGAACTCTACTGGCCGGACTACGACGGCGAGGTGGTGCTTCCGCTGTACGGAAATTGGCATGACGCTCCAGGTTTCGACGAAAAGAAGCTTCAGAAGGGTCACGCTACTTATTGCGGTGAGATCACCATGGTCGACACTTGGTTGGGTTTCTTGCTGAAGTCCGTCGAGAATATGGGCCTTATGGACAAGACTGCGATTATTTTCACTACAGACCATGGTTTTTACTTTGGGGAACATGGAGGCCTCTTCGGCAAGATGAACTCAGGCAAGTCCCCGGATGGAACGCTTAGGCCCTATGGACATCCAGGATCAACGTGGACGCGTTCTCCTCTTTTCGAGGAGCTGATCCACCTCCCACTTCTGGTTCACGCGCCTGGAATATCTCCAGGGGTATACAAAGGCCTGAGCTCCGCGGTCGATGTCATGCCGACTGTACTTGATCTGATGGAGATGGAGATTCCGGCCTTCGTTCAAGGCAGATCTCTTGTGTCCCGGATGCAAGATACTTCCCTCTCAGGGCGGGAGTACGTCGTCAGCAGCATTCCCTTCGCCAACCCTGGTGATCCGGTTCATTCTGTGGACAACCTGCTCCGTCCCCTCTCAGATCATCCGATCACCACCGTCACTTCGGGAGAATGGAGTTTGCTTTACAGCCCTCAAGATAGTCTATCGGAACTCTACAATCTGAATTCCGATCCGAATCAGTTGAAGAACGTGATAGGAACGCACACAGACGATGCCAGAGCAATCCATCAGCTTTTGGTTAACTTCATGCATGAAACCAAAGTGCCGGACCGTCTACTAAGACCTCGATTGGAACTGCGTACTTAGTTCTTTTCAAGGTGGGTCTCTAGCAGGCTGCGGAAACAGGGGGTCGTGGCGGTGGGTGGGCTGCTGACAGCACCGCGATGTTGCCGGGCGACGCGTTGTCAGCCAGTCCGACAACCTGTGGAGAGGCCCGATCTTGGGGCCTGCGCGGTGTGGTGCGGCTTTGCGGCCCCCGCATATGCGGTCTGGGGCGCTGGCGTCCCAGCAGTCATCAGCCCGGCCATCGGGCCAGGTTGTAGCCGACGAGGGCCATCTCCATCCACAGACGGTTGCGATCAACCCCTCAGGAGCGGAGCTTCCGCCCAACTCCCACCGTGTTCAGCCAGCCGAATACCTCCTCGACCCGCTTGCCCCCCTCGGGCTCACCTCGTAGCCCGCATGCCGCCGGCCCGCCCTCCCACCCACCGCCGAACGCCGCTGTTTCATGGCCACGCGAGGCGCAACGCCGAGAATGCAGCAGGTGGGGGCATGAACCCCCGCGTGTCGCAGCCCTTGTCCCAGCGGCCGTGACGCGCCGCGCCGTTGGCACACGCTCCAGCATCGCCAGAGCTGCCTCCTGTTCGGCCGTCCCCGTCGTCTCTCCAAGCACCACATCCACTACCAGCCCGTTGCGGTTCTCCGTAAGCGCGTGGCCCGCGGAGTGCAACCTCGCCGCATGCCCGTTGCCCTTACGCGCCAGCATTGCCTCGAGATCGGCCATGGACGCGTGGGGCACATTCGACCGCCGTTCGCCCCGGAAGTCCTTCCATGCGTTACCCCCGTCCTCGTCCCGTGGCCGGACACTCCTGAGGAACGCCAATGCCTCCAGCAGCGCGCCACCCACGTTACAATGTCCCTCGGCTATGAGATTCTGGCGCCGCGCTTCACTGACGACAGCCCGGAAGAACAGGCCCGTCACATCGTGCTCCAGCAGCCGCGCCCGGTTCTTGGCGAACGTCAACTAGCCAACGGACCCGCCTCGGATGTTCCGGTCGAGGGATCACCAGAAGAGCATGTCGTAGCCCAGCCGCTCGCAGAACTGTTGCTTTGAGCATATCGAGTAGCAGCCGATCGCAAGGTCGCCTTCACCACGTGTTCGGGTGGGACCGACGGCCTGCCTCCCTTGGCGTCTGTGCGAGTGAGGTTGGCTGAGCGCTCCCGGAGCACCCCATCGGCCAGCCGCCTGATGCGCCGGACTGGCTGGCCCTGCCGGACCAAGCTACTCTGGGGTAAGGGCGATGAGGCTCTCCGTCTGCTGATCCGTCGCGCCGCGCATGGCTGTCTCCCAGAGGTATTGCAGCACCATACCCTCGCTACTCCCCAATGTACGTCACAGGACTCAGTCTCAGCGGTAAACCCATAGACTTGGCTCCAACGGACATTTGCAGAAAGTTGGGCAATGTGGTCATCGTAGTTGTGCTGAGTACTTTGGGAATCCTAGCGGTTACTATCGCACTGTACGCTGCGGTGTTCATTCCCTATATGCGGGAAATACTGGACCCGCTCGTGCCTTCTGCTTACTATTCTGGCGCCCCTACTTGAGATTGCCGTGGTCTTTGTGCCAACGGAGGCACTGGCTGGAACAATGATGTACCCCCTATCGGGATATCGTGATCGCCATAATCGGCACGGATGCGGTTCTCGTTCATGTGCACCAAGATAGGGTGGGAGCAATATTGATTTGGAGGGCTGACTTGCAAGCCGCATTTCTAGGACCCCGCCCTACCCAACTCATCCAAGACGCCTAGGAACTCGTCGGCGGTGTATATCTTAGCAAGGTAGTTACGCATTATCTGAATGGCGCCCTGATGCGCGACGTCGCCTCCGAACGTCGTCGCGCAACCGTCCTCAATAACAATCGGATAGTAGCCGGCATCGAAGGCGCCGAAAACAGTTCCGAGTACGCACCCGTCGGTGATGACGCCGGTGACCACCGCGTATTCGATGCCGACGTTCCTTAGCACCGAGTCGAGGATGGAACTGGCAAAAGCGTTGGTCCCCTTCTTGGCCACGATGAGGTCTCCTTCCCGCGGGCTGACCTCCTCGTAGATCTCGTTCTCCTTCTTGCCTCTGACCCCGTTCCACTGCCGAAGGGCACCCTGGAAGTGGGGCACGATGTCAGAGAAGTCCGCCAACTCGGCGCCGGTGACGGTATAGATCACCTTCATCTTGCGCTCGCGGAACGCCTCAGCCATTATATTAATGGCGGGGAACACGGTTTCCTGTAGGCGATTGGTATAGTAGGATGGGTCGTACCCCATCTCTTTCGCGGACAGCGACATCCCATAGAGCCGCTCCCCATCGTCATAACCCATGCTGAGGGTCATGTCGACAATGATCAGGGCTGTGTTGCTCCTATCCAGGGGATGCCGCGCCACTGGCTTGGCGTAGAACGGTGCTGCAATCTGTTGGGACATAGCAGTGCTCCTTTGATCCACTTGCGAAGATTAGGTCAACCGGAAATCACATTAGGAGTTGGTTGAAGCGTCCACAGAGGAACCTCTCTGCGTGATCCTACGGAAGGCATCCATGACGCCTTGCACGATGCCGTTCGGGGCGAACATGACGACCCCCACGTAGATGATGCCCAGAATGAGCAGCCAGTGAGCAGTGTAGCTACTGATGATGTTCCGCAGAAGCACCACCGCCGCAGCTCCAAAAGCGGGCCCGAGTAGAGTGCCGGAACCTCCCAGCACCACCATCAGGAACACCTCTGCGGAGAGCACCACGCTTACCTCGGTGGTGCTTACGAAGCCATTGTAGTAGACAAACAAGACGCCCGCTACTCCTGCGAAGAAGCCCGCAGCAACGAACGCGGCGAACTTATAGAGCCATACGTTGTAGCCCAACGAACGCATGCGGCCTTCATTCTCGCGGATGCCCTGCAGCGCAAGCCCAAATGGGGACTTCACGACAACCTGCATTGCGAAGGCCGCCAACACAAAGACTACCATGGCGAAATAGAGATAGTTGCCAGCGTCCCACAAATCCAAGGAAACGATGCCTAGGTCCGGGCGAGTCACCCCGGGCAGGCCGTCGTCGCCTCCGGTCATTTCCCGCCACTTGAAGGCGATGGCCCACAGCACCTGAGCTAGCGCCAGCGTAATCATGAGGAAATAAGCCCCCTTGGCGCGAAGCGCGAACAGGGCGAATGGAACGGCTATGAGCGCGGCAATGAGCATACCGAAGGGCGCCGCTAGCCAGAAGTTGTCCGTCACCTTTAGCATAATGTTGGCCGTGGCATAGCCAGCCGCCCCAAAGAAGGCAGCATGTCCTAGGGAAGGAAGGCCGGTGTAGCCGAGCAAGAGGTTCAGGCTCATGGCAAAGATGCCAAAGATCAGCACCTCTATAAGTAGGCCGGTGTGGTAATTGTTCAGCAACTGGGAGGCAATGAGCATCGACACCAAGCCCACCGCCAGCACCGTCCAAGGAAGCGATAGCTCGCGGCCCCTGACCGTCATGTCGCACGTCCAAAGAGACCGTTGGGCCGCACTGCCAGGATAACGACCATCGGGAGAAAAATACTGACGAGAGCAAAGTCGGGCATATAGGACTTCGCGAAGTTGTCAATCAAGCCCACAAGGAGGCTCCCTACGAAGGCGCCCCGGATACTCCCCAGCCCGCCAACAATGACCACGACGAAGGCCAGCAGAAGCACGTTGAAGTCAGCGCCGGGCTGAGGGCCCACGATGGGACCGCCGATCACACCGCTAAGGCCCGCTAGGCCGGCGCCCAATGCGAAGGTTATGGTGAACACCAAGGGGATATTGATGCCCAGCCCCTGGGTCATCTGGTCATCGTCCACACCGGCTCGTATGACAGCGCCAACCCTTGTCTTCTCGATGATGTACCAGAGCGCCGCGCCGATGGCAAGTCCGACGCCAATGAGAAACAACCGGTACTTGGGAAACGTGATCCCCGCCAGTGTGAGCGGGCCGGTGAGAAGCGATGGCTCCGGGACAGACTTCGGCTGCCCCCCCCAAATAGTCAGAGCGACGTCGCTGAAGATGAACAGGAAGCCGAAGGTCAGGAGCACTTGCGCCATTTCCTGACGATAGATGCGTCGCAGGAACACCCGCTCCGTAACAGCGCCGATCACGATCAGCAGAGCGCCCGCGGCGAGAGCAGCGAGAAGGAAATTGCCAACTTGGTGAATGACCGAAAGGCCCACATAGGCCCCCACAAGGTAGAAGGATCCATGGGCTAGGTTGATGATGCGCATCAGCCCGAAAAGCAGGGAGAGGCCCGCGGAAAGGATGAAGAGCAGCATCCCGAAAGAGATGCCGTTCAATGTCAATACGAGAATAGTTTCCATTCGCTGCCCGTGCAGGTGCTGGTTTCACAACGCCAGAAGACGGTGGCAAAGCAGCATCCGCCTCCGTCTGAGGACATGTTTGCTGATCCTCTCGTCTGCTTAGAGACTCGGCCTAGTTGTAGGTAACCGCAGGCGTGATGGTTACGCCAGCGCTCTGCTCGTACGTATAAGCTACCCGAAACAACAGGCTCTCGGCCCAATTTTTCCCGACCAATTGAAGCGCGATTGGCAGGTTGCCTTCTCCCACGCCACATGGAAGGGTGATGGCAGGGTGCCCCGTCAGATCCAAGGGAGAAGTGTTCTGAACATTGATGCCCGCTCGTTCCGCCCAGTCGCCGACGCTGATGTTTGACCCCAATAGCTTGATAGGCTTCATAGGCGTTGTAGGCGTAATCAGCACATCGACCTGGCTCAGCGCTGCGTCCACCTGGTCAGTCAGCATGCGTCGCAGGTTCTGGCCTTTGGCGAAGTAGGAGTTGAAGTACTGCTTGTTGAGGTATTTGGACACGATCATAATGAGCTTGACCTGCGGCGGGAAGTGGTCGCCCCCAAGCCGCCTAGACCTACCAAAGGCCTCGGCAAACGTGGGCATGGCCAAGCCCTTGTGGAAGTATCCCTGCTGTTCCGACTCCACCATCGCGGTGTAGGACTGGCCTCCCACCGCCATCCAAATAGGCCATCCGTCCTTCCATAGCGGAACGGAAACCTCTTGTGCAGTGGCGCCCATGTCCACCAAGTGCCGTACTGCTGCCCGAGTGGCCTGGCTGACATCCTCCTCAGATTCATCCCACTCAAAGCTCTCCTTCAGCACCCCAATCCTCAGCCCATCCACATCGGGACGCAGCGCCTGACTATACTCCTCGACGTTGATGGGCCCTCGAACCCACTGAGGGTCCCGGGAGTCCTCGCCAGCGATGACCTCGAGCCCCACAGCCACCTCTGAAACCGTTCGCGCTGTGGGGCAGATGAAGTCCAGGCTGTGGTCAATGTAGAAAATGCCGAAGGATGGCACTAGGCCATGGGTTGCTTTGATGGCGCATACTCCTGCCCAGGCGGCGGGAATTCGCCCGCTGCCAGCCTGGTCCACTCCTAGCGTCAGGTCGGCGGCTCCCGCCATGACGCAAGCCCCGGATGCTGATGAAGAGCCTCCGGCCGAATACTCCGGATTGCACGGGTTGCGGGGTGCTCCGAAGGCACTGGTGTCGCCGACGCCGGCGGAGGACATGTCGTCTTGATTGAGCTTTCCAATGATGGTGGCGCCTGCGTCCAGCAGACGCTCCGTCACCACGGCGTCGAAGTCGGGCACAATGCCCACCATCGCCCGGGAAGCAGCAGTCATGGGCACACCGGCGAGGGCGATGTTATCTTTCAGGGCCACTTGCTTTCCCGCCAGCTTTCCCGACGGTGCCCCCTTAACCTCGCAGCGCGTTATGAACAGGTTCAGGGGATCCTCTTCCAGGGTGGGCCTGTAGCCGGGGGTGCGAGGGTACTTCACCTCAATCCGGGGCTGGGGCAGTTCGTCAATTCTGTCCATGAATCCCATCATCACGGCCGACATGGCCGTCAACGCTGAAGCTTCCTCGTCGCTCAGGTGGAAGTACATCGACTCCGCGATGGCCCGGACCTCTTCCTGGGTGGGAGGTCTCACGAAGCCCCGTACCTTGCGCCGTTCCATGGTGCTCCTGTCCTGGCTGGTGTGCTGCCTGCTATTCCAAACTCGCCATGACCGCCTTCGCATGGTGATCAAGCTGCTGGAGGAGGTCGGGAATCTTGGTCTCGTAGGTGTAGGCTGCGCGGAACACTGTGCCCTCGCGCCAGTGCTTGCCGATGAACATGGCGCTGATGGGCATGTTGTCTGAGCCCCCAACTCCGCAGGGCATGACGAGCGAGGGGTGGCCGGTGATGTCCGTAGCGGAGGTGTTGTGGGTGACTGGCGCCACCGTAGCCGTGCCGGCAACGACGGGAACTTCCCCTGCTATCCATTCGCTTGGCGTCAACGGACCCGGAAACAGCTTGGTCGGCTTGACGATGACGCCTGGAACAACCAGAACGTCCACCTCTTCCAGAGCCGTGTCGACCTGGTGAGTCAACATCTTCCTCAGATTCTGGGCCTTGGCGTAGTGAACGTTGTTCTGATAGCGGCGGAGATACATCCCCACAAGTTGGACCGCCTTGAGCAGAGGTGGTTGCTCGTCAGCCCAGATGCGGCGCTTGTCCCCAAAGGCCTTGGCGAAGGCCGGGGTGGCATTACCATTGTGGAAGAACCCTTGACCGTTGGACTCCAGCATCAGCGATATCGACGGGAAGAAGATGTTTTGCCATATGGCCCAGTTGTCTCGCCACAGTGGCGCTGAGACTTCTTTGACCTTCGCCCCCGCTTTCTCCAACTGCTTCACAGCCGCCATGACGGCCTCGTCCACGTCCGGCTCCGACTGGGGCCACCCGAACCCTTCCTTGAGGACCCCAATGGTCATGCCGGATACGTCAGCGACCAGGTGCTTGGTGTACTCGTCTGTGATGACGGGCCCCCGCACCCACTGGGGATCCCTCGGATCCGTGCCCCCTATAACTTCCAGCGCCTGAGCTACCTCCCCAACCGTCCGTGCCGCTGGGCAGATGAAGTCCAGCGTGTGGTCCAGATGGTAGAGCCCGAAGCTCGGCACCAGGCCGTGCGTAGCTTTGATGGCGCACGTTCCCGTCCAGGCGGCTGGAATCCTCCCACTACCCGCCTGGTCCACTCCTAGAGCAATGTCCGCGTATCCAGCCCGTACGGAGGCTCCTTGGCCCGAGGACGATCCCCCAGGGGAATAGTCCGGGTTGAGGGGGTTCCGCACCTGCCCCCAGGTGCTGGTGTCTGAAGTGCCAAAGAAGGAATAGTCGTCTTGGTTGACCTTGCCAATAATGGTCGCCCCGGCATCCAGCAGCCGTTCGACAACGATTGCGTCGAAGTCCGGCATGATGTCGGCTAGAGCCCAGTTCCCGTTGCTGAAGGGGACCCCAGCCAGGGCAATGTTGTCCTTGATCGCCACCCTCTTACCCGCCAGCTTACCGGACGGAGCTCCCTTCACCTCGACCTTTGTCACGAAGATATTGAGGGGGTCCTCTTCCGGCGTAGGCCGGTAGCCGGGCGTGCGGGGATACTTCACATCGAACTGGGGCTGGGGCAACTCATCTATGCGGTCGGACAGCGCCAAGGCGCCGGCCATAATCTCCTGGTACTCCCTGGCTTCTTGGTCCGTGAGGTTAAGGTAGCACCAGGCAGCCAACTCCTTGACCTGCTCCAAGGTAGGCGGTCGAACGAATCCCCGGATGCGATGGCGTTCCATGGTCCCCCCCTGTGATCGGACCATCCGATGCACCCCCGGAGCCTAGAGCCCTTGGTGTGCCGCGGCTCCTGGCCAGCAATGAACTCCTGCCCCGCGAGCAGCAGCCCTCTATGAGATGCTGGCCATTACCCCCTGCGCCGCCTGTTCGATCTGCCGGTACAGGTCCGAAATCATGGACTCGTAGGTGTAGCCCACACGGAATAGGGTGCCCTCGTCCCAATGCCTTCCCATGAACATGATGCTGATGGGCAAGTTCTTGTCGCCGAGGCCGCAGGGCATGACGAGGGCCGGATGGCCGGTGATGTCCGTAGGGACGGTGTTGTTCACACAAGGAACGCTAACTTGCTCCCCGGTTATAGGAATGTCTCCCATGAGCCATTCCTTGGTGGTCAGGGGATTTTCAAAGAGCCTGGAGGGCTTGGCAATAGTGGTGGGAACCACTAAGACATGGGCCTCGTCCAGACAGGCGTTGATCTGCTGTCTTAGCGTGTCCCGTAGGTTCTGGGCCTTGGCGTAGTGAACGTTGTTATAGTACTTGCGTAGGTACAACCCCATAAGCTGGCTCAGCTTGACGAGAGGCGGCTGGTCGTCAGCCCAGATGCGGCGCTTGTCCCCAAAGGCCTTGGCGAAGGCCGGGGTGGCATTACCATTGTGGAAGAACCCTTGACCGTTGGACTCCAGCATCAGCGATATCGACGGGAAGAAGATGTTTTGCCATATGGCCCAGTTGTCCCGCCACAGTGGCACTGAAACTTCCTTGACCTTCGCCCCCGCTGTCTCCAACTGCTTCACAGCCGCCATGACGGCCTCGTCTACGTCCGGCTCCGACTGGGGCCACCCGAACCCTTCCTTGAGAACCCCAATGGTCATGCCGGATACGTCAGCGACCAGGTGCTTGGTGTACTCGTCTGTGATGACGGGCCCCCGCACCCACTGGGGATCCCTCGGGTCCGTGCCCCCTATGACTTCCAGCGCCTGAGCTACCTCCCCTACTGTCCGGGCGGCTGGGCAGATAAAGTCCAGCGTGTGGTCCAGATAGTAGAGCCCGAAGCTCGGCACCAGGCCGTGCGTAGCTTTGATGGCGCACGTTCCCGTCCAAGCGGCTGGAATCCTCCCACTGCCCGCCTGGTCCACTCCTAGAGCAATGTCCGCGTATCCGGCCCGTACGGAGGCTCCTTGGCCCGAGGACGAGCCCCCAGGGGAGTAGTCCGGGTTGAGCGGGTTCCGCACCTGCCCCCAGGTGCTGGTGTCTGAGGTGCCGAAGTAGGAATAGTCGTCCTGGTTGAACTTGCCAACGATGGTCGCCCCAGCATCCAGCAGCCGTTCAACGACGATTGCGTCGAAGTCCGGCATGATGTCGGCCAAGGCCCAGTTTCCATTGCTGAAGGGGACCCCAGCCAGGGCAATGTTGTCCTTGATCGCCACCCTCTTACCCGCCAGCTTACCGGAAGGAGCTCCCCTCACCTCCACCTTTGTCACGAAGATATTGAGGGGGTCCTCTTCCGGCGTAGGCCGGTAGCCGGGCGTGCGGGGATACTTCACCTCGAACTGGGGCTGGGGCAACTCATCTATGCGGTCGGACAGCGCCAAGGCGCCGGCCATAATCTCCTGGTACTCCTTGGCTTCTTCATCGGTGAAGTTCAAAAAGCACCAAGAGGCCAGTTCCTTGACTTGATCCGGGGTAGGAGGCCGCACAAACCCGCGTATCTTCCGTCGTTCCATGGTCCCCCCTTTGAACGAACCGTCCAATTCACCCCCGGAGTCCAAAGGCCCGCGCCGCCTGGCCACGTGAACTCCTGCCCCGCGAGCGGCAGTCCTCTATGAGACGCTGGCCACTACTCCCAGGGCCGTCTGCTCAAGCTGCGCGTACAAATCCGGGATCATGGACTCGTAGGCATGGGCCACCCGGAACAGGGTGCTCTCGTCCCAGTGCTTGCCGATAAACATGATGCTAATGGGCAGATTGTCCTGTGCGAGTCCGCAGGGCATGACCAGGCAAGGGTGGCCAGTCATGTCTGTGGGTGCAGTGTTGTAGACCCATGGATAGGCGGCGACTGCCTCTACCCATTGCTTATTCGTCAATCGCTCCTCCCACAGCTTCGAGGGCAAGCAGATGGTGGTTGGGACGACCAAAACATCCGCTTGCTCCAGCGCCGAGTCTACCTGCTGGGTCAGGACCTTCCTGAGGTTCTGGGCTTTGGCGTAATGCACGTTGTTGTAGTACTTGCGCAGGTACAGGCCCAGAAGCTGGGTTAGTTTGATCAGGGGCGGTTGCTCGTCGGCCCAGACCCGCCGCTTGTCCCCGAAAGCCTTGGCGAAGGTCGGGGTGGCGTAGCCATTATGGAAGAACCCTTGACCGTTGGACTCCATCATGACGGAGATCGAGGGGAAGAAGAGATTTTGCCAAATGGCCCAGCCGTCCAGCCACAGAGGCGTCGACGCGTCTACAAGCCTGGCGCCCGCCGACTCCAGCTTGCCGACCGCGGTCATCACGGCATCATCGACGACGGCCTCGGACTGCCTTTGAGCGAAGCCCTCCTTCACGAGTCCGATGGTGATGCCGGAGATGTCGCCACCCAAACTCTTGGTGTATTCGGATGTTTGAATGGACCCGCGCACCCACTGAGGGTCGCGAGGGTCCGTGCCCGCCAGGACCTCAAGCGCCTCGGCGACCTCCCCAACTGTACGGGCCGCTGGACAGATGAAGTCCAGTGTGTGATCCAGATAGAAGAGGCCGTAAGACGGCACCAGCCCATGAGTGGCCTTGATGCTGCACACGCCCGCCCAAGCCGCTGGGATACGCCCACTGCCCGCCTGGTCAACGCCCAGAGCTATGTCTGCAATGCCGGCCCGCACCACAGCTCCTTGCGCCGAGGAGGACCCTCCAGCCGAATAGTCCGGGTTCATAGGGTTACGCACCTGACCGAAGGTGCTGGTGTCTGAGGTGCCGAAATAAGAGTGGTCGTCCTGGTTCAATTTGCCAATGAGCGTGCCCCCGGCATCCAGGAGTCGCTCCACAACGATGGCATCGAAGTCGGGCATCATGTCGGCCAGCGCCCAGTTGGCGTTGCTGAAGGGGACACCGGCCACGGCGATATTGTCCTTGACGGCGAACTTCTTCCCCGCCAACTTACCGGAGGACGCGCCCTTGATCTCAACTTTGGTGATGAAGAGGTTGAGGGGATCCTCCTCCGTCGTGGGCCGTCTGCCCGGCGTGCGGGGATATTTCACATCGAAATGCGGCAGCGGCAGCTCATCCACACGGTCGGACAGCGCCAGTGCGCCAGCCATGATCTCCTGGTACTCCCCCGCCTCTTCATCCGTGAGGTTGAGATAGCACCAAGCAGCCAGTTCCTTGACTTGCTCCAAGGTAGGCGGTCGAACGAATCCCCGGATGCGATGGCGTTCCATGGTCCCCCCTTGTCTACGAGGCGCTCAGCGACGCTGGCGCCTCGTAGCTCGACCGTAAGCTGTTCAAGCGTTGACTGACTAGCCGACAGGCCCTTCGCTGTCGAACACTCCAATAGAGGGGCCCGGGTTCACCCGAAGCCCGCCGTCGACTCTTTCAACGGTCATGCGGAACATCTCAACCTCTGCCAGGCCGTTCTTCTCGAACCTGAATCGGCCCCGAGGGCTATCGAAATCGACGTTCTGCAGGGCCTCAATGAACTTGGCCCGATCCTCTACGTCACCGTCGACGGCCTTGATGGCCTCGCCGATGGCCTTGGCCGAGAGATATCCGTCGACGCTCCAAGGCGTGGGGCTGACGCCGAATCTCGCAGTGTAGTCCCGAACAAAGTTAACGTTGGCCGGGTAGTCGCTATGCGGCGTGTAATGGGTGAAGGTTATCGTGCCTTCAGCGGCGTCGCCTGCGGCGGCAGCCAAGTTGTCGTCCAGCACGCCGGCGATGACGAGCTTGACGTCCGGAGTCAGCCCGAAGTCGTGCGCCTGCTTCATGATGTTGATGGCCCCGCCGGCAAAGACGAAGGCCACGATCGCGTCTACGTCTCCGGGCTGCAGCCTGGCCAGGTAGGGCCCAAAGTCGGCGATGTCCAAGGGTATGAATGCCTCGGATACGACCTCGCCGCCAAGGTTCCTAAATGCCTTGAGGAACTCTCCAGAAATGTAGTGACCGGCCGAGTAGTCGTAGGCCAGCCAGGCAATCTTCCGGACGCCCAGGTCATAGATTGGGGGCGCGTAGAATGCCGGTACAATTTCCGCTTCGAAGTCGACGCGAAAGATGTTGGCGGCTCGGTCTGGATCACCGCTCTCCTTCAGGCTACCAGGAATGGGGTATATCTGCGGTATGCCAGAGGCAATTGCGTAGTCTCTGACCGCAAAGCCCACGGAACTGAACACTGGCCCTATCACGGCATGGACCTCGTCGTTGTCTACGAGCTTCCGCATCTTGGGTAGGCCGGTCTCAGGATTGGCAGCCGAATCCTCGTTGATGAGCTGGATGGTCCGTCCCCCTATCTCTCCACCCACCTCGTCCTCGAAATACAACAAAGCGCCGTTGAGCTGCTCTATCCCAATCACTGCGCCGGCCCCGGTTGTAGGCAACAGCGTGCCAACCTTGATCGGGCCTTCCTCGCCGCCGCCGCATGCAGTCCCCATGATGACCAGCGACGCCAACGCGACCAGACCAAAGAACACCTTCTTCATAGCTCCTCCTTCAAATGCAGCCGACAACGCATTTCGCAACTTACTATGGAGCCGGGACCGGGCCAGCGCTACCTGCGCCAAGGTCACATCGTGTTGCCTTCCCACGCCAACCGTCGGCGAAGCCTGACGATATGAACATTCCCGCTTCCACTGCGGCCCTAGCGCTTGCCATCCTGCCGCATAAAGCCTCACCGGCACCGAATTACATCGCTACTAAGACCCGATTG
Organism: Dehalococcoidia bacterium; assembly: GCA_965226745.1. Classification (GTDB taxonomy): domain Bacteria; phylum Chloroflexota; class Dehalococcoidia; order Lucifugimonadales; family SAR202-VII-2; genus SAR202-VII-2. The sequence continues at coordinate 289,941 of CBDDDS010000004.1, forward strand.
TACATGGAGGTGCTTCCCTGTCAAGTCCTTGTGTTCGCCGACACACCGGCAGCTCAAGTCGTGGATTGTCGGTGCGCTCCCGTTGCTTTGTCCGCATCCTCAACAGCGTCCAGTTCTTTGGTGTGGTTGGAGTGCCGCCACCGCAGCGGCCCCCTACGGCAGCGGCCTACGCAGTCGCCGGGCTACCGCGGTTCGACTACCACAGCGGCGGCCTGACAGCGTTGGAGGGGTCGAAGATCTGTTGGGCTTGGACAGCGTTGCCGTTATGAACCTTAAGGAACACCACCCTCTCGGACAACGACCCTGTGCAGCCAACGTTTGTCAAGAAACCCCACGGAGACGATGTGCGCGAGTAGTGAATTCTAGGAGACACGCAGCGCCGTGCCTCTCGCCCACGCGCGTGACTCCACCGGCGACGGCGGTGGAGATAACCTCAGAGCGGTGGTCCTTGAGAACCGCTCGCGGTCTTCCCCTGTCGCCGCGTCAACCACCACCGTGGAGTGGTCGCACAGGATCTCTCACCCAAAGTGGTCGACGCTGGCGCCGCGCGGCGTCGATCTAGCTACCTTCGCGTTGCCCCCTACGTTGCCACCCCGGTCAGGAAGCGTCCGCCCACGGATTGTATGAACCGACGTGCCAGAGCTGGCCCTCTGGATCGCGCACGGAGAAGAGGCTGCCGCCGTAATGCTGAGCCGTCAGCTCCATCGTGATATTGGCCCCTGCTGCCCTAACGCGCTCGTAGCAGCCCTCGATATCGCTTACAACGATGTAGGCGCTCTGCGTCAGCGTCCCCTCGGGAGAGGGCGCCACTACGACGTCATCCAGAGAGTCGTCCGTGAACGAGCCAACCATGATCATACCGTTGCCAAGCGCGAGTTGAGCATGCGCCACCACGCCTTCCGCGTCGCCGGGCACGACAAGCTGTCGCTCGAACCCCAGAACGTTGCAGAGCCAGTCGATGGCAGCGTACGCGTCGCGGTATCGCATGCCGGGGATGATGCTTGCCTTCAAGTCCGATTGTTCCATGGAACCTCCCTGGGGGTAGTGTGCGCCTCGTTGGCGTTGCCCATGCTCATCGCGTCGGCGCCGAAACCAATGATACCGAAGTCTGGTAAGCGTCCATAAACTATCAGTCTATCGTTATCCAAAGATAGTGAGCAGACAAAATGAAGACACTGCTAGCAAGCGCGGGGGCAAGGCCACCCCTCCCTCCTCCCAGCCCCGTCTCCTTTCGCGGCCAACGCTTCTTGCCCGCCCCCCACCCCTCTGCTACACTTTTGTACTTGAGGTGGATGCTCCTATGACTTCCCCGAAGCGTGTTTTTTCCGGCGCGCGCCCTTCCGGGCGGCAGCATCTAGGCAACTACATGGGGGCAATTCGCAACTATGTGGCCCTCCAGGACGAGTTCGACGAGTGCCTCTACTGCGCCGTCGACGTCCACGCCCTCACAACGATGACCTCCAGCCGGGAGACCGGTGAGATCCAGCAGAACATCCGGGAGATGGCGCTGGACTGGCTGGCCGCCGGCCTCGACCCCCACCGCAGCATCATCTTCGTGCAATCGCATGTGCCGGAGGTGATGACCCTGCATACCCTGCTCAGCATGGTCACACCTCTGGGCTGGCTCATGCGGGTGCCCACCTTCAAGGAGAAGGTGCGGCAGATGGACGCCACCGACGAGAGCGTGCCCTATGGCCTCGTGGGGTATCCGGTGCTCATGACCGCCGACATCATCCTCTACAAAGCCGAAGTCGTGCCGGTGGGCGAGGACCAGCTTCCCCACCTGGAGCTTTCCAGGGAGATTGTGCGGAGGTTCAACAACCTCTTCGGCCCCGTCTTCCCCGAGCCGCAGGCCCGCCTCACCGAGTCACCCATGGTCCTGGGCACGGACGGCCAGGCGAAGATGTCCAAGACCATGAACAACCACATCGAACTGGCCGCCTCCGAGGAGGAGACCATCGCCAAGGTCAAGACCATGGTCACCGACCCCCAGCGAGCGCGCCGCACCGACCCCGGACGCCCCTGGGTGTGCAACGTGTACAACCTCCATCACTGGTTCAATCCCGACAAGCTGGACGAGGTGTACCGCGAGTGCACCGCGGCTGGCATCGGCTGCGTGGACGACAAGAAGCTGCTCGCCGATGGCATCAACCACTACCTCGCCGAGTTCCGGGAGCGCCGCAGGGAATTCGCGGCCCGGGACGGCTACGTGGAAGAGGTGCTACGGGATGGGGCAGCGCGCGCTGGCGCCATCGCCAAGAAAACGATCCGCGAGGTCGAGGAGAGCATGGGCCTGCGGTTGAGGGCGGGCTAGGACAGGACATGGCTTACGAGGAGTCGCTGGCCAGCAGGGTGCAGGCGCTTCTTCAAGACCTGCCAAACGTCGGCGAACGAAAGATGTTCGGGGGCTTGGCCTTCATGGTCCAGGGCAATATGTGCTGCGGTGTCCGCAACGACGAACTGATGGTCCGCGTTGGGGCCGACGCCTACGGCGAGGCGCTATCCCAGCCTCACGCGCGCCCCATGGACTTCACCGGCAGGCCCATGGTGGGCTTCCTCTACGTCGGAAGCCCCGGACTGGCATCGAATCAAGGGCTGGCGGCCTGGGTCCAACGGAGCCTCGACTTTATCCTGACGCTGCCGCCGAAGTAGGCTGCTGCTTCCTCGTAGTTGCTTCGTCCGGCCACTGGCCCGCAATGACGAAGGGGCGCTCGCCGAAAGCCCCTCATCAGGTCAACATCCACGCCGCAAAGGCAAAAGGTAGGCAGTCGTGGCAATAGAAAGTCTCGTGGGCGCCAGCGGCCGCGCCGCCAAAGACGTTGTTCAAGACGCGGCCAGGGCCGCTGGGCGCACCCTCGTGGAGCGGTTCGCCACCGGCCACAGCATCGAGTACAAGGGCCGGAATAATATCGTCACGGAGACCGACCTGCTGGCCGAGCAGCAGATCCTCTCCGCCCTGCGTCAGGAGTTCCCCGATTTCGGCGTTCTGGCCGAGGAGTCCGGGCGCACAGACTCCGATTCTCCCTACACCTGGATCATCGATCCCCTGGACGGCACCCGCAACTACGCCTCGGCCATACCCCACTTCGGCGTCGTCATCGCCTTGGCTGAACACGGGCGCGTCATTCTCGGCGCAACCTACGACCCCATGCGCGGCGAGCTGTTCGTGGCTGAAGAGGGCAAAGGGGCAACGCTCAACGGCAGCCCCATCGCAGCCTCCACAGAGGAGAGCCTGGAGCGTTGCATCATTGGTGGAGACCTGGGATACCGCGACGACCTGGGCGGCTACGCCTTGGACATGTCCCGCAGCCTGTGGCCTGAAGTTCAGGGAATTCGAATCATGGGTTCAGCCGCCCTCGGGCTGGCGTGGGCCGCCGCGGGCCGCTACGACCTCTACTTCCACCAGAGCCTCTACCCCTGGGACATCGCCTCGGGGCTGATCCTGGCCCAGGAGTCCGGCGCCGTCATCCGGGACCTCCAGGGCAATCCCGCCACGCTGGACTCCGACCGCGCCGTCGCATCCAGCCCGCGCCTGGCCTCTGAGTTTTTGCAGCGGGTCTCCGGCTCAGCCTGGATGTTGGGGTAACCACTGCCGCCAGCCGCGGCCTAAAGCTCCAGCGTGCTCGGGGCGAATATCTCCTCGATGTCCACTCGTCTCGACGTGAGGCCCTGCTCATAGACGTACTGGGTCAGCGTCTCAAGAAGGCGCCGGTTGGCCTGGACGCCATACGGCAGAGGGTCGGCGGCAACCGCTGAGCGCCGGTTGTTGGGCAGGGCGCCAATCTGGAAGTAGGGCTCCAACAACTCCCGTCCTCTGGCGACCACGTCGTCCTTGGCCGCCCTAAAGGTGCGGAACAGGTTCAGGGCAACCCACGGATGTTCCTCCAGTATCGACCGCCGCACCACGACGCAGTGGTTGATGGGGTGGAGGCCCGTCTTCTGGTAGTAGCGCTCGGACTCGCTGGCGGCATCGGAAAACAGGTAGCGTATGTCGGGACGGGCCATGAGGTCGATGCGGCTGCGGTCCACCGACGCTGGGTTCGCGTGATAGAAGACCGCCGCGTCCAGCTCGCCCTGGGCCATCATTATGCCGATGTTGCTTTCCTGGGGGATGCGGTTCAGTGTGACCCCTTCCGGTGGCTGGAAGCCCGTTGCGCCCCCGTGGCTGGTCTGCTCTGTCCGCTCCATCCACCACTCCATGTCCTCCGGCGCCACCCCGAACTCGTGCAACAGAGCGCCCCTGGCCCACACGGCGGCGGTCATCTGATACTCCATAACCCCCATCCGCTTGCCCTTCAGGTCCTCCGGCCGCTCGATACCGGCGCCGGTGCGGACTATGGCCCATGTGTGGAAGAAGTGGTGGCTGTGAAAGACGGGCAGCCCCACCCAGGTATCGTCCCCGCGGGCAATCGAGATGAGGAACGACGACATGGACATCTCGGAAACGTCGAATCGGGCCTCGTGGAGCTGATACCAGAAGATCCGGGACGACTGAAGCGGGGTTGGATGGAGTTCCATGCCATCGGGTTGTACGCCGCCAACAAGGACCGGGTCGAGGTACGGATTCCTGTCGGAGCTGAAGCTGAGCTGAAGCTTCTTCACCAAGGCTGCCTCCGGCGCGTCTTTCGCAACGTCGATACGTGGATGCCAGTTTACCCGCTCCGGCCGTCCGTGGCATCCTGTGCATGGTGATGGGATGTCGCGGCGGTTGCCGGCATTTGGCGTCACTCCGGAGGTCCCATGAAATTTGGCGTGTTGGTAACGCCCGGCGCCCATGCCCATGCCTTGGTGAGGAAGGCCGAGGCCCTGGGCTTCGACTCAGCTTTCTTCGTCGACTCGCCGGTCATCTTCGGCGACCCCTTTGTATCCATGGCCGCCGCCGCCGTACAGACCGAGCGCATCGCCCTGGCCGTCGGAGTCACCAACCCTCTCACCCGCCCCGTCCCGGTCACCGCCGCCAGCATTGCTGCGCTGAACGCGCTTGCGCCTGGCAGGATCATCCTGGGCATCGGCGTCGGCGACTCTGCAACTCAGGCAATGGGGCAGCGCCGCGCCACGCTGGCCGAGCTGGAGGCCTTCGTACAGCAGGTGCGTTCGCTCCTGCGGGGCGAGGAGGCTGAGGTGAAGCTGACAACCGGGTCTGCGCTGGTGCGGTTCCTCAACAGAAGCAGGCCCTGGGTCAACCTCGAGGACCCCGTACCCGTTTACGTGGCGTCTTCAGCGCCGAAAGGGCTTCACCAAGCAGGGCGCATCGGCGATGCGGTGATTCTCGGCGGTGTCACCGATCCCAGTCTCCTGAAGGCGTGCCGCTCCCACCTGGACGCGGGAGCCAGCGAGTCGGGCAGGCAGGTGGGCGGCCTAGAGATCGTGGTCACGCCCTCCGTCTACGTCACTGCGGAGGAACCCACCTTCGACCACCTACGGGACGCCCTGGGGCCCAAGAGCCTGGCCCCGGCCCGTAACTTCAGCCGCATCGCCGCCCGCTCCGCATCGGTGACGCCTCATCTTCGGGAGCAAACGGCCGCCATCAGCGATGCCTACAGAACCCGGGACGACTATCAGGGTGACCCGGGAAGAAGGCACCTCGACACCTACCAGGGTTATCTGACGGAGCTCAAAGACTGGCAGCGCGCCCTCATCACCGAAGAGGTGCTGCAAGCCACGAGCATCGCAGGGACGGTGGCGCAGTGCCTGCGGAAGATCCAGATGCTCCGGGAGAGCGGCGTGAGCCATGTCGTGTTTTCGCCGCTGCCGCAACTCCTGGAAGCAACGATGGAGGTCTACGGACGGGAGATTCTGCCGGCGTTCCGGGATTGATGCGCCCAGCCAGTGCCTTTGATCCATGCGCCGGCGGCCTCCGAAGTCCACAGAGCAGGCAGGCCCCACGCTGTTTCCCACAACCGAGACCCTTGCATAACCTGCGCCAGTGCAAATGGCTCCATTCATAGATGGAATATCGAACAGTAGTGTAATTTTCGCATTAATGAACCCTAGACTTACCGAAAGAACAATCACAACATATTTTGGTCGGATACCTCATTGCATTAATCTTGATAGCAATGCTCAAAAATAGAATCTTCTATATCGTAGAATTCAGCAGTTCTTCTTCTGCTTTCGTCTATATCATCAAGAATATCTTTGGCTCTATCTGTAATCCTAAGATAATAACCACCAGATATAGCTCCGGCATCAATAAGATTCTGTTCAAATAACAGAGTTGCAGTCAATTCATCTCTAGACGGCAAATAAGCATTAGCTTGATTCATGGCATTTTCAAAACTTCCAATATTAGGGTCTATGATGGAATCAAGACAGTCTCTATCAACAGGAATATAAGTGGCGCCTTCATACTTGAATCTCTTCGGCGCCGGCGTACTATTTATAGAATCGCTAATGCATCCAACCAAAAGAGGGAAAACAGCAACAAGCATAACTATCAAGAGCGTTTTCTTCATCTACTTACTTCCCTTTGTGTTTAGAGGCGCCCAAAAGACGGAATAGCTTTTCTATTTTCTTGCGCTTTTCTTTCGATTCAATCCTCGTGTTCTCCAAATCGCCATATACACTCCTCCTCGAGTGGAATCTCTGCCCCAGTTCCCACCGGCGATATCTCGCATCAGCCCAGCGTTGCGGGGGGCAGGTTAGGATGGGGGCTGAATGAGTAGTGCGGGAAACTCGGCGTAGGAGTTTCCCGCACTGGTCTCATAAACGGAACAGGGCCGTCGCCCGACTGTACGGCCTAAAGGGACGGCACGGCTTCCCGGCTGTATAGCCTGCGGGCGTTGCTGCCGAGGACCGCCGACTTTTCCTCGTGGGTCAGTTCCTCGTTCTCCAGTACCTCGTTGATCTCCCCCATGATGCTGTCCAGAGTAACCTCGTGGGGGTAGTCGCTGGAGAAGACGAATCCTCCGGCGCCCATGTTCTTGATAGCCCACGTCAACGTCGGCTCGTCGCCTTCCACGCCGATGTAGAGCCGCCCCTCAGCAATCTGCCGCTTGATGTAGTCGCCAATATCCTCCCCGTCGCGCAGCGCAATGTAATCGCCGCGGGGGTTCATGGGCGAAAGGGTGTGGTAGGAGCCCGCGCAGCGCTCGGCCGCCATCAGGAACCAGCCGACGCCGGCCTCGAGGAAGCCGAACCGAGCGTTGGGGAAATGGTCGAAGACGCCGTGCAGCAGCATGCTCACGAAGCTGACGGTGATGGAGAACGGGTGACCCATGGCATGGACCCCTGCCGGAATGCTCAGGTGGTCGAACCCGTAGCCAATGTGAGACCCACCGTGGGCGGCCAGCGAGCACCCAAGACGGTCGGCTTCTGCGTAGACCGGCCAGTACTCCCGCGAACCTAGGTCGGACCTGAGGCCTGTGGTGGGCAGCATACCGCCGGCCATACCCAACTCTGTAACAAGGCGGCGCAGTTCTTCCACCGCGGCGTCGGGGTCTTGCATGGGGATCAGGCCGACGCCCTGAATACGCGAGTCCTTCTGATAGGTATCGGCGAGCCAGTCGTTGTAGGCCCGGGTGACCCCTATGGCGTAGTCGGGGTCCGGTATGCGCCCCACGGCTAGGGCGGATGTGGGGTACAACACCGTTCCCGTGATGTCCGACGCGTCCAGGAACTTCACCCACCCATCGGGGCCGGGATCAATGAAGGTGCCAGGCGGTAGCGTGGCCAAGCCGTGGCGGAGGTGGTCAAGCCCAGGAAAGAGCCCCAGGGTCTTAACCAGCGCGGAATTGCTCCAGTTCTGAGGCAGATGCCTGCTGATTCCGGCCATATCCTCAAAGACGTGGCCGTCGCCGTCGAAGACGCTGATGCCGTTGGTAGCCATTGATGCCTCCCGTTGGGTTCTAGGTCTAGGTCAACTGGTGGTTTCCGTGTAGCACAGGGCCGGAAGGGTTGTCAACGCTCCGAGCCCCAAAGTCCCCTGAGTTCATCTGCCCCTACGTCGCCGAAAGCGCCTCGATCTTCCCCTCAGCAATCTCCTGCAGCCGCTCCTCGGTCACCGGGAAGCCGAATTGCTCATTGCGCATGCGCAGGCGCTGCATGCAGATCTCGGTCACCATCTCGCGCACCCTGGCCCATTCCTCCGGGCTCTGCGCCGCCGACTCCAAGCCCTGCGCCCCGGAATCCTGGTGGTCCACCTCGTCCTCGTACACCTGGCCGCAGGCATAGGCTATCCGGTCCGAAATGGGATCGCCCTCGGCGTTCATGCCTTCCCGGAAGATGGCGGCAGCCCCACCCTCCGTGAAATGCGATGCCAGCACGCCGAGTCCCCTTGCCTCGTCGCGAAAGCTGGCCCGCACTTGTGCCAGCTTCAGGTCCTCCGGAAACTGCTGCTGCTTCAACGCTTCGGGGTCCGGCATGGAGCCGGATAGCTCTTCCAACAGGTCGGCAAAGGCAACGTAATGCTTGATCTCTTCATAGAGGATCTCGGCGCTGCGAAGGAAGTCGTGACGGTCGACGGCCTTTTCCAAGCCCTGGTACCCGTCCACCGTTTCATCGACAAGCCCTAGGATGATGCCCTTACCGGAAGCGGACAAACCCGAGCCGTATAGCTCCTTGAAGCACTGCAACCGCAACCAGCGGATGTGCTCTTCCCTGGTACGTGGTTCGCTGAAGAAGGCGCGGGCTATTTCCGCCTCACCGGCCCAGAAGCGGGCTGCGTAGCGGCTGATCTCCTCCAATGCCTCTCGCGTTTGTTGTTCAGTCATCATCGTTTGCCTCCCAATACGGTCTCCAATGAGCGCTCCATGCTACCACGCGGCCCCGCCCTTCGGCATCTACCAAGCGCGGGCCTCCAGATACTCGCGCGCCCCATCCCAAACCGTCTCCTCTGCGGGGAGCGCAACATCCACGGCCCGGACGTTGGCCCCGGCTACGCCCTCGGGCTCGACCGGCTCCTGCCCCTCCTGGAGGCTTATCGCCGTCTGGATCAGCCTGCGGCGCACGTTGATAATGGCTGCATCGGAGCTGACGAGACGCTCTCGGCTCCGGTCCATCCGCGGGCCGCCGCCCTGGTTCTCCTGGACGGCGAAGTCCTGGGCCGGGATGGACTTGATGCCCGTGAAGGAGTGGGCGCGTTGAAGCGCCCGGTCCATGAGGTAATCGTTGTCCATATTCTCTTTGGGCGTGAATGTGCCCGGAATCAACTCGGGAAAGAAGACCCCGCCGTCGCGATATTGATAGATCTCGCGCTCCGACAGCGGCCTGGTGGGATGCCAGACCACGCGGATGAACATGCTGTGCTCGTCATCCATGGGGACGCGAAGCTGGATCAGTGGAGGAGCTCCGGGCTTGGCGGCGATCATAGTGAAGCTGGGCATGAGCCACTGGTTGACGCGCCAAAAGGCCTCTCCGTTGCCGCCCTGGCGGCGCGCTCCCAGCATCATGCCGTAGCCGGTGGGTTTCAGGTCCCATTGGGGCATCTTGTCAACGAACATCTGGGACTGCAACCTCGCCTGAAGCTCCCCGGCCCCGTAGCCGCCAACGACGTTGCTGTGGAGGAACCCCACGTGGCTCGAGTCCATATCGCCTTCCATGAGCTGCAGGTAGTTGGCCCGCAGCAGCATCTTGCTGGCGTAGCGCTGGTCCGGCGGCAGGTTCAGCCACTCCATACCCGGCAGGCCGGGCTGCAGCTCCCTGGGGCCCATGTACACCCACACAAGCCCGCCAGCCTCGGCGCCGGGATAGGCGGCGAAGGTCTTGATCTTCTCTCGGAAGGTCTCGCCCTCCGGAGCGTTGGGAATATCCAGGCAGTTGCCTTCCACGTCGTACTTCCAGCCGTGGTAGACGCAGCGCAAGCCGCCTTCCTCATTGCGGCCCCAGAAGAGGTCAACCTGCCGATGAGGACAACGGCGGTCAAGGAAGCCAATGCGGCCCCCGGTGTCCTTGAAGGCCACGAGCCGCTCTCCCAGGACATCGACGCGCACCGGCGGGCAGTCGGGCGCCGGTAGCTCGTCAGCGAGAAGGACGGGTAGCCAAAACCGGCGGAACAGGCCGCCCATAGGCGTGCCAGGTCCGGTCCGGGTGATGAGGTCGTTTTCTTCGATCGTCAGCATGGCTTTCCTCTGAAGCACCCCAGTTAGTCACCCAATGCCGCTGGAGGGGCGCCTGGCCACAGGCCGCCGCTGCCAGCGATGCAACCTATCTTCGTTGGACAACCGGGCTGCATCACCGCCGCCTCTCCAGTCGCAGCAACTCGGTGCCCTCCACGTCCAAGGTCATATCGTCGCGCAGCGCGACGCCGTAGGCTCTTCGCGCCATCTCAACCGAGATGTAGCCTCTGAGGGCGTCCCTCGCCACACGCTCAGGGGGGCGGTCCAGGGGGTTCCCAAGGCCGCCGCCGCCGGGGCTCTTGATAATGACGCGGTCGCCTCTGGCTACCGGCACGCCGACCTCTTTGCCCATCGGCGGCGTCACCACGTTCCCGGACAGGCGGAACTCGATGGAGGAGACGCCGCCGGGCTCGCCGCCCAGGGCGCCGCATGCCCCCTGCTTCTGGGAATCCAGCATCACCGTAGCCCTGGTGTCGTCCCCCACGAACTCCATGTCGATCTCCGTGCCGGGGCCGCCTGAATGAGCGCCCGGGCCGCCGGTATCCTGGCGGATCCCGTAGTGCAGGTACCTCACCGGGTAGCGTTGCTCCATCACCTCCAGCGACGGCATACGGGCGGCGCCAACGCTGATGGCCCCATTGATGAGGCCGTCCGAGACCCGGCTGCCGCCATAGCCTCCCCCCTCCAGGACCACGAGCCCGGCCGTAAACTTTCCTGTCGAGGGATGCTTACCCGCCGTTAGCACGGCGGGCAGCGTCGTGAAGGGCTGACCTACAGCCCGGTCGGGCACGGCTTGCCCCAGGGCAATCAGGCAGGCGGCGGCAACGCTGAGGGACGCCTCTAGGTAGAAGCCCTGCCCAGCGCCGGGCGGAGCGCTGACGACGGTGTTCTCGGGCAGCACAAAGCTCAGGGGTCGGAAGCAGCCCGCGTTCAGGGGCACGTCGGGGTACATGTGTTTCAGGGCGATGAAGCAGGCCGCCATCGTTGTGGGCGGCGAGGCGTTGAAAGGGCCTCGGCAGGCTGCCGAGGTGCCGGTGAAATCGAAGGTCAGGGAGTCGCCCGCAACCACAATCTCCAGCGCGACCTCCAGCGTTCGGTCCTCTATCCCATCGTTGTCCATCAGAGCGTTGGCGGCGTACCGTCCATCTGGCATCTCATCAATGTACGACCGCATCTGGCGCTCAGAGCGTTCAGCCAGCTCCTCGATGGCATCCCTGAAAGTGTCGAAGCCGTAGCGGTCGATGAGCTCCAGGATGCGCGTCTCGCCGGCTTGCAGGCACCCGAACATGGTGAAGAAGTCGCCGCGGTTCTCCATCGGCAGCCGCGTGTTGGAGACGATGATGTCGAGGGCCGCCTCATTGAGCCGGCCTTTCTCGTAGATCTTCACCGGCGGCACGATGATGCCTTCCTGGTAGATCTCCGTGGCCCGCGGGTTATAGCTCGCGGCAACAGACCCGCCCACGTCCAGCCAGTGGGCCACGTTGCCCAGCAGGCAGGCCAGAGAGCCGTCGTGGAAGACGGGCTTGAGGAGCTTGATGTCGTTGAGGTGGGTGCCGGTCGCGTGGGGGTCGTTGATCAGGAAGACGTCGCCCGGGAACATGCCGTCGGCCTTGGCCTTGTCCAAAACAGCCCTGGCGGCGTACTGCATAGTCACGGCGAAATTGGGAAGCCCACTGACCCCCATGGCAACGATGTCTCCGGTTTCGGCGTGGTATACGCCGCTGGCGCGGTCGTGAGCCTCGGAGATGATGGGTGAGAAAGCGCCTTGGACCAAGAGCATGTCCATCTCGTCGGTCAAGCGCTCCAGCTTGCCTCGCGTGACGGCCAACGTTATGGGGTCCATCAACCCACCTCGAGAATCAGGTTCCCCGCCTCGTCCACGGTCGCTGTCGAGCCGGGCTCCACCAGCGTGGTGGAGTCGTCCTGCTCCACAACGGCCGGACCCTCGAACCGGAAGCCGAGGGGCAATGCCGCCCGCGAGTACGTCGGACACTCCACCTCGACACCGCCAACATACACCCTGCGTAGCTGGAACGGAACCGTATTTTCGCCCGCGCTCGGCGATTGAGCGGCGCCCACTCGGTGCACCGAGGGCTTCTCACGCACGCCCACCACCGCCGTTCGAAGATTGAGCAGGCTCACCGGGTAGTCCAGCAGGTAGCCATACGTCGCCTGGTACACCCGCTCAAAGGCCTCTATGAGTTCCTCGCGGGAGGGCGTTGGCGAAGGCAACGGCGCGCGGACAGTATGGATCTGGCCCTCATAGCCCATGCTCGCCTCATGGGTGGCCCTAACCGCCGCCACTCTGACTCTTTCCGAGGCCAGCAACGCCTCGCCTTCCTTTCGCTGGCGTTCCAGGACGGCGGCGATATCGGCCATGTCCATCCCTTCCACCAAGCCGCTGACCGTCTGCACGAAGTCATGGCGCACGTCGGCCATGACGCAGCCCAGAGCTGATGTGACGCCGGGATAGTAGGGCGCCAGCACTCTGGGGATGCCCAGCTCCCGCGCCAGCGCCGTCGCGTGCAGCGGCCCGGCCCCGCCAAAGGCCACAAGCACAAAGTCCCTGGGATCGTAGCCCCGCTCCACAGAGATGACCCTGATAGCCGAGGCCATATTGCTGTTCACCACTTCCACAATGGCGTTCGCGGCTTCATGGACGGACATGCCAAGAGGCTCCCCTACCCTCTCTTGCACGGCCTTGGCGGCAAGCTCCGCGTCCAACCTGATGCCCGCCTCTCCGCCGATGGGGTGGCCCGCGTTGATGCGGCCCAGGACCAGATTGGCGTCGGTGACCGTGGGTTCCAGGCCGCCCGCGCCGTAGCAGGCTGGCCCGGGACTGGCGCCCGCGCTTTGGGGTCCCACCCGGAGAAGCCCCGCCCTGTCTATCCAAGCAATGCTTCCCCCTCCGGCGCCCACCGACGTGATGTCGATGCTGGGAATCCGCATGGGCACGGCGTATTCGATCTTGCGCTCCTCGATGTAGGAGGCCTCGCCGTTGTAGATAAGGGAAACGTCGAAGCTGGTGCCGCCCATGTCGCAGCAGATGGCGTTCGGAAAACCGGCAGCCCCAGCGATGGCGGCCCCCGCCACGACACCCCCGGCCGGACCTGAAAAGAGCGTCTGCACCGGCCTGGCCGCTGCATTGTCGGCGGACATGACGCCTCCGTTGCACTGGAGGACCATCACGCTCCCCCGGTGCCCTTGCTCTCGCATCTTGCTCTGCAGAGCGCCAAGGTAGCGGGCCACCACCGGAAGGATGTACCCGTTGAGAACGGCGGTGCTCGTCCGCTCGAACTCCCGAATCTCCGGCAGCACTTCGGACGACAGCACCACGTGAAGGTCGGGCCTTTCGCGGGCAATGATCTCGCCGGCCCGCCGCTCATTCAACGGATTGGCGTAGGAATGCAAGAACGACACAACCACCACGGCAACCGAGCCGACGGCGACCTGACCCAGGAATTCAAGGACGCCCGCTTCAGAAACCGGCTCGAGCACATTGCCCTCGTAGTCGGTCCGTTCATCGACCTCGAAGCGGCGTTCTCGGGGAATGAGGGGCTCGAAGAACCCAGTCAGCCCATAAATGCCGGGACGGTCCCTCCGCCTCAGCTCCAGGATGTCCCTGAATCCCCTTGTCGCCAGCAAAGCGCAGTCTGCGCCCCTGCGCTCCAGGGCAGCGTTCAGGCCAACGGTCGAACCGTGAAAGACGTCGCCAAGGTCTGCAACGGCCTCTCCCGAGGCATTCAGGGCCGCCATGAACCCCTCGGATTGGTCGTGGGGGGTAGACGGAACCTTCAAAGCAAGTAGGCACCCGCTCTCCTCGTCCACGAGGACCAGGTCGGTGAAGGTGCCGCCAACGTCAATACCTACGATCTTGGCCATTGGCTCTGCCTGCGCGGTGAGTATGTGGAAGCGCCGGGCATAGTATAACCCGCCAGGAACGACGAGGCCCCGCCTGTTCAAAGGCGGGGCCTCGTTTCTCGGCCAATGCTGAGAATCCGGCTATAGGCCGTAGAACCTCGTCGGGTTGTCGTCCCGAATCTTCCGGGCGGCGCCCGCGCTTATCGTCCCGTCGTCGCCCATCCGATGGATAAGGTTGAGAGTCTCGATCTCGGCGGATTGGTCGGCGTGTGAGTAGTCGGTGCCGGCCATCAGGTTGTCCTCGCCAATCTGGCTGATGAGATAGGGCAGGTCCTCCACCGTCTGGCAGGCGACGTAGAAGTCGCAATCCTTGAGCAGGTCCGACTTCAGGTCGAAGTTGAAGGACCACCTGGTCCTGACCTCGCGGGCCTTCAGTTCCGCCATCAGGTACGGGACCCAAGACGACATCGCTTCGATGAAACCGAACCGGAGGCCGGGGAACTTGTCCGGGACGTCCGCCATCACCAACGACAGGAAGGCGTCCAGAACGGGCAGCGTGAAGTGGTAGAGGCTCAGGCCGCGCATATCCGCGTCTGTCAGGTTGGGATTGCTGGTCCCGACGTGCAGGCAGATGGGCAGGCCGAGCTCTCGGGCCTCCTGGTAGAAGGGGAAGAAGAAGGCGTCGCCGGCGGCGCGGTCGCCGCACTCGATGCCTTTCTTGAGGACGCCGCATGCGCCGTTCTCCTTGACGAAGCGCATCTCCTCGAAGGTCTCGCGCCATTCCGTCATCGGCAGCAGGGCAACCCAACGCAGGCGGTTGTCGCTTTCCTTCCACTTCCTGGCCATCCACCGGTTGTAGCTCTTACGGAGAGCGCCCTCCACCTCGGGTTTTTCGCTCAAGGCCATGAGAAAGGAGGTCAGATAGAGCACCTGGACGTCGATTCCCAACTCGTCCATGTGGGCCAAGCGCGCCCGCACATCCAGCAGCTCCCGGGTCTCCACCGTGGAAGCCGTCCTGACGTCGTCGCGATAGCGGCGTACTCGGAACTTCCCGTCCACGAACCAGTAGCGGTTGTACCCCCACGGCAGGATGGTGGGGGATTCGCCATACTCCTGAGTCACCGTGATGGGCTTGTACTTGACGAAGTCATCATCCATGTATTCCCACGTCTCATCCGTTTCATCCACGTGAGCGTCTGCGTCCACCACCGGCATGGCGTCTACTCCTGGAGCAATGTGGCCCCCCAAGGGCTGCGCGCAGCATAGGCGCGGCCCCCTACAGCGTCAAGACAGCGTCAAGGGACGCCCCTACGTATCGGGCCGCCACCAGTTGAAACAGCTTCGTACAAGCGGAATGGCGTGTGCTACGATAGCCCGCAGCTTCGATTCGAAGGAGTCGCGGAGATGCCGTTGGAAGGCCTGCTTGCATTGGTGGAAATGACCTGCCCCCTGAATTAGGTCCAAGTATTCTTAGAGTCCGACCGGCGTATTCCTAGCCACCTGTTGTGCGAACTCCTCGGGCGTCCGGTTGCCCAGTGCGCTGTGGGGCCGGACAGCATTGTAGTCGTCCCGCCAGCGCTCGACGATGTTCCGGGCCGCAGGAAGACTCATGAACCAGTGCTCGTTGAGGCACTCGTCGCGAAGCCGCCCGTTGAAG
Organism: Dehalococcoidia bacterium; assembly: GCA_965226745.1. Taxonomy (GTDB): domain Bacteria; phylum Chloroflexota; class Dehalococcoidia; order Lucifugimonadales; family SAR202-VII-2; genus SAR202-VII-2. The sequence goes on from CBDDDS010000004.1 coordinate 305,514, forward strand.
CTCTCGATGTACGCATTCTGCACGGGCTTGCCCGGATCGATGAAGTGCAGATGCACCCCATGTGCATACGCCCAAGCGTCCAGAATCCTCCCGGCGAATTCAGGGCCGTTGTCTACGGTGATCAGCTCCGGCAGGCCACGGTCGATGGCCAGCCTGTCCAACACCCTTGTCACGCGGAGGCCGGGCAACGACGTGTCCACCTCCATGGCCAGGCTCTCCCGAGTGAAGTCGTCAATCACCGTCAGCACTCGTATCCGCCGGCCACTGGCGAGCGCATCGGACACGAAGTCCATCGACCACCGCTGGTTCGGGCGCTCGGGCGCCATCGTGGGGACGCGAGCGATGCCCGCCATCCGCTTGCGCTTCCGACGCCGGACGGACAGCCCCTCCTCCCGATAGAGCCGGTAGACCCGCTTGTGGTTCACGCCGAACCCCTCCCGGCGCAACAACACCCACAACCGGCGATACCCGAAGCGCCGCCGCTCCGCGGCGAGCGAGCGCAGTCGCTTGAGGAGTTCGGGTGCGTCGCTGCCCACCCGCCTATAGCGGGCCACCGATCGGTGGATACCCATCAGCCTGCAGGCGCGACGCTCGCTGAAGCCCCACCGCTCCTGGACACGGTGCATGGTCTCCCGTCGCGTTGCAGGCGTCATGCGTTTTTTCGGAGCAGCTCCCGCAAGACGTGATTGTCGAGCGTCGCCTCCGCCAGCAGCTGCTTCAGCTTCCGGTTCTCCTCATCCAGATGGCGCAGCCGTCGCGCCTCGCTCACGCCCATCCCGCCGAACCGCGCCTTCCAGTTGTAGAAGGTCCCCGGTGAGACACCATGTCGGCGGCATACCTCGGCCGTCGGCACTCCCGCGTCCGCCTCCCTCAGGACCCCGATGATCTGCTCGTCCGTAAACCTGCTCCTCCGCATGCTGTCCTCCTCTGTTTGACCGGAGGACTCCAATTATCCGTGGACCGGTTTTCGGGGAGCAGGTCACTAGGATGGGAGCCACTATCAACATTGCAGCCAAATCCAGCGCGACCTCCTTCCGAGATTTTGTTTCCTGACAATGCACGCACTAGCATCGGAAGTTGGGTAGACGTTACGAGAGCAACGGTACGTTGGCTGATAGAGAACAACTTCCTGACTGCAACCCATTGTCCCATTCAGTACGGAACACTATACGTATTGGCTACCAGCCCCACTCATCCAAATGGGCAAGTGATGCGGCACAGCAAGATAGACTCACTGTACCTGAACAATAATTACAATTCCCGTGACCAGGTGAGAAACTCCCGGCTCATCATTGAGCGCGCGAGCCAGGACCCGGCACAGTTCAAGGTGCGCTTCTCCTGACCCCGCCCCACCCTCCAAGTTGACAATCGGGAAAGCGACCTGCTATACCTCCGTTGACCCGCGCCGCTCCAGACGGGCGCGCATGTCCACGGAGGGAGGCAACATATGGCCTGGGGCCTACAGGGAAAGGTGGCCTTTGTAACCGGCGGAGGCAGCGGAATCGGGAGGGCTGTGGCCAGGGCCTTGGGCCAGGAAGGCATCGCCGTCGCAGTCGCTGATATGCGGCTTCCCAACGCCGAGGGCGTGGCCGCAGAGATCGAGGGTGGGGGCGGCAAAGCGCTGGCCCTGGAGCTGAACGTCACCGACTCGGACCAGGTCGGCAGCGCCGTGGCCAAGGCAGAGGCAGGGCTGGGGCCTATCGACTATCTGGCCAACGTCGCAGGCTACGCCAAGTTCGTCCCCTTCCTGGAGATCACCGACGACGCTTGGCGCGATCTCGTTTCCGTGCATATGAACGGCGCCTTCTTCTGCAGCCGGGCCCTGCTGCCGGGGATGATCAGCCGGGGGTTCGGCGGCATCGTCACCGTTTCTTCCCTCCACGCCCAGATCGGACAGCCAAGGGCTGTGCACTACTCGGCGGCCAAGGCCGGCCTGATGGGCTTCACCAGAGGCTTGGCGAAAGAAGTGGCCGGAAACGGCATCCGGGTAAACGCCGTGGCGCCAGGCCCCATCGACACGCCGGGATGGCGCTCCGGTATGGCAACCGACACAGACGTTGAAGCGGTCATGGACCGGCGCTCCGAAGTGATTCCAATGGGTCGCCTGGGTGCCCCCGAGGAAATCGCCGACGTTTTCATGTACCTGTTCAGCCCCACCAGCAGCTACGTTACGGGGCAGATCATCAGCACAAACGGCGGCGAGGTGATGTACTAAGGATGCTCCGAACAAGCCGCCCGTGACGCGCCCCAAGCGCATGCCCGTACCCGGAGGAAGCCCCCCGTCCCTATCCCCACCCCCGCGGGAAGCCGCGGAAGCGCCTTGTCCCTGCCCCCGCACTCGCGCAAAGCCTAGGAAGCGTCCCGGACGCGCCAAGCTGACCAACGGTGCCTCTCCCTCCCTCAAGCAGGGGGCAGGGGGCGCAGCCCCCGCCGGACGTACAGCGAGTCCCCCTGTGCCCAACGTCGTTCGAGGGTAGGCCAAGCGGTAATCCCGCCTCCGCCACCTAAGCCCTCTGTCCCTATCTCCGCCCCCGCGGGAAGCCGCGGAAGCGCCTTGTCCCTGCCCCCGCACTCGCGCAAAGCCTAGGAACCGTCCCGGACGCGCCAAGCTGACTAACCGCGCCCCCTTCCTCTCCCAAGCAGGGGGCAGGGGGCGCAGCCCCCGCCGGGGGAACAGGGGGAGTTCCCCTGTTCTGGAAAACGCCGGAGGGCGGAGTGGGCGGGATAGCGGCGCAGGCCAAGCCAGACCCTCCGCTGGACGGACGGCGCAGGCCACAACAACGCCCTCCGTCCAGGGGTGCCCCCCATTGCAAAATACGAACAATTGTGCTATAATACCCCCATGAAGTGGGCCCCCGGCCCGCTTCTCTTCCTTGGAGCCTGCCGCATAACGTATGTACTGGGGGCTAACCATAGAGAATCCCCCTGTGGCAGGAGGGTCTGGGGAACATCCCCCAGGCCCACAACCATCCGAGGAAGCGTGGGACCGGAGCGAATGCCGCTTCGAGACAAGCTCGTTGGAGACGCTAAGGCTCGTCCCGGTTTCGCCGCGGCTCGGGACGGCTCGGTCACACCTCTGTCCCGGCTCCGTCACGGCTCCCTTCGAGATGCGGCTGGTAAACGTCGCGAAGCGTCCCCAACCGTCCCACAGTCGTGACATCTGTCCCCCGGAGGTTTATGCAGTACCGCTCCCGCTCCCGCCGCTGCTGCCGTTGGCGCCCCCGCCGGCTTCCGCCTGCTCCACGCCTGGACGCCCGCTCCTGTTCTGGGCGCTGCCGGAAGGCTGCCCACCGCGCAGCCCGCGAAGGGCGCGACGCCTACAAGCAAGAGCGCGTGGGCTTCCGGGGCGCGACGGATATCCAAACGGTGAAGCGGCCTCGGTCTTGGCGGCGCCGCGGCTACGGGGCCGGGGGAGGGAGGAGAGAACGCATGACACCTACAGTCAAAGAAAGAGCAACGGAACAGGCTGAGGTCCCATCCCTGCCCCACCCCCGCAGGAAGGCTGGGAAGCGTTTTCCCATGGCATGCGCTTGAATCGCAGTGCGTCTCTCACAGCTTGTTCAGCGATTCCCCAAGCCCCTCCGCCTCCACGCTGGCTGTGCGCCGCCGGACGCGCGGGGCGCGCAACAAATGCGGAATATGGAAACCCCGTCCGAACGAAGGAGAGGAGCGGGGCCTAGCGCTGGACCCGGCCGCTGGTGACGGTCAACCGGGCCAGCGCGGCCATGATCACGACGACGACAAAGAGCAATACGAGGTAGGTGACCGCGATGTTCTGCTGCCCGGTGCTGTAGTTCAGGAACACAACGTTGGCAATCATGCGGGTCCCCGCAGTCGCCAGGAACAAGGGAATGGCAAAGTCTCTGACCGCGTGAGCAAAGACCCAAATCCACCCATTGCTGAAGGCTGGGATCATCAGCTTGAGATTGACGTGATAGAACGTCTTCATTGGCCCGGCCCCGCTGGTGTACGCCGCTTCGTCCAGACTCTTGTCTATCTGGAGCTGCGCCGAGTGCATGAGCCTGGTGCCCAGGGCGAGATACCGGGTGGTGAAGGCGATGATGAGAATCCACAAGGTGCCGTAGATGGGAATGGGCGAGCGGATATAGAGAAGCAGGATCGATAGGGCCACAACCGGGGTGGGAATCGCCAGAGGCAGGAACGTAACGGCATTCAAGGCCCTGGTGAGATTGGATGGACGGCGCACGGTTAGCCAGGCAACGATGGCGGCCAACACCATGGTGGTCGTGGATGATACGGCGGCCACTATCGCGGTGTTCTTGACCATGCGGGTCAGCCCGCCGCCGCCGAACAGCTCCCTGTAGTTGTCCAAGCTCAGTCGCTGTAGCGACTGCATCGACGGCACCGAGGGGAAGGCGCTGAGGCTATTCCAGAACACGATGGACGTCGGCAGAACAACGGCAACTATCAGGTATGCCGCTACGATCGCCCAGCATAGATAGGTCCAGTTGCCCAGGCGCACCGTGCGCGGGCGGAAACCCTTCCCCGTCACCACTGCGTACTTGTGCTGTTGTCTCACCGCCCACAGGTAGATGGCAATGAGAATCGCCCCCAGAATCAGCGCTATGACCGCAAAGGTGGCGGCCAGGCCATAGACCGGCAAGCCTAGTTCAGGGTCGGTTGTCTGCTCGTATATATGGACGCTGAGAACATTGACCCCAGCGGTGGGTCCAAGGATGAGCGGGACCTCGAAGACTTCCGTAAGCACGAGGGTGTAGTAGACGGCCACCGTCAACACGCCGGGTCTCAGGAGAGGCAGCGTGATGCGGCGGAAGACCCCTAAGGGACTGGCGCCCGACGTCAGAGCGGCGTCTTCCAGGGAGGCATCCATGTTGCGGAACAGCCCCAGGAGGAGCAGCCACATGGTTGGGACGACCGCCATGGCGGTGACGATAACGAGACCCCAGAAGCTGTAGATGTTCAGGGGGCCCCGGGTAGCCACGAGGTTGAAGATGTCCCTCGCGTAGACGTTCAACGCGCCATTGTTGGGGCCCAAAAGCTGGATCCAGCCAATGGCTATCATGAAGGCCGGCATGACCAGCGGGATGAACATGAGGGTGTAGAACACCCCCCTGCCCCTCATATCCGTCCGGTCCACGAGCCAGGCAAAGAACAGGGCTAGGGGTAGGGACACCACCATGGTGGCCACAGCGTAGGCCACCGTGTCCCACAGAATGGCGTAGGTCTTGGTGTCCAGGAAGACTTTGGGGTAGTGCTCAACCGTCCACAGGCCGCTGGCGTCCAGGGGCAGGGTGTCTGCGGGGCGGAAGGTGGCCAGCAGCATTCCCAGCAGCGGAATGACGGACAAACCCACGACGATGACAACCACAATCAACGGCAGCAACTGGCCGTTTTCCAGCAGGTTGAAGCGCTTGAGTCCCTTAGGTCTTGTCGAGGTTGCCAAAGCCTTTCCAGTTCCTTTCTACACCGGACACCAGTCTAAACCGGACGCGCCGGATACAAGGAAGGGCCAGGGGCGGCCTGCCCCTGGCCCTTCCCAACCAATGCTCTCTAGCTCTTGTAGATGTCGGCAATCGTGGAGCGGAATGCCCGCTCGGCGGTGGCGTTCTCAATGGTCCCGCCGTCAACCATCTTCGTCGGGTCGAGACCGGCCGCCTCCAGCTTGGCGCCGAGGGTGCCCCGTGCGTCGGAAGGCATGACGCGAGACCAGCCCTCACCCTCTCCGATGGGTCCTCCGACGCCTTCCATGGCTATGTAGGCGGTCAGGAGCACGGACAGGTTCGGGTGGCTGGCGCCCTTGGGCAGGTTCAGGTTGTCGTGGTAGATCACCAACCCGTCGGAAGGGATGTTCCATTCCACGGGCGCGCCCGTGGCGATGGCCCTGTCCGCAAAGGAGTGGTTGATGACCGTAACCCAGACCTCACCGCTCGCCACCATATTGGCCAGCCCGGGGGAGCCGGACCCGAAGATCGGGTTGTTGGCCTTCAGCCGCGTGGCGTAGTCGATGGCCTGCTCTTGGCTCCACACCGCCTGAAGGTAGGAGGGCATGAAGCCAATGCCGTGGGTGCCCACGCGGCCGTTGTACTTGGGGTCCGCAAGCTCCTCTATCGACGTGGGCGCGTCCGCGGGGTCAACAAATTCCGTGTTGTACGCAATGATGTTCATCCGGGAGAGGTAGATCAGGGCGCCGTCCCGCAGGGCCGGGTACGGCTGCAGGTCGACCATCTCCCCGATCAGCGGCCACTTCTCAGAGAAGAGGCCCTTCCAGTCCACGTCGTCGCGTCCGCAGCCCTTGTCGAAGACCGGGCTGGCCGTGCCGGCGCTGTTGTACCAGAGGATAGGCAGGTTCTTCTGGCCCGCCTCACATTCGGCGATGTAGACCGTGGGGACCTCTTGGAAGGTCTTGGGGTCGTCCTCCAACCGCATATCGATGTCGAACTCGTTGCGGAAGTCGACCTCCAGCCGGCGCAGGGTGGATTCTTTGTACCCGCCGCCCCTGATCACCACTGTCTTTTCATCTTCCACTTCAGCCTTCGCCGCCGCCACCAGGTCGGCAAACGCCTGGCCTCCCTCTGGAGTCGGCGCTGGCGGAGCGTCGGTGGGAGGCGCCATGGTCTCGCCTGGCGCCATGCTGGTGGCCGTGGGCGCCGGCGCGTCGATGGGCTGCGGTGTCGACGTAGGATCGGCCCCACAGGCGGCCAGCGCGAAGACCGCCGCTATGACCCCCAGCAAAACTAGAAACGAGACCTTTCCATTGACGAACCTTCTATGCATCTTTCCTCCACGGTGATGTGATGATACAGGACTCCGGGGACGCTACAGCGCGTAGGCCCGCCGAGGGTTGTCGTTGAGTATCTTCTCCGCACTGGACTTGTCCATCGCCCCGCTCTCTCTCAGTGTGCGCAGCGCCTCAATCTCGGAGGACGTGTCGGCGTGGCCGTAGTCCGTTCCGATCATGATGTTCTCGTCTCCCACGCAATTGAGGATCCAGTCGAAATCGTCCGTTGTCTGGCAGGCAACGTACATGCGGTAGTCCTTCAACACTTCCTGCGTAATGAGTTGCTTGCCGGCCTTGGCCAGTCTCAGACCGGCGTCGTTGAGGGCATAGGGAAGCCACTGTGCGCTCACCTCCACAAATACCCACCGCAGGTCCGGGAACTTCTCCGGCGTGCCCTTCATCACCAGGTCGTGGAAGGCGCCAACGACGGCCAGCTTGAAGGCCGAGAAGCCGGAGTCCCGCATGAACAGGTCGGCGTAGTCCATGTTCGCCACCCCTGAGTGGACGCAGATCGGCATGTCCAGCTTGCTTGCCTCCTCATACAGGGGAAAAAGGTACGGGTCGGACAGGCGATGGCTCCACTCGAGGCCCCGGGTGAACACGCCGCAGGCGCCGTGCTCCTTGGCAAAGTGCAGCTCCTCCAGTGCCCAATCCATGTTCATCAGTGGGACCATGCAGGCCCACCGCATTCTGTCGGGGGCCTGCTTCCAAATGTCTGCAAGCCAGCGATTGTAACTCCGGTACAGGGCGCGCTCTATCTCCGGGTGGCGCGTCACCGCCCGCAGGAACAGCGTGGGGTAGAGCACGTGGACATCCACGCCCAACTCGTCCATGTGGGCCACGCGCTTCTTGACGTCGGACAATTCCCGGGCCCCGTCCGGAGTATCCAGGCCAATGTTGGCGCCCTTGGCAAAAACCCGCCCGTCGATGAACCAGTACTCCGGGGCCGGGGTCTTGCCGTGGCGCGAAACCAGGACAGCGGGCTTGAAGCCCTGCTCGTCCTCGTTGACAAATTCCCAGGTGCGCTCCGTCTCCACGACGTGAGCGTCGGCGTCTATGACTGCCATCGCCACCTCCCTGCTCAATCGGGCTACGATCCAGGTTTACCCTGCGTTCACCAGCCGAGGCATCCGCATGGGCTGGTACTCCTGCGGCGCCTCGGTAACGAAGAGTTGCGGCTCGATACCGTACAGCCGGGCGGCATTGGCACCGAGCATCTTCTCTTGGACCGCCTGGGGCACGCCCGCCTTGGTCATGTTGGCAATGGCCTCCCAGGCGTCCGACCCGTCTAAGTGCGGCATGTCCGACGACCAGAGGCCAATGTTCTCGAACAGGTCCCACATGCGGAACACGGGAATCTCGTCCGTCTCGAAAGCGATGTGGCACTGGCGGTAGAAAACCTCTGTCGGGTCGCCAATCTTGAGAGCGCCTTCCCCTTCCTGCGTGTACTTGTAGAGGTCCAGGTAGGTCTCGGCCTTCTCGAGTACCAAGGGAAGCCACGTGGCGTTGGACTCCAGCACCGCCGCCTTCAGGCTGGGGAACTTCTCCAACCATCCGGTCATCAGCACGACGCCGGTCCAGGCCATCGCCTCAGCCATGAAGCTGTATGCAGAGCTGACTGCTTGTTGCGACCCCATGATCGCGGCAATGTTCGCCATGAACTGACCCGGCGTGTACACCAGCACGTCCTCGTCGCCGAACATCCTGCCGCGGCCTCCCATCTGGATGGCCAGGTCCCGGTTCAGCGCCTCGCCCCTGGCCGGGAAGGTATGCATACTGAGGACAATGCCCAGATCCTCGAACTCCCGCCATAGTGGATCGAATTCAGGGAAGGTCGGATACTTGTTGTTGGCGATGATGGGCCTGACCATCGCCGCCTTGAATCCCAGCTTGGCGGTCCGGCGGAGCTCCCTGATGGCGTAGTCCACGCTCTGTATGGGCAAAACGGCGCAGGGGAACAGGCGGCGGGTGTCAACGGAGCAGTAGTCGTAGACCCAATTGTTGTAGGCGCGGCAGCAGATGTCCGCGGCATCTGGGTTCTCGATCAAAGGGGAGTAGACGAAGGTGGACGGGAAGATCATGACCTGATCGATCCCTGCGGCGTCCATATCCACCAACCTCGCATGGGGGTCCCGAGCGCACGCCTTGCGACCTATTTTCTCGTCCCATTCGGCGGTGCCGGGGCGCACAGAGCCCATCTCCTCCTTGGTCAGGCCGGGATGCCACATCTCGGCGGCGTAGTTGAACTTGTTGGGATCGCCAAAGGTCACTGTCCCGTTGCGAACGGTAACGAGGCGGTCGGCGTCCCGGTAGAAGTGGGTCTTGGCGAACTGGCGCTCCGACTCCGGTATGTACTCGTCCCATACCGCAGGCGGCTCGTAGATGTGGCTATCGCAATCGAAGACTGGAAAGCTCTTCTTCTTGCCCTCTGCCGAGTATGCCATCCGTTTCCTCGCCTGAGCCTTAGAATTCTCTGAGCAGCCGCCCGAAGCCACTGATGGAGTCGGAGACGCCGGCGCGGCGCAGGGCTTCCCAGATCGCCGCCTGAAGTGAGGTCACGACGTTGACCCCGCATTCCCTCTCGAGGATGTCGATTTGGTCGGCTATGGGCCGGTGGGGCCCGCCGAAATAGATGGTGTCGGCTTCGGGGTGCTCCTTGACGAGTTCCCTTGCCGTCTGCGCCGACATCTCCGAATCGAGTCCACCCAATTCCACCAGGGTCTCAGCCGGAATCGACTTCTCCCCAACGACCTTGACGCCGGCCATACGTTCCAACAGGGCATCGGCGGAACTCGCAGTGGCGGGCTTCGTTTTCTGCCAGGGTATGGGAGGGTGCGGCGGGACCGACGCCACGTTCTGAGCGCCGAGCTTCTTCATCGCGTTGGCGGAGGCGGTCATCGTCGTTGTAACCGGAACCCCGAATTCCTTCTCCAACGCCGCTATGCGGTCCTCCAACGTGGCCAACCCCTCCGCGATGAGGATGGGGCCGCCACCCCAGACCACGATGTCCGCGCCCATTCGCGCCATGACCTTCCCAGCGAGAATACCGCGTTCCGCGCTGGCCTCAACCTCTTCCTCGGTCATGTCCACCAAGTCCAAGCTGACCATCATGATGGTCACGCCCTTGGGCACGATCTGATAGAACTCATAGGGAATGACCTCCTGACACATCAGGGGGCCGGCGTAACCTATGCGAGCGCGATGCCCGTACATGCTGGCCTCTCATCATCCCCGGCGACGCTATCAACGCGGCGACAACCAGATTGGGGGCAACCTAGCATTAGGCCTAGACTATGTCAAGCCACAATGACCGCTCTGTAGCCTCTGGCGAAAGAATACGAATGGCTGGCTTTCGATGGCGACGAAAAAGCCCGCAGCAATTGGAAAATCAGAGCGTAGTTCTAATCTCGCTCGCAGTTTCCGCCAGCAGCCGGGCCTTCGCGCGGGCCAACTCTCTACCGATGGTCATCAGGCCGCAGTCCGGGGCAAGCAGCAGCCGGTCCGGTTCAACGTAGCGCAACGCAGCTCGCGCCCGTTCAGCCACCACGGACGCGGGCTCCTGGTTGTCGCTGGGGTCTACGCATCCGTACATGACCATGCGGCCCTTCACGGCGGCAAGGACAGCGGGGTCGAAGCCGCTCCGTGCGAACTCAACGGAGAACCCCCCAATGGATGTCTCCATCAGCATGTCCAGCAGCTCCGGGTACTCATAGGTGTGCTGCCGGGCAGTTACTCCTGGGTAGCCGTAGCACAGATGCACGAAGGTGGGAATGGCCACGCCTTCCAGGCAGCGCTCCAGCGCACGGGCACCGTACTGGGCCACCTTTTCGTGGTGCCGGGTCATAGCTGGCTCGTCTATCTGCACCGCATCACAACCAGCCTCCTGCAGAGCAAGGATCTCCGCATTGAGGGCGGCGGCCACGTCCATGGCCAGGGCTTCTTCGTCACCGCCATAGGCATCGTCGTGGGTTGTATCCACGACGGTCATTGGACCGGGCACGTCAATCTTCACAGGCTTGGAGGCGTGGGCCTTGGCGAACCGCAGGTCCTCCACCACCGCCTGCGAGCGGCGGGAGACCTTGCCAATCACGCAGGGCACGTCTATGAAGACGTCGGCGCGCCGCCTGATGGCCTTGGGCTTCAGGTTGACAAGGTCGAACCCATCCCAAGCGGCCAAGACGTGGTTGATGAAGCCGGTTCGGCGCTGCTCCCCATCGCTCACGAGGTCGAGGCCTGCCTCTTCCTGCTCCCGAATGGAGACCACCGTGGCATCGTCCTGGGCTTCATGCAGGACCTCGCCTTCCAGCTTGAATCTCGCCCAGACCCGCTCGGTGTCGGCCAGCCAGACGGGCCGGGGAAAGCTGCCCACGGTAGTGGCGGCAACAAGGGGTAGCTGCACGAGAACCTCCTTCCATGGAACATGAGTCGGGCGCTTGGAACGGGGGAGCGCTGCGGGCGAGCCTGAGATGCGACGATCCGCTTCCCCCCTTTTCATGGTTCATGCGCTTCAGCGCCCCAAAGGGCATGCGAGCTCGGACCACCGGCTATAGATCGTAGAACGCCTTCGAGTTGTCAACGAGTATCTTGTCGACGATCTCTGCGGAGACGTCTTCCCGTCCGCGGAGGGTGGCCACCATCTGCGCCTCCGCCGACGGGTCCGTGTGCCCGTAGTCGGAGCCGATGTACAGGTGGTCTTCATGGATGTAGTTCAGAAGGTAGGAGATATCCTCGTCGGCCTCACAGGCGATGTAGAGATTGTATTCCCTGAACAGGTCTGGGGTGTATTCGTGGGCCCGCTCAACGAGGAGCCGCTTCAGGGCATGCAGAATGTAGGGCGCCCACGATGAAGCGGCCTCAATGAAGCCCCAGCGCAGGCCGGGGAACTTCTCCGGAATGCGGTTGGCCACAATGTCGCGGAACGCCATCAGCGGAAGCATGCGCACCTGGGGCAGTGTGCTGCTGATGGTGACGTTGACTACCTTGGTGAAGGCCGGACATCCGGCGCCCGTGTGGATGCAGACCGGAAGGTTGAGCTTGCTCATCTCCTCGTACAGTGGGAAAAAGTGCGGGTCAGCCAGCGAGTATTCGTCCTCAATGCCGCGCAGGAAGATGCCGGCCGCCCCGCTCTGCTTGGCGAAATGGGCTTCTTCCAGCGCCGCATCCATGTCGTGCAGGGGGAGAATCGCCACATACCGTATGCGGCCGCCACTCTGGGCGCAGGCATTGGCCATCCATTGGTTGTAGGCATGGGAGAGGGCCTTCTCCAACACGGCGTCCTTCGTATTGAAGACAAGGAACAGCGTTGGATAGACAATCTGGGTCGCTATGTTCAGGCTGTCCATATCCCTGAGACGCTCAGCGATGTCGGTCATCTCCCGGCACGGAATGCTGATGTCGGTGCGCATCTGCTGGCGTTCCTGGGTGGACGGCGTGGCGATGAAGAAGCCTCCCTTGCCGCCCGGCCTTGGGAAGATGTTGCCGTCGATGAGCCACATCGCATTGGTGGTCCCGTAGGACGTGTTGGTGGGTGTCGTGATGACCACAGGGCGTCTCGGTTGAAGCGCCTCGTCCATCAGGTCCCACATGCCCGCCGACTCAATAACGTGCGTGTCCGCGTCGATAACGCCTGCCATGACTCGCCTCCTCTTGAAGCAGCGATCCCCCGGAAACCGGAAAAGGTGGCCTGATTCTACTGCAACGCCCCGGCGCGCGCCAGAAACCTGCAACCGTTCCGGGATTGCCGCTCCCTGTGCTAATCTGATTGCCCACCATGGGTGATGTCGCGGAGGATCTTTGAACGTAGGCGTTATCGGCCTGGGACATGTGGGCCTACCCACGGCTCTGGGATTCGCCGAGTCCGGCTGGAACGTGGCGGGGGCTGACCGAGACAGCTCCAAGGTGGCGCAGATCGCCAGGGGCGAGGCCCCCTTCTTCGAGGCTGGCGTTCAGGAGACCCTGCGACGCCACTTGGATTCGGGCAGGTTCGAGGTCACCGGTAGCATATCCGGTGTCATCGAGTCGTCCGATGTTCTGTTTGTGTGCGTGGGCACGCCCCAGCGAGACGACGGGTCAGCGGACCTTTCCCAGCTCGAGGGCGTGGCTGTCACCATCGCTCAACACCTTAATGGCTACAAGCTCGTAGTCGAGAAGAGCACCACCCCGGTCCGCACGGCGGAGCGGCTGAAACGCACCATCTCCCGCTACGCCAACGGCAACACCGGCTTCGAAGTCGCAGTCAACCCCGAGTTCCTCCAGGAAGGGACCGCCCTCCACGACTTCCTGAACCCGGATCGCGTCGTGCTGGGCGTCGAGACGGAGCGGGGTAAGGACCTGTTGCTGGAGCTGTACCGCCCCCTCATTGCGCGGTGTGCGCCCAATGACCCCAGCGCAGAGGACCGGCTCATCATCACGGACCTGAACACAGCCGAGCTCATCAAGCACGCCTCCAACGCCTTTCTGGCCACCAAGATCTCGTTCATAAACATGATCGGCGACCTCTGCGAAGCGACTAGCGCCGACGTCAAGGAGGTCGCCAAAGGTCTGGGTCTGGACCCGCGGATTGGCCCCAAGTTCCTCAACGCGGGAGTCGGATTCGGCGGCTACTGCCTCCCGAAAGACCTCCGCGCGTTTATCCGCATCGGTCAAACGAATGGGGTGGACGTTCGCCTGCTCGAGGCCGTTGAGGACATCAACGGTCAGCGCGTTGACCGCCTGATGCACAAGGTCCACGAGGCGCTCTGGGTACTCCGGGGCAAGACGGTGGCAATATGGGGACTCGCCTTCAAGCCGGATATGGACGACGTGCGAGAGGCCCCAAGCCTCAAGGTTGTAGCCCGGTTGTTGGATGAAGGGGCCCATCTCCGCCTGCATGACCCCTCGGCCCTCTCCACTTTCCGGGAGGTGTTCCCGGAGGAGGCCGGACGGCTGGAGTACTGCCCCTCTCCCTACGACGCTGCTGCTGGCGCCGACGCCATCGTCCTCCTCACGGAATGGGACGACTACCGCTCGGTGGATCTGTCGCAGGTGTGCGACGTCATGAAGGCGCCGCTCATCATTGATGGCCGCAACGCGCTGGCGCCCGAGGCCGTTCGGGCGCTCGGATTCGAGTACCACAGCATGGGAAGACGATGAGCCGCGTCCGCAGGGCGCTCGTAACGGGTGGAGCCGGGTTCCTTGGCTCCCATCTGTGCGAAAGGCTGATAAACGATGGCTTCGAGGTCCTGTGCCTGGACAGCCTGCTGACGGGCAACGCGCAGAACGTAGCCCCTCTCCAGGCCAACGGCTGCTTCTCCTTCCAGCAGACCGACATCACGAAACCGCTGGCGGAAGATGGCCCGCTGGACATCATCTTCCACCTCGCTTCCGTGGCAAGCCCTGCCCGCTACACAGCCCACCCCATTGAGACGCTCAGGGTTGGGTCGTTGGGTGCCGACAACGTGCTTGAGTTGGGCCGGCAGAAGGGATCGACGATCGTCTTTGCCTCCACTTCCGAGGTCTACGGAGACCCCGATGTCCACCCCCAACCGGAGAGCTATTGGGGCCGCGTCAATCCCGTGGGCCCTCGCAGCATGTACGACGAAGCGAAGCGCTATTCGGAAGCCCTAGCGGCGGCCTTTCACCGCCACCTCGGCGTGGACGTCCGTCTCGCCCGCATATTCAACACCTACGGCCCCCGCATGAGCTTGAACGACGGCCGCGTGTTGCCCAACTTCATGGTCCAGGCGCTTACGGGTCAGCCTCTCACCGTCTACGGCGACGGTTCTCAGACCCGCTCCCATTGCTATGTCGACGACCTGATTGAAGGGCTTGTGCGGCTGGCTCTAAGCAACCCGGTCAGCGACGAAGGGCCCTTCGTCGTAAACCTCGGCAACCCCGATGAAGCGACTGTCCTTCAGCTTGCCCAAGAGGTCATCGAGATCACGGAAAGCAGCAGCGAGGTCGCCTTCCAGGCCCTGCCGCAGGATGACCCAAAGGTGCGGCGACCCGACATCACGCGGGCGAAAGAGGCGCTGGGTTGGGCGCCCACCATCCCTCGCCGCGAAGGGCTGCAGAGAGTCGTCCCCTACTTCAAAGAGGCCCTGAGCCTGAGGCCCTAGCGTTGCAGGAAACCGATGGAATGAGAGGCGGCCACCGAAAACCCCAGAGAGGCGGGAAATGGGAGGGGGCGGGAGTGCAGGCCGGGCAGTCAGTTGAGACGGAAGCTACCGAGCAATCGGCCAACCGCTTTCCCGCGTAGAATCGGTCGGCGGGAAATGCGTAGGTGATTTCGGACAATAAGCGGCCCTTGGCTGGCGCTACACCCCAAGATACGCCTCGCGAACGAGCTCGTTCTCCGTCAACTCCTCAGCCGTGCCTTCCACAACCAGCCGCCCCTGTTGAAGTACGTATCCCTTCTGCACCACGGAGAGGGCCATGCGGGCGTTCTGCTCAACGAGGAGAATGCTCACTCCCTCCTCGTTGAGCTGCTTGATAGCGCGTCCAATCTCCTCCACCATGAGTGGCGCCAAACCAAGGGATGGCTCGTCCATCATGATGAGACTGGCCTGGGACATGAGGCTCCTGCTGATGGCCAGCATCTGCTGCTCGCCCCCGCTCATCGTCCCAGCCTTCTGATCTATCCGCTCCTTCAGTCTGGGAAAGTGGCTGAATACCCTCTCCAGCGTCTGACTGAAAACCTTGCGCCCCCTGCGGACGTAGGCCCCCATCTGGAGATTCTCCATGACGGTTAGCTTACCAAAGATCTGCCGAGCCTCAGGAACCAGAGAGATGCCTCTCTCCACCACCTGGTTGGCCGGCAACCGGTCGATGCGCTGGCCCTGGAACCAGATCGTTCCGTGCGCCGGCTTATTGAGTCCAGCAATGGCCCTGAGGGTCGTGGTTTTGCCGGCGCCGTTGGCCCCGATGAGGGCTGCCATGCCACCGGGCGCCAAGTTGATGCCTAGATTGCTGACAGCCTCCAGAAAGCCATAGCGCACAACCAGGTCTCGGACCTCCAAAAGCGGCTCAGCCAACGGGTCCTCCCGTTGCCTCGGCACCCAGGTAGGCCTCCAAAACGGCGGGGTCCCGGCGCACCTCTTGAGGCGTGCCTTCGGCGATCTTCCGCCCAAAGTTCACCACTGTTACAGCGTCGGCCAACTCCATCAGCGCCCGCATATTATGCTCCACCAACACCACGGCTTTGCCCTCGTCCCGGATCCGGCGAAGCAAGGTCAGAACCGCCTGCGCCTCTTCCCAGATCATGCCGGCAAGCGGTTCGTCGAGCAGCAGCACCTCCGGATTGGCGGCCAACACAACGGCGAGGGCCAGGGCTTGCTTCTGGCCCAAGGGCAGGATGTCGGCAGGCATGTTGACTGCTCGCGAAAGCCCCACGTACTCGATGATCTCCAAGGCTCTTTCTGATTCCTCTCGGGGCAGGGTGTGGGTGGCGCCAGACATTGCCAGCGTCAGGATCTCCACCGGAAGCATCCGAGACGTCAGATGGCATCCCACGATCACGTTCTCCAAGACCGACATGCCGTTGAACAGGGCAATGCGCTGAAAGCTGCGGACGATGCCCCTGCTGGCGATGGCGTGGGGGGCAAGCCTGGTAATGTCCTCCCCCTTGAACACGATCCTGCCGCTCGTCACCGGCAGGAAACCGCTGAGGAGGTTCAACGCGGTGGTCTTGCCAGACCCGTTGGGACCTATGAGGCCGTGGATCGTCCCGGGCTCTATCCCCATGTCTAGGTTGGAGACGGCTGCGAGTCCTCCGAAGTGCTTGCTGACCTTTTGCAGCTCCAGTTGCCAGGTCATACGCGATGCGCCTTAGGCCGCCTCAGCAGCAGGTCTCGGGCCTTGGAGAGCCTAGCGGGCAACGTGACTAGGCCTCCCGGAATGAAGATAACCACGACCATGATGGAGATGGAGAAGAACAGCATCTCGTACTGGGACAGGCCCCGGAAGGGCTCCGACAGCAGAACGAGGAACGTCGCTCCGACCACAGGCCCAATGAACCTCGCCTGGCCTCCGATAAGAACGTACATGAAGATGACGACGGAATTGAGGATGCCGAAGCCCGCTTCAGGGCTGATGAAGGTAACGGTATGGGCGTAATAGGAGCCGGCGATGCCTCCGAAGAAGGAGCTGAAGACGAAGGCCATGACCATATGCTTGTAGGTGTTGATGCCCACCGCCTTGGCCAGGTCTTCGTTGCGGCCTATGGCTTTCCAGGTAATGCCGACACGCGACCGCTCCACGGCGTACATGATGGCCAGGCAGATGGCGACGAGACAGACGCCAAAAAGGAACTGGGCCTCCACCGACTTCAGGGATAGGGTTGCCAGTTGGGGAGGCGGGATGCTGAAAATGCCGGAAGACCCCTGGGTGAGCGGCCTGGCCAAGGAGATGGTGTTTCGCACCGCCTCCACGAGGATCATGGAGGCCATGGCGTAGTAGACGCCCCGGCTTCGAGCGAAGGCCAGTCCCAGAAGCAGCCCAGCCAACGCGCCCATCAGCCCTGCGGCGATGAGGGCCGTTAGGAAGGGTGCCCCTAGCTTCATCACCAGCAGGGTGCTGGTGTAGGCCCCTATGGCCGCAAAGGCCGACTGAGCTATGTTGAGCTGCCCCGTCATCATGCAGAACCTCAGGCCAGAGGCAGCGATGATGCCGAAGAAAATGGTCATGAACAGAGAAAGCCAGAAAGTCGGCGCAAAGAAACTGAAGACCACCAGCCCCGCTATCACGGCGGCGGGTAAGCCTAGCACCCGGGCTGTTCCGTTGAATTTCCTTTCCATGAAGGCCTGCCTAGAAGCGCCCCATGAGTCCTCTGGGTCGGACCAGCAGCACGAGGATCACGAGGAAGTAGCCGAGAAGTTCTGCTTCAACACCGCCGATGGCAACCGTGACGATGCCATCCATGAGCCCGATGAGAATGGCGGCTATGACCGTTCCAGTGACGCTCCCAAGACCGCCGACTGCGACAATGACGAAGGCCTTCAGCAGGGGTGTGAGCCCCATGACGGGCGTGGCGCCCACCAGCGGGCCGATCAGGCCGCCGGCCAGCCCCGCCAATCCGAAGCCCAAGGCGAACACAAGGGCGTGAACCCGATGGACGTTGACGCCCTGGAGGGCTGCTGCTTCCTGATTCTCCTCCGTAGCCCGCAGAACGAGGCCAACCCTCGTTCTATACATGAGGTAGTAAACACCCCCGGTGAGGCCAGCTACGATGGGGATGAGGACGAGCCGGTAGGAGGATATGCGGGCGCCGAAGACCTCGGAGACGCCTGTAATGGGAGTGGGCAGGTACCGCTCCACGACGCCGAAGCCCAACCATCCTCCTGCCTCCATGGCCCACATGAGTGCTATGAAGATGAGCACCGTGGCCTGGAAGGAGTGCTCGGTGGGCCGGAAGAGGCCACGCTCAACCACCAAGCCCAGGATGGCCGTGGCCGCCGTCGCGATGGCAATGCTAGGCCAGAAGGGAATCCCAGCGCTGGTTACAAGGTAGTAGGTGGAGAAGGCCCCCACCATGTACACAGCGCCGTGGGCGAAGTTCAGAATCTGCATGACCCCGAACATCAGGGTCAGGCCCAACGCCATCAGCAAATACAGGGATACCGTTGAGAGGCTGAGGACGAGACCCTGAAGGACCGCGTCGAAGGTCATGAAGAGCGCTCCCCGCACCCAAGCGAGGGCAGCGCAGGCGGGGCCTGCGCTGCCCTCCTAGCGTCACAGCAATGACCGATGTCCGGCCTACGGCTTGGCGAAGCCCAAGAAATTAAGCTCGCCGTCATTGTAGACGCTCACAGGCACGCCGTGAGCCAGGTAGCCGTTGAACTCGCCGATCTGTTCTCCCCAGCCGGAGACGTCGCCCCAAATCGTGCTGGTGATTGTCTTGGTCTTCAGCGCCTCGGCAACTGCCGCAGGGTCGTCGGTCCCCGCCTGCCGAATGCCGTCGATGATCGTTTCCATGGTGTGCGACATGTCGGCGGCGACCCAGGAGAAGTCACCCCCGTATTTGGCCAGGTAACGCGCCTTGAAATCCACCAGCGGTTGCCCCCACGCAGACTCTAGCGGGTTGGAGAGGATCACGTTCTTGATGCCTGGAGCCGCGGCGTCGATATTGTTCAACTCCATAGGCGCGGTGTGAATGTAGACCCCGTCATACCCAAGGTCCTGACCAGCCTTCATTGTGCGGTAGCCGCTGCCGGGATCGGTGTTGAGGAGGATGACGTCCGGTTCTGCGGCCAAGAGGCGCTGCATGACTGGGGTGACGTCCGCGGCGCCCTCTGGGAAGTACTCTTCGGCTACGATTTCAAAGCCGTACTTAGGGGCGAGGCCGATGGAGACCGAATTCGCGTACCGGTACACGGCGGAGTCCGGGCCTATCATGCCCAACTTCGATATGTCCGGGTATACGTTCTTCGCCTGCTGGAAGAAGATGTCGGTGTAGCTCTCCGGCGGGTACACGACTCGGAATTGCATCGGGTAGTCATTGCTGACGTGGCCCCAACCCCAGCGAAGCAGCGTGGCGCCTTGCTCATTAACGTAGTCCTTCACGGCGTTGTACGTGTCTTCATGGAGGATGAAGGCGTGCTTGGCGCCATCTTGCTCAATGACTCTTCGCATGAGCGTCAGCGCATTAGCTGGGTCAAGCTTGGAGTCGTATGAGACGATTTTGAACGTATAGTTGGTGTTGCCAGTGGTGACGCCGCCCTTAGCGTTGACGTCCTCGACGGCCAACTCAGCGCCCCGAAGCACCCCGATGCCCCAGTCCGCAGCGAAACCGGAGAGCGGTAGGACCATGCCCAACACCACTTCTTTCTGCTCCATGGGCGCCTGGGTAGCGGCTGGCGTGGGCGCAGGCGTACTGGTGGGCTGCGGCGTCTGACCGGGCGCTGTGATCGCCGTCGGAGGAACTGGCGTGTCGGTTGGCGGCACGGGCGTGGGGTCACTGCCACAGGCGGCCGCCACCAAGAGAACTGCCCCCAGGATTGCCATCCACTTCTTCATATCTCACCCATCCTTTGCCCCGCCTCCGGGGCCTGCTAGATTGGGCCGCAGCGGGCCACTATCCATCGCGGAACGCGTAGCGCCCCTTCCTCCGCCTCGAGCCGCCGAAGAGCCTAGCTCAAGGATGGCTCGCCGAAATCGCGCACGAAGGGCGCGCCCTTCGTGCACATTTCTACATCCAGCATCGTGGCGCACCCTGGACAATAGAACTCCCGCAGAATATAAGGGTCCACGCCGGAGTGTCGTGGGCCGGCCCTGTTCGGGGATCCCTCAAAGACCAACGCGTGGTCCTTGTAGTTCTCCGTGTCCGGGCAGAACGAGTGCTGGCACTTGATGCATTGAATCAAGCGCTCCCCAGAAACCTGCTCTATCTCCAGATACTCGCTAATGCGCTGTGCCATTGCTGGCTCCTTGCTTAAGAGCTTCCCCCCTTGGGGGCCTGAAGCCTGGTCTCGCGGACTTTCCGCCGCGCCAGGTTGGTTCCTTCCACATCCAATTCCAGCGATTGCTCGTCCACAACGACCCCGTACACATCGCGGGCAGCCAACGCAGAGACGTTGCCGGCAGCCACGTCCGCCCGGACCAGCTCCGGGGCCCGATCCAGGGGATCGCCATAGCCACCGCCCCCATGGGTGCGGAACACCATGATATCCGATGCGCCGACCGTAGTAACGCCTATGGCCGCCAAGTTATCCATCTCGCCGTCCAGGTCATCCACATTCTGCGGCACCCGGCCGCTTTCCATCTCCTCTGCCACGTTGGCGCCGCGCTTGACCTTCAAGGCGAAGTTGGCCGCCGGATAGCCGCCAAACAACCCCGTAACCAGGGGCGCCTTCGCGCCTCGGCCTAAGTGGGGCGCCACCATGCTCCCCGTGGGGCAATCATGGAGCACCGCCCCATACTCCAGAGCGGTGCCTCCGCGCCACTTGCCCGGGCCTCCGCTGTCCTGTGCTTCCCGCGAATAGAGGAAGAGCAGGGGCAAGTCGAACTCGTTGGTCTCGACGTTGGGGACCATGATTTCCGGGATGTACATGACCCCGCTCGTATCGCCGCCGTCCATGTAGCTTCGAGCCCCGGAGCCGGTGCCGCAGGCCTGCATGAGGGGCTGGACCCGGAAGTCCCCGTACTGGTTGACCGCGGCGATGACAAAGGAACCGCAGGCCGATCCCCACATGGCGGAGAGGTCTTCCTGAAAGGAGTCGGAGGCGATAAACATCTTCGACACCAGGTCCTGGACTCCGCACATGACGGAGTCTGCAGCAGCGACGGTGCCCAATGACGTAGGGGCGGGAGGGCGGGGGCGGAGCAACGTTCCCTCCGGGGCATGAACCGCGATGGCGTTGATCACTCCCTGGCACCACGGAATGTCGTAGGCAA
Source organism: Dehalococcoidia bacterium (assembly GCA_965226745.1). Classification (GTDB taxonomy): domain Bacteria; phylum Chloroflexota; class Dehalococcoidia; order Lucifugimonadales; family SAR202-VII-2; genus SAR202-VII-2. The sequence goes on from CBDDDS010000004.1 coordinate 326,641, forward strand.
CCAATGGCGCGACAGAGCCGAAGACCCCTGCCGCGGCCCCCGTAACACCGCTGTTGATGAAGCTGGGGGCCTGCTCGCTAGTGCCTGCAAGGTCGAATGCGAGGGTGTCCGCCTCCTTCGTCATCTTGATGTGTACCTCGTAGGGCTCACCTCCGCGGCCGTCCTCGTCATAGTAAACCCGGGTTCTCCACACGCCGTCCGGTAGCTCCAAGAGGCGGGCTCGCATCCGGGTCTCGGCGGACTCGATGACCTCCACCGTAAGGGCGTTGTACGTGTCTAGGCCATAGGTTTCGATAAGTTCGGGCAACCGCTGAGCGGCGACTCGAGAGCAGGCCACCTGCCCCCGAATGTCCAAGCCCACCATGCCGGGGTCCCGGACCATGTTGAGGAGCATATTCCAGATGTCCTGGCGTCGCTCGCCACGCTCGATGAGCTTGACGCCGGGCAGTCGCAGGCCCTCTTGCCAACAGTCCTCCGCTCTCGGAGACATGCCGCCTGGGTCAATGCCGCCGATATCCACCAAATGGGTCATGCTGCCGGCCCAACCAACCAGCTCCCCCCGGTAGTGAATGGGCGCCACGACGTAGAGGTCAGGGGCATGGACGGAGCAGATGTAGGGATCGTTGATCAGGAAGACATCGCCCTCGTAGATGCCGGGGCTCTCCTGATACTTCTCAAGAATGTACTCAATGGCGTAGGGCAAGGTAACCGCGTGGAAGAGTACGCCGCAGCTGATCATCAAAAGGGCGCCGTCAGCCCTGAGTAGGGCGGTGGCGTAGTCCTTGGCGTCGATGGTAACGGGCGATCCAGTTACCCGGGCCAGAGTTATCCCCATCTCGCTGGTGATCTGCCAGAGCTTGTGCTCCAGGATTTCCAGGGTTACGGGATCGAGCTTGCCGTTGGCTGGAGTGGTCATCACGCCTCCTTCGGCGAGACTATCATGTTCAGGTATTCATCGACGACGCCCTTCTGGTCCCCATCGATGACGATGGTCGTGATCGGGGTTTCGATGATGGCCGGTCCCGGCACAACGTTGCCCGGCTCCAGCTTCTCGAAGTCGAACACATCCAAGCTGACGGACCGCCGGTGAAGGATGACATCGCGGCGCTCTTTCACCGCCGCCGACGGGTCGGCGGAGCCCATGGCCCGTTTGGTCAGGGAAGGCTTGGCGATGCGCCCCCGCGCCTCAACGCTGAAGGAGATCACCTGAATGCCCGACTCTCGGAAGGACGAGCCAGCGCCGTAGGCGCGCTCGTAGTAGACCTCAAAGTCGTCATAGAGCTTCTCCAACTCCTTCTCGCCCAGGGTTCCGCCCTGGCACGGAACTCGCACCTCGTGGACCTGGCGCAGGTGGCGCATGTCCACATATCGGACCAACTCAATGTCGCCTTCCTTGAAGCCATCCTTCCGCAGGTCTTCAATAGCCCGCGCCTCAAGCTCCGAGAGGACGCTGTTGAAGGCGGCCGGGTCGACGGGAATCTTCATGGGCGATCCCAGGTGATAGGTGCGGACCATGTCAGAAGCCAGTGCCCCCATTGCGGAATGCACGGATGCGGAGGCTGGCACGATGATAGCCTGGGCCTCGCGGCCGTAGTCGTAGGCGTGGACAGGGCCTGCGCCACCGTAGGCGAAAAGGACGCAGAGCCTGGGGTCATAGCCCTTGCCCACCGTGGCGCTGCGGATGAGGTCAGCCATATGAGCGTTGACGATATCGTGTATTCCCGCGGCCGCCTCCATCACGTCCATGCCAAGCGGGTCGGCCACGTGGGTCTTTATCGCCTGATAGGCCTTGTCCCGCTCTAGCTTCTTCCTTCCGCCCAGGAAGTAGTCCGGGTTGAGGTAGCCCAAGACTACGTTGGCGTCCGTAACCGTGGGCAACGCGCCGCCAGCGCCGTAGCAGGCGGGCCCCGGGTCGGCGCCCGCCGACTGGGGACCAACGCGCAAACGGTTGATGACGGGCTCGATCCAGGCGATGCTGCCAGCCCCAGCGCCGATGGAGTCCACGGCCACCATGGGAATCATCAGGCTGTACTGAGCAACGATGGACTCAATAGCCGGCTCGGCGACGCCGCCGTAGATCAGGCCTACGTCGAAACTGGTGCCACCCATGTCCGTCGTGATGACGTTCTCATAACCCAGCAGGCCCGCTAGATACTGGGACCCGATGACGCCAGCCACGGGGCCGGATTGGATCATGCTCACCGGCTGGCGCGCCGCCTGTTCGGCGCTGAGCACCCCGCCACCGGCCTGCATGACCAGCGGGGGCTGCTTGAAACCGGCGCTTCGCAGGCCGTTCTCCAGATTGCTGAGGTAGCGGGATATCATCGGCCCGAGGTAGGTGTTGATCGCGGTCGTGGCCGTGCGCTCGTACTCTCCCTGAAGGGGAACGAGATCGCTGGAGATGGTGACGTAGAGATCGGGGTAGAGGTCTTGGATGATCTGCTTTATCTCGCGCTCATGGGCGGGATTGCGATGCGACCAAAGCAAGCAGACCGCTATCGCCTCCACGCCTTCGTCGGCGAGGGATTTCACCGCCGCCACCGCTCCCTCATGGTCGAGTTTCACCACCTCCGAGCCTTTGTAATCCACCCGCTCGTGGACGCCGCGGATCAGCGACTTGGGAACCAGGGGGGGCGGCTTGGCGCTTTTGACCTGCCTCTTGAGCACTGCCTCGCCCAGGCCGGCGTACTTCCCCATAATCCGCATGACAATGATCGTGTCTTCAAACCCTACGGTGGTGATCAGGCCCGTCTTTGCACCCGAGCGAGTGATCATCGCGTTCGTGGCGGTGGTGGCGCCGTGAGAGAAGAGGACGCTCTGGCTGAGCAGGTCATGGAGTTCCATGCCCATGGATTCGGCGGTCACCTTGATCGAATCCAAGATTCCCTGAGAAAAGTCAGCGGGCGTGGACGAGGCCTTGCCCACAACCGTGGCCCCCGTCTCATCCATCACGACGCAGTCCGTGAACGTGCCACCCGTGTCGATTCCAATGTAATACGACACAATCCTCCTTCCCCGGCTCCCCCAGATGGAGCGCTATGAAATGAACAAGACGAATGCCCAATGCTGGAGACGCGCCTCCCGTTTGCAGGAGGCGCGACAGGCACAGAGTATGCATACGCTTACGGTTCTTGTCAAGGCGAGATCCGTCTTGGCGTCGGGGTCGGCGGCGAGAGAACGGCCATGACAGTAAATCGTCGCCAAGAGACCGCGCCAGAGCGTATCTCGAAGCAATGTTGAGGCGATGTTAAGAAGAGCCCTTGGGCGCCTTCAGCCGTTCCTCTTTGATGGACTTCCGTAGAGCGCTGGTCACCGCCTCGTCCACGTCCAGCGTGGCTGGTTCCAGCAGTACACCGTAGACATCGCGGGCGGTCTCCCGTGATACATTGCTGTCGGCAACGTCTGCTCGCACCCTCTCGGGGTCCCGGTCCAGGGGATCGCCGTAACCTCCGCCTCCGTGGGTGATATGCACGAGCATATCGCCTTCATTGACCATGGTGACGCCGACGGCTCGGAGCTTCTCCTCTTCTCCGCCCGCCAACTCGTCCAGCCCCTGAGGAGTCCTGCCTCCCTGCATGAGGTCAAGGACGTTGGTGCCCCGCCTGATGGCCATATACCAGTTCGCCGCTGGGTAGCCTCCTGAAATGCCGTGGGTCACCGGCGTGTTGGACCCCCGCCCCAGGTGAGGCACCACCATGTTGTGAAGCGGCGCGTCGTGGAGCACCACGCCATATTCCACGGCGTTGCCTCCTCGCCACTTGCCGTGGCCGCCCGTGTCCGGGGCCTCTCGCATATAGAGGAATAGGACCGGCAGGTCATACTCATTTGTCTCGGCGTTGGGCATCATGTACTCGGGAATGTAGAGGTTCCCCGCCGTGTTGACCCCGTCTGCGTAGGACCGAGCGCCGGCGCCGGCGCCGCCGGCCTGCATGATGGGCTGTACGCGGAAATCCCCGAACTGATTTACGGCGGCGAAGACGTAACATCCGCCGCAGACGCCCCACATGGCGGTCAGGTCCTGATCGAAGCCGGGCGAGGCCATCAGCATCCTGGCAACCAACACCGTGGTGCCACCCATCACCGCATCCGCGGCCCCAATAGTTCCCAGCGAAGTGGGCGCTGGCGGCACCGGATTGATGAGAGTTCCTTCGGGAGCAATGACGTCGATGACGTCGATGATGCCCTGCGACCAGGGAATGTCGTAGCCAATCATCACAGCCAGGGCGCCAAAGATTGCCGCCTTGGCCCCGCGGACGCCGCAGTTGATGAAGCTAGGGGCCTGCTCGCTGGCGCCGGTGAGATCGAATGTGATAGTGTCGTCTTTCTTCGTCAGCTTCATCGGAATCTCGTAGATTCTGTCCGTCCGTCCGTCCTCGTCATAGTAAATGCGAGTGGACCAGGAGCCGTCCGACAACTCCCGGAGCCGCGCCCGCATGCGAGCCTCAGCGGAGGTAATGATCTCTTCGCTGAGGGCGTTGTAGGTATCCATCCCGTGCTCTTCGATCATCTCCAAGAGACGCTGGGCTGCCACCTGCCCACAGGCGACCATGCCGCGGATGTCCAAAAAGACCATGCCGGGATCCCGCACCATGTTGCGGATCATCTCCCACAGGTCCTGGCGGATGACGCCCCGGTCCACCAGCTTGACTCCGGGCAGCCTTAGGCCTTCCTGCCAACAGTCTTCCGCTCTGGGGGAAATGCTGCCCGGGTCCACGCCCCCGATGTCCACAAGGTGGGTCATGGCGCCGGACCAGGCCACCAACTCCCCCTTGTAGAAGATAGGGGACACCACGTACATGTCCGGAGCGTGCACGGAGCAGATGAAGGGGTCATTCATGAGGAAGGCGTCGCCTTCGTGGATGCCCGGGTTGTCCGTGTAGTTCTGCATGATGTACTGGATGGCGTAGGGGAGGGTCACCGCGTGGAGGAGCACGCCAGCGCTGCTCATCAGCAGCTTGCTGTCTGCCCGGCACACCGCCGTGATGAAGTCTCGAGCGTCCGTGGTGATGGGCGATCCTGTGACGCGCGAGAGGGTCAGCCCCATCTCGTTGGTGATCTGCCAGAGCTTGTGCTCCAGCACCTCAAGGGTGACGGGGTCCAGCTTCGTTGCGGATTGCGTCATAGCGCTCCTCCTGTAAAGCCCTCGGCCGCATGATCGAATCGGTTCTTCTCACCTTCGCGGGGCCCGCTTTTCCCTCGCCTCACCGGGTTCTCTGTCCCTTCGGCCTCCTAGGCGGTGACGGCAGGGGGCGAGCCCCATCCGAACGTTCCCCCCTAGCGGGTGGGAGGCTTGAGGCGGGGGGCCGGATCCACCTCAGTCGCCAAGGATTCACCCCTGGGAGATCTTAGCTCCCTGCCAGCGCCGCCTTCAGCCTGTCCTCTCGGATCTTCTTGCGGAGCGCCTCAGTCTGCAGATCGTCGACCCTGTGGGTGTCCGGGTCGATTGCGACGCCATAGACGTCTCGAGCGGCGCCCAGCGAGACGTGAAGCTCCTCCACGTCTCGCTGGACGAGGGCGGGGTCCCGGTCCAGCGGGTCGCCGTACCCTCCCCCGCCGTGCGTGGCGAAGAACACCACGTCCCCATCGTTGACGAAGGAAACGCCTAGGGAAGTCAGGCGCTCAATCTCGCCCTCCACTTCCTCGGGGTGCATGGGGATGGCGCCCCCCTGCAGCATGTCGTTGACGTTGGTTCCGTGCTTGACGGCCATGAAGTAGTTGGCCGCTGGATAGCCGCCGAACAGGCCGGAGGTCAGTGGCGTCCTTGATCCCCGTCCCAAACGAGGCGCAACGGCCTGCTTGAAGGGGGCGTCGTGGAGAGTAATGGCGTATTCCACAGAGTCTCCGCCCCTCCACTTGCCCGCGCCGCCGGTATCCATCCCCTCCCGGAAGTAGAGGAACATGATGGGCAGGTCGAACTCGTTGGTCTCAGCGTTGGGAATGACATAAGCCGGAACGTAGAGCAGGCCGGCGCTATGCACCCCGTCGTTGTTGAACCGGGCGCCGGCGCCCGCCCCACCCCCCTGCATGAGGGGCTGAACCCGGAAGTCGCCGAACTGGTTGACGGCAGCGACGACAAAGGTGCCGCAGCCAGGGCCCCACGTCGCGGAGAGGTCTCCTTCGAAGCCCGGCGAGGCCATGAGCATCTTCGCCACAACCTCTTGGGTGGCGCACATCACCGCTTCCGAGGCGGCAATGGTGCCAAGGGACGTGGGCGCAGGGGGCCGCGGGTTTATGATGCTGCCCTCCGGAGCGATAACGTCTATGCAGTCGATGATCCCCTGAGTCCACGGAATGTCGTAAGCGATGAGCGTGGCCAAAGCGCCGAACACGCCAGCCTTGGCGCCCCGTATCCCGCAGTTGATGAAGCTGGGCGCCTGCTCGCTTGCGCCGGTCAGGTCGAAGGTGATGGTGTCATCCTTCTTGGTCATCTTGAGGGGAATTTGGTAAATCCGGTCCGTCTTGCCGTCCTCGTCGTAATAGATGCGGGTGGACCATGTCCCGTCCGCCAGCTCTCGGAGCCGGGCGCGCATCCGCGCCTCGGAGGAGACGATGATCTCCTCACCGAGCGCCTTATAAACGTCAAGGCCGCTGTCGTCGATCATCTCTGCGAGGCGTTGGGCTGCAACGCGGCCGCAGGCGATCATGCCTCGGATATCCAGGAACACCATGCCAGGATCCCGGACCATGTTGCGGATCATCTCCCACAGGTCCTGCCGTATTTCGCCCCGCTCCACTAGCTTGAGGCCGGGGAGGCGTAGACCCTCCTGCCAGCAGTCCTCCGCCCGCGGAGACATGCCGCCCGGGTCGATCCCGCCGATGTCCACCAGGTGGGTCATCGCCCCCGACCACGCGATCAGTTCGCCGTTGTAGTGGATGGGCGCCACGATGTACAGGTCCGGCGCATGCACCGAGCAAATGTAGGGGTCGTTCATGAGAAACGCATCCCCCTCGAAGATGCCCGGATTGTTGCTGTACGTTTCAGTGATGTACTGGATTGCGTAGGGCAGGGTCACCGAGTGCAACAGGACACCGGCGCTTCCCATGAGCAACTTGCTGTCGGCGCGGCACAGGGCAGTGATGTAGTCCTTCGCGTCCGTGGTAATAGGGGATCCTGTGACCCGCGTGAGGGTCAGGCCCATCTCGTCCGTGATTTGCCAGAGCTTATGCTCCAAGACCTCAAGAGTGACGGGGTCCAACTTGGCGCCGGGTTGCGTCATCACGCCTCCTTCGAGCGGATGATGATGTTGAGGAACTCGTCAAGAGAAGCACGCTGGCTGACGTCGATAATCACGGTCGTGATGGGTGTCTCGACGACGGCTGGCCCGTCAACGACGTTGCCCGCGTGGAGCCGCTCGTAGTCGTAGACGTTGACGTTGAAGCGCTCGAGGTTCAGGACAATGTCCCGCTGTCCCTTGATCGCTCCCAATGAGTCTGCTGAACCCATCGGTTCCCGGGCCAAGGTGGGCTTGACGATACGGCCCCTCCCCTCCACCGTGAAGGAGATGAGCTCAACGCCGGCCTCCCGGAACGCAGAGCCCCTGCCGTACAGCCGCTCGTAGTTCTCCTCGAAGTCTTCATTGAGGCGCTCGAGGTCTTCTTCGTTGAGGTCGCCACTCTTGCAGGGAACCCTGACCTCGTGTATCTGGCGCATGTGCCGCATATCCACGTAACGGGTGAGCGTAACGTCATCGTCCTTGAAGCCATCCCGTCGCAGGTCTTCAATGGCCCGCGATTCCAGCCCCGAAAAGACGCCGTTGAACCGGTCTGGCTCCACCGGCGCCTTCATTGGCGAGCCGAGCTGGTACGTCCGAACGATGTCCGACGCCAGCGCGCCCATGGCCGAGTGCACGGATGCCGCCGACGGCACGATGATGGCCTGGGCCTCTTTGCCGTAGGCGTGGGCGTGGACAGGCCCAGCGCCGCCGTAGGCGAATACGACGCACCGCCGGGGGTCATAGCCCTTGCCCACGGTGACGCTCCGTATCAGGTCCGACATGTGAGAGTTGACGATACGGTGGATGCCCGCAGCCGCCTCAATGACGTCCATACCCAGCGGGTCAGCGACCTTCGTCTTGATGGCTTCGTAGGCCTTCTCCCTGTTCAGCCTATGGCGACCGCCCAAGAAGTTGTCGGGGTTCAGGTAGCCCAGCACCAGGTCGGCGTCGGTGACGGTGGGCTCTGTGCCGCCGGCGTCGTAGCAGACCGGACCGGGTTCGGCGCCCGCGGACTGGGGGCCTATCCGCAGACGGTTGACGGATGGCTCGATCCAGGCGATGCTCCCGCCTCCCGCCCCGATGGACTCCACGGCAACCATGGGGATGAGCAAGTGGTATTGGGCAACTATCGACTCAACCGCAGGTTCCGCCACGCCACCGTAAATGAGGCCAACGTCGAAGCTCGTGCCGCCCATATCCGTTGTGATGACGCTCTCATAGCCTAGGAGGTTGGCCAGGTACTGAGATCCGATGACTCCAGCCACCGGCCCGCTGTGGATCATGCTGACCGGCTGCTTTGCCGCCTGCTCAATGCCTAGGCAGCCGCCGTGAGCCTGGGCCACCAGAGGGGGGTTGGGATAGCCGGCATCGGTCATGCGCCCCTCCAGCCGCTCCAAGTAGTTGGAGATGAGGGGGCCTAGGAAGGAGTTGATGGCGGACGTGGCGGTCCGTTCATACTCCCCGAGGAGCGGACAGAGGTCGCTGGATATGGTGACGTAAATGTGTGGGTACATCTCATTGATGATGTCCCGCACGCGCTGCTCGTTGGAAGGGTTGCGCGGCGACCAGAGGAAGGTCACTGCAATGGCCTCCACACCTGCGTCCACCAGGGACTTGGCCGCCTCCCGGACGGCGTCGTCACTCATGGGGACCACGACCTCGCCCTTGTAGTCCACACGCTCGTGGATGCCTCGGATGAGCGCCTTGGGCACGATGGGCTCGGGCTTCTCCCGCTGAATCTGGCGCTTGATTGCGGCTTCTCCGAGACCAGCGTACTTACCCATGATCCGCATGATGAGGATCGTGTCCTCGAACCCTGCGGTGGTGATCAAGCCGGTCTTGGCCCCGCGCCTCGTGACTACTGCATTGGTCGCCGTCGTCGCAGCGTGGGAAAAGAGGATCGAGTCCTTGAGAACCTCCTCCAAGCCCAAGCCCATGGATTCGGCGGTGACTCGAACAGAATCCAGGATGCCAAGTGAAAAGTCGCCAGGAGTAGAGGGCGACTTGCCGGCGACGACCTTCCCCGTCTCATCCATAATGACGCAGTCCGTGAAGGTGCCCCCTGTGTCGATGCCAATGAGGTAAGACACTATTCCTCCTAACCATCCCAGGCGAGAATCCTGAGAAGCGAATGAATCGCTCCGTCAGCGCGCCAGTCTTTTAGCATATGCGGCACCATCCGTCAACCGACGGCGAGGTTCCTGAGCGCATATGGGCACGGTCCGATTCGATATTGCGCAATCAGAATTACAGCGGCATCATGGTTGCGCCTTTCGTAAGAGTCCTACCTACGCCCCCGGGTCGCTGGGGCGGTGGCGATGTTCAAAAGCGCGGCGATCCCAGCGCCGGGGATGCGCCGCCCTTTGAATCGCATGCGTAGATTCGATACGATAGGCATCGCAAGTTTCGCTTTACAGAAGGACTCGGCGGTTGGCAACCACGAGAGCGAGCTCAAGGGGTACACTTCGAGAGAAATCGCCGGCGCCCTGCTGTCCTCCGCCGGAACTGCGGGCCATAGGCAAGCGGTGCTCGCCAGATGATGTTCGGGTAGCGTTACGCTAATCAGGATGAGTCGCTGTGGTCGATTTCAACAACTACGATCTTGACCCGGGCATCCACGACGAGATGTTTTGGCCGGACGGCACTCCCCGCGAGCATTGCCGGCAGCTCTACGAGACCCTGGCCCGCCTCTCCACGGAGGACATCGCCAGCATTCAGGAGCGGGTCACGCGTTCCTTCTCCAACGAGGGGGTCACCTTTACGGTCTACGGCGACGACGAAGCCGATGAGCGCATCATCCCCATCGACTGTCTGCCTCGGGTCATGTCGGGCGCTGATTGGCGGCAGATTGAGGCGGGGCTCACCCAACGCCTCCAGGCCCTGAACCGCTTCTTGGAGGACGTCTACGGGAAATCCGGAAGCATAGACCTCTACGGAGCGCCCAGCATTGTCCGTGACGGCGTGATCCCCGTCGACATCGTGCGCGGTTGCCCTCAGTACAGGACCGAAATGCGCGGCTTCTCCGCGCCCCACGGGACATGGGTCGCCATCTGCGGCACCGATCTGGTCCGCACCAACGATGGCTTCCGGGTGCTCGAGGACAATCTGCGCGTCCCCTCGGGCGTGTCCTACATGCTGGCAAACCGGACGGTGGCTAAGGCAAGCCTGCCTCGCCTATATCGAAGCTGCCGGGTGCTGGAGATTGAGCACTACGGACGCGTGCTTCTCGAGACGCTGCGCGAGCTCGCGCCGGGCGCCAGCTCGGACCCTTCCATCGCGCTGCTCACTCCAGGGGTCTACAACTCCGCCTTCTACGAGCACGTGTTCCTGGCGCATGAGATCGGCGCCGAGCTCGTTGAGGGGCGCGACCTGCTGGTCAACGACGGCATCGTATACATGCGCACCACCACAGGCCTGCGGCGCGTCGACGTGATCTACCGCCGCGTGGACGACGACTTCATCGACCCGCTGGTCTTCCGCCCGGACTCCCTGCTGGGCGTACCCGGGCTGATCCACGCCTACAAGCTCGGGAACGTAGCCCTCGTGAATGCGCCAGGCACCGGCGTCGCCGACGACAAGAGCGTCTATGCCTACGTGCCGGACATGATCCGGTATTATCTGAGCGAGGAACCCATCCTGGACAACGTCGAGACCCACCTCTGCCGGCGGCCGGAGGACATGGAGTACACCCTCGACAACCTTCAGAACTTGGTGGTCAAGCGCGTGGGCGGCTCCGGTGGGTTCGGGATGCTCATTGGCCCCCACTCGTCGCCTGAGGAGCGCGAGGAGTACGCCAAGCAGGTGCGCGCCGACCCGGCCGACTTCATCTCGCAGCCCGTACTCGCTCTCTCCCGCTCGCCCTGTTGGATCGAGGGCCGTTTCGAGCCGCGTCACGTGGACCTTCGTCCCTTCGCGCTTCACGGCCGTCAGACCCGCATTGTCCCCGGCGCATTCTGCCGCGTCGCCCTGCGCCGGGGCAGCCTTGTGGTGAACTCCAGCCAAGGCGGGGGCGGCAAGGACTTCTGGGTGTTGGAGGACTAAGCCAATGCTGCAGGCAGAGCTCCGATCGTCTCGCATCGATGGAAACAGGGGTCTGAGGACGTTCGTCAAGTTACTCTCGCATCGCCGTCCCGCCACAATCCTGGCGGTAACGGGAATCGTGACGCTGGGCTTCATGTTTGCCCGGCCGGCCCTCGCCCACGCGGCGGGGATTGACGACGAGACCCAATTCGTCTTCAACACCTTCATGTTCCTTGTCTGGGGCGCCCTGGTGATGTGGATGTGCGCCGGGTTCACCATGCTCGAGTCCGGAGCAGTGCGCACCAAGAACGCCTCCATGATCTGCCTGAAGAACATCGGCCTCTATTCCATCGCCGGCCTTGCCTACTTCTTCATCGGCTACAACCTCATGTACGTCGACGTTGGGAGCGTGATTGGCTCGTTCCATATCTTCTACGGACCCTCGGCCGAAGAAGTCGCCTTGGTGGGTGGACAGGGGGAGGCGGTGGCCACCGTGGTCAAGGGCGGCTACTCCACCATGTCGGACTGGTTCTTCCAGATGGTCTTCGTGGCCACCGCCGCCTCGATAGTGTCCGGCGCCATAGCCGAACGGGTGAGGCTGTGGCTGTTCTTCCTCTTCACGCTGGTCCTGACCACGCTCATCTACCCTATCGTAGGCGCCTGGACCTGGGGAGGCGGGTGGCTGGCGGCGCTGGGGTTCCAGGACTTCGCCGGCTCGACCATCGTGCACGGCACCGGAGGTTGGGCGGCGCTGGCGGGCGTGATGGTGGTGGGGCCAAGGCTCGGCAAGTACCGGCGCAACGGCAGTGTCAGGCCAACGCCGCCATCCAACGTCCTGGTGGTAACCCTGGGCGTTTTCATCCTCTGGTTCGGCTGGTTCGGCTTCAACGGCGGTTCGCAGTTGGCGTTGGGAAGCGCCGCCGACGCCGTGGCGATGAGCCACGTGCTGGTCAACACCAACCTCGCTGCGGCAGCCGGCGTCATGGCCGCCCTGCTCATCTCGCGTCCCATCCTGGGGCGCATGGACCTCTTCGCCGGCCTGAACGGCGCCATTGCCGGCCTCGTCTCAATCACGGCTGGCCCCGACATTGTCGACCACTACTGGGCGGTCATCATTGGCGCCATCGGAGGCGTCCTCTGCACCGCGGGGATCAAGCTCTTGGAGAAGGTCAAACTGGACGATGTCGTCGGAGCCATTCCCGCTCACCTGTTCGCCGGCATCTGGGGAACCCTGGCAGTCTGCATCGCAGCGGGAGGCCAATTCCACATCCAACTACTCGGCGTGGTGGCGGTCGGAGCGTTCGTGTTCGGCGTATCGTGGACGCTGTGGCGCGTGATGGACTTGACAATGGGTCTGCGGGTATCGCCTCAGGTCGAACGCCTGGGCCAGGACACCGGGGAACTGGGTCTCGAAGCCTACCCCGAGTTCGTGCTCATGCCGGAAGAAGACGACGAGGGGGACTAAGCCGAATGCTGGCGCGAAGCGCACAAGGCCTGTACTGGATGGGGCGCTACCTGGAGCGGGCGCAGCACCTCTGCCGCCTGCTGCAGTTGCAGACGGAAGCCCTGGTGGACCGCCCCATCCGAGAGATCTATTTCGGCTGGAGGCGTATCTACTCCAGCATGAACCGCGAGCCTCCCGGCGGCAGTCTCGAACTCGGCATCGACGACGACTATACCCTGGCCGACTCCTTCGCCCTCGCCGATGACCTCACCTTCGAACGCTCGAATCCCGACTCCATGTGGAGTTGCTTCACCAGCGGCCGCGAGAACGCTCGCCAGATGCGCCATTGCATCAGCGCCGAGATGTGGTCCTACCTGAATCAGGCCTACCTGCGCATTCAGAGGCTAAGCATACAGGACATCTGGAGAACCGCGCCCGAGAGCTTCTACACCGAAACGGAGACCGCCATCAACACGTTCTATGGCGTTGCCGGGGCCGGTATGTACCGCGACGACGGCTGGCGCTTCATGCAGCTTGGGCGCCTCATAGAACGCGCCCAGTTCTCCACCTCAATCTTCCTTGCCCAGATCCTCGCCGAAATCGGCGGAATGGCGACCAAGGAGGACTCCGATGACGACTGGACCACCCTGCTCCGCGCCTACCGCGCTCTGGAGGTGTACAATCGTAGGTGCGGCGTCGAAGTGTATCCGGAAAGGGCCCTGGACTTGCTCGTCACCGATTCCATGCTTCCCAACTCGCTCTGCCGCTCGCTGGACGTGGCGGTGGCCAAGCTTGCCGCTCTCAGCCCTGGCCCCGACGCGGACGCCGCCGCTGCAACTCGCAGGCTGGCGCACCGTCTGAGCGCGCTGATCCATTACGAATGGCCGGACAGGAGGGACCATCAGGCCTTCCTCTTGCAGGTGAGTAACTATTCCAGGGAGCTGCACAATCTGGTGACGGCCACCTATTTCGACTATCACCCTAAAGACTTCCCGCCGCGCTGACGCCAGGGCAGGCCCAACTGCGTTACGACATCGAGCACGTCTCCCGATACGTCTACGCGTCGCCGGTGCGGCACAGCGTAATGTCGCTCTGCCTGAAGCCGGGCGGCCACTTCGGCCAACAACTCATCAACTTCGAGGTATCGACGATCCCCGGCGCCTCCCTGAACGGCGAGGTGGACAGCTTCGGCAACGCGAAGCACATCCTCAACCTCCATCGCGAGCACGAGTCGTTGGAGATCACCGCTCGCTCCACGGTCGAAACGGCCCCCATCGCCCCGCTCCCCCACTCCATCGGCCCAGGCGCCTGGGAGGAAATCCGCTCGTGGACCGAATCCTTCGACCACTGGGACTTCACGCACCCGACTGCGTTGACCCGGCCATCGCCCGCCCTCGCCGCCTTCGTGGACCGTTCGGACATCAGGCGGGAAGGGGACCCGATGGAGTCGCTGCTACGGCTCTCGGACGCGCTCTACCACAGCTTCGACTATGTCCCCGGCAGCACGTCGGCGGTCTCCCCCATTCGACCATGTGCTGGAGTCCGGCCAAGGGGTCTGCCAGGACTACGCCCACGTCATGATCGCCATTGCGCGCTCCTGGGGCGTGCCGGTCCGCTACGTCTCGGGCTACGTCTACGTCGGCAAGGGCGGCGAGCAGGAGCCGGGAACGGCCTCCCACGCATGGGCCGAATGCCAATTGCCAGGCCTCGGCTGGGTCGGCTTCGATCCCACCAACCAGAGCTTGGCCGACGGGCGATACGTGGGCATCGCGGTGGGCCGCGACTACCAGGACGTCGCCCCAACCCGCGGCGTCCTCATCGGCGAAGGCGAGTCCTCCCTCGAAGTGACCGTGCGGATGCGCCTCGTCTAGGGCACGCCGAAGGGTACGATCGCGCCCGGTCCGGAACCTTGTGAAAAAGTAGACTGCCCCCGCCCATGACCTCCCTCTATTGACTATCGAGGGTTGGGCTAACGGCCTGCTTGTCCGTGATGTCTGCCATGTTTGCGGCATGGCAACCGGACCGCTATTGGGCCAACGATAGCGACTTGACGCAATCGGAGCAGGGTAGCCTGAGCAACGCGGCTAGCCGTGTTGCTCCAAGACCAACCGGGACCTCAACGCGAAAGTCCTTGATTCCGTGTAGCGTGGCGGGTTACAGCGTTGCCGTCTCTCTGATGGAGCCTGACGGCTTCACCACTTGGTGGACTCTTCTGCGTAAACGTGGTCGGGTAATGTGTAGCGGATTCCTTCCTCGTCGAACAACGAGGTGCTGAGCAAGGACGTGAATCTGTTGAAGTTACTGTTTTGACGACGGCCAGGAAACAGCCTATCCAGGATGCGGCCATAACGTTGTTGCGTCCTGAACCACCAGACAACTCCAAAGGACGAGATTCGCGGATACATCAGTGACTGGGCAGCCTCTGTTCCGATAAGCTTGCGGGAAATGCTGTACACGTACCTAGCTAGGTGGCGGCGGCCTTCCGGATCGGTGCTGCCGGCAATCAACGGAGCGGAGTTGACCAAAGAGTGTGCCATTACTATCGATTCGATTGGGGAATTAGGCTCGCACATTATGCCGATCTCATACAGTCTCAGTGCTTCATCAGCATTGCGGAAAAGGATGGTTTCAGGAACGCCCATCAATTGCCCTGTATAGCGCCACACGGCCATGAAGCTCGCGTATTCTTCGTCATTGTAAGCAGCGCCCAAGGTTTTCATGTGTTTCAGCAGTCTTGCTGAAAAAGCTGAAACGGCGTAACCCAAATGCGCACCGCTAATCGGAATACTCCAAGCTTCGGTATCCCATTCTCCTGAATTGTTCAGGAGATGCCGCATCTGTGCGTGAACTATCCTAATACGGACCGAAAGTTTCCATCCGTCTCCATTCCTGTACAGGCCGCCGGGAAAGAATATCTCCACCATGTGACGGTTATTTTGCCCCAAACGCCTGACGCCCTGGTCGCGCACCCGCCCGGAGATGAAGAAGGACTTTGCTATATTCGTCGTAAATCCTTCTATCAGAACGCCTGCGACGAATGCCGCCAGGATCACCTGCGAGTTCCTGTGAAACATGCGGACACCCGGAGCGAACGCTGCATAGTCAAGCCATTCCGGCGGGGTTTCCGCTTCTTCGAAGAATTTTTGCAACGAGTCTGGCGCGTCCCGCAGGGCCTCTTCGCCTTCCTCATTCATAGCTGCTTGGATGAGTCTCCGTGACTCTTCTGAACTAAGCTCCGCGAGATCTGCCACCATCGCTTCGGCTAATGGATCTCCGATTTGTGTGTGCGCGATGTAATTGGCCGCGATATCGGGGGCGATCGCGCGGGCCTTTTCGTAACCCTTCTCGTAGTCAGACGGTATCTTCATCGCCTTGCTCCCTCAATTCCATGCTCAGCGATCCGAGTCTTCTTTCGGCTCCACTCGCAGGTCCGGAAGCCAATTCAGCCAAGAGGGCAGGTGCCAATTGCGTCTGCCCAGCACCTCCATGCTGGCCGGGACCAGGACCGACCGCACCAGCGTTGCGTCCAGAAGCACGGCTACCGCCAGCCCGAACCCGACTTGCTGGTTGATGATGGTCTTGCCCATAGCGAAAGAGCCGAACACGGCGACCATGATGAGAGCGGCGCCGGTGATCAAGCCTGCGGTGGACCGCAGACCGTAGGACACCGCCTCCGCGTTGTTCCCGGTCTGATCGTACCGCTCGCGGATGCGGCTTAGGAGGAAGACGTGGTAGTCCATGGACAGCCCGAAGAGGATGGCGAAGAGGAAGAGGGGAATCCAGACGTCGATGACCTCCGCGTGCTGGAAGCCGAGCAGGTCCGTGCCCACTCCCTTCTGGAATACCAGGACCATCAGCCCGTAGGCCGTGCCCACGGAGAGCAGGTTCATGAAGACTGCTTTTATCGGGATGACTATGGACCGGAAGACGAGCATGAGCACTAGGAAGCTGAAACCGAGCACGAAGACGAAGACGATGGGTGTGTACCGTTGGACAATGGAGAATACGTCGGTAGCTTCTGCGGTCACGCCGCCGCCGAAGACCTCTGCATCGACCCCGTTGAATGCGGCGGGGACGTACTGGTCGCGGATGGTCTCAACGACGCCGACGGCGTCCTGGCTGCGGGGCTCCCCGGGGATGACGACCGTCAGCCGGGCCAGGTCTCCGGAGTCGTTGACTTCGGGGACGGGAGCGACCTGCAGGCCTGGGTGTGCCGCGAGAGAGGCCTGGAGCTTTCCTATGGCCTGCTGCACCGGGGGACTGTCGATATCGCCGTCAATCACGATATCGGTGGGGTTGACGAGGCCGAAGGAGAACTTCTCCTCCATGACGAAGAAAGCTTCCCTGGTCTGAGTGCCTTCGGGGAAGACATCAACGCCGTTTATGCCGGTCTCTATCTGAAAATAGAAGACGGAGGCTGCGACCATGGGAGCGCCGACGACGATGATGCTGATGACCGGGTGACGGGTGACGACGCGGGTGATGAACTCCCAAAACCCCGTCCCGGAGGACTCGGCAGGTCTGGTCATTGCCTTGCCGAAGAAGGGAATGGGCAGGCGGTTGATTCTCGGGCCGAGGAGCGCAAGGTTGGCCGGCAGAAGCGTGAGGGTGGCCGCCAACGCAACGAATACGACCACTATCGCGCCAAGGGCGAGGGACTGGAAGAGGGAGAAGGGAACGATAAGGAGCCCGCAGAGGGCGATGACGACGGTGAGGCCGCTGAAGAGGACCGTGCGGCCCGCTGCTGCCCCGGCGCGCCCGATAGCCTCGTGCTTGTCCACGCCGCGGGCCAGCTCTTCCCGGTAGCGGGATATTATGACGAGGGAATAGTCTATCCCCACGGCTAACCCGATCATGATGATCATGAGGGTGACGAGGAAGAACAGATCAAGGGTCTGACCGATGAGCGCCGCAATGCCCATGGCAACGACGATGCACATGATGGACAGGCCTATTGGCATCAGGGCGGCGGCGACGGTGCCGAAGAGGACCACGAGAATGACGAGGGCGACGGGGAGGCCGGTGCGTTCTCCTCGCCTCAGGTCATTTTCCGCGAGCTCGTTATTGTCGTGGTTGGTGCTGGCGTCCCCTACCAGGAACACGCGGAAGCCGTCTTTCCCGTTCGCTTCCTCGACGACGTGGAGAACGTCGGGGACGTTTTCCACGGCCTCTTCCAAGGAACCGGTCATGACCAGC
Source organism: Dehalococcoidia bacterium (assembly GCA_965226745.1). Lineage (GTDB taxonomy): Bacteria > Chloroflexota > Dehalococcoidia > Lucifugimonadales > SAR202-VII-2 > SAR202-VII-2. The sequence continues at coordinate 344,515 of CBDDDS010000004.1, forward strand.
GGCATGATGAGCGTCCCGCGGTCGGCGGAGACGAGGAATGGGTCGCTGGTCTGGTAGTAGCTTGGTAATGGAGTTGCGATACCTGCGCCGAGGGTGGCGACGTCGGCGTACACCGCATTGACCTTTTCCCGGAACCCTTCGTCGTCCACGGTGCGGGACTCGGACTGGACGATGACTATTTCGATGATGGGTTTGGGGCCGCGGAGCCGGTCTTCCAGAAGACTGTCGGCGCGTTCGGACTCAGCGCTGCTGCTCAGCCGAAACTCCGTCGTCGTGGCCTGTCGAGTATGTCCGTGAGCGGCTTAGGGCCGGGGGCCATTTCGCCGTCTACAGCGAGCCCGCCCGCAATCAACCCCACCACCGCCCAAATTGCAATGATCAGCAACGGCCTTCGAGCGCTGAAGCGGGCCAGAAACTCAGTCATGCGGGAAGCCCCTCCCTATACCAAGACGAATGTCCCTCAAACGTATCCTCGCCAAAGCATCCCTAACCTGCATTTTGAGCGCGAGGCTCCTGATTTCGTTCAACTTGGTGGGCCATGCGCTGCGCCGAACTCTAAGCGATGCCCAGGTCTTGGCGCCGCTTTATGATGGAAACGCTCTCGAGCTTCGTGGAAAAGAGGAAATGCGCCAAGGCCCACCTGCTCCGGGAGATATAAGGAACGCCTGAACAAGCCGTCAGCGCGGTCATTCTTCTTATCTGACTATCTCTGTTTTCCCCGGTTGGCGCTAAGGGACAAAGTTCACCCTATTCCCGCAGTAGGCACTTGTCAACATGTTCCACGTTTGCCGGGCTCGGCGTCGTTCATTTGCCTAGGAATAGTCTGCACAGGTCCGTGGAGCGCGGCATGGCCGGATAGGGACCCCCTCCTATTGCATAATGAGAACTTTTGTGCTGTACTATCGCCATGTGGTGGGCCGGTTGCCCGCTATCTTTTTTGGGGGCCGATGGGGCTCGGCGACGGCGCGCTTGGGGGGGACCGGCTGGGAATCGTTGCGAAGCGCGATATAGCGCGGTCATAGCGCGGCCATAGCGCGGACTAGCCCAGCCATAACCCGGACATAGCCCAGACAGCGCGGACATAACCCAGACATAGCGCGGTCATAGCCCCGACACGAGCGCGATATAGCCGCGACATAACCGCGATATAGCCGCGACATAACCGCGATATAGCCGCGACACAGCCGCGATATAGCCGCGACAGCCGCGACATAGCCGCGACAGCCGCGACATAGCCGCGACATAGCCGCGACAACCGGGACATAGCCGCGACAGCCGGGGTGTAATGGACTATCTCTTGGGATCCCGCCATTTTTGCCGACGGCGCCCCCACCGGCTGCCGCCCGCTCTGCGGCTGGAGGGGCGCCCCCTGCGCCCTAGTTGGGGGAGGGATGGCGGCGTCGGTTGCTCGCCTGGCGCGTCGGGACCCCCTTCCTAACCTTCCCCCGAGTACGGGGGCAGGGACAGAGCCATCCCGGCGGGGGCGGCGCCGAGATGGAGGGGCCAGGGAGCGCGGGTTATGGAATTGGTAGCGCATACGGGGTTCGAACCCGTGATCTCCGCCTTGAGAGGGCGGTGTCCTTGGCCACTAGACGAATGCGCCACGCCATGGCTGGGGATCCTGGGCTCGAACCAGGGCTTGCAGATTCAGAGTCTGCCGTCCTACCACTAGACGAATCCCCAGCGCTGCTTTCGATTGTAGCAAGAGGCAGCGCCGCCCGGCAAGGACGACGCCCCTACGCCTCCGGCCCCTCGTTTGCGTCGCCGGGGTCATCGAGCTCAGCATTCCAGGCCGATTCCTCAGGCCGGCGCCTCGGGGGCCTAGCGCTGCACCTTCGGGCCACCGTCATGAAACCCGTATGGGCCACCATTCGGTGGTCGGGCCGCACACTCCTTCTTTCCACGTGCCAGGGACGCTGCAGAACCTCAAATGTCCGCATCTGATCGAACCGGGGTTCATCCAGCAGGGCCTCGCCCAGCCGATGGATCTGAATCGTCGTGGGCAAATAGCACAGCAGGATTCCTCCAGGCAGCAGTGCGTCAGCCGCTGAGCAGACCAGCTCCCAAGGCTCCGGCAGGTCCAGGATGACGCGGTCGAGATCGGTCTCCTCGATGCCCTCGTAGGCGTCCTTCAAACGCACCACGTGCTGCGGCGTGTTGGGCATGACCGCCCGGATGCTGCGCAGCGCCCGGTTGACCACGTCCTGCCGCGCCTCATACGAGATCAACCGGCCCTTCTCTCCGATGGCCCGGAGCAGGGTGAGGGTGAGGGCCCCGGAACCCATGCCGGCTTCCAGGACCCGGGCCCCGGGAAAGATGTCCGCCTCCTGAAGAATAGGCCCGAGGTCCTTTGGGTAGATGATCTGCGTGACCCGCGGCAGGTCAACGATGTACTCGGCAAGGGTTGGACGAAGGGCCAGGAACAGACGCCCGTTGCCTGAGGCAACCCACACGCCCTCCGGCTGGCCAAGGATATCGTCGTGGGGGACCGACCCCCGGTGCGTGTGGAGCGAGCGGCCCGTTGCCAGCGTGACAACGTAGCGCTTCCCTTTGTCGTCGGTGAGCACCGCTAGCTCCCCATCCTCAAAGGGCGCCCCGGTGCGCGAGCGTTCCGGTTGGTCAGTTGCAGCCATAGCGTCTCATTGTACGGGCGCCGGGCGCCGCCGCCAAGCCGCCCGCCCTCGGCGCCATCAGCCGGCCGCGCCATGATTCATTGACGCCTCCGCCCAACGTGCCTACAATCGCGCCAACCCACAACCTGGGCAATCCTTCATCCTTAACCCAAATAGAGAGGAACGGCATGGGTCAGTTGGACGGCAAGCGGGCTATCGTAACGGGTGGAGCGTCGGGTTTCGGCCGGGTCATTTCCCAGGCCCTGGGCCAGGAAAGAGCGTCCGTGGCAGTCTGGGACGTCCGTCAGGAGGGGGCAGAGAGCACAGCGGCTTCGATAACGGCAGCAGGCGGCGCGGCCGCCGCGGTCGCCGTGGACGTGTCCGACTCCGACTCCGTGCAAATGGCCGTGGCCAAGTCCGTGGAAGCCCTGGGCGGCGTGGACATCATGGTCAACTGCGCCGGCGTTATGTACCGGACTCCAATCGTCGACATGCCTGTGGACGAGTGGAGGCAGGTCATCGACATCAACCTAACCGGCATCTTCCTCTGCAATCAAGCTGTTGCCCGTCAGATGATCGCTCAGGGCGGCGGCGGCAAGATCGTCAACTTCGCCTCGGGCCGCGGCGTCACCGGGTCCGTGAACAGCGCCCACTACGCCGCATCCAAGGGCGGCGTCCTCGCCTTCACCCTGACCATGGGCATGGAGGTGGCGCCTCACGGCATCAACGTCAACGCCATCTGCCCAGGCGCCACCGACACCCCAATGATGCGCGGCGGCCTCACGGAAGAACAGCTTCAGGCCCGCATGGGCGCAGACGTTCCCTACAACAAACGCATCGGACAGCCCGAGGACATCATCGGGCCGATCCTGTTCCTGGTGTCTGACGGTAGCAGGGAGATGTACGGGCAAACGTTGTTCGTGAAATCGCCGTAGCCGGAGGAAGGCATGGGCATGCTCGACGGAAAGAAGGGTATCGTTACCGGCGGGGGCTCGGGCCTCGGCCGAGCCAATTCCCTGGGGCTTGCCGCGCAGGGCGCGGAGATCGCCGTAGCTGACCTGAACCTCGAAACCGCTCAGAAGACCGTCAGAGACGTAGAGGCCGCGGGCGGCAGGGGCATTGCCATCCAGGCCGACGTCTCCCAAGGAAGCGATGTCCAATCGCTGGTCGACAAGGCTGTCCAAGCCATGGGCAGCCTCGACCTGCTGGTGAACTGCGCCGGCATACTTCCCAAGACGCCCCTCGTGGATATGTCGGAGGAGGAGTGGCGGCGGGTCATGGACATCAACATGACCAGCATGTTCTTCACGTGCAGGGCCGCCGCCCGGCAGATGATCGCCCAGGGCGGCGGCGGCAAGATGGTTAACTTCGCCTCGGGGCGCGGCGTCAGCGGCATGGAGAACGCTTCCCACTACTCCGCGTCCAAGGGGGGGATCATCGCCTTCACGGCGGCCATTGGGATGGAGCTTGGGCATCATGGGATCAACGTCAACGCCGTTTGTCCCGGCGCCGCTGATACCCCCATGATGCGGTCCGCCACCGACGAAGCAAGCGTTCAGTTCCTCGCCAACGCGCCCTACAACCGCCGCCTCATCAAACCGGAGGACGTCGTGGGTTCCGTCCTCTTCCTCCTGACAGACCTCAGCAGGGAGTACTACGGCCAGACCCTGTTCATCAAGGCAACCTAGCGGTCCCCAGCCGCCAGACCCCCTCGCCTCAATTCTGACACCCATCCAAGGTTCAGGCGTCCAGCCTCGCGGCGCCGCCCGCGCCCGGCGTTTTGGGCCGCGGCGCCCATCGTTTCGCAGTACCCTAGTGAGATGGGAATGGTCCACGGTCTACTGAAGAAAAGCATGCGCGTCGCCGGATGGCCTCATCTTTTGGCCCCTCTGGCAGTCTTGCTGGTCCTCCTCGGCATATCAGGTTGCCGCGAGCGGGCCGGTGAGACCACGGCGTCAATATTCCAGATCGACGCGCCGGAAGGCCACTTCACCAGCGTCGCTTGGACGTTGGACGACACGATCATCGCAGCCTTCGAGCCAGCCGCCCTCCTCAATGAGGCCATGTTCGGGCTGGACCTGTGGCGTTTCAGCCCAAGCGGCGCGGGATTCCAGCGCCTGGACCTGCCCGACCCTGATTTCACCTACTGCCTCTCGGTCAGGTTTCACCGGCCGTCAACCCTGACAGACGGCCGCTTCTCCTTCCTCCGGGAGTGCGAGCAGGACCGCGGTTTCGTCAGTGAGCTGCTTACCGGCTCTCTGGAGACCGGCGCCGTGGCCCCGTTGTTCCCCACCATCCCGCATACCCTGCAATTCACAGGGTACTCCGCGGCGCCCGATGGCTCCAAAGCCCTGACCAGCCTCCAGTCCGGGATCGACGATGACCTGACGCTGGTCACCGGCGACGGCGCCGAACGGGTCTTCGCATCCTTCGATCGAGCGAACAATCCCGCCTGGTCTCCCAACGGCGACGCATTTGTCTTCTTCGGCAACGAGGATATCTATCGCGACCCCGACCCAAGGTGGGCGGCCCTGCCCTATCACTTCTGGCTGGTGGAAAGCGCCTGTCGGCCCGCCAATCCTACGTGCTCGACAGAGCCGGTCCTGCTCCTCGAGCATTTCTTCCCGGGGGGCAGGCCCCAGTGGTCACCTGACGGAAAATGGGTCGCCTTCAGCGGCGTCAACTGGGTCGAGGAGGAGGGCCTCTTCCTTCGCAACATGGAAAGCGGCGATCTCGTTCGCTTGGGCTCCGGACGCTACCTGGACCTCGCCTGGGCCCCGGATGGGCAGAGGCTCGTCGTCATTCGAGACAAGCCAAACGTCGAGAACCACCGGTACGAGGCGCGCAGCGTCCTGGAAGTCTTCCACTTGACCGGCGCCCCGGGGCCAACCGCTACACCCCCACTCGGGACCGAGTCCCAGGACCCGCTGCCGTCCATGTCCATCGCCGACGTGCATGCCGAGAACACTTCGCCGGTGATGGTCGGCGGGAGCATTGTGGCCGGTTCCGCCATCGACGTGACCTTCACAGTCCGCAATGACGGCCCCGGCGACTACCCGGCTGGCTCGGTAGACGGTATTCCTCTGGCCGTGATTTGGACCGCCAACAGCTCGGACCCTAGAAACGTCATCCTGCCTGCCACCACCATCAGAGCGGGCGAAGAGGTCACAGTTTCCGGCAGGGCCTACCTTCCCCCCGAGTCTCCGCTCCGCGTCGAAGCATGGCTTAAACCCATATTCCCGACTCCACTGGGGAGCGGCGCCCCGTCAACCCTGGTCTCGCGGGACTTCACCACCCTGCAGTCCGCCGATATCGCCCTGGGTGAGGCCGCCCTGCTCTTCAATCCCACCACCAACGAGTGGACGTTGCTGGTCCAGGCGCTTAACGTGGGCAACAAGGAGTCTGTAGCCGGCGTCGATATCGAGGTCCCCGTCCGAGACGTCGATCTCGAGCTAACGCTGCACTTCCAGGGAAACACCAGCGGCCCGCTGGCGCCTGGGGCCTGCGAGTGGGCCTTCATTCAAGGGGGGCTACTGCAAGCAGGGACGCCCAGCCCGGACCGGGCAGTCGGGTTCCTTCTCACCATGCGGAACCCCGACGGCGTAGAGGGAGCGCTGCCAATGGACCCGAACCGATGGAACAACGTGGTCGCCGCAGTCACCCCGCCGATGACCACCACGGCCCCACCTGCGGAAGTGGCCCGCCAAATCGACCCTAACTGCGGCGGCCCGCCTTAGGAAACCCCTGAACAAGCCGCCGGCGCTACCATCCTTCTCTATCTGACTATGCCGCAATCCACGGACTCATTCAGACTATCCGTGGTTTGGCTGTCGCTGCCCCGCAGCCCCTACTCCACCTGCGGCGCCGTCTCCTTCGCCTTTTCCAACCACTCGGCGATGTAGCCGCGTAATTGGCTGTTGTAGCGGGCAGTAATGTCGAGGTTGGTGTCCACTCGAATGTGCGTCATGAACTCCTGGGGCGCCTGGATGCTCTGGTTTCGCTCCGGGTCCCGAAAGACGTTCATGGGCTCGCCGCCGTCTTCCACGATCCTCGCTTGGTCCTGGAGCATCTTTCGGAACATGATGATGCCCACGTCAGACTCGCCAAGCTTTTCCAGAGTGCGGTCCATAATGGGTCCCTGGGCGACCCAGGCGTTCTGGTCCTGGTCAAGGATTGTCTCCGCCCGCAGCTTGCCATCCTCGCCGTACAGAGGCCAGTAGTTCACCGGTATCTCTCGCGGGTCTTGCTCCGGCAGGTCCAACCAGGGCGGCATGATATAGACCGTGTACTCCAGGTGCATCGTGTGCGTGTCGTCAATGGGCGTGCGGTACTGAAGAAAGTACCTTCCGGGATTGCCCTGGTGCAGGATGTTGGGGAAGAGGATGGGGTGGCCTATCTTCCAGAAGTCGCTGTCCTCATCGTAGTCACCCCAAGTGCGGCGCTTGATGATGCCGTACTCGAAGGGGTCGAAACCGATCTTCTTGTGCCTGCCCCTGGCCACGACGTCGTAGGCCGCGGCGGCTTCGGCCTTATCTCCCTTCACCCCGGCGACGTAGGCGCCGTAGTACCCGTGCAGCCACTCCAAATGCAACGGGTCCAGGGAGTTCTCCTGGCACTGAAGCCAGTTGCAGGGCAGCTCCGTAACGAACACCTCCCGGAGCACGTTGTGCCCCAGGGTCAGAAACTCCCAGCGGGGAAGCAAAGGCGCAGGCGCAGGCCCCAGGTAGGCGAAGAGAAGGCCGCCGAGCTGTTGAACGGGGTAGCCCGGCAGCTTGATCTTGTCCTTGAACCGGGCTTCGGGGCGCACAGTCTCCTCGAAGGGTTGCTCCATGCACTGGCCGGTCTCGTCGTAGAGCCAGCCGTGGTACATGCAGCGGAGGCCGCGCTCCTCGGGAATCCCATAGGTGAGGTCCACCCGACGGTGGGCGCAATACCGGCCAACAAGCCCATAGCTGCCAGACCGGTCTTTATAGAGCACTAGGTCTTCACCCAGGAGGCGCACCGCGCGCGTCGGGTTGCCTTCCATTTCCGACACCGCGGCGATGGGGTGCCAGTAGCGGCGCATCAGTTCTCCCACGGGGGTTCCTGGGCCTACCCGCGTTAGCAGATCGTTCTGTTCTTGAGTTAGCATGAGCCTCCTCCTCCTTCACCTGAACGTAGCCCCCTAGCCACCCTACCCCACCTTCGCCAAGAGGTCCATGATCAGGTCCGTGGTGACGCTTGGCGGCCGAGCGCCGTTTGCCAGGTTGGCGGTCAATGGAATATAGCCCCTACCCTCTTGCGGGATAGCCAAGGCGTCGTTCGTCGCGGGATCGCGGATTACCGCCATCGGGTCGCCGCCGTCTTCAACGATTGCCATCTGCTCCTGAAGCAGCTTCCGGAACAGGATGACACCTACGTCGGACTCGCCGAGGCGTTCCTGGGAGCGGTCCATCAGCGCCCCCTGCGCCACCCAGACCATCATGTCCTGGGAAAGGACGTCCTCGAACCTCAGGCGCCCCTGCTCGTTGTAGGGCGATACGTACTGGTATGGCACCACGTCCTGCTTTGGCGCCTCCACTTCCGGCGGCAGCGCATAGCAGATGTAGTCCAGGTGCCAGGTATTCTCGTCGTCGATGGGAACGCGATACTGCAAGAAATAGCGGCCCTGCCCAGCGTAGTTGTGGAGGATGTTGGGGAAGAGCACGGGATGACCGACCCTCCAGGGCTCGTCGTCCTCCGTGGTCTTGCCCCACACCCGCCGCTTGACGATCCCGTGCTCGAACACGTCGAACCCGATCTTCTTGTGCCCGGCGCCCGTCCTGAACGAGGCCAAGGGGCCTCCGTGCCGTTCAGCAACGTACGAGCCGTAGTACCCATGGAGCCATTCCAGGTGCACGGGATCAAGGGAGTTCTCCTGGCACTGGAGCCAGTTGCACGGCAGCTCAGTCACGAACATCTCCCGGAGAACGTTGCCCTCCATCACCAGGTACTCCCAGCGCGGCAGAAGGGGCGCCGGCTCGGGGCCCAGGTAGGCGAAGAGGATGCCGCCCATCTCCTGCACGGGATAGCCGGGAAGCTTGATCTTGTCCTTGAACCGCGCCTCCGGCCGGACGGTCTCCTCGTACGGCTGCTCGGCGCATCTGCCGGTCTCGTCGTAGAGCCAACCGTGGTACATGCAGCGGAGGCCCCGCTCCTCGGGGATACCGTAGGCCAGGTTCACCCGCCTATGGGCGCAGTACCTGCCAACCAGGCCATACGTTCCGCTCCTGTCCCTGTACAGCACAAGGTCCTCGCCCAGAAGCCGGACCTCCTTGGTGGGGTTGTTCCCCAACTCGGCGGCGGGCGCCACAGGCTGCCAGTAACGGCGCATCAGTTCGCCCATCGGCGTCCCCGGGCCAACGCGAGTCAGAAGGTCGTTCTGCTCCTGGGTCAACATGACATTTCACCCCTGGATGCGTCTTAGGTTCAGAGGCGCTCGCTGCGCGGCGATTCGACGTTACGCCCCGGCGAACCGGGTGTCAACACGCCCCTGAGAGAGCCTAGCGATGCTCTTTGGCGCAACCCAGCGTTGACCAGCCCGGCCTGGTCCGGCGCGCTAGTGACCCGACGGCGGGCCTTACCCCGCAATACCGGGAGTGTCTTTCGCCCGGCAGCCGCGAACAACACGCTTGACCTCCCGCGTTTGTTGCGCCTAGCATGGGGATTTCCCAGCCGGTTCCCGCGTGACCGGCGGCACCTTAGCCAATCGTGGGCCGCCTGGGAGGCCTTGGCAGCGGGGGGCCGTCCAGCCCAAACCGCGAAGCTGTCGGCGGAGGCTTTCATGGAGTCAGGACAGAAGACCGCGACAGCAGGTCAGGCCACCGCGGAAAAGATACTGGCCAACCTGCAACAGGTGCTCCTTGGGAAGGAACCGGAACTCCGGCTCGCCCTTACGGCGCTGGCCTGCCAGGGACATCTTCTGATTGAAGACGTGCCCGGCGTCGGCAAGACCATGCTGGCCAAGGCCATCGCCAAATCCATCGGCTGCACCTTCTCCAGGGTCCAATTCACCCCCGACCTCCTTCCCTCCGACATCACGGGCGTGTCGGTGTTCAACCAGAAGAATCAGGAGTTCGAGTTCCGGCCCGGCCCGGTCATGGCCCAGATTGTGCTGGCCGACGAAATCAACCGCGCCCCGCCCAAGAGCCAAGCGGCGCTGTTGGAGTGCATGGCCGAGGGGCAGATAACCGTCGACGGCGTCGCCTACCGAATGCCCTATCCCTTCTTGGTCATGGCCACGCAGAACCCCATCGAATACGAGGGTACTTACCCCCTTCCCGAAACCGAGCTGGACCGCTTCCTACTCCGCCTAAACCTGGGCTATCCCGCCCCGGCAGACGAGATCAGGATGCTCCAGGGCCAGCAGTTTGCCCACCCCATCGACTCGCTCGAGCAGGTCGCCGCGCGGGAAGAGTTGGTGGATCTTCAGCATGCAGTGCGCGAGATTCACGTCAGCGATCTGGTGGAGGAGTACATCGTGGCCCTGGCCGATGCGACGCGGCATCACCCGCAACTCTTTCTCGGGGCCTCGCCCCGAGGATCACTCGGCGTGTTCCGTTTGGCACAAGCCCGGGCGCTGCTGGACGGCCGCGACTACGCCCTGCCCGACGACGTCAAAGCCAGCGTTGAGCCCGCTCTGGCCCACCGCATGGTCCTGAACCCGGCGGCCCAGAGCCGCGGCGCAACCATGCCAGGCGTCGTGGCCGACATTCTGGAGACCGTGCCCGTTCCCGGCGCCATCCCCAGCTAGCCGGCATCGCAAAGAGGCGCCGTGAGAGGCTATACCTTCTGGGCCTTCCTTTCGGTTTCCTTACCGTTGGCCCTTGTCACCGGCTCACCTGTCCTGTACCGCGTCTTCTTTGCATTGCTGCTTCTCGCCGTTCTCAGCTACCTGCTCACGCGCCTTGCCGCACGGCAGGTCCTGGCGTCGGTGAGGCTCCAGACCCCCGACCCCCAAGCTGGCAAGAACCTGGAGGAACACTTCAGCCTCAGAAACCGCAATTGGTGGCCCAAACCCCTCCTCGAGGTCCTACACACCACCGAGCCTGACGACGGCGCCGGCTGGGTCATGAGCCTCCGCCCGCTAGGCGCGGCCAACTGGGTCGGCGTCAAGGTGGCGTTCTCGCGAGGGATCTATCGGTACGGTGTCCTTGAGGTCGTCAGCCGAGACCCACTTGGACTCTTCACTCGCCGCACGCAGGCAGGGTTTCCCCAAACGACCCTGATCCACCCCGCCACGGTCGATCTGCCCCAGTTCCAATTCAGCTCGGGCCGCGCCTGGGGCCGCGGCGATCTCTCGCGGCGCAGCGACCTTCCAAGCCCGTCGGTCGGGGGGGTGCGCGAATACGTGCCCGGAGACGCCCTCAGCCGTGTCCACTGGCGCACCACCGCGCGGGTGAACAAGTTCATGGTCAAGGAGTTGGAGCACGAAGCATCCATCCTCGGTGAGGAGCTGTGGGTGGTCCTCGACCTATGGGACAGCGTGCAAGCAGGCAGCGGTCAGGAGAGCACGGTCGAGTACGGAGTCACCATCGCCGCTTCCGTGGCCAAACGGTATCTCCACGCGGGATGGCGGGTGGGCCTTATGGCGTGGGGCGACCGCCAGCGCGTGATCGATGCAAGGGCGCGGGCCGATCAGCTCAGCAGGATTCTCGACACCCTGGCGATCATCCAGCCGGGCCCCGAGGGCCCCGTCTCCAGGGCCGTCCTGGCCGCCGCCGACTACGTTCACCAACGGGCAGGCATGATTGTGGTGACCCCCGGAGGACCCGACGCCCTCCGGGCCACTACTGCCTCACTCCAGTCGCGGGGAATCGCCATGACGCCAATTCTGCTGGACGCCGAGAGCTTCAGAGACGGCATTTCCGCCGCGCCCACCCCCGGCGACTCCTCCTCTTCGCCCTTCATCGTCCGCCGCGGAGACGACATCGCCCTGCAGCTTTCAGCGCGGCAGGGAACCCATGAATCGGACGGACGGCGCCCCTTCGTTGAGGCGCAGGCCTGACCATGCACGCCCTCAGGACCCATCCCGCCCCGCTGACTTCCTTCCTGCTCCTCGCGCTGCTCCTTTCGGTCGCCTGGGTCGTTCAGCGGGCCGACTGGGTGTACGGCCTCGCCGCCATGCCTCTCGTCACCGCACTGGGCTTGGGCGCGTGGCTCCTGCTGGCAAGGGCCAGGTGGACAGGGCGGAAGGCCCACGCGGCCGGACTGGTCCTCGGCGCCTTCATCGCGTGGCTCGCCTCCCTGGGCGTGGCCGATGAAAACATCGTCAGCGAATTCTCCCACTGGGCGGCAGCCGTGGCCAACGGCCAAGAGCATGGCGGCGAGCTTCCATTCGCCGTATTCTTCACCGTCACCTTCTGGCTGCTCGGTTTCGAGGGGGCCTGGCTAACCCTCAACCGGCGTCAGCCCTGGCCGGTGATCGGCGTTGGCGGCCTTGTGTTGGTTGTCTCGCTGAACTTTCTCCCAGACTCCTACAGATTCCACATCGTGCCGTTCATCGTTGCCGCTCTCCTGCTCCCGTTGCAACTAAACGCCCTCGGCCGCCTCCAAGACTGGTCCAAGCGCCTCCTCCGCCACAGCGACGGCGTCGTGGCGTTGCACTATGGCCTGGCGTTCGGGATCGGGGCCATCGCCGGCACACTGGTCTGGGTCTTCCCACAGATGGACCTGGCCCCCCTCAAGCCGGTGGCTCGGTTGGTTCAAGGGCCCACCGAGCGGATAGAGCGGGAGTTCCATAGGGTCTTCGCAGGACTGCCGTCGCGATATCGCCCGCCTGCTCTCCTTTGGAGAGACACTACGAGCTTCGCCGGCGCTCAGAACCGGCCTAATACCCTGCTGTTCACCGTTTCGGGCAGCACGCCGCAATACTGGCGAGCCCGCATCTTCGACCAATACACGGGCAGCGGCTGGCGGAGCACGCTCAACAGCTTCGCTCCCTGGGCCTCGAAGGACTCTTTGGAGGACCTCCGAAGCCGGTCCAACGTCGCCCACACGTTCAGGGTGAGGGCCGCAACCGATACCCTGTTCTTCGGAGGAGAGCCGTTGCAGTTCACCCTGCCCTCCCAAGCGCTTATCCGCCCGGTGGCGCCAATGGACGTCCACCAGATACGCCTAGCGGACGAGATGCTGAGCTACTTCAACACTAGGGTCAACCTCAAATACTCCACGCTTTCCTCCGTCGCCACCGCCGGCCAGGCAGCCCTGGAACGGGCCGGGACCGACTATCCCCAATGGGTGCAGGACCATTACTTGGCCCTGCCCATCTCTGCCCCGCAGCGCGTCACCGACCTAGCCCGCGACGTGACAGCAGGCGCCCCCAACCCATTGAGAGCCGCCACCGCCGTGCGGGATTATCTGCTCCGTTATCCCTACAACCTGAGCATCAACGCGCCGCCGCCGGGGTGGGACGGGGTAGACTATTTCCTCTTTGAGCAGCAGCAGGGCTACTGCGACTACTACGCTTCCGCCATGGTGGTGATGCTGCGCTCCGTGGGCGTGCCCGCCCGCTACGTAGTCGGCTATTCGCCCGGCGCTTGGAACTCGGCGGACAACGCGTACGAGGTCCGGGAATTGAACTACCACGCATGGACCGAGGTCTATTTCCCCAGCTACGGGTGGGTCCCGTTTGAGCCAACGCCGCCCAACGCCATCGAGTTCCAGGAGTCCATCGCCCTCTACTCTTCGGGTCAGGAGACCGTCGCTATAGGGGACGAGGCGCTCACCGAGGAGACCGACCTGTCGGCGCTGGCAGAGATGTTCGACGAGCCGCCCGCGGCGAGCGGCTCGCCTATTGGCGCCATTCTCATCCGGGTAGCCGCGAGCCTGGCGATCATCCTGGGCCTGTCGCTCATCGCGTGGTGGTACTGGTGGTGGGGCCGGTTGGGGCGGCTCCAGGCTTCCCGCGCCAACTACTTGAAGATGTCGCGCCTTGCGTCGCTACTCGGTATGGGGCCCGACCCCTCGGATACGCCCCTGGAGTTCGGGCGGCGCCTGGCCAGCCTCCTTCCCTCCCACGCCGACGAGGTAATGAAGGTTACTTTCGCCTATGTTCTCTTCGCCTATGGCAGCGAGCGGGCGGCGCGCCTGTCCGATATAGATGATTCCAACCAGGGGTGGCGGAGTCTGCGGTGGGTGCTGTTGCGGCGCTTCGCGCAGGGATGGATGGGACTACGCACGCCCAAGCGCGCCACCGATGCCGTCTAGCTGAGATTGCCAGGGACGTTCCTACGGGCGCGGAATGGGAGAACACTCCTACCCCGTAGGGGACTTTCCCGCCTGTGTGGGGTTGGCGAGGTTTTGTAACGTTTTTCAGCCGGATTTCGGGGTTTGCAGGCACGGAGCCAGTACAAAGGCATTACAGGCCGTTACAAAGCCATTACGAGTCGCTACGGAGTCATTACGGAGTCGTTACGAACCGTTGCCTAGCCGTTACGAGTCATTAGTCATTATGGAGCGGGATGGCTCCAAAGAGCTTGCCTCACAACGGCAGTCGCTCCGGTCCCACGCTTCCTCGGAGGGTTGTGGGCCTGGGGGATGTTCCCTAGACCCTCCTGCCACAGGGGGATTCTCTGTGGTTAGCCCCCAGTACATACGCTATGCGGCAGGCTCCAAGGAAGAGAAGCGGGCCGGGGCCCACTTCATGGCGATACTATAGCACAATAGTTCTTATTTTGCAAGTAGGAGTTGGGAGGGACTGAGGGAAAGGAGAGGGGGGCCTATGGTGGCGGACGCTGTTGTCCCACCTAGCCCACCCTCCAATGTTTTTGGAAACAGGGGGACTCGCTGTACCCCGGCGGGGGTTGCGCCCCCTGCACCCCGCTTGGGAAACGGCGGCGTCGGCGTTTTCCCACCTGGCGCGTTGGGATGCTTCCTTTTCCCACCTGGCGCGTTGGGATGCTTCCTAGCCTTAGGGGGAGGGATAGCACCCCCTTCCTAACCTTCCCCCGAGTACGAGGGCAGGGACAGAGCCGCCGCCGAGGGCGGGGGTGGGGATGGGGGATTCGCGGGGGCTGGGAGGAGGTTCCCAGCTTGTCAACAACGTCTCCGGGCGCTACGCCAAGCCTGTCAGGCCAGCGCGAAGCGCGCCACGGCTTCCTCGTCCAACTCCAGCCCCAGCCCCGGCCCCTCAGGGGCAATCATCTCCCCGTCCTCTATGGCCGGCCTCTCTTTGAATAGCGGCAAGGACCAAGGCATGTAGTCGGTCATGGCCCCGTTGGGCGTGGCCGCCATCAGTTGAATGTTCGTCTCAGGCATGAGATGACTGCCCACCGGAACGTCGAAGATCTCGGCCAGCGCGGCGGCCTTGCGCCACTGCGTAACCCCCCCAACCCGCATCAGGTCGATCATCAGGATGTCCACGGCGTTGGCGCGCAGGAGTGTCAGCAGGGATTCGAGGCCGTGGCAGTACTGCCCGGCCATCACGGGAGTATCCAAGGCGCGCGCCACCTCAGCCAACCTGTCGGCGTTGCGGTGGTGAACGGGGTCCTCAATCCAGGATAGCTGGTACTGCTCGAAGAGGCGACCCGCCCGTATGGCCTGAGCAGGCGCCCACCCCTGGTTGATGTCCACCATGATCTCGATGTCCTCCCCCACCGCCTCTCTCACGGCGCGCAGGCGGTCGGCCTCGGCCTGAGGATGCCTCTGGCCACCCAAGCGCATCTTTATGGCGCGGAAGCCCTCCTCCACCAGGTCGGATGCGTCCTGCTGAAGCTCTTCCAACCCTGCGCCGCGGCGCAGCCGGTGGCCGGCGCACACGGGCGACCGGGATCTGAAGCCTCCCAACAACTTCCACAAGGGCTGGCCCGCCGCCTTCCCCGCCACGTCCCAAAGAGCAAGGTCTATCGCCATGCACGCCAGGCTGGCGGCCCCGTAGGGCCCGATCCAGGCGATTGCCTTGTGCATGGCGGCATTCACTGCTTCCTGCATGAGGGGATCCATGCCGACAACGACGGCGCCAAGCTCCTCGATGGCGCTCCTGATGGGTGCTATGGCCCGGGGGTAGAGGCTGAGGACGTAGCCCAGGCCCTCGATGCCGTCGTCTGTGTACAGGCGCACCAGGATATGGGGAATGTGAGTGAGGCTGCGGCCGCCCTGCATGTGCATGGGAATATCCAGAGGCACATCCACCGTCTGAACCTCGAGGCGGGCGATCTTCATCGTTTCACCTGCCGATTTTGATGAGGGTCCTCAGCGGCATTATGTCGTCGCGGGCGCCGGATTACCAGCGGGGCCGGCATAGGGGTCAGCCGAACGCCGAGCACACCCTCCAGCGCTCAGCGGGCCCCCAGGACGGCCAGCGCACTGGAAACGGGAGGCTGGGGATGCGGTTCCCCGGCTCTGAGATCCCGGGGCTTCGTCAGAGCGGAACTCACCGGCTCCAGTGAAGCCTGCGGATCACCACAAACGTCCTCGTCGACTCCACGGCTGGGATGGCGTGCACCCGCTCCATGATGAGCGTGTCGAGAGCCTCCTGGTCCTTCACCTCGACCTTCGCCACGATGTCGGACTCTCCGTAGACCGTGCTGGCTTCCAGAACCGCCTCCAGGGACTTCAGTTCGTCCATGACCTCCGCCACGTTCTTGACCGGCACCTTCATAAGTATGTACGCCAGCATTGCTGTATTCCTATCCCAGCCTTGACCGGGGTGGTCCCTCCGAAAGCTCTCCTCTCCAAGCAGCACCTGGGGAATCCCCAAGATGCCAGTCTCCGCCATGAGGGGCGCCAGAAGGTGATAGGCCTCCTCGGCGTTTGGAGTCTGGGCCTTGACCAGCACGTCGATGTCGGCGCCGTGAACGGCGGAGGCCTCCAGTATCTGAGGGTAGTCCCTCAGCCGCTCCACCAAAACGGGCAGGCCCCGCGTTGAAATGCGAGCGCCCACGTAGGTGACGACCCTGTGCGTAGTGGTGGCCAGATTATAGGCCGCCTTGAGAGCGTAGCCCCGCTGGTGGTAGCGCCACACCTCGCGGATCATCGCCACGTCTTCTTCGTTGTAGTCCCGCCGGGCTATCCGTTGCTTCTGGACCTGTACCGGCCGGATATAGCCCCTAGCCTCCAGGTAGTAGATGAACCGGCGGGTCAGACCGGGAACCTGCGCCAGCACCTGCTTCAGCTCCATGGCGGCGCATCATGCAAGGCGCGCAGCAGTGCTCGCGTAGGGTCCATCGGACGGGCCATCCCGCCTCGATCCCCAGCCCCGCCCCTCATCGCGGGGAAGAGAACCGGCGGTTCCCTTCCCCAACCGCGAGAGGTGGAAGACCGGCTTGTCCTCCACAACCGCTCGCGGGGTATCCAGGGCCATAGCGCGGGCCTCGTCCTCACCCACCAAACGAGCCGCCCGCTCCACACCCCCCACAAGGCCGGGGGACCTTGGACCCGCCGGCCGATGCGCATCCGAGGCGATGATCTGGACCAGCCGCCGCTCCACCAGGCTCTCCGCCACCCGCTTGGTCTGCGGGCCAAAGGCGCCCAGCAGGCTGCCGGCGGTGACCTGAGCCAGCACCCCGTTCTCCACCATCCGGTGGAGGATGCCGGGGTCTCTGGCTATGTTCATCTGACGCTCAGGGTGAGCGATGATGGGCGCGAGGCCCTGGAGTTGCATCTGGCGCAGGACGCTCTCCGCGTACATGGGCATTTCGTGGAAGTCCAACTCCACAAGGATGTAGCGCCCTCCGTTGATGGTCAGGGCAGAGCCATCCTTCGCCCGCTCCGCCAAGTCAGCTTCAAGATGGTTTTCCATGCCCGCCACCAGCTTCAACGCCACCCCTTCCGAGTCGAGCAAACGCTGAAGCTCAACCACCATGCGGTTGACGGCCCGCGCCTCCATCTCCTCGAGGATGTCTTTGCGATGGGGGGTCATCACCATCGTGGAAGCGCCGCCGGCGAGAGCCAGACGCGCCATGTTCAAGGAGTCGCTGAGCGTTTTTGCCCCATCGTCCACCGCAGGAAGGACATGGCTATGGATGTCGAACATACCCAGCCCGCGGCGTTCTAGCGCCGCATCCCGACGCGGCGAAAGGCCTCGGCGTAGGTAACGCCGACAGCCTCGCCCACAGTGCGGGCGCGCTGTTCGATGAACTCGCTGACATCCCGATGACCCACCTGGCTCACGTGCTGCTTGAGGGCGTCAACCTTCGCCTCGATACTGTCCGTGATGTCCATGTAGGAGTCGGGCTCATCGGCGCCCCACAGGTACACCGTCAGCACCTTGTGCGGAGGCAGATTGAACTCGGACAGCATCTCGGGGAAGTGGAGACGGTCTCTGGCGAAGGGGAACACCGCATCCATGGCCGCCTGGCCCGAGACGCGGTGGTCGCGGTGGGCATGGGTCTTGCGGTAGGGATCGAAGCAGAACACCACGTCGGGCGCATGCCGGCGAATCTCCCGTACCAGCTCGCCGCGGAACTGCCTGTCATCTTCAAGCTCTCCGTCCGGGTGGCGGAGGAAGACAACTTCTTTTACACCCAGAGCCCTTGCTGCGTTCAGCTGCTCCTCTTCCCGGATCGGCGCCAACCGCGCCGGCGTCATCTCCTCGTCGCCCGATCCCTTGTCTCCGTTGGTGCACAGAACGAAAACCACCTCACAGCCCGCCGAGGCCCACTTTGCGACGGCGCCGCCGCAGGAAATCTCACCGTCGTCGGGGTGGGGTATAACCACCATCGCCTTTGAAGGCACTTCGTCAATCAGTGTTGGCTCAGGCATTCTTTGGAAAGATCCTCCTAGAATAAAAACGGGATGAAAACGCGCCCCGTTTCCCGTGCCCAAAACGCGTTGCCCACCACGTATCAGTGTGCTACAGTGCCCCTACCTCGTCAAGCAACCGGCAGGTGCGGCATCGGCGTCACCATCAGGACGTTCCGCTGGAGCGACCTCTCATCTCTGGCAAGCCTCCAGTCAGCCATTGGGGGCGGCGATGCTCCCATTTCCCCCGAAGACCTGCGGTTGTGGCTTCAGATTCCAACGGTCCTTCCCGAAGAGAATTGCTTCCTTGCCGCCGAGGACGACGCCCTTCTCGGGCACCTGCTTCTCTACCCTGAAATTCCGATAGACAACCTCGCCTTCAACGTGGGCGTCCTTCCCAAGCACCGGCGCGGAGGGATCGGCCGCGCGCTTATGGAGAAGGCCTTCGAGCGAGGCCGGGAACTGGGCGTCTCCACCATTCAGGGGTCTGTGAAGGAATCCGCTGCGCCGGAACAGCGGTTCCTGGAGGCCTTGGGGTTCAACTTCGTGCGCCGCTATCAGCGCATGCGGCGCGGTCCGCAGCCCTGCCCCGCGCCCTCGTTAGCACCCGGCGTTGAGTTGGGCCACCTGGAAGACGGGGACCACGAGACGCTGTCACGGGTGCAGAATGCCTCGTTCGCCAGCCATTTCGGCTTCTCTCCCAACGCCCCGGACGACATTGAGCACAGGCTCCATTTGCCTGGGACCAGCCCCGAGGATGTAGTGGTGGCCAGAAAGGACGGCCAGGTAGTGGCGTACTGCTGGACGATGATGGCAGGCGGCAAGGACGGCCCCAGTGGGGAGATCTGGATGACCGGCGTTCTTCCGGAGTATCAGGGTCTGGGCTTGGGACGCGCCGTGGTGCGGGCCGGCCTACGGCACATGCTGGAACAGCAGGTCCGCCATATCGAACTCGAGGTGGACGAGGCCAATGCCAGCGCCCGACGACTCTACCTCACCGAGGGATTCCAGGGTCTGCACGCCATAGTGTGGGGCCAGCGGAGGCTCACCGGCTAGGTATCGCCAGCTGCCTAGCTCTTCCCACGGCGGCCGCCAACGGAGGGGCCGCCAGCAACGCGTACTTCTCCTCGAGGCGTTCCGCCAGCTTGTCCCACCCCAGACTCAGCGCCTTCTGACGCCCGGCCCGGCCCAGGGAATCCCTCAGAGCAGGGTGCCTGAGAAGGACCTCCAGCCGGTCGGCAAAGGCATCGGGGGAGCGCCAGGGAATCAGGTAACCGGTCTCTCCATCCCGCACGAACGTGGGCAAGCCCCCCACCCTGGAAGCAACCACCGGCGTGCCGCACGCCAGGGCCTCCAGGGCCACCAGTCCGAAGCTTTCGTAGTACGAAGGCAACACCAGGGCCTCTGCGGCGTTGTAGAACACCGGCAGGCGGTCTTGCTTGACAGACCCCACGAACCACGCCACGTCGGCGAGCCCCATTTCCTGGGCCCGCTGCTTGAGACGCCCAACCTCCGGCTCGCCGTCCTTCCCCCCGACCATGACCAACCTGAGGTCACGGCGGTCCTCGATGGCGGCCGCGGCTTGCAGCAGCAGGTCCAATCCCTTGATGGGCTCCACCCGCCCCACGTAGAGAACGACCTTCTTACCCTCCAGCCCCAGCTCCCTCTTGCAGGCTTCCCGGTCCATTGGCCTGAACAACTGGGTGTCCACGCCTGCCGGCAAAACCTCGGCGCAACCCTGGGCAGCGCCGTAGAGCCGGGTCATAGCGTCTCGCTCGTGGTCGCTGTAGGCAAGAATGAGGTCTGCCGCGCCCATGACCTTCCGCTCCACCCCTGCCCTCATTTCGGGCTCCCACCCACCAACGTAGGCCTGCTGCTTCACTGTTGCCAGCGTATGGAAGTTGGCCACATGGGGAGCATTCCATTGGCTGGCCAGGAACATGCCGGCCCGCCCCGACAGCCAGTAGTGACTGTGCACAATCTGATACTCGAGACCTTCAGATCTGGCAAAGCGCGCCGCGTTCCGGGTGAACTGCGGCAGATACCAGTACAGGCTCTCCTTCTCTTCGAAGTAGGGGCCCGCCCTAACGTGAATGACGCGGGAATTTGGCCCCAATTCCACGATCTGAGGGTCCTCTGGGTCGTGGCAACGCGTATACACGTCAACGGCCAGACCCCGCTTGCCCAACTCGATGGCGGTCTGCAAAAGGAATACATTCATACCGCCGGTCTCGCGCTCGCCAAGGCGGGCGACCGGGCATCCGTGCATACTAATGAAGGCAACGCGTCGCAGCGGCTTTCGGGGGCCGTCTTCCATGGTCAGCCCCTCCGGGCCGTCAACGTGTAGATGCGCACATCCTCTGCGCCAAGGTCATACTTGTAGCGTTCATCGCCTCTCAGCAGGTCATAGTACGTCATGCCGGATTCGATGGCATCCCGCAGGCAGAGCACCTTGAGAAGCAGTCCCACGGACAGGTGGTCGTAGGCCCTGTCAAAGCCGCTGTTGTACAGGAAGCGAGCCCCCCTGTAGTCCATGCACAGGGTAGCGGCGACGCGCGCGCCGTCAAGCTCTAAAAAGAACAGGCGGAGGACGCCGGCGTCCAGAAGCTCGCGGGCCATGTCCCGGAAGAACTGCTCCCGCTCGGCCGTCATGAACTCCGCCTTGTCGTCCCGGCTCTGCCGCATCAGTCCCAGAAGGCAGTCCATCGCCTCCGGCAGGTCCTCCGCCGCGCTGACGGCGTAGCACCGCAGTGTCCCGGCGCCCTCCAGGCGGCGGAGCTTCCTGCGAAGCTCGTGCCGGTCCTTTTTCTTAAGGCCGGTCAGGTAATCCTCCCATGACTCCGGCAGGCGGACCCCAGGCGACACGTCCTCGAGTTCGACCGAGGGGTCGAGGCCGTGGGCGCGCAGCGCGGCCGGAAGCTCTTCCAACGCATTCGACCCCTCAGGAAGGGACTCTAGACGAACTGTGTCCCAGCCGGAATCCTGCATCAGGTAGTCCACAAGGGCCGCGTAAACGTCTGAGGCGCCCTCATCAGGCACGATGAAGTCGTGGTAGTCCACAAGATCGGTGCCCCCCAGGAAGGTAAGGGCCCCGTCCCTGCGCGCCAGAGGCGCGATCCCCCGGAGGCCGGTGGAATTGCGGGCGCTGAGAAGGAGCAATCCCGTATCTTGTCCCATCCAACGCCACCAGAGACGTTGCCATAGGGGAGTCAGAAACACCTTGTTGGAGTCGGAGCGGGCCAGGAGTTCCGTCCAGCCGGATTCCAGCGCGTCAAAGCTCTCTGGCGCCACGGTGTAGGTCAAGCCTGCCTCCCCATCAGCAGGGAGAGAAACTCGGAGCGGGTCATGGCCTGGCTGCGGAAGGCGCCCCTCGTGGCTGAGGTGCTGACGCGGGCGCCCGGCTTGTTGACTCCTCTCATGGCCATGCACATGTGCTCGGCCTCGATGACGACGCCCACGCCCCACGGGTCCAGGCTGTCCATGATAGCGTCGGCGTACTGCGTCGTCAGCCGCTCTTGCAACTGCGGACGCCGCGCCAGTATCTCCAAAGCCCGGACCAGCTTGCTCAGCCCCACGACCCTCCCCCGAGGGAGATACCCAATGTACGCATGGCCGTAGAACGGCAGCAGGTGATGCTCGCACATCGAAAAGAACTTGATGTCCTTCACGATGACCATCTCATCGTGGCCCTCGTCGAAGCCCGTTGCCAGGACTTCCGAGGGGTCCTGAAGAAGACCGGCGAACAGCTCTTTGTACATCTCGGCAACGCGAGCGGGGGTGTCGACGATGCCGTCGCGTCGGGTGTCCTCGCCAAGCGCTTCGAGGATTTCTTGCACGGCATCCCTGATGCGCTCGGACTGTATGCCGGGTATCTGGACAGTCATTGGCTAATCCTTGCGCTATGGACATCCATTGGCGCCCCTGATGCCTCAACCGCCTGCAACTCTGCGGCAGGCAAACCCAATACGCCGTCTCCCGCGCTCGCAACCGGCCGTCCCCACCGGGGACGCGACCCCGGTTCCAACGTCTCCAGTCCTAGTCCTCCAGGTGCTCCACACGCACCAAATTGCCTATTTCCCACACTACATCCAGGCGCTTCACTTCGTCCAGCGCCCGCTGCATCGCCTCTTCCCTGGAGGGGTGCGTCGTAAGCACCAACTCCGCCGTACCCTGCTTCGGGTCGGCCTCCTTCTGGATTACGGAGGCGAGGCTGATGTTCCCATCGCCCAGGACCCGGCTGATCTTGGCTAGAACGCCTGCCGCGTCCGTCGCCGTAATTCGCAGGTAATAGCGGGTCTCCAGCTCGCTCATCGGCTTCACCGGCAGGCCCCTGTTGACCATGACGGGCACCGGAAAGCCGCCCCCTTCCGCAAGCCCCCGGGCGATCTCCAGCACGTCCCCGGCCACGGCGCTGGCCGTGGGTTGCGGCCCCGCCCCACGCCCGTAGAACTGGACCGGGCCGGTGAGGTTGCCCTCCACCTCCACCGCGTTGAAAACACCGTCCACCTTGGCCAGCATGACGTCCTTGGGAATGAACGTAGGGTGCACCCTGGCCTGTACGCCGTCGGACTCCTGCCTGGCAATGGCCAGCAGCTTTATGGCGTAGCCCAACTCATCCGCATACCGGAAGTCCCTGGCCTTCAACCTGGAAACGCCTTCTCGGTAGACGTCTCCGGCGCGGACGCGCGTGTGAAAGGCCAGCGAGGCCAGAATGGCCAGCTTAAAGGCTGCGTCCGTCCCGTCCACGTCAGCGGTGGGGTCCGGCTCCGCGTAGCCGCGGGCCTGCGCCTCTTCCAGCGCTTCCCGAAAGTCCGCCCCTTCCTGGGCCATGCGCGTCAGGATGTAGTTGGTCGTCCCGTTGATGATGGCGTGCACCGCGGAGATCTCGTTGGCCTGCAGGTCTCTGCGCAGGGGTCCTATAATGGGTATCCCTCCGCCCACGCTGGCCTCGAAGCGCAACTGCACCCCCATGTCGGCAGCCAGGCTCAGCAGCTCCGGCCCAACCTTGGCCATCACCTCTTTGTTGGCCGTAACAACGTGCTTGCCGGCTCTCAGCGCCGACTCCAAGTGCTCCGCGGCCGGATGCTCGCCACCCATGACCTCCACGACGATATCGACTTCCCTGTCCTCCAGGATCGAAGCGGCATCGGTCGTCAAGAGGGCGGCCGGCGCGCCGGCCGCCCTCGGCTTGGAAGGGTCGCGAACCAGAATCCGGCGCAGGGCGACAGGGGCGCCTACCCGATCCGAGAACGGTCCGGCCGGGTCCAGTAGGGTCTGGGCGACCGCCGACCCGACCACCCCAAGGCCCAGGAGCCCAATGTTTACTTGCGAATTCTTTGGCATTTAAGCAGAGCGCAACAACGGAATGCCCCAGCCCAGAGCCCACCTTATCGGAAACAGCATCGCGACGGCCATCGGGGCGCCGAAGCGGGGGAGTCCACCTACAGCACCCGCTCCAGCAACCACTCGTACTGCCACGAGCAGTCGGGGTCGGCGTTGACAAAGGGCGCCTCGAAGCACCGCTCCACGCCAATGGCCTCTCGCTGTTCTTGGAACCAGTCCACAAAGTGCTGTTGCCGCAACACATCGAGAAACACCTCATCCACGGGGCGGGCGGGGTCGCGCTCGTCGACAAAGTAGATGGATGTTCCCCCAAACGGTTCCGACATCTCACCCGGCTGCAACTCGAATACAATGTCGCCAACGCCGGTCAGCACCCCCCTCGGTATCCACCCTAGCTCTCCGGGCTCGTTTTCTTCCGGCTCCACGGCGGCCGCCGTGGAGGTGGCGTCGTCGCTAATCACCGCCGTTGACGTCGCATCCAACGAGGGACCTATGAGGTCTAGCTCGCTGACAGGCGTGTTGTACTCCTTTGACAGGGAAACGAAGTCCTCTCCGGCCTCGAGCCGGGCCAGCACCAACGACATCTCCTCCTCGGTCGCTGTGGCGATGAACCAGACGTGGATCTGTTCCTGAACGTCAGGGACTTCCTGGCCGACTATCTCTTGAAGCTTCTCCACGTAGAGAATGTCCTCGGCGCGTAGTCGTAGATCTTCTTCGTCGAGTTCGACCGTATCCAGGTAGTCGCGGAACGCCTGCCGATAATCCGATTCCAACAATAGATCGGCATCGGGAGCAGGCGCGCCCAGGATGAAATCGCGAATGGCGGCGTCAACCTCCTCCGCAGTCAACTCGACTCCAAGCTCGGTTCTTTTCTGCCGCACAACCTGACCCGCCTCCAATTGCTCGAGAACGATGAAGGGGATGCTTTGGATATCCGAAGCCGCCGCAGCACCGCCAAGGATGGCGACGCGGGCCTCGGATTTGGAGAGTTTCAAGAGGTAGCCAAGGTCGAACTCGGCGTCGCCGACCCTGCTGACGACTGAGTGGGCGCTGGCGATGTTGTCGCGATAGTACCCGTAGACAGGAAGCGCTACCGCCACGATGATCGCGGCGGCCACCACGAGGACAAGCAACCGTTGCCGGCTGTCATCCATACCCCACCGGCTTGGTTGTCGCTGTCGGTCGGGAGGGTTGTCTCGGGGCGGTCGCTGTTGTCGCATACGTTCGGATAACGGCGGAGGGGCCATCCCTAGGGGGCATCCTCAATGGAAGAGCTGAGCGCGCCCCTCCAAAAAGCCCCGCCTCCGGAGCACCGGCGCTCCTAACGCTCCGCCGTGCGGATGTGGTCGGCAGTGAAGGGGAGGAGAGCCAGGTGGCGGGCTCGCTTCACGGCCTCGGCAAGCTGGCGCTGGTGCCGGGCGCAGGTGCCCGACTTACGCCGCGAGTCTATCCGCGACCACTCGGAGAGATACCGCCGCAAGCGGTTCGCGTCCTTGTAGTCTATCAGCGCAATCTTGTCGACGCAGAAGTTGCAAACCTTGCGTCGGGCAAAGTACCTGGGGCGTCCTTCTCGGCGCCGTCGCTCTACCATAGCCTAAATTCACCTCTTTCCCTTTGAACAACTAGAACGGGAGGTCGTCCTGGTCTATCGGAGATTTTTCATCGTACTTCACCGGCGGTTGCTCCCCGCCGCCATAATCGGGGCCCGGCGCCCGGTCCAAGAAGAGAACCTGGTTCGCCACGATCTCATTGCGGTATCGCGTCTGCCCGTCCTGGGCTTCCCAGGAGTGGCTCTTCAGCCGCCCCTCAACGTAAGCTCGCCGGCCTTTGGACAGGAACTGGTTGCACTGCTCGGCCAACTGGTTCCATGCCACCACCGTGAACCACTCGGTCTCCTGCTTGCGCTCTCCGTCGGACGTGGTGTAGGAGCGGCTGGTCGCAATACGGAAGGAGGTTACTGGGTTGCCTCCGGCGGTGTAGCGCATCTCGGGGTCGGTCCCCACGTTGCCAATCACCATCAGCTTGTTCAGTCCCACCATGACCCGCTCCTTTCCCCTACTGTTCCACCGCGGCCGCCTTCTTCTTGACCTCTCGTTTCACCAGAAGGTGTCTCAGCAGGTCGTCCTGAAGCTTGAACATCGCCTCCATCTCGGCGGCCCACTTGCCGTCCATTTCCAGATGGGTCAGGATGAACACGCCCTCGCGAAAACCCTGGATGGAGTAGGCCAGCCGCCGCAGGCCCCAGCGTTCGTCCTTGGAGATTGAGCCTCCGTTATCGGTAACGAATTTCTGGGCACGTTCCACCAATGCGTTGACGGCGTCGTCATCCGCCGATGGCTTGGCCACCATGATAAGTTCGTAATCGCGTACCGGCACTGGTCACCGCCCGGACACAAAATAACCCGCCGCCCTTCAGAGCGGCGCGTTCATTCTATCATGTTCGCCTTCAGATAGCCACCGAACCGCTTTCACCAATCGAGGCCGGGCACAGGGAAGCCGCTGGTGAGCTGCTGGACCTCCTCCCCCACCTCCCGCTCGACCGCCTCGTCACCCAGGTTGGCGAGCACCCTCACGATGCAGCGCGCCACCCGGCGCATGTCGTCCTCCCCGAAGCCCCTGCTGGTCACCGCAGGGGCGCCCAGGCGCAGGCCGCTGGCGACCCTAGGGGGCTTGGGGTCGAAGGGAATGGCGTTCCTGTTCACAGTGATGTGCACCCGTTCCAAGGCCTCCTCAGCATCCCTGCCGGTGACGTTCAGTGGAGTGAGGTCCACCAGCAGCATGTGGTTATCGGTGCCGCCTGAGACAATACGCAGCCCACCCTCAGCCAACTCAGCGCCCAAAACCCGCGCATTGTCGACGACGCTCCGTCCGTACTCAGCAAAGCTGGGCAGAAGCGCCTCCCCGAAGGCCACGGCCTTCCCGGCAATGACGTGCATGAGAGGCCCCCCCTGCGTATGGGGAAAAACCTTCCGGTCCACGTCGCGGGCCAGGCCCTCGCCACACATGATCATCGCGCCCCGGGGACCCCGGAGCGTCTTGTGCGTCGTTGTCGTCGTCACGTCGGCAAAGGGAATGGACGAAGGGTGAGCGCCCGCGGCGACGAGCCCCGCTATGTGCGCAATGTCCGCCATGAGCAGCGCTCCAACCTCGTCGGCGATCTCGCGAAAGCGCGGGAAGTCGATGGTGCGCGGGTACGCCGTGTACCCACAGACAATGAGCTTGGGCCGGTGCTCGCGCGCCAGCCGGGCAACCTCGTCGTAGTCAATCGTCTCCGTCTCCTCTGAAACGCCGTAGGACGCGAAGTTGTAGAGGGCGCCGGAGAAATTCACCTGGCTCCCGTGGGTCAGATGCCCCCCCATGTCCAGCTTCATGCCCATGACCGTGTCGCCGGGTTGCAGTAGCGCGAAATAGGCGGCCATATTGGCCTGTGCGCCGCTATGAGACTGCACGTTGGCGTGCGCCGCGCCGAACAGTTCCTTGGCCCGATCGATGGCCAGTTGCTCCACGACGTCCACGTACTCACAGCCGCCGTAGTAGCGGCGTCCCGGGTAGCCCTCGGCGTACTTGTTGGTGAGGTGTGACCCGGTGGCCTCCAGCACGGCCCGGCTGGCGTAATTTTCCGATGCGATCAACACCACGTTGCGCCGCTGCCGCTCGGCCTCCCTCTGGATTGCCTCAGCGACCACTGGGTCCTGCTGGGCCAGTGCGCTCATGCATGTCCTCCTGATGTTCCAGCCTATCCGCTACTCCAACTCGACCAGCACGTCCCCAGCCCCAACGCTATCCCCCGCCTCAACCTTCACTTCCCTGATGACTCCGGCGATGGACGACCTGATGCTCTGCTCCATCTTCATCGTCTCCAGGACGCACACCTCGTTGCCGGCCCCGACGATCTCGCCTTCCTGGACCGATATTCGAACGATCCGTCCCGGCATTGGCGCTGTTATCGCCGTCTCTGTTGCCTTGGCAGTGATGCCCGCCGTGCGCCGGGTGGCTCTCCGGGGCCCCTGGCGGCGCCCCGAGCCCTCCAGTCCGTCAAGCTCCACCTGAATGGGCTCGCCGTCGACGAGCACCTCCACCGGTGATGCGGACAGGTCGCCGACCTCCACGGTGTAGAGCCGGTCCTTCACCATCACCTTAAATACACTCACCGGCGGCTCCATTGCTGTCGGCTCATCATCAGTTGACGGCGTCCCTCCCGCCTCCAGGCGCTCTCTCCCCGTGACGGGCTCTGCGCCGCGGCGCGGCGCAGGAGTTCCAGGGCCAGCGAAACCGCCACAGCGGCAGCCGCCTCCTTGCCGTTTCCGTTGCGGCTTTGCCGCTCGGCCAGGACCGCGTCAACGACACCTGTAGTATAGCTTCCCCCCCGGAATTCCGGGTGCGCCAGGATATCCAAGACCAACGGTATGTTGCACCGCACTCCTCGAAGCCTGTAGCCCGCCAGCGCCTGCTCCAAGCGGGCCACCGCCTCCTCGCGGTCTTCTCCCCACACGATGAGCTTCGCCAGCATCGGGTCATAGAAGGGAGACACCTCATAGCCCACGGAGATCCCGCTGTCCACGCGGACGTTGGGACCCTCCGGCTCAACCATCTCGCTGATGGCCCCGGTGGTCGGGAAGAGCGTGTCCGGGTCCTCGGAATAGACGCGGGCCTCGAAGGCATGGCCCCGGCTGCGAATGTCGTCCTGCGCGACAGGAAGAGGCTCGCCGCTGGCCACGCGTAGCTGGAGCTCCACGAGGTCCAGGCCGGTGACCATCTCCGTCACAGGATGCTCCACCTGGAGACGGGCGTTGACCTCGAGGAAGTAGAACCGGCCCTCATCGTCCACAAGGAACTCGACGGTGCCGGCGTTGGTGTAGCCAATGTGCCTGGCCAGCGCCGTGGCTGCATCCGTCATACGCGTTCGCAATTCCGCCGTCATACGCGGCGACGGCGTTTCCTCGATCACCTTCTGATGGCGGCGCTGCGTTGAACAATCGCGCTCGTTCAGGTGAATCACCTGACCCTGGGAGTCTCCCAGCACCTGAATCTCAACATGCGCGGCCTTCTCAACGTAGCGCTCCAGATAGACTTTTGCGCTTCCGAAGGCATTCTCGGCCAGAGAGCGAGCCCCCTTGAGCACCTCCGCCAGCTCCTTCCCCGAATGCGCCACTCGCATGCCGATGCCCCCGCCGCCCGCCGCGGCCTTGACGATGACCGGAAAGCCGATGCCCTCGGCCAGCGACAGAGCCTCGTCATCGGAGACCTCGTCCTGGCTTCCGGGAAGGAGGGGCAGGCCCACTTCCATGGCGGCGGCGCGCGCTTCCACCTTGTCCCCCATGCGCTCGATGACCCCTGGAGACGGGCCCACGAAGGTTATGCCCGCTTCACCGCACGCACGAGCGAAGTGGGCGTTCTCGGACAGGAAGCCGTACCCAGGGTGCAGGGCATCCGCCCCGGAATCTCGCGCCACCCGAAGGATGGCGTCGGCGTTCAGGTAGCTCTCCTTGGCGGGGGCAGGCCCCACGCAGTAAGCCTCGTCCGCCAGAGCCGCGTGGGGCGCCTGGGCGTCGGCCTCCGAGTAGACGGCGACCGTTGAAATGCCGAGCCTCCGGCACGTCCGGATGACCCGGCAGGCTATCTCCCCTCTGTTCGCGATGAGAACCTTGCTGAACATTCCTCTGGCCCTCGCGAGGCGGGTCTGGCTAGCTCCGAGGCGCGCTTGGCTGCTTGGCCGCAGCCCCTGCGCCCTCGCGCAATTGCTTCAGCCGGTACAGGAAGCGGGTAGAATGAAGCTCCCGCTCGAGGATGAAGGTTACATACCCTCGGAGCACCCGCTCCAGATGGTCCATGACTTCGCCGGTGAGGGTCAGTCGCGCCACCCGGTCCGGGCTCTCCCTAAGGAAGTAGCGAAGCACCTTGAGCACCTGCACAGGAAGGGGGAACACCCGACCCTGAACATTGTAGCAACTGGGGCAGAGAACACCACCCAGGTCTGGGCTGAATGCGTGGGCGTCCGGGGCAATCTCACCCTCGCAGGATACGCAGTGCTGCAACTCTGGTAGAAACCCCGATATGTCCGTCAGCCTGAACTCGAAGTAGCGAACGAGAAGCTGCGCGGAGGGCCACTGCTCAAACCACTCCAAGGTCCTGCGAAGCTGGTGATATTGGGCCCCCGCCACCTGCTCGTCGGCGACCATGGCATCCGAAAGCTCCGCGCAGTACAGCGCAGACGATACCAGGTCGAGGTCCTCCCGAAGAGGCCGGTGGCTGTCGATGGACTGGGCGCCGGTCACGATATCCAGGCCCTTGCCGGTGGTCAGGCTCAGGGAAACCCTGGTCAGGGGCTCAACGTGCCCTCCCAGTCTGCTCTTGGAACGGCGGGCGCCTCTGGCCACAGCCCGCAGCTTGCCCATGTTCGGGGTAAGGAAGGTGAGGATGGTGTCGGCTTCGCCCCAGGAGCGCTGACGCAGGACGATAGCCTCGGTCTTGTAGAATCGGGGGCTGGTCATGCCCCTAGAACTCCTGTCGGCCTTCCAACGCCCTCGCCAGCGTCACGTCGTCGGCGAACTCCAGGTCGCCGCCCGAGGGCAGTCCCCGAGCCAGACGCGTCACCCGGAGCGCCAACGGCCGGACCAGGCGGTGCAGATACATCGCCGTAGCCTCCCCCTCCATATTAGGGTTGGTCGCCAGGATGACTTCCTCCACATCCTCTCCCTGCAACCGCCGAAGGAGTTCGTTGATCCGCAGATGCTCCGGGCCCACACCGTTGATGGGAGAGATGGCGCCATGAAGCACGTGATAAAGCCCCTGGTAGGCGCGGGAACGCTCCAGGGCCAGAATGTCCAGCGGTTCCTCCACGACGCACAGCTTGGAGCGCTCCCGGCGCTGGTCCAGGCAGAGCCCGCACGGGTCCTGCTCCGTGATGTTCTGGCAGACGGAGCAGAAGACAATCCGCTCCTTGACGGCAACGATGGCTTCAGCCAGAGACTGGGCATCCTCAGAAGGCGTGCGCACAAGGAAATAGGCCAGGCGTTGGGCGTTCTTGGGGCCTATGCCTGGCAGCTTGTGGAACTCCTCTATCAAACGGGCCACGGGTCCCGCGGTGGGCAGGTAGTCACTGGTCATGGCGCTGACCCCGCGCCCTACATCAACCCGGGAATGTTCAGCCCGCCTGTGACGGAGGCCATCCGGTCCTGGGCCAGGGTTTGGGCCTTGTCCATTGCCTCGTTGACGGCGGCTTGGACCAGGTCTTGCAGCATCTCGACGTCGGACGGGTCAACGACATCAGGCGCAATCTCCACCGACAGGATCTTGAGCTTGCCTGTGGCCACCACCTTGACCACCCCACCTCCGGCGCTTCCTTCAACGGTGGCCTGTTCCAACTCCTCCTGCACTTTGCTCAGGCGCTGCTGCATCTGCTGGGCCTGCTTCAACAGGTTCTTGTTCATCCCCTTCATCATGGCGCCTGCTCCTCCTGGAACTCGAAGGTCTCGTCTTCCTGCCCCTCGGCTGTCTCCGATTTCGACTCATGCACGATACGACCGCCCTTGGCCAGGGCCATCCTTAACAAGTGGCCGCCTTGGGCCGACCCCTCAGCATCGCCGCCCGCGCTCTCCAGCCGAACCTCCAACTGCCTGCCCAGCACTGCCTCCATGCCCTCGCCCATCGCCTTGCGGCCCTCTGGTGTCTGCAACTCCTCTTCCAGCCGCTCCATGTTAGAGCGGCTGCTAAATCGAAGCACCAGAACCCCGTCATCCAGTTGGTGCGACCGGCTGTCGCGCATTAAGCCGCCCAGGGAAAAGCGCCGCCCCTTCTTCCGCTGGAGGGTGCTGATGAGCTGGGGCCACCGCGCTTCAAGAGTCTGGGCGTCCATGAAGCCGTGGGAGGGCGCTGCCGGCGTCTGACCCTCGCCCTGAGAAGCGGTTTCAGTGGGAGGGTCCTGAGCAACGGCGGCCGGAGATGGCCCCGGTTGAGGCCCCTCCCCCGGCGCCGACGCCTGTCCGGGGATTGAGTCTGCCAATCGCTGGCCCATTTCCCGCGCTTCCGGAGAAGAAGAAGCGGCCGCCGCAGGAGCGCCTGCCGCCCTCGCGGTAACCGGAGGCGCAGCGGCCTGCCGAGGAGGCCGGGCGCCCTCAGCGGATGCGGCGCGCGTTGGGGACTGCGCCTTCAAAGACGTTTCCACCAGCGCCAACTCCAACGGCAACGGCGAGGTCAGGCCGGCTCTAACGTCTGCCAGGCTGAACAGCTTCACCGCCCTCACCAGCGTTTCGACATCCGGCCCTGCCGCCGCCCTCTTCAGCCGTTCCAACGCATCGGCGGTGTAGTCCAGGCTGCCCTCGGCCCCCGGAGCGGACGAGCAGGGCGCCTCGCAGGTATTCAACCACCTGCTTGTGGAACTGCCGCAGGTCGGCGCCGTTGATGGAGGCCTCGTGTATAACCCCGAGTCCCTCGGGAGAGGTCTCCGCTGAGTACGCACTCCACGACCCGCAACGCCGCCTCTTCATCCCCCAGTCCCAGCAGGTCCTGCACGTGGGCGGCGCCGAACTCGCTCCCATAGGAGACGATCATCTGGTCCAGAAGGTTCACGGCGTCCCGCAGGCTCCCGGAGGCAGCCTTGGCGATGGCCCACAGAGCCTCATCGGAGGCGGCCACGCCCTCGGCGTCACAGATGGACCGGAGCCTCTCCACGGTTGCGATAGGCGCTATCCGCCTGAAGTCGAACCGCTGGCAACGGGACACTACCGTTGCCGGCACTCGGTGAGGCTCGGTGGTGGCCAGCACGAAGATGGCGTGGGCGGGCGGGCTCTTCCAGCGTCTTGAGCAGGGCATTGAAGGCCGCGTCGGTCAGCATGTGCACTTCGTCCACGATGTAGACCTTGAAGCGGGCCTGGGACGGAGCGTAGTAGATCTTCTCTCGGAGGTTGCGGATGTCGTCGATGCCGCGGTTGCTGGCGGCGTCGATCTCCACAAGGTCCATTGCCACGCCATCTGTTATGGACGCGCATAGGACGCAGACATTGCACGGTTGGCCCTCCTGCGGGCTCAGACAGTTGACGGCCTTGGCGAGGATTCTGGCGGTGCTGGTCTTGCCGGTGCCCCTGGGGCCACAGAACAGATAGGCGTGGGCCACCCTGCCCTGGGCCACGGCCCGTTGAAGGGTGCGGACCACCGGCTCCTGGCCCACCACGTCTTCCAGACCCTGGGGACGCCACTTCCTGTAGAGGACTTGACTGCTCAACGGCGCTCTCCTGCAAAGAGCCCGGCCACCACCGCGTCCTGCTTCTGGAACATGGCTCGTTCCTCGGCCGGCTCCGCATGATCGTACCCCAAGAGGTGGAGAACGCCGTGAGCCAACAGCAGCGCCGCTTCTTCCTTGACGCGCCCGCCATGAGCAGCCGCTTGGCGCTTGGCCTGCGGGTAGGAGATGACAACCTCGCCGAGGTTGAGGGGTTGGTGCGGCGGTTCTATGAAGCCTTCTCCCGGGGTCTCGCCACCCACCGCTCCATCCGAGGGAGCCGGGAAGGTCTGGAAAGCGAACGCAAGGACGTCGGTCGCTTCGTCCACACCCCGGTAGTCCTTGTTGAGTTGCCGCACCGTTTCGTCGTCAGCGATGACCACGCCAACCTCCACTGGGTCTTGGAGACCCTCCTGGTCCAGGGTGTGCTCCACCACAGACCGGAGCCAGCGACGGGAGAAACGACGGCGAAACTCAGGCAGGAGATGAACGGAAATATCGCCACGGGACATGGGCAAGGCCCTCGCTGCGATGATAGCACAGGGCGTATGGCCCTTCAACGAACGGTGACCGGCATCCTGGAAGATGTCGAGATCTCGCCCCCAGCCTGCCCCTCCACCCCTGCGCAGCCGCCGGAGACGCCGGCCGCTTCACCCTAAAGGCTGGCCACGGCCTGCTGTTGCACCTTGAACAGGCGGCTCGTCCCTTTGTCGGCCAGGTCAATCAGCGCATCCAACGCCTGGCGCGAGAACGGCAACCCCTCGGCTGTGCCCTGGACCTCCACCAACGTCCCTTCGTCGGTCATCACCACGTTGAAGTCGACCTCGGCATCGAAATCTTCCTGATAGCACAGGTCCAGGAGATGCTGGCCCTTGACCACGCCGGCGCTGATGGCGGCCACCGCCGACCTGAGCGGTATCTTCTCCACCATTGAGGCGCGCTGGAGCGCAACCATGGCCTGATACAGCGCCACGTAGGCCCCGGTGATAGCCGCAGTGCGCGTCCCGCCGTCAGCCTGAAGGACGTCACAGTCCACCGTTATCGTGACCTCGCCCAGCGCCCTCAGGTCCACCGCCGCTCTCAGCGACCGGCCAATCAGGCGCTGGATCTCCTGGGTGCGTCCGCCCACCCTGCCCTGATTCACTTCCCTGGACGTCCGGGTGAGCGTGGAGCGGGGCAACATGCTGTATTCAGCGGTCACCCACCCCTGGCCCATCCCGCGCAGAAAGCCGGGCACCCGGTCCTCCACGCTGGCGGCGCAGGCAACCTTAGTCTTGCCCATCTCAATCAGAGCGGAGCCTTCGGCAAAGGAGAAATAACCGGGCGTTATTGTCGCGGGCCTGGGCTCGTCGTTGGCCCGTCCGTCTATGCGAGGCAATGGCGTCTCCTGGGGGAGTTCCTGAAGTTTCTATTGAAGGGCGTCACAGATGGCCTGTCCCATCTGCGACGTCGTTACCGGCTTCATACCGTCATTGGAGATGTCGGCGGTGCGATAGCCTTCCTCCACTACCGCCCCCACGGCCCGCTCCACCGCGTCGGCCTCCCTGTGCAGGTTGAACGAGTACCTGAGCATCAGAGCGATGCTCAGGATCGTGGCAATGGGATTGGCCTTCCCTGTCCCAGCGATGTCCGGCGCGGAGCCGTGAACGGGCTCATACAGCCCAAGAGTGCGGCGGCGCCGGCGTCCCTCAGCCGAAGGAATCCGGGCCAAGCTCGCCGACGATAGGAGCCCCAGAGACCCAGCGAGGACGGCAGCCTCATCGCTCAGGATGTCCCCGAACATGTTCTCGGACACCAGCACGTCGAACTGGCTGGGCCGCAGCATAAGCTGCATGGCGCAGTTGTCAACGTACAGGTGGTCCAGCGCAACGTCCGAGTACTCCTCAGTCAGCTCGTTGGCAATCTGCCGCCACAGCCGCGACGACTCCAAGACGTTGGCCTTGTCTACTGAAGTCAGCCGCTTGCGCCGGCTTCGCGCCAGCTCGAATCCCACCCGTATGATCCGCTCGATCTCCCGCTCGGTGTAGGACAGGGTGTCGACGCTGCGCCGGCCTCTGTTGGTCTCCCACCGCCTCTTCGGCGTGCCGAAGTAGATACCGCCGGTCAGTTCCCGCACCACCATCAGGTCGACCCCTTCGAGGACCTCTGGCTTCAGCGTGCCGGAGTCGGCAAGGGCGGGGATCACCTTGACAGGTCGCAGGTTGGCAAAGAGCCCAAGGCCCTTCCGAAGCGCCAGTAGACCGTCTTCAGGCCGGTGCTTGGCCGAAGGGTTGTCCCACTGGGGACCGCCAACGGCCCCCAGGAGTACGGCCGAGCTTCCCTTACAGAGGTTGAGGGTGGTCTCAGGGAGCGGAGTCCCATGCCTGTCTATGGCGATGCCGCCAATATCTGCGTGGTTGAATTTGAACGAGTGGCGGAACCGCTCGGCAACGACCTCTAGGACGCGGACGCCTTCGCTGACCACCTCCGGCCCGATTCCATCTCCGGGCAGGACAGCAACGACCATGTCCATGAAGGCCTCCTTGTACGATACAAACTAGGGACCTACGAAGGCCCCGCAACACGGCACTGCGGGTGCTGTATGCATCACCCGCGCAAGACGCGCCCAGGCAAAAAAGTGCGGAGGGAAGCAAGGCGGAGGAAGAACGGGATAGTCCGACCGGCCCCGTCCCTCGAAGAGCCTCCCTTGAGTCTCCAGGAACGCTCTTAGCTAGGGTTGGGATTCCTGCTGCTGGAGGCGGAGCCTAGTGTATTCCACGACTCCGCCTGCGTCAATGATATCGAGCATGAATTGGTCCAGGGGCTTGGCCTGGAAAACCTGCTCCTTGGTGAGGTTGGTGATGGTCCCCTCCGCCAAGTCTACCTGTAACCGGTCGCCGGCTTCGGTGGCGTCCACCGCCTCCGGGCACTCCAGCGCGGGGATGCCGCGGTTAATGGAGTTGCGGAAGAAAATACGGGCAAACGACTTCGCCACGATGCAGGATATCCCCGCGCCTTTCAACGCTATCGGCGCGTGCTCCCGGGACGAGCCGCACCCGAAGTTGGTCTCAGCCACAATGACGTCGCCCGGCTGCACCCGGTTAACGAAATCTGGATCGTTCGAGCCCTCCATGGCATGCGCCGCCAGGAAGTCCTCGTCGGTGCTGATCAAATAGCGGGCCGGAATAATCTGGTCGGTGTCAATGTTCACACCGTACTTGTGGACCGTTCCTTGAAACACGCTGACGCCCATGACTACACGCTCCCTGCGGCAACCGGATCGTTAGCTAGCACTTCACCAGGATGGGCCACCCTCCCCAGCACGGCGCTGGCCGCCGCCACCGACGGGTTGACCAGGTACGTCTCCGATTTCACGTGACCCATACGCCCGGGGAAGTTGCGATTGCTGGTGGAAACGCACTTCTCCCCCTCGTCGAGGACGCCCATATAGCCGCCCAGGCACGGCCCGCACGTCGCTGCGCCAACCGTGGCGCCGGCCTCCATAAACACGTCGATGAGCCCCTCATGGAGCGCCTGCCGGTAGACCTCCTGCGTGGCCGGAATGATGATGCAGCGCACGTGGTCCGCAACTCGGTTCCCCTTCATCACGGCCGCGGCTTCCTGCAGGTCCTCTAGGCGGGCATTCGTGCACGAGCCGATGAACACCTGGTCTATCTTGACCTTCTCGGCAGCGACCTCGGCCACCGGGACCACGTTATCTGGACTGAAGGGCTTGGCTACCAACGGGCCCATTTCCGAGATATCCCATTCGAACGTTTCCACATACTCGGCGTCCGCATCCGAGTCGTAGACCTTCCAGGGCCGCTTGGCGCGAGGCTTCATATAGTCCAGCGTGACATCGTCAACGGGGATCACTCCGCACTTGCCTCCCGCCTCGGCCACCATATTGGTGATGGTGAACCTGGCGTCCATGGAGAACTCTTTGAGGGCCTCGCCTTCGAACTGCATGCACATATAGGTGGCGTGGTCCGTGCCAAGCTGACCGATGGTGTACAGAATGAGGTCCTTGGACCGCACCCACTGGCCCGGCTTCCCGTGGTAGATGAGACGGATGGTGGGAGGGACCCGGAACCACAGTTCCCCGGTTGCCATCGCGATGGCCGCATCGGTGCTCCCGAATCCACAGGCCAGGGCCCCCAGAGCGCCGACGGTGGTGGTGTGCGAATCGGCCCCCACCTCGATGTCGCCGGCCACGACCTGACCTTCCTGCGGAAGGAGGATGTGCTCGATGCCGCCCTTCCCGGCCTCATAGAAGACGCAGCCCTGCTCGGCCGCAAATTCACGCGCCGTGCGGGCCTGGGCTGCAGAGGCGATGTCCTTGGCGGGAACGTAATGCGACATCACCATCATCACTCGAGAGGGGTCGAAAACCTTCTTCACGCCCAACTTGCGAAACTCGTTGATGGCGATGGGCGCCGTAATGTCGTTGCACATGACCACGTCGACCTTGGCGTTCACCAAGTCGCCGGGGCTCACCGCTTTGCGGCCGCTGTGGTCCGCAAGAATCTTCTCCACCATCGTCATGGCCATGGCTGTGACTCCTTCTCCAGAACAGGTAGGACGTCTACGTTAGAAGGAAACCCTTGAAACCCTTTGCGGGACGGTCTTAGGGCGTTGCCACAGGCGCGGCGGGCTGGCCCCCACCCGTGGCAATGAGCTTGTTCAGGGCGTTCATATAGGCCTTCGCGCTGGCCTGCAGGGTATCCGTGTCGGAGCCCCTGCCCACCGACACCACCCCGTTGCTCTCTATCTTGACCATAACCTCGGCGACCGCGTCCATTCCCCCCGATACGGCTTGAACCTGGTAGTCCAAGAGCTGGCTGGGCACGTTCACAACCCTGTTTATCACGTTGTACACAGCATCCACGGGACCGTTGCCCGTTGCGGCCTCGCTGATGGAGTTGCCGTTGGGGTCCACAATCCGGACCGTCGCCGTTGGTATGTCGGAGGTGCTGGAAATGAACTGGATGTGCTCCAGCTTGTATGGCTCCGACTCCGTGATCGCCCGGTGCTCCTCGCGCATCAGCAAGTCCAGGTCCCGGTCGGTGACCTCGCGCTTCTTGTCGGCCAATGCCTTGAAGCGCTCGAAGACCTGGTCCAACTGTTCCTTGCTCAGTTGGTATCCCAACTCCTCCAGCCTGGAGCGCAGGCCGGCGCGCCCGCTCAACTTGCCCAGCACCAGCATGTTGCTGGGCAGGCCAACGGCCTGCGGGTCCATGATCTCGTAGGTGGTCCGCTCCTTGATCACGCCGTCCTGGTGAATGCCGGAGGCGTGCCGGAAGGCGTTCGCCCCCACGATGGCCTTGTTGGGCTGGACAGCGAAGCCGGTGATGTCGCTGACCATCCGGCTGCTCCGATAGATCTGGTTGGTGTCTATGTTGGTGGATACGCCCATGAAGTCCCGGCGCGTCTCCAGCGCCATGATGACCTCTTCCAGGGCGGCGTTGCCCGCCCGCTCGCCGATGCCGTTGATGCAGCCTTCCACCTGGCGTGCGCCGTTCTTCACGGCAGCAAGGCTGTTGGCCACCGCCATGCCCAGGTCGTTATGACAATGAACGCTGATCCTGACCTTGTCTGCGCCGCGGACCTGCTCTCGTATGCCGGCGATGAGCTTGCCGAACTCCTCGGGGATGGTGTAGCCAACCGTGTCGGGAATGTTGATGGTGGTTGCGCCGGCCTCGATCACCGCCGTCAGCATGGCGAAGAGGTAGTCAGGCTCCGTTCGAGTGGCGTCCATCGGGGAGAATTCGACGTCCTCGGTATAGCCCTTGGCCCGCCGCACATTCTCCACCGCCTGGTTCATGACCTCTTCCTTGCCGCGGCGAAGCTGGTGCATGATGTGGATGTCGGAGCTGGAGAGGAATACGTGAATGCGGGGATGCCGAGCGTCCTTGATGGCCTCCCAAGCGCGGTCGATCGCCTTGGGACTGGCGTGGGCAAGGGCGCAGATGATCGGCTTGCGCACTTCCCGGGCGATCGTCTGCACTGCCTCGAAATCTCCGGGAGAGCTGGCTGGAAAGCCCGCCTCGATGATGTCCATGCCCATGCGCTCGAGCTGGCGGGCGATCCCCAGCTTCTCCTCGCCCGTCATGCTGGCGCCTGCGGCCTGCTCGCCATCGCGCAGGGTGGTATCCAGGAAGATGACTCGGTCTTCGTCCATGGTGGTTGCTCCTTTAGCCGTTGAGTGGTTTCAGGGCCGCGCGCGGCCTTCTTGTCCGATACCCTCAGGACCAAAGGACAACGCAGTCCGCCTGACCCACCCCTGCCAGGAGCCGGCCGTAGCGGCGAACTGCGTCAGTAACCTCTTCACGTAGCATTGGAAACCCGCCTTCCAACCTGGTGCTCGACATTGCAGTGATTGTAGTGAGGGCGCGCGCCGGATGCAATGTGCGGCGCCTCTCATTCTAACGCCGGCAGCCGTTTTTCGTAAAGCTGGCGTTCGTGGAGCCGCGTCAGGGCCTAGGGATGCTCTGAACAAGCCGGGAGGGCCGCCTTCAGCGGCCCTCCCGTTCCTGCCCCCGACTGGTAGGTTAGGAAGAGTACGGACGCGCCAGGTGAGCAAACGCCGACGCCTCCCTCCCCCAAGCAGAGTGCAGAGGGCGCAGCCCCCGCTGGGGGTACAGCGTGTCCCCCTGTTCTCAAAAACGTCGGAGGGCGGCGCCGGCGGGGAACAATCCGTCACACCTCGGCCTAACGGCTGTCGGGGCTATGACCGCGCTATGACCGCGCTCGACTGGGCTATGACCGCGCTGTGGCCGCGCTGGATCGCGCTTCGCAACGGTCCCATCCCCTTCCCCTGGCTAGGAAGCATCCCAACGCGCCAAGTGGGAAAACGCCGACGCTGCCCTCCCCCAAGCAGGGTGCAGGGGGCTGCGCCCCCGCCGGGGGTACAGGGGGAGTCCCCCTGTTCCCAAAAACGTTGGAGGGTGGGCAGGTGGGACAACAGCGCAGGCCAAGCCAGACCCTCCGCTGAAGGAGGGCGCAGGCCAAAACAAAACCATCCGCCTAGGTTATGCCCCACCCCCATTGCAAAATACGAACTATTGTGCTATGGTACCCCCATGAAGTCGGCCGGGGGCCCGCTTCTCTTTCTCGGAGCCTGCCGCATACATGAGCACTGGGGGCTAACCACAGAGAATCCCCCTGTGGCAGGAGCGCTGAGGGAACAACCCAAGGGGCAAAGACCCTCCGAGGAAGCGTGCCGGAGTGAATGCCGTTGTAAGGCACAGGCTCTTTGGAGCCATCCAACTCCGTAACGGCTCGTAAGATTGGTAACGGCTCCGTAACGACTAGTAACAGCTCCGTAACCGCTGTGTAACGGCCCGTAATGGCTTTGTAATGGCTGGTAATGCCTTTGTAATGGCTCCACGCCTACGGAGCGCCGGGGGAGAAGAAAACGCAGTAACACATACAATCAAAGACGGCGTCTTCCTACGGGGGCAGGGACTGAGATGCCCGGGTGCTCGGGGGAAGGTTAGGAAGCGTCATCCTCTGGCTCGCGCTTGAATCGCAGTGCGCCTCTGACAGCTTGTTCAGAGGTTCCCTAGGCGGTCTTGACTTGCCCCGCCTGCTCCAGGCCAAGCTCTTCAATCGAGACCTCGCGCATCTTGAACTTCTGAATCTTGCCCGTCACCGTCATGGGGAACTGGCCGGCGAAGCGGATATAGCGAGGGATCTTGTACGTGGCTATCTTGCCGCGGCAAAAGGCCCTGATCTCGTCCTCGGAGGCGGTCTTCCCGTCCTTGAGCTTGACCCAGGCGCACACCTCTTCGCCGTATTTCGCGTCCGGCACGCCAATGACCTGCGCGTCGGCAACCTGGGGATGGGTGTACAGAAACTCCTCGATCTCCCGCGGATAGATGTTCTCGCCACCCCTGATAATCATGTCCTTGATTCGGCCCACGATGTTGACGTAGCCGTCCTCGCGCATGACCGCAAGATCGCCCGTGTGCATCCACCGGCCGGCATCAATGGATTCCCGGGTAGCCTCCGGATTGTTCCAGTAGTACGGCATCACCAGGTAGCCTCGGCTGCACAGCTCGCCCGCAACGCCCCGCGGCACAGTCCGGCCCGTCTCGGGATCAACGACCTTGGCCTCCACGTGGGGGTGAATGGACCCAACCGTCGAGACTCTTCGGTCCAGGTCGTCGTCGGTGTTGGACTGGAAGGACACGGGAGAGGTCTCGGTCATACCGTAGCAAATGGTCACCTCGGTCATGTGCATGCGGTCTATGACCCGGCGCATCACCTCCACCGGACACGGCGAACCGGCCATGATGCCGGTCCGCAACGTGTTCAAGTCGTAGTGGTCGAAGTCCGCATGGTCCAACATGGCGATGAACATCGTAGGGACGCCGTAAAGGGCCGTGCAACCCTCCTCCCGGACCGCCTCCAGACACGCCAGCGGATCGAAGGCCTCGCTGGGGATGACGACCGTAGCGCCGTGGCTCATGAAGCAGAGATTGCCTAGCACCATGCCAAAGCAGTGATAGAAGGGCACCGGAACGCACAGCCGGTCCTTGTCGCTCAGCCGCAGCCGCTGTGCAACGAAGTAGCCGTTGTTCAGGATGTTGTGGTGAGTCAGCGATGCGCCCTTGGGGAAGCCCGTCGTGCCGGAGGTGTACTGGATGTTGATGGGATCGTCGAACTGAAGGATTGCCTCGCGGGCTCTTAGGTCTTCCTCCGAGGCTTCGACGGAGCGTTCCATCAGCGCGTTCCATACGCCCATGCCCGAAGGAGCGTCCGAGGCAATGATGTACACCTGCTTCAGGGAAGGCGCCTCGCTCCATACTTCCTGCAGCATGTCCACGTAGCTCGTCTGGCGAAACCCCGCCGCGGCGATGATGACTGACACGCCGGACTGGTTGAGGACATAGCTCAGCTCGTGGGTCCGGTAGGCCGGGTTGATGTTGACCAGGATCGCCCCAATCTTAGCCGTGGCGTACTGCACAACGATCCACTCGACGTTGTTGGGACTCCAGATGCCCACGCGGTCCCCCTTCCCCACCCCTGCCGCCAGCAGCGCCCTAGCCAAACGCTCAACCTCGGCGTGAAGCTGCCGGTAGGTGTAGCGCACGCCCTGATGCCTAGAGACCACCGCTTCATTGTCCGGGTACGCGGCAACGATCCGGTCGAAGTACGACCCAATAGTCTCGCCCAAAAGAGGAACGTCGGACGTCCCGTGAATGTAGGAAAGCTGCTGCACAGGCCACCTCCCCGCATAGTGGCATAGACTTACGAAACCCAGTGCTAGGCAGGCCACCGCCTTGCGGTGACATAGCGGAACGCCGAGATCGCCGCCGTTGCCCCGTCGCCGGCGGACGCCGCAAGCTGGGCCGCCGACTGCTGCCGGATGTCCCCC
Source organism: Dehalococcoidia bacterium (assembly GCA_965226745.1). GTDB lineage: Bacteria > Chloroflexota > Dehalococcoidia > Lucifugimonadales > SAR202-VII-2 > SAR202-VII-2. The sequence goes on from CBDDDS010000004.1 coordinate 386,747, forward strand.
GCGGCGAATACGCCTGGAACCGGCGTCCGCATGCTCAGATCGACCTCCACGTGTCCGGCGCCGTCCAGGGGCAGCGCGTCGCCCAGGAAGGAGGTGTTGGGGTCCAGCCCCACGAAGATGAAAAGACCCTGCAGGTCCACCCTCGTGGTCTCTCCGCTGATCGCGTCCCGCACCGACGCGCCTTCCACTCCCTTTTCGCCGAGGATCTCCAGCACCTCGGTGTTGAACCGCACCTCGATCTTGGGATGCTCCAACACCCGGTCCTGAAGGGTCTGTTGGCCCGTCAAGCCGCCGCCTCGGCAGAGAATGGTCACGCGGGAGGCAAACTCCGTCAGCGTGAGCGCTTCATCCAGCGCAGAGTCCCCGGCCCCAACGACGGCCACCTCCTGGCCAGAGAAAAAGGGTCCGTCGCAGGTGGCGCAATAGGAGACCCCCCTGCCGTGCAACTCCTCCTCCTTGGGCAGGCCAAGCTTCCGCAACGATGACCCGCCAGCCACGATGACGGCCTTCGCGGTCATCGTCCCCTCGTCTGTGTCCATCACCCTGAACGGTTCATCGAGACGCAGGGATTCCACGTTGGCCATGATGAACTGGGCGCCGGCATCCAACGCCTGCTCCTGCAACATGGGGCCAAAGTCGAACCCCGCTATGCCCTCCGGCTGCCCTGGGAAGTTCTCGATCCTCTCGGCGTTGACGATCTGCCCACCGGGCATCATGCGCTCGAGGACCACGGTTTTCATGCCATGCCGCGCGGCAGTGATGGCGCCCGTAAGACCGGCTGTCCCCCCGCCGATGATAGCGATGTCATAGATCATGTTGGGCCCCTGCCTCCATCTCATTAGTCTTGAAGATCACAGTTTCCGACGCCCGTAGACCCACGCCCCGGCCGGCGGCCTGTGCCGTTCTCTGTAACCGGCTCATGTAAGAGGCAAAGGCGGCTGCCACCATTTCCCAGTGTCGTTTACGTGGATGGAGTCCACCCACTTTACCCACTCGAAACCGCGTTTGCCGGGCGCCGCCAACCGCACTGGGAAGCCATGTCCATGGGAGATTGGTTCACCGCCGACGTGGGTGGCCAACAGGTATTCGTCGGCCTCTTTCAGTGAGAACCTTCGCTGGTAACCTGTCGCGGAGCGCACGGTGACGCTGCCGGCGCCGGACTCCACTCCGGCGGCTTGCAAGACCTCCCTCAAGGGCATTCCCTCCCATTCCTGGGTGGAATGCCAACCCCCGGTGCAGTCCAGGGTGGCGGTAACCTTTTCACGGCTGCGCGTCAGGTCTGCCAAGTTAAAATGCAGTTCCCGGCTAACCAGTCCCGAAACGTTCAGACGCCAATTCTCCTCGCTGACTGGCGCCGGGTCGTCGTTCAACCAGGATGTGGTTGGAAAGGAGTTGCCGTCGAAGCTTCTCCGCTCGTATGACCCGGTAAAGCGCCTGTCCTTCCCCGGAAGCTCAAAAGCGCCGGCTGTAAGCTCGCTTACGCGCCATAGGGCGAGACCGGCCAAACCGAGCCCGGCGAGCCTCATAAAGGATCTTCGTTCGACCCAGAAACGGGTGCGCAGGGTCCAGGAGTGCGTAAGGGTATGCCATGCCACGATGGGAGCAAGGAATAGCGACAGGTATATGTGCCAACTGACCCCGCTGATTCCGAGGTGCGAGAAATAACCGGCGTAGCTCCAACCTATCCCCAGCGTAAGAGCGGCCAGAAGCAGCAGGAGCATCCCTATGGAGCCAAGATACAGCGCAGGATTTCGCTTCCACCGGCGCCTGTTGGTCAGCGGTATGAGGACATTGCGGCCCTTCCAAAGGAACAGCGCCACCAGGGCAAACCCGGAGATTCGGTGTACGTCGAGGGCGATCGCCCAGCTAGGAGAGCCTCCAATGAGGCCAAAAAAGCCGCTCAACAGCGAAACGCCGCCTACGATAAGGATGAAAACGTTGGCCCAAGGGTGAGCCATTTCGCTGTCCTAGAGGAACTGGCCTTGCTGCTCGCGTCTTCAATCGGAGTTGGGTCAGTGTGAGCAGTCCCTAGTCCTTCAAGCGGTAGAAGACCTCCGAGTTCGTGTGCCGGATCCCCGCCTTCGCCAGGTCGTCGATGCCCTCCTGCTCCAGCACTTCTTCCAATTCGTGTTTGCACATCTCGTTGTTCACTTCGTGCGGAAAGTCCGACGAGAAGAACAGGAATTTCGGCCCCGCCTCCCGCACTGCCGCCGGAATGAACGGCTCGTTCCCCTCACACCCCACGTAGATCCGGTCTTCCTCGATGTGGCGTTTGATGTAATCGCTCACCCGCTCACCCGCCCTCAACTGGATCAATTCCTCCCGCGGGTCCTGGTGGATGTGCGTCTCATACGACCGGTCGAACCGCTCCAGACACAGCATGAACCACGAGATGCCTCCCTCCAGAAACCCCCACTTGACGTTGGGATACTTCTCCAGCAGCCCGTTGAACACCACCCCCGCAAACCCGATCATCTGCCCGAAGGGGTGCCCCAGGGCATGCACCGGGGCGTAGACGTTCATGTGGTCGAAGCCGAAGTTCTCGTGGGAGCCGCCGTGCACGGCCATGGCGCACTTCAGGCGGTCGGCCTCTTCATAGACCGGCCAGTAGTCCTTGGCCCCGATGTGGTCCTTGAACCCGTTGGAGGGCAGCATGGCGCCCACCATGCCCAGCTCCTCCACGCACCTGCGGAGCTCCTTGATGGCCTCTCCCGGCTCCTGCATGGGGATGAGCCCCACGCCCTTGAAACGGGAGTCCCGCTTCAGGTAGGTGTCGTACAGCCAGTTGTTGTACGACTGGGCCAGGGCAACGGCCCAGTCCCGGTTGACCACCTTGCCGTAGGCAAGCCCGCGGCTGGGATAGAGCACGGCGGAGTCGATGCCGACGTCGTCGGCGAAGTCAACCCACCCATCGACGCCGACGGGGGCAAACGACCCTTCGGGCACCTCGACGGGCATCGCCGAGTGGAAGTGGTCTATAGGCGGGTAGAGCTGGTTCAGCAGCGTGGCGCTGCCCGAGAAGAGCCGTTGCTTGAACTTCTCCGGCATGTACTGGGCAATGGCTTCTATATCTTCATTCAGGTGGCCGTCGCCGTCGACGATTGTTTCCAAGTCTATTTCTTTGAGCACCATCTTCCTTACCTCCCATGCTGGTTCTCCGTAGGGCGCGTCAATACTACCACGTCAGGCCGGCACCGCGCAGCAACACGGCAATCCGGGGGAAGGGTCGGAGGATTTCGTTTTGGCTTGTGCCCTCCTTCAGCGGATGGTCCGGCTTGGCCTGCGCCGATATCCCGCTCGCTCCGCCCTCCGACATTTTCCAGACCAGGGGGACTCCCCCTTTACCCCCCGGCGGGGGCTGCGCCCCCTGCACCCCGCTGGGCGGGACGGAGCGGCCCCGCCTCTCCCTATTGCATAATGCGAACTTTTGTGCTGTAATATCGCCATGAAGGGGACCGGCTGGGAATCATTGCGAAGCGCGATATCGCGGGGTCATCGCGGGGTCATCGCGCCGACACGAGCGCGAAATAGCCGGGACATGAGCGCTACATAGGCGTTACACAGCCGGGACATAGGCGTGACAGCCGGGATTTAGGCGGGACATAACCGTGACCATAGCCGGGACACGTGACATAGCCATGACATAGCCGGGACAACCGTGACAGCCGGGACAGCCGGGGTGTGATGGACCATCTCTTGGGATCCCGCCTCTTTTGCCGATTGCGCCCCCGCCGGCTGCCGCCCGCGCGGCGGCTGGAGGGACAGAGGCGCCTCCCGGCGGGGGCCGCGCGCCCTGCGCCCCGGTTTGGGGGGGATTCTGTTGCGGCTGGCGCTCTCTTTCAGGGGAGGGTTTGGCGCGGCCTACGTCGTTGTCCCACCAGGCCCGCCTGGCGCGTCAGACCCCCTTCCTAGCCTTCCCCCGAGTACGGGGGCAGGGACAGAGGCGCCTCCCGGCGGGGGCTGCACCCCCTTGCACCCTGCTTGGGGGAGGGATGGGAGCTTCCGCGGCGTTCGCGGGCAGGTTATGCCCTTACGATTGCAACGCATGCAATGCAATCGCGGTATAATCTCGCGACAATGCCTACGGAGGCGCAATCATGGCCAGCATCACGGTGCGCTTCCTCGATGACGGACTGAAGCGGCGGCGGCGCATCCGGGCGGCGGAGAACGGCCGCTCGATGGAGGAGGAAGCCCGGGGGATTCTGAGAACGGCGCTCTATCACCAGCAACCAGAGCAGGAGAACCTGGCGAGCGCCATTCGCGCCAGATTCGCGCCTCTCGGCGGGGTGGAGATGGAGATTCCTCCCCGTTCACCCATGCGCAAACCGCCCCGGTTCGACTGAGGCAGCTACGATGATTATCCTTGACACCAACGTCGTCTCGGAACTGATGCGCCACGGTCCCGACGCCAACGTTGTGGACTGGGTTAGCGAGCAGGCGGCTCTCAACTTGTACCCCTCCACTGTCAGTGAAGCCGAACTGCGGTACGGCGTGGAGATACTGCCGACAGGAGCGCGGCGAGACAGAATGCTCGCCGAGGTGGAGGGGACGCTCAGGGAGGACTTTGCCTGGCGCGTCGGGACCCCATCCTAACCTTCCCCCGAATACGGGGGCAGGGACAGAGCCATCCCGGCAGGGGCTGCGCCCCCTGCACCCTGCTTGGGGGAGGGATGGAGGCGTCGTTTGTTCGCCTGGCGCGTCGGGACCCCCTTCCTAACCTTCCCCCGAGTACGGGGGCAGGGACAGAGGCTGCCGCCGAGATCGCGAGCAGGTTATCCCTTACGATTGCAACGCATGCAACGCAATCGTGGTATAATCTCGCGACAATGTGTGCGGAGGCGCAATCATGGCCAGCATCACGGTGCGCAATCTCGATGACGGACTGAAGCGGCGGCTGCGCATCCGGGCGGCGGAGAACGGCCGCTCGATGGAGGAGGAAGCCCGGGGGATTCTGAGAACGGCGCTCGACGAAGAGGCGGCCCCAGCCAAAAACCTCGGAACGGCTCTCCACGAACTGTTCAAGCCCTTCGGCGGGGTGGAGCTGGAGATTCCGCCAAGGGACCCGATACGCGAAATCCCGCGGTTCGATTGAGCTGCCGGCAATGTTCATTCTGGACACCAACGTCGTCTCAGAGCTCATGCGGGACAGCCCGCACTCGGAGGTCCGCGCATGGCTGGACGCCCAGCCTACAAGCACCCTGTTCGTTACCGCTATCACCGAGGCGGAGATCCTAACGGGCATAGCGACCCTGCCCGGCGGGGAGCGCCGGCGCGGACTGGCCGCGGCGGCCGAACGCGCCTTTGGCGTGCTGTTTGCTGAACGCATCCTGCCTTTCGACAGCGCCGCCGCCCAAGCGTACGCCGTGATAGCGTCCAGTCGCCGCGCCGCCGGCCATCCCATCAGCCACGCCGACTGCCAGATTGCGGCGATAGCTCGCTCCCTGGGGGCGTCTGTGGCAACGAGAAACGCAAGCGACTTCGAAGGGTGCGGGATCGACGTGATCAATCCATCGGAAGACGAACAAACACAATTCTGAGAGAACCAGGTCAACTTACGTTGGTGGAGTGAACCGGCCCCCTGCGCGCCGTCACCTCACTGGACTAAAGTATAGACATGGCAGGAACCGGAACGAAGCTAACGGCAGCCGTCGAGGATTACCTTGACGACTTGCGCCGCATACGGGCATCCGGCGGCGCAACCGGCGAGCTTTCCTACTACCCGCCGCTGTCCAACCTGTTGAACGCGGTTGGCGGCGCCCTGCGGCCCAAGGTCTTCTGCATCAACGAGATGGCGCATCAGGGCGCGGGCCACCCAGACTTCGGCCTCTACGCCGCCAAGCAGGTCCAGAAGGGCAAGCCGCAGGAGGGACAGCTTCCCGAGTGCGGTGTGGTGGAAGTGAAGTCCGCCGGCGACGACGCCTGGCTCACCGCGGACAGCGAGCAGGTCAGCAGATACTGGAACAAGTACCGGCTCGTGTTGGTGACCAACACCCGCGACTTTGTGCTGGTCGGCGAAGACGCAGCGGGCAGGCCGGTGAAGCTGGAGACGTTCCGGCTGGCGGAGTCCGCCGCCGCTTTCGAGACCAAGCTGCAGAAGCCCCGCGCCTTTGCGAACGAGGTGGGCGCCGGTCTGGGGGAGTACCTCTGCCGCGCCCTTTCCCACCGCTCGACCCTCGTTGAGCCGAAGGACCTGGCGTGGCTGTTGGCCTCCTACGCCCGCGACGGCCTGGCCCGCGTGGAGGCGGCCGGCGACCCTCCGTCCCTCGCGGGCGGTGCGTTCGGCGTTGGAAGAGGCGCTGGGCGTGCGCTTCGAGGGTGCGCGCGGCGCGGCCTTCTTCCGCTCGACCCTCGTGCAGACCCTCTTCTACGGCATCTTCTCCGCCTGGGTGCTTTGGGCGCGCCAGACGCCGCCCCCGACCGGCCGGTTCAACTGGCATGAAGCGGTCTGGCACCTGCGCGCGCCGGTCCTGCAAGCGTTGTTCCAGCAGGTATCGGCCCCCAGCCGGTTGCAGCCGCTGGGCCTCGTCGAGGTGCTGGATTGGACGGCGGCGGCGCTGGACCGCGTGGACCGCTCCGCCTTCTTCGACCGCTTCAGCGAGGGCGAGGCCGTCCCCTACTTCTACGAGCCGTTCCTGGAGGCGTTCGATCCCGACCTGCGCAAGCAGCTTGGCGTCTGGTACACGCCTCCCGAGGTGGTGCGCTACATGGTCGCCCGCGTCGACCGGGCGCTCAAAGACGACCTGGGCATCGCCGACGGGCTGGCGGCAGAAAACGTCTACGTCCTGGACCCCTGCTGCGGCACCGGCGCCTACCTGGCCGAAACGCTGCGCCGCATTGCCGCCAACCTGGAGGGCCGGGGCTTCGGCGCGCTGACCGGGGCGCGGGTGAAGCAGGCGGCCACCAAGCGCGTCTTCGGCTTCGAGATCATGCCCGCGCCCTTCGTAGTGGCCCACCTGCAGGTCGGGCTCACCATGCAGGCGTTGGACGCGCCGCTGTCGGAGGATGGGACGGAGCGCGCCGCTGTCTTCCTCACCAACGCACTGACCGGCTGGGAACCCAAGGCGCAGAAGCCGCTGCCGTTCCCGGAGCTGGAGGAGGAGCGCGACCGCGCCGACCGGGTGAAACAGGAAACGCCGGTGCTGGTCATCCTGGGCAATCCGCCCTACAACGGATTATGCCGGCATGGCGCCAACCGATGAAGAAGAGCGGGAGCTCTCGGAGGCCTACCGGAAGACTGAGCAGCGTGCGGCCCGCCGGAAGGGCAACGGGTTGAACGACCTGTACGTGCGGTTCTTCCGCATGGCGGAACGGCGCATCGTGGAGAAGACGGGCAGGGGCATGATCTGCTTCATCTCCAACTACTCGTGGCTGGACGGGCTGTCCTTCACCGGCATGCGGGAGCGCTACCTGAAGGCGTTCGACGCGATACGCATCGACTGTCTCAACGGCGACAAGTACAAGACCGGCAAAACGACGCCGGACGGCGCGCCCGACCCAAGCATCTTCTCGACGCCGGGGGACCCGGTTGGCATCCAGGTGGGAACCGCGATCACGACGCTGGTGCGCAAGGCCGAGCCACGCGCCGACGAAGACGGTGGGGTTCCGGCACCTGTGGGGCCAGGCCAAGCGCGAGGAACTGACGGCGACGGTGCGGAGCGGAGCCGGACGCCCTCTACGACAGCTTCGAACCGGACCTAGCCGCTCGGCCTGCCTTTCAAGCCTGTGGCGGCCAGCGACGGCTGGTCCGGTTGGCCGTCGCTGACCAGACCTGTTCCCGACGTCGTTTCCGGGAGTCACTACGAGCCGTGACTGCATTTCTCGTCGATGACCGATCTCGACCGTCTCAAGGTGCGCGTGACAGACTACTTCAACCGTGAGTTGAGTCACGGAGAAATCACGCGCCGTTACCCGGCCGTAATGGACGCGGTGCAGGGCTTCGATCCCTCCCAGGTGCGCGTCGCGCTCCTAGTCGCCGTGGAGGCCCGACTGCGGCGGGCTTCGTTCCCTATGCCTATCGACCATTTGATACCCGCTGGCTCTACTGGGAAGCGGATACAAAGCTCCTCGACGCAAAGCGCGCTGACTACAAGCCGCATGTGTTCAAGGACAACCTGTGGCTGCTCAGTCTCCTCAGAGGACAACGTCGGGAGACCAGTCGCCTCACCCTTACAACATCCCTTCTTGGAGACCGCAACCAAATGGAACGGGAGTGCTCGCCTGGTTATCCCCGCCTGGCTCCGTGACGACGGCCTGGAGGGCGGGCCGGACCATCGCCGTCCCAACCTGTCGCCCGCGGCACAACGCTACCTCGAACGGCTGGGCGTAGGCGTGGAAGACCTGTTCAACCACGTCCTCGCCGTGCTTCACGACCCCGCCTACCGCGAGGCCAACGCTGGGGCGCTGCGGATGGAGTGGCCGCGCATCCCGCTGCCGGGCTGGCCGGATGGCAACGCCCCCGGCGCGGCGGAGGAACTGGCGGCGTCGGCTGCGCGCGGGCGCGAGTTGGCCGCGCTGCTGGACTCTGACACGCCCGTTCCCGGCGTCACCACCGGCGCGCTGCGCCCGGAGACCGCCGCCATTGCCGTGCCCGCCACCGTCGATGGCGGCAACATGACGGGCGACGACTTCGCGCTGACGGCGGGCTGGGGACACTTCGGGCAGGGCGAAGCCGTCATGCCGGGCCAAGGGCGCGTCGTCGAGCGCCCCTACACCTCCGCCGAGCGCGCCGCCCTGGGCGATGCGGCAGCCACCCTCGGCGACGCGACGCTCGATGTGTACTTGAACGACCGCGCCTACTGGCGCAACGTCCCCGCCGCCGTCTGGAGCTACAAGCTCGGCGGCTACCAGGTCCTCAAGAAGTGGCTCTCCTACCGTGAGCGCAAGGTCCTGGGCCGCCCGCTGTCGCCGGAGGAAGTCCAGCACTTCACCGACACGGCGCGGCGGATTGGGGCGGTGCTGGGGATGGTCTGAACAAGCCGGCGCGGGCCGTTGGAGGGTGGCTCAGTCTGGCGCGGCATACTGCTCATTCAACCTATGTTCAACCTAGCTTCTCTATCCCTACGGGATTGACGGGTCGCTGGATATGGCGGCCAATGCCTGGTCGAAGGTCTTGATCTCCCGGACACCCCTGCGCCGGCAACTGGCTAGGTGGCAGAGGTCCCGGGCTTGCAGGCTGGGATACCGCTCGCGGAGTTGCCGAGCCAGGGCCACGTCGGCCTCTTCCAGTGGCCAAACCTCAACTGCGGCGCTCGCCATCAACTCCAGCGTCGCATCGAAGGTTTGCAGCCTTCCGGTGGGCAGGTATACATGGGCCAGTTCCTGCATCACCTCTGCTGAAGTACACAGGGGCGCGCCACTCCGGTTGGCATTGACGAAGAAGCGCTGGGCAGGAGTCCGGAGTGGATGAGGGCGTCCTACCGCGTACATGAAGACGTTCGTGTCGACGAATATCACGTTGCGGCCACCCCTCGTCCACGCGACTCGTTCATGACGCGCAAGTGCTCACTCCAGTCCGGCTCCGTCTCTGGACCTTCCAGCGCGGCGCATGACCTGAAGAATTCCTTCACGTCTTCCGGGGACTCGAACAGCTTGACGCTCCGGCGCGTTTCGAGGCGCTCATGGGCGGCTGCTCGCAGCCAGGCGCTGAGGGACACACCCTCTCGGTGTGCTTGGTGAACAAAGCGGTCTCGGTCCTCATCAGGCATTACCAACTGCACTCTGGCCACGTCGCCCTCCAGTCAGGGTTAGGGTGGATGTGTAATATCGTTACACATCCGCTTGTCCAAAGGCAAATGGATTGCTTGTTTTCAAGGCATGAGCGGCGACCGAAGGTAGACGGCGCGACCAAGGTGTTCCAGCAGAGCACCCGGCTCCGGGACCGCGCGCCTCCTAACTAAAGCACCAACCTGAACCTCAGCGTGACGGTTTTTGATTTTGTGTGGCTTGGTGGGGAAGCCGCGACTTGAACCGGTCTAGCCCAAGAACTGCCGGCGGCGGGCGGCCCACTCCACCACGCCGACTGCCAGATTGCGGCGATAGCCCGCTCCCTGGGGGCGTCGGTTGCAACGAGAGACGCGGGCGACTTCGAGGGGAGCGGGATCGACGTGATCAATCCTTGGGGAAAGGGATGACCCTGGCATCAATAGCGAACGGTCAACCTTGGCTGCCCGTAGCGTAGTCGAAGTGATTGAGTAGTAGCATGACAACCGCCTCCGCTAAAGACCGCAGCCACGAAAGGATCACCACCGGCGCGCCACGGCTCGACCGCCACCACCTCCACATCCTCGATCCCACCGTCCGCCGTGAACCGCCAGACGCCGATGTGCCCGCGGCGCAGGTCGCCGTTGGCGTCCCAGTCGAGCGTGGACGCGGCGCCTTCGTAGTCGATCTCCTCGCCCGCGCGGAGCAGGCGCAGCGCTTCCGCGACGCCTGAAGGCCTAGCCTGGACGGCCTGGCCCGGCGGGCCCGCTATGGAGCGGAGTTGATCGCGGACGGCGGCGCCGTCGACGCTCCCTGCCGCCTCGGCCGCGAGCATGAGCGCCATCGCCGCGTCGTACGCCTGCTTGACGTAGGGGGTCTGCGGCAGAACACCGTGCAGCGCGACGAACGACGCATCCCACGCGGCGCCGGCCTCGTTGCCGGGGGCCGGCGCGCCCGCCGTGCCATACATGCCGCCGAGCCGCTCGGCCCCAATCGCCTCAATCAGGCTCAGCCTCTTCGCGGCGTCGGCGAAGACGAACCGGTCGTAGACGCCTGCGTCGAGCGCCTCGCGGACGATGCTCTGTGCAGCCGCGGCGAAATCGACGACGACGAGCGCCTCGGCGCCCGCGCTCGCGCTCTCTCGCACCAACGGCAGGTACAACGTCTCGCCGGACTCGACGGCGACGCTGACGATGGTCCCGGTCCAAGCGGACTCGAACGCGGCGGCGAGCCCCTGCCCGTAGGGGTCGTCCCGGTAGAGGAGACCGACATTCGTGAACCCGCGCTCGCGGGCGACGCGGGCGAGGACCGGGCCTTGGGCGCTGTCGGCGACCGTCGTGCGGAAGAAGAAGTCGTCGTCCGCCGCGTCAGACAGCTGCGGCGACGTCGCCGACGGGCTGATCATCGGGACAGACGCGGGGCCGGTCAGCTCCTCGGCGATGCGCAGGGAAGCGGCGCTCGAGTTCGGCCCGACGATGGCGTGCACTCCCTCGTCCTCCAGCAACCGCCGCGCCGACTCGATGCCGACGCTGAGGTCGCGGGGCGAATCGCCGGTCGCGCTCTCCACCGACTGACCGAACACGCCGCCCGCCTCGTTGACGTGCGCAATGGCCAGCTCGAATCCCCACTGTCGTTCTGCGGAGCTGACCGGAGATTCCGTGTAGTCGAGCAACAGGCCAAGCTTCAGCGGGGGCTGATCGGGCGCGGAGTCACAGGCCAACGCGCTCGACGCGACGAGCGCCGCCAGTCCGAGCGCCCAGAGCCGCCAGTATGGATTCAATCGTCTGCCCATCGTTTTGCCGTCCCTCCCCGCCGTACGTCTCCCGTCGCCGCGGTCAGTGGCGCATTGTAACGCGGCCGGCGCGGCGCCGCATCGCCCGTAGGCGGCGTGGTGGTCTATCTCCTTACCATGCCCTGATGAAGATCAATCAGATTTGCCAGATAGCTGGTAACGCTGACTGAAATCGTCCAGTCTCCTAGCAGGCTGCGGAAAAACTCTGCTGTCTACCCAGGGCCGAAAACTGTCCGACGATAAACGCCGTCCTATCGCGTGTTCTGAACGAATTATTCGAATTGGCCTATCACATGCCGAATGCCGCCGAGACAGTTGAGGCTCCTTACACTGCGGCTGAGCGCCTTACCTTTCTTCCGCAGCCTGCTAGAGATTGAATTGTCTCAATCAACCCACCTGCTCTTTGAGTGCCCCCTTCTTGGGTTCTTTTCGACAGATACTCTGGGTTAGTCAACGCCTCCCCTCCCTGGAGAAGTTTTAGCTGACTCAAAGCACTTGGTTTTTGGGCTGCCAAATCACCATATCTGAGTTCAGCTCCATACAAGGATGCTTCGATCACACCCAGCGCGTGTGCCAAGCGACTGTCCATGTTCTGAAGAGGAGGTATCCCGTCAATGTAATTCATAACTTCACTTCCAAGGCAGTTGCCCTGGACGAACTGCCTGTACAGATTTGAGTTTATTAGCTTCAATGTTATCAGCAGACCGAGCAGCCAAGGGTACATTTGATAGGGTGGCTTCAGGTTCCTACCAGCCAGAGCGATTGACCTTACGCAGTAGTCGATATCCCGAAGGGACAGACCGAGATGGCCCCAAAGTGTAGGGAAATAATCACCCAGCACTCCGAATTCTTCGGCGTGTACCCGATTATTGGTATTCTTGCTTAGCGCACCAAAGAATTCACTTAGCTCGAATTTCTGCATCAAATGCCTGCCAAACTTCTCTGAGTCCACTTCCGGTAGCGTGAACTCCATGTCGAAGAAGCGTCGGAGGTAGGTATCCGCGTCCATTTTCCCGTAGACTGACCGGAGTGATGTGCAAAGCTCGTCTCGGTTAATTCCGAAGACGAATACCAGATTGGGAACGTCGAATATATGCTTGACTCTCTCCAAGAGCTCAATAGCAAAGGTAGGACGGCACCGGTCAAGCTCATCGATGATGAAGACCATAGGGCGGCCGGTCTCCTCGCGAATCTTGGCGGACATGTCCGTTAAGCGCTTCTTCAGTTCTTCCTTCGTCGATCGTTGAGAAAGATAGCTCTTTAGTGGATCTTGCTGAGTGTCTTTGCTTTGTTCCAGTATCCAGGTAATAGCCGTATATTTCTCCACAACTCCTCGGACATTCTGCCAGAATAGTGGCACTGCGGCTTCAGCAACTTTGTCGGCTAACGACTTGAGAGTGCCTTCTTGAAAGTATTCAGACAGCTGCCCCAGGCTCGCAATAAAGGGATCGTCGCAAAAATCATCTTCCCAAGCGTTGAAATAGATAGCCCTAAAGCCCTGGTTCTCCAGGTCTTTCTGCCAACGCCTTAGCATGAACGTCTTGCCTGTTCCCCAATAACCGTGGATGCTGATCACAAAAGGGCTGACTGATTCCGAATGAGGTTGGTCAGCCTTGCAGCAATCTGCGTACGGTCGAGCACGTCATCAGCCCAAGGTTGTTCTGTATCGACATCCGGTTCGGGTAGCTTCAGTCTCAATACATCTCGTGGGTCTGGGGTAGTCGTACCCTCTTGGCTCATAATATCCCTCTGCCCAAAATCTTCTCCAGCAATCCCTCCGTCTCCCGCTCTACCGCTAGTATATCAGCCCGTATCTGTTCCGATTGGCGCAGCGGCTGGGGCTTGCAGAAGTGGCGAGTGAAGCTGATTTCGTAGCTGATCTTGACGCTGTCGGGCACATACCAAGCGTCCGGGACGCATCGCTGCGATACTAGGGATGCTCTGAACAAGCCGGCGCGGGCCATTTGAGGTTGGATGAGGTCATTGGACGAGGGTTTACGGAGACGTTCAGGTTCGAGGATGGGCATGCCATCGATGTCGATTACACAGACTACCACTGAGGAGGCGCAATGATGCCCATGCGGAACCCTCCCCATCCGGGCGAGATCGTGAGGTGGGAATGTCTTGAGTCGCTAGGCTTGACGGTGACGAGGGCGGCGGAAGGTTTGGGTGTAACCCGTCAGGCGCTGTCGGACCTGGTGAACAAGAAAGCCCGCGTATCGGTCGGGATGTCCCTTCGCCTGTCCCAAGCCTTCGGCTCCACGCCGGAGACCTAGCTCGGCCTGCAGGCGGCCTACGACCCCTGGCAGGAGCGAGATAAAGCCAAGCAAATTAAGGTCGAGAGGTTCGCGGCGCCTAATCCATCGTAGCTGCAGGCTGTGGTGGAGATGCAGGGGGCGGCGCCTTCTCGGTTACCAGGTCACGGGGTAACCCAGCAGGTCTATGATGTAGAATCGGACACAGAAGTGCGTCCTTGACATAGCCGGTCCGTCGAAACCCACCGGAATGTCCACGTCGCTCCCGTTCGTAGCCTGGTCCCGGCCCAATGAGCCGAACAATGCGAGTCCGGCTACACCAAAACGCTCCGCCAAGGTATGCTTTTGAGCCTGGGACCTGCTCAGGCTCTCACCTTTGTTTATTGACCCGGATCCCTAGCACGATGGTATGCGTTGAGATTGGTGGAAGAGATCAAAGGTTCCTCCGTAGCTGTTCCGCTGCCCATCTAAATCCCTGATCGTCCTTCATCCTCGAAAAGGCTTCTTCTGATATCTCACACTCTCGCAGCAAGAAGAGGACGACAAGAAAGTAGAGTGACTCTGAAAGAGCATACATACGCTGTGACCTGCTCCCCGAAAACCGGTCCACGGATAATTGGAGTCCTCCGGTCAAACAGAGGAGGACAGCATGCGGAGGAGCAGGTTTACGGACGAGCAGATCATCGGGGTCCTGAGGGAGGCGGACGCGGGAGTGCCGACGGCCGAGGTATGCCGCCGACATGGTGTCTCACCGGGGACCTTCTACAACTGGAAGGCGCGGTTCGGTGGGATGGGCGTGAGCGAGGCGCGACGGCTGCGCCATCTGGATGAGGAGAACCGGAAGCTGAAGCAGCTGCTGGCGGAGGCGACGCTCGACAATCACGTCTTGCGGGAGCTGCTCCGAAAAAACGCATGACGCCTGCAACGCGACGGGAGACCATGCACCGTGTCCAGGAGCGGTGGGGCTTCAGCGAGCGTCGCGCCTGCAGGCTGATGGGTATCCACCGATCGGTGGCCCGCTATAGGCGGGTGGGCAGCGACGCACCCGAACTCCTCAAGCGACTGCGCTCGCTCGCCGCGGAGCGGCGGCGCTTCGGGTATCGCCGGTTGTGGGTGTTGTTGCGCCGGGAGGGGTTCGGCGTGAACCACAAGCGGGTCTACCGGCTCTATCGGGAGGAGGGGCTGTCCGTCCGGCGTCGGAAGCGCAAGCGGATGGCGGGCATCGCTCGCGTCCCCACGATGGCGCCCGAGCGCCCGAACCAGCGGTGGTCGATGGACTTCGTGTCCGATGCGCTCGCCAGTGGCCGGCGGATACGAGTGCTGACGGTGATTGACGACTTCACTCGGGAGAGCCTGCCCATGGAGGTGGACACGTCGTTGCCCGGCCTCCGCGTGACAAGGGTGTTGGACAGGCTGGCCATCGACCGTGGCCTGCCGGAGCTGATCACCGTAGACAACGGCCCTGAATTCGCCGGGAGGATTCTGGACGCTTGGGCGTATGCACATGGGGTGCATCTGCACTTCATCGATCCGGGCAAGCCCGTGCAGAATGCGTACATCGAGAGCTTCAACGGGCGGCTTCGCGACGAGTGCCTCAACGAGCACTGGTTCATGAGTCTTCCTGCGGCCCGGAACATCGTCGAGCGCTGGCGGGACGACTACAATGCTGTCCGGCCCCACAGCGCACTGGGCAACCGGACGCCCGAGGAGTTCGCACAACAGGTGGCTAGGAATACGCCGGTCGGACTCTAAGAATCCTTGGACCTAATTCAGGGGGCAGGTCACTCTAGGTTCTCTTTCCTAATGCGTACTATCACCTTTGCCCATTCATCGACATTCTGAACCATTTCTCCGAATGGCTCCCCAGCGATGTTGGCCAAGTCAATTAGTGCCCGCTTGAAATCGATCCCTTGCCTCTGACGCCGTATCCGTTCCACCGCTTCGGCGGCTACGATCATGTTCAACAAACGGTTATCCGTGTAGATTTTTGGAAGGTACCAATGGCTTAATAGTGAATCGATTGCGTGACGGAACTTGGTGGAAGTCGTTAACCATCTTGCCATTCCATCGAGACCGCCGATGTCGTCGAATGTAAAGAACATCGGCATAGGAAGGATGGGTTTCTCCCGCCCAGATACATTACTTCCTCTAAATTGCGCGTACATCTTTATTGGTTCAGAGAACTCCTTGCCATTGGGCAACGTTCGCGTTCTGGCTAGGTGCGACAACGATACACTATTGAAGGAAGAGGGAGAATGCACACCTATTGTCACGAGATTCTGGAGAGAGGCGCCTTCTTCGAGTACATTCTCTAGACACCGAGGCTCGTTAAACCTCACTCCGATGAAACATCTCTGTCTAATGGCCGTCTCAGTTATGGAGTCCAGTCTATAATCGTAGCGGTACCCAAGTTCAAGCTCTCCGACATCTATGGACACCGAGGTTTTTTCTCGTGGCTTGTGGTTAATTTGAATCTCACCAGTCTTGTTGCCAGCACTGTCAGTTATAAACCTCACGCTTGTACTTGATCTCGAGACCCACTCATCCAAGTGACTCAGCTCAAATCGTATTCCGCTGAATTCCAGCATCTCCGCTTCGTCAAAGAGGGCACCCGAAAGAATGACCTCAGGAAAGTATCGTTCTGTAATCATGCCTGGCAACTCTATTCTGATGCCAGCACGACTGCAACGTTCCAATGTGAGCAGTCTCTTGCCTGCAATGCCAAGAATCCGAACGGGGTCACGGCGCGAGAAGAGTTCGTCGTGTGCTCTCGAAGATTCTGGCCCGTGGAAGGACCCAATCAAACTAAGCTCGGCACGATTCACTGCGTCGAACTTAAGGCGTCCGGCTATTTGGTCATCGGGTTGGCTGGCTAGCCAGAACAGACCATCAACATCAAGCTCTTCCAACTCATCTCCATTCGGCCAATCGAGCCTTCGCTCTCACCCACGCGCCTTGCGAGAAGCGCGTCCGCGGCAGGTGTCTTCAGCAATTGTACCCCTTGGGTTCTTGCTGCGCCCGCTCTATGGCGTGATCTATGCCATGCAGTGCCGCGTCCCCGAATAGTGTCTTATTGAAACAGTCCAAGAGTCCCTGCAATCAAAGGATAGAGAAGACTTCTTTTCTGCAGTTCGCCAATTCAATCCGCTTTCGCAGGAAGCCGGCGGCCTCCACAGACAAGCTACGAAGTGGAGTTCGCCCAAGGACAGCATTGCTGGGGAAGCCGGGACTTGAACCGGCCTAGCCCAAGAACTGCCGGCGGCGGGCCGCCCACTCGACCACGTCCCTTGCGCGGGATAGGTCGAAGCTTTGCTCCACCCACTTGAAAATGAAGTCCGTGAAGCCGCGGTGCTCCTGGTCGTAGTCTGCGCCGAATTGCCTCAGGGCCGACAGCGTTTCGGGGCCCAGGAGCCGCTCCACGCACTGCTCGTTGGCGTAGCGCAGCGCATCGCTCAGGTCGTCGAAAACATGGGGCGCAACCTCGCGCAGGAAGCTCAGATCGTCCTTGGAGAGGGCGTCCAGTCCCAGGAGCTCCGGCGGCACGCCCAGCGAATACATGGCGGCGGTGAAGGTGATGGCGCGGGGGAGCACGACCCCCTTCTGGCCGTCGCCCGCCTCCCTGGAGTAGCCGAATAGTCCAATGTGCAGCCTGCGGTCGCGCCTCTGAGGGACCGAACCGGCGACGGCGTTCACCCAGTCCGCCACCCGCGCCACCTGCTCGTGGTAGCGCTTCTTGGCCCTGTCGAAGATCTCCAGGGCGCGCGCCTCGTCGATCGGCGTGGGCGCCTGGCGGCGGTGGGCCATGATCTCCTGGACCGCCACCGCCACCTCGTCGTAGGGGTAGTCGTACTTGAAAGAGGACTGGACCGTGAAGGTCTGGACGCTGGGGTGCTCCTTCAGGAAACGGCCAACCCTCCCCGGTCGGAAGTTGCCCCTGAAGGGCGCCCCGCCCACTCCCACGATGGGATAGATAGGGATGCCCAGGCGAGTCTCCAGCCTGTGCAGCCGCTGAAGGGCCACCTTGGTCAGCAGAACAGCGCCAACGAGCCCGTAGTTCAGGGCCGGGTCGCTCCGGGCCAGGAAGACCCGCATCCGGGGCGTTTCCCGTCCCAGACCCTGCAGATAGGTCTCCACGAGGGTGTCGGCCTGCAGGAGACGGGGCTCATCCTCAAGGAGCGGGATGACGTTGACGGCTTCAGGGTAATACTCGCCCAGCCAGTCCCGCACCCTCCCGCCCCCAGGCAACTCGTGGTCTTGCTTCCCGGCAACCACTTCCCGGTAGTAGGCGTCGACGCGCAGCAGCTCGTCCGCCGAGGTCGTAAAGGGGAGGATCACCTCCCATATGGGCGGCGTGGACGTGTCATGGAATCCGGCGGCGATGTCATAGCTGGTGACGATGGTGTGCAGGGCCTCTTCCAGCTTCTTGCGCATCTCCCGCTCGGCAGAGGGATTGGGGATACGCATCGTGAGAAACACGTCACTGCCAAGGACGTGGTTGCGGAAGTACTCCGGGTCTCGCAGCAGCAACTTCATGATGACGTCGACGTCTGCGGCCTTCCCCTCGTAGTCCCACATCTGCTCGTCGCACAGCAGCTTGGACCAGGCCCAACTCGCCTCGGCGATCTCGCCTTCTCCCTTGAGAACGCCGTTCTCGGAGAACGGCGCGGGGAACGCATTGTCGGGATGTTGCGTGCTCATGGCGCGCGGAACGGACATGGCGGGGCCTCCTGGGGATTACCCATCCATTGTCGGGGGATAGGAGTGACGAATCAAGCTGGCGGGACAGGAATCGCATGCCGCGAAAAGGGCCGCCCCTCATGTCCGGGGGCGGCCCTTTCTGCCTTGCGCGCAAGCCCAGCGTTAAAACCAACCGGTCAGGCCACCGCCGAGGCCCGCCGGGCGTCCACCTTTGCCAGGAAAGCGAGAATCTCCCCGTTGAAGATCTCCGTCTGGTCAAGGTTGGCGAAGTGCCCCGCATTGGGCACCACCACCAGCTCCGAGCCCTCGATCTGGCTGTGGACGAACTTGACGTCCTCCAGGGCCGGGTCCTCGTCCCCGACGATGCAGAGCGTCGGCACATTGATCTCGGATAGGCGGTCGTCGAAGGCCGGCGCCTGGTCGAGGGCCTCGAGGGTCAGGGTGTAGCCGTGGGGCGTCAGCGCCTTGAACATCTCGACGATGCCCTCAACCGCCTCCGGGCCTCTGGCGGCCCGCCCAGCGAAGCTGCCAACCTCCTCAATGGAGTACTGGGCCACCGCTTCCATGCCTTCGGTGAAGGCCAACTCCCGCACCCGGGACGTCATTGTCCTGACCTCTTCCCCGGCGGGGTGTCCCGCCGCCGAACCGGAGTCGATGACCATCAGGCCCTCCACCCGGTCCTGGTGCAGCAGCGTGAATCGCGTGGTGATGCCTCCGCCCATAGAGAGCCCGCCGACGTAGGCCTTCTCGATGCCCAGGTGGTCCAGCAGGCCCAGAAGGTCCTCCGCCGACGTGTCCAGCCCGTAGGCCGATGGGTCCTGCGGAGCGTCCGACTTGCCGTGTCCCCGAGGCTCGAAGCGGATGAACCGGTAGTTCTCGGAAAACGCCTCGACCTGCGAGTTCCACATGGTGGCGTTGCCTCCCCGGCAGTAGCAGAGCACGACCGGGAAACCCTCGCCGTCGCTTTCGTAGTTGATGTCGACGCCGTTGATGGTTGTCTTAGGCATGGAAGCCTCCTCTGGGGGCTTGTTGAGCTTGTCTCAAGAGACAGGTGCATTTTCGTCCTTTGGGCGAACGCCTGCAACCGCTGGACCTGCCAACCGTCGAAAGGCTCAGACTAGGGCCTGTTGACACCAGCGGGTTGGATTACCCGGCCTTGGCCGGAGGGACGGTGGCCTTGGCCGGCCTGCTAGGGGTGGGAAGGGAGGGAGCCTTTGGTGGCGGACGCCGTGGGTTCCCTGAGCCTTCCCTGGACGGACAGTCTTGGTTTGGCCTGCGCCCTCCTTCAGCGGAGGGTCTGTTTTGGCCTGCGCCGCTATCCCGCCCGCTCCGCTTGGCGCGTCCAGACCCCCATCCTAACCTTCCCCCGAGTACAGGGGCAGGGACAGACGTTCCCCCGAGTACGGGGGCAGGGACAGAGGCGCCTCCGGCACCCCGCTTGGGAGACCAAAGGGGCGTCCCGCGGGAACCTGCTTCGGCGCCTCCAAACGTGGCAAATCCACGGGGCCGCGAGTATCATACGCGCAGCTTTTTCTAAGGGGATTTGCAATGACGACACTCGTAACCGGTATTGGCCTTGTGGGAACCTCCTTCGCTCAACACGCTCTCAAGCGGGGTGAGCGTCTGGTGTTCTTCGATGTCAATCCCAACCGCGACTTCCTGCGCGCCAAGCTCGGCGACGCCGACGTTGGCGTCATTCAGGACGACATTCGCGACCTGCCGGCCCTGATCCACGCCATGCAGGACAACGGCGTGGACACCGTGCTGCATACCGTCGGCCTCATCGGCGGCAAGGTGGCCAGCCCCATCTACACGGGGCTCCAGATCAACATCCAGGGGACCATCAACGTGGCTGAGGCCGTGCGGCTGACCGGCGTCAAACGGCTGGTGCACATGAGCACGTTCGGGGTCTACGACCGGCGCCAGGAGGGGAAGGTCCACTTCGACGAGGACTTCCCCCGCGCCAGCGACAACGCCTACGGCGCCTCGAAGGTCGCCAAGGAGATGGTGCTGGAAGCCTACCAGGGCATCTATGGCTTCGAGCTGGTGATGATCCGGCCGGCCAACGTCTTTGGATTCGGCCACTTCGCCGGCGGCTCCTCCGGCGGCGAGAAGGTGCAGAACCTCGTGGCGGCTGGGGTCCGCGGCGAGACCGCCAAGATCCCCAACAGTCAGACCATGGCCTTCGAGTACGTCTACTGCAAGGACACAGGGCTGGCGTTGGACCGGGCGGCCACGGTGCCGGTTCCCCCCAAGATCGCCTTCAACATCGGCAACGCCGAGGTCCTCAGCTTCGATGAACTGGTGGGCGTCGTGAAGAAGGTGCTGCCCAACCTGAACGTGGAAATCCTTCCGGGAGACCCGCCCAGCTTCAACGCCGCCGTGCCCATGGACATTTCCCTGGCCAGGCAGTACCTGGAATGGGAGCCCACCTACAGCATGGAAGCGGCGTTCCAGGACTATGCAGAGGACCTCAAGGCCGCCGGCATCGTTTAACGACAGCCGCCGCCGCAATCACCAGTCTCCGCACGACAACCAGGGAGGTTAGCCATGCCGCCGGGCATCGAAGAGACGAAACGAGAAACAGCAATCGCCAACCGCGTCTTGGCCGAGCTGGGGTTGGCGACGGGGGCGTTGGCCGCCCTCGGCCACGCCAGCATGCGGGTCCCCAACGACCCCGACAAGTTCGTGGTCAAGGGCCGCGGCTACAAGATCGACGCGCTCAGCCGTATGCGCCCTGAGGACATGGTGGTCTGCGACCTCGATGGCAATAAGGTCGACGGCCCGCCAGACATCGGCCAGTGCTTCGAGGTCAAGATTCACTCCACCATCTACAAGAGCCACCCCGAGGTCAACGGCGCGGTCCACGTCCACCCCCGGTTCACCGTCATGCTCAGCGTGCAGCAGGCCCGCATTGTGCCCATGTGCGCCGAGGGCGTGCTGATGGTGCGCAACCCCCTGCCCTTGTACGACCGCATGCGCATGATCTCCACGGAGGAGGAGGGGATGGAGCTTGCCAATCTCATGGGAGAAAGCAGCGGCATCCTGCTGCGGGGCCACGGCGCGGTGACGGTGGGGTCGTCGGTGGACCAGGCCGTGATGAACATGCTGGGCTTGGAGGAGCAGGCCAAGATGAACTGGTACGCCCGCTGCGCCTTCGGCCCCGACTACCAGGGCATCCCGGAAGAGATGGTCGACGACACGATCGACTTCCTGACCAACTCAACGTGGATGGACCTGCCGCACCTAAAGGGCAACCTGACCACGAACCAGGTGAACGGCGTCTGGAACCACTACTCGGAGCTGGTGTCCAGGGATCTGTAGCCGCGAGGGCGCAGGGAACCCAGGGTTTCCTGCGCCCTCCCTCAACGGTGGGTTAGCTTCGGCTTGCGCCGCCACCCCACCCGCGCCGCCTGGCGCGTCCGGACGCTTCCCAACTCTCCCCGAGTGCGGGGCAGGGAAGGGAGGGGGTTCTTGGCGGCGGACGTCGTTGTCCCACCTAGCCCACCCTCCATCGTTTTTGAATACAGGGGGACACGCTGTACCCCCGGCGGGGGCTGCGCCCCCTGCACCCTGCTTGGGGGAAGGATGGGGCGTCGTTTGGTCGCCTGGCGCGTCGGGACCCGCTTCTTAACCTTCCCTCCGCACCTCCCGGTGGAACATCGGGTTCCCTGCATCCTCCTTTGGGGACAGGTGAGGCGCCCCCTTTGATTGTATGTTGTTAAGTTTGTCAGCCGGATTTCGGGGTTTTCAGGCATGGAGCCGTAACAGAAGGCGTAATAAGGCGTAACGAGCCGTAAAGGAGCCGCAATGGAGCTATAAAGGATCTGTAATGGAACCGTAATGGAGCCGTAACGAATCGTAATGGAGCCATCCCGCTCCAAAGAGCTTGCCTCACAACGGCATTCGCTCCGATCCCAGCCTTCCTCGGACGGTCTTGCCCCTTGGGGTGTTCCCTCAGCGCCCCTGCCACAGGGGGATTCTCTGTGGTTAGCCCCCAGTACATACGTTATGCGGCAGGCTCCGAGAAAGAGAAGCGGGCCGGGGGCCCACTTCCTGGGGATACTATAGCACAATTGTTCTTCTTTTGCGATAGGGGGGAGGCACTTTCTAGCCTGCCCTCGAGTACCGAGAGAGAGGGGGCTTATGGTGGCGGACGCCGTTGTCCCACCGTGCCCACCCTCCAACGTTTTAGATACAGGGGGACTCCCCCTGTACCCCCGGCGGGGGCTGCGCCCCCTGCACCCCGCTTGGGGAACCGAGGCATCGTTGTTTGCTCTCCTGGCGCGTTGGGGCCCGCTTCCTAACCTCCCCGCGAGTGCGGGGGCAAGGACGGGACTTCCGCCGGCGCCCGGAGACCGGGGCGCGTGGGCCGGGTTATAGTAGGGAGCATGAGAGTCAAATTCTTGCTCATCACCCTTGGGACCATCCTCGCCGCCTGCACCCCGTTGCCCACAGCCACGCCAGTCCCAAGCATACCGCCAATCGTGACCCCTACGAGCGGAGAAGCTCAGGATATTCTTACCGCTACAGGCGACGACAGGCGGGCAGTTAGGTCCGAAGCGTCTGATGACCTGCGCGCGGTCATTGCCGCCTTGGCCCATTGCCGCCAGGATGGCGGCTACAACTTCAACGGCGATGGCGGGGCCCAAATGAGGTTGTGGTTGGAAGAAGCGGCATGGCGCGAGGTAGCAATATTCCCAGCGAGGCGGAACGTAGCTTATTGGGCGAATTACTTGGAACTCCATAATTGCTGGGGTCTTGATATCAACGATTTTCGAGGCGAAAGCCTGGAAGGGCTTTGACGACATGCTGGTGCAGGTCGTCGAAATCGTTGACTATCATTAGGAAGGTTCTCTGATGGCGTTGAAAACACTTCCGTTTGTTCACCCAGGCGAAATCCTGCTCGAAGAGTTTCTGAAGCCGCTGGGCATGAGCCAGTACCGTCTTGCCAAGGACCTGAGTGTGCCCCCCAGGCGAATCAACGAGATTGTCCTGGGCAAGCGGGCCATCAGCCCCGACACCGCCCTGCGCCTCGCCCGTTACTTCGCCACCTCCGAGCGGTTCTGGTTGAATCTCCAAACCCAGTACGACCTTGAAGTTGCCAGGGACCGGCTCGGAGACCGTCTGGAAAAAGAGGTCCACGGCCGCCGAATCCCCTAGGAATGGTCTAAACAAGTGGCAGAGTCAGCCAGTCTTTGTATCTAACTGGAGGTCTATTAGAGACTTAATCAGAGCATCCCTAGCGCCCGCTCCCACCACCGTATGCTTGGGGCTAACCGATTATTAGCGATATTTGGTACCAGGAACAAACGCTATGACAGAGGGTCAATACCGGGAATTATTTGAGACCATAGGGATAGAGGCTAGGGAACTCCGCCATGTACTACGCTATGGGGGCCTGCCTAGGCGAGTGTGCTTCAATCGCAATAAGGATGTCGGCATCTACTTCTCAGCCCATGGGGATGATGAGGCGTGGTATCCGAGCAACCTGTGGGAGAAGATAAACCCCTGCCGAGTCCAAAAGGCGGACCACAAGCGACTGAATGTTGTTCCTGGGCCTCGAATGGCAACCGGGGCGTTTCGGAACCTCGTTTTGAATTGGCAAAAGCACGAAGGACAATAAACCCCTATCCATCACTCATACGTGCGTTAAGGGGACCATCGCCGAAATTATATGCCGGAACTAATACTATGCAGAGTGTGTAAGCAGGAAATGGCGTCGTCCGCCAAGCAGTGCCCGCATTGTTGAGACCCTAATCCTGATCACCAGGAGCCGCTGGACCATTGGGGTTGTCTAGGAGCCGGGGTAGTAGTCGTGGTGCTATCCTCATTCTATTATTCTTAGGGAATCCCTTTGGATAGAATTGTCTATAATTTCTCTTTGCTAAAATGCGACATCAGCCGCCTATTTTGCGAATACCTCAACCGATTTTCAGCCTTCGCAATTTTCTCCATCTCCACCTGTCCGTGACTTCCACACGTCAAAAAACTACAAATTCCTACAATGCAATCACTGCAATAAAGCCGATACAGACCCGCAGTAGTCTCTCCGCAAAAATCGCCCGGCCTGACCCCGAATCCTGCCCAATCCTCGTTACAAACGACCCCGATTGCATTTTGCAATGCAGCTGAAATTCCCTAATAGGCAAGGCGGGTGAAAACCACCCCGGAGCGATTGAAGTCTAGCGTGTCATGGGCAGCGGTCCCGCGTCCCGCCAAACCCCCGTCCAATGACCTCATCCAACCTCCAACGGCCCGCGCCGGCTTGTTCAGAGCATCCCTAGGGATAGTCTGAACAAGTGGCAGAGTCAGCCAATTTTTGTATCTAACTGTAGGTCTATTAGAGACTTAATCAGACCATTCCTAGCGGCCGCTACCACCACCGCATGCTTTCGGCGAAGTCCTTCGTCGGCTCCTCCGGGAGCGGCTTGCGGAAGATGAACAGGTGCTCGTGCATGATGAGGAGGAAGTTCTTGGTGCGCGACAGGTTCGCCCACAGCCCCTCTGTCTGCGTGTTCCACTGCGCTTTGATGATGTCCTCCTTCAGGATGAACCCCGCCTCCAGGAACGCCTGCATCACCCGGAACGCAATGGTCAAGTAGTGCTTATTGCGCCGGGTGTCTCCCATGAGGATGGCGCAGTAGTGGCCGGGCTTCAGCACCCGGTGCGCCTCCTCCGCCACCCGCCGCATCTGCTCCGCGTACTCGGCGATGCTCCTGACGTTGGAGAGGTCGTTGGGGTTCCGCTCATCCGCCCCCTTGGTGTAGCGGATGATGTTGGCGTAGGGCGGGTGCGTGGCCACGAGGCCCACGCTGGCATCCGGCACGGCGTCGAGGTTCCGGGCGTCTCCCTGGTAGAGGCGGATGCTCGGTTCACCGGCGCCCTCCCGCCCGCCATTCACGGAAGGGGCGGGGGCGACGGAGTTTGACCGCTCCTCCTGATCTTGGCGGAACTCCTCGGGGTCCACGCCCCGCGCCGCTTGCCGGTACGCCGCCTGTTTCTCCGCCAGCGACATCTTGCCCTGGGCCAGCGCCTGCTCCAGCGAGAAGTTGAGCGCGTCCATCGTCAGCATCAGCGCATCCCTGTTCACGTCCACGCCGACGGCGTCCCGCCCCGTCAGCTTGCACTCCACCATCGTCGTGCCGCCGCCGACCATCTGGTCCAGCACGAGGTCGCCGGGCTGGGAGTAGCGGAGGATGATGTTGCGGGCTATCTGCGGGGCCCAGTTGCCGCGGTAGCCGGAGCGGTGGGTGGCCCACTTGCCCCGCTTGGGAAACGACCAGAGGGTGGCGGTCTCCAGCTTGAAGTCCTCCGGCTGGAGCACCTTGGGCCGCTGGTAGCCCTTGAGGCGGATCTCTGATCGCCCAACTGAGACCGTTCGATGTCGGGCAAGGAAGTCGGTGTACTCATCGTGGGTGACTCCCCGCATAGACCAGACCGCCGAAGCGATCCGATCCTAGCCGAAAATCTCAAAACGTCAAGATCAAATGATCTATTCCGGGATGCCTACCTCAGCACGCGGTACGTTCCCTTCCCTCTGAACTCAATGAGCTTGTTGTCCCTGAGCACCTGCAATTGTTGTCGAATCTTGGGTTGGACGTTCCGGTTCTCAGGATGGAGCGCCGCCAAACGGCCCTCGAAGGCGCGGTAGAAGTCCTGAAGCGAAAAGTCGTCTGAGCCGGTTGAGTGCTGTAGGTCTCTCACGCAGGTCAGGACATCGGCGCCCCAGCCACCCTTGGCGCTCTCCGCGGCACCGAGGAACGCGACCCGGTCCCAGGCGCCGCGCACTTGCTCCACCGGCAGCGCATTTCCCTGAGCGACCACGGAGATGCGGGCGTCCATTGGCAGCGCACCAAGCAGAATGTTGGACCCCACCCAGCCAGACCGGCGGGCGTTGGGGGGAGAGGCGGCCGCCGCTGAATCACCGCCGGTGTGAAGAAGTAGCCGGGCACCGCGAACAGGTCGGTGACGACCCACGCTGGTTCCGCATAGGAGAGAAACAGGTAGTGGGGAGCGCGCCCGCCCCTTACGGCATCCATCTTGGCCCGAAAATCAGAGTTGGCCACGCTTCTGCCAAAGCGGCCCTTCTTGCACTTCAATTGGAATCTGGCGTCACACCTGCCGCAGTGATAGTCCTCCACCTTCGTATTCGGGGGAAGGGGATTCAAGCTTTCCGCTGGGCAGGCAGGGCAAAAGAGGTTGGCTTCACCCCAACGCTCGGTGATCACCCTCACCTTCTGCTGGAGGCTCGTGTAGCCGAGAGCCAATGTTGGGTCCAGGGAAAGGTCCATCTGCTAACTCATTGCAGGGATGGCTGGTGGCTGACACAGGGGGCTTGTCCGCCAGCGTCAGCTTGCCCTGCATTGAACGTTGCGGAAGGTAGGCTAGGTTTGGTCGTCAGCCTGCCTCCGTGCTAAAACTCCGGCCCCTCACTTTCATTGACAAAATCGATGCGCTCAACAGAAGGAAACCTGAACGAGAGCATGGTCTTCCCGTTGATATTGGTCACAGCGAAATCACCTGTCGTGATGATATCCATGCCAACGAGGACATCATCGCCATCAGGCAGGTCGCCCTTTGTGACGCGAACACTGGGGTAGCGGACGTTGTCGGGCAATCCAATATTTACCAAATAGGTCTCTACTTGCGATGAACCATCTACGTGGTACACTCTTGTCATACCAGTAGCGACCAAACCACAAGCGTCGACTACGGCCTGCGTGATTACTGAGCCTGTCGCGCCAGTGTCCCAGATGGCGGAGAACTGCGCCATCGCTGGTTGGGGGGCGTCACTATCTGGCTCCCAAGCTTGAGAAACGGAGCACTGGCTGGTCAGGACGTCCGTTAGCCCACCATAGACGGCTGTGAAGGCGCGATAATCCCGCTGAGTTATGAGAACCCCACGCGGGAGTGAAATATTTGGGAATACTCAGCGTCCCCCTCGGACACTTTCTGCACGAGGAATGTGCCAAGCTCGTGCAGCTTTTGCGTTGCCGTAACCGCAGTAAGGTCATCGTCATAGTCACCGATTACGACGCCGTCTTTGATGACGATATATTTGCCATCATATTTCTCCACCAGCTCATCTTGGTGAGAGAGGTAGAATTCGAATTCCCTTTGTAGCGGGCTGCTCATGGCGGCGCCTCCGAGAACTCCCAATCCCGCTTGAGACAGCGGGCTATCCTTCTTCCGCGACCTCTGTATGCAAGGGCCAGCCAGCCATTGCCAGCGCGAGTAAGTCACCCTCAAAGCTAGCACAGCAGCGCGTCAGCGACAACGGGCACCCGCATACGCTACCAAGTCCTGATAGCAATAGAGGCTTCGTCCACTTCGACCGATAGCCCTAGCCGGCTGCGGCTTTGATTCCCTCGGCCTCTATCACACGCGCCTCCCGCTCGACGTCGTCGATGATGGGGAGGATGGCGGTAATGTCCATCTCCTCGGCGACCTCCGGGAAGCCGGCGCGGGACACCATCTCCGGGAGCTTGGCCCGCAACTGAGCCAGCATCCAGCCCAGCCCATCCTCTATCAGCAGAGGGTCGAGGTTGTACTCGGCGACGTCTTCCTCGGGGTTGTAGTGGTAGTGGGGGCGCTTGCGGAACACGTCGAAGCGCAGAAGCTGCGCCTCCTTCTCGCCCCCGGTGGACAGCACCTTGATGGTGACGCCGCCGTCCTCTCCCACCTGCCGCGGCTCGACCGTAAACTTCAGGTTGCTCGCTTCAATCTCCATAACAGCCCTCCCTTGTGGCCTTGGTGAGCTCCGTCTCCGTTACCCAGCCGACCTATCCAGCCGCCGCTCCGCCGAGGTTCTTCGCCAGGAAGTCGAGCGCGATGGGCCACGACGCTGCCGCCGCTTGCTCCCGGTAGGTGTTCTCGTTCGTGTCGTCCATGTAGGCGTGGCCCGCCCCCGGGTAGGAGTGGAACTCGTGGGGCTTGCCGTGCTGCGTCAGGCGCTCGTCCATGTCCTTCATGTCCTGCGGCGACGGGTTGCCGTCGTCCTCCCCAAAGAACCCCAGTAGCGGACAGCCCACGTCCGTCAGCAGGTCGAACGGGGAGCGGCCGCCCTCGCCCCAGACGGCCTTGGTGTTGCCGCCATAGAAACCGGCCCCCGCCCTGAAGGCAGGGTTGACCGCGGCCATCAGGTAGACGACCCGCCCGCCCATGCAGAACCCGATGATGCCGATCTGGTCGTTGGCCTTGGCATTCTCATTGAGGTAGTCCACCGCCGCGTTCACGTCGGCAATGACCTCGTTGTCCCGCAGCTTCTGCCGCCGCTCCGACCCGCTCTCGCCGCTGTCGGGGTCCTGACGGTGGTAGAGGTTGGGGGCCACCGCCACGTAGCCCTCGCTCGCCAGGCGCTCGGCGGTTTCCCGGATGAACTGGTCGACACCCGTGGCGTGCTGAATGACGACGATGGCCGGGAACGGCCCGCCGCCGTCCGGCGCAGCGACGAACGTCTCCATCGTCTGTCCGTCAACGCTCAGGTTTTCCCACTGTCCAGCCATCCTTCCTCCTGTGCTCGATGAAGATTCGGGGGCGCCGGGGCACCGGGCGTTGGGGTCGCGCCGCGAGACCTCAATTACCTGGCGGCCGCAACCTTGCTCAGATGCGCCTCGAAGAAGCTCAGCGTAATAGGCCAGGACGCCGTCGCCGCGTCCTCGCGGTAGGCCTGGGGGTTCAGGTAGTTCATGTAAGCGTGCCCGGCGCCGGCGTAGGAATGAAACTCGTGGGGCCTGCCGTTGTTGGACAACTGCTCGTCCATGTCCTTCATGTCCTGAGGCGACGGGTTCTGGTCGTCCTCGCCGAAGAAGCCGAGGATGGGACAGACGGCCCCGGCCAGACACTCCAGGGGCGTTGGGCCGGGTTCGGGCCCCCAGACGTTCTTGGTGGCCGCTCCGTAGAACGACACCGCCGCCGTCAGCGCCTCGTTGACGCCGGCCATCATGTAAACCACGCGCCCGCCCATGCAGAACCCAACGATGCCAATGCTGTCGTTTGCGCTGGGGCTGGCCTTCAGGAAATCGATGGCCGCGTTGACGTCGGCGATGACCTCCGGGTCCTTCAACTGGCTCACCTTTTCCATGTTGGTGGCCCCGGCGTCCGGGTCCTGCCGGTGGAAGAGATCGGGGGCGATGGCGAAATAGCCCTCAGCCGCCAGCTTGCCCGACATCTCCTGGATGAACTGGTCGACGCCGCCTGCGTGCTGAATGACCACGACCGCCGGAAACGGCCCGTCGCCGTCCGGCGAGGCGGTGAACGCCTGCACAGCCTGCCCGTCCACGCTCAACGCTTCCCATGCTTCAGTCATTCGTCCCCCCCTCTAGTTAATGTTTGGCACCGTTCGTCTCAGCTGGCCGCCGGCGCCTTGGCCAGACACCGTTCGAAGAACTCCATCGCGACGGGCCATGACGCCTTGGCGGCGTCCTCCCGATAAGCCTGCGGATTCGTGTAGTTCATGTAGGCGTGGGCCGCGTTCGGGTAGGAGTGGAACTCGTGGGGCTTGGCGTGTCTGGCGAGCTCCGCCGAAAGCTCCCGCATCTGCTCCGGGTTGGGGTCCTTGTCATCCTTGCCGAAGAAGCCGAGGATTGGGCAGTAGGCGTCGGCCAGGCGCTCGAAGGGAGTCGGGAGGGGGTCTGTTCCCCAGTTCTCCTTGGTCCTGGAGCCGTAGAACGAGATCACCGCCTTCAGGCCGCTGTTGACTCCGGCCATCATGTAGGCGATGCGCCCGCCCATGCAGAACCCCACGAGGCCAATGCCATCCGTACACAGGGGGCTGGCCTTCATGTAATCGATCGCGGCATTGGTGTCCGCAATCACGCCAACGTCGGTCAGGTTAACCAGCCGCGCCAGCAGCTTCTCCGGCGTCGATTCCCCCTCAACGGGGTCGAGCCGGTGGTAGAGGTCCGGGGCGACGGCGACGTAGCCCTCGCCGGCCAGGCGGACTGCCGTCTCCTGAATGAACTGGTCGATGCCCCCCAGGTGTTGGGAAATCACAACGCCTGGGAACGGCCCCGGACCGTCCGGCGAGGCCACATATGCCTGCGCCGCCGTGCCGTCGCCGACCTGAAGAGTCTCCCACTTCGCCGCCATGCCCGCCTCCTGGGTGTGAAGTCCAGCCGCCTAGTTCTGAAGTCCAATTGAAAGCGGCGTCATTGTAGCACGGGGGCTGTTGAGGCGCCGGGCGCTTCACCTTGACAGGCCAAACTCCTCATGATTACATTCCACGTAACCTACAAGCTGCGCGTCATTCTAGCTCGCGCTACGGATCACGCATCCCCGCCGCCATTTCGAGCGCCGGGAGAGTCGAGGAGGGAGCAATGCTGAGTGTCCAAGAAAACGAGCGACTGACGCATGTTGGGCCCGGGACGCCCACGGGGGAGTTGTTCCGCCGTTACTGGCATCCCATCGCCCCAAAGCTGGAGTTGGACGAAAACCCCACCAAGGAAATTCGCATCCTGAGCGAGGACCTCGTCCTCTACAAGGACCGCAGCGGCCAGTACGGTCTCATCGAACGTTTCTGCGCCCACCGGAGGGTCAACCTGGCCTACGGCATCCCCGAGGAGAATGGGCTCCGGTGCATGTACCACGGCTGGATGTACGACGAGACCGGCCAGTGCGTAGAGCAGCCCTTCGAGGAAACCGTCCGGCCGGAGGCGCGCTTCAAGGACAAGATCAAGTTGAAAGGCTATCCCGTTCAGGAGTTCGGCGGCCTCCTCTGGGCCTACATGGGGCCCCTGCCCGCCCCGGAGCTTCCGAAATGGGAGCCCATGATGTGGGAGTACGCAGCCCGGGACATCGCCATTGCCCGGTTGCCGTGCAACTGGCTCCAGTGCCAGGAAAACTCGCTCGACCCCATCCACCTCGAGTGGCTCCACGCAAGGTACGGGGAGTACGAGCGATGGCGCAGGGGCCAGCAGGACAACCAGTGGGCCATCCCATCCTCCAAGGTGATGAAGCACCTCAAAATTGGGTTCGACATCTTCGACCACGGCATCGTGAAGCGGCGCGTGCTCGAAGGCAGGACCGAAGAATCCGACGACTGGAAGATCGGCCACCCCATCCTCTTCCCCAACATTTTGTTCGTGGGCGATGAGATGATGGGCGCTCTCCAGTTCCGCGTCCCCGTCGACGAGCACAACACCTACCACGTCAGCTACTTCACCTGGAAGGCGGCTCCCGGCTTCCAGACGCCCAAGCAGACCCGCGTGCCCTACCGCTACACCCCCCTCTTCGAGCCGAACGGCCGGTTCGTCATCGACTACACCTTCAACCAGGACTACATGGTCTGGATGTCCCAGGGCGCGCTCAGCGACCGGAACCTGGAGAAGCTGGGCGACTCGGACAAGGGCATCATCATGTACCGCAAGCTGCTCAGGGAGCAGATCGACATCGTTGACGACGGGGGAGACCCGATGAACGTCTTCCGGGACCCCGCTCAGGCCGAATACATCGAGCTGCCTCTGGAGCAGGTCAAGTTCAGCGACGGCACGCTCTTCGCCGAGTACCAACCCCCGGAAGCCGGGGAGACCGACGCCGAGGATGAGATCCGCCACGTCCTGAACACCTGGAACCTGTACCAGGAGCAGGAAGCCACCGCAGGCGTTAGGTAAAGCAATCGAAAGGGAAGCGCCCCGGCCCAATGGGCCGGGGCGCTTCCCTTTTCTCTCGCGCATTGTGCCCCGTTGCGGGCTCCGCTCCACCCGGCGGTTTGCACCTAGGTTTACAAAGACGCGCGGCCCCCTTATGATTGATGGCTAGACTCGTAGGCCATTGCGTCCTGCGCCTGCGCCCGGCAGCGTCAAGTAGACCGATAGCCTGGAATTCCAAGGGTTTCTGAGAAACTGACCCAAGTGAGGAGGTAGGTGTGTTTCGCAAGAGTGTAATCCTAAGCTTGATGGCAATCGTCCTGGCTGTCGCTGCGGCTTGTGGTTCAGACCCCACGAGCGTACCGAGGGCCACAGACACGCCAGCTCCGCCCACGAACACCCCGCAGCCCACGGCGACGCTGAGGCCCGGCGAGACGCCGCAGCCTACGGCAACCGTAGCGGCAACGCCCATCCCGCCCACCCGCACCCCCGTGCCGCGGCCCACGGCAGTGCCAACAGCCGAAACGCCCTACTTCGAGGGCAAGACGATGATTTTCATCGCCAGCTTCTCGCCAGGCGGCGGCCACGACTTCACGACCCGGCTGCTGGCCAAATACATGCCCCGGTACCTGCCTGGGAACCCCCAGGCCATCGTACGGACGATCACCGGCGCGGGCGGCATCATCTCCGCCAACCAGGTATACAACAATACCAAGCCCGACGGCCTCACGGTGCTGGACATGTCGGGGCTCCTGCTGAACAACCAGATCGTCGGTTCTCCCGGGGTCCAGTTCGACTTGAACGACTTCCCGTATTTGGGCGTCGTCAACGGCGCCCCGATGTCCTGCCAGGTCTGGCACGAGAGCGGCGTCAGCAGCATGCAAGATATCATCGACTCGCCGGAGCCGATTGTATTTGGCTCCAGTGTTCCTACGGCTTGGGCCGTCAACGTCATGAAGGACTACGTCGGCGGCAACATCAAGGTTGTAGCCGGTTACTCCGGCAGCACCGCCCAAGCGGCGCTCGCCCTCGAGCAAGGGGAGCTGGATGGATGGTGCACGCTGTTTCAGGCGTGGACCGGCGCCAGGCCGCAGTGGGTTGAGGACAACCTGATCATCCCGGTGCTTCAGATCACCGATGACTCTGCCGGAGACCCGCTCCTGGCCGAGGTCGGCGTGCCCAACCTCCTGGACTTCCAGGACCGGATGACCGAGGAGCAGTTCCAGATCGCCGTGGCGGCCAACGCCCCGAACGTGGTCCAGTTGCTCTTCCCAACCGTTCCGGGTACGCCCGACAACGTTGTGGCCATGCTTCGGGAGGCGTTCTGGAATTCCGTGACCAACCCTGACTTCGTTTCTGACTCCCGGGCAACCGGCCGGCCCGTGAACCCGATCCCGGGCGACGATGTGCAGGCCATAATAGCGCAGCTCTTGGACGTCACTCCGGAGCTAGCCGAGGGGTTGAAGCAACTGGTTGGCTAGGCCCCGCTAGCCGCAACGACGTGAACGTGAAACAGCAGCGCTGCCGCCTTGAAGGGCGGCAGCGCTGCTGTTTGTGTTCCCACCCTGCTCAGCCTAGAATGGCCCCGGCGTCAATGGCAGGGGAGGTAGCGTTCTGGCCAAGGAAGGGCCGCAAGAACCCGGCGACGAGCTGGCCGGTCCACCCAACCGGCCCCCCGGCCCGTCCCCAAGCAGCCCCCCCTCTCCGCCCAAAGCGTCATCCGGTTTCCGGCGCCTGATTACGGCCCTGGAAGTCCCTTCCTTTCGTCTGCTCTGGTTTGGCTCCCTCTTCTCCATCGCCGCCATGCAGATGAACATGCTCGCCCGCCCCTGGCTCGCCTTCCACATATCGGATTCGGGGGCGGCGGTGGGCTTGGTCGCCCTGTCCCAGGGGCTGCCCATGCTGATCATATCCCCCCTCGGCGGCGTGGCCGCCGACCGCCTGGACAAACGCCTCCTCATTGTCACGTCCCAACTGATGCTAGGGCTGCTCGCCCTAGTCACCTTCCTGCTGGTGCTGTTCGACGTGACCGAGGTGTGGCATCTCGTGGCAATTGGCATCGTTCACGGGATCACCGTCCCCTTCAACATGCCCGCCCGTCAGGCCGCCATCCCCGAGCTGGTGGGCCGCGAGCGCATGGCCAACGCCATTGCCCTGCACTCCACCGGACGCAACATGAACAGGGTCGCCGCCCCGGCCCTGGCCGGTTTGCTCCTCAGCTGGGACCCCTTCATTGCCTTCGCCGCCATCACCATCTTCCACGTCGCCGCGGGCCTCACCATCACCGGCCTGCCCTCCGGCATGAAAGCGACATCGAAGAGCCTCGGGGCCTCCGCCGAACTGCTGACGGGGTTCCGCTACATCAGGAACAATCCGGCCCTCATGACGCTCCTGCTCATGGCCCTGATTCCCATCCTCTTCGGCCTGCCCTTCCAGTACTTCCTTCCGGTGTTCCAATCCGAGGTCCTCTTCGTGGACCCCTCGCGCCTTGGACTGTTGTACACGGCCCTGGGCATCGGAGCGCTGTCTGGGTCGTTCATCCTGGCCTACATCGCAGAAACACCCCACAAGGGGTTGCTCCAGTTAATCGCCGGCATTGCCTTCGGCGTGACGCTCTTCTTCTTCGCCCTGTCGTCGTCCTACTGGGTGTCCTTCCTCCTGCTGCTGGGAGTCGGGCTGTCCAGCCAGGCCTACCTCACTCTCAATCAAACGCTGCTCATGTTGAACACCGATAGGGCGCTGTACGGAAGGGTGATGAGCGTGTACATGATGACGCGGTCCGCCATGACGATCTCGACGCTCCCCATGGGCTTCTTCGTGGATTGGGGGGGGCCTCAGGCAACGATTGCAGGGGCGGGAGTCATCCTGGCCATCTCTCTCGCAGTGATCGGAGCGCTTCGCCCGGACCAATGGCGCGCCGCCTCTGTAACAAGCGCCCCCTAGGGAGGGCGCCCAGGGCCATGACGCGCAACGACCTCCCGCACCTCGGGCAGCGCGCGGATACGAAGGCAGTCGACAGCGGGGTTCCGGTCGTTCCGGTCTATCAGGACGGGCGTCATGCCCACGGCCCGCGACCCCTCCACGTCCGATGAAACCTGGTCCCCGACGTAAATGGCCTCTTGCGCCGCAACCCCGGCCCGCTCCAGAGCGGCCAGGAATATGGGGGCGTGCGGCTTCTCAGCGCCAACGTCTCCGGACGTCACGGCGACATCCACGGCCCCCTCCAGGCCCATCGAGCGCAGCAGGCTGACACTATCCCTGTTCATGTTGGAAATGACGCCGGTGAGCAGGCCCTGGGAGCGCAGTTCCGCCAAAGTCGGCAGCGCGTCGCTGTAGAGCACCATCTCGTAGGGGAGTTGCCGCACGCGACGCCAGATGGCGGCAGCCAGCTCCAGGGAAACCTCCAGCCCGGCGCCCTGAAGGATGATCTGCTCGTACCGGCTGAAGAACGCCTCCCGCTCGCCGTCCGACATCTCGCGCAGGGGGTGGACGCCGTTCTGCTCGGCCATGAAGGCGTCCGCCACAACGTACCCCCTGGCGACGCCCTTAGCGTCCGCTTCCAGGCCGAACTCCCTGCACGCCGCGGCCTGCACCTCCTCCACCGACGGATCGAAGGTGGCCAGCGTCCCATACAGATCGAAAAAGACGGCCCTGATCATCGCTGCTGCGCTCCCTGCGGCGTTATGATAGCATTCCGCCAGCCCTCTCCCGAACCTGCCCCCAAACGCGGCCGCATATGGGTATGGCAGCCATCCTACAGCGCCTCGGCGCCCTGACCCTTGACCTGCTGTTCCCTCCTCGCTGCTTCGGTTGCGGCAAGGAGAATACCTTCCTCTGCGAGCCCTGCCTCGCGGCGTTGCCCCGCCTGGCGCCGCCCTATTGCCAACTCTGCGCACAGCCGCTCCAGGGCCAAATCTGCGGCCGGTGCCGGACGCGTCCCCTGACCATAGACGGCATCCGGGCCCCCTTCCTCATGCAGGACTCGATTCGGGACGGCGTGCATCGGCTCAAGTACAACAACCTCCGGTCCCTGGCGCCAACCCTTGGCGGTCTGCTGGCCGACTTCGTTGAAAGGCAAGACCTCGCCGCCGACGCGGTGGTCCCCGTTCCCCTCCACCGCCGCCGGATGGCCGAGCGCGGCTACAACCAGGCCGCGCTGTTGGCAAGGGAGTTGGCAAAGGCCTCCAACCTCAGCTACCTGGAAGCTGTGAAGCGGGTGCAATCTGCGCCGCCCCAGGCCCGCGCCCTCTCGTCAGACCAGCGCCGCCTGAACGTCCACAACGCCTTTGCCGCGCCCGCGGCACCGGTCCAGGGGCTCAGGCTCCTACTGGTGGACGACGTTTGCACCACCGGAGCGACGCTGGCGGCAGCGGCCCGCGCTCTGACCGCGGCAGGCGCCGCCAGCGTCTGGGGCATCGCGCTGGCAAGGGAGCCATGAGCACGCTCCACTCACCGCGGCGGGGATGGGCAGGCACCATGAACGTTGGCTCGTGTTGTAAAGCCCTACCCCCTATGCTACGATTTTCAGCATCCTTGGGGGGATGCCGGGCTAATGCCGCCGTCGCGAATATCCGATGCCTTCGCTCACCTGCGAGAGCGCGGTGAGAGCGCGCTCATCGTGTACCTCACAGTCGGCTTCCCAGACCCCGAGGCCACGCTGGAGCTGGCGCCCGCCCTGGCTGAAGGCGGCGCAGACATCATAGAGTTGGGCGTGCCCTTCAGCGACCCCCTCGCCGATGGCGTCACCATTCAAAAAGCCTCGTTTCATGCGCTGAACCAGGGTGTGACGCTGGCCATGTGCATCGACACCGTGGCCAAGCTGCGCGGCGCCGGACTGGAAACGCCTCTTATCCTCATGGGCTACTACAACCCCTATTGGGTCTACGGAATCGACCGCTTCGCCGCCGACGCAGCGTCCGCAGGGGTGGACGGCGTCATTGCCGCCGACGTACCCACCGAGGAGTCGGGGCCGCTGTCCGCTGAGTGCACAAAGCAGGGTCTGGACCTCATCCCGCTTCTGGCCCCAACCAGCCCCGACCACCGTATCGAAGCCGCCTGCCGCGATGCCAGCGGCTTTGTCTACTGCGTGAGCCTCACAGGCGTCACCGGAGCAAGACAGCAGATTTCCGCGGGGGCGGAGTCCCTCGTGTCCCGCGTCCGCTTCTACACTTCCCTGCCCGTCGCCGTGGGCTTCGGCATCTCCACTCGAGAGCACGTGGCAAGAGTGGCGGCCTACGCCGACGGCGCGGTCGTTGGAAGCGCGCTGCTCAACGTTGTTGAAAGCGCCCCGCCGGGCCAGGCCGCACAGCGCGCCCGGTCCTTCGTCCAAGAGCTGTCGGGACGGAACACTGTAGAGGCCGCGAGATGACGCTGAAGTGCCGCGGCGTCCGCGGCGCAACTACAGCCGACGCCAACACGAAGGAAGCGGTCGTCGAAGCCACCCAGGAGTTGCTGACGGCCATCGCTGAGACCAACAACATCGACGTGGATGACGTGGCGGCGGCCTGGTTCACCACAACCGCCGACCTCACCGCCGAGTTCCCGGCGGTCGCCGCCCGCCTGATGGGGTGGGAATACGTGGCCTTCCTCTGCGGCCACGAGATGAACGTCCCAGACGCCACCGGGCGCGTCATACGGGTGCTGATACTCGTCAATACGGAGAAGGGGCCGCAGGACCTGCGACACATCTACCTGAAGGGCGCCCAGCACCTGCGTAAACGAGGAATTGAAGACAAGGCCGAAGAGCAGGCCGGCTCATAAACGGGAAGGCCAGCGCCTCTGGCCGCACAAATCGAGAGGAGTCCTGGGGAGGTTGAGACCATGTTCGTATCCATGGAGCGGGGCAGCACACCCCTTCAAATAGAAGCCGTCAAAGAGCATATTCGAGAGCGGGGCCTGGAGGCCCACGTCAGCGCCGGCGTCGAGCGCACGGTGATAGGCGTCGTTGGCCAGACCTATCCCGGCCTGCGAGACGAGTTGGAAATGCTGGCCGGAGTCGCCGAGGTGACTCCCATATCCCGCCCGTACAAGCTGGCCAGCCGCGAGTTCAAGCCGTTGGACACCATCGTCGACGTGAACGGCGTGAAGATTGGCGGCGACAACGTAACGGTCATGGCAGGGCCTTGCTCCGTCGAGTCAGAGGACCAGATGGTCGAGACCGCAAGGGCCGTCAAAGCGTCGGGGGCCAGCATCCTTAGAGGCGGGGCCTTCAAGCCCCGCACGTCCCCCTACACGTTCCGGGGTCACGGGGAAGCCGGGCTGAAGATGCTAGCCACAGCGCGAGAGGAGACCGGACTGCCCATCATCACGGAGGTCCTGGACACCAGGGACATGGAGCTCGTCGCCCGGTACAGCGACATTCTCCAACTTGGGGCGCGGAACATGCAGAACTTCGTGCTGCTGGAAGAGGCAGGGCGCACCGGGAAGCCGATCCTTCTCAAGCGGGGGTTCTCGGCTTCCTACGAGGACCTGCTGCTCGCCGCCGAATACGTCCTCAACACCGGCAACACCCAGCTCATCCTCTGCGAGCGCGGCATCCGCACCTTCGAGACCTACACCAGAAACACCCTGGACCTGGCCGCCGTTCCTGTGATCAAGAGGCTCAGCCACCTGCCCATCATCATCGACCCCAGCCACGGCACGGGCAAGTGGTATCTGGTAGCCCCCCTTGCCACCGCAGCCATCGCCTGCGGCGCCCACGGCCTGATCATCGAGGTGCATCCCAACCCCGACAAGGCCTGGTCCGATGGCGCCCAGTCCCTCACGCCGGAAAACTTCCACAACCTCATGGAAGACGTGAACAAGGTGTCCCAGGCGCTCGGACGGAGCCCGGTCGGCGCCTGACCCGGCGGCTCACCCACGCATGCGTGGACGGGACGGCCAACGCCCGGGCCGCGGCTGGTGGCGCGCTTAGCCAGAGGTTGGCTAGAGCCTGACCAGGCATAGCTGGCGCTCTGCCCCAGCGGTTGCGGTGACTGACGCCGCTATACTCCCGGCGGGAACCAAGGAGTCCCTGCACCCTCCTTGCCCACCCGCTCACTCCTCTAGCCCTATTGCGGGTTGCCTTGCTCCAGCCAGGAGATGTATTCGGCGACGGCGGTCTCCCACGTGTAGCGCGGCTCATAACCGAGCTCGGTTCGCGCCCGCGAGATGTCGGCGTAGGCATTCGGCCTGAATCCGGGTCCCTCGCCGGGCTGCAGCTCGGCGTCGAAGGAAGGCTTGACCTTCTTCACCGCCGCAACGAACTCGGCGTTGGACGTTGCCCTTCCCGACCCCAGGTTGTAGATACGGTGCTCCAACTTCTCCGCCTGCTGAATAAGCACGATGCCCCTGGCGATGTCCTTCACGTACGCCAGGTCACCCGCTGCGTCCGCGAACGGGACGCCCCCGAACGCCGGCGAGTAATCGGGCGCCGCGCCGCGGGCGGCGGCGTGGCATAACCTGCTGGGCAGGTTGCGCATGGATGCGTACATGGGCCCGTAAACGGCGGGCAGCCGCATATTCACCAGCTCGATGCCAGCCATTCTGGCGTAGTTCAGCGACAGGATCTCCCACGCCTTCTTGAAGGCAAACGGCGGAATGGGCGTGTCCACCGTCGCCAGATCGTCTTCCCGGAACGGCCCGTTGGCCACTATGCCCCCTATGCTGGACAGGCTAAGGCGCCGGACGCCTGAGTCCCGCGCCGCGTCCAGCAGCACGGAGAGCTTGTCCATGTTGGCCCGTAGGTCGGCGCCGGGGTCATGGAGGGCCTGCCCGTGAATGGCCAGGTGGACAATGCTGTCTACGTTGTGCTTCTTGGCAACCGCCAGAAGGGCCCCGGGAACGCCGATGTCCACCTGCTCGAAGGCGAGGCCTCTGTCAACGTGCGGGGCCAGGCAACTTGGAAGCCGCCACGCCCGGTGGTAGGTCGCCACCACCTCATCGCCTGCGTTCAGGAACGCCTCGATGGCGTTCAACCCAATGAACCCCATGCCCCCGGTCATAAGAACGGTCATACTGCGCCTCGCCCCGGCAGTGATTGTCTAGTTCCGAGCCGTAGCATGGCTTCCTGGGTAGCTACGGTGGGCCGGCCCGATGATACAATACCCAGGCAGGTTCGTGGAGAGGATAGCCTTCATGATCGAGCAGGATGTTAAGTTCAAGTCGGCTGACATGGAGCTGGCCGGCGCGCTGGCCCACCCAGACGCCAGCGGCCCCTTTCCAGGAGTGCTCCTCATTGCCGGCCCCGGCCCCATCGACCGGAACGAGAACCACATGCAGCTCCCGATCAACGCCTTCCCCTCCTTCGCCGAGCGCCTGGCCGAGCGCGGCGTAGCCACGTTGCGGTATGACAAACGCGGCGTGGGGGCAAGCAAGGGCGCCTACCTCAGCGCCGGCCTCCATGACAACGCAGCCGACGCCCAACGGGCCCTCGCCTTCCTGAGAGGCCACCCGCTCATCAAAGGGAAGCCGGTGTTCGTCCTGGGCCGCAGCGCGGGCGCCCTAATCGCAACGATGCTGGCGGCCAAGGGCGTCAGCATGGCGGGCGCCATCTTGCTGGCGGGCGCCGCCCGCACCGGCGAGGAGACGCTGAAGTGGCAGGTGCAACAGGTCGCTCGGGGCATGAAGGGGCCCAACAAGTGGATCATCAAGCTCTTCCGCATCGACGTCGTGAAATCGCAGCAGAAGCGGCTGGACAAGCTCAAGCAGTCCAAGGAGGATTCGTACCGGGTGCAGCTCGTGGCCAACGTCAACGCGAGGTGGACGAGGGAGTACATCGCCTACAACCCCGCCGTCGACCTGCCCAAAATACGCGTGCCCACGCTAGCCATAACCGGCGCCAAGGACATCCAGACGGACCCTGCGGACTTGGAGCGCATGGCCGATCTGGTGAAATCCGAGTTCGAGTATCATGCAGTCCCGGACGTAACCCACGTGCTGCGCCCCGACCCCGATAACCCGCCGTCGCTGGCCAGCTACAAGGACCAGGTCAAGGCCCCGCCGGACCCCCGCGTCCTGGACCTGGTCTCCGACTGGGTGAGCAGACAGGTGAAGGCAGCGGAGGGCGCAGGTGGCTGAGCATAGCCCAGCCACCGCTGAGTCTGGCGGACGGGCCCCCGTTTCCAAGCGCGCCGGGCCGCCAACAACGCAGGAAACAAAGCCAGGGACCCTTCCCTGGGACGTTGGTTACCGGCGCGAGGCGGCAGAATCCTCCCGTCCCTTCCCCCAGCTACGAGGGAAGGTTAGGATGGAGGCCATGTCCGATCAGCGCGCCCGCGAGCTACGCAAGAACCTCACCGCCGCCGAGCGTACGCTTTGGCCGCAGCTACGGCTTGGGAACTACAACTAGAGGAGCCATCATGCCCATTTACTACCAGGACGAGACCATCCGCATCCACAAGACAAGCTGTGGGCCTTACGACAACAACGCCTACCTCATCGTCGACCCCTCCACGGAAGAGGGCATCGTCATCGATGCGCCGGCGGAGTCCGAGAAGCTCTTGGCTGAGGTCGGCGACGTCAAGGTCACCGCTCTTGTCATCTCGCATACGCACCAGGACCACATCCTGGGTTTCGACGTGATGCTGGATGGCCTGAAGGCTCCGGTGGGCTGTCACCATGAGGACGCTCCCCGCCTACCACGCCCCGCCGACTTCGACCTAGAGGACGGCAGCACTATTGCCTTTGGCAAACTGGAGGCCCGGTTCATCTTCACGCCGGGCCATACCCCCGGCGGCGCCTGCACCCTGGTGGGACGTCACCTCTTTCCCGGCGACGTCCTGTTCCCAGGCGGCCCCGGCAGGACCACGAGCCCGGAGAACTTCCAACGGCTCCTCGCCAACATCAGAGAGCGTCTCTACGTCCTTCCCGACGACATAGAGGTCTATCCGGGCCACGGCGCGAACACATCGCTGAAGCAGTCCAAGGAAGAGTACGCCGCCTTCTCCGCTCGCTCTCACCCTGCGGACCTCTGCGGCGACGTGCAGTGGCTGGGTGGTTAGCGCTCCAAACGCCCCCTGCCTCAATCTGCGCCCCTTAGGGATATACCTGAATACGTCCGGGGACCACGGCATAGCCAGATAGGGAAGATGGCTGCGCCGGCGGCTTGTTCAGAGGTTCCCTAGGA
Organism: Dehalococcoidia bacterium; assembly: GCA_965226745.1. Taxonomy (GTDB): domain Bacteria; phylum Chloroflexota; class Dehalococcoidia; order Lucifugimonadales; family SAR202-VII-2; genus SAR202-VII-2. The sequence goes on from CBDDDS010000004.1 coordinate 428,885, forward strand.
ATCCCTTGATCCGCCCACCGGAGCAGGCCATGACCGCTTCGAAGAAACCTTCATACACTTTGGGGCGGTCGTAGACGCACCACAGCTACACGAAAGGGGCGTTGGAAAGCAGCACCAGGGGATTCTGCTCGAAAAGGAATTGGACTTGAACCCTGTCGAAAAGAGCTTACAACCCACATCGCTTCAAGCAATTCGGGGACAGCACTGAACGGGGCCGCGCCTGACTTTGAGACAGAGCTACGCCCCGCCGGGCGGGGCGTCCAGGTCCTCCAGCCACATCCGCACCTTGGGGTGTCCCTGCAACAGCGGCGCCAGCTTGTCGCTGACCTCCTGCCGCTCAGGCGACTTCTCCCAAGCCTCCCACGCACCGATGCTCGTCCACGTGCTGACCATCAGAAAGTTCGCCGGGTTGTGGGCGTCGATCATCGTGACGCCTGAAACGAACCCTGGCCGCCGCGTGGAGCGCAACCGCAATTCCCGAAGAACTTCCTTCACGTCGTGCTGCTCCCCAGGGACAACCGTGCGCTCCACAGTAATTCTCACCGCCATATCCGAGCTCCCCTAACCCGCCTTGGCTTCTTCCAGCTCCTTCTCCGCGCTGACGAGCTGCACCTCTTCCATCAGCGCCTCCAGCATGTCCTTCTCCTCCACCACCCGGGACTTCTTCCCCTTCCGGAAGATGACGGCCCGGCCCACCCCCGCAGCTATCCCAACGTCCGCATCCTTGGCCTCGCCTGGGCCGTTCACCTCGCAGCCCATCACCGCTACCTTCACCGGCGCGTTCGACTCCTTCAACAACTCGTCCACCGTGTTGGCCAGCTTGCGGATGTCCACGTCCGCCCGCCCGCAGGACGGGCAGGCCACCATCACCGTCCCCTTCACTCGCAAATTCAGCGACTTCAGAATGTCGTAGCCGGCGTGGACCTCTTCCTTGGACTCGTCGCTCAACGACACCCGTATCGTGTCCCCGATGCCCTCGTACAAGAGGACACCCAAACCCACCGCGCTCCTGATGGAGCCCGACTTTGCCGTCCCCGACTCCGTTATCCCCAAGTGCAGCGGATACGGCACAAGCTCCGCCATGCGCCGGTACGTCTCCACCGTCGTGGGCACGTCGAACGCCTTCAGCGATATCTTTATCAGGTCGAAGTCCAACGACTCCAGAATGCCGATCTCCCACAACCCCGTGGCCACCATGTGGTCCACCGCCGAAATCTGACCCTCGACAAGCTCCTCGCCAGCCTTGGCCAGCGTGTTCACGCCATCCTGATGACGCGACGCTCCAGACTTCATGCCGATGGCGTTGACCGGCGGCAGGCTGCCGAAATTCACCCCGATGCGAATGGGAATCCCGCGCTCCTTGGCGGCCCGCACCACCTCTTTCACCCGCTCGGGGTCGCGGATGTTGCCTGGATTGAGCCGCAGGCAGTCCACGCTCTTGACCGCTTCCAGGGCCAGCTGGTAGTGGAAGTGGATGTCGGCGACCAGCGGGATGTTGATCTGCTTCTTGATCTCGGCCAGGGCTTGGGCCGCCTCCATGTCCGGCACGGCGCAGCGGATGATCTCACAACCCACTTCCTCCAACTCCCGTATCTGGCGCACCGTGGCCTGCGCGTCCCGCGTGTCCGTCTTGGTCATCGACTGGACCGACACCGGCGCGTCGCCCCCGACCTTCACCTCGCCCACCCAGATGGGCTTGGACAGGCGTCGTTTGCGTTCAGTCATGGCGCATCCTCGGCAGGCCGCCCGGAAAAGCTAGGGCAGCAGACTCCGCCCCTGAATCAGCCGCGCTATGTCGTAGTAGCTGATCACCACGACCATAGACAACAATAGCATGAAGCCAACGAGGTGAACAAACCCCTCCCGCTGGGCCGATATCCGCTTCCCTCGGCGCACCCACTCCAGGATCACGAACATGAGCCTGCCCCCGTCCAGCATTGGAATCGGCAGAATGTTGATGATGGCCAGATTGATGCTCAGGAACGCGGCGAAGTTGAGAAACGCCAGCGCCCCAAGGCTCGCCGCCTGCCCACTCAACTGAGCAATGCCGATGGGTCCCGCTAGCTGCGGCGACGCCGAACCCACGATCCAACGGCTGATCTCGTTCTTCGTAAGAATCAGCGTCTGCCATATTTGACTGACCGCTTTGGGCACGGCCCTCCATGGAGGCGCCGACACCACTTTGTCCGGCGCGTTGTTCAGCGTTGCCGCACTGATAGTGCCAGGCAAACCAGAAGCAGCCCCCGGCGCGACCGCCTCCCGGAACTCCCCCTGGCGCCACAGCAAAATGGGCACGTCCCCCGCTCCTTCCTCCTCCAGCTGTTCAGAGGCCACCGGAATCGCATCCTTGTCGAACACCCGGAAGTTCCCCACCTGGAGCACGACGTCCCCGGGGCGCAGGCCAACGTCCCACGCCGGCGAGCCCTCGGGCACGGCGTCGACCAGGATCCGGCCAGTCGTCACCGAGACCCCTGTGGGTCCCTCGTCCCGGGGATGATCGAACCGGGGCGTAACCGATATCTGCCGCAGCGCCCCGTCCCGCTCCACCATCCAGGTCATCCGGTTGCCCAGGTTTGCGTGGATGCTGAGGGCCACGTCGTTGTGGGTGTCCACCTCGGCCCCGTTCACCTCAACGACGCGATCGCCGGGCAATAGGCCGGCGCCCGCCGCCGGGCTTCCAGGCGCCACCTCGGTGATCAGCACGTTCCCGCTCGGTTCGTTCTGCGGCAGCATGAAGATGGCGGCAAAGATGACCACGGGCAGCAGGACATTCATCGCGGAGCCCGCCACCAGGATCACGGCTCGCTTCCACGGCGCCAGCCGCGCCAGGCTCCGCGGCTCGGTCGGATCCTCCTCGCCAAGGAGCCGGACGAACCCGCCCAGGGGCAGCAGATTCACGGAGTAGAGGGTTTCGCCTCGCCGAAAGCCGAACAGACGCGGAGGGTAACCGAAGCCGAACTCGAGGACCTTGACCTTGAACAGCCGGGCGGTGAGAAAGTGGCCTAGCTCATGGACCAGTACCAGAAGCCCCAGAACGCCAACGAAGGCTAGGGCGGTTTGAAGAAAGTCGAGGGTAAAGGCCATGGAGTGCGAGCCTGCTCACCTTGATTGGGGCGCCGTCAGGCGCGGCACCCCCACGCTTTGATGGGGTTCAAACCCCGGCGAGGCGCAACGCCGCGTCCCTCGCCCACGCGTCGGCGATGAACACGTCCTCTAGGTCCGGCGCCGCAACGGCGTCATGCTCATCGAGAACCCGGCGCAGCAACACCGGCATATCCAGGAACCCAATGCGCCGGTCGAGGAATAGCCTCACCGCAACCTCGTCGGCTGCGCTGAGCACGGCGGGGTAGGTGCTGCCCCGGTGGCCGGCCTCCAGCGCCAGGAAGAAGCAGGGATACCTGCCTTCGTCCAGCGGCTTGAAGGTCAACGCTCCGGCCTTCAACGGGTCGAATCGCGCCAGGCCGTCGTTGGCCCGGTGCTCCCCGTGGAACAGGGCGTACTGAATGGGAAGGCGCATGTCGGGGGGGCCCAATTGCGCCTTCACCGACCCGTCGTCGAACTCCATCATCGAATGGATGATGCTCTCCGGATGCACCACGACCTCGATGCGCTCCCAAGGCACGTCAAACAGCCAGCGCGCCTCGATGACTTCGAAACCCTTGTTCATCAGCGTCGCGCAGTCCACGGTGATCTTCCGGCCCATCGACCACGTGGGATGGCGCAGCGCTTGCTCCGGCGTTACGAACGCCAGGTCAGAGAGGTCGTGGTCCCGCAATGCCCCCCCGGAAGCCGTGATAAGCAGACGGGATACCCGGCCGGTCTCGCCCCTCTGACACTGCCAAAGAGCGCTGGGCTCGCTGTCTACGGGTAAGATGTCGACCCCCGCCTCACTGGCCCGCCGCATGAGAATCTCCCCCGCCGAAACGACGGCCTCCTTGTTGGCCAGGGCAACGGTCTTGCCCGCATCGATGGCCGCCATGATGGGCCTGAGACCGGCCCCACCCACCGACGCCGCCATCACCAACTCCACGTCGGGATGCGCGGCAACGTCCTCAGGGGACACCAGCCGGCAGGACTCGGGAAGCAGCGCGGCCGCCTCTCGGTCGGGAACCAGGCAGGATACGCATTCAGGATTGAACTCCCTTGCTTGCTCGGCCAGCAGCGCCAGGTTGTGGCCCGCCGCAAGACCCACCACGTTGAACTCACCCGGGAAGGCGCGCACCACGTCCAACGTCTGGCAGCCTATGGAGCCGGTAGAGCCGAGGATCGAGATGTTCTTCAAGTCCGCTTCCCCAGGAGGGCGGTCCGCGCAACACTTCTTACCAGTACCCGAGGGCTACATAATAAACAGCCACCAGGGTAAAGACAACGGAATCCAGCCTGTCCAGAAGCCCCCCGTGCCCGGGGATCAGAACGCCGGCGTCCTTCACGTCGGCGGAGCGCTTCAGCATGGATTCCGCCAAATCCCCCATCTGCGCCAGGGCACCCAGCAGCACCCCAACCACCCCCGCCGACCACAGGGGCAGTGGAAGGTCCATCAGCGCCGCGGTCAGATACGCCGCGCCGATTGCCCCCACCATGCCACCCGCGGCCCCCTCCCACGTCTTGCCCTTGCTGATCGCCGGCGCCATAAGTCGCCTGCCCATCAGCTTTCCCACGGTGTAGGCCAAGACGTCCGAAGCGAAGGCAACGCTCAACGCCAGCGACACCCATGCCAGGCCGTCTTCGGCCTCCCTCATCATCACGGCCAGGGCCAGGGGAATGCCGACGTAGGCGATGCCGCCCAGCGTGAAGGCGTAGTCGCGGAGCGGGCTTCTTGGGCTCCGCCTGACCAGCAGGGCGCCGATGGACGCAAGAAACGCTCCACCAATGGCTGCGGCCAAGACGCCAGCGCCGAAATACGCGGCAACGACGAGCCCCGGGGGGAAGGCAAGGACCACAATACGGGGTGTGGCTGCCGCCGCAGACCGGCTGAGCCGGTGAAACTCCCACGCCGCCGCCAGCGCCAGCGCCGCCACAGCGCCAAGAAAGAGCAAACCCCCAGCCCACACAACGAGCGCCAACGCGGGAAAAGCAACGAGGCCGGTCAGCAGGCGAAGAACGACGTTTCGATGAAGCAACGGACAGCAGGCCGAGCCCGGCTACTCTTCCGGGTTCAGGGCGCCGAAACGCCGGCGCCGTTGGCTGTAGGCTTCCAGGGCTCGCCCAACCTCAACGACATCAAAGTCAGGCCAGAGCGTCGCCGTGGTGTAGTACTCAGCATAGGCAGCCTGCCATAGCATGAAATTGCTCATTCGCATTTCCCCGGCGGTGCGGATAACCAGGTCCGGATCGGGAAGTTCGCTGGTGTACAGATACCGGTCGACCAGAGCCTCGTTCACCGCTTCGGGGTCCGTCCTATCGCGTATCAACTGCCGTATGGCGTCCACCAACTCTCTTCTCCCGCCATAATCGAAGGCAACGCCAAGGACGATCCCCGTGTTCTGGGAGGTCAACTCCATCGAACTGCGTATCGCCCCCTGAAGCTCGGGAGGGAGGCGGTCCAGCCTCCCCAGATGGCGCAGGCGCACATTCCTCTTGTGCAGCGCTTCCGTTTCACGAAGAATGACCTCCTGAAGGAGGCCCATCAGACCCTCCACCTCATGTTGGGGACGGCGCCAGTTCTCGGTGGAAAAGGTGTAGAGCGTCAGGCACTCAACGCCAGCCTCGGCAAAAGCCTCCACCACCCTCCGAATATTCTCCGTTCCGGCGCGGTGCCCTCCCAATCGAGGCAACCCATGCTGGCTGGCCCATCGGCCGTTGCCGTCCATGATGACTGCCACGTGCCGGGGGACGGCCCCATTTTCCTCGGCCACCGTGGTGGAGCCGGCTAGGGCGGAAAGGGAGAACTGGTCTCTCACCACGCTTCGCTAGACCTCCATGACGGCGGCTTCCCTGGCGCTGCCAAGCGCTTCCATCTCGGCGATGGAGCTGTCGGTTATCTTCTGAATCCGTTCCTGCGCCCGCCGGGATTCGTCCTGTGACATCTCCTTGCTCTTTTCCAGGCCCCGAATCTTTTCAACCTCGTCCCGGCGGATGTTCCGGGCGGCGATGCGCCCCTGCTCCACCTTCTGCTTGACGAGCTTCACCATCTCCCGCCGCCGCTCCTCCGTCAGGGGCGGTATGGGTATCCTCAGCGTGTCACCATCCACGGAGGGATTCAGCCCCAACTCCGAGGTTTGGAGCGTTTTCACCACGGTGTTCAACACCTGCCGGTCCCACGGCTGTACGAGGATCATACGGGCCTCCGGCGCCGAGATGTTGGCCAGTTGATTGAGCGGCATCTGGGTCCCGTGGTAGTCCACCGCTATATTGGCCACTAGCGAAGGATGCGCCCTGCCCGTCCGCACAGACAAAAGATCCCCGCGCAGCGACTCGACGGCTTTCTTCATGCGGCTTTCGGTCTTGGAAAAAGCGTCGCTGACCATGATGTCATCCTCCGGGGGCTCAGCCTCAACGCGCCGCCGGGCCGGCTAGGTGGATACCCTCTCGCCCTCTCCCTCCACCATCGTTCCCACCGGCTCCCCCGACAGCACCCGGTGAAGGTTGCCGGGCTGGAACAGATTGAACACTCTGATCGGCAATTGATTCTCCATGCAAAGCGTAAGGGCGGTACTGTCCATCACAGACAGCCTCCGGTTCAAGGCCTCAATGTACCCCAGCCTGTCGAACCGGCGGGCGCGGGCGTCCAGGTTGGGGTCCGCGTCGTACACGCCGTCCACGTTGTTCTTTGTCATAAGCAGGACCTCCGCCCCCACCTCGATGGCCCTGAGCGCGGCGGCCGTATCGGTCGTCATGTAGGGGTTCCCCGTCCCGGCGGCGAATATCACCACCCGCCCCTTCTCGAGGTGTCGAATTGCCCTGCGGCGAATGTACGGCTCCGCAACCGCCTCCACGACGATGGCGCTCTGGGTTCGCACCGTCACTCCTCTGCGTTCCAAAGCGTCCTGGAGAGCCAGCGCGTTGACGATGGTCATCAACATGCCGGCGTAATCGGCGGTGGCCCTATCTATGCCCTGGTCGGCCATGGTGGCGCCCCGCCACAGATTTCCCGCGCCCACCACCACCGCCATTTCAACACCCATCGCCAAGGCGTCAAGAATCTCGTTGGACACCTGGGACAGGGCTACGGGATTGATCGTGTTGTCCGGCCCCCCGAGCGCCTCTCCGCTGAGCTTGAGCAGCGTCCTCCGATAGACCCCCTGGGTCATCAATCCCCCTCGTTCTCACCCAGGGCAAAGCGAGAGAATCTCCTCACGCGCACGTTCTCGCCCACCTTGGCCACCAACTCGTTCACCATGTCCTGGACCGTCCTGCTGGGGTCCTTGATGAACGGCTGCCTCAGAAGGCACACCTCGTCAGCGTTGGCCTCGTCGTCCGGCGGCATCTCGTCGACGTCCACGTATCTCGGGGCCATCGCCGCCACCTGCATCGCCACGTCGTGGGCCAACCCCTGGAAGTCCGGCGTGCGCCCCACGAAGTCCGTCTCGCAGTTCAGTTCCACCAGCGCCCCGATGCGGCTCCCGCCGTGGATGTAGGAATGAATGACCCCCTCGCCGGTGTCCCTCGAGGCCTTCTTGGCTGCGGTGGCCAGCCCCTTCTCTCTCAGTATCTCCGCCGCCTTTTCCAAGTCGCCGCCGGCATCGGCCAGCGCTCTCTTGCAGTCCATGATTCCTGCGCTTGTCCGATCGCGCAGGACCTTGATCGAGTCAACTGAAACCACAGGGTCTCCTCCTACTCTGATTCGCTGTCGTCCTCGAATCTGCCGACCGGCCCCTCGTCCTCCACCGCCGCCAGCTCCATCGCCATCGCCTCCCGCCGCCTGAGACCGTCCACTGCGGCGTCTGCGATGCGGCCCGTGATCAGACGGATGGACCGGATGGCGTCGTCGTTGCCCGGCACGGGATAGTCAACCAGATCGGGATTGGCGTCGGTGTCTGCGAGAGCCAGCACCGGGATGCCCATGCGCCGGGCCTCCATGACTGCGATATCCTCCTTGCTGACATCCACGAGGAACAACGCCCCCGGCAGGCGGGTCATCTCCTTGATGCCGCCGAAAAGGCGGTTCATCTTGCTGATCCGCTCCTCCAGCTTCAGGCCTTCCTTCTTCGTAAGACGCTGGAACTCGCCCCGCGCCTGCTGCTCCTCGAGGTTCACGAGGTGGTCGATGCGAGCCTGAATCGTCGTGAAATTCGTCAGCGTGCCGCCAAGCCAGCGGTGCGTCACATAGAACTGGCCGGACCGCTGCGCGGCTGCTGTCACCGCCTCCTGCGCCTGCTTCTTGGTGCCCACCATGAGAATCTTCTCCCCATGGGCCACCAGGTCTGAAACCCACTCCTGCGCCTTCCGCAGTAACGTCAGCGTCTGCTGAAGGTCGATGATGTGAATGCCGTTGCGCTGTGCAAAGACGAACCGCTTCATTCGGGGGTTCCAGCGCCGCGGCTGGTGTCCAAAGTGGACCCCTGCCTCCAGCAGCGCCTTCATCGTCAGCGGTTCGGAAGTGGCCTCCGGTTGCGAGATAACTTGCTGTTGCATAGACCTGTTCACCTGGTCTGTAACCCCGGCTTAGCGGGGGGATGGGGACTCCTAGAAATCCCAGCACAGTATAGCATACTCAGGCGTGCCCAACAAAGACCGCAGCTTTGGCGGGGGACGTTGGCAGGGGCAACCGAAACGGGCCGGAAGAGGCACGGCTAGGCCGTCAGGCCGGACCTGCGCGCAAGGAGGCGGCTACGGCCGCGGCTCCACGAAATGAGCGTGCATCCGCGACCTTGCCCACACCGCGAATCCCGCCACCGCAATCAGCACCAGCGTCGGCACGTCGTGGTACACGAACGTCGAGAACAGGGCCGTCCCCGTCACCACAATGCCCCCCGCAAGCGCCGGGTTCCTCGTCCACGCGATGGCCAGGACTCCCAGCGGCGCCACAAGCATGAACCCGGCCGGGTTCATGCCCAACGCCAGCCCCATGAACTTGGCCAGTCCTATGCCGCCTCTCAGCCTCCGATACAGCGAGAAGAAGGTTCCGGCCAGAATGCCCACAATGGCAACCACCCGCGCTTCAGGTTGCGGCAGCGCTCCCGCCACCAGCATCACCGTCGCCGCAGTCATGGCGTCGAAAACATACACGGCAACGGCCTGGGCTTTCCCCACGCTGCGGGCCACATTCCCCGCGCCGGGATTGCGGGTGTCCACGGCCCAGATATCGACGCCGTAACGCCTGGAAATGATGTCGCCCCATAAGACCGAGCCCGCCAGGTAGGCGCCCAGCGCAAGCACCGCCAGAACCATCACATCAACCATCAGCCGCTGCCCCCTCAGACCGGAACTCAGGGCCAGTCCAGCCTGCGCTCGACGAAACGGAGCGGGGAAGACGAGGCTGCCCTCCGCAAGCCTCGGCGGCGCCATCATACACGAATCGGAGGGCCTCCTTCGCCCCGCCAATGAAGCTCCTGCCCCGGCTCCGCGCCGGCCCACCTCCACATTGTTCTCGATTCGTCCATGTTTTCTTGTGGTATGCTGGATTCGTAGTCTGGTGTAGCTTGGAGGTGGGCCAATGCGTTGGGCGTCTGCGGTAGCTCAGGATGAGCAAATCGACTCCGCCCTGGATGCTTGCGCATCCAGTCTCATGGTGGACCTCGAAGGCCAAACACCCGACCTCGTGCTCGCTTTCGTCTCCCCTCACTTCGCCCCTTCCTACGACAGACTTCCATCCATCGTGCGCGAACTCCTGGGCGACGCTACGATCCTGGGTTGCAGCGGACGCGGCGTCATTGGCGGCCGCCGGGAGCTGGAGGACCAGCCCGCCATCTCCCTCAGCGCCGCCGTCCTGCCCGGCGTGGAGATACGGCCCTTCCACCTCAAGTCTGACACCCTCCCCGACCCCGACGCCCCTCCCCAAGCCTGGGAAGAAATTGCAGGCGTCACCGCAGACCAGGAGCCGCACTTCCTCCTCCTCGCCGACCCCTACTCCTTCCCCACAGATTCCCTCATCGCCGGCCTCGACTACGCCTTCCCCTCCGCAGCCAAGATAGGCGGCCTCGTCAGCGGTGGTTTCCACCCAAGCAGCCACGCACTGTTCCTCGATAGCCGGTGCTATCGCACCGGGGCCGCCGGCGTCGCCTTCGTTGGCAACCTCGTCATAGACACGGTCGTGGCCCAGGGCTGCCGCCCCGTGGGCAGGCCAATGATCGTCACCAAGGCGCACGGCAACCTCCTCCACGAACTCGACGGGCGCGACCCCCTCGAAGTCCTGCGGGAACTGCTGTCTTCCCTTGCCCCCGACGACCAGAAACTGGCCCGCCATTCGCTGTTCGTCGGCATGGTCACAGATCCCCTCGGGGAGAACTGGGCCACCGGCGACTTCCTCATCCGCAACCTCATGGGCATAGACCCCGAAACCGGCGCGCTTGCCGTGGGCGAGCATCTCAGGGAGGGCCAAACGGTGCAGTTCCACCTGCGCGACGCCCGGACCTCCGCAGAAGACCTCAACGACCAGCTCAGCCGCTACGCCGGGCTCCGCGAGGACAACGCGGCTTCAGGGGCGGTGATGTTCTCCTGCAACGGCCGCGGCGCCGGTCTCTACGGTGAGCCGGACCACGACTCCAACGCCTTCTATTCCAACGTCGGCCCCGTCCCCTTGGCGGGGTTCTTCTGCAACGGCGAGATTGGCCCCGTCGGCGGGGCCACCTACCTGCACGGCTATACGAGTTCCTTCGGCATTTTCCGCCCCAAGCACCCTGCGGAATTGCCCCCGGAGCAAGTAGAAAAGGAGCAACGCCAATGACCCGCATCCTGGACAAAGCCGATCTGGCATCCCTCAAACGCCGGAGCTGGCAGGTCACCGACGGCCCACAGCGCGCGCCCCATCGCGCCATGTTTCACGCGATGGGCCTGACCGGCGACGACCTTCAGCGGCCCATGGTCGGCATCGCCAACACCTTCAACGACGTGACACCCTGCAACCTCAGCCTCCAGCGTCTCACCCGCAAGGTCAAGGAAGGCGTGCGCATGGGCGGCGGCACGCCCTTCGAATTCGGATCCATCGCCGTCAGCGACGCCATTGCCATGGGCCACCAGGGTATGAAGGCATCCCTCATCAGCCGCGAAATCATCGCCGACTCCATCGAACTGATGACCCGAGCCGAGTGCTTCGACGGCATCGTCACTCTAGCCGGCTGCGACAAAAGCCTTCCCGGCTCCATGATGGCCATGGCCAGGCTCAACATCCCTTCCATCTTCATCTACGGCGGCACCATCCTCCCCGGCGACTTTCACCTCCGTCCCGTGACCATTCAGGACGTCTTCGAAGCCGTGGGCGCCCACTCCACTGGCCGCATGAACGACGACGACCTCAAGCTCATCGAATCGCGGGCCTGCCCCGGCGAGGGGTCCTGCGGCGGTCTCTTCACCGCCAACACCATGTCGTCCGTGGCCGAGGCAATGGGCATCTGCCTGCCTGGAACCGCCTCCATCCCCGCGGTCGACTCCCGGAAGGACGCCACCGCCCTGCAGTCGGGCGCCGCGTTGATCAACCTGATGCAGGAGCAGATCCTCCCCAGCGACATCATGACCCGCAAAGCCTTCGAGAACGCCATAACCGTTGTGATGGCTATGGGAGGCTCCACCAACGCCGTGTTGCACCTTCTGGCCATCGCCTTCGAAGCCGGCGTGGAGCTCTCCATTGACGACTTCGACCGCATCAGCAGCCAGACCCCGCACATCGCCGACATGAAACCCGTGGGCCGCTATGTCATGGCCGACCTCGACCGCGTCGGCGGCGTGGGGTTCGTGATGAAGCGGCTCCTCGACGCCGGTATGCTCCACGGCGACGCCCTGACCGTCTCCGGCAAGACCCTCGCAGAGAACCTCGCCGGCCTCCGGGAGGTCGCCAACCAGGACATTCTCCGGCCCCTCGACGACCCCCTGAAGCCCACCGGCGGTATCGTCATTCTCCGCGGCAACCTCGCCCCCGAGGGTTCCGTACTCAAGATCCCCGCCAGCAACCGCAAGCTCCATGAAGGCCCTGCCCGCGTGTTCGACAGCGAGGAGGAAACGTTCGAGGCTGTGATGAAGCGCCAGATCAAGGCCGGCGACGTCGTGGTCATCCGCTACGAGGGTCCCAAGGGCGGGCCCGGCATGAGAGAAATGCTGGCCGTCACCGCGGCCCTCGTTGGGCAGGGCCTCGGTGACAGCGTGGCGCTCATCACAGACGGACGGTTCTCCGGCGCCACCCACGGCATGACCCTCGGCCACATAGCGCCCGAAGCCGCCGTCGGCGGCCCAATCGCCGCCGTCCAAGAGGGCGACGTCATCACCATCGACGTTGAACGGCGCGAGCTGAACGTCAACCTCACCGAAGAGGACATGCGCCGCCGGATGGAGAACTGGATGCCCCCAACGCCACCCTCCGGCGCCCTCGGCAAATACGCCCGCCTGGCGACTTCAGCGTCCGAGGGGGCGGTAACCAAGGCCTAGGGGCGGGAATTCGCTCGCTGCCTACGCATGAGGCCCCCATCCACCCCGCGCCCCACATGCCCCTTACAACCCATACGGGAGGCGGCCATGCTGACCACACTGGCTGAAAAGGTCGATCCCAATCACGCCGCCCTCCTGGTCATCGACATGCAGAACGACTTCTGCCATGACGAGGGCACCCTGGGAAAGCACGGCTACGACGTGAAGCGCGTCCAAGACATCATCCCACGGCTGCGCCGCCTCATCGCCGAGGCTCGTAGCGTGGATATGCCGGTCATATTCGCCAGGGCCGTCCACAACCAGTGGACCGACTCAGATGTCCGCAGGGAGCGCCACCTGAACAAGTACCGCTCCAACTGTCAGGAAGGGACATGGGGCGCTGAGTGGTGCGGAGTGGCCCCCGAGCCCGGCGACCAGGTCATCACCAAACACCGGTACAGCGCCTTCATCAACACCAACCTCGACCTCATCCTGCGGGCCAGCGGCATCAGGACGATCATCACCACCGGCACGTCCACCGACGCCTGTGTGGAGTCCACAGCCAGGGACGGCTTCATGCTGGACTACTACGTCGTCTTCGTGGACGATTGCAGCGGGGCCGTCACCCAGGAAGCCCACGATGGTGCCCTGCGGGCCATCAAGACCCACTTTGGCATCGTGACGCAGTCTGAGGACGTGATCAACGCGCTGTCGCGGGAAGAAGAGCCTGCCGGCGCCGCGGCTACCCGTTTACCCTGACGCGGACATCAGCGACCAGCGCCGCCGCCGAGCGTTCCCTCCCCTACTTCGCCTCCGGGGGGCCCCCCACGTCGCGCAGGAAACGCTCCACCTCGGAAGAGAGCTGGGGAAGCTCTTCCTCGCTTCCCCCAACCGCGGCCGTCTCCGTCTCGCTGTCGTACACCGACTCCAGCTTCGTGATGGCTTCCTTCAGTCGGGGGTCGCGCTGCGCCCATTCGTCCAGGCGCCGGTACTGACGCTCGCCCCTGGCCTTGACCGAGTCCAGGTCCAGATCGAGGCTGTACAGATCATTGAGAAGGGTAATCAGGGTGTGCTGCCCCATCGCATCCTCTTCGAGCTGTGCGTAGCTCGGAAGCTGTATCAGCACCACCAGTGCCGGGATCCCCAACCTCGCAGCCTCTTCATGCACCAGCGTCATCACGCTGGTGGGTCCTTCGTAGGCGCTGGAGTGAACGCCCATGCTCTCCAGGTAGGTCTGCAGATCCTCGTCCGTGGACGAGCCGCTAGCCCGCAGGGGCCGTGTGTGCGGCGCCGGCCCGTACATGGCGCCAATCATGGAGAACCGCTGCACGTCCAATGCTTCCATCACCTGGCCGATCGACTCAACCAGATCCTCGCCCTGCGAGTGTGGCTCCAAGGCGTGCATCAACACCATGTCCTGGCCGTCCTCTCGTCTGACGGAGCGCAGGACGCTATTGGGAAGCTCCACCCTCCTACCCCCCTGGGGCCGGTATATGGTGGGGCGATACCGCGTCATGTCGTAGAAGGCGCTCGGACGGCGCAACTGTCCCAGGTCCTGCGAGCCGAGGCGCTTCTCCAGATACCCCAGAGTCAGCGTCCCCACCGAGCCCACGTCGACCCATGGCCGGAGGCCCAACAGCAAGTGGGGTTTCTCCAAGCTGGGTAGCGGCTCTACAAGGTCGAAGGCTCCTACTTGCATCCCATCCTCCCACAGAGTTGACCGCCTTACGGGAACTCCTGTCCCTCTCCGCCGCGGCTGCCCCCTGAGTGAGCCTCATGCTAGGCGCGCCATCCCAAGGTGTCAAGGCGAATGAACTCCCGGCAGGCTATACTAACAGCCAGGCATCTCCCCAAATCCGCCTATCGGAGCTGGGTTATGGCTCACCCAACAAACGACGATCCTCAACAGCCTCCCTCAACCAAGCCGGCCGTATCCGTCCTCGTTCTTCCTTCCTACCGGGCTGCGGTGGAGCCAGGCCTCGTTGACGACCTCGCCGGCCTTGGCTACCAGGCCGAGGTCATACGCGTTGAGGCCAACGTCCAAGACAGTAGGTCCACCGTCGACCCGCCCTTCTCCTCCGTCTCCTTCCGGCGCTGCCGGCTGCCAGCCCCAACAACGCCCTTCCTTGCGATGCTCTTCGGCCTCTGCTACTGCCAGGCCGACCTCGTCATTCTCGCCAGCGGGGGCATCCGGTTGGCCGCAGAAGAAGTGGCTCTGCTGCTGCGCCGCCAGCAGGAAACATCCGCCGAAGTCGTTGTTGCCGCCAGGTTCGGCACCGGCTCCCGCAGCAACCATCCGTGGCGGTACCGGCTGCTCACCGCCATCGTGCGCGAGTACCTCCGGCTCCTGACCGGCAGTCCACTCAGGGACCCCCGGTCCGGCCTCAAGCTCTTTCAACGGGACTCCCTCGCCGCCTTCATCAGGGACGTTCACCGCTCCGGCATTTCCTTCGACCCCCACGACCTCACCCTCCTCGCATCCCGCGGCCGCCAGACCATCGTGGAGGCGCCCCTTGAAGCCCGGTTCGGCGACGCTCCATTCGGCATTTCGATGGCCCTCGCCCGCCATGTCATCGTAACCCCGCTCAGGCGCCGCACCGCCCTCTTCCGGCGGCAATCCCGGACCTCCTCGTCCTGAATCCAGACACTGATCGGCCGCACGGCGGCCATGCTTCTCTCAAATTCCTGGTATGCTAAGGATGCGCAGCATAGGCCCGTTCCCGCAGCTTGTACGCCGGCCCTCCTCACAATGAACGCCCCCCATCGCCAACGACTCGCCCTTCTCGGAGCCGCTGTAGGTTGATGGACTTTGACGTCGTAATCGCTGGCGCCGGGCCGTCCGGCTCCGCGGTGGCCCGGGCCACCGCCCAGTCCGGCCTGAAGGTCCTCTTCGTCGAGGAGCATCGGCAGGTGGGCAGCCCCCTCCAATGCTCCGGCTTCGTTACCCCCAGAACGCTCGACATCGCCAACGTCGCTGTTGACGGCCTGGTCAAGAACCACGTCAAGGGCGCCGTCGTTCACGCCCCGGGGTCAAAACCCCTAAAGCTCGGCGGCGACCGCGTCCGCGCCCTAGCCTTGGACCGCGTTGCCTTGGATCGCCGCCTGGCTCAGGACGCCGTGGACGCCGGCGCCACCCTGCTCCACGAAACAAGGCTGGTGGACATACAGCGGGCCAACGGGCGTCTGCAACTGGGGCTCTGGCGGGGACCCAAGCGGAAGAACCTCTCCGTCAGCACCCCCCTGCTCATCGGCGCCGACGGCTGGTATTCCACCGTGGCGCGTTGGATGGGTTCCCCGCCCAGCCAGGCCATCCGCTGCGCCAGCGTGGACGGCTATCTACCCGGCATGGCGCAGGACCTGGCCCACGTGGTCGTTGGCGAGGGTGTGGCGCCCGGCTGGTTCGGCTGGGCCATCCCGCTTGGCGGCGGCTACGTTCGCATCGGCGTCGGCTGCGACCCAACAGCCCAGCGCTCCAGGCCGGCAGACCTCCTGCCGGGTCTCTTCAAGGCTCTAGATCTCGACTTCGAGACCTTTGAGGTCGAAAACCGCGTGGGCGGCTTCATCCCCATCCACCGCAACGGCCACGAATCCAACGGCCATCCCCATCCGCCCCACGCCGATAACGTCATGTTGGTGGGCGATGCCGCCCGCCAGGCCAAGCCCACATCCGGTGGGGGCATCTACCCCGGCCTGGTCGCCGCGATGCACGCCTCCGCAGCAGCCGTGGACGCACACGGACGGGGCGACTTCTCGGCGGGTAGACTCAGCGCCTACGCAGACGCATGGCGGCGCGAGCTCGGGGCAGAGTTCGACCGTGAAGCGGACATGCGCCGTCTGTTCCTTCGCCTCGGCGACTCCGACCTGAAAAGGGCCGTATCCCTGTTGCGCTTTCCCGGCGCCCAACGGCTCATCCGACGCTACGGAGACATCGACTTTCAGTCGCCGCTGTTCTTCAAGTTCGGCAGGCTGCTGCCCGTCTTCCTGGGTCTCGTGCCAGCGGGACTCACGGTCCTAGGCCCTTGGGGTGTTCTTCGCGACCGGGTCAACGGCACCGACCGCGCCCCCCACCGCCCGCCCATCGAGCGGACCGGCCGGGGAACGACCAATGGCTCAGGAAGCCTCGAAGCGGGGGTACGAGCCAAAGACCTTGCAGAGCGACACCCTGGCTTGCAGCGCTGAGAGAGCCTCCCTCACGCCGGCGTCCAGCTTGTGTCCCTCCAGGTCTATCAGGAAAATGTACCTTCCCAGACCGTCCTTGGTTGGCCGCGACTCGATCTTGGCGAGGTTGATGTTCCGGTCGGCGAACAGCTTCAGGACTGCGTAGAGCTGACCCGGAATGTCCTGGTCGAAAGAGAAGCACAACGACGTCTTGTCGCGTCCCGTCGGCGGGTGGTCCTCACGGGCCAGCACCACGAAGCGGGTCTCATTGTTCGGCCTGTCCTGTATTCCCACTTCCGCGATCACCACGCCGTAGATCTCCGCAGCGCGCCGCGTGGCGATCGCCGCCACCGGGACCGGCCAAGCCGCCCCCTTCACATGCTCCACCGCCATCGCCTCCTGCATGTACTCCACAGCCGCTGCCGTGCTGAGCGCGGGCAGAACATCCGCCTTTGGAAACCGTTGCTTGATGTAGTCGCGGCATTGCCCCAAGGCCTGGGGGTGCGATATCACGACCCCAATCTGATCTAGGTCCGTCCCCGGCGCGACCAAGAGGCAGTGCTCCACAGCCAGGGTCAACTCGCGCCGGATGCGGAGGCGCGATTCTTGAATCAGTAGGTCGAGCGTATCGTTGACGGCGCCTTCGAGGCTGTTCTCGATGGGCGCCACGCCCTCGTCCGAGTCCCCCACGGCCACAGCGTTCCCCACGGCGGCAATCGAGGCGAGCGGCATCAGGACGGCGCCGGCGTCGTACCGGAGGGCTGCCTCTTCGGTGTACGTGCCGGCCGGCCCCAGGTAGGCGATGGTGCGCGCCACGGGCTAATGCACCTGCGTCAGTGTTCTGAGGAGCGTCTCCTCCTCATCCTGGGTGGTCACACAGACCACCTCGTCCTCCGCCTTGAGCACCAGCTCATCGTTGGGAGGATGGACGGCCCCCTCGTGGCTGATGACGAGCGTTACATGGGAGTTCGGGGGCAACAGCACTTCCCGCAGGGGCCGGTCCAGCACCATCCCATCCGCAGGCACCCGGATGACCACCACTTCCCTGTGCGACGTCTCCAGGTTCAGCAGGTGCACCAGTGAATGCGTCGGGATCTCTTCCTCGATGTTCTTCATGATGATCTCGGTGCTGCTCACCGGCTTGTCCACCCCCAACTGCTTGAACAGCGGCTGATTGCTGGGGTTGTTGACCAGCGCCACTGTGCGTTGGACGTTGAAGACGTGCTTTGCCACCTGGCAGATCACCAGGTTATCGGCGTCGCTGGCGGTGGTGGCAACCATCAGATCGGCGCGTTCGGCCCCGGCCTCCTTGAGCACCCCCACCTCGCTGCCATCCCCGATCAGCGCCATGCTGCCCACCTCATCGGTGAAGTGGGAAATCCGGCTGGGATTGTTCTCGATAACGAGGACCTCGTGCCCCGCCAGGGCCAGCGCCTTCGAAAGGTGATAGCCCACGCGCCCGCACCCGACGACCAGAATGTACAAACCCGCTCCTAACGGTGCACGGCGTCGAGGATGTTGTTGGTCAGATAGGTGATGGGACTCACCGCCTCGATCCCCAACGCCTGGTACATTTGTTGCCTGGCGGGGTCGTTCATGCGGCACACCACCCGGTTCACTTGGAATAGCGTCCTTGCCATCTGGGCCGCCATCGCGTTCTGCGTGTCGTGCGAGGAAACGGCGATGAAAGCGTCCGCCTCCGTTATCCCCGCCTGCCGAAGGTCGTCCTGGCTCGTGCCATCCCCCTGGAAGGCAATGCTCTCCCTGTACTCCGGCGAGATGCGTAGGAAGCTCTCCGGATTCAGATCCATGATCCGGACCTCGTGGCCTTCCCGCATGAGCAGCGTGGCCACCGAGGACCCCACTCTGCCACACCCCATCACAAGAATACGCACCTTGGCCCCCTACCAGCCCGTCGCGCCGGCCATGGCCGGCGCCGGCTCTCTCAGCACGATCACCTTGCAGGGAGCGTTGCGCAGCACGTAGGGTACGGCATTCCGCATATCCGAAACGCCATGTTGGTGCTTGAAGGGCATGGCAATAACGATTGTGTCCGCGCCCGTCTGTATCGCCTCTTCAACCACGGCTGGCCCGGCGTTCCGCACCTGCACCAGGTCGCCCACCACGTTGGACTTGCACTGCTTCGCTCGCTGCTCCATGGTGCGCAACACGTCCTCCCCCTTGTTGATGTCCTCCACCGACAGCTCGCAGTCCACAGGGCGGGATCGAGGAACCTCGATGACGTACAGAACGTGAACCTTGCCCTTGCACAACCGCGCGAGGTGGCTGGCAACCTCAATCGCCTCCGCCTCACTGGGGTGGCCGCTCACTGGCACAAGAACGTTTCGCGCATCCATGGAAGACCGGGGGCTCCTCGTAGGTTTTCGCAATCCGGGCGATGCCCAATTATGGGGCTTCCGTCAAGGCCAGACAAGATGATGCCCGCTGCTATCTCGCCTCGGCCCCAACGTCCGGAATGGGCTCAAGGAGTCTTTCCAACAACTCCGTGCGGCCCCCCACCACGATGGAGTCCCCCTCCACCAGGGTCTCATCCTCGTCGGGGTTCAGCACCAGATCCTTACCTCTCCGTATCGCCATCACCACCAGTCCGTACTTATCCCTGGCGCGGCCCGAGCGCACTTCCTTCAGCGTGCAACCCACTAGCTTCGGAGGCACACGCAGTTTCGTGATGCTGAAGTCCGGGGCCACGCTCATGTAATCGTCGAGGTATTCCCTGAGGCGGTACGGCAGCGACACCAGGTGCACCAACTCTTCCCCCGCCTCTCCCTCGATCTGCACGACCTTATCCGCCCCAAGACGGGAGAGAGCGCTGGAGTGCACCCTGTCCTGCGCACGGGCGATGATAAACGGCCGCAGCTCTTCATCCACCGCCTGCGGCCCCTGACGCCGCAGCCTCCGCTGATGTTCTTCGTCCCGCAGGCTATTGAGCAGCACCGTCACTAGCAGGCTTGACTGCACGTCCGAACCGATGGCCACTACCGCCACGTCGTAGTCGAGGATTCCCACCTCGCGCAGGAATCGCTCGTCGTTGGCGTCGCCCTGCACCGGGTAGGTCACGTCCCCGGTGATCTCCCTGACCTTTCCGGAGTCCTTGTCCAGCGCCAGCACGTCGTGGCCCGCCCTGTACAGCGCCCGCGCCATGGTCGACCCGAACCTGCCTAGCCCTAAGACCGCGACTTGTTTGGCCATCGCTGCCTCCTACTCAACCAATCTTAACCCGCTCTTCACCATAACGATAGGTCGCATGCTGTTCTTGCTGGGCCAACGCCAGCGCCAGGGTCAGCGGCCCAAGCCTCCCCAAATACATGGCGACGGTGATGATGATCTTCCCAACCGGCGACAACTCCGGCGTAATGCCCCGGCTCAGCCCCACCGTCCCATATGCCGACACCGTCTCGAAAAAGGCGGGGAAGAAGGCGGTGTCCTCCGTGACCGTGAGCAGTATCGCCGTGAAGAACACAATTGCCGCCGCCACCATCACCACGACCAACGCCCTGTATACCTGGACCGCCGGCAGGCTCCGCCCGAAGGCCACCGGCTGCGGGCGCCCCCGGATCGACGCTAGCACCGCGATCACCAACACCGCAAACGTGTTCACCTTGATGCCGCCCGCCGTCGAGGCCGACGCCCCGCCAATGAACATGAGCCCCGTCATGAAGAAGCCGGTCTCCAGCTCCATGTCCCCGAAGCTCACCGTGGCGAAGCCCGCCGTCCTCGACACCGCCGCGAAGAAGAACGAGTTCATCAACTTGTCGCCCACGGACAGGCCCCCGAACGTGTCGCCGTTGGAGAATTCCATGAGGAAAATCAGCGGCGTCCCAATGAGCAAGAGGAAGGCCGTGCCCACTAACACGATTTTCGTGTCCAGCAGATAGCGCCTGAACCGATTCCGCAGCGTCGCCACGTCCCGGATGATGGTATAGCTTATCGCTCCCAGCAGCGCCATCAGCAGCGTCACCGTCAGGAAGCCCGGGTGTGTCTGGAACCGCGTTATGCTCGGCAGCGCCCCATCAGGATGCGGGAAGATGTCGAACCCGGCGTTATTGAAGGCCGAAATCGCGTGGAACGCCGCATACCCCAAGGCCTCCATCGGCACCCTCGTAAGGCCTCCGGCCCCGCTCCAAAACACGCCCCACAGCACCAGGAACCCCACCACCTGAATGGCAACGGCCACTATGGCGATGGTGATGGCCAGCCGCACCACGCCGCCGGGCCTCGGCGTCCCCATCGACTCCTGAATCAGGAGCCGGTTCGCCAGCGTGATGCGCCGCCCTATCAGGATGAACAGCAGCGTGGCGCTGGTCATAATGCCCAGGCCGCCGACAAAGATCAGCGCCGCGATCACGGTCTGACCGTAGGCCGTCCAATACCCGCCCGTGTCCACCACCACCAGTCCGGTGACGCAGACCGCCGAGGTGGCGGTGACCAGGGCAGTTAGGAACGGCGTGAACCTCGCCTGCTCCGTGGCCCATGGCAGCATGAGCAGCGCTGTTCCGCCCGCGATAAGCAGAAAGAACAGGATCGCGACGGTCAAGTAGGAAGCGCGGGGCTTTCTCGGCCCCCGCGGCGACAGAAGCCGGAGGTGGATAGGGCGTAGCTCTTCACGCCGGGGCCGGTGTACGACCCTTTCTCCGGCAGGAAGATGCCAGCGCGTTCGCATGTCCGCCGCCCGCTAGGCCCCCGTCATAGGGGCGCTCCGTCCGGGTCCGCAAGCTGGGGCAAACGCAAGAGAACGAGGAGTGTGGCTGCGAGAAGTCAGCGAAGGAGGAGTTGACGGCCTTGTAGACGTCGTGGCGCGCCTCGGATGTTGGCCGCGATCACAAAACGAAACGATTGGGATTTTAGTAGCCCACGACCCGCTTGTCAATCTGACAGGGCCGCCATCCGTGACAATCCACCCTTGCCCGGCGGATGGCACATGTGTTCTATTTATCCCATTGACTTACTCGAACACAGGCGCTAGATTGCCCCTGACCAGACGGCACTACATCTAGTAGCACACCATGGCTCAAAACACCATTGCCATCATCTCCGACTGTGATGCCACCCTTGCTCCGGACACCACTGGACAGCTCCTTGAGTACTTTGGCCTTGACCAGCGCCAATTCTTCGGAGAAGCCCAGCGTCTTGTGGAGGACAGCTGGGATCCGACCCTAGCATACTTCCATCGCATGGCCGTCCTGGCCGAGGATGGTGGTCCTCTGGAGGCTCTCACTGATGAGACACTGGCCAAGGTCGGCGGTCAACTGGAGTTTTACTACGGTACCCTCAAGGTCTTCCCCGACCTTAAGGAGCAGATCAAAATGGATCCCCAGTTCCGCGACGTGGGAATCCGAGTTGAAACCTACGTGGTTTCTTCAGGCATAGAAGAACTGTTGGACGCCAGCCCCTTGCGCGGTGCCGTGCACTCGATTTGGGGGTCGTCGTTTGCATACGACCAAAGTGGCCGCATCGCCTCTCCGAAAAAGGCTGTATCCTTTACTGACAAGACGCACAGCATATTTTTGATTCAGAAGGGCAAGATGTCTGCCGAATTCAAGAACAACCCCTATGTTGTCAATGAACCAATGGAACCGCATGAACGTCCAGTTCCCTTCAAGAACATGATCTATATCGGCGATGGACCCAGCGACATACCTTGCATGTCTCTTATTCAGAGCAATGGCTGGTTTGTCTTGGGAATCTTGAGTCAAGACAAACCAGCGAAGACGTGGGCATTGGGATACGGCAGGCGAGCCAATATCACCGTGCCTCCCGACTTCATTCAAGGGGGCTACGCCTATGGACAACTGCGCGAAGCTCTTTTCAGCATAGCTGGTAACATACGGAGACAACTCACCACTGAAGGCCCTGTCCCAAAATATTAGAAGGAGGGAGGTCATGGCAACCAGTATTCTCTCAGTGGGCCATCAAGAAGTGTCGGTCAGCGCCCTCGACCTGACAGCTCTTACCTTCGTCGTTGGCTATCGTGAGCAGCAATTCAAGCTGGAAACTCTGCCCAACCGCATCAATGTTCATAGACACCCCCAGAATCAGTTGGTAGGCTACATAAAGCGTGGTAGCCCCACCAGCGGTGCCATTTGGAAGTCCGGGGCCTGCGTCGCCGACTATGTTGTCGAGGACGACGGCGAATACCACGTCACCGAGATCAAACGACTGTTCCGCGTGCCTGAAAACACGGTATCTATCGATCCAGTTCTGTACCTCCTCGACTCCCTGTTGTCAGAGGACTCGACCGGCTAACCCCATCAACGAGGGAGAGCAACGGCGGAATGACGGCGGCAACCCGGTGATGCGCCAGCCCTTGGGCCCCCCATGATCGTCGACGCCCATGCCCACGTCCTCCCCCCCTGGCTGCGCGATGAGCGCCCCCGCCACTTGCAACGCGACGCCACCTTCGGCGCCCTCTTTGCCTCCCCCAACGCCCGCATTGCCACCGCCGAGGAGCTGCTGGAGTCCATGGACCAGGCCGGCGTCGACGCCTCCGTTGCCGTCGGCTTCGGCTGGACGGACCCCGCCCTCGCCCGCAGCGTCAATGACTACGCCATCGACGCCGCAACCCGCCACCCCCAGCGCCTCTTGGCCTTCTGTTCCGTCAATCCCGCATGGGGGCCGGACGCAGTCGTCGAGGTCCAGCGATGCGCCCGGGCCGGCGCTGCGGGTATCGGCGAGCTGCACCCGGACAGCCAGGCCTTCGACCTCTCCGACAAGGAGATCATGGCACCCCTCATGGAGGCAGCGGCAATGCACCAACTTCCCGTGCTCGTCCACGCCTCAGAACCGGTCGGCCACTCCTACCCCGGAAAGGGGGCCGGCAAGAACGCAGCGACGCCGCGCGTGCTCTGGGGCCTCATCCGCAACTTCCCAGACAACCTCATCATCCTCGCACACTGGGGCGGCGGCCTCCCCTTCTACGCCCTCATGCCGGAGGTCGGCGACAGCCTCAGCAACGTCTACGTCGACACCGCCGCGTCCCCATTTCTGTACCGGCCCACCGTCTACCCTACGGTGGCCAGCCTCCTGGGCCCCAATCGAGTGCTATGGGCCTCGGACTTCCCGCTTATCGGCCAGCAGCGCAGCCTGGGGGAGTTGAACGGACAGCCAATCAGCGATGAGGACCGCCGGCTTCTCGCCGGCGGCAATGCCGCCAGGCTCCTGCGCATCGGATAGGCCTGCCTGTTGCTCACTTGACAGGGTCACCGCGTTCTGGCGTATCGTCGCGTCTCTGGCGTATCGTTGCATCACCGAACGCGGCCGCCGACAACGCCGACAGCCGCCCTCGCTGAGGACCACACCCGTTCATGCTCTCCCGATCAGGACGCACCCCCACATTCGCCCCGCTCGTCCTCGTGGCCGCCATCGCCCTGTTCACCGCACTGCTGGTCATCCTGATGACCGGCCCCCTGCTGGTCGACATGGCGGAGGAGTTCGGCGTTCCGGTGGCCGTCGCCGGTCAACTCAACGCCCCCACTCCCTTCGTGTGGCTGTTCGCCGCCACCCTGGCCGGAACACTCTCCGACAAATACGGGCGCAAGCCCGTCCTCCTGGTGGGCATAGGCGGCGCCGCCCTCGGACTCCTAGGAACCGGTCTATCCTGGGACTTCGCTTCTGCCATGGCCTTCCGGGGACTCACCGGCGTCATCGGCGTCACTCCGCCCACGTTCGGGGCCATCATGGGCGACTACATACCCGTCGAGCGCCGGGGCAGGGCCATCGGGCTGATGAGCACCGGCATGGGTTTCGCCGGCGTTATCGGCGTCGCCGCGATGGCGCTGGTGGGAGACGCCTTCGGGTGGCGTTGGAGCTTCTACCTTGCCGCCGTCCTGACCGTGGCGATCTGGGGGATGGTGGCCGTGATGCTACCGGGTGGCAAGCCCTTGAACGTCGCTGCCGGCTCCATCATCAGCCGCTTCATCCCACTGTTCAAGCTCAGCTTCGTGTGGGACCTCAGCATCGCCAACTTCTGCAACCGTTTCGCCTTCTTCGCCTTCAACACCTACTTCGCCGCCTACCTCATCGAGCAATACGGCCTCTCGACTTCACAGACCGCCCTGCCCATAGCCACCGCCGGCATCGGCGTCATCGTGGCCTCGGCAGCGGGCGGGTACCTCGCCGACACCAAGTATCGGATCTGGGTCATGCCCGCCGGAACGGCCATCGGAGGCGTATTAGCGTTCATCCTCTTCGGCGTCGGCCCTCACCTGGCCGTAACCGTAGCCCTGGGCCTGCTGCTCACCACTGCGACCTCGGCGCCCTTCACCGCTTTCATCACCTTCCTCTCCATCATAGGCGGCCACCGACGGCGCGGGACCGCCCAGAGCATCCCTGCCCTCAGCAATCAGACAGGAACCACCCTGGGCCCGGTTCTCGGAGGCCTCGCGCTTGCGATAGGAGGCTATAGCGCAGTGGGGTTGATCTGCGCCATAGCCGCCGGCATCGCCCTGCTCGTCGGCGCAGTCAGGTTCCGGGAGCGGCGGCTCCAGGAAGCGGCGGACACCATCGCCCGCCTGGACGCATAGGGCCGCGGATTGCGGCATAGTCAGATGGGAAACGGGATCGAGTTGACGGCTGGTCCAGAGGTTCCCTAGCAGAATCAGTCCGTCCGGCTGCGCAACGTCATGCACAGGGCTGGCCTTTGATTGTATGTTGTTAAGTTTGTCAGCCGGATTTCGGGGTTTGCAGGCACGGAGCCGTAAAAATGGCGTAATAGGGCGTAACGAGCCGTAAGGGAACCGTAAGGGATCTGTAATGGAGCGGGCAGGCTCCAAGGAGCCTGCCTTACAACGGCAGTCGCTCCGGTCCCAGCCTCCCTCGGAGGGTTGTGGGGCTGGGGAACATCCCCAGCCCCCCCTGTCACAGGGGCATTCTCTACGGATTCCCCCAGTGCAAATGTTATGCGGCAGACTCCAAGGAAAAGAAGCGGGCTGTCGGCTGACTTCATGGGGGTACTATAGCACAATAGTTCTTATTCTGCAAGAGGGGCATAGCGGGGAGGGGGGCGGGGGCAGATGATTTAGTTTTGGCCTGCGCCGCTATCCCGCCCGCTCCGCCCTCCGACGTTTTCCAGAACAGGGGGACTCGCTGTAACCCCGGCGGGGGTTCTGTTGAAATAGAGTGTGGACAGCGGCAGAGCCTATCAAGGGTCCACATACATAATGGAGCGGGCAATGCTAATCCCCTGGGGAGTACAGCAATCTACAGGCCGTATGGTGCGGGTAGAGGATATGCCTAATGGCCTCTGGGCTGGATGTGTTTGCCCATCCTGTGGCGAGCCTTTGGTCGCGAAGAACATGGGGACAGTGAAGGCGCCCCACTTCAGCCACCACGCCGAACATGAAGGGGCTTGCGAAGGCTGGCTCCATGCAACCGAGAAGCGGCTATTGTATGAGCGAATCCAAAAGGCACTCGCAACAGGCAAGAGTATCCCCATCAGGTGGGACTGCCAGAATTGCGAATGCCTACACGAAGGCGACCTACTGCGCCGCGCCCGTGGCGTCCTACTAGAGGAACGTATCGCTGACGGGAATATCCGCCCAGACATCCTGCTATTAGGCCACGACGGGCTACCGTGCGCCTTAGTGGAGATTGTTGACACACACGCGCCAGACCCCCCCGTCCGGGCGTATGCCAAGTGCCACAAGATACCGCTATTGGAAGCCGTACTCGATAGCAAGGATGTTGGTCGAACACTAGCGCCAACACTGGAGCCGCGCGTTAGCAACGCCTGTCTATGTGGCCTGTGCCCCCAGTGCAAGAAGGCAAGCGTCTGTGATAGCTCCGATGTGTGCGGTAAGGTGACGATGCGCTGGCAGATGCTTGCTTCGTCCGAAGATGGGCATTTTAGCTGGGAACCTGCCCGCCTTCGGGAACGCCGCGTTGACTACGGTTGCAGTTGTGAGGACGCGCTGAGGGCCAAGTGGCACAGGGCGCATGGGGAGACGGCTAACCAATGGTATCAGGACATAAGGACAAGAATACTCTCAGAGATGGCTAAGGAAGATGGCCCCACACTCTAACTCAACAGAACCCCGTCGGGTGCTGCGCCCCCTGCACCCTGCTCGGCGGCGGTCGCGAGCTTGCGTTGGGGCGTCTGGGCGCTTCCTAACTAGGGAGGGAACCCCCTTCCTAGCCTTCCCCCGAGTACGAGGGCAGGGGCGGGGTCTCGGCGTCGTTGAGTGGGTGAACGTCTCCGTAAACCATCGTCCAATGACCTCATCCAACCTTCAACGGCCCGCGCCGGATTGTTCGGAGGTTCCTTAGGGCAAACGCAGTAGCTCCCTCAGCGCATCCTCGTTTTCCACAGGCCCAACCACCGCCAGGTTCAGGGCGCTCTCCACCAGCACGTCGTTCGCCACTCGATGGATGTCGTCCACGGCAACGGCGTCCACCCGCTCCAACACCTCGTCCGGAGTCAGAATCCGGTCCATCAGCAGTTCCTGGGATCCAATGAAGCTGGCCACTCTGCGGCTGTCCTCGAGGCCCAGCAGCATCCGCCCCTTCGCCACTTCCTTGGCCTTGGCCAGCTCCTCCGGGGACGCCCCGCGTTTTGCCTTGGCCAACTCCTCCATGATCGACCTCATCGCCTGCTCCAGCTTGGACGGGTCCACCCCCGCCGAGACGATGAAGGCCCCCGTATCCTGCAAGTGCTGCACGCCTGAAGCGATGTCGTAGGACAGGCCTTGCTCCTCTCGCAGGGCCACGAACAGGCGGCTGCTCATGCCCTCGCCCAAGATGATGCTCAGGAGGTCAAGAGCGTAGCGGTCCGGATGGTGAGCCGAGTACGCCTCCAGGCCCAGCGATAGGTGCGCCTGCTCCAATTGGCGATGCTCCAAAGCCACCCGCGGTTCCTTCCGGCCATTCTCAACCGGGAACCAGGGTGAGTGCGCAGCCCCTCGCCACGACCCCAAACGCCCGTTGACCAGCTCGACCACCTCGTCATGCGTGACCCCTCCCGCCACCGACGCCACAACGTTCGCGGGGACGTACTGGCGGCCCAGGTAGTCCAGCATCATGTCTCTCGTGATGCCCTCCACCGACTCCTTTGTGCCTCCCACGTCGCGCCCCATCGGCTGGTCCGGCCAGATGAGCTCATCCAAGATCACCCCAACCCGGTCAGTGGGAAAGTCGTTGGTCATCGCCAACTCCTCCACCACGACATCGCGCTCCTTCTCCAGGTCGTCGGACCTGAACAGCGACTCCCGCACCATGTCGACGAGCAGATCCACCGCCGCCGGGAAGTGTTGCTGCGGCGTCTTGCACCAGTAGACCGTCATCTCCCTGTCGGTGCTGGCGTTGAGCACCCCGCCCACGCCCTCGATCGCCTCGCTGATCTGCTGCGGCAGGGGCCTGCGCGTGGTGCCCTTGAAGAGCATGTGCTCCAGGAAATGCGATACCCCCATCTCCTCCACCCGTTCGTAGCGCGACCCCGCGCCCACCAATAGCAGCACCGACACCGCCTTGGTGTGCGGCATGGAGGACGTGACGATCCTGAGTCCGTTGTCCAACACAGTCCGTTCGAACATCTAACCAGCCTAATCCGTGAGATTGCGGCAGCTCGTAACCGCCAGCGCGTTCTCCAAAGCGTATTCCCTCGCCGAGGGCCGGTCAATCAAGCGCGCCCCGAACACATCAGACAGCCCCGTGACGCTCATAGAGGCAAACAGCGCCATCCCCCCAACCACGCTCAACGGGCAACCGCAATTGACGGCCAAACGCCAGCCTTCCTAGAATGCGCCTACCTGGAGCGGAATGCCCCGAGGAGAACCAAGCCATGTTGAGCGTAGCTGAGAATGAGTTGCTGACCAAGACCGGACCGGGAACCCCCATGGGCAGCCTCATGCGCAAGTATTGGATACCCGCCGCACGGTCCGATGAGCTGCCGGAGCCGGACTGTCCCCCCGTGCGCATCCGCCTTCTCAGCGAGAACCTCATAGCCTTCCGCGCCACCTCCGGGCGCGTCGGCCTC
The DNA here is from genome assembly GCA_965226745.1 of Dehalococcoidia bacterium. GTDB lineage: Bacteria > Chloroflexota > Dehalococcoidia > Lucifugimonadales > SAR202-VII-2 > SAR202-VII-2. The sequence goes on from CBDDDS010000004.1 coordinate 457,524, forward strand.
ATACAGAACCACTGCCCTCATCGCGGGGCGTCGCTCTTCTACGGGCGCAACGAGGAAGACGGCCTGCGTTGCGTCTACCACGGTTGGAAATACGACGTCACCGGCCAGTGCGTTGACATGCCCTCGGAGCCCGAGGAGAGCAACTTCAAAGCCAAGGTCAAAGCCATCACCTACCCCTGCGCCGAGCGCGGAGGCGTCGTCTGGACCTACATGGGGCCTCGGCAGACTCCCCCACTCCTCCCCGACCTGGAATCGAACATGGTCGCCGCCAACGTCGTCACGCAACAGATCGAGTGTAACTGGGTCCAGGCCATGGAGAACAACATGGACACCAGCCACGGCAACTTCCTCCACCTCGGCGCCATTGACCTTGAGAATGGGCCGCCATTGGCCGACGCGTTCCTCAATGACCAGGCCTTCAAGCACCTGCTCTCCAAGGCCCCGTTGAAGTTCCTGCTGTTCGACACCGAATCCGGGGCAAGCTACGCGGCGCAGCGGCCCGCGGAAGACGACACCTACTACTACCGGATCATGAACTTCCATTTCCCCTTCTATACGCAGAGCCCCACCAACAACCTCAAAACCTCGTGCGATTACACCGCAGAGGTCCCCATTGACGACACCCACACGATGCAATGGATCATGACCTCGCCGAAGCCACGCAAGCCCTCCGGCGGCCACGGCAAGACCCTCCCCAACACCACAGACTGGCTGGGCCGCTTCCGCCCGGCCGTCGCGTCCGCCAACGACATGGAGATCGACCGCCGCGCCCAGAGATACGACAAGACTCTGGACGGCTACACCGGCATACAGGGCATCGAGAACCAGGACAGGGGCATCACTGAGAGCCAGGGCACAATCCAAAACCGCAGCGCCGAGCACCTGGGCGCCACCGACGCCATGATCATCAAGGTGCGCCGCCTTCTCCTCGGCGCGGCAAGGGCATTGGAGGAGCAAGGCGCCGCGCCGCCGGGAGTCGACGACCCGCAGGCCTACAGTCGCCGGTCAGGCACTATCGTGCTGCCCCGCGACGTCGACGTGTGGGAAGCAACCAAGGAGTTGCGCGAGGCCTTCAAAGGCGTCGCCGCGCAAGCAAGCGATCAAGAAGCAAGCAAGGAAGCAACGCTCCAGGGAGCCGTCTGAGCGCGCCCACTACTCGGCAAGAAACTCCGCCGCAAGCCGATTGAACTCGGCGGGACGCGTCCCCGGCAGGTAGTGACCGCCGGCCTCCACCACCGCCAGCCTGGACCCGGCGATGCCGCCATGCAGCTTCCGCGCCATGTCTATGTTCGTGACCTCGTCCTGTCCACCCCAAACGATGAGGGTCGGCGCCCTGATGAAGGCCAGCCGCCGGGACACCTCGTAGCGGTCCCGGTTTTCGTTGTCGGCGAAGTGCCCTAGGACTCTCTGATAGGCGTCCAACGCCCCGGGAAGCCGGGCAATGCGGACCTCTTCTTCAGTCAACCGCTCCAACTCCTCAGCCGAAACGTTCGTGGTCCGCTCCAGCCTCCGCCTGATGTCCGCCTCAGATGGAATCTCAGCGTGCTCGGCTCGAATGGGCTGACTCAGACCCCCGCTGCCGGTCAACACCAGCCTGTTCACCCGCTGGGGACTCTCGTACGCCAGCAGCATGGCGATCCACCCTCCCAGCGCATGGCCCACAACGCGGGTGCGCTCGAATCCCAGCGCGTCTTGGAACTCCCTGACAAAGTCCACCAGGTAGGCGAAGGAGTATGCCTGGTCCAGGCGGTCCCCGAAGCCCCAGCCCACGTAGTCCGGCGCAAGCACGTGGAACCGCTCGGCCAAAGCCTCGATATTCGGAAGCCAGCAATGAGCGCCCTTGGTCAGCCCGAACATATGGAGTAGTACAACGGGCACCCCGGACCCACCCTCGAGGTAGCGCGTTCTGCCGTGGCTCATCTCCACAAAGCGCTCGTTGATCCCCTCTCTTCCCAGCCACATGGGCGCGGCCTCCTCGACAGCCCGTCTCATTCAGGCCCCACTCCCCTCCCGCCCGGAACAGACCAGCGGGCGTCCCTCACCGGCAGGGAGCGTACCGGCCCCTACGCGACCCGTCAACGACGCGCATCGCCACCTGGATACGCGGCCCCGCCCCTGCTAGAATCTGCGGCAGCCGGTAGTCAGAAACCCGCTCCCCATGGCCATCAACAAAGTCGTCCCCACCTTCGCTGAAGCCATCGCCGGCCTCTCCGACGGCGCGGTCGTCATGCTCGGCGGGTTTGGAGGGCCCGGCGGAATGCCCACCGGCCTTATCGCCGAGCTGCGGAACAAGGGCGCCAGGGATCTCACCATCATCAGCAATACGGCGGGCCTTCCCGGCTTCGGCGCGCCTCCAGACGCCGACTACCAGAGCCACGCCATCCTCTTCGAGAACCGCCAGGTGCGGAAGGTCGTCGCTAGCTTTCCGGTCCCGCGGAGCGGCAGCACCCCCTTCTACGAGCAGTACCGGGCCGGAGAGGTGGAACTGGAGCTTGTCCCACAGGGCACCCTCGCGGAGCGCATCCGGTCGGGGGGCGCAGGCATCCCCGCCTTCTACACCCCAACCGGCGTCGGCGCTCTGGTGGCGCAGGGCAAGGAAACGCGGGTATTCGATGGTCGCGAGCACCTCCTGGAGCACGCCCTCACCGCAGACTTCGCCCTCCTCCGCGCCCATAAAGCCGACCCCCTGGGCAACGCCGTCTATCGCGGCGCTTCCAGGAACTTCAACGCAGTGATGGCAACCGCCGCGCGGGTCACCGTCCTGGAGGTCGACCAACTGGTGGAGCTTGCAGACCTCGACCCGGAGGCCGTCGTTACGCCGGGCATCTACGTTCAACGCGTCGTGCAGCGCCCAGCGGGCCTGATCTAGCGGACCCGCGGCAACACCCTATCAAGAGAGGCAGCAATGGCCAAGAATCTTCGGTGCAGGGAAATCGGATTCAAGTGTCCCTTTGACGCCGAAGCCCTTACGTCCCACGAAGCTGTCCAGCGCATGGACAGGCACGTCGTGGAGGTCCACCGCGTCCACGCCTCCGCCGTGAGGAAGTTCGGGTGGTACGCGGCGGTGCGGAACAAGGACCAGGCCAAAAAGATCCAACTGGCGAAATAGGCCCGACCTAGGGAATCTCTGAACAACCCAAGACAAGCTAGGCTGAGTTGATTGGAGGGGTTCTTCAGAGATTGTAGCCCGCCAGTGGGTGCTGCGATAGGGATTGGTGGGGCCGCACGACGGCGCGCTCAATGATCCACTCGGCGACGCGGGTGTCGTTGGCCGCAAGCGCTGCTTTCATCACCTCGATGGCTTTGTCTGCGAGGCTGAGGAGAGCGCCTTCAGCCTGTCGCCGATGCGAGCCCGGCGAGGCCAAGACCGGGGCCGCTTCACCGTCCGGATAGCCGTCCCGCCCCGGAAGCCCACCGCTCTCCTGCCTGTAGGCGTCGCGTGCTTCGCGTTCTGCGCGGTAGGCGGCCTCCGGCAGCCCACGGAACAGGAGAGGGCGTCCAGGCGTGGAGGAGGCGGAAGCCGGGGGGCGCCAACGGCAAAAGCGGCGGGAGCGAGAGCGGTAGTCCATAACACTCCAGGGGACAGATGTCACGACTGTGGGACAGTTGGCGGCGCTTCGCGACGTTTACGAGCAGCGCCCCGAAGGGAGGCGTGACGGAGCCGGGACAGATCTGAGACAGAGCCGTCGCGAGCCGCGGCGAAACCGAGACGAGCCTTAGCGGCTCCAAAGAGCTAGTCTCGAAGCGGTATTCGCTTCGGTCCCAGCCTTCCTCGGAGGGTCTTGCCCCTTGGGGTGTTCCCTCAGCGCCCCTGCCACAGGGGGATTCTCTGTGGTTAGCCCCCAGTACATACGTTATGCGGCAGGCTCCGAGAAAGAGAAGCGGGCCGGGGGCCCACTTCATGGGGGCACTATAGCACACCAGTTCGTATTTTACAATAGGCGGGCACCTCCTGGACGGAGGTTTTTGTCTTGACCTGCGCCGCTATCCCGCCCGCTCCGCCCTCCGACGTTTTCCAGAACAGGGGGACTCGCTGTACCCCCGGCGGGGGCTGCGCCCCATGCACCCTGCTGGGGGAACGGAGGCGGCGTCATTGTCTCACCTGGCGCGTCGGACCCCCTTCCTGACCTTCCCCCGACTACGGGGGCAGGGACAGAGGGATGGGGGATTCGCCGGGGTGGGCCTTCAACCGGCCCCAACAGCCCCTGTGCTCGGCGCCATTGAGCGGGCGGGCGTCTCCGTAAGCTGTGGTTCCTGGCGCTATTGAGCGGGCAGGCGTCTCTATAAGCTCTCGTTCTCGGCGCTATTGAGCGGGCAGGTGTCTCCGTAAGCTCTTGTTCGCAGCGCCATGGAGCAGGCATGTGTCTCCGTAAGCTCTTGTTCGCAGCGCCATGGAGCAGGCATGTGTCTCCGTAAGCTCTTGTTCGCAGCGCCATGGAGCAGGCATGTGTCTCCGTAAGCTCTTGTTCACAGCGCCATTGAGCGGGCAGGTGTCTCCGTAAGCTCTTGTTCGCAGCGCCATTGAGCGGAGCAGGCATGTGTCTCAGTAAGCTCTTGTTCGCAGCGCCATGGAGCGGGCATGTGTCTCAGTAAGCTCTTGTTCGCAGCGCCATCGAGCGGGCAGGTGTCTCAGTAAGCTCTTGTTCGCAGCGCCATCGAGCGGGCAGGTGTCGCCGTAAGCTCTTGTTCGCAGCTCCATTGAGCGGGCAGGTGTCGCCGTAAGCTCTTGTTCGCAGCTCCATTGAGCGGGCAGGTGTCGCCGTAAGCTCTTGTTCGCAGCGCCATTGAGCGGGCAGGTGTCGCCGTAAGCTCTTGTTCGCAGCGCCATGGAGCGGGCAGGTGTCTCCGTAAGCTCTTGTTCGCAGCGCCATGGAGCGGGCATCTCCGTAAGCTGTGGTTCTCGGCGCCATTGAGCAGGCGGGCATCTCCGTAAGCTCTTGTGCAATGACCTCATCCAAATTCCAGCGGCCCGGGCTAGCCTGTAAAGAGCATCACTACGGCTGCCCGAGCCCCGGCAGGGCGTCCTCCATCCCTTCCAACAACTCTGCGAGGACCTGGTACCGGTTGAACGGCGGTATCACGTACGCCCCGGCGACATGCGGCGCCGCCGCCCTCAGCACCTCGCGAGCGATTTCAAGCCCAACTTCGCCCTCATCCTCCCCGGCCCTGCGCAGGCGCTCCCGCACCGCCTCCGACGCCGCGATGCCCGGCACTTCGTTGTGGAGGAACTCCGCGTGGCGCAGGCTGCGCAGCGGCAGGACTCCCAACAACACGGGCTTGGGGAATCCCCCGAGCCGACGCCGCCACCGCTCCACGATCTCCGGGTCGTAGATGGGCTGCGTCAGCAGAAAATCCGCCCCGGCCTCCACTTTGCGCTCCAAGAGACGCATCTCCCGGTCCATGTCCAGCGCCGCCAGGTCCAGAGCCGCCCCCGTAACGAACGACGTGGGCCGTTCCAAGGACTGCCCCAAGGCTCCTTCCCCCCTGTTGAAGCCTTCGATAAGCCGCATCAGCCCCGATGGCGTTACGTCCGAGAGAGCGCCGGCCTCCGGGTAATCGCCCAGGGAGGGCGGATCGCCCCGGACAATGAAGAGGTTGCGAACGCCCAGCCCATGCGCTCCCAGCAGCTCGGAGTGCAGCGCCAGCAGGTTCCGGTGCCGCGTTGCCAGGTGCATGATGGTCTCCAGCCCCAGCCGGCCCTGCACCAGAGCACTGGTGGCCAGGGAGCTCATCCGGCCCCGCGCCCTGGGATTGTCAGCAATGTTGACGGCGTCCAGCAGTCCCGTGCCCTGGAGAGGGCGCAGGCGCTCCAGAATCTGGCTGACGTCGAATCCCTTGGGCGGGATTACCTCCATCGTCACCACGAATTTCCGGCCAAGCTTCTTGGCGAGGCCGGTAGGCTCCAAGTCAGGAACGGCCGTCGCAACGACGCGCCGCTCCGTTTCAGCCGCCGGGGCCGCCGGGGCCGGTCTGCGCGGCACCGTCCTTGCCGGCGCCGCCACCGCTTCCCGCAGCGCCGCCGTGTGTTCGGGCGTCGTGCCGCAGCACCCGCCGATGATGCTAACCCCAAGCTCCACCATGCGGCGCGCATGCCCCGCCATATACTCCGGCGACGCCATATAGACGTGCCGCCCTCCCACGTAGTGGGGGAACCCGGCGTTCGGCTGCGCCGCCATCAGGCCGCCGGTCGCCTCGGCCATCTGCTCCATCGTTGCCACCATCGACTGCGAGCCCACGCTGCAATTGGCCCCAACCACGTCCACGCCGATCTCCCGCAGGCGGCGCGCCGCCTCGGAGGGCGCATCCCCGTACAGGCTGTTGCCCTCCTCAGTGAACGTCATCTGGGCGACGATTGGCAGGTCGCAGGCCTCCTGCGCCGCCTTCACCGCCTCCTCCATCTCCCCCAATGAGGAGAACGTCTCGAAGACGATCATGTCGATGCCGCCCTCAAGGAGCGCGTCGACCTGCTCCCGGAACGTCCTACCGGCCTGCGCCCCCGTCAGCGGGCCAAGAGGCGCCAGCAGCTTGCCGGCCGGTCCAATCGCCCCGGCGATCCAGGCAGGCGCCCCCGTCAAGCGACGCGCCTCCCGCGCCAGCTCGACGCCCCGCCGGTTGATTTCCCCAACCCGCTCAGCCAACCCGTAAGGCTCTAGGCGAAGGCGGTTGGCCCCGAACGTGTTGGTCTCCAGGATCTCCGCCCCGGCCTGGAGGTAGTCCAGGTGCACCTGAAGCACCAGATCAGGCGCCAGCAGGTTCAGCTCGTCCAGACACTGCTCGAACTTCTGCCGGCCGCGGGCGTACAGCTCCGTGCCCATCGCCCCGTCGGCCAGAATCGGCCCGCGGGACAGCCGTTGAAGGAATGCCTCTCTTTTCGTTGATACTTGCGTCACCAAATCCACCTTTAAGCCGCGAAACGCGTATCGGCAATTGTAGCAGAAGGCCTTGGGTGGCCCCGCAGCCCATGGTACGATGCGCTTACCCAGGCCCCTCAACCCTCCAGAACACCACCCGCCATGAGACCGGCATCCCCCGCCCCAGCCCCAGCCCCATCCCCCCGAGCCGTAAGCACTCCAGGACTCCCATGCCCAACCTCCTCATCAACGAGACCAGCCCCTACCTCCTCCAGCACGCCCACAACCCCGTCGAGTGGCACGCCTGGGGAGAGGACGCGCTAGCCAAGGCGCGGGACGAAGACAAGCCCATCCTCGTCTCCATCGGCTACTCCGCCTGCCACTGGTGCCATGTCATGGAACGCGAGTCCTTCGAGAACGAGGACATCGCCCGCCTGATGAACGACGCCTTCGTCAACATCAAGGTCGACCGCGAGGAGCGCCCGGACCTCGACAGCATCTACATGGGGGCCGTCCAAGCCATGACCGGCCGGGGCGGCTGGCCCCTCAACGTCTTCCTCACTCCCGACGGCAAGCCCTTCTTTGGCGGGACCTACTTCCCGCCGGACGACCGCCACGGCATCGCCGGCTGGCCCAAGGTGTTGCAGGCCGTCGCCAGGGCTTACCAGGCCGACCGCTCGCAGGTGGAGGAAATGGCCCAGCAGTTGACCGAGCGCCTGGGCCATGCGGGCGCCGCTCAGGCCGGCCTCGAGCCCCTCACCACCGAAATCCTCAACCAGGCCTTCGCTCAGCTCCGCTCCCAGTTCGACTGGCAGCTTGGCGGACTCGCCGGCGCCCCCAAGTTCCCCCAGCCCATGTCCTGGGAGTTCGCCCTCCGCCACCACCACCGGACCGGCGAGCCCGATGCGCTGCGCATGGTCGAGCTCACCCTCCACCGCATGGCCCTCGGCGGCATCTACGACCACCTCGGCGGCGGGTTCGCCCGCTACTCCACCGACCAGTTCTGGCTTACCCCCCACTTCGAAAAGATGCTCTACGACAACGCCCTCCTCGCCTCCCTGTACCTCCATGCCCACCAGGCCACGGGCAATCCCCTCTACAAGCGCATCGTCGAGGAGACCCTAGACTACCTCCTGCGCGACATGACCGCCCCGGAGGGCGGCTTCTTCTCCGCCCAGGACGCCGACAGCGAGGGCGTGGAAGGCAAGTTCTACGTCTGGACCCCCCAGGAGACCGCCGAAATCCTCGGCCCCGGCGACGCCCCCCTCTTCAACGCCTACTACGGCGTCTCCCAGGCCGGCAACTTCGAGGGCAGCAACATCCTCAACGTTCCCCGCGAGGCCGGGACGGTCGCCGCAGAGCTTGGGGTATCACTCGAAGCGCTCGAAGCGGCAGTCCAGCGCGGCCGGGCGGCCCTCCTCGATGCCCGCTACGACCGGATCCCACCCGCCCTCGACGACAAGGTCCTGACCGAGTGGAACGGCCTCGCCTTGAAGGCGATGGCTGAAGCCGCCGTCGCCCTGGAACGGCCCGATTACCGACAGGCCGCCGAGCGCAACGCCGCCTTCCTCCTAGCCACGCTCCGGCAGGATGGACGGCTCCTCCGCTCGCACCGGGCGGGGCGCTCCCAGTTGAAGGGCTACCTCGCAGACTACGCCGCCCTCATAGACGGCCTGATGGCGCTGCATACCGCCACGTTCGATTTGCACTGGATGAACGAGGCCCGCTCCCTCGCCGACGAGATGGTCCGCCTGTTCTGGGACGGCGGGCAGGGCGTTTTCTTCGACACCGGGACCGACCACGATCCCCTCCTCGTCCGCCCGCGCGACATCTTCGACAACGCTCTCCCCTCCGGGAACGCCCTGGCCGCAGACGTCCTGCTTCGGCTCGCCGCCCTGACCGGAGAAACGGACTACGCCAAGCCGGCAGTGGCCTCCCTCCGCAGCGTGCGGGAGTACCTGTCCAGGGCCCCCGCCGGTTTCGGTCACTGGCTGGGGGCGTTGGACTTCTACCTCTCCACCCCCAAGGAGGTCGTCATCGCCGCCGCCCAAGGCGCCCCTGGCGCCACCGACCTCCTGCGCGCCCTCCACGGGCGCTACCTGCCCAACAAAGTCGTCATGGGACTGGACACGGACGCCCCTCAGGATGGGGCGTGGCCCCTGCTGCAAGGCCGCTCCCTCATCGACGGCAGCGCGACGGCCTACGTCTGTCAGCATTTCGCCTGCCAACTCCCCGTCACCGACCCCGCCGCCCTCGAAGCTCAGCTTTGGCCGTAGCAAGGGCCAGCCCGTTTGGTGTACGGTGAGACCCGCGTTCACGCCTGGAATCAAAGCCAACCCCGCCAGACCACCCCAAATAAGCACTGGGAGCACCAATGGCCGTTTCCCATAGAGTGCGCCGCTCCATGGAAGAGTCCTCCTGGATACGACGAATGTTCGAGCAGGGCGCCGCTCTAAAGCAACGCTTCGGCGACCGCAACGTCTTCGACCTCTCCCTCGGCAATCCCGTTATGGAGCCCCCACCGGAGTTCCACCAGGCCCTCCAACGCCTCCTCTCCAACCCCCCCAGCGGCAGCCACCGCTACATGCCAAACGCCGGCTACCACGAGACTCGCGCCGCTGTCGCCGACGCCCTCGCCGACGAAACCGGCCTCCCCTTCACCGCCAACGAGATCGTCATGACCGTTGGCGCCGGCGGCGCCATCAACGTCGTCCTGCACACCATCCTCGACCCAGGCGACGAGGTCATTCTCCTCGCCCCCTATTTCGCCGAATACACCTTCTACGCCGACAACCACGGCGGCGCGCCCATAATCGTCCCCACCGATGGGGATTTCCTGCCCGACGTCAGCGCCATCGAAGCCGCCATCGGCCCGAAGACGAGGGCCATCTTCATCAACTCGCCCAACAACCCCACCGGCGTCCTCTACCCCGCCGAACGCATCGAGGCCCTGGGTGAACTCCTCGAACGGAAGAGCCGGGCGCTCGGCCGCGAAATCTTCCTCATCAGCGACGAGCCCTATCGCAAGATCATCTTCGACGGCCTCTCGTACCCTCACGTCTTCCCCTTCTACCGCCGGACCATCGTGGCCACTTCCCACTCCAAGGACCTCGCCCTGCCAGGCGAACGCATCGGTTACATCGCCGTCAACCCCGCCTACGAGGAACGCGAGGAGCTCGTAGCCGGTTGCACCTTCTCCACCCGCATCCTTGGCTTCGTCAATGCCCCGGCCCTCATGCAGCGCGTTGTCGCTCACCTTCAGCAGACCACCGTCGACGTTCTGGATTACCAACGCAAGCGGGACATGCTGTACGACGCCCTCACAGGCCTAGGCTATCAGGTCCCGCGCCCCCAGGGCGCCTTCTACATGTTCCCCCGCTCCCCCGTCGCCGACGAATTGGTCTTCATCAACGAGCTGTTGCAGTACAATGTCCTGGTCGTGCCTGGGCGGGGCTTCGGCGCCCCCGGCTCCTTCCGCCTCTCCTATTGCGTCGAGGACTGGGTGCTGGAAGGGGCCCTGGAGGGATTCACCAAGGCGGCGCGGGCGGGGGCCTGACCCCCCGGGGCATGGAAGCGCCCCCCGTCGCCAGAACCGCTGCTCCGCGACGGGCGCGCCAGCCTGAACAGCAACCCACGTTGGGAGTCTCCAATGGCAACAGCATCGGTTGACATCATCACCCAAGAAATCATCCGCGCCCGGCTGGACGGCATTGTGCGGGAGATGCAAGCCGCCGTGCTCCGCACCGGGTACTCCACTATCATCCGGGAATCCCACGACTTCAGCGCCGGCATCGTGGACCGGGCCGGGAACGTCGTGGGGCAGTTCTCGCCGCTGCCGCCACATCTCGGCGCTTACCCCGAGTGCGTCATCGGCCTTCTTCGCCTCTATAGCTACGACGAGATGGAGGACGGCGACTGCTTCCTCATCAACCACCCCTACTACTGCGGCTGCCCGCATCCCAACGACATGGTCGTCGTGATGCCCATCTTCTACGACGGCGAGATCGTCGCCTTCTGTTGCAGCATGGGCCACAAGAGCGACATCGGCGGCCAGTCGCCGGGGAGCAGGAACGTCCTCGCCCGGGACATCTTCGGCGAAGGGCTTCAGATCATGCCGGTGAAGTTCCAGAGCCGCCGCCGGCCGGTCAAGGAAACGATCCAGTTCATCAACGCCAACAGCCGGACGCCGGCCCTGGTCCTCGGAGACCTCGGCGCCCAGGCCGGCGCCCTATGGAGCATCGGCGCCTCCCGCCTGAAGAGCCTTATGGAGGAGTACGGCAAGGACGTCGTCCTCACCGCCTTCGAGCAGATAGGCCTCCGAACGGAAGCCCGCGTACGGGAAGAAATCGCCTCCTGGCCCGACGGGGTCTACGAAGCCGAAACCTACGTGGACGACATCGCCTCCCCCAACAACCCAATCCGCCTCCACGTAGCGGTCATCAAAGAGGGTGATGGTCTTGTCGTCGACTTTTCCGGTTCCGGGGACCAGAGCGCAGGCCCCATCAACGTCCGCCCCCCCTTCATCCGGGGCATGACCTACTACGGCGTCATTTCCATGATCGACCCCGGCATTCCCAACAACCACGGGCTCGCTCGGGCGGTGGAGTGCAACTTCCGGGAGGGAAGCATCGTCAACCCTTCCTATCCCACCCCCATCGGCTTCTATTCCATGACGCTGTCCCTGGTGGAGGACGTCATCTTCGCTGCCCTGGCCAAGGCGTCCGGCAGGCCCTCCCTTGCCCACAACGCTCCCGGCGGTATGGTCGTCCTGGGCGACGTCAGCGGCGTCGGCCGCAAATACGTCCAGTACGAACTCTTGCAGTCCGGCAACGGCGCCTACGACGGCGGCGACGGCTGGACAGGAACGGCCCACTCCTGGGGCGGCGGCGCCAAGTTCACCAGCGTAGAAATCCTCGAATCTGAATTCGATGTGGAGCTGCAACAGTTCCGCCTGACCCCCGACAGCGGAGGGGCCGGCAAGTTTCGGGGCGGGCTCGCCTTCGTTCGGGACTACCTGGTCGGCGCCGAGAGCAGGTTCGCCGGAGGCGGCGACCGCATCGCCACCCCGCCCGAGGGCATGGACGGCAGCGGCAGCGGGTCGGCCGGGTACGTATCGGTTATCTCAAAAGATGGCCAGGAGAAGCGGAGCATCGGCTTGGTGTCGAACCTCCCGGTGGGGCCGGGTGAGGTCCTCCGGGTTGCCACCGGCAGCGCCGGCGGCGTCGGCAACCCCCGGGACCGAGACCCAGAGAGGGTTATCCTCGACCTTCAGAACGGGTATATCACCGAGCAGGCGGCCAGGGAAGTCTACGGCCTCCCGGACGACCTCATCCGGCAGGCGAAGGGTTCCAACTGACAGCCCGGCCCCCCTACAGGCAACTCGCTAGCGCTGGTGCGCCGTGACACAGCCCCTGCAGGGAGTCCGCATCGTGGACCTGACCCAGGTGCTGGCGGGGCCCTTCGCCACTCGCCAACTCGCCGACCTGGGCGCCGAGGTCATCAAGATCGAGCAGCCCGGCGCCGGTGATCCCACCCGGTCATGGGGGCCGCACTTCCTCAACGGCCACAGCGCCTACTTCCTGGGAATCAACCGGAATAAGAAGAGCGTCACCCTGAACCTGCGCCACCCCAAGGGCCAGGAGGTCCTTCACAAGCTAGTGGCAACGTCCGACGCCGTTGTGGACAACTACCGCCCCGCCACGGCCAGGCGTCTTGGCATCACCCACGAGGCTCTGCAGGCGTTCAACCCTCGCATCATCTACTGCTCCCTCTCCGGCTTCGGCGACGCGCACGGCTACGAAAACAAGCCCGCCTTCGACTCCATCGTCCAAGCGATGGGCGGCGCCATGAGCGTCACGGGAGAGCCGGGCGGCGCGCCGGCGGTCATGGGGTTCCCCCTGGGGGACCTGGGCGGGGGGTTGGCGCTGAGCCAGGCCGTGCTGGCCGCCCTGTACGCCCGCTCCCAGACCGGCCAGGCCCAGCGGGCCGAATTGAGCATGCTGGACATGCAGGTGCAGTTCCAGGCCCACCTGGGTCAGTTTCACCTCGTTTCAGGCGAGGAGCCGGGCCCCATCGGCAACAGCCATCCCCACAACGCGCCGGTGCGCGCCTTCCTGTGCCGCGACGGGCGCTATATCCAAGTCCACTGTCCAACCGATCCGTCATACAGGGCACTGGCGACGGCCATAGCCGAGGAGCTTGGCGGCGAATTCGCGTCCCTCGCCAGCGACCCCCGGTTCTCGTCTCCCGCGGAACGCAGCAAGAACAAGGGCTCGCTGTACGACCTGCTGGAGCGGGCGTTCATCGAAAGGGACTCGTCAGAGTGGCTGCCGGCGCTGGACGCCAAGGGCGCTCCCTCGGCCCGCGTCAACACGCTCGGCGAAGCCATCGCCGAGCCGTCCGTCCAAGCGCGGAACATGGTGGTGGAAGCCGTTCATCCGGAGGCGGGAACGTATCGCTCTGCGGGCAACCCGCTCAAGTTCGAGGGGGCGTCGGACCGGTTCGACCCGGCGCCACTGCTGGGGCAACACACACAAGAAGTCCTGGGCGCGCTCGGCTACACCCAGGACTCCATCGACGCTCTGCGGGAAGAAGGCGTGGTCTAGGGCTAAGCCTGCTTCTCTTGCACGGCCTCGGCCTTCGCCTCTGAAACCTGCTCGTCCTGCTGGTCAGTGTTCTGACCCTTCTTGAACTCGCGGATACCCTTGCCCAGGTAGCCGCCGATCTCAGGCAGGCGCCCAACGCCGAAGATGATCATGATGATCGCCAGGATAATGAGCAGCTCCCAAATACCGAATCCTTTTGCGAAGGGCATGCCTCACCTCCTACCTTTCCCCAGTTTCTCACAGCATCCCCGATGCTAGCACGGTTGACGAGCGCGGACAAGGGCAGCTTCCCAGCAGCCTCGGCTCACGACTCCACCGTGACGGCGGCGAGCAACTCGTCAAGGACTTCCGTAAGACGGTCCTCGTTCATGGGGCCGATGTACTTGCGCAGCAGTTGTCCGTCCGGCCCCACGAAGAACTTCTCCGGTATCCCGGCCACCCCGTAGTCAATAGCAACCTCGCCCCTGGGGTCTAGGCCCGCGGGGAACGGTATGCCGTAGCGGTCAACGTGGGCCTGGGCGTCCTCGGGCCGGTCCCATATATCCACCCCCACAAACTCGACGCCGCGGTCGCGGTAGCGGGGATAGACCTTGACGAGGTCCGGCGCCTCCTGACGGCACGGCGGACACCAGGACGCCCAAAAGTCCAGCATGACCAGCTTGCCGCGCAGGTCCGCCAGCCGCAGCGTGGAGCCGTCGACCAGCGTCATGGTGAAGTCCGGCGCCGCCTTCTCCGCCACGACAATCTGTCCGAACTGGCTGTTGACCGTGGCGGTGGCGGGCTGCCCTCCGCTGCGCGCCGACGAGATCGCCAGAATGATGAATAGCGCCACCACCGGGGCCGCGGCCAAGAGAAGGACAACGCGCTTGCGGCTCAACGGCGTTCTTCCTCTCTAGACGGATCCTCCGTCGCTCCCGAATCCCCTGAGGCGGAATCCTCCCCGCGTCCATCCTCAGGAGCGGTCTCGCGCAGGCTGGCCAGGAGGGCCTCTCTGCGGCGGCGGTAGTGGTTCGCCGCAATCTCCCCCTCCTCGAAACGCTGATCGAGCGCGGCAATGGCCCGGAGGATGGAGGCCCGGTCCCTCGGGATCTCGCCATCCTCCCCCACCACTCCCCTCGCCTGCCTGCGCCTGCGCCAGACGATGGCAAAGCCCACAAGAGCCGCGAGGGCCACGCCCAGCACAACCGGGATTGCGACCAGCGTATTCTCCGCCCACAAATCGCGGAGGCGTTGGAACAGTGGAGGCGCCGGCAAGCCCTCGAACCTGACGGACGCCTTGGCGCCGCGGTCCACCGACGTCGCCTCGAAGACGTGGTAGGCGCGGTCCCCTATGGTCGTCGTCCCCATGTCGGCCAGGTCCATCCCCACCACCCCCCCAACATCCTCGTTCAGCAGCACTCTGTACATGCCCGCCCCGAAGGGGAACGACCGCTCCCAATCGTATGTATCTCCGCCGTAGGGCAGGCGGTAGGTGAACAGCACCTGATGCCGCCCCGGCGGTATCGCCGCCACCAGAGCGAACCCCTGGCCCACCTCGATGACCTGTCCATCCAGAAGGTCGGTCCGGACATCCAGCCCCACCGCATCAGGGGGCAGGGAGAACCGGAGGAAGTTCATCATCGTCACGTCGTTGGAGAGGTTGGGGACCAGCGTGCGGGTCCCGCTGTTCTCCACCGTCACCGCCTCCATGGCCACCAACTCATGGGTGTCGTCCAGGACTCGGGGCAGCAACAGCACGTCCTCGCCAACGCTCACGTCGCCGACGTTGGAGGTCGCGGCATAAACGAGCATCTCGATGTCGTCGATGGGTGGGCCCCCGTCCACCACGACTCTATACAGGGCGCCATCGAAGGTCGCGTCGAAAGCGTAGGCGAAGCGGGTGTCGCTGGGCGCGTCGGCAAAGCTGAAGCGGCCGTCCGCGTCCGTTGTAGTGGTGCGTTGCCATACCAACTCCGTTTCCAGGCCCACCCTCAGGAGCACCTCGACGCCGGCGGGAACATCACCCCCAGGCGTCCCGTTCGTCACCGTTCCGCGGATCACGCTCGGGCCCTCTTCTTGGGCACTCACCGGCCCCGCCAGGATGGCGGCGGCAAGTAAAGCCAGGGCCAGCGCCGCGAGCAGACGTCTCATTGGGCGTCCTCCTCAGTCAGGGGCGCACCGCACTCAGGGCACTCGGAGGCCGGTCGCCCGACCATGACGCTACAGTTGGGGCAGGCCGCCTGTCCGCTTGCGGGCGGCGTGGATTGCTGTCTGATGGACCGGATCTCCTCTTCCAGGGCCCATGCTCGCTCGCCTCTGGAGCGCATGAGGCGTTCCTCGTTCCGGAGGATGGCGGCAGCCTCCAGCCTCAACCGGCGCAGACGAACCTCGTAGTCCTGTTGCTCCATCCGGCCCACGTCGAGCTCAAGCTGGAGGGTGCGAATTTCATCGTAGACAGCCTCTCGTTGCCGCGTGGTTTCGGCCAAGTCGTCCATCTCCCGGTCCATGGGGCTCCGCCGCGCCCGCAGGAAGGGCAGAGCGAGGACAGCCGCGCAGACCAGCGCCAGCGCCAATCCAAAGAGAACGCCCATCTATTCCACCGTCCCGCTTGCCGTGGAGGCTTCCCCATCGCTAGCCGGGGAGCGGCCTCGCCGGGAGCGGCGCTCGGGCCACAGCGAGACGAGCGTCCCCAGAATCATGATGGGGCCCGCCACCCACACCCACCACACAAGGGGATTCACGAAAAGCCTGAAAGACGCCGAGCCGTCCTCCAGAAGTTCGGTGGAGCTGACGTAGACGTCCTCCACAAGGCTCGACCGAATGGCCGGCCGCGTCGAGGCCATGCGGAAGCTAGGGTAGAAGTCGCGCTGCGACACCATCGTCCCGAGCGACTCGCCTTCCCGGAACAGCTCGATATGCGTGTCGAACTTCACCGACTCAGGCCGGTCCGAGACATTCGTCGCAATGTATTCGACGCTGTACTCGCCAATCACCGCCGTCTCCCCAGGGGCCAGCACGATGTCCCGCTGCGAATCGTAGAACGAAGAGCCGACGATGCCCAGGGCCAAGGCCACCACCGCCAGATGCACGATGTATCCACCGTACCGCGGGCGGTTGGCCGCAATGAGACGCACGAAGGCTACGGGGTAGCTCTCCCCTCTGCGGTGGCGGGCCATGGCGCCCCGCACCCACTCGTGGGCGATGCCGCCGGTCACCATGCCCAGAAGGCCAACCGAGAGCAGGACCAAGGGGTTGAACGTCCGCAGCACCAGCGCTACGGCGACAACCGCCGCGGCCACGAGGAGGGGCGTTCTGAGCGCCCGAGCGATGCCGCCTACCTTAGCGCTGCGCCACGGCAGCAGCGGCCCAACCCCCATGAGAAAGATCAGCCCAAGCAGCAGCGGCCCGTTCACCTGGTTGTAGAAGGGCTCCGCCACCGTGACCCTCCGGCCCAGGAATATCTCCGAGATGAGCGGGTAGACAACCCCCCAAAGAGTGATGAAGGCGACGCCCAGCAGCAGGAGGTTGTTGACGAGAAATGCCGCCTCCCTGGAGAGCGAGGACTCGATGGTGCGGGTCGCCTTGAGCCGCGGCATCTGCACGAAATAGACGGCGAACGAGCCCACGATCGTCAGGCCAAGAAACACCAGAAACGTCCACCCCAGCGTCGACTGCCCAAACGAGTGCACAGAAGGCACGGGGCCGCCGCGGTTGATGAACATGCCGAAGAGCGCCAGGGCAAAGGTGATGTTGATCAGCGCGATGTTCCACAGCCGGAACATGCCCCTCCGTTTCTGCACCATGATGGAGTGCACGAAGGCCGTGAGGCCCAGCCAAGGCATCAGGCCGGCGTTCTCTACGGGGTCCCAGGCCCAGTAGCCGCCCCAGCCCAGGATTGTGTACGCCCACCAGGCCCCCAAGAGCAGGCCGCTCCCCAGTACGGCCCAAGCAATCAACGCCCACACGCGGCCCGTATCCACCCACTCATCCCCGGCTCTGCCGGACACCAGCGCGCCCAGCGCGAAGGCGAACGGGATGGTCACCCCCACCAACCCGGTCATCAAGAGCGGGGGATGGATGAACATGCCCGGGTGCGTCAGCAGAGGGTTCACGCCCTGACCGTCCGGCGGCGTGAACGCGAGCTGCGTGAAGGGATCGGCGAGAAAGACCAGCAAAATCGTGAAGAACGCCAGAACGATGCCGATGATCGCGGTGACGTACGGAAGGCTGGAAGCAATGGAGCGCGGCGCCCGCCATAGGGCAATGGTCCCCAGCAGGGCAAGGACTCCCGCCAGGAAGAGCAGCGAGCCTTCGTTGCCAGCGTAGAAGGCCACCCACGTGTAGATGGTGGCCATAGCCCGGCTGCTGTGCTCGGCGACATAGCGAATGGTGAAGTCGTGGGAGATGAAGGCGGCCACGAGCGCCGCAGTGGCCGCGGCAAGGCTCAGGCCAATGAGGTAGATCGCGTAGCGAGCGCTCCGGACCAACTCCGGCATCCGCAGCCGCGCTCCCAGCACGGAGCCCACGACGCTATAGAAGGCCATCGCCATGGCAACCCGGATGGCGATGGCGCCGAACTCAGCCACCCTGCTTTCCTTCGGCGGTCAGGGCGCTGACCGTGCGTTGTGCGATTGTCGCCAGCATCGATAGCACCCCGTCAAGAATCCCGAAGGCCGGGGCCGTCCGTAGCAATGCTCTCAGACGGCCCCGCGTTGCTGATTGTCCGCGTCAAGGTCGGAATCCACCTGTTCCAGATACGAGGCCAACGACGCCTCAGAGGCGCCGCCGCCGCCCTCCTCCTCAGGATCAGGGTTCCGGCGCATGGCTCTCAGGGCCACCATCAAGACCACAGCGCCGACAACCAACCCCACGGGCGGAACGATCCAGACCGTCAGGTTTGCGCCGCCCTTTGAAGGCGCTGCAAGAACCGTTTCCCCGTAGCGAACCTTGAAGTAGTCGTAGATCTCGTCCCGGGTGGCCCCATCGGCCAGCATATCCCGTACGCGCTGACGCATCTGAAGGGCGATAGGAACCTGGGATTGGTCAATGGTCTCGCTGGGGCAGACCGGGCACATGAGTGTCTGGTCAATGGCCTGGGCACGCTCTTCCAGAGACGCCGCCTGGGACCCGCAGGCGGCGGCGATGAGGACCAGACCCAGAATGGCGGCGATCCAGCAGCGCCCGCGGGCGGCGGCAACTCGCGAGGTCACGAAACCTGCCACTCCCCCACCTTTCCCATAGGCGCGTATGTGTCGTCGTTTCGTAGCCGGAACCCCAAGATCCCCACTGTACTTCGTGACAACTTTCACAGTCAATGAACCCGCCTAGAGGCTGGCCCATCCCAGCGGCGTATACATTGCGCCGGTGGGACGAAGGTCGCTGCGCATCACCACCACCTCCACGGCATCGAACCCGCCGACGAGGGGCGCGGCCCCCCGGCGCAGCGCCACCGCCAGCGAGTCCCTCTGTGTAGGAGGATTATTGCTTACCCTCCCCAGGGTGAGGTGCGGGGCAAAGGGACGCTGCTCCTCGGCAAACCCCATCGCTGTTGCGGCCTGTTCCACCCGCCGTTGGAGGTCCAACAGCGCGTCAACCGCTCCCTCCAACCCCACCCAGACTACCCGGGCCCTTGCCGGGTTCGGGAAGGCCCCCAGGTTGCCCAGCGTCAGACGGAACGGACCGCTACCACCTACCGCCGCCTGCACCGATTCCACAAGGCTGGGAATCACCGCCGCATCGACGTTTCCCAGGAACTTGAGGGTCAGATGAACATTCCCGGGGTTGACCCAGCGGACGTTGGCCTCCGAACGCCCTCTGAGATCAGAGACCGCGTCCGCCAGCATCCGCCGGGTTGCAGGCAGAAGCTCGATGGCGATGAATGTCCGAATCAGTTCAGCCACCGCCGTTCTCCATCCGCCGCTGAGGGCGAGCCGTAGGAGCGCAGCAACGAGGCGCCGCGCTCTTGGCCTCTCGCTGTCAGGCGCGGCGATTAACTTTCCCTCGCGGCCTCGTCCCTCAACTTGCCGAGCTCAACGTACCAGCCAACCAGGTCTTCGAGCCGGTAGACGGCGTTGGCCGGGCTGGGATTGGGCGTCACGAACACCTTCGACGCTCCAATCACACGAGGTTGAAGCCCCAAGGCCGGCGTCGTCGTCCTGTCGCCATCGGCATAGCGCAGGTAACCCCGGTAACCCGTGATCCCATTGAAGCACACGATCCGAGGCTGAAAGCGCAGCAGCTTGTCCTTCAACACCCTGGCCCAGCGCCGGAAGTCGTCCGGCCCCAGGTCGCCGGCGCTGCGGGACGGCCGCTTCACCACGTCGGTAAGGCCAATTCCGAACTCCATGATGCGGTGGTCCGTATCCGCCCCCATGTCCTCACTGACCAGGCCGGCCTTCCGCACGGCGGGCCAGAACCGGTTGGTGGGCGTGGCGAAGTAGTGGCCCACCTTCGCGGAGTAGGCGCCTGGGTTGATGCCCACGAACACGATGTCGAGCCCACGCCGCAGGTAGTCCGGGAGAGTGGCGATGCCGCCGTCTGCCGCTGGGTGGGCCGTCTGATCCTTCATGCCGCTATCATAACCAACTGTTGCCGGGAAGCGCGGCGGAACAGCAGCCCTCGGCGCCAGCCGGTGAGCATTCCGGTTGTGCCAGCCATCCGCCGATGATATACTGCCGCCCGTTTCGCTCTAGGCAATATAGGATGGGAGGAGGGTTTTTCAGTGCCAACGGAAGCATTACCAAAGTGCCAGCGGTGCGCAACAGGGGATCTGGTGCCCCTGTCGGACTTCGGCAGCCAGGGAGCGCCGATCCACTACAAGGCGTGGGTCTGCACCAACCCCGAATGTATGTTCAACGTCAAGATCCGCAACGGGGACATCTACGTCGACGAGCCCATCAACAACGGCGCCTCGTACGTGCCTCGCATGCGCTAACGCCCATGTCCCGCTGATCTCGTGATCTCGTTGGGCCTCTTCATCCGCACTGGATGAAGAGGCCCAACCTTTGGCCCGCCGCTAAGGCGGCGGGCCAAAGGTTGCCGTCCTCCGCCTCAGCTTGCTCAGGCATAGCGGCCAACGTATACTGGATAGAACCTTCACTTCCTGGAGAAGCTGCGGCAACAGTCAAGCGCTCCACGGCGAGGCGGACGATGAGCGTCGGCAACGATTACCTCTACAGTAAAGACCTTCAGCGTCGGCAGTGGCGACGGTTCCTTGGCATCGGCCTCGTGTCGGTGGGCGTCCTACTCCTTGCCGGTGGCGGCAGCTATTTCCTCTACTCCCAGGTCGCCAAGTCCGGGTTGGATGAATTGGTGACCGAGCAACCCCGCGTCAGCGTGACTCCCACCAGCAGCGGACTGGTGGTTGCCCCTGAACCAACTCGCACCCCCAGCCCCACTGAACCATCGGGAACCCCGGTCAGGCCTGTCGAGCCAACGGCGGCCGCGCCACAGCCAACAGCGCCCGCGCCACAGCCAACAAGCCCCGGAACGCTATACATCCCCACGTCGCGGTTTAACACCCTCTACCCCGGCCTGGGAATCCATCCCAAGTACTGGGATTCTCCGTACTATGCCGAGGCCTACCAGCCCGCCGGTTGGGAGATGGTACAGGACTTCGAGCCTGTTTTGGCGACGGACGCCAAGCCAATTGGCAGCCTGGGCCGGGCCACCCGGATCCAGATTCCGGCCATTGGGGTGGACTCGGAGATCAGCGAGCTACGGATCATCAACCTCGGCTCCAGCGCCGCATGGGAGACACCAAACCAGGTCGTGGGGCACATCCCAACGACCCCCAACGTCGGCGAGGCAGGCCGCGGCTATTTGTTCGGCCACCTGGAAAGTCCCATTAGAGGCGAGGGGAACGTCTTCGCCGACCTGCCTCTGATACCGAACCTCCTCAAGAATGGCGAGGAGGTCTATGTCATCTTCACTAGTGAGGACGGCGCGGAATACCTCTACAAAGTCTTCAACACCACCGTTGTCCACCAGAACGACTTGGGTCTCGAACACTCCAGCGATCCACTGGTAAGCCTCGTGTCCTGCGTTCCCCGTTTGGTCTACGACCACCGCTTGGTCGTCACATCCGAACTCGTGGGTATACGGCAGGCGTA
This sequence comes from Dehalococcoidia bacterium, assembly GCA_965226745.1. Taxonomy (GTDB): domain Bacteria; phylum Chloroflexota; class Dehalococcoidia; order Lucifugimonadales; family SAR202-VII-2; genus SAR202-VII-2. The sequence goes on from CBDDDS010000004.1 coordinate 479,070, forward strand.
GCAGCCGCCGGCATCGGCTCGAAAAGCAGAGGGGCGCGCCGCATGGCGCGCCCCTCTGTGCTTTTATTGCGGACCTCCCTACTCCACCACGACCACGTTCAACAGCCGGCCGGGAACATACACCACCTTGCGCACCTCTTTGCCCTCGATGTGGCGGCGGACGTTGGCGCTCTGCTCCACCAGAGCGCGGGCGTCATCTTCAGATAAATTGGCGGGCGCCAGGATTCTGTCGCGGACCTTGCCGTTGACCTGAAGCACCAACGTCACCGCCTCGTCCCTGGCCAGGTCTTCGTCCCAGGCCGGCAGCGGTTGCTGGTGCACCGAGTAGGCGCGCCCCATCCGCTCCCACAGCTCCTCCGTGACATGCGGCGCCATCGGGGCCAGCAGCAGAACAAGACGCTCAACGGCGTTCCTCCAGCTCGCGGCATCCGACTCGCCGCGCTCCCAGGCCCGGGCCAGGAAGTTAGTGAACTCCATCATGGCGGCGAGCGCCGTATTGAAATGGAACCCCTCCACGTCCTGGATAACCCGCTTAACGGTCTTATGCGTCTGGCGCACCACCTCTCGGGCGCCCTCTTCCGTTCCCTTTCCCAGGGCCGCGACGTCCCTGGTGCACAGGTCCCATAGTCGGTTGAGCCAGCGCGACATTCCCTGAATCCCAGTGGAACTCCAGCTTCCCCCGCGGTCCCAGGGCCCCAGGAACATCAGGAAGATGCGCACCGCGTCTGCGCCCAACGTGTGCACGTAGTCGTCGGGGTTGACGACATTGCCGCGGCTCTTGCTCATCTTCTCGTTGTCCTCACCCAGGATCGTGCCCTGGTTGAAGAGGCGGGTGAAGGGCTCGTCAAACTGAAGCACTCCCGCATCGCGCAACGCCTTGGTGAAAAACCGGGCGTACAGCAGGTGCATGACCGCGTGTTCCGCCCCGCCGGTGTACTGGTCCACGGGGCACCACTGGCGAACCAGCTCCGGGTCGAACGCGGCCTGCTCGAAGTGGGGGGTGGTGTATCGCAGGAAGTACCAAGACGAGTCCACGAACGTGTCCATCGTGTCGGTTTCCCGCAGGGCCGGGCCGCCGCATTGAGGGCAAACGGCGTGGACGAATTCCTCATGACGCTTCAGGGGCGACTCTCCCGTCGGCTTGAACTCGGCGTCCTCCGGGAGAAGCACGGGCAGGTCCTCCTCGGGCACCGGCACAATGCCATCCTTCTCGCAGTAGACCACCGGGATAGGCGTGCCCCAATACCGCTGCCGCGAGATGAGCCAGTCGCGAATGCGATAGGTCACCGTGCGTTGTCCGTGGCCTCGCTCATCCAGCCAATCGGCAATGGCCTCGGCCCCCTGCCGATTGGGCAGACCGTCAGCAAAGTCTGAGTTGGCCATCGCGCCCTCGCCGGTGTAGGCCTCCTCCAGTTCACCGCCGTCCCAGCCGGGAGGGGCAACCACGACGCGGACCGGAAGGCCCTTCTCCTTGGCAAAGGCGAAGTCCCGGATGTCGTGGGCGGGCACGCCCATAACGGCCCCGGAACCGTAGCTCATCACAACATAATCGCCGGCATAGATGGGCACGCGCTCGCCGTTGACGCGGTTGGTGCAATAGGTCCCCAGGAATACGCCGGTCTTTTCCCGCTCCGTACTCTGCCGTTCGATTTCAGAGCGGCGCCGGGCTTGCTCCTGATAGGCCCGCACCTCCGCCCTGCGGTCGCCGGTTGTGAGGGCGTCCACCAAGGGATGCTCCGGCGACAGCACCATGAACGTGACCCCGAACAGCGTGTCCACGCGTGTCGTGAACGTCCGGATCTCCTTCTCGGGCAGGCCGTATTCAGCGATGTCGCACGAGACGTCGGCCCCCTCGCTCCGGCCGATCCAGTTGCGCTGCATCGTGAGTATCTTCTCGGGCCAGTCGAGCTGAGAGAAGTCCAGAAGCTCGTCGGCATACTGCGTGATGCGGAAGAACCACTGTTCCAAGTCCCGGCGAATGACCGGGGCGCCGCAGCGCTCGCAGGCTCCTTCAACCACCTGTTCGTTGGCAAGCACGGTCTGACACGAGGGGCACCAATTGACCTGGGCCAGCCTCTTGTAGGCCAGCCCCCTCTTGAACAGTTGCAGGAAGAACCATTGGTTCCACCTGTAGTATTCGGGCAGGCAGCAGATGATCTCGCGCTCCCAATCGTAGCTGGCTCCAATGGACTTGAGCTGGCGGCGCATGTTCTCGATGTTGCTCATTGTCCAGGTGAACGGATGGACGCCCCGCTGGATGGCGGCGTTTTCTGCTGGAAGCCCAAAGGCGTCGAAGCCCATGGGGTGCATCACGTTGTAGCCCTGCATTCTGCGGAAGCGGGCGTGAGCATCGGCGGGCGACATGGCGTACCAATGGCCAATGTGCAGGTCCCCCGATGGGTACGGGTACATCGTCAGCTCGTACCACTTGGGCCGGGGGTCGTCGTCATTGACGCGGTAGAGGCCGTCGTCAGCCCACCGTTGCCGCCACTTGGGCTCAATGTCCTGGGGCTTGTAGCGCGCATCGTCCTTGCGCTGAGAGGTCATGTGCAGGAGCTCCTGGCGGGCTGGGCCCTAGGCGGCCCGGCGGATTCAATCGTACTCAGGCGTGAGGGCGAGCGTCAACTAGGGCGGGAACGCCCCTTGGCCTACGGCTGAAGCCAACCACGATCAAGTCTGGCCAATAACCGCGCGTTGGCGTAGGCCATGTCCAGCGTTAGACAAGTGGACGCCCGGTAGAAGGTAGCGTGCCTTTCCACCACAAGGGCCAAGTCTGCCTTTTGGGGTTCGCTCAGGCAAAGCGGAAGCAATAGCTGCACCTGTCCTTTGTGGTACTGCGGGACGGCAGTCCTGTAGCTCCTTCGCACGCCTTCCTTCGCATTCTCTATAGCGCCTGTGAGCACATTTTGGAGCAGGTGGTCTCCCCACCCACTGTAGGATTCGGGGAATCGTTCCCTCGGCGTGTCTTCGATAATATGTTCGATGTTGACTCGAAATTCCTTGCGGTTATCAAATACCAAGCAGGTCGGGTCTTCGAAGTAAAGAGCTGGTGGAGGCAGTTCCGGGAACTTATTGAGCTCCCATTGGCCACGCCGGAACCATCCCTTGAAGTACCAAGGTTGTGCGTCGTCTCGCCTGTTCGCTTGAAATGAAGCATATATCGGCTCTTGAAGCGGTGTAACAAGACCGGTGTCAAAGCAAGTGAATTCTCCATTCTCGGACAAGGTGATCTTGTTTTCTTCGGCTACTCTTTTGTACGTGTTACGAATATAGTTATACAAAACTGGCAAGGGGTATTCACTCTCTACGTGTTGAAACGACCAATCTTCCTCTTCCGCCTCCTCCGCCAATACTCTCAACTGGTCGTTCCTTTCTGGAATCCATGCAAATTCGTATAGTTCGTCTGGCCACATTATTCCTCATTCCTCCTATGTGTCATTGATTGTCTTAGTATCCTACAACCGCTATTGGCGCTCCACAACCATGTATGAATGAGAAGGCCACAGGTCACAAGCTGAGCGAGCGGCCTACGTCAGGGCATTCAACCCCGTTATCGCCCTGCCGATGATCAGCGTATGGATGTCGTGGGCGCCCTCGTAGGTGTCCACGGTTTCCAGGTTAAGCATGTGGCGGATTGCCCCATATTCCAGCGTAATGCCACTCCCGCCAAGGATCTCCCGGGCCGAACGGGCCGCCTTCAGCGCTGCTCGAACGTTCTCCCGCTTGGCCAGCGACACCTGAACGTGGTCCATTGCTCCCTCGTCCTTGAGGCGGGCCAGACGCCACGCCGTGAGCAGCCCCCGGGTGTGGTCCGTGAGCATGTCCACCAGCTTGTCCTGCACCAATTGCCTAGAGGCAATGGGCTTTCCAAAGGTCGTCCTAGCCTGTGCGAAGGCCAGAGCCTCCGTGTAGACCGCCTCCAGCGCCCCCAGAACTCCCCAGACGATGCCGTGCCTCGCCTGCGTCAGAATCGACAGGGGCGCAGAGAGCCCCTTGGCCTTGGGCAGCATATGGGACTCGTGGACGGGAACGTCCTCCAGCACCAGCTCGCTGGTGACGGAGGTCCGCAGGCTTGCCTTGTGCTTAATATCGTTGGCGCTGAAACCGGGCGCGTTGGTGGGAACGATAAAGCCCCTGACGTCGCCCGCGTCGTCTCGCGCCCAAATGATGGCAATGTCGGCAATACCCCCATTGGAGATCCACATCTTGGAGCCGTTGAGCGCGAAGTGGTCGCCATCGCGCCGGGCAGTCGTTTTCATCGCGCCGGGGTCGGAGCCGCCCTCGTGCTCGGTGAGGCCGAAGCACCCCACAATCTCTCCGGAAGCGAGCTGCGGCAAATACCTGGCCTTCTGCTCGTCGGAGCCGTAGGCGTAGATGGGGTACATCGCCAGCGCTCCCTGGACGCTGACTGCGCTGCGGAGGCCCGTGTCGACCCGCTCCAGCTCATACATGATGAGGCCATAGGCGACGTTGCTCACGCCGGCGGCGCCGTACTCGGTGGGAAGGTTGGCTCCCAGAAATCCCATCTCTCCGAACCGCCGCAGAAGCGGGATGGGAAACACCCCTTCCTCCCACCACTGGGCCACATGAGGCTGCGCCTCTGCTTCCAGGAAGTCTCTGGCGGCAGCCTGTATCTGGCGCTCCTCTGAGGTGAACAGCTCGGCGACTTGATACAGATCCAACATTGGGACGCCCTCCGGCAGGCTGAGATGAACTATGGCTGGCGTTCGCCGCTCCCCCCTTCGCCGGAAGGACGGGGCCAAAGAAGCATGCATCTATCACGTGCGTAGCCCGGCTCAGGCTCTGATAGTACCGGATTCCGTCTTTTCCCCGCAGGTCGGGACGCGCGGCGCAGGCTCGCGCGACTGCCATCGCCGGCTACCTGTACTTTCCATGGAGTTGTTACGGACGCGACGCGGGAGAATCCTCCCGTCCCTGCCCCCATAGCCGGAGAATGTCCGGAGAAGGTTAGGATGGGGGCCTGTCCAACCTCGATGGGAACGACAGCTACCCTAGAAACCCGGACTACCCTTGCAGGCCACCAGCCAGACCAGGGCTGCGATGCGCCCGTCGCTCTCCGGCGCGATGAACTCCTGGTAGCTGATGACCCTGAGGTCGAGGAACTGATGCAGCAACTCATTGGGGCGGAACCGCCAGTAAGAGCTTGGCCCCCCCACGTTCACAGTGGCCTCGCTGCTCAGGAGGTGGTGCTCAAAGAGGAGGTAGCCTCCGTCCTTCAGAGCGTCCTTCATGCGGGGAATCAGGCCGCGGTCGATGAACCGGCAGTCGACAATGACATCGTAGGTATCGGCAGGCAGGTCAGGGTCGTCGAGGTCGGCCTGCACCCAATTCACGTCCACGCCCCGCCGCTCAGCGGCCTCCCGGGCCTTCGCCAGCGCCACCTCGGAGATGTCCATGCCGTCAACAGAGAAGCCATGCTCGGCCAGGAAGAGGGCATTTCGGCCCGCCCCACACGCTAGGTCGAGGGCCTTTCCCTTTGGCAGCCTGTCAATCCAGGCTTTCAGGAGCCCCGCCGGCTCTTCCCGCACCGGGTATGAGCCGTCCGCGTATCGCTGGTCCCAATGCAATCGCTCGGATTCACTCAAAGGACACCCTCCGGCCTGACAGTATCTTCCAGGGACGTTAGTTACCGGCGCAAGGCAACGGGGCTACACCCCAGCCACGGCAGCAAGTGTAGCGCCGGAGCAAATGGCCCACAAGCAACACCATTGCGGACGACCGGCGGCATGGCTAACGACAGCTTGCCCGCACAACCCCCACAGCAGGTATCATGCGTGGTGGACTCTGGGGGGATTCATGAAGAAGGTGCTCGTCACCGGAATGAGCGGACTCATCGGGTCGGTGGTGCGGGAGCGGTTGGGCCACCTCTACCAGCTTTCAGCGCTGAACCGCCGCGTTGTGCCCGGAGTCCCCACAACGCTCGCCGACGTCGCCAATCTGGACGCCATACTGCCTGCCTTCGATGGCGTGGACGCCGTCGTCCACCTGGCATGCCACATCGGCGCCGACGACGAGTGGGACGCTATGCTGAGCGCCAACATCGCCGGGACCTACAACGTCTACGAAGCGGCCCGGCTCTCTGGCGTGAACAGGGTTGTCTTGAGCGGAGCCGCCGGCGTCGTCATGTTCTATCAGAAGGAGGCGCCCTTCGGGGCCATCATCGAAGGGCGCTACGATGAAGCGCCCTTCCCACCCCCCACCATCACGCGCAACTGGCCTGTGCGTCCCTTCAACATCTACGGTTGCACCAAGGTCTGGAGCGAGGCCGTTGCCCGCTACTACGCCGACGCCCATGGGATAGCCTCCGTCGTTCTGCGCATCGGCCGCGTCCCGCATGACGATCGCCCCGCTCCCGGCAGGGATAGGGACTTCGTTACCTGGTGCAGCCACAGAGACATCGCCAGGGCTATCCAGCGGGGATTGGACGCCCCCCTCACAGAACCCTACGTTGTCGTGGATGCCGTCTCGCGCAACAGCTGGGGCATATGGGACTACCGCTACGCCGAGGAAGCCATCGGCTACGTTCCCCAGGACAGCGCCGACGACTTCCGGTAGGGAGACGCTATGCTATACTCAGGCCGTCCATAGAGAGATGGACTCGTAACCCCCCGAGGAGGGAGGAATGGCAAACTACTTGTTGATTGAGTCGCGGGACCCCTTCGAGTACGGCGACGCGTCCTACTTCTACCAGGTGGCCCAAGACCTGGCGGGGTCCGGCAACAACGTCACGTTCTGCCTGGTGCAGAATGGGGTCATCCCCGCCCGCAAGGGCGTGGCAAACAGCCCCGTTGAACGGCTCCTCAAGGACGCGCCCAGCGTGAAGGTCCTGGCCGACGACTTCTCCCTTCGGGAGCGGGCCATCAGCGCCGACAAGCTGACGCCCGGCGTTGCCCAGGCAACCGTGGACGACCTCGTGGAGATGCTGGCAACCCCCGACACCAAGGCCATCTGGCACTAGAAACCCCTGGCGCTGGAAACCCAAGGAGAAGCATCGTGACAACCACTGCATCCCGCACCTTGACGGTTGCCCTCATGGACGCACCCTACGAGGCCGGGACCACCACAACGGTCCTCCGGATCGTGGACGCCGCCCTGCGCAAGGGCATCAACGTCAACGTCTTCGCCTACGAGGGGGCCGTCGGCCTGACCCTCCAGGGCCAAGCCGCTCACCCCAACCCCGTCAAGGGCACCAGCGCCGAAGAGCAGGACCACCCCAGCACGGCAAGGTTCATTGCAGCACTCTTCGAAAAGGGAGCGGACCAACCCAAGCTGGACTGGGTCAACTGCGGCCTCTGCGTCGACGAGCGCGCCGCAACCGGCTGGATTGAGGGCCCGCGCCGCGGAGGACCCGGAGACCTCCTGAAGTGGTCCGGCGAGAGCACCAACACACTGGTCATCGGCAGCCACTAGCCGAAACGCCGCCCATTCCAACCATCAGGCCCAACCTTCAGGCCAAGCCATCAAAGGAGCAACATGGCAAAGATTCTTTCCATTGTTGAGCGCGCCTATCACGGCACGATTGAAGAGCAGGACGATACGATCCTCTGGATCAGCCACATGTTCAAGAACGCCGGAGCGGACCTCTCGGTGCTGCTCCGGAGCAATGCGGTCAACTACGCGGTCAGGGGACAGGACGCCAGCGGCCTCAGCTTCGGCGGCGTCCCACTCGCAGTCCCGCCACAACTCGACCACGACGTCGAGGCGTTGGCCAAGGCCGGGGCAACGGTGTACGCCGTGCAGGAAGACCTCAGCGACCGGGGCATAGGAAGCGATGAGTTGGTCGCAGGCGTGAACTTGGTGAACCGCTCCGACCTCGCCAGCCTCTTCGACCAACACGACGCCGTCTGGCAGTGGTAGCCGCCAACCGGGCGCGGCGCCCATAGCGAATAGGGAGAAAGGGACCGGATTGCTCCGGTCCCTTTCTTGTTGCCAACGAGCAGCCGCCCTGATATGCTGGCTCAATCGAACGTAGGTTCTATTCCGGCGCCTCGTTCACGGGCGGAGGCCATGTCCCGGTTCTCCCTGTCGCCATCCAAAATAGCAACCTACCGGGAATGCCCCCGGAAGTATCGTTTCCTCTACGTGGACAAATTGGGGCCCTGGTTCCGCAAGGCGCGCCCATTCACCACCCTTGGCATCAACGTCCACGCCGCCCTCAGGGACTTCTTTGCCATCCCGTTGCACCGCCGGCAGCCAGAGACGCTTGCGCCGCTGCTGGAGGCGCGCTGGGCAGGCAACCGTAAGGGCTTCAGCAGCGCCGACCAGGAAGAAGCCTACAAGACCAGGGCGCTGGAGCAACTCCAGCAGTTCGCCGGCGCCTTCGACCTGAACGCCGAACCCCTCATGCTCGAGCGAAAAGTGCATCGCAGGGTAGCCGGCATCAGCCTACGCGGCATCATCGACCGGCTGGACAAGGAGGGCAACTCGGCTCACCTGATGGACTACAAGACGGGCAAGTCCCAGAACAGTCTGGAACCCTTCTCTCTCTACTTCTACTCCCTCATCCTCCAACGCTTCAAGGATCTGCCGCCCGTGGAACGGCTGTCCTTCGTCTACCTCCAAGACGGGTTCACCAGGACCTGGGACTACGACCACTTCGCGGCGATGCAGACCATGAGTTCCATCCTTGAGACGGCCTACGCTATCACGCAGGACCGCGAGTTCACCCCCGCGCCCAAACGGCTGTGCCGCATGTGCGACTTCTTAACCATCTGCCGGGAAGGCCGGGAAGCCGCCCTGGGGAAGGCGCATCGAAGGGAAACCGCGCCGTCAGCATCCAACGAGACGCCGGAGGAAACGGACCCCTTGGGGCCGGGCCGGTAGCCAGCCCGCAGGTCTCAAGCGAAACGAGTCAACAGGCGCAACAGCCGCCACCGTTCCAGCGGATGGCGGAACGACGAGGGCCAGCCAATATCGCTCACCACGCGAGGCGGCCAACCTTCCCGCTCCGCCAGCGGAGAGAGGCTTGGGGGCAGACCGGCGCCATCGAGCGTCCATCAAGTCGATGGCGTATCCCGCCCCCCAACTTCCCCATACTCGCAACCTGTAGTACACTGGCCGCAAGGCTCCCGCCAATCCTGCCCCAAGTACCCCGCTATGTTCCGCAAAGCCCTACGATTTCTCGGCGACTCCAACGATAAGGTCCTCAAGGACTTCTGGTCGACGGTCGACCAGATCTATGCTCTGGAGCCCGACTTCGTAAACCTCTTCAATAGTGACCTGGTCGCCAAGACCCAGGAATTCAAGAAATACCTCGCCAACGACGGCGAGTTGGACGATCTCCTCCCCGAGGCCTTCGCCATCGTGCGCGAGGCCGCCCGGCGCACCCTCGGCATCCGCCACTTCGACGTGCAACTCATCGGCGGCATGGTGCTTCACCAAGGCAAGATCGCCGAAATGAAGACCGGTGAAGGCAAGACCCTGGCCGCCACCCTCCCCGCCTACCTCAACGCCCTCACCGACGAAGGCGTCCACGTCGTCACCGTCAACGACTATCTCGCTCGGCGGGACGCCCAATGGATGGGGGCCATCTATCACGTGTTGGGCTTGTCCGTAGGCGTGCTCCAGAATGATGGCTCGCACCTCTACGACCCCAACTCCGCGTCCGTGAATCCCACCTACAGATACCTGACCGCCGCAGACAGGCGGGAGGCCTACGCCGCAGACATCACCTACGGCACCAACAATGAATTCGGCTTCGACTACCTTCGGGACCACATGGTCTCCGACCTGTCTCAGCGCGTTCAGCGCGACCACTCCTACGCCATCGTCGACGAGATCGATAACATCCTCATCGACGAAGCGCGCACGCCTCTCATCATCAGCGGTCAGGCCAACCAGATCGTCGATCACTACCGGTCAGTCGCCCGGATTGCCCCTCTCCTGAACGAGCCCGACGACTTCGCCATCGAAGAGAAGCACAGGGTAGCCACGCTCACCGAGACCGGCATTGCCAAGGTCGAAAAAGCCCTGAACGTCGGAAACCTCTACGATCCCGCCAACTATGAATTGGTCCGCTTCGTGGAGAATGCCCTCAAGGCCAAGGTGTTCTACCAAAAGGACGTCCAGTACGTGGTCAACGACGGTACTGTCGTCTTGGTGGACGAGTTCACTGGACGCCTGATGCCGGGCCGCCGCCTCTCCGACGGCCTGCACCAAGCCATCGAGGCCAAGGAAGACCTCCGGGTCCAGCAAGAATCCGTCACCTACGCCACCATCACCCTGCAGAACTACTTCCGCATGTACCCCAAGCTTTCGGGCATGACCGGCACCGCCGCCACCGAAGGGGAGGAGTTTTGGAAGATCTATGGGCTGGACGTCACCTCCATCCCCACCAACAAGCCCATGGTGCGGGACGACGATCCCGACTTCATCTACAACACGGAGAAAGGGAAATTTCGCGCCGTCGTCAATGAAATCGAGGCGCAACAACAGGCGGGAAGGCCGGTGCTGGTGGGAACCATTTCCATCGAAAAATCAGAGTTGCTCAGCGACATGCTGCGCAGGCGCGGCATCGCTCACGAAGTCCTCAACGCCAAGAACCACGAACGAGAGGCAACCATCATCGCCCAGGCAGGCAGGCCGGGCAGCGTGACCGTCGCCACCAACATGGCTGGCAGAGGCACCGACATCGTCCTCGGAGGCAACCCTCAGGGCCTGAACATGGCCAAGGAAGACTGGGAGCGCGACCACCAAGAAGTCGTCGACCGCGGCGGCCTCTACATCATAGGCACGGAACGCCACGAGGCGCGGCGAATCGACAACCAGCTCCGGGGCCGCTCCGGACGTCAAGGAGACCCCGGTAAAACCCGCTTCTTCATCTCCCTTGAGGATGAACTCGTCCGGCGGTTCGGCGGCGACCGCATTCGCGGCTTCATGGAATGGGCCGGCATGGACGAGGACACCCCCTTGGAGAACCGTTTCATCTCCAAGGCCGTCGAAAATGCCCAGGTCCGCGTCGAGGCCCACCACTTCGACACCCGCAAGCACCTCGTGGAATACGATGACGTCATCAACCGGCAGCGGGAAGTCATCTACGATGAGCGGATGAAGGTGCTTTCCGGCGCCGACCTCAAGGCCAATATCCAGGAGATGGTCCACAACGTCCTCGACGAGATCCTGGCCACCTACCTTCCCAAAGAGCGGGGGGATTGGAACATCACCGCCATGCTGGCCGACCTCGGGACCATCTTCGCCCTTCCGCCGGACCTGACCGAGGACAATATCGCCAACATGACGCGGGAAGACCTCAGCGAAGGCCTGCACCAGTACGCCGACGACTGCTATGAGCAACGCGAGGCGGAAATGGGCGACAGTGTAGCCCGCATGCTTGAGCGGCTCGTGATGCTCCGCGTTATCGACTCCCTCTGGGTCCAGCACCTGACGGCGATGGAAAACCTCCGGCACGGCATCGGGCTGCACGCCGCAGGCCAGCGAGACCCGCTGGTCATGTACAAGAAGCAGAGTCGCGACTATTTTGACGAGTTGCTCGGCCGCATCCAGCACGACATCACCCACACGATCTACCGGGTGGCGCTGACCACGCAGGTCAACGGCCAGCGCCAGCATGCGCCGGACTCCCGCCCGCTCGCCGCCGCGGCAGCCGCCTCCCTCAGCCGCGAGACCGCCGTCACCGCCGTTGGCGCCCAGCATCGCGCCCGCGCGGAGCAGCCCGTCGCCAGGAAGGTGGGCCGCAACGATCCCTGCACATGTGGGTCAGGCAAGAAGTACAAAAAGTGCCACGGCAGGACTGCCTGACCGCCAATCCCGCAGCTTTCCGGGGCCCCCAACAACCCCGGAGCAGCCAAACCCCATCGCCTGAGGTGTTCCACCCATGCTCAAGGGCGGACTCATCGGCTTCGTTGTCAGCCTCGTGTGCCTGTCGATACCCGTGCTCCACTTCGTCCTCGGCCCAATAGGCCCCTTCATTGGTGGGTTCTTCGGAGGGTCGGCAACCAAGGCCGGCGCCGGGACGGCCCTGGGAATCGGGTTCGTCATGGGCCTGTTCCTCATCGCTCCGCTGGTGGTCGTAGTGGTGCTCAGAAACCAGATCGCCGACGCCATGCCTGGCCCCATCAGTCCGTTGTTACTCATCATTGTCGCCGCGGTGTTCCCCATCTACACCATGTCTTTGGGAACCCTGGGCGCCGCCATCGGCGGCGCCATGGCCCAGCGATCGCGGTGAGCGCATAACCCCGCCGCCAACGCCCAAAAGACAGCGCCGCGAATGGCCCCTTCTTATCGCCCTGGGCTGCCTAACAGGTATCTGACGAACGCAAGGTGCTTGCCCAGGGCCTCTCTCCCTCGCCGGCGCAACGCAGTCCACGCGTCCGTCTTGGCGGAGCCACTCCCGCCTCGCGACGGTAACAACGTCCCTGCGCCGGCCCCCAACGCACTAGTGCGCTCGGCTTGGGTCTGATACATTGAGGCCAGCGCTCAGCACGCAGCAACGCGAACGCCAATGGCCATCGACAACGCGGCAACGGCAACAATCAGCAACGGGACCAAGGAGGCAGTCGCCCAATTCCGGGGCGCGCTGGCCGAAGGTCGTCAGTGGTGCGTAGCCCTCCTCGATGCCATCTCTGTTTGGACTGCCCCTGAGGAAATGTTCCAGGGCCGTCACTTCAAATACCTTCTCGACGGAGAAGCGCTCGACTGGCTCCTTTTGGCCGAGCGGCTATGCCTCGGAGCGCCCGAACACATCACCGGCGAGGAGGTCGAGCAGTTGCTCTTCACCGGCCACTTGCCGGACGCCTTGGCGGGAGCAGAGTTCAAATCCATCGTGGGGGCGGCCAAGTATACGGCCTGCCTCAACTTCTGGTACGGCGTCGTCGTTGAGGAAGCCCTACAGGAAGCGGTGGAGGAAGAGCTTCACAAGGCCCACAGATCAAGGGGGCGTTCGGACCACCGGGAGGTCTCGGACGACGCCTTCGTCTTCATCTACGGCGCCAGCGAGTCGAGCCTACTGGAGCGTTTCAGGACGGAGCGCGACTATCCGCAGGGAGACAGCATCGCCCTGACCGAGAAGAAGGAATTCACCTACTGGCTGTTTAAGTACCGAGTCCGCACGCAGGTACCCGCACGCATCGCCTCCGACACCCGGAAGGGACTGGAGCACCTGCACGCCAACTTCGGCGTGATCCCCTGGGACTCCTAGCCCCTCCGCCCCGTCATGCGCTCTTAGCCTGCTCCCACAGATTCAGCTTTTCCTCCAGCGACAGGCTCGCGAACGAACGCCCCGCATCCTGGGCCGTCCTCTCCATTATGATGAAGCGGTTGTAGAACTTCCGGTTCGCCCCCCGCAGCGCGCTCTCCGCATGTACACCCGCCTGCCGCGCCGCGCTCACCAGGGCAAATAACACATCCCCCCACTCCTCCTCCCGCTCCTCCGCCGTGGACGCAAGGCGGATTTCCCCAACCTCTTCAACCACCTTGTCCAAGGCCGCCTCGGCACTGGGCCACTCGAACCCGGTCCGAGCAGCGCGGTCCTGGATTGACTGGCTATAGGCCAAGGCCGGCAGGTCCTGCGGCGCCCTGTCCAGAGAAGATGCTCCACCCCTCTCGCTGCGCTTGATTGCGTCCCAGCGCTCTTCAACCTCCTGAGCCGTCTCCACCTTAGCGTCGCCGAACACGTGAGGGTGGCGCTTGACCAGCTTTTCGTTGATGCCCCTCAGCACGTCCTCCATCGTGAACTGGCCGGCCTCCTCAGCCATATGCGCGTGGAAGGCGATCTGGACAAGAATGTCGCCCAGCTCTTCGCACAGGGCCTTCGGGTCCCCTCCGTCGATGGCCTCCAGCACCTCATAGGTCTCCTCGAGCAAGTTCCGCTTGATGGAGAAGTGCGTCTGCTCCCGGTCCCAGGGGCACCCGCCGGGGGCGCGGAGGCACCGCACCAGGGACCGGAGACCTTCCCAACTCTGCATCTCTTCGTCCTCGATGTTCACGCGTCGCTCCTGTGGAAGAGTGGTGGTATGGGTGGTAGGCTAAATGGAGCCGAAGACGGGGCCGATGATAGTGCTCGAAGAAAAGACATCCAAAAGCGTCTATAACGAGAGGGGGAGGTTGCCCCTATGGCGCCGTCTCCTGCCCACCCTTCTTTGGGGAGTGGCCGCCGTCTTATTCCTGGCTTCGGTCCCAGTCTTCCTGATCTCCACCAACGCGCGCTGGGCCATCAACGAACCCCGGCTTTACAACTGGGGATTCTCCTGGTTCGACATCCCGGAAAGGACGGGCATCTCTCAGCAGCAGTTGGAGCGAGGCGGCCAGCAGATACGGGACTATTTCAATAACGGAGAGGAGTTCCTGGATTTTCGCGTTGTGCTCAACGGCAGCGAGGTCAGCCTCTACAGCGAGCGGGAGATCCTACACATGCGGGACGTCAAGGGTCTTGTCCAAGGGGTGAACCGGGTACAACTGGCTTCCCTGGCGTACCTCCTCGCCTTTACCATTGCGACCCTGTTTCTTCTGCGCAGGGAAGGATTGGCCTGGCTGTCCCGGCTCGTAACGTGGGGAGCGTTCCTCACCGTGGCCTTCGCGGTGGGGGTAGGGCTCGCGTCGGCGGTGGCGTGGCGGCAGGTCTTCCTGCTCCTCCATTTGATCAGCTTCGACAACCTGCTATGGATCCTGGACCCCCGGACCGATTACCTCATTCAGATGTTCCCCACCGGCTTTTTCCTGACCGCCACCCTCCTCATTGCCGGCGTCACGCTGGCGGAATGCGCGGCGCTGGCGCTTCTGCCCAGGTGGGTCCGTAGAAAGTGGGCCGCCGCGCCCTGAGCGCACTTCCCAAGGACGTTGCTACAGACGCGAGACGGGGAACGCAACAACCTCCAGTATGGGGAACGACACCGGAGCGCAACGCTCCCGGCCTCGCGTTCCGCCCGCCTACGACTCCTCAGGGTTGGGAGCTTCGCGAGCGCGGAAGAACAGCGCCGACACCTGCGGATACTCTCGCGCCAGCATGTACACCCGCCGGGCCGCCTCGTCCGGATCTGCGTCCAGAATTGAACCCACGGCTTCCTCGGGAATCGTCGCCGCGAGGGTGGTGTTGCCCAGAATCAGCGCCTCATCCGATGCGAGATCCACCCGTTCCATCCAGGGCTCGTCGTCGCCGGAGGAGAACTCCGGGCGGAATATCTGCCCGTCCATGAACGAAAGCACCGTCACCATTCCCCGGCAAGCAACGAACAGATCTCCAGCCTTGATGGCAACGCACAGGACCGCCGGCCGCCAGTTCTCCTGGCCGGGCCTCCACACGTACCGGTGAGACTCGGCCACTGCCCGCTCCATCGCCCCCGTGAGGGAAGCCCTGTCAGCGTTGCTAATGTTCTTTCTCAGCACCTCCTGAGCTCCCGCGGCCTCCTTGCCGTCCGGACGGCCACCCACGTCAACGATTCCATAGAACGAAGTTCCGGGGAAGGTTCGACCCCCGTCGAATACCGAGAGGAATGCAGACGAAGGCTCGGCGTGGCCCTGTTCCAGAGACAGAGTGAAAGACTTGATTTGGATGGGCATGGCGCGCTCCTGTAGGCTGCGGATGCATTGTAGAAAGGCCCTGGGAGAACGTCAATGCTCATCTTTGACACTCCCCAGAGCTACTGCTATCGTTCTGCCCACTCAGCTACGAGCAAGTGGCTTCTTCACGAGGAGGATTCGATGTTTGAGGGCGCCACATTGGTGACCATCGGCCTGCTGGTCCTATGCATCCTTGCCTCGGCCTTCTTCTCGAGCTCCGAGGCCGCCTTCCTCTCTCTCCAACGAGTCAGGCTGCACCACCTCGCGGAAACCCGGGGAGCCAGCGGCCGGCGGGTGGCCCGGATGGCGGAACACCCGGAACGACTGTTGCCCACCATCCTCCTTGGCAACAATTTGGTCAACACGGGGGCCGCCGCATTGGCCACCGTCATTGCGCTGGCCTATTTCAACGACGGCCAGGCGGCCCTAGTCGCCACGCTGGGAGTAACGCTGCTCCTCCTCATTTGGGGAGAAACAACGCCCAAGGTCCTCGCCACACGCCACGCAGAGGGCTTCTCCCTAGCTTATGCGCGGCCCCTTGCCGCCTTGGAGCGGGTGTTCCTGCCCTTTGTCCTGGGCCTCCAGTTCCTGAGCAAGGTGGCGGTGAAAGCGGTGGGGGGAAACTGGGACCAGCGCGCCCTCATCACCGAGGAAGAGATCCGCTCGGCGATTTCGGTAGGACGCGAGGCCGGCGCCGTGGAGCGGCAGGAAGCGGACATGCTGACCCGCGTATTCCGCTTCGGCGACCGGCAGGTGCGGGAAATCATGACCCCCCGCACGGAGGTGGTGAGCGTCGAACAGGGCACAACCCTGCGCCAGTTCCTCGTCATCTACGCCAGCCATTCCCACACCCGCTTCCCCGTTGTCGAACGGCAGCTCGACAACATCGCCGGCGTTCTCACCGTCAAGGACGTCATCATGGCGATGTCCACCCTGGACAGAGACCCTGACGCATCCATAACCCACCTTGCTCGCTCTGCCTACTTCGCCCCGGAGACCAAGCCGGCCGGAGACCTCCTCAGAAACCTCCAGCAAACGGGCAACGGCATCGCCATCCTGGTGGACGAGTTTGGGGGCGCCGCCGGCCTCGTCACGCTCAAACAGCTCGTGGAGGAGGTTGTGGGCTTCGGCGGCGGCGAGGAGGAGCAGCCGGAGATGGAGTTCCGGGCGCTCGACGACGCCACCTACGAGCTCGACGCCGGTATGCAGGTGGACCAGGCGAACGAGCAGTTGGACCTCAACCTGCCTGAGGGCGAGTACGAGACGGTCGCAGGCTTCGTGCTTGAGGAGCTGGGCCGCATTCCTGCCGAAGGCGACGGCCTGACCCACGGCAACCTGTCGTTCACAGTCAGCGAGATGAAGGGCGTCAAGATCGAGAAGGTCATTGTCCGGAGGATGCCTGAAGATGCCGGAGACCCGGAGCAGACCGAATGAGACTGCTGCCCGTCCGCCACGCCGAGACCGCACTGAATCACGACCGGCGCGTTCAGGGCCTATCCCAATCCGAGCTCACCGAGCTTGGCCGGAAACAGGCCCACGCCCTCGCGGGGGCCTTGGAGCAGGAGCCGCTGGCAGCCGTCTACTCCAGCCCGTTGACCAGAGCTCTACAGACGGCCCGGCCCGTCGCCGAGCGGCGCGGGCTCGCCGTTCAAGCCGTCGCCGCTCTCCAGGAGGCGGATGCCGGAGACCTCGAGGGCCTTCCGGCTTCGGACCTGCGCCGCCTTCACCCGGATTTCATGGCCCGCTGGGGCGCCGACGCCACTACCGCCATGCCGGGCGGAGAGTCCTTGCAGCAGGTGCAGGACCGAGCCTGGCCCTTTCTGGCGGCGTTGCCCAAACGCCACGAAGGCGAGGCGATCCTGGTGGTGACGCACAATTTTGTCATCCAAGTAGCCCTGGCGAAGATGCTCGGCATGGCGACCCTTGACGCTATGAACCTGCGCATCGGTCTTGCCGCCGTCAACGAGGTCGAGTGGCGCCAGGACCGCTGGCATCTGGTGCGCCTCAACGAGGCTTGCCATCTTCACTCCCTCCCCCTCACGCCCTGACCATGCCAACGGGTACAAGATCAGCGGTCCGCCGCGTCCAGCGATTGCTCCGACAGGCGATGGCATCCTCGGGCCTGGACTTCAGCGGCGGCCCCTTGGTCGTAGCTGTATCGGGCGGGGCGGACTCCCTCTCACTGCTGCACGCGCTGGCCCACACGGCGCCCGCTCTGGGCATCAGGTCCCTTCACGCGGCCCATTTGGACCATGGGCTCCGGGGCGAGAGTGGAGAGCAGGACTCGGCTTTCGTGCAGGCACAGGCCAAGGCCTGGGGACTGGCGGTGACCGCAGAGCGGGCGGACGTCGCCGCGTATCGCAAGGGCCGTAAGGGCATGTCGCTGGAAATGGCCGCCCGCGAGCTGCGCCATCGGTTCCTTGCCGGCCTAGCCCAGCGCCTTGGCGCCGCCGCCGTTGCTCTGGGCCACACCGCCGACGACCAGGCCGAGACGGTGCTCCTGCACCTGTTGCGCGGCGCGGGCATCGCGGGGCTTCAGGGTATGCGCCCGGTATCCCCCTCCCCCGCGCAGGGCGCGG
Organism: Dehalococcoidia bacterium; assembly: GCA_965226745.1. GTDB lineage: Bacteria > Chloroflexota > Dehalococcoidia > Lucifugimonadales > SAR202-VII-2 > SAR202-VII-2. The sequence goes on from CBDDDS010000004.1 coordinate 497,183, forward strand.
GCCCCGCCCTGCTCGTGCGGCCATTCCTCGGAGTCTGGCGATCCGAGACCCAGGCGTATTGCCTGGAAGCAGGCCTGGAACCCCGCATCGACGCATCCAACGACTCCATGCGGTTCACCCGCAACCGCTTGAGGCGCCAGACCATCCCCGCCCTCGAAGCGCTGAATCCCTCCGTCCGCAGGACACTGGTGCGGCTGGCCCGCACAGCGGGCAGAGATGCCGATTTCCTGGAAGCCGCCGTGGCGGAGCACTGGCCACAGATCGTCAGCTCGGGGGGAGGCGGACTGCGGTTGAGGGCGGAGGCCCTAAAGGCCCTTCACCCTGCGCTCCAGGTGCGGCTCCTCCTCCGAGCCTGCCGGGATACAGCCGGGATCGTCGGCCAGGGGCGCGCAGAAGCGGCGTTGCGCCTCCTTCACGAGCCTCCGGGCAAGAGTATGCAGCTCTCGGCGGACTGGCTGCTCTCCACCGGCCACCGCCATCTCACCCTGGCAAAGCCGGAGGACGCCCCGCCGGCCCCCTACACCGCCTTGGAGGGCGTTCACAGCCTCAACATCCCTGGCGACACCGGCCTGCCGGGCTGGCGCGTCTCCACCGCCCTCGCGCCGATTGAGGACGCTCCTCGAGTGGACGGCCCCTGGCATGTGCAGTTGGACGCCGGCGCAGCAGGCGTTGAGCTATCGGTCCGGTCGTGGCTGCCGGGAGACCGCATGCAGCCATCGGGCATGCGGGGCGCCAAGAAGCTCCAGGACATCTTCACAGACGCCAAGGCGCCGAAGGCATGGCGCGCCGGCATTCCCGTTGTCGTCTCGCCCAAGGGAATCGTCTGGGTGGTTGGCCTACGAGTGGCAGAGTGGGCGCGGCCCGCGGCAGAGACCCGCCGCGTGCTCGACATGAAGTTCGAACCCGGCGGCAACGGCCCTTACGAAGATGCGCCATGAGCGGGCGGGAACCGTCTTTCGACCCCTTCCCTTTGCGTTGACCGCCCCCGTAGCGGGGCGTATACTGCCTTGGCGAACACCCCAAGGGGAGATAGTGCAGGAAGTCACCGGCCCGGCCTCCACAATGGACATGGTGTCGGCCCTCCCAGATGATCACGCACACGACAAGTGCGGTGTCGTCGGTATCTTTTCACCCAATCACGACGCCGCTCGCCTCGCCTTCTTCGGCATCTTCGCCCTCCAGCACCGCGGCCAGGAAAGCGCCGGCATTGCTTCCGGCGACGGCGAGCAGCTCCGGCTCCACACGGGCATGGGTCTGGTTACCCAGGTGTTCCACGAGGAACACCTGGAGCGCCTCGTCGGCGACATTGCCATCGGCCACACCCGCTACTCAACCACCGGCTCCAATCGCCACGCCAACGCACAGCCGATCAGCGTTACCGGCCCCCATGGCGAGATGGTCGTCGCTCACAACGGCAATCTCGTAAACACCCTGGACCTCTATCAACGCCTGAAGGAGTGGGGCTGCCAATTCCAGGGAAGCACCGACACCGAGGTCATCGCTCAGATGCTGGCCAACGCCCCCGGCCAGACCTGGGAGGAGCGCGTCAGCTATTGCATGCGCAACCTCCAGGGCGCCTACTCCCTGACCGTCGCCACCAAGGACACGCTGCTCGGCATCCACGATCCCCTGGCGGTACGCCCTCTGTGTCTGGGAAAGCTGGACAACGGAGGCTGGGTTCTGGCGTCCGAAAGTTGCGCCCTGGACCACATCGGCGCCACCTACCTCCGGGAACTGGAGCCCGGCGAGACCATCATCATCGACTCCAACGGCCTCCGCAGCTTCATCTGGGGCGGCGAACGCCACAAGGCCCAGTGCATCTTTGAGTTCATCTACTTCGCCCGGCCCGACACCATCCTGGACAACCGCCTCGTTTACCTGGCCCGCCAGGCCATGGGAGTCCAGCTCGCCCGGGAGCACCCCGTCGAGGCCGATGTCGTAATCGGCATACCGGACTCGGCGACGGCCGCCGCCGTTGGCTACTCCCAGGAGTCCGGCATCCCCTACAGCGAGGGCCTGGTCAAGAATCGCTACGTGGGCCGGACCTTCATTGAACCCACGCAGCACTTCCGCGACCTCGGCGTGCGCATGAAGTTCAACCCCCTGCCCGAAGTCATTTCGGGCAAGCGGATCGTCGTCGTCGATGACTCCATCGTCCGCGGCACAACCACCCCTCACGTGGTCGCACTGCTCCGCAGGGCCGGTGCCGTCGAAGTCCACCTCCGGGTGTGCGCCCCGCCAATCCGCCATCCCTGCCATTTCGGCGTCGACATGGCCACCAGACAGGAGCTCGTGGCCAACGGCCGCACCGTGGCCGAGATCGGCCAACTGGTCAAGGCAGACTCTCTGGGCTACCTCAGCATCGACGGCCTGCTCAAGGCGGTCAACGGCGACCCAAAGGGATTCTGCACCGCCTGCTTTACGGGGAACTACCCCATGCCCGTGCAGCTTGAAATGGACAAGCTTGCCCTGGAACGCTCCTAGCCTCTTCCCGCTGCGTCCGTCACCCCATCCCCAGAGGAACCCCCCGTGAAAGCCCTCCTGAGCGTCTACGACAAGACCGGCATCGTTGACCTTGCCAAACACCTTCACCACCTCAAATACGAGCTGATCAGCACCGGGGGCACCTACGACGCCATCGCCAACGCCGGCATCCCCGTTCAGCAGGTCTCCGACGTCACCGGCTTCCCGGAGATGATGGACGGCAGGGTCAAGACCCTGCATCCTCGGGTCCACGCCGGCATTCTGGCCCGCCGCGACAACGCCGGGCACATGGCCGAGCTTGCAGCCCAGAACATCGATCCGCTCGACGTCGTGGTTGTCAACCTGTACCCCTTCGTCCAGACCGTGAGCAGGCCCGGCGTCACTCTTCAAGAGGCCATCGAGAACATCGACATCGGCGGACCCACGCTGCTGCGGGCCGCCGCCAAGAACTACCTGTCCGTCGTGGTGCTGACCGACCCCACCGACTATGACAAAGTCGCCGAAAAGCTCGCCCTGGAGGTCCTGGGTCTGAACAAGCTCTCCATGAAGGAGCGCAAGGAACTAGCGGCCAAGGCCTTCAGGCGCGTCGCCGCCTACGACGCCGCCGTCTCACGGTACCTGACCGACGGCGAAGAGTTCCCCCAGGAGTTGCCGGTGGGCCTCGCCAAAATCTCCGACCTGCGGTACGGCGAAAACCCTCACCAGCAAGGCGCCTTCTACTCCGTCGGCCTGGAATGGGGCGGCATCGCCGGAGCAAAGCAACTCCATGGCAAGGAGCTCTCCTTCAACAACATCCTCGACGCCGACGCCTCCTGGAACGCCGTCGCCGGCTTCGAGGACCCGGCCGTCTCAGTCATAAAGCACACCAATCCCTGCGGCTTGGCGGTCCACGAAGACCAGGTTGAAGCGTACACCCGGGCCTATGCCGGGGACCCGGTTTCCGCCTTCGGAGGCATCGTTGGCTTCAACAGGCCGGTGACGCGCCAGACCGCCCAAGCCATGAGCTCGGTCTTCTATGAGGTCGTGGTCGCTCCCGCCTACGATGACGACGCCCTGGAAGTCCTGCAGGCTAAGAAGAACATCCGCCTCCTTGAGGTCCCGCCCCTCGTCAGCATCGGTAGGTCCCTGGACGTTCGCCGCGTTTCCGGCGGCCTCTTGGTGCAGGACCCCGACAGCATCGCCGAAGACCCGGCGTCCTGGACTGTCGCCAGTGAACGCCCTCCAACGGAAGAGGAGCTTGCCGATCTTGCCTTTGCCTGGAGGGCGTGCAAGCATATCAAGTCCAACGCCATTGTCCTGGCGAAGGACCGCGGACTGCTGGGAATGGGCGCAGGCCAGCCAAACCGGGTTGTCAGTGTCAGGCTAGCGCTTCAGGCGGCAGCCGAGCGCGCGGGCGGGTCGGTGCTGGCCTCGGACGCTTTCTTTCCTTTCCCGGACGGCATCGAAACCGCCGCGGAAGGTGGCGTAACCGCCGTCGTCCAGCCCGGCGGCTCCATCAGAGACGAGGAGGTCATTGCCGCCGCCAACCGGCTCAACCTGGCCATGGTATTCACCGGCGTCCGACACTTCCGGCACTGAACCAGCGGAGAATGACCCAACTCCACACGCTGGACCACGCCCCAAGCGAGAGCCTGCCCTCCCCGAACCGGCGCAGATGCAACCCTGCACTCATCCCGTCGCAACTGAAAGACCGCATCCACTACAACGGACGAGCCTGAAGCGCACACCAGCGTCCCCTATGGCCACCCTCGACATCATCATCCCGGTTTACAACGAAGCGCACACCATCGAGACGTGCGTCGCGTCTCTGCGGGCGTTCGTCTCCGAGCACTTGCCGCACTGCGAGACCCGCATCGTGGCCGCCAACAACGGCTCGACCGACGACACCCTCGCGGCGGCCCAAGCCCTGGCTCAGAAGCACGATAACGTCGGCTACGTACACCTCGACCTCAAGGGGCGCGGCCGGTCCCTCAAAAAGGCATGGTCCGAGAGCAACGCCGACGTGGTCGCCTACATGGACGTGGACCTCTCCACAGACCTGTCCGCCCTGCCGCCCCTTGTCGACGCCATTACGTCCGAGGGTTACGATATCGCCATCGGCTCCCGGCTCTTGCCGGAGTCCAAAGTTGAGCGGTCGCTCAAGAGAGAGGTCTTGTCGAGAGGCTACAACCTCATTATCAGGGGCATGTTCCTGACGGGATTTCGCGATGCGCAGTGCGGGTTCAAGGCTGTGAGCAGGAGGGTCGTGCAGGAGTTGGCGCCGGTCGTCAAGGACGACCACTGGTTCTTCGACACCGAGCTCCTCATCATCGCCGAGAAGCGGGGGTATCGCCTCAAGGAGATTCCCGTCGTCTGGAGCGAGGACCCCGACAGCCGGGTGAAGATCGCGTCCACCGTTGCCGAAGACCTCAAGGGACTCCTCCGCCTGCGCTTGGGAGGCATCCCGCAGCCGGTCCAAGCCCACCCCCAAAAAGCCTCGTCGTAGCCGGCGGCAGCCGCTTACAGCGAAAAGTCAAGGAAGAGTCATGGCACAGGACACACGAGCGTCTGCGGATTTCGAACCCTCGCCGTCTGTCGTCGTTGGAGACACCGCAGACGCCTATTTCCAGCGGGCCGCAGCCGTGCTGCGAGCCGAGAACCTCAACCCCATGGTTGTCATGGAGTTCGCCGCCGCCACGGGCGGAATCCTCTGCGGCATTCGCGAGGTGCACTCCCTCTTGGACCGCGTCCTCCCGGACACGGAACGCGAGGTTTGGGCCCTCGAGGACGGAGGCTCGATTGCCGCCGGAGAGGTTGCGCTCCGGGTCAAGGCCAGGTACTCCACCTTCAACGTCTACGAGACCGCCATCGCTGGCACGCTGTCCCAGAACACGGCGTGGGCCACGGCGGCGCGGGAGTGCGTGGACGCCGCCGAGAGCGTTCCTGTGGTCTGTCTGGCCGCACGGTACGCCCACCCCTCCGTCGTGGGCTACCTGGAATACTCGGCGATCGTGGGCGGGTGCGCCACGTGCTCCACTGCCCACGGCGCCCGCATGGCCGGCGTCACCCCTTGGGTCAGCCTGCCCAGGGGGCTCATCCTCGTGATGGGGGACACCGAGAGAGCGGCCCAGGCCTACGACAGACATGTGACGCAGGACATCCCCCGCGTCATCCCCGTGGACACTCTTCGGGACGAGATCGAAGAGGCCTTGGGCATGAGCCGTCTCCTGAAAGAGCGCCTCCGCGCCGTGCGCCTCGACCCGCCCCAGAACCGGGGGGCCACCACCCCCGACTTGGTCAAGGAGCTCCGCGCCCGCCTCGACCTCTCGGGATTCGGCTACGTCGAGATCGTCATCACCGGGGGCCTCACCCCCGAGCGCATCCGCGAGTTCGTGAAAGCCGAGGCGCCAGTCAGCGCCTTCGGCGTCGGCAAGTTCATCGCCTCTTCCCCGTCGTCAGGATTCTCGGGCGATATTCATGAGGTTGACGGCAAGCCGATAGCAAAACGGGGCAGGATCCCCGGCGTCACGATGAACAGGCGCCTCACCCGCATTCTCTAGGGAACCCCGCCCTTTGCATAACCGGCGCAGCGCGCACATGGCTCCATTCCCACCGGCGATACTTCGCATCAACCCAGCGTTGAACCGGGAAATCCCTCCCCCTCTCCAAGAGGGAAGGTTGGGACGGCACCGAGCACAACCTCTCCGGGGACTACATCCAGACGGCCCTTGCCACCAAGGGCCAGGCGTGGCATCATAACTGTCGCCTAGCATCAAATGAACGTATCGTTTCTGGAGGGGAAGCGTGGCCACAGAAGAGACACAGGCGCAGGGCAAGCGGATGACCAGAAGGGACTTCCTCCTCAAGGGCTCGTTGGCCGCTGCGGCGCTGGTGGCCGTCTCCACGCCCCTGAGAAACCGCTTGGGGAGCGTTGGCGCCGAACACGCGCCGCTCCCCCGCTTCCCCGGTCAGGGCTCCATGTTCCAGCCCCGCTTGGACCAGCGAGTGCGGGGCTGGCTACGCTGGCACAACCCCCTGGGCCGCTAGTCGAGCTTCCTAGGCGCGTTATTACAGCCGCGAGGCGGGAGAATCCTCCCGTCCCTTCCCCATAACCGGGGGGAAGGTTAGGTAGGATGGAGGCCGTGCCCACCTTGATGGGAGCTACGCCTAATTCGGCGCCCCATCCAGCAGACCCAATCGCAGACCTGCAAAGAGGTACGCCACAACGAGACGTTGCTGCCCCTCCCACCGCCGGCCCAAGTCGGCGGTCTCCTGTTCAGTGAGCGCGCGGCCCCCGCAGTAGAGGCGGGACAGCGTCCGTTGAAGGGCCAAGTCGCCTGCGGGAAAGGCGTCCGCCCGGCCCAGCGCCTGCCCAAGGACCCACTCGGCCGTCCAGGGGCCAATCCCCCTCAGCCGGCACAGGCGCTCAAAGACCTCCTCTCTCGGAAGCGCAGCCAGGCCCTCCAAGTCCAGCGTCCCCGACACCTCGCCTTCACAGATGCCCAGAATGTACTCCGCCTTGCGCTGGCTTAGGCGAAGCTTCCTCAGCCCGTCCACCCCTGCGGCCAGCAGGGCATCGGGAGTGGGAAATCCGTAGTAAATCGAACCGTCGCGGCTAACGGGCGCGCCGTATTGTTGAATGAGGTCGGTCCTGATCAGCCGCGCCACCGGCGAAGCAATCTGCTGGCTCGTGATCGCCAGCACCAGCGCCTCCAAGACCGTCGGCGTCCTCCCCGGGCTCATACCATAGAGACTGGTCAGCGTTCTTCCCAACACGGGGTCGTCCTTTGCCGTCTCGTAGAAGCCGGCGAGGTCCTGGTCAGTAGCCAGTATCCGCTGCATCCAGCCCCCGGCCCAGACCGCGTCATCGGACGCAGCGTCCTCGCCCCACGCCTCCACGGCAAGACGCGGCTGTTCCACCGTGCCCAGGGAGCGCGTCGAGACCAGCATCACCCTCCCATCTCTGTACAGGACGCGGCGAAAGACCCCATCCTCGTAGGTATCCAGGGCTACCCGCCCGCCCGTGTGCGCCGCCAGCGCCTGGCAGGTCAGGTCGAAGCTGAAGGGACTGTTTGGCGTCAGTTCGATTTCGTGGCACGACATTGTTACGACCTACCGCAGAGTCCCCAAACGATACCCCATGCAACGCGCGTTAGGAACCCTGGCGGCGCGTCTGCGGCCGCTTGTAAGGGGCGTCCAAAAGGCCCAATATCGCGCAATTACAGGCTTGTCTCACAGCCCCTCGCGGGCGTAGCCTGAGCACTATATGGACAGGTCAACGGTGCGCCACAGGCTCGAGGCCAGAGAGGATTCGCTCTCCCCGTTCGCAGCGAAGTCCCGGGACACCCGCGGCCGCCAGCGGCCTGAAGACGAGTCTCCCCTGCGGACCGCCTTCCAGCGCGACCGCGACCGCATTGTTCACTCCCACGGATTCCGCCGGCTCAAGCACAAGACCCAGGTGTTCGTGGCCCCACTGGGCGACCACTTCGTCACGCGCCTCACCCACACGGTCGAGGTCGCCCAGATCGGGAGGACCATCGCCAGGGCGCTGAACCTGAACGAGGACCTTGTTGAAGCCATGTGCCTGGGACACGATCTGGGGCACACGCCCTTCGGCCACGCAGGCGAGCACACGCTGGACGAGATCGTCCCGGGTGGCTTCACTCACAGCGCTCAAAGCCTTCGCCTGGCCGACCACCTGGAGAAGAACGGCATGGGCCTGAACCTCACATGGGAGGTCCGACAGGGCATATTGCGCCACTCGAAGCCCAGGGGCGACTTCCTAGCCCAAGAACTGGACGAGAACCTCACCTTGGAAGCTCAGGTATGCCGCATCGCCGACGCCGTCGCCTACCTGAACCATGACATCGGAGACGCCGTGAGGGCCGGCGTGCTGCGAGAGGATGACCTGCCGTCACGGGCGCGGGAGGTCCTCGGCCAACGCCACTCCCAGCGGGTTGACGCCATCGTCACCGACATCGTCACCGCATCGTGGGCCGCCACCGGGGACACCAGCGAGACCGCCCCCCAGATCATCATGAGCAACGCGGTGAGAGATGTGGTCATAGAGCTTCGGGAGTTCCTCTTCGAGAACGTCTATCTGCCCACCGGCGCGTCCGAGGAGTCGCGCCAGGCATGTCAGGTCGTGGAGTTCCTCTATCGTCACCTGTGCAACCACCCGGAACAGATACCGTCAGAGTATTGGCTCCACGCCGATTCCACGGAGCGGGCTGTCGTGGACCACGTTTCGGGCATGACGGACCGCTTCGCGCTCCGCCTCGCCGACGAGCTCCACCCCGGCCTCTACAGCGACTCCCTGCGGACCCGGGTATAGGACGCCCTATGGCCCTCGTCGACGACATCAAGAGCCGTTTGGACATCGTGGACCTGGTGTCTGAGCGCGTCGCGCTGCAAAAGAGCGGCCGCAACTTCAAGGCTCGCTGCCCCTTCCACAACGAGCGCACCCCCTCCTTCTACGTCTTCCCCGAGCGCCAGACCTGGCGTTGCTTTGGAGCATGCGCCTCGGGCGGCGACGCCATCAATTTCACCCAGCGCATCGAGAACCTCGACTTCGGCGAGACGCTGACGAAGCTGGCGCAACGCACCGGCGTCGCCCTTCCTGAAGTGCGCTCCTCCCATGAGGACCGCTCCCGCGAGCAGCGCCTCCTAGAAGCCAATGAGGCCGCCGCCCGCTTCTATCGCGACACCCTGGCGTCAGACCAGGGACAACAGGCCAGGGACTACCTGCAGGGCCGCGGCATCTCCAGCGGTGCCGTCGCTGCTTTCGAGCTCGGCCTGGCGCCCAACAACTGGGACGCCCTCCGCCGCCATCTGGCCGGCAAGGGATTCGCCGACGACACCCTGACTCAAGTGGGCCTCGCAACCCACACGGATGATGGCCGGGTGCGCGACATGTTCAGAAACCGGCTCATCGTGCCCATCCGCGACGCCTCCAGCAGGCTCGTGGGGTTCGGGGGCAGGGCTCTGGGCGACGTCAACCCAAAGTATCTCAACACGCCGCAGAGTCCCCTATTCGACAAGAGCCACCTCGTGTATGCCTTGGACAAAGCCGTAGCCTCCATTCGCGATCTGGGGGAAGGCGTCATCGTCGAAGGCTACATGGACGTCATCGCAGCGCACCAACGGGGCTTCAACAACGTTGTCGCTAGCATGGGCACAGCCCTCACTGAGCACCAGGTGGCGCTGCTGAGCAAGCACACCCAAAAGTTCGTTCTGGCGCTGGACCCCGACTCCGCCGGTCAGGAAGCTACGTTTCGCTCGTTGGAAACGTCCTGGCGTCTCTTGGAGCGCCATGTGATGCACACGTCGCGCCGGGGCGCCGGCATGATGCGGAGACCGGGTACTGAACTCCGGATCGCCGCCCTGCCGGAGGGACGCGACCCCGACGCGGTTCTTCGCGACGCGCCCGAACAGTGGCCACTCATCATCGAGAACGCCGCGCCCGTGGTCGAGTACTTGATCTCAGCCCTCTCCACTAGGCGCGACCTCGCGACCGGACAAGGCAAGGCCAGCCTTGTTGACGAGGTGTTCCCGCTCATCGCCGCAGAACGCAACCCCTACAACCAGGACCGTTACCTTCAGCATCTCGCCTCCGTCGTGGGCGTCAGCGTGGGCGCGCTTAAGGCCAGCGTCGGCGCCGCGCCCCGGCCAAGCCAGCGGCGAATGCCGCGCCCCGGGGCCGACCCAGGCCCTCTGGCGGCGTTCGCCCGGGACGCCCTCGAGGAATACGTCCTTGCGCTGCTCATTCAGTTCCCAGAGTTGGCTTCCCAGACTGGTGATCTGCGCAGCGATCACTTTCGGCTGCCGCAGAACAGGGAGCTCTTTACAAGTCACTTGACTAATGGTAGCCTCTATATGGGGAAGTCTGTCCTTTCTCCAGAATTGCTGGAACAGCTAGAGGTTCTGGAGGCCAGAGAGTTCCCCTTCGCCAACTTCAAGGAACGCGAAGATGCGCTGGCCCAGTGCCTTGGGCGGCTCGAAGAGCGGCGCCTCAAAGACCTGAAGGTGGAAGAGAGCATGGTCCTTGACCAAGAGTGGGCGGCCGAGCAGGACCCCAAAAGTGTTCACTTCGATGTCGAGGCCACCGAGCGGCTCCGCTCGGTCTTCCAACGAGAAGTTGGCAGTTCCTGACTTCCAAACAAGCAAAAAGCTCCCCGGAGCTTGCACTCCCTGCGCCGCTGAAGCTCCAGAGCTTCACCCCTGCCCCAAGGATAACGCCCTTGCCTTTGTACGGCGTCCCCCGCCTCGATGGTGGCGCCAAAGTCAATGAACGTCTGTCGGCCCTACCGGAAGCACTGTACTGCCCACGAACGGAGGAGAACGCAATGACCACCGACCAGAAAGACCCCGTCGTTTCCAGCGTCGCTTCTGACGTCCCGTCTAGCGTCAATGGAGGGGAAGAGGCCGCGGCAGACCCCGCGGCGAACGACGACGATGGGGCCGAGGACTTCACCGACCCCCTCATAGCCGAAGAGACGACCGCCGCCCTCGGCGAAGAGCCCAGGGGCCAGGGCAAGGAGCCCGGTTGGACTCCAGAGCCTGAGCCCTCGGCCGAAGACGAAGGCTGGGGGGAGGACTCCGTTCTGCGCCAGGCGGGTTTGGACTTGGCCGCCGCCCTGAAAGAAGGCTCGACGGACATGATCGACGACCCCGTCCGCATGTACCTGCGGGAAATTGGACGGGTCGCCCTCCTCACCGCCCGCGACGAGCGCGTCCTCGCCCGCAAGCTGGAAGGTGGGAAATACGTTTCCGCCACTGAACAGCTGTTGGCCGGCCCCGAAAGTCGCCCCGTCAGGAGCGCCGACATAGTCCTGCACCAGCTTCGCAGCCTATGCCAGCGCGCCAACGTCATCGCCGAGTTGGGCGTGTACTTCGGGTTGGGACGCGACGTTACCCTCGGCCAGCTTATGAACGAACCCGAGCTTCGTCCCACCATCGACGGCGTCTTGGACATCAAGCTGATAACGGCCGTGTCCGAGGCCATGGACCTCCCGCCTGAGGAGGTGACGCCCGACATCGTCCAGGTCTCGCTGGACTCGAGGCTGCTGCCCCAAGAGCTCCTGCAGGTCATCGACGAAAGCGAGCGCTTTACCTCCGTCGAGGAGCTTCTAAACGATGCAGACTTCCTTCAGCGGCTGGCGGCCCGCGAGCGGGTGTTTCGCAACCACCTCCGCAAGATGAAGGACGAGGGACAGCGGGCCCAGCTCCACCTGGCCGAGGCCAACCTGCGGTTGGTGGTCAGCGTCGCCAAGAAGTACATCGGCAGGGGCATGTCCCTTCTGGACCTGATCCAGGAAGGAAACATCGGCCTTATCCGGGCCGTGGAGAAATTCGACTACCGCAAGGGCTACAAGTTCTCCACCTACGCCACGTGGTGGATCCGCCAGGCCATCACCAGAGCCATCGCCGACCAGGCCAGGACAATCCGCATCCCGGTCCACATGGTCGAGACCATCAATAAGCTTCTCCGCGAGAGCCGGCGGTTGGTCCAAGAGTACGGCCGCGAGCCCAGCAGCGAGGAAATCGCCAAGCGTATGGAGGTCCCGGCGGACAAGGTCAGAGAGATTATGAAGATCTCCCAGGAGCCGGTGTCCCTGGAGACACCCATCGGCGAGGAGGAGGACTCTCACCTCGGCGACTTCATCGAGGACCGGGCAACCATGGCTCCTTCCGAAGCCGCATCCTTCCAACTTCTCAAGGAGCAGGTCCAGGATGTCCTGCACACCCTGAACGAGCGGGAGCGCCGAGTGCTTCAGCTACGCTTTGGCCTTGAGGACGGGCGCAGCCGGACGCTGGAGGAAGTGGGCCGCGAGTTCGGCGTAACCCGTGAACGCATCCGCCAGATCGAGGCCAAGGCCCTGCGAAAACTCCGCCACCCCTCCAGGTCCAAGAAGCTCCGCGACTTCCTGGAGTAGCCTGCAATCCACGAACGCAAAGAGAGAGGCCCGCGACGATGTCGCGGGCCTCTCTCTTTGCCGCCGCCGCCCCCCCTCGCTGGACACGCCACCTGGCCCTACCTAGAATTGGCGTTGCGCTTATCGCCGGCTTCGACATCCCCCCGCGAGGCTAGGATGCTTGGACCACTGCTGGGCTTGCTATCCGCTGCCTCGTTCGCCCTCAACGTAACGGTCATTCGAAGGGCTGTGCTCCGCGCCTCCGCCTCGCAGGCAACCATCGTCACCGTATTCGCCGGAATTCCCATCGTCCTCATCATGGCCGCGGCCAGCGGGCAACTCTTCCGCATCGCCACGCTCCCAGCCTCATCGGTCGGGCTCATTGCCGCCGGCGGCGTCACCCAGTTCGTCATTGGACGCTACGGAAACTACAAGTGCATCCAATGCCTGGGAGCAAATGCCTCCGCGCCCCTCCGGTCCCTCTCCGCCGTCTTCTCGGTCATCCTGGCAATCCTGATACTGAAAGAGCAAGTGACGGCCTTCATGGGCCTGGCGATGGCCCTGCTCATCGTCGCTCCGCTCCTCACGCTGCAAACAGGGGGACGCAACAGGCGCTCATCTCCCCAGCCCCCCGGCGAGGCGGCGGCCCCCCTTCCCCCCTCCGGTGGAAGCGCCGGCAACGCTCCGGCGCGCGGAGAGCCCGTCTTCGTCCGGAAACAGGCCGAGGGATACTTCTGGGGACTGGTGATGGGGCTGGGCTACGGAACCACCGTCGTCTTGATCCGCGCCGCCCTCAAAGACACCGGCATGGCCATAGCTGGAGTCCTGATCGCCTACGTCGTGGGGGCTGCGGTGCTCTTCATCATCTTTGCGGCCACCAAGCAGCTCGCAGACGCGCGGGGCGTCACCCGGGAGGCGGCGCCCTGGTACATGCTGGCCACCGTTGCCATCCTGCTGGCCCATACCTTCAGGTTCATTGGGTTCAGCGTGGCACCCGTCACGGTCATAGCGCCGTTTCAAGAGATCAGCGCCCTCTTCGTGATGCTCTTTTCCTACCTCATCAACCGCCGCTCCGAGGTCTTTGGCTCCCGCGTGTTCCTGGCCGTCATCGTTGCCATTGCAGGCGCGGCGTTGCTGACGAGCCAGGCTTAGCCAGGCCAGCCGGACTCCGCGCGCGCCTTCGCCCTGGAATAGACCCCACGGTACGACTCCGGCAACAGGTCGGCGATTCGCTGCATGATCATGTCCCCGAGGGCATCGACCTGGGCTTTTTCTAGCTTCCCCTCCATCACCGGCAGGCTGAAGAGTGAGCCAATGGTCACATTGATGTCCCCCGATGGGAAGAAGATGCGATGCACCCCTCTGAGGTGTGCCGTGCCGGTGATGGCCACAGGCAAAATTGGCGCCTGCGACATCTGATGAAGCTGCACAATTCCCGCGACCGGCTTCTGTAGCCCCTCGCGGCTTCGACTTCCCTCGGGGAAAATAGCCAGGGCCCCGCCCCGCTCCAGGACCCCCAGCGCCCATCGGAAGCCCCGGATGTCCCGCCCGTCCCTGTTGATCGGAAAGGCGCCATACCCGTCCAGGATGTACCGCACCAGGGGCGTGCGAAAAACAGACCGCTTCGCCAGGAAGTGAAGCCGTCGAGGCACGGCAATGCTGAGAAGCGCCGGATCGATGTAGCTCAGGTGGTTCGCCACCACGAGAAGGCCGCCGCGCGGCGGGACCCCTTCCTTTCCCTCCGCGCTGTAGTTCGCCAGCGCGCGCAGGCCGGTATGCATGATGAAATTGCCGACCGGGTAGACCCAGCCGTTAGGAATCCTCATCGTCCGCTAGCTCCAAGATTCGCTCCACCACTTGTTCGATGGTCAGATCGTCAGTGTCAATTACCACGGCATCTGAAGCGGCGCGCAGCGGCGACGTCTCCCTCTCCGTGTCTATACGGTCCCTGCGCTCCAGGTCCCTCCTGACCTCTTCCTGAGACAACTCCTCGCCCCGCTGGGTCATCTCCCTGTGGCGCCTCGCCGACCTCCCTTCTACGGAGGCAGTGAGGAAGATCTTCAGCGGCGCGTCGGGCAGCACTTTTGAGCCTATATCCCGGCCAACGACGATTGTGGCCGCCTGAAGCGCCGCCTCCCGTTGCAGGGCAACCATGGTGGCTCTGACGCCGGGAACCTTGGCAACCTGAAACACCGCCCGGTCCACCTCCGGGGTCTTCAGCCAGTCCGTCGCGTCCTCGCCATCAACGAGCACTCGCTCCCCCGAAGGGCCGCCCAGGCATATGTCCAACCGCTTTGCCAGATCATCCAGAGCGGCCTCGCTCTCAAGGTCAATCGCCTTGGCCAACGCCACCCAGGTGACCACGCGGTACATGATGCCCGTGTCCAGGAAACGCCAGCCCAGCCTCTGCGCAAGATTCTTGCCCACCACAGTCTTGCCCGAGGCTACGGGGCCGTCAATGGCGATATTCTGAAGTCGCACGCTCTGCCGCCCACGCAGGAAGAAGTCCCGTCCCAGCCAGTATAGCGGCCGCCCCCTGAACCCAACAGACGCCGGAGGTCTACCTTCGATCCCTCCGCTCACTCCAACGGCGCTGAGCCCAGCGTAGGAACCAGGCCGCCATGGGCAGTTCCTGCTGAAGGACTCGCATCGTGTTCTCGTCCCTCCAGCGGGGCGCCACCCTGTCAAGACGGAAGCCGCGCCAGGCCCGGTAGAAGAAGAAATACGTCCACGGCCCTGCTCGATTGAACACCTGGTCAGTGGCTACGTGCAGGCCGAAGGCGGCGGTCAGGGCGGCCAGCCACCAGGGAAATCCGGCCCAGGCGCCATAGGCAATCAGCGCAGCCACCCATTCCCAGGCGTGAAGCGGGTACATGGCGGTGGGAGGCCGCCGCAGCACCAGGGACGACCACAGGTCGGGCGCGTGGTCGGCGTCAATGAGGACGCCGGCGGCGACGGCGACCGGAATCGCCAGAGGCTCGCCGGAGACAGCCCAAACAACGCCACCGACCCCGGCGGAAAGGGCGAAGTGTCTGCTGGGTTTCATGCAGGTCCAATCCTAGTTGGCGGGCTTTCCGGCCACAAGCGCGGCAACGCCCCCTCCGACTATAATGGCCGCGGCATGGTCATCTCACTGAACTTCGTCATCCGAGCGGGCATCCTCTTCCTCTTGCCGATGCCCCTCATCATCACCACGCAGAGCCTGTTCCCCTACATATCCGGTAAGGAGCTGTACGCCTGGCTTCTCATTGAGATTCTGACCGCCCTCTGGCTCTTCCTTGTATGGTGCGATCCGAAATACCGCCCCCCTAGATCGCTCATCCTGATTGCCCTGTTCCTCAGCCTGCTCGCGAGCCTGTTCGCCGCCGTGGCCGGCGTCAGCTTCACCCGAAGCCTTTGGTCCACCTACGCCCGCATGGGTGGAGTCATAGACCTGGCCCATTGGACGGCATACGTGATCGTCCTTGGGTCCATGCTGCGGTCCATGCGCGACTGGCGCCTGGTCCTCAATGCAGCGTTGGTCATCAACGCCCTGATGGCCGTTGTAGGCGTCATTCAGTTCTACGGCGGCCCTCTGCCCCAATACATGGCAACTTCCGGCGTCCGCATCGGCGGTACGCTCGGCAACCCCACCTTCCTGGGGGCCTACCTGCTCGTCAACATCTTCATAGCCCTGGCCCTCCTTGGCGACTCCTTCTCCTGGGCCCGGCCGGACCGGACCGACGGCGCGCGCGAGGCGGCGCAGGGTCGCCGGCCCCGGAGTCAACAGCAACGCCGGTCCGCACGGGAGCAACGCCGGCGGAGCTCGTATTCGTTCTGGGCGGACCCCCCATCCGAGACCGTTCGCATACTGCGTGACCTGGTCATGGGCCGTGGCCTCTGGCCCATCCGGATTTGGTGGATCGCCGTCATAGGAATCAGCATATGGGCGCTGGCCCTCACCGGCACCCGAGGCGCATTCTTCGGGCTTGTCGCAGGGCTACTGACGGCCGGCCTCGCCTATATCGCGTGGGGGCAACACACCCGCCTGAGACAGGCCTCGGCCGTGCTCCTCGCCTTGATGGTCATTGGCGCCGCTCTTGTCGGCGTTCTGCGGGATAGCAGCCTCGCCACCCGGGTGGCCCCGTCGATCCCCATCGCCGGGAGATTCGCCAGCGAGACCCTGGAAACCGGCAGCAGCTTCAAGTCGCGCGTCGAGTCGATTTCCGCCGGCTTCAGCGCCTTCGCCGAGAAACCCATCCTGGGTTGGGGCCCGGAAAACTATACCGTCGCCTTCGACCTTCATACTAGTCCGGCCTATTACGAGCACGCCTCGGCCTACCTCGACAAGGCGCACAACAAGATCCTGGAGGAGCTCGTTACCAAGGGAGCTCTGGGCCTGCTCACTTACCTTGCCTTATGGGCCGCGCTGGTGTGGGTCCTCCTCCTCAAGATACGGGGGCGGTCGCGGGAGAGTTTCTTCTTCATCGCCATTCTGGCGGCCCTGGTGGGCTACTTCGTTCAAAACCTGTTCCTTTTCGACAACCCAGCGCCTCTGCTCATGTTCATGACCCTGGCCGGCCTTGCCGCGGCGGTGGAGGGCCACATGCTCACTGCGCGCGAGAAGCCCCGTCTGCCCCTCCTGGGCTGGTGGCGGGGCCCGGATGAAGCGGCAACGCCGGAGGCCGCCGCGGGGAGACGCTCCCCCCTTGCCGGACGGCTGGCGCGGCTAAGGGACAACCCCTCATGGATGCAGGCCACAACCATCGGCATCGCCCTGGTCCTCGCCGGCCTGACGAGCTTCCTTATCGTGCGGTCGGTGTACCAGCCCTGGAAGGCTTCCACCTCGTTCACGCCAGTCCTCACCACAGCCAGCTTGGAAGCCCTCCCCTGGCCCAAGCGGGCGGAGAAGGCCCAATTGGCCTTCTCCATCTTTCCGCAACTGGCCAACAAGGGAAGAATGTTCTTCTCCAATACGGTGAGTGGACAGAACTGGGCTACGGTGCGAGAGGAGGACCGGGGATTCGTCGTTGCCATTGCAGAAGAGGAGCTCTATCGCGGGCTTGAACAAGAGCCCAAAAACCTGCGACTGAATCTGAGCCTTGCCCAACTCTACATGGCGGCCGGCAGCATCGATCCAGCCTTCCTGGACCAAGCGCAGGAACAGTTGGATATCGCCTTGGCGCTTGCTCCGCACCGCACCCAGGTGCTCGCCGCGCGGGAAAAGTTGGCGGCCCTCAAAGCAGAACCGGACGAACCCTAGCTACTCGACCGTCACCGACTTGGCCAGGTTCCGGGGCTGGTCGACGTCGCAGCCGCGCAGCACGGCAATGTGATAGGCGAAGAGTTGCAGGGGCACAGTCGCCAGCACGGGACCAAGATGGGCCGGCGCGCTGGGCACCCACATCACGTGGTCCACCTCGCCCGCAGCATCGTCATCGCCGTCCGTGATAACCCCGATCACCTTTCCTCCCCGGACCCTGACCTCCGAGATGTTGGCCGCCATCTTCTCGCGGAGGCCGTCCTCCAAGGCCAGGGCCACCACCGGCAGGTGCTGGTCCACCAATGCGATGGGCCCGTGCTTCATTTCCGCGGCGGGGTAGCCCTCCGCGTGGATGTAGCTGATCTCCTTCAGCTTCAGAGCGCCCTCCAGCGCAACGGGGTAGTACATCCCACGGCCCATGTACAGGAAGTTGGAGGCCTCGAACCACTGCGCGGCAACGGCCTGGTACTGGGGCGCCCTGGCCACCGTCTCCCCCACCAATTGGGGAAGATGGGCCAGTCCATTGACTGCTTCCTCCAGCTTCGCAGGGGACAGGTAGCCCCGCTTCCAGCCCAAATACGTCGACAGCAGGTAGAGGCACACCAACGAGCTCAAAAAGGTCTTCGTTGCCGCCACGCCGATCTCAACGCCGGCGCGCATGAGCATGGCCCCGTCGGCGAGCCGGACGGCCTGGCTCCCCTCCACGTTGCAGATGGTGATCTGACGGGCCGACTTGCGCTGCGCCTCTTCCATTGCGGCAAGCGTATCCGCAGTCTCCCCCGACTGTCCCACCGATACAACCAGGGTGTGCTCGTCAACGAGGGGGTTCTTGTAACGAAACTCCGCGGCGTTGTCCACCTCGCTGGGTATGCCCGCCAGAGACTCCATCATCCGCCTGCCGATTTGCGCCGCCAGCCAGCTTGTTCCCATGCCCACAAGGACGACTCGCTGCATGTCTCGGATCTCAAGATCGGTGTAGGGGATTTCGGGGAGGTCTATGGCCGGGGGATCGAAGGAGACCCGGCCCCTCAGAGCGTTCATCACAACTTCCGGTTGCTCGGCGATCTCCTTGAGCATGAAGTGCTTGAAGCCGCCTTTGACCGCCGCCGCGGCGTCCTGGGATACCCTGTGTCGCTCCTTGGCCACCGGCCGACCTTCCAGGTCCGTGAATGCGGCCGCCCCGCCGTTGAGGGTGGCCATCTCGCGGCTTTCCAAGAAGGACACCTGCTGCGTGTGGGGGAGCAGCGCCGGCAGGTCGCTGGCGACGTAGGTCTCATTCGAGCCGTAGCCCACTGTAAGGCCCCCCGCGTTCCCCAGGCGGAAGGCTGCTATCTCGCCGCGCCTCGATGCGGCAATGGCCACCACGGCGTGCGCCCCCTCCAGTTGCAGCGCAGCGAGGCGGAGGGCCTCCGACAGAGGCGCGTCTTCGTCTAGGCCATCCTCCACCAGATGAGCGATGATTTCGCTGTCCGTCTGTGAGCTTATGGTGTGCCCGGCCTCCTGAAGCCGGCGTTTCAGGCTCAGATAGTTCTCCACGATGCCGTTGTGCGCCACCGCCACGTTGCCGGTGCAGTCCGTGTGGGGATGGGAGTTCGCCTCGTTGACCACGCCGTGGGTCGCCCACCTCGTGTGTCCAATGCCAACCGCGCCCTCCGGTTCCTGTCCCCGAATGGCCTCCGCCAAAACGCTCAGCTTTCCCGGACTGCGCCGGATGTCAATGCCGCCATCGGCCCCCACGACGGCTAGGCCCGCACTGTCATAGCCCCGGTACTCCAGAGCTCGCAGTCCGTCCATGAGAATGGGTGCAGCCCGGCGGGGGCCGCAATACCCAATGATCCCGCACATCGGCGGTACTCCTCTGGGTGTCCGATTTCACCAAGCCTAGTTCCGCCTGCAATCATAGCTACTGGCGTCGTACCGCCACAAGCTCAAGCGCCTGCGTCTCCCTTCCCGCTCATCCCTGCCCCCGAGTACGGGGGCAGGCTAGGAAGCGTTTCTCCCGCTGTACCCAAAAACGTCGGAGGGCAGGCTAGGGCTTGTTCACGCTACTACACCGAATTGCGTTGTTACTGGAGGATCGTACAACGACAAATACGCCTGCACCGTCCAGTATGGGGCTGTCGTCTCCCCAAGCAGGGTGCAGGGGGCGATCTAAGCCTGCTTCACCCGTCAGCGCATTTTGAAGCTGGGGTCACCGTCTAGTTTGGGGAACATTGTCCTTGTCTCCGACCTCCGTCTGCCGCTATTATGCCTACGGGCGGCGACGGGGAATCGCCCTGGAGGCTTCGTCATGAATAAGGTTACCGTCGAGTTGGAGAACTGCTACGGCATAAAGACTCTGGGACATACGTTCGATTTCTCTCAGAGTGCGGCCTATGCTGTCTATGCGCCCAATGGCTCCATGAAGACATCCTTCGCTCAGACTTTCAGAGATATTGCAGAAGGGCAGCAATCCCAAGATCGAATTTTCCCTTCTCGCACAACGGTCAGGCAGATTAAGGACGACAACGGGGAAGCCCTGTCCCCTGAACATGTCTTAGTTCTTTCCCCTTACGATGAGGTCTTTAGCCACAACGAAAAAACATCCACCCTTCTTGTAAATGACGCTCTCCGCAGGGACTACGAAAAGCTACATGAAGACATTGACCGCTGCAAAGCATCGTTCCTCAAGGCCATGAAGGAGCAGTCGGGCTCAAGGAAGCCGCTTGAGCAGGAAATCGCCCTCGCCTTCGTTAAGAGCGCTGACGATGAAGCCCTTTTCCAAGCGCCTGAACGTATCAACGGTGAACTCAAGCAGCAGGTCGACGCTCCTTTCCAAGATGTTCAATACGATGCGATCTTTGATGACAGCATACTCGCGGCCTTGAATACGCAGGGACTAAAAGCTGCGATCCAGGATTACATTCTCCGATACAATCAATTGCTCGATTCATCTACCTACTTCAAGAAGGGTATCTTCGAATATTACAACGCTACGCAAATTGCCAAGACACTCAAAGACAACGGCTTTTTCGCTGCGAAGCACACTGTGACTCTCCATGCTGCAACGAAGCAGGAAATCACAACACAAACCCAACTCGAAGAGTTGGTACAAGCAGAACTGAACGGCATCACCAATGACAAGGATCTCAAGAAGAGTTTCGATGCCATCAAGAAACAACTAGAGAAGAACGCCCAACTCAGAGACTTTCAGGCGTACTTGTGCACGCACGAACGACTTCTGCCTCACCTTGCTAATCTCGACCTCTTTAAGAAACAGGTTTGGAAGTCGTATTTTAAGGCTAGGGAACCTCTCTATGATGAACTGCTGGACAAATATCGAAGCAGTAAGATGCAACGTGAGCAAATAGAACAACAGGCTCAAAAGGAAAGAACTCAGTGGGAAGAGGCCATTGAACTGTTCAATGAGCGTTTCTTTGTCCCTTTTAAGCTTGAAGCCAAAAACAAAGCTGCCGTCGCACTTGGCCATGAACCACTGCTCGACTTGCAATACACGTTCTGCGATGGTTCGGAAGAGATGCAGGTCGAGCGGCAAGACCTATTGAAATCACTGAGTCAAGGGGAGAAAAAGGCACTCTACATTCTCAATATCATCTTCGCGGTCGAGGTTCGAAGGCACAGCAATCAAGAAACACTGTTTGTAATTGATGACATAGCCGATTCATTCGATTACAAGAACAAATACGCGATAATTCAATATTTGCAGGACATTTCCACGGACTCAGGATTCAAGCAGATAATCCTGACGCACAATTTTGATTTCTTTCGAACTCTGGAACGCAGATTCGTTGGCTACAAGTCGTGTCTGATGGCAACCAAGACGGACAGCGAAACAATACTTTCACAGGCTGCTGGTATCCGAGATCCATTTCTGAGCTGGAAGAATAGTCTCTTTGACAAGGACAAGAAATGGGTTGCCTCAATAGCCTTTGCGCGAAATCTGATTGAACACATCCGTGGTGACAAGGATCCCAACTATGTGAAATTAACTTCCCTTCTTCACTGGAAAAACGATTCAGAGGCGATTTCGCAAAAGGACCTGGACGCGGTTTATGGCGATGTCTTCGGCAACTTCGGTTCTTTCGCCGGCAATCCTGACGAGCCTGTCGTTGACCTTATCGAGAATGAGGCCAATGCCTGCTTGAACGGAAATGGCAGTGGCGAGCTAGAGGCGAAGGTTGTCCTTTCCTTAGGCATACGTCTGGCGGCGGAGAAATTTATGGTCACAAGGATCGCTGACCCAGACTTCGTAAATGCCATTACGAAGAATCAGACACCAGAATTGTTGCGGCGCTTTGAGAGTGATTTCCGGAGTGAGCATGAGGCGATCGCCACATTGAGAAAGGTTGTCCTCATGACGCCGGAGAATATTCATCTCAACGCTTTCATGTATGAGCCGATACTGGACATGTCGGATGATTCGCTGCGCTCACTCTATTCCACTGTGTGTAATCTGAAATGAATATGGTTGTCAAAGGCGGGAGCGATTCAGCCCTGCCAGGTCCCCTCCCTCCACCGCCCCCCGCCGCGCAAGCCGCCAGCGCCCAACCCCTGCCCCCGAGTACGGGGGCGGCTCAGTCCCTCCCCCCGTACCTAGCGGAAGGTTAGGAAGCGCCCGGACGCGCCAACGCAAGCTCGCGACCGTCCCCCAAGAGGGGTGCAGGGGACGCAGCCCCCGCCGGGGGTACAGGGGGAGTCCCCCTGTTTCCAAAAACGTTGGAGGGCGGTGCGGGCGGGATAGCGGCGCACGCCAAGCCAGACCCTCCGCTGATCGAGGGCGCACGCCAAGACAAATCCCCCGTCCCCACCAGCGGGCGGACGCCGGAGTCAGAGGCCCCTGCCACACTCCCCTTGCAAAATACGAACGGGTGTGCTATAGTACCCCCATGAAGTCGGCCACCGGCCCCCTTCTCTTTCTCGGAGCCTGCCGCATAACGTAGGTACTGGGGGCTCACCATGGAGAGTCCCCCTGTGGCAGGGGCGCTGAGGGAACAACCCAAGGGGCAAGACCCTCCGAGGAAGCCTGGGGCCGGAGCGAATGCCGTTGTAGGGCACAAGCCCTTGGGAGCCGCTAAAGGCTCCCCGCGGTTTCGCTAAGGCTCGCGACGGTTCTGTCTCAGATCTGTCCCGGCTTCGTCACGGCTCCCTTCGGGGCGCCGCTGGTAAACGTCGCGAAGCGCCGCCAACTGTCCCACAGTCGTGACATCTGTCCCCCCGAAGGTTTATGCAGCACCGCTCCCGCTCCCGCCGACTACCGCGCAAACCACGCAGGGCGCGACGCCTACAGGCAGGAGCGCAGTGGGTTCCGGGGCGGGACGGATATCCGGACGGTGAAGCGGCCCCGGTCTTGGCCTCGCCGGGCTCGCATCGGCGACAGGCTGAAGGCGCTCTCCTCAGCCTCGCAGACAAAGCCATCGAGGTGATGAAAGCAGCGCTTGCGGCGAACGACACCCGCGTCGCCGAGTGGATCGTCGAGCGTTCCGTCGTCCGGCACTCCAAACCCGGCGGCCCTGAAGAAAAGTCAGCCCGGATGAGGGGTGAGGATGCAAGAGCAGAACTCGAGCGTAAAATCGCTGAAGTCTCAGCCGAACTTGAGGAAGAGAGACTTGAGGAAGAGCGTTCTAGCCAGGCTGGCCCGGGGGCGGGTGAGGGGGAACCTCTCTTCCTTCCATCGTACTCGGGCGGAGGCTAGGATAGGGATCGCGCAACAACCTCTCCGGGACCTACAGCCGGCAAAGGGCTAT
The DNA here is from genome assembly GCA_965226745.1 of Dehalococcoidia bacterium. Lineage (GTDB taxonomy): Bacteria > Chloroflexota > Dehalococcoidia > Lucifugimonadales > SAR202-VII-2 > SAR202-VII-2. The sequence continues at coordinate 520,546 of CBDDDS010000004.1, forward strand.
CTCGGAAGCGTACCCTTCGAAGAACCATGGCCAACATCTTCCTCGCACTCGCAGGCCTCGGCGCTCTGGGGCTCTCCCTAGCGGCCGCGACGACAGACCGGTTCCCAGGCGACTTGGCAGCCGCTCTCTGGGTGCAGCGTTTCGCCGCGCCCCTGCTGGACCACGTTGCCGAGACGCTGGCCGAAGCGGGAAGAACCGTCCCCAGTCTCTTCATCCTCCTAGCCATCTCCCTGGGCCTGGCCCTGCGGCGCCTCCGCCGGGAGGGACTGTGGCTGCTTTCGACCGTCACAGCCGTGTATCTCTTGGCACTGGCTATCAAGGCTGTGGTCGCCAGGCCGCGCCCCGCTCACGCAGACCTGCGCATCCTCTTCGAGGAGACGACCCTGAGCTTCCCCAGCGGGCACGCCCTCTATGAAGTGGCCCTCTGCGGTGGGCTCCTCTACATCGCATCCGTCCACATGAGGCCGTCGTTGCAGAAGCGACTGCTTCAGGCCCTTCTCGTATCGTTGCCGGTGGCGATGGGGGTGTCCCGCATCTACCTGGGCGTGCACTGGCCCAGCGACGTCCTGGGGTCGTTTGTTATTGGCGGCTTCTTGGTGGGGCTCTCAGCCCTCATGTTTCTGCCCCGCGGAAGAACGTTCAACGCCCGGCGCATCCGCGGCAAGCCCAAGCGGAGCGCTGGCTGAGTTTCAGCTCAATCTGATGCTCCGATTTCAATCCGTGTGCTATACTCGGGCCAGGCGGGTAGCAAACGTGAATTGGCTAGACATCGTCATCATAGTCGTGGTCGCCACTGCCGCCTTTTCCGGCTGGCGCGTGGGCATCGTCAAGGCAATGGTGACGTTCGTAGGGATGGTGGCGGGCGTCTACCTCGCCAGCGTGTTCCACTCCCAGGCCGGCGACGCCGTCGGAGCGGTGGTCGAGAACGAAACCCTGGCTGCGTGGCTGGGGTACGCGCTCGTCTTTATCATCGTCATGGGGGCCGCGTTCGCCGCGGGCGCCGTCATTCGGAAGATGATGGCCTTGGTGTTGCTGGGATGGGTCGACAGGCTGACGGGTGCCACCGCTGGATTGGTCATCGCGGTGGGCATCCTGATGGCGCTCCTCATCCCCGTGAGGAACTCCGCCACGCTGAGCTTGGGCGACGCGATCAAGAACTCCAGCTTGGCTTCAGCCATCACCGCCGCCGCTCCGCAGCTTGAAGCAATCCTGCCCGGGGGCTTCGACGATTTGACCGATTTCCTGTCCGAGCAGTTGCCAATGAGGTCCTAGCGGTCTAGCCGGGAGGGCCGGCGTGATCAACCTGCCAGTGTTGGTGCTGAACCAGAACTACGAGCCGCTGAACGTGTGCGACGTTCGGCGGGCCGTGGTGCTCATGGACAAGGGAAAGGCCGAGATCCTCGAAAACGGCCGCGGCGATCTGCGCACGTTTCGAATGACCTACCCTGTTCCCACCATCATCCGCCTGTTCTATATGGTCAAACGTCCATTGCCCCGAGCCCGTTTATCCCGGCGCGAGGTCTTTCTCCGGGACAGGAACACATGCCAGTATTGCGGCGCCGCCGCCAAAGACCTCACCTTGGACCACGTGATTCCCCGCCACCGCGGCGGACAGCACACCTGGGAGAACGTCGTCAGCGCTTGCAACCGATGCAACAACCGCAAGGCAGCCCGGACCCCCCACGAGGCCGGCATGGCCCTGTCTCGCGAACCCCGTCCCCCCAGGCCCAACCCCTACCACATCTTCCGCCACCGCTCGCTCCTAGACGAGTGGAGGCCGTTCATTCCCTGGGCCTGACCTAGCCATGCCAGACGCGTCCATCGTCGTTGCCGGCGCCGGCGCACCGGCGCCCAAGAACCCGGAGCTGCTGGGAAGATGGTCGCAGTACAATGGCGCCACAAGGCCAAATAGGCCCGAAAACATTCACCGAATGGAGGACTCATGCTTCCTAAAGTAGTCCTGGGCCGCACGGGCCTGGAGGTCACCCGGCTGAGCTACGGTGCCATGGAGCTCCGGGGCGTTGCCGGTGAAACGGCAAGTCCCCGCGGGACCGTGGGGCGCCTTCCCAACGAGGAGCACGCTGGTGTGGTCCTCAACGCCGCCCTTGACGCCGGAATCAATTTCGTGGACACGGCGCCGCGGTACGGGCGCAGCGAGGAATTCATCGGCCGCTTCATCAGCCAACGCCGCTCCGAGTACTTCCTCGCCACCAAGATGGGCAACCCGCAGCACAGAGAGGAAGACCGGTCGGCGTGGGAGCGGAACAACCTTCAGCGCTCCGTGGAAGAGAGCCTGGCGCGGTTGAAGACGGACTACGTGGACATTCTCCAACTCCACAACCCCACCCCTGACGGCCAAGCCCGCTACGACTGCATCGGCACACTCCAGGCAGTCCAGTCCCAGGGGAAGGCCCGCTTCATCGGCATTTCCACCACTCTGCCTGAGATTGAAGAGTTCCTGGCCACCGGCGTCTTTGATACCTTCCAGATACCCTACTCCGCTCTTTCCCCTGAGCATGAGGCCGTCATATCCAGGGTCGCCCAGGCAGGGGCAGGCACTATCATCCGCGGCGGCGTCGGCGAGGGCATCCCCACCGGAGGTCAGTCCACCCGCCAGCGGTACGCTCAACTCAAGGCCCGCTGGGACCAGTTGCGGCTGGACGCCCTCGGCGTCGCCATAGACCCGGCGGAACTCACCCTGCGCTACACGCTCAGCCACCCGGACATCCATACCGTCATAGTCGGGACACAGGACCCGGAGCACCTAACAGCCAACCTCGGCGCCGCCGGGCGCGGGCCGCTCGATGCGGATGCGGCGGAGAGAGTGCGGAAGCAGGTCCAGGCACTGGCTTGACGGCCACCCGGCCGCCGATTCGCAGACACGGAGGGCCCTTGTCTCATCCCTCGCAGGAAGCCGTTGCATCCCTCAGCGGGAGCGTCCTTCATCGCCAGGCCATCCTTGAGCTCCTGGCTGGCGAGCCGCCGCTTCTCGAAGACTACCCGGACCTGCAGAAGCAGCTCCAGCCTCAGGGCTTCGACCTAACGGTGAGGGACGTGTCGACCTTCAGAGGGCCCGGACAGCTAGGGGCCGCCGGCCAAGAACGGATGCTTCCCCCAACCCACCCTCTCCCCGCCGACCCCTTCGGCTACTTCGAACTAACCCCGGGCCCCTACCTGGCAACGCTCAACGAGGTCGTGAACCTGCCCCTGGATATCATGGCCCTGGGCCGCCCCAGATCGACCCTGCTGCGGAGTGGCGTGGACGTGGGAACCGCCGTTTGGGACGCCGGCTACCGAGGACGTTCGCAGTGTCTGCTCACCGTGAACAACCCCTCTGGTTTCAGGTTGGGCAAGAACGCAAGTATCCTGCAACTCGTCTTCTTCCGGCTGGCGGGGACAACGGACCAGGGGTACAGAGGGGCGTATCAGGGAGAAAACCTGTAGGCGTCTACCGGAGCCACCCTGCGACCCTGTCCCATAGCTGATGGGCCACCTCGTACTTGGTCAGCAGCGGCAACTCCTCCACGAGCCCGTCCCGGTCCAGTAGCGTCACCCGGTTGGTGTCAACGCCGAAGCCACTCTCGGGGTCAGTGATGTCGTTGGCCGCAATGAGGTGAAGTCCCTTCGCCCGCAGCTTCTCCCTGGCGTGGTCCACCAGCGACTGGCTCTCGGCGGCGAAGCCCACGCTCACCAGCCCCGGCCTCGCCGCTGCGGCCAGAATGTCTGGAGTCGCCTCGAGTTCCACCCTCAGGGCCGTTGACGTCTTCTTCACCTTATGCTCGGCAGGCGTCGCCGGACGGTAATCGGCAACCGCGGCCGCCATCACGAGAGCGTCGGCATCGGCTGCGTGATGCAGCACGGCGTCGTACATCTCCAGCGCCGCGCCAACGTGGACCGTTTCCACCATTGCGGGGTCGTCGAGAGCCGTGGGAGCGGCCACCAGGACCACCCTCGCCCCCCTGTCCCTCGCGGCCTCCGCGACCGCGTAGCCCATCTTCCCCGACGAGCGGTTGGCGACCACCCGCACCGGATCAATGGGCTCCTGTGTGCCTCCCGCGCTGACGACCACCTTCCGCCCCGAGAGATCGCCGGCGCGGCCGAGCAGGCCCGTGATGTGTCCCATCAACGCCGCCGGCTCGACAAGTCTCCCCACTCCCGTCAGACCCGAAGCCATGCGCCCCTCCGCCGGCCCAACGATCGTAAAACCCCGCTCGATAAGCCGGGCCACGTTGTCTATGGTGGCTGGACTCTGCCACATGTGGCCGTCCATGGCGGGCGCCGCGAGCACCGGCGCCCGGGACGCAAGCACCGTCATGGACAGCGGGTCATCGGCAAGACCGTGGGCGAACTTGGCGAGCGTATTGGCCGTTGCCGGCGCCACCACGATAACGTCAGCCTCTTCGGCGAGGCCCACGTGCTGTAAGCTCAACTCGGCGTCGGGATCGAAGGCGTCGGTCACCACCGGCCGGTGCGTTATGCTTCGAAAGGTCAGCGGCGTCACGAAACGCGTCGCCGCCTCCGTCATGGCCACGTCGACGAGGGCGCCCCCCTGCGCCAGGCGCGACGCCAGGTCCACCGCCTTGTAGCAGGCGATACTCCCGCTCACTCCCAGAACGACGCTCTTCCCTTCGAGTGCTCTCATGGGCTCTGCAAGCCTACTCCCGGTTCAACTCGTAGACGCGCTGCAATCCTATCAGGGTTAGGTCGGGGTTGACGTGGTCGAAGACCGTTGTGTCCTGGGCGATGAGCGCCGCCTGGCCGCCCGTAGCCACAACGCAGGCATTGGCGCCCAGCTCTTCCTTGAACCGGGCGACCATGCCCTCCACCAGGCTCACGTACCCGTAGAATAGCCCGGCTTGCAGGCTGGCGATGGTGTTCGTGCCCACAACTCGCTTGGGCCGGACCAGCTCCACCCGGCGGAGCTGAGAGGTGCTCTGCACCAAAGACTCGGCGGCAACCACGATCCCAGGGGCGATGGCCCCCCCCAGGTACTCTCCCTGCCCGGAGACGCCGTCAAACACCGTGGCAGTGCCAAAGTCCACCACGATCGTCGGGCCGCCGTAGAGCTGAAACGCCGCCGCCGCATCCACAATCCGGTCGGCGCCCACATCGCGAGGGTTATCGTAAAGAACGCGGACGCCGGTCTTGGCGCCCGTGCCTACCACGAGAGGCTCGACGCCGAAGAGAGAACGGCACACCTCTTCAAAGACCGGCGTCAACGTGGGCACGACGCTGCACATCGCGCACCCTTCAATCTCCACCATCGAAACGCCCTTCAGCGGCAGAAGGCCGCGCAACTCCAGGCTGTACTGGTCCGCAAGCCGGCGGGCGTCGGTCGCCAAACGCCACGCCGCTTTGAGGTTGTCCCCCTCGAAGGCCCCGATCGCAACGTTGGTGTTCCCAATGTCAATGGCAAGGAGCATGGCGCGATTATAGCAGCCGTGGGAAATCGGCAACCGCAGGGAAGCAACGATCCCCTCGCCTGTCTCAGTCCCACGGCGCCGCCACGGCGCCGCGATAGGTTGCCGTGAAGCAACCGGCGCCTTCTCACTTCGCCGCAGGTGAAAGGCCGGCGCGCTCTCTTTCTCGAGTATGCTAACCTTAGCGGGGCGCAGACTGAGAAGCCAAAGTATCCCTCGGCTCGCTCAGGCCTCCGGCTGAAAGTGCGCCCGCCGTCTCGAGCCGCGCATCGGGCGGGAGTAGCTCAGTGGCAGAGCATCTGCCTTCCAAGCAGATTGTCGTGGGTTCGATTCCCATCTCCCGCTCCAGCATCGTGAGCCAACAAGGGGCCACGCAATAGCGTGGCCCCTTGGCATTCGTGCCCGCATTGGGGGGCGCTGCCTCCTGAAAGGGACCAGGCCCAGGCTTCAGGGCACGACCACCCTGCCCTCTTCGTCAAGGTCAATACCCAGGGCATTCGGCTTGCGCGGCATGCCGGGCAGGGTCGGGATGGCGCCGGCCAGCGGCGCCAGGAACCCGGCCCCCGCCGAGAGCCGCATCTCGACGATCGGGAAGGTGTGCCCCCTCGGACGGCCTAGCAGCGCCGGATCGGCGGAGAGTGAACGGTGGGTCTTGGCCATGCAGATCGGCATCAGTCCAGCGCCTTGCTCAACGAACCGCCGGGTCTGCCGGGAAGCTTCGGGCGCCCACTGGACCTCCGCGGCCCCGTAGAACTTCCTGGCCAGCTTCTCGATCTTCTCCTCCGGCGAGTCCTCCAAGTCGTAGGCGTAGTTGAGCGGCGCTGGCCCCTGCGCGGCCTCCACCACCGCCTGCGCCAGGTCCACCGTCCCCTCACCCCCCCTGGCAAATCCGTGGGACTCCACGACCGCGTGTGCTCCGGCGGCCAGGGCGGCCCGCTCGACCGCCTCGACCTCCAGGCGGGTGTCCTGCGGAAAGCGATTTATGGCAACTACGGCCTTCAGTCCCGTGCTCGTAACCAGTTCAACAACGTGCTCCATGTTGGGTAAGCCGCGTTCCAACGCCGCGTCGGCAGCGGAGGCGCCATCCTTGGCCCCATCGCCCCCGTGATATTTCAGCGCGCGCACGGTCACCACGACCACCGCCACCGATGGCGGGTGACCCCCCATGCGGGTCTTGATGTGGACGAACTTCTCGAATCCCAAGTCAGCCCCGAAACCGGCCTCGGTCACGACGATGTCTCCGCAGCCGGCGGCTAGGAGATCCCCCAGAATAGAGCTATTGCCATGAGCAATGTTCCCAAAGGGGCCGGTATGGATGATGGCAAGGTTTCCTTCCAGAGTCTGGGCCAAGTTCGGCTTCATGGCGTCCCGCAGCAACGCCATCATCGCCCCGACCGCGCCAACGTCGGCGGCCGTCACGGGCGTCCGGTCCCGCCTGGCCCCAACGACAATGCGGGCCAGTCTCTTTCGTAGGTCATCGTAACCGGTCGTCAGGGCAAGGATGGCCATGATCTCCGATGCCGCATCGATGTCGAAGCCGGTCTCGCGCATGGGGCCGTTGGCCCTTCCCCCCAACCCGGAAACGATGCGCCGCAGGCTTCTCTCCTCTGCGTTGGTCACCCTCTTCCAGGCAATCAACGAAGGGTCAAGGTCTGGAACCGTCCCGTGGAAGGCGGCCGCGTCGGTCATTGCGGCCAGCAGGTTGTGAGCCGAGGCCACAGCATGGGCGTCGCCCGTGAAGTGGAGATTGATGTCGGCCCCCGGCTCCACCCGGGCCATGCCGCCCCCCGTGCCGCCCCCCTTGATCCCAAAGAAGGGACCCATCGAGGGTTCCCGCAGCGTCAACACCGGCCGCCGCCCAATGCGCGCCAGCCCCTCAACAAGCGCAATGGACGTGGTCGTCTTCCCCTCTCCGGGGGGCGAGGGCGTCATGGCCGTGACGATGACAAGGGGCGCGTCCGCCTTGGCCGGAGGAAATGCCTCCAGGGGAACCTTGGCCATGTAATGTCCGTGGGGCTCCAGCGCGTCTGTGGGCAGGCCCATCTCCGCGGCAACGTCTGCAATCAGTCGCATAGACAACACTCCTACGTCTTGGGGGTCAAGGCGCCCGGCCGGAGGCGCCCCGCGGCGAATCTCGCGCCGGAACTATAGCACCCGTCGCAGATGGACGGGAGAGGAACTCCGCAGGTCATCCTGCAATGTCCCGCCTCTGAAAGACGATCACAGCCGCAAGGAATCCGGCCACCGCCACACAACCTAGCACAAGCAGGTGCGCGGCAGGCGCGCTGCCGGTCTCCACGACCCCGTGCGGATCGTAGTAGTGAAAGACGGAGACCGGGCCCAACGACCGCGCCGGGCTCCACAATGTTGCAAGGAAATCCACGAAGAAGAACACCACGGTCAGCCCCGTCGCGACGGAAATGACGCGGCCTCCCTCGCTGGAGAGGGCCGATATGAGAAACGAATAGCCGCCCACTGCCAGGGCCAGCATGAAGGCGTTCACTAAGGCCAGAGCCAGGACACCAAAGTTCACTCCGTCGAGGCCGTTGCCAAGGACGCCAATCCATGTCCCCAGGAGCGATAGGCTCACAATCCCCGCCAGCATGAGCACCAGAGCGCCTGCCTTGGCTAAAACGATGTGATAACGCTGGAGTGGCCGGGCGAGCAACAGGAACATGGCCCCCCGCTCGATCTCCCGGGCCAGGGCCGCAGAAGACGCGGCGATCACCGCTCCCATCATTATCGCCATGAAGACCGCGTCCCTGTACCCGATGGCAATGTATCCGGTGGCCGTGGCGGAGAGACCGCCGTCGGCCTTGATGAGCGCGCGGAACGCCGCTGGAAGCGCCTCCATAAGGTCTCCGATGACGCTGCCGAAGGCTGCGTAGGTGGTGGGCAGCAGCACCGCGAAGGCCAACGCCCCCAGCCCGATCATGGCCATCCCGTTCCGTTGCCCCTTGAGCGTCTGCCAAAGGATCTGGCTCACGGCGCGCTCCGGCCCTCGCGGTAGTAGTCCATGAAAATGTCTTCCAAATGCGCCTGCTCGAAGACCATGTCCTCCAGGTCGTACGCGGCTAGGGCCCTGAGCACGGGGTTGATGTCTCCCAGAATCGCGAGGCGCCATGAATGGTCCCCCCGGCTCAGCACCTCAACCCCCTCCATCTCCAGGCCGTCCGGGGGCTGGCCCCGGAACACAACATCCATCTTCCTCACCTTATGTCGCCGGAGCTCCCGCACCTCTTCCACCGCAACCAGGGCGCCCTCCCGAATGATCCCAACCCGTTCGCAGATCTGCTCCACCTCCGACAGAACGTGGGAGGAAAAGAAGATGGTGCACCCCCTGGCCTGGGCCTCCCTGAGCATAACGAAGAAGGTCTGCTGCGTGATTGGATCGAGCCCCTGCGTCGGTTCATCCATGATGAGCAGGCCGGGGTCGTGCTGCATGGCCTGGATGATGGCCAGCTTGCGCCGCATCCCGTGGGAGTACCCCTTGATCCTGCGCTGCCGGTCGCTGCGGCTCATCTCCAGCCGATCGCACAATTCCTGCCGCCGGGTGGACGGCCGGGAGTGCAACCGCCCCATGTAGTCCAGAAGAGCGTCGCCGGTCATGCCCTCGTACAGAGAGGAGGCGTCCGGGAGGAATCCGACCCTGGCCTTGACCTCCTTCGGCTTCAACCAGGGATCAGCGCCGAAAACGCGGACGGCCCCGTTGGTGGGCTTCAGGAATCCCATCAATACACGGATGGCCGTCGTCTTACCGGCGCCGTTGGGTCCCAGGAAGCCGAATATCTCGCCTGCGTGCACCAGCAGGTTCAGATCCCGAAGGGCCTGGATGTTCCCGTAGCGCTTGCTCACTTCCTCGATCTGGATCACCGGGGCCGTTTCACTCAACCCGCATTCCTCTCCCGCCGCTCTAGGCTGCAAGACCGGTCCCCCTGAAAGGCGCGGCCCCGGTCCGCAATGGCCGTCGCGGCAACTCCCGTGTGGCGCCACACGGGAGTTGCGCTTCCATCCTTCGCCACCGGAGGCGGCGCCAACGGCAGGGTCGAAAGCAGGGCCGCCAACACCAGGATAGATTGTAGCGCCTGCGGCGGAACGAGGCGAGGATGTAGCGCCGCGCGGCGGGGGCTATGGTATACTGCACCCGTATGCGCCAACCGAGGGCGACAGTCCCGGCGCGCAATTTTTTCTTTGCCATCTGGGAGCGGTGTGCCTGCATACGCGATCATAGGCGGTCAGTGGGGCGACGAGGGCAAGGGGAAGATCGTCGACTTCCTCACCAGCGACGCTAAGGCTGTCGTGCGCTTCTCCGGCGGCAACAACGCCGGCCACACCGTCATGAACGACGATGGTGAGTTCAAGTTCCACCTGGTGCCCTCCGGCATTGTGTGGCCTCACCCCATATGCGTTATCGGCAACGGCGTCGTCGTCGATCCCGACGGCCTCCTATCCGAGATCGCCGGACTTCAGAAACACAACATCGACGTCAGCCGGCTCGTCATCAGCGACCGAGCCCACGTCATCATGCCCTACCACGTGGCCCTGGACGGCTTGGAGGAAAAGGCCCGTGGAAAAGACGCCCTTGGCACCACGGGCCGCGGCATAGGACCGGCCTACATGGACAAGGTCGCCCGTTGGGGCATCCGCATGGGAGAGATCAAGGACATCAACGGCCTCAGGCCTCGACTCGACGCCCTCGTGGCGCAGAAGAACGCCCATATCCAACTCTACGGAGGGGACCCCTTCGATCCCTCTGAGCTCTACGAGCGATGCCAACGTTGGTCCGAGGAGCTCGGCGGCTACATTCAACCCACAGAGGTTTTGATCGAGGAAATGCTGGCCAGGGGCGACGCCATCCTGTTGGAGGGCGCCCAGGGCGCCCTCTTGGACCTCGACCACGGCACCTATCCCTACGTCACGTCGTCGTCCCCGACGGTGGGCGGCGCCATAACCGGTTCCGGGGTTCATCCACGCCACCTGAAAGGCATCATGGGAGTCTTCAAAGCCTACACCACGCGGGTGGGCGCCGGCCCCATGCCTTCGGAGCTGGACGACGAGATCGGCGACACCATCCGCGAGCGGGCCTGGGAGTATGGCACGACCACCGGTCGGCCCCGGCGCTGCGGCTGGTTCGACGCCGTGGCCGCCCGCTACAGCGCCACGATCAACGGTTTCACCTCCGCCGTGCTGACCCGTCTCGACGTTCTGGACGGCATCAGCCCGCCCAAGGTATGCGTCGCCTACAAGTACAACGGGGAGATCATCAACCGGTTCCCCAGCAGCGCATCCATCCTGGAGCACTGCGAGCCGGTGCTCGAAGAGTTCGAGGGTTGGGACAACCCCACGGCCAGCCTTCAGAATATGCGGGACCTTCCCCGCCAGGCCAAGACCTACGTGCGGCGGCTGGAGGATCTCATCGGCTGCCCCATCAGCATCATCTCCACTGGCCCCAAGCGCGAGGAAACGGTGCTGGTCCACCCGGTGCTCTAGGGCGTCAACTCTTGGGCGTCCCACTCAAACGGCGTTGGTTGCGAGAGGGCGGCCCCACAATTGCCAAAAAGGCAGCCTCAGCAATCGTCTTCAGTCTTGATCGAGTAGCGTCCCGCGGGGTACTGGGTCGCGCCGCCGCTCACCCGCCACTCGCCTGCCCGGCGCCCACTGGCAGGTCCACAGCGTAATTGCTCAACAGGTCCCGCAGAAAGGCCTGCGTTCCGGCCTCGGCCTCGATCAGCGGCAGCCTTGGCGTCCCAACGCGAAATCCCACCTCGTTCAGGCACCATTTCACCGGTATCGGGTTTGCCACAATGAAGAGACCCTTGTTGAGCCGCAGCAAGCGCCGGTGCTCCGCGGCCGCCTCCGCCAGCCGGCCCTCGAGCACGCCCTCAAGCACGCCCCGAATCTGCCGGCCCACCAGGTGCGACGCCACGCTCACCGCCCCGTAGCCCCCCAGCGCCATGATCCCGAAGTTGTCACTGTCATTGCCGCTCCACACCAGGAAACCGGGCCGGGCCTCCTCCAGGATCTGAGCCGCCTGCTCGAAGTCGCCCCCAGCCTCCTTGATCCCGATGATGTTGTCGATCTCGCTGAGGCGGGCTACCGTCTTCACGTCCATGTTCAGCGAGGTGCGGCTGGGCACGTTGTAGAGAATGACCGGCAGGCTCGTCGCCTCGGCGATGGCTCGGAAATGACGATAGAGGCCCTCCATCGGCGGCTTGTTGTAGTAGGGAACCACGGCCATGACCGCGTCCACACCCTGCCGCTCGGCCTCCCTCGTTAGCTCCACGCTCTCGGCGGTGTTGTAGCTGCCGGCCCCCGCCACGATACAGGCCCTGTCCCCCAGGCAGCCCTTCACCTCAGAGAAGAGTTGGAGCTTCTCTTCCTTCGAAAGCGTGGGAGACTCTCCCGTGGTGCCCGCCAGCACCACGCCGTCGCTGCCCGAGTCCACCAATGCCTGAGCCAGGCGCTTGGCCTGCTCAACGTCGACCCGGCCCGCCTCGTCGAACGGGGTGACCATTGCGGTGAGTAGCCGGCCCACGGTAACCATTTCCCTACCTCCAGCCGCCTTCCTGCCTTCCTCCCGCTTCCCTTCCCCCCGCCTCGTCTGCTGCCCCAGCTCCATCCCTCCAAGCTCGCGAGGAAGCATGACCTTGGCGAATCCCTTGGCCTGCCCCGCCCCGCCCCGGTGCCACTGCCGGATCACGGCGCCAATCACCTTCAGTATGGTCCGAAACGCGGAGGACATTCTTGCGCCTCTAGGGCCCTGTGCTACGAGCGCCTGCTGGACAAGAAAAGGTCCTGTTTGACCAGCTCCTCAGCGATCTGGATAGCATTCAGCGCCGCGCCTTTCCGCAGGTTGTCTGACACTATCCACATGGCGAGGCCCCTGGGATGAGAGCCGTCGCGTCGAATTCGGCCAACGAAAACCTCATCCCGTCCCGCGCCCGTCGTGGGCATCGGATACCCATGGCCGCCAAGGTCGTCCACGACCTCAACGCCCGGGAAGGACTGGAGCAGTTCCCGCGCTTCCCCCGGACTCATCGGCTCGGTGAACTCAACGTGCACCGCCTCGCTGTGGCAGACCGAGACCGGAACCCGCACACAGGTCGCCGAGATTGCTATCTGCGGGGCGTGCATAATCTTGCGCGTCTCCTCCACCATTTTCCACTCTTCGCTCGTGTAGCCGTCCTCGCGCGGGCTCCCAATCTCCGGCAGCGCGTTGTCGGCAATTTGATGGGGGAACACCTCGGACGAGATCGGCGCTCCACTCAGGAGGCCGCGCCATTGCTGCTGCATTTCCGTGATTGCCCCGCCCCCGGCCCCCGAAACCGACTGATAGGTGTCGGCAACGATTCTCTTGATCGGGTTCACGCGGTGCAGCGGATACAGGGCCATGACCATCTGCGTCGTGGAGCAGTTGGGTATCGCCACGATGCCCCTGTGCTCCCGGAGGTCGTCCCTGTTTATCTCAGGCACCACCAGCGGCGTCTCCGGGTCCATGCGGAACACGGCTGAGTCATCGATGACAACGGCGCCCGCCGCGGCTATCACCGGCCCCAGTTCCCGGCTCACTGCCGTCGTCGCCGACACGAAGGCGATGTCGACGTCCTCGAAAGACTCCGGGGTCGTCTCCTGCACCTCAACGTCCACGCCGCGCACCTTCAGGCGCCTGCCGGCGGAGCGGCTGGAGGCCAAAAGCTTGATGTCCTCGAAGGGGAAGCTCCGCTCCTCGACGATGTTGAGAAACACGGCGCCCACCGCTCCGGTGGCGCCAACGACTGCTATCCTCGGCTCGCTCAATGTCGGCTCCTTGATGCTCGTTCATGCCGCCGCGCTGGGCAGCGGCCCATCCATTCTACTAGCGGCGCCGGAACGAGGCCAGCGCCGGGGACCCAGGCCATCGGGCAGTCGGTTTCTACAGCCCCAGCACCTTGTCCAGCCCCACCACCAGGCCCCTATGCTCCACCACGTGCCGGATGCCCAGTAGCACACCCGGCATGAAGCAGTCGCGGTTGATGGAGTCGTGGCGCAGGGAAAGGGTCTGTCCGGCGGTCCCCAACAGGAGTTCGTGATGGGCCAGCCGTCCCGGCATCCGAGTCGCATGGATCGAAACACCGTGCTCCGCGCCGCCGCGGGTCCCCGGCGTCGGCTCCTTGGACGGCATCTGCCGGATGAAGCGCTTCCCGCCCCCTTGCGCCGCCGCCTCCGCAATGGCGCGCGCCGTGCCCGAGGGAGCATCCACCTTCTCCTCGTGATGCGCCTCCAAGACCTCCGCGTAGTCGAAGAAGCGGCCAGCGATGCGCGCCAGGTGGATCAGGACGACCGCCCCAAGGGCAAAGTTCGGCGCAATCAGCGCTCCGATGCCGCCCTCCTCAGCGAGGCGTCCGGCTTCCTCCAGGTCCTCGTCCCGCCACCCCGTGCTGCCGGAGACGATATGCACGCCGGCGGCGGCGCAGGCCCTGAAGGCAATCGGCGCCGCTTCCCAGTTCGTAAAATCCACGACCACGTGCGGCCGCGCCCGCTCGAAAAGCTCCTCGGCGGTCGTGGCGAGGGGGATGTCGCCGGAACCGTCCGCCAACGACAGGCTCCCGGTCCTCGCCGCTGCGTCAATACCCCCGACGGGGCGCATGTCCTCGGCGTCGCACAGGGTCGCAAGCACCTGTCTCCCCATCTTGCCCAGGGCGCCATGCACCGCAACGTCGATCATCATTGCCCTCCCGCTTCCAACCTTCCCAGGGAGACCCTGAGACTTCAAACTGTACCCCATGCCGCCGTTCGCTGGAAGCGGGCCAACCGGAAAGGCAAACCGGCGGGAAGCGCCCGCCAATGACGCCGGAGCCAGTGGTCCCGGAGCGGACGCGGGGGTGGAACGGACGCTCGGTGGAAGGTCTAGGCGCCGTCCGGGACGTACGCTATCTTCCCCACCACCTCGTTGTTCTCCATGATCCGCTGGCCCTCGGCGACGTCCTTTAGCGGCAGGACCGAGTGGACGACCGGCTCAATTTGGCCCGACTCCACGAACCTCAGAGCGTCCAGCAGCTCGGCCTTGCTCCCCATGTGCGACCCCAGAAAGTTCAGTTGCTTGTTCCAGAGGAAACGCACGTCGGTAACAGCCTCGAACCCGGATGTGGCCCCGCAGGTGACCAGCGAGCCGCCATACTTCAGGCTGCGGACGCTCGTTGGGAACGTCGCCTCGCCAACGTGCTCGAAGACAATGTCCACGCCCCGGCGCTCCGTGATCCCGCCCACCTCCCTGGCGACGTCCTGACTCTTGCGGTTGATGGCATAGGCGGCGCCCAGATCGATGGCCCGGCCCGCCTTCTCATCACTGCTCACCACGGCAATGGGCAGTGCGTTGAACAGGCGGCACACCTGGATTGCAAGCGTTCCCAACCCGCCGGCGCCGCCCCAGATGAGCACGTGGTCGCCGGCCTTCACGCGCGCCCTGCTCACCAGCATCCGCCAGACCGTCATCAGCACCAGCGCCACCGAACCCGCCTGTTCCCACGACAGATTCGCCGGCTTTGGCACAACGTTGACCGCGGGAATCCGCACGTACTCGGAGTGGCCGCCGTCCAATGGGCCGGTCTGGAAACCCCAGATGCGGAACTCGCGGCAGAAGAACTCCTGGCCGTTGGTGCACGCAGCGCAGGAACGGCAGCTCAGCGACGGGTGGGCGATGACCTCGTCGCCGGGCTTGACGTTGCCGACCTCGCTCCCCACCTCTTCCACGACCCCCGCCGCGTCGCTGCCGGAGACGTGGGGAAGGATGATCTTCAGGCCCGGCAGACCCCGCCGGGCCCAGATGTCGTTGTAGTTAGCCCCCGCCGCCTTCACCCTGACGAGGACATCGTTGGGACCAGCCTTGGGGACCTCGATATCTCGATAGCTGAGGACATCGGTCTCGCCATGCTCTTCAAACACGACAGCTTTCATTGTGCATACCTCTAAGGCGTGGGTGTCCCCCGAACATTTCGATGGGAGGTCTCATTATATGCCACGGCAGTCCAGACCTTCCTACTAGCCGGGGGGTCTGTCCATCACCGTGGGAGTGGGCGCCCTCGCTCAACTGGTTATTACCGAGGTCCAGATATTCCAGGTTCGCAATGTCCGGGACGCTGTGGGCGTGGCCCGGTCAGCAGAGGACGACCCGGGCGTGGCCGACGGGGCATGGACCCGCCGTAGGCCAGGGGCAGGGCCAGAAGAATCAGCGCAAGGACGCAAATCCGCAGGGGAATCAGCCATGTTGTCATGTGGGACAATTATGGTCGCCCCCCAATGTACGACTAACCCCTGATCGTCCATTCACCGTAGAAGTCAGGGCGCAGAGTCGCAAGCCAGCGCGCCGCCATTCGCCGCCCGGAACGTGCGCCATTGTGAAATCGGTGGCGCGAACGTATCACCGCTCCCGTGGCGCGATTCACAGTGCTTGCAAGACGTAAACGAGTGAAACGGAGGCAATCATGGATTCCAAAGTAGTGCAAGGCGCAGCGGCGGCTCTACTGGCTGCCTTGACGCTGGCGGCCCTCGCATGGGGAATCAAGATTTTCGTCGAGGCAGTCGCGCTGGTGAACTCCATGCTCGTCAGCGTCGGCGTCAGCACATTCTCCGGACGCTTGGTGGTGTTCATCCTGTCGGCGATCATTGTGACCGCGCTGGCAGGCGGCGGGTACTTCCTGTTCAACAAGTGGTTAAAGCGCGAACAGGACTCTTCCAGCGGCTAGGTGTAGTTCCCCATAGGGGCCTATCCGCGCCGGCGCCACGCGCAGATGGCTCCATCCCCATCGGCAATGCCTCGCATCAACCTGGCGTTGTACGACGAAATCCCTTCCACTCCACCGCAGTGGGAGGAAGGTGAGGATGAGGGTTCTCTTCAATCCCTGCCCCCGTAGTCGGGGACAGGGATTGAAGCGTCCGGACGCGCCTCGGTGGGAAAACGACGTCCCCGCCGTCTCCCGAGCAGGGGGCAGGGGGTGCGCCAAGTGGGACACAACGGCGTCCGCCACCATAAGCCCCCACGCCAGTGAGGCCCCAGCCGGGGAAATCCTCCCGTCCCTTCCCTGAGTACGGGAGCAGGTTAGGAAGCGCCCTTCCCCGGCGGGCGCGCCAACACACCAACAGCGGGCACCATCGGGACCGGTAATGCGTCACACCCCGGGCGTAACAGATGTGACGCCTCTATAGCGGTTCGTAACGCTTCGTTACACTTCCTACCCGGGCACCGAAGCGTACCGTAACAGAGCCGTATCCCGGCCCCAATAAACGCCGCAACAACTCCTAGAGAAACTACGCCTACCCGGCCTGCAGTTGCTCCAACTCCGCCAGGATGTCCGCCGGGTCCGGCCGAACGCCCTGATAGGTGTACGCCTGCCTGACCGCGCCCTCCGGGTCAATGATAAACACGGAGCGTTGGGCCATGCCCCGCTCCTCGTTCAGCACCCCGTACTTGGCCAGAACCTCGCCATGCGGGAAGAAGTCCGACATCAACGGATACGATACGCCCCCCAACGCCTGGGCCCAAGCCCGAAGCGAGGCGGCTGGGTCAGAGCTAAGGCCCAGAACCTGGGCCCCCTTCTCCTCGAACCTACCGTTCATGTGGTGGAACGAGGAGACCTGGTTTGTTCAACCAGATGTGAACGCCGCCGGATACACCGACACGATAACCCACTTCTGCCCCTTGAACTGACTCAGGGCTACCCGGTCGCCGTTGTGGGCGGGAAGCTCGAAGTCCGGGGCCTGCTGGCCAACGTCAACCATCTGAGCGCCTCCTTGACTTTGTGTAGAGATCCATTGCAACGCTCCCGTCAAACGCTCCCGCCGCGGCAGGGGCGCGACGCCGCCAGTGTACTCGTGGCCAATGCTGTCGGCAAGGCACAGTGCCCCCGTCCCCCTACGGTGAGACCGCTGAGGTCGGACCAGCCCGCAGCCGCGCCGCAGAAGATACTTCATCGCCCCCACGGCATCCGCCCCTTCCCCTCACTGTCCCGTTGTAGTTCAATAGTTCTACGCACATTACAACCCTCACCCCCGCTGGTTGTAACTCGAGATTCGGCAAAAAGCCCCAGACAATCAAACACCGCATTCCCCATAGCCAACCGCTAGCTAACGAAACCAGCCAACTCCCAGAAAACCGGCATTCCCCATAGCCAACCGCTAGCTAACGAAACCAGCCAACGCAAACAATCAAACACGTTATCCCCCAGGCAGGAAACCCCATCCGCCCCTCACCCTGGAAGACAGGCTAACCATGCCCAACAACCCCACCACCATCGCCGCCCTCATTGCCCGTTTCCTCGAGGAACGCGGCGTCGACCGCGTCTTTGGCCTGTGCGGGGGCCACATCCAGCCCATCTGGGACGCCGCCGCCAGGCTCGGCATCCGCATCATCGACGTCAGGGACGAGCGGGCCGCCGTCCACATGGCTCAGGCCCACAGCGACCTCACGGGCAGGATCGGCGTGGCCTTGGTAACCGCCGGTCCGGGCCTCACCAACGCGGTCACCGGCATCGCCAACGCCCACGTCGCCCGCACGCCGGTCCTGGTCATTTCCGGGACGCCCCCCAGGCCGCAAAGCTCGAAGGGCGCCCTTCAGGAGCTGCCCCAAGCCGACATCGTCCGGCCTATTACCCGATTCGCCCGCGCCGTTCGCCTCGCCAACGAAGTACTCCCTGCGCTCGACGAGGCGATGGAAGCTGCGGAGGGGCGGAACTCGGACCCTGGGCCCGCCTACCTCGACTTCCCCACTGACCTCTTGCGAGAGGCTATAGGCCCCGCACAGGTTGATGAGCGGCGCTTCCAGGCCATTCCATCCGTTGAGCAGGGGCCTGATCCCAGCGCAATCGAGCGGGCCGCCGACCTCCTCTGGTCGGCGAAACGGCCCGTCGTCATCTCCGGCCGGGGCGCCCGCGGCGCCGGCCGCGAACTGTCGTCTCTACTGGAGGCGCTGGGCGCCCTCTACCTCGATACGTCAGAGAGCCGGGGAGTGCTCCCCGACAACCATCCTGCGGCCGTATCCGCCATGCGGGGGTCGGCGATGCAAGACGCCGACGTGGTGCTCACCATTGGGCGGAAGCTGGACTTCCAACTCGGCTACGGGTCGCCGGCGGTGTTTCCCAACGCCCGCCTGATCCGCCTCGGCCTCTACGCCAGCGAGGTGGAGGGCAACCGGGAAGCGGACGTTGGCCTACGGGGGTCCACGGGAAGGGCTTTGGAGGCGCTCCTGGCCGCTGGAGGCCGCCGAATCCCCGCCACCGATGCAGCTTGGGCGGAGAAGCTGAAGGCGGAGAACCACAGGCGGCGGGAGGGGCTGCGGCAGACCATGCGCGACGCCGAGCCCGGCAGCGACGGGCTGATGCACCCATTGCGGCTCATGGGGGCCGTCCAGGACGCTCTGTCGCCAGACGCCATCATCGTCACCGACGGCGGAGATACGCTGTCTTTCGCTCGGATCGCCCTGTCAGGAGCAATGTATCTGGACCCCGGAGCGTTGGGATGCCTGGGCGTTGGCGTTCCATTCGGCATCGCCGCCTCGTTGGCCCACCCGGACCGGCAGGTCGCAGTGGTCAGCGGCGACGGCGCCTTCGGTTTCAACGCCGTTGAACTGGACACCTGCATGCGCCACGGGGCGCGGCCGGTGTTCATCGTCGCCAACAACGCTGGCTGGAACATCGAGCGGTACGACCAAATCGTCACCTACGACGGCAATGTGGTGGGCGCCGAACTGCCCGCCAACGACTATGCCCAGTTGGCCCGCGCCTTCGGCATGTCCGCTGAGCGGGTCGACGACCCGTCCCACCTGCCCGCCGCCCTCCGGCGCGCCTTTGACCACGCCCCCGCCCTAGTGGACGTCGTTGTCACCAGAGACGCCCCCTCGCCCGACGCTCGCTCCGGCCTGGCGTGGGTTCCAGACACCCAGCCTCTCGCCACCTGGGACAATGCTGAGAAGAGGCTGACGGGGGAATAGGGAACGCAAGGGAGCCTTCTCGCGCGCTCCCGGCGCGCCCCTAGGGAATCTCTGAACAAGCCCCCCAGCCCTCGGCGGCGCCCCCATCCCGCCCCCCCACCGGGGAAACCTCCCATCCCTGCCCCGTACTCGGGGGAAGGTTAGAAAGGGTATGAACCGGGGAGATAGGTAACATCGCAACCGGGCACATAGGTAACACATTGTGTGATGGTGGGAAGCAATCCCACAGGAGGAAGATGTGTTGCCTTGGAAAGAGACGAGCATCGAATCGGAGCGATTGCGGTTTATCGAGCGTGTGTTGGCGGGGGAGGAGCCGATCGCGGAGTTGTGTCGCCAATGGGCGATCAGCCGCAAGACCGGCTACAAGCTGATCAGACGCTATGGGGCGTACGGTGAAGACGGTCTGCGTGACCGGAGTCGAGCTCCCCATCACCACCCTAACGCCACGACGAGAGCGGTATCGGCGCGCATCCTAGAGGCGAAGCGCGCCCACCTGACGTGGGGCCCGAAGAAGATCGTCGCGTGGCTGCGTAACCAGGAGCCAGACGCACCGTGGCCGTCCAACAGCACTGCGGGGGCCATCCTTGATCGGGCGGGGCTTGTACGTCGTCGCCGGCGTCGCCGCAGGTCCTCGCCGTGGGGCGAGCCCTTCGCGCACGCCGCACAGCCCAACGACGTGTGGGCCATCGACCTGAAGGGCTGGTTTCGGACGGGCGACGGTATTCGCATTGACCCACTGACGGCTCAGGACGCGATGTCCCGCTATCTGTTGGTGTGCGACGGATTGGCCCACCCCACCGGTCTCGAGATCAGACCCGTCCTGGAGAGAGCCTTCCGTGAGTACGGCCTGCCGCGTGTCATCCGAACCGACAACGGCCCGCCCTTCGCCAGCGTCGGCCTGGGCAGCCTCTCACCTCTCTCCGCATGGTGGGTCAAACTGGGAATCATCCCTGAGCGCATCGCGCTGGGGCATCCCGAGCAGAACGGCCGCCTTGAGCGACTTCATCGCACCCTCAAGGCGGAGACGGCATCGCCGCCGAGAGCCAACCGGAGAGGGCAGCGACGAGCTTTCGATGGCTTTCGTCACGACTACAACGCCGAACGACCGCACGAGGCCCTGGGACAGCGACCGCCGGTCAGGCTCTACACACCCTCACTTCGGCCCATTCCGTCCCGCGTCACATCGCCGGAGTACGGAGCGGAGGTCACGGTGCGGCGGGTGCGCCACAACGGTGAGATCAAATGGAAAGGTGGACACGTCTACGTCAGCGAATCCCTCGCAGGCGAGCCCATAGGCCTCGTCCAGCGGACCGAGCGCACCTGGGAACTCCGCTTCGGTCCACTCCTCATCGGCATCCTCGACGACCTTGCGTGGCGGATCGACAAGACGGCGACGAAAGTGTTACCTATGTCCCTAGGCTAACTGTTACTCATGTGCCCGGTCGTACAATCTCTCCCCCAAGCAGGGTACAAGGGGCGCAGCCCCCGCCGGGGGTACAGCGTGTCCCCCTGTACCAACAAACGCTGGAGGGTGGGCCAGGTGGGACAACGGCGTCCGCCACCATAAGTCCCCTCTCCCCGCCACCCATACTCGGTGGAAGGCTAGGAAGCGCCCCTATCCCTCTTCCTCCTGGTTAGGAAGCCTACACATCCGTCCCCCAAGCAGGGTGGCAGGGGCTCCGCCCCCGCCGGGGGCGGAGCGGGCGGGATAGCAGCGCAGGCCAAAACAAGACCATCCGTCCTGGAAGCACCCCCCCCATTGCAAAATACGAACTATTGTGCTATGGTATCCCCCAGGAAGTGAGCCCCCGGCCCGCTTCTCTTCCTTGGAGCCTGCCGCATACATTCGTACTGGGGGAATCCGTAGAGAATGCCCCTGTGGCAGCGTCTGGGGGAATATCCCCCAGGCGCACAGCCGTCCGAGGAAGGGTGTGACCAGAGCGAATGCCGTTGCGAGACATGCTCTTTGGAGCCATCCCGCTCCGCCACGGTTCATTACAGTCCGCTACGACTTCACTACGGCTCTTCACAGCTCTCTTACAGCTTCGTTGCGCCTTGTTACGCCTTCTGTTACGGCTCCGTGCCTGCAAACCCCGAAATCCCGCTGATACGCGTAACGAATATACAATCAAAGGCCTAACCCGCCCCCGGCGGAACCTCCCATCCCTGTCCCCGTTCTCGGGGGAAGGTTAGGATGCGTCCCTATCCGGCCATGCCGCGCCCGCGGACTTGCGCAGACTATCCCTACGCCACCGCCGCCGCCACCGCGTCCCCGACTTCCACCGTCGTTGCCTTTCCGCCAAGGTCCGGCGTGAGAATTTCGCCCTGGGAGAGGACGGCTTTCACGGCGCCGCTCAGTGCGGAGGCAGCAGCGGCTTCGCCCAAGTGGTCCAGCATCATGGCTGCGGAGAGCAGCGTCGCCAGGGGGTTGGCGATGCCCTTCCCGGCGATATCCGGGGCGCTGCCGTGAATGGGCTCGAATACCGACGGGTTCCGGCGCGTGGGATCGATGTTGGCGCTGGCCGCCAGGCCGATGCTGCCCGTGATCGCCGCCGCCAGGTCCGTCAGAATGTCGGCGAAGAGGTTGGAGGCAACCACAACGTCGAACGTCTCCGGTCGCCGCACGAAGTCCATTGCGGCGGCGTCGACGAGCAGCGACTGCGTTTCTATGTCCGGGTAGCCGGCGGCGACGTCTCTGAAGACCCTGTCCCATAGGGTCATGCTGTATCGCTGGGCGTTGGACTTGGTGATTGAGGTTACCTTCTTCCTGTCCCGGCGTTGGGCCAACTCGAAGGCGTACCGCACCACCCGCTCAATGCCGCGGCGGGTGAACACCCCAGTTTGGATGGCCACCTCGTCATCCATGCCGTGGTACTGGAAGCCGCCCACATCGGCGTACTCGCCCTCCGTATTCTCGCGCACTACCGCCATGTCGATGTCGCCGGCTTCCATGTTCCGCAGGGGCGAGGTGACGCCGGGATAGAGAACGTTGGGCCGCAAGTTGACGAACAGGTCGAAGCGGCGCCGCAGGGGCAGAATGAGGCCGCTTATGGAAACTGACTCCTCTACGCCCGGATCGCCCACAGCTCCGAAGAGGACCGCGTCGAAGGCCCGGAGCGTGTCCGTCCCATCGGGGGGCATCATCTCACCGCGCCGGAGGTAGTGGCCACAGCTCCAAGGGAACTCCTCGAACTGGAAGCTGACGTCGTGCTTGGCCTCCAGCGCCCTCATGCCCTTGATGGCCTCGGCGACGACCTCCGGGCCGATACCGTCTCCCGGCAACACGGCGATGCGATGACTTCCCATAGCGACCCCTTGGCTGGAATTTCGCCAAGTGTAGCAGACCGACGCCCGGCCTGAACGGTCTGCTACACTTGGCGCACCTTGACTCAAGGAGCAGGCTATGGCGCGCATACCGCTGTTCACCACCAAGGAAAGCCTCCCGCCCGAGGCGCACCACATCTTCGACGCTATTGCACAGAGCCGCGGCTGGATCGCGGGACCCTTTGCCCTGATGCTCAACAGCCCGCACGTCGCCGGGCGCGTCGCTCATCTGGGCGCTTATCTCCGCTTCGAATCCGTCCTGTCGTTGGAGGAACGGGAGTTGGCAACGCTAACGGCGGCCCGGGAGATCGACTGCAACTACGAGTGGTCCCTCCACGTTGACCTGGCGCGGCAGGCCGGCGTACGCGAGGAAGCCATCGAGGTCATCGGCTCGCGAGGAAGCATCGACCTGCTCACGGACCGCGAGGCGCTGATTGTGCGGTACGGAAGGGAACTGATACCCAGCCACCACGTGTCCGCTGAGACCTTCGAAGCAGCCCGCCGGGCGTTCGGCGACCAGGGCGTGCTGGATCTCACCGTGACGCTGGGCTACTACACGATGCTGGCCTTCGCCCTCAACGCCTTTGAAGTCGAGCCCGCCCCAGAGACGCCGCGGCTGCCCTAGGAGTCCCTCTCTGGCTTCTCGAAAGCTGCGGGCGCCGGTAGGCCCGCCAAGGAGCGCGCCCGGCGCATGGTCTCAACCAAGCCGGCGTAGGTCAGCCTGCCCGTATTGGTGTTTCGAGGGCTGGGGTGGAAGCAACACAAGACCGGAGGAAGACCGTCCCCCAGATCGTAGACTTCGCCATGCTTGAAGGGCAGCCTCAGGCGCTTCTGGGCGACCTGCGAGGCGTAGCGCAAGAACGCCTCGAAACCCACTCTCCCTAGGGCCACCGCCAGCCGGACCCGCGGGAGGAGCCCGATCTCCCGGGCCAGAAAGGGCATGCAATTCGACAATTCATTGCCGTTTGGCCGGTCTTGAGGCGGTGCGCACCTCAGTGCGGCGGTGACGTAGAGGTCTTTCAGCGCCAGCCTGTCAGCCACGTGGTCTGAGGTCGGCTGAGAGGCGAACCCCGTCTCGTAGAGCGCCGCCCAAAGAAACCGCCCGGAAGCATCCCCGGTGAAGACCCGGCCGGTGCGGTTCGCGCCATGAGCGCCTGGAGCAAGCCCGATAACGAGTACGCGGGCGTCGGGGTCGCCGAATCCTGGGACACCGCGCGCCCAATACGTACAGTCCCTGAAGGACGCCCGCTTCTTGACGGCAACGGCCTCTCTGTGCTCAACAAGCCGCGGACAGAGACGGCAAGCGGCTATCTCTTCAGCCAGCGTTGCTAGGGAGCGAACGGACATGACCGGCCTGAAGCGCCCAAGGCAATGCGTGAAGCGGCGAATCCTTCCGAAGCCCGCTCGTAACTGTTGGAAGCTATGGGAATCGCAGACCGGCCCAGTGTCTGGGCCGGAAGGGGGTTCGTTGAAGGCCGGGCCGTGAACCAGCCCCACCTGCACCATTGAAACAGCCCCCAAAGTGGCCTCTGGCAGAGGCCACTTTGGGGGGGCTTGAAGCTATCTGTCCCTGCGCTCATAGCCGCCGGGGCCGGGGCGCCGCGGCGGTCCTCTTCGATCGTCGTATGGAGGCCGGCCGCGATCTCTGTCGTAGCCGCGGTCGTTGGGGGGCGGCCCGTCGCCGTCGCCATCGCCTCTGCTGGCGACCTGCTCGCGCAGAGTTGCCAACTTCTCGGTCAGCCCGTCCTGGACAACGACCTCTGAGCGCAGCAGCGCCCGTCGGGAGAGGTTGACCCGGCCCATAGCGTCAACCTCGATGACTTTGACCATGAGCTCGTCGCCCACTTCCAGTGCGTCCTCCACGCTCGGTATGTGGAAGTCGGCAATCTCGCTGATGCGGACGAGGCCCTCGCGGCCTGGCAGGACTTCCACGAATGCGCCAAAGGACATGATCCGCTGGACCTTGCCGCTGTAGATCTGCCCGACTTCGAGCTCGCGGGTCATACCCTGGATCGCCTCCAGCGCCCGCTGTGCGCCATCCTCGTTGATGGCCCCGATGGTCACTGTCCCGTCATTGGCGACGTCAATCTCTGTGCCCGTCGACTCGCACAGACCTCTGATGGTCTTGCCGCCTGGGCCAATCAGGGCGCCGATCTTCTCCACTGGGATCTTGATGCGGTACATACGAGGCGCGTAAGCGCTGAGCTGCGCCCTGGGCTCGGAAATGACTTCCTTCACCTTGTCCAAGATGAATAGCCGGGCCTCCAGCGCTTGGTCCAGGGTCTCGTCAACGATTTGCAGGCTGATGCCCTTGAGCTTGATGTCCATCTGAATGGCCGTGATCCCCTCAGCGGTCCCGGCCACCTTGAAGTCCATTTCGCCCAGATGGTCTTCGATGCCCTGAATGTCGGTGAGGACGCCGTAATTCCCTTCTCCGTCCACCACCAGTCCCATGGCTATGCCGGTGACCGGCGCCTTGATGGGCACACCGGCGCCCATGAGGGCCAGCGTGCTTGCACAGGTGCTGGCCATGGACGTGGAACCGTTGGAGCTGACAACCTCAGAGACCAGCCGAATGGTGTAGGGAAATTCCTCTTCGTCGGGTATGACCGGCCCCAGGGCCCGCTCCGCCAGTGCGCCGTGCCCGACCTCTCTGCGCCCGGTGAACATGCGCCCAACTTCACCCACCGAGAAGGGCGGGAAGTTGTAGTGATGGATGTACCGCTTGGTCTCCTCTGGGTTAATGCTGTCCAGGCGCTGCTTCATGCTCAGGGAGCCCAGCGTGGCAATGGTCACAACCTGAGTCTGGCCCCTCTTGAACATCCCCGAGCCATGAACCCTGGGAATGATGTCCATCTCGATGGAGATGGGGCGGACGTCCCGCCTGTTGCGCCCGTCGGGCCGGACGTTTTCCGCAATGACCTTGCGGGCTATACGCTTTTTGGTGAACTGGTCGAAGGCGTTGCCGACGGCGGCGGGATTGTGGTCCTCTCCGAAGTGTTGCCGGACCTCCTCCGTGAGCGCGTCCAGCGCTTCGTTCTGCTCCGCCTTCTCTTGATTTGTGAAGATGGCGGAGTCCAAGCGGTCCCCAACAACCCTTGCAACCTCTTCGATCATTTCCGGGGTGGGAGTTGTGGAGGAAGCGAAGGTCATTGTAGGCTTGCCCACCGCGTCAACCATCTCTTGCTGCATGCGCACGATTTCCCGGTTGACCTCGTGGCCCCGGCGGATGGCCTCCTTGGCCAAGCCCTCCGGAATCTCGGTGGCCCCCGCCTCCAGCATCATGATGGCGTCGGCTGTGCTGACGACGACCAAGTCAAGGGCGCTGCGCTCCCGCTGGGCAAACGTCGGGTTGATCACGAAGTCGCCGTCGATGTGTCCCACGCGAGTGGCCCCGATGGGACCCTCGAAGGGCAACTCTGAGATCGAAAGGGCCGCCGAGGCGCCGATGATGCCGAGGATGTCGGGGTCGTTCTCCTGGTCCGCAGAGAAGACCGTAATGACCACCTGGACCTCATGGTGGAAGCCCTTCGGAAACAGCGGGCGGACGGGCCTGTCCGTCAGACGGGCTGCCAGGATGGCCTCTTCAGGCGGCCTGCCCTCCCGGCGGAAGAAGCTTCCCGGGATCCGGCCGGCAGCATACAGGCGCTGCTCGAACTCAACGGTCAGCGGGAGAAAATCGATGCCCTCGCGGGGGCGCTTGGACACGCAGGCGGTAACCAGCGCCATGGTATCGCCGTAGCGGACGGTAACGGCGCCGTTGGCCTGACCCGCCAGCCGGCCCACCTCCAGCGCGAGATCGCGTCCGGCGATGTTCCTCGTGAATTGTTGTACAGCAACAGCCATAGCAGTGTGCTCCTTTTCCGCACACCCCTTACAAAGCGATAGCACCCTGTGGGCAGGGTGCTATCTACGCAGACCGAGTCGCTGAATAAGGGAGGTGTACCGAGTGACGTCTTGATTGGCGAGGTACCTGAGGAGCCTCCGGCGCTGCCCCACGAGCTTCAGCAGTCCTCGCCGGCTGCTGTGGTCGTGCTTGTGAATCCGGAAGTGATCGGTAAGCTCGTTGATGCGCCGAGTGATCAGCGCTACCTGTACTTCCGTTGATCCCGTGTCAGTCTGATGGGCCCGATAGTCTTGGACGACAGCCGTTCTTTGATCCTTGTCCAAACCTCCCCCCCTCGCGTATCTCGCTTCGCTCTTTGCTCTTTCAGGCGAGTATAGCACAGGCCGCGGAGGGCGCCAAGGTTGAGCCGCGCCCTGGACGCCTTGCGGTTGGAGGGAACCCCTTCTCACGCGGCTGGCAGCTATAGACAGCCCCCCCAGTGGGGGCTATCCTTGGCGCGCCATCCAGGACGAAACGGGATGGCTCGCCCTCTGTCCCGCCAATACGATCTCCCCTGGCGCCGCCTGCCGATGATACCGGGCGCCGGAGGAAGCGATAGGAGCCGGACGCATTGCCGGCCGAGCCATTCTTCAGTTTACAGTGCTATGACGAATACCGCGGCAGAAACGAAGGGAAGGCCCATCAGCCGCCCCAAGAAAGACTGGCTGCCCCCCGCTCCAGGAGTGCTCCCGGACAGCCACCTGAGAGAGGCTGTCCGTCAGGGATGGGTTGACGCTGCCGATGGCCGCGTCCCCCAGAGTGTGCAGCCTGCCAGCATCGACCTCAGGCTGGGCGCCGTCGCCTATAGGCTCCGCAACAGCTTCCTACCGCGCAATAGGACTGTGGGCAGAGCGCTGCGCGACTACCAACTCGGCCCTCCGATTCCGCTGGTCGGCGGTGCCGTGCTGGAGAAGGATCGGCCCTACCTCATCCCGCTCATGGAGCGCCTGCAGCTGCCGACCGAAGTCATGGCAAGAGCCAACCCGAAGAGCTCCACCGGACGGCTGGACATCTTCACGCGCATTGTCGTGGACAACGGCTCAGGATTTGATGATATCCCTGCTGGGTATGCCGGCCCATTGTATCTCGAAGTGGTTTCTCGATCGTTTACGATTCAGGTCGCCGAGCAGCTTTCCCTGAATCAGATCAGGCTTGTTCATGGAAAGAGTGTCAGCTTATCAGACGAAGAACTCAAGCGCCAACACGCCCGGTCGCCCCTGCTGTACACGTACGACATTGGCGGCAGGAACCCTCGACCCCTGGAAGCCCTGCCGGTATCGGATGGCCTGTTCCTGACAATCGACCTGTCCGGTGACACGGAGAAAATCGTGGGCTACCGGGCGAAGAAGAACAGCCAGCTCCTGGATCTTTCCAAAATTGACCATTACCAGACGCAGGAATTCTGGGAGCCGGTGGCCTCCAACGGCGCCAATCGCCTCATCCTGGAGCCGGAGGAGTTCTATCTGCTGGTGTCGTCGGAAGGCGTTGCGGTGCCGCCAACGTTGGCCGGCGAGATGATGGCCTTCGATCCAACGAGTGGCGAGCTAAGGACGCACTACGCCGGTTTCTTTGATCCCGGGTTTGGGTTAGCGCGGCCGGATGGCGTCTCGGGAAGCAGGGCGGTGCTGGAGGTCCGCGCGCATGACGTGCCCTTCGCGTTGGAGCACACCCAGAACATCGCCCGGCTGAGGTTCGAGAACCTGGTGAAGCAGCCTGACAAGCTGTACGGGCTCGATATAGGATCGTCCTATCAGAACCAGCGGCTGCGGGTAAGCAAACACTTCAGAGAATCGGCGCCCAAGCCCTCCCGTCAGGGGTCGTCCTTGCAAGACCCCTTGCTCTAGGGAATCCCTGAACAAGCCGGCGCAGGCCGTTGAAGGTTGGATGAGGTCATTGGACGAGGGTTTACGGAGACGTTCAGCCGCTCGATGACGCCGAGACCTGACCCTGCCTCCGACTACGGGGGCAGGATAGGAAGGGGGTCCCTCCCTATCCCTAAGCAGGGTGCAGGGGGCGCAGCCCCCGCCGGGGGGTGGGCTAGGTGGGACAACCGCCGTCCGCCACCATAAGCCCCCCTTCTCTCTCTCGGTACTCGAGGGCAGGGTAGAAAGCGCCACACCCCCCTTGTAAAATACGAACGCTTGTGCTATAGTATCCTCATGAAGTAGGCCACCGGCCCGCTTCTCTTTCTCGGAGCCTGCCGCATACATGAGCACTGGGGGCTAACCACAGAGAATCCCCCTGTGGCAGGGGCGCTGAGGGAACAACCCAAGGGGCAAGACCCTCCGAGGAAGGCTGGGACCGGAGCCAATGCCGTTATGAGGCACAGGCTCTTTGGAACCATCCCTCTCTGTAACGGCTCCGTAACGCCCCTGTAACGGCTTGTAATGCCTCGTAATGCCTTTGTAATGGCTCCACGCCTGCAAACCTCGAATCCGGCTGATTGGCGTTACAAGCATACAATCCAAGGGGGCGCCTTCCCCTCGGGGTAACCCTCCCGTCCCCGCCCCGGAAGGTTAGGAAGCGTCTGACGCTCTAGGTGAGAAAGCGCAGCCCCCGCCGGGGGTACAGCGTGTCCCCCTGTTCTGGAAAACGTCGGAGGGCGGTGCGGGCGGAGTAGCAGCGCAGGCCAAACCAGATCCTCCGTTGAAGGAAGGCGTAGGCCACAACAAGACCCTCCGTCCAGGAGGCGCCCCCCTATTGCATTATAAGAACTATTGTGCTGTAGTGTCCCCATGAAGTCGGCCACCGGCCCGCTTCTCTTCCTTGGAGCCTGCCGCATACATTTGCACTGGGGGAATCCATAGAGAATGCCCCTGTGGCAGGGGCGCTGAGGGAACACCCCTAGGGGCAAGACCCTCCGAGGAAGGCTGGGACCAGATCGAATGCCGTTTCGAGACAAGCTCCTTGGAGGCGTAAGGCTCCGCCACAGTTCATAACGATTCGCTACGACCTCACGACGGTTCTTCACAACTCTCTTATGACTTCATTGCGCCTCTGTGGCGGCTCCGTGCCTGCAAACCCCGAAATCCGGCTGATACGCGTAACGAAAATACAATCAAAGGCCGAACCGGCGCCTTGAGGGAAGGTGAGGAAGCGTCCTATCCCCGCCCCCGCGACCATCTTCCCTATCTGACTATGCCGAACTCCACGGACTCATGCAGACCATCCCTAGCGTCAGGGCGCTATCCTCAGGCGCCTCCGCAACGATCGCGCGCCGGGGGCCGCCCGGCTCTCGTCCGAAACGGCCACCGGCCCAGCCGGCCCTACACTGCCCCGGCATCACTCAGGGCCGCTAGCTCCTCATCCGATAGGCCCAACAGGCCGCCGTAGATTTCCTGATTGTGCTGGCCGGGCGTCGGCGCGGAGCCTATGACGTTCTGGCTACGGCTCATCTTGATCAGCTTGCCGGACACATGGATGACGCCTGCTATGGGGTCCGGAACCTCCACCAGGCACTCCCGCTCCTGGAGATGCGGATCGCGGGCAGCGGCGGGAATGTCGTTGATGGGCGCAGACGGAATGCCAGCGCCGGTCAGCGTCTCAACCGCCTCAGCCACCGTGCGGCTCGACAGCCACTCCCGCACGCCCCCAAGGAGGATTTCCTTGTTCTCCACTCTGCCGTTGCGGTCGGCGAAGCGGGGGTCTTGCAGCCACTCCTCCCTTCCGATGACGCTGCACAACCGGCGAAATATCTCGTTGGCGCCGGCGATGACGAACACCCAACCGTCCTTGCAGGGGAATGCGTCGCTGGGGGGCATGTTTCCCACCTGGTTACCAATCTTGGGCTGGACCTGGCCCGTTCCCAGAAATGCCGCCAACGGGATTTCGTTGCCGCTGAAGCCGGAGTCGGCCAGGCACACGTCAATGGCCTGCCCCTCTCCTGAAAGCTCCCGTTCCCGCAGCGCCGCCAACGCGCCGATAGCCGCGTGAAGCGAGGTGATGCGATCGACCAGGGGGAAGAACGTCCTCAGCGGCGGCGTGTCCGGCCAACCGTTGAGGTACATCTGGCCGCTGACCGCCTGGCCCACGGGGTCGAAGCCCGGCCAATCAACGTAGGGGCCGTACTGGCCGAAGGCGGAGACGTTGACCATGATGATGCGCGGGTTCAGCTCCCTCAGCGCGTCGTACCCGAAGCCCATCGCCTGAATGACGCCGGGCCGGAAGTTCTGAATGAAGATGTCCGAGACGCCCACCAGCCCCCTGAGCAGCTCCTTGGCCTGGTCGTCGCGGAGGTTGAGCGTGATGGACTTCTTGCCGGAGTTGTACTGCACCCAGTAGGCGCTCTGGCCGCGCACGAAGGGTGGGTTCTGCCGCCCCTCCTCGCCTCCCGGCTTCTCCACCTTGATGACCTCGGCGCCCAGCCGCTGCAGGACCAGCCCACAGCGGGGGCCTGCCTGATAGCGGCCCAAATCAAGGACTCGCACACCCTCCAACGCTGCCGTTGGCCCTGCCATGGAGCGACCCCCTCTGCTGTTTAGTCGTTACGCTGAAAGAAGGGCTTGAAGGCTTCACTCACTGTGTCCGTTGGGCGCAGGTCGGTCTGGATGGCCTCGGCCTCCCTGCGAAACATCTGCTCCCAAGTCAGCCCCACGTACTGTTGGATAAGGCGCTTGCTGCCCTGTACGCTGCGGGCGTTGTTTCGCCCTATGGTCTGCCCCAGTTCCACCGCCTCAGCGACAACGCGTTCGGCGGGGGCAAGCCGGTTCAGCAAGCCGATGCGCTCGGCCTCCGCGGCCTCCACGACGCGCGCTGTAGTGATCAACTCCATCGCACGGGGCATCCCCACGATGTGCGGCAACGTCCAGGTGGAATTCACCTGTCCGTATTGCGCCGCCAGGAACCGGAACCGGGAGCGCTCGCAACCCACCCGCATGTCCACCGTCGAGGCTAGCAGTGCTCCGCCCCCGTAGGCCAAGCCGTTGATGGCGCCGATAGTCGGCTTCAGGCAGGTGGCGACGTGCCAGAATATCTCCCAGCGCCTCACGCGTAGCCGTATAACCTCGTCGGGGTCGGTGTCAGCCATCTCGTGGATATCGGCGCCGGCGGAGAAGGCCTTCTCGCCAGCCCCGGTAAGAACGATCGCGGTGATGTCGCTGTCCTGCTCGGCGTCGGTTATAGCCTGGTCAATCTCCAGCGCCATCTGCATGGACTGCGCGTTGAGCTTTGCCGGTCTGTTCAGCGTGATGACCGCGACTGCTTCCTCGCGGCGCGTCAGAATGGTCTCGAAGGGCATGCATGCCTCCTTGTAGCGAACGGGCGCGATTGTATCCGGGGGGGAGGGGAGGCACAAGCAGCCAATCAAAGGCCAGGAGCAGCCGCTGCTATCGGCGGGCGACAGGGCGGGCCGGCGGAGTCAGCCGAAACCCTATGGACGAACCTCTTCGCGCAGGAACCTGACGTAGGAGATCCCGAAGCAGACGCCGGCGAGACCCAACATCGCCACGAGATGGGGCCAGATGAGGAGGAGGCTCTGGCTCAGCGGCAACGGCGTCAGGGATTGCAGTCCCTGCAATTGCTGCGTGACCACGGGGCCAAGGCTGCGGGTCGTGGGAGTCAGGAGTGTGGCGGTGGCTTCCTCAAAGAGCGTCACCGGCGAGAACCGGAGCACGATGTCCTGAATGCGGATGTGCCGTAGAGCGTCGGCCTGCTCGACAGTGTCCGGAACAATTAGGTCGGCGACGCCTCCCGCAAGCATCAGCATGATGAAGCCGAAGAAGAGCCAGAGAGCCAGGGACGTGAGGGCGGAGCTTACGGCCCTTCCTAGCCAGACCGAGGTGAGCATGGCTAGGACCAGCCAAAAGCTCATGTAAACAACCGACGCAACGCCGAACAGCACTATCCTCAGCAGCGCCTCGATGCTGGGAGCGAACCCCAGGATGATCATTCCCAGGCCGATGACAACCAACACAATGCTGGCCTGGATGATCGCTATGGTGGCCACCCCGGCCAGGAACTTGCCGTTGAAGAGCGCGTCTCGATAGATCGGCTGCGACAGGGTCCGGGCAAGGGTGCCCTGGCTCCGCTCGCTGTTGATGGAATCGAACCCCAGGGTGATGCCGATCAGTGGCCCGAAGAAGCTCAGGAAGAAGAGGAAAGGCGGCAGGAAACCGCTGCCGGCGGTGAACATCTGCAGGAAGATGAGCTCCGACGGCAGGTCGCCGGAGACGCCGCGCAGAGACCTCGCGGCAACAAACCCGGCCCACATGCCAGCCAGGATGATGATCCCCGCCAGGACGACGAAGCGCCGTCGCCCGAAGTGGTCTGCCAGCTCTTTCATGAAGACGGTGCCCATGCTAACGACCGGCCTTAACGGCCTCCTCCGCCTGATGGAAGTATCGCAGGTAGATCTCCTCGAGCGTGCGGTCCACGGCTCTCAGGGAAAGCAGGGGGAGCCCCTTGGACACCACGGCCTGGGCCACCTGCGCCCGCACGTCCTCGTCGCAGTCCAAGACAAGGACATCGCCTTCTCCACCCACACCATTTACGCCCGCCAGCCCGCCAAGCGCGTTCCTGAGATCCGCCGTCATTCCCTCAGCCTGGACCTCGATCCTGATGCCTCCCATGTCCTCGGCCTGGCTCAGCTCCCCCATGGTGCCCTGGGCAACCATGCGGCCGCGAAACATGATGCTAATGCGGTCACAGATAAGCTGGACCTGGTGCAGCAGGTGCGAAGACAGGAAGATGGTGATGCCCTGCTCACGGCTCATGCGGACGATCATATCCAGGAGTTCCTGGATGCCCTCCGGGTCCAGGCCAAGCGTCGGATCGTCAAGAAAGGCCACCTTGGGCTGCTTGACCAAGACGTCTGCGACACCGAGCCGCTGCCTCATACCCCGAGAGTACTGACCCACGGGCCGGCCGGCATCCTCTGCCAGGCCGACCTGCTCTAGCAGATCGGCGATGTGCCGGTCCGCTTCCGCCTTGCGAATGTTGTTCAGAGAGGCGGTGTAGCGAAGGTTTTCCCAAGCGGTCAAGTCCGGGAAGAAGCCGACGTTCTCCGGCAGGTAACTCACCTGTCGTTTCACCTTCAGGGGCTCGCGGAGAGGGTCGAATCCGCACACTCGCGCCGTCCCTCCCGTTGGCTCCGTGAGACCCAGCAGCATGAGAATCGTCGTAGTCTTGCCGGAGCCGTTGGGTCCCAGGAAGCCGTAGACCTCGCCTTCCTGGACGTTCAACTCCATGTCTTCGACCGCGGTGAGCCGGCCATAACGCTTGGTGAGGCCGTGTGTCTCGACGATGGTGGCCATTGCTTAGCGCCGCCCCAGCTTCAGGAACAACCCAAACAGACCCAGCGCCACCACAGCAACGATGGCCAGCCCAATCCATCCCCAGAAGGAAGAGCCGGTCACGGTAACCCTGAGGTCCATGACGTCGCTCGTTTCCGGCGAGTTGGCAAAGACGGTCACCGAGTAGTCCCCGGGCAGCGCATCCTTTGCCGGCGTAATATTCGCTTTCACCTCTTTGAACTGACCGGCCTCGATCCCAGCGACGACCGCCTCCTCGAAACTCACGTCCCACCCAATTGGCGCCTGCCCAATCAGGGTTATCTGAGCCAGGGGAATGGAACCGGTGTTGAAGACCACAACCGGCACGGCGCTCGCGTTTCCGGCAGAGGCATCGGCGTTGAGCCGTCCGCTCGAGGTGCCCAGTCTGACCTCACTATTGCCGGTGAGAATGACCCCAAAGTTAGCGGTCACGGCTGTAGCGCCGGCGCTGGCGTTGAACAGGACGGGGTACTGGCCCGGATCAGCGTTGCGAGGAGGAGTCACCAGAACGTCCAAGCTCTGGCTCCCGCCTGCGATGACGCTGATGGACGTGAAGAACTTGTCCTCGAAGGACGGTTTGAAGGCCATCGTCCAACCCTCGGGAACGTTACCGCCCAAGTCGACGGTCACATCCTCGGAAGACCTGTTTCGCAGGGTTACGGCGAACTCGAACGCCGCGTCCGCCGGGCCCTGAAGGAGCGGGAACCGGGTCTCAACCTCCAAGTCTTCACCGGCCTCTGCTGCGGAGCGGACCGTGTAGACGATCGGTATGGTCTGCTCAAACCTGCCATCCGGCGTCCTGGCCCGAAGGGTGAACCGATAGTCTCCGGGCTGAGCTTCCTCGGGTATCCGGTTGGCTAGGCGCAACAGCGTGGGCAACTCCCCGGTTGGGTCGGGCGGTATGGTGGCCCTGTTCACGGTGAAGGTCCCAATACGCCCTCGAATCTCCGGCGACCAGGGGTCGCCCGGAAACTCCGGGATATCCAGCAAGAGGTCCAGCGGAGCGTCGGTGTTGTTGACCAACGTAAGGTCAATGCGGACGTCTTCCCCCGGACCATGGGTGACTTCCGTAAAGTTGGCCGTGAAGGTGAAAGCCTCCTGAGCAGTGGCAGTCGCACTTGTCACGGCCACGGCCAGTAGGCCGAGGGAAGCGAGGATTGCCATTCGAGGGAAGAGCCTGCGCAACATTTCTACATCGCCTCTGAATTAGGGTTGGTGTGACTCCTTCAGCGAAGCCCCGCACAAACGTAGAAGTATAGGCGCTATGCGCATCGAAGTCCACCAACAGGTATACGTTTGCGCGGCGGACTTTGGATGACTGCTTGCTCCGCGGCCCATCCTCCCAGGCCCTGCGCCCCTCTGCTACGCCCCTGCCGCAGTTTCCCCGCGACAGGCATCCCTGTGGCCGGTCAATGCGGCAGGGAACGGCAAGGAGGGCAGCGAAGACGCCGCCCCCACGCCTCCTCTATTCGACAATCAGGTCGAAGGTGGCCTCCCCGCGCGTCTTGCGCGTCATGGGGATCACCACCACCACGACCTCGCCGTAACGCTCCCGCAGGGCGGCGAGGTCCAGCCGACCGCGGTTCCGGTCGTCGAGCGGCAAGGCTTGCACTCCCACGTTCAGTCGTTCTTCGTCCCATGCCACCACCCGGACCGAATACCGCTGCTCAAGGGGACCCAGCACCCGGAAGAAGCCGTCCGCCTCCCAGCCACCCTCGCCGGAGGAGGCCTCATAGTCGTAGCCAAGCTCTGGGATACGGACGTTGGACACACACAGGCCATCGGCGGTCGTCGCCTCGTCGGTGACGTACTCCAACCGCACTAGCACCTCTCCACCGGCGAACCGGCTCAGGTCCACGGAATCCCACACCCATTCTTTAGTGGCCCCTGTGTACCCAGGGCCGAAGGCATTACCCACAGGGTTAGCCGGGGAACCCAACGCCCCAACGAGGATTTCCCACGTCAAGCCTCCATCCGAGGACGCGGTCACGTAGGCATAGTCCCAGGACATCTCAATGTCGTACCACAACCGCAGTTCCAGGGTCGCTTCCGACGCGCCGGCCAAGTTGAAGGAGCGGGTCAGAGACGTATGGATGGAGTCTCCGGAGTTGGACCACCAGCACCCCTGCTCATGTGGCGCGATTTCCACTGTCTCCGCGCCCTCAAAGACGAGCAGATCGCCTTCGAGCTTGACGTAGGTAACGCCATATTGCGGGACGGTGAAGGTGCGCGCCCGCTGCTCCCGGCCCAGCGTGACGATGGCGGGTGGAGGCAGGTCGATGCCCGGGTAGGAATACGGCCCGACTTCCAGGTCCAGCAGGGTCGCCACGGACCAGTCCTGGAACACCTGGTCAAACGAGACGCCCGCTGTAGCGTCTTCGAGGTACGCCTCAACGCCGGCGATTCCATCGGCCTGCTCCTCCAACAATCCTCTGGCGGCCACTTCGCCGCCATGATGGGCAACGAGGTAGGAGAGAAACAGGCCTGCGGCTCCGTAGTTGGGCGCAGGGCTCTTCGGACTCCGAGCCCAATGCACCACGGAGGATTCCGGGGCGCGCAGATAGGATTCAGCGAAGAGCAGGGAGCGCCCCGTAAGGCCCCTGGCGACCTCGGCCATGCCCTCGTTGACCCACGTCTCCTCAGTTCGGTCGGCTCGGCGGTGAATGGCGTGTTGCAGCTCGTGGGCCACAGTGCCGTAGTACAAATCCGACCCCGGCCGCAGGGCCGCGTCCAAGTACAGAATCTTCCGTTCGTTACTATCCGGGTGAACCTCCGTTGAGAAATCGTCCTTGGAGCTGTAGTACCCCGCCGCCCCCTCGATTGGTGTGTGGAGCAGCACGATTCGCTGGCCGGGGGAGGGATCCGCCTCCCACTCCGTACCCAGCGCCCCCGTGACTACTGCGTACACTTCATCTTCAAACCGGGCTGCTATGGACTCCAATTCGCTCGCTTTCTCATCCTGGCCAACGTCGAAGTACCAGTAGGCGTGCGGGCTGACGTACTTGAGTTCGGCTTGCACGGTGTATGGGACTTCTTCGTTCAGGTCCAGCACGGAGAAGGCATCAACGCGGCCAGCCTCAAGCACCTCGTTGCCGGGGTCCGGCGCCAGCAGTGGGGCGCTGGGAGCTATATCGCGGAACCGTTGCACTAGGTCCACCAGGTCCGCGTCGGGCGGCTCGGGAATCTCGGCGACGTCGTGGAAGCGCAGCGTAGGCGCCGGCGTGGGCGTCGGGGTTGCCGTTGGCGGGGCGGGCTCTACAGGAGTCAGCCCTACATGAGTCGGCCGCGGAAGGGTCGGCCCCGGACTGGGGCTAGGAGCGGCTGAAGGAGGGACCGGCGTAGCGGTCGCCGTGGCCGTAGGCGGTGGAAGAAGCGCAACGGACGTGGTCCCGGATGGGGAAGAACAGGCGGCCACAGCCAAACCCGCCAGCGCGCCAACAGCCGCCAATGTCGCCAATGAGCGCACGCTGAATTGACCCATCTCCTTTTCAGCCATCTCTTCGATGCTACGGACTACCGTAGTGGAGGGCAAGACGGCGCCTCGCTGGATGCCCTCGTTTTCGTTGACAAGAGCCACCCCTTCTGGCACAGTGAAACGCACAAGATTGCAAAGGCTGCGAACGGGAAGAGTAGGCCCGAAGCGAGGTCACAGAGAGCCGGGGTAGGTGAGAGCCCGGCGCCGGCGCACAGGCTGAATGGGCCCGGGAGCCGCAGGGCGAAAGGTTTCTGGCCATCCCATCCTCCCCAATCGGAGGGCCGCGGCTGATCGTCGAGGCTTCGAAAGGTCCGCGATCAGGGCGAGGGTGGGAGCGGAGTAGCCCGAGACGGTGGCCTCGTTATCGGCCGGCGGTTCCCTCGCTCTAGGGGATGGAACCGCACTGAGAAGTCCCCTGCCGGGGACGAAGAAGGGTGGCGCCGCGGAAGACCTCCGCCCCTTGCAGGGTGGGGGTCTTTGCTTTCCACCGGCGGGTGCGTTATGAGGATAGCAGGGCAGGACAGCGGCGCCAGGGAACTGCGAGGCGCGAGATTCATCGAAGATAGCCCATCATGTACACGCCAACCCTCGACCAAGTGAAGCAACTGGCCGGCCAGGGCAACCTCGTGCCGGTTTACACGGAACTGAACGCAGACCTGGAAACGCCGGTGTCGGCGTACCTCAAGGTCGCCCGGCCTCCCTACTCCTTTCTCCTAGAGAGCGTGGAGGGGGGCGAAAGGCTAGCTCGTTACAGCTTCATCGGCACAGAACCCCTGCAGGTCATTAAAACGGGGCCCGGTCAGCCCGGCGGCGCTGTCGATCCGCTGACGCGCGTCGAGGAAGCGCTGGGAAGTTACACCCTGGCGCCGGTGTCCGGCCTGCCCAGGTTCACGGGAGGCGCGGTTGGTTACCTGACCTACGAAGTCGTCCGCTACTTTGAGCAGCTGCCTTCACCGGAAATCGATGCGATCGGCCTGCCGGAATCTTTGTTCATGATCGCCGGCGTGCTGTTGGTCTTCGACCACTTGAAGCACAAGATCCAGGTGGTGAGCCACGCCTTCCTCGACGGCAACGTCGAACGGGCCTACGCCGAAGCCACCGCACGCATCGACGCGTTAGTTGAACGCCTCCGCCAGCCTCTTCAGGCGCCTCCGCAAACCCTGCCCATCAACAATGGCCCACATCAGGGCGCGCCCTTCAGCTCCAACAGAACGGAGGATGAGTACGAGGCCACGGTGGAGCGCATCAAGCAGTACATCGTGGCTGGAGACTGCATTCAGGTGGTGCCGTCGCAGCGGTTAGCCCGTAAGACTACGGCCCACCCCTTCGACATCTACCGAGCGCTGAGAGGCATTAACCCGTCGCCCTACATGTACTATCTGGCGCTGGACGACTTCCACATCGTGGGCACGTCCCCGGAGCTGTTGGTCCGAGTCGAGGACGGAGAGGTCGTGACCCACCCCATCGCCGGAACGCGGCCAAGGGGGGCAACTCCAGAGGAGGAAGCCGCCTTAGAACAAGATCTGCGCAGCGACGAAAAGGAGCAGGCCGAGCACATCATGCTGGTGGACCTGGGTCGCAACGACATCGGCCGGGTCAGCCAGCCCGGAACGGTGCGAGTGCCACAGCTCATGGACGTGGAGCGCTACTCCCACGTGCTGCACCTGGTGTCCCACGTTACAGGGCGATTGAAGCCGGAGATGTCTTGCTACGACGCCCTGCGCGCCTGCTTCCCAGCGGGCACCGTGAGCGGCGCTCCCAAGATCCGGGCGATGGAGATCATCGCCGAGTTGGAACCGAGCAAGCGCAGCTTGTACGCGGGCGCTGTGGGGTATTTCAGCTTCTCTGGCAACATGGACACCGCCATCGCCATCCGCACCGTGGTGGTCAAAGACGGCACGGCCTACGTCCAAGCGGGCGGCGGCGTCGTCTACGACAGCGTGCCGAAGATGGAGTACCAGGAAACGCTCCATAAGGCCAGCGCCATGCTCCGAGCGATTGACGAGGCGGAGGCAAGAGGAGGATAGGCCGCAGCCAGG
Source organism: Dehalococcoidia bacterium (assembly GCA_965226745.1). Taxonomy (GTDB): domain Bacteria; phylum Chloroflexota; class Dehalococcoidia; order Lucifugimonadales; family SAR202-VII-2; genus SAR202-VII-2. Next base: position 559,918 of record CBDDDS010000004.1, read on the forward strand.
GTTGAAGACCGCCGGAGGCCGCGGGTCACAGGGGGTGCCCTCTTTCCCAAAAGCGTTTGAGGGCCGGCGGGATGACGGCGTCAGCCCCCCGGCAACGGGAAGAAGAAGCACATGATCCTGCTCATCGACAACTACGACAGCTTCACCTACAACCTCTACCAGTACCTCTGCGAGCTGGGAGCGGACGTACGCGTCGTCCGCAACGACCAGCTCACTCTGGAAGAGATCGCGGGTTTGGCTCCGGAGCGCATCGTCATTTCGCCGGGGCCTGGCGCGCCGGAGTCGGCCGGGATTTCAAACGACGTTGTGCGCCACTTCGGGCCTCGATTGCCGCTGCTGGGCGTCTGCCTGGGGCACCAGTGCGTCGGCCAGGCGTTCGGGGGCGCGGTGGGCGGCGCGGGGGAGATCATCCATGGCAAGACCTCTCTCATCCACCACGACGGCAAGGGCGTGTTCAAGGGTCTACCAAACCCCTTCGAGGCCATCCGCTATCACTCCTTGGCGGTGTTCAGGGAGGACCTGCCGCCGGAACTGGAGGTCACCGCTTGGACCGACAACGACTTGATCATGGGGCTGCGCCACCGGGAGTATCCTATTGAGGCAGTCCAGTTCCACCCCGAATCGATCATGACCAAAACGGGGCGCGATTTACTGAGGAACTGGCTGGAGATGCAATGATTCGCGACGCCATCATTAAAGTCGCCGGAGGCAGCTCATTGGCCACCGCCGAGGCTGCCGCCGTGATGCAGGAGATCATGACCGGCGAGGCCACCGAAGCCCAGATCGGGGCCTTCCTCGCGGCGTTGAGCATCAAGGGCGAGACGCCGGACGAGATCACCGGCATGGCCCAAGTTATGCGAGACCATGCCCTGCGCGTCGACATCGGCGTTCCCGCCGTGGACACCTGCGGCACCGGCGGCGACGGCTCCAATACCTTCAACATCTCCACCGCCGCCGCCTTCGTGGTCGCGGCGGCGGGAGTGCCCGTCGCCAAGCACGGCAACCGGGCGCTGTCGGGCGGCTGCGGCTCCGCCGACATCCTGGAGGCTCTGGGAGTCAACGTGACCCTCGGGCCGGAGGGCGTGGCCCACTGTATCCAAGAGATCGGCATCGGGTTTATGTTCGCTCCGGCGTACCACCCCGCCATGAAGTACGCCGCCGGGCCTCGCCGAGAGATCGGCATCCGCACCGTGTTCAACTTCCTCGGTCCGCTCACGAATCCGGCGCGGGTTTCCGCTCAGGTCATCGGCCTGGCCCGAGGCGACCTGGGAGAGGCCGTCGCCGAGGCGTTGGGACATCTGGGCTTGAAGCATGCCCTCGTGGTCCACGGGGCCAACGGCCTTGATGAACTGACGACGGCATCGGACACAACAGTCTGGGAACTCAAGAACGGCGCCGTGACCAGCTATCAGGTCGCGCCCGAGGCGTTGGGGTTAAGCCGATGCAGGCTAGAGGACCTTCAGGGCGGCGCTCTGGAAGCCAACCGGGAGCTGTTCGAGCTGGCCTTGAGCGGCGAGCACAGCCCCGCCGCTGACGCCGTCCTTCTCACCGCTGCCGCTGCCCTCGTCGCCGCGGACGAGGCGCCCGGTCTACCAGAAGGGCTGCAACGAGCTGCGCAAGCGGTGGATTCCGGCGCCGCATCCGCCAAGGTGCGCGAGCTGGCGGCCCTGAGCCACCGATTGGGTTAGGGGAACCCCATGACTGAAACTATCCTCGACCGTATTGTGGAGGCCAAGCGAAAGGAGTTGGTCCGCCTCAAGGCGGCGATGCCCCTGGCCGAATTGCAGGCCCGCGCCGCAGCAATGCCGCCTACACTGAACATGTCCGGCGCTCTTCAGGGCGACGGCGTCCGGCTCATTGCCGAGGTAAAGAAGGCGTCGCCATCGAAGGGGGCCTTCGTGGACTCCTACGACCCCGCATCCCTGGCCCGCACCTACGCCGAGAACGGGGCCGCCGCTGTTTCCGTCCTCACGGAGGTTGACCACTTCCAGGGAAACCTCGGCCATTTGACGGCCGTGAAGGAAGCAACAGCCCCCTGGCGGCCTCCAGTCCTACGCAAGGATTTCCTCTTCGATCCCTACCAGGTCTACGAAGCGAGGGCCGCTGGGGCCGACGCCATCTTGCTCATTGTGGCGGCCTTGGACCCGGCCCAACTGGAAGAAATGCTGCAATTGGCCCAAAGCCTCTGGCTCCAGTGCCTGGTGGAAGTCCACGACGCCGCGGAAGTGGAGGCGGCAGTGGAGGCCGGCGCCGAGATAATCGGCATCAACAACCGGGACCTGCGCACCTTCAAGACCGATCTTGCTCTGACAGAAACGCTTTGCCCCCTCATCCCTCGCGACAAGATCGCGGTAAGTGAGAGCGGCATCACAGCGCCGGAACACGTGGCGCGGGTGTGGAAGGCGGGCGCCAGCGCCATCCTGGTGGGCGAGGCGCTCATGACGGCGCCGGATGTTGGCGGCAAGATTCGAGAGCTGTTGAATCCGATCGCGGAAACCACGTAGAACCCCGCCAAGAGCCCCGTTGGCGGAAAGAGCCGCAAGGACGAGACGGCCAATGACCAAGATCAAAATCTGCGGCCTTCGCGACGCCGGGCGCGCCCTTGTTGCGGCCAACGCCGGAGCCGACTACCTGGGCTTTGTCTTCGTGCCGGGTGTGCGGCGCTGGTTGGCCATGGAGGACGCCCGGCGCATCGTTGCCGAATACAGGAAGGCCCATGGGCCAGAAGCACCGCTCTTGGTGGGACTCTTCTCAGACCAGCCCATCGAGGAGGTCAACGAGATCCTGGAGGCCGTGGGCCTGGACATGGCCCAACTCTGCGGCGGCGAGTCGTTGGACTATGTCGGGCGCGTGGTAAGGCCCGTCATCAAGGTCATCCACATAGACAGCGACGCGGCTCCCGATGAAGAGGTTGGCAACGTCGCCAGCCAGCTTGGCGCGCTCAAAGAAGCTGGCGTCATGGCGACCCTTGACCGAAAGTCTTCAGTGCAGCCTGGCGGCCTTGGGGTGGCCTTCGACTGGGCCATCGCCGAGAAGCTGGCGGCGAAGCACGACTTCCTGCTGGCGGGAGGGCTCACGCCAGGCAACGTGAGGGAAGCCATGGCCACCGTCCATCCGTGGGGTGTCGACGCGTCCAGCGGCGTTGAGACCGATGGCGTGAAGGACACAGCCAAAATCGAAGCCTTCATCGCAGCAGCTCGAGCTGGGGGTTCCTGATACAATGAACTGGCTATGATGGACTTTGTTCCTAGCTTGCGCCAGGTCATCCAAGACGCGCCGGTTCCGAAGTCGCGGGTGCTCCAAGCGGAGCAGCGCGCCGCCAGCGAGCGCCTGGACAGGCTCTCAGAAGGAAACAGTCGGCGTTTCGAGAAGGCCGGCGAGTGTTTCCCCCTCCTCCAAGACGACATAAACCGACCCTTCGAGGCAGTGGATCAGCAGACGCTGACGATCTCCAAGACGCCCGCGAGCCTTGATGGGAAAATGGACGTCCTGCTTGATCACGTTCTGGATGTCACGGATATGAGCCGTCTATCAGGTCGCGTTGAGGCGCGGGAAGGGCAGGTAGCCGAGATGGCGCACCGTCCCTAGGCTCATGCCGGAAACCAAATCAACCCCACTTCCCGACGCCACCGGCCACTTTGGCCCCTACGGAGGCCGTTTCGTTCCGGAGACCCTGATGACGGCGCTCCAGGACTTGGAGCAGGCTCACTCCTGGGCCATGCGGGACAAGGGCTTCCAGGATGAACTCGACGCTCTCTTGGGCAGCTACGTTGGCCGGCCCACTCCCCTCTACTTCGCGCAGGGGTTGAGCAGGGAGTGCGGCGGCGCGCGCATTTACCTGAAACGGGAGGACCTGGCCCACACTGGAGCGCACAAGATCAACAACGCGGTGGGGCAAGCCCTACTGGCCCGTCACATGGGCAAGCGCCGCATCATCGCCGAGACCGGAGCCGGGCAGCACGGCGTGGCCACGGCGACCGTCTGCGCGCTAATGGGTATGCAGTGCGTGGTCTACATGGGGGAGGAGGACATCCGCCGCCAGGCCATGAACGTCTTCCGCATGCGCCTCCTAGGCGCCGACGTCTGCCCCGTGGCGTCGGGGAGTCGAACGCTGAAAGACGCCATCAACGAGGCCATCCGCGACTGGGTTACGAACGTGGAGACCACGTTCTACCTCATTGGCAGCGCCGTGGGGCCCCATCCCTACCCGGCCATCGTGCGCGACTTCCAATCAGTAATTGGAAGAGAGGCAAGAGCCCAGGCGCTGGCTTTGGAGGGGCGGCTCCCGGACTACGCTGTGGCCTGCGTTGGAGGGGGCAGCAACGCCATTGGCCTTTTCCATCCCTTCCTAGAGGACGCGGCGGTGAAGCTAGTGGGCGTCGAGGCCGGAGGCGAAGGGATCGACACGGGCCATCATGCGGCCACCCTGGTCGCGGGGAAGGTGGGCGTCCTTCACGGCAGCAAGTCGTACCTACTCCAGGATGAGGCCGGACAGATCACAGAGACCCACAGCGTTTCGGCAGGCTTGGACTACCCTGGCGTCGGACCGGAGCACTCCTACCTCAAAGACATGGGCAGGGCCACCTACGTCAGCGTCACGGACACCGAAGCTCTGGAAGGATTTCAACTGCTGTCCCGCACTGAAGGCATCCTACCAGCGCTGGAACCATCCCACGCCGTCGCTCACGTCAGGAAGTTGGCAGCCACGCTTCCCGAGGAAGCCTTTGTCATCATGGGCCTTTCGGGACGGGGTGACAAAGACATTCACGTCGTAGCAGAGGCGCTGAACATCCCGGTTGCGTAGCCGCGAGGCCCCCCCGTCTGAGACCGCGGCACTTGTGAAATGGCATCCTATCCAGGTATATTCTTTATAGCAATCTTTCCATTCGCCGCGTCCATTCTTCGTGGACGGGGAATCTAGCGGGCAGGCATGACGCTTCGAACTGCTGCTGGCTCTGTGGGGAAGACCGTCAGGGCCAACGTCCCCCTTCGCCTGCTGGGCATCTTCTTCCTCTTTACCTGGATCGTCGTTGGGAGCGCCCGGATCGTCAACCAGTTCCTGGGGAACAACTGTCCTCACCTGGCCGCCGCTATCTCCTTCTACGGGCTATTCTCTCTCTTTCCCATGGCGCTGGCCGTCATATCGATCCTCGGCTACATCGCCGGGCCGGAGTCGGCGAACTCGCAGGTCGCCAGCCAAATTGGGCAATTGGTCCCGGTATCAGCGAGCCTGGTAACTCAGACCATTCAGGGCGTTATCGACGCCAAGCACATTACTGGGATCGTCGCCATCGTCGGCTTGCTCTGGGCAGCCAACGCCGTCTTTGGCGCTATCAGGAAGGGCGTGAACACCGCATGGGGTGTGCGCTCGCCCCGACCCTTCTTCCATGAGCGCTTCATCGACTTCTCACTGACCGTCGGGGCAGGCATTCTGATCTTCGTCTCCATCTCTTCTACGGTCGCCCTCACCTTTTTCAGAGATTTCAGCGGGAACGTGGCCCCCCAGAACGACTTCACCTGGAATATCGTTGCTGGAATCATTCCCTTCATCGTGTCCTTCTTCACCTTCACTCTCCTCTACTGGCTCCTGCCTAACACCCGCGTATCCTTCCGGCACATCATTCCAGGCGCCCTCGCAGCCGCCATCGCCTTCGAGGCGGTCAAGACCCTCTTTGTCACCTACGTCCGGAACTACGCCGACTACGACGTGCTGTACGGCCCCGTCGGCGCAGTCCTCGCCCTCATGACGTGGCTGTACGTCTCGGCGATGATCCTCCTGTTTTTTGCAGCCGTCTCCTCCAACTACTCCGACTTCATGGAAAAGCGCTCAGCCCGGCGGCGCTGGCGCAGGGTCTTGGAAGAGACGCGATCTCACACCCCCGCGGCGCCCGTCTCCGTCCTCGACAACTGAACAAGCGGCTAGAGACGGTCCAGCAGGCTCCGGCGCTCTCTTCCCACCGTTGGCGCAACTCTATTCCTCTTGACGCTTGCCGCGCCGCGGCTCTTCCAACGAGATCCCAGGGCGGGAACGGGCGGGAACGGCGTTCCGGTTGCAGCCACGGATTGAGTGGGGGTGGTGCAATGCGCACTTCTTCGGAGGGCCGCCGGACGACATCATCACCCAGGCGGCCAGTGAGGGAGCACCGAAGAATACCGCGGCCCTGCGGCGAGGCGTCCACAGGAACGCCACCGGCACCGCGGTAGAGATTGCCGCGGAGTGGACCGGCGGTGCAAGTCGGTCTCCAAGGCTGGCGGAGAGGCCCAGGCGGTTACTCTACCTGCTTCACTGCCAGCACCACCTGCTCTCCCTCAAGCTTGTGCTCCTCAATGAAGGCCCCCTCCTGGGGGTCCCGTTCCGCCAGTTCCACCGAAAGGGTCTCCTGACGAATGTAGTCCCTGAACCTGGACACCGCTCTCCACACAGCTTCCCCCGCGGTGTAGGTCGTCACGATGCGGTCCGCTATGGCAAAGCCCGCCGCACGCCGCATATTCTGAATCCTGTGGACCAGCTCCCTGGCGAGACCTTCTTCCGCCAGTTCCTGGGAAATGTTCGTGTCCACCGCCACGACGTAGCCAGCCTCCGCTGTCGCGGCGTGAGCACCGTCCTTGGTGGCTTCGATCCTGATCTCGTCGGGTTGGATCGTCATACCGTCAATTTCAACCGCTTCTCCCGCCGACAGCTTGGCATAGAGTTGCGCTGGGTCCATGGCTGCTAGGGCCTGAACGGCCCCAGGCATGTCGGCGCCGAGCCGCGGGCCCAGCTTGGCGTGCTCGGGCCGCAGGGTGACGAAGCGGACGGCTTCCCGTTCGTCGACCACCTGAAGCTCCTTCACGTTCAACTCTTCCAGAAGCTGCGGCGCGAAGCGGCCCAAGGCCTGCGCCTCCTCCGGGCGCCGGGGCTTGACTAGAACGCGCTGCAGCGGCTGGCGAACCTTGATGCCGGCCCGGCTGCGGGCGGCGTGACCCAGGCTGGTGACCCTGCGGACCAGGGCGACGTCCCTCGATAGCTCCTCATCGACGAGGCTGTTTTCGACTTGGGGCCAGGCAGCCAGATGCACACTCTCAGGGGCCGCTGGGTTTGACGCCTTCACCAGGTTCTGGTACAGCGACTCGGCCAGGAACGGCGTCAGGGGGGCCAAGAGAGTAGTCACGGTCACCAGGCACGTGTACAGAGTGACGTAGGCGCTCTGTTTGTCCTCATCATTCTCACTCTTCCAGAACCGCCGCCTGCTCCGGCGGACGTACCAGTTCGACAGTAGCTCCACAAACTCTTCGAGGCGGCGGGCCGCATCCGTTGGATTATAGACATCCATCGCTTCGGTAGTGTCGCGCACCAGCAGGTTGAGTTCGGAGAGCAGCCATCGGTCCAGTTCCGCCTTGGGGTTCACGCCGCCAGCGGTGGTTGGGTTGAACCCGTCCAAGTTCGCATAGGTGACGAAGAAGCTGTAAACGTTCCACAGGGGCAAGAAGAAGCGGCGGACGGCCTCCTCCACCAGATCCTTGGAAAAGCGGCGAGAGTTCCCCGGAGGCGCGGACGCGAAGAGGCACCAGCGCAGGGCGTCGGCGCCCTGCGCGTCGATGACCTCCCACGGCTCCACGACGTTGCCCTTGGACTTGCTCATCTTGTCGCCGTTCTGGTCGAGGATGAGGCCCAAGCAAATCACGTTGCGGTAGGCCGGACCGTCCTTGAAGAGAGTCGCCAGTGCGTGGAGACTGTAGAACCACCCCCTGGTCTGGTCGACAGCTTCGCAGATGTAGTCGGCGGGGAAATAGAGACGAGAGTCGACCTCGTCCTGGTGCTCGTAGGGGTAGTGCCACTGGGCGAAGGGCATAGCTCCCGAGTCGAACCAGCAGTCCAGTACGTCCGGCGCCCGCCTCATCTCGCCCCGGCAGTCAGTGCACCGGAGGACCACTTCATCAACGTAGGGCCGGTGGAGGTCCTCCGGCTGCCCCAACGAGCGGATCTGATACTGGGTGTAGGAATCGGGCGTCATGCGGTCCTTCATCTCGGCGGCGCTTCCCATGCATGCCAGGTTCCCACATTGGTCACACCGCCAGATGGGTAGCGGGGTGCCCCAGTAGCGCTCTCGCGAGACGGCCCAGTCCACGTTATTGCGCAACCAGTCGCCGAAACGGCCGGTTTTGATGTGCTCAGGGAACCAATTGACCTCCTCGTTCCCCGAAAGCAGGCGGTCCTTCACAGCGGTGGTCCGGATATACCAGGAAGGCTTGGCGTAGTAAAGCAGGGGCGCGTCACATCGCCAACAGAAGGGATAGGTGTGGGTGTAGACGCCTTGTCTGTAGAGCAGCCCTCTCTTCTCCAGGTCCCGGATGATCAGGGGGTCTGCGTCCTTCACGAACTTCCCTGCAAAGGGATAGCGCCCCTGGATGATTCCCATCTGGTCAACGTGCTGAATGAAGTGGGAGCCGGTAGCCTTGCCCATGCTATAGTCGTCCTCGCCGAAGGCCGGAGCGCTGTGGACGATTCCAGAGCCGTCTTCCAGCGTGACGAAGTCGGCGGCGGCGACGGCGTAGGTGAACGGCTTCGACGGCGCCAATGGCGCGTCCTGAAGCTGCTCCACCGCCCCACCCTCCTGATCGGCGCTCTGAAACTGCTGGACCCTGGCGCCGTAGGTGAAGGGATTGAACAACGGCTCGTAGCGGACCCCGGCCAGCGCGGAGCCCGGAAAGGTGGCGACAACCTCGCTACCCTCATCGAGCAGCGCCCCGGCGGGAGCCGCTGCGAGGATGATCCGCCGACCGTCGGGCATGAGCGCCATGACATACTCGGCGTCTGGGGCAACCGCCAGGGCCGTGTTGCCTGGCAGCGTCCAGGGTGTGGTGGTCCAGGCCATCAGGTACGTCTCGCCGTTCGTGGGGACGACATCGCGGACGACCTGTCCTTGGGCCTCCCGCGTGTCCATGACCCGGAAGAGGACGTGGATGGAGGGGTCTACCGTATCGTCCTTGTAGCCCAACGAGACCTCGTGAGAGCTGAGGGTCGTGACGCAGCGGGGGCAGTGAGGCGTCACCCTGTGCCCCTCGTACAGCAAACCCTTGTCCCAAAGCTGCTTGAGAATCCACCACCCGGTCTCTATGTAGTTGTTGTCACAGGTGATGTAGGCGTTCTCCATGTCGACCCAGAATCCCACGCGCTCGGTGAGGCGCTCCCACTCCTTGACGTAGCGAAAGACGCTATCCCGGCAACGGCGATTGAACTCGGCGATGGACGCTTCAGGGTCGCCCGGCACGATGTTCTCAATCTCCCGCTTGGTGGAGATGCCCAACTCCTTCTCCACCTCCAGCTCTACGGGCAGTCCATGGGTGTCCCAACCGCCCTTGCGGAAGGGCCGGTAGCCGCGCATGGTCTTGTAGCGGGGAATAACGTCCTTGTAAACCCGGGAGAGCACGTGATGAATGCCGGGAAGCCCGTTGGCGGTGGGAGGACCCTCGTACATAACGAAAAGAGGCGCGCCTTCGCGCGCCTCCGTCTTCCGAAAGACGTCAGCTTTCCGCCAGAAATCGAGGATCTCCTCCTCAAGCTGTGGGAGATTGACCCTACTGGACACCGGCTGGAACATCGAGCTGCCTCTTGAGGAAAGGATGGCCTGCATCGCCGATAGCGACGCTTTCATTCTACAGGAAAGCGCCGTCAGATTGGGAAGGCGCAGGGGCCTCTGCGGAGAGCCACGGCTTGCGCAACCAACGGACGCTATGGACAATAGCCGGAAATTCGGCTGAGGTGAACCTGTGCTTACCCTGGAGCGGTCGTACGTCGACCAGATGATCGCCCACGCCCGCGAGGAGAACCCGAACGAATGTTGCGGCATCATCGCCGGCGACGACGGGCGGGCGGCCAATTTCTACCGGATCACCAACGCCGCAAAGAGCCCCTTCCGGTACAGGATGGACCCCCAGGAGTTCTTCCGGGCGTACCGCGATGTGGAAGACCGGGGATGGCGCATCCTCGTTCTCTATCACTCCCACACCCACACCGAGGCTCGCCCGTCGGACACCGACATTCGCCTGGCTACCGGGCCGGATGGCCGGTCCCTCTGGCCTGATACGTACTACGTGCTGGTGTCCCTGGCCAACGAGAACGATCCCTCCGTGCGCGCGTTTACCATCGAGGACGGCGTGGTGCAAGAGCACGAGCTTCGCGTCATCTAGCCACGACTTGCGTGATGGAGCAGCCATGGCCACCGACCCCCTGGACGACCTCAGATACAAGATCGCTCAGTCCTGCCGCATCCTCGCCTCGCTTGGCATCCTGAAGGGCATCCACGGCCACGTCAGCCACCGCGTCCCCGGCGCCGGCGAGATGCTCATCCGCTGCCGGGGCGATGTCGAATACGGAGTCAACTACACGACTCCCGGCCAGATCCGCCGCCTGACTTTCGACGGCGATGGCGCCGACCTGGGCGACACCTACGAGGCGCCTTTGGAGTTGCCCATCCACGGCGAGATTCTAAGGGCCCGGCCCGAGGTCAACTGTGTGATTCACGGCCACCCGCCGGCCACGCTCCTGTGCGGTATCGCCGGAATAGAGTTGCGCCCCATCTTCGGCTCCTACGACCCACAGGCGCTGAGCATCGCGGTGGAGGGCGTTCCGATCTATCCCAGGTCGGTGTTGATCAGCCGGCCGGAGCTGGCCGGCGGGGTCATCGCCGCCATGGGGCCTCGCGATGTTTGTCTCATGAAGGGGCACGGCGTCACGGTGGCCGGGACATCGGTGGAGGACGCAACGATCCGGGCAATCAAGCTGGAGTCGCTGGCGAAAGTGCATTGGGAACTGGCCAAGGCAGGCAAGGCGGCGCAGGACATCCCCTGGCAAGACGTTGAGGAATTCGCAAGGCGGCCCCGGGGCATGGGCATGCCAAGGGCTACAGAGTGGCTGTGGAAGTACTACGTCAGAGCCCTTGAGGAAGGGGGCCAGCTCCCCAACGACTTCGACCTAGACATGCGGCATGTCTAGGGAACCTCTGAACAACTCGCCGCAGCCCTCCAAACCCCCTCCCGCAGACGGGAGGGCCGCGCGTAGCGCGGGGGAGGAGACTGGGCTGCTGAGCGCAGACCTCTACGGGCAATAGCCGTCCACGGTATCCGGCAGGCTCACCAGTAAGCCGTCGCGGTTCAAACTGGCTGGGAGCGCCTCCAGGACGATATGCCGTCCGTCCCCGGCTGAGGGCGCGGGGCTTCAGCAGAAGGACAGGTCGCCAAGGGCAGCGTAGCTAACGTCCAACTGGTCTTCCAGGCTGCTTGGCACGCACCCGCTCAAGGCGTTGTCGTTGAGCAGCAGATATGTCAGGTTGGAGAGGCTGCCCAGCTCCGCCGGTATCTCCCCACTCAACTCGTTGATGGCGAGCCACAGATCTATCATGTTGGAGAGGCTGCCCAGCTCCGCCGGTATCTCCCCACTCAACTCGTTCTCGCTTAGGTGCAGCTCTGTCAGGTTGGAAAGGCTGCCCAGCTCCGCCGGTATCTCCCCGCTCAACTCGTTCTCGCTTAGGTGCAACTCTGTCAGGTTGGAAAGGCTGCCCAGCTCCGCCGGTATCTCCCCGCTCAAGTCGTTGTTTTCGAGGACCAGCTTTATCAGGTTGGAGAGGCTGCCCAGCTCCGCCAGTATCTCCCCGCTCAAGTCGTTCTCGCTGAGGCTCAGCGTTTCCAGGTTGGAGAGGCTGCCCAGCTCCGCCGGTATCTCCCCGCTCAAGCCATTGCCGTTGAGGTCCAGATTTATCAGGTTGGAGAGGCTGCCCAGCTCCGGCGGTATCTCCCCGCTCAACTCGTTGTCGCCGAGGCTCAGCGTTTCCAGGTTGGAGAGGCTGCCCAGCTCCGGCGGTATCTCCCCGCTCAACTCGTTGTCGCCGAGGCTCAGCGTTTCCAGGTTGGAGAGGCTGCCCAGCTCCGGCGGTATCTCCCCGCTCAAGGCGTTGTAGCTGAGGTTCAGCGCTATAACGCGCCCGTCGTCGTTGGTGGCGACGCCCTCCCATTCGCCGAGGGGCGCGTCGCTCAGCCAGTTGTTGTTGAGAGGCCAGTTCTCACCGCCCGTTGCGTTGTAGAGGGCAACCAGGGCTTCCCGGTCCGTTTCGGCGGAGCCGGAGGCCGCGGGCGGCGCTGTCGCAGCCGCAGGTTCGGGCGCAACGGGGGCGGTGGGCGCGCCCCCTGACCCTGGCGTGGTAGGCGTCCGTGCGGGGGAGGCCGGCGTCTCCGTTGGGGTGGACGCGGTCCGGTCGGGGCCTGTCACGCCGGACGGCTCGTCAGAGCCGCAGGCCGCGAGCGCCGCCGTAAGGGCCAGCGCAAGGACAACGCTCAACAGTGTCACGTATCTTGTCGTGCGTGTACGGGTCATTTTCTTTCCCTCCCGTTTTTATGGGCGCCATAGCCAACACGCGCTGTGAGCGCCTCCAGGACGATATGCCGTCCGTCCCCGGCTGAGGGCGCGTGGCTTCAGCAGAAGGGCAGGTCGCCAAGGTCAGATATGTCAAAGTCCAACTGGTCTTCCAGGCTGCTTGGCACGCACCCGCTCAACTCGTTGTCGCCGAGGCCCAGCCTTGTCAGGTTGGAGAGGCTGCCCAGCTCCGGCGGTATCTCCCCGCTCAAGCCGTTCTGGTGGAGCTGCAGCACCGTAACGCGCCCGTCGTTGTTGGTGGTGACGCCCTCCCATTCGCCGGGGGGAGCGTCGCTCAGCCAGTTGGCGTTGTTCCTCCAGTTCTCACCGTCCGTTGCGTTGTAGAGGGCAACCAGGGCTTCCCGGTCCGTTTCGGCGGAGCCGGAGGCCGCGGGCGGCGATGTCGCAGTCGCAGGTACAGGCGTATCGGTGGCGGTGGGCGCGCCCCCTGACCCTGGCGTGGTAGGCGTCCGTGCGGGGGAGGCCGGCGTCTCCGTTGGGGTGGACGCGGTCCGGTCGGGGCCTGTCACGCCGGACGGCTCATCAGAGCCGCAGGCCGCGAGCGCCGCCGTAAGGGCCAGCGCAAGGACAACGCTCAACAGGGTCACGTATTTTGCCGTGCGTGTACGGGTCATCATCGTGACCTCCTAACTCCGTTTAGCGCAGACCTCTACGAGCAATAACCGTCCACGGAATCCGGCAGGCTCACCAGTAAGCCGTCGCGGTTCAAACTGGCTGTGAGCGCCTTCCGGGCGATATGCTGTCCGTCCCCGGCTGAGGGCGCGTGGCTTCAGCAGAAGGGCAGGTCGCCAAGGTTAGAGTAGTTAACAAAGTCCAACTGGTCTTCCAGGCTGCTTGGCGCGCACCCGCTCAAGTCGTTGTCGTTGAGACGCAGCCATACCAGGTTGGAGCTGCCCAGCTCCGCCGGTATCTCCCCGCTCAACTCGTTGCCGCTGAGGTCCAGCGCTGTCAGGTTGGGGAGGCTGCCCAACTCCGGCGGTATCTCCCCGCTCAACTCGTTGATGCCGAGGTACAGCTCTGTCAGGTTGGAGAGGCTGCCCAGCTCCGCCGGTATCTCCCCGCTCAACTCGTTGCCGCTGAGGTCCAGCGCTATCAGGTTGGAGAGGCTGCCCAGCTCCGCCGGTATCTCCCCGCTCAACTCGTTGCCGCTGAGGCCCAGCGTTATCAGGTTGGAGAGGCTGCCCAGCTCCGCCGGTATCTCCCCGCTCAACTCGTTGTCCTCAAGGAACAGCCTTGTCAGGTTGGGGAGGCTGCCCAGCTCCGCCGGTATCTCCCCGCTCAACTCGTTGGCGCCGAGGCTCAGCACTCCAACGCGCCCAGGTTGGGGGAGGCTCGCCGGTATCTCGTGCCGTTGAGGACCAGCACTGTAACGCGCCCGTGGTGATGACGCCCCTCCATTCACCGAGGGGCAAGTCGCTCAGCCAGTTGTCGCTGCGGCTCCAGTTCTCACCGTCCGTTGCGTTGTAGATGGCAACCAGCGCTTCCCGGTCCGTTTCGACGGAGCCGGAGGCCGCGGGCGGCGCTGTCGCAGTCGCAGGTTCGGGCGCAGCGGTGGCGGTGGGCGCGTCCCCTGACCCTGTGGTGGTAGGCGTCCGTGCGGGGGAGGCCGGCGTCTCCGTTGGGGTGGACGCGGTCCCGCCGGGGCCGGTCCCGCCGGATGGCGCATCGGTGGCGGTGGGCGCGTCCCCTGACCCTGGCGTGGTAGACGTCTGTGCGGGGGAGGCCGGCGTCTCCGTTGGGGTGGACGCGGTCCCGCCGGGGCCGGTCCCGCCGGATGGCGCAACGGTGGCGGTGGGCGCGCCCCCTGACCCTGGCGTGGTAGGCGTCCGTGCGGGGGAGACCGGCGTCTCCGTTGGGGTGGACGCGGTCCGGTCGGGGCCTGTCACGCCGGACGGCTCATCGGAGCCGCAGGCCGCGAGCGCTGCCGTAAGGGCCAGCGCAAGGACAACGCTCAACAGGGTCACGTATCTTGTCGTGCTGACCTGCTCCCCGAAAACCGGTCCACGGATAATTGGAGTCCTCCGGTCAAACAGAGGAGGACAGCATGCGGAGGAGCAGGTTTACGGACGAGCAGATCATCGGGGTCCTGAGGGAGGCGGACGCGGGAGTGCCGACGGCCGAGGTATGCCGCCGACATGGTGTCTCACCGGGGACCTTCTACAACTGGAAGGCGCGGTTCGGCGGGATGGGCGTGAGCGAGGCGCGACGGCTGCGCCATCTGGATGAGGAGAACCGGAAGCTGAAGCAGCTGCTGGCGGAGGCGACGCTCGACAATCACGTCTTGCGGGAGCTGCTCCGAAAAAACGCATGACGCCTGCAACGCGACGGGAGACCATGCACCGTGTCCAGGAGCGGTGGGGCTTCAGCGAGCGTCGCGCCTGCAGGCTGATGGGTATCCACCGATCGGTGGCCCGCTATAGGCGGGTGGGCAGCGACGCACCCGAACTCCTCAAGCGACTGCGCTCGCTCGCCGCGGAGCGGCGGCGCTTCGGGTATCGCCGGTTGTGGGTGTTGTTGCGCCGGGAGGGGTTCGGCGTGAACCACAAGCGGGTCTACCGGCTCTATCGGGAGGAGGGGCTGTCCGTCCGGCGTCGGAAGCGCAAGCGGATGGCGGGCATCGCTCGCGTCCCCACGATGGCGCCCGAGCGCCCGAACCAGCGGTGGTCGATGGACTTCGTGTCCGATGCGCTCGCCAGTGGCCGGCGGATACGAGTGCTGACGGTGATTGACGACTTCACTCGGGAGAGCCTGCCCATGGAGGTGGACACGTCGTTGCCCGGCCTCCGCGTGACAAGGGTGTTGGACAGGCTGGCCATCGACCGTGGCCTGCCGGAGCTGATCACCGTAGACAACGGCCCTGAATTCGCCGGGAGGATTCTGGACGCTTGGGCGTATGCACATGGGGTGCATCTGCACTTCATCGATCCGGGCAAGCCCGTGCAGAATGCGTACATCGAGAGCTTCAACGGGCGGCTTCGCGACGAGTGCCTCAACGAGCACTGGTTCATGAGTCTTCCTGCGGCCCGGAACATCGTCGAGCGCTGGCGGGACGACTACAATGCTGTCCGGCCCCACAGCGCACTGGGCAACCGGACACCCGAGGAGTTCGCACAACAGGTGGCTAGGAATACGCCGGTCGGACTCTAAGAATACTTGGACCTAATTCAGGGGGCAGGTCAGTGCGTCTACGGGTCATCATCGTGACCTCCTAACTCCGTTTAGCGCAGACCTCTACGAGCAATAACCGTCCACGGAATCCGGCAGGTCCACCCATAAGCCGTCGCGTTTCAAACTGGCTGGAGCGCATCCGTTGCGGTGCCGCCGCCTTCCAATCGCATCGCGGTGATGCGGACCTCCACCCCGCTACCGCCGACGCTTTGGGCCTGCGCGGCCGTCGCCGGCGACGATGTGAACTCTATCACATCCACGGGGCCTATTCAGACCTTCCCTAAGGAATCTCTGAACAGTCCCCACCCTCGGCGGCGCCCCCCATCCCTGCCCCCGTACTCGGGGAAAGGGATGGGGGTCTTATCCTCCCCCCTCTTAGCGTTCGCATGGTGTATATTTTTCCCCATGCCCAGCTACCCGCACATCGAACGCTACCATGCCGACAAACAGCGGTTCATCGACTTCGGCGGTTCGGACAACGAGCTAAGCATCCGGCGCGCCTTCGCCGTCTGCCTGGACTCCTACTGCCGCGAACACCGCGAGAAGCTGGCCCTGGTTGACGAGCTGGACGCCCAGCATCGCAACCGGCCCGACGGCACGGTCAAGGACACCCTGCGCATGTCCCGCGGCTACTGGGAGGCCAAAGACTCCCACGACGACCTGGATACCGAAATCCAGCGCAAGCTCAACCGCGGCTACCCCCAGGACAACATCGTCTTCGAGGACTCCCTCACCGCCGTCCTGATTCAGAACGGCGGCGTCGCCATGCGGGTCGACATGTCCCGCCCCGGCGAGCTGCACCGGCTCATTCGCTCGTTCTTGGACTACGAGCTACCGGAAATCGAGGAGTTTCGCCAGGCCCAGCGGCAGTTCAAGGCCGACCTCCCCGCCGTCATAGCCAACCTGCGGGAGGCGGTGGAGGACGCCGAGGCGAACAACCCGGAGTACCAGGCCGCCGCCGCCGACTTCTTGACGCTTTGCTGGCAGACCATAG
This sequence comes from Dehalococcoidia bacterium, assembly GCA_965226745.1. Lineage (GTDB taxonomy): Bacteria > Chloroflexota > Dehalococcoidia > Lucifugimonadales > SAR202-VII-2 > SAR202-VII-2. Next base: position 576,489 of record CBDDDS010000004.1, read on the forward strand.
GGCTCGCTGTGTCCTCCGCCGACGTCCGGGAGATGCTGATTCAACACATCCTCACCCAGGACATATTCCTGCGCGTGTTTGGCGAGGACCAGTTCCACCGGGAAAACAACGTCGCCCGCCGCCTGGAAGCCCTGGAGGAGACCTTCTTCACTGGCGACGTGCGCCGCAACGCCATAGAGCGCCTCCGCGCCTACTACGGGGCAATCGGGCGGGCTGCCGACGAGATTGCCGACTACGCCGAGAAGCAGCAGTTCCTCAAGGCCGTCTACGAGGACTTCTACAAGGCCTACAACCCCGCCGCCGCCGACCGCCTGGGCGTGGTCTATACCCCCAACGAGGTGGTGGACTTCATCATCCGGGGCGCCGACCACCTGCTGCAAAAGCACTTCAACCGCCGCCTGGCCGACGACAACGTCCAGATCCTCGACCCGGCCACCGGCACGGGGACCTTCGTCACCAACCTCATCAACTTCCTGCCCCTCGACCGCTTGGAGCACAAGTACCGCAACGAGATCCACGCCAACGAAGTGGCGATACTGCCGTACTACATCGCCAACCTGAACATCGAGTACACCTACCGGGAGAAGACGGGGCGTTACCTGAAGTTTCCCAACTTGTGCTTCGTGGACACGCTGGACAACATGGGCTGGCAGAGCGCTGCGAGTGACGCGGTGGAGCGACAAGGCGCGTTCAACTTGGGCGGCCTCTCCACCGAGAACTGGCTGCGCGTGCAGTTTCAGAACGAAAAGACCATCACCGTTATCATTGGCAACCCACCGTACAACGACCAGCAAAGCAATTGGTACGAACTCAATCCGAATCGGCAATACCCTGAAATTGACCAGCGCATCAGAGATACTTACGTGAAAGAGGGGACCGCGCAGAGAACGCATCAGTACGATATGTACAAGCGGTTCATTCGTTGGGCCTCAGACCGGCTGGCGGACGACGGGATCATCGCCATCATCAGCAATCGCGCCTATCTGGATACTCGACAGGACGATGGCTTTCGCCGGATTGCCGCTCAGGAGTTCAGCGACATCTACGTGCTGGATTTAGGATCGGACGTGCGCCGCAACCCAAAGATTGCAGGCACAACGCACAACGTTTTTGGCATACAGACTGGCGTAGCCGTCGGGTTCTTTATCCGGGACAAATCCCAACTCGGCAAGTGCGGCATTCACTACGCCCGCCGGGAAGACACTGAACTTGCGGCGGACAAGTTGGCCTACTTGCGGAATGCCAAGCTGGATGAAATTGCCTTTGAGCACATTGTGCCCGACCAGGAAAACAACTGGCTCAACCAATCCGAAAGCGACTTTGACAAACTGATGCCCCTGGCAGACAGGGAAACCAAGCTCGCTAAGAGGTCAGTTGATAGACAGGCAGTTTTTGGCCTGTATTCTGTAGGCATTAGCACCAACAGGAACGAGTGGGTTTACGATTTCGATGCCAATGCTTTGGCCGATAAGGTCGAATTCTTTTGCGACACCTACCGAGATGAAATCGAACGATACTCCGCCGGAAACCTAGATTTAGATTCCATAAAGGACTGGATAAACAAGTCAATCAAGTGGACAAGTGAATTGGAGATGCACATGATCAAAGGCAACTCCATTACATTTGAATCCAAGGACATCATTTCCTGTTTGTATCGGCCTTTCGTCGCAAAGCATTGTTACTATGCACCAATCATCACTCACCGACGGTATCAAATGCCCAGGCTATTCCCGCATGGGAAGACCGCCGATAACAAAGTGATTTGCTTTCCTGGTCATAGCTCTACGGGTGGCTTCCAGGCACTGGCGGCAGACCGCGTGTACTCGCATGACCTAATCAAAACAACCCAATGCCTCCCCCTCTACCGCTACACGCCAGCCGGCGAACGGGTCAGCAACATCACCGAGTGGGGGCTGCGGCAGTTCCGCGAGCATTACGGCGATGATGCCATCACCGCCGAGGACATCTTCGCCTACACCTACGCCGCCCTGCATAACCCGGCGTACCGCGAGGAGTACGCCGTTGACTTGCTGCGGGAGTTTCCCCGCCTGCCCCTCTACCCCGACTTCAGCCAATGGGCCGCGATGGGCCAGGAGCTGCTTGACCTGCACATCGGCTTCGAGTCCGCCGAACCCTACCCCCTGCAGCGAATCGACAAGAGCGAAGACGCAAAGCGCGTGTTCCTGCTGCCCTATAAGGAGCTTGGCAGCATCGCGCTGGACGACAAGACCACCCTGACCGGAGTGCCGCCGGACGCCTGGCGCTATCGCCTGGGCAGCCGCTCCGCCCTAGAATGGGTGCTGGATCAGTACAAAGAGAAGAAGCCCAGAGACCCCACCATAGCCGAGAAGTTCAACACCTACCGCTTCGCCGACCACAAGGAGCGGGTCATCGACCTACTTCAACGGGTCTGCGCCGTCAGCGTTCGGACAATGAACATCGTGGACCAAATGGCCCACCTCAACAACGAAAGCTAGCTCCCGTCCCTCTTCTGGTCCCTGCCCCCGTACTCGGGGGCAGGCTAGGAAGGGGGTTCGAACGCGCCTTCGCCCGCCGCCGAGCGGGGTGCAGGGGCAGCTCTGTTCCTGCCCTCGTACTCGGGGGAAGGTTAGGAAGCGTCCCTCCCCCTGTTCTGAGAAACGTCGGAGGGTGGCGCCGGCGGGGAACAATCCATCACACCTCGGCCTAACGGCTGTCGGGGCTATGACCACGCTATGACCGCGCTTGACTGGGCTATGACCGCGCCGTGACCGCGCTAGATCGCGCTTCGCAACGGTCCCATCCCCCTCTCCCAAGCCCCCCGGGGCGCCTCTGTCCCTGCCCTCGTACTCGGGGGAAGGTTAGGAAGGGGGTGCTATCCCTCCCCCTAGGGCTAGGAAGCATCCCAACGCGCCAAGTGGGGAAACGCCGACGCCGCCGTTTCCCAAGCGGGGTGCAGGGGGCTGCGCCCCCGCCGGGGGTACAGCGTGTCTCCCTGTACCCCCAAACGTTGGAGGGTGGGCCAGGTGGAACAGCGGCGCCCGCCGTCATAAGCCCTCTCCCCAACCCCATACTCAGGGGAAGGTTAGAAAGGAAGTCCAGACGCTCCAAGCTCAAAAACGACGCCCCCATCTCTCCCCCCAGCAGGGTGCAGGGGGCGCAGCCCCCGCCGGGGGTACAGCGAGTCCCCCTGTTCCCAAAAGCGTCGGACGGTGGGCTAGGTGGAACGACGGCGCCTTCCTCATCTCTCCAAGGAGGGTGCAGGGGGCGCAGCCCCCGCCGGGGGTACAGCGAGTCCCCCTGTACCCAAAAACGTTGGAGGGTGGGCAGGTGGGACAACGGCGCAGGCCAAACCAGACCCTCCGCTGAAGGAGGGCGCAGCCCACAACAAGGCCCCCCGTCCAGGTTATGCCCCACCCCCATTGCAAAATACGAACTATTGTGCTATGGTGCCCCCATGAAGTGGGCAGCCGGCCCGCTTCTCTTTCTCGGAGCCTGCCGCATATGTTCGGACAGGGGGATTCTCTGTGGACTCCCCCTGTGGCAGGGGCGCTGAGGGAACAACCCAAGGGGCAAGACCCTCCGAGGAAGGCTGGGACCGGAGCCAATGCCGTTATAAGGCACAGGCTCTTTGGAGCCATCCCGCTCCATTACGGTTCCGTTACGGTTCGTTACGGAGCCATTACGGTTCCTTTACGGCTTGTTACGCCCTATTACGCCTCTGTTACGGCTCCACGACTACGGGGGCCGGGGGAGGAGAAGAAAAAACAGTAACGCATACAATCAAAGAACGAGGCTGAGGCCGGGGGCAGCTCCTCTCTTCCTGCCCGGGTTGCTCGGGGGAAGCCTCTGTCCCTGCCCCTGTACTCGGGGGAAGGTTAGGATGGGGGTCTCGAAGTCTCCCTGTCCGGCTCCCAAGCAGGGTGCAGGGAGTTCGATGTTCCGCCGGGAGGTGCAGGGGGAGTCCCCCTGTTTCTAAGAACGTTGGCGGGTGGGCCAGGTGGGACAACGGCCTCCGCCACCATAGGCCCCCTCCCGCCCCTCTCCCGCCCCCAGGGGCGGCTCTTGTCCCTGCCCCTGTGCTCGGGGGAAGGTTAGGATGGGGGTCGCGTGCGCTTGAATCGCAGTGCGTCCCGCACGGCTTGTTCAGAGATTTCCTAGGCGAACTCCACAGCATGAAGCACAGCCTGGGGCGGCTCCGTCCTGTCACGCGGTCCGCGGGTGCTACCCGCGAGCGTAGAGGCTGTTCCTTGCCACCTTGCCTGGTAGCGCCCCGGTGTGGCGTCCGCCCTCGATGAGGACTTCGCCGTTCACTATGGTGTAGTCCACGCCTTGGGCCATGCGACGCAGCCTGGCGGCGCCTCCGGGGAGGTCTTCCACCGACTCCTCCGGCCCCGGCGCTATGGTGTCTGGGTCGAAGACCACCAGGTCGGCGGCGAGTCCGGGACGGATCAGCCCCCGGTCGTGCATGCCGAACATGCTAGCGGAATCGAAGGTGATGCGCCGGACGGCCTTCTCCAGCGACATGATCTGCTTCTCCCTGACCCAGTGCCCCAGGAAGAAGGTGCTGAAGCCGTCGTTGGCCTCGAAGACAAGGTGAGCGCCGGCATCCGAGAGCCCGACGACCGTGTACGGGCTGTTCAGCAGCTCCGCCATCGACGCCTCGTCGCCGCCGAGCTGGATCGCCTCGAACTCGGTGCCGAGGTCCTCCTCCAGCGCCAAGTCGAGGAATGCGTCCAGAATGTCCTTACCCTGCTGCTGTGCAACCTGCGCCACGCTTTTCCCAATCAAGCCCTGGTTCTTCTCCAAGACAGTGTCGTGGACGAAGATCAGGTCCCAACGCCGTGAAAAGATGTCGTAGGTCACGCCGATTCCCTCCACTGCCTGGGCAGCCAGCGCCTTCCTGACCTCCGGGTCCCGGAACGCCTGCGCCTTCCCTTCGAGGGAGTCGGTCATGATGGGGGCCCAGCTCGGCATCCGGTCGAAGATCTGGGCGTTTCGCAGCGTGAACTTATTGATGGACGGCCGCGGGTTGACCATGGGGTAGACCCGGATGCCCTGCTTGACCCTGTCCTCGGCAAAGGCCAAGTGGTCCTTCCATTGCTCGGGGGCCCCGGCGCGCCAGGCGATCTGCAGGTAGAGCACCGGCCGGCCGCTGGCCTGAGCCATGCGGCTCATCAGCCCTTCCTTCAACTCGAATGGAGCTGACGCTCCCGACTCGATGACCCCGGTTCCGACCTCACCGAGCACTGAGGAAAGCTCCACAAGCTCTTCGTGGGGCGCAACGCAGGCGGGCAGGAGCTTGCCTCGGATATCGAAATGGCCCGGGTTGCGGTTGAAGGACAGGCCCAACGCTCCGGCGGCCATACCGCCTCTGATGATTTCCTTCATTGCCTCCAACTCATCCGGGGTTGCCTCGCTCCGGTCCTGAGAGTCCTCGCCCATCACCCATCGCCGCACCGCAGAGTGCCCAATGAGGACTCCCGCGTTGACACCCAGCCCCTGGTCGATGGCGTCCAGGTACTCTGCGATGGTCGTCCACGACCATCGGGTGCCCTGCTCCAACGCGTCCATCGGGATGGCCTCCACGCGAGCGAGCATCCCGGCCAGAACGGAGTGATCCTCGGGTTTGGCGGGCGCCAGCGCAAGAGAACAATTCCCGAAAACGACAGTCGTGATGCCGTGATGAGGAGCGAAGGTGCATAGAGGGTCCCAGGTAACCTGCGCATCGTAGTGACAATGATTGTCGATGAAACCTGGAGCGACAGCCCGGCCTTCGGCATCAATGGTCCTGTGGGCCGGCCCCCCAATCTTCCCCGCCTCGGCGATCCTGCCGTCCTTGACGGCGACGTCGCCGTGGAAGGCCGGCATTCCCGAACCGTCGATGATTCGAGCGTTGCGAATGAGCAGATCGTATGCCATCGGTCTTACCCCCGCCCTCCAATGAGTTGTCGTCTCCCTATCGCCGACGCGTTGACGGCGGTCTCGTGCGCCTCTACAATTCGGCAAGCCGTTGCGCTGTCGCTGAATTTCGCGTTCATGTGCAAGAAATTCAGGCGCGGTTTCGGCCGCTGCCTTCTAGGTTCGCAGTGTAAATCGAAGCCGCGGCCGCTGCAACTTCGGCCGCAGGGATCTTCCCGTCGGCGATAGCGGCCGCAGGGCATCGATCCCCTATGGAGGGCTGGGTTCCCTTATCGAAAGAAGGAGGCTTGCCGTGGTGCTGTCAGCCATAGACGCAGATGGACATGTTTTCGAGAAGCAGCCGGAAATAGCCCGCCACCTCGAAACACCCTGGAACAGGAGGACGGGCGGCATTCTTCCGGGGGCCGCCCCCTGGGACGTGGACCTGTTCGCCACGCTGGCGTCCCGGCAGATGCGCAAGGGTGACGCCCAGCGGCAGGCGGAGATATGGCTGCGGGTCATGCAGAAGAACCATATCGAGACCACAGTGCTGTTCCCCACCGGGGCAGCGGGCGTGGCCAAGATACCCGAGCCCGGCTATGCCCTGGCCGTGGCGCGGGCGGTCAACGACCATCTTGCCAAGGATATTGGCGCGGTGGACTCCAGGCTCCGCCCCGTGGGAGTCCTGCCGCTCCAGGACCCACAGGCCTCGGTGGAGGAAATGCGCAGGGCCTACACAGAGCTTGGGCTTGTGTCATTCGAACTGCCTGCGACGGGGCTTCCCCTGCCCCTCGGCGACCGCTTCTACGATCCCCTCTATGCCGAAGCGGAACGCCTGGGCATACCCCTCTGCATCCACGGCAGCCGCGATACGCAGACCGTGGGAGGCGAGGGCTTCAAGACCTTCGCCGAGTTGCATTGCTACGCCTTCACCGCCTCCGGCCTCTTGCAGTTCACGAGCGTGCTCTTCAACGCCGTGCCGTTGCGATTCCCAAAGCTCAAGATTGCTTTTCTCGAGTTCGGAGCGACGTGGCTCCCCTACTACCTGGATCGCATGGACGAGCACTGGGAGCTACGGGGCGAGGTGGAGACACCCTGGCTAACCATGAAGCCAAGCGAAGAGTTTAGAGCAGGCCAGGTCTACGTCAGCTTGGAGGCGGAGGAGTCGCTTCTCGCTGAGTGCGTGCGGCAGTTGGGCAACGATCGGTTCCTCTTCGCTTCCGACTTCCCCCACTGGGACGCGGGGTTCCCCATGAACCTTCGGGGCCTGCGGAAGCACTCCGGCCTTTCCGAGGAAACAAAGCAGAAGATCCTATGCGAGAACGCCAAGACGTTCTTCGGTTTGTAGTCTGCTAGCTCCGCCTGGGCCGGTGTCTGTCGGCGCTATCCAGCCAGATGGTCACCGGGCCGTCGTTGACGAGAGCCACTTGCATATATTCCTGGAAGCGGCCCGTCGCAACGGCGAGGCCGGTGGCGCCGAACAGTTCGACGGCGCGCTGGAACAGTGCATCTGCATCGGTGGGTGCGGCGGCGCTGGAGAAGCTGGGGCGGCGTCCCCGCCGGGTGTCGGCGTAGAGGGTAAACTGGCTGATAAGGAGAAGCTCGGCCCGCAAGTCCAGGGCCGAGCTTTCAAACTTACCTGCGCCGTTGTTGAAGATGCGCAGGCTGGTGATCTTGTCCACCAGGTGGCGAACATCGTTTTCGTCGTCATTTTGGCCAACGGCTAGGAACACCACTAGGCCAGTCCCAATGCTTCCAACCTCCTCGCCGCCCACCGAAACCCTGGCCTGGCTGACCCGCTGAACGAGGGCCCGCACCCCTCAGTCCTCCTTGGGCGACGACTTGGAGGAACTGCTCCCCACCTTGGACTCCGCCTTTGACTCTTCCTTGCTCTCGCTTTTCGTCTCGCTCTTACTCTCGCTCTTGGGCGACCCGTCCCCGCTTTCTTGTTTGTAGCCGTTCTCCGTCTGCTTGTAGTCGGTCGTGTAGAAGCCGCTGCCCTTGTAGATGACGGCCGGCATGCTAAAGACCCGCGGCGCTTGGCCGCTACAGACGAGACACGTCGCTATCGGCTCGGCGTCGAAGCCCTGCTTGAGGTCGAAGGTATAGCTACAGGCCTGGCATCGATATTCATAGATAGGCACCTTGGTCCACCTCCTCCAAACGACGAAACTAGCAGTCGGGCATTGAGAGTGCCAATGAGTATGGTAGCACGGCTAAAGGGGAGTCAACAACGGCCAGGCGCCGGGTGGCGCCTGGTAGCCCCGTCGGCGGCTGTCAGCTCGCACCCGCTGAGAAGCCGTAAAATGCGCGGGGGTTATGCCAGACGATCTTCTCGTAGGTCTCCGGCGTGATCACTTCCTCGTCCAGCGCCTTCCCAAGCGCGCTCATGACGGAAGCGCCGCTGGTGTGCCCGAACTCTGTACCCGCCATCAGGCGGTCTGAGCCCACCCGTTTGACCATATAGCCAATGTCGTCATGCCCAGCCAACGAGACCCACAGGCGCCGGTTCTCCAGTGGGTTGGAGTTCTTTTCAGGGTTGTCGGCGCGCAGGCGTCTGGACCACTCTCCAAGCGGATATATGATGCCCTGGGCGCCTGCGCCCAGGAAACCGGTCCTCAGGTTCGGGTACTGGTGGGGGATGTCGGAAGTCAGGAAGGTCTGGAACGCCGCCATAAGGCTGACCTTGTATTGCCAGAAGGTAGCCCCGGGGTTGTCTTGCCCCAGCAGCTCGGTCATGGCCGGATTGGCGTTGCCGGCGTGAATGCAGATGGGCAGATCGAGCCGGGCGGCTTCCTCGTAGATGGGGAAGAAGTAGACTTCCTCAAGGAGCAGGTCACCGTGGATTGGCGGCAACAGAACGCCACAGGCTCCGTTCTCCTTCCCGAAGCGAATCTGGGCCACGGCATCGGGTATGCTCGTGATGGAAACGGGAGAAACCCAGCGCAACCGGTCCCCGCCGGCCTTGCAGATCCGCGAGGCCCACTCGGCGTAGGCCCATGCGATGGGCGCCTCCACGTGGGGCCGGTTAGCCACCTGTTCCATGAAGATCGTAGGGTACAGCACCTGAATGGAGATGCCGTGGGCGTCCATCCAGGATAGGCGAGCCTGGGGATCGTTTACGTCTGGAATACCCGGAAGGCTGGAGGGCATCCGCTTGCCGCGCACGTGCCCGGCGATGAACCAGCGCTCGCTGTGGGGGTCGTTGTAGGGATCGGCGATGGCCGGGACAATGGCGTTGTCCAATTGCCCTCCCAGGTCAGCGGGAAAGAGCGCCTGATCCGCCTTCGACTGTCTTGTGGAGGACTGGTCGTAGTGCTCCCAGGTTTCCGCCGACTCCACCAGGTGAGCGTCTGCGTCGATTGTCTGGACCGCGCTCTGAGGCATGGCCATGCTGCGTCTCCCTAGAGAGCGTAAAGCGCTCTGGCGTTGTGGTCTGTGATCTTGCGGTATTGTTCAGGCGTTATGGCCTCGCCGTCCCGCAGTCTTAGGAAGGCGTCCAGTTCAGCCTGCGTATCGTTGTGGCCGTAGTCGGTGCCCATCACGAAGCAGTCCTCCCCTACTTCCTTGAGGAGGTAGGGGATATCGTCGTTGGACTGGAGAGCCACCCACATGTTCCGCTCGACGAGCGGGTTGTCCGGCTTGGGTTTGCCCTGCTCCTCGAGGCGGCTGTACCACTCCCGCAGAACGCAGGGCAGCCAGGCGGCCGTGGCCTCCACGAAGGCGAACCGCAATGATGGGAATCGCTCATGGAGGTCGCTCATGAGGATGGCATGGACCGCGCCGGACATGCAGGCCTTGATGGACCAGAAGTTGCGGACGATGTTGCCCTGTTGCAGGATGTTGGCCAGCCAGCCGGCGCCGTTGCCGATATGCATGCCAATGGTCATATCGAGCCGTTGCGCCTCTTCGTAAATGGGGTGGAAGTAGGGGTCGGTGGGCAGGCGATTCACTTCAATGGGGCGGAAGAAGATGGCGGGGGCGCCGTGTTCCTTGGAGAAACGCATCTGGTCCAGCGCGTCAGGGATGCTCAGCATGGAGAGCGGGGCGGCATACTTCAGGCGCCCGCCGCTACGATCGCAGATGTCGGCGGCCCAACGGTTGTAGGCCCAGCAGATGGCTACTTCCGTAGCCGGACGTTCCGCGACCTGCATGAGGAATATCGTTGGGTAGACGACCTGGTAGTCGACGCCGTACTCCGCCATTTGCCGGAGCCTCGCATCGAGGTCGGCGCCCTGCTTGGCTTCTTCCGACGCCAAGGTTGTACGGTCGACGGTTTGGTCGAAGGCCTGCTGCTCCTTCAATTCCAGGGCGGGGACCTTGTTGCCGCGAACCTGTCCGTCAATGTACCAGGCCTGCTTCTTGGGGTCTCCAAAGGGGTCCAGGACTACAGGCCGCAGCTTCCTGTCGTTGCCCTCCATATACTCCCATGTGCGCATCGACTCCACGAAGTGGGTGTCGGCGTCAATTGTCGGCATAGCGCCTCCTTGGACGGGCGGAGCGCCCGAGCACTGCTCGCTGTGTAAGGGCCACAATCCTCTTGCTGCGGAAAGGTACCGCCTGCGCATCCACCTTGTCCAGCCTTCCAGCCCGCCGGTGGGGACGCCGGTGGCCCAAATTGTGGCCAGAGCGGCAGCAGCGGCGCCGCCTGCATCCTCGTCCGCCACTCACACTGGATTGACTCTCCCCAGGAAGACCTCGGTGAGTATGCCGGTGTCCCGGACGGACTGGGGAGTGCCGTCGTGGGCAACGCGGCCCTTGTCCAGGACGTAGGCCCGGTCCACGATGTCCAGAGCGCCCTTGATGTTGTGCTCAACGAGGAGGATGGTGGCGTCAAGCCTCTGGCTGATCTCGGAGATTTTCTGAAACACCTCTTTGACCACTATGGGGGCGAGGCCCAGGGTGGGTTCGTCGAGGAGGAGCGCCTCCGGGTCAGCCATGAGCCCACGGCCCAGAGCCAACATCTGCTGCTGTCCCCCGGACATCTGACTGGCGAGGTCCCGCCGTTTCTGATGCAGGATGGGGAAGAGCTCCATGACCGATTCCAGACGGCGCTCTTTTTCCGTCCTATCGTTCAGGTAGAGGCAGCCCATCTCCAGGTTCTCTTGGATGGTGAGGTGGGTGAACATGCGCCTGCCCTGCGGGACGAAGGCGATGCCCTCCTTCACTATCTCGTGGGTGGCCGCTGTCAAAGGCCTTTCGCGCCAGTAGATGGTCCCGGCAGCCACGTGGGCCAGTCCCATGATGGCCTTGAGGACTGTGGATTTTCCGGCGCCGTTGGGACCCATCACAGCTGCAACCTCGCCCTTTTGGACGCCGAGGGACACCTGGTCCAGGGCTATGACGGCCCCGTAATGCACGGATACATCGGTCAAGTTCAGAAGCATCGGTTCTCACCCTGCCGCTCCCCTGGCCGGGGAGCGGGAACATACCTTGGCCAGCCGCTCAGGCAGGCTCCTATTGTGTGCGGTAACAACGCAGTTTGGGTCATAGCTGGGCTTTGATTGTTTGCAGCATGATAGATGGCGTTTGATTGTTTGTGGCGACAATGTGGTTTGGTCCTCAATGGCCGAGGTAGGCTTCGATGACGTCCGGTCGGCTCAGAACTTCTTCCACGTCTCCAGCGGCGAGGAGGGTTCCGCTGTCCAGGACGAATAGGTGATCCGGCAACTCTCTGACGATATCCATGTTGTGGGAGATGAAGATGATGGCGCGGCCCTGGTCCCGCATGTGTTTCACTATGCCTTTGACCTGCTCCAGCATCTGGGGAAAGAGGCCCGCGAAAGGCTCGTCGAACAGGTAGGTGTTGACGTTCAAGGCCATGGCGCGGCCGATCTCCAGCAGCTTGCGCTGGCCATAGGAGAGATTCATGGCGAGGGTGCCCCGCTTGTCCCACATACCCACACTCTCCAGGATACTCTGGGCCTTTTCACGGTAGCTGGGCTTCGATCGCTCAAGTAGGGCGGGGAAGAGCCGGCGCTTCGTCAAGACGACCATGATGTTGTCCCAGACGCTGATCTGATCGAAGAGTCTGACCTCCTGAAAGGTGCGGGTGAGGCCATGCCTGGGGTTCTCGTGGGCCCTGACGACCTTGAGGCCAACGCCGTCGATGACGACCAAGCCTCCGTCGAGGGGGAGTATGCCGCTGAGCAGGTTCACGAGGGTTGATTTTCCCGAGCCGTTGGGTCCGACAATGCTGGTTATGCCCCTTTGGCTTATGGCCATGGAAAGCTGGTCCACAGCCTTGACCGCGCCGAAGTGCTTGGAGATTTCGCGCGTCTCCAGGGCTATGGGCTCGCGGGCGCTCTTTCCGGGCGCGCTCACAGCCTGTACCTCCCAACCAGACCCTGCGGCCTGAAGAGCATGAGCAGCACGAGGAGAATGCCCAGTACGATCTGCCTGGCTTGGCCGATGAACTCGGTGGGCAGGAATGGCAAGAATCGCATTCCCTCTTCGAGCAGCACGAAGGTCATCGCCCCGAGGAGGGAACCCCAGATGGTGGCCAGCCCGCCGAGGATCACTATGGACACGAGGAGGACCGACTCCAGCAGGATGAATGAGTTGGGGTCGATGAAGCTGGTCCAACTGCTGAAGAGGCCGCCGGCGAGGCCCGCCATCATGGCCGATATGACCCATATGGCAAGTTTGTAATGGGTAGCCTCGTATCCAAACACCTCGATAGCCTGCTCGTCTTCGCGTATTGCCGTAAGCACGCGTCCGAATGAGGACGTCACGATGAGCCAGGCTATCAGCATCACGGTGGCAAGGAAGGCGAGCGCTAGGAGAAGGAATGCCGCTTCGCTATCGACCACCCACCCCGCTATTTCAGGCCTGGGTATGTCGTGAATACCGAATGCCCCGCGGGTAAGGCTCCGCAGGTTCAGGAAGACGTTGAAGGCGATGATGCCGAAACCAACGGAGGCGAGGACAAAGATATCATCCCTGAATCGGTTGAAGACGACGCCCACGAGGATGGCCGCTAGGCCGGCCGCAATCATGCTGACCGGCAACGCAGCGAAGAAGGACCAGCCGAAGGTGGGGATGGCTCCTGTACGCAATTCATCGTATGTGGCGCCCGAGGTGAGAATCGCCATGGTGTAAGCGCCGACACCGAAGAAGCCGATGTGTCCCACTGACAGCAGCCCGGTGAACCCGACGACTAGGTTCAAGCTGATCGCCAGTATCGCCCAGATGGCGAAGACGGCGCCCACGGTGATGGCGAATCCAACGCCCTGCCACAGCATGAACGCCACTGCCCAAGTAATCACGAACAGGTTGGCCCACAGCTCCACGTTGCCCCCGGCGGACCGCAGGAGGTCCCGGGGATGGCGCGGCAGTGTCGCGATAGCTGCATGGACCTGCGCATTCATGGGCATGGGTCTACTTCCTGGGCAGCAGGCCCTTGGGCCAAAACGATAGGAAGAGGATCAGAAGGACGAAGGATATGGCGTCCCTCCATTCGCCGGCCAGGTCCCATATGCCAAACTGCTCGACGAGGCCCAGGGTAAACCCGCCAACGATGGCCCCGTAGAGGTTTCCCAAGCCGCCGACAACGGAAGCAATCCAGCCCTTCAACAAGAGCAGTAGGCCCATCCTGGGCTGGATGGCGGTATCGTGGCCGCTCAATATACCGCCCAGAGCAGCGTAGGCGGCGCCTATGAAGAAGACGATGGCGATGATGACGGTGGTGTTCATTCCCACCACCTTCGCCACCTCTTCGTCGTCTCCGATGGCGCGCACCGCCTTCCCGAAGGCCGTCCTCTTGAGGAGAAACAGCAGGCCCACGAAGCCAATGAGCGCGGCGCCAATGGCGAAGACGTTGAACCCCTTGATACTGGCGCCGCCGATGTTCCAGGGGTCGTTGCCAAAGGCCGCGGGGAGGGGGTGGGGCGCGCTCTGAAAGATGATGGTGGTGAAGGCTGTCGCCGCCAGCAGGATGCCAAGGGATGCGACCAGCATGATCAACGGAGAATTGGCTCGCTCGCGCATGTGGGCGTAAAGGCCCCGGTACAGGGCCAGGCCAACAACGCCCGCCAGGAGGGATGACACTCCCCAGCCCAGGTAGAGGCCGGAACCGGGCGAGTTGGCCACAAGGAGGCCACCGTATGCTCCCACGGCGCCGGCGGGAATCGCAGCGAGGGCAAGGAAGAGGCCGATGCCGGCCCCGGCCGATATGCGCCGATAGCCTCGATGGAGCACCCACGCCGCAGCGACGGCAACCAGTAGGCCGACCGCAGGACTGAGCATGACGTTGAGCTCGTCCGGATAGGCGAGGACAAACCCTGTGTAGATTCCGGCCCCCGCAGCCAGGAGGCCCCCGACGACGAGCGGAATCTTCGCATTGAAGCGGCGTCGGAACCTGGGAAAGAGGCCGACGTGGAGTGCCCAGGCGACGACTCCGGCAACCACCAAGGCAAAGAGGATGTTGACGTAGAGGTTGTTGGTGTCGTGCAGGCCAAGAGCGGACGGTTGGGCTCTCAAGTAGAAAACCCCGTACGCGCCAATGGCGGCGGCCCCTCCGTAAAACAGATCGAAGAACCAGACGGTGCTGTAAACGAGGGTGAACCCCATCGCCAGCAGTGCATAGACGGCGCCCACGGACAGGCCGTTGAAGGCAAATTGCAGGGCCTGGTCACCGGACTGGCTGATTTTCCAGGCGACGTAACCGGCAGCCGCCAGGCTCAATGCGGCCGCCAAGAGTCTGCGATGGTCACCCAGGTAGGTTGTCAAATGACCCCTCGCCGGAACTCAGCAGACAGGGAATCATAGGCGCATGGAAACGACCAAGGACGCTCAGCCCACGCGCTGCGGAACGCTCGTTGTGTTGTCCGTCATGCCATGGGGTTGGCCTGGATACCTTGGGCCAACCCCACGGCGCCCACGGGTGGCGCTGAAGCCGGTCCTATCCGGTTGGGGCGGAGCCCAGGACTTTGAAGCCCTGGTTATCGTCGGTCCTCTCGGCCAATGGCAGGATCTCCACGACCACGTTGGAGGGACCGATAACCTCGCCGTTTTCGTCGAAGCCGTAGCTGTCACCGATGGCGCCGCTCCAGTTGATCTCGTAGAGACAGTCCTTGAATCCGTCCGCATCCTGGTCGTCGCCGGTCCTTCTGAGGCATTCAGCGGTGATGTTAACGGTGTCGTAAGCGGAGCCCAGGAACCAGGCGAGGGTGACGTAGCCGTAGCGAGCCCTGAACCTGTCTAGGAACTCCCGGCCAATGGCGGTGTCAAGTTCGGGGTCGGGGATGACGGCCTTGAGGCCAGTGGCGGCATCGCCGGCAATCTCCAAAGCGGTTGTCCCCGCGGCCACGACTTCTGAGTAGATTGGGCCATCGTAGCCCAACTCCCGGGCCTGCTTGACGATGGTCCCGCCGGTGAACTCCGATTGAGCGGCGACGTGGAGTCCGTCCGGGTTGGCGCCGAGGAGCTTCGTCAACTGGCTCCTGAAGTCGGTGACGTCGGAGGAGTACCGCTCCTCGCTCACGACCTGGCCGCCTAGTTTTTCGAACTGCTGGACGGTGGTCCGCCTGACTCCCTCGGCGTAGTCGGTCGACTCGTTAATGGTAACCAACCTGCGGATGCCGTCGGCCCAGAGCAGGTTGCCGGAATTGATGCCCAGGTTGTCGTCGTTTATCGCGGTCCGAAAGATGTAGTCGCCGGCGGAGGCGATGTCGGGGTTGGTTGCCGACGCGGAGAAGAGAACGACGCCGTCCCGCTCAGCCAGGGGCGCCGCGCCGAGCATGGCGCCGCTGCAGGAGGTTCCAAGGATGATCTTCACCCCATCCACGCTGGCGAGCTTGTTGTAGGCGGTAATGGCGTCCTGCGCGCCGCATTTCGAGTCTTCGACGATGATCTCCAGCCTGCGCCCGTCGACACCGCCAGCGGCGTTGATTTCGTCCACGGCCATCTGCTTGGCCTGAACCATCACGGTGCCATAGGTCTCGCCCGGGCCTGTGACCGATTCCATGACGCCAATCCGAAAGGGGGCTGCGGGCGGAGGAGTATTCGTAGCCGCAGGCGCGCTGGTGGGGTCTGAGCCGCAGGCGGCTGTGACGAGAGCCAGAATCACCAACGAGGCAAACGAGGCCACCCATATCTTCGAAAAGACCTTCATGTTACCCCTCCTTCCCGAAGGACAGAGTCCAAGCAAAATGCCAACGTCTCCAGCACTGACCGCCACCGCCGAGTCACCTGTCGAACCGGTGGCCTTGGGGCGGCCGCAGAACGCTTCACCTACCGCTCTGTGGTTGGCCCTGTCGCTGCCCACGGCCAATGCAAGTATAACCCACGCGTCTATAACCCACATGTCACCCAGGTGGTGCAACCGACCGTATGCAGTCTACTCCGCCGAATCATACCACCCGCAGCCAGTTCGCACTGTAGCGTTCTGTCTCCCTCGCTCCGCTTCCCATGGGAATCGGAGCGAGGATCGGATGGCTTACCCACTGCATGACAACGCCAGGGTTGTTGAGTTCTCATCCTGGTGGGGGCAATAGGGCTAGGTGTAACCCTTTCCGGGAGGCCCAGCCGGAGGTCGGCATCCCCAAAAAGGCAATTGACAGGAAGAGACCGATGGCGCAGCATCGCGGCAAGAACGGGTAACGAGGGGCGCGTATGCGGCGGACAACCAGGACGATCACGTTCTCCCTGCTTCCTGCCCCCTGAGACGGCGGACCGGGTGGACAAGGTTATGAAACCGCTGGGGTAGGCTGGGAGCGAATTCCTGCGGGCGGTGTTGGTTCGTCACCTTGAGAAGTGTGCGCCGCGACAAGGCGAGCGGGGCTTGAGGACTACTGCATTGCGGGGACCGGCGACGGGTTGCTATGCACTCTCCGGTAGGTGACTATGGGCGGCTCGCCGCGTTGCATGCGCTGGGCCTGATGCTGTTCGTGGTTGGGTTGGCGTTGGGTCAACGGTTCCCGGATTTCGATCAGTCGACCTCCCTGTTGCTGCACCGCTCCATAATCACGCACGGCCCATGGGTTCCGGTCATGCTGGCGATTGCAGCAACGCAGAATCGGTCGATCCCGTTGCGCTGGCTGGCGATGGGTGTGAGCCTGGGGCTTGCTGTTCACCTTGCATTCGACCTGTTTCCGCGAGGCTGGTCGGGGTATGCGCTGATAAGCGCTCCCTTCCACGGCTGGACGACGCCGGCCTTTTCCCAGGCGTGGATTGCCCTCAGCGCGTTCGTGTGCGCATTCGTGGCGGCGAAACTGGCGCGGGGCCGGCTGGAGGAGACGCTGGTGGCGTTGGGGATGATCGGGGTGTTCATCAATGCGGTTCCCCACGAGGAGGCGTTTTGGCGCCCGGCTGGGGCGGTGATAGTGGGCGGGGTCGCGGCGATGATGCTGGCGCGGCTGACCCGCTCGCTGTGGACCAGGGACTGATCGGCTGGCGTCACTTGGGGGTAGACTCGCTGATAGCCGGCGCCAACTTTGAATTGGTCATTGGTCCCTACGCGACATCCAGGCGACATGCGCGTGTAAGGGATTTTGCCGCACAAGGCCAAGTTGACGCGCGGTGTCGCCGGTAAGCATGGAGCCATTGGCGCATGATGCGGGTAGTGTAAAGGTCTAAGCCGGGAGGGAGGCTCCCCAACCTGCCGGCGTCGCGAGCTGGTCAGAATCAGGGCTTGCAGCCTATCGCCTCGCCAAAGGCCAATCCCCCGACGGCGCCAGCGTGGTTTTTCCACTCGTCGAGACCCTGCCGCCATTCGTCGAACTGCTGATGGGTCGCCAACCCGTACTTCGTGGCCGCCTCTATGATTTCGGGCTTATAGAACCAGTCCATGATGAAGGCGTGAAGGAAAGCGACATCTTCGGAGGAGCTGAAGAAGTCGAAGGAGGCGGTCGCCTGAACGTCGGAGAATCCGGCGGCTAGGAACGCTCGCTTCAGCTCTCTGCCCATCTGGGGATGGCCGCCATTGGCTGTTATAAGGTTTGCAAACGTGTTCCAGGCGGGCGCCGTAGCCTCTGCGCCCGGGTCCAGAAACGAAGATGCGACGATAAACTCGCGGCTGGAGATGATGCCGCCGGGTTTCAATACCCGTTTCACCTCGGCCAGCGCCGTCTCGGTATCCGGGACGTGCATGAGAACGGCATGGCAGTGGGCAACGTCAAAGTAGTCGTCTTCAAAGGGGAGAGCGGTCGCGTCGCCGACATGGAACGTCGCATTGTCGTGTCCACCCGCCTCGGCGGCGGCGCGGGCCAGGTCGATCTGCGACTCCTCCATGTCGATGCCGTGGAACTCCCCGGGACTTACTGCACTGGCCAAGCCGACCGAGATGGTTCCCGGTCCACAACCGAAATCGAGAACGCGCAGGCCGGGCTTGAGACGGGGTATCAGGTGTGCGGCATGAGTCTCCGCGCTGCGCCGGTTGAGCAGCCGCTTGAACTCTTCGCTATAGCCCATCGTGTAGCTGGATTCAGTCATTGGTCGCATCTCCTTTCCGCATCACGCGTCCATGATCTTCATGACCGCATTGTATCCCACTCGCCGAGAGCGGCATCAGGAACCTGGGCCAAGTCGCCAGCGCAACAACGCTGGCGCCGATACACCGGTTCCAGCCGCCTGCCCAGAGTTTCCCTAGGGAAACTATGAACATGCCCTACCCCCATTGCAATATACGAACGATTGTGCTATAGTACCCCATGAAGTGGGCCCCCGGCCCGCTTCTCTTTCTCGGAGCCTGCCGCACAGCGTATGTACTGGGGGCTAACCACAGAGAATCCCCCTGTGGCAGGGGCGCTGAGGGAACAACCCGAGGGGCAAGACCGTCCGAGGAAGGCAGGGGCCGGAGCGAATGCCGTTGTAAGGCACAGGCTCTTTGGAGCCATCCCGCTCCATAATGACTAATGACTCGTAACGGCTAGGCAACGGTCCGTAACGACTCCGTAATGACTCCGTAATGACTCGTAACAGCTTTGTAACGGCTTGTAATGCCTTTGTAATGGCTCCGTGCCTGCAAACCCCGAAATCCGGCTGACAAACGTTACAAAACCTCACTAACCTCACACCGGCGGGAAAGTCCCCCACGGAGGCAGGGACGCGACGGCGCCGCGACTCCAGGAAAGGGGACTGGCCGGTGACGGACGCGATCGCGATTGGCTGGGGCGGTGCCCTTCTCTAGGTATCCAGCAGCGCGAGGGTGCTGGCAAGCGCGTTCTCGCGGGGCGCTTTGTGTGCTTCTTGCCCTGAGCGCGGCTTCAACTCGACCTCGTCGGCTTTGATGGTGCGGGGGCTGATGACGACCCGCACCGGCAGGCCCAGCAGGTCGGCGTCGTTGAACTTGACTCCGGCGGTCTCCGGCCGGTCGTCGAAGAGGACCTCAAGGCCGGCATCCTGAAGCTCGCTGTAGAGAGCCTCGGCGTGGGGCGCCACCTCCGGGCTGCCTGCGTTCAGGGCGATGAGATGCACCTGGTAGGGGGCGATGGGCGCCGGCCAGATCATGCCGGCGTCGTCGTGGTTCTGCTCGATGGCGGCGGCCATGAGGCGGCCCACGCCAATGCCGTAGCAGCCCATGACGAGGGGCCTCTGCTGGCCTTCCTGGTCGAGAAAGTAGGCGCCGAGGGTCTCTGAGAAGAAGGTACCCAGCTTGAAGATGTGACCGACTTCGATGCCCCGCGTGGATTCTAGGACGCCGCTGCAGGCGGGGCACCCCTGGCCGGCCGCCGCCAGGGCTATGTCGGCAACGACGTCGGGCTGGAAGTCGCGGCCGGGGTTGGCGTTGCGCAGGTGGTAATCCTCGCGATTGGCCCCGACGACGAAGTTGCCGCCCTCGTAGATCGACTGGTCGGCGACGGTCCTGACGCCCTGGAGCCCGACTGCGGAGGCGGACCCCGCCACGAGCCCGGCCCTTTTGACCTCTTCGTCGGTGGCGATGTGGAGGTCGCCGCTATGGAGGAAGTTGCGCAGCTTGACCTCGTTGACGTCGAGGTCGCCGCGCACCGTTACGAAGACCATCTGACCGTCGGACGCGTAGAAGACGGCCTTGAGCGTCCTGTGGGCGGGGATGGCCAGGAAATCGGCGAGTTCCTGGATCGTGCGGATGCCGGGCGTATGCACCTCTTCGAGCGGAAGGGCATCTTCCCCAGGTATCTCGGCCCTGCGGGAGGCCGCTCGCTCCACGTTGGCGGCGTAGTCCCCGTTGGAGCAGAAGAGGATCAGGTCCTCGCCGCTTTCGGTGGGAAGGATGAACTCGTGGGAGTCCTTGCCGCCAATGGCGCCGCTGTCGGCCTCGACGGTCATAAATGGCAGGCCGCAGCGCCGGTAGATGTTTTGGTACGCCGTCAGCATCCGGCGATAGGTGTGGTCGAGGGCCTCCTCGTCGGCGTCGAAAGAGTAGGCGTCCTTCATGTCAAACTCGCGGACGCGGATCAGGCCGGCGCGGGGGCGGGGCTCGTCGCGGAACTTGGTCTGTATCTGGAAGACGTTCATTGGCAGATCCCGATAGCTCTGGACGCTGAGCCGCGCCAGCAGGGTCACGACCTCTTCATGGGTTGGGGCGATGACCATATCGCGCTCTCGCCGGTCCTTGAGTCGCATGAGGTTGGGACCGAAGGCGGTGGCGCGGTTGGTCTGGTCCCACAACTCGAGGGGCTGGAGGGAGGGCATCTTCAGTTCCTGGGCTCCAGCGGCCTCCATTTCCTCGCGGATGATCTGCTCGACCTTGTGGATGGTGCGGAGGGCAATGGGCAGGTAGGCGTAGACGCCGGCGGCCACCTGGTGGATCAGCCCGCCCTTGAGGAACAGGCGATAGGACGGCGTTTCCGCCTCCGCGGGGTCCTGGCGGAGGGTCTTTCCGAACATGCGGGTCATACGCATAGGGGTGGCTCCGGCAGCGCGTGCATGGTCTTCGGCGCAATGTCAGGCGGCCTGCGCAGTCTCTTGGCGCCCTGATAAGGGAAGCGGCCGGCGCCGCCAGTGGGTCCGCACACTGGATGGTTACGGGAAGCCGGTCTCACAGGACACCCTCGCGGCGGCAGGCTGTCAGGGCATCTTCCATCCCCGCCAGGGTGTCGTCTATGTCGCTTTCAGTGTGGGCGGCAGACAGGATGAGGTTAGTGCTCATGGTGTCGACGCCGGCATTGATCCAAGCGCGGCGGATGGGTTCGATGACTTGGGCCCTGCTGCCCATGCGGGTCTGGTCCATGGACCGGTTGCAGATGACGCGGTCGCAGTCGCAGGCGGCGCCGATCTGGTAGTGCACCAGGGATGCTACGCCGTGGGCGCAGCCGGGCAGTTCCATATCCTGGAGCAGCAAGTTGATACCGTCGCGGAGACGCTGGGCCATGCAGTCCGCGATGGCGTTGACCGGGGTAGTGGCCACCAGCTCCAGGGCTTTGCAGCCAGCCGCCGCCGACAGCGGATTGGCGTTGAACGTGCCTGGGTGGGAAACGCGGCTGGCGTTGTCCCAAGTCGGGTCGCCCGTGGACTGGATCATATCCAGGATATCGGCGCGGCCTCCCACTGCGCCTGCCGGCAACCCGCCGCCCAGGATTTTGGCCATCGTTGAGAGGTCCGGCTGGATGCCGTAGCGCACCTGGGCGCCGCCGGGCGACGTGCGGAACCCGGTGACGACCTCGTCGATGATCAGCAACGCGTTGTAGCGGCGGGTGACCTCGCGGAGGTCACGGAGGAACTCCGGTTGGGTGGGGAACATGCCCATGTGAGCGCCCGTCGGCTCGATGATGGCGGCTGCGATATCGTCGTTGTCGGCGAGTGTGCGCTCCACGAGAGCAATGTCGTTGTGCGGGATGACGGCCACCGTCGAGCGCGTCTCGCCTGGGATGCCCCCTGTTCCCCGGCCGGATCCCATGGCCGCGTAATCGTGCCAACCGTGGAAGTGCTCCTCGAACTTGAGGATCTTTGGCCTGCCGGTGAAGGCGCGCGCCAGCCGCATAGCCATCATGGTGGCCTCGGTGCCGGAACTGTGGAAGCGCACCTTCTCCACGGAGGGCATGAGGCGCTTGACCCACTGGGCCCAACGGATCTCCAACTCGTGGGAGAAGCCGTAGTGCGTGCCCTTCTCCATCTGTTCCTGCACGACCCTCACGATGTCCGGGTGGGAATGGCCCAAGAGCAAGGCGCCATGACCGGTCCGATAGTCAACGTACTCATTGCCGTCGACATCCCACTTGCGCGCGCCGGAGGCATGGGTGATGAAGACGGGGAAGGGGTGCATGCGGCGGGCGTCGTGGGTGACGCCATCGGGGAAGAGGTCGCTGGCCTCGGAGGCCAGCTCTGCAGACTTGGGGTGTAGCCGGAGGTAGCGGTCGCCGATAGTCTCCACGACGGTCATTGTAAGGCTGGGGGGCTGAGGAAGGGAAGGCGGGGATGAAGCGCGGCCTCCGCCACCGGGACTGGGGGCGCTACAGCAGCGTCTGCAGGTCTTTAGACATCTCCTCGATGGAGGCGAAGCCCTCGTATTTGAAGACCACCCTGCCGCTGCGGTCGAGGATGAAGACCCAGGACTCGTTGAGGTAGTCGTCAAGGCTGCTGAGACCCCAAGCGTCCACCAAGTAAGAGTAGCGGCCCCGGGACAGGTCGCCCTGGATCTCCTCGGGGTTGTCGTAGACCTCGACGTGGATGAAGACGCCGTCGTTCTTGAACTGCTCCTTGAGGTCACTGACGGCCTCGGCCTGCGGCCCGCAGGTGGGCGTGGTGCAATAGGCCGGTGAGGAGATGGCAACGACGGCGGGTCTGCCGGAGCGGGTCACCTCGTCTAGGCTGAACTGATAGAGGTCGAGGTCGGGAGAGGACCAGGTCGTCAGGGCCGAGGGCTCGGTGTTGCGCACGGTCTTGGTTGCAATAACGGAGGGCGTGGACCCTAGGGCCGGCGTTGTAGCCATTTGGCGAACCTCTAGGGACAGCGACGCGCTTCTGGCGCGGCCTTGGCCGTCCTCGAATTCGATGGCCAATTGCCAATCGCCCGGTTCGTTGAAGGCGATGTTGGTTACGTAGGACCCTCGCGTGCCGAAGGGCCAGAGATAGAAGGGCGCGACGACCGTTTCACCCGCGATTTCCGTCCCGTTGGAGTGGAGAGATGGGGTAACCCTGGCCTCCGGGGCGGTTATCAGCTCCGAGGAGCTGATAAGAAGAAACGACACCCGGTTCTCGCCCACGGCGAGGTCGACGGTGGCGGGGATAGCCTCGACAGGGGGCGGGGTTGGAGTGGGAGGGGCGCCGCCACAGGCGCCAACAAGCGCGGGGATGCCCAGGAGCGCGGGGATGAGGGCGGCGAAGCGCAGACGCGGATGCTTCAAGGGCTTGCCCCCGCTATGCGATGTTGCCGTACGATCCGAACGTGAACGCAAAGACGCTGAACCGTTCCGAGTCTGAGCTGAGCTTCAGCTCGTGGCCTTCGTATGTGTCCTGGAGTATGAGGCGGTACACCCGCGGCTCGTCCACGAGGATGTAGGTCCCGCCCATGCCGTCGACCATGATGTCGTCTCCGCGGGCCTCAGCGGGGATGGGCAATCCGTCGAGTTCAACGTAGACCTCGAAAGGGTCGCCGTCCGGGTGGTCGATGACCACGTTGGCGCTGGTGCCGAAGAACTGCAGGGCCACATAGTCCTCCAGCTGCGTGGTCATGCGGGCGTGTCTGATGCTCTCGGGCCCCTTGACCCACTCCCCGTGAAGCACCATGAAGTGGTTCAAGCGCTGACCGGGATCGACGAATTCTGCGGGCTTCTCCAGATCGAGGGAATAGTATTCCTCGTTGAAAATGTAGGGGAACTCCGAGTAGTGGTTCCGGATGGCGCCGGCGTAGAGTTCTCGCGTCTGCCCTTGTTCTGGGTTTAGGTTGCCGAAGGCTTGGGGGTTCGTCTGGGGCTCCGGGTCAGCGCCGGGGACAATCGCGGAGACGTCAACGCCTCCGGCCTCCAACAGCTCGCGAATCTTCGCTTCGGTCTCGTCGTAGGCGCCCTCGCCGACGTGGGTGTAGCGGATAACGCCGTTCTGATCGATGAGATATTTGGCTGGCCACGCCCGGTTGTTGAAGGCCCTCCACGTGCCGAAATCGTTGTCCTGCGCCATCCGCCAGCCGAGGCCGTGCTTCTCGACGGCGGCAACAACGTTGTCCCTGACCTTCTCGAACTCGAACTCCGGGGTATGGACGCCGACGATCTCCAGCCCGAGGTCGTCGTACTTGGCGTGCCAGTCCTTGAGATAGGGAAGGGTCCGGAGGCAGTTGATGCAGGTGTAGGTCCAGAAGTCGACGAGGACCACCTGGCCGCGAAGGTCGCTTATTGCGAAGGGTTCCGTGTTGACCCAGCCCGAGACGTTGGTCAGGTCGGGGACGAGGCTCCCAATCGCGCCGGGTTCCGCGCTGGCGTCGATGGGGAAGGCGGTAGCCGTAGGCTCGGGCGTCGGGGTGGGTTCGGAGCCGCCACAGGCCGCCAGCGCGAGCAGGGCGGCGGCAAGAACGCCAAGGACAACTAGGGCTGGTCTGATTTGTTTCATTTGGTATCCCTCGGCGCGCGCCTGGTGATGGCGGCGCAGGTTGGCGGGTGAACTGAGAAGAATGAGTATAACTACTATACGCATTCGCTCGGCGCGTGGCTCACGGCCAGCCGGACCGGCCCTATGGACTGTAGCCGTTCTTCTCATCCCAGGCATTGAGCATGGCGATGCATTCATCGTGCAGCACGCCGATGGCGAACTCGTGGGCGGGGTCTGCGTCCCAGGCCGCCATGGACAGGAGCCGCTCCACGGCGTATTCACCCCAATGCCGGTCTTTACCCGAATGGCGTCCGCCGACGATCACTCCCGCCACGTTGTTGATGACGATGGCCCCGCAGCACATGGGGCAGGGTTCCAGGGTAGTGTAGAGGGTGCACTCCGCCAGCTTCGCCTTGCCCACAACCTGGGCTGCCTGCTGCATCGCCAGCGTTTCGGCGTGGCCCAGCGGGTTCTGAGACGAGCCGGGTCGTCCGCCGCTCCGGGCCACGGTCCGCCCCTCGTGGACGATGATGGACCCGATGGCGCGGTTGCCCTCGGCGCCGGACTGGGCGGCGTCCTCTAGGGCGATAGCCATGAAGTGCTCGTGATTCTCGGCGATGGCGGCATCCCCCTTGGTTGAGCGCGCCATTACTCTATCAGATTCCGGCGCTCTCGCTGTAGTTCCCCTAGGGAACCTCTGAACAGGCTGTGAGCGACGCACTGCGATTCGAGCCCATGCCAGAGGAAGAGGTCGCTTGATGAGGGAAGCGTTGCTGCGGGAGCGAGGAACTCTCCCGCTTTTGTGTCAAAGGCATCATTGCCAGTGGCGGAGCGGGGCCGGTTATCCGTCCCGCCGCTGCGGAGGCCCGTTTGTTCGTAAAGACGTGACTGCCAATGGAGGAGCCGCGCCAGCGGCGTAGCTAATCCGGCACACCCGGGCGTCACAGTTGCCACGCCTCCGGCACGGTCCGCGACGCCTTTGTCCACTTCCCAGCCGGCCCCCGAAGCGAGGCGTCGCGTAGCTATGGCGCAGCCGTCGCGCAGCCGCGACCTTGCGTCGCACAAGGAATGGGCCGCCAGACCACTGCTTGACCATCTGCTTTTCCGCCTGCCATATACCCTATACCCTGCAACTCGCGGCAACCCGGCTCAACGAAGGTGTGGGCCGGCGGCCCACTGATTGATGACACTCTAGCACAAATGTCCTTATTTTGCAATAGGAAGGAGCGGATTCTCCCGCCTCCAGCCTGCGACGCGTCCCAGGGAGGCGCATCTCGCAGATCCCCTGACGGTTGACGCCAGGGGCAGCGGGTGGAAGAATGCGTTCCCTACTCACCATAAGGGGCCGGGAAACGCCGGGCGGCAGCATGGCGGCCTTCCGGCGCAAGGTTAGCGGAGCAAGACACAATGTCCTTTATCGACCATGACAGCTTGGAAGTCTCGGAGTTGAACTCGGGCGTTACACAGATTGAACTTGTGGGGCTTGAGCGGGAGGGGGAGAACCTGACGGCCCGCATCGCCACCATCCAGCCGGGCTTCTCCGTGCCGCTGCATATTCACCCCACGCACCAGGAGCTGATCTTCATCCTGGAGGGGGAGTTGGAGGGCACGCTGGAGGACCACGGCGTCGAAACCCTGCGGCCCGGCCAGAGCGTGCTGGCGCCCACCCGAAAGGTGCACGGCCTTACGAACAAGAGCGTAAGCCCTGCCAGGGTTCTGGCAATCTTCCCCACCAATTACGTAACGCGAGAGCTGGTATAGGCGCTGGTCCAGCCTGAGCCGGCGTTTCGACTCGCGCCTGCCTCCGTTCCCCAAGCAGGGGTGCAAGGGCGCAGCCCCCACCGGGGGAACAGGGGGAATCGCCCTGTTCTTGAAAACGTCGGAGGGCGGAGCGAGCGGGATGGCGGCACAGGCCAGGCCAGACCCTTCGCTGATGGAGGGCGCAGGCCAAGACAAAACCATCCCTCCCCATCGGCGGGCGGACGCCGGAGTCCGGGGCCCCCGCCAACCCCCCATTGCAAAATACGAACAGTTGTGCTATAGTACCCCATGAAGTGGGCAGCCGGCCCGCTTCTCTTTCTCGGAGCCTGCCGCATACATATTGCACTGGAGGCTAACCACAGAGAATCCCCCTGTGGCAGGCGCGCTGAGGGAACAACCCAAGGGGCAAGACCCTCCGAGGAAGGCTGGGACCGGAGCCAATGCCGTTATAAGGCACAGGCTCTTTGGAGCCATCCCGCTCCATTACGGTTCCATTACGGTTCCATTACGGTTCCATTACGGGTTCCATTACGAAGTTCCGAGTGAAGTCGTCAATCACCGTTAGCACTCGTATCCGCCGGCCACTGGCGAGCGTTACGAAGCCATTACAGATCCTTTACAGATCCCTTACAGCTTCATTACGGCTCGTTACGCCCTATTACGCCCTGGTTACGGCTCCGTGCCTACACCCACCAACATCCGGCTGATTAGCGTAACGGACAATCACAGAGGCGCCGCAACTGCAACGCCCGGCGCCTGCGGCGCCCAGGCGGGAGAGTCCCCTGCGGAGGCGGGGACGCGGCGGCGCCACGACTACAGGCTCGACTACGGGAAAGGGGACTAGGGCCTGTGGACATTTAGGCCACCACTACGGAGAGGTGAGGGAATGAAGAAGGCGCGAGAGTGGATTGCGGTAATTCTACTAGTGATTCTGGTGATCTGGGCTGTGGTATCGATAGACGCTCTGGTATCGATAGCCGGCAGGGTCAGCGACCTTGAGCAGCGCAATGCTGCATTGTCAGAAGAAATAGGAACGCTGAAGGCGGCCACTGAAGCCCTCCCGATTGTTGACTATGCCCACCTCGTGGAGCGCTACTACGACCCGCCTGAGCTAGCCGATTCGGGCGAGGCGTTGGTGTATGGAGTAGTGGAGAAACGGATAAGGTATCTGATACGCGACATTCTTTACGCGAGCTCACCCACGCGGGCGTGGTTGCTCGACACCTTGCGCGAGCTCGAGAGTTTGGGAGGGGCCAGGCCATGAATGGGTGAAGGGAAGGCAGTAGGGCACCGGGTATCCTGAGAGGCTAAATGTCCACAGGCCCTAGCCGGTGCCGGATGCGGCGGTGATGACGGACCTTATCCCGGAAACGCCAGTTCCACGCGTTCGCCGAGCTGCTGAAGCTGCCGCACGAGGTTGGGGTGGAGGGGGATGCCGGCGGCGCTCCGCTGAACGTGCGCGATGGCTTCCGGCTCGCCGGGCATGAGAATCTCGTCGATGCCCGGGGCCTTTCTGGTGGCCTTCACCTGATCAATGAATTCATCCACCTGGGCCTTGTACTCATCCAGTTCGGCGAAGACAGAGATGTCCATGGCCAACAGCACGCTGCCGACGCCCCGCGGCGTCCGCATCTCCGTGGGCAGCGCCTCTCCTCCGGCCAGGGCTGGGGCTATGATGGGGCTGCCGCCCACGAGGCCGGCGATGGCTTCGATCATGATGGCGAGCCCCGATCCCTTGTGCATGCCCAGGGGAAGCAGGACGCCTTCGATGACCGCTTCGGGGTCGGTGGTGGGGTTGCCGTTCTTGTCCAGCGCCCACCCTTCGGGGATGGGTTCGCCGCGGCTGGCGGCGTTCCGCACTTTGCCGTAGGCGACGACGCTCGTGGCGACATCCAGGCAGAGAGGCGGGCGCCTGCCGCCGGGCGCCGCGAAGGAGAAGGGGCTGTTCCCGATGGCCCGGGCCGATCCGCCGAAGGGGGCCACGTTCGGCCCGGTTGCCGTGAGGACCATGCCGACCATATCGTTACGGGCGGCCATGAGAGCGTAGTAGTAGAGGGCACCCTGGTGCGCCGTGTTTCTCAGGTGGGCCCACCCGACGCCAACCTGGCGGGCCTTGTCCATGGCGCGCTCCATGGCCCAGACGCTTCTGGGATGGCCGATGCTGAGGTCGCACTCCAGGAGCAGGGTGGCGGGGGTCTCGCGCACAACCCGCACGTTGGGGCGGGGATTGATCTGGCCGCGCTCGATCATGCCGACGTAGATGGGCAGCCGGAGCACACCGTGGGAGTCGACTCCTCTGAGGTTGGAGTCAACCAGCACATCGGCGACCACCGCGGCGTCGCTGGGGTCCATTCCCTTCCGCTCCAGGACTCCGGCGGCCCACAGCCGAAGGAGTTCAGGGGCGAACTGCGACGGTTGCGTCTCTGTCACGGGGCCTCCTCGCGCCATGGGAGCGGGCATCGGCGCCTGCTTCCGCGATGGTGGGCGTCTTGGGCTGGTCTGGGGTGCCGCGGCGCTGGCTGGCGCATGTTTTCCCAAGAAACAATGCTGGGGCCGACATCAAGTGGGAAGGGTTCAGGAGGGGGCTGCGGCCAGCGCCAGTCCGTACATGTTGTCTGCGTCGGTGCACCAGTAGGCCAAGCACATCCCGGCCTCCTCCAGAAGCTCCTCCGCGGCATCCCTCGTGAACTTGTGCGAGTTCTCCGTGTGGATGGTCTCGTCAGGGTTGATCACCACCCGGAGGTCGAGGTCTTTGATAAACACGCTCTGAGGAGACTTGGGCGCGAGGTGCATCTCCATGCGGGCTTTGTCGTGGTTGTAATGGGCGCGATGCTGGAACTCGCCGGGGTTGAAATCAGCGTGGAGGGCGCCGTTAATGACGTGAAGGACGTTGCGGTTGAACTCGGCGCTCACGCCAGCAGCATCGTTGTAGGCGGCCTCCAACGTGGCGACGTCCTTCACGAGGTCTACGCCCAGCAGCAGCCGGTCGCCGGGGCCGAGGAGCTTTCCGATGTCCACAAGCAGGCGCCCGCGCTCTTCGGGGTCAAGGTTGCCGATGGTGCTCCCGAGGAAGAGCACCAGCCGCCGGCCCCTTGCGGTTGGAACCTGGGGAAGATGCCGCTCGAAATCGCCGATAACGCCGTGGACCTCGAGCGACGGGTACTCCTCCAACAGGGCGCCGGCCGCCGATTCGACGATGGCGGGGCTGACGTCGAAGGGGATGTAGCGGACGAGGCTGCCGTTGTGGCTAGCGGCGTCGAGGAGGAGGCGGGTCTTGGAAGACGACCCGGAGCCCAACTCGACCATCTCGTAGGGGCGGACGAGCTCGATCAGCTCTGAGGCTTTGGCGGAGAGTAGGGAGCGCTCGGTACGGGTGACGTAGTACTCGGGGAGCTCCGTGATTTGCTCGAAGAGCTGGGAGCCGCGCTCGTCGTAGAAGTACTTGGGGAGGAGGTATTTGGGAGTGGACGCGAGACCCCTGCGGACATCCCCAGCGATCCTATCGTGGAGATCCCGCTCGCTTGCGTGCACGTCCAGTCGAAAGCGCTTCACGATCTCTCTCCACGGCGCGTCAGAAAACAAGGCGCGTCAGAAAACAACGCTTTCCAGTGTAGCGGCTTGGAGGCGGCAAGACAAATCAAGGGGTTGGCGTAGTCCCCAGATGAGGTTGGACGCGTCCCCTACCCTAACCTTCCTCCGACTACTGGGGCAGGGACGGGAAATGTGCAGCTAGGGTGTGCCCCAGCCCCCGCCGCCCGGCGTCTGCATGGAGATGACGTCGCCTGCTTCCACCTGAATGGTCAGCTTTGTCGGCAGGAGGACTTCTTCAACGCCACCCTTCAGCAGTACGGTCTTTCCTGGCTGGCCCGGCGCCCCGCCGCTGAGGCCGTAGGGTCTCGAGCGCCGGCGCTCCGATATGACGGTGATGGTAGCCGGCGCAAGGAACAGGACTTCCCGAATGATGCCGTCGCCGCCGCGGTGCAGGCCGCTTCCTCCCGAGCCTCGGCGGACTGCGTAACGGACGAGCCGCAGCGGGAACTGGTGCTCGATAGCCTCGATGGGGGTGTTCCGCGTGTTGGTCATGTGGGACTGGACCGCAGACTCGCCTGCGGTTTCGGGCCCCGCCCCGGCGCCGCCGCCGATGGTCTCGTAATAGACGTAGGGCCTGCCGGTGACGTGGTGATGTCCACCAACGATCATATTGTTCATCGTGCCCTGGCTTGCCGCCGGTATCAGTGCGGGCACGGCCTGCGCCAGAGCGCCTAGCAACACGTCGACAATGCGTTGGGACGTTTCGACGTTTCCGCCTGCGACGCCGGCGGGGGGTTCCGGATTGACCAAGGACCGCTCCGGGGCGACGACGCTCACGGGGCGCATGCAGCCCTGGTTGATGGGGGCGTCGTCCCCTGTCAGGCAGCGCACGACATAGAGGACAGCGGACTCGGTGATGGCGCGGGGCGCGTTGATGCAGCCGGGGCGCTGGGGGGACGTCCCGGTGAAGTCGGCGGTGAGCGCGTCGCCTTTGACGGTGACCGTCACCTGGATGGGAACGGGTTCGTCCTCGATGCCGTCGTCATCCATGAAGTCGCGGAAGGCATAGGCGCCGTCGGGAATTTGGGCGAGGCGGGCCCGCGTCAGCCGCTCGGAGTAGTCCAAAAGGGCGGACATGTGCCGCCAAGTGAGGTCCAAGCCATACCTATCCACGATGGCCATGAGGCGGCGCTCTCCGGTGCGGCAGGCCGCGATCTGGGCATCAAGGTCGCCGCGGCGCTCGTCGGGTGTCCGGGAGTTGCGGCACAGGAGTTCCACGACCTCCTCGTTGACGACGCCCTCCCGAGCCAGCTTCAGCGGGGGGATGATGAGCCCTTCCTGGTACAGCTCTGTGGAGAGGGGCATGGAGCCCGGCGTCATGCCGCCTACGTCGGCGTGGTGTCCCCGGTTCGCCACAAAGCCGGCCAGCGACGCAGCGTCGCCGGTGAAGACGGGGGCGATAAGGGTGATGTCGGGCAGATGCGTGCCGCCGAGGTAGGGGTCGTTGAGGATGACGATATCGCCGTGGCTGAAGCTGAAGCGGCCGAGGGCGGCCTGTACGGAGGCGGGCATTGCGCCAAGGTGCACGGGGATGTGAGCGGCCTGGGCCACCATCTCGCCCTGGGGGTTGAACAGGGCGCAGGAGAAGTCGAGCCGCTCCTTCATGTTGGGCGAGAAGCTGGTGCGGGCCAAGGCCACGCCCATCTCATCGGCTACGGAGACGAGAAGGTTGCGGAAGATCTGTAGCGAGACGGCGTCAACGGTCATGGACGATTCTCCTGGAGGGTGAGGAGGAAGTTGCCCCAGGAGTCGAGCACAACGTTCCATCCGGGCGGCACGACCGTTGTGGCGTCCATTTGCTCCACGACTGCCGGGCCGGAGAAACGGTTGCCGGGCCGGAGCCGTTCCCGGTCATAGATGGCGGCGGAGACGGGTTCGCCTCGAAAGACGACGTCGCGCCGCCCTGTGGCGGCTGCGGAGGCGTCGGGGCCGCCATCCGGGGAGGTGGACATGGGAGGGCGGTCGACGAGGCCGGCCATCTTGAGGCGGGCGTTGACGACCTCCACCGGCTTTCGGGGGTCGCTGTGGCCGTAGCGTTGCCGGTGTGCGTCGTGGAATGCGGCCACCACCGAATCCAGGGCAGCGCCGGCGGCGTAGGCGACCGTCAGCTCGTAGGACTGGCCGGCGTAGCGGAGGTCCAGGAACCGCTGGGCCTGAACCCGAGCGCCGTCGAAGCCTTCCGCCGCCATCTCGAAGCGGCCCTGCTCCTCCATAGGGCGGAACGCTTCTTCCAGGGCGGCGGCGTCCAGGGCGCTTTGCCCCAGCACGGTATGGGAGTAGTCCTTGACCACGTCGGCGATGGCGACACCCAGGGCCGAGAGGACGCCCGGCGCGGCGGGGGCCAGCACGCGGGGGATTCTGAGCTCCTCCGCCAGCTCGCAGGCGTGCATGGGGCCTGCGCCGCCAAAGGGAACGAGGGTGAAGTCCCGGGGATCGAAGCCCCGTTCCATGGAGATGGCCCGGATGGCCCGCTCCATGTTGGAGTTGACGACGCGCACGATGCCTTCCGCCGCCTCGATGGTCCCGATGCCGAGCTGCTGCGCCAGTTCGCCCACGTACTTCCGAGATCGTTCGACGTCCAAGACCATGCGGCCGCCGAGCAGTCCGCGGCGGCCGAGGCGTCCCAGGACGAGGTTGGCGTCGGTGACGGCAACGCTGGTCCCACTGCCGTAGCAGGCGGGGCCGGGGTCGGCGCCGACGGACTGGGGCCCCACGACCAGGGCGCCGCCTTCATCGACGCGGGCCACGGACCCGCCTCCTGCGCCGACGGTGTGGATGTCCGTCATGGGAATGCTGATGGGGACGCCGCCCATCTCATAGTTGTTGGTCTCCTGAACGTACCCGGGGCAGAGCGCCACGTCGGTGGACGTGCCTCCCATGTCCAGGGTGATGATGTGCGAGTGTCCAGCCACCGATGCGACGAAGCTCGCGCCGACAACACCGCCGGCGGGGCCGCTGAGGGCGGTGCGAACGGGCTGGGCGGCGGCCACGCGGGACGAGATGCTGCCGCCCGAAGACTGCATGACCCGGAACTCCCGGCCGAGCGATTCCCGCAGGTGGCCCAGATACCGGGACATCAGCGGGCCTATGTAGGCGTTGGCCACCACGGTGCTGGTGCGCTCGTACTCCCGGTACTCGGGGAGGATCTCGCTAGAGAGGGAGAGGTAAGGTGGGTCCGGCAGGCCGGCGAGGGCATGGCGCAGCGTCGCTTCGTGGTCAGGGTTGAGGAAGGCGAACAGGAGGCTGATTGCCACGGCCTCCGCTCCCGATGCAGCGACCGCTTTCGCCAAGGCCGTCGCATCATCCGGGGCGAGGGGGCGGAGCACTGCGCCGGTGTGGTCTACCCTCTCGGCGGCGCCGAAACGGTGGTCCGGGGCGACGAGAGGCGGTGGGCGGTGGTGGTTGAGGTCGTAGAGGCCGTGACGCGCCTGCCGCCCGATCTCAATGACATCCTCGAAGCCTTTCGTGGTGATGAGGGCCGTGCGGGCGCCGCGGCGCTCCAGGATGGCGTTGGTGGCCACGGTGGACCCGTGAACGATGACGACGCCGGCCCCGGCTCCCAGCTCCGCAACGCCCTGGAGGACTGCCTCGGCGGCGGCGCGAGGCGTGCTGGGGACCTTGAACGTCGTGATGCGCCCGCCGGTCAGCAGGACGAAATCGGTGAACGTCCCGCCCACGTCGATGCCCAAGACCGCCTGTGGCATGGGTGTCCCAAAGGAGTTAGGCTCGCCAACCGGAGGCACTGTAGCGAGGCCTGCGGGGCGGGTCAACCTGGCTTGGCGCCGATGTGGATGGCGACTGTGCCCAGGCCGCGGAGTCGATAGCTGACGTCTGTGAGGCCGGCATCGCGCATGAGGTCGGCTAGGGTCTCAGCGCGAGGGAATTCTTCCACCGAGGAGGGGAGGTAGGCGTAGGCTTCGCTGTCACCCGCCAGCAGGGCGCCGAGCCGGGGGGTAACGCGCCTGAAGTAAGCGCGGAAAAGGGCGCGGAAGGCCCTGGGCCCGCGGACTGGCGTTATCTCCAGCAATGCAACGCGGCCGGAGGGCTTGACCACCCGGCACATCTCAGCCAGGGCGCCCGGCAGGTCACTGACGTTGCGCAGGGCGAAGCCCGACGTGATGACGTCGAACGCGTTGTTGGAGAAGGGGAGGGCCAGAGCGTCGCCGTGGACCCAGGAGATCCGTCCGCTCAGGCCGCGGCGCTCGGCCTTCCCGCCGGCGAGGGCCAGCATCTCGGTGACGACGTCCAATCCCACGACGCTGGTTATTGAAGGGGATCGGGCGAGGTCAAGGGCGAAGTCGCCAGTGCCCGTGGCCACGTCGAGGGCGCAACCGCTGGGGCGGGCCAGTTTCACAGCATCGCGGCGCCATCGGTGGTGGGCGCCCGCGGTCATGACCGTGTTCAGCAGGTCGTAGCGGCGGGCGATACGGGCGAACATACGGGCGACGTAGCGGTCGCGGTCTGCGCCTCTAAGCTGAGCCAAGGCCAGTCACCACGCCAGCGCCGCGCTCAGCGCAACTCGGTGTTGACATCCAGCAGCAGGCAGGGCTCGCCCCACTGGCTGGTGTTTTCCACGTCGAAGGGATGAAGAGCGGCGGCGGCCTTCAGACGGATGCCTTGATCCCCGCCGAAGATGAGCAGCGCCTGGCCGTCGCCGGAATCGTCCACGTAGGCTGCGTAGGCGGGGACTTGCCCTTGTTCCGACCAGCCGACGACGTCGCAAAGGCCCTCCGAGCCGTCCGGCAGTTGGGTGACGACCTGCGCCACGGGCCTTGGGCCCCGCTGGGACTGGAATATGCGAGTCATCTCCCAGGAGCAGTTGGGACCTGCAAGAACCTCGACCTCGATGAACTCCGGCATGGGTCTCCGGCGTGGGTTGGAGTGACGGTTCGCTTGCTGTTCGTTCGTGGGCTGACCGTTCAATGGTAGCACGGAGGCCGCCGCTGGGCTACCGAGGAGCGGGGCCGGTCTGGTAGAATGGCGCGTGCGCTCCATTGCGGCGCGCCCGTCGGCGGGCCACCGTAGCTCAGTGGTAGAGCAGCGGTTTCGTAAACCGCAGGCCGAGGGTTCGAATCCCCCCGGTGGCTCCATATACCGGATACAGGCGAGGCCCTTGGAAACAACCGGGGGCCTCGCTTCTTGCGGCGGATTCGGCCGCGGTAGACCTGGTTTGGGATTGACTTGCCCCGCGGCTCACCATGCTAAGCGCCAGCAACATCAGCAAAGGCTACGGAGACAGGGTCCTGTTCAGGGGGCTGACCCTCAACATTGCGCCCGGCGACCGCATCGCGCTCATAGGCCCCAACGGTTCCGGTAAGACCACGCTACTGGACATCCTGGCCGGCGCGGCCTCTCCGGATACCGGCAGCGTATCCAGGCATCGAGGATCAACGATTGGGTATCTCAGGCAGGAGGTTAGCCAGGGTTCCGGCAACACCCTGTTGCAGGAAGTGGTTGAGGCATCTCCAGAGGTGATCGCCCTCAGCAACAGGATCGCCGCCACCCGGGAGTCCCTTGCGCTGGAGAGCGATCCCGATGGACAGAGCGAGGCCTTGCGGCAACTCAGCCAACTGGACATGGCCCTGGAGGCGGCTGGCGGAGGCTACAGAGAGCACGAGGCCAAAGCGGTCCTGTCAGGGCTGGGCTTCAAGGAAACCGACTTCTCGCGGCCGCTGGACGAGTTCAGCGGCGGATGGCTCATGCGGGCTGCCCTAGCAAAATTGCTTTTCGAGAAGCCGGAAGCGTTGCTGTTGGACGAGCCAACCAACCACCTGGACCTCGCCGCTAACCTGTGGTTCGAGAGGTATCTGAAATCCTTCCGCGGAGCGGTAGTCGTGACATCTCACGACCGCACTTTCCTCAATCAGGTGGCGACCATGGTGCTCGCCATCGAGCCGGACGAGGTGATTCTCCTCAGGGGCGGCTACGACGACTATCTCGCGGCCCGGGAGCGTTCCCTCGAGATCAGGCAGGCCACTGCTGCAAGGCAGCAACGGGAGCTCCAGAGGCAGGAGCGCTTCATTGAACGCTTCCGATACAAGGCCACGAAAGCCGGGCAAGTGCAGAGCCGCGTGAAGCAGCTCGAGAAGGTGAAGCGGGTTGAGCTGCCCAGGGCGACCAAGAGGGTGCATTATGCGTTCCCCGCGCCGGCCCGCAGCGGCGCCGAGGCGATCCGTCTCATCAACGTCGGCAAGTCCTATGGTAACCATGCCGTCTACCGCGGGCTCAACCTGACGCTGGCCCGCGGCGACAAGGCCGCCCTGGTAGGACCGAATGGCGCCGGCAAGACCACCCTGCTGAAGATACTTGCCGGGGTCCTCCCCTTTGAGGAGGGTGAGCGAAAGACTGGGCACAACGTCGTCACCGGCTACTACGCGCAGCATGTGCTCGATCTGCTCAACCCTGCCAACACGCTCATTGAGGAGCTTCAGCAGGCTGCTCCTGAGCAGTCGGACCAGAGCCTACGGAGCATCCTGGGTGGATTCCTGTTCAGCAGCGACGATGTCCGCAAGCCCATATCCGTGCTGTCTGGCGGAGAAAAGGCGCGCGTGGCCCTGGCCAAGATGCTGGTGCAGCGATGCAACCTGCTGCTCATGGATGAGCCGACGAACCACCTGGACATAGCATCCAGAGAGATTCTCGCCGATGCCCTTGGCGATTATCCCGGCGCCATCTGCTTCATAACCCACGACCGCACGCTGATACGGCAGGTGGCCAACAGCATCATTGAGATCGACAACGGCCGGCCTGTGGTGTTCCCAGGCGGCTACGACGCCTATATTTATCGGAAGCCAATAGAAACCGCCCAGGCCAATGGCGCTGGAGACCCCGCCAGGAAAGGCGCCGGGAAAGTCAGGACCGCCGACGATCAGCTCCGACGCGCGCTGAACCGGGAGGCTCGCAAGCTGGCGGCGAGGACTGGTGAAATAGACGCGGCGCTGGCGGCTCGCGAGGCGCAGATTGCGGAGCTGGAGGCGTTCCTTTCGAACCCGGTCAATTATGAGGACATGACGCAGGTGGAGCTCACCGGCGAGCGGCACCGGGTTCTGGGCACGGAGACTCAGGCGCTCTGGGAGGAGTGGGAGAGAGTGGCGTTGGAAGCAGAGAGGGTTGGGAACCAACTCGGCGAACTGGATACGCCATAGTTCCCTCCGGCGTTGAGCCGCGCGTGGTTTCGCCTCCTTGTATCTCGTTTTGTATGGGACAATCACTTCACCGAGGTGGATCGGGGTGCGGCAGACCGCAGCCTCCCAGGTCATAGAAGGCCGCCGGAAAGCGAGGGTCGCCGCACCCCTCCCGAACAGAGCCCGAACAGTTGCCTGGGCCAACCAAGCCCGCATCTTGCAAGGACGGGCCAGCAATTCGCAGGAGGTGCTCATGGAGCAGGAAGGTATCTACGTAGGCATCGATGTAGCCAAGGCCCAGGTGGATGTTGCCGTCCGTCCCACGGGCCAGAGATGGGTTGTCTCCTTCGACGAGACTGGGGTTGGGGAACTGGTCTCCCAGATGGAGGGCCTGAGTCCCGCCCTGGTGCTGCTGGAGGCTTCGGGCGGCCTGGAACTGCCATTGGTGGCAGCCCTGGCAGCGGCGGCGCTGCCCGTGGTCGTCGTCAACCCTCGTCAGGTTCGAGACTTCGCCAGGGCCACCGGGACTCTGGCCAAGACCGACGCTCTGGACGCGGCGGTCCTGGCTCACTTCGCTGAAGCGGTCCGACCTCCCGTGCGCCCTCTGCGGGACGCCGAAACCCAGGCCCTCAACGCTCTGGCCGCCCGCAGGCACCAGGTGATGATCATGCTGGTCTCGGAGAAGAACCGCCTGAGCTCCGCCACCATCGCCGTGCGGCCCCGCATTGAGGCCCACATTGCATGGCTGGAGCGTGAGTTGGACGACCTGGACGAGGGCTTGCGGCAGACCCTCCGCCAGAGTCCAGTTTGGCGAGAGAAAGAGGACCTCCTGCGCACCGTCCCCGGCGTCGGAGAGCAGCTCTCCTTAGCCTACTTGCCGGAGTTGGGCACTCTGGACCGCCGGAAGATCGCCGCCCTGGTGGGAGTGGCTCCCTTCAACCGGGACAGCGGCACCCTGCGGGGCAAACGCACCGTATGGGGTGGACGCGCCCGAATCCGCGCAGTCTTGTACATGGGAGCGTTGGTAGCCAGCCGCCACAACCCCGTGATCCGGGACTTCTATCAGCGGCTGCTGGCGGCTGGTAAGCCGAAGAAGCTGGCCCTCATAGCCTGCATGCGCAAGCTGCTGGTTATCCTCAACTCAATGCTCAAGCATGGCTCGCCCTGGCGCGACCTGACTCCGAAAGTCGCCGCTCATTCCTCTTGACTTTCAAGACAGTTGCTTTCCGATGCGCCCTTGCTGATTGGGCGGCGGCGCTCGCGGGGAGCAGGGGTCCCGTTTGGAACGGGAGCCGCGGTCATCCCATACAATGACAATGCAGGCGATTCTCTTTGCTGAGGTTGCCCCATGCCTGGCGCTACCGGGCCCGTCCAACGCCGATCAATCGAGGGAGCCCTTCTGGAGGGTCCAGAGCCTCGCACGGGCGGTCTGAAGCAGGCGGCCCGCACCGTCTTCGACATGATACGTGGGTTCCGAGCGCTCCATTTCGTGGGCCCCTGTGTGACGGTTTTCGGTTCCGCCCGCTTCCCCGAGACGCATCCCTACTACGACCTGGCGCGCCAGGTGGGGGCGGAAGTGGCCTAGGCCGGCTTCACCGTGATGACCGGGGGAGGGCCGGGGATCATGGAGGCAGCCAACAGGGGGGCGAAAGAGGCTGGGGGATCGACAGTAGGATGCACGATCCAGCTTCCTGAGGAGGGAGCGCCCAACGCCTATCTCGATACCTCGGTGGGGTTCCACTACTTTTTCGTGCGCAAGGTGATGCTGGTCAAGTACTCGGTGGCCTTCATTGCGCTGCCGGGCGGCTTCGGCACTCTGGACGAGGTGTTTGAAGCGGCCACGCTGATCCAGACAGGCAAGATCAGAGACTTCCCCATTGTGCTGATGGGGTCGGCCTTCTGGCGCCCGCTACTGGACTTCATGCGGGACACGCTAGTCCGTCAGGGGACCATCGACGAGAAGGACGTTGACGGGCTCATCGTCACCGATTCGCCGGCTGAGGCGGCTGGGCTCATCAGGGACACCGCCATCAACAAGTTTGGTGTTCGGTACGCGCATCGCCCCAAGCGCCGGCGCATTCTGTTCGAGTAAGGCCCGTTGCGCCGTGCGGCGGGGGTGGGTGTCAGGCGCCGCGGAGGTCTGGTATTCTCCGCGGGAAGTTTCGCGAGCCGCGGGCCAACAGATCGAGTCCAAACAGGAGAAACTATGGCAAACGAATTGACGGGGAAGGTCGTTATCGTCACGGGGGCGGGCAGCCCCATTGGCATGGGCCGGTCCATGAGCCTCTCTCTGGCGCGAGCCGGCGCCAAGGTGGCCATGATGGACATTGACGCAGCGAACCTGGAGGACAGCGCGAGTTTCGTTCGCAGCAACGTCGCCGGGGCCGAACTTGCCA
This sequence comes from Dehalococcoidia bacterium, assembly GCA_965226745.1. Classification (GTDB taxonomy): domain Bacteria; phylum Chloroflexota; class Dehalococcoidia; order Lucifugimonadales; family SAR202-VII-2; genus SAR202-VII-2. The sequence continues at coordinate 615,682 of CBDDDS010000004.1, forward strand.
CGATTGTCGCTGATGTGACGAGCCCTGAGGATGCAGAGCGGGTGGTCGCCACGACCATAAGCGAGTTGGGGGGACTTCACGTTCTGATCAACAACGCTGGGACCAACCAGTTCAACGTTGGGGAAAGCCCCACGACCTTCGAACCTTTCTGGACGGTCTCGCCCGGTGGATGGGCCAGGGTTGTTGCCGTCAACTTCAGCGGCCCCTTCCTCATGGCGCGCGCGGCGATGCCGCATCTGCTGGAGCAGAAGTGGGGGCGCATCATTGGCGTAACGACGAGCTTGGACACGATGATCAGGGTTTCCATGTGCCCGTACGGCCCATCCAAGGCGGGCCACGAGGCGCTGGTGGCCACGATGGCCAAGGACATGGAGGGGACGGGCGTAACAGCCAACGTGCTGGTGCCGGGCGGGCCGGTGAACACCAACCTGCTGCCCCCAGACACCCAGTTCGACCGGCAGAAGCTGATTCAGCCGGACGTCATGATGATTCCCGTGATATGGCTGGCGTCGGAGGGGTCGGACGGGATCAACGGGCGGCGTTTCGTGGCCTACGACTGGGACGAGAGTCTGCCCCTGGCTGAGCGCATCGAGAAGGCCGGCGCTCCGGCGGCATGGCCGCAGCTCGAGTCCAAGGCCGTCTATCCCGCCTAGATGCGGTTCCCATAGAGGTTGTTGCGCTACCCCCATCCTCCCTTCCCCCGTTAGTTGCGGGAAGGGAGGATGCTGGTGCCTCGCGCCCGTAACCCAACGCCCTTGGGAAGCACACCCAGCGCCGCGGAGAGCGCGAGCCCCAGGTTGGCGGGGGCAAGCGCGCCCGTGCGGCTGCGTTCAGGCCGCGGATGTCGGCATAGTCCCGCGTGAAAATCGGCGTGAACGATGCGCCCGCGTGAAGACGGCGTCCTAGAAGAGGCGCTTTTCGTGGAGATGCGCAGGGCGTGGCGGCTCATCGTGGGGCGGCGGGGCGGCGGCGGGGAATGGGGGGTCTTCTTGTCCTGGGCTTTGGCTGCGGGGGCGGCGCAACGGGTCCTGGATCGGGGAGGTCCTTGAAGAGCAGGCGCACCTCATCGGTGGTTAGTTCCTCCACCTCTCCCGCCGGCAGGCGTCCCAGCATGAGGGAATGGATGCGCACGCGGTGCAACTCTTTCACCTCCCGCCCAACGGACTTGAGCATACGGCGCACATGGTGGTTGCGCCCCTCGCGGATGACGAGGCTATACCGGAGGCCCCCCGCGGCTGGAAGAGGTTTGACCCTGGCAGACGTCAGGTGCTCGCCGCCGATGTCCACGCCACGCTGCAAAGCCTGCTTTTGCCCGTCCGTCAGGGTCTCAGCCAGCGTCACCAGATACTCCTTCTCCACCTCGAATCGAGGATGGCTTAAGCGATAGGCCAGGTCGCCGTCGTTGGTGAGGAGCACCAGCCCGGTGGATTGGGCGTCCAGACGGCCGACGGGAAACAGGCGCACGCGGGCGTACTGCCGCGGCACGAGGTCGGTGACGATGCGTCTGCCATGCTCGTCTGACGTCGTGGAGATGATTCTCCTTGGCTTGTTGAGCTTCAAGTACACCTTCTGCTCCAATCCCCGCACCGCCTTGCCGTCCACCTTCACGACATCGAAAGGCTCGACGGGCGCGGCGGTGTCGTGGGCCAGGCGGCCGTTGACCCGGACCTTGCCGTCGACGATGAGTTTGAAGCAATGGCGCCGCGATCCGACGCCGGTGGTGGTGAGGAAGCGAAGAAGCGGTTGCATGGATGCTAGGTCTCGGTTCTTGGTGTTGGGCTTGTCTTGTAGAGATTATACGCCTGAATGCCGGCGCCCACGTCCGCGCCGGTCTGTTGACACCCTGGAATGCGGGCGGATATAGTTCAGTCGTCATGCTGGGGGGCATGGACAGAATGCAGGGTATTCGTAATATCCTACATCTAGATCGGCGTATTTCGCCGAGCCGAGGCGGCTCAGGGCGATAGCCGGCGAAGATGGCCAGCAAAGGAAGTCCTGGACACCCCCGCGTTCCAGGCAAGCTAAAGAACGAGAACCGCAGGAGGAGGACACCATGGCAACGAACGGGGCTCCAGCAATTGTTGATGCGGACGGACACATCATCGAGTCACTGGAGGACATGTTTGAGTTTCTTGATCCCGCGATCCAGGATACGCTGAGCGGGGTCGGGGTGGTGGGACAGGCGATGCGCCTGAGCAAGACCAGCCTCTTTGGCACGCTGGACGGCCTGCACTTCACCAATGTCAGCGGCGGCACCGCCAGTGCTGCGGCCCCGAGGGAACGGGTGAACGCCAGCGAGCACCGCACAGGCTCGGCGGAGGACTGGATCTCTCTCTTGGACAAGTCAAAGATGGAACGGACGGTGCTCTACACCACCGAAGGTCTCCAAGTGGGAAAGCTGCGCAACAACGACTATGTCGTGAGCATGTGCCGCTCCTTCAACGACTACATGGCCAACTGCTACCGGGCCAAGGACTCGAGGATTCACCCCATGGGCATACTGCCCATGCAGGACCCTTCACGGGCGGTCCTGGAGCTGAGGCGCGTCGTGAAAGAGTTGGACCTGCCGGGCGCCATGATTCCGTCTACGGGCCTGGACCTGCACCTTGGCCACGAATACTACTGGCCGGTGTACAAGGAAGCGTCAGACCTGGGCTGCGTCATTGCCATCCACGGCGGCTCCAACGTGGGCATCGGCATCGACTCCTTCACCGGGCTTACGCCATCGAACATCGTGCACCACCCGGTGCCGCTGTTCTACGCCTTCGTATCGTTCGTGTACGACAGGGTGTTCGAGCAGTTCCCCGACATGCGGGTCGCCTTCCTCGAAGGCGGATGCGCCTGGCTGGCCCTAGCCCTCGACCGGATACAGCGGGCGGCTGAGTTTACGGGCGCGCCGCCCCGGCCGGCGGAGGAGTACCTGACCACCGGGAAGGTGTTGGTGGGCTGCGAGGGCGTCGACCCCACGCTGCCATACCTAGCCGGAAGGGTGGGCATCGATTGCTTCGCCTACTCGTCGGACTACCCGCACGAGGTGGACTTCCAGGCGGCCATGGAGGAGATCGACGAGACGCTGGAGAACGACACCCTCTCTCCTTCGGACACTGAGGCGGTTCTCGGCGCCAACGCCCGGAAGTTCTACGGCCTGTAGGCAACAACCTTTGGAGGAACGATGTCAGTCCTTTTGATCGGCGGGGGCCTAGTTGGCTCCCAGGTGGCGAATATCCTGGTGGGGGAGGGCGAAGACCTGACCATCTTGGACTACTCGCCGCAACCGGAGTCGCTGGCGGACAACGTAGACGTTGATAAGCTCAGGGTAATCCAAGGCGACATCCTGAACCCCCTGGACATCACGAGGGCGTTGAAGGAAAGCGGCGCTGACCGCATCGTCCATACCGCCGCCTATCCGATGTTGACCATCGGCGCCCAGGAGAACCCCTACGGCGCCGTTCAGATCAACATCATGGGCACGGTGAACGTGCTGGAGGCGGCGAGGATCCACGGCGTCCAGCGAGTGGTGGCGGTGAGTTCCGGGGTGCTGGCGATGTTCTGGGCGGGCGGGGAGGACAACGGCGACACCGGCTGCGAGGAGGCCTTCCCGCGCCCTACGAGCTTCTACGCCACGACCAAGCAGGCGGTGGAAAGCTTGGCCCACAACTATGCCGACTTCTGCGGTGTGGACGTGCGATTGGTCCGCTACGCGGCCATCGCCGGTCCGTGGCGCGGCCGCGGCGGCGGTGGGCCCAGCAACATGTTCCGGGACATGGTTGAGAACGCCATTAAGACCGGTGAGACATCGGTGCCGTCGCAGAGCGTGGAGTGGGTCTACTCCAAGGATGCGGCCCAGGGGACCGTTCTTGCCCTGAAGGCGGACAACCCCAAGGGCAGGGTCTTCAACGTGGGAACCGGGACGGTCACGACTGCGGAAGACATGGCGGACGCGATCAAGGCGGCCCTGCCGGAGACCAAGGTCAGTGTGTCAGGGGAGCAGCCCTCAGGCGGCTTCGCCGCTGTTGCTCTCAACATGGGCCGGTCCAAGGCGGAGATTGGCTACGAGCCCCGTTTCGACATGACCGCCTCCATCAGGGACTATGCACAGTGGTACAGCAGCCGCAAGCCCTAGGATGCCAGGGATGACGGAGTTCGTAGGGGTGTTCGATTGAACGCCCCTACGGCGTTATTGAGGCCAAGAGGTTGGGGGAAGGAGGCGCCACAATGGAAGGAGTGAGAGTTGTTGATGGCGATGGCCATATCTTCGAAAACGACGCCGAGCTTTTCGAATTCTTGGATGACCCGTATCGGGGCAACAGGATCGTTCTTGCCTTCCCGTTCTTTCCTACGCTGGACGGCTATCACCGCGGCGCGCTAACAGCCCGCCGCGGGCTCTACGTCGGCGACTTTTCGGTCACGGCGAAGACATGGCTGGACTTCTTGGACCAGGTGAATGTGGAGTCCACCGTCCTCTTTCCGTCCGCAGGCCTGAGCTATGGCCTCATTCAAGATCCCGTGTGGGCGGTGGCCGTGGCCAAGGCCTACAACAACTGGCTCAGCGAGCGCTTTCAGAAGGAGAGCGACCGCCTGAGGGGCGTGGCCCTCATTCCGCTCCAGAACGTGCCGGAGGCCGTCAAGGAGCTGCGAAGGGCCGTCACCGAACTGGGCATGATAGGAGCGGTGCTGCCCGCCAACGGCGGAGATCTAGGAGTCCGTAAGCCCCTGGGCGACCCGGAGTTCTGGCCCATCTTCGAAGAGGCGGAGCGCTTGAACTGCGCCCTTGCCGTCCACGGCGCGCCGTCTCAGGGTATCGGCCTCGACTTCTTCAACCGGTTTGCCTGTTCCATGGCCCTCGAGCACCCCTTCTCGCTGATGATCCAGCTGACCAGCATGATCTTTGAAGGCGTCTTCGAGCGCTTCCCAGCGTTGCGGGTTGGTTATCTGGAAGCGGGGACGGGCTGGGCGCCCTACATGATGGATAGGCTGGACCGCCAGTACGAAGTCTCGGGGCTGGAGAAGGGTGGCCACACAGAGTTCTCCGATTGGATGAAGAAGACGCCCAGCGACTACTTCAAAGGCGGCAAATTGTTCTTTTCATGCGAGGGTGGAGAAGAAGGCCTGCGCTATGCTGTCGAGCGGCTAGGGGATGACGTGCTGATCTTCGCCTCCGACTTTCCCCACGAGAACGATGCGCCGCGCTGCAAGCATGAGATCGACGAGATGCTGGAGCGCCCTGACCTGTCGGAGGAGGCCAAGCAGAAGATACTGGTGGACAACACGGTCAGGTTCTACGGCCGTTAGGGTCAGGGGCGTCCAGGGTATTCGAGCGACAATTGGCTATCCCATGGGCAATAGCGCGTTATGCCCCGCGGGGCGGCATTGCAACCCGATCCATGAAAGCTTGGTCCAGTTCATGTCGTTCATCAGCCGCCTTCCACAACTCGCTGGCGAACGTGCTTGAACCGTTGGCTTTGGACCTTCGGGGTCCGTGGAAGAGCCACAATGAGATACCCTCCGTTCGGGCAACCTCAAAAGCGGGCAGGAAGTCGGCGTCCCCAGTGATCACTGCTGCGTGGGTGATCTGATTCTTCCCACTCAACAATGCGAAGTCGAGGCCCAGGAGGAGGTCAACGCCCTTTTGTTGGAAGATCGGGGTTCCGTCGGCTGCTACTCCCTTGAACGCCAGCCTGCCCTCTCGAACGGCGTATCTGTCCAAGAACCTCAGACGCTCAAACAGTCTGTGCTTCTGACCATAGCGTCGAGCTTGCTCTTCGGTGGGGGGGCTACTTTGGTATGGCAAGCAGTGGTAGTAATAGGTTCGCAGAAGGTCAACCGGCTCAGGGGTGCGAGAGGCGACAGCGTCCGCCACCTGTTCGCTGAACTTTTTGTAGTCAACCCAGACGGAGAACTCATCCCGGGCCAGGGCATCAAGGTAGCCTCCGTCTATGAATATGGCTAACCTTGCCATGGAGTTCCTCTACAGAAGGGGAAATGGGCCGACAGATTACCTGCCGACCCATTTTACAGAAAATTACGTCCTAGCGTACGTTTTCCCTTTTTGGGCGAACGCTAGGGAACATTCACTTAATTTACATTACGATGCCAGCGTTCGCTTGTCAAGCGGGAACGACGAATCCCAAATCGTAACATGGAACCTCTCGCGTTCATGAGGGCATGGCTTCCAGTCTCCCCAGCAATTCCCTAACCTTTGTTTCTATCTGGTCCCGGATCTGGCGGACCTTCTCGATTGGCTGTCCGGATGGGTCCTCCAGGTCCCAATCGTCGGCGGGGATGAACTGGGCGGGGCACGCCTCGTCGATGGCGCATCCCATCGTGAAGGCAAGGTCGGCTCTATCGACCATCTCCTGGGTGACGACCTTGGGAGTGGCGCCGGAGATGTCGATGCCTATCTCCCGCATGACTTCGGTGGCGGTCGGATTCACCCGGTCGGCCAACAGCGAGCCTGCCGACTCGGCAACGGCGCGGCTACCCGCCAGGTGGTTGAAGAAGGCTTCGGCCATCTGGCTCCGTCCGGCGTTGTGTACACAAACGAAGAGGACCCGCTTCATAGCTCCTGACTCCCCGACTGGCAATGAGAGGACTGTGGTGGTTTGCCCCTCATTCCTCTGCCGGATGCCGCGCCCATTGCGACTGCGGAGTAAGGCGGCCCAGCTCGGCGTCGGCGGTGGTTGAGTGTTGGTCTCCGCGCAGCCAACGATAGAGCACCGCCCCACCGCTGGCGCCCACGAGCGGTCCGGCCCAGTAGAGCCAGTGGCCGTTCCACGTCCAAGCAACGAGGGCCGGTCCGAGCGAGCGGGCTGGATTCATGGAAGCCCCGGATATTGGCCCGCCGACGATGGCCTCAAGCCCCACGGTTGCCCCTATGACCAGGGCTGCCGCCTGTCCCACCGCCCTGACGTCGGTGGCGACGGCCATGATGACGAGCATGAGGAAGAAGGTCAATATGATTTCCATGCCGAGGGCCTGTCCGGCGCTGCCGGCAGGAACGGTTGCCCCCATGTCGGCGATGCGGCCGAGCAGCGCCCAGAGCGTCAGGCTTGCCGCCGCGGCGCCGGCGAGCTGAGCGCTCCAGTAGAGCGATACGTCCTTCCAGGGGAAGTGACGGCAGAGGGCGAAGGCCAACGTTACGGCAGGATTGATGTGGGCGCCGGAGATGTGCCCCAGTGCGTAGATCATCACCGCCACGATGAGCCCGAAGGCCATCGAGACGCCGAGGTGGGAAAGCCGGCCATCGAAGAGTTCGTTGACCATGATGGCGCCGGCGCCGACGAACACCAGGCCAAAGGTTCCCACCGCCTCGGCGGCGCAACGCCTCAGATAACCGGGATGGCCGTTGATGGGCAGGCCTTGCTCGACTTGAATGGTTGTGTTCACGGAGTTCGGAGCTTCGCAGAGGGGGCTGCTTAGTATTTGGAGACGTTGATATCCATGAGCCTACCCGTGACCAGGAAGATCACCCGCTCGGCGATGTTGGTGGCCCGGTCGGCGACGCGTTCGAGGTCGTGGGCAATCCAGAGCAGGTAGGTGGCCCTCTGAATGGTCTTGGGGTCTTGGATCATGAACACGAGCAACTCCCGGTAGACCTGGTCATACAGGGCGTCGATCTCGTCGTCGTCGTTGCAGATTTGGAGAGCGAGGTCCACGTCCCTGTTCACGAGAGCGTCGAGGCTGCGGCGGAGCATGGCCGTGGCCATGTCGGCCATGCGAGGGATGTCTATGAGGGGCTTGATAGTGGGCTGGTCGCCCATCATGAGGCTGATCTTGGCAATGCCTTCGCCGTAGTCTCCCATGCGCTCGAGCTCGACGGCAATGTGGAGCACGGCGATGAGGATTCTGAGGTCGCCGGCCAGGGGCTGCTGTGTGGCGATGATCTCGACGCTGCGCTCCTCCAACTCGAAGCGCTTTCGGTCGATGATGTCGTCCTCGTCAACGATCTGCTGCGACAGCGCGAGGTCGCGGCGTTTGAGGGCGTCCACGGCCCTGACGACGGCCTGCTCCACCATGCTGCCCAACTCCAGAAGTTCATCCTGGAGGCTGGCCAAAGCGTTGTCGAATTCTGTCCTAACCATGGGGTCCTCCTAGCTAAAGCGGCCGGTAATGTACGCCTCGGTGCGTTCTTCCTTGGGGTTGGTGAATATCTGGGATGTAGGGCCGTACTCCACGAGGTATCCGCTACGGCTTCCCGAAACCATGAGGAAGGCCGTGAAATCGGAGACCCGAGCGGCCTGCTGCATGTTGTGGGTGACGATGATGATGGTCACCTCCGGCGCCAGCTCGCGTATGAGGTCTTCGATGGCCAGGGTGGCGATGGGGTCGAGGGAGGAGGCGGGCTCGTCCATCAGAACGATCTCCGGCTCGACGGCCAGGGCTCGGGCTATGCAGAGGCGCTGCTGCTGGCCGCCGGAGAGTTGGAAGGCGCTGTTGCCCAGGCGGTCCTTGACCTCGTCCCATAGGGCGGCCCTGCGCAGGGACCGCTCCACGGCCTCATCGACATTGCCGAGGTAACCGTTGACCTTCAATCCGAAGGCTACGTTCTGATGGATGGACTTGGGAAAGGGGTTGGGTTTCTGGAACACCATGCCGATGCGAGATCTGATTTCGGTGGGGTCCACGGAGGGGTCGTAGAGGTTGGCTCCTGCGAACATGATCCGCCCACCCACGCGAGCTCCGGGGATCAGCTCGTTCATGCGGTTGAAGCAACGGAGCAAGGTGCTCTTGCCACACCCCGAAGGCCCGATGAGGGCGGTCACCTGGTTCTTCTCCACCTCCAGGTTGATGTCCGTCAAGGCTTGGAAGCTCCTATACCAAACGTTGACGTTGCGGGCGCTGATGGCGGTTTCTGACACGCTTTACTCCTCCGACTTGGTCTGGAAGCGGTTGCGCACGTAGATTGCCACCCCATTCATGGACAGGAGAATGATGAGTAGCACGATGATGCCGGCGGCGGCGAGGCTCCGGAAGTCGTCAGAGAACCGGGTGGTCCAGTTGAAGATCTGGATGGGAAGGACGGTGAACCGGTCCAATGGGCTGCTGGGTACGAAGGTGAGGTAGACCAGAGCGCTGATGGCGATGACCGGGGCTGCCTCGCCGATGGCCCGCGACATGGCCAGGATCACGCCGGTGAGTATGCCGGGCATGGATGAGGGAAGCACGACGTCGCGCACGACCTGCCAGGGCGTGGCGCCGAGCGCGTAGGCAGCCTGGCGGTAGGTGTCGGGGACGGCTCGGATGGCTTCGCGGGAGGCCAGGATGACGATGGGAAGAACGAGCAAGGCCAGTGTCATTGAGCCGGCGAGCAGGCTGCGGCCCAGGCTCATCCAGGACACGAAGAGGGCGATGCCCAAAAGGCCGTAGACGATGGATGGAACCCCCGCCAGGTTGGAGATATTGATTTCTATGAAGCGGGTGAACCAGTTCTTGGGGGCAAACTCCTCGAGATAGATGGCGGCGCCTACGCCGACGGGAACCGTCAAGCTAGCCGTCAGCACCATGAGATAGACGGTGCCGGCCATGGCTGCGAGGACCCCTGCTTCCCCTTCGTGCCGGGAGGGATAGCTGGTGAGGAAGTGCCAGTTGAACCACGGCACGCCCTCTATGAGGACCTGCGCGATGAGGATGACGAGTCCAGTAATTCCTACGAGCACGGCTCCCAGGAACAGGACGTAGAAGGCAATGCCGGTTGCCTTGCGCAACCTCAGCCTTGGGTTGAATAGGGTTGTTTGCCGTTCCATCTCAGGCTCCTGACGCGTCCTGCGTCCGGCTTGTCTCGCGTTGACGGCGCGAAAGGCTAATAGTGCTCACGCCACCTCCGCACCACGAAGTGGCCCAGCAGGTTCATGGCGAAGGTCATCATGAAGAGGAGCGTCCCCACAGCGAAGATGGTGCGGAACTCCAGGGACCCATGAACGGCCTCCCCAAGGGACGCCTGGACGATATAGGCGGTCATGGTCTGGATGCTCTCCAGGGGATTGAAGGTCATTTTCGGTGTAGCCCCGGCGGCAATGGTGACCAACATGGTCTCGCCGACGGCGCGGGAGATGGCGAGGATGAATGCGGCGACGATGCCCGACAGCGCCGCGGGAACGACCACCCGCAGCGACACCTGGATGCGTGTTGCCCCCAGGGCGTAGGCGCCCTCCCGTAGGGAGCGGGGGACGGCCAGCATGGCGTCCTCGCTGAGGGAAGAGACCATGGGCACGATCATCAAGCCGAGCACGAGCCCGGCGCTAAGGGCGTTGAACACAATGAGGTAGTGGTTGAAGACGCTTTCGATGACCGTCTGGATGATCGGGGCAACGAAGGTGAGTGCGAAGTACCCGTAGACGACCGTGGGAACGCCAGCCAGGATTTCCAGGATGGGCTTGATGATCCGCCGCACCCGGTCCGGGGCGTACTCGGCCAGGAAGATGGCGGTGAAGAGGCCGACCGGCAGCGCCACGGCGGCGGCCACGACCGTCACAAGGAGTGTGCCCATGACCAAGGGGAGCACCCCGAAGGACTGGTACTGGTCCGGTGCCCGGGGGGCCCAGTTGGAGCCGACAAGGAAGTCCCAGAAGTAGACGCCGAGGTCTGCCGCGTCTATGAAGAAGCCGACGGCCTCGGTGAGAAGCGTGAAGAGGATGCCGACGGTGGTGAGGATGGAGACAAGGGCGCAGAGGAAGAAGATCCTCCTGATGAGGGTCTCCTGTAGGGCGGCGCTCCGCCTGCCACGGCGCCGGAAGCCTGGCGCACCGGGGACAGTGGGAATCGACGATGCGCCTTCTTGCACGTACTGCACTCCTGGTTGTTGTCAGCCGGCGCGAGGGCCGGCCCGCCCAAACGCTTCGGCGAAGGCCCCAGAGCTGGACCCATCCACATCAATGACGCCGCCCATGCATACCGCGACCCAGGGGTTCAGGCGAGGCTCGTTCGATGGCAACTTGCCGATGGCTCTCCTGCCCAATGCTGAGGACAGTCTAAAAGGCCATCTGCAATGGAAATGTTACCGGAGTGTTAGGGAGCGGTTAACGATCTATTAAGGAGGGTTCGCGTTCACCCGCGTCTGCTCCCCCACAGCCAAGGGCGGCGATACCGCCGCCCTTGGCTGGTCCCGGGGTGTTTAGTTCGCTGGTTGGCTTACTGGAGCTTGGCTTTGTTTCCGGCGTACACGCTGGCTGATTCCGGCACATAGCCGACCTCGGCGGAGAGGGTGGCGCCAACCTCCATGTAGAACTCGACGAAGGCCCTGACCTCCGGCCGCTTGAGAGATTCGGTGTTCACGTAGATGAACAGCGGGCGGGACAGGGGAGTGTACTGGCCAGCCTCAATAGTCTCGGGGGTGGGGACGACGCAGCCATCGCCGCTGTCCACGCCTACAACCTTCAGCCTGTTGGTGTTCTCCAGGTAGTAGGCGTAGCCGAAGTAACCCAGGGAGTTACGGTCGCCGGAGATGCCCTGGACCAGGACGTTGTCATCAGCGGAGGCGGTGTAGTCCGGGCGGCTCAACTGGGCCTCGCCCATGATCTCCTCGGTGAAGAAGTCGAAGGTGCCGGAGTCGGTGTCCGGGCCGTAGAGGCGAATGGGCTGGTCCGGCCACTCGGAGCGAACCTGGCTCCACTTGGTGACGCTGGAGCCAGGCTCCCAGATCATCTTGAGCTCGCCGGTGGTCAGGCAGGACGCGAAGTCGTTGGCGGGGTTGACGATGACGGAGAGGCCGTCGGTGCCGACCTTGAGTTCCAGGAATTCGATGCCGTTGGCTGCGGCTGCTTCGGCCTCCGCGTCCTTGATGGGGCGGGAGGAGTTGGAGATGTCGGTTTCGCCGACGGTGAAGCGCTTGAAGCCGCCGCCGGTGCCGGAGACGCCGACGTTGACGCGAACGTCGGGGCTGACCTTGCCAAACTCCTCGGCGACGGCCTCAGAGATGGGGAAGACGGTGCTGGAGCCGTCGATCTCAATGGTGCCGGTCAGTCCCGGAACCGAGGCGGTGGGATCCGAACTGCATGCGGCCGCGATGACGATCAGGGCGATCGCCGTTGCCCCCCAGAGGGCAGAGTTCTTCAAGATCCTACCCATACCTATGCTCATCTTCGTTCCTCCTTCATTTGGGGTCTTGGTTGTCGGAGGCTGGGGGTGCCCAGCCTAGAGATAGGGGTTGTCCAGGAAAGCATCGTGTTCGGCGAGTGTATCCCCGCACTAGGGGCATCGGCGGTAATACGCGCCCGCGTAGACGTAGGGCCCGGACAGGAAGGTGACCTCCCTAGTCGTTTCCAACTTCTCCCCGCAGTATTGACAGGTCGCCGTCATCCCAGCCCAGGGGAAGAAGGTCTGAAGCGTCCGCCTGGCCGCTCGTTTCCAGCGGTTCTCCTTGAGCAGTCGCTCCGGAGACTGGGGAGACGCCTTGCCGGTTCCAGTAGTCATCGCGAGCGTCCTCGTTAAGAGGTTCCGGGTTGCCGAGGAGCCGGTCCTCGCTCAAACCGGCCAGGTGACTGAGCACGGCCTCAGCGGTGGCCCGGTTGCCGGCGAAGGCGATGTTGCGGGTGTCGCACGCCCTGAGCAGCGCCGTGGCGTCCGGCAGCCAGTGGCTGTTTGGGTTGCCCAAGTGGATGACTGCGTCCACCCGGCCATCCACCACCAGGGAAGCGACCTGAAGCTCTCCGCCCATGCCGGGAGCGTGCAACAGATTGATGGGGAACCCACTCTTCAAGGCCGTCTCGATGCTGTCGCCGCGGGCCGCGACCAAGCTGCATTCCAAGAGGAATTCGGTGTACTCCCGCATGAGAGCCAGGAGATCTTCCTTCATCTCGTCATGGGCGACGAGGGCTATCGTAGGGGTGGGCCTTTGGGTCAGGGGCGGTTGGTTGGAATAGTTCATGAGGGCCATCTCTTTGCTGCCCTCAGGGTAGCGTCCAGAAGTGAACCATCCGTTACGGGATCATTAGCGGACTGTTAAGAGGAGGTTAGGAGAATGCTAAGAGGAGAGGCCATCTGCTACGCGGAAGGGGAGGCCCGCCGTTGCGGCGGGCCTCCCCTTCCCTACTTGCCCAAGATTGGGGGTTACTCTTCGGTCTCGGCGTACTGGTCTTTGAGCTTCTGGATGACGTTGGGGTCAGCGAGCGTGGTTGTATCGCCGACGGCGCGGCCTTCGGCGATGTCGCGGAGCAGGCGCCGCATGATCTTTCCGCTGCGGGTCTTGGGCAGTTCCGCCGTGAAGAAGATTTCGTCGGGGCGGGCGATGGCGCCTATCTTCTGGGTTACGTGCTGTTTCAGCTCAGCGGCGAGGGCGTCGGTTGGATCGATCTCCTTCTTGACGGTGACGAAGGCGGCTATGGCCTGACCCTTGATGTCGTGGGTCTTGCCGATGGCGGCGGCCTCGGCGACGGAGTGGTGGTCGACGAGGGCGCTTTCGACTTCCATGGTGCTGATGCGATGGGCCGCGACGTTGATGACGTCATCGACGCGCCCAAGGAGCCAGAAGTAGCCTTCTTCGTCTGTGCGGGCGCCGTCGCCGGTGAAGTATACGTTGGGGAAGCGGCTCCAGTACTGTTCCCTGTAGCGGTCGGGGTCGCCGTAGATGGTGCGGAGCATGGAAGGCCAAGGCCGCGTGAGCACCAAGAGGCCGCCCTCGCCCCTAGCCACGGGGTTACCCTTCTCATCGACGATTTCGGCAGAGATGCCGGGGAACGGACGGGTGGCGGAGCCGGGCTTCAATGTCGTAACGCCGGGCAGGGGAGTAATGAGGATGGATCCCGTCTCCGTCTGCCACCAGGTATCGACAACGGGGCATCTGCCGCCGCCGATATGCTCCCAATACCACATCCACGCCTCCGGGTTGATGGGCTCCCCAACAGTGCCCAGCAGACGGAGCGAGGTCAGGTCGTGCTTCTGGGGATGCTCCTCGCCTTGGCGCATGAAGGCGCGGATGGCGGTGGGCGCTGTGTAGCAGATGGTGCAGCGGTACTTCTCGATGATGGCCCAGAAGCGGTCCCAGTCGGGGTAGTCGGGGGTGCCCTCGTACATGACGGAGGTTGCGCCGTTACTCAGGGGGCCATAGACCATGTAGCTGTGGCCGGTGACCCAGCCGATGTCGGCGGTGCACCAGTACACGTCCTCTTCCTTGAGGTCGAACACGAACTTCGCGGTCGTGTAGGCGCCGGTGAGGTAGCCGCCCGTCGTATGAACGACGCCCTTGGGCTTGCCGGTGGTGCCGCTGGTGTACAGGAGGAACAGCATGTCCTCGCTGTCCATCTGCTCAGGCTCGCAGGTGAGCGGCTGGTCCTTGATGACGTCGTGATACCAGTGGTCTCGGCCTTCCGTCATAAGCTCGTCGGCTGTGCCGGTCCTCCGGACGGATATCACTGTCTCGACGCTCGGCGTCTCGGCGACGGCCTGGTCGACGGTTGGCTTCAGGGGGAAGGCGCTGCCGCGCCGGTAGCCGCCGTCCGCGGTGATGACGGCCTTGGCGGTGCAGTCGTTGATGCGGTCGCGCAGGGCCTCGGCGCTGAAGCCGCCGAAGACGACGCTGTGCGGGGCCCCGATGCGGGCGCAGGCCAGGAGGGCGATAGGCAGTTCGGGCACCATGGGCATATAGATGGCGACTCGGTCTCCCTTCCCGATGCCGAGGCTTTTCAGGCCGTTGGCGAACTGGCAGACCTCCCTATGCAGGTCGCCGTAGGTGTAGACCTTCCAGTCGCCGGGCTCGCCTTCCCACACGATTGCCGCCTTGTTGCGGCGCTTCTCCAAATGCCTGTCCAGGCAGTTGTAGGAGACGTTGAGCTTGCCGCCGACGAACCACTTGGCGAAGGGGGGCTGCCAGTCGAGGACTTGGTCCCAGGGCCGGAACCAACTCAACTCTCCCGCCATTCTGGCCCAGAAGGCCTCCGGGTCGGCATCGGCCTCGTCGTAGAGGGAAGCGTCATTGATGGTGGCCCGCGCTTGAAAGTCCTTGGGGGGCGCCAAGCGGCGGGACTCTTGAAGGAGGGCGTCGATCTTGTCCCCGGCTTCGACCATGGTTGCCTCCAAGCGGCAATGTGCACGCGCCTAAAGAGATGGTGTGCTGTATGGGCGCCATCGTAGGCAGGGACTGCCTGCGAAAGCGGTTGCAGAGTAACCAATTTGCGGCGCCTTCGCAACGGCGGGGCAAGACAGCCAGGGCGTCTCCCCGCGTCGCTGCGAGTGAGCCTAGAAGCGGAGCACATTAGAGGCGATGCGTTGCGACTCGTTCTGGTGTAACCTTGCCGTGGCGTGTTCAGAACAGCGCCGATGCAGGCGTCACACCAGGGAGGCACAGCGATGTTAGAAGGAAAGACAGTTATCATCACCGGTGGCGCGATGGGCATAGGCCGGTACATGTCGCATACCTTTGCGGAGGCGGGGGCCAACTTGGTCATAGCTGACATTGCGTCGACCGAGGAGGTCGCCGCTGAGGTGGCTGAGCGGGGAGCGCAGGTGCTGACGCTGGAGGTGGATGTCCAGGACGAGGCCCAGGTCCAGGACATGGTCGCCAGGGCGGTAGACCGCTTCGGGAGCGTGGACGTTATGGTGCCGAACGCCGCTATCGTGCCGCATTTCCGGTGGGGCGTTCCGCTGTGGCCGCGATTGAAGGAGATGGAGACGAGCTTCTGGGACAAGGTGATCAACACCACGTTCCGGGGCACGGTGATCTGCACGAAGGCGGTGCTGCCGCAGATGGAGGCGCAGGGTGGCGGCCACGTGGTGACGCTGTACGGGGGCGGGGCCGTGACCGATCCCGGGGCGGGCTATGTAGTGTCCAAGGAGGCCATCCGGACGTTCACGCGCTTCATTGCGGAGGAAGAGCGGCCCTACAACGTGTGCCTGGTGTGCGTGAATCCGGGCGCGGCCATCGCCACGGAGAATGCGCCGGAGGAGGCGAAGCAGCGGATGCCGGGGCCGGATTTCGTGGGGAACCGGTTTGTTCTGGCGGCTCAGGTGGGCATGGAGATGAGTGGGAAGCTGTTCACGATGAGCAACGGCCTGTTGGTGGAGGAGCTGCCGAGGCTGTACCAGTAAGGGAAACTGCAGGGACGCTTGCGGTCCCACCCGGTGGCGGCGTAAGGAGTGGGCCTAAAACGGTAGCTCCTCCAGTTGAAAGCGATTCATGTACGCTGGGTGGCCATCCAGGTCTAAACGAAATTCGTAGTCGGACGGGTCTTTGAAGTTGTCCAGTGCGAAGGCAAGGGGCATTTTGGTCTGAACACCTGATTGTCGCCACCTGTGTTGCGTCCCGGTAGCGGTCTCGACAAAGTCCGCTCTGGCCTCGAAGGGGCCTGGGGTTTGGCTACTGGGATTGAAATAGACTATGGCCTGTGACGTTCCCATCTCGACTCGCTCTACATACGTCCAATAGTTAAAGAACAGTCGTTAGCTGTGATGAACACCTATGCGCGGCAGCCAAGTGGCGCGAGTGCCGGGCGGAAGCAGATGGAGGAGTGTCTCATACTCTGCTTGGCTTCGACACACAACAATGCGAAGCGCATTAAGGTCAACTCTTTGAGGAACTAACACCTCTGCATTGCGGTGAAAGACGATGGTACTTCGTTCACTAACGTCAAACCGGGTGTCGTGATAGATCTGTTGAAAAGGCAGTTTCTCAAATTCTTCCACTGTGTATTTTATCGCTGCGCCAGCCGCCAAGTTTCCTTCAGTGAAACCGCAGTCTGATCTAGCTAGTAATGTTGCAGCGTCGAATACCAGATACACCGGGACGGGGCAATGAGCATCCGTTCCCCATCGCTCAGGTGGGCGGAACCCTTCGTTTCGGTATTGGGTAGGAGTGCGCGGACGAAAGTACAGACGCACGAAGTCTTGTGATGGCTCCGGGGTGTTCGCCATTACCGACCGGCTTGCGATGTCTACGGCGATTCGACCTGACGATGAGGCTTGCTGCCTGCTGAGCAATTCCCCCGTACGCAAGATGGACACGACGTTCAAGAGATCAGTGCAGTGGAAAAAGCGCCCGGGCCACCACTGGCGAGCAGGGCCAAGCCAAGGGGCACTGCCTAAGTTTGACAGGAACGTGTGCAGGGAGCGGATTTCGGCCTTTGACCACGATATCATACTGGCTGCACCGCCTGCACCCTGGTGAATAGGGGTCCGTCGGGGCTTGGCCTGGCTGCTAGGCGCAGACCGATGGCTTGCCCTCTGATCCCACGGTTGGGGTCCGCCATCAGCACTGGCTTGACGTACGGCAGGGTGGCAAATAGAGCAACAGTCTGCTCAACCGCCGGATGTATGTCGGGCGGCATGCTGTCTGGGGCCAGAAAGCCAGACTGTCGCAACTGCTGCCAGAGATCTAGTAAGGCATCCTGACTCAGCGCAACAGTGTCGCCACCGACATCGACCCGGATGCCTTCATTCGATTCATCGATACTGGCTCTAAATGGCGTCTCGGTGGATATGGTCTTGTAATCACCCTGCACTCTTAGCTGTATTCGAAGGTCGTCTAGTACTTCTGCGAAACTTAGGGACTCCGGTTCGCGCCTGAGGATTGACTTGAAGGCTTCAATGTTGCGATGCTCTGGAGAGAAAGGGTCTGTGCGATGCTGTAGATGTATGAAGGCAGTGATAGGTAGAGGGCGAAGATATTGTTCCATAGTCGGGCGTACCTGAGTCTCCCAATCCAATTCTCCGTTGCCACATCCAAGCATAGGGAAAGAGATCGAGGTAATGCCAAACATGTGATAGCTTGAGACGAACTTTTCCAAGCCCGCCTCAATGTAGTCGGGATGAGAAGGCTTTCGCCAATGCTTTTTTGTTGGAAAATTGAGTATCCACTTATTCTCCGTGCGGAAGAGCCAAAGTTGACCCACGTCGAAGGCCTGCCGTTCGCAGAGGATCTGATACTGGCGAAACATCTCGGGATAGATGCGCTTGAAGTCGGACGCGATGCCCTTCCCCATGACTCCGACAGTGTTGACGGTGTTGACTAGGACATGGGCCGGACTCTCGAACAGGTCGCAGACAACGTACTTGATCATCGGTGTATCTCCTGCCTCTGCTGGGCCGTTCTCGGCGGCCGACTGCCGCGAAGTTGAGACCGAGCTAGTGTCGTCGCGGCCTCTGCGCCAGGCAACGGTAACAGATGTTCGGCAGCATCAGATAGTGGCATCTGACTGTGCTGTAGCAGTCTGGGGTCCGGCATAGCAGAGAAGGCGCCGGTCTAGATCCCCATCACATGATAGCCGGAGTCCACGGGGATTATGGCGCCCGTCACGCCGGTGGAGAGGTTGCTGGAGAGGTAGAGGGCCGTGGTGGCAACCTCCTCGTGGGTGATGTTGCGGCGCAGGGGCGAGCGCTCTTGGTGCGCCCGCTTCATTTCCATGAAGCGGGGTATCCCTCTGGCCGCCAGCGTGTCCAGCGGCCCCGCCGAGATCGCGTTGACCCGGATGTTCAGCGGGCCCAGCTCCGAGGCGAGGTGCCGGACCTCGTTTTCCAAGGCCGCTTTGGCGGTCCCCATGACGTTGTAACCTGGAAACACCCGCTCTGAGGCCTGGAAGGTCATAGTGATGATGCTGCCACCTCCAGCCTTCTCCAACAATGGGGCGGCGTACTTGGTGATGGGTATCAGGGAGTAGGCGCTGACCTCGAGGGCCAGTTTGAACCCCTCTCTCGACGTGTTGAGGAAGGCGCCCCCCAACTCCTCCCGCTGGGCGAAAGCGAGGCTGTGCACCACGACGGAAAGCTCGCCGAAATCCTGCTCGATCTTGTTGAAGACCTGAGCCACCGCGTCGTCCGAGCCGACGTCGCACTCGAAGGTCTTGGCGCCCTCCAGCCCACCGGCCAGCTTCTCCACACCGTCCCTGAACCGCTCGTTCTGGTAGGTAACGGCCATGGCCATCCCGGCTTGGCACAGAATCCGGGCGATGCTCCAAGCGATGCTCCGGTGATTGCTGACGCCGAAAACGACGCCGTATTTCCCCGACAGGTCTATGGGATACATACGCCTCCAGCTACGACTATTCCCTGTTTATTCCTTCTTGTGACGCCCAGCGCCGGGGTGGGGCGAGCCCTGCCGCCGGCGACGCTTCCCCTGCTGTTGCGGGGGCGGGCGCAGTCTACGGCCATCGCCACGCAGAGAGTCTCAGTAAGAAGTCCGGTAAGGCCACGTTATCGACGATGAAGTCCAGGCTGATTCCCAGCGCGATGGCGCCCATTAATGATACACCGATGCCAAGGAGCACTCGCGGCTCGAAGGTTTCGTAGTCGCGGTTGATGATCCAGGCGAAGATGACCCGGAAGATCAGCGAGAGCCGCATGATGGGGGAGACCACGGTTATGGGCGCCATGCTAAGGGCCATGTAGCGAAACATCTGCGATAGAAAAACGGCTACTCCCGCCCTGAGGAACCATGGCGACACGGTGCGGTCCATGCTGCGGACGTGCGCCCACTTCCCCGGCAGCAGCAGGACCAGCCCGATCACCACCGCCGCGGCGGCGTAGGAGATCAAGCCGCCCAGTAGACTCAGATTGGTGTCCCTCAGCCCGTACCGCACGAAGATGGGGCTCAGGGTGTAGCCAAACGAGGAGAGGATGGCGAAGGTGTAGCCTTCCCTCAGGTTCGCAACGAACAACGGCTTTTGAGCGGGTGCAGCGTCGTCGCCGCCCGCGGCGCCGGCCCCGCCGGAGGGGGCCTGGCGCGGCTCGACGGTTTTTTTCGTTCCCCGCCGGATCATCAACGCCGGGCCCGCTAGGATGAGGCCGATGCCGAGGACCTTGAGGGGCGTGAGGAAGTCATCCAGCAGGACGATCGCCAGGGTCAGGGTCAGCAGAAGGTTGACCTGAAGGATGGGCGCGGCCCGGTTGGCGCCCATAGCCTTGCTGGCGCGGTAGTTGCAGTAGCGGCCCAAGACGAAGTGGGCGACGCCCGCTGCGGCGAGGGATAGGGCCTTCAGGGCGGAAAGGTCGGAGAGGTTGAAGAGCTGCCCAGATAGGACGGCGCCGATGAAGAAGAGGGGGACGCCAATGGGCACGGTGACGGCCATCGCCTGGAGCACTGATCCGGTCAGGACGCCGCGGCGCACGCTGGCGTTGTTGAACCCGAACCAAGCAGACCCCACCAGGGCCAGGAAAGCTCCTAGCATCTACTCATCATCCTTCCCAAACGACGGCTGGCGGAGGGCTTTGTCCGGCACCTGCAGGTGAGTGTAACACAGACCCTAGACCACCTCGCTGGCCACCTCAACGCCGTTGAGCGCCAGGTGGTAGAGGCCGATGTCCTGGAAGAAATCGGCGGGGTGCGCGAACGCGCCAATCTCCCGGGCCTTCGCCACCGGCAGGTCGTAGGTGTCCACGGCATTTGCAGGCACGATCACGCGGAAGCCCTCGATACCCAGGGCGTTGGCTCGCGTCCGCAGGTGCATGGCAAGCAGGTAGACGCACAAGTCCGTGCAGTCCCCGAGGACGATGGTTGTTCGGAGCTGGGGATGGCCGTGGAGCCACTGCCCGAAGGTTGTGTTGGATGCTGGGTCAAGGGAGTTCTTTTCCACGGTGACGAACTGGTCGTAGAACGGTAGGTCGCGGATCTCCCGCACCGCCTGAGACTCGTCGGCGCCCCTGACGCAGTGGGGCGGGAAGGCTTCGAATTCTGGCGCGTCTTCCTGATGGGTGTCCTGCAGCAGGACAAAGTCCCGGATGCCGTGGGCGTAGGCCCGCTGCAAAAGGCCAACCACCGGCTTGATGAGCGCGCCGATCCTTGGGCTGTACAGGTTGCCCGAGACGCAGAAGCCCACGACCATGTCGGTGGAAAAGACGGCGGTGGCGGCGGGGTCTGAGACCTCGTCCGTCAGGGAGAAGGGCCGCAGCGATTGCCGCCAGAGGTCCACGTATTCAAGGAACCGGCTCGTTTCCTGGTCTGGCCGGGTTGAAGTGGTCATCGGTCACCTCGGAGCGTGCGGCAGTGAGCAGTTGGCTTTTCAAGGGTATCCGCGTCAGCGGCGGTCGCCAATGGCTGTTCCACAGCGGTCTCCACTGCCGTCGGGGTCCAATGCCCCTGGGCCAAGGCCTTTACAAGAAGGGCTGCCGCCGACTGGTTGGCGCCACAGCAGGGTGAGAGTCACACAGCGCAGCGGCAGCCGGGCCAACACGAGAGACGGCGAGTAGGGTCTCGGCGGCAATCGCGGTTGGGTGGCCGCCGCCATGAAGCCGGTCTGAACGGATGTCCGCCAAGCGCTGTTGGATCGGGGCGCCAGCCGTCCTCGCGTCTCCTCCGGGAGAGGGACGGCATCCAAACCTCGCGCTTGCCGGTGAGAGAGGAGCGCGACAATCAGCGGCGGGAGACCGGCCAGCCCTTGGTGGGCGCTGTCCGCCAGGCCCTGGCGGCGTTCGATGCCGTTGGCGCGGCGGCCAACCGGCCCTAGGCCCTCCCAGGAAGGTAGACGCTGAACTGAGGCGCAGAGCGGCTAGAAGGTGACGGCCTGAGGGGCCGCTACCACCGCATGGGCCGGGGCGCCGTGCCCTCGCTCCCAGCCCGAGTCCGGGAGCGAATTCCGGAACGACCGCCATTTACCGCAGTTCTTGCACCGACCCGTACTCTCAGGCCCGTTGGGCGGCTCAATCATCCAGTGATGAGCACATCCCTGGTCACCGTCATCCATTATCCCCGATATCATCATGGAACCTTCCATCGTTATCCCCCCCTGAGGTGATCCCGCGCGGCTCCAAAAGATGGTGCAAAGCCCCTAATGGCTACCCACGTTGGTCGATGGGTACATAGGCTACGTCCATCGGCCCTGTGTATTGGGTGAGCGGCCGGATGAGTATATTGTTGTCAAACTGCTCCAAGACTTGGACAGTCCATCCCGGGACTCGCCCGATGGCGAAGATGGTGATGAACAGATCGTCAGGGACTGCAAGCAGGGTGTAGATGGCGCCGGACCAGAAGTCGACATTCTGGAAGATGCCGCGGCTCTCGTAGGGCTTCATGGCCTTGGCGACGGCGCTGAGAATGCGGAACCAGGTGGGCTCGCCCTTGGCCTCGCCCAAGCGGAGGCATTCATCGCGCATGTGCCGGGCCCGCGGGTCTTCTGCCCGATAGATCCGGTGGCCGAACCCCATGATGCGGCCGCCCTTGGCAATCACGTCGGCGACGTAGCTCTCGGCGCGGCTTTCGTCGCCGATTTCCAGGGTCATCTCTCGAACCTTCTCAGCCGCGCCACCGTGGAGCGGCCCCTTCAGGACTCCCACACCGGTTGTAACGGCGGCGTGGAGGTCGGCGACGGTGGAGGCGGTAACGCGCGCGCCGAAGGCTGAAGCGTTGCTGCCGTGCTCGGCGTGAAGGATGAAGTCCTTGTCCAGCGTTCGAGCCTCTTCAGCGGTGGGCTCCTGACCGAACAGCATGTATAGGAAGTTGCCGGCGTGGCCCAGCGAGTCGCTGGGGGCCACGGGCACCTGGCCGCTGCGGATGCGATGGTGGGCTGCGACGATAGTGGCTGCTTGGGCGGTCAGCCGGACCCCTTTGCGCAGCGTGGCGTCCAGGGAGTTGTCTTCGACCTCGGGGTCTAGGGCCGCCAGGGCGGACACGGCTGTCCGCAGGACGTCCATGGGGTGGGCGTTCTGTGTGAGACGGATGACTTCAATGATTTCGGGGGGCAGGGGACGGGCTTGCTTGAGGAGGGAATCGAACTCGGTCAGTTCGCTATGGGAGGGGAGCTTGCCGTGGAGCAGGAGGTAGGAGGTCTCTTCGAACGTGGACTTCTCGGCGAGGTCGTGGATGCTGTATCCACGATAGAGAAGCTTGCCAATGGCGCCATCAATGAAGCTGGCCTGGCTCGTATCGAAATAAACGTCCTTGAGGCCGCGCTTAATGTCCACTTCGCCGAGTTCGACCATTGTCCCCCCAGATAACGGTCTAAACGCTCTAAACGGTCCGGAAGGCGCGCGCGCCTATCCGAAAAACAAACCAAAGCACACGAAACCGGGAACATTACGGAAAAGCCCTGGCGGGCTCTCCCCCCCAACGTTCCGTACCGTTATACACCGGCCCGGCCAGAGTGTCAAGGCAGCCGCCCAGCCGCGGCCAACCTCTCAAAGCACTCCAGCTAGGTGGGGTTCCCGGAAAGGTTGTTGCGCAGCACCAACGGATTGCTCCAGTCTTCCCCGCTCAGAGCGGCAATGCGAGCCCGTCCAACCTGCAAGTGCTCAACGCGATCCTATATGTCGCCTATGTCGCCAAGCAGAGCTACGCGCGGCGGGGGTTGCCGCCTCGGTTTGGCAATGGGCACACGGTCTACA
Organism: Dehalococcoidia bacterium; assembly: GCA_965226745.1. GTDB lineage: Bacteria > Chloroflexota > Dehalococcoidia > Lucifugimonadales > SAR202-VII-2 > SAR202-VII-2. Next base: position 638,917 of record CBDDDS010000004.1, read on the forward strand.
CCCTCATGAACCGGTGGTCCAAGTCCGGTGTGCTCGAATGGACCTATTCTATATGGGGGACCGGGGAGGCGGCAGCGGATGCATGGTATCCTCCAACGGGCTCGGCCTCCCGGCAGAATAGCGCGTCGTTTCCCTGGTCAGGCTGACGCCTGCGACAGCGGCTCGACATGCGGTCCTGTTGGCCCCTGCCGGCATGGACCAGCACGGGGTTGACGGGCTGCCGGCAGCCTGAGAGAATTGAAAGGCTCAGAAACTCAGCTTAGGTAGGGCGAAGGCGCTACTGGTACTCAGTATCAATGAATGCGGTCCTGACATCGCGGCCGGACATCATGGCCGTCCTTGAAGACAGGGGCTACCGCTCCACAGCTCCGAGGCGCGCGATCGTCCGGATACTGGAAGGAAAGCAGGAGGGCTTCACGGCCGAGGAGATCAGCAATGAGCTGCCGGGCGTGGGAAGGGCGACCATCTTCCGAACGCTCAAGCTCCTCTTGGAGACCGGGATCATATGCAGGCTGAACCTCCTGGACGGCGCCCCCAAGTACAGCTTATCCCGTATCGAGCACCACCACCACACGGTCTGTACAAGATGTGGGAACGTCGGCGAATTTCGCGCCGCAACAGTTGAGCGCCTTATGCGTGTGATCGGCGACGACATCCCCGGCGACATCGTCGGCCACCGAATCGAACTCTATGTCATCTGCGACCGGTGCCTCGAGGGCGAGGCTAGCTAGGAAGCCCCCAATGATCCCATCCGATGAGCGAACCTCGCCAATACTGATACTCACTATCAACACCGATCTGCCTTCCCGCAGGTGCGCATAGGCCGCAACCTGGATATCCACCGCAAGGAAAAACTCGGAGGAGACCGAGACATGCTGATACTGAGCACCGACAAGCGCGTGCCAGACATCGTAATGGCGACCGTCCTAGCGCTCGCGCTGCTCTTTGCCGCAGCCGCGTGCTCGAACACGACGGGCAGCGAGGCACCCCAGCCGGGGGCCTCCGGCTCCGGGACCAGTCGGGCATCCCCTCCCGCGGCCCAGGAGATGCCCGAAACCCCCGCGGTGCGCGTCGTTACGACTACGAACATCATGGCGGAATGGGTTGAGAACATCGGTGGCGACAACGTGGATGTCTTCAGCCTCGTGCTGGTGGGAGCCGATCCCCACACATTCCAGCCTGGCGCCAGGGACGTGGCCAGAATCGCCGACGCCGACCTCGTGCTGAGCGTTGGACTGGGGCTGGAGGGAGCGTGGCTCAAAGACCTCCTGGAAAACGCCGCTCGAGACCCATCGTCCATCGTCGAGATGGGCGAAGTCGTCGATCCCATAGAGTTCGCCGAAGGCCATGCTGACGAGGTTGCTGTGCTGGAAGAGATCAGCCGCGTCGTACACGAGGTGGAAGAGGGCGAGATCGACCCGGAGGAGGGACTGGAGGAACTCAAAGAGCTGCTCGCAGACGGCGAAGACGAACTACCCGACATGGTGCTCGATGTAATCGGCAGGGTCGAAGACGGACAGATGGAGGCCGGCGACGCGATAGAGGCCATCGAGGCCCTTACATCCGAAGGCGAGGGTGAGCACACCGGTCACGGCCATGGCCTCGAAGACCCCCACTTCTGGTTCGACCCGCTCCGCGTGAAGCTCGTCGTCAACGACATTGCCGCGCGGCTCTCGGCGCTCGATCCCGATCGCGGCGATACCTATAGGGCCAACGCCTCCGCGTACAATGCCCGGCTCGACGACTTGCACGCCTGGACGGAGGAACAGGTCCGGACGGTGCCGGAGGACCGCAGGTTGCTCGTGACTTCCCACGACAGCTTCGGGTACTTTGCAAACCTGTACGGATTCGAGGTCGTGGGGGTCGTCCTGTCGGTCACCACGGACGTGGAGCTGTCGGCCGGGGATCTGGCGGACCTGGTGAATGAGGTCAAGGAGTACGGCGTCCCGGCGGTGTTCGGCGAGACGACGGTGAGCGAGCGCTTGGCCACCACAGTGGCGGCTGAATCGGGCGCGGCGTTAGTCCGGCTGTACTCAGGCTCCCTAGGTCCCGAGGGCAGCGGCGCGGAGACGTACATCGAGATGGTGCGGACGAACGTCGGGCGCATAGTCGAAGCCTTGCGGTGACGGCGCCATGCCGTCGGGAATCTAGTAGTATCGGGCGCGGGTAATCCCCATGCCCAGATGACTTGGAGACCGGTGATGGCCAAAATAACTTCCGAGCCTGGCATAACCGTCGAGGATGTAACCGTCGAACGCGGCGGACACGTAGCGCTGACCGGCATCACCTTCGAGGTCGGCCCGGGCACTCTGATGGGAGTCCTGGGTCCGAACGGCGCTGGCAAGAGCACGCTGTTCGACGCCATTGCGGGCCTGCTGCCCGTCGCGCATGGCACACTGACCCTGCGCGGCGCGGAGGACAAGGGGGCACTGGCGTACGTGCCCCAGCGCGACAATATCAACTGGCGCTTCCCCGCCACCGTTCACGACGTGGTGATGATGGGTCGCTTCAGCAACATCGGTTGGTTCCGCAGCCCCGGCAAGCTGGACAAGAAGATGGTCCAGGACTGCTTGGAGCGGGTCAATCTCTGGCAGCAGCGCTCGGCCATGGTAACCCAGTTGTCCGGAGGCCAGCGCCAGAGGGTCTTCATCGCCCGCGCGCTCGCCCAGGAGGCCAGGATAATCCTGATGGACGAGGCCTTCAGCGGCGTCGACGTTGCAGCCCAGGAGGGCATCGTGGAGGTCCTGCAGTCGCTGCGGGACGAGGGGAGAATCGTGATCATCTCCACCCACGATCTGACGAACATCGCCGAGCGCTTCGACCGGATTCTCTGCATCAACCATCACATGTGCGCGTACGGACCTCCGGACGAGGCGTTCACCCCCGCGGTGCTGGAGGAGTTGTACGGCTCGCACGGGCTCGAATTTGCTCACCATCACGTTGATCCCCACTCCCACGACGATGGGGGCATGCATTGATAGGCGACTTCGTGGGGGCGTTCGTAGATCCGTTCCAGCACAGCTTCATCCAGCGGGCGCTGATCGTATCCGTGCTCGTCGGCGTGATGTGCCCGGTGATCGGGGCCTACGTGGTCGCGCGCGGCCGCGCGTTCATGGGGGACGCCCTTGCGCATTCGGTGCTGCCGGGAATGGGCGTCGGCTTGCTGGCAACAGGCAGCGCGCTGGTCGCCGCCGTGCCGGCCGGGATCGGGATCGCCCTGTTGATGGGTTTCATCACCCGCCGCACGGGCAGCAGCGAAGACACCTCGATAGGAATTGTCTTCGCTGGGATGTTCGCTCTTGGCCTCGTGATGCTTTCGAGCCCCTTGTATATCGACGCCTTCCTTCGGATTCGAGGCAAACAGGCGCCCAATATCGAGGACCTTCTCATAGGGGAAATACTGGGCGTCAATACCGGAGAGGTATACCTTTCGCTGGGGCTGGCGGCGCTGGTGATAGCCGGGCTATACGTCTTCCACCGACGCCTCGTGTACACCACCTTCGACCCGGTGGGCGCACAGGTGGCCGGAATCAGGACGCGCTTGGTGGAGTACGTACTGCTCGCCCTCCTCGCCCTCGTCGTCGTCATAAGCATCCAGGCCGCCGGTATCGTCCTGGTCATGGCGATGCTCATCACGCCCGCGGCGACGGGATTCCTGCTCGCGAGGCGATTCGTGGGGGTCATGCTCATCGGCGCGCTGATCGGCGTAGCATCGGCGGTGGTCGGCATGTACCTCTCCTTCCACGCCAACATGCCCACGGGCCCGGTGATGGCCCTTGTCGCTACTGCGGTATTCGGCGTGACGGCGGCAGTGAAGAAGAAGAGATAGCGCGCCGCCCCTGACTCGCTTCCGGGCCGGCGTAGACATAGGCGGCGCTTCCACCAAGGCGGGGCAGCGCCAGGTCGAGGGTCCTCAACCCCTTCGAGCGGACCATCCATGATCCCCGTCTGTAGTCCCCGACTCCCCGTCAGGTCCGCCGCCCTCGCCGCATTGGCCCTGTGCGCCGGAGCGTTGGCCGCGGTCCTGTTCCACCCGGCTTACGCCCAGAGCGACGATGGGGCGACGCGCTGACCTCCACCCTGGGGGGGCGTGCTGACCCCCAGTTCTTCGACGTACACCCGGCTAAGGGCAAGCTGCGGGTCAAGGCGCCTGGGCTACGCGACCAAGAGCAGCTACCCCGTGACCGTGCGCGTAGCGGGCGGTCGGGGGGCCGCCATGGCGATGACTGTCGCGGTGGCCAACGTGGGGAGGATTTGCCGGGGGCAGATTAGGCCTTTGATTGTTTGTGTAACATTTCTCAGCCGGATTTCGGGGTTTGCAGGCACGGAGCCATTACAAAGGCGTTACTAGGCATTACACAGCCGTTACCAGTCGTTACACAGCGGTTACGGAGCGGTTACTAGTCGTTACGGAGCCGTTACCAATCTTACGAGCCGTTACGGAGTTGGATGGCTCCAAAGAGCCTGTGCCTTACAACGGCATCCGCTCCGGTCCCAGCCTTCCTCGGACGGTCTTGCCCCTCGGGTTGTTCCCTCAGCGCCCCTGCCACAGGGGGATTCTCTGTGGTTAGCCCCCAGTACATACGTTATGCGGCAGGCTCCGAGAAAGAGAAGCGGGCCGGGGGCCCACTTCATGGGGATACCGTAGCACACTCGTTCGCATTTGGCAAGTAGGAGGGGGAAGGGGCTTATGCAGGCGGAGGCGGTTGCAGTTCCTAGCTGTAGCAGCGGGCCAGACAAGTGAGCTTGTGGTGGACGGTGTGATTAGTTGGTTCTAGTCGCGCAGGTGGGCCGGAGTGGACGGTAGGCAGTACCATCTTCGAGATATGGCTGGGGCTCTCCGAGCCTGCCAACCACCTGGTGCGCGGATTATGAACCGACGGAGTGGAGGAAAGAGATAAACTCTGGACTGACTTAAGGTGTTCAGCCGCCGCCCGTTCCGCGACCGCTCTCGCGCTGCATGCCTAGTTGACGCCCAAGTAGCTAGTACGGCTCCTCTAGGCTTCGGCAGGCGCACACAAAACGGCTAGGCCTCTAGGGAAACTACTTGCGCATTACCGACGTGGGAATAGCGTCCCGGAGTGCAGGTAAGCACGACAACCTGGCACTGTTTGCCCGCCGCAGCAATGGCAGCGCCCATACCTTGGAGACGTTGGGGGTCGCTCCAGCCTAGTGCGTCGTCGATCATCACGGGAGCCCCACCGTCCATGGGGCTGACGATGGTTGCGCATGCCAGTCGACAGAGCACGCCGAGCTGCTCACGCGCTCCTGTGCTGAGCTGGTCGACATCAAGCATGGTGCCGTCAAGCGTGCGACGCACGACCCGCAGGTCTTCGTCGAGTTCCACGGCAAATGTAGGTCCGAACACGATGCGTCCGAGCTGGTCTATGCATTCCTTGAAAGGCTCAATGTAGTGCTGGTGGGCTTGCTGGCGATGCTTCGCGAACGTCTCTCGCAATAACCGCGCGGCTTCCGCGCGCGCTTCCTGGCGCTCATACTCGCGTACGACGTGGTTCAATTGGTTGGCCGCCTCGTCGTATGCGGTTTGCAGGCCCTGTTCCCCACGTAGGTCCAAGCTACTCCTCAAACTGCTCTGGCGCTCCCTATTGGACTGAAGCTCGTTGATTGCCCGTTTTGTGGCCTGCTTCGCGTTGCCGAGTAAGGCTTCTACAGAATCGGGGTCCGCGTCACTGAGTTGAACTCTAGCTTCATCCAAGGATTTCCGGTCCTTGGCCTCCCTTTCCTGCGCCGTTGCAACAGCGGCTATGAGAGCCTCATCGGCTTGTCCTTCTCTATCAAAGGCAAGCTGGTTAGCAGCGTCGCGTTTGCTGCTGTCAGCCATCTCGATTTTTGCCGTGAGGCCAGCCTCATCGATTCGAGCCTTATTGAGTTCCGTATCCGCATTCTGCGCAGCATCTTCGCATGCACGCAGCTTAGCATCGCAATCCTTGACCCAGTCTGACACTTCTGCCTCAATCCGCTGGGCTTCATCGAGATCCGTGGGAAGCGGTGGGTTCTCAGGGCGCTCCTTGGGATAGGAAATAACCCTCTCCGCAAGGTTCTTGACTTTGCCGAGCAGGACATCCGGAGTGAGGTCTCGAAGTTCTCGTTCGATGGCTTTGAAGGCCTCCTCCTTGTCTCGTTGGGCATCCTGTCGTTCCTGCGCAGCCCTTCTCGCCTCAGTCGCATCAGCAACGCCCACTCCTTCGCACAGGCGCCGGTAGGTCTCTTGCGTTTTGCGACGCTGGTCGGCTAACCCCTTCGACTCAGGGCCAGCGCTCACACGCATACGTGCGACGTTCGGAATGGTTAATACCGCTTCGTCCTCGACGAGGGTGCGGTTGACTTCGTTGACTGCCAGTTCAACGATCTCATCTCCGACCTCCACGGTCATGTCGCGAAGGGCGGTCACCTCGACCGACGCAGCCGCACTCCCAGCGGCTGACTTAGCACGCTCATCCTCGATGTAGGCTTCCTCGATTTGTTTACCCACTTCGTCATCAACCCTGGCCGATTCCAAGTATGCCTCGGCCTGCTTGAGGGTTTGCTCCGCCGCCAAGTATCGGTCGTGGCGCTCCTTCAGTTGGTCTACCTCAATCAGTTGACGCAGGTGGTCGCGGTCAGCTATGGCCCTGCGGAGTCTTCCCGCAGCGTCCCGCATCGCGGCATCGGCAGCCTTGAGAGCCACAGTGGCATCTTCGCTGCGACGTATCGCCGCCGCGAGACCCGGCACCGCATCCTTGGCCTCGGCCTCTAGTGCTGCCAAATCCCTGGTGGAGGTGTCACGGGTGGCGATTAGGTTTTGGCGGCGCTGCCATCGGTTGGAAGTACCGTCGCGCTGCGCCTCCGCGGCGCTGTGAATGGCAGCAAGGCGGTCAGCCTCACTGCGCAGGCGATCCATTGCGTTCCAGCGTTGGTCGAGCTCGCGTTCACCTTTCTCGCACTCTTTCACGGTCTCGGAGAGCCGGGTTGACTCGTCGATCAGCCAACTCATCTGAGCAGCGTCGCTCTCGATTTCTTGAAGCTGCCTCGTTAGCTCGGCAATCCTGTCCCGGGCCTCCTGTACGCTTTGCTCCGACGATTTCCGCTCTCCCCTCACTTGGCCGGTGGCAGTCCAGTACTTGCCATACTCCTCACCGATGCGGGTCCAGAGGGTCTCTTCACGGTCGGTTGCAAGATCTCCGCCCGCAGCACGGTCCAACGCCCTGCCCATTGACGGCAGGTCAAAATTGGGCAGCATCAACTTGGTGCCTTGCTCGATTCGCAATGCCCGCCAGAGCTCCTCGTCGAGGGTCTCGGCAAGAATTGCCTTCAGTCGGTTGTGCGCCTCCCGCCCCGTCAGGCTTTCTCGGTGGGGCGTTTCGACCTCAAGTGTGGTTTCTGGCCGGCGCAGCCAGCGCTTACGGTAGACGAGTTCGTAGTTGCCAGACGACAGTGAGATCTCAACTTCTGGGCCCACATCACGACCAACGGGCTGCACGACCTTCACCCGAGCGTCCTTCGAAGAGTCTAGCAAGTCGATGGCCAACTGCAGTCCTTCGGAGATGGCGGTCTTGCCGACCTCGTTCGGCCCTTCAATGATCGTGACGCCATTCTGCGCGAAGCTCACGTCGCTCTTGACGACACCGCGATAGTTGCGCAGCTGCACCCGATGGAGCCTCATGTGCGCGACCCCACGAGGCGGTAGAGCAGTGCAAGAGCATCACGGGCGACAGGGGCCTGGTCTCCCTGCTCTGCCATGATGTGTAACTCGCTCAGGGCGGCGCTCGCAAATCCTGAAAGCCCAAAGCGGTCCAGGTCGGCGTCATCGGGAATCACCACGAGATCGCTCCGCCTCTCCCATGTCTCAATGGCCGCGAGAAGGTCGGCGTGATGTTCCAGCAACTCGTCGAGGCGGGCTTTCTGAGCCACAGAGACCTGGCCAACCATTGACACCTTGACGATGGTGCGGTCTTTGTCCTCCAGGCTGGACAGCCACTCCTCGAGCGCATCGATGTCCTTGTCGGAAGTCATCTGCCAATCGCGGCGCAGGAACCGCCACGTTCCCAGATGCTTGACATCGACCGCCACCTGTTCGGCGCTGAGGTCGACGATGAGCACATTGCCCGGATCGGTCTCGTCGTAATCGGTGGGCTCGGGGGCACCCGAATAGTAGACTCGGTCAATGGTGCCCACATTCGTCGTCGAATGGCGGTCGCCAAGAGCTACGTAGTGGACAAGGCCCGCCGAGATTCGCTCCTCCAACCTGTCCAACGCGATAACCTTAGGGTCATTGAGGTTTGGGGACATGGAGTCAATTGCTCCATGACCCACGATGATGCGCAGGGAGTTAGTTGGCTCAAGTCCGCTGCAAGCGGCCTCCACCAGGTCGGTAGTTGGGTGCCTATTGGGCCAAGGAGCGGGAATCAGTTCGACTCCCGGCGCTGCCTGGACTGGTTCGGACCCTTTCAGAACCTTGACATTTTCGGGGCGGCGCTCAATGAACGTCGGAGAGTTGTAGATCGACGATGCATCCAGCGCGTCGTGGTTGCCGGGCAATAGGAAAAAGGTGAGCTGAGGAAACGCGGCCATCTTCTCGAAGGCCCGCACGAGCACCTGTCTCTGCACCTGGTTCGACTCGAAGACATCGCCGCACACAACCACGAACTCGCATTGCTCATTGGTGGCGAGCCTTGCCATTTGCTCAATTACATCGAGCCGTGCGGCGCTGAAGCGGGCTTGAGCGTCGTGGCCCAGGTAGTGCCTGGCCATCCCCAATTGCCAGTCGGCAGTGTGAAGGAATTTGACCATGCTCATGAGGGTAACACCCCTTCGGCTAGGAGAACAGCAGTGGAGTCCTGCTCTGGATACACTTGGTGCCAGTCGCTTCTGATTGGGATGCCCTGCTGTGGGCCCTCGCCGGCTGCGGGGTTGACCAGCATGGAGACCTCGTGGACATTCACTTTGGTAGACGCCATGCGGTCCAAAGTGGTGGGCCGCCTGGGATTCGAACCCAGAACCTGCGGATTAAAAGTCCGTTGCTCTACCGAGTTGAGCTAGCGGCCCCGGCTCCATTGTACGAGACGCGCCCCAGGGGAGAAACCGCGACGGAGCGCCTACCGGCCCTGGAAGCGCGGCGCCCGCTTCTCGACGAACGCCTTCGGACCCTCCTTGGAGTCCTCGGTCGCCCTGGCGATGGTCATCCCCATCTGCGAGTAATCGAGGGCCGCGTTGAGGTCCATGTTCAGCATGTTGTAGGCCATGCGCTTGGCCATCTCGGCAGCCCCATGCGCCATAGCCAACACGCGCTGGTAGCGCCTTCCGGGCGATATGCTGTCCGTCCCCGGCTGAGGGCGCGTGGCTTCAGCAGAAGGGCAGGTCGCCAAGGTCAGAAAGGTCAGTTACGTCAAAGTCCAACTGGTCTTCCAGGCTGCTTGGCACGCACCCGCTCAACTCGTTGTCGCCGAGGCCCAGCCATGTCAGGTTGGAGAGGCTGCCCAGCTCCGCCGGTATCTCCCCGCTCAAGGCGTTCTCGCCGAGGCCCAGCAATTCAAGTTTGGAGAGGCTGCCCAACTCCGGCGGTATCTCCCCACTCAAGTCGTTGGCGAAGAGGTGCAGCCATGTCAGGTTGGAGAGGCTGCCCAGCTCCGCCGGTATCTCCCCGCTCAACTCGTTGGCGCCGAGGCCCAGCAATTCAAGGTTGGAGAGGCTGCCCAGCTCCGCCGGTATCTCCCCGCTCAACTCGTTGTCTCTGAGGTCCAGCAATTCAAGGTTGGAGAGGCTGCCCAACTCCGCCGGTATCTCCCCGCTCAAGGCGTTCTCGCCGAGGCCCAGCTCTGTAACGCGCCCGTCGTTGTTGGTGGTGACGCCCTCCCATTCGCCGAGGGGCGCGTCGCTCAGCCAGTTGGCGCTTCCATTCCAGTTCTCACCGTCCGTTGCGTTGTAGAGGGCAACTAGGGTTTTCCGGTCCGTTTCGGCGGGGCCTGTCCCGCCGGACGGCTCGTCAGAGCCGCAGGCCGCGAGCGCTGCCGTAACAGCCAGCGCAAGGACAACGCTCAACAGGGTCACGTATCTTGTCGTGCGTGTACGGATCATTTTCTTTCCCTCCCGTTTTTACTGGCCCCATAGTCACCACGCGCTGGAGCGCCTTCCGGGCGATATGCTGTCCGTCCCCAGCTGAGGGCGCGTGGCTTCAGCAGAAGGGCAGGCCGCCAAGGGCAGGGCCAACGCCCAACTGGTCTTCCAGGCTGCTCGGCACGCACCCGCTCAAGGCGTTGTCGTTGAGGTTCAACTCTGTCAGGTTAGAGAGGCTGCCCAGCTCCGACGGTATCTCCCCGCTCAAGCCATTGCCGTTGAGACGCAGCAGTTCAAGGTTGGAGAGGCTGCCCAGCTCCGCAGGTATCTCCCCACTCAACTCGTTGATGGCGAGCCACAGATCTGTCAGGGTGGAGAGGCTGCCCAACTCCGCCGGTATCTCCCCACTCAAGTCGTTGACGGTGAGGTACAGTATCTCCAGGTTGGAGAGACTGCCCAGCTCCGACGGTATCTCCCCGCTCAAGCCGTTGCTGGAGAGGCTCAGCCATGTCAGGGTGGAGAGGCTGCCCAACTCCGCCGGTATCTCCCCGCTCAAGCCGTTGTTTTCGAGGACCAGCTTTATCAGGTTGGAGAGGCTGCCCAGCTCCGCCAGTATCTCCCCGCTCAAGTCGTTCTCGCTGAGGCTCAGCGTTTCCAGGTTGGAGAGGCTGCCCAGCTCCGCCGGTATCTCCCCGCTCAAGTCGTTGCCGTTGAGGTTCAACTCTGTCAGGGTGGAGAGGCTGCCCAGCTCCGCCGGTATCTCCCCGCTCAAGCCGTTGCCGCCGAGGTCCAGCGCTGTAACGCGCCCGTCGCCGTTGGTGGTGACGTACTCCCATTCACCGAGAGGCGCGTCGCTCAGCCAGTTATCACTGAACGTCCATTTCTCACCGTTCGTTGCGTTGTAGAGGGCAGCCAGCGCCTCCCGGTCCGTTTCGGCGGAGCCGGAGGCCGCGGGCGGCGCTGTCGCAGCCGCAGTCGCAGGCGCATCGGTGGCGGTGGGCGCGTCCCCTGACCCTGGCGTGGTAGGCGTCTGTGCGGGGGAGGCCGGCGTCTCCGTTGGGGTGGACACGGTCCGGTCGGGGCCTGTCACGCCGGACGGCTCGTCAGAGCCGCAGGCCGCGAGCGCCGCCGTAAGGGCCAGCGCAAGGACAACGCTCAACAGGGTCACGTATCTTGTCGTGCGTGTACGGGTCATTTTCTTTCCCTCCCGTTTTTATGGGCACCCTATTGTCATTGCTGCCGCCTGAGGAACAGGCGCCTCAGCGGAAGTGCAGGTCTCCCAGGTTGCCGCCTATCGGGGGCAACACTCTATAGCTCCATCTATGCGGGGAGCGCAAGGGACAGAAACAGTATCCGGCAACTCGGCCGATTGTCAGTCAGATTTCTCGCTCCAGACCGGCGGGTGGGCAGCGCGGCACTCGCTCGGCGGCTGAAGGGTCCAAGACGCCTGTTGAGACGCCGATTACAGCTCTGGAACGAACCTCAACGTGAAGGTGCCTTGATTTTGTCAAGTTTGGTGGGCCTAAGTGGACGGTAGACAGAACCATCTTCGAGATGTGGCTGGATCTGGCAGGCTCCCCAGGGTCTGCTACGCCACGATTATGACAGGACGGCATGGGCGGCGGCAACATCACGTGCGCCGTCTTCCTTTACAGGGGCATACAGCCGTGTCTTCTTTTCCCTACCTGGGTCGCCTGGGCTATATAAGCGTCCTTGCGCGACTGTGCAAGTTCAGGTATAAAGACAAGTATGAGTATCCCAGAGAGACATGCCATCCGTCAGGCGGCTCACAGGCTGTCGGAAGTCCTCGGCGTTCCAAGCGATGTCGCAAATGTTAGATACGACGTGCGCTTTGGAACTCACGAGGTTGACGCCGTTGTTAAGAGCGGATCGCATGAGTTCGCCATAGAATGGAAGGCATCTGGCTCATTGGGTCATATCTTCCGTGCGATCCACCAGATCCGTGGGATGGCCGGCGACCTTCCGGACTCAATGATCCCCCTCTTGGTCGTTCCCTTCATGGGAGAATCAGCAAGAGTCTACTGCGATGAAATAGGGGTAGCTTGGTTAGACCTCTCTGGTAACGCGAGAATAGTCGCACCGGGCATCTATGTCCATGCGATTGGGCACGACAACAAATTCCGTCGACCCGGACGCCCAGAAAGTGCCTTCGGCCCCAGGGGTTCGCGAGTGGCGAGATGGCTGCTCATGAATCCCGGCCAGGCAATTCGCCAGAGGGCGTTGGCATCCTATACCGGTTTGGACGAGGGATATGTCAGCAGAGTGGTCGGGAGGTTGATCGGGATGGGCCTCTTGGAACGAAATGATCTCGGTATCCACGTGACTGATTCGAACAGGCTACTTGATGTATGGAACGAGGAGTATCGCTTTGACGGACATACGGTGACACGAGGTCATATTTCCGTTGGCCCGGGCGAGAGCGTCATTCAAAACGCGGCCCATGCGTTGTCCCAGTCGGACGTGCGTTATGCTGCTACTGGGCTGACTGCCGCATGGTACTGGACCCGGTACACCAGTTATCGACTGTCGACCGTTTACCTTAGTGAAACGCCATCAACTGAGCTGCTGGGGGCATTGGAATTCCGTGAGGAGCCAAGAGGTTCCAATACTTGGCTGGTCGTTCCCCAGGATCAAGGTGTGTTTGATGGCGTCAGCGAGATTAACGGCATCCTCTGTGTCCATCCTGTTCAGGTCTACCTCGACCTAACGTCTCATCCAGAGCGTGCCAGAGAAGCCGCTGAAGAGATTCGCAATCGGCTCATACGGAGAAACAACCTTGACTCATAAATCGGAAAGGATCGACGGGTACAGCGGGGAATCCCTGGCTCTCGTCCATTCGACATGTCTCTATGTGGCCACGAAGTTGGGAGACATGCTTGATGACATCGTGATAGTAGGCGGTCTCGTCCCATCTCTCCTGGTTGACCAGAAACGATTGCCTTGGGGCCTGGATGCGCACGCAGGCACGACGGATCTCGATTTGGGCCTCTCTTTGGCCATAATGGGGGAGGAACGATACCGAGAGCTTGGCTTGAGACTGAGGGATGCGGGTTTTGAACCGGACGTCAACGCATCCGGCAATCCTACCAGCCAACGCTGGAGGACCGGCTTCCAGCCGCCCGCGACTATCGATTTTCTACTTCCGCCAAGTCTGGCGACGGACAAGGGAGGCGATCTACGCCACATCGAACCAGGTTTCGCTGCGGTGATAACCCCGGGACTACATGTTGCATTCAAGGACAGGCAGAAGATCAAGCTGTCTGGGCGTACTCCCCTGGGAGAGCAGGCCGCGCGGCACATCTGGGTCTGCGGACCCGGGGCACTCACCGTCCTCAAAGCACTGGCCTTCAAGAATCGAGGAACGAACAAAGATGCCTACGACCTCACCTACGTCTGGCGCGGCCTTGGGGTGGAGGTTGTTGCGGAGTGCCTCACCCCATTTTTGGCTGACCCTCTTGTTGGACAGGCATTGACAATAATCAGGGACGACTTCACGACGCACGATGGTCCCGGTCCTATGAGGGCAGCAGAGTTCATTATGGGCGGTCCAGACAACGACATCCAAGCCGATGCTGCAGGGTTAGCACAGAGGCTATTGTCTCAGCTAATGTATCTCTGAACATGTGCATACACAGGGAGCAATCGAACTAGGTGAACCTCGTGAGCTGGGGCCATCATTTGAACTACCCAAGAACGGAGAGAAAAGAATGCACGATGCGGATAGACTCTTGGCTGACTTCCGGGATCACCTCGCCCGTCACGACAAACGAGTTGCTTTCTTGTTCGGCGCTGGGACTTCGTGCGCAGTACGGATTCTCTCGCCCGACGATGGCAATGAAGACAAGCCATTGATCCCCGATGTAGCTGCATTGACGGAGTTATGTGAGACGACGATCAAGGCTGTAGGAATCCCATACGCGAAGGCTTGGGATAGCATATGGTCTGGCTGCAAAGAGACAAAACAGAGCCCGAATGTTGAGGATGTCCTGTCCCGCTTGCGTATGATGCTTGGAGCGATCGGCACATCAGAATCTTTAGCGGGCCTATCTAAAGCTCAACTAAGCAACTTTGAAGAGCTCTTGCGCCGAGAAATCGCCAGAGTTGCCAATCCACAGCTTGATGGAGTTGCGGAAGCACTGCCCCACCGGCAGTTTGCACGTTGGCTGATCAAGGTGGCACGTCAGCACCCCGTTGAAATGTTCACCGTTAACAATGACATTCTTGTTGAGCTAGCCCTAGAAGCGGAGCGGGTCCCGATTCTTGACGGATTTGTCGGCAGCTACCAGCCATTCTTTCATCCAGATAGTCTCCGACACAAAGAACTGGCCCCAGGTGAGAACTATACTCGACTTTGGAAAATGCACGGATCTGTGACGTGGCGAAAAGAAACGATAAGCGGGCGAGTTCGGGTTGTCAGGGGCAGTCCAGACCAGTCTGGGGAGATGATCCTTCCCTCTTTCCAGAAGTACGATGAGTCTCGGCAGCAACCTTACGCCGCATTTACTGATCGTCTAACCCGGTTCCTTGAACTTGACGATGCACTGTTGGTGGTCTGCGGTTTCGGTTTCGGCGACCAGCACATTAATGATTTGATATTCGAAGCCTTGGAAAACCGTCCAAGAACACATGTCTATGCGCTTCAATATGTCGATCCTGACCAAGACTCTGATTTAGTTAGGAGGAGTTACCACCTCCACAATATGATTGTAGTCGGTCCTGACGCGGGAATTATCGGAGGAAGACACGCGAAATGGGGAGTTCCCAAGGGCCAGGCCGACATACTAGGAATGTATGAGGCAACGAACAGTGAGCAGGATTCATTGGTTGAGTCCAACGCCTCTGAAGCCCTGATGAGCCCTGTTAAACTAAAGATCTGCGACTTTGCACGATTTCGCCAGTTTCTTGATTCGATGATTGCGAGCTGAAGATATCATGCCTCCATTTGATCCCACATACGTAGGCCAAGTAGCATCAGTTGCCGGCGGCATCGTCCGCGTCAGGCTCCGGGAGGATATGCAGTCTACCTTGGTCATGATCAGAGGGGAATCTTATCGAGTGGGCCAGATCGGTGGTTTTTTCCGCATCCCTCTTGGATACGCACAGCTATACGCAGTATGCACACAGATTGGCGGGGATGCGGCACCACCTACTGAGAGACCATCTATTGCGGAGCCGGTCCTCGAGGAAGACACTAATCAGACGCTTTCTGGCTATCGCTGGATGACTGTTGTGCTGTTTGGAGAAGGGGTGGGTGGGGAGTTTGAGCGGGGCGTTGGCCAGTACTCGACAGTTGGCGACGAGGTTCATATCGTCACCAACGACGACCTCAAGACGATCTATGGATGGGCTAGAGGCACCTCGGGAACGATTACTGTCGGTAGGGTCGCGGCGACAGCGGGAATTCCCGCAGACCTCAACGTGGCTGGTCTGGTCAGCCGCCATTGCGCCGTTGTAGGATCCACAGGGGCTGGCAAGTCGAACCTCGTCACTGTATTGCTCGAGGCCGCTTCGGATGGCACATTTCCCAATGCCCGGGCCATTGTGATTGACCCTCACGGCGAATACGCTTCAGCACTTGGTGACAGGGCCCGAGTCTTTCGCATCACACCCAACGAGAAGTTGGGAGAGAAGCCCCTGTGGGTTCCCTTTTGGGCCCTACCGTTCACAGAGCTAAGGCAACTAACGTTGGGCGAACTTCAGCCTGCTCACGAGGCCGCGATAAGGGATGAAGTTCTTAAAATGAAAACGGCGGCATCACAGCAATTGACGGCCCCACCTCCAACAGAATCTCTAACCGCTGATTCCCCGATTCCCTTCAGCATTAGGAAGCTATGGTACCAATTGGACTGCTTTGAAAGGGTCACCTTTAGTAAGGCCGGCGCGAACCAAAACGAGGAGACCGCTAACAGCCCTGAAGAAGATGGCGACCCAAGTCAATTGAAGCAGGCCAAGTACCCACCAGCGAGCCCTTACAATCAGGCGCCGTACCAAAACCAACGCAAGAGAAATATTGAACGTCAACTTGATTTGATGGCGAGCAGGCTGCGAGACGGTCGATACAACTTTCTTTTCAATCCAGGGGGTGGGTTGCAGCCAAGTCTAGACGGGGCAGTCGACGCAGACTTGGACCACCTAGTCGGAGAGTGGGTCGGACACGACAGGCCGGTGTCCGTGTTTGACGTATCTGCTCTGCCGTCAGAGATGTTACCGATGATCGTCGGCACCATGCTTCGCGTCATTTACGATATGCTATTTTGGGGACAGAACCTCCCCATTGGAGGCCGTCAACAACCACTACTAACTGTAATAGATGAAGCACACCTGTTTGTCCCAGAAGGTGAAGACACCCCTGCTCATAGGACTCTCTCGACGCTTGCGAAGGAGGGCAGGAAATATGGTGTTGGGTTGGTGTTGGTAACTCAACAACCTTCGGAGCTGGACAGCACAGTTCTCAGCCAATGTGGGTCACTTATCGCTATGCGCCTTACCAATGTATCTGACCGCAGCAAAGTTGCGGCGTCCGTACCTGACGACCTCGGAGGCCTCGTGGAACTATTGCCCTCTCTACGGACAGGTGAAGGTATCTTCTTGGGAGAGATAATGCCGATTCCAACGCGCGTGCGGGTTCGTAAAACAAACAACAAGCCTGCCGGTGATGATCCTAGGTTGCCTGACGTTTGGCAGACTACTCCTCGACCTAGCACTAGCAGGCTGCTGAAAAACGTCGATGTGCACTGTGGGGGCTGAGGGCGGGGAGGGGGGAAGATAGAAGCACTCGAGACGGAGGTGGAGCGTATGCGTGGACGGCAGGAGGCGCAGGTGACGATGTTGGCCCTCGTGGACCTGGAGGAGCGCGTGCCAGCCGATCACCCGCTCCGCACCATCAAGGTCCTGGCCGATGAGGTACTGGCCCGGCTGTCGCCCGAGTTCGACCGGATGTATGCCGACGTGGGGCGGCCGTCCATTCCTCCCGAGCGCCTGTTGAAGGCGTCGCTGCTGATTGCGTTATTCTCGGTGAGGAGCGAGCGAGCCTTGTGCGAGGAGTTGGACTACAACCTGCTGTTCCGCTGGTTCTTGGGCATGCAACTGATGGAGCGCAGCTTCGACGCCACGGTGTTCACCAAGAACCGGCAGCGGCTGCTGGAGCACCAAGTGGGCCAGCAGCTGTTCGACGAGGTGGTCCTGGCGGCGGACCGGCGAAGCCTGCTGTCGGACGAGCACTTCACGGTGGACGGCACGCTGATCGAGGCGGCAGCGAGCCTCAAGAGCTTCAAGCCGCGAGAGGCCGATCCTCCCCCAGACGACGGCGACCGGGGCAACCCCTCGGTGGACTTTCATGGGGACCGGCGCGCCAACGCGACGCACCAGAGCGCGACGGACCCCGAGGCGAGACTCTTCCGGAAGGGGAAGGGGAAGGAGGCCAGGCTGGTGTTCATGGCCCATGCGCTGATGGAGAACCGCAACGGCCTGCTGGTGGACTTTCTGGTGAGCGAAGCGACGGGGACGGCGGAGCGGGATGCTGTTCCGGTGCTGCTGGCCGGGGCGCGGGAACGCGGGTTCCATCCCCGGACGCTCGGAGGGGACAAGGGCTACGACACGCGGGGTTGCGTGGGGGCCATGCGCACCCGCGGGGTCACCCCGCACGTGGCGCAAAACACGAGCGGGCGCTCCAGCGCTATCGATGGACGCACGACCCGCCATCGCGGGTATGCGTTGAGTCAGCGTGTGAGGAAGCGAGTCGAGGAGATCTTCGGGTGGATGAAGACGGTGGGCGGATTCCGAAGGACGCGCTACCGAGGTCTGGACCGCACGGGCCTTGCCGGCTACCTCGTGGGGACAGCCTACAATCTGGCGCCGATGGCCAGGCTGATGACTGCTGAGACGCCAGCCCCCCAAGCGATGCTGGCCGCGTAAGCAGGGGCGGCGAGGCCGCTCCTCACGTCACAGGCCCCGAGTCCGAGGCCTCCGCAGGCGGTCAGACGCCCAGGTAACGCCTCACTCAACGACATGGCGGTCATGCCAGCAGCCCTCACATCGCCACGAAACCCTTTCTTCCGCAGCCTGCTAGTGGCATCGGGGGGGCTGGTGCTGGACGGGCCGCCACAGGCGGTCAGGGCCAAGGCTAGCGCAGCCAGGCCAAGCAGCAGGACGAGGATGGGCCATTTGCGGCCCTGAGTCTGCTGCCGGAGGGGGCGTTGCCTATTCGTATGCTCGTATCGAGAAGTCATGCGACATCCGCCCGATGCAGTGATTAGCTGGCATTATACCAGAGTACGGCGATTCTGTCAGTGAGTGGACCGTGGATTACGGCGCTACTGAGCGTATCTTTGCCGTGTGTGTTACCTGCGGGGGGTAGGACGTAGCTGGGGCCTCGGTCGTCCGAGTCGTGACACTACCTACTGTTGCTTGCGCGGATTACTTGCGCCCGTGGTGGATGTCCATGTGACACGTCCGGCAGACCACGAGAGTCTTGCGTCGCCGTGCCGCCATGATTTGTACCCACTTGGACTTTTCACCTTGGCCTTTTACGTTCAGGTCGCGAAGGGCGCGGACATGGTGGACTTCTACGTCCACTGTTGAGCCGCACATCTCGCATTTGTCCGCTAGGAGCCGTTTGATAAGCTCGTTGCGTTCAAACCTGTACCGCTGGGGCTTCTGGTCGGCGAGAACTGCCTGCCGGTTCCGCTTCAGGGGTATGCCACCGAACTGTGCCACCAGTGGGCGTTTCCCATTGCCCCGCTGGACTTCGACCTTGAGGCAAGCCCGTTCCCCGTGCTCGGTTAGTGCGGTGCTCCGGTAGCGCCGGAACACCTTTCGGGTCGTGGTTTTGTGCTTGCTCGCAAGGGTTTTGGTCAGCGACTGTCCCATGACCCATTGCAATTTCCCGAAGTGGGAGACGTTCTGGGCCAGCAGGTAGTACTGAATGACGCCCCGGAACTCCGATTGATACTTGCTCACGATGGAATAGTCCTCATCGTGTATCAGCACGCTGCGGTGTGCCGGTTTGCCGTTGCTCATGTAGGCTTGGCAGTGTTGCTCGATGACTTTGGCGGGAACTCGTAAGCCGATACGACCATTGACGCTGCGCCGACCTGTGTGGTCGAGCTTGTCGTTGACCTGCTGGTTCACGAGTTCATAGCCGAGGAACTTGGCCGCCTGGCTGGTGGCATGGGTTATGAGGGTCTTTTCCCTGGATAGCTCCAGCTTGAGTGTATCGCGCAGGAACGTCTTCAGGGACTCTTTTATCTGCTCGGCTTCGGCTTTTGGCCCACTAAAGCCCAGCACGAAGTCGTCTGCGTATCGGACGTATCGGAGCCTGCGGAATCCAGGGTCATGAGGATCGACTGACGGGAGTTGTTGCATCTGCTTGCGCAGTTGCGCCGCCAGCGTGTAGTTCCCCTTTTCCTTCTGGTACGCCATTCGGCCCTTCAACGCATTCCACGGACGGTTGACTCTTCGGGCTGTGCCACGGGTATGTGCTGGAATCAGCACCCTTTCGACGAATCTGTCCAACCGGTCTAAGTAGACGTTGGCGAGGATTGGGCTGACCACGCTGCCTTGCGGCGTACCGCTCAGGGTGCGGCCATAGTGCCAATCCTCCATGTAACCCGCCTTCAGTAGGTACTTGAGCAGGTTGAGGAAACGGTTGTCGTGAAGCTTTTCTCCGAGCACCGACAGCATGACCTCATGGTCGATGTTGTCGAAGCACCCCTTGATGTCTCCCTCTACGAACCAGCGGACACCGGTCCAGTGAGTGACCACCTCGCCCAAAGCGGTGTGGCACCCCCGGTCGGGCCGGAAGCCGTGGGAATGGTCGGAGAACTGCGGCTCGTAGTAGGCTTCCAGAATCATCCGGATGACCTCCTGAAGCAGCTTGTCCGTCCACGTCGGTATGCCCAAGGCGCGGGTATTGCCGTTAGGCTTGGGAATGTTCACCCGTCGCACCGGCGTCCATCGGAACCGCTCGTAACGAAGCTCGTCGATGATGCGGTCGATTTTCGCCAGTGACATACCGTCCACGGTCTCTGCGGTGGTTCCCTTGGTCATCGCTCCCTGGTTTGAGTAGAGACGACCGTAGGCCCGCAGGTAGAGTTCCCGGTTGTATAGCAGCCGATAGATGTTCTCCAGCGGCAATCCTCGTTCTCCGCGTTCGCGTATGACGTTTAGTACAGTTTCGGCTGGTCTCATCCTGAGTACCTCCCTGTCGTATTCCGTCGTTGACACCTGCCCTCCTTCGCCATGTACCGGGCTTTCCCCGGCTCGGACTACTACGAGGGCTCCGTGACCATAGGGGTCTCCCCCCGTAGGCCATCCCGCGTTCCGTTTGACATAGGACGTCCGAGCGCGACTGTAGGTGCCCCGTTCGTTCCCTTGAATGACCACATCGGTCATCGCCCACTCACCGGAGGTGCACCGGTCACGACGACCGGCCAGTGCAATGAGTGGCGCCGGGTTACAAGCGTTCTACCGGCGGGCGGCAATAACACCATCTGGGAACTGGAGTTCAGGCAATCAAGCTTTCACCGTATCGCGCGGGCCTTGCGGAACCGGCCGTACAACGCTTTCAGACCGTAGCCGCTTTACCGACATGCTACTTTCCCCCTAGGCTTTCGCTTTGAGGTGGGTCGGTTGGCCCAGAAACTTCCTCCGAGTTTCTCCCGATTGAGTCGGGGATCCTATGCCGCGTTACGCGGCGCACCGTCGTGCTTGCAGTACCTACAGGTCGTCCCGTCCGGCGAGAACCGCCGCCAGGCGCTCCCGTTCCGGCTCTGCCTGCGCTTGTTCCTGCGGGTTGCCGGCTTCAGCATTCTATCCATTGGTCTCTCCTTCCTCCCTGGGCAGGGTGAGCCAGCCCGAGGCCACCGCGTTCGAGAGGTCCTCCCGGAGCTTGCCGGCCTTGGGGGAGCACCTGTAGGCGGAGACGCCGACGGACTGGAGGGGGACGATCTCCCCGTTGTCCAGGCCCCGCCGCCAGAGCCAGTCCGCCCAGGAGCCGTGCAGGGGCAGCGGGCTGCGCTTGTCCAGGAAGCGGTGATGGAGGGCGGGTGCCTCCTCTTCCGTCTGCGCCAGCAGGAGGAAGCTGTCTTTCTCGAAGCCGTACTCCGCCGTCTTGGTGTAGACCAGGGCGTGCCAGCCGCCGGAGACCGGCAGGCGGGCAATCTTGGTCGTCCAGGTGCCGATCGTCTCGTGGGGGACGACGCACCGCTTGTAGCCGCCCGAGAGGGCCATGCCGTCGGCGCCCCGGATGATGTGGGCGACGTCAGGGGGCTGTTTGAGGAGGGAGGCCCAGATGGCCTTGAGCGCCGTCTGGGAGCCGACCATCGAGACGAACCAGAGGCCGTCGGTCTCCTCGTCGCGGGCGAAGGCGTCGGCGGTGGCCGAGAAGCCGCCGGCGCTGATGGTGTAGAGGTCCTCGGGGTCGATGGTGTGGGTTGCGAGCATGGGATGTCTCCTTCTTGCTTGTGTGTCGTGGATGCGCGGGGAGCGATTCCCCTGCGTGAGAGCCGGACGGCGTGGGCCGTCAGGACATGAGGCCCCGTTCCTTGAGGCTGCCGAACCGCTCCCCGCCGATGACCACGTGGTCCAGCAGCTCGATGTCCAGGAGCTTGCCCGCCTGGACCAGCTCGCGGGTGAGGGCCGCGTCCTCGGGGCTGGGCGTCGGGTCCTGGCTGGGGTGGTTGTGGCTGACGATGATGCTGGGAACGGCTTCGACGACGGCGGGGCGGAAGACCTCGGCGGTCTGGACGATTGCCGACGAGACGTTGCCCTGGTAGATGACCCGCTGGCCCATGACCTGGTTCTTGGTGTTGAGCAGCAGCACCCGCAGCTGCTCCTGGGCGAGCGGGGCCATCTCCGGCCCCAGCAGCCTGCGCACGTCGTCGGGGCAGCTGATGGTGGGCAGGTCTCCCGTGGGGCGCTCCGGCTGGGTCTCGACCTGGTAGCGCATGGCGATCTCGCCCAGCAGGTTCAGGTTGCTGCGCAGGGCGTCCAGCAACGCGGTGTCCTTGGTGGGGGTCTTCTTGGTCATGTCGGCCTCCTTCGTTATCGGTTGGAACAAGAAGCGGGGCCGCCCCCTGTAGAGGGAAGCGGCCCCGTGGTTGCGCCTTCGGGAAGGCGTCGCTCTGCGGTTGTGGACTGCCCGGCTAGAAGGGAGAGGCGGCAACCGGCTCCTCGATGCCCGCTGCGTCGCCGTTGTCCTTTCCGCCGTTGCCGCCCCTGGAGTCGAGGAAGATGACCTCGGAGGCGTGCATCTCGGTGCGGTAGCGCCGCTGCCCGTCGTCGCCCTCCCAGGTGTTCTGGACCAGGCGTCCGGCGACGTAGATGCGGTCGCCCTTGCCGACGTACTGGTTCACCGCTTCGGCGGTCTTGTCCCAGACGACGACGTTGTGCCAGTCGGCCTCGACCTCCCCATCCTGGCGGCGGCGCTCAGTGGCCAGCCTCAGCTGGGCTACGGCCGTGCCGTTCGGGGTGTAGCGCATCTCGGGGTCCGTTCCCACTCTGCCCAACAGTTCCACTTTGTTGATGGTGCGTGCCATTTCGGTTCCTCCTGCATGGTGTGGCGCGGACGTTGCCGCGCCCGGTTGAATGAAAGCGGGGCCGCCCCCTGGAGAGGGAAGCGGCCCCGTCCTGCGCTCCGGCTTGGGAGCGTCTAGGTCACCCGCACGTACTCCGACTCGCTCTCGGTGACGACCTCGGCCCGGACGTCCGGGTCAAGCGCCTCGTTCAGCTTGCCGTAGTCCACGGAGTACCGCGTCGATTGCACGACGCTGACCGTGCGTCCGTTGACGGTCGCCTTCGCGTCCCCCTTGCGGCGCATCCACGCCTTCAGGGTGTCCAGCGCGGCGCGCTTGGCCTTCTCGGGCTCCTTCAGGGATTCCTGTGCTTCTGCGTAGGCCGCCGCCGCTCCCGGCAGGCAGACCGCCAGGAAGGGGCAGGACCGGCACTGCCAGCTCGTTGCGGAGAAGTCCCGCTCCGGCAGCGCGTCGGGGTCCGGCCCGCTGTGGACGTAGTGGGCGGCAAGCTCGCCCAGCCAATCGCAGGCGTCCTGCAAGGCCCGTTCCAGCCTGCTGGCGGGGATGACCTCGTAGTCCCAAACGCGGCCGCCCGTGTCCATCGTGGCGATGGCGGCGTCCCGCAGGTCGCCGTAGGTCCCCAGCGTGTAAAAGCCTGCCTGGGCAACCGAGGCCGGGTGGCTTCGCTCCGCGCCCAGGGTGCGCCAGCGTTTGAACGCCTCCGGCCCCCGCGTCTTGACCTCGACGACCATCTCGTCGCCGTAGCCGGGCGCCGCGGGCTCGTCCCCGAAGAGGAACGCCTGCGCCGTAGGCTCCGAGGCGACCGTTTCGCCCTGGGGCAGAGCCTGCTCCGTACTTGATACGGGGGGCATTCGCCCCGTGGCGTCGGGGTGTCCCGTCACCAGTAAGTGCGGGCCGATGCGCACCGAGACCGCCTGCGGGTCCTGGGGGTCGGCGGGAGTGACCCGCCAACCGGCCCGCTCCATCGCCCGCAGGACGACGGGTTCGAGGGCGTTGCCCGCCTCCATAGCCGTCAGCGACTCCTCGGTCGGCGGGTTGGTGGGCTCGTACCCCGTCGCCGCATACCACAGGGCGCGGCGGCAGCCCAGGGCTGACGACGCCCGTACCTCCAGGTTGCCGTCCTCGTCGAACCGCGCGGCGGGGCGGGAGAAGACCTCCGCCCGGTCAATGTCTGTCGTCATGTCGCTTTCCTCCTTGCTTCCTGTAATGAGAAGCGGGGCCGCCCCGTTGGAGACAGCCCCGCCTCGATGCTGGTGTCCGTGCCGCTCATGCGGCCTCCGCTTCCGTTGCCTCTCGTGCCCTCAGATGGGCCTTGAGGATGTGCGCGATGCCGTCGCCCAGCCCCAAGACGGCCACGCTCCTGCCGTCAGCGAGCTGGTTGAAGAAGGGCTGCATCTCGGCTATCTCCTGGCACTGGTCGATGACCTCTTCCAGGGGCGTTCCGCGCCGCAGGTGCAGCGAGATCAACCGGCACGCCAGCTCGGTGACGCCGTGCTGGAAGGTGCCGCCCTTGCCCAGCCAGCCGAATACCTCGAAGGGCTCGCCGTCCTCGTCCGTCGAGACGGTGACGTAGAGGTTGCCCATCTCGGTGCTGAGCTTGGTGGTCGTGCTGGGCAGGCTGCGGGGTCTGGCCCTTGTCGTCGTGGTCACGGCCTGCCCCCTCCCGCCCGGCAGAGCGGGAGCGTCCGGCTGCACTCGACGGCCTCCATCCTCCCGTAGTCCCGCCGTCTGTCCCGGTCGCTGGCGAAGGAGTCCGCCTCCTCCCTGGTGTCGAAGCGCCCGAAGGGGTCGGTCCCGTAGCCGCCCCAGTAGGCGACGACGTGGTAGTGCGGCCCCGGAGTCGCGGCCCGCAGGTGGGGCAGCGCAGGGGCGTAGCGGTCGAAGTAGCCTGCCACCTTGAGGGCAAGCTCCCGCTCCCGGTCGCCGCCCAGGCCCAGCAGCGTCCTGACGATGACTTCCTCGCAGTCCTCTTCCGCGAAGGTCGGGGTCAGCATTGCGTCCCGGACGCAGGCGGGAAGGGTCTCCCACCGCTCCCGGCTGAGCTTCAGCCCGCCGTGGCTGGGCGTCGTGACTCGCCAGACGCCCTCGGCCAGCTCTTCGATGTCCTGTGTCCAACCCCAGGGTGTGTGCATCGTCGTCTGCATCGTCGTTGTCATGGCTCGTTGCCTCCTTGTCCTGTAATGAGAAGCGGGGCCGCCCCCGTGTGGAGACAGCCCCGCTCGAATTCCGTATCCCGAATGTCAGGGCGGGCTAGGCCGCCTTCGCCTGCTGCGTCTCTTGGAGCTTCTTTGCGGCGGCCTCCACCAGCGGGGCCAGCTCCGCGGCGTCCAGGTCGTCGAGGCTCTTGCCCGTCCGGGCTGTGACGGCGGTCCGCACCCCGGCCTCGTCGAAGCCCTGCTCGACGGCGATCTCGATGAGCCGCTTGCGCAGCGCCGGCGCGTTCGCCGGGCCGGACGCCGCCCTTGCCTGGGCGGGAGCGCGCTGGGGGCGGGAGTTGCCGCCGCCGTTCCCGCCCGTCTGCCTGGCGGGCGTCCGGCGGCCGGCGGCTTCCTCCGCCGGCTGGTCGCCGTAGAAGCCGTTGCCGAATTGGACGCCAAAGCTCCTGAGCGCCCGCTTCATGCCGTCCGTCACCGCGCCCTTGATGGCGGTCTCGTGACCGTCTGCGTTGTCCTCGGCCACAGCGTTGAACCCGATGTCCGTGCGGGGCGGCGCGCCGGGGACGGTGACCCGCACCGGGGCGCTGTAGAAGGAGGTGGTCTTCACCTCGCCGGTCTTCGTATCGACGTTCTCGATCTCCCGCAGCGTCACGTCTCCCGCCAGTTCGTATCCCCACCCGCCGAACCCGAAGATGCGGTTGGCCTGGTCGATGACGGCGTGGCCTTCGAGGTAGTCGTAGGTGCGCCCGGCGCGGCCCTTGCGCTGGGAGACCAGCGCGGGGTCGAGGGGCTGCCCCAGAGCGTTGGTGACTGCGGGCGGCAGCCCGTCCCAGAGCAGCTCGTGGTGCGTCGCGTCGGGCTTGTGCCCATTGCCGTTGCCGTTGTCGGGGACGAGGCCGATGCCGGTCCCGTTGCTGTGTCCGTTGTTGCTTCCGTTCCTGTTGACCATGTCTGTCTCCTTCTGTCTGTGTGGTGTGTTCCTGTAGCGAATGGCCGGTGCGGACTCCCCCCGTATCAAGTACGGGGCAGGCTCTACGGGAATCCGTGTGCGGGCGAAGCCCGTCGTGCATTGGGCATAGGTCCTCCTGGGTGGGGAGAGTGGGGATGGGTGCGGCGGGAGCAGGTCCCGCAAGCAAGGCCGGAGCGGGCAAGCTCCGGTAGAAGGGAAGTGGTGCGGGGAACTTGGGAAGAGGTCGCTAGCGGGCGGAGCGTGCCGCCCGTGCAAGCAGGCGCAGGAAGAGGGAGCGCCCCTGGGGATGCGCCGCAAGCTCGCCCACGTCGCCGACGCCCTGGGGGAGGGTGACGGCGGCGGCCCGGTGTCCAAGCAAGCCCGCAAGCCGCTCGGTGGCCTCAAGGCCCGCGTCGTCGTTGTCGAAGGCGAGGAAGACGCGGGGGCAGCCCTGCAGGGCATCGGCGACCCGCTCCACGCCCTGGGTGCCGAGGGCGGCGCAGGCGGGGATGCCCCACCCGGCAAGGGCAAGCCAGTCGAAGACCCCCTCGGCGACCACCGCCCAGGGAGGCGCAACCCCAAGACGCCCAAGCCCAAGCACCGGCTTGGGGCCGGGCAGCGCCTGGAACCGGGGCGTCCGGTCGGGATCGACGGCCCTCCCGACAAGCCAGCGGACAAGGCCGCCGGAGGCGTCGGGAACGACCACCATGCCGGCGAACCGCTCCGCGCCCCGCTCCATGAACAGCCCGCAGTCCCTGAGCCGGTCGGCGGCGAAGCCGTCCGACTCCAGGGCCTCCCGCAGCCCGCTGCCCGGCGCATAGCCAAGGCCCAGGCGGGCTGCCGCGGACGGGCCGACGCCCCGCGAGGCCAGGTACTTCCAGGCGGCGGGGCCGCGCCGGAGCTGACCGGCGTAGAACCGCCCCGCCGCCGTCAGCAGGGCGGGGTCGCGGGGGGCCAGCGCGGCGGACGGGGGACGCCGCGCTCCGGCTGGACGGTTGGCGGCCCTGGGCGCTAGCCCTGGGCTGCCGTCCAGCCGCGCGATGGCCTCCGGCAGGCTCAGGTTCTCGACGCGCCGCACAAAGTCCAGCACGTCGCCCCCTGCGCCGCACCCGAAGCAGTAGAACCTCGCCGAGTCGCCGTACACCGTGAAGCTGCCCTCGGCCTCGTCGTGGAAGGGGCAGACGCCTTGGCGAACCCTGCCCCTTCCCCTGAGTCTCACGCCCGACGCCTCCACCACGTCGCCCAGGGGGTGACGGGCCTTCAGCGCCGGGATATCAACGGGAGCGTTGGCCGTGACCATCACGCACCTCCGGCCAGCGGCTTCAGCCCCCGCAGGCTGCGCCGGGAGACCAGCTTGCCCGGCTCCCAGCGCAGCCCCAAGACCGCCGCGACCACCAGCGCCCCGTCGCCCGTGGGAACCAGCGCCGCTGCCTTGCCGGTTCCCTGGCTGTAGACCAGCGCGCCCCGGTCGCCGAAGCGCCGCTTCGCCAGTGCCTGCCATTCGGCGTAGGCCCACCGCGCCTCCTTCGTCGTCGCCGCCCCCGCCGTGTCCACACCGGCGAAGACCGCCAGCGCCCCGCCGAGGTCTCCCGCCTGTCTGAGCCGCCGCGCCTCGTGGACGCTGCGGGCCACGCTGGGACTTTCCGTCTGCATCACCGTCTCCGGCTCAGCCCTGAACAGCGCCGCCATCAGCCGGTCGACCAGCTCTTCCAGGCTTGGCCGTGGCCTTGTCCCAGTCCCACCAATCATCGTTGCTTGCGTCGTCATCGTGTCCTCCTTCGTTTTGTGTTGCTCGTGCCGTCTGTCGTGCCTGTTGCGCCCACGCTGCCTGTTGCCGTTGTGCCTGCTGCGCCCGTCCCGTCCGCTGCCTGCCACTGGGCCTGACGAACCGCATGAGCAGCAGCGCGCCGAAACCGAGGCCGACCGCGTTCAGGAAGACCAGCTCGCCGTCGCCGGTCACCAGCGGCCCCGCCAGCAGCAGCGCGACCACCACCGCTATCGTCAGCCGCTTGTGCCGCCCGATGAAACCGCCGACGCCGACCGAGACCGCCTTGACCCTTGAAACCGTTGCCTGGATGTCCTTGACGTGCATTCACGCCTCCTTGTATCTCGTTTTGTATGGGACAATCACTTCACCGAGGTGGATCGGGGTGCGGCAGACCGCAGCCTCCCAGGTCATAGAAGGCCGCCGGAAAGCGAGGGTCGCCGCACCCCTCCCGAACAGAGCCCGAACAGTTGCCTGGGCCAACCAAGCCCGCATCTTGCAAGGACGGGCCAGCAATTCGCAGGAGGTGCTCATGGAGCAGGAAGGTATCTACGTAGGCATCGATGTAGCCAAGGCCCAGGTGGATGTTGCCGTCCGTCCCACGGGCCAGAGATGGGTTGTCTCCTTCGACGAGACTGGGGTTGGGGAACTGGTCTCCCAGATGGAGGGCCTGAGTCCCGCCCTGGTGCTGCTGGAGGCTTCGGGCGGCCTGGAACTGCCATTGGTGGCAGCCCTGGCAGCGGCGGCGCTGCCCGTGGTCGTCGTCAACCCTCGTCAGGTTCGAGACTTCGCCAGGGCCACCGGGACTCTGGCCAAGACCGACGCTCTGGACGCGGCGGTCCTGGCTCACTTCGCTGAAGCGGTCCGACCTCCCGTGCGCCCTCTGCGGGACGCCGAAACCCAGGCCCTCAACGCTCTGGCCGCCCGCAGGCACCAGGTGATGATCATGCTGGTCTCGGAGAAGAACCGCCTGAGCTCCGCCACCATCGCCGTGCGGCCCCGCATTGAGGCCCACATTGCATGGCTGGAGCGTGAGTTGGACGACCTGGACGAGGGCTTGCGGCAGACCCTCCGCCAGAGTCCAGTTTGGCGAGAGAAAGAGGACCTCCTGCGCACCGTCCCCGGCGTCGGAGAGCAGCTCTCCTTAGCCTACTTGCCGGAGTTGGGCACTCTGGACCGCCGGAAGATCGCCGCCCTGGTGGGAGTGGCTCCCTTCAACCGGGACAGCGGCACCCTGCGGGGCAAACGCACCGTATGGGGTGGACGCGCCCGAATCCGCGCAGTCTTGTACATGGGAGCGTTGGTAGCCAGCCGCCACAACCCCGTGATCCGGGACTTCTATCAGCGGCTGCTGGCGGCTGGTAAGCCGAAGAAGCTGGCCCTCATAGCCTGCATGCGCAAGCTGCTGGTTATCCTCAACTCAATGCTCAAGCATGGCTCGCCCTGGCGCGACCTGACTCCGAAAGTCGCCGCTCATTCCTCTTGACTTTCAAGACAGTTGCTTCCGTTGTTGACCCGTGCCGGCATCCGTGGCGCAGGTCATGTGTGATGGGGTTGACGAAAGACGCACTCCGCCCACGGTCGGATGCCGGACGCGGGAGACGGAGTGGGGTTAAAAAGGACGCAGCTCGGCCCAGGTGATCCGTTGCGAATCGACTTGGGAAGCTGCGAGACGTGAAGCGGCCAGCCTGCTTCTCAGTGGCAGACCGGCGCGTGTCAAAGCTGCGGGACGTCTGGGGGCAGCCATGCCACAGGCATGTCGAACCGGTCGGGGCGAAAGACGCACTCCGACCGACTGTTGAGGACGAAACGCAAGGCGCGCTCCGTTCCCGATGTCCAGCGGAAGAAGCGATCAACGCCAACCGCAAGACCAGTGCCCAGCGAGAGAAGGACCAACGTCAAACTTCAACCGCCAGACTGGTGTCCGAGGGGTGAAGGACCAACGTAAAACTTCAACCGCCGGACTGGGCCAAGGACGAAGGACCAATGTCAACTCCGTAGATTCGGCCCGCGCTGCTTGCGAAGGACCAACGTCAAACTCCGCATCGACAGCATTCCCTCGTGGGAGACGCTAAGGTCTACCCGTGCAACAGGGATCACGCACCCAGGTTTCTATGGTTAGAAACCTTGGAAAAAGCCTAACAACGCATCAATTATTACCGCACCCGGAACCCGATGTGAGGGCTTCCGACACCCCTCCCGAAGATTGC
Organism: Dehalococcoidia bacterium; assembly: GCA_965226745.1. GTDB lineage: Bacteria > Chloroflexota > Dehalococcoidia > Lucifugimonadales > SAR202-VII-2 > SAR202-VII-2. The sequence goes on from CBDDDS010000004.1 coordinate 668,604, forward strand.
CGCCAAAGTGTTCACAAAAGTTCACAACTAACCCGGCGCACGTCCGGCCCGTCTACTGCCGCCACAGGCCGAGGGTCAGGACACGCCTTGCCCACCGCCGAAGCTCCTGCTTCTTCAGCAAACTCCGCGTGTCGTAGAGCGCTGTCCTGCGCCAGTTGACCTGCCCGCTCCGGTCGAGGCCCCGCAGCGGCTGCTTCTCCGGCGGCAACGTCATCCCGTGCTCCTCCAAGAGGGCCAGCTCCACCACCAGCAACCGCTCCCGGGCCGCCAGCCACGCAAGCCCCTTTCCGTCGTTGGGGCGCCCGTCCTTCAACTCCCGCCACTCCACGATCAGCGGCCACGCCTCGCCGAATATCTCCTCGTCGTCATCGGCCGGCTCCCGCGTCGCCAGGTCGGGGTGCTCCCGCCGCATCGACGGCTTCGACGGGGGTTTTCTTCCCTGGCCCGACGCACCGCCTTCCGTCTCGCCGGAACCCTGCCGGGAGGGACCGGCGCCGGCATGACCGGCCCCGGTCCCCTGGGGGTCGTCACGACGCAAGGCCGCGACCGCGACCTCGATGGCCGACAGCCGCCTGCGCGTCTCCTTGCCAAGCGTCTCCACCTCGCCCGCCACGCCCTTGACCTCGCCCTCCAGCTTGCCGACCTGCTCCCCCAGCTCCTCGTTGCGCTTCCGCTGCCGCTCCGCAGCCGAGCCGACGCCCTCCTGCAACGCCCGCTCCAGGGCCTGGCGCACCCGCCGCGTCAGCTGCCCGGTCTTCGCGCTCTCGGTCACCGTCGCCTGGTCGATCTCCAGCACCCGCGCGGCGCCCTTGTAGCCCTTCTCCCGCACCAGCTCTTGCAGCAGCGTCATGAGCCGCATGTGGTAGATGTTCTCCACGTCCTTGCTGTCTTCGATGCCGTGTTCGGTGGTTTTCATGGGATTTCCTCCTTCCTAAAACTTGCCCTCAGACTCGGCCCAGCTTTGGCCTCGTTGTTGCTTCCCCCGTTTCCCGGCGTCATGCACCGGCACATCCACCGCTTTTCACGCCGTGTTTTCCAACGCACCCGCCGCTTTTCCACCGTGTTCGCACCCCACCATCCCCTCGGTTTTCTCTCTTCAGTCCGGAACGCACTCTTTCGACCAAGTGTTCACTGGTTACCTCCTGTAGGGGGTGTTTTTTTCCTGTACCAGCTACGAAATCACGACTCTCGTCCCTCTGTTACCAAACTCAATCTCCTGTACACCCCCAATACTGCACGAAAGAGGCCGTCGAAAGGAGGGCCTATAAGGGGGCTCAGGTGTGCGCCCTGTTATGGGAGGTCTTCTGCGGCGTTTCGTTTGTTCAGACTCTCTGGCGAGCGGTGCGGTCCCATGAACCGCAGCAAATCGCAGAGAGGTGAACGAGTTGCAGCAGAGAACGAAACTCCGGTCAATCAGGCGGCTTCTACCCCTGGCAACCGCGCTGCTTCTGGCGGCGCTCCTGGCAATTCCGTCCAGCGGCATCGCCCTGGCCCAGGCCCCGCCTGACGCGATAGCCCTCGTCAACGCCCACCGGGAGTTCGTGGAGCGCAAGGGCGGCGGCGAGTTCGTCGCCCGCCCCGTCTTCGACCGGCAGATCGAGACCCTCTTCTACGCCGTCCGCGACGCCGACACCGGCGACTGGGTCAGCCCCATGTACCGGGTCATCGGCGGCGAGAAAGAGCGCAGCGACGGCTGGGAGTATTCCTGGGAGTACCCCGCCCTCGACGAGCAGCCCCGCCTCGACCCCGACCGGGCCTACCTGCTGGTGATGATGACGGTGACCGGGGGCAACCAGACCCAGGCGTTCCACGCCGTCATCCCCATCCACGAGCCGGGGAAGATCTGGGACAAGGTTCTGGCCGCCCTCAACCCGGCGCGGTGGGCCAGGGCCTTCGCCGGCTGGGTCATCGAGGGCGTTCACGGGTCACTGTGCGGCGTGGTGGAGCGGGCCAGCGGCGAGGACGCCGACAACTGCCGGAGGGAACCCGGCGCATGAGCGACATCCTCACCGGCACCCCTGCGGACCTCACCTACGCCCACCACATGGTGCAGCAGGCGTGGATGGTCGTCTGGGCCATCACCTCCGGCGCCCTCGTGGTGATCCTCGGCTGGATGGGGCTGAACTTCATCATCTCCGAGCACCTGGGCAGGTCCCAGGTGGGATGGCGCGAGATGGTGCCCCGCCTCGTGCTGGGCCTGGTGGCCGCCGCCTCTTCGCTGTGGTGGTGCGCCCTGGTCCTGGACGTGGCCGACGCCGTGTCCGGCTTCGTCGCCGTCTCCCTCGACGTGACCGCGGGAGACCTGCTCCGCTCCACCCTCCACACCCTGCTGACCGGCGTGCAGGCCGGGAGCGTGGGCATGGGCCTGCTGCTGGCCGTCCTCTACCTGGTCTACGGCTTCTTCGTCCTCTACGTGATCGTGCAGATGGTGCTGCGCCTGGCCCTCATCGACCTCCTGCTGGCCCTGGCCCCCATCGCGCTGGGGCTGTGGATCTTGCCCCACACGGCAGGCTGGGGCCGCCACTGGCTCAGGCTCTTCATGACGACGGTGTTCCAGCAGGCCATCCAGCTCATCGCGCTGGCCCTGGGCTTCGGCTTCCTCAACGAGGTCGCCGCCATCGCCGCCTTCGAGCCGGTGCAGGACCTGATCTGGAAGCTCCTGCTGTCGGTGTCCTTCGTCTACATGGCGACCCGGGTGCCGGCGCTGCTGGGCAACGCGGGCACCTTCGACGCCTGGCTGAGCACCCTCTACTTCGGCATGAACCTGCCCTCGTCGCTGATGCGGTCGGTCCGGACGCTCGGGATGTTCGCCGGCGCCGCCGCCGGGGGGCCGGGAGGCGCGGCGGTGGGGGCGATGGCGGCCAGCGCGGGCCTTTCGGCCGTCGCCAGCGGCCTGAGCTCGGCGGCCTCAATGGCGACGCCCTCGGCCGGAGGCGACGGCGGCGGAGCCCCTCGGAGCAGCGACGAGTAACCACGACAACCACAGGCGCGAACGAGACCCGCGCCGGGCGAATGCCACGAAGGAGGAGAAGCGATGTGCAGGTAACGGAGCTCACGGACCCAGACCGGTAGAGACGAGCGGAGGCTCGAAACCAGAGAGGAGACAACGAATGGAAGACCTGACACAGACGATTTCGAACCTGGTGGGAATCCTGCTGGGGATCGTGGGCGCGGTGGGCGTCGGCTTCTTCATCTACGGCGCGTACATGTACCTCACCGCCAGCGGAGCGCCCAACCAGATGGAGCGCGGCAAGAGCGCAATGATGACCGCCCTCGCGGGCATCGTCCTGGCCATGGTCGCCTACGGCGTCGTGGATCTGGTGATGAACGCGGTCGTGAACCCCGGTGTGGAGATCGACAGCGTACCCAAGCCCGATACCACGCCTGCCCCAACGCCTAGCGGCTAGGCAACGTGAGAAGAGAGGAGAGAGACATGAGAGAACACGAGGTACCGACTCACGTGCAGGCCGAGGACCGGGTGCTGCTGGGGTTCACCTTCCCGCAGGTCGTGGCGGTGATGGCCGTATTCGCTTTGTCCTACGACGCCTACCACTACGCCCCCGTCGGCCCGTCTGAGGCGCGCATGGCCCTGGCCGTCCTCTTCGGGCTGGTCGGGGGTGGCGATGACCGTGGGCAAGATAGGCGGTCGGCGGCTGCCCCTGGTGGCCGCCGATCTGCTGAAGTACCGGCTGGGAGCCAGGCTCTACGCCGGGCCGCCGTCCCAGCTGGTGAGAAGCGAGCCGCCCGCGCCGGCACAGCCGGTGCAGACCCGGCCCCGGCCCCATTCGGCTGATGGTCAGGAAGGCCCGGCGCGGCCTGCGGAGGCAACCCAAGAAGACCCGCCAGAGCAAGGAGCGCCGCAACGGACGGATGCGCTGGTTCGGCAAGCGCAGGGGTAAAGACGGGGGGAGCGGTCAGCGTCACGACCATAGGGCCGAGACGCTGAAGATCAGGCGCCGGAAGCCCCGGATGGGGTGGATGGCGGTCGTGGCCGTCGTCCTGGTGGCGGCGGCCGCGACGGTCCCCCAGGCGGCCCTGGCCGACGACCACTGGCGGGACGAGATCGACTTCGAGGTCAGGGAGCCCGTCCCCGGACGGCGGATATTCGTCGAGGGACTCACCGTCTCCGGCGACCGGGCCGCCGTCACCCTGCGGGCCGCCACCGCCCTGGACATCCGGGTGCGGGCCTACGGCGGGCCGCAGGGGAGCTGGCTGCGCTTCTGGGGGTCGGCAAGCCTGGCCGAGGGGGAGCGGGCCGACTACTCGCTCCCGCTGCACGGACCGGCGCCGTCCTTCACCGTCTCGTGGGAGGACACCCTCGGCCAGGCCGGGGCGCTGACCTTCAAGCACGAGTAGATCCCGTACCCGCTGCCCGCAATAGACGGGAAGCTCTGCGACCTGCGCATGACGTCCCTTGGCTGGACGCCCGGCGCCATCAGCGGCGTCATCGAGTCCGACTGCGTCACGCACACCGAGCACCCGGTGGAGCTTCAGACGGTGGCCGGGCACCAGAGCGTCACCGAGACGGCCCAGATGAACGCCCAGGTGACGGCAGTCACGGGGACCGGCGCCGCAGCGGCCGGCGCGTCGCACACCAGCGTCGCCTTCGTCCCGGGCGGCGAGACCAGCTTCCGCCTGACCGTTGGGGATGGTCAGGCGATTCACGCCGTGACACTGGACGTGAGCCTTGAGGCGAGCCTCCGCATCCCCATGCCGCCGCTGACGCAGCTCACCCACCACCCGGAGCGGGTCGAACACGTCACCAAGACCGTGCACCTCCATCGCCCAGGGGACAGCGACTCCGACAGTGATACGGCGACGGCCACCTGCGATGACGGCGCCACGTCGTCCGCCACCGCGACGGCGTACGCCTACGTCCCCAGCGCCAACATCGCCAAGGAGGTGACGGTGGACATCCTGCACAAGGAGCACGTCAAGGCCGAGACGGTGGCGCGACAGCCCATCACGAGGACGAGGGCGGAGAGCCGGACCCTGGCGTCCGCCGTTGGGTCGGACGCCCCCTTCGGGGTCCTGGTCCTGCCCGAGCCGGAGCCGGAAGAGCCGCCCGCCGAGCAGGAGCCCGCCAACGACCTCCGCCGCTGGTTCGAGGCGCTGGGCTGGGAGTGGCCCTGGTGAGGCCCGCGATTGCGGCAACCCTGCTGGCCGGGGCCGCGCTGGCGACGACCGGCGCGGCCCCGGCGGAGGAGCAGGAGATGCTCCGCCAGTTCGACCGCGTGCTCACGGCGATGGCCTACGCCGCCTCCGGCCTCTGCCTGTTCGCCATCGTCTGGGCCGGCTTCATCCTGATGGCCGAGGGAGCCGAGGAGCGCGGCGGGGGCAGGGCAAAGGCCGCCGTGGTCATGGCGGTGGTAGGCCTCGTCCTAGTCCTGTCCGCCAAGGGCGTCGCCGCGCTGCTGAGCAGTGGCCTCGTCCCCTTCCCAACACCCTAGAGCAAAGGAATCTAACGAATTGAAGAAGCTGCTTGAACGAATCACCAGACGCAGAGCGGAGAACCAAACGAAGGACGCCGCTCCGCAGGAGACCCCGGAGGACGGACTCCCCACGGAGCCGGAACCCGGCGGAACGATGGAGGCCGCGCCCAAGCCGCCGCCGGAGCTGCCCTTGTTCTTCATGCTGTCGCACCTGGACGACGACGGGCCGGTGCGCCTCGACGGGGTGAAGCTCGGCGTCTGCGAGGTCATGGGCCTGGAGCTGGACGAGCCGAAGCTCGGTGCCTTCGCCGGGGCGCTCAACGCCCTGGACTTCCCGGCGCAGCTGCTCATCAGACAGCACCCGCCGCGCCTGGGCAGTCTGAGAGAGAACCTTCAACGGACGCAGCCGGAGGACCTGCCCCCGCAGACGAAGGCGGCCTCGGAGTCCCTTGGGCGCCTGCTGACCGAGCTTGAGTCCCGCGACGGCATCCTCGACCGCCGCTTCTACGCCGTGTGCGAGTTCGGGCGCATCGACGACCTGCACGGCCTGCTGGCAAGGGCCGGGCTGTCCGTCCACCGGCTCAAGGGGCGGCAGCTTCGCATGTTTCTCGTAGCAGCCGCCCTGGGCGGCTCCCCCGCCGAGATGGACGAGGACGCCTCCGTCGAGGTGGAGATGGGCCGCCGCGACATGCGCATCGGCGGAACCCTCGTGCGCTCCCTGCACCTGGGCAAGTGGCCCCGGTCCCTTGCTCCCGGCTTCCTCCAAGGGCTGATGGCGGCGGGCGCGCCGATGGACCTGTCCGTCCACGTCGGCCCGATTCCCACCGAGCAGGCGGCGAGGACGCTGGAGTGGCAGAAGGTGCGGTTCGAGTCGGCCCAGTCCCTCTCCTTCAAGCGCGGACGCACCATGTCCCCGGAGGCGGAGATCGCCCTCGAAGACGTGACCCGGCTCAGGGACGAGGTGCAGCGGGGACGGGAGCGGCTCTTCCACTCCTCCCTGTCCATCACCCTGCACGCCAGGGACGAGAAATCCCTCAAGGAGATGACCCAGCGGGCCAAGGCCCACTTCGCCGCCACGTTGGGCAAGCTCGACGACCTGGCCTTCCGCCAGCGCGAGGGGCTGCTTTCCACCCTGCCCCTGGCCCTGAACGCCGTGGCCGAGTGGCGGACGCTGGACACCTCCAGCATCGCCCGGCTCTTCCCCTTCTCGCCGCCTGACCTGGACACCCGCAGCGGCACCCTCTACGGCATCGACATGCGGGCCTGCTCCCCGGTGGTCTACGACCCCTGGGACGGCACGCACCTGAACGCCAATACCGCGGTGCTGGCCCGCTCCGGCTCTGGAAAATCCTTTGCCACCAAGCTGGGAATGCTGCGGGGCCTGACACGGGGAGTGACCGCCTACGTCATCGACCCGGAGGGCGCGTACGCGGACATGGCCCGCGCCGCAGGAGGACGGGTGCTCTCGCCCGGAGTGCCGGGCCAGGGCATGAACCCCTTCGTCATCGACAGGGGGGATTCCGAGGAGCTTCTCCAGCGCATCGGCAGCCTGCGGCGGCTGATTGAAGTCATGGTGGGCGAGAGTCTCGGCGCGGAGCGCCGCGCAGCCCTCGATCACGCCCTGGCGGGCTACTACGCCCAGCCCCGCGAGCGCACCGGCTTCCGCGACTTCTACAAGTACCTCCAAGAGGACGAGGCGGGCGACCGTGACCCCGAATCGAGTTCGGGGCAGGCCCTAGCCCGGCTGCTGCGGCCGTTCGCCACTGGCAGCCTGCGTCATCTGCTCTCCGACGAGGGCGACGACCTTCTCAGTGGCGAAGCCCTGATCACCGTCTTCGACCTGCACCTCTTGGAGCCGGAGCTGCGGCCCGCCGCCGCGATGGTCTGCACCGAGACGGTGTGGGCGGCGGCGGCCCAGGACCCCAAGCCCCGCCTGCTGGTCGTCGACGAGGTGTGGAGCATCATGCAGCACCCCGAAGGCGCGGCCTTCATGGTCAGCATGGCGAAGCGGGCGCGCAAGCACCGCCTCGGCCTCCAGTTCATCACCCAGGACGTCCAGGACCTCCTCTCCGAGGATTCTTCAAGAACCATCACCGGCCATTCGGGAAGGGCGCTCTTACAGAACGCCGCCTTCAAGCCTGCTCTTGCAGCAGGACGCGGCCGCCATCAGCACCGTGGGCGACGCCTTCGACCTGCCCAAGGACCTTCAACGCTGGCTGCTGTCGTGCCCCAGGGGGGACGGGTTGCTGCTGGCAAAGGGCAACCGTTTCCCCATGCGCATCGAGGCCACCCCGGAGGAGACGGCGGTCATCGAATGGAGGCCGGGCCAGCACGGGCAACGCCCCTTGCCGCCGCCTGTCGAGAGCGCGACGACGGACGCGTAGAGAGCGTCCATTAGAGAAGGGAGTAGAGCATTGAAGCTGAACCCGAAGAACATCCTGTTTGGAAACGACGAGGGCAAGAAGGGTCCGGCGCTGCTGGCGGTGACGCCGCCAAGGACGGGGGAGCGCACCCTGCTGGGCGTCGAGAACCTGCTCCAGTCCATCGCCGTCCCCGAACCATTCTCCCTGGAACTGGCCGGAGACATGGACGGCGTGACCCTGATGGCCCGCTGCCTCGACGCCCAGGTGGTGCGCGGCCAGCTCTCGGCCCACTACCCCCAGGCCCGCATCCAGCAGGTTGGCCCCGACGACGATCCGCTCAGGCTCGAAGAGGGCGAGCAGGCGTGGTCCGTCACCCTGCGGGCCGACGGCCCCGAGTACGTCCCCCTGCGCACCTTCCGCGACGACGACCTGCTCGATCCCGGCTCCGACCCCCTCATCGCCCTCATGGGGGCGCTCTCGGCCCTCTACGAGGGAGAGCGCGTCGTTGCCCGTTTGATGCTGCGCTCCCTCGGCCCCGACTGGTCCCAGGCCCACATGGACAAGGCCCACAAGCGTCCGGGCATGGAGCCCAGGGAGCCCGCCTACACCTTCCAGACCAAGCCCCTGCAGATGGACGGCATCACGATGGCCGTCCTCGGCCTGGGCGCGCTTGCGGCCCTGAAGGGCTACCTGTGGGTGCAGGACGGCGAGATATGGAAGGCGGCGCTCCTGGGGGTGGGCACGGCCCTGGGGCTGGCCGTCGGCGGCTGGGCATGGCGCCGCTGGAAGAAGGCCCGCAACCGCGTCGAGGACCCCATCCTGATAGGCGAGAAGGTCTCCCGCATCGCCTTCGACGCCGAGCTTCAGGTGACGGCGATCCTGCCCCCTGACACGATGCCGCAGCGGGCCGGGGAGCTTCTCGGCCCGGTCGCCGCCGCCTACCGGCACTACGACAACCCCGCAGGCGCCCGCTTCAAGGTCGGCAAAGTCCGGCCCGTCATGCCCGACCCGGAGATGCTGCACCCCGCAGGCCCCGGCCTGTTCGGAAAGCGCAGTGTCCTGGGCGTCCGCGAGGTCGCCTGTCTGTGGCACCCGCCCGGAGCTGGCGACGAGACGCCCCTGGTGGAGCGGTCCGGCGCACGGACGCTCAGCCCGTCCGCCAAGGGCGTCCGGGGAGGCGCGCTCGTGGGGGATACCACCGCAGGAGCCAAGCGGGAGATCCGCTTCCCCGAAGACCTGCTCCGGCGTCATCACCTCTATGTCGCCCGCACCCGCATGGGCAAGTCCACCCTCATGCACCACCTCGTCACGCACAAGCTGCGGGAGAAGGCCGAGGGCAGGGACGCGGACGCCATCGTCGTCATCGACCCCCACACCGACCTAGCGGCCGGCATCCTCGAACACGTGCCCGCGTCCCTCATCGACCGGGTGCGGCTCATCGACCTGTCCGACGAGACCCGCTCCCCCGGCATCAACCTGCTGGACACCCGCGTCTTCGCCGACCGGGACCGCACCGCCGACTCGGTGGTGCGCGTCGCCAAGGGCCTCTGGGAGCAGTGGGGGCCGAGGATGCAGTCCATCCTCGAACAGACCGTCAAGACCCTCCACGAGGCCAACGAGCAGGTGGAGGCGGAGCAGCAATACACCATCCTCGACGGGCTGAAGCTCCTCTCCGACGACCCCTTCCGCAAGGACGTGCTGAAGAAGGTATCCGACCCCTACCTCCTGGAGTGGTGGGCAAGGGATTTCGGCAGGTGGCACGCCCAGTACAAGGCCGAGGCCCTCGCCCCGGTGCAGACCCGCCTCTCTTACTACGCATCATCCAAGCGGGCAAGGGCCATCCTCGGCCAGCGCCGCTCCACCATCGACATGCGCCGCACCATCCTGGACGGCGGAGTCCTGCTGGTCTCCACGTCCCAGGGGACCGTGGGCAGGGATGTGGCCGCCCTGGTGGGCGCGTCATTGCTCAACCTCGTGGACGCCGTGATCCGGGAGCAGGGGAGCCTGCCGTTGGAGAAGCGGCGGGGCGCGCTGGTCGTCGTGGACGAGATGCAGTCGATGCCCGGCGTGGACTACGAGTCCATGCTCTCGGAGCTGGGCAAGTTCGGGGCCTCCTTCATCCTCGCCACCCAGAGCCTGGCGAAGCTGGACGACCTCTCCCGCACCATGCGGGACACCCTGCTCGCCAACGTCGGGTGCCTCGCCGTCTTCCAGGTGTCCGGGTCCGACGCCCGCCAATTGGTCTGGGAGCTGGGCAAGGAGCGGGTGACCGAGGACGACATCACGTCGCTGCCCGTCCACCACTGCTACGTCCGCGCAACCGTCGGCAAGGAGCGGATGCCCGCCTTCTCGATGATGGTCAGAAAGCCCGAGGACGGAGACCCGGAGACGGCCGTCCGCATCCGCGAGGCGGCAACCGCCTACACCGTCTCGGCCCGGCAGGCGGACTACGCCGACGCCGACGGCCACCGCAAGGTGGACGACTACCGCAAGGGCGTCGAGGACATCGAAACCGCCCGGCAGGCGGACAAGCGGGCGGCTGAGCCGGACCCGGAGCGGAGGAAGCAGACCAGCAAGCGGAGAGTGGACGCCGCGGGCGCAGGAGGGGACGGGGCGGGCGAAGCCGCTGACGAGGCAGAGGAGGCCGTGGAATGAAACCCGCAGGATGTGAGGCCGACCTGCTCCGCGCCCTGGCGTCGATGCCCTTCCTCGACCGGCTGGAGATGGTCGCCGTCTGCGGCTGGTCGAGGGGCGCCGTCTACGAGGCCATAGCGAGCCTGGAGTCCGGCGGGTTCTGTGCCTCCGTGCCCCACGCCGTAGACCCGCTTCCCCCGGCGCGGAGGTTCCATCTCACCGCCGCAGGGCTGCGCAGGCTTGCCGGAGAGGAGGGCGTCGCCCTCGACGAGATGGTGCGCTCCCATCCGGTCTCCGCCCAGTGGCGGCGCATCCTGATGGACCGGCTCGACCCGCTCGCCTCCGTCTACCACGTCGCCTCCGCCCTCTCCAACGTCGCCTACCCCATCCGGTTCCGCTGGTACCGGGCCATGCCGATGGACGCCGCCATGACGCTGCCGGACGGCAGGACCGTCGGGATCATCAGGCAGGGACTCACCGCCGACCGCTCGGGCTTTTCCAAGCGGCTCTGGCGGCTGCGCGACTGGCCGCTCCCCGGAACGCTCCTCATCCTCATGGCCGACGACGTGCGGCTCAGGCACGCCCGTAGGCTCCTCTCGACCACCGACGTGCCGGCCCTGTTCGCCCTGGAACGCGAGGCGGTCCTGGCCGGAGCGGGCGACCGGATATGGAGCCCCGTCAAGGTCTCCGCCGCCATCAACCTACGCTACGAGCTCGACCGGGCGGCCCCCGGGGGCGAGCTGCCGCGGGAGCCGGAAGCGGAGCGGGCCGCCTTCCCCGCCGACCTTCCCGACAGGTGGGCGGCGGCGGACATATCCGACCATATGCTGCCCGTCATTCTCAAGTCCGCCGAGAAGCGCGCCCTCGACCTGGTCTCGGACTGGCCCTGGATCGCTCTCCAGGAGCTGGCCGGGCTCATGGGCGTCTCGCCCCAGAGGGCCTCCCAGCTCGTCAACCCCCTCGAAGGCTTCGGCCTCGTGAGCCGCCCCCGCGACGCGGGCGGACGCATCGTCCTCACCGACCGGGCGCTGACACACCTGGCCCGTAGGGACCGCACGTCCGTCGGCGTGGCGAAGAGACGGTGGAGCGTCGCCCTCGAAGACGCCGAGACCCCCCTGGAGTGGCGCAATCTCTCCGGCAGGAGAACGCGGCTGCTGCTGAGGAACGCCGAGCACACCTCCGCCGTCCACGGATTCCTGGCCGCGCTGGCGGTGCAGGCCCCCCTCCTGGGGTGGGAGGTCGCCCAGCTCGACCCGCCCAGAAGGGCCTCCCGTCACTTCCGGCACGACGGCGGGATGCGCGCCGTCAACCCCGACGCCTTCGGCGTCCTCACCAGGGGCGACACACGCTGGCCCTTCTTCCTGGAGTGGGCGCGAAGGGCCGTGCGGCCCTCCACCATGTCGGCGCGCCTCGCCCCCTATCTGCGCTACTTCTCATCGCTCAGGCCCACCGACGACCACGGCGTCCGGCCCGCCGTCCTGGTCGTATTCGACGACGACATCGCCGCAACCCACTTCCTGCACGTGGCGCGGGAGGAGATGCGGGCGGACGGCGTCACCGTGCCCCTGTGGGTCTCCCACCGGGAGGCCATAGACGCCCTGGGGCCGCTGGGACGCGCCTGGCGCGCCCCCACCGACTGGGAATCGCCCCAGGCCCTGCCGCCTCAATGAACGATTGGAAACGGAACGCCATGAATTCGGAAAATATTCACAAAAAGAAAGGCCACCGGAGGCGCGCAGGACGGAACGTTGTCCGGCTCGACACGGCGGCCCTCTGGAAGCGGCTCACCACGCTGAACCGCTCCCAGAACTGGCTCGCCAGGGAGATCGGGATCAGCCCGGGGTACATGTCGATGCTGGTCAACGGGGAGCGCTCGCCCTCCGGACGCATCCGTCGCCGGATGCAAAAGGTCCTCGGCGTAGACGACTTCAACCAGCTTTTCACGATGGAGGAAAGACATGACCAACACTAACGTTTCGTCCCGTTTGGACGGGCTTCACACCACTGGAGAGAAAGGCGCCCAGCCCATGCAGAGCGGCGTCCTGCCGGAGGACTTCGGTCAGCGCCTCGAACGCCTCAAGGAGGCCAGCGGCCTCAGCTGGCGCGGCTTCGCCAAGGCCCTCGGCGTGGACCCCAAGCAGCTGCTCAGGTGGCGCAAGGGCGTCGAGCCCTGCGGGGGAGCGATGCACTCGATCTTCCGCTTCGCAAGCCGGTTGCCCGGCGGCCTGGAGATCCTCATCGGCGAGGGCTTCCAGATGACCTTCTTCAAGGACTGACCGGAACGCCCCGCCGCGCGCAGGCGCAACGGCGGCAAGGCGGGGCATCAGACGACACGGAGGCCACCCGGCGCTCGCCCATTCCGTCGGCGCCGGGCGGCCCTGCCGCACAACTGCAACGAGAGGCCAGCGGCCCGCGAACCGCCGCTGCGACTACGATCATGAAAGATACCGAAGGTAAGAAGAGACGAGATAGGCCCGACGAGCTACCTCCCGAAGCCTCCCCGGACAGCCCGGAGGTGTCGTACACCCCGGAGCAGCGGCGAATGATCCGCAACGGGCTGCGCATCTGGGCCAGGGTCGCCATCCGCTCCTATATGCGAAAGCACGGGGCCGCGTTGCCCCTGCCCGAGGCTGCACCGGACGGCGGCGAGGAGGATGGCCAATGAGCGCCCCTCCAACGCTGACCGTACTCAGCCTGGGCGAGGACACTGCGAGGTTCGAGGGCAGATTCTTGCCGCCCAATGCTTCCTCGCGGTATACTTTACGGTACGGTATCTTGTGATGGAGACCGGCGGGCGGCGTTTCACTGATGAGCGCGGGAACGAGGTCCGGCTCACTAACGAGCGGCTCCAGCACATCCTGCGAAGGCACCCTGATATGGCCCTCCAGATGCACCGGTTCGCCGAGACCCTCGCCAGCCCGGACGCGGTGAGTCCCTCCAAGGCCAACCCGGCAGTCCAGCTCTACTACCGGCTCTATCCGGACATACGGGGCAGGAACCGATATGTCTGCCTTGTGGTGAAGAGGGAAAGAACCTACTCCTTCATCCTCACCGGCTATCTTGACCGGAGAATCAAAGGAGAGTGAGCATGACGGGCAGAAAGGTGTTTGTCTCGTACGACCACGAAGGAGACATGCTTGAGGTGCTGTGGGCGTTCAGGGAGGGGTACTTCACCCCCACCGACGACGATCGAATCCTCAAGCGGCTCGACGACGACGGCGAGGTCATCGGGTTCCTCATCCAAGAGATGAGCACGCTCAGGGAGCCGAGCCCCGTTGAGTTCGAGCTTGCGTCCGAGGTCCCCGCCGATGATGTCGCCAACGTCACGGTGCGGGAGGCGGCTAATCGGTTAGGCGTCTCGGAACGAAGGGTGCGGAAGCTGGCCCGGGACGGGCGGGTGCGGGGAGCAGTAAAGGTCGGCGCCGACTGGCTGATTCCGACGCCTGTCGAGGTGATTCCAGGTAGGCGCGGTCCTGTGGGTGTCGCCGGTCGTGCTCACGAAGCTGGGAGCTAGTGGCGGGGATACCAAATCGGGTTCTCGAGGAGACAATAGCAGGGAGGAGCCGGACTTGACGATAGATCAAGGCAAGAATTGGGACTATCCGGGTGCCAGATGGTGGAAGTTCGACTTCCATACTCACACTCCAGAGTCTATGGACTATGGCAAGGGAGAAAAGCAATCTTCCTTGAAGCAACTCGGAACGAAAGAGTGGCTACTTGGGTTCATGCGCGCAGAGATCGACTGTGTAGCAGTCACAGATCACAACACAGGTGAGTGGATTGACCGCCTCAAGGAGGAATTAGACGACCTTCACCGGACGCAACACCCGGAATTTCGGTCTCTTCACCTGTTCCCTGGGGTTGAGTTGTCGGTCAACGGGGGATTCCATCTACTTGCGATCTTTGACACAGACACTACGACGTCTGATCTCGCCGCCCTCATCGATGCCGTTGACTATGACGGGACCAAAGGAGATAGCGACGGCGTGACCCGCCAGTCCGCTGTCGAGGTGGTGGAAACTGTTCTGGCCAGAGGCGGTATCCCTATTCTGGCCCACACAGATGGCCCTAAGGGCCTGCTGAGGACGAAACATGAGAGTCCGAAGAAGACGGAGCTTGACCCCAACACTGTCAGTCAAGTGCTTGATTGCCAGGACATTTTGGCAATGGAGGTCATAGCTTCACAGTTCGAGAAGCCGGATCTTTACGAGCAACGCAAGTTAGCCTGGGCTGAAGTTCTTGGATCCGATTCGCATCACCCCGAGGGCGAAACAGCCGAACACTATCCAGGTTCTCACTACACTTGGGTGAAGATGGCAAAGCCTTCCCTTGAGGGACTGCGCCTCGCGTTGCTAGACGGTGGAGGCTTTTCGATCCGCCGAAGTGACGCGTCTGAGGCCTTCCATCCGTTCGCCCTGCCGAATCACTGTATCGAATCCATCGAGATTGATGAAGCGCGCTATATGGGGCGTGGACCAACGCCCGCAAGGCTCGATTTCAACCCTTGGCTGAACGCCTTGATAGGCGGACGGGGTACTGGTAAGTCCACTGTCCTTCATGCATTGAGACTCGCAGCAAGGCGAAATTCGGATTTCGACGGACTGCCAACTCATAGCGACTCTCGAGAAACATTCAAGCGGTTCAATCAGGTGCCATCAGACCAAACGAAAGATGGTGGTCTGAGAGACTCTACCAAGATTATATGGACGCTAACTCGTGAAGGCGTAAGGCATCGTGTCCATTGGCAAGGAAGCGGTACTGGGATAGTCGTGGAGGACAAATCTAAGTCTGGTGAGTGGCAGCCTTCAAGTGTGCAAGCTGTCACATCAGAACGGTTTCCGCTCCAGATGTTCAGCCAAGGGCAGATCGCCGAATTAGCCGGAAATGACCCGACCTCTCTGTTGAGAGAAATTGACCGGGCAGCCGCAGTTGGAGAACTGCGAGGAAAGCTAACTGAAGCTGTGGCGGCATTCAATTCGACCAAGGCCCGGATACGCGAAATCGACGGCAGGTTGAGTGGACTTGAAGCCCCTACAACCCTTCAGCTCGAAGACGTAGAGCGCAAGCTCGAACGTTTCGAGGCGGCCGGGCATACGGCCATTTTGTCAGCCTACCGGCGCCGGCAACGGCAAGAGTTGGATCGTCAATTTGGGGCTGTCGAGGAGGCTGCTCAGAGAATCGAAACTACAGCGGAGGAACTCCCGCTTGAAGACCTGCCGGATGGTCTATTCGAGCAATCATCGGAAGAGGATCGTCAAGTCGTCGATTTGACGACCGCGCTTAGGACCGCCATAGATGTGGCCAGCCATCAGTTACGGGAGGTGGCGCAGACTCTTCGCGGTGTTGCCGAGTCTCAGCGGGAAGCTTTGAAGAATACCGAATGGCAATCCTCGCTGGAGGAAGCTATAGGGGCTTATCAAGGCTTGGTCAGGGACCTCGAAACGGAAGGCGTGACGGATCCAAACGAGTACAGTTCCCTCGTACAGGAGAAACAACGACTCGATAACCAAATGAAGGACCTGCAGGCGGCTAAGGAAGAGCGAAGCAAGCTCCTTGAAGAATCCCAAGAGCGCTTACAGGGAGTCTGGGACGCCCGCCGCGCTATGACTGTCGCCCGCCGTGCGTTTTTGGCCACCGCCCTGTCGCAGAACAACTTCGTGCGTATTGAGATTCGGCCATATGGGGACGATCCACATATCATCGAGCGATCTTTGCGTCAGACCTTGAATGTCCCAGATGATAGATTCTCCGATGACATCCTCGTCACAAATGCCGAGTCTTCGCCCAAAGGGATTGTGGCCGACTTGATTAAGGGTTTGCCGGAAGAGCCGAATGCGCGAATGTCAAACATTGAAAGTCGTCTAGGGAAACTCAAGGACCGATTCGAGTTGGCGTGCGGCGGGAAAGGCAACTTTGGGGGCCATTTCAACAACTATCTTGATCGAGAATTCGATCGTGGGCCTGAGTTGCTCGATAATCTCTTGACTTGGTTCCCAGAGGATGGGCTTTCTGTGAGGTACAGCCGAACAGGGGATGGCAGGGATTTTCAACCTATCTCGCAGGCATCCGCGGGTCAGCGGTCCGCTGCGATGTTGGCCTTCCTTCTTGCACACGGCGAGGAGCCTCTAGTACTTGACCAGCCAGAGGATGACCTAGACAACCATCTTATCTATGACTTGGTCGTGCGCCAGATACGAGAGAACAAGTTCAGACGACAGATAATCGTTGTCACACACAACCCCAATATCGTAGTCAACGGTGACGCGGAAATGCTGCACGCATTGGCATTCGAAGGAGGGCAATGCGTCGTCAAGCAGTCGGGCTCGTTGCAGGAGGCGGCCATTCGAGATGAAGTCTGCCGAGTGATGGAGGGTGGCCGGGAGGCATTCAGACGTCGCTATAGGCGGCTCGGATAGGGACCGAATTGAAGTTGATGACTCCTATACCCATTCCTCTCTCCGCCTGACCTGCCCCCTGAATTAGGTCCAAGTATTCTTAGAGTCCGACCGGCGTATTCCTAGCCACCTGTTGTGCGAACTCCTCGGGCGTCCGGTTGCCCAGTGCGCTGTGGGGCCGGACAGCATTGTAGTCGTCCCGCCAGCGCTCGACGATGTTCCGGGCCGCAGGAAGACTCATGAACCAGTGCTCGTTGAGGCACTCGTCGCGAAGCCGCCCGTTGAAGCTCTCGATGTACGCATTCTGCATGGGCTTGCCCGGATCGATGAAGTGCAGATGCACCCCATGTGCATACGCCCAAGCGTCCAGAATCCTCCCGGCGAATTCAGGGCCGTTGTCTACGGTGATCAGCTCCGGCAGGCCACGGTCGATGGCCAGCCTGTCCAACACCCTTGTCACGCGGAGGCCGGGCAACGACGTGTCCACCTCCATGGCCAGGCTCTGCGAGTGAAGTCGTCAATCACCGTCAGCACTCGTATCCGCCGGCCACTGGCGAGCGCATCGGACACGAAGTCCATCGACCACCGCTGGTTCGGGCGCTCGGGCGCCATCGTGGGGACGCGAGCGATGCCCGCCATCCGCAATCCGACGCCGGACGGACAGCCCCTCCTCCCGATAGAGCCGGTAGACCCGCTTGTGGTTCACGCCGAAGTCGGCGCAACAACACCCACAACCGGCGATACCCGAAGCGCCGCCGCTCCGCGGCAGCGAGCGCAGTCGCTTGAGGAGTTCGGGTGCGTCGCTGACCCGCCTATAGCGGGCCACCGATCGGTGGATACCCATCAGCCTGCAAGTGACGCTCGCTGAAGCCCCAGCTCCTGGACACGGTGCATGGTCTCCCGTCGCCAGGGATGCGTTTTTTCGGAGCATTCCCGCAAGACGTGATTGTCGAGCGTCGCTCCGCCAGCAGCTGCTTAGGCGGCAGATGGCGAGCCGTCGCGCCTCGCTCACGCCGATCCCGCCGAACCGCGCCTTCCAGTTGTAGAAGGTCCCCGGTGAGACACCATGTCGGCGGCATACCTCGGCCGTCGGACTCCCGCGTCCGCCTCCCTCAGGACCCCGATGATCCTCGTCCGTAAACCCCTCCGCATGCTGTCCTCCTCTGTTTGACCGGAGGATTCCAATTATCCGTGGACCGGTTTTCGGGGAGCAGGTCACGCCAGGTTCACCCAAGTAGGTTAGCTGCACTGTGGACTTGACATCTGCAAGTCGTTTCGTTCATCATAAGAGTATGACTGTGTCATACTGTAGGGAGGCAAAGAGAGAGAATGCCCACAACCCGTAAGGCCATCACCTTCTCCATGCCCCCTGATTTGGCGGAGCAGGTGCAACAAGTATTGAAGGAGGAGGGCCGCACCATGAGCGAGTTCCTCCGCGAGGCCATCCGCCTGTACATGGAAGAGCGGGAGTGGCTGCGGGGGGAGCGCCGACAACGGGCCGAGGCCCGCCACACCGACCAGGAATGAGCAAGGAGGACGCACCCATGAACCAGAACACCGACTACACGCCCGTGGCCCTCTACGCCAGAGTCTCCAGTGACCGCCAGGACGTGGACCTGTCCATCGCCGCCCAGCTGCGGGCGCTCAGGGACTACGCACAGAAGAACGGCTACATCGTCTTCCGCGAGTACGTGGATGAGGCCGAGAGCGGGCGCATCGCCGACCGCCCGGAGTTCCGCAAGATGATCGACGCAGCCGCCAAGGCCAACGCCCCGTTCCGGGAGATTCTGGTCTGGAAGTTCTCCCGCTTCACCCGCAAGCGCGAGCACGCCGTGGCCTTCAAGTCCATGCTCAGGCGCAAGGGCGTTCGAGTCGTCTCCATCACCGAGCACGCCGACGACACCCCCACCGGCAAGCTGATGGAGGCCATCATCGAGAGCGTGGACGAATTCTACAGCGAGAATCTGGCCAGGAGGTCACGAGGGGAATGCGGGAGTCCGCCTCTCGCGGCTTCTGGGTCTCCAGCTACGCCCCCTTCGGCTACAACCGGGTGATGGTGCAGGACGGGCCTAAGAAGCGCCCCACCTTGCAGCCCGACCCGGATGCCTCCCGCGTGGTCAAGCGCATCTTCGATATGGCCGAGGCCGGCAACGGGATGGTGAACATCACTCAGAACCCTCAACGACGAGGGCATCTCCAGCCCCAAGGGAAAGCTCTGGGGAAAGACCAGTGTCCATGCCATCCTCATCAACGAGTCCTACACGGGGACTCTGGTCTGGGGCACGAATTCAAAGGACAAGGCCGAGCCTGTGCGGGTGGAGAAAGCGTTCCCCGCCATCGTCACCAAGGCCCAGTTCAGCCGCGTCAACAAGCTGATGCGCTCTCGCGCACCCAAGATGTCCCATCCCCGAAGGGTCGGAAGCACCTATCTCTTGAGTGGACTGGTCAAGTGCAAGACGTGCAACAGGGCGCTCAGCGGCCAGGACGCCAAGAGCGGACAGTTTGCCTACTACGTCTGCCAGTCGATCATGAAGCGCGGCAAGGATGCCTGCGACACTCCCAGGCTCAACGCCCGCCGCTTCGAGGAGTTGGTCGTCGACAAGATTCGCTCCAACATCCTCACCGAGGGGAGCATCACCGAGTTGGTGAAGGTGGTGGACGAGGAGATGGACGGCATAGCCCAAGATCAGCGCAAGAGGCTTCGGGTCATTGAGGATGAGCTTGAGGACGTGAAGCGGCGGCTGGGTCGCATCTGGAACGTCATCGAGACGAGCGACGTTGATATGGCCGACGCCTCAGACAGGATTAAAGAGCACCGGGAGCGGAAGGAGCGTCTTGAGGACGCGGCGGCGGATGCGAGAGCGATCCTCTCCGAGCGCAGGGCGCACCTGGACGACGTGAAGACTATCTCCGCCTACGCCAAGGACATGAGGGACTTCCTGAACGAGAGCGAATTGACCGAGCGCAGGGCCTTCATCGAGTCGTTCGTCAAGGAGATCATCGTCATGCCCGGCGACGCTCTCATGCGATACACCGTGCCTATGCCAGACGACAGCCTGATACCCGGCAGGGCCACCGAAAAGGTGGCCTTGAACGGCTCAGTTCTGTCTACCGTACATGATGGTGGGCCGCCTGGGATTCGAACCCAGAACCTGCGGATTAAAAGTCCGTTGCTCTACCGAGTTGAGCTAGCGGCCCCGGCTCCATTGTACGAGACGCGCCCCAGGGGAGAAACCGCGACGGAGCGCCTATCGGCCCTGGAAGCGCGGCGCCCGCTTCTCGACGAACGCCTTCGGACCCTCCTTGGAGTCCTCGGTCGCCCTGGCGATAGTCATCCCCATCTGCGAGTAGTCGAGGGCCGCGTTGAGGTCCATGTTCAGCATGTTGTAGGCCATGCGCTTGGCCATCTCGGTGGCGACCCGGGGGCCGTTGGCCAACGCTCGGGCAAACTCCAGCGTCTCGCTCATCAGGGCGTCCGCCGGAACGACGCGGGTCAGGTAGCCTATGCGCAGCGCCTCCTCGGCGTCGATGATGCGGGCCGTCCACATCAGCTCCAGCGCACGCGCCACGCCGATGATCCGCGGCAGGAAGTAGCAGCCGGCATCCCCAGGCACAATCCCCATGAGACTATACGACATCCGGAACCTGGCCTGGTCCGATGCGAATCGCAGGTCGGCCATGGAGGCCATATCCATGCCGGCGCCCGCCGCCGCCCCGTTGACCGCAGCGATGTAGGGCTTGTCCAAGGTGGCCAGCACCCGAGGAATGCGGTGCACCGAATCCCGCAGGCGGTTCCGGGTGGCAATGACGGAATCGCTGGACTCCGCGGAGAGCATATCGCCCTCGGCGAGCGCTTTCGTATCGGCGCCGGCGCAGAAGGCCCTCCCCGCTCCGGTAACCACCACGGCTCCGATGCCGGGGTCGTCCCGGGCATCCTCCAGAGCCATCCGCCAGCCGTCGATCATGTCCGGCGAAAAAGCGTTGAGCCTGTCCGGCCTGTTCAACGTAATGACGGCCACGCCATCGTCCTTGGCATACAGCAAGTCCTGGTAATCGGGCACTTCGAAGCCTCCTAGCGGGCCGCCGGGATCGCTCAGGGCGGCGGCAGCCTCGCCAATGTAGCACACGCCTTGTCCATACGGAACGCCGCGCCCGTGGTATATGGTATACTGATTGATAGCCACTCAGGCTTAGAGGTCTGTCTTGGGCGACAGCAGCGTCGTAGAGTTTCTCAGAGATTTGTCGATCATCATCGCCGTGGGCGTGAGCAGCGTATCGTTGCTCATTCTCACGGTGGCGGCGCTGGCGCTCTACAAGAAGCTGAGCCGCACCCTGAACGCGCTTCAGGGGACAGCCCAGAATGTGCAAGAAGGCAGCAGGGCTCTCCTCGATAACGTCATCAAGCCGGTTACGGGGAACGCCGCTGCTTCCCACGGGGCAGGGAGGGCCGCAGGCTTCCTGTTCGGATTCATAAGGAAACGAGGCTCAAAGGGGAACGCAAAGTAAGGAGATGGCAACAATGGCAAACGAAGAAGGCGGCGGTTTCGTCACAGGTTTCCTATTCGGGGGAGTGGTTGGAGTTTTGGTCGGCATCCTGGTGGCGCCGCGTGCCGGACAAGACACCCGGGCGGAGTTGCTCGAGCGGACTCAACATCTCCGCGAGCAGGCGGAGGTCATAGCCGAGCAGGCCAAGCATAAGGTCGAGGGGCTGGCGTCCGAAGCGCTAACCCGCACTCAGCACATCAGGGAGCAGGGGAAGGTCGTCGCCAGCCAGGCTCGGGGCCAAGCGCACGCTATCGGAGAGCAAGCAACGGTGTTAGCCGGTCAGGCTCGCCACCGGGCGGAGGAGCTGTCCGCTGAGGCCCGGCGCCTCCTGGGGCGGGAGCACACGGGCGAAGAGGCCGCAACCGAAGAGGCCGTCCTGCCAGAGGCCAGCGCCCCTGAGGCCGGCTCGCAGGAGTCCTCCAACGGCGCAAAGCAAGGGTAGGTCTCGGCGAGCGTCGTTGGCGCAGTAGCCCACCCCGGCCAAGGCCCAGGACTCCTTCGCTATCGGCCGCCGGAGATGGTTTCCGGTTGCCGCCTGCGCGGCGCCGGACTCCTCTTCGATGGAGCGCGGCTGTCCCACATCGCCTGCTGCTCATCACCGCGCCCGGGGTGGGCGGCGCGGCCGCCCTCTCCATGCCCCGGTCAGCAGCGCCAGCAGGCGCCCACGCCTTGACCACGGAGCGCCCCGGAACCTACGGTTCCCATCGTAGGGGAATCTGGCCTAGCCGCGCTTGAGCCGGTCCCATCCCTGGGGGAAGCGACGAGCCCATGGACTTTCATTTCACGCCCGAGCAAGAGCGCTTTCGAGAGGAGTTGCGCTCGTTCATCCTGAGCGAGGCGCCGCGGGAGATCCGGGAAGATCCCACGCTCGGCGAAAACATGGCCGACCGCGAATTCTCCCGCAAGCTGGGCCAGAAGGGATGGATCGGCCTGGCCTGGCCGCCGGAGTACGGTAGCGCAGGGATGGGACCCATCGACCGCCTGGTCTACAACGAGGAGATCATCCTCAATAAGGCGCCCGTCGACTATCACCTCATCGCCGAGCGGCAGATGGGCCCTTCCATCATCGCCTTCGGGTCTGAGGAGCAGAAGGCGTTCTTCCTGCCAAGGATCGCAGCGGGAGAGATGGGCATCTCCATCGGCTACTCGGAACCTGAGACCGGTTCCGACCTGGCCGGTCTCCAGACCCGCGCCGTTGCCGATGGCGACGACTACATCATCAACGGGGTCAAGATCTGGAACAACTCCAACGTGATGGACTACACTTGGCTCGCTGCCCGCACCGATCCCAGCGTTCCCAAGCACAAGGGCATCAGCGCCTTCCTCGTGGACCTGAAGACGCCGGGCATCACGATCAACCCCATTGACGACATCCTGGGCGACCCCGAAATGTGTGAGGTCATCTTCGACAACGTACGCGTGCCAAAGACCGCACTGGTTGGAGAGCCGGGTCAGGGCTGGTACATCGTAGCGGCCAACCTGGACTTCGAGCGCTCCGGCATAGAGCGGATAGGCCGCAACCACCTTTTGCTGATGGACACCATTCAGTTCTGCAAGGAGACGGCCCACAACAGCCGGCCACTCTTTGAGGACCCCCTGGTGCGCAGCAGGCTCATGCAGCGCCTCACGGAGTTCGAGGTGGGCAGGCTGATGTGCTACGAGATCGCTTGGCTGCAGAGCCAGGGGGTGCCCAGCACTCGGGAGGCGGCCATCAGCAAGGTCTTCGGCACGGAAGCGAGTCAACGCATCGCCAAGACCTGCATGGACGTCCTGGGCATGTACGGCCAGCTCCGCCCCGACTCCCGTTGGGCCAGACTCCGCGGCCGCTGCCAGCAGGCCTTCCTCTTCGGCATCTCACTGACCATCGCCGGGGGCACCTCCGAGGTCCAGCGGAACATCATTGCCCAGCGGGGGCTCGGCCTGCCGCGAGCTTAGATCCCCGGCGCCGCGTTCCCTTCTTACTCACCTGCCTCGGGGCAGTCCGGCAAAGGCCTAAATCCGGGAAGCCTCACCGCTCCACTCGATTGGTTCCCCTCTCTCCTCTCTCCTCCGCGACGGCCCAATGCAACCCCAGACGCCAGCGTTCCGCCCGGGGCGGAGCGCGCTTCGAGCCCGTCCCGGGCGGAAAGGCAGAGTGGGGACGCGGTTGAAAGGGTGAGCGCATCAGGAACACAATGCGAGCGAATCAATTGATTAGTATTGACAAAGTGGTTTCTTCGTGCCACCATCGACCCCGCTCGCGTCATACTAACCAGGAGTTTCGCCATGTCAGCGCGTCACCCTCTCGCACGATTCCTTGGTTGCCTGGACGCTCGCACGTCATCCGGCGGGAGCAAGCGCCGGCGGATATCCGTCGCTCTGGCGGCCGCGGCGCTGCCTGTCCTGCTCTTGGCGGCGGCCTGCGGAGGCGACCTCGAGGCAACCACGCCGGCGGCCCAACTCACCGCTGCTCCCGCGTCGCTGGGATCGCTGGTGGTCTACTCCGGCCGCAGCGAAAGCCTTGTCGACCCCATCATCCAGCAGTTTGCCCAAGCCACGGGCATCGACGTGAAGGTGAACTACGCAGGGACTTCCGCTCTGGCCATCACGCTCCTGGAGGAGGGTCGAAACTCTCCAGCAGACGTATTCTTTGCTCAGGACCCCGGTGGTCTCGGCGCTGTGGAGGAGCTGCTGGCCCCCTTGCCGCAGACCATCCTCGGCCAGGTCCCAAGCTGGGCTCGTTCAACAGACGGCTCCTGGGTCGGCCTCTCAGGCCGCGCCCGGACACTGGCCTACTCCACAGAGACTCTGACGGAAGACGATCTGCCCGACTCTCTGGAAGGGTTGACGGATCCAGCGTGGCGGGGACGCCTCGGCTGGGCGCCCACCAATGCGTCCTTTCAGACCATGGTGACCGGCATGCGAGTGCTCTGGGGCGAGGAGAAGACCAGGCAATGGCTTGAGGATATGAGGGCGAACAACCCCCTGGTCTACCCCAATAACACCTCACAGGTTGCCGCTGCCGCTGCGGGTGAAATAGACGTGGGCCTGGTCAACCACTACTACCTGCACCGCTTTCTTGCCGAGGAAGGCGACAGCTTCCCCGCCAGGAACTATCATCCTCGCGGCGGGGGCCCGGGGGCGCTGGTCATGGTGGCCGGCGCCGGGACGCTTTCCACCGCGGACAACAGGGACAACGCTGAACGGTTCATTCAGTTCATGCTGTCACCGGTGGCGCAGCAGTACTTCGCCGGTCAGACGTTCGAGTATCCGCTGATTGAAGGAGTCAACGTCCACCATCTGCTGAAGCCACTGGAGGACATCGCTGCTCCAAACGTGAGCATGAGAGACCTCGCTGACCTGGACGGCACGCAGAATCTGCTTCGGGATACCGGCGTGCTCCAGTAAGGACGAACGGTGAGAGTTGTCGAGCTAGCTCAAGCGCCGAGTGTGCGCCCGGGCGGTCCCGGGGGGCGGTCCCCCAAGCCGCCCGCCGTGCTCTGGGCGCCCGCCGCCATCGTGGGTTTGGCCGTGCTGCTCCCATTGGTGTACCTGGTTTGGCGGACACTCGGCGCGGGCGCGGACGTGGCAGACCTCCTGTTTCGCTACCGGATCCTCACCGTGATCCTCCGCTCCCTCCTGTTGGTCTCCACGGTTACTGTGGTGGCGACGCTGTTGGCCCTGCCTCTGGCCTGGCTCACCGTCCGCTCCGATCTGCCGCTGAGACGGTTCTGGACAGTGGTTACGGTGGCGCCCCTGGTAATCCCCAGCTACGTGGGCGCCTTGATGTTTGTCGTAGCGCTGGGGCCCAAGGGCATGCTCCAGGACTACCTGGCGCCGCTGGGCGTCAACCGGCTGCCCGACCTGTACGGATACCCCGGCGCACTGATCACGCTGTCGCTTCTCAGCTTCCCCTACGTGCTGCTGACCATACGAGCGGCGCTGTGGAGGCTTGACCCCGCGTTGGAGGAATCCTCGCGAAGCCTCGGCCGCGGACCCTGGGAAACCTTTTTCCGCGTCACCCTGCCGCAACTCCGTCCGGCGATCGCCGCCGGAGGATTGCTCGTGGCCCTCTATACGCTGAGCGACTTCGGGGCGGTATCGCTGCTGCGGTATGAGACCTTCACGTGGTCCATCTACATCCAGTACGAATCGGCCTTCAACCGGACTCTTGCGGCGTCCCTATCGCTCGTCCTCGTGGCTGTGGCGGTGGGAGTGCTCTACGTGGAGGGCATCAGCAGAGGGAGATGGCGATATTACCGAAGCGCGGCAGGCGCCGCCCGCGACCCTGCAATAGTGCGGCTGCGCCGCTGGCGATGGCCCGCCCTCGGATTCCTCACCGTAGTAGCGGCGCTATCCCTGGCGCTGCCGATGTCGGTCCTGGGGTACTGGGCCGCACGCGGCATCGCCGCTGGCGAGCCCTTCAACCTGCTCTGGACCGCCACCGCCAACTCCATGTACGCGTCGGGCTTGGCAGCCGGGGCGACGGTGGCCGCGGGCCTGCCCGTCGCCCTGCTCGCCGTACGCTACCCCGGGCGCCTCGCCGCCCTGCTGGAGCGCGTCACGTACATCGGATTTGCCCTGCCGGGCATCGCCATAGCCCTTTCGCTAGTGTTCTTTGGCGCCAACTTCGCCCTGCCCCTGTACCAGACCACCGCACTGTTGGTCTTCGCCTACGTTGTGCTGTTTCTGCCGGCGGCCATCGGCGCGGCGCGGACGTCGCTGATGCAGGTCAGCCCTCAGCTTGAGGAAGCGGCTCGCAGCTTGGGGCGAAAACCCTGGCAGGCCTTCGCCACCATCACGCTCCCCCTGATCCTTCCCGGCATTCTGGCCGGGGCCGGTATGGTATTCTTGCTGACCATGAAAGAGTTGCCGGCGACGCTTATCCTCGGCCCCATCGGCTTCAAGACCCTGTCCACCTCCATATGGTCGGCGGCTTCGGAAGCCTTCTTCGCCCGGGCAGCCATACCCGCCCTGTTTCTCATCGTCGTGTCTTCTCTTTCCGTCGCTCTCATCCTGGGACGGGAGAAGCGGACGGCATGAGCGAACCGGTCATCCGCTGCACCAATCTCGCGAAGCGGTTCCAGGACGTCTATGCCGTGGACCACCTCGACCTGGAGCTGGAGCAGGGGCAGATTCTGGCCCTGCTAGGGTCCAGCGGCTGCGGAAAGACCACCACCCTGCGGCTTATCGCCGGCTTCGAGGTCCCCGATGGCGGTACGGTGGAGATAGGGGGGCACCTTGTGGCCGGGCCGGGCCGGCACATCCCGCCGGAACAGCGGCGCGTGGGCATGGTGTTCCAAGAGTACGCCCTCTTCCCCCACATGACCGTGAAAAAGAACGTGGCCTATGGCCTGCCCCGGGCCCCGGAGAGCGCCGCCAAGGTTGAGGCCGCCCTGGAGTTGGTGGGTCTGACCGGGCTGGAGCACCGCTCCCCACACGAGTTGTCCGGCGGCCAGCAGCAACGGGTGGCCCTAGCGCGAGCGCTGGCGCCCAGCCCACAGATCATCCTTTTGGACGAGCCCTTCTCCAACCTCGACCCGCGGCTGCGCGGCCGGATGCGCATGGAGGTGCGGCATATCCTGCGGCAGGCCGGCGTCACAGCCATTTTCGTAACCCACGACATTCGGGAAGCCGGGAACATCGGCGACCTCATCGCACTGATCCATCAGGGACGGATCGAGCAGCTGGGCGCCCCCAACGACCTCTATCACAAGCCTCAGACCCGCTATGTAGCAGACTTCATGGGCCCCGTGACCTTCCTGGAAGCCCGGATCGAAAGGGAGCGGATCGTTACGGAGATCGGCGTGATCCAGCAGCGCCTTGATGCGCCGCCGGAGGGCGTTCAGGTTATGCTCCGCCCCGACGACGTACACCTGCACGCCTCCCCGACCGGCAAGGGCGAGATTGCCTTCCGGGAGCTGCGGGGCGGCTTCTTCCATTACCGGGTCCGCATGGACTCCGGAACGCTCGTGGAGAGCCAGGTTCTCCATACCCACGATTTTGAAGTGGGGACCCGCGTGGACGTATCAATCGAGCCCGGCCACCTCTTGATGTGCTTCAAGGACGACGCAGCCATAGACCTCGAACGGTCTGAGCCGGCGGGCCAGGCGTCCAACGTCCATGGCCCGCGCCATTCCTCCTCGATTGACCCCGGCGCCTAACGCCTCCCCGGCGGCCGCCCGCTCCTACCCTGCCCACCTGTCCGGGGAAAACGGCGCGAGGTCGGCGACGTCCGTTTCGCCCCGTATGAGGAGGTCGGCCATGATGCGGCCGGTAACGGCGCTGAGAATGATCCCCTGCCGCTGATGCCCTGTGGCCACATAGAGGCCCTCCCAACCGGGCGCCGGCCCAAGAATCGGCAGGTTGTCGGCGGAGAGGGGGCGCAGGCAGGCGGTATGCTCCGTCATTCGCGCCGATTCCAGTGACGGCATGAAGCGCAGGGCTTCCTCCAAAATGGTTGTCCTCGCCTCGCCGGTGGGCTGGGTGTCGAAGCCCACCAACTCCTCAGTCGTTCCGGCGATGACGTAACCGGCCGGCTTGGGCAGGATGTAGTTCGTGCCCTGGAAGACCGCCGCCTCGGGCAACGGCGCCTCGCCAAGCTCCAGCTTCACGAGTTGGCCCTTCAGCGGCTGCACGGGAATGGGGTGGCCGGTCCATGCTTCCGCCTGCCGAGTCCAGGGACCCATCGCCAGCAGGACCCGGTCCGCGCTGATGCTGGGGCCGTCCGCCAAACGCACCCCGGTGACGCGGCTGCCGCTGGATTCGAGGCCCGCCGCCCTTGCGTAGCGGATGCTGCATCCCATCCGCTCGATGGCAGACGTGAAGGCGAGTACGAGGCGGTAGGGCTCCGCCTGGCGTTCGTTGGGATAGAACAGGCCCCCATGGGCTTCGGGAGTCAACCGTCCGTCCAGCCGCCGGACGTCTTCAGGGGTGACCCACCGCACTTCGGGGTCCAGCCTCTGCAGCCACTCGAGCTTCTGAAGCAGCGCCTGGGTCTCTTCCTCCGCAAACGCGGGCTCCAGGATGGGAATCACTGAGTAGTGATAGTCAACGCCAGACTCTGACGGCAAGACACAACGCCAACTCGCGATGCATCGCGGCGCTGGCCATGCCCAGGCTCGCGAGCGCGTCGGGCCCATGGGCCTCGATGAGCGGGGTGACGAGACCGGCGGCGGCGCCCGACGCCCCGTAGCCGACGGCCTCCTGCTCCACGATGAGTGAGACGACCCCCTCTTTGGCCAAGTGATACGCGGTCGACAGGGAGACGATACCCCCGCCAACGAGGACGACGTCAGGCTGCTGAGCCAAGTGTTACTCCGCGAGCGCCGCGAACGGAAAGTCCGGCGCTCATGGTAGCACGACGCCGCTAGGCGCCCCAGCGGGCGGGAGAGAAGCGGGCAGTCTCAACGAGATCGGTGTGGCCTCTGACGACAAGGTCGGTCAGGATTCGGCCGGTCGCCACGCTTTGCAGGATGCCCTTGCGCCCGTGCCCGGCGCCGATGAATAAGCCTTCCCATCCAGGCGCCGCTCCCACGACCGGCGCGTGGTCGGCGGCCAGCGGACGCAGGCAAGCGGTGTGCTCCGTAATGACGGCGTCTTCCAGGGCCGGCATGAACCGCAGGGCGTCGCCGAGAATGGCCTCCCTCGCCTCGGCGGTGGGCTGGGTGTCGAAGCCCACCAGCTCTTCAGTCGTTCCGGCCAGGATGTGGCCTGCGGGCTTGGGCAGCAGATAGTGCTTGCCCCAGAACACAGCCGCCGCAGGCGGAGGCCCTTGGAGGAGCTGCAAGCGCATGAGCTGGCCCTTCAGTGGCTCGATGGGGATGCGCAGGCCGGTCCATGCCTCTGCCTCGCGAGTCCACGGTCCCATAGCGAGGACGGTGGCGTCGGCTTCCAGGGTCGAGCCATCGGCGAGGCGGACGCCGGTGGCCCGGCCGGCGCTGGACTGGACGCCGGTGACATTCGCGTAGCGGACGGCGCCGCCCATGCGCTCGACGGCGGCGGTCAGGGCCAGCACAAACCGGTAGGGCTCCACCTGGGCCTCGACGCGGGAGTGCAGCGCGCCCTGGGCCTCCGGCGCCAGGCCCTCGTCGATCTGTAGCATGCCGTTCTGGTCTGCCCAGGAGACATCGAGGCCAAGAGCCTGCTGGCAACGCACGGCCTCCCGTAGCTCGCCCTCCTCGTCGTCGTTGAAGGCCGGGCGCAGGACGGGAATGTCGGAGAAGTGGTAGTCGATGCCGGATTCGGCGGGAAGCGCCTGCGCCAGCTCGCGATGCAGCCGCAGGCTGACGAGGCCCAACTCGGTTGTCGGACCTTCCCCTCGGAGGTCGGCGAGGGGGCTGAGAAGGCCGGCGGCTGCCCCCGATGCGCCGTAGCCGACCGCCTCCCGCTCCACAATGAGCGGCTTGAGGCCCTCTTTGGCCAGAAAGTAGGCGGTGGCGCAGGAGATGACGCCGCCGCCCACAAGGATGACGTCGGGACGGGGCGCCGGACTCACCCCTCCTCCACCCGCTCCAAGGGCGCGAAGCTGGCCAGCAGCCGTTTGATGCCGGCTTCCGTGCGGAAGGCCACCGTTACCTCATAGTCGTCGTTGGCGGCGATGCAGTTGATAACGACCCCCTCTCCGAACTTGTTGTGTCGCACCTTCTCCCCCACCTTGAACGGCGACGGCCCGCCCTCAGCCGCGGGCGCGTCAGGGGCAGCGGTCCTAGCCCCGGGCCAGTAGGATGGCTGGCGCGCCGGCGTCACGGTCTGGCGCACTCCCATCGGCGTGGACGTGATGTGGTCCGGGATATCGGCCAGAAAGCGGGACGGGGCGGTCGGCATACTGGCCCCTCCGAAGCCGCGGCGGAAGGCCCGCACCATGTACAGCCTCTCCTGGGCGCGGGTCATGCCCACGTAGGTCAGCCGCCGCTCCTCCTCGATTGCGTCCGGGTCGTCCATGGAGCGCGCGTGCGGCAGGACGCCTTCCTCCATCCCGGTCATGAACACCACGGGGAACTCGAGGCCCTTGGCCTGATGCAAGGTGATCAAGGTCAGGGCATCCCGCTCCGCCTCGTCCATCCTATCCACGTCCGCCACCAGGGCAACGTTTTCCAGGAAGGCGAAGAGTCCCTCCCCTGGGTCCCAATCCTGGTACTGCAAAGCGACGCCGCGCAGCTCTTTGACGTTGTCCCAGCGCTCCTCGCCCCGGTCGGGGTCGCTGCGGAGATGCTGCTTGTAGTTGATGCGCTCGAGCAGGTCGTCCAGCAGCGTCACGATGTCGACGCGCTGCGCTTCTTCAATCAGGCTGGTGATGAGCGCGGTGAAGCCGGCGATAGCGCCGGCGGGCCTCGACGCCAGCGGCGGCGCTTCCCCTCCGTCGCTGCGGGCTGAGACGACAGCCAGCATCGCCTCCCACAACGAGCGATTGCGCTGGCGCGCCCAGTGGGTCAGGTCTTCCAGGCTCCGCTGGCCGATGCCCCGGGCCGGCGCGTTGACGATGCGGGCGAGACTGATGTCGTCGTGGGGGTTGTTGACCACCCGGAGGTAGGTGATGACATCCTTGACCTCGCGGCGTTGGTAGAAGCGGACGCCGCCCACCAGCCGGTAGGGAACCCCAAAGCGGAGGCAGGTCTCCTCAAAGGCGCGGGACTGGGAGTTGACCCGGTACATCACCGCAACGCCGTTCAGCGGCAGGTCGTTGTCTTTGCGTAGGCGGTCCACCTCCTGGAGCACGTACAGCGCCTCTTCCTCCGGGTTGTACGCCTCCGCCACGACGATCGATTCGCCCTGGTCCCGCTGGGTGAACAGGCCCTTGTCCAGCCGCTGCCGGTTGGACGAGATGACGTTGTGGGCCCCCTCAAGGATGGTCTTGGTGGACCGGTAGTTCTCCTCCATCGTCACGACCCGGGCCTCCGGGTAGTCGTGCTGGAAGGACAGGATGTTGCGGAGGTCGGCGTTGCGCCAAGAATAGATGGACTGGTCGGGGTCGCCGACCACGGCGATGTTGCGATGCTTCTGAGCCAACAGCCGGGCTATGGAGTACTGGACGACGTTGGTGTCCTGGAACTCGTCGATAAGCAGGTGCAGGTAGCGTCCCTGGTAGTGCTCGGCGGCATCGGGAAAGCCCTCCAGCAGTTGATGGGTCTTCATCAGCAGGTCGTCGAAATCCACGGCCTGAGCGGAAATCAGCCTGGACTCGTAGCGGCGGTAGACCCTGGCGACGATCTCTTCGTAGTACGCGTCGACGGCGGCGGCGAACTGCTCGGCGTCCTGCATCTGGCTCTTGGCGCGGGAGATCGCGGAGAGGATGGCCCTGGGCGGGTAGCGGCCCGAGTCCAGGTCCAAGCTCTGGAGGGACTGCTTCACGACGGTCATCTGGTCTTCGTCGTCGTAGATGTGGAAGCTGCGGTCCAGCCCAAGATGCATGCCGTCGCGGCGCAAGATGGCGGCGCACTGGGAGTGGAACGTGCCGAGGGAAAGCTCGGTGGCTCGCAGGCCCAACAGCCTGTCGAGCCGCTCCCGCATCTCCTTGGCCGCCTTGTTGGTGAACGTCAGGGCCATGATGCGCCGGGGGTTGACGCCCACTTCCTTGACCAGATAGGCGATGCGGTAGGTGATGACCCGCGTCTTGCCGGACCCGGGCCCGGCGAGGATGAGCAGCGGCCCCTCGATGTGCTGGGCGGCTTCCCGCTGCTGGGGATTGAGGCTGGAGAGGAGGTCCTGGGCTAGAGAGGTGGCCACGGAGGCATTATATCAGGGCGGCCGGGGGCCTATGCTCTCGTGGGGAGGCGCCCACACACCCGGGGGCAGCCTCTGTCCCTCCCTCCGTACTTGGGGGAAGGTTAGGAAGCGTCCCTATCCCTCTTCCCCTGGTTAGGAATTCCCATCGCTCCCCAAGCGGGGTGCAGGGGGCGCAGCCCCCGCCGGGGGTACAGGGGGACACCCCCTGTTCTGGAAAACGTTGGAGGGCGGGTCAGGTGGAACAACCGCCTCCGCCACCACAAGCCCCCTCCCTCCCTCCGTCCGCGGCTCGCCGCCGTCGAATCGCGAGCAGGTTATGCCCTTGCGATTGCAACGCATGCAACGCAATCGTGGTATAATCTCGCGACAATGTGTGCGGAGGCGCAATCATGGCCAGCATCACGGTGCGCAACCTCGATGACGGACTGAAGCGGCGGCTGCGCATCCGGGCGGCGGAGAACGGCCGCTCGATGGAGGAGGAAGCCGGGGGATTCTGAGAACGGCGCTCGACGAAGAGGCTGCCCCAGCCAAAAACCTCGGAACGGCTCTCCACGAACTGTTCAAGCCTTTCGGCGGCGTGGAGTTGGAGATTCCGCCAAGGGACCCGATGCGTGAAATCCCACGGTTCGACTGAGCTCCCGGCAATGTTCATTCTGGACACCAACG
Source organism: Dehalococcoidia bacterium (assembly GCA_965226745.1). GTDB lineage: Bacteria > Chloroflexota > Dehalococcoidia > Lucifugimonadales > SAR202-VII-2 > SAR202-VII-2. Next base: position 701,343 of record CBDDDS010000004.1, read on the forward strand.
TCGTCTCAGAGCTCATGCGGGACAGTCCTCATTCGGAGGTTCGCGCATGGCTGGACGCCCAGCCCACAAGCACCCTGTTCGTTACCGCTATCACCGAGGCGGAGATCCTAACGGGCATAGCGACCCTGCCCGGCGGGGAGCGCCGGCGCGGACTGGCCGCGGCGGCCGAACGCGCCTTTGGCGTGCTGTTTGCTGAACGCATCCTTCCCTTCGACAGCGCCGCCGCCCAAGCGTACGCTGTCATAGCGTCCGGTCGCCGCGCCGCCGGCCATCCCATCAGCCACGCCGACTGCCAGATTGCGGCGATAGCCCGCTCCCTGGGGGCGTCGGTCGCAACGAGAAACGCAAGCGACTTCGAGGGGAGCGGGGTAGACGTGATGAATCCCTGGGGAGAGGGCTAGTGTGCCTGCCCTAAAAACCTAGCAGTGGGGCTTTTAAAGGAGTTGCCAACAGGACATGACTAGCGATTCAACGGCAACTGGTTCCTTTGCGGAGATCATCAGAGGTTTCGCCGCTACGATTGCGGATAACTTCCGTCAGCCCATTCAGGCTCAGCCTGAAGACCAACTGAAGGGGCCTGTGGGGGAACTGCTACGCGCCACCGGTCAGTTGACGGGCCGCGTCGTTGGCTGGCGCACGGAGGTCCATGCCGACGATATCAGCGGACGACCAGACATTGGTGTCACCACCGACGGATTGCTGACGGGACACGTGGAACTCAAGCGCCCAGGATTGGGCGCTCGTGCGGAGCAGTTCACAGGTCCGAACCATACCCAGTGGGAGCGGTTCAAGGCGCTGCCCAACCTGATCTACACGGATGGCGCGGAGTGGAGCCTGTACCGATCCGGAGAACTGAAGCTGCGGGTCAGAATCGCCGCCGACGTGAGTGAAGGTGGTGCGAAGGCCGTTGCTCTGGAGTCCCTCAAAGGTTCCGTGAACTGCTTCGCGACTTCCTGTACTGGGAACCTCTGGTGCCCGGGACGGCGCAGGGATTGGCGCAGTTCCTCGCTCCCCTCGCCCGTGTCCTCCGGGACGACGTTCAGACGGCGTTGCGTAGGGAAGGCAGTCAGCTCCGAACGCTGGCCAAAGAGTGGGCTGGGCTGCTATTCCCAGAGGGAGATGAGGCCCAGTTTGCCGATGCCTATGCACAGACCGTTACATATGCGCTGCTGCTGGCCAGGTTTGAGGGTGCAGAAAGCCTGCAACCCTTGAGGGCCGTGGATGCCCTCCAGCGAGAACATGGACTCTTGGCTGAGGCCTTGCAGCTCCTAGAGGCCAAACCTATCCGAGACGAGCTAGACATGCCCATCGAGTTGCTCGAGCGGGCGATCGGCGCGGTGGACTCGGCAAAGATAGGCCTCGGTGGCGATCCGTGGCTGTACTTCTACGAGCATTTCCTGGGTGCCTACGACCCACAGCTTCGCAAGGACCGTGGTGTCTATTACACCCCCGTTCAGGTCGTCCGGGCACAGGTGAGGCTGGCCGGAGAGTTGTTGCGCACGCGTTTCACGAAGCAGTTGGCCTTCGCAGATGACGATGTGGTGGTCTTGGACCCAGCCGTGGGGACGGGCACCTATCCACTTGCCGTCTTGGACCATGCTGCAGAGGCGGTGCGAGACCGGCTCGGTCCAGGAGCCGTTGTGGGAAAACTGCGCAGCCTCGCTGACCGGCTATATGCCTTTGAGATTCTGGTGGGGCCGTACTCCGTGGCCCATCTGCGCCTATCCCAGAGATTGAGAGACGCAGGGGTGACGGACAAGACGGCGAATCTATACCTCACAGACACGTTGGAGTCCCCAAATCAGTTGCCAGACTTCCCGGGGAGCATGCTGCAGGCGCGGCTTACTGAGGAGCGAAAGCTGGCTCTGACGGTCAAGAAAGACACCCGGGTCTTTGTCTGCCTGGGAAATCCTCCGTACGACCGAGAACAGCACGGTCCGGACGACGATGAGGGCAAACACAAAGGAGGATGGGTTCGATACGGTGACCCGGAGCAGAACGTTCCGAACCCGCCAAAACCAATCCTTGAAGATTTCCTTGCGCCAGTTCAGGAGGCTGGCCAAGGGGGACAGCTCAAGAACCTCTACAACGACTACGTATACTTCTGGCGGTGGGCGCTGTGGAAGGTGCTCGATTCCACAGGAGAGGCTGGAATCGTCACGTTCATAACGGCGTCGTCGTACCTACGCGGCCCTGGGTTCGCCGGCATGCGCCGAAAGATGCGCGAGGTGTTCGACGAGCTTTGGATCATCGATCTTGAAGGCGACAGTCTCGGAGCACGCAAGACGGAGAACGTCTTCGCGATACGGACCCCTGTCGCCATAGCCATTGGCGTCCGGGATGGGCAACCAAGGCCGGATTCTCCCGCGAAGGTGTGGAAGACGAGGCTCACAGGGCCGGAGCAAGCGAAGTTGGCGGCCCTCGACGCCGCAGGGTCATTCAGCAGGTATGACTGGCATGCCTGCTCTGAGAAGTGGGATTCGCCGTTCTATCCCGCAGGGGCAGGAGCATATTTCGATTGGCCTGCGGTCACGGACGTGTTCCCTTGGCAGCAGTCTGGCGTGAAAGCCGGACGCACATGGCCCATCAGCCCGGAACGGCGGCCATTGGAGCGCCGTTGGCGAGAACTGGCTGCTGCCGATCCACAGCACAGGCAGGCTCTGTTTGTAAACCGGCCCACCGGACGAAAAGTGACTGACTCGCCACCCACGCTATACCCAGCAATCGGTAAGCCACCTTCCGTTTGGGCAATGCCGCCCTCTGCGGAAGTTCCGCAGATTGTTCGTTACTCATACAGATCCTTCGACAGGCATCACTTGATAGCAGATGCTCGGCTTCTTGATAGACCAGTGACCTGCTCCCCGAAAACCGGTCCACGGATAATTGGAGTCCTCCGGTCAAACAGAGGAGGACAGCATGCGGAGGAGCAGGTTTACGGACGAGCAGATCATCGGGGTCCTGAGGGAGGCGGACGCGGGAGTGCCGACGGCCGAGGTATGCCGCCGACATGGTGTCTCACCGGGGACCTTCTACAACTGGAAGGCGCGGTTCGGCGGGATGGGCGTGAGCGAGGCGCGACGGCTGCGCCATCTGGATGAGGAGAACCGGAAGCTGAAGCAGCTGCTGGCGGAGGCGACGCTCGACAATCACGTCTTGCGGGAGCTGCTCCGAAAAAACGCATGACGCCTGCAACGCGACGGGAGACCATGCACCGTGTCCAGGAGCGGTGGGGCTTCAGCGAGCGTCGCGCCTGCAGGCTGATGGGTATCCACCGATCGGTGGCCCGCTATAGGCGGGTGGGCAGCGACGCACCCGAACTCCTCAAGCGACTGCGCTCGCTCGCCGCGGAGCGGCGGCGCTTCGGGTATCGCCGGTTGTGGGTGTTGTTGCGCCGGGAGGGGTTCGGCGTGAACCACAAGCGGGTCTACCGGCTCTATCGGGAGGAGGGGCTGTCCGTCCGGCGTCGGAAGCGCAAGCGGATGGCGGGCATCGCTCGCGTCCCCACGATGGCGCCCGAGCGCCCGAACCAGCGGTGGTCGATGGACTTCGTGTCCGATGCGCTCGCCAGTGGCCGGCGGATACGAGTGCTGACGGTGATTGACGACTTCACTCGGGAGAGCCTGCCCATGGAGGTGGACACGTCGTTGCCCGGCCTCCGCGTGACAAGGGTGTTGGACAGGCTGGCCATCGACCGTGGCCTGCCGGAGCTGATCACCGTAGACAACGGCCCTGAATTCGCCGGGAGGATTCTGGACGCTTGGGCGTATGCACATGGGGTGCATCTGCACTTCATCGATCCGGGCAAGCCCATGCAGAATGCGTACATCGAGAGCTTCAACGGGCGGCTTCGCGACGAGTGCCTCAACGAGCACTGGTTCATGAGTCTTCCTGCGGCCCGGAACATCGTCGAGCGCTGGCGGGACGACTACAATGCTGTCCGGCCCCACAGCGCACTGGGCAACCGGACGCCCGAGGAGTTCGCACAACAGGTGGCTAGGAATACGCCGGTCGGACTCTAAGAATACTTGGACCTAATTCAGGGGGCAGGTCACCAGGACCTCCGTTATGGGCAGCCCACGGCCAAGATCAGGTCTACATCACGAGCCTGCTGACGGCGATATTAGGTACCGGTCCAGCCGCTGCAGCGACGGCAGGGATACCTGATCTACATTACTTTTGCGGTCGGGGAGCGAAGGATGTCATTCCGATGTGGCGGGACGCTGAGGCTACTCAACCCAATGTCACCAAGGGACTTCTTGAGGCAATCGGCGCCACGCACGAGGCAGCAATGCCTCACGAACGCTTTTTCGCCTATGCCTATGGAATCCTTGCTCAGCCAGCATACGTGGAGCGGTTCTGGGAGGAGCTTGAGCAACCTCCGCCACGCCTGCCGATTACCAAGGACGCGGACCTGTTTGGGCGGATTGCCGACCATGGATCACGGCTACTGTACCTTCACACCTACGGTGAGCGGTTCGGGGGTCCCAGCGATGACGGCTCCGTGCCGCAGGGAACGGCCCGTTGCACCAAGGCAGTGCCGTTCGACAATTACCCGGAAGGGTGCTCGTATGACCCCAAGGCACGAGTCCTGCGGGTTGGGGATGGGGAGTTTGCGCCGGTGTCGCCAGAGGTGTAGGACTATGCCGTTTCTGGCCTGCAGGTTGTGAAGTCGTGGCTAGGTCGCCGCAAGTTGAATCCGTCAGGAAAACGGTCGTCGCCCCTTGATGAAATCAGGCCGGAGCGGTGGGACTTCACAGAGGAATTACTTGACTTGCTCTGGGTACTTGAGGCGACGGTCAATCTGCAACCCGAAGGGGCCGCGCTACTGGAGGAAGTATGCGGCTCGGAGATGTTCTTGGGCAACGAGTTGCCCAAGCCGACTGACCAAGAGCGAAAGCCCCCGAGCAATGCGCCGCCGATAGGAGACCAATTCGAACTCCTTGCTACGGATACAGATTGATGGCCACTACAGCGCCCCCCCTCTGTCCGTGCCCCGTAGTCGGAAGAAGGTTAGGTAGCGGGTCCCGACGCGCCAGGTGAGCAAACGACGCCGCCTCCATTCCCCAGCAGGGTGCAGGGGGCTGCGCCCCCGCCGGGGGTACAGCGTGTCCCCCTGTTCTGGAAAACGTTGGAGGGTGGGCCGGTGGGACAACGGCGCACGCCAAGACAAAACCATCCGTCCCCATCGGTGGGCGGATCCGGCGTCCGCCACCATGAGCCCCCTTCTCTCTCGGTACTCGAGGGCAGGTTAGAAAGCGCCACCCCCCCATTGCAAAATACGAACGATTGTGCTATAGTACCCCCATGAAGTCGGCCACCGGCCCGCTTCTCTTTCTCGGAGCCTGCCGCATACATGAGCACTGGGGGCTAACCACAGAGAATCCCCCTGTGGCAGGAGCGCTGAGGGAACAACCCAAGGGGCAAGACCCTCCGAGGAAAGCTGGGGCCGGAGCGAATGCCGTTGTAGGGCATAGGCTCTTGGGAGCCGCTTAGGCTCCCCGCGGTTTCGCTAAGGCTCGCGACGGCTCCGTCTCAGATCTGTCCCGGCTCCGTCACGCCTCCCTTCGAGGGCCGGCTGGTAAACGTCGCGAAGTGTCGCCAACTGTCCCACAGTCGTGACATCTGTCCCCTGGAGTGTTATGGACTACCGCTCTCGCTCCCGCCGCTTTTGCCTTTGGCGCCCCCCGGCTTCCGCCTCCTCCACGCCTGGACGCCCTCTCCTGTTCCGTGGGCTGCCGGAGGCCGCCTACCGCGCAGAACGCGAAGCGCGCGACGCCTACAGGCAGGAGCGCGGTGGGCTTCCGGGGCGGGACGGCTATCCGGACGGTGAAGCGGCCCCGGGCTTGGCCTCGCCGGGCGCGCATCGGCGGCAGGCTGAAGGCGCTCTCCTCAGCCTCGCAGACAAAGCCATCGAGGTGATGAAAGCAGCGCTTGCGGCCAACGACACCCGCGTCGCCGAGTGGGTCGTCGACCGCGCCGTCGTCCGGCACTCCAAACCAGGCGACCCCGCAGAAAAGTCAGCCCGGATGAGGGATGAGGAAGCAAGAGCCGAGCTCGAGCGTAAAATCGCTATCGTGTCAGCCGAACTTGAGCAAGAGAGACTTGAGCAAGAGCGTGCTAGCGGAGCTGGCGCCGGGGCGGGTGAGGGGGGAACCTCTCTTCCTTCCCTCGTACTCGGGGGGAGGCTAGGAAGCGTGGGACCAGATCGAATCCCGTTTCGAGACAAGCTTGTTGGAGGTGTAAGGCTCCGCCACAGTTCATGACGATTCGCTACGACATCACGACGGTTCTTCACAACTCTCTTATGACTTCATTGCGCCTTTGTTGCGCCTCTGTGGCGGCTCCGTGCCTGCAGACCCCGAACTCTGGCTGATACGCGTAACGAACATACAATCAAAGGTCGAACCCGCCCCCCAATTACGAGGGCAGTGACGGGACTTCCGTCCTAGACCCGCATGACCCGCATGAGGTTGGTGTGCCCCGGCGTTCCGGTGGGAACGCCCGTGACCAGCACCGCCAGGTCCCTGTGGTGGGCGAATCCGGTCTGGAGGGCCGCCTTCTGCCCCTCGCTGAAGATGTCCACGAGCCGCCGCAAATGAGGACTCCGTACGGCGGTAACCCCCCAATTGAGGGACAGCCTCCGTAGGGTTCGCTCGTTGGACGTGAGGGCGAGAATCGGGGTGCGCGGCTTGCACTTCGAGACCCGCACCGCCGTTGTGCCGAACTCCGTGAAGGCCAGAATCACGGCCGCATCCAGCCTGGCCGCCGTCCGCGCCGCACTGTAGGCTATCGCCTCATCGGTGGCGGCGCCCAATCGAGCGGCGGCGCTTTGGAGCACGGCCTCATACGCAAATCCCTTCTCCGCCTCGCATGCCACCTCCGCCATCATCTCCACGGCGCGGATGGGGTATCGCCCCACGGAGGTCTCCGCCGACAACATGACCGCGTCCGTTCCCTGGATGATGGCCATGGCGACGTCGGTGACTTCCGCTCGGGTGGGAACAGGAGCCTTGATCATGGACTCCATCATCTGGGTGGCGGTAATCACAGGCTTACCCATCTCGTTGCAAACCCGGATGATCTCCATCTGGGCCATCGGCACCTGCGCCAGGGGGATGTCCACTCCCAGGTCGCCGCGGGCCACCATGACCGCATCGGCGGCTAGAATCAGGTCTTCCAGATGGTCCAGCGCCACCTGGCGCTCGATCTTGACGACGATGCCCGGTTGCGCTCCCAGCGCTTCCAGGGTCGAGCGGGCTTGCTGGATGTCCAACAGCGATCGCACGCACGACAGTCCCACGTAGTCCACGTCGTATTCGGCTACGAAGCGGAGCGCCTCCTCCGTATCCGGGGTCAGATAGGGCATGGAAGGCGCCTTGCCCGGCGTGGCGACCCCCTTGCCGGAGCGCAGAAGGCCGTTGTTCACGACCCGGCAGGCGACGGCATCGCCCTCCACCCCGGTCACCTCCATCTCGATGAGGCCGTCGTCGATGAGGACGCGGTCGCCGGGGCCAACATCGGCGTGAAGGCCCGAAGGCTCTATGGAGGCTGCGGCGGCGTCACCCACCGTGGGCACGGCTACCAACTGAAATGGCTGGCCGCGCTTGAGCCGAACGCCTCCCCCCTTCATGGCGCCAACTCGGTACTTGGGACCCGGCACGTCGGCCAGAATGCCCACGGGGATGCGCAACTTGGCCTCCTGCGTCCGCACCCGCGAGACGATTTCGGCTTGAGACTCCGGGCTGCCGTGGGCGAGATTGAGCCGGGCGACGCTCATTCCCGCCCGCAGCAGGGCTCGAATGCGGGCGTCGCTGCTGGTGGCGGGTCCCAGCGTGCAAATGATCTTGGTTCGGGGCCGCCGGGCCAACTGTGGCGGTATGCGATATGACATTGGTCTCCTCTCGATGTCGCTCGATTATCGCACATTGACGGTCTGGCGCAGGGGTCTAGAATGGGCTATCAAGCGCCGGATAACGGAGGGAGCCCCATGAAACTGCTCATCGGGACCGACGAGGGTGTCTTTGCTATGGCCGAAGGCACAGGCGCGGCGCTGAGGGAAGAGGGGCCGGAGTCGGTGGCGCACCTGTCGGCGGGCCCCGATGCAGCGTATGCCGTCACCGCGGAGGACGCGCTGTGGCGGCGGTCCGGCGGCGAGTGGCGAGTGGCCAACGAACATCCCGTCAACGAAGCGGTCTGGTCCCTGGCCGCGGACCCTCGCGTCGACGGCCTGGTGTACCTGGGCGTCCATACGGCCGTCCTACATCGCAGCACGGACGGCGGCATGACGTGGAAGGCATGCGAGAGCATCAAGCAGATCCCCGGCTACGAGCGCTGGACGTTCCCGGGGCCTCCGCACATTCCCCACGTCCGTTCCATCGCCCCCGACCCCTTCGTTGAGGGCGGCGTCTATATCGGCGTCGAAGAGGGCGGCATCTACCACAGCGCGGATGAGGGGGAGACGTGGGAGAGCCTGAATGAGGGCCTGTACTGGGACGTCCACACAGTGCATCCGACAGGCGAGCGAGGCCTCCTGTACGCCACGACCGGCAACGGCTTCTATCGCTCCGACGACGGGGGGCGGCGCTGGCGCCATCAGATGGCCGGGATGGACGGCGTCTACACGTCGCCGTGCGTTGCTGACCCCGCGCGGCGGGACGTCATCTACACTGCGGCAGCCGACGGCCCGCCTCCCTACTGGCGCCGGAACGACCGCGGCGCGCTGGCCGCCATGTACCGCAGCAACGACGGCGGCTTTCATTGGGAGCGGCTGGCCGGGGGACTGCCCGGCGCCTTCCACGCCATGGTGCGGAACATCGTCCTGACCGGCGACGGCCGTCTCTACGCAGACGCCGGCCAGGAAGTCTACGCCAGCAACGATTCAGGCGAGTCCTGGTTCTTGGCGGCCGGAGACCTGCCGAACGTGCGCTCGCTGAGCGTTCTGTAGACCAATCACCGCTATCCGCCGAGCCCAGCCATCGCTCCGATGAGCTCCCCGCGACCGTAGACGGTCGCCCTCCCCGAGCGAGCGCCAACCTGCTGGGGTACAACGGGCGGCAGGCGTGTGCTATACTTCCCGCTGGCTGTTTTACGAACGAAATCCAACGGATGGAAGGGAACATGGCGGTCCTCTACGTCGCTTCTGACCGGCCTGGCGCAGGGAAGACGGCCCTATGCGCGGCTCTGGCTGCACAACTGCGAGGCGAGGGCCACAGCGTATCCCTGCTGAAGCCTCTACGCGTCCAAGAGGAAGAGGCCGGCGATGGTCCCGACCGGGACGTGGCCGCCTTCCGGCAGGCCCTGGGTAACGGAGCGGACATCGCGGAGCCACAGACCCTCAGCGCCGAGCAACTGGCGGAAGGGCTCCCGGATGACATCGCCGGCATGGCGATCCCCTCCGGCGACGCGGCCATTGTCGAGGGCATCAGCGTCAGCGATGGGCTCGGCGCGGCGTCGGTGGCCCTGGCTGACGCGCTAGATGCCCGCGTCGCTCTCGTTGTCGGCTACAGACCCGACCTTACCGCCGACGCGGTTAAGGCGTCGGCGGATGTCTTCGGAGATCGCCTGGTTGGCGTCGTCGTGAACGGCGTTACCCAATACAAGCAACGCGACGCAGAGAACAGCCTGAAGCCGGCGTTGGAACAGGCCGGCCTGGCGGTTCTTGGGCTGATCCCCGACGACCGCACCCTTCTGGGCAGCACGGTGCGGGAGGTTGCCGACCACCTGGGAGGGACATTCCTGGCGTGGGAGGACCATAGCAACCGCTTGGTCGAAGATTTCATGATCGGCGGCCTCGTGATGGACTGGGGCGTCTCCTACTTCAACCGCCTCCCGAACAAGGGCGTCATCGTGCGATCAGGGCGGCCCGACATCGCTATGGCGGCGCTGCGGACGGATATGGCGTGTCTCATTCTCACCGGCGGCGCGGAGCCGATCCAATACATCCGGCACGAGGCGCAGGAGTCCGAGGCGCCGACCATTCTGGTGGAGCAGGACACGCAGGCTACCGCCGCGGCCCTAGAGTCCCTCATGGCCTCCGCCACCTTCAATCATCCCCGCAAGCTACAACGATTCCTGGACCTGCTGGCTGCCGTTGACTTGGGCCCCGTGCGCGCCGGCCTTGGTCTTTCCTCCTAGAGCTTCCTCCCTGCGCCGGTCGGGCACAAACGCCGGGGTACATCACGAGCGCGGTTTGCATAGGCCTCGTGGTTCTGGTAGACTCCTCGATTGTGACTCTGATGCAAAGGGGGGCGGGTGATTGAATGCAGTAGGCACTCATTTATTGCTGGAGTTCCAGGCGTGTAACGCCGAAATCCTGAACGACCTGGATGGCCTGAGAAACGCGCTCATCTCCGCAGCCGAGGAGGTGGGCGCAACCGTGATTGGAGACACCTTCCACCAGTTCAGTCCGCATGGCGTTACCGGTGTGGTCGCCATCGCTGAATCGCATCTCTGTATTCATACGTGGCCTGAATATAGATACGCCGCCGTTGACATCTTCACCTGTGGCGATACGTTGAACCCCCACCTGGCCGTCGGGCGCATTGCGCAGCACCTGGAGAGCGCAGACCATCAGGTCACCGAGATTCGCCGCGGGCCCCGCCCCCACGTCGTCGCGGCTGCCACCCTCGCTCAGGCGTAGGGCCGGCAATGGCGGCTCCTCCGAACAAGTGGTTCTGGGAGTTCTTCACCCCCGACATGCTCCAGGGCATTGCCCTCGAGGGCATCGCGTACTCCGGCGCCACTCCCTACCAGAAGGTCGAGATCATCGACACCAACCTCTACGGCCGGTGTCTCGTCCTGGACGGCAAGCTGCAATCGGCTGAGGCCGACGAGTTCATTTACCACGAGGCCCTCGTCCACCCGGTGCTCCTTGCCCACCCCAATCCCCGCCGCGTCCTCGTGGCTGGGGGAGGCGAGGGGGCCACGCTGCGGGAGGTCCTGGCTCATAGGACCGTGGAGCGCGCTGTTATGGCCGACTTGGACGAGGAGGTCGTGCGGGTCTGCCAGCAGCACCTTCCGAACCATCACCGCGGCGCCTTCGATGACCCTCGGGTGGAACTGCGGATCGTTGACGCCCGCGACCCCATCGTGCGCGGCGCCGAGACTTTCGACGTCATCGTGCTAGACCTTCCCGACCCCATTGAGGAAGGCCCGGCTTACCTGCTCTACACGCAGAAGTTCTACGAATCCGTCTTGGAGCGCCTGGCCCCTGACGGCGTAGCGGTGGTGCAGGCTGGAAGCGCCCTGCCGATGCTTTTGGACGAGTCGTTCGCGCCAATCTTCCACACGCTGTCCACGGTGTTCCCGGTCGTGCGGGCCTATCGGGCTGAGGTGGCCTCCTTCGGCGGGCTGTGGGGATATGTCTTTGCCTCGCGCGGTCCGGACGCCGCCACCCTCAGCGCCGCAGAGATCGACCGCCGGATTGCCCAACGCGTGCAGGGGCCTCTCCGCTTCTACGACGGGATCACCCACGAGGGCTTGTTCCGGCTTCCCAAGTACGCTCGCGAAGCCCTGGCCTCCGAGTCCCGCTTGATCACCGAGGAAGCCCCGCTGTTCGTGTTCTGACCCCGCGGTCTCCTGGCGCGGGACGTTCGTTGGGAGGACGATGGGCAAGCGACTGGTCTTCATGGGCGCCGGGGCCGTGGGCAGCTATGTTGGCGGCTTCATGGCCGAATCGGGCGGGGACGTTACACTCATTGACCCCTGGCCCGACCACATCAACGCCATCAGGGCCAACGGCCTGAGCATCGGCGGGACGCAAGGAGAGCATCACGCCCGGCCAAAGGCTCTCCACCTCCACGAGGTCCAGAGCCTGCTCCATGCGCAGGCTGACGTCGTCATCCTCAGCACCAAGTCCTACGATACGGAGTGGGCAACGACGCTCATGCGGGACTACCTCGCTCCGGACGGCTACGTTGTTTCCCTGCAAAACGGCATCAACGAGGAGCGTATTGCCGCCATCGTGGGTTGGGGACGGACGGTGGGCTGCGTCGTTAGCGGCATAGGCGTCATGCTCATGGAGGCGGGCCGGGTGGTGCGGACCCAGAGCCCCGGCGGTCCGGGGGCCGTCGTATTCAAAGTGGGCGAGCCCCACGGCCGGGAGACCGCTCGCGTCCATGCAATGGTGGATGCGTTCAGCCAAGTTGACAGCGCCAAGCCCACGACGAACCTCTGGGGAGAGCGTTGGAGCAAGCTGGTCGTCAACTCCATGGGCAACCCCGTTTCGGCTGTGACCGGACTGAACGGCCGGGAGACGGCCACTCATCCAGCCGCCAGACGCATCATCGCACGGCTGGCGGGGGAGGGCGTGGCCGTTGGCGAGGCGCTGGGCTACGCCATCGAGCCCATCCGCGGGTTGGACGCCGCCCGGTGGAAGGCGGGGTTGGGCGGCGAGGGGCTGGAGGACCTGGAGTTGGCCATCGCAAAGGCCGCCGAGCGCTGGACAGGCGACGAAGCGCTGACCTCCACTCACCAGGACGTCGTCAAGGGCCGCCGCACTGAGGTCGACTACATGAACGGTCTCATTGCCGACAAGGGCCGCGAGGTGGGCGTCCCCACCCCGGCCCACGATGCCATCGTCACCGTTATGAAGGAAATCGAGCGCGGCGCAACGGCGCCGGCGCCGGCAAATCTGGCAAGGCTAAGCTAGCCGCTAGCCGCCCGCGAATTACCAACCTCGCCCGGAGGCGTCATGGAACCCCTTTCAGGCAAAGCAGCCCTGGTCACCGGCGGAAGCAGGGGCATTGGCAGAGCCATCGTTGAGGAGTTAGCCGCCAACGGCGCAGACGTGGCCATCAACTACGTCCGCAGCGCCAGCGAGGCAAGGGAGCTGGCGGAGAACGTCCAGGCGCGGGGCCGGCGAGCCATTGCGCTTCAGGCCAACGTCGGCGTAGAAGAGGAAGCCCGCGGCATGGTGGAGCGGGCGGCGGCGGAGCTGGGGAGGCTGGATTTTCTGGTAAACAACGCGGGCATCAGCCGCGACCACGCCATCCAGAACATGACGGGGGAGGAGTGGCGGGCCGTCGTTGACGTCAACGTGAACGGGGTCTTCTACTGCACCAGCGCCGCGATCCCGCACATGATTGAGGCCGGCGGCGGCAAGATCATCAACATAGCCTCCGTCCTGGGGGCGCTGTGGAACATTGGTCAAGTCAACTACGCCACGACCAAGGCCGCCATCGTCGGCTTTACCCACACGGCTGCCATGGAACTGAGCCGGTATAATATCAGTATGAACGCCGTCTGCCCCGGCTTCATCGAGACTGACATGATGGCCGGGATCACCGAGCGCAAGCGCGAGCAGTTCCTGTCCCGCATACCCATGGGGCGCTTCGGCGAGGCCCGCGAGGTCGCTTCCCTGGTGCGCTATCTGATTGCCGAGCAGCATTGGAGCACGGGACAGGCGTTCAGCGTCAACGGCGGCCAATACGTCACCATCTAGCTGTTAGGAAAGTCCGAGCGGGTCTGGGGGAACGCTGTAACCTGCCCCTAGCATCGGAAAGGGAGCCAACACATGAACGACGCCGTGATTGTCAGCGGAGTCCGCACACCCATCGGCGCCTTCGGCGGAGTCTTCAGCGACTATCCCGCCACCAGCTTGGCGGCCGTTGCCATCAGGGAAGCCGTCGAGCGGGCGCGCATCGACCCTATGGACGTCGACGAGGTGCTGATGGGAAACGTGGTTGGCGCGGGGCAGGGGCTCAACCCGGCCCGCACGTCCACGATTCACGCCGGTCTCCCCGTGACGGCGCCGGCAATGACGGTCAACAAGGCCTGCGCCTCGGGTCTCAAGACTGTTGCCCTGGCCTCCCAGGCGGTGCGCCTCGGCGACGCCGCCGTTGTGGTGGCCGGCGGCATGGAGAACATGTCGATGGCGCCGTACCTGCTTCCCAGGGCGCGAACGGGCTACCGGCTGGGCCACGGCGAAATACAGGACGCCCTTTTCCAGGATGGCCTCGTGTGCTCCCTTGAGCACTGCCACATGGGCGTTACGGCGGAGAACGTGGCGAGCCGGTGGGAGATAAGCCGCGAGGATGCAGACGAGTTCGCCTATGGCAGCCAGATGAAGGCGGCCCGCGCTCAACGGGATGGCGCCTTCAACCAGGAAATCATTCCGGTGACGGCGCCCCAGCGCCGCGGCGACCCGCTGGTCGTGGACAAGGACGAGCACGTCCGCCCGGACACGACGGTTGAGCGGTTGGGGCGCTTGAAGCCAGCCTTCGTAGAAGAGAACGGGACCGTCACGCCGGGCAACTCCTCGGGCATCAACGACGGGGCAGCCGCCGTTGTGGTCATGTCCGATGCCGAGGCGCAGCACCGGGGGCTGTCTCCGCTTGCCGTGATCAGAGGCTATGCCTCGGTGGGCGTGGACCCGGCCATCATGGGCATCGGGCCCGTGAACGCCGTGAAGAAGGTCCTTGATAGGACGGGCCTCCGGCTGGAGGACATGGACCTCATCGAGCTGAACGAGGCCTTTGCAGCGCAGGCTCTGGCCGTGGGCCGCGAGCTGGGCTGGGACTGGGACAGGGTCAACGTCAACGGCGGCGCGGTTGCCCTGGGACACCCGGTTGGATGCAGCGGCGCCCGGATTCTCGTTACCCTGCTTCACGAAATGCAGCGCCGGGGTTCTCACTATGGCCTAGCCACCCTGTGCATGGGCGGGGGGATGGGCCTGGCCATGGTGGTGGAGAACCCCGCTGCGTAGCGCACGCAGCGGCTGACCGGCAATTTTTCCCACTCGTCTCTGTTGGTTCGCTTGTTGGGAGGTGTGTACTGTCCAACGGCAACATGATCGCGGTCGAGAACCTGACGAAGGTCTATCCGGGAGGCGTCCGCGCCGTCGCCAACATCGACTTCGCGGTGTCTGAAGGCGAATTTTTTGGCTTCTTGGGACCCAACGGCGCAGGGAAGAGCACCACCATCAAGATACTCTCCACCCTGCTCAAGAAGACCTCCGGCCGGGTGCAGGTTGCCGGCTACGACATCGACGATGACGCCACGGAGGTGCGCCGCAAGATCGGCGTGGCCATGCAGGACGTGGGGCTCGACGACCTAGCCAAGGGATGGGATTTCCTGGTCACGCAGGGGGTGCTCCACGGCCAGTCGCGCCGGGAGGCGCGGCGGCGGGCCGAGGAGCTGCTGGAGCTGGTTGAGCTAACCTATGCGGCCAGTCGGAAGGTGGGCACTTACTCGGGCGGGATGCGCCGGCGCATCGACCTCATATCGGCCCTCATGCACAGTCCCGCCCTGTTGTTCCTGGATGAGCCCACCACGGGTCTCGACCCCCAGAGCCGTTTGGCGATATGGGACCACTTGCAGAGCCTCAACGAACAAGGCATCACCATATTCCTGACGACCCAGCTCATGGAGGAGGCCGACCGGCTGTGCGGGCGCCTGGCCATCATCGACCAGGGTCAACTGGTAGCCGAGGGGTCCCCCGATTCTCTGAAGGTTGCGTTGGGGGGAGATGTCGTCACGGTGGGTCTTCAGTCCACCAGCGATGAGGAGCGCGCCGAACAGGTGGCCAGAGCGCTGGCCCTCGTTGGAGACCGCAGCTACGTCTCGGCCGCCAGCGCCACATCCGACGGCCTGAGCGTCACGGCGCCAGACGGCGGCGCAGCAGCCCTCGACCTGCTTCAACTCCTCAGCGAGAACGGTATCACCGTTTCAAACCTAGCCGTGGCAAGCCCCACGCTCGACGACGTTTTCCTCAGGCACACGGGCCGCAAGATCCGGTCTGAGGACTCGAGTGGGGAAGAGATGGCGGCGGCGATGCGCCCCTGGATGGGGCTGTCCAAGAGGTAGTCCATGGCGGTTGTTACGCAGACATACTACATCTACCTGCGGAACCTGCGCGTCTGGGTGACCCAGCCTGCAGCGCTCATTCCGCCATTCTTCATATCCGCGTTCCTCTTCATTGTCTTCGGGTCCTCTTTCGGAGGGGTGACCAATCTGGCGGGGTTTCCGACGAGCGACTACACGGCCTTCCTGACCGGGATGATCCTGGTCCAAGCCATGGTGTTCAGCGGAGGGGACGCGGGCTTCTCCATGCTCACCGACATGCTGTCGGGCTACTTCGACAAGCTGCTGGTGGCGCCCATCAACCGCTTCTCGATTCTGCTGGGAAGCCTCCTGGTGTCGGGGACGCGGGCGCTGGCCCAGGCCGTCATCATCGTGCTGCTGGCCCTGGCCCTGGGTGTCTCTTTCAAGGGCGGCGCCTTGGGAATCGCGGCAGTGATCGTCATCACCACGGTGTTCGGCATCGCCTGGGGTTGCCTGGGGCTGATCATCGCCCTGCGCACCCGGAGCGTCCAGGCCACGCAGTCGTCGTTCGTCCTATTCTTCCCCTTCATTTTCTTGACAACGGCCTTCATGCCCAAGGAGTTCCTGCCCACCTGGTTCCAGATAGCGACCACCATCAACCCGGTCACCTACGTCCTGGAAGCGGTGCGCGCCATCATCATCGACGGATGGGTCTGGAGCACGATAGGCCTAGGGGTGGGGCTGCTGGCCGGGTTGACCGCCTTCATGTTGGGACTGACCACCTGGCTGTACAGCCGCACAACGGCATAGCGGCCGGGCGAACCCGGCCACTGGGCATTGCCGGCGGCGGCCCTATTCCGGCTCGCTTTCCTCCGCCGGCGCAGCGGCGGCCCCATTCTTCCCATGCTCTGCAGCCAGTCCTCCTTGGGCCCGGATGGCGTCTGCTATCTCATTACGCATGCTCAGGCGTTCGCGAAGGAACTGCTTGGCCTGCTCCCGCCCCTGGCCGAGCCGCGTCTCGCCGTAGGAATAGAAGGCCCCCGACTTCTTGACCAGCCCCGCGTTCACTCCAAGGTCCAGGACGTCGGCCTCGAAGCTGATGCCGCTGTTGAACATGATGTCGAACTCGGCGGTGCGGAAGGGTGGCGCAACCTTGTTCTTGACGATCTTGGCCCGCACCCTGTTCCCCGTCACCTCGGTTCCCTGCTTGATGGAGTCCACCCGCCTCAGGTCGATGCGCACCGAGCTGTAGAACTTGAGCGCTCGTCCGCCGGGCGTGACTTCGGGGTTGCCGAAGAACACGCCAACCTTTTCTCGAAGCTGGTTGATGAAGACCACGGACGAGTTGGACCGGCTGATCACCGCAGTGAGCTTCCGCAGGGCCTGGGACATCAGGCGAGCTTGCAGGCCAACGTGCGTGTCTCCCATATCGCCCTCCAGCTCAGCCTTGGGGGCCAGGGCGGCCACGCTGTCGAGGATGACGACATCCACTCCGCCGCTTCGCACCAGATACTCTGTTATCTGAAGCGCCTGCTCTGCGGAATCGGGTTGCGACACGTAGAGGTCGTCGACCTTGACCCCGCAGCGGGCGGCGTATGTCGGGTCGAGGGCGTGTTCCGTGTCCACGTAGGCGGCCGCGCCGCCCGCTTCCTGGGCTTGGGCGATGATATGCAACGCCAGCGTGGACTTGCCTGCGGACTCGGCGCCGAAGATCTCGGTCACCCTGCCCCGCGGCACACCCCCGATGCCCAGGGCCAGGTCTATGGCCAACGACCCAGTGGAGATGGCGCCTACCGCCATGCGGTTCCGGAAGGCGTCCCCGAGTTTCATGATGGACCCCTTGCCGAACTCTCGCTCCACGTGGGCGATTGCCGCTTCCAGGGCTTGCTGTCGGTCCGTCGTCATAGCCGCTCTCTCCTGTCGAATAAGCACATTCGTTCCAATTCTTTGTGGATGGTACCACAGCGGGGCCAAATGTCAACCGTCGCGCGGATACTCGCCGCCAATTGACACCCCCCAGACGCCCCCTTACGATTAGCCGTGCCCAGACTAGCCCGCGTTCAGGGAGGAGGGATCGTGAGTTTCCCAGCTAGGAACGTCTTCCCAAGCTCCACAGAAGTGGCCCCCTCGGGGCACATCAAGATTGGCGGCGTTGACTTGGCAGACCTGGCTGCGGAGTTCGGCACTCCCCTCTACCTCTATGACGAAGCCTCGCTGCGCGGCCAGTGCCGGGAATATATCGAAGAGTTCCGCTCCCGCTACCCTGACGTCAAGGTCGCCTACGCCTCCAAGGCGTTCCTCAATTTGGCCCTAGTCCGTATCTTCGCCGAAGAGGGGTTGGGTCTGGACGTGGTCTCCGGAGGAGAGTTGGCCATGGCGGTGAAGGGAGGGATGCCGCCTGAACGCATCTATTTCCACGGCAACAACAAGAGCCCCCAGGAGTTGGCCTACGCCATGGAGCAGGGCTGCGGGGTTGTCGTCGTGGACAACTTCTACGAAATGGAGACGCTGGACGAGATCGCCGGCGGCCGGGGCGTGCGCCAGGACATACTGCTGCGAATCTCGCCGGGGGTGGACCCGCACACGCACCACCACACCACCACCGGCATCCTCGACAGCAAGTTTGGCTTCCCTCTCGAAACGGGCCAGGCGGCAGAAGCGCTCGGCAAGGCCCTGGGATCGGGCCACCTCAATCTGTTGGGCCTCCACTTCCATCTCGGCTCTCCCATCTTCGAGACCGAGCCCTATGCCGAGGCCATCAAGCGAGCCCTGGAGTTCGCCGCCGGCCAACGGGCCGCCGGCCTGGACCTGCAGGAGCTCAACGTGGGCGGCGGTTTTGCCATCCGCCACACCCGCGACGACGAGCCTCCGACAGTGGCCCGCTATGCGGACGTCATCGTTTCCACCCTCAACGCAGAGTGCCAACGCCTGGGGCTAACGCCGCCCCTCCTGACCATCGAGCCGGGGCGGAGCGTCGTGGGGCGGGCCGGGGTGGCCCTGTACAGCGTCGGCGCCACAAAAGACATCCCGGGCGTTCGCAAGTACGTTTCCGTGGATGGCGGCATGGGCGACAACATCCGGCCGGCCCTGTATGGCGCCCATTACGAAGCCGTCGCCGCAACGCGGGTCAACGATCCCCCCACGGAGAGCATTACGCTGGCGGGGAAGTTCTGCGAGTCGGGCGACGTGCTCGTTCGGGATTTCCCTCTCCCGGCGCTGCGCGCCGGGGATCTGATCGCCATTCCGGCCGCCGGCGGCTATGCGCCGTCAATGGCCTCCAATTACAACCTGGCCCCCAGGCCGGCCATTGTCATGGTGAACGACGGGCAGGCGCGCTTGATACGCCGGAGGGAAAGCTACGACGATCTGATGTCTCTTGACGTGGCCTAGCCCGCCATGTGGCAAGTCATAGGCCATGACCGCACGGTGGCTCAACTCAGCCAAGGTCTGTCCACTGGCCACCTCTCCCATGCCTACCTGATCAGCGGACCCACACACATCGGCAAGGCGACCCTTGCCCTAGATTTCGCCAGCGCCCTCAATTGCACCGGCGCCCACGCGCCCTGCGGCGCCTGCTCATCGTGCAGACGGATACCACGGGGCCTCCATCCGGACGTTCACCTTCTCGGAGAGGACATCCTGACGGGCAGCCTCGACACCGGGCGCACCGAGATCGGGATCGAAGAGATTCGCGAGCTCCGCCGCCAGTGCGCCCTGAAGCCGTTCGAGGGTAAGCGCCGGGTCTTCATCATCAACGGCGCGGAGCTGCTCAGCCGCGAAGCCGCCAACGCGTTGCTGAAAACCCTGGAGGAGCCTCCCAGCGACACTATACTCATCCTCATCACCTCCGATGCCGCTCTGACGCCGGACACCATCCGCTCCCGTTGTCAGACGTTGGCCCTGCAACCCCTGCCTCCCGCGAAGGTCACCGAAGCCGTGCTCGAGCGAACGTCTTTGGACGAATCACAGGCGGCCCTCGTAGCGGGTCTGTCCCAGGGCCGCCTCGGCTGGGCGCTGCGGGCCGCTTCAGACGCTACTGTTCTCAGTCAGCGCGACGCCGATCTGGATCGGGTGATTCAGCTTCTGGAGGCCCCTCTGGACCAGCGATTTGCCTACGCCGAGGGGCTGGCGCAGCAGTTCGCCAAGCGGCGCAGCGCGGCGCGCCAGGAACTGGCTCTCCTCGAAGAATGGCTGGAAGACCTTCTCCGAGTGGCGCTGGGACGCCCTGACCTAGCGGTCAACCAACCTCGGCTGGACAGCCTCTTCTTGCAAGCATCGCTGGCCCCGGCAGGGGCGATCGTGGATGCCCTGCGGCTGTTACAGGACATCGGCTCGCGCTTGGAGGCGAATGTCAACGCCCGGTTGGCCCTCGAGGTGCTTATGCTGGAACTGCCCCGGCTGCAACAGCCCGCCGCGGCCGCTGGCCCGGTCTAGGCGTTGCGCACCATGAGCACGGTTGGCCTGGACGGTTTCGCTCTCGATAGGACGCTCGCGCCCAGCCGATATGGATCGGGCGCGGGACGTTTCAAGCTTTTGGCCCTATACACGGGGGTGTCGTGAGTAACACAGTCGGCATTCGATTCAGCCGGTCCGGAGACCTTGCCTACTTCGACGCCGCCGAGCTGGACCCGCAGCCTGGACAGTGGGTCGTGGCCGACAGCGGCGACGGCCCGGCGGTGGGCTGGGTGGCGGCGGCCCCCGCCCAGATCATCCATTCCAGCTTCCCGGTGCCGCTTCCTCCAATCCTGCGGATGGCCACCGCCGATGACCTCGAGGGTAGCCCCTCGATGCCCGGTCAGGGGGCCGCGCTCTTCGACGTGCAAGTGGAGACCCGGGACGCCTAGCGCCGCCCCCACGCGGCCCACCAAGCCAATGGCCACTTCCTTCGATCCCGCCAACCCACCGGACGCCTCTTTGGGCAACGCCGGGCAGGATGCCTACCGGGCTTCCGGCGTCGACACCCGCGGGGCCGAGCAGTCCCTCCACAGTATGCTTTCGCTGCTGCGCTCGACCTGGCGCTCACGCCCTCCCGTTCTAGATTTCGGTCACTTCGCCAATGCTGTTGACGTGGGCCCTCTGTGCATTGCCATTACGACGGACGGCGTGGGGACCAAGACCATCATCGCTCAACTTACGGGCCGGTACGACACCATCGGCATCGACTGCGTCGCCATGAACGTGAACGACATCATATGCCTGGGCGCCGAGCCCTGGTCGCTGGTGGACTACATCGCCGTCCAGCGGGTCGAGCCCGGGGTGCTGGAGGATGTCTCCCGCGGCCTGGCCGAGGGCGCTCGCCAGGCCAACGTGAATATCATCGGGGGAGAGTTGGCCCAGCTTCCTGAACTGCTGCAGGGAGAAGGCATCGCGGGCCTCGACCTGGCCGCCACGTGCGTGGGAGTCCTCGACCGCCAGTCCATCATCACAGGCGAAAACCTGCGTCCAGGCGACGTTATCATCGGGCTGCACAGCTCCGGCATCCACAGCAACGGCCTGACGTTGGCTCGCCGGGCCTTCGGGCTAACCTCCGAGACGAGCCTGGACGACAGGAGGCTCCTCCTGTCCAGCATGAACGCGGACCTGGGGAGGCCTCTGGGGGAGGAGCTGTTGGAACCCACTACGATCTACGCTCAGCCTGTCTTGGCCATGCTGCGGGAGGGGCTGCGGGTCTCCGGCCTAGCCCATATCACGGGCGACGGCTTCCTGAACCTGCCGCGGCTATCCGCCGACGTGGGGTACCTCTTGGACGCGCTTCCGGAACCCCATCCGATCTTCCGCCTCATCCAAGAGCGGGCCTCCATCCCCGACGAGGAGATGTACGAGGTCTTCAACATGGGCATTGGATTCTGCGCGATGCTCCCCGCAGAGGACGTTCCCCGCGCCCTGCAGATCGCTCACACCGCAGGGGTCGTCGCCTCCGTCATCGGGCGCGTCGCGGAGGACGCCAGCCGGACCGTCACGCTCGCTCAGCCCGGCCTTCTAGGGCGCAGGGGAGCGGGGTTCGTCAAAGTCTAGCCCGCGCCCCCCCCCCCCGCCCGGTCTCCAGCGAACATTCCTCTTGCAACGTTCGGGCTGTTCCCCAGCCATGACGCAGACCGCGGGATGGATGGCGGCAGGGAGGCGCCGTTCTTCATGTCCGCGACGCCCCTTTGCCTGACGCCGTTTTCCTTGACGCCCGTGCCTCGGCGTTCCTACAATGGCCCAAGCTAGCAGGTCTGTCCGCATCTACGAGTCAACCGTGCCCGAGCGCCTGGTATCCAACGCTCCTCGCCAGGATGAAGCCCCCCTCGACCTGAGTCTGCGCCCCCAGAAGCTCGCCGATTACATTGGCCAGGACCAAGTCAAGGCCAACCTCAAGATCGCCATTGACGCCGCCAGGCTGCGCGGCGAGCCACTAGACCATGTCCTCCTGTACGGCCCTCCCGGCCTCGGCAAGACGACGCTGGCCCATATCCTGGCCACGGAAATGGGGTCCGCTATCAAGATCACGTCGGGCCCCGCCATTGAGCGGGCCGGCGATCTGGCGGCCATCCTCACCAACATCTCCCAGCATGGCGTTCTCTTCATCGACGAGGTGCATCGCCTGCCAAGGATCGTGGAAGAGACGCTGTATCCCGCGCTCGAGGACTTCGCCCTGGATATCGTCATGGGCAAAGGCCCCGGCTCCCGGTCCCTTCGGCTACGGCTGCCTCCATTCACGGTCATCGGGGCCACCACCCGCTACGCGGCCCTAAGCGCCCCGCTCCGAGAGCGTTTCGGCATCGTCCACCGTCTGGATTTCTATAACCAAGCTGCCCTGGAAGCCATCGTCGTGAGGGCGTCCGCGATTCTTCGCGTACCCATTGACGCCGCGGGAGTCACCGCCCTTGCCCAGCGCTCCCGCGGCACACCGAGGGTGGCCAATCGCCTGCTGAAGCGCGTGCGTGATTTTGCCCAGGTGCTGGGCGACGGGTCTGTCAACGGGGGCCTGGTGTCGGATGCCATGGCCCAGCTTGGGGTCGACCCTCTGGGGCTGGATTCCATGGACCACCTGGTGTTGAAGACCATCGTGGAGAAGTTCAGCGGCGGGCCGGTTGGCCTCGACACCATTGCCGCTTCCACCAGCGAGGAGGCCGATACGATCATGGATGTCTACGAGCCCTATTTGCTCCAGCTAGGCTTCCTGGAGCGCACGCCCCGGGGCCGTATCGCCACACCGCTGGCCTATGAGCACCTAGGTCTCCCCAAGCCTTCCAGGGGGCCGGCGCCTCAGCCCACCCTGTGGGCTGAGGCGCCGGATGGCTGAACGGCGGGGCATCGCGCGGCCCCTGGCGAACGCGGCCTTCCCGTTGACTGTCGGGCTTCTCACGCTCCTGGCGGCGTGTTCCTCGCCACCCTCCTCCCCTAGCGCTGCGGCGACAGTCGCAATTCCGCCGGCCCCAACGACAGAGGCCTCGGAAAGCACTCCGTCACCCACCGCTACGAAACCGCCTGTTGCAACCTCTACGCCTACGCCTACGCCAACGGCGGCGATGACCCCGACTCCGCAGCCAAAGCCGACGGAGACGGCCTTGCCGCTGGGACCGATCGCCGTCCTCAACGGTGTCGTCCTTAGGTTGGAACTGGCGATCTCTCCATCGGAAAAGGCGCTGGGCCTTGGAGTCCGGGAAAGCCTACCGAAAGACACCGGAATGCTCTTTGTCTACGGGGCGGAGGGCGGCCTGACGTTCTGGATGAAGGGCATGGAGTTTCCCATCGACATCCTCTGGTTATCCAAGGAAGGGACCATCGTTGACATCAGCAGGGATGCCGCGCCCGAGCCCGGCGTTTCCGATGGACAGCTCGCCCTCTACACGCCGCGGAGTCCGGCCCAATACGTTTTGGAAATCAACGCCGGGCTCTCCGAGCGGTTTGGCTTCCAACCCGGCGACCGCTTCGAGTTCCACGGCCTCCCTCCGAACATTCAGGTTGGCAACGGTGCTTAGCCGGTAGGCCCGCCGGAGCGCAAAGGCCCCCATGGGGATGGCGCCTGCAACGTCTCTGTCCGGGCCTTTCTATCGTTCGAATCGGCTGCGCCCAGTGCGGCATTGCGCTCTCCGGCGCCCCGTGCTCCGCCACGAGAGGGCGAGTCCTTGCTATACTGGCGAGAACACGCGGAGGCGCGCCCGCTTCATGGCCAGCTCTCAAGTCCTGTTGCTCGTAGACGAATCAAGCGATTTGATGTCATTGACGGAGCCCTTCGAGAGGGCTGGCCTTGTCGTCGACTGCCGACACGACGTTGAGGAGCTGGCCTCTATCCCGGTCGAGCAGTTCCCCGACGTGCTTGTGCTGGAGTGGCAGCTCGTCTCGCCCCACGACTCCTCCCGCGCCCTGACCCACTACAGGGCCCTGAAGACGGGGGTCCTTGCCGTCCTCACCCCGCTTGACCTTGCAACCTACGACTTCACGCAGGGGGCCGACGATTTCGTCCTGGCGCCCGCCTCAGCCGCGGAGTTGCTCGTGCGCCTCCGGCAGCTCCTGTGGAAGACCCGCGGCGTTGACAATCAGCAGGCGCTCCGCCGCGGAGACCTGATCATTGATAGGAACCGCTATGAGGTAACCCTGGGGGGCAGGCGGGTCTTCCTGACCTTCAAGGAGTACCAGTTGCTGGAGCTTCTGGCTAGCAATCCCGGGCGCGTCTACACAAGGGACACGCTGTTGAGCCAGGTGTGGGGATACGACTACTTCGGGGGCACGCGTACGGTGGACGTCCACATCCGCCGCCTGCGCTCCAAGATCGAGGACGCAAGCCACACGTTCATTGAGACGGTGCGCAACGTTGGCTACCGCTTCCGGCCGGAGGTTTGAACGGCCTGCGCGCCGCCCACGGGCGAGCATACGAACGAGGGGCCGGCAAGCCGGCCCCGTCTACCACCAGATCTTACCCTGAACCTCGCCCTCCAGTTCCTCATAGGAGCGGCTCCAGAGGCCGGTGCTGAGGTATTTCCATCCGCCGTCGGCCAGCAGGCACACGACGTTTCCTTCGTCCATCCGTTGCGCTATGCGCCTACCGCAGGCGATGACGGCACCGGAGGAGATGCCTGAGAAAATGCCTTCCTGAAGCAGCAACTCCTTCGTCCAGCGAAAGGCTTCTTCGCTTTCGACCATGATGCGGGCGTCGAGCCTGGCGAGGTCGAGGATGGGTGGAATGAAGCCTTCTTCCAGGCTGCGCAGCCCCTGGATGAGGTCTTCCGGCGGCGGGGCCACGGCCACGATCTTGATGTCCGGGTTGTATTCCTTCAACCTGCGTCCGACACCCATGAGCGTACCGCCAGTGCCGAGACCCGCCACGAACGCCGTGACTTCGGGCAGGTCCTCGATGATCTCTTTGCCCGTGGTCTCGTAGTGGGCTCTGGGGTTGGCCTCGTTGCCGTACTGGTACAGCATGAAGAAGCCGGGTTCTTCATGCGCCATCCTCTGCGCAACCAGGATGGACCCGTTGGTTCCTTGCTCCGGGTCGCTGAAGACGATCTCCGCCCCGTACGCTTGGAGGAGCTGAATCCGTTCCACGCTGACGTTTTCCGGCATGACGACGGTGACGTTGTAGCCGCACGCGCGGCCCATCATGGCAAGTCCGATGCCGGTGTTGCCGCTGGTGGGTTCCAGCAACGTCATTCCCGGTTTGAGCAGGCCCTTGGCCTCGGCGTCCTGCACCATGAACTTGGCGATGCGGTCCTTCACGCTGCCGGTGGGGTTGGCCCCCTCCAGCTTGGCGAACATGCGCACTTCCGGCTTGGGGCTGATCTTCTTCAGCTCCACCAGAGGCGTGTTGCCGATGGCGTCCACGATGTCGGTCTTGTACATGGCTGTGCGCGTACCGCCAACCCTCCTAGGTTGCCGCTGCTACGGGAACGCCGCAGAACTGCTCATAGTCGATCAGCTCTGTGACAGTGGGGGAGTCGCCGCAGAGGGGGCAGGCGGGATTGCGCCGGATCTTGACCGTCCGAATATCCATGGAAAGGCCATCGATCAGCATGAGCCGGCCCGTTAGGTTCTCGCCTATGGACATGAGGTGCTTTAGGGCCTCAACGGCCTGGATGCTACCCACGATGCCGCACATGGCCCCCAGGACGCCCGCCTCGGCGCAACTGGGCACCTCACCGGGAGGAGGGGGGGTGGGGAACAGGCATCGGTAGCAGCCCTGGCCGGGAATGTAGGTGGTGGCTTGGCCGTCGAACATGAGGATGCTGCCGTCCACCAGAGGCTTTCCGGCCAGGTAGGCGGCGTCGTTGACCAGGTAACGAGTGGGAAAGTTGTCAGCCCCGTTGATGACCAGGTCATATTGGGCAATCAGGCCAAGGGCGTTGGCCGACGTGATGGGCTCTTCATGGCCGATGAAGTTCAGATCCGGGTTGTAGGCCAGGAGGGTGTCTCTGGCGGACTGTAGCTTGGGGCGGCCCTCGTCGTTGTTGTGATGCAGAACCTGGCGATGCAGGTTGGTCAGGTCCACCACGTCGAAGTCCACCATGCCTATGGCGCCGACGCCCGCCACGGTAAGGTAGAGTGCTATCGGCGAGCCGAGGCCGCCTGCCCCGACAATGAGCACCCTGGAGTTGAGCAGCTTCCGCTGCCCGGCGCTGCCCACTTGAGGCATGATGATATGTCGGCTGTACCGCCTCACCTGGGTTGGGGTAAGGGTCTGTACCTCGTTCATCGAATCCTCCTTCTTGTCGGACCGCCTTGGCGCGCCTCTTCAGACGCAAAACACCCCGCCAACTCAGCGGGGTGGCGGAAGCGTTCGTCCAGAAGCACCAATGAGCGGGTCCTGCTGCGCTGCCCAGACCGCAGGACGGTCTTTTGGACGCCGCTGCTGACTCTCTGGCGCTGCCGGGCCATTGGGTCGGCGATAGAGGTAGCGTTCAGGAAGCTCTGCGCGCCGTCACTCAGCCTTCCGCTCTCCACGCACGGCTATCTCCGCTGATTCAGTGTAGCAAGCGCGTTGCAAACCTTCAATTGCAGATGATACCATCTAGACCTGCGGCAGAAACAAACTAGACAGGCAGCGGGCCTCCCGGCAGGAGGCTCTTTTTGTGAGGAGATTTTCCATGGCAGACACTCTTCAGTTCGACGCTCAGCATCGCGAGGCGCGGGGCCGCCATCTGCGCCGCCTGCGTCGCCAGGGAGTCACTCCCATCCACATCTACGGGCGGGGCGTCGCCTCCATTGCAGCGCAGGTGGACACTCCCGTTCTGCGCCGGGTCGTCATCGCGGCCGGCCACAACAGCCCTGTGGCCGTATCCGTTGACGGCGCCCAACACTTCACCTTCATCCGCGAGATTCAAAAGGATCCCGTAACCGGAGACATGCTGCACGTCGACTTTCTGCAGGTTGACGCATTGCTGCGGATGCAGTCGCGGGTCCCTCTCCGGCTCGAGGGGGAAGCCCCGGCGATACGGTTCCACAGGGGCGAGGTCAGCTTTGCCCTGCGCGACATCACCGTCGAGTGCCTTCCCACAGATGTCCCACACGAGTTCGTCGTGGACGTATCGGGCTTGGCGGAGATCGGCGACGCCGTTCACGTATCGGAGATCACGGCACCGTCAGGGGTCACCATCATCACCGAACCTGAAGAGGTCGTCGCGAGGATCAGCGCCCCAACGGTGCGCTCTGAGGAAGAGGGGGTCCCGGAGGCGGTCGTGGCCGAGGGGCTAGAGACGTCAGCAGAAGGCGCCGCGCCAGCGGCGGACGAGAAGTAGCCCAGTCGCTCTCTATGTAGGCAGCCGAGAGCCGGCTAGGTCAGGGTGCCCCAGCAGGAACTCGCGCACGGCCGTTGGCCGGCGTCCTTCCAACTGAACCTCATCAAGGACGAGGAGCCCGTCTCCCGTTGCCACGGCAACGCCCCCCTCTCCATACTCCACAACGGCACCGGCGGGCGCTTCGCTTCGGGTCTCGACGGGTCTGGCGGCCAGCACCTTGAGTTGCTTTCCCCTCCACGTTGTGTAGGCGCCAGGCCAAGGCTCGTAGGCCCTCACCATGCGCCAAAGGCGGGTTGCCGCGGCGCTCCAATCCAGGATCCCGTCTTCTTTCGTCGCTTTCCGCGTGGTGGTCGCCAGCGCATCGTCTTGGCGCGTGGCCGGGGCCTTGCCGCTCTCCCATAAGGGAAGCGTCTCGACGAGCAGTTGCGCTCCCAGGGCAAACAGGCGCCGCGTGAGGATGGCGGCCGTATCGTCGTCAATCACCTCCACCCGGCGCTGCGCGAGGATGGGGCCGGTATCCATGCCTTCGTCCAACAGCATGAGCGTGACGCCCGTTACGTCGTCTCCCTCAAGGATGGCAGACGCGACAGGCGATGGCCCCCGTCGCCGCGGCAGCAGCGAGGGATGCACGTTCAGGCACCCCAACGGCGTTGTCTCAAGGACCCCTCTGGGCAACAGGGCACCGTACGCGGCCACCACGACGCCGCCGGGGGAAAGCGCCGCTAGCTCAGCCTGCGTCTCGGTGTGCCGGAGGGACGCGGGTTGGAATACAGGCAGCCCACATTCGATGGCAAACCGCTTCATTGGCGGCGGCATGATGCGCCGGCCGCGGCCCGCCTCCCTGTCCGGCCGGCAGTAGACTCCAACCACCTCGTGCCCTGCATCCAGGAGGCTCTCCAGGCACGGAACAGCAAAGTCAGGGGTACCCATGAACACGATTCTCATCGTCTCTCCGCTCCCTCTGAAGGGCCCCGTCCGGCCGCGAATCTGGGGCCCCTGAAAGTCGCTGAAAACTGGCTCCAAACGGTCTTGTCCGCGACCCGCGCGCCGCGATACCGTATCGCTTCACACCCTTTTGAGCAGCCTCTCCTCAGTGGCCTCCGGGACCGGGACTTCGATTTCTACCGAGATGCTACGCGGCGCTGGCGCCGGCTGCAACCATCTCTCGGCGATTCATTCGTTGATCGGGCTTGACCCACGGTTGTCCGTGTGGTTGGGCCCGCCAAACATTAGGAAGGGTTACGCATTGAGCCAACAGGCCGCTAGCCATATCTGGCACTCCACCTTGGTCGCTCTGCACGACAAGGTTCTTCGCCCAAGCTATGACACGTGGCTTCGAGACACCACGGGCCTTTTCGTCGACGAGTCTACGCTCTACGTCGGGGCACCCAACGCCTTTGCCGTCGAATGGCTGGAGAAGCGCATCTATTCCGTCATCGAAGAGGTGGTCGAGACCGTCGCCGACAAGCCCTTGGAGATCCGCTTCCAGGTGGCCCAGAGCGAACAACCCGAGCCCTCCTCGGCGGCGGGCGCCGAGGTTCAGCTTGGCGCCGGGGGAGCGCTCCTTACCGCCCACGACGGCATCGGGCTGAATCCCAGGCTCAACTTCGAGAGCTTCGTCGTCGGCAAGTCCAACGAGCTTGCCCAGGCCGCCGCTAGAGCGGTCGCTCGGGGGCCAGGCAGGACGTTCAATCCGCTGATGATCTACTCCAACGTAGGCTTGGGCAAGACGCATCTTGTCCACGCCATTGGCCACGTTGCCAACGCCAGCGGGTTGAACGTCCTCTACGGCACCGCTGAACGCTTCACCAACGAGTTTATTCAATCAATCCAGCGCGGCCAGACGGAGGACTTTCGCCAGAAGTACCGGCAGGTGGACGTCCTGCTCATTGACGACATCCAGTTTATCGCCGGCAAAGGGCAGTCTCAGGAGGCCTTCTTCCACACGTTCAACGAGTTGCACACCGCCAACCGGCAGATCGTCGTCACCAGTGACCGCCCGCCCAAGGCCCTCACCTTGATCGAGGATCGGCTCCGCTCCCGCTTCGAAGGGGGCCTGCTGGTGGACATCAAGCCGCCAGCGCTCGAGACCCGTATGGCCATCCTCCACTCCAAGCTGGAAGAACTGGGGACGTACATTCCCGCGGACGTCCTGGAGTTCATCGCCCGCAGGGTTTACAAGAACGTGCGGGAACTTGAGGGCAGCCTCAACCGGGTTCTGGCCTACGCGGGACTTCTGAATCTTCCTGTCACCACCGAAATGGCTGCGCAGGTCCTAGCCGACATTCTACTGGAGACCCGCCGCCACGCTGTGGCTCCAGAACAGGTCATATCAACCGTGGCATCGTTCTACGAGATCGACCTGCAGACGCTGACGGGCCGACGCAGAGACAAGCACACCGCCCGCGCTCGACAGGTTGCTATGTACCTACTAAAGGAAGAGGCGCAGCGTTCCCTCTCCGAGATCGGCCGCCTCCTGGGAGGCAAGGACCACACGACGGTTATCCATGGATGCTCCAAGATAGCCCAGGAGATGGAAAGCAATAACCAGCTGCGAGCCGACGTTTTAGCCCTTCAGAAGCGCCTGCATCTTCAATAATCCACTGCCTGCCAACCTGCGTTCTGTGGATAACCCTATAATCTCTGTGGATTACGCTGTTTCGCTGGTGGATAACCCTCGCCGTCTCCTCTCCTCCGCTCCCTTCCCCTCCGGTGATCCACCACTTATCCCTTAAGCCCCGCGGACTTTCCCCAACCTATTCAAAGCTGCTCAGATATACTATCCCCACTACCAACACGCTTAAGACGATTGTTAACACAATCATTCCCCTATAGAAGCGAAGACTAGGTAATAGGTTCTAACAGAATTCTTATTCTCCTGCTATGGTGTCTCTATGCTTGATCGGATCGCGGTCCATATTTCCGGTGGTGGTGGTGGGAACGGGTGCATCAGCTTTCGCCGCGAGAAGTTTGCTCCTCGCGGCGGGCCGGACGGGGGGAATGGCGGAGATGGGGGATCCGTCCACGTGGTTGCGAGTGGAGGTGTGACGACGCTGGAGTGGTTCAGGAGAAGAAGGCATATCAAAGCGGAGCGCGGTGGGCATGGGCGTGGGAAGAACCAGAGCGGCGCTCGTGGTGGAGATGTTTACCTGGACGTTCCTGTCGGCACGTTGGTGCTGGATTCGGAGGGGAACCCAATTGGCGATTTGGTGGAAGAGGGTCAGGGGTTGCTCATAGCGGCTGGTGGGAGGGGTGGGAGGGGCAACAAGGCGTTTGCCACCCCTACGAACAGAATCCCGCTGCTCGGAGAGGAGGGAGAGGCTGGGGAGAAGATTGAAGCGATCTTCGAGGTGAAGCTGATTGCCAACCTAGGCATTGTAGGAAAGCCCAATGCTGGCAAGTCTACGCTCCTGGGGCAGATATCTAGAGCGCGGCCGGAAGCGGCGGCCTACCCTTTCACGACGAAGGAGCCTGTGGCCGGGGTGGTGGTGGTTGGGTATGATGCGTTCGTGGCCGTGGAAATCCCCGGGCTGCTGGAAGGAGCTCATGAAGGGGTGGGCCTTGGGCACGAGTTTCTACGGCACATTGAGCGAACTCGACTTCTCCTGCACATGGTGGACGGCGCAGAAGACGACCCCGTGGGCGACCTGCACATGGTGCGGCGGGAAATGGAGGAATTCGACGCAGCCCTAGCTAACAAACCCTATGTGATAGCGGTGAACAAGGCCGATATGCCCGAGGTGCTAGACAGGCGAACTCAGCTTCGCAAGGCGATGGAGGCTGCATCTGGGGAGCAAGTGACATTTATCTCCGCGGCGACAGGAGAGGGAGTGGATTCCCTAGTAAAGATGCTGTACGGACGCTTGGTGGAGTTGCGGCAGCAGGTGGAGGCAGCGCCGGTGCTGGCTACGTCCTCGGCGCTGCCCTGGAAGGTGGAGAGAGTGAGCATCACGCGGCGCGAAGACGCCTTCGTCGTGGTGGCGCCAGAGGCGGAGCGGCTGCTGTCGCTGCCCAACTTCGACGATTGGAGGGCTAGGCTGCAGTTGCATGGCGAACTCGCACAGCTTGGCGTGCTGGAGGCGCTGGAGGGCGCCGACGTCCGGATCGGCGACATAGTTATCCTGGGTGAGTATGCGTTCGAGTGGGAGTAGCATGCGGCTGGGTATCCTTGGGGGCACCTTCGATCCCATCCATATCGGCCATCTGATCATGGCCGATGAAGCCAGGGTCTGCCTTGGGCTGGAGCGCATCCTCTGCATGCCCACGGGGCAACCCTGGATACGCGAGGGCACGCACGTCAGCCCTGCGGCGCATCGGGCCGAGATGGTTCGCAGGGCGGCTCGAACGAACCCCTTCTTGGAGCTGTCGCTGATGGAGGTTGACCGCGCCGGCGACACGTACACGGTCGATACGCTGAGGGATCTCCATGCGGAGAGCGCCAGCTTGGACGCGGTCTTCATCCTGGGACTAGATAGCCTCACGCAGTTTCATCGCTGGAAGGAACCGCAGGCTATCCTGAAGCTGTGCACCGTGGCGGTGCAGCCGCGGCCGGGCTACCCGGAGTACGCGCTCGCGGAGGCCGAGGCGAGGGTTCCGGGTCTCAGCGCCTCGTTGGTTTGGCTACAAGCCCCCCCAGTTGGCGTCAGCAGCACCGACATCCGCAGGAGGGTAGCGCGGGGCCTGTCAATCCAGTATCTGGTCCTGCCGGAGGTTGAGGAGTACATCCGCGGGGAAGGTCTGTACAGAATGGAGATAGAATGAGCGGTGAGACCCTGCGCGCGGAGATACTTGCACTGGCGGAGGAAGTAGGCGCGCTGTCCTATGGCGACTTCACGCTGGCTTCCGGGAAGAAGAGCCGCTACTACTTCGACGGCAGACTTCTGTCGCTCCATCCGCTCGGAGCGCATCTTCTGGCCAGGGCTATGACGCCGACAATTGTCGCGGCGGGGGCCGAGAGCGTGGGTGGTCCGGCAACCGGCGGCATACCTCTCGTTGCTGCAATCACTCTCTGGAGCCAGATCGAGGGGTCGCCGCTTTCAGGGTTCTTCGCGAGGGCAGAGGCCAAGGACCACGGCCGGCGGAAGAATGTGGAGGGCGTGCTCCGCCCGGGGCGCCCGGTGGCCGTGGTGGACGACGTCTGCACGACGGCGGGGTCGCTGTTCAGAGCCATCCAGGAGGCGGAGGCGCTGGGGTGCGCCGTGGTCAAAGTCATGGGCGTCCTGGACCGCATGGAAGGCGGCTCCGAGGAGCTTCGCAGGAGGGGCTACGACTTCGAGGCGCTGCTTCAGGCAACGCCCGACGGCAGAGTGAGCGTCGCCTGACGGCGGCGGAAACCCGGGCTAGACGTCAAGATTCTTGACGTCCCGGGCGTGGGCCAGGATGAAGTGCTTGCGCTCCGCCACATCCTCCCCCATCAGGTCTTGGAAGACGCGCTGCGCAGCCGGGATGTCTTCTAAGTCGACCCTGAGGAGACTGCGGGTCTCCGGGTTCATGGTGGTCTCCCAGAGCTGGTCGGGATTCATCTCGCCAAGGCCCTTGTACCGCTGAATGCCGAGGCCCCGGACTTCGACCCGGTCAATGGCGTCTAGAAGCTCGTCAAGAGACTCGACCGCGGCGAGTTCCCTGTCCCTGCGTGAGAGCACTAACTCAGCGCCCAGAAGGTCGCTGACGGCGGAGTAGGAGGTGCGCAGGCGCTGGAAGGGGGCGAACTCCAGGAGGTCCTTGGTCAGCCGCATGCGCTCCGCGCCGGCGCCGCGGAGATCCACGGAAAAGTCGGTGAGGAGATCGGCGGCCATAAGAGTGGCCTGGTGGGCGCCGGCCTCCCTGAGCCGCCCGCACAACTCTTCGACGGACTCCTCCTTGGTGAAGTCGACTCGCCCGAGGCGCGGGATGCCGGCGAGGACGACGAGTAGGGATTCCGGGTGTCCCCGGTCGCGGAGCTGGGCCAACGCCTCGGTGTAGGTTCGGGCGGCGGAGATTTTGTCCTGGAGCTGCTCGCCGGTGAACTTCTTGTCGGTCTTGGCGTTGAGGAGGGATGTGTCCTTGAGGGCAAGCTGGCGCATGATCGCGGCCCTGTCGGACTCTGAGTAGGCCCAATTGGAGTCGCGGCCAGCGGTGATCTTATACAGCGGCGGTTGGGCGACGAACAGGTTCCCGTTGAGCATGAGGGGGCGCATGTGCTCGAAGAAGAAGGTGAGGAGCAGTGTGCGGATGTGGGCGCCGTCGACGTCAGCGTCCGTCATGATGATGACCTTGTGATAGCGGAGCTTGTCCAGAGCGAAGCCGATGTCGTTACCGTTTCCGTTGGTCCCGTCGTCGCTGTTCAGCTCTGCGCCCCTCCGGTGGTAGCCCGCCCCCACGGCGGTGATGAGCGAGCGGATCTCCTCGTGGGCGAGCATCTTGTCTTCCGCCGCCTTCTCCACGTTGAGAATCTTCCCGCGCAGAGGCAGGATGGCCTGGAACCGCCGGTCGCGCCCCATCTTGGCCGACCCACCCGCCGACTCACCCTCAACCAGGTAGAGTTCGCTGAACTCGGGGTTGCGCTCGGAGCAGTCGGCCAGCTTGCCCGGCAGCGAGCCACCGTCCATGGCGTTCTTGCGAATGACCAGATCCCGGGCCTTGCGGGCGGCCTCTCGCGCTCTGGCGGAAGTTAGGCATTTCTCCACGATGCGGCGAGCGTCCTGGGGGTGCTCGTCCATATAGACCTGCAGCGCGTCGCAGAAGACCGTCTCCACCGCCTGCCGCACCTCTGCGTTCCCCAGCTTGCCCTTGGTCTGGCCCTCGAACTGAGGGTCGGTGAGCTTCACCGATATGGCGGCAACGATGCCCTCCCGCACATCCTCTCCGGTGAGGTTCGCCGCGTCGTCCTTGAGGAGCTTCTCCTTGCGGGCATAGTCGTTGATGCCCCGCGTGAGCGCGGCGCGGAAGCCGGTCAGATGGGTCCCGCCGTCGGCTGTGTTGATGCAGTTGGCAAAGGAGTAGATGGACTCGTTGAAGCTGGAGTTATATTGCACGGCCACTTCGACGAGGGAGTCCCCGGAGGGCTGGAGGACATAGATGGGCGTCTTGTTCAGTACATCCCGCCCGCGGTTGACGTGCTTCACGAGGCTGGCGATACCGCCTTCGAAGTAGAACGTGCGGCGGTCGTTATGCATACGGCTAACGACGCTGATCTCCAGGCCCTTGTTGAGGTAGGCAACCTCCCGGAAGCGCTGGCAAATGGTGGCGAAGTCGTAGTCGATCTCGGTGAAGATGGTGTCGTCCGGCATGAAGGAGATGATCGTGCCGGTCGCAGTGTCCTCCGTGGGCCCCAGGTCCTCGAGGTCAATCGAGGGAATGCCCTTGGCGAACTCCTGGCGGTACAGATGCCCATTCCTGAAGACCTTGACCTCCAGCCAGGAGGAGAGAGCGTTGACGACAGAGGCGCCGACGCCGTGAAGGCCCCCCGAGACCTTGTAGCCGCCGCCGCCGAACTTGCCGCCCGCGTGGAGGATGGTCATCACCGTCTCCACGGCGGGGCGCTTGGTGGAGGGGTGGAGGTCAACGGGAATGCCGCGGCCGTTGTCCTGGACCTCCACCCGGCCGTCGGCGTGGATCAGGATCTCGACGCGGTCGCAGCACCCGGCCATAGCCTCGTCGACGGCGTTGTCCACGATCTCGTAAACGAGGTGGTGGAGACCCCGCTGGTCGGTGGAGCCGATGTACATTCCGGGCCTGCGACGGACCGCCTCCAAGCCCTCAAGGACCTGGATATCCCTGGCCGAGTAGTCTTGGACTCTTTCCGTCGCGGGCTTGGTTTCAACCATGGTGGGATATCCTTCAGAAGAGTGGCGCTGCCGACCTGCTGCAATGTCGCACGGAGCGGAGGAGGGGGACAACCGGGGAATGGCAGAGCTTCATAGCGGCAGAATCATCCGCCGCCGAGGGTCAAGGTCAGCAATCGAATGCCGGGCGTTCTGCACATAGCAAGTATACCAGACTGGGGAGCTAGGCACAAACCGAGGACGGATAGGCAGGCTGCAATAAGGAGTATTGACACGGCTGGGGCGCCGACCTACAATCTGTCTTGGCACTCGAAGGGGTTGAGTGCTAAGACCAATTGGGGGGACCCAAGAGAAGAAGGAGGCGAAACGTGGCGAGAAAGATTGAACCGCTTGGCGACCGGGTGGTGGTCAAGCCCACGGAGAGGGAGGAGACGACCAAGAGCGGGTTGGTGCTGCCTGACACCGCGAGGGAGAGACCCCAAGAGGGCGCGGTCGTCGCCATAGGCCCAGGCGACTTCTTGGAGGACGGCGGTCGCAAGCCGATGGATGTCCAGGTCGGCGACGTGGTGGTTTACTCCAAGTTCGCTGGCACCGAGATGAAGGAGGATGAAGCCGACCTGCTCATCCTTCGCCAGTCGGACATTCTGGCCAAGGTATCCGGCTAAGGCCGGGCAGACAACACCAACAAAGGCAAAGACATCCCTCAGGAGGAAAACGCTAGATGGCTAAGCAAATCGCTTACGGAGAAGAAGCGCGCAAGTCGCTTCGCACGGGTATCGACAAGCTTGCTGATACCGTGAAGGTTACGCTTGGACCCACGGGCCGCAACGTGGTGCTGGACAAGAAGTTCGGCGCGCCCCAGGTCTGCAGCGACGGCGTCACCATCGCCAAAGAGATCGAGTTGGAAGATCACTTCGAGAACATGGGCGCGCAGATACTCAAGGAGGCCGCCAGCAAGACCAACGATGTGGCCGGAGACGGCACCACCACGTCCATCGTCCTGGCCCAAGCTATGATTCACGAGGGCTTCCGCAACGTCGCCGCGGGCGCCAACCCCATGATCATCAAGCTCGGCATAGAGCGGGCCGTCAACGCCATGAAGGACGAGATCAAGAGCCTGTCCACTCCCGTGGAAGGCCGGGCGCAGATTGCCCAGGTCGCGGCCCTCTCAGCCCACGAGCGGGCGATTGGCGACCTCATCGCAGAGGTCATGGAAAAGGTCGGCAAGGACGGCGTCATCACGGTGGAAGAGTCCAAGGGGCTCGCCTACGAGGTCGAGTACGTTGAGGGGATGCAGTTCGACCGCGGGTTCATCAGCCCCTACTTCGTCACCGACAGCGAGCGCATGGAAGCTTCCCTGGACGACCCCTACATTCTGATCACCGACAAGAAGATCTCCGCCGTCAACGACATTCTGCCGGCCTTGGAGAAGATCCTCTCGGTCACAAAGCACGTTGTGGTCATTGCCGAGGACGTTGAGGGCGAGGCCCTGGCAACCCTGGTGGTCAACAAGCTCCGCGGTACGCTGAGCTGCCTGGCCGTCAAAGCCCCTGGCTTCGGCGACCGGCGCAAGGCCATGCTCCAAGACGTCGCCATCCTGACCGGCGCAACGGTTATCAGCGAGGACGTTGGCCGCAAGCTGGACTCGGTGACGGTGGAGGACCTGGGCCGGGCGCGCTCGGTTAAGGCCAACAAAGACGAGACAACCCTCATCGAGGGCCACGGCGCTGAAGCGGAGATCCAGAACCGCATCAAGCAGATCAAGTCCCAGATCGAGGACACTACTTCAGAGTTCGACAAGGAAAAGCTGCAGGAGCGCCTGGCCAAGCTGGCTGGCGGCGTTGCCGTCATCAAGGTGGGAGCGGCTACCGAGGTCGAATTGAAGGAGAAGAAGGCCCGGGTTGAGGACGCTCTGTCGGCCACGCGAGCGGCCGTTGAAGAGGGCATCGTTCCCGGTGGCGGCGTCGTCCTGATTCGCGCGCTGCCGTCCCTGAATGGCCTGAACCTTGAGGGCGACCAGCATCTTGGGGTGCAGATCGTGCGGAAGGTGGTTGAAGAGCCCGTGAGGGTCATCGCCTACAACGCCGGCCTGGAAGGTGCGGTTATCTTGGAAACCATCAAGAAGGGCACCGGCGACTACGGCTTTGACGCCGAGAACCAGGTGTATGGCAGCATGATGGAGCGCGGCATCATCGACCCGGCGAAGGTCACCCGCGCGGCGCTGGAGAACGCAGCCAGCATCGCGACGATGGTGTTGACTACCGAGTCGCTGGTATCCGACATGCCGGAGAAGGGCCCGTCGGCCCCCCCGATGCCTCCGATGGACTACTAGCCCAAGGACAGGCAAAAAGACGCCCCCGGCTCCTGGCCGGGGGCGTCTTTTTGCCGTCCTTGGCTGCGCCGCTTAGCGGCGCACAGGCCCCGGGGGCGTGGACGGCCAGGGATCAGGCGCCGGCGGCCAGGGAGAGCGGCGGCGGCGGACCACCGTTGGGCAGGCGGACCTGCGAGCGGGTGAGAATACGGTGCACGGTGCGGGGGCTGACTCCGGACTGCTCCGCGGCCTGCGCCACGTTCGAGCACCGCCAGTAGGCCTCCAAGACCCTGTTGTCCCGCTGCCGGCGAAGCTCTTCCTGATACGACACAGGGTCGTCGTACTTGCACTGAGGCAGCGGGCAGTCCAAACACCGGGGCGACACCGAACAGCCGTCGTCGCGATAGGGAACGCGCTCCGGCAAAAGGTCTGCGCTCAGGGCTTTAGGCTTGCTCGTCGTGACCATGACTCGACACCCCCAAAGGACCAGATGAAGACGAACTATTGTTCGACTGAGGGGAGTGTAGAACGAACGTTCGGTGCTTGTCAAGGGGTGGGCATGCTGAGGAAAATGCGCGCCCCGAGCCAGCGTCGGCGGATTTGGCGGCCAAGGCCTTTCACCAATGGCTCGGTGGGTTTGCCGGCCTCTCGATACACCCGCCCGGGAGCGCCGATCGGCTACCCCAACCGCAGCGAAGGCACAACGTCTAGGTCCAGCCCGCTGTGCTCCCGATAGTAGGCGCAAGCGGCAATCATGGCTCCATTGTCGGTGCACAGGGACGTCGGCGGGATGATGACAGGCACGGGCGAGGCTTCCTGCATCTGGCGGCGCAACGGGCCGTTGGCGGCGACGCCGCCGCCCAGCAGGATGCCCTGCACCCCATACTGACGCGCCAAGGCCACGGTCTTGCCCACAAGCACGTCCACCAGCGACGCCTGAAAGGCCGCAGCCACCTCGGCGACCTCCTGTGGGTCCGGTTCGACGCCTTCCTGCGGGGGGTACAGCCCCTTGGCCTGGGCCATGTGGAGCACCGCCGTCTTGAGGCCGCTGAAGCTGAAATCGTTGGCGCCCTTGAGCCAAGCCCGCGGCAGCCTTTCCTTTCCCGCGGCCCCTTCGGCGGCCCGCTGCACCAGCGGCCCGCCGGGGAACCCCATGCCCAGGATCCGCGCCACCTTGTCGAAGGCCTCGCCGGCGGCGTCGTCCCGGGTGCGGCCCAGTAGGCGATGCTGACCGTGCCCTTCCATGAGGACAAGGTCGGTGTGGCCTCCCGACGCGATCAGGCACATGAAGGGGAACCCCGGCGTCTCCGAAGGATCGAACCCGAGGAGCCAGCCCGCGTAGATATGGGCCTCTAGGTGGTTCACGCCGATGAGCGGCAGGCCGCTGCCCAGCGACTGCCCCTTGGCGAAGTTGACGCCCACAAGCAACGAGCCCGCCAGCCCCGGCCCATGGGTGACGGCGACGGCATCCACGTCCTTGAGCGTTGCTCCGGCTTCAGCGAGGGCGCGCTGGGTGATGGGGAGGAGACTCAGGAGGTGCTGACGCGACGCCACCTCCGGCACGATGCCACCGTACCGGGCGTGGATCTCCACCTGCGAGGCAACGACGTTGGACAGGACGTTGCGGCCATCGGCGACCACGCCTACAGCAGTATCGTCGCAGGAGGTTTCGATGCCTAGGATGAGCATGACAGCACTATAGCTTGCCCTGGGGCCGGAGGCCAAGGCGGGCTTGCTCACCGCCGTATTGACGGCTTACCGTGGCGCCAGCAACAGACGGTATTGGGAGCAAGGACTTGACCGCAAGCAGAGAGGACGCGAGCCCGTACCCGCCAAACTTCTTCAGCCGCGAGGATGAGCGCGACGACGAGCTGTTCTACATTCAGCCCCGGCTGGTCGTGCACATCGACGAGCCCGCCATCGCTGCTATCGGGCGGTATCTCCGGCGGGTGCTGCCGGAGAACGGCGCGCTGCTGGACCTCATGAGCAGTTGGCGCTCCCATCTCCCGGACGGCTTCCCAAAGGCAAAGATGGTCGGGCTGGGTCTCAACGCCATCGAGATGAGCCAGAATCCCCAGTTGGACGACTGGGTCGTGCACAACGTGAACGCCAACCCGGCGCTCCCGTTTGAAGACGCCGCCTTCGACGCCGCGCTGGTCACGGTATCGGTGCAATATATGACGCAGCCCGTGGAGATATTCGGCGAGGTCCGGCGGGTGCTCCGTCCGGACGGGGCATTCCACGTCAGCTATTCCAACCGCATGTTCCCCACGAAGGCCGTTCTGGCTTGGCGCGCCCTCGACGACGAGCGGCGCGCCCAACTCATCGCCTCATACTTCGAGCGCTCGGGAGGGTGGACGGTGCCCACATTCGAGGACATCGGCCCGGCCGCGGGCGTTCCCTCGGACCCGATGTGCGTGGTCTCGGCGAGGCGCCGGTAGTTGGGGCCGAGCCGAGGCGCCGGGCGGCCGCCGCTACCGAGGCGACCACACTCCTAGCGTTCCATCCGCCACCACCCGCGGCTCCTCCTCTCCGGTGGCGTCGAGAAGGATGATGGCCGAAGAAAGTCTGCGGGGCATGTCGATGGTCCGGCCGGCCACTACCACGTACCGGCTGTCAGGCGACCACGGGCCGTGGGAGTAGGCGAACTGGTCGAAGAAGAGGAGCAGGCCCGTGTTGTCGGGAGCATGCCGCATCGAGGCTAGGCGCCTGTGTTCATCGGCAGGAAGGTCATAGACCCACCATTCGAGCGCTCGGACGATGGGGTTCTCAACGACATAAGCCAGGCGCGCGCTGTTGGGGGACCAGAAGAAGGCGAATACCGGATCGTCCTTGATGTCCCGGCTCTCCAGTGTTTCGGCATCCACCAATGACAGGCGCGCCGATCCCTCCAACCCGGCCGGGAGGGTGCTCAGCGCGATGAGCCGGCCGTCGGGAGACCACAGGAAGGCGTGCCGATCGGTGATGGGCGCAATGACCTGCCTGCCATCGCCGTCGGCGTCGGCCAGCGCCAGCGAGCCGCCTTCGAGATCGTCGTCGGCGTAGATGTAGCGTTCGCCGTCGGGGTCCCAGGCCGGGGCGCGGTAGCTGCCGCTGACATGAGGAAGGTCCGTCACGCGGTCTTCGGCGGAAAGGTCCACGAACTTGTGACGCTCGTCGTGGTGGACGATGGCCCGTAGACCGTCGGGGGACCACGAGTAGTACAGGGGAGCGCGGAACAGGTCTTCTTGAACGAGGCCGCTACCGTCCGCCTTCACCGTATGGAGCGTGACCTCGCTGTCCACGCCGGCGAGGAAGCTGAGGTTATCGTTGGAGGCCCACAGCGTGTAATGGGGAATGATGGGCGTGTAGGCGATGGGGCCGGTGTCCTGAACGGGGTTTGTGAAGACCTCCTTCACGGACCGCTCCTGGAGGTCGGTGACGAACAGCCGCATCTCGAACTGGAGGTTGCCGCGATCGCGGAAGGAAGAGAAGGCGAGCTTGGTGGCGTCGGGAGACCAGGTGGGCCAACTGTAGAGCACGCCGTTTTCCTGGGAAGGAGGGGCCGGGAGCAGGGAAACGACCAACCCGGAAGTCTCGGGCGAGACCCTGCGGCGGTCTGAGCCATCGCGGGCGATGGTGTAGATGTGGCCGTCCAGTCCCGAGTAGGCGATGCGGTCGACCGGCGGGACCGGCGTCGGAGTCGGAATCGGCGTCGGAGTCGGCGGCTCGCTGGAGCAAGCGAGGCCAAGAGCAAGGCTCAGGGGCGCCAGGAGCGACGCTATGAGCGCCGGCAGCCAGCGCCGAGATCGGTGGGTGTTCCGGGGGCGCCCTGGCGGAGCAGAGTGGTCAACGGCTATGGCAGGCCTCGCGTCCTGGCAACAAGCGGACTCGCTGCAACGAGAGAATCGTAGACCGGGCCGCCAGCCAGCGCCAGTGCGAAGGGCGAACGCCCGACTTGGCGCAACGCTCTAAATCCCGACATCCAGGCTGATATCCAACCCCTTGGGCGAGTGCGTCAAAGCGCCCGAGGAGATGATGTCCACGCCGCTCTCGGCGACCGCCCGGACGTTGCCCAGAGTGATGCCTCCGGATGCCTCCGTTTGGGCGCGGCCCTTGCAGAGCTCCACGCCCCGCCGCATCTGCTCCGGGGTCATATTATCGAACAGGATGACGTCGGCGCCGCCGTCTAGGGCTGCTTGAACCTGCTCCAGAGTGTCGGCTTCCACTTCAACAGTGATCGTGTGCGGGGCGCGAGCCTTGGCCTGCCGCACCACGTCGGCCACCGACATGCCCTCCTGGGCAAGGGAAGCGATGTGGTTGTCCTTGATGAGGATGCCGTCTCCCAGGCTCTTGCGGTGATTGTTGCCCCCGCCCACCCGGACCGAGTAGGTCTGAAGGCCGCGAAGGCCGGGAAGGGTCTTGCGGGTGTGGACGATGCTGACGTCGAGGCCCTGCACCGCGTCCACGAATTTCGCCGTCTCCGTGGCGATGCCACTCATGTGCTGTAGGAAGTTGAGCGCCACCCGCTCCGCCATAAGGATGCCGGCCATAGGCCCGGCTATGTCGGCGATGGCATCGCCCGGGGAGAGGCGGTCGCCATCGCGTTTGTGGACGGTCCAAGTGATGGAAGGGTCTACCCGGCGAAACACGGCTAGGGCAACATCGAGGCCGGCCAGAACGCCGGCGCCCTTGGACACGAGGGAGCCGGCCGCGATGACGGAGGGTGAGACGAGGGTCTCGGTGGTGGGGTCGCCGAGGGCCAGGTCTTCCTCCAATGCGCGGTCGATGATGGCGTCAACTTCGGATTGAAGCAGGAACATCGGGTTGGCTCCTCCGCGAAACGTCATTGGGGGTTGCCGGCCTGAAGCCACTTGGCGTAGTCGGCGACCCCCCGTTCGATATCGTATTCCGGCGCGTAGCCGCCGTCACCGCAAGCGCGAGTGTTGTCCATGACGACGCCCGTCTTGCCGGCAGGGCTCAGGCCCTTCTGAAGCGCAGCGTCGAAGCCGGGGACGGCCTTCTTGACCGCCTCCAGTATCTGACTGTTGCTGAAGCCGCTACCGCCGCCAAGGTTATAGATGCGGTGGTTCAGCTTGTCTGCGGCGGCGAGTTGCGCCACGCCCTTGGCGAGGTCTTTGACGTAGCACCAGTCCGCTTCGTCATCCTCGAAGGGGACGCCAGCCGCGAAGTCGGGCTCCGTGCCCTTGACGGCGGCGTGGGTGAGGCGGCTGGGCAGATTGAACATGCTGTAGTACAGCGGCCCGTAGATGCTTCCGATGCGCAGCGAGGCGACGTTCAGGCCCGTGCGGTCGCTGTAGTGCAGGGCCAGGGTCTCCATGGCCTTTTTGAAGGCTTCCACTTGAGTCCGGGACTCGATGGGGAGGTGGTCGGACTCGCGGTAGGGGCCCTGTGTGAGGCCTGTGTACACGGACACTGAGCTGGCCAGAAGCAGGCGAGGCGTCTCGTTGACGCGGGAGGCTTCCAGGAGGTTCAGCAGGCCAACCGTGTAGACCTGCATGTCGCCGCGGGGCGTGGCCCCGCGCACCGGCGGCGCCACTAGGCTGACGATGGCGTCCACCTTGTGACGCCGGACGACCTCCTGCACCTCGTAGGTGTTGGTGACGTCCATGCTGTCGATCGCGACCCGCTTGCCGATCTCGTCCTTCAGGAACTCGGGTTCGCGGCGGGCGCGGTGCTGGGTCAGCACGACGTCGTGGCCCATGTCGAGGAGGTTCCGGGCTGTATGTAATCCGATGAAACCCATACCGCCGACAATCAGAATCATGAGCGGCTCCTCCGGAAGCGGGCTATGCGGGCTGCGCACGACGCATGATACTGCGGGGCCGAGTTGGCGTGAAGGGATGACGCGGCGGCTCGCGGCAATCCTGGGCGGCGCGAGGAAAATCCTGCCCCGCCCAGGCGGGAACGGGACGGAGGGTTTTGTTTTGGGAATTATACGCCAAGCTAGGCATAGCAAGGCCCCCTGTAGCGTATGCCGCCAGGGGGCCTTATCTCAGAGAGTGGGCAGCCTAAGACTTCGGGGCGGGTCGCTCCCTCCCCAGTTTCTCTACCAGCTTCCAGTCTGCATCCCTGAACAGGGCCTGCGCTAGCTCCTCTGGTGTTTCCGGCATGGGGCGCTCAGGCTTGTCAGGCGTCGGCTTCGTTGCCATTGTCGTCTCCCCCTAGCTCAGTATGCCTTACTAGGGGACACGGTCGAGGAAATCTTCCAGGGGTATTTCAAGGCTAGTCAATATACTGTGCAGGGTGCCCTTAGCTATCTCTTTCTTACCTAGTATAACGACGGTAGTGAGAATACGACCGTCACCAGCGTCTCTGTGATAAGGAGCATGACTACCCCTCCTGCGCTTGCCAGGGTAGGCTCCGAGGCGTTGGATGGCGGTAATCACCTGATGGCTAGAGCAGAGAGTGACCTGCCCCCTGAATTAGGTCCAAGTATTCTTAGAGTCCGACCGGCGTATTCCTAGCCACCTGTTGTGCGAACTCCTCGGGCGTCCGGTTGCCCAGTGCGCTGTGGGGCCGGACAGCATTGTAGTCGTCCCGCCAGCGCTCGACGATGTTCCGGGCCGCAGGAAGACTCATGAACCAGTGCTCGTTGAGGCACTCGTCGCGAAGCCGCCCGTTGAAGCTCTCGATGTACGCATTCTGCATGGGCTTGCCCGGATCGATGAAGTGCAGATGCACCCCATGTGCATACGCCCAAGCGTCCAGAATCCTCCCGGCGAATTCAGGGCCGTTGTCTACGGTGATCAGCTCCGGCAGGCCACGGTCGATGGCCAGCCTGTCCAACACCCTTGTCACGCGGAGGCCGGGCAACGACGTGTCCACCTCCATGGGCAGGCTCTCCCGAGTGAAGTCGTCAATCACCGTCAGCACTCGTATCCGCCGGCCACTGGCGAGCGCATCGGACACGAAGTCCATCGACCACCGCTGGTTCGGGCGCTCGGGCGCCATCGTGGGGACGCGAGCGATGCCCGCCATCCGCTTGCGCTTCCGACGCCGGACGGACAGCCCCTCCTCCCGATAGAGCCGGTAGACCCGCTTGTGGTTCACGCCGAACCCCTCCCGGCGCAACAACACCCACAACCGGCGATACCCGAAGCGCCGCCGCTCCGCGGCGAGCGAGCGCAGTCGCTTGAGGAGT
Organism: Dehalococcoidia bacterium; assembly: GCA_965226745.1. Taxonomy (GTDB): domain Bacteria; phylum Chloroflexota; class Dehalococcoidia; order Lucifugimonadales; family SAR202-VII-2; genus SAR202-VII-2. The sequence continues at coordinate 746,037 of CBDDDS010000004.1, forward strand.
TCGGGTGCGTCGCTGCCCACCCGCCTATAGCGGGCCACCGATCGGTGGATACCCATCAGCCTGCAGGCGCGACGCTCGCTGAAGCCCCACCGCTCCTGGACACGGTGCATGGTCTCCCGTCGCGTTGCAGGCGTCATGCGTTTTTTCGGAGCAGCTCCCGCAAGACGTGATTGTCGAGCGTCGCCTCCGCCAGCAGCTGCTTCAGCTTCCGGTTCTCCTCATCCAGATGGCGCAGCCGTCGCGCCTCGCTCACGCCCATCCCGCCGAACCGCGCCTTCCAGTTGTAGAAGGTCCCCGGTGAGACACCATGTCGGCGGCATACCTCGGCCGTCGGCACTCCCGCGTCCGCCTCCCTCAGGACCCCGATGATCTGCTCGTCCGTAAACCTGCTCCTCCGCATGCTGTCCTCCTCTGTTTGACCGGAGGACTCCAATTATCCGTGGACCGGTTTTCGGGGAGCAGGTCAGTACCACCCTGGCGCTAGGGGCACCAGGTTCTCGCTATGTATACCGAGTAGGCCCTAAGCCACGAGATCCCGATAGCGCAGCCGCTTCCCCGCCATGCCCCTAGCTAGGGCTGTCATCTGGTCGGCGGTGTCTAGTGGGCGGCGGTTGGGCGTCCCTCGAATTCCGTTACGTAGCGCCCCAGGTGCTTCTTGCTGAAATGGTGGTAGACGCCGTCTTGCCCACGCTTGAGCATTGCCCAGAATGACTCTATCCCGCCCGCTCCGCCCTCCAACGATTTTGGGTACAGGGGGATTCGCTGTACCCCCGGCGGGGGCTGCGCCCCCTGCACCCCGCTTGGGGGAGGGCGGAGCGGCGTTGTTTCGCCTTGGCGCGTTTCAGACGCTTCCTAGCCTCGCCCCGAGTACGCGGGAAGGAAGAGAGGTTCCCCCTCACCCGCCCCGGCGCTAGCTCCGCTAGCACGCTCTTCCTCAAGTCTCTCTTGCTCAAGTTCGGCTGACACGATAGCGATTTTACGCTCGAGCTCGGCTCTTGCTTCCTCATCCCTCATCCGCGCTGACTTCTCTCCGGGGCTGCCGGGTTTGGAGTGCCGGACGACGGCGCGGTCGACGACCCACTCGGCGACGCGGGTGTCGTTGGCCGCAAGCGCTGCTTTCATCACCTCGATGGCTTTGTCTGCGAGGCTGAGGAGAGCGCCTTCAGCCTGTCGCCGATGCGAGCCCGGCGACGCCAAGACCGGGGCCGCTTCACCGTCCGGATAGCCGTCCCGCCCCGGAAGCCCACCGCGCTCCTGCCTGTGGGCGTCGCGCCGTTCGTGTTCTACGCGGTGGGCGGCCTTCCGGCAGCGCCCGGAACAGGAGAGGGCGTCCAGGCGTAGAGCAGGCGGAAGCCGGTAGGGGCGCCAACGGCAAAAGCGGCGGGAGCGAGAGCGGTAATCCATAGCACTCCAGGGGACAGATGTCACGACTGTGGGACAGTTGGCGACGCTTCGCGACGTTTACCAGCCGGCTCTCGAAGGGAGCCGGGACAGATCTGAGACAGAGCCGTCGCGAGCGATAGCGAAACAGAGACGAGCCTTAGCGGCTCCAAAGAGCTAGTCTCGAAGCGGCATTCGCTTCGGTCCCAGCCTTCCTCGGAGGGTCTTGCCCCTTGGGTTGTTCCCTCAGCGCCCCTGCCACAGGGGGATTCTCAATGGTTAGCCCACAGTGCTAAATGTATGCGGCAGGCTCCGAGAAAGAGAAGCGGGCCGGTGGCCGACTTCATGGGGGTACTATAGCACAATAGTTCGTATTTGGCAATGGGGGGTTGGCGGGGGCCCCGGACTCCGGCGTCCGCCCGCCGATGGGGACGGATGGTTTTGTCTTGGCTTGCGCCCTCCTTCAGCGGGGGGTTGGCTTGGCGTGCGCCGTTGTCCCACCGGCCCACCCTCCAACGTTTTTGGGTACAGGGGGACACGCTGTACCCCCGGCGGGGGCTGCGCCCCCTGCACCCCGCTTGGGGAACGGAGGGGCGCTTCCTCACCTGCCGCTGAGTACGGGGGAAAGGACAAGATGCGCCTGTTGGACGGGTGGTCATGTTGTGGCGTGCGCCCTCCATCAGGGGAGGGTCTGGCTTGGCCTGCGCCGTTGTCCCACCGGCCCACCCTCCAACGTTTTTGGAAACAGGGGGACTCCCCCTGTACCCCCGGCGGGGGCTGCGCCCCCTGCACCCTGCTGGGGGGACGGGGGCGGCGGCATTTGCGCGTCTGGGCGCCCGGACCCCCAGCCTAACCTTCCCCCGAGTACAGGGGCAGGGACAGAGCAGCCCCCGCACCCCGCTGGGCGGCGGTCGCGAGCTTGCGTTGGCGCGTCTGGCCGCTTCCTAACCTTCCGCTGGGTACGGGGGTAGGGGGAGGGAAGGGGGAGGGGTGTGGGCTGGCGGCTTTTTCAGAGCATCCCTTAGGGGTCTCCTTGACGCTCCAAGCGCAGCCCTTATAATGACTTGTGCCTAGCGGAGAGTCGTGAACGGGGCGCGAACGGGGGAGGTAGCCTTATGGCGGCCACGGAAGTCTTCGACTGCGATGGGCATCTGATCGAGTCCATCCCGGAACTAGCTGAGTACATGGAGCCCGCCATTCAGCGGGTGGCCACGGCCCCCCAGCGCCAGCGTATGGGCGTGTTCCCCAGTCTGGACGCTATCCATTATCCCAACGTTCCCGAGCTCGAGGGCGCGATCCCCAAGGAGTTGGTGCGGGCCAGCAATCAGCGGCCCGGCTCCGGGGAGGATATCGCCGCTTTCATCGAGAAGACGGGCATCGGGGCGACGGTGCTCTTTCCGTCAGAGGGGCTTTCCGTGGGCTTCATTCAGGTGAGCGATTACGCCGTCCGGCTGTGCCGCGCCTACAACGACTATGTTGCCGACCGCTACCGGCGCGTGGACCCGGGGCTTCACCCCGTCGCGCTGATCCCTATGCAGGACCCGCCCGCGGCTGCCGAAGAGCTGCGCAGGGCGGTGCGGGAGCTGGACCTGCCTGGGGCAATGCTGCCGTCGACCGGCCTTCCCCTCCACCTTGGCCACGAGTTCTACTGGCCCGTCTACGAAGCCGCTGCCGAGTTGGGATGCTTCTTGGGCGTTCACGGCGGCTCCAACTGGGGTCTGGGCATCAGCACATACAAAAGCAACGCCGCATCTCATGTGCTGCACCACCCGGTGCCGCTGATGTACGCCATCGTGTCCTTCATTTACGACGGCTTGCTGGACCGACTGCCCGACCTGAGGGTCGCCTTCCTGGAGGGCGGCTGCTCTTGGACTGTCCTTCTCCTCGACAGGATGGCCCGCGACGCGGAGTACCGGCTGGGCGGCACGACGAAGCGGGGGCTCCGGGACTACCTCACCGGGGGGCAGGTGCTCATCGGCTGCGAGGGCGACGACGAGAGCCTTCCGTATCTGGCCAAGCGGCTCGGCGTGGAACCGTTCGCCTACTCTTCAGACTATCCCCACGAGGTGGACCTCCCCGCCGCTCAGCAGATGATCCGAAACACCCTGGAGCATGAGGAACTGACACAGGCCGAGAAGGAGGCGGTGCTTGCCGGCAACGCCAAGGCGTTCTTCCGGCTGTAGCAACCGACGCCAGACCGCCCAGCGGCGCTTTCCAAGCTCAGGACAAACGGTATTGAAGCACGCCTCGAAGCCGCCCGCTTCTCCATGGTGAGAGGGGCGGAGGAGTGGGGCCAGGAGGGGGGATATGCCGGTTATCGACTCAGACGCCCATGTGGTGGAGACAGAACGCACTTGGGAGTTCATCCCAGAGGAAGGACAAGCCCACAGGCCCGTGCATCTTGTCGCCAAGGACAGGCAGGCTCATGACAAGGAGTACTGGTTGGTGGGCGATCGGGTGTACGCCAACAACATCAACATTGGCGAAGACACACCCGATGCCTCTCGGGAGGCCAGCGACATCAAAGCACGGTTGTCTCACATGGATGAGCTGGGAGTGGACGTCCACGTCCTCTACCCCACGCTGTTTTTGACTCCGCTGACCACGAAGCCGGACGTTGACGTGGCCCTGTGTCAGGGTTACAACCGATGGATGGCCTCGGTGTGGGAGCAAGCGCCGGACAGGCTGCGGTGGCCCGTCGTCCTGCCGCTGCTGGACATGAACAAGGCGATAGAGGAGTTGCACTACGGTGTGGAGCACGGGGGATGCGGCGTGTTCATCAGGGGCGTGGAGGCCCAGCACCGGCTGTCCGACCCGCACCTGTTCCCGCTGTATGAAGAGGCGAGCAAGCTGAACGTCCCGATCTGCGTCCACTCGGCCACGGGCAACTTCACAGCCTTTGACCTGTTCACCATCGACTCGGGGTTCAGGGCCTTCAAGCTCGCTGTGGTGGGCGCCGTCCACGACTTGCTCATGAAGGACATTCCGGCCAAGTTCCCCGATCTGCGGTGGGTCGTCACTGAGGTCAGCGCCCAGTGGATTCCCTATGCCCTGAATGACCTTGACCTGCGCCTGAAGAAGTTGAACAGGCCGGGGGTCACGAGGGACATTCTGAGGGACAACCGGATGTACGTCGCCTGCCAGACGACCGACGACTTCGACCGGATCTTCGACTACGTGGATGAGGAGCACATCCTTTTGGGAACCGACTATGGGCACAACGATACGGCTACCGAGCTTCACGGACTGCGCCGGCTGAGGGAGAGCGGCACCGTGGATGCCGCCACCGTCGACAAGATACTTTGGGACAACCCCAAGATAGCGTACGCACTGTAAGGAGAGTATCCCGTGGTCATCGCATCATCGGTCCAACTGGACCCCGTCAAGTATGAAATGTTTCTGCACCGCCTCTGGGCCATCGGCGAGGAGGGCCGCACATCGCTCCAAAGGGTGACGGCGTCGCCCATCGTGTCGCAGGGCGGCGAGTGCATGAGCTCCTTCTACGACCCCACGGGAGAGATGATCCTGGCCTGTTCGGGCCACCTGCGCTTCGCCGCGGCCACGTCGGACGCAATTAAGAAGCTGATCGAGTGGTATGCCGCCAGCCCCGGCTTTCACGACGGGGACCAGCTCTTCTTCAACGACCCCTACATCGCTGGGGCCCACACCTACGACATGATGATCGTGAAGCCGATGTTCTGGGAGGGAAGCCTGATTGGCTGGCTGGCCTCAAGCATCCACACCGCGGACACGGGCGGTGTGATGCGGGGCTTGGCCACGGAGATCTACCACGAGGGCATACGCATCCAGGGGCTGAAGGTGGTGGAGAAGGGCGAGTTCAGAGAGGACGTGTTCCGCTGCCTCACGGAGCAGTGCCGGGACCCCGGCTACGTGGGGCTGGACATGAAGTCCATGATCGCCTCCAACAACGTCTGCGCCAAGCGCTACCTGGAGCTTGTGGGCAAGTTCGGACTGGACTTCATTCAGAGCGCCGGACGGAAGATCATCGAGGACTCCGACAGGCTGGCCAGAGCCAAGCTCCGCGAGCTGCCCGACGGCACATGGACGTCCAGGGTCTACGGCACGGCGTGGGACCGCGTGGGAGGCGGGGTGCGGCCCTATGCCGCCGTTTGCGCCATGACTAAGAACGACGACGAGCTCTACTTCGACTTCACCGGCTCGAGCCCCCAGATGAACGACACCACCAACTCGACGCTGGCGGGCACCGAGGCGCAGCTTGCGGTTGCCCTGACAGACTTCCTCTTCTGGGACGTGCCTTGGAGCGACGGCAAGTTCCACCCGGTGCACACCTACGTGCCGGAGGGGAGCATCCTGAATTGCCGGTTCCCGGCAGCGTGCGGCGCGGCCCCCGGCGTGGGTGTGAGCGCCAAGATCGCGGCCAGCGAGTGCATCGCCAGGATGCTGTACGCGGGCGGGCTCCAGGAGGACATCAACGCGCCGTGGCAGGGCATTTGGTACTCCGGAGGGCCGGGTTTCTTCTACGGGGGCCATAACCGGGAGGGCCTCGTCACGGCCCAGGGCCTGTACGACGGACACGGCGCCGGCCTGGGCGCCACGCCGGAACGGGACGGTGTCCACTGCGGCGGCAACATGAATATCCCCTCCGGCGGCACCAGCGACGTGGAGCGGATTGAGATGCAATACCCGTTCATCTACTTCACCCGCAACCTGCACAGAGACGGCGGCGCGCCGGGCAAGTTTGTGGGCGGCGCCGGGAGCAGCCGCATCTACATGGTGTACGGGTCCAAGGACAGCACGGTCAACTACAATCCCTACGGCTGCATTCCCGAGGGCGCGGGCCTGTTCGGAGGTTATCCCACCGGCCTCGGTGGGATCCGAGGCGTCTACCACACCGAGGGCGCTTCGATCATGGAGCGCATCAAGAAGGAGCAGTACCCCCTGTGGCCGGAAGTGCTGGAATCGGAGGGGTGGGGCAAGGTTGCCCACCCCGAGAAGGTCGAGGGGCGGGCGTCGCTGCCGGAGTACTGCATCGTGGCCGACTTCGTTGCAGGCGGAAGCGGCTACGGCGACCCGTTGGACCGGGAAGCGTGGAGGGTCGGCAATGACCTGCGGGACCGGCTGGTCTCGCCGGAGATGGCTCGGCAGATTTTCGGCGTGGAGGCGGATCCTGGAAGCGGCGTTGTGGACGAGGAAGGAACCCGACGGCTGCGGAACGACATTCGCGGCGAGCGGGTCCGGTCAGGGCGGGCCTACAGTGGGTCAACCTCGGTCTTCGCGGAGGGGTCGTTGAGCTCGGCCGACTTCCAGACGCTCCTTCGCTTCCACGAGGCGTTGGAGGTTGCTGAGGCCGGCGGCGTCAAAGCCATCCGTTGCGTCAACTGCGCCCACCTGTTCTGCGAATCCGACGACAACTACAAGCGCTACGCTATACGCCACGTCCAGGAGCTCGAGGAGCTAGTGGGCCGCAGGGTCCCTTCGGGGGAGCCGTACATCGGCGTATTCCACCAATACTTCTGCCCGGGCTGTGCGGCGCTGCTCCAGACCGACGTGTACTGTGCCGCGGCCGGTGAGGACGACGCGCCGTTGCAGGACTACTGGCTGACTCCGCAGAGGGGCTAGCCGGAAACGGGATGGTCTCCATCGCGAGAAAGCAGCGGGCACTAGGGTAGCAACCCGGCGCGCCCAGACCGGGCGCGCCGTCATCTGTAAGGCGAGGAGGAATCGAATGGGCGGTGCGCTTGAGGGCGTGAAGGTGGTGGAGTTCTCCCGGTACGTGACCGGTCCGTATGCGTCCATGCTCCTTGCGGACATGGGGGCCGAGGTTATCAAGGTTGAGACGCGGCCGGGGGGCGACCCCTTCCGGGGGTGGGGGGGACAGGGCTATACGCCCACCTTCTCCAGCCTGAACCGCCGCAAGAAGAGCGTGGCGGTCAGTATCCGCGAGAAGGCGGGCCAGGAGATTCTTGCCAGGCTCGTTGAGTCCGCCGACGTGTTCATCGAGAACTTCCGGCCCGGCGTCATGGACAAGATGGGCATCGGTTACGAGGCCGTGAGGGAGAAGAACCCCGGCCTCATCTATTGCTCGATCTCCGGCTTCGGGCAGACCGGCCCCTATAAGGACTGGCCCGGCTATGACACCATCGGGCAGGCCATGAGCGGCCTGCTCAGTCTGCTCACCGACCCCGAGGACCCCAAGCCTATGGGCTACTCGTTGTCGGACCACCTCACCGGGTTCTTCGCCTGCTACGGAGTGCTTGCGGCCTTGTACGCCAGGGAGAAGTCCGGCAGGGGACAGATGGTGGAAACCTCGCTGTTGCAGGCCACGACGTCGTTCATCCAGGAGATGGCCGCCAGCCACCTGGCCAGCGGAGAGATCCCCCGACGGGACACCCGCGTCCACAACGCGCAGGTCTACGCCTTCATGGCGGGGGACGGCAAACCCTTTGTCATTCACCTTTCGTCGCCACCGAAGTTCTGGCAGGGCCTAACGCAGGCGGTGGGTATGCCGGAACTCCAGGATGACGAGCGGTTCAAGGAGCGGCCCGGCCGCCAAAAGGGCTACGACGTTCTCCACGGAATCCTGGCGGAGGTCTTTGCCAAGGATGACCGCGATGTTTGGATACAGAAGCTGCGGGACCAGGATGTTCCCTGTTCCCCCATGTACAATCTGAAAGAGGTCTTCGAGGACCCCCAGGTGCGGCACCTGGGCATGCCCATCGAAGTGGAGCACCCGACGCAGGGGAAGGCGAGGTTGGCCGGCAGTCCGGTGAATCTCAGCGAGACGCCCGCGACCTTCGACCTGGGCGCGCCGGTCCTCGGCGAGCACACGGATGAAGTGTTGAGCGGCCTTGGATACGCGAAAGCAGAAATCGACGAGATGCGGCGGCAGGAGGTGCTGGAGCCATGAGCAGCCTGAAGGGTAAGTACGCCATCATAGGCGCCGGCAACAGCCCGCTTGGGAGGGTTCCCGGCGTGGGATCGCTTGGACTCTTTGCCCTGGCGGCCAAGGCGGCCATTGAGGACGCGGGCATCAAGAAAGAGGAGATCGACGGGCTGCTGACCCGCGGCCCCGACGAGATCTATTGCCACCACCAGCGCATCGGGCAGATGTTGGGCATCAACGCCACCTTCAGCACCTCCACCGACAACGGCGGCGCAAGCCAGCCCCTCGGCGTGGCGCTGGCCTGCATGGCCATCGAAGCGGGCTTGTGCAACACCGTGCTGGTCGGCTATTCCCGAGATTCGTGGTCGCGGACTCGCCGCAGCGAGGAGGCCAAGATGCGGGTGGCCACCATGCACGAGTCGCAGGCGCGCCAGGAGTTCTCCCCCGAGTTCGGGGTGTATGGGGCGGTCATCAACTACGCCTTCGCCGCACGGCGGCATATGGAACTGTACGGCACGACAAAAGAGCAGTACGGCGCGGTGGCGGTCAGCTTCCGCAAGCACGCGATGAAGAATCCAGACGCCATGATGCGGGACCCGATGTCCATTGAGGACTACCTGAACGCTCGCATGATCGTTGACCCGCTGGGCCTGTACGACTGCAGCCTGGTCAGCGACGGCGCCGGCGCTGTCGTTGTGACCTCCGCGGAGCGGGCCAGGGATTTGGGCAAGCCGGCGGCCTATGTGCTGGGCTTCGGCGTGGGGAACAACCTGCGCGGCTGGCATCACGGCGACAACATGGTCCACACGGGCGCAAAGCAGGCTGGCGAGGCCGCCTACCGCATGGCCGGGGTCGGCCCGCAGGACATCGACGTGGCCCAGATATACGACTGCTTCACGGCCATGGTCGTGTTGCAGCTCGAGGACTATGGCTTTTGCAAGAAAGGCGAGGGCGGCCCCTTCGCCGCGTCCGGCGCATTGGACCTGGACGGCGCGCTGCCCACCAACACCTCCGGCGGCCAGCTTTCCGAGGCCCACGTGGAGGGCATTCTTCAGGTTGTGGAGGGCGTCAGACAGATCCGCCACGACTACGGCCCCGACCGGCAGGTGAAGGACGCGGAGCTATGCCTGGTCAGCGGCCACGGCGGCAACACGGTCTGTCAGACGGCGCTCATCCTGGGGCGGGAACCGGGCTAGCGCCAAGGGGCAGCGGGCGCCGCGACGGCGCGGGCTGCCTTCTCCGGCTGGCGTCCGGCATGAGATTGGGCCCATGCGCTAGCTGCTTCGCGAGCCTCTTCCGCGCTATTCGGGGTGGTCCCTGAGCCATGCCGCGTAGTCGGCAAGACCACGCTCGATGTCATATTCCGGCTCGAAGCCGACGTCCTCTTTCATGCGGCGCATGTCCATAGCCACGTTGGTGCGGCCGGCGGGACTGAGGCCGGGTTGCAGGTTCAGGTCGAGGTCCGGCTTTAGCTTCCTGGCCGCGGCAATCACCTCTTTGTTTGGGACAGAGGCTCCGCCGCCGATGTTGTAGATACGGTGCGGCAACTTGTCGGGCATCATCAGCGCCTGGACGGCGCGGGCGCAGTCCTTGACGTGGCACCAGTCGTACTCGTCGTCCTGGAAATCGTTGAAGTCGTACTGCTCGCCGCGGGCGGCGAAATGGGACAGGCGGCCCGGAAGGTTGAACATGCTGTAGTAGAGCGGGCCGTAGATGAAGCTCATGCGGAGAGTGATTACGTCCAGGCCGGTCCGGTCGGCGTAGTGGAGGCCAAGGGTCTCGGTGGCCTTTTTGAACGCCTCCACCTGGGTCTTGGACTCGATGGGCAGCGAGTCGTCCTCATGGAAGGGGCCTGAGGGAAGGCTCCCGTACACCAGCGTGGAGCTGGCGAGGCCCACGCGCTTCACGCCGAAGACGCGGCCGGCTTCCAGAAGGTTGAGCAACCCCACGGTATAAATGCGAACGTCGTTGGTTGGGGTGCTGCCGCGCACGGGGGGCGCCACCAAATTGACGATGCCGTCGACGCGGTGCTTCTGCATTGCCTCGAAAAGGTCGTAGGCGCTGGTGATATCCACCGTCTCCACGAAGAGCCGCTTGCCGAACTCGTCCTTGAGGAAATCGGGTTCTCGATGGGCGCGGTGCTGGGTCATAACCACGCTCTCGCCGGCATCGAGGAAGAGCTTGGCCGTGTGCAGCCCGATGAAGCCCATGCCGCCGGTGATCAGAATCATTGAAGCCTCCCCACTGTGAAGGTTGCGCCGACGGACGTCCCGCCGCCCATGCCAAGCGCACCGGCGATGATACGCCCGATGCCCGCCGGGGGCCAAGGCTTTTTGGCTCTGTCGCGCGTTCGGTAGCGGAGTACGGCTTAGGGGGCTGAGGTTGCCGCCCTGCGCGACGTGCGGAGCGTCAGTGGCGTTGCCGGTTGGGTCTGCGGCGGTGGCGGAGTCAGCGGCGCAGTTCAGGGAACTGTTGCGGCGACCTTGCCGCGTAGCGACCAAGGGGTTGCGTGATGGACGGTGGCCTCGACGACTTGGCCCAGGAGGTTGCCGGGGTCGTCCAGGTAAACGAGCTTGTCGGTCCGGGTGCGGGCGGTCCACTGTCCGCGCTGGTGGCCGTCGACGAGGACGTCATAGGTATTTCCCACGTAGGCTTGGTTGAGCTCGGCCTGAATGCCGGCTTGGAGGTTGTCGATGAGGGACATGCGCCGGTGCTTCTCCGCCGGAGTCACATCGTCCGGCAGGCGCCGGAGGGCCAGGGTGTTGGGCCGAGGCGAATACATGGCCGTATGGACCTTGGCGAAGCGCAGGTCGCGCACCATGTCGTAGGTGTGTTGGAACTGGGCCTCGCTCTCGCCGGGAAAGCCAACGATGAGGTCGGTCACAATGGCCACGTTCGGCACAGTGCACCGGATCCTGTGCACCAGATCGCGGTACTGGGCGTTGGTGTAACCCCGGCGCATGTGCTCGAGGATAGTGTCGTCGCCGGCCTGAAAGGGCACATTGAAGTTCTCGCAGACCTTCGGGAGGTCGGCGACTGCTTGGATGATGCGGTCGGTCATGTCGCTGGGATGGGACGTGAGGAAGCGAATGCGCTGGATGCCGTCCACGTCGTGCACGGCTTCCAATAGGGCCGCCAGGTCGGGCTGGCCCGGCAGGTCGTAGCCGTAGGCGTCCACGGTCTGCCCCAGGAGCGTGACCTCGCGGACCCCGCGTTGCGCCAGCAGGGACACCTCGCGCACGACGTCGGCCACAGGCTTGCTGACCTGGCGGCCGCGACGGTAGGGAATGATGCAGAAGGAGCAGAACTTGTCGCAACCCTGGATGATGGGGACGAAGGCGGTTACCCGCGCCCCGGGGGGCGCGAGCGGTCCTATGCAGCCTTCGATATCCACGTTCAGACGCTCCCCCAGGAGCTCCAGAAGAGGGGCGTAATTCTGGGGCTGCATGAACACGTCCACGTAGGGGAAGCGGGCTCGCAGGGCTTCCTGCTCCCTGCCGGGACCGACCATGCAACCCATAAGGGCAACGACCCGCTCGGGGTTGTCCCGTTTCAGGGGCTTGAGCGTCCCCAGCATGGCGGTGACCTTGTCCTCGGCGTTCTGCCTGACGACGCAGGAGTTGACGACCAGGAGGTCAGCCGCAGCGGGGCTGTCCGTGGGCGACAGGCCGAGCTGGGTCAGAGCGCCTTCAAGGCGCTCTGAGTCGGCCTTGTTCATCTGGCAGCCGATGGTCCAGGAGTAGTAGCGTTCCATAGGTTTGACTGCTGGGATGGGAAGCAGATGAAGGATGATTGGCTATGGCGGAGGGAATGGGATTCGAACTTACATACAAAACCGGCAAGAACTCTTTACTGTTCCCACATCTGTTCCCACGCCTGGACTATGCATGATTGCGCTCTGTCTTTCCTTTACGGGAAGCTGCCCAATGGTACCCCATTCGACGGTTCAAGGCTAGCGTGGTGGGCCTATAGGGACGCTCACACGTGAGCGCCCCCATAGGGTCCCTAGCGGGTCGCCGTTGGACTAGGCCTTCCCATGTCGTGTTGTCATTTCAAGAGGCAAGCGGAACCAACATCGTTTCCCAAAGGCCGAATGCTACGGCCTCCCCCTGCCGGTTCCGTGTATGCGAACCTGGTGCCCTTAGCCGTGTATTGACTATCTTTCCGTGTTGATCATATTCTTACCTAGAGTATCGACCTAGCGAGGGGCAGGCTATGGAAGCCAAGAAGAAGAGACTCACCTTGGACCTGGACCCCACCTTTCAGAGGCGGCTAAAAGCCATCGCCGCACTCAAGGGCGTCAGCATGCGTGGGTACTGCCAAGCTGCCATCGATCGGGAGCTGACGAAGGACGAAGCCAACGGGATGGCAGGACTGTTGTCCGACAAGCCGGACCCTGAGCTCTTTGCAGAACTGCGGCAGGAGATATTCGGGGGCAAGCCTCTTCCTGAAGCTCCGCCGACTTGATCCGGGAGGCCCGTGAGATTAGGGATGCCGAAACCGCGGGGTGGGCGTGAACGGGTCCGTCGTCGTCGATGCAAAGCCTGGCGGTCAAGTGGCTGGTTGAAGAGGATGACTCTGACAAAGCCCATGCCGCCCTCCAGTCTTGGGTTGCCCAGGACATCACCCGCATCGCCCCTCACCTCATGCCCTTTGAGGTCGCCAACGCCCTCCACCGGCGCGTGTTGCGCGGCGAATTGAGCGTCGGCGACAGTGCCCGCATGATCGCACGGCTGCTTGAGTCGCGGCTCGAACTCCTTCAGCCGCCGGGTCTCCACGTCAGAGCGCTACAACTTGCAAGCCAACTCAAGCAGGCTGCGGCCTACGACGCCCATTACCTGGCGCTGGCGGAGAGTTTCGCCTGCGAGCTGTGGACCGCTGACGAGAGGTTCTACCGGGCGGCAAGCTCAAGCGTTGACAACGTGCGATGGCTAGGAGACTTCGTTGCGCCGGAATAGTGGATTAACTGCAATGAGCATAGAAGCCTCTATCAATCCCCAACTATCCTCAATGAATGCATTGTTGGAAGCCAGTTGCACCTAGGAGGAACTAAAGCCGAATGGACGCCTCCCCTAGCCAAATAGACATCATCACCGCGCTTAGGCAATCAGGCTATCTAATGGAGCAGCAAGTGGCTACTCAACTGGAAGGCCTTGGCTTGCATGTATGGACCAATTGGGCATTCGAGGACATCGACGAGGGAAAGTCCCGAGAGATTGACGTGAGAGCGATCAGAAGAGTGGCGCACAACGAAGAGAAAAAGCTCTCGGCGTTCATCGAGATCATCGGCGAATGCAAGAACAACTCGAATCCGCTTGTCTTCGTTGGACGTCCCAAGAGCGACGTAGATAGGCTGTACGCTCCAGAAGAATTGGTGCTTCCGACGAGCGACAAGGAAGCTTTCTTCCGTTTGGGTTTCGACGAAGTGCACCACAGCTTCTCGTCAGAAGTGAAGGCCGTACAGTTTTGCCGAATTGATCGGAAGGGCAACAATTGGCATGCGAATCACGGTGGCTTGTACGATTCGATGTTTTATCCGATGGCGAAAGCCCTCACAGCAAGGAAACGGGAGGTATTGAAGGATCACCGTCGCGGTGAATGGCGCTATTTCTGGTTTTTTGTACCAGTAGTGGTCACCAGCGGAGACATCTTCCTTGTCGATTCAACTGCGGCTGAACCGGTCCCAGAGGCAAAGAACTATGTCACCTTCAAAAGAGATATTCAGTCTGAGAAGGTCAAGGGTGCATTTGCCGTCGACTTCATACGTCAGAGTAAGTTTGAACAGTATTTCGCCAAGTGTCTGCAACCTGTAATGGACAAGATGAGCTACCTGGCAATGAGTGACCCCGACTCCGTATCGAAACAGCACATTCGGTATCAAAAGTAGCATTTTGCGAGTTGCCGCATCGGGTAGTCATGTACATAGAATTCCAGTAGCGACTGTTTGACCTAATACTTTGAGAAAGTAGCACCCTACTGAGGAATGCTTGGAATTAGGAAGCATCCATGACCGGAGAAGAAATCCGCGACTTGATAGTCTCTCTAACTGATTCGCTGGCTTGGCCAGCGTTCGCGCTCATTGCCCTCTTGATTCTCAAGCCCTTCCTCTGGAAGCTAGGTTCTCTGCTAGAAGCGATAAGGTACAAGGGCCTTGAATTTAACTTCAGACGGACCGTCCAGGATGCCGCCGAGAGAGCCGAGTCACTCGTGGCTGACGATGAGGTTGTGGTGGAGGACTCATTGCCTGGGACTCGTGATCCTGATCCCAGGATCACTATTCTTAAGTCATGGGCCGCGGTCGAGACGGCAATTGAAGACCTGGCAAGAGCGCATCGCCAGGAGTTGGGGCAGGTTGATCGAATGCCCACGCGTAGGCGAGTGGAGATGTTGCGCCAAGCCAGGTGATCGATCATGAGTTGGCAGCAGTCCTCAACGATATGGGATCTGTGCGAAATCTCATCGCCCACGGAGAAGATATTCCCTTACATGACGATTCTGTGCGGGAGTTCTCAAGAGCCGCTGCGCGCGTGGCGTCTGTGGTTGAACAACGACTCGAAAGGTGATCGCCGAACCATCAATGAAGCCGGAGTTCCTCTGGACGAAGCTGTACGAGGCGTGGACCGCAGACGATAGGTTCTACCGGGCGACAAGTCGAAGCGCTGACAACGTACGCTGGATAAGAGAGTTAGTCGCTCCCGAGTAAGCCGGGCACTACTGTGGCTGACAAAGACGCAGCGAGGAGTCGTGGGCAACCAGATCGAAGGCGAATGTGAGGCAATGACGGAAATTCCTGAACCTGCCCTCATCCCTGACCAACCCATCTCAGCTCTTGATCAAGATCATCTTGATCGCGGGGGCTTCGCGTCACAGTTAGCGAGGCAGTTGACGAACTATCGAGACGACCGTTGTCTGGTCGTAGCGTTCTACGCTCCTTGGGGGGGCCGGGAAGTCTTCATTGCTCAACTTGCTCGCCAACGAACTTGGCAGAGAGACAGAGCCTTCTCCTCTGGCGCCAATTGTAATCAGGTTTAATCCCTGGAATTTCTCCAGCTTAGATTCGCTCCTTTCGATGTTCTTCCGCGAGCTGCAAGCGGGTGCCGGACGCTCGGAGTCTAAGTTGACAAAGAACCTCCAAAAGTCCTTGCAAGCATTGTCGATCATCCTAACCGCCGGGGAAATCTCCCCGGTTCCAGGTTCGTCTTTCGGAGGACTTTCACGAATATTTCGCCGAGGCGCTGAGGCTCTGGAAGGGAAAACGGAGTCACTCATCGTAGTCAAGGAGCGTACCAACAAGGAGCTCCGCCAACTCAATCGCCGAATCTTCGTACTCATCGACGACATTGACAGGCTCGACCAAGAGTCCATGCGGTTCATGTTTCGACTCATCCGTCTCAACGCTGACTTTGATCGAATGACATATGTGCTGGCTTTTGACAGGGACATCGTAGCGTCGGTCCTTACTCAAGAGCAGGGAGTATCGGGTAGTGAATACTTGGAAAAGATTGTCCAAGTTGGATTTGACATCCCTTCAGCAGAGCCCGACAAACTTCAACGGTTCCTCTTACAATCTCTAGACAAGATAAGCCATTTGGCAAACATCAGTGAAGAGAACCTAATCCGGTGGTTCGATCTGAAAGCCGGCGGGCTTGATAAGTTGATCAGAACGCCCCGAGATGTGATCCGCTACGTCAACGGACTTGTGGTTAACGGCGGTATTGTTTTAGATGAAGTGAATCCTATAGACCTTGCCGGCATCGAGGCTATCAGGACATTTGCACCAGAACTCTACAAGTTCATCAGGGACAATCGTGACATCATGGTTGGGGAAACTGGCGGTTCTTGGCTCATTGACGAACCAACTACGAAAGAGGAGCATAAAAGCGGACTGAACGAAGCCTATTCGAAATGCAAGTCCGAGTTGCAAACAGCCCTAAGGGAAATATGCTTGCAGCTTTTCCCCGAGACCGAGACTCTGTACGGTGGCTCGACCTTTGGTAGCGGGTTCTATGAGGCGTGGCGCAAGTCGAGGCGAATCTGCACTGTAGACTATTTCCCGCGCTACTTTTACCTTCGTCCGCCAGACAAAGAAGTAACCCAGGGTGAGTTTGAGGCGATTGTCGCATACGCTGGGACCCATGCACAGCTAGTAAGCAGATTCGGGGAACTGGTGGGCTCTGGCAAGATCGACAATTTTCTTGGACGCCTCGGCGACGCTGCGCCAGATCTGGCTGAGGAGAAGATTAAGCCCGCGGTCTTGGCGTTGTTTGACATAGGCGACAAGTTGGAGACAGGGTTGTGGTCCGAAAATCAACTGCTGAGGGCTTCCAGTGTCGTTCTTAAGTTGTTGACGCGTCTAGCGGAACCGGAGAGACTGGGCATCCTCCTCAAAGCGGCAGCAGGAGCGGTTTCCTTGGGAGCAATGGTCTATTTCACCAGGTTGTATAGCGAGCACTCCAAGATGGAGAAGGCACTGCTAGATGAGGCTGGGTGGACTGGTGTTCGAGACAAACTTGTCACCAGGATTAGCAATGCTGCCGAGGAGATGTCACTTGCTCAATCCCCCCATCTTGGGATCCTGCTTTACAGATGGAAGGAGTGGGCACCCATTGAGGATAGTCAAAGGTTCGTAAGGCGCCTTACTGAGTCAGATGATGGCATTCTAGCATTCTTGCAGGGCATGATAGCCCAGCAATCCAGTTCAACCGGGAAGTATGCCTCCCGAAGGGGCTGGTATTTGCCCATCAGCAACGTTATTGAGTTTATTGACCCAGAAATCTTGGTCAAACCTCTTCAGCGAATCAAGAGAGAACGCTGGGTTGATATGAATGAGCTTCAGCGGGAGGCAATAGAGGCCTTCTCTACTGCCTGGTCAGCGCCACCAGGGAAACGCTTGGATCCCTAGGGCCGTCGGCAGTTAGGTAGCGAAGAAAGTTTCCATGGTGACGAGGCGGGGAAGGGGCAACTGCGTGAGCACAGGCGGCATTGCCGTCCATGTCAGCGTGTAATAGTCACGTGGCAGCAGACTTTGCTGAGCCTCCCAGGCCCAGCCACATCTCGAAGATGGTGGTATCTACCGTACGCGGTGATGGGGGTGAGCCAACGGCCGACGAGATGTTTGCCGCGGCGAGTCTTGGCGCTGGCACCCCAAGTCCTGAGCCCGCGGACGAGCCAGTCGTTTCCCAAGAAACGCCCGCCGCCGAGAAGACAACCGCACGCGAGATGTTTGCCGCGGCCAGTGATGGCCCCGTCGCCCTGACAGGACCGGGGAGCATCATGGAGAAGCTGGCTGAGGAAAAGGGTGAAAAGAAGACGGTGGCGGACACCATCCTCAAAGACCCGACGGCTAAGAAGATGGCGGATGAGGGGCGGCTCTCGATAATCGGGGTGGGAGACCGCCCACAGGCCACACAGCCAGCCCAAACGCCAGTGGCCATGCCTAAGCCCACAGAAGATGATGAAGCGCCCATAGCGCCCGCCATGGGCTATGCAGAGGAGTACGAGCGCCTGACGGGCTCGCCGCCATCGGGACAGATAGGCGAGGATATGGAGTCGGATGACCCTGTGGCGGCGCAGCGTTCGGAGTCTGCCTTGCGGCTGCTACGCATGGGCGAGGGACCTACGCCTGAGCCCGCCGCCGACGCCCCCACGCCCCCACGGTCGGGGCCAAAGCTTACCCGCCCCCGGAAGCCGTCCCCCCCGCAGGTAGAGCCGGAGTGGGGGTATGGGCTCCCGGGGGCCACAACGGCGCAATATGCGAAGGGCAAGGGTAAGCAGGAACCCCCCGTTTCTCAAGAAACGGAAGGCCCCGACATGCCCCCCGCCATCAGCGGCGCCTTAGACCTTCCCATGCCCACCACTACTGAAGCGGAGGGGCCTAAGCCCACCCCTGAGCCCGTCGATGATGCCCCCCCTCCCACTCGCTCGGGGCCAAAGCTTGACCGCCCCCGGAAGCCGTCCCCCCCGCAGGTAAAGCCGGAGTGGGGGTACGTGCTCCCTAGTTTCGCAACGGCGCAATATGCCAAGGGCAAGGGCAAGCAGGAACCCCCCGTTTCTCAAGAAACGGAAGGCCCCGACATGCCCCCTGCCATCAGCTCGGCTATCGACATGCCCATGGGAGCCGAGGTCGGGGACGTGTCTGCGCCCCCGGCGCCCCCGCCCAAGCGCGAGCGTAAGGCGCGCCCCGCGCCCCCGGCGCCCCCGTCCGACGCGCCCGCGCCGCCCGCGCCTCCCGTGGACGCGCCTGCACAATGGCCATGGATGACGACGGGCTCTACCAGGGGCACAGAGGCCGTGGCGTGGGGCAGTTGGCCAAGGAGATACCTGAGCGCAGGGACGGGGATAAAGACACCGTGGCGGCGGAGCGCAGGCCCCGAAAGGGCGATGCGCACCCGATCTCCCCGAACCCGTCCCCCAGGCGTTGCAGAGCCGAGTCTTGGAGGACCTGGGGCGACAGCAGATGA
>CBDDDS010000005.1:0-1314866 GCA_965226745.1 Dehalococcoidia bacterium
CAATGTGATCTCGGCCTGCGCCTCGGCACGGATTGGAAATGGAGTTCGGGTTCACCCTTCCGAATAGTTGGCCGCTGGCAACGCCCGATCACCTGGCTACACTGGGCGAGGAGAGGAGATGGGCTTCGACATCATTTGGCGTGGGCGACCACGTCGTCATGCCCACGAGCATCAGGTCGCGTTATCCGCACAGTGAAGGCGGGGATTTCCCGGCCGGCGCCCCAAACTCTGTGCTGGACCTCGTCGCCGCGACGCGATCATATGCCTGTCCTTTGTCAGGTGGCAGGTCGTCGCGGGAAACGCAAGGAACTCGGGCCATGTTGACTTATCCTAGGCGGGCGTCGGTCCGTCGGATGCGAAACATAACACGGCGCGATGGCCTTTGCCAGCAACCGCTGCGCCCCGGCCCGTTGTGCTACCCTGGCGGCGATGGCGCAAGGCTAGGACCTAGGAGGAGACAGATGCCGCAAACGGAGCGTACGACCGTAGTGCCCACCGGTACACACAAGCCCCTCGGTCGGTATTCCCATGCTGTCCGTGTCAAAGGGGAGGTCATGTTCCTCTCAGGGATAGTGGGAGTGGACGAAGATGGGGAGCTCGTCGGCAAGGGAGACGCCGGCGCGCAGGTTCGTCAGATCTTCAAGAACATGGAGGCCATCCTCTCCAGCGTGGGCGCGACTTTCAACGACGTGTTGGAGTGGACCACTTACGTCGTGGGAAGGGAGGCGGCTCTGTCTAACCAGAAGGTCAAGGTCGAACTCTTCGCGAAGCTGTTCCCCAACGGGGGGGAACCCGCCAGCACAATGGTCATCGTGGATGGCCTGGCGCATGACGATTTTCTGGTAGAGATCAGGGCTGTCGCCGCGGTGCCGTAGCGGCTTAACCTTGAATTGGCGTCCGTACCAAGGACCCGTCAGTCGATGCTCTCGCCGTTTGAGCGCATCGGGTGGCGAGGCTTGAAAATCACCATGCGCCTGTCTCTACGGCTACGGCTTCTCGGACGGGTTCCGGCACGCCGTCGAAGAGGAAGCGATTCGAAGCGGGGAGGCACTGTGAACCCTCTAGTCAGGTCAGAGCTGGTCTATTTCGAGGGTCCTGAAGGCGGAGTAGTGTTTTCCGTGGGCTCCATCGCGTGGTGCGGGTCTCTGTCCCATAGCTCCTACGAGAACAACGTCTCGCGGATCACGGACAACGTCCTGAAAGCGTTTTCGTCTGAGGGCGCCGTGCGGTCAGTGTGAGTGAGCGCTGATCGAGAGCTCGCGCTCGATTTCCCCAAGCCCGCTGTCGAGGCCGGCCACGATCTCATCCACCTCCCCGGCCGTTATGCATAGAGGTGGCCCCAGATTTATTGCGTGGAGCGGAACGCGCAGTAGCAACCCCTGCAGACGGAACTTTTCCGACAACCGCTCGCCCAGCCTCAACTCGGGGGCGAACCGCTCCCTAGTCTTGCGGTCGCGCACCAGCTCGATGCTCAACAAAAGTCCGGTCCCTCGGACGTGGCCGATCATCGGGTGGTCCTCCTTGAGCCCGTTGAGCTGCTCCAGGAAGTAGGCACCCATCCTGGCCGAGTTGTCCACCAGCCCCTCGCTTTCGAGTATCTCGATGTTCTTTAAACCCGCGGCCGACGTGACCGGATGCCCTCCAAAGGTCAGGGTCTGGGAGAAAACATTGTCCTCGCCGGCGAAGACGTCGGCGACCTCCTTCGTCGCGATGGTCGCGCCCAGGGGCAGGTAGCTGCTGATAATTCCCTTGCCCATTGTCATTATGTCTGGCACGACACCCAGGTGCTCCATAGCGAACATCTTGCCGGTGCGGCCGAAGCCAGAGACGATCTCATCGGCTATCATCAGAATTCCGTAACGGTCACATATCTGCCTGACAGTCGCCCAGTACTCCTCCCCCGGCTTGCCCCCTCCGTGGTATGAGATGGGCTCTCCGATGACGGCCGCCACCGTCTTGGGACCGTGGAACTCTATCAGGTCCTCGATGGCCTGTGCACACCGAATCGCGCAGTCTGATGGGGTTTCCCCTCCCAGCTCGCAGCGGTATGAGTTAGGCATTGGGGCGTATACCATGCCGGGGTAAGCCGGCTCGTAGTCGGAACGGTCTCCGGTGTATCCCAACCAGAGCGTGGCGCCCAGGGAGCCGTGGTTGTCGCCCCTCCTGCTGATTATCTTGTAGCGCCCCGGATCGCCACGGCGGCGGTGATAGGCACGAGCGATCTTCAAGGCCGTCTCGTTGGCTTCGGAGCCCCCACTGACTGGCCAAGTGCGCTCGAGGCTGCCGGGGGTGATCTGGGCCAGCTTCTCTACGAATCGGATCGTGGGCTCTGTGGCAGTGCCCTGCGGGAAGTAGGAGAGCCTGTTCATTTGCTTGAGGGCGGCTTCGGCTATCTCGGTCCGGCCGTAGCCCACGTTGACTGCCGCGTATCCGCCGTTGACGTCAATCCAGGTCTCGTTTTCGGAGTCGGTTACCCTGACTCCCTTGCCTTCGACGAATATGTCGGGCCCGCCCTCTTCCCCCGTCTGCACCCAGTCGCGGTTGTGCATCCACAGATGCTCTAAAGCGGAGGTCCTGAGGTCCTCGGTTTTCAATGTGTTCACCACTGCGTTCCCATGGTGCGGCTACTTGATCGCAGCCGGTAGAGGCGAGCTAACTCTCGGCGGTGATACCCAGCTCGCGCTGGAGCTCTCCAAGCGATCGGTCGATGGCGTGAACGATCTGGTCCACCTCCTTGCGGGTGATGCAGAGTGGTGGCCCGATGCTCAGTATCTCGCTGTTCACGCGGAAGATCAGACCGTGCTCCTTGAACTTCTGCGTCAAGCGGGCCGGGATTTTCGCTTCCTTCGGGAACCTGGCCTTGGTTGAGCGGTCGCGGACCAGCTCCACGGCCATTAGCAGGCCTATGCCCCGAACATCGCCAACGATCGGGTGGTCCAACTTGAGCCCTTCAAGCTGCTTCTTGAAGTAGGCTCCTGTTTCGGCCGACTTCTCTACTAGCCCCTCTTTTTCAAGTATCTCGATGTTCTTCAATGCGGCTGCGGCGGACACCGGGTGGCCGGCGTAGCTCAAGACATGGCGAAGGTACTTGCCCTGGCCACCGAAGTGGTCGGCGACCTCTTTTCTCACGATGGCTGCCCCAAGGGGCAGATAGCTGCTGATGATGCCCTTGGAAACGGTCGTTATGTCGGGAACCACGTCCCAGTGTTCGATCGCGAACATCTTGCCGGTCCGACCGAAGCCGCTGATGACCTCATCGGCTATGAGGAGCACACCGTGTTTGTCGCATATCTGCCGCAGCATGGGCCAGTATTCGTCCCCCGGCACCACGGCGCCCTGCGGCGTGGCCACGGGCTCTGCGATGACGGCCGCCACCGTATGAGGCCCGTGAGACACGATGAGATCCTCGATGGCCGTGGCGCACCGGACGGCGCATTCGGACGGGGTCTCGCCACCGAGCTCGCAACGATATGGGTTCGGCTGGGGCGCGTGCAGCATGCCAGGATACGTGGGCTCGTAATCTGTTCGAGGTGACGTCGGGTTCTCGCCCAGCCAGAGAACGCCTCCGGTGGTTCCGTGGTACGAGCCCTTCCGGCTGATCACCTTGTAGCGCCCGGGCTCCCCCCGGCGACTGTGGTACGCACGAGTGATCTTGAGGGCAGTCTCGTTAGCCTCTGAGCCGCCGCTTACCGGGAACACCCGTGACAGTGAGCCCGGCGTGATTTCGTCGAGCTTTTCGGCCAGTTTGATTGTGGGTATGGTGGTCGAGCCCGCTGGGAAGTCCGTGATCTTGAGCATCTGCTCGTAGGCGGCCTGTGCTATCTCGGTTCGCCCGTATCCAACGTTCACCGAGGTGTAGCCCCCATTTACGTCTAGCCAGGTCTTACCATCAGAGTCGGTTACCTCCACACCGCTTGCCTCTACCGCTATCAGAGGCTCACCCTGTTCGCCCATCTGAACCCAGTCACGGTTCTGCATCCATAGGTACTTCAGAGAAGCCTGCCGCAGCGTCTCTGTTTCGAAGGTCGAAACCATAAATTCTCTCCTCGCCGAGGCGCAGAGCTGTCGCCTGGAGGCAGGAACAGCCCGGCCGAGTGAGCGTATCTAGATGTTCAATCCGGGACCTTGCCGCCAAGTATATTTGCGAGATGCACCCGGCACAAGCCGTTGGAATCTGGGCACTTGATTTGGCTGCACCTGGCCCGATTCGTGAGAATGGGGAGGACCTGGCCGGGGCCGTCCGCGTTTATGACGTAGATATCCGGGATGTCGTCGGTGCTGGAATTGAAGGCTATGCGGGTGCCGTAGGGCGACCAGGCAGGCAAACCCTCGTCGGACGAAGTGTTCGTGAGGCGGGTCTGGCCGGCGCCGTCGGCGTTCATGACGTAGATCTCGTCGTTCTCGTCGCGGTCGGAGGCGAAGGCGATGCGGCCGCCGTCGGGCGACCAGGCGGGCTGGCGGTCCGGCTCGGCGGGGTATGAATGACACGACAGGTCTTGGAGAGACCTCCACATGGCATGTGCCCCGACACCCATCACCTAAGAACGTCAGATTGGACTGGGAGAGGGGCCTACTAAACGCCAGTGATCGGGACCGTTGCTACATGATCGCTACTGAAAAACCCTCGTGACCGCGTTCCGAAGTCACGCCAGCGCCAGTTTGGTCGGGGTGGAGCTCCGAATCCAGCCTATCTCTTGGCGCGGGACGGCCAGTTGCCTATCTCTTAGCCCTGGGGGCGGGCGGAGGCCTGCCCTGGGACGGGCTGGCTGGCGTGGCGCTCTTCCCATGAGCACGCGTAGAAGACTCTGGAACCCCCCTGAGCAAATAGCCGGGGTTTTCGAAAGTAGGCTTGATGTCTCGCGTGAGCTGCTCAATGAGCGTATGAACCTTCGTTCGGCCTTGGACTTCGACGGCGTGCGCCATATCTTTCGCAGTTTGGAGGGTTCCCTGAGCTGCCTCCTTGGCGCTTCCTATGATTCGCGCGGCTTTGTCTTCGGCCTGACCGATGATCTCGCGAGATTTGGTTGCTGCCTCCGCCCCGGCGAGCTGTAGAGCCCCTTGCCTAGCTTCCGACTCAGCGTGGGCGAGGATTCTACGTGCTTCGACCTTCGCCTCTCGCCGCGCCTGTTCCTCGACTCGCCGTAAAACTGTGTCTGTTTCCTTGAGCGATTGCAGGAGCGATTTCTGAGGGTCCTCAGAAATCACAGACTGGTGACCGCGCTCACCGGGTGCTTTTTCGTTGAACACCTGATGTTGGTTGGCAAGATGAACCTCATGTTCTTCAGCGTGGGCCCTAAATGCAGAGGACGGCGCTTCCAATGGAATATTCGAGATCAGGCTAACAGCGCTGGGTTCCTGGTGCTGCGATTGATCCTGAGACAATCGTGACTTCCACCAGAAGGCGGCGAGGCCCAGCGCGAGTCCAGTAAAGATAAGAGCCAACCCGATAGCGAGCTGCATGGCGGCCTCCCGTGCTAAGAGGGGGGCTCAATCGGCCACCTGTGTCGTAACCTTGAACCCTGGGAGTAATATTTCTGGACTCCGGAAGGATTTCGGCCTGGTGGGGCAAGGGCGCCCTTAGTGACGCATCTGGCGACTGATCTGCCTCAATGTCAGGCGCCTGAATCTGACCGTCCGACTCCGCTGAGAGCAGGTTATTGAGCTTGTTCGTGGCGGCATCGATCCGCTCCCTGAAGGAGTCAGTCATATCTCTTACTGTGATCTCGGCCTTGGTCTCAAGTTCCCTCGACTTGCGTCTTGCCACTTCGACGATGTCGCCTGCTTCGGTTTCGGCCGTTGCTTTTATCCGGCGGGCCTCTTCTTCAGCCTTGTCAAGAATGTCACGCGACCTCTCAGCTGCCTCGGCCTTTGCCGGTTCTACAACCCCTTGGCGCACCTCAGCTTCTGCCTTCGCACGAATCCTAGCCGCTTCAGCCTCTGCCTCTCGCCTGGCATCTTCCATAATGCTTTTTGCGAGCCTGTCCGCTTCAGTGAGAAGCTGCTGCGAGAGTTCATACAGGGTGGAGTCGCGAGGCATATCTGGCTCACCGTTCCCAGGGTCTGGCTGAACACCATTCGCCCGAGGAAGCTGCAAGTCGCGCTGTGCGTACTCGGCTTCCGTATCATGCTCGGGTGCCACGGCCCTCGTTTTATCTCCGGCAGTCATAGGTCTCAAAACTCCTTCCCCCGCTTGCTGATCGACACCAGTCGGTGGCAAGGCTAGCCGATGAACGGCGCTAGCTCTGGCTAGGTTTGAGACTATGATACCCAGGATGTCTCATAGGGCCATCTAACTGTGGTACTAATGAGACGTGGGGGATTGGTACTATCGCATCAGCAATTTCAGATGTGTGTCGCTCTTGGTCAAAGCTCTTCGTAACGGAGCGCTCAACGGAGGACAAATGAGACCAAGGCTCTTGGAGGAATTAGACTGATGCCAACCCTCAGGCGGTCCCGCAACCTTGCAACATCGGAGAGGCCTCTGCCGCTATTTTTGCCGCCCAAATCCCCGATAAGGGGCGATACAGAGCAGTGCGGACAGGACCAACGGCCATGTACTTCAGATACAAAACGTGACGTGGTGATAAGGGTCGGTAAGGTGTGGGAGCGGCTTCCCTCCTTCGGCACCACTATGACCGCATTTCGAGGCGTGACGGTATTGGGATTGTCCCGTGGGCATGCTTCGACAGGGTGACTGCATGCCCCCACTTCCAACGCTCCGTGGCTGCTAGGGGGGGTTAGAGCCGCACGATGATCGGTAATGCGACTCCCATAAAATCGCTAATGCGAGACGGTACGTAGGTGTATAGCGTCGCACATCCTTTTGAATTTCAGCTACCAACGGTGATATGATGACATGACGGGGGGATCTGAATATATGGCGCCGTGGACTCCCCCTCATCCGTACTTGTCGCACCTGAAGGGCGATAGCCGCCATGGCGAGGAGAGACAATATCGAGCGCTTGTAGCTCAGTTTGGATAGAGCGCAGCCCTGCGGAGGCTGAGGCCGTGGGTTCGAGTCCCGCCAAGCGCGTTTTTCGCCCACCACATACTTGCAAAACTTGCAACGCCGCGAACTCGATAATCGACGGCGCCGGGCCGTTTCCCGCTTCGTGTTCCCCGTTGCTGCTCAGCGGTAGATGTCCGTTTCTAACCTCCCATTCACGCACAAAGTCCTTATTATTAGGGAGCAGGGCCGTCGCCGGCTCCGCCATGAGGCCCTGGCAGCCAGTCGCGTATTGGGAGGGCGATTAGCTCAGATGGTTAGAGCGTCTGCTTTACACGCAGAAGGTCAGAGGTTCGAGTCCTCTATCGCCCACCATGACGTACCGAATTCATAACTCGCCCATTCAGGGCGATCTCTGCGGCGTCCGCTCCCCCTATGGGAGAATCCTCCGGCGTGGGTATAGAGTAGAGATGGCGGCTCTGCCGGGCTTGACCACGACCTCCTTCACGAAGGAGCCGACGAAGGCTTTGGTCTCAGTCAGCTCGCTGGTCTTGAGGAACTCGCTCATCTCGGCGGCGAAGGCGGCGATGGCCCATGAGGGTCACGATGGCATCGGGTGAGCCCTTCGCCTTCGCGGGTCTGTGGGATGCGTGGCGGGACCCGAAGGGCGAGGTCGTCCGCTCCTGCGCCATCATTACCACGTCGGCCAACGAGTCGCTCAGTCCCATCCACGACCGGATGCCCTCGACGGTATCCTGAGACCTTATCCCGCCGAGGCGATGGAGGTCCATGAGGTCTCCTCCATGGTCAACAGTCCCGCCAACGACGGACCGGAAGTGGTTGTTCCTGTAGGGGAGGTCAGGCCAGGCGACGGCCCTGCTCTGAGGTTGCTATGAGGAGGACGCCGTGACGATTGCTCTTCCCAAAGGGGATTTTTTGGTGACGGCTGGATTTGCCGCTATTGCGGGCGCGGGTGTTGCGTCGAGCTTCACGGTGTTCGCCAACTCCAGCACATGGTACCTTGTTCTGGTTGCGGTAATCACGCTGGGCGTGTACCCCCCTCTTGCGGGCTGGCTATCGCCACCGCTCAGAAATGTTGCGCTCTTTCCCATCAGCGTATTGTTCGCCCTTTCCGTCGCGTGGGCTATCGGCGGGCCGCTCTTTTCAGATTCACATCCCATCTGGGTCATCTTCGTCCTCACCATAGTCTATGGTGGCGGGGCATCTGCGGCATTCTGTGTAGGCTGGATAGCGAGGCAGTACCTTCTCCGGTTACAGGGACATAGGATGGTCGTGAGCCACCTGACCATTGCGTCATTGGTGGCTGTTTGTCTCTCATTCGCCCTCACCGTTCTCTACTTTGGGTTCGCCGCCATTCCCGATCTGAGTGGATTGATAGGAGTCGTTGCGGGGACCGCGATCATCTGGAGTGATCGCCACAGGGGGCGCTGGAGTTTGCTTGGACTTGGACTTTCCCTGCTCTATCTGGGGGCATCAATAGGAACGCCGGTCTACCTGGGGGCATATCTCGTCAAAGGATTGGTCTACACGGCAACAGGGTATGGGTGGGTCGCGCTGGCTCTCGTCGGGCTTGCGGTTTGGAACATTCTCAAATGGAGACAAGATGGCGAAAGAGCCGCGTTGGGTGATTCATAGTCGATGACAGCATCGCTGTGGTCCAGTCAAGCCGGGAGGACCGATATGTATGCTCTATTCCGTTGAGGTTCCTGCGCCGACCCCGCCGGATCGCTTCTATGAGGGAACGGTTTATTGGTTTGAAACGTATAATCAAGTAGGGGCTTATTTGAACGCAGCAGTGGGTGCGGACGAAACATAGCGGTGGGCTTCGGTGCTATCGGGAACCTTTTCATGAGCCGATACGTCCTACGCACTATAGGCTCACTTCCACGCAGTGGGTGAGTGGCGCGGCAGGACAGGAAGCCTTCCTGCGGCGCCACAATCTCCTGTGAGGAATAGGATGATTATTCGATGAGGTTTCAGGGCAAGGAATTAGGATTAAGAGGGCGGCTCAGAGTCGCGACTCCTACCATCATTGGGGGAGTAGTAGCTCTCCTTATGGTGGCCATAGTCGCTTGCGACGACGCTCAACCTGAAACCACGGCCGAGTCCACCATTTCGTCCCCAGGACCAACAGCCTCGTCCACCCTCACGCCGACTGAGACTCCTACTCTGATATCCCCCGACACAGCGAGTGAGCCGCCCTTCCCCGGCCTTGAGAAGCTTGTCGTGTCTTCCGACCTCTCCGTTATCGGACAAGTGGATGAGGTATCTGAACTCCGGACAGCGTCCCGCCGCGACGACCCTTCGAGCCAGGTGGCCTACTACGAGGCATCGGTGAAGGTGACTCAGGTCATTTTCGGCTACCGCTACGCCAGGGTGGATCGTCACTTGTCCTTGTACTACGTGATGGACGACGACGGACGCATTCCGACGACTTCGCCGCCGATGGAGCGAGGCGAAACCGTCCTGTTGTTCCTAACGCAGGACGATTCCCTCTTCGGCCCTGATGACGCCAATCTAGTAATCACTGATGGCGACGAAGCGTGGGGCAAGTTCGCCGTTAGGGATGGGCGTGTGACGACGCTTCATCCCGCAGGGGAATCGCAGCCACTGGAAGAAGTGACGACATGGATCGAGACGGCTCGGTTCTCCCTCGCGAGGCCCGGTCTGCTTGTGGGAGAAGTATCCGGCCTCGATGAAGGTGACACCGCCACCATTCGCCTCATGAATCTAGGCCGTAGCCACCGAGAGGAGAACGGTGTGTTAGTGGACGAATGGACGCTGGGGAATGGCCCATGGGAGCAAAGGGGCCTGCGACTTTCCCAAGGGACGTACCACCTGGTCCCCGAGGCTGAGGGTTATCTTCCTCTTCATAGTGCCGGCGGTTTGATGTTCGAGGTGCCCGCCGAGGGAATGGACTGGAGAGAGCGGAATCTAGGTTTCGCCTTCTTCCGACCCAAGGATGCCAGTGATAGGCCCCTCGACACCGGGACAGGCTGGCGTCCTGAGCGGAGCATCGGGGGACGGATCGCCGGAATACCTGATGGAGTCGATGCCCTAGTTCGGATACAACGCCTGCCGCCGGTGCCAAACGAGCTCTACGTTATCGGTCCTCCGTTGCCGGAAAATGCTACGCGCTACTTTCCCCAGGAGCTCACGTGCCTCGAGGAGGCAGAAGACCACCTGGTGCCTGAGGAAACGGTCGCGGAGATAGAAGTGCGTAACGGACGATGGGGGCTCTCAGACCATACTCTGGCAGGCCATCGGTATCTCATCACCCTCCAAACGTCTGATAAGTCTGGCATCAGCGCCGGTAATGCGGGTTATGTCGCAGTAGTCTTCGGCGGTAATGCCGCGCATCTACTGCGGGGCGTCGATTTCTATGTTGGGGACGCAGCAGCTCCAAACTGCCCACCGCCGCCGGACTCAGATGTTGTCGACCTAAGCCAGATCAAAGAGGAAGCGGTCAGGAACCTGTTCGACAGTACCGGCAAGAGGATTAATCCCAATAGGCAGGTGGCCAAAATCGCTAGGGACCACGAAGGCGGCTTTGGCGGCTACTACTTCCACGAAACTGACAAGAGCATCGTCTACGTCTACATGCAGGACGTCACCAAGACGGCCGCTGCGGAAGTGGCGTTCCGCGCAGCATATAGCGGTGATCGTAAGATCACCCAGATAATCCCTGTTCAAGGTGACTACTCTCTCGACCAGTTGGTCGAATGGTTCTACATCCTCGACGGAGCTTTGATCGAGAGCGGCATACCCCCAGCCAGGGCATCGGTGCGAGAGATCGAAAACCGCATCCGCATCGGACTGTTCGATGCGGATCAAATTGACGATGTTCTCCACATAATGGAAAGGCTCGGGATTCCCGAGGGGGCTGTAGTTGTTAAAGAAGACTACCTAAGACTGCTCGCGGAGTAAGGGAACGTTGGGGCGAAGTGGAGCATTCTGGTGAATAGACTGTTGATGGTGATGGTCGTGCTCGCGTTAGGAGCAGTTTTAGCCGCCTGTGGAACAGCAGACGACCCGGAAGTCCCTCCACCCACCTCAACGGAGCTTCCCGCCAGTGCCACCGACGCCCCTAGTGAAGCTCCGCTCAACGCTACGGAGATTCTTGCTCATACCCAAGAGATGATGGACAGCAGAGCTTCCGGGGCAGTTTCGCCTTTGCACCTTCGAGGCCCATGCCAACGTTCACCTATCCTCCAGGCCTCACTCTCCTTCAAGACATGGGCGGCGATTGGCCTCCATTCCTCCTCCTCTCCCGTGGGACGGCCTTATCCTCGGAAAGCGGCACACGTTGGCTAACGTCGCCTGACAACTCCAGCTCTGGGCTCTTCTTTGGCGTCATATCAGACCCACGGGTCGCACTGCGCTTCCCCGACGCTCCGGAGATCGTCGGGGAAGAGGCCATCGACGGCCACACCTATCTGGTCGTGTCTACCGGCCTCGACGTGGAGGCCCTCGTGGATACGACACCTCCCCAGGAGCCTCACGTACGGGCTATCTTGAGCTTTTCCTACCCGGAAGGGGCCGACGCCCAAAAGCTTGAGGGGCTGGGCTACGAGGTATTCGGGTACCCTCTGGAAGACTCTGCCGAGTGGGAGGCGTTTAAAGGACCTTACCATCTGAGTTTCTCCGAACGTGCCGACCGTCCAGGTCAGCCGCGAAGCGAATGGGACGTACGAGTCACCGTCATCGTCCAGGGGATCACCACGCTGGAAGCATCGGCCAAGCAAGAACTGCGTGCAGCTTTGGCAGCTTACGGCGCCGACCCGGACCTCGTGGAGAACGCGCGCGTTATGCCCGTTGCTCAGGACGCAAGTGAGTACATGAGTCAGCAGCTACAGGAGGTGAGGGTCCGGCTGTGGATAGACGAGGAGACGGGCCTGGTTCGACGCATGGCTATCGGGCAAGGCTCTTCAAACACGGACGAAGGTGTGGTCGGGTTCTGGGGCTACGGCGAAAACATGCAGCTAGAAGCGCCCACCCAGGTTATGGATTTCCGGCGGGCCGATGCCTTGGATGGGGTAGCTCAGCGGGGCTTTCACGCGCTCAACGAGGCGTTGCAGTATTACGAAGAGCAACACGGCCGCTACCCAGATGCGCTGACGCCGGAGTCGGTGGGGGATGCCCTGGAAGCCCTGAGACTTGTCTGGCCCATCAACCCATTCAGCGGTGCCCCCATACACCACGCGCCGGACAGCCCTGGGAATTACAGCTACACGAGCTATGGGAACGACTACACGCTCCAGGTCCAGGGCTGGGACCACCCGGTCACATCCAGAACGGCGGTGTCCGGTGAAACAGGGGATGCTCCGAAGGCGGACACGCTGGAGGAGGACCTGGACTACGTAAGATCCTTGGACTTCCCCGTGTTCTGGCTGGGGTTGAAGTCCGGTGCACCGGCCCAGGGCGAAGCGGCGCTACCTCCGCTGACGTTGACCGAGGCTGTCGCATGCCCACCGGAGCCAGCTTGCATTTGGCCCGTCCGCTTCGTCTACGGGACGGCGGAACACGGCTCCAGGCTCTTGTCGTTTTTGGAAAGACCCCATGGTGCCAGCAATTCCCCGGAAGGCGAGCAAATGGAGATTGCTGGGCTTCATGCGACCGTAGCTATCTCAAAGGAACCATTGCCTGCCCGCGCCGATCTCTCTGTATGGCAGGCCACCGTTTGGCTGCCGGTGAGCGTCATACGAGTCGTAGCGACCACCATCACGGAGGACCCCGAGGGAAATCCCTTCAATAGCGAGCTTGGCCTCACTGCGACACTAAGCCTGCTGATGGAGTTGCGGTAGAACACCGCTGGCGATGGAAAGGGCATGCGTAAAGTGAGCCGCTGGCAACTATCTGGGGTTCCTATGCTAGGGCTGGCGTCCATCCTGGAGCAAACGGTGAAGAGCCTTCACGAGGCCAACGAGCACCCTTCAACCGACGCCTCCGAGCAGTACACTATCCTGGACGGGCTGAAACTGCTTTCGGATGACAAGTTCAGAAGCAGGGTCTTGGCCAAGGTCAGCGACCCCTACCTGCTGGAGTGGTGGGGCCGGGACTTCCGGTCCTGGCACCGCCAGTACAAGGCCGATGCCCTGGCCCCCGACTGTCACAACCAGAGCTCGCATGAGGATTCTCATCGATCGGACGACAGTCTTCTTGGCCATTGCTCCCTCCAGCATGTCTCCCTTCTATCTCTCTACTGGGCCGATTCTACTACCCCATTTACGGTGGTTCAAGGCTTAGGCGGAGGTGGGGGGGGAGGTGAGATAGGTTTTGCGGATTCCCTCTCTGGCGAAAGGGAATCGTCCATCATCTCTCGAACAGCCACACCTCACCTTCCACTATCGCGGCAAGTTTGTCAAAAGAACTGTATCCATCTATGCTGTAAATGGGCGTTCCTAGTGCTAGTAATGCAGCGTCGCCGTTCTGAGCCTGATAGCCCGATGGGAGGAGATTGGCGTCGAGACTGAACGCGACTCGGTAAAGTACGGGTCCCAGCATAGATTGGTCCATCTGGGGTTCGTCTGTAATCTTTGATCTCATGTAGTACAGCGTATCATCAAACCTAATCAGGTTGAGCCAATCCTGGATGGCATTCCTCGGCCACGCGCCTTCGTATTGAAGGCCTTCCTGGATACGTGACATTGCATTGACATCTGCCAGTGCCTCCTCAAGTGCGCCTCCACCTTTGCTTTGAGGATCGTGGCGCTGAATAACCTTGTTATCTACATCCAATACCGCTTGAGCTCCGGAGGGGACATGCGTGACATAGGCTAGACGGCCGAGCTTCGGATCATGGGTGAAGGCAACTACGACTCCGTGGTCAAGGTCTATTCTTACGTAATCCGGTACCGAATGTGCATTGTCCGTCGAAACGGAAAGAGGCTCTGGCGTCGGAGAAGGATCAGGTTGAGCCGAACGGACAGTAAGGCCACTACCGCAAGCCGACAATACAGTGAAACAGGTAAGCAGAACGGATAAGATAGCGGCCCTTGGACCCAATTCGATCAACATTGCCCTTGGTCTCGGTTGCTTACATGACTTCTAACGTTCTCAAGTGAGTGATGTCAAGCGAAGCTATCGCTGGTTGCCGCCTGTCGGAACACACCAATATATGACTCCCACCGCTGAGGGAGCGAGAGTAGCCCGATGTACCACCGACAACAGTGCGTGAAACCCAGCCCATTGTCAATATGATTGGGGGATTGGATTCTGGTGGGGTGAGCGCGGACCGGGCTTGTCTTCGCCGGGTCGCAGCCCCGATAATGAGTACCTGGGCTGTTCCCACGCCCTGGCGAAGGGTGACGCGGCGCAATCACAGGCGTTGCGTCAGAGCAAGCTCTCGACGGGAATAGATGAGCCTCCAACCCTGCGGGCCGGAGGCTCATGGGGCCTATTCGGGGTAGCCTGAGCGAGTCCTTATATTAGGACCTCCCACCGAAAAGTTCGCAATTGAGCCTGTCCCAGAAGTGGAAATTGCGGATAGGGGGAGCGGATAGAGGTCAGAGAGTTCGCTGAAAGGCCTTGGCCTGAGCGGTTAGGACAGGCGACGGAGCGATGGGTCAGCTGCTGTCATCACTGCAGGTCAGGAGACGGGATGAGGCTCCGGGCCATTGAATAGACCGATGAAGGGGCTGGAGCTCCACACCCGACAGAGAGTGCGCAGGTTGAAGGCTGTGGCCAGCATAGTCCACTCGGCCGCCACGTTAACGAGGCCTCGCAGCAGGAACCTCCGTGCCCCCTGTTGCTCCTTGATGATCCCGAAGACAGGCTCGACCAGTTGCTTTCTCAGCTTGTACGCCTCTCTAGCTGCTGAGGTGGACATCCAGGCACGATGACGGCGCAGCACTGCGTCATGCGGTCCTATCGCTAAGCTCCGCCCAATCTCCTTGGCCCTGGTACAGGCTCTGAAGGCTGGGCATGCCTGACAGACGGCGCCGGAAGCCCGGTACAGTCGCAACGGGACTCCGTTCGCGTGCTGTATACGAACGAACTTGAGCGTCTGTCCCTGCGGACACGTAAAGCTGTCGCTCGGCTCGTTGTAGGTGAATTGGTCCTTGTGATATGGGTCTTTGAGGAACCGTTGCCGTGACTCGGACACCACCACCTGCTGACCTCGACGGGTGCACTCTGCCAGGTGACTTGCGGCGAAATATCCGGCGTCGGCCAACGTCATCTGTGCTCTTGTCCCGGTCGTCTCTTCGGCCTGCTCGACCATCGGAACCAGCAGGGCATTGTCATTGGCCGCATCCACCACGTCCACGGCGGTGACCAACATGCCGGTCGCTCCCCCATCCGTCTCTGTGGGTGAGACCATAGCCTGAGCGTTGTAGCCAGCCACGATGCCTTGCCTACCCTTCATCAGCCTGGCGTCTGGGTCGGTCAGGTTGATGCGCTTGTGGCACTTCTGATTCGTGAGATCGTCCATCGCCTGCCTCACCTGCTCTCTCAAGACCTCCTTGTCAGCCAACTCCTCAGGCAGATGGGCAACAGCAGTGTCTTCTCCCGCTTCGTTCTGAGCCTCAAGGTCGGCTATCGCACTCTCCAGCCGCTCCAACAGACCACGCAGTCCCTCGGCGTCGTAGCTCCTGTTCAGCGACGCGTTGGCGACCACCTTAGTACCATCCACCGCCTGAACCGCCAGGTCCACCAACTTCATCGTCACTGCCGTACGCACCGTCCGCTCGAACAGCTTCCTCATGGCCTGCCGATGCCCTTTGTAGAACCTCCACAGGGTGTTGTGGTCAGGATGCTGCCACCCGGTCAGCCACAGGTACGGTATCTGGTCCCGGCAGGCCGCCTCCAGCTTCCGGCACGAGCGCACACCGGTCATGAAGCCGTACAGCCACACGCTCAACAGCGCACGTGGATGGTAGGCTGGCGCTCCCATCGAGTCACCTGCTATGTCCACGCCAAGCTCCGCCCATGCATCTCGATCTAGAGCATCGACGAACTCGGCGACGAACCGCGCCGGATGATCCAGCGGCAACAACTCGTCAAGCGTCGGCGGCAACATCCACATCTGCTCTCGGCCCATCGGTCGAAGCGGCATCTCAATATCTCCCACCTTGATGTCGCTTCAAACGTACACCTGACCCATACTCAACGCCAACCCAGACTTGTGAGACAGGCTCAATTCGGTACGTGCAGGCCCACCCGCGAGGATTCGAACCAGCTAGTTCAGATCTTCCGGCGCAAGCTCGCGGGTCCGGTGTGCTGCACCAATGAGGAACTGCGACCGTCCCCGCTCGCTGCCTCCAAGTCTACCGCCCACGGGCACCGCAGTTTTCGAAGCGTACGGAAAGCCGGGAACTTGTTGCGCCGCCTCACCCCAGGAACCCTCTGAACAAGCCGTCCCCGCCACCTCCGCGCCCCATCCTCAACCCCCATCCCTGCCCCCGAGTACGGGGACAGGTTAGGAAGCGGGTCCCGACGCGCCAAGGTGAAAAACGGCGCCTCCTCCGTTCCCCGAGCAGGGTGCAGAGGGCGCAGCCCCCGCCCGGGTACAGGGAAGTCCCCCTGTTCTGGAAAACGTCGGAGGGTGGAGCGGGCGGGATAGCGGCGCAGGCCAAGCCAGACCCTCCGTTGAAGGATGGCGCTGGCCACAACAAAACCCTCGTTCCAAGAGACACCCCCCCATTGCAAAATACGAACGGGTGTGCTATAGTATCCCCAGGAAGTGGGCCCCCGGCCCGCTTCTCTTCCTAGGAGCCTGCCGCATAACGTATGTACTGGGGGCTAACCACAGAGAATCCCCCTGTGGCAGGGGCGCTGAGGGAACAACCCAAGGGGCAAGACCGTCCGAGGAAGGCTGGGACCGGAGTGAATGCCGTTGTAAGGCACAGGCTCCTTGGAGCCATCCAACTCCGTAACGGCTCGTAAGATTAGTAACGGCTCCGTAACGACTAACGACTCGTAACGACTGTGTAACGACTCGTAACGACTGTGTAACGGCTTGTAATGCCTCGTAATGCCTTTGTAATGGCTCCACGCCTGCAAACCCCGAAATCCGGCTGGCCAGTGTAACGACAAACAATCAAAAGCCTAACCTGCCCCCGGCTAATCCTCCCATCCCTTCCTCGACTACGGGGGAAGGTTAGGATGCGAGTCTCCCGCCTGGCGCTTGGACCCAACGCCCTTGAGAAGGAGAGCTGCCGTGGAACGGAACAGCGGGAAGGAGCCTTGGACAGCGTCATTACTCTGAGCTTCGTTGACCGGTCGCCGATACGACGGGGCGGGGCCGCTCCGGCCATCAATGCCGTCCTGCGCCACCTACCTGCTTCAGGACGTATTCTCGCCGATGCCCAGATCCGAGCCGGCGCTTACGCCTTCACCGTCTCCCCTTGTAGGGAAGCGAGCAGCCTGCCGAACCCCTCGATGGGGTCGTCAATGCCCAGGGCCCGCAGGGGATACCAGAAATCAGCCGCAGACCCGGCAACCACCGGCTTTCCCAGCGCGTCCTCGATCTCCTGAGTCACGTCGCACACCGTCCACTGAGGGCACGGCATCCACAGCCCATCCGCGCCCGGCGCCGCCGCCAACGCCTCCCCCGCCAACTCCACGATGCGGCTGTCCTCGATGGCTTGCATCATCTTGAATGGAACGTCTATCCGGGCGAGGTTGGCGACCGTGAATCCGTCCGCCTCCGCGAAGCGCGCCGCCGCCTCGTTGATCTCCTGGGGATAGGGCGTGGCAATGACAATGCTCTTCATGCCCAGGGACCGCATGGCCTCGAGCTGCGCCCGGGCCGAGGTCACCACGGGAATCCCGCCCGTCGCCTTCTCCATCCGCTCCATCAACTGATAATCGAACCCGTGTCCCTGCGAGACCACCAAAGGCGTCCCGTGGTGAACGACGAACTGCACGTCCCGCGAGGCGAGGTAACGACACGCGTCCTCCACCACATTGAACACTTTTTCGAACTCCTCCTGCTCAAGGCGCTCGATGCTACAGGTCACGCCAACCAGGCCTACTCCTGCTGGAGCGAACCGGTAGAAGTCGTAGAACAGGGTCTCCGCAACGGTGGGGCTAATGGATCCAATGCGGGCTCGCGGCGCGAACATGGCGTTCCTCCTTCCTACGTACGTACTCCGCAAGGGAACGGGAGCTATTAGCGCGGATTGTAGAGACCGCGGCGCAACGGCGTCAATGCAGGCGGGCAAGCGGCGTTCCCATACGAAAGCCGTTGGCTTCCCAGCGGCGGCGCCACCCGTCTGTGGCGCCGCAACGCCCGCCGTTACAGGGGCGGCACATAGCCGCCCCCTACCCACCCCCCCACCAGCTCTGGGATAGCTCCGACCCAGAGCCTAAGGTTGAAGGCCAGCCGGAAGATCAGGGGCAGCCCAAGGCCAACAACCACGAAGATAAGGGCCGTTGCCTGCCACGGCAGCTTTCCATGCAGGACCAAGAATCCAAGAAGAAACGCGGGAACGCCAATGTACATCCCAAAGCCAAAGACCAGGCCAAAGAAGCTGCCCAGGTAGACCACTGCCAGAAGAAACGCGAACCAGGGCGTCGGCTCCTCCGGCTGCGCGCCCTGCTGCCCCGCTCCCTCGCTGAGTTGCTCGCGCCAGGCGGCCTCCCGCTCCTCCGTGGCCGCCAGTCGCCCGGCCTGTCGCCACACAATGGCCAGTATGATGAACGCTGCGCTCAGGCTGGCGACAATGAGCGGCAGGGATTCATTCCTGAAGCGGGGGTTCGTCGCCGCCAGCAGAAAGCCCAAGGCCATCAGGAGAAACAGCAACTCGAAGACAATCGGCCCTCGCAACATGCGCCGCAGTGGCGGCCACACTCGCCGAAGCAACGTCCCCGCGGTTGGTTGATTCATCTCGGGGCCGCCTGTCCATCCTGCGGCCGCGCCCCGCGCAGCTTCTTGAACACGGACGCCAGCCGCAGGGAGATCACGGCCAGTGTGAGGCTGAACAGGGCTAGGGAGATGCCGGAGTTGAAGAAGACGGTGTAGCTTCCCCGCGCGCTTTGGATCGCCGTGTAGTAGCTCTGCTCGGCAATGTTGCCGAGGATGAAGCCGATGACCACGGCGATGACCGGGAAGCCGTGGCGCCGCATCATGTAGCCGAAAATCGCCGCTGCGAAGGTGGCGGCGGGGTCCCAGATGTTGCCGGAGATGGACAGGACCGCCGCCAACGTGAACACCAGAATGATGGGGGCGATGTAGCGCGTGTCTATCCGCGGCACCTTGCTGATCAGCGGAACGGAGGCGATCGCCAACATCGACGTGACCAGGTTGGCTGCCACTATCCCCAGGATCAGCACCCAGGCCAGGTCGATGTGGTCCCTGAGGAAGAAGGGACCGGGCTGCACCCCGTACAGTATCAGCGCCCCCAGAAGGAGGGCCATCTCTCCGTTGCCCGGCAGCCCGAAGGTGAGCGTGGGCAGCAGCGCCCCACCCTCCTTGCCGTTGATGGCGCTGTCCGCGGCGACCAGACCCTCCGGCTCGCCCTTGCCGAACGTCTCCGGGTGACGGGAGCTGAGCACCGCGGCGTCATAGGCCACGAACTGCGCCACCACACCCCCAACTCCCGGAATGATGCCGATCAGCGTCCCGATGCCCGAGCTCCGAAGCAACGTGACCGGGTACCTGAAGGGCACCAGCATCCCTTTGAGGGCCTCCTTCATGTCGGCCAGCTTTGCGCCGCCGGCAACCTGAGCGCCGCTCGCGCCCTGGTTGCCGGAACTCTTCCGGGTGATGCCGTCCACCATATACCCGATCGCCTCGCTGCCCACCAGAAACCCTATCAGTATCGCAACGAGGCTCAGCCCATCCAAAAGGTAGATGCTGCCCATGTTGAACCGGGGCGCCGCCAGCTGCGAGCCCCCGATCCCTATGAAGGTCAACAGAATGCCAAAGATGCCCGCGGCCAGGCCCTTGATCATGCTGCCCTGCAGGGCCAGCGCCAGAGCAACCAGCCCGAAGATCACAATCCATAGCTTCTCCGCCGGGCCGAAGGCCAGCAGGATGGGCAGGATCAGAGGAATGACCACCAAAAGCACCGCCACCCCAAAGAGCGCGCCCAGCATCGAGGCGCTGGCGGAAATGCCGAGGGCCCAGGCCGCCCTACCCTGGCGCGCCAGAGGGTAGCCATCAAAGCAGGTAGCCGCGTTCTGCGCCGACCCCGGAATGTTGAGAACGATTGAGGTGATCGAGCCGCCCTGCCCACCAGACCCCACCAGTCCCGCGAAAAGGTACATCGCCTTCGTGGGGTCCCACCCGAACGTCAGGGGCAGCATCAGCGCCATAGCGTTGATCGGCCCAAGCCCGGGGAAAATACCGAAGACCCACCCAATCAGGATACCGGCGAAAAGGAAGACGAGGTTGTCCAGGGAGGACAGTTGGCCCAGGCCATCCAGGAAAGCGGAGTACATGCAACGTTGCCTTCGAACTCGCCGAGGAGTCTCCGAGGGGCTGCGGGGCGATAGTATCGTCGCCTTTTTCGCCTGTCAATACTGGCACTGCGACTTATTGCACAATCACGATGGGCGCTGTAACTGATGTCGTTACGCCAATTGCTCCTCGCAGCGGATTGACACAGTTTGGGAGGCAGGCGTATCTTTGGGTCGGCCCTTCCCTAAGCAAGCCCAGCGCCCTTGGAGATCGGCTCTACGAGACCCTAACCCGGCTGTAAGGAGGCGACATGGTAGAGGGG
Organism: Dehalococcoidia bacterium; assembly: GCA_965226745.1. Classification (GTDB taxonomy): domain Bacteria; phylum Chloroflexota; class Dehalococcoidia; order Lucifugimonadales; family SAR202-VII-2; genus SAR202-VII-2. The sequence continues at coordinate 20,635 of CBDDDS010000005.1, forward strand.
AGCTCTGCATCTCAGCGGCTCGGTCCGGCGCCCCGAAGGTGGCTCAGGCCCAGGTTGCTCATCGTCGCGGGGCTGGCGGTGGCGGCCCTGGGGTTGTTGGGCAGCATAGCAACGCAGGAACTAACGGATTCGCCATCCGGCGCCAGCGTCACAACCGTTCCCACCGTGGTGTCCCTGGCCGGCTCGAGCAATGTCCTGGTGACCGGGTCCGGTCTGGAGCCGGGCACTGTCATAAGCGTTCTGGTCAAAGACTCCTTCGGCCTGTTCAGCAACGTCACCGGCCTGATGAGCCCCAATGTCATCACGGTGAACGACGACGGCGCATTCGCCGCCACCTGGGCGCTTGGCAGATGGACGAGGGTGAGCCAGGAAGGGTTGTTGTCGCTTCGCATCGTGGACGAAGACTACCAGGTATTGGCAACGGCGCCCCTTCTCTTCTGCAATCCCACTGAATCGGAGAGCGCGTTCTGTGGCGAAGATTTCCTTGGGAAGTAGCCTGGATGGGCGGGGCCCAGAACCCACCGGAAAAGGCTCCTCACGTCTTGTTCGGATGTATCAGCTTATAGGAGGCTGAAATGCGGAAGCCCGTCAACCTGCTTTTGCCACTGCTTCTAGCGGTTGGGCTCGTTATCGCCGCCTGCGGCAGCAGCGACCCCACGGCCACAACGCCCCCCGCTGAAACCATGGCGCCCACCATGGCCCCCACGACGGCGCCCACCATGGCCCCTACGATGGCGCCCACGGAGCCTAGCCAGCCGGGATCGACGGCGGCCCCACCGACGGCGGTCCCCGCAGCGACCGCCCGGCCAGCGCCGCCGGCGACGCCCACCCTGGTTCCAACGCCGCAGATTAACTACCCGGAGAGGGCCATTACCTACATCGTTCCCTCCACGCCGGGAGGCTCCTTCGACACCCTCAGCCGAGCCATGGTTCGCAGCTTCAGCGAGATCCTCGGCGTCCCCGTCGTCATCAAGAACGATCCCAGCGGGGGCGGACTGGTTGCAGAGAAGCAGATCTACGACTCCGGCCCCGAGGGCTATACGATTGGCATGGTCGACGTCGTGGGCAAGCTGGGCCTGAATCTCGTCCAGGACCTCCCCTACAACCCCAGCGCCCTCCAGTACATCGGCAGAATCAACGCCGGGTTCAACGCAATGGCCACAGGAATCAACAGTCCCTACGCCACGCTGGAGGATTTGCAGAACACGGTTGAGTCGGTGCGATGCGCAAACATTCTCGGCTTCAGCACCGTGACCATTCAATGCGTCATCCTGACCCAGGCCCTCGGCATCCCCATGACCATCGTCAACTTCCCCGGTCCCATCGAGGCCATTCAGGGCGTGATCCGCGGCGACGCCGACATATCGCCCCTGGGACTCGCTCTTTGGCTGGGGTTCATCGAGGCCGAGCAGGCCAGGGCCCTGCTCGTGTGGGGACCCGAGACCGACCCTCGTCTGCCCGAAGTCCCTGCGCTTGATGCCGTCGGACTGCAGCACCTGGCCCCGTTCATGGTCCAGCGCGCCGTGGCCGCAAGCCCAGAACTCCCGCCAGAGCGGCTCCAGATTCTCAGGGACGCCCTGGAGCGGGCGATCGCAGGACCGGAGTTCCAGGCATTCCTTGACCAGCGCCAGTTCGAGAAGAACTTCATGCGGGGCAACGAGTTCCAGGCCTTGGTGCAGAATGAACTCCTTCCTCTCCTGAACGAGAACATCGACGTCCTAAGAGAGATAGCGTCCGGAGGCTAAGGGAGCTCATACGGCGGGCGTGGGACGCTGCGTTTGACCTCGTCCCACGCCCGTCGCCGCGTCATACGGCGCGGTGGCCGGCGCATTCCACTGAGGCACGCCAAGGCGAGCCAGCCTACAGTGGATCGCCTTGCCCGCGGCCATGAGAGGCGGGATATCCCTGGCTTGGCGCTCCATGTAGGAAACCCCGGCCAGGGGAATCTCAGGAGACCTCGTGCAGCGCTACATAGCCGGAAGAGTCTTCCAGAGCCTGATCACCCTGCTCGTCGTCAGCGTGATTGTCTTTGCCCTGGGCCGCATGATGGGGAATCCTCTTGACGTGCTGCTGCCCATAGACGCCTCCCCAGAACTTCGTCAACAAGAAACCGAGCGGCTGGGCTTGAACGAGCCTTTCTTTGTTCAGTACGGCCTGTTCATCAGAGACCTGGCCACCGGCGATCTGGGAACCTCCATCCGCTCCAAGCAGCCTGTCTTGGACCTGCTGGTCTCCCGCCTGCCCGACACCCTGCAACTCGTGGGCCTGGCAATGGCGATCGCGCTGCTTGTCGGTTTCCCTCTGGGCGTGCTGGCGGCGACGCGCAAGGGAGGCGTCTGGGACCTCGGCGCCCGCGTCGTGGCCCTCTTTGGCCAATCCATCCCATCCTTTTGGGGTGGCATCATGCTCATCCTCATATTCTCGGTGACCCTGGAGCTCTTGCCCGTGGGACGGAACCAGGGCTTTCAGTACACTATCCTCCCAGCCGTGACGATAGCCTTTTTTGGCTTCATCATGGCCGGACTGGTGCGTCTGCTCCGAGGTTCCATGATCGAAACGTTGGACAGCGAATACGTCAGATTTGCCCGGATAAAGGGAGTGTCGGAGCGGGTTGTTGTTTGGAAGCACGCCCTCAAGAACGCTCTCATTCCCGTTGTCACCTTCCTTGGCTTCTACTTCGGCATCCTCATTGCGGGCAGCGTCGTTGTTGAAACGGTCTTCGCCTGGCCCGGCGTCGGCCGGCTGGCCTACGAGGCCGTCCAGTGGCGGGACTACCCAGTCATCCAGGGCGTGGTCCTCCTGATCTCCGGCTTCATCCTGCTCTCGACTCTGGCGGTGGACATCCTGTACGCCTACCTGGACCCAAGAATTCGATTCCGATGACAATGGCATAGCGACGACGCGATAAAGGCATCATGAACACACTACAACAGCCCAACTACGCCCCGTCTCTCTTGCGGCCTGTAGGCCGGGCGACCGCCCAACTCAGACGGTACCCGGTCATTCCCCTGTTCATCCTCGGCGCCTTCGTGCTCATGGCCGTGTTTGCGGATTGGCTGGCCCCCCACTCCCCGACCACCGGACCCCTGCGCGACCGGCTGACACCCCCCTTCTGGCTCGAGGGCGGAAGCGCCAACCACCTTTTGGGAACGGACAAGGTGGGCCTCGACATCCTGAGCCGCATCATATTCGGCGCCCGCACGTCTCTAGCCATCGGGGGGGTGGCGGTGGCGGTGGGCGGCATCGTAGGGACGGTGCTGGGCCTCGTCACCGGCTACTACGGCCGGTGGCTGGACGCCATTGTCATGCGCATTACGGACGCGATGCTCTCCCTTCCCATCATCCTCATTGCCCTGCTATTCGCCGTAAGGCTGGGCGCCAGCTTCCAGACGCTGATCATCGTCCTTGCTCTGGTCCTCTGGGCCCGATTCGCCCGGCTGGTCCGGGGCGAAGTCCTCACCTGGAAGGAGCGGGAATTCGTAGCCCTGGCAAGGACCGCCGGCAGCTCCACGTTGCGCATCATCGTCCGCCATATCTTTCCCAACGTACTGAACCCGCTTGTTGTCCTGGCGACGCTCCAGCTTGGCTGGGTCATCACCGTAGAGGCAGGGCTCAGCTTCCTTGGCGCCGGCATCCCGCCATCCTCGCCGTCTTGGGGCTCCATGATAGCCGGAGGACGGGAGATCGTCGGGACCGCTTGGTGGATTACCGTCTTCCCAGGCATTGCCCTCATCTTAGTGGTGCTTTCCTTCAATCTCTTGGGCGACTGGCTGAGAGACTTCCTCGATCCCAGGACGAGGAATATCGCGCGCTAATTGTTCCCTCCGCGGCTTGGGTCGTGGTATCGTACCCGCGGTCCATATGCTAAGAGTCTAAGGGGTTCCCCACGTAGAGGAACCCTTCTAGGATCGCTGCTTGCGAGTCAGCCCAGCCCCAGAAGGACTTCTTGGGAGGTCGAATCATGCTAGCGCCTGTCATCAGGTTTCGCTGGATCGTCGCCGGGACGCTCGCGCTCGCTGCCCTCATTGCTGCCTGCGGGTCCGACCCGACGCCGACTCCTACTCCTACACCAACGCCGACGAACACCCCCACTCCAGTCCCGACGGCCACTCCCACTCCGACCGCTACTCCCGCTTCTTCCTCGACCCAGCTTGCGGCCAACCTGGAAGACTTCGTCGTCACCGCGTCCACTACCGGCAAAGATCTGATGGACGCGCTCTCTGATGAGGAGACCTCCTGCATACAGGCCGCCTTCGGCGACTCACTGTATCAGATAATACTCGGCACACCGCTCCTGATGGCAAGCGCCAATGCTGCGGCAGCGGCGCCCATTTTTGGATGCCTCAAGACCGACAACATCGTGCTCATCGGCGTCGCGTTCCTCGATGCCCAAGCGGGCGGATGGACCGAGGAATCTCGCAAGTGCATCACCGAAGTTGGCTTGGGGCACCCGGACGCGGTCTACGTCAGGCTTGGTCTGGCCTTGGGGCCGGATCCCATCGACGCCGCTGAGACCCTTGCCCATAACGTGGAGATTTATGAATGCCTGACCAATGAGGAGAAGAAGGCTTTCACAGTGAGCCTCTGGACGGGCCTCGACAGGAACGCTGCCGCCACCGGGGCTGACATCGTCGCCCTTCTCTCCGAGTCCGAGGCTGCCTGCGTACGCGACGGCCTCTCCGAGGAACAATTCGCGACCATGGTTGGTGCTCAGCCTCTGGGGGCCCTGACCATCGGAAGCACCGTCGCCCACTGCATTGAACCGGAGACCACCCTCAAGATATTCGCCAACGGCATACAGTGGGCCATCGGCAGTGTGACGGAAGAGACTCTGAGTTGCCTCGAAGACTTCGCCCGGGAGAACCCGGTCTTCATCGCACTCCTCGCATCCGGCTTGCAGGGCATAGAAGCAATGCCCGCAGATGAGTTCCTCGAGGTCAGCAACTCTGGCTCCCAGCAGTACGCCTGTATGACTGAAGAAGAGTTGCTGCGAGTTCAGGAGGCTGCCACGGCCGCTATGCAGTAAGGGGGGCTACCTCGATTTCCGGAGGGCTCGAAGGCCAACTCGACCGGATCGGTGGAGTTCTACAACTGCCTGACCGCTGTGGAAAAGGTGGGATTTCTGGTGAGCTTCCAGGCCGAGGTGAACAGCAACACATCCACCGAGCGCGGCGTCATCGCTGTGCTCCCCGAATCCGAGGTTGCATACGCGAAAGCCTCTCCGAGGAGCAGTACGACATGCTTCTCGAAACCACGATCCATGAAGCCTTCAGGACGACAGAGTCGCTGTCCAACTGCATCACCCCGGAGGGTTACAGTGAGGTCTTCGTCGCCATCACCGCATCACAAGGCGGCGGGCTGAGCGATGAGTCCCTTAGCTGCGTCGCGGACTTCGCTAGAGCGCACCCGCACTACGTTGCACTGATCAATCCCGACTCCTACGACCTTTCGGCAATGACGCCGAGCGACTTCGTTGAGATTGCCGACGACGGCCTGAGGTTGTGGGACTGCCTGGCCGACGAGGAAATCCGGCGGATGCAGGGAGTCTCTTTGGGCGCCCTGGCGGGGTAGGCGCTGCCCGCCTCGGAGCAGGGCTGCGCTCGCGGTCACGCCGGTGGGCCTAAGCGTACTGTACTGCGAATCTTCGTTACAGGCGCGAGGCGGGAAGAATCCGCCCATCCCCTTTCCCCTCGTACCCGAGACTTCTGCATCACTCCTGCGCCGAGGGGGTCGCTAACGAAAGCCTGGTTCCCCCGGTGCGCGGAACACCCCGCCGCTTGCTCAGGGCCTGTCGAAAAGATGGCAGGCCACGTCGCGCGTCGTTGTAAGCGCCTTGAGCGCCGGCTCAACCTCCGAGCATATGGCCATGGCGAAGGGGCAACGCGTATGGAAGCTGCATCCTGAGGGCGGATTGATGGGGCTGGGGACCTCTCCCTCCAACGGGATGAAGTCGCGGCGCTGGTCAGGGTGGGCTGGTAGGGCGGCTGAGAGCAGCGCCTGGGTATACGGGTGCTGAGGGTCTGCGAACATCTCCTCAGCGGGACCAGTCTCCACAACCTTCCCCAAATACATCACGGCCGTTCGTTCACTTAGATGCCGGGACGCCGCCAGGTCATGGCTTATCAGCAAGTAGCTCAAATCGAGTTGGTCCTGAAGGTCCCTGAGCAAATTGATGATCTGGCTCCGCACCGACACGTCCAGCGAGGCCACCGGCTCGTCCAGGACAATGAGGTCCGGGTTGAGCGTAAGCGCCCGCGCAAGCGCCACTCGTTGACGCTGCCCGCCGCTCAGTTCGTGGGGATATCGTTTGGCAAAGTTCCCGTCCAACCCCACGTCCCGCAGCACCTGGAGCACCCGGTCCTTTCGTTCGCTCTTCGACATCGTGGAGTTCACGTCAAGAGGCTCGCTGACGAAATGTTCAACCCGCATCCGGGGGTTCAGCGAGCTCGAAGGGTCTTGAAACACAGGCTGCACCGACCTTCGATACTCCTTGCGGTCGTCTCCCCTCAGTTCCAACAGCTCCTTGCCCTGAAACTTGATGGAGCCGGACGTCGCCTCCTCCAGGAGGAGCACCAGCTTGGCGGTGGTGGTCTTCCCGCACCCGGATTCCCCCACGATGCCCAGGGTCTCCCCACGCTCCAGGGAGAGGTTCACGCCATCCACGGCCTTGATCCATCCCGTGACCTTGGAGATCAGGAAACCCTTGGTGACGGGGAAATGCTTCTTGACGTCAGTGAGCTTGAGCAGTGTTTGAGCCATCGCGTCCTTTGACGTGAAGCCAGCAGGCGGCTCTGTGCCCCTCCCCCTCCACGGCCACCGTCGGTGGATAGTCGGACCGGCAGATCTCCATGACCCTGGGGCAGCGCGGGGCGAAGTGGCATCCCTTGGGCAGGTCGTAGAGGTTCGGAGGCTCGCCCTTGATCGGAGTGAGCCGACCCCGAGGCCCAGTGACGCTGGGTATCGATTGCAACAGGGCCTCTGAGTATGGATGCGACGGCGCCTGGAACAACCGCCTCACTGACGCCTCCTCCACTATTCTGCCTGAGTACATGACCGCCACCCGGTCACACATGTTGGCAACGATTCCCATGTCGTGGGTGATGAACAGTATGGCCACGTTGGTCCTAGCCTGGATCTCCTTCAGCAGCCGCAGGTACTGGGCCTGGATCGTGACGTCCAGTGACGTCGTCGGCTCGTCGGCGATCAGAAGCATCGGCTCCGCCGAGAAGGTCGCCGCCCCCACCACCCGTTGCCGCATCCCGCCGCTGAACTGATGGGGGTAGCTGTTCAGGCGGGACTCTGGGTCCGGTATGTTCACCGCCCGGAGCCACTGCAACACCCGGCCCATAACGCCACCCTCCGGCGCCAGATGGTGAATACGGATCGGTTCCGCCACCTGGTCGCCAATCGTGAAGACGGGGTTCAGGGTGGTCAGGGGGTCCTGGGGAATCATGGACATTCGTCTTCCCCGGTACCTACGCATCTCGCCGGGCGGCAGCCCCACCAGGTCGCGCCCTTCGAACAACACCTGTCCTCCCACAATGCGCCCCCCAGGCTTGGGAACGAGGCCGAGAACCGACAGCGCCGTCATACTCTTTCCGCTCCCGGACTCTCCCACCAAGCCAACGGTTTCACCATGGTTGATGGTGAACGAGACGCCGTCAACGGCCTTGGCAATGCCCCACCGCGTGGAGAAATGCGTTCGCAGGTCCTTCACCTCCAGCAGCGGAACGCTGCCGAGGGCGTTATTAGGGCCTACTGCGTCGGAAATGGTGTCTGATTGGGTGGCCATGGGCATCAGCGTAGCGGCGGGCGATGGGAAACGATTGCTTGGCGTGCCGGCGGCCCTCGCTGGACTGAGGCGCTCAATCCAGCGAGGGCCGCCGGTGCAATGATTCGTAGCGTCTGTTCAGGCCCCGCCTTCGGCTACTTGGGCTCCGCTGCGGCGAAACTGCGGGGCAGGTATCCGCGGTGGTTCCGCACCATCGACATGTCCGCCACGCTGTTGCCATACCCCCACAGCGGCCCATCCACAGCGACCAGAGGCAGGCCCCGGAAGTCGTCGTAGATCCTCTGGTAGGCCTCTTTGACCAACCGGGCAATCTCCTCAACCGTGGTTGCCTCTGCGGCCGCTGTCGCCAGGTCATCAATGTTGGCGGCCTGCTGGTTGTTCTTGCCCTGTATCGACCACCATATCCGCAGGTCGTCCAAGCCGTTCAGGCGGGATGCGGTTGGGAAGAAGGTGGCCGCCCCCACTATCGCTGGGTCTTGGGGGAAGCTCAACCACTGGGGACGGTGCGCCCCAATGTCGGTGGGCTCGATGTTCGACTTGACCCCAATCGCTTCCCAATAGCCGGCAACGACCTGTGAGACGTCCAGATGGGGCCAGGCGCCAACAGCCAAGGAGTATATCTTGATAGTGAATCCGTCGGGATACCCGGCCTCCCGCAGAAGCTCCTTTGCCCTCTCAGGGTCATAGCCATAGGGCTCCAAGTTCTCTGGGAAACCAATCGCTAGGGAGGTGATCGGATAGACGGCCACCGGCTCGGCCCTGCCTAGGAACAACGCCTCCGCCATTTCTTCCTTGTTGATGGCCAAATTCAGCGCCTCTCGCACCTTGATGTCCCCAATGGGGCCCGGGTCGGCGAAACCCTCGCCATCAAACCCGGGCTCTCCATAGTAGGAGCCCCACAGGTGGTAGCGAAGGACGGTGGGCTGAGGGTCTGACGCTATCTTGAAGCCCGACGCCGCAAGATCCTCCGCCTGATCCAGTATGATTTCGGCCACATCGACCTCGTTGCGCTTGAGCATCGCCACCCGGGTCGACGACTCCGGCACCGCTATCAGCTCCAGCCGGTCAAAGCCGGGCCTAGGGCCCCAGTAGTCCTCAAAGCGCTCAAACGTAATCGAGTCCCCGAAGTTGTGCTCCACGAAGCTGTAGGGGCCCGTGCCGACAGGCGCCTGCTCGAAACCGTCCCACCCAACCTGGCCAATGTAGTCCTTGGGCAGAATGATGCCCTCGATGCCCGGCTGCTGAGAGACATCGAAGGGAAGCGTGGGCCAGACCCCATCGGTGTGAATGATGACCGTGTGCGGGTCCACAATCTCCACGTCAAGGATATCCTTGGAGAACTGCGCCTTCCGGGAGCTGGAAGCCTCGTCGCGCGGCCAGACTTCCAGCATGGTGAACCGCAGGTCCTCGGCAGTCATGTCGTCGCCGTTGTGGAACTTCACACCCTGCCGCAGCTTGATTTCCCACGCCGTGCCGTCGCCCACCTGCTCCCAATTGGTCGCCAGCTCAGCATGAAGTTGCCCGTCAGGGGCGATGTACGTCAGCCAGTCCCACAGAGGGCCAACCAGCCCCACCGACGCGGCAATCGACGCTGCGCTGGGGTCCAACCGCTCTGATCCGAAGTTGGCTGTGGCGAACCTCAGCACTTTGGGTTCGCTCGAAGTGGGCGCCATTGTAGGGGCCATAGTAGGAGCCATCATCGGCGCCATGGTCGGGTCCATCGTTGTGCCGCCGCCAGACTCGGTGGGCGCCGGGGGGCTTGTGGGCGCGGGCGTTGCCGTCGGGTCGCTGCATGCCAGCCCGAGTCCCAGGCTCAAAACCAGGAAAAGCGCTAACAATGCGGGGGACAAGTATCGCTTCATTGCATCCTCCCTAGTCATGGTTCCTTGACACAGTCCCGCATGGACGCGGACCGCCGCGATGGCTGCAAGAGATGGTTATGGCAGCCAGCATAGCACGCGGTTAGTGAAGGTCAATCCCCGCCGCCGCTGAGGCGCTCTATTTTCGTCAACCTCTTTCCATTGTTCCACCGGTTTCGTAGTCGATGCCCAATCCAACATCCGCCTTCACGGAGCGGCGCCAACCGCGGTACCATCAGGCCCAGCGGCTCAAGCCGTTCTCCGCCGGCTCGCCTGCCCACGCGGCCCGCACCGCAGCCAACGTTGCCGGCGGCGTTGCACAATCTCAAAGCGGCATTTCGCAAAAGAGGGGGCGCCGTGGCTTCACTACTCGAATCGAAGGTCGTTGTCGTGACGGGAGGCGGCCACGGCATTGGCCGGGCCTACTGCTTGGCTATCGCTCGCGAAGGTGGCCGCGTCGCGGTTGCCGACATCGACGTGGCCGCCGCAGAACGGGTCGCCCGGGAGGTTGGAGAAGCCGGGGGCGAGGCCCTCCCCCTACAGACCGACGTCGCCAACTTGAACAGTTGTGTGGACATGACGCAGCAAACCGTCACCCACTTTGGCCAAATCGACGGGCTGGTCAACAACGCCGCCATTTACCTCACCATCCCCGCCCCCCGCGGCGCCTACGACGAAATCACGGAAGAGGAATGGGATCGCACCATGGCCGTCAACGTCAAGGGGGTCTGGCTCTGCTCCCGAGCCGTCGCCGCGGCGATGAAGGAGCGGAACCAGGGAAGCATCGTCAACGTGTCCTCCAACGCCGCATTCAACGGCACCGCAGGGCAACTGCCGTACACGGTTTCCAAGGCAGCCGTTCTGGGCATCAGCCGGGCCATGGCCCGCGAGCTCGGCCAGTTCAATATCAGGGTCAATTCCATATGTCCCGGGCTTACCCTGAGCGACGAAGACCCCACGGAGGAAACCATCCGGGCGCATGAGGCGATGAGCCAATCCAGCTTCATTCTCAAACGGGTCGCCTACCCCGATGACATCGTGGGAACGGCCCTCTATCTACTCTCCGACCTCAGCTCCATCGTCACGGGACAGGCCATCCTGGTCAACGCCGGGCGGCTGCTGCGTTGAATTCGTAGCTTGGGAAAGGTTCTCCCAGGCAGGATTGCGGCCCTTGAGGCTGAATAGGACTGTTGCCGGGCATCAACGACCATATGTCGAGAGCCTTAGCGCGACCGGGTTGCGAACTATAGCCTCGCTCGCGCCGCTCAGGCGCCGCCTTCCAACAAGGTCACAGGCCCCTCGGCGCCGGCTGGAACCGCCACTTCTCGCATCGCATGGCGCACGGCCCTAGTGGCGTCCTCATCGACGTCGAGTGTTTCCGGGTCGATGACTACGCCGTAGTCGCTGTGGGCGCCCGCGAGCGAAAGGTATTCGTCCAGCACGTCCTCTCGCACCATGGCAGGGTCCCGCTCTAGTGGGTCACCCCAACCGCCGCCGCCGCCCCGGGACGTCTGGACTGCGTCTTCGTTATCCAGCCAGCGTTCCAAGGACTCCCCCCCAGCCAGGTGCTCGGAGGCGCCCCCTTTGTAGAGGAATTCCGCCTGGTTGGGCCTGCCTGCGACACCGCCGCAGAGAGGCGGGCAAGGATGCCTGCCGCCCCAGACCATGTAATTGGCCAGAGCCGTGTGGCCCAAGATCTTGATGACCGTCCGGGTTCCTGGACCGCCCCGCCATTTGCCAGGTCCACAGGAGTCGGTCATAAACTCCCGCTGCTCGACGCGGTGAGGGTAGTGCGTCTCGTACATTTCCGCAGTCGTGTAGGCCATGCCGCCCCGCATCCCTGAGCCGCCTCCCCACCCATCCAGACCGTATGTGCCGCCGGGTCCGGCGGCGTTGGTCACAAAGGGGTGAGCCACATAGCGGTTGCCGGACCGCGGATCCGTGCCCGAAATGACGCCCTTGACCCGGGTGTCCCAAGGATGCCCCACCTTCTCCGGCACAGCCTGAGACAAGGCCAGGGTCAGAGCCTGAGCGATCTCGGCGCCGGGGTGGAGGGTGCAAAGGCCGGTGGGCGACCCATCGGTCGGATTCAACAGCGTGCCCTCAGGGAGTATGGTGGTGACTGCCCGGAAGATGCCGTCGTTCTTGGGGATCGTCTCGTCCAGTACGCTGCATAGAGCGATAAACGCATAGCTGAGGGTGTTGCCGGCGCCGCTGTTCGCGAACCCTCTGGTTTGTGGGTCGGCGCCGCTGAAGTCCAAGACCAACCTGCCCCCGTCTATAGTAACGTCGACCTGTACCTTGAGATCCCACTCGTAGAACCCGTCCGAGTCCATGTAGGCGACGCCCCTGTACGTGCCGTCCGCCCAGGACTCCACCTCTGCAGTAAACAGCCTCTCGGCGTAGTCGAGCGCGTATTCGCAGGCGTCTTTCACCGCCTCGAACCCGTACTTCTCGACGAGGCCGCGAATGCGCGTCTCCGCCACCTGGCAGGAAGCGATCATGGCGCTGACGTCGCCGATGGTCCAAGCCTTGAAACGGGTGTTCCGAACGACCCAGTCGAAACGGTCCCCCCGGAGTTCACCGCCCTCGCAGAGCTTGAAGGGGGGAAAGCGGACTCCCTCCTCGAAAATCTCGGTGGCGGCGGGATACATGCCTCCTGGGCGAGCGCCTCCTCCCGCGCCGTCCGGAAGGTGCGACCTCACTGAGACGATGAACGCCAGGCTGCCGTTGTGGAACACGGGTAAAGCGATGGTGGTGTCGCCCAGGTGAGAGCCACCCGAGAAGGGATCGTTGTTGATGAACAGATCGCCTGGGCTGATGTCATCAGGGAATTCGTCGAGGATGGCTCTCACGGAGTGCTTGATTGCGGCCATCAGCACCGGCGAACCCAACCCTTGAGCGATGGCTCGGCTCTCGCCGTCCAAAATGGCTGTGGAGAAGTCCCGGCTCTCGTTGACGATGGGAGAGCGGCTGGTCCGCTCCATGGAGACGGTCATCTCCAGGGCGGCCGTGTTCAAGGCGTTCCTGATAATCTCCCGATCGATGGCGTCCGCGGGCACAGTTCCACCTCCTAGCATCCTCAATCGCTACAGTACCACACCCACGACGCCCAATCTCACGCCGAGTCACCGAATCGCACCTTGTCAAGCCGCTCGAAGTCGTGAATCGACTCGATCCAGCGGATCGTGCCCGAACGCGACCGCATGACCAGCGACTGCGTCCGCGCTCCGTTCCCGAAGTACCTCACGCCCTTCAGCAGGTCCCCGTCGCTGGCGCCCGTGGCCGCAAAGAAGACGTCCTGGCCGCTGACCAACTCCTCCGTGCTGTAGACGCGCCCCATGTCCAAGCCGGCGTTCGCAGCCGCCCGCCGTTCGTCGTCGTTACGGGGCCACGCCTTGCACTGGATTTCGCCGCCGGTGCAGCGGATCGCCGCAGCCGTTATTACCCCCTCCGGCGTCCCTCCAATGCCCATGAGTACATCAACACCCGTATCTGGCAGCGCGGCCGCTATGCCGGCGGCCACGTCGCCGTCGGTAATCAGCTTCACCCTCGCCCCGGCAGAGCGAATCTCCTGCAACAGCACCTCGTGCCGAGGCCGGTCGAGGGCCACCACAGTCAGCTCATTGACCTTGCGGCGCATGGCCCCGGCGATGTTCCGCAGGTTGTCGCCAACCGAGGCGTTGATGTCTATGGCTCCTCGGGCTTCCGGCCCGGCGACGATCTTGTCCATGTACACGACCTCCATCGGACAGTTCATCGCCCCGCGGGCAGCCAGGGCCACGACGGCGATGGCCCCCGGCAGTCCCTTGGAAAGCAACGTCGTGCCGTCAATGGGGTCCACGGCAATGTCCACCGCCGGCGGAGAGCCGGTGCCCAGGACTTCCCCGTTGTACAGCATCGGCGCCTGGTCTTTCTCCCCCTCCCCGATGACAACAACGCCGTCCATCGCCACTGATCCCAGCGTGAACCGCATGGCGTCCACGGCGGCTTGGTCCACAAGCTCCTTGTCCCCCAGCCCCATGTAGCGCGTCGCCGAAAGAGCTGCAGCCTCCGTAACCCGCACCAGCTCCATGGCGATGTTCCGCTCGATGGGCGTTCGAGACCAGGCTGTTCCAGCCATACCGTTCCTCCTTGCCGACTCGGTTGCACCCGCAGTGCGGCCTCCCCCGGCTCTTCTGCATAGCCCCGGCCACGGCAGTCTAGCAGACGCGGCCGACCCGCCCCCCGGAACCCCTACCCCCTTTACGCGTCGTGGCCTCATGTGCTATACTAATGCAACCGTAGACCTCACGTGTACTTGTCGTTCCTGCCCTGCGTATTTAGCCTCGCTAACTTCTCTGGCAACGGCGCCCTTGCACAGGAAGGCTCGGAATCTTGCTGGCAAGGAGTGCCACCATGCGTATCTATGTCGGGAATCTGTCCTACGAGACCCAGGATGCTGATCTGGAGCGGGCCTTCGCCGCCTACGGCGACGTCGAGTCGGCTCAGGTCGTCACTGACCGCTACTCCGGCAGGTCCAAGGGTTTCGGCTTCGTTGAGATGCGGGATCTCGCCCAGGCCCAGGGCGCCATCACCGGAATGAACGGCAAGGATCTCTCAGGCCGCAGCCTCACCGTCAACGAGGCCAAGCCTCGCGAGCAACGGTCCAGCCCCGGAGGCAGCGGAGGCAGCGGAGGCAGTGGAGGCAGCGGCCCTCGCCGCTGGTAGTTTTCACCGTCTCGCAGTAGAGGAAGGGGCCCTGCATTAGGGCCCCTTCCTCTTTCAATGCCCCCTCTGCTACGCTGGCCGCAGTTGGCCCACGACGTGACAACAAGGTACCCCTCGGGCAACAATAAGCGCGTCTTGACGCTGCGAGCGTTGCACCCCTGAACGGAGGACATCATGCCGGAACGCCGCCCCAGGTTGGAGGGAAAGGTCGCCATTGTCACCGGCGCAGGCTCCAGCGGCCCAGGCATCGGCAACGGCAAGGCCACTGCCATCCTCTTCGCCAGGGAAGGCGCCAAGGTGCTTCTCGTTGACGCCCTCACAGACCGCGCCCAGGAAACCCTGGCCGCCATCCTACAAGAGGGCGGCGACGCATCGGTCTTCCAGGCGGACGTGACCTCGGATAGCGACTGCCGCAGCCTCGTCGAGGCCGCAATCGAGCGCTACGAACGGCTCGACATCCTGGTCAACAACGTGGGCATCTCCAAGCGCGGGTCCGTCCTCGATGTCACGGAGGAGGAGTGGGACCGCGTCATGGCCGTCAACGTGAAGAGCATGATGCTCACCAGCCGCCACACCATCCCCCGCATGATGGAGACCGGAGGCGGCTCGATCATCAACATATCGTCCACTGCAGGCCTGAGGGCGCATCACAGCACGCCCTACACTGCCTCCAAGGCGGCCGTCATTGGCCTGACCTTCTCCATGGCCGCAGACCACGGCCGGGACAACGTCAGGGTGAATTGCATCGCCCCCGGCCTTGTCTACACGCCTATGGTGGCCCCGCGCATGGACGGCGCCCTCCGCGACCGGCGCCGCGACGCTTCTCCCCTCGGCGCCGAGGGAACCGGATGGGACATCGGCTACGCCGCCCTCTACCTCGCCAGCGACGAGGCCCGCTGGGTTACAGGGGTTGTCCTTCCGGTGGACGCCGGCCTCACCGTCACCACGCCCATCACCAACGAGCCTGCCGGACAGCAGGAGTGGAACAAGGGCTGATGGCTAGCCGTCCCGTCGCTGCTCCCGTACCCGGGGGCAGGCTAGGAAGGGGGTCTTGTCCCCCACCGGCGCTACAATTAGACGCCCGGCGCCCTGTACGAGCCCCGCTTCTGCACAGCCTCGTCCACTTCCTCCGCCGTGACGAGCACCGTTGTCTTCACCCCTATCCCACCTGCCGCCCCCGCCGTCAGCGATGCTGCAACAGCGCTGGCGGAATCCGGGAAGTCGGCAATCAGAACAAAGTCGCTGTCGCCGAAGGCGAAGTAAAACGCCTCCACCTTCCCGCCCAGAGACTCCACCAATTGAGTGACCGCCCCCCTCCGGCTGGACCCACCCTCCCCCATGAGACCCTGCGCGCCGCTGACCGTGTAGGTAGCTTCGAGCAGATACTTTGCCATTGCGCCGCTCCTGTGACCGTGAATTGCGAATCGTCGGCAACATAAGGCCGTCCCGCCGCCATGTCAACGGAATCCAGCGCCTCCGTGGTGTAAAATACCGCTCATGGTCGCTGCCGTCACAGGGAAAGACGCAACACCCGCCGGGAACACTCCTCGATGACTTCGGCCGGGCCTGCAAGGTCATCGGGAGGCGCCGGAGACGGCTTCACCCGGTTGGGCAACACCCATCTGCTGTTGGCCTACGTCGCAGGCACATTCAGTTTCAGCTTCGCCCTGATTGTCACGTTCCTCCTCCCCCTGCGAGCGCGGGAGTTGGACATGCCGTTGGTCCTCATTGGCTTCCTCATCGGCGCCGGCTCGCTCGTTGCCGCCGTTACCAGCATCCCGTCCGGAGCACTGGCGCAGCGCATAGGCCCGCAGCGCGTGTTCGTCCTAGGGGCCGTCCTGTGCACCGCCCTTGCCGCCGTCATGGGCCTCACGACCAGCTACGTGGTCTTGTTCCTCATTCAATTAGGTTTGGGGGCGGCCAGGACTTCCGCATGGGTCGCCATCCAGACCTACATCACCAACGTTGGCCACCCCTCCCAGCGCGTCACCATCACGGGACGCTTCAGCTTCGCCACAAACGTCGGGACCATGGTGGCCCCGTTGCTCATCGGGCCAGCAGCCCAGTTCATGGGCTATAAGGACGGCTTTTTCTTCATCGCCGCCGTCGCCCTGTTTTTTGTTGTGATTGGCTTGGTGCTCAAGCCAATCACCCTGCCCCGCGCCGCGCCCAACAGCACCCAGGGGTCCTCCGCTGGCTTCTCCGCGGCCTACCACCAGGTCCGTCTCGTGGGGATACAGATCGCCGTCATCCTCACCTTCGTGCGCGTCTGGTACCAGACCACCTGGACCGCCTTCTTCCCGCTCTTTCTCATCGAGGGCGGCATGCCCGAGGGAGTGGCCGCCACCGTAATCTCCAGCACCTCAGTCGTGGCGACGGTGACGGCGCTCGGCGCAGGCAGGGCCGCCAAGCTTGGCAGCCGTCCCGCGGTCGCTGGGGGCTCCCTTGCGATAGGCGCTCTATCCCTGGTCATCTCCCCGCATCTCACGGCGATACCCCAGGTGTACCTCATATCGCTGCTGTACGGCGTCGGCGTGGGCATCAGCCTCCCCCTGCTCCTCGCCATGTTCAGCGAGGAGGCCCCACCCGGCGGGCGCGGTGTGGCCATGGGGGTGCGCACGAGCGGCAATCAGGTGGCGGCCCTGACCGCCCCCTCTGCCAGCGGGGTCATCATCACTGCGGTTGGAATAACCCTCGGCTTCCTGGCCAGTGGGGGCGTCGCCCTGTTGCTCGTAGCCGTTGCGCTGGGTCTGCACAGAGGCAGAACGCGCCCGCAGCGGCCAGCCTCCCCGGAACCCGGCTCACTCTAGCGCCCCATCCTCCACCAGCCGGTCGAAGCGCTCCTGCGACATCCCCAGCAGTTGTCGCAGCGCGTATTCCGTGTGCTCCCCCAGAAGCGGCGCCCGCCGATAGTCCGGCCGGGTCTCCGAAAGCGTGAAGCAGTTCCCGTCCATGGCGTAGGCCCCAATCTCAGGGTGAGCAAGAGTTGCGAAATGCCCCCGCTCCCTGAGCTGAGGGTCGGCGAAGAGGTCAGCGCAGCTCTGAACGACGCCCGCGGCGACGCCCCCCTCCTGGCACCGGGCCATGACCTCTTGAGCCTCCAGCCCCGATGTCCACGCCCCCACGGCTTCATCCAGGGCATCCTCGTTGGCCTTTCTGGCCACAAGCCCCGCGAAACGAGGCGCCCGCGCCAGTTCCGGATGTCCCATGATCCCAGCCAGCGAGGCCCATTGCTCGTCGTTGGCGCAGGCGATAGCGCACCACCGGTCCTCGCCGCTGCAGGGGTATACGCCGTGCGGGGCCATTGCCGGATCCCGGTTGCCGTCTCTCGTCCCCACCCTGCCGTTGACGGTGTAGTCGAGGATCGCTGGCACCAGAAATTGCAGCGACGCCTCCAACTGCGACATGTCCAAGTGCTGCCCCATGCCCGTCTCCCTCCTCGTCTCCAGGGCGGACGTTATGGCCGCCACCGCCACGTGGGGAATCACGAAGTCCGTGTAGGCGCCGTAGGGACTCACCGGCGCCCTGTCGGGCCAGCCGGTGTAATGCGTATGGCCCGAGATGGCGGTCAACACCGGCCCAAACCCCGGCTGCGCCTCGTAGGGCCCGCCGCGGCCCATCATCGAGGCGCTGAACATCACCACCCCCGGGTTCACCTGAGAAATATCCTCATAGCCGAGCCCCCACCGCTCCATTGTCCCCGGCGTGAAGTTCTCAGCCACCACGTCCGCCCACGACGTCGCCAGCTCAAAGGCCACTTCCCTCGCCGCTGGATGGGCCATGTTCAGAGTGAGGCTGAGCTTCCCGCCGTTGTAGTTGACCCAATACCCGCTGCGATTGACCCCCGGACGGCCCCCGGCGAACGGCAGGCCGCTGCGGATGACGTCGGGCCGATGCCGGGACTCGACCCGCACCACGGTCGCCCCGAAATCGCTGAAGTACCGTGTCGTCATCGGGCCCACGGCCACCCAGCAGAAGTCGAGCACGTTCAGCCCCTCGAATGCCCCTGCCATCCCCTAGATCACTCCCCGTCCACGCAGCCCGTCGAGGTCGGCGGCCGTCAGTCCCAGCGACCCGTACACCTCCTCGTTGTGCTCGCCAAGCCTGGGCGCCCTTCTGGCGACGCACATGGCCCCAGCGCTGGACCGCGCCCAGGGCCCTAGCAGGCTGCGGAAGAAAGGTAAGGCGCTCAGTCGCAGTGTATGGAGCCTCAACTGTCTCGGCGGCATTCGGCATGTGATAGGCCAATTCGAATAATTCGTTCAGAACACGCGATAGGACGGCGTTTATCGTCGGACAGTTTTTGGCCCTGGGTAGACAGCAGAGTTTTTCCGCAGCCTGCTAGAGTTGTCATCGGCGCGCCGTCGGGGCCATCTACTTGGCGAAAGAAGCCGCGGGCCGCAAGCTGTGGATACTCCAGCACGTCAGCCGGGTCGTTGACCGGAAACAGCAGGATGCGCCGCTCCAGGGCCTCCGCCGACAGATAGCGTTTGCTCTTCGAGCGAAAGAAGAGGCCCAGGGCCTTGTCCATCGCCTCCATGAGCGCGTCGGGCGCCTGTCCGAACCCGAACTCCCCGAAGTCCGCCTCCCTCAGCGCAGGCTCCCCGAATCCCTCCTCCTCCATCCAGCGGCACAACGCCGCCATCGTCCGGCCTCCGGTCTTCCCGCCCGGCTGCAGAAAGTTCACGTAGCCGTCGGCGCACTCCCAATTGACCCGCATCTTCTTGCCCCCACCGACCTGACGGAACGGCCCGCTGCGCTCTAGCACGGTCCCCTCCATGTACCAGAACTGGGGCGCGTGAGCCAGCGTCCGGGCCATCGCCTGCTGGCACGACACGTCTGCATGTTGGCCCCGCCCCGTCTGCACACGCTGTTGGAAGGCAACCATCGCCGCCGCCGCTCCCGCGGCACCCCCCAGCAGCCAGAACTGGGGAATGCTGACCCTCAGTGGTGGCCTGTCCGCATCGCCGGTCAGGCGCATGAACCCGCCCATAGCCGCGCCCGTCAGGTCCGTGGCGGCCAGGCCGCTGTGGGGGCCATCCTGCCCAAAGGGCGTAATGGACACGTAGATCAGGCGGGGGTTCGCCCGGTGCAACTCCTCATATCCAAGCCCAAGGCCGGCGAGGTAGCCGGGCCGGAACGACTCGATGAAAAAGTCGGCGGCGCCCACGGCCTTCAGGAGCAGCTCCCGCCCAGCTTCCTGCTCGATATCGAGGGTCACGCCCCGTTTGTTGCAGGCGTAGGCCTGCCAGAACAGGCTGTTCTCCGGCCCCGGGTCGTCTTGGAAGAAAGGGCCTTGGCGTCTGGCGGGGTCGCCCCAGGGAGGCTCGACCTTGATCACATCGGCGCCAAGGTCTCCCAAGACGCGGCCGCAGAAGATCCCGCGGTCGTCGGCCATGTCAATAACGCGGTAGCGCGAGAGCACGCGTCACCCTTGAGGACGCCGAGTCTTGTTGGGCAATCCCAAGGCGGCTTGCCGTCTGGGACCTAGAACCGCGCCCCATAGGACGGCGCCGATGAACAAAACGCAACCGGTGAAGGCGAAGATTAACGCCTGGGTCTTGACCCCCGAGAAGAACGCCCGCACGGCGGTCTTGCCCACATCGAAGGCCTTATCCGTCAGAACCACCTCCACGCCTTCGGGGTCTTGACCCTCTTTGATCTGTTCCAGGCCCCGGTCCAACCCCGGCTCAGCAAAGGAGCCGTAGAGGGGGCCGGTAGCTAGGAAGAGCAAAAGTCCAGCGAAGGCCAGGGGTAGGGCCGCCCACGCCAGCCGGGTCCACCATCGCCGTCCGCCCAGAAACCCAACACCCGCCAGCAATATGCCCCAAACTACGTATACAACGAACTTGAAGTTGTCGAATGTGTTCAACGCCGACCGCGCCGCATCGAGGCTGTCCAGCGCTTGGGGGTCTTCCCTCGCTAGATCTTCTCGAAGGTCGGACGACGAATAGGAGATGCCGTCGCGAAGGACTTCCCGAAAATCCTGAAGCTGGCGGAACTCATCCCCGCTCAGTTCCCTGCGGAGGAAGTTCTCATCAATGACAACCCCTCCGGCGACGGTCTCCCAGAACGAGTCGAAGGCTTCCGCCGTTTCTGGGGTAAAGAACGCTTTGAGGTCTGCGTCCGTAAAAGTATAGACATCCGGGAGATCTTGGCCAATGGAGTCCCGTATCAGGTCCTCCAGGTCGGTGTTGAACGCCTCAGCGACGGCGCTCACCGCTACGCCATCCCGCAGTATCGCGAGGCTGAAACCGGCGGCGCTCTCCAAACGTTCCCAGGTCCATCCGGCGTCTAGCGGCATCCCTAGGGCGACCGTCACTTCCTCGAGGCCGAACGCCGGTATTTGACAGGAGGGCAACGTCCCCTGCTGAATGCTCGCTGCAATGTCCACCGCCTGGGTAACGGAGCACGCTGGATACGCGGCGAAGACTTCCGCCAGTTTCCGGTCCGCCAAGTCGGTCAACTCCTGGAGAGCGATCTCGGTGCGCTTGGCCAGAGGCGCCGTGATGGCAAAGGCATCCACGTCCCCGGCCGCGTAGGCCACGAATTCGCCCAGCGACGCTTCTACGTGTTCCTGGATCCACTCCGGGGGCACAGCCAGCCTGACCGCGTCGATGACTTCCTGCGACTCGATGGCAACGCCAATGGGCAAGAGCGTCACCCGGTCGAGGTTCTCCTCCACGGCCTCGCGGGCCACCTCATTCGCCATGCTGTCATAGGCCTCTACCCGCTCCAGGAGTCCCTTCATCGCCGGCTCGGCGCCGCGCAGCCTGTCCGCCAAGGGAATCGTGATGCTGAGGTCATCGGACTCGTAGGTCAGGTAAGCCAACACCTCGTCCACTGCGCCCTCCAGTTGACCCTCGAGCCAATCCGGAGGCGCAATTTGTTGGGCGGTCCAGGCCAAGTCCTCGCCCTGGAGCGTGACGCCCAGTGGAAGTTGGCCGAACTCCTCAAGCGCTTGGTCAGCCTTGTCTTCAAACGCTTGACTGGCCGTGATTTCGTAGACGCCGGAGCTCCGCGCCAGGACTTTGATGGCGTCGGTGGAGCCCAAGAGCCGTTCCTTGACAGGTATGGCGAATGCAAAGTCGTCCGTACGGCCGCCGACGTAAGGCAATACCTCGCTGACGGCGAGCTCCACGTTGGCTTGGAGCCACTCGGGAGGCAGGATATCCCTGGCGCTCGCGATCATGGCCTCGGCGTCCAGACGGATCCCGAAGGGTAGGTCTTCCAATTCCTGGATTTGCTCTTCAGCCGCGAGCACGGCCACGTCGTCGTAGAGGAAGGTGAAGAAGTCCGCCTGACGAAGCTGGTCGTTGATGAAGTCAGGCGACAGAAGCGTTGCGTTGACTCGCAGGAGCAACATCGAGCCTACGAACAGGCCAATGAAAACGATAGAAAGCCCAACGGCAAAGCCGTGTCTCGCCCTGAGCATTGCATGTTACCGGGAAGGAGGGAGCATCGTCTCTTGCGGCGCGCTTGCCAAGCCACGACTGGAAGCGTCGGCCTACGTTAGCCCGCAAGTGGCGCCATGTCAACGCGGGCCGCCCTGCTCCGGAATCCCACTCGCCAGCCGTGGGCCAAGCCCCCCCCCCGACCCCGTCCATCGTTGACACCCACCGCCGAAATGGTGTGAAATGCGAACCGCCAGCGGGCCTGTCTATGCGCTTCACCGGGCGGAGGGTTCAGCCATGCCAACACCGAAGGTCTTCGTGTTTGCCCCGGCAGACAACAGCGGCGAGTCCCATCGCATGCTGGAGGCCGCCGGATGTCAGCTCGCGTTCGGCAAGAACGCCTGGCTCACCCCCCAGGGCAGCAACGAAGAGGAAATGCTCGAGATGGCCCAAGGGGCCGACGCCCTCATCGGCACGTCCATTCGCAGCACCCCGATAACCCGCAGCATCATGGAGGCGTCGGAAACGCTGCGCATCGTCGCCAAGTACACCATTGGGGTTGACGACGTGGACCTTGACGCCGCAACCGAGTTGGGCATCCTCGTTACCCACGCCCCAACGGAAGCCAACTGGGGGGGCGTCGCCGAGGGCGCCGTGGGCATGATGCTCAACCTCCTGAAGAAATTCCCGCAGCGGGACAAGTCCGTCAAGAGCGGCGGTTGGCGCCGCGACGACCTGATGGGAACCTACGTCGGCGCCCGCGCCGACGGCTACGGCGGCATCACCATCGGTATCGTCGGGCTGGGCCGCGTCGGCAGCCGATTCGCCCATCTGCTATCCCCCTGGAAGGCGCGCCTTATTGCCTGTGACCCCTACCTCCCCGACGAGCGCTTCGCCGAGCTTGGCGTGGAACGCGTCGATTATGACGCCGTCCTGCGCCAATCCGACGTCCTGTCGTTCCACGTTACGTTGACGCCCGAGACCCACCATATGCTCGGCCTCGCCGAGATTCGGAAGATGAAGCCCTCCGCCGTCCTCATCAACACCTCCCGCGGCGCCGTCGTCGACGAGGCGGCCCTCATCCAATCCCTCGACGAGGGCGTCATCGCCGCCGCCGCCCTGGACGTCATGGAAGAGGAGCCGCCGCATCCCGGCAACCCGCTCCTCAAAATGGGCGACAATGTCCTCTTATCGCCGCATATGGTCTCCGCCAATCAGGACTCCTCCAGCGGCCACCTCGGCCCAGGCATCAGATGGGCCACCGACGCCGTCCTCAGCGCCCTCCGCGGCCGCGTCCACGACAACGTCTTCAACCAAGAAGTCATTCCCCGCTGGCTGGAGCGGTTCGGGAAAAGGGACCTGCTGGGCTAGGGCGCTGCCGAGGATGGCGAGGCTTCGCCATTGGCCACTTCTCCGTCAGGAAACGCATATCTCAGTGTTCTGAGGTGATTCTTCAGGCGCTTGGCCATTGGCCGCATCGTTGCCGCTGTTACGCTGGCTGAGAAGACGCCCCCTATGACCGGGACCACCTTGGCCACTCCTCCAGCAAATCCCCGTTTCGTAACAGAGACCCCGATCCACTTGCCTACCTGCTTCACGATGGGATAATACCAAGTCTTCGTGAGCGCCTGCCGCGGGAGACGCCGGACAGTCTGTTCAGCGAACCGCTTAGCCAATTCTGCCAATGTCCCCTTAGCCATCGCGGCACCCAACATTGCCCCGATAAGCAACGTTAGCTGAAGCTCTGTTTGCTCATCGACCTCGCCTTCTTCAAGCAGGTCGGGCCAACCGTACAGGTATGCCAGCTTCTGGGCCATAACCAGTGCGTGCCAGTAGAACTGCGCCATATCGGCAGGGATTGTCCCTGCCATGGCAAATCCGCCCGGCACGCCAGCGGCAAACGACGCCCCGGATGCCAAGAGCACGTGCCGCCTAATGCAGTCATCCGCCAACTTGTCGATAAGGTCAGGCGATATGCCCGCCGAGGCAGGCCTGCTCAGAATCGCTTGCAGGACCTGCTGGTTATTGCAATGGCTCTTGAGTTGGGATGCGAGATATGAGGCTCGGTCCAACTTGGCGCCGGGGAGAGCCATGGACGCCATCAGTATTCTCTCCCACACTTTCTCGCCTCTGGATCTTGCCGGTAGGTGCTCGGATGTCATGTTCACGGTCTCCTTGGATGTGCTTGCGGGAGTATACTCGCGAGGAAGGGGATCTCACCCTTCCCCCGCAGCCAGGGGCAGGTTAGGTTAGGATGGGGGCCGCGCAACAACTGGGCGCGCCAATGATCTATGCCACCCAAGGCGAGTACGCGCCTATGCCAACAATCCAATTCGGCGTTCAATACAATGGCATCGCCATGGCCGGCCTGGAGAACCCTCTGGACTTCGCCGAAAGGATGGAAGGCCTGGGTTACCGCTCCTTCTTCGTCCCGGATATCGAAACCCTGCCGGTGCTCGACCCCCTGGTCCTGCTGGCGGCCGTGGCCCAGCGCACCCGCCGGATGCGGCTGGGCACTGGCGTCCTCGTCCTTCCCTTCCGCAGCCCATATCAGTTGGCCAAGGCCGTCGCCTCCCTCGATGTCCTTTCCCAGGGGCGCGTTGTGCTTGGCGTGGGGTCGGGCGGCATGTTTCCCAAGGACATGGAGGTGGAGGGCGTTCGGATGGAAGACCGCCGGTCATTGACCGACGAGCGCCTAGAGCTCGTCCGGCGGCTGCTTTCCGAAACGAGCGTCACGCATTACGAGCGTTCCACCACATGGACGACGCGACGTTGCAGCCGCGCCCTGCGCAGCAGCCCAACCCGCCGATCTGGACGGGCGCAATGTGGAACAATGGCTTCGCCAGGCACCCTCTTGAGCGGACGGCGCGTTGGGCCGACGGGTTTCACCCCAACGGTATGCCTGCGCAGGCCTACGCAGAGGCCAAGGACATCATCAGCGAGTCGGCAGCCTCCCTCGGCCGGGACCCCGCTGCCCTGGAATGGTCCTGCAACATCTACCTCTGCATGGGGCCAACGAAACAGGCGGCATTCCAGGAGGCCGAGAGGGCCATGGTCCAACGATACGGCGGCGACGCCTGGGACATTGACCCCGCGACCCTCATCCTAGGACCCGTCAGCGAGTGCGTGGAGACCATCGAGGAGTTCGCCGCCGCCGGCGTCACCCACTTCACCATCAACCCTCTCTGCGAACAGCCCACCCTGGTGGCGAACTTCGAACAGTTTGCCGCCGAGGTCATCCCACACTTCGAACGCCGTTAACGAGGCACTATGAGATTTGGGGTCTTCGATCACCTGGACCGGAATGGCCTGCCGCTCCACGACTACTACGAGACGCGTCTCAGGCTCATTGAGGCGTACGACCGCCTCGGCTTCCACGCCTACCACGTCGCCGAGCACCACTCGACCCCCATCGGCATGGCCCCCTCCCCAAGCGTCTTCCTCTCGGCCATTGCCCAGCGCACCAAGCGGCTCCGCTTCGGCCCAATGGTCTATCCCTTGCCCCTCTACAACCCGCTGCGCCTCCTAGAGGAAATCTGCATGCTGGACCAATTGAGCGGCGGGCGCTTGGATCCCGGCCTTGGGCGCGGCTCGTCCCCGGTGGAAATGGCCTTCTACGGCGAGGAGCCCGGCAGGGCGCAGAGCCTGTTTGCAGAGGCTCTCGAAGTCTTGCTCATGGGACTGACGAAGCAGACGCTCGACTTCCACGGCGAACACTACGCCTTCGACAAGGTCCCCATGGAGCTCCAGCCATTCCAGAAGCCCCATCCCCCTCTCTGGTACGGCGTTCACTCCCCGGAGAGCGCCGAGCGGGTGGCGCGCCAGGGATTCAATTGCATCAGCCTCGACGCCCCCGCCGACGCCGCCCTGTGCTACGACCGCTATCGCGATGTCTGGCGCCAGGAGCGCGGAGCAGAGGCCGAGCTGCCGCTGCTGGGCATTGGCCGCTTCATCGTCGTCGCCGAAACCGACGCCGCTGCGATGGACCTGGCGCGACGGGCCTACCTCAAATGGCATGACAGCTTTACCCTGTTGTCCCGCACCTACAACAGGCCGGCAACACACCCTCGCCCCCAAGACTTCGACACCGTCTGCGAGGTCGGCCAGGGCATCGCCGGCTCGCCCGCGACCGTAGCCGCCGCGCTGCGCGTCCAGGTTGACCAGACAGGCGCCAACTACATCGTTGGCCAGTTTGCCTTCGGCGACCTCGCCTTCAACGACATCCTCGCATCCGTCGAACTGTTCGCCAACAGCGTGGCGCCAACCTTCCCATAGCCGCGAGATGCCTGCTCCCCTCCCGCCGCTGCCCACCTGGGCCATTGACGGGATTGGACGGCGGGGCTACATTTCCCCCAACACGCTCTATCGACTCCGTTCTTGGCCAAGGAGGCTGTCATCATGCCCACAATCGACGCCGATGCCCACGTCATCGAAACAGAGGAAACCTGGAGCTACGTTCTCCCGGAGGACAGCCGGTACACCCCCATTGCCGTCGACCAGCGCAATGGCCCGTTCTCCTTCTGGCGCATCGAGGACAGGACGTACCAGCTTCAGAACATCGGGCCCAACACCACCAAGGAAGCCCGTGAGATGACCGACATCGACGGCCGTCTCGCCCACATGGACGAGCTCGACGTCAACGTTCAGATCCTCTACCCCACCCTTCTCCTCCGCGCCCTCACCGACCGGGCGGCCGTTGAGCTCGCCATCACCCGGGGCTACAACCGCTGGCTCGCCAACATCTACGAGCGCGGCAAGGGCCGCCTGCGCTGGGCCGCCGTCCTCCCCTACATGACCCTCGACGCCGCCATTGAGGAGTTGAAGTTCGCCAAGGACCACGGCGCCTGCGCCTTCATGATGCACGGCACCGAGAACTTCCGCCTTCCCACCGACTCCTACTTCTTCCCCCTCTATGAGGAAGCCGAAAAGATGGATATGCCGGTGTGCATCCACGCCGGCACGGGCAGTCTCCAGGTCTACGACTACTTCGCCACCGACGTGTTCACGCGTTTCAGGCTCTCCGCCATCGGTGTTTGCGGGAACCTCATCTACTCGGGCATCCCCAAGAACTTTCCCAACCTCCGCTGGGGCTTCATCGAGTTCACATCGGCCTGGCTGCCCTTCATCCTCGGCGACCTCGTCATCCGCGCTGAAGCCGAGGTGGCCCTTCAGAAGCAGGTCCCGGACCACCCCATCTTCTCCCAGGTCGGCATTGCCCCCAAGGGTATGGGAAGCACCCAGACCATGCTCGGCGACAACAACATCTACGTGGCCTGCCAGACCTCGGACGACTTCCCTTACGTCCTCGCCTGCACCGGCGACGACAACCTCGTCATAGGCACCGACTACGGCCACGCCGACTACTCCAACGACATCGAGGCCATGCACAAGATGGCGTCCGGCGGCCTCATCAGCGAGGAGACCGCCCGCAAGATTACCTTCGACAACCCCGCCAAGCTCTACGGCCTGTAGGACCGGACGCCTTTCATGGGTGAACGCCTCAAGAACAAGGTCGCCATCGTCACCGGCGGAGGCCGCGGCATCGGCCGCGGCCTCGCCCTGCTCTTGGCCCAGGAAGGCGCAAGCGTCGTCGTCAACGACCTCGGCGCCGCCGTGGACGGCGCTGGCGCAGACGCGGCCCCCGCCGATCAGGTCGTTGAAGAGATCCGGGCCGCGGGCGGCCAAGCCGTCGCCAACCACGATTCCGTAACGTCCAGTAGCGGCGCCGAGAACATCACCGCCACGGCTCTCAACACCTTCGGCCGCCTCGACATCGTGATGACGCCGGCGGGCATCCTTCGCGATCGCATGATCTTCAACATGACGGAAGAGGAATGGGACGCCGTCATCGCCGTCCACCTGCGAGGAACCTTCAACGTCGTCCACCATGCAACCCGGATCTTCAAGCAGCAGGGCGCCGGCTGCTTCGTCACCTTCACGTCAACCTCCGGCGTCGTTGGCAACAGCGGCCAGGCCAACTACGGGGCCGCCAAGGCCGGCATCGTTGGCCTCACGAGAACGATGGCCCTGGAGCTGGGGCCGCTGGGCGTCCGGTCCAACTGCATCTGTCCCAGCGCCGGCACCCGAATGACCCAGAGCGTCCCCGCCGAGGCCGTCGACCTCCGCGTCCAGCAGGGCATCCGCGGGGCCATGGACGCCGCCGACTATGTCAACGCCGCGCCGGAGGACATAGCCCCCTTCGCCGTCTGGCTGGCCACCGATGCCGCCCACAACGTCAGCGGCCAGGTCTTCTACGTCCGCGGCGGCCTCGTCAGCCTTATGAACTCCGAGGACAGCGCCAAGGTGCTCCACAGGGAGGGCCGCTGGGAAGTCGATGAGATAGCGGCGGCGTTCCCCCACACCCTGGGCCTGGAACTCTTCAACCCCGCCCCCGCCAAAGAGCAAAGCTAGCCGCATCCCGGCGGCACGCCACGCGAAAGTCGCATCCCAGCCTTCCCCCGAGTACGGGGGCAGGGACAGGGGGATTAGCCGGGGGAAGGTTAGGCCTTTGATTGTATGCTCGTAACGATTATCAGCCGGACTTCGGGGTTTGCAGGCACGGAGCCGTTACGATTCGTTACGGAGCAGTTACTAGTCGTTACGGAGCCGTATGGCTCCAAAGAGCTTGTCTCGCAACGGCATTCGCTCTGGTCCCACCATTCCTCGGACGGTTGTGCGCCTGGGGGAACATCCCTCAGCGCCCCTGCCACAGGGGCATTCTCTACGGATTCCCCCAGTATAAATGTATGCGGCAGGCTCCAAGGAAGAGAAGCGGGCCGGGGGCCCACTTCGTGGGGATACTATAGCACAATCGTTCGCATTTGGCAAGTAGGGGAGGGGCAGAGGGGAACCCCTTCCTAACCTTCCCCCGAGTACGGGGGCAGGGACAGAGCTACTCCCGGCGGGGGCTGCGCCCCCTGCACCCTGCTCGGGGACGGCGGGCGCGCCGTTTTCTCACCTTGGCGCGTCTGGACGCTTCCTTGCCTGCCCCCCACCCCGCCCCTCTCCCCCGGCTAGGCGTTGACGCGTCCGCCGACCATGCATATTATGCAGGCAGCCGAATGGCAACCCCGCCATCAAACACCGGAGGAGTCCGTGACCACGACGCCCGCCAACTTCGTTGAAGAAACCCTCGACATTGCCGGCGTATCCCTCCAAATGCGGCGCGGCGGCGCCGGCGACCCGCTCCTCATCCTTCACAGCGAATTGGGCGTTCCAGGCTGGCTCAAGGCCCACGAGCTCCTCGCCGAGCGTTATTCTGTCTACGTCCCCTCTCTCCCAGGGTTCGGCGCATCATCCCAGCCGGAAATGCTGATGTCCGTCCGCGACCTGGCCGCCTGGGTCTCTTGGTTCGTGCGGGACTACGGCCTTCCCACGCCGCTCAACGTCCTGGGCTTCTCTCTCGGCGGCTGGGTCGCCGCCGAACTCGCCACCATGAACAGCGCCATCTTCAAGAAGATGGTCCTCATCGGCGCCGCCGGCATCAAGCCCCAGCAGGGCGAGATATGGGACTACTTCATGAACTCCAGCCGGGAAGCCTTCGAGCAGTGCTTCTACACCCGCGACTCGGACGAATACCTGAAGTACTACGGCAGAGACTGGAGCCCCGAAGAGGGCGACCAGATAGAGACCAACCGCGAAGGGGCCATCCGCTACACCTGGCGCCCCTACATGCACAGCATCACGCTGCCCGCTCTGCTGCCCGCCATCGCCACGCCAACCCTTCTGGTCTGGGGAAAGCAGGACGCCCTCGTCCCCATCAGTAGCTGCGAGCTCTACCAGCAGGGAATCCCCGGCGCCCAGGCCGCCATCATCGAGGACTGCGGACACATGCCCGAGATGGAAAAGCCGGAGGAGTTCGCCAACGCCGTTCTGAATTTCCTCGGCTGACCCGCCGCGCAGCCGCAATCCCCGCGGGGCTGGCGGCAAGCATCGAGCGTCCTCCCCTCCGCCAAAGGAGAGGGGACCGGGAGTAACGAACCATGTTCATCGGTCATTTCACGGAAGAGCCCTGGCAGAAGGAGGACTGGCCCGTCGAATGGGGGTCCGGCGTGGTGCAGGTGAGCAACCGCGAGTACGACCCCATGCGCGCCTCTCATTTGTACAACCGCTACCTCGACGAGAAGGTTTACGCCGAAGAGATGGGCTTCGACGGCATCATGCTCAACGAGCACCACAGCGCCCCCTTCTGCATGAACAGCGTCGCCAACGTCCAGGCCGCCATCCTGGCGAGGATCACCACCAAGGCCAAGATCCTCCTCCTGGGTAACATCCTGCCCATCCACGACGACCCCCTCTGGCTCGCGGAACAGTTGGCCATGATCGACGTGATTTCACGGGGGCGCCTCATCCCAGGCGTCGTCCGCGGCGGCGGCAGCGAGAGCCTCGTCCACAACACTCCACCGCATTTCAATCGCGAGCGCTTCGAGGAGGCCCACGACTTCCTCGTCAAGACTTGGACAACCCCCGGCCCCTTCCGCTGGGAGGGCAAGCACTTCCACTACAGGTACGTCAACCCCTGGGCCGTCCCCATGCAGAAGCCCTACCCGCCCATCTGGGTCCCCGGCACCGCCAGCAAGGAGACCGTGGAATGGGCGGCCCAGCATCGCTATCCCTACATCATGCTGGCCAGCCAGATCGACCTCACCCAGCAGATGTATCAGGTCTACTACGACACCGCCAGGGAGGAGGGCTACGAGGCCGGGCCTCAACACCTCGGATTCATGTTCTTCTGCCACGTCGAAGAAACAGACGAGAAGGCAATGGAGGTTGGCCGCACGCTGACGATGGGCGTCCGCAGCCCCTTCGATCCCGGCGTGGAGCGGCCCCGGCCCTGGATCATGAGCCCTCCGGGCATCAGCACCGGCAGCGCCCGCGCCCTCCAGCGTCGAATGCTCGCCGTGGACTCCACCGGCCACACCCACGCCGGCGCCAGAGCATCCTTCGAAGACCAGGTGGCCACCCACGGCATGATCGTTGGCACCCCGGACACCGTCATGACCAAGATTCGCTACATCATGGAAACGCTCCGTCCGGGAACCATCATCTTCCGCACCGGCGACGGCGCCATGAGCAACGAAGCCCAGATGCGCACCCTAAAGCTCATGGGTGAGGAGGTGCTTCCCAGGATGAGGGAGACGGCCAAAGAGCTGGACCTGCCCGGCCCCTACGACGTGGACCCCATGACCAACAAGACGCTCGCCGCCGTCGCTTCATAGCGGTCCAACAGACGAGCAACGACACACTCTGCCGCAAGCAAAGCGAGGTAACCCATGTTCATCGGCCACTTTACTGAGGAACCCTGGCAGGTGGAAAACTGGCCCGAAGAATGGGGGCCGGGCATCATCAAGGTCAGCAATAGAGAGTACGACCCATATCTGGCCGCCGACCTCTATAACCGCTACATCGACGAGAAGCTCTATGCCGAGGAGATGGGCTTCGATGGCCTGATGCTCAACGAGCACCACAGCGCCCCCTTCTGCCTCAACGGGGTCGCCAACGTCCAGGCCGCCATCCTCGCCCGCATCACCAAGAAGGCCAAGATCCTGCTGCTCGGCAATGTGTTGCCAATCCACGACGACCCTCTCTGGCTCGCCGAGCAGTTGGCCATGATCGACGTCATCTCAGGCGGCCGCCTCATCCCCGGCATCGTCCGGGGCGCCGGCAGCGAGAGCATCTCTCACAACGCCCCGCCCCACTACAACCGCGAACGCTTCGAGGAGGCCCACGACTTCCTCATCAAGACCTGGACAACCCCAGGCCCCTTCCGCTGGGAGGGCAAGCACTACCAATTCAGGTACGTGAACCCTTGGGCCGTCCCCATACAGAAGCCTCACCCGCCAATCTGGGTCCCGGGCACCGCCAGCAAGGAGACCGTGGAGTGGGCCGCCAAGCGCCGCTACCCCTACATCATGCTCTCCACCCAGGAGGAAATTACCCGCCAGATGTACCAGGTCTACTACGACACCGCCAGAGAGGAGGGCTACGAGGCCGGCCCGCAGCACCTCGGCTATATGTTCTTCCTCCACGTCGAGGAGACCAGAGAAAGGGCAATGGAGGTGGGCCGCACGCTGACGATGGGCGTCCGCAGCCCCTTCGACCCCGGCGTACAGAAGCCCATCCCCTGGATCCTCAGCCCCCCGGGCATGAACAGCAAGGGCGCCAAGGCCATGCAACGCCAGATGCTCGCCTTCGACTCCACCGGTCGCACCAGGGCGGGCGCTCTGGCCTCCTTCGAAGACCAGGTCGCAACCAATGGCATGATCGTCGGCACACCGGATGAGTGCGTGGCGCAGATACGGCGCATCATGGAGTACCTCCGCCCAGGCATCATCATCTTCCGCACCGGCGATGGCGCCATGAAGCACGAGGACCAGATGCGGACGTTGAAGCTCATGGGCGAGGAAGTGATGCCGGCCATGCGCGACATCGCCAAGGAGTTAGACCTCCCCGGCCCCTACGACGTCGATCCCACGCCCAGCGAGGCCGTGGCCGTCGCAACGTCGTAACACCGGCATTGCGACGGGGCGGCAGGCCCAATCCCGTCCTGCGCGTCATCCGCCGCCCTCCCGCCGGCCGGGCTAACCCGGCATTGCCAGCCAGCCGGCGGGGCGGTACACTCCCGCACACCATCGCGTCAGTCAAAGGAGGAGCCATGCCCCTCAACGTCGGCGACCAGGCCCCCGACTTCACCCTGCAGGGAACGGGAGACGTGGAATACACCCTCTCCAGCTATCGCAATAGCAAGAGCGTCGTGCTTGTGTTCTATCCGGGCGACGACACACCTGGTTGAACGCGCCAACTGTCGGCCTTGCGTGATGACAAGGCCCAGCTCGACGCAGCGGACGCCGTTGTCTTCGGCATGAACCCGGCGTCGCTCAGTTCCCATGACAAGTTCTCGACCAAGTACAACTTTCCCTTCGCCCTGCTGGTCGACCATGATGGCGCCGTGGCCCACTCCTACGACGCTCTTAAGGAAAACGGCAAAAGCATCCAACGAACGGTCTATGTCGTCGACAAAGACGGCAAGATCGCCTTCGCCCAGGAGGGCATCCCCCCGGACAGCGACATCCTAGCGGCGCTCACCGGTTAGGGGCGCACCCCAAGGACCTTGTCTCATGCGCGAGGCGGGCCAATCCTCTCCTCCCTCGCTTCCGGGGCAGGGACGGAGCCCCCTTCCTAACCTTCCCCCGAGTACAGGGGCAGGGACAGAATGGGAGTCAGCCTCGCCAGGAAGGTGAATCATGGCCCATCTCGAGGAATACGCCGACAAGTACAAGACCATCCAAATGGAGCGGCGCGAAGGCATCCTCCAGCTTACCTTCCATACCGATGGCGGCAGCCTGGTCTGGGGCGGCGACCCCTCGCCGCACATGGAGTTCGGCTACGCCTTCGCCGACATCGCCAGCGACCCTGAGAACCGCGTCATCATCATGACCGGCGCCGGCGACGACTACTGCGCCCAGATGGCCCTGCGCGGCGGGCGGAGGTCGC
Source organism: Dehalococcoidia bacterium (assembly GCA_965226745.1). Taxonomy (GTDB): domain Bacteria; phylum Chloroflexota; class Dehalococcoidia; order Lucifugimonadales; family SAR202-VII-2; genus SAR202-VII-2. The sequence continues at coordinate 53,883 of CBDDDS010000005.1, forward strand.
CGCAGACGTGGGACAAGACCTACTGGGAGGGCAAGCGATTGCTCATGAACCTCCTCGAGATCGAGGTCCCCATCATCGCCGCCGTGAACGGCCCTGCCCTCGTCCATGCCGAGATCCCCCTGCTCAGCGACATCGTCCTCGCAGCGGAGAGCGCCGAATTCCAGGACGCGCCGCACTTTCCCAGGGGAACCGTCCCCGGCGACGGCGTCCACGTCGTTTGGCCGCTCCTGCTGGGCCCCAACCGGGGCAGGTATTTCCTGCTCACGGGCCAAAAGCTGTCAGCCCAAGAGGCCCTTGCCCTCGGCGTCGTCAGCGAGGTGCTGCCCAAGGACCGTTTGATGGCGCGGGCTTGGGAGCTTGCCCAACAGCTTTCGCAGCAATCAACATTGGCTCTGCGCTACAGCCGCGTCGTGTTGACGCTTCACTTGAAGCGATTGCTCCAGGACATGCTCGGCTACGGGCTGGCCTTGGAAGGGCTAGCCATGCTGGGTAGACAGGAGGAGTCGGGCTAGGGCGCCGCTGAACAAACCCGCAGATCGATCGCGCTCCCTATCCGGCTATGCCGTAGTGCATGAACCTATGTAGACTATCCCGAACAGGCTACGGAACAAAGGGGCTCGCGGCGATGAGGACTACCGCATTTCCCATCCGAGTGACTCTATCGGAGCCACCGTTATGAACTACAGCGATGGGCCATTTTCGGATTGCTCTCCCAGCCCCCTGGATACCATGGCTATCTACGCTCTGTACCAAAACATCCCATGACAACCAGGTCGAGCATAGCCAGGATGCTTCTCGCCGCTCTCTTGATCGCGGTGACCTTGGCGCTTTCCGGAACAGCGTGTGGTAGTCTTGGTCAAAGGCTTGGCGGACTCGTTGGTCGAGAACATTTTGGACCTAGTTGGACCGCAGACGGAGAAAGCATAGTATTTGGCTATCGTTATGGGGCCTCCGGTGTGGGTGTGGGGGAAGTAGATAGCATATACTTGGTCAGCTCCGACGGCGCCGGGCTGAGGAAATTGATTCCACAGGACGCTCAGCCGGATAACGCGGCTGCATTTGATTATTCTCCAGATATAGCAGGCTCTAAGATAGCTTTCGCCACGCTACGGTACGTCAAAAGCGGTGATAGGGAATATGAGATCGCCACTGCGAACCTCGACGGTTCCGACTACAGGAGACTAATCGACAGCAACGGTTCGGACCTAGCCCCGGCATGGTCACCGGACGGCAAGCATATCGCCTTTGTCTCAAACCGAGCTGGATTCGCCTCCAAGGAGAATGATCAGGTTAGGGAAGCTTCTTTCAACGTCTATGTTATGGACGCGGATGGCTCGAACGTGTGGCCGATGGCTCCCAGAGTCTTCATCTCACTCTACCAGCCTCCCAGCCCGCCTAAGTGGTCCCCCGACGGCGACTACCTCGCCTTCCGAAGCGGATACCACCTGTACACCGCGCGCTTCGCGGGCGTTCCTAACTTTCTCGGTCTGACTAGGACCGATCCGGCCTGGTCTCCGGACGGCCAATGGATCGCGTTCAGCCATAGAGAGCCTATCCCGGAGACTGCGATGGCCGCAACGATATACATCACGAGGCCCGACGGTTCGGAGGCGCGCAGGGTGGTCCATTTGCCTGGGGGAAATCCCCAGAACCTGTCCTGGTCTCCCGACGGTTCTGCCTTGCGCTTCTCGTCTGATATCGGGGGTTACAAAGAAGTCATACATCGGATCGGGATCGATGGCTCGGGCCTTCAGCAGATCGCGGAGATCGATTACGGATCCCAGATCGCCTGGTCCCCTGATGACAGCAGGATTGTTGTATCCCGTATTGGGGCTACATTTTACTATTCAATAGAACCCCGAGATGCGTTGCTGTACACCATGGCGTCAGATGGATCGGACAGGCGCGTGCTGGTGCGGGTGGGTGATTTCGGCGCGGAGGCAGCGAATGGCGGATGATAGAGGTCTCCAGAAGCGATTGCTCCAGGACATGCTCGGCTACGGCCTGGCCGTAGAAGGGCTGGCCATGCTGGGCAGGCAGGAGGACTCAGGCTAGCAGTGACGCCGGCAAGGCCCTACCCGCCCGGCGAAAAGTCCCGCCACGTCTCCAGCACCGCCCTGATCTCCGCCATGCCGGGACTCTCGCCCGGCTCCGAGAACGGACTGCGCAGAATGCGGTCCCACTGGCCCCAGAACACCGTCTCAACCTGAACGTCCAGGGATTCATTGTCGACGGCGTCGCGGATGACGTTCATTGGGTCGCCGCCATCTTCGGCAACGGCCATCTGCTCCTTGAGCAACCGGCGGTACATGATGATGCCCCTGTCGGATTCCCCCAAGTTCTCCATCGTCCGGTCCATGATCGGCCCTTGAAGCAACGCCACCATGTAGTCCTGGCTGGTCGTATGCGTGGTGATGAACTTCCCGTCCTCGTCATAGATCGGCACGTGGCGGTGCGGCGTCACGTCCTGCTTCGGCGCCGTGGCCCCCGGAGCAGGCTTGAAGATGCTGTACCAGTAGTGGCGCGTATGGACGTCGTCCACGGGAACACGGATTTGCAGCCCCTCCTTGATCTGGTCCCCAATGTAGAGCGTGTTGGGAAACAGCACCGGGTGCCCCGTTCGCCATTCGTCGTCGTCCTCCGTCTGTCCGTCCAGCAGCCGGCGCTTGATGATGCCGTGCCTGAACGGGTCGAACCCAATCCGCTGATGCTTCCGCGGCTTGTAGCGGTCGTCCTTCACCTGGCTGCCGAAGTACCCGTGAAGCCACTCCACGTGGGTGGGGTCCATGGAGTTCTCCATCAGTTGCAGCCAGTTGCACGGCAAGTCCGTAATCCCGATGTCCCGTACGTCGTTCGTCCCAAGCAGTGGTCGCCAGCGAGGCAGAAGCGGCGCGGGCTCAGGGCCAATGTAGCCCCACACAAGCCCGCCGAACTCCTGCACCGGGTGGCCCGTGTTGTCGAATTCGCGGCTGGGCGGCCCGGCGTCGCTCTCCAACGGCCGGTCCACGCACCGGCCCTCCGCCGTGAACTTCCAGCCGTCTATAATGCAGCGTATGCCGCCCTCCTCCACGAACCCTCGCACCAAGTCCATGCCGCGGTGGGTGCAGTACCGGCCCAGAAGCCCCAGCTTGCCGGAAGGCTCCTGGAAAAGGACGAAATCCTCCCCCAGCAGGCGCACGGGCAGCGTTCGGGACTCCCTGTTCAGAATCTCGCCGTAGGCGGCAATGGGGAACCAGTAGCAGCGCATCAGGCCGCCCATCGGGGTTCCCGGCCCCACCTCTGTCAGCAGCTTGTTTTCCTCAGCGTTCAACATGATCAATTCCTTTGCCTTCCGGCCCTCGGTTGGAGGAAGCGGCCAGGCCATTGTAGCAAAGAAGGGACGGGAAGCCAGTGCTTCCGCCTGCCATGGCCCGGCATCGGCTGCTCTTTTGGTATGCTATCCTGAGCCTGACATACCCAACACTCCCACAAGCGAGCCCATGTACGTCGTTGGCACGGCAGGCCACGTCGACCACGGAAAATCCACGCTCGTCAAAGCCCTCACCGGGATGGACCCCGACCGCCTTCAGGAAGAGAAGCAGCGCGGCCTCACCATAGACCTCGGCTTCGCCTGGCTCGAGCTTCCATCCGGCCGCGAGATCAGCCTCGTTGACGTCCCCGGCCACGAGCGGTTCATCAAGAACATGCTCGCCGGCGTTGGCGGCATAGACCTCGCCCTCCTCGTCATAGCCGCCGACGAATCGGTCATGCCCCAAACCAGGGAACACCTGGCCATCCTCGACCTCCTCCAGGTGCGACGCGGGTTGGCCGTCGTCACCAAGCGAGACCTCGTCGACGACGAGATCCGCGACCTCGTTATCGAAGAGGTCGCCGACGTTCTGCGCGGCACCGCCCTGCAGGGCATTCCCATCCTCGCCGCGTCCGCAGTGACCGGCGAGGGCATCCCCGAGCTGCTCAAAACCCTGGACGAGCTTCTGGAGGAAACCCCGGTGCGGGCAGACAGGGGCCGGCCCCGCCTGCCGGTGGACCGCTCCTTTACCATGACCGGCTTTGGCGCCGTCGTCACTGGAACCCTGATCGACGGCTCTCTCTCCGTAGGCCAGGAGGTCGAGGTGGCCCCCAAGGGCCTCACCGGGCGCATCAGAGGCATCCAGACCCACAAGAAGAAAGTCGACGCCATCCAGCCCGGCAACCGCGCCGCCATCAACCTCTCCGGCCTCTCCCACGACGACCTCGAACGCGGCGACGTCCTGGCGCTCCCCCGCCACCTCAAGCCCTCAACCGCCATCGACGTCCGGCTCAGGCTCATTCCCAGGGCGCCCCACGGACTGCGCCACAACGTCGGCGTTACGTTCCACACCGGCAGTAGCGAGAGCCCCGCCCGCGTGCGCCTGCTGGAGCGGGATGCCGTTGAACCCGGCGAGGAAACCTGGGCTCAGATCAAGCTGGAGCACCCAACCCCCGTTCTGCGGGGCGACTTCTTCGTCATCCGCTCCGCAGACGCCACGCTCGGCGGCGGGACCGTGACCGAGCCGCACGCCAAGCGCCGCCGACGCTTCCATCCCCCCACCCTCCGCCGCCTGGAGATCCTCGCCAACGGGACCCCGCGAGACCTTGTGCTCCAGGCCCTCGAAACCAGCCAGCCCAGCAGCCTCAAATCCCTGGCGCCCGCCGCCAACCTCTCCCTCGAAGAGGCCCGGCGCGAGATCGACGGCCTTGTGAACGACGGCTCGATGGTTGCCCTTGGCGACCCTCCCAACGCCGTCTACTACACCTCCCCGGGCTGGCAGTCCCTCGCAGCCAAGGCCGCTAGCGCCCTCGCCGAGTTTCACCGGGAGCACCCCGTCCGCAGGGGCCTGCCCAAGGAGGAGCTCCGCAGCCGCCTCGCCCTCACCTCCGCCACGTTTGCCCAAGCCCTGGCCCTCCTTGGCGCCGAGGCCCAACTGGCCGAAGACGGCGCCCTGGTAAAGCTGGCCTCCCATCAGGTCCGGGTCAACCCGGAGGACCGCCAACGCATGGAGCGGTTCGTCAAAGAGCTCCAGGCCGCGCCATTTGCTCCGGCGCCCCAAACGGCCCTGGACGCCGACCTCCTCAACGTCCTCGTGGACGAGGGTACAATAGTCCGCGCGTCGGACCAGGTCGCCTTTGACGCCGTCGCCTTCCAGGAAATGGTCAACCTCGTGGTCGGGCGCACGAGGGAGCAGGGCAGCATCACGGTGGCCCAGGCGCGCGACCTCCTCGGCGCCAGCCGCAAATACGTCCTCGCTCTGCTGGAATATCTCGACGAGCAGCGAATCACCCGCCGCAACGGCGACGAACGGATTTTGAGATAGCCGTGGCCCTCGACTTCCTCAAGGTCGCCTCCCAAGTCGAGGCCATGGCCGATCAGGTTGTGGCCCGCGCCCCCCAATGGGGCCAACAGCTTGACCGCGCCATCCAGGAGTTGCGCCAAACGGAATACATAGCCCTGGAGAGCAAACGACGCCGGGCCAAGACAACGTTCCTCGTGCCGGGCATCACCGGCCCGCTGTCGCTGCAGGTCCCCTGCCCACCCCTGCCCCCGGATTTCGCCGCCCTCGCCGCCGACGGCTCACACATCGACGTCAGCCGCCACGCCGCCGCCCGCTACTTCCTGATAAACATCGGCGGCGTGGAGCTTCGCTACGGCTCGGCCCCCGGCGCCCGGCTGGAGAGCCACCCCCGCCTCTACACCGACCCTGAAGACATGGCCGTCACCGACCCCCTCGATGGCCTGCGCCCCCAGCTCATCCAGGGGCAGTTGCTGGGGCTCATGCGGGGCATCCAGGAGCTCCAAGCCCTCGCCGCACTCGCCCTCGTGGACGGCTCGTTGATTCTGCTGAGTCTCCTCGGGCAAACCTTTCCCGACTACGTCAAACGCAAGCTGTTGCAGGAGCAGTTCTTGCCCGCTCTGGCCCAGCTCCGGTCGCTGGCCGAAAGAAGGCCCCTGGCCGTCGCCGGCTACATCAGCCTTCCCAACAGCGCCGAGGTCGTCAATGCCCTGCGGGTCTCCCTCTGCCCCTATGACCCCCCCAACTGCGACGCCCATTGCCGCGCCATCCGCCCGGGTGACCGCCCCTGCGATCCCGTCGACGGCCTGCGCGACAGGGAAGTCCTGGCGCGCCACCTCGCTGAGGGCGAGCGCTCCGGCGTCTTTTCCAGCCAGTCCTCGGTCGTCCAGGACTGGTACGGGGAGCACGAGGTGTGCTTCTTCTACGTCAACGCCGGCAACGAGATTGGCCGCGTAGAAGTCCCCGCCTGGGTCGCCCACGAGGAAGACCTCCTCTCGCTCACCCACGCCCTCGTGGTCGATCAGAGCAGACGGGGCCTTGGCTACCCCGCCGCCCTCTCCGAGGCTCACGAGCAGGCCGTAGTTACGGGCCGCGACCGCCAGGAGTTCGCCCGGCTGGTGGAGGAGTCGCTCCAACGGCGGGGGCTTGCGCCCTCCACTTCGGAGAAAGACGCGTCGAAGAGGCTCAAGTGGCTATGAACATGGGCCTCCGCGTCGGCGAAGTCATCGAGGCGTCCACGGATGCGTTCACTGCTCAGGCGTACCGCCTCTACGAAGCGCCCCCCCTCGGCACCCTCGTCCGCGCCGGCAGCGATCCGCCGGTCTACGGCGTCGTCTGCTACACCACCACCCGCGGCATCGACCCCGGCCGGCGCCCCATCGCCAGAGGCGAACACCTCCCCGACGAGGCGGCGGTCTACCAGGACAACCCCCAGCTCGAGCACCTGCTGAAGACCGAGTTCAACGTCGTCATCATCGGGCACCGCGAGCAAGACGTCATCCGGCATTACCTGCCGCCGCAGCCGCCCCGTATCCACGCCTTCGTCCACAGGTGCTCCCCGCAGGAAGGGCGCGACGTCACCGGGAACCTGGGCTTCCTGGAGCTGCTCCTGAACTCCCGCGCCTCCTCCGACGACGCGCTGGCCGCCCTCGTCCGCGAGGCCGCCCGCTGCCACGACGACCCTCAGGCCTTCCTCGTGCGCGCCGGCAAGGAGCTGGTGGTACTGCTCCAGGGCCAGGGCATCAGGCTCAACGGCCTCCTCCGGAGACTGGCGTGACCCCGCCGTTGCTCAGGACGCCACGGCGGGTCGGATGGCAACCTCCCCCCGCTGGAGGCCGCGTGAACCAGGAGGGCCAATGAATCAAATCAATCAATGGGATGGCAACCAGGCCCGCCCCCTCGGCGTCGTGGTCGCCGGCGCCCTTTCCCAGGGCGTCGAGGTCAAGCTCGACCCCGATACCTCCGTGGAGGCCATCAAAGCGGGGACCTTCGTCACCATCCAGGGCGCTCAGCACCGCTACTTCGGCCTTGTCACCGACGTAACGTTGCAATCCCTCGACCAGCGTATGCAGATGTCCCCGCCCGACCTGTCCAACCCCCTCATTGCGCAGGTCATGCAGGGCGCCGGCTTCTTCGGCGTCATGTCCGTCAGGCCGGAGGTCACCATCACCGGCGACGCCTCCTCCATGCTGGACGGCCCCCAGCCGGCCAAATCAGTCCCCTCCCACTTCTCCCGCGTGTTCACGGCCTCCGAGCAGGACATCGCCCTCGTATTCGGAGAGGAGGACGAGAAGCACTTTCACATCGGCACGCCGCTGGACATGGAGACCAAGGTCTGCCTGGACCTGGAGGCCTTTTCCCAGCGCAGCAACGGCATCTTCGGCAAGAGCGGCGCCGGCAAGAGCTTCCTCACCCGCCTCATCCTCGTGGGCCTCATACAGAGCAACGTTGCCTCCACCCTCGTCTTCGACATGCACGGCGAGTACGGCTGGGAAGCGCGCGACCCCGAACGCGGCCGCACCGTCAAGGGCCTCAAGCAGCTCTTCCCGTCCAACGTCGCCGTGTTCTCCCTCGACGAGGAAAACGCCCGCCGCCGCAACCTCTCCCCCGACCACCTCGTCCGCATAGGCTACGGCGAGATCGAACCGGAGGACATCGAGCTGTTGGCGGGCACACTCAACCTCACCCCAATCCAGACGCAGGTCGTGCCCCAGATAGCCCGCCACTTCAACCGCAACTGGCTGAAGGGCTTTCTGGACTTGCCCCGCGACGGACTCTCCGAGCTGGCGACGCAACTGAACGCCCACGAAGGAACCCTGGGGGCGCTGCGCCGCAAGCTGGCGACCCTGGAGCACATGCAATTCCTCACCGCGTCGGACGCCGGCGGCGAGGAGGCCATGCGCCGCATCCTCGAGTACCTCGACCGCGGCATGCACGTCGTGCTGGAGTTCGGGCGCTACGGCAGGGACATCACCGCCTACGTCCTCGTGGCCAACCTCCTCTCCCGCCGCATCCACGAACGCTACGTCCGCCGCACCGAGGAGTTCATGGGGCGCGCCGGCCAGATGCCCCAACCCCTGGTCATCGTCATCGAGGAGGCCCACCGCTTCCTCAACCCCGGCATCGCCCAGCAGACCATCTTCGGCAACATTGCGCGGGAGATGCGCAAGTACAACGTGACCCTTCTCGTCGTCGACCAACGCCCAAGCGGCATCGACGACGAGGTCATGAGCCAGATCGGCACCAAGATATGCTGCCTCCTCGACAACGATCGCGACGTCGACGCCGTCCTGACCGGCGTTTCAGGAGGGCGCGAGCTGCGGCGCGTGCTCTCCAGGCTGGAAAGCAAGCAGCAGGCGCTCATCTTCGGGCACGCCCTGCCTCTGCCGTTGGTGGTGCAGACCAGGGAGTACGGCTCCGCCGATTCCTACGCCCAGCTCCAGGGCTTCCGCCATCAGAGAGACCTTGCCCAGCAAATGGACCGGGACGCCGACGACCTCTTCGGAGAGCGCTGAAGCCCCGTCCCTGCCTGGTCGTACTCCCCCCAGGTGCGTCGCTACTACAGGCACCGAACAGAGAAGTCCCACCCCTGCCCCCTAGTACGGGGAAGGTTAGGATGGGGGTCCCTCCCCTGCAATGCAGCAAGCCTCGGATGGCTGTAATCCCCGCCAGCGCGATCGCCTAGGAGCAAAGGGTTGCCAAGGTGAAAGCCAGTCGCTACATTCGGCGGCCATAGTGTCCATTACATTGGGAACGAGGAAAGGTAGGTAGTGGAAGGCAACGCCCGAATTTGGATTCTCTTCGTCTTTATCGTCTATTTTATCGTGCTTATTGGCATTGCCCTTTTTCGCCGCCGCCAGATGGATGACATGTCCGACTATGTACTGGTGGGGCGGAAGATGGGCGTCTTTACCTCCGCCCTGAGCGCCGGCTCCTCGACGGCTAGCGGGTGGACGATGCTGGTCTTCCCAGCCTTGGCCTTTGCCGCCGGATTGATGCACCTCTGGACGGTCGTAGCCCTCGTCCTGGGTAGCTGGCTCTCCTGGACCATACTGGCCCGCCGGCTGCGCCGCTACACCATCGCCACCGATAACTCCCTGACGCTGCCGGAGTTCTTCGAGAAGCGCTTTGGAGACAAGACCGGCGCGCTGCGTACTCTGACCGCGGCCATCAGCCTGTATTTCATCACCCTGTACGTTTGCTCCGGCTTGATTGCCGGGGCCAAGTTGCTGGAAGTAGTTTTCGACCCGGACCACTCCGGCGCCGGCCATGACCTGGGTGTGCTGATAACCCTGGTCGCTATAGTGTCCTACACCTTCATTGGAGGCTTTCTAGCCGTATCGCGCACCGACGTCTTCCAGGCGCTGATAATGCTGGCCGGCTTCATCATCATCCCCGTAACCCTGATTGCGACCGTCAGCAATCCCTTTCATGGTCTGGAATCGACCGCCTCCGGGTTCTGGAACCCCTTTACCGATGCCAGCAACGAGGCCTTGGGCGTGATGTTCTTTCTCTCGTCCATCGGCTGGGGGCTGGGCGCCTTCGGCGCCCAGCGAATGCTTTCCCGGTTTATGGCGGTGGAACGGGAACGGAACCTGAACCGGAGTCGCGACATTGGCGCGTTCTGGGCAATGCTCATCTTTGGCTTTGCGCTGCTTATGGGATTGGTGGCGGCGCCGGCCTTGGCGGACCGGGGTGTAGCGCTGCCCGATGCGGAGAGGCTGTACCTGGTTGTCGCCAACGTCTTCTTTCATCCGGTGGTTTCCGGCCTGCTGCTCACTGCCGTTATTGCGGCGGTAATGAGCACTGCCGACTCCCAATTGCTGCTCGCATCGGCAGTGGCAACCTACGATGCGCCCTTCAACAAGAAGCTGACCTACTCAATGCGCGCCCAGTCCCGGGTGTGGATGAGCCGGGCAATGCTGCTCCTCATCGGCGTAATCGCCGCCATAATTTCCATCATCTCCCCGGAGTCGGTATTCGCTATGGTGTCGCTTGCCTGGGGCGGCATGGGCGCGGCCTTCGGTCCGGCGCTGATTTTGGCCCTCTACTGGCGCCGCTTCAATGCCTGGGGGGCGCTGGCCGGGGTTGTGTCCGGCGCCCTGGTTTCCACCGCGTGGTGGCTGATGGGACTAGGCTACGAAGGAGCCAACCTGTTGACCGACCTCTTGGGGTTCAGCGCAACGGTCTCTTATCTGAATGAGATCGGAATCTGGAACATCAACCCGGCTACGACCGGCTTCGTAGCGGCGACCCTGTTCGCCGTAGTGGCCACCCTGCTGACGCCTGCGCCGGCCCGGAGGTGGAGGAATTGTTTGACCGGGTGACCGGCCCCGCTGCCGCTTAGGGGGAATCCTCACGTCCCTGCCCCCACGAAGGGTAGATGTGGTCACAGCCCCTTCCCCACCTCCGCCAGCAAACGGACCGTTCGGTCCCACGACGCGTCGGGGTCCGGCCCCACCGGGATGATGTCGGCAATCACCTCGCCCATGCCCCAATCGAAAAGCTCCTTCACCCGCAGCGCCACGTCCTCCTCCCCTCCGGAGATGGCCAGCGCGTCCAACATAGCGTCGGTCCACTGCCCCGTCTGCTCCGCCTCCGGAAAGCCCGCCTCTGCGAGCATCCGGGCGTAGAAGGGCCGCGTCGGATAGTGGGCCAGGTACTCGCGCACGACCCGGCGGACTTCCTCCCGGTCCTCGTGCACCACCACCGGCATGTGGGCCACCAGAGGCGGCGCCTCCCTGCCCGCCTTCTCCGCGCCTCGCCGCATCGCCGGCAACGACTCGTCGCGCAGGTATTCGTAGGGGCTCACCCAACTAATGGCGCCGTCGGTCAGCTCTCCTGACAGCGCATAGGAGCCCGGCCTCAACGCCGAAATCATGATGCCGATGTCCGGCGCCGGGGCTTCCAGCGCCCCGTGCGCGTGATAGAACTCCCCGGAGAAATCTACCTCTCCCTCCGTCACCGCCGTCCGCATGATCTGGACGTACTCCCGCAGGCGCGACAGCGGCTTCACCCACTCGTAGTGGTACACCGACTCCACACTGGGCTGGTGGCTTGGCCCAAGTCCGATGCGGAACCTCCCGGGCGCCAGGTTCGCAATTGCAATTGACTGCTGCACGGCCACCAGAGGATGCCTGGGGTAAATGGGCGTAATGGCCGTGCCCAGCATGATGGACTCCGTCCGGGCCGCCGCAGCCGCCAACACCGTGAGGCCGTCGGGCCGCATCCCCCCCGTCGTCAGCCAGGCCGCCTGGATGCCCGCCTGTTCTAGGGCCTCCACACGAGCCACCATCTCCTTCGTATCGCCTCGCATGGCTGCAACGCCGACGCGCTTTGGGTACATCGATTCCCCCTTGATTTGGGTTCTTGACTTGGGTTGCTGGCCAAACCTGCGCTTCCCCTCCCTGCCCCCATAGTCGAGGGAAGGTTAGGAAGTGTCCCAACCTCGCCGCCGCCCCTAGCCTACTGGCCGCGCTGACCGCAGTGTAGCAGCAAGCGCCCAGCCTATCCACGCACGGGATTCGTTCATGGATTATCAGGGCCTTCGAACGCCGCCCCCGCTCACCGAGGGATGAAACATGCTCTACCCTGCAGCGAAGCATGCAGATGCTTTCAGCGCGGGTCTACTCATTGTTGTTCACTTCCTCTACCTAGTCGAAGCTGGGGTCTACCGGGGCGCCAGTAGTTCGCCGTACCCGAGTTCGACTCGGCCGTCATCGACGTGTCTGAGCAACACGCGGATGTCAGAGCCATCCGGCGCCAACGTAACCAGCCTATCGAACGGGATGTACACCGCGATTCTGCTTCCATCAGGCGACCATGACGCGTAGCCCGGGGGTATGCCATAGTCCGAAAAGGAGATGAAGCCTGAGCCATCAACGTTCACCACGTGCCTCCCGTCGAGCAGCACGCTGCTTCCGTCCGGTGACACGCTGAGTTCGCTTGACCTGCTCCCCGAAAACCGGTCCACGGATAATTGGAGTCCTCCGGTCAAACAGAGGAGGACAGCATGCGGAGGAGCAGGTTTACGGACGAGCAGATCATCGGGGTCCTGAGGGAGGCGGACGCGGGAGTGCCGACGGCCGAGGTATGCCGCCGACATGGTGTCTCACCGGGGACCTTCTACAACTGGAAGGCGCGGTTCGGCGGGATGGGCGTGAGCGAGGCGCGACGGCTGCGCCATCTGGATGAGGAGAACCGGAAGCTGAAGCAGCTGCTGGCGGAGGCGACGCTCGACAATCACGTCTTGCGGGAGCTGCTCCGAAAAAACGCATGACGCCTGCAACGCGACGGGAGACCATGCACCGTGTCCAGGAGCGGTGGGGCTTCAGCGAGCGTCGCGCCTGCAGGCTGATGGGTATCCACCGATCGGTGGCCCGCTATAGGCGGGTGGGCAGCGACGCACCCGAACTCCTCAAGCGACTGCGCTCGCTCGCCGCGGAGCGGCGGCGCTTCGGGTATCGCCGGTTGTGGGTGTTGTTGCGCCGGGAGGGGTTCGGCGTGAACCACAAGCGGGTCTACCGGCTCTATCGGGAGGAGGGGCTGTCCGTCCGGCGTCGGAAGCGCAAGCGGATGGCGGGCATCGCTCGCGTCCCCACGATGGCGCCCGAGCGCCCGAACCAGCGGTGGTCGATGGACTTCGTGTCCGATGCGCTCGCCAGTGGCCGGCGGATACGAGTGCTGACGGTGATTGACGACTTCACTCGGGAGAGCCTGCCCATGGAGGTGGACACGTCGTTGCCCGGCCTCCGCGTGACAAGGGTGTTGGACAGGCTGGCCATCGACCGTGGCCTGCCGGAGCTGATCACCGTAGACAACGGCCCTGAATTCGCCGGGAGGATTCTGGACGCTTGGGCGTATGCACATGGGGTGCATCTGCACTTCATCGATCCGGGCAAGCCCGTGCAGAATGCGTACATCGAGAGCTTCAACGGGCGGCTTCGCGACGAGTGCCTCAACGAGCACTGGTTCATGAGTCTTCCTGCGGCCCGGAACATCGTCGAGCGCTGGCGGGACGACTACAATGCTGTCCGGCCCCACAGCGCACTGGGCAACCGGACGCCCGAGGAGTTCGCACAACAGGTGGCTAGGAATACGCCGGTCGGACTCTAAGAATACTTGGACCTAATTCAGGGGGCAGGTCAGCCGGCAGACGACTACATATACTTCATAGGGTGGCGCTATTCAGGCGGATTGTTGAGGGTCACCCTTAATTCTGTTCGCAGCGACGGCTCTGATGAGCGCGAGCTCGTCAACCTCACTGATTTTCGCGAAGCCGACCAACTCAGCGTGAGGGAGATCAGCCTGTCACCCGACGGTAGCAGCTTGCTGCTCGACGGGAGGCACGTGGTCAACGTTGATGGCACAGGCTTCATCTCCCTTGGGAACTATGGCTTAGGCCCAGGTTATGCGTCATGGTCGCCTGATGGGAGCAGAATCACAGTGTACTACAACCCGAAGGTGGACGGGAGGTTGATCTGGAGGAGCATTGCGCTGGTTACGTTGGCCCCGGATGGCTCTGATGTCCGCGTGTTGCTCAGATACGGTAAAGACGGGCTCGAACTCGGGTACGGCGGACCACCGAATCCTCGGTAGACCCTAGCGCCGGCACAGCTCCCGGACGTTTGCTCCCTATCGCAGCGCAAGTGCGACGAACTCATGCTTCAGGGACATCGCTGAGGACTCCTTCCAGGGTATGGCGCACCTCCTGCCGCCCGGTTGGCGGACACAAGGTGTAAACCATGTCCCCGAACAGGTGTAAAGGATGTCCCAGGTCTGTACAGGGGGGCGGGGGGGGGCAACGTCATCTCCTCCGTCGCCGCTGATGAGGCTTATGCCGCCGCCGGCCAAAACCAAGTCCTCGGACGATGAGTGTTACCAGCACTTTCCCCAGGCCCTTGCCCACGACCTTGGCTACCCGCCCGAACGAAGCCGCCTTCTCGCGGCGCCAGTATGGGATTGGGTTAAGGCCGGTGAGTGCCTGGAAGCGCGGCGAGCGCTGGTCGCGCAAATTCTTCAGTGCAGCTTCGAAACTCGCTGCGTCTGCGCGGGTTGAGAACTTACGAGAGGTCCAAACACGTTTGGGGTGTCCTCCAGCGGTGGACGGAACCTCACCCTTCTGATGTGCTCGTATCCGCTCTCTGAGGTTCCCAGTATGGCCAACGTAATGGCCATAGTCGGTATTGAGCACGTAGACAAAGTATTTTCGGTTAGAGATAGCAGCGTCGCGCTCGTCTTGCTCGCGTCCCAGGTCCTCCGGTTCATGCCAATTCCTCATTCTTCCCCTACCCTGTCCATCGCCAGGTGAAGGCGTCCTCGGTCTGCCGCTGCCAGCCCGGCAGGGCGTGGGCGTAGATGTCCTTTCCCGGCCTGTTCGAGTTGGCCTCAGGCTTTGAGTCCCATGAGGAAGACGCGGAGACTCGAGCCTCACCCCTACGGAGGCTACGCGCCCTCCAGGGACGAGGCTAGGCCGCCAGCCGGCTCACTCTCAAGGGGCGCGTACTCCGCGTTGCGAAGCCGCTCCCGCACCTCCTCGGCATGGGCGTCGTTCCTCGTCTCCAGGGTAAGCTGGATCTCCACCTGGCCCAAGTGCACCGATGGGGCATGCCTGAGATGGCCTATGTCCAGCACATTCGCCTCGGCGCCGGACACGATGTTGAGCAGATGATTCAGCTGACCGGGGCGGTCCTCCACCATGATGCGCAGCACGAGGTAGCGACCTGCGTGGGCCAGGCCGTGCTCCATGACCCGCGCTATCAGGTGTGTGTCCACGTTGCCACCGCTAAGCACCACCGCCACCCTCTTCCCTGCGACCTCGATTTTGCCTCCCAGCACGGCCGCAAATCCGACCGCGCCGGCCCCTTCCACGAGCAGCTTGCCTCTCTCCAAGAGCAGCATCATGGCCTGCGTGATTTCATCTTCCTCAACCACGACCATGTCGTCCACGTAGCGTGAAACCAGGGGAAGGGTGATCTTGCCAGGCGTGCCCACGGCAATGCCATCGGCCACAGTGGGCTGCCCCTTCACGGTCACGCGCCGGTTGGCCTTGTACGAATCGACAACGGCGGTGGCTGCCGCAGCCTGCACTCCTATCACCCTGATTCCAGGCGCCGTCTCCTTTATGGCCAGGCCGATACCCGATATCAGGCCTCCCCCTCCCGCGGGCACTACGACCGCGTCCAAGTCCTCCACCTGCTCAAGCATCTCCAGGCCGATGGTCCCCTGCCCCGCAACTATTGCCGGGTCGTCGAAGGCGGGGATGAAGGTCATGCCGTTCTCCCGCATGATGCGCCGGGCGTGTCTCTGCGCCTGGTCGAAGTCATCGCCCTGGAGGAGCACCGTTGCGCCATAGCCCCGGGTGGCCTCCACCTTGGGGAGGGAAGCGCCCGTGGGCATTACGATGGTGCATGGTATGTCAAGATTGGCGGCCGCCAAGGCGACTCCCTGGGCGTGGTTGCCGGCGCTGGCGGCAATTACGCCCCTGGCCTTCTGGTCCGGAGTCAAGGCGGCGATTTTGTTGGCGGCGCCTCGGACCTTGAAAGAGCCCGCCCTCTGAAGGTTCTCGGCCTTCAGGAAAAGCTCACACCCCGCCATCTGGCCCAGGGAGCGCGCAGGCAACATGGGAGTCCTGAGCGCCAGGTGAGCGATAGCGCTCTGGGCCCGGCGGACGTCCTGCAGAGTTACAGACGGCCTCATCTTCGACCCCCTGTGGCGAGTGGTGCGACGCGGTGGAGACGTTGGCGCGGCCTAAGCCGCTTGCTCACCGCTGCGATGCTCTGGCCCCAACCCGCCTTCACGGCGCGTTGGGCGCGAGCCTCCGCCCTAGTGAATACGCTTCTCCATGCCCTGCCACTCCCTATCCCTAAGCACGTACTTCTGGATTTTGCCTGTGGCCGTCTTGGGCAGGTCGCCGAATTCCACGTACTTTGGGGCCTTGAAGTGGGCGATGCGCTCCCTGGTGAAGCTGATAACATCCTCGGCGGTGATTGCCGCCTCGGGCCGGGGAATCACGAAGGCCTTGGGGACCTCGCCCCAATGCTCGTCCGGGACGCCAATGACACATGCCTCCAGCACCCCGGGGTGCTCCATGATCACCTTCTCCACCTGCTGGCTGGAGATATTCTCGCCGCCGGAGATGATGATGTCCTTGGCCCGGTCCTGGAGTTCTATGTAGCCGTCCGGGTGCCACACCGCCAGGTCCCCAGAGTGGAACCAGTCCCCGTGGAACGCCGTTGCCGTCGCCTCCGGGTCCAGGTAGTACCCCTGCATGACGTTGTTGCCCTGCATGACCACTTCGCCGATGGTCTGGCTATCCCGCGGGACGTCGTTCATTTCCGAGTCCACGACCCTCAGCCCAGTGCCGGCGATGATGTACGGCGCCCCCTGCCGGGCCTTGATGGAAGCCAGCTCGCCGGAATCCAGGCCCTCCCAGTGCGGTTGAGCAGCGCAAATCGTGTGGGGGCCGTAGGTCTCGGTCAGGCCGTAGATGTGCTGGATGGTCGCCCCCATGCCCTCCATCGTCCGGATGACCTGCGGGGCGGGCGGAGCGCCCGCCGTGGCGATGGTCAGGCCAGTCAGGTCCTGTCCCTTGGCCGCCGGAGAGGAGTACATGGAAACGAGCACGGTGGGAGCGGCGCACATGTGGGTGATCCCCCGCTCCCGTATCAGGCGATAGACCTCTTCCACCTCCACCCGCCGCAGGCAGACGTTCGTCCCGCCCACCGCGGTGACCGCCCACGTGAAGCACCAACCGTTGGCGTGGAACATCGGCAGCGTCCATAGGTAGGAGCTGCGAGGCGTGAGACCCATTTCCAGGCACTCGCCGAGGGCGTTCAGGTAGGCGCCCCGGCCTGCATACTGCACCCCCTTGGGCGCGCCGGTTGTGCCCGACGTGTAATTGATCGTGATGAGGTCCCACTCGGAAACCACACCGTCCCCAGCCGCGCCCGGCGGGGCCGAGGCCAGGAACGACTCGTAATCGGGGCCGGGGATGTCATCTGCCTTGGGGGCCGCGTCGACGACCTGCACATAGGTCTTCACCGATAGCACCTGCTCCCGGAACTCCCTCACGACGGGCGCGTACTCGGAGTCGAAGACGAGGGCCTTGGCCTCGCAGTGGTCCAAGATGTAGGCGATTTCGGCGGCGGACAGCCTGTAATTCAGGGCCACGAGAACTGCGCCGATGCCCATCGGACCAAAGTGGGCTTCCAGCATGGCCGGAACGTTGGGCAACAGGAACGCCACCCGGTCTCCCCGGCCAATGCCGGCCTGCCGAAGGGCCCCGCCCAGCCTGTGCGCCCGCTCCGAGAACTGGCTGTAGGTGAATACCTGGTCGTTGTAGACGATGGCCGGCTTGTCCGGATAGACGAACGCGCTCCGCTCCAGAAAGTCGACAGGGCTGAGCGGCCTGCTGAACACCTTGTCCGTCATGAACGCCTCCTCAACCGCGCTGGCTGCCCGCCGAGCGTCCGCCCGGCGGCGCGGCTGTAGTATAAGGCCAAGGAGCGGGAACAAACGAGCGTTGTCAGAAGCCTCGCGGGCAAGAGCGCTGCCCCGGGCGGCGGCGCGGCGATGGGCGGTTGCTTGGCGTCGCCCTACCGCTCCGGCGCATGGGAAGTATCGGTAGCGCAAAGGTCGAACGAGAACGCGGTTCCCACGCCAATCGCGCACTCAGCCCAATCGGACCCATGGGCCATCGCGAGCTGGCGGGCTGCGGTTAGGCCCCAGCCCTAGGAGATCCCAACAACCTCGGCTATGACCTCATCCGCCAGCCCGTACACGTCCTTCGCCGCCTGGGCTGAGATGAAACCGGCTTCCAGGTCCTCAATGACCCGCTCGCGGTCCCGCTCCTTGGGCGACCCCACGCCACCGCCGCCGCCGGGCTCCAGACGAAGCACATCGCCGTTGCCGACCGCCAGGCCAGAGACCGGATGGTCATACTTCTGCTCGTCGGCGGCGCCGGGATTGACGAAGACATAGCCCAGTTTCCCTTCATCGCCTCCCGCCACTCCCGAAGAGGGACGCCGCGCCGACCCGCCCGTGAACTTCGAGTTGCCCTGGATGAGGTAGTCCCTGCGGTAACCCAAGCCGCCCCGGAACTTGCCGGGGCCGCCGGAGTCCGACACCACCTCGAAATTCAGTATCTTAATGTCGAACTCCGACTCCACAATCTCAACGCTGGTGAATTTGGCTCCGCCGCTCCAACCGTGGCCGGAACCGGACCAGCCGTCCCCGCCGTCGTGCGCAGGGCCCCCGGGGGACAGCAGCTCGTACTGGACGTAGGGCCGGCTGCCCTCCGACATGTGGCTGATGATGGTCGAGCATTGCTGACCGGAGTACGCGATGATCGGACGCCCCGCCGCCTGGCTCACCGCCGAGTACACCATCGTGGAGACGCCGGGCATCGTCTGAGAGTAGTACCCCACCGGAGCGGGAAACATCGGGTCCAAAATGCTGCCCTCGCGGAAGCGGCACTCCACGGTGTCGGCCAGCGCGTAGTTGTTGGGCATCGAAGGGTCTATCACCGCCAGCACTGCATGATAGGCCACTCCCCTGGCGAAGGGGGGCCGGATGTTGATGGGGCCCGCGCTCTGGTCGCCGGAAGCGGAGAAATCCAACACGACCCGTTCCCCCTCCTTGATCACGGCCACGTGGAGCTTGATGTAGACGCCTGGATTCACGATGTCCTCGATGGAGCCTTCCATCTCCGTGACTCCGTCCGGCCAGGAGGCCACCTCCTGGCGAATCCGATCCGCAGTCCGGGACGCGATGTGCTCGAAGGCCGAAAGCACCACGTCCTTGCCGTAGTTGTCCATCAGGTCCTGCAGCCGCTGCACGCCCATCGTCTGAAGCGCCCCCGCCTGCGCGCCGAGGTCGCCCAGCACAAGGTGGGGCGTCCGGCTGTTGGCGGTGAGGAAATGCTCCGTCTCCTTCACGCGCTTGCCCTTGCTCAGGAACTTCACCGGCAGGATATGCAGACCCTCGCCGAACACGTCCCTGGCCTGGGAGTTGCGGCTCCCCGGCGATACGCCCCCAATGTCGCTCTTGTGGCCCATGCTGGCAAAGAAGGCCACAACTTCCCCGTCATAGAAGGCCGGGGCCACCACCACCATGTCCATGGGATGCGGCACCCCGCTGTAGTAGGGATGGTTGCTCAGGAAGCAGTCGCCTTCCTCCATCTCATCCATGTCGTAGAACTGGAGGACGCCCTTGACGCAGTCGGGGTAGGCGCCCAGGTGCGGCGGCAGCCCGGAGTACTGGCCGATCACCCGGCCCTGCCTGTCCAGGATGCCGCAACTGAAGTCGTGCGACTCCCGGATGATGGTGGAGAAGCCCGTTCGAAGCACCGCCACTTCCATCTCCCGCACTATGCCGTCAAGACGAGCCTGGATGACTTCCTGGGTGATCACGTCTACGTCAACCATTGATTTCCTCCGCGTTGTCTTTTCGCTGCCGCTTGGGGCCGGTCAAGTCCCGCCCTCGTCCCCCACCTCGCTCCGCCCCGGTTTCCCGGATTGTACCAGAACACCCCCCGCGCGTTCGCTGGACACGCGCGGGGCCGCTCACTATGATGACCTCAACCGCCTTGCAGCTAAGATCGGAGGCGTGTGCTCATCGACTGCGATACCCACTTTCTGCCCCGTTCCTGGCTCGACCGCGTCGATCCGGCCCTGATCGGCGGCGCTATCGCCATCGAGTGGAACGGCGGGGACGGCGCGTTCTACCGCCACGGCCGGCGCGTCATGAACTTCGAGGAAAGCGTCTGGAACCTGGAGAAACGCATCCCCAGCATGCAGCAGGATGGGTTCGACCTCCAGGTGCTCATCCCGGAAAACCGGCCCCTCATCTACGAAACGGAGCGCGACCTGGGCTGCGCCCTTGCCAGGGCCTACAATGACGCCGCGGCCGAGGACCTGAAGGCGGGCGGCCCGTTCTACGGCGTGGCCTGGGTGTATCTGCCGGACACGGAAGAAGCCATCGCCGAGATGGTGCGGGCCGTGACCGTCCTCGGATTGAAGGCCGTCAAGCTCATGGGCGGCTACAACTCCGTCCACCTGGGCAGCCCCGAGTTGCAGCCCTTCTACGCCAAAGCCGCCGAACTGGACGTCCCCCTGCTGCTCCATCCACCCGCCCGCACCTATGACGACCAGCCCATCAACCCGTTGCTGGCCGGGGCATCCAGCTTCCCGCCGGAGTACTGGTTCCTGTCTTCGGCCTACGGGTTCCCGTTCACCTACATGGTGGCCATCGCCAACCTCATCTTCAGCGGCGCCATGGACCGCTTCCCCACCCTCCGTTTCGGCTTCTTCGAGGCCGGGGCTGAGTGGGTGCCGTATGCCATGGACCGCCTCGATGTCTACTACGACGACCACTACCGCCGCGGAACCGAGGTGGTGACCAGGCTCAAGCACACGCCATCGGAGTACTTCTCCAGGTTCTACGTGGCTGTGCTGTCGCGTGAGCGGCGCCTCCCTGCCCTGCTCCAGCAGCTACCGGACCACCGCCTTATCGTGGGCAGCGACTTCCCTCACCAGGACCCCAGCGGCACCTGGCCAAACACCCTCGCGGAGCTTCGCGCCATGGACGGTTTCGCTCCCGGAGACCTTGACGCCATGCTCGACGCCAACCCCCGCTCCTTCCTCGGTCTGTAGCGCCGCAGAGCGCCGACGGCAGGGCGACGCCCCCGCAGTCGCGGGGGCGTTAGGATGCCGGGCGCCCGACAACCTCTCTGGGGACTACGGCTAGAGCCTGTAGAGGCGGCGGGGATTATCGTCCAGAATCTTGTCCACTGCCTCCGCCGGTATGACCCCCGACGTCCTCAGCTTGCGCAGCGCTTCCAACTCGCTCGAAGTGTCGGCGTGGCCATAGTCGGAGCCAATGAGCAGATTGTCCTCGCCCGCGTAGGTCAGGACATACGGCAGGTCGTCGTCGGTTTGGCAAGCCACGAACATCTGGTAGTCCTTCATCACGGAGCCAACAGACCTGTCGGGAAACGCCCATGACATTCGCTGGAACCGCGCGGCCAGGTCGTGCATAACGTACGGGACCCAGGAGGCGCTGACCTCCACAAAGGCCCAGCGGAGGTCCGGGTACTTCTCCGGAAGCTGGCTGACGACGATGCAGTGGAACGCCGCAATCGCAGGGACCTTGGCGATCCACAGCAGCGCCTGCCTCGACATCATCACCGAGTCGAAGAAGGCGCTCGACGACCCGGCGTGGAAGCAGATGGCGAGGTCCAGCTTGCTGGCCTCCTCGTACAGGGGGTAGAAATAGGGGTCGATGGGGATCTTGCTCTGTTCCATGCCGCGCATGAACACGCCGGAGGCCCCGTGCTCCTTCCCAAAGTGCAGCTCCTCGATGGCCTTGTCCATGGTCATCGTCGGCGGCATGACCACCCAGCCCAGCCGGCCGTCTGCCGCTTTCCAGATGTCCGCCATCCACCGGTTGTAGCCCCGGCACATAGCCACCTCCGTCTCGGGACGGTTGAAGGCCAGATTCAGGAACACGGTCGGATACAGCATCTGCACGTCGACGCCCAGCTCGTCCATGTGGGCGAGGCGCGCGCCGACGTCCACCAGGTCGGAACTCTCAACCGCCGTCCCCGTCCTGGCCGGATCGAAGGCCCTTCGCGCCTCCAGCCGTCCTTCTATCTTCCAATAGGCGCGTTCCTGCCCCTGATCGTCAGGGGCCATCACCGTGACCGGCTTGAACTGCTCGTCAGCGTCAACCATGTACGACCAGGTGTGCTCGTTCTCGATGACGTGGCAATCGGAGTCTATGACTGGCATGGGTTCCCCCGTGACTGCTGTACCTGTGCTTGCCACCCGGCGCGGCCAGGCGGCGTTGGCTATGGATAACAGAAAAGCGCCGCCGTGAAAAGGGGCGCCGGCAGGCCCCCCCAACACTCCCCGCCTCCCACCGGAGCGGCGGCACAGGCACCGGCGGCGCAGGACGACCCAGGCGCCCCAGCTTGTCCGCCAGCCACGCCTCTGCTAGGATTACACTTGCTGTGAGCCCCGTCTTTGGGGTGTCTGTCTTACGCTCCCGGATAGCTCAGCGGTAGAGCAACCGGCTGTTAACCGGTTGGCCGCAGGTTCGAATCCTGCTCCGGGAGCCACTTTTACGCCTGTACAGCCGCTTTTCTTGGTGTAGAAGTCACTTTTACACCCTAGCGTATACATCTGTCAATACCTTAGCATGGGGTAGTCAAGCGTTGGGGTAGGGGCAAAGAAAAGGCCCCGCTCTACTTCGCGGGGCCTTCATGGACGGCTGGGCGGGGCTGGGGGCTAGGTGTCAGTCCTGTCGTCGGCATCCTCTTCGCGATCTCCGTTGCGATGTGGGTGTGTGGTCCTGATCATCTTCTCTAGCCTTTCGATGACATCGACCAAGGCTGCAAAGCCCTTCTCCATGGATTCAAGGCGGGACTGTTGCAGGGTAAGAACGGTGTGAACCGACACCATCCCTTGTTTTAGGTCAAGCAGAGATGTTCGCTGCCCCTCAAACCCCTCTTCCAACTTGCTTACCCGTTCATCTGTCGTGGTCATCGCTCACCCCCTCGCCAGTGTTTCACCATGATATACCCTAGCGCAGCGTACTACGCAACCCCAGCACAAAACGAAGCGCCCCGGCTGTCGGTCAGACCGGAGCGCTTCGCCGCATGGAAACCGTTGGGAAGGACGGCCCAACAGAAACCGCCCTTAGTCTACCCTCTCCGCCGCGCAGTCGGAAGACATCAACAAGGAGTAGTCTTCCGGCGTCACTTTCGGCCTGTGTTCGCTGGCGTCCTTGTTGGCCTTCTTGTACTCTGGCGAGCCATCGAAGACCTTGTCCTCGGGGCGGAAGCCGCAGTTGAAGCAACGGGGATCGTAGTAGTCCCCGACGTAGCCCCCGCAGCGTGGACAGCTAGCCATCGTCCGCCACCAGTCCAGAGAGCGACGCCGCCTTGTCCGTGGGCATGCCGGCTGTCACCATCGCCTTGAATGCGGCCCCGCGGCCCTGGAGATCGTGCGCCCATAGGCTGCTGAAATCGAAGGTCAGGTCCTGAACGTCCAGCTTGTCCCCTAGTTCTTCCGCCACCTGTGCCGCGACCGGCTCGACCGATCCCATGACGAAGCGACGCCAGCCTTCGCGGGCAGCTATTCATGTTCCCCGTTAGGTAATGGCGCGAGCCACTAACTCCAAGAATCTTTCCCGCCCCACGATCTCCGCAATGGACCGCACGGTCCAAGTCTTGCCGCTGAACGTGAACGTATCACAGTTCTCCCATGTGTCGTCATAGCGCACGACGAATCGCGCATCCGCCAGCGACAAGAGCCCGGCATCCCGGGCGTCGAGTTGCTGGCGCCCGGTGAAGGGCCGGTAGGAGCACCACACCCGACGAGTCACTCGCGGGCCGGGGAGCGGCCCGCCGTAAGGGTCGCGGCCCGTCGAGGCCTCGGTGTAGCTGTGTTCAACGAGCCGGTCAAGTCGCGGCGCGTCATACGCCCTATTCGTCACTGACTACCAGCCCCGACAGCGCCGCCGCTTTCTCGACTTCCATCCCGCCGCCAACGAGCGACTGAAAGGCTCGCGCCCGTCCGGTAATGTCGGAGGCGCCGACGCGTTCCCAATCGAATTCCAGCGCCTCAGCGTCCAGGCCCTCAGCGAGCGCGGGCCCAATGATCCGCCCGAGCGGCGCCAACGTTCCGAGCAAGAACTGGCGCCAACCCTCGCGGGCAAGCGTTCCCTCAGAGTCGCCAAGTAGCGACACCGGAACACCCGAGGCCGCGAGGACCGCACGCGATACCTCAGCTCGCAGAGCTCGCAGCGAGTCCGGCGGATTGCCGCCCAACCGTCGCGGCGTCCAGTCGGGATGGCGCTGGGATGGCGTTTGCGAAGGGTCCTGCCAGCCGGATTGCATCCCCTGGACTAGCGTAAGCTCGCCTTCCAGCGCCCGCAGGTCCGTTTGGAGCTGCGCGGATGCCCCGAGGTCGGGGACCGGCAAAACCGCGCCGACGCTCTGCCCCATCTCTTCCGACAACCTGGATTCGATCCGCCCCAAGAGCGAACGCGTTGTGGCCGCATGGCCAAGCGGCCCTATGCCGACCCACGGCCTTTCCGCTTCGTAGGAGTATTGGAGATTCAGGACCCGCGAGGCCGGCATAGTCACGACTTCGCTTGCCGTTGGGCCCGCGAACGTCAATTGCCAATCCCAACCCTCCGGGTCCATGCCGCCCGTAACGGTCCAGCTTGACGCTGGCCTGAGCACGAGCCGCCCCCGCCGGACTTCCATCTCGAGGACCGCTTGCCCGCATTGGTGAAGCTGGCGCCCAATGTAGGCCATGATCGTTGGCGTGAGCGCCTGCGTTGCGGGTGTCCGTGGCGTCACGATGGCGCTCGCGAATCCCCTGGCCCATAGCCCGGCGGCAACCTCCATTACGGCCGTCGCGCTTGGGACGCCATCCGCCGCCGTCAAGAGCGCGAGCAACCGCGCTTCCGTGAAGCCTTCGCTACTTGCCCGAGTTTCGTTCCGCGACCACGGGAGTTTCATTGCTGCACCTTTAGACCGTCACGGAGTAGACGCGCCCGCCACCCGCTGGACAACCCACTTGCTCACGAGGCCGCCGGCGCCCGAGTTCGTCCAGGCCGCCGCGTAGCGATCCCCGCCGGATGCCGTGGGCGCATCGTACAAATAGCCCACTAATCGCACGATGGCCTCGTCCTGGACGGCAACCGGCGCATCCCCGGCAATCAGCCCCGTGTAGGCCTTAGCGACTCCCAAGAGGCGAGTCAAGATCGAAAGGACCGGCTCGCTCGGAGCGGCAACGCCATCACCCAACCGGAGGGCGCCCGCGAGCTGCGGAAGCGTGATTGCCATTACAACCACCTGTAGGCTTGCAACCGGGGATCGGGTGTCACGATGCCGCTTGCGGAGCGCACGCTTACCGTTGCGTCCGTGTAGGCCCCACGCGTGACGCTACTCATTTCGAACAGGACCGCTTCCGCGATCTCGCGTTCAAACACCCCTGGATTCCCGACCTCTTCAACCAGCCGTTCGGCATTCGGAACGGTTGTCGCGGGCGGAACGCGAAACCCTGGCGACGCGCCCTCAGCGAGCCCGCCGCGGATCGCGAGCACTTGATCCCGCATCCATGTTGGCTGTTCGTCCGGGGGCGGAAGCATGGCGCGGAACGCTAGCCCCGCGTCGCTGTCCTCGAGCTCTAGCGTACCGCCGAGCTTTGATCCAAGTGGCTTGCCGAAATCATGCCCAACAAGCAAGTTGATCTCGCGCGCCGGGTCCTCTACGGAGAATCGAAAGGCGCGGGGGCGGAAGCTTTCCTTCCGCACCCGCCCCCGGTCAGCAATCGTAGCTCTTGCGCCGTAGGGAAAGAAACCACTGAGGGACCGCCCGTCCTGTCGTATCTCGAGGACTACAGGCCAAACGCTCCGCGTTTCCAGCTCTTGCGCTTCCATCTCTAGGCGACGTACTTCAGGCGCTTGAAGTTGGCGACCCGCGGGATCGCGAAGTTCCACAAGTAGTTCAGCGTCAACTGGACTTCACCCTTCGCTGCCCCCGTGTAGCGGTCGACAATCAGATCGGCGCCGCTCCAAACGCACGCCCGGGCCGCGCCCTCGAGTCCGCGAGCCAGCCCGGCGAACGCTCCGAAATCGCCGTTCGCGGTGTTCGTTTCGATCCCGCCCCGGACGGTCCAGGTCAGCCCGGACCGCGTGAGGAATTGCGCGATGGTCTCGTTCTCCACCACGGAGTTGTGGATCGTTCCGTACCACAGCTTGTTCGCGCCCTCAGCCACCACAACGCGCACGTCGCCAAGTCCCATTGCGTGCGCGCCGTCAATGTAGCTCACGAACTCCTCGAGGGTCTTGTCAGCCTTGACCTTTTGGGCTTGCGTGAGCGTCGCCTCGCTGATACCGGCGGTAGTCAGGCCGGTAATGTCGGCGTCGTTCTCGTTGGCGCCGCTGTCGCCGACGAAGATTTTCTTGTCGATTCGTTCCGTCATTGCGCGCGCCATGTCGCGCATGATGGCGTCTGCCAGTCCGGGCAGCCGTGCGTTGTCTTCAATCGAGTAGACACCGTGGACGGCGGCGCGGCTTGGCTTCAATTCCGTCACCGCTACGGTGTACGTGGACTCCGTAACGGCTTGTGTGCGCCCCCGCTGGATAGGCTCCCCGCCGGCGGACATAACGGGATAGGACGCGACACCCGCCCCAACCGGAGTGAACGTAATCCCGATCCGTTCGGCGGCCGTTCCGTCCATCACGCGGTCAAGCCAAGTGCCTTGATTCGCGTTGGAGTCGCCGTCGCGGGCTGCCCGCGTCTCGAGGTCCAGCAGCTCAAGCGGGAAACGGGTTTCGTCCATACCGAGCGCCTGGTTGAATTCCCTGGCCGCCCCTTCGACGGACCGCTGCGAGATCGCGGCTCGGATGTAATCCGCCGTCTCCACCCGCCCCCGCAGGGACCCCATTTCCCGCTCTTCCGCTGTCTCGCTCGTCTCCACGGGATCGTTGCGCTTCTCGAGCGGCTCGCCTTCCGCCAAGATCGCGGCCTGCATGGTGGTCTCGAGGGAACGCAACTCTGCGGAGAGTTTCCCGATCCCTTCGGAGTCCGGCGTTTCGGCGTCCAGGAGCACGCCAAGCGCGGACCGCTTTTCCGACTGTTCCAATTGGAGCTTCTGTACTCGGTTCATGTTCAACTCCATTCCGGTGAATTTCCGATCTATTATCAGTCTAGGACTCGCCTTGCAGGTCCACAAGTAGGGCCTGTGCTGTTTTTCGATGATCGTAGCGGCGACGTGTCAGGGTGTTTTCAGCCCTCGTTTTCGCGATGTGGCAGGACCTACAAAGCGGTTGAAGGTTGCGCCGGTCCAGCTCGGGGCCGCCGTCACGGATTCTCAGCTTGTGGTCAACCTCTAGCCGCCCCGCCCGTCCACACTCTGCGCAACGCCAGCCCGCCGCGTCCAGGACCGCACGCCTTGCCGCTTTCCAGCCCGGAATTACGCGCCTCATTTCAGCACCACGTGAGTAACGCCAGACGGGGGCGGCCCTTTACGCTTCCGCCGCCATCCCGCCGCGACCGCCAAAACCGTCGCCGCGATGGCGTCATCCCGAGCGTTCATTCTCCTCCCGCCCTGCATGTTCTTGCTCAACTTTGAGTTGCCCGCCGGGTCGCTTATTGTGCGAGCTTCCGCGAGTGCGGAGCGAAGTAGCAGGGATCGCTTGGGGTGGACCGCATCCGAGAGACAGGCCGCCCTCCAGTCGCGGACGTCCTCGCCTCCGTTTTTGTAACCTTGGCCCCTCAGCTCCAGTGGGCAGAACGGAAACGAGGTCTTTTCGAGCTCTTCCCTCAGCTCTGCCTCACGCCATCGGTCCGCCACCACAAGCGACGGCGCCCCCCAACGGTCAAGCGCCTCACGCAACAGCCCCCCGACGTCGCTGACCCGCCGCCCCGCCTGGACAAGCTCGCCTCGTCTGGCACAGTTCATGTAGAGCTGGCCGACGCCATCCCGCAGGCCACGCTCTTGTAGGTCGGGGAGCTCGGGGAACATCGCGACCGACTCTAGGGCGCCGGTGTCCGGCCAGTATGCCGCCGCCGCCGACATTGCCGCCGACGTCCCCAGGTCGATCCCCAGGACGTACCGGCCCTCTCGCGGTGGAGCATCTTGTTCCAACCTCTCCCAGATCGCCGGGTCTAGCAGCCATTGCTCGAGGACGTCGCTGACTCCCATGTTGAGCCTGAGCGCCTCGAATGACGCCAGCCGGTCCGGGTCCGCCTTGGCTCGGGCAGCCTCTAGGCGGATCATCTCCTCGAGGTCCGGCTGTTGATCAAGTCCAGGGTTGGCCTTCCTCCACGTTGACCTGCGGAACGGAGGATCGGCCTTGTCACCCTTCCGGGCAGCATGGACCTGACTGTAAGGGACACCGCCCTGTAGCGCCCGCTCGAATGGATGACTCGGTGACGCTGCCCGTGTGCCGATCCACAACGCCTTGCTACCAGGAATTTTGCCCCTGGACGTTTCCAAGGCGGCAAGCATGGCGTCAATCTGCCCCGATGGCCAGCTCGCTACCTCATCGTAGACAAGAATCCGGGGCGCCGCCCCCATGATGCGCTTGGGGTCGCTGGACACCACGCGCAGCATTGCGCCCGTCTCCCGGTCCGTGATGCTGGCCCGGTTGGAGCTGTCCATCACCCGGAAGCGTGAGCCGTAGAGTTCCAACGAGGGGGCAAGGAAGCGCATAACGTGGCGGAAGCAGATCAGCCCTTGCTCGAATGAGCTCGCGACCACCAAGGTTTCCGCAGCCGGGGAGACGAGAGGCCCATCGACGTCAACCGTTGCGGCGACGATTGCGGCAACCATCGTCGTCTTACCGCCCCCCCTGGCGACGCTGAGGGCGGCGTCTCCGGGCTGCCCGAATGCCCCCCGGAGGAACCTCCGCTGCCACGGCCACACCGTGAAGGGCTGGCCCTGTAGACGGCCCTGGGGAACGATCAGGCCCTCGAGGTAGGCGATCATCTGGTCCGCAAGAGTGTGTTTCAAGTCTACTCCCCCGCCGCCTTTCCCCCCTAGCGAATTGGAATTCTGCCAGGGGTCCCCACGTTGCCGGCGCCGGGCGGGGTCTAGTGCCACCCGGCGCGGCCGTGGGTTGACAGGAAATCTGTGCGCGGGGGGCGCACACACCCAAGCTACCGAAGGCGTGAGCGCGTGTCAAGTACTCTTAGTCTCAACATATCAACAACTAGCACCACAAAGCGGTGACACAGTGACAGGTATAAGACAGTATAGCAGTCATACGCACGCGACACTACAATATTACGTTTGCGAAGTTGTCACATCATGCCTATAGAGCCGCTATACCCTGAAAGTTCTGTCACCACTATCACCCAAAGCTAACGTCTCCCGGCGCTAGCTTTGCGCCCCCCTCGTGTGCATCCGTCACCCGGTCCGTCACCGTGTGCCAGCCCCCACTTGCCAGCTCGATTTCGCGCAGACGGGGGGGCTTGACGACCCATGATACAGGCTTTATCTTCCCCTTAGCTTAGATCGGAGGTGACGAGATGGGAGAGCCACAAAGGGCATGGAATCAGCGCCAGGACGCCAAGCGCAAGACAGCGCGGGAACTGAACCGTCGCTACTACGAGAAGATTGAGATTACGCCGGTTCTGGACAATGACGGCAAGTTCAAGGGGTGGTACACCGAATTCGACTTTCTGCCTGAGCAATGGGCAGAGGTAGAGGCCGCTTCCGCCCGGCATGACATGACAGGCGAAGCAATGTTGAAGCTCTTGGCGGAGATCGCGCTGCACAGCCGGCCAGCTCACACGTTCAGCCGCAACTAGGGGGCGGGATGAGAGACTTATTCGACCGCCGCACGGGCTCAACGGAAGTGACGGACCTTTTCGACCCACACGTCTTGTCAAAAGAAGTGAAGGACCTTCTCGAAAATCACGATGAGGCCATCGCCGACGACCTGGACGTCGTGGGGTGTGCGCGAACGTTTGCATGGCTTCACGGATGGGACGGATGGGGCGGAGAGAAGAGCTTCTATGGGGCCTTTAGGACACTGCCGGCGTTCGCCTACGATCCGGTTGCCCAGACATGGCGAGAGTGGAACATGCGGGGATGGCGGCCCAAGCGGAGCGTTCTTGTGGAGATGCACAACGCTATCGCGGCTGTGTGCGCGCAAACGGCGGCGAAAGCGGGCGAGCTCGTGAGCGGGGAAGCGCAACGGAGCGAAAAGGCAGGGAGGGAGTACCGGAAGCTCCGCGAGAAGCATCTCGCAATGACAACCGACAAAGCGATCCGGCTCGCTCAGGTCTTGTTGACGGTAGAGCAATGGGACGCGCAGGACAACATGATCGGGCTGCCCGATGGTGAAGCATTGGGGATAGCGGATGATTTAGTTGACGTCATTGACCAACAACTCGGAGACCATATTTTGCGCCAGATGGCCGCGACACCCAGCGGGCGCTCTAGCTTGTGGGAGGGATTTCTGGACGATCTGACCGGCGGCGATACCAGCATGAAGGACGCGCTACAGGTCTGGATGGCAAGCGCGCTCCTGCCGGGCAACGTTCACCGTCGGGCGCACATCCTGTATGGCGACGGGCATACCGGGAAGTCGACGTTTGCCAAGGCCATACAGGCCGCGTTCGGTGACTATGCGGGGTCGGCTCGCGCATCTGTGTTCACAGACGAACGGAGCGGACACCCGGCGGAGCTTTTGCCGTTCATGGCGCATCGCCTTGTTGTCCTACCGGAGCTCCCCCGGGGAGTGCTGCGTTCAGACTTGTTGAAGACAATCACCGGCGGCGACTCCGTGAGCGTGCGGGGAATGCGAGAGAATCCCCGGACGGCCCAGCCGGACGCAACCCTCATCTTCACGGCCAACGAGCTCCCCGCGCTCCGGCACGTCTATAAGGCAATCAGGACACGGCTGCTGATATGGCCGATGGACAATCACCTGGAGCGCCCGGACGTCCAGCTCGGGCAGAAGCTCGCCAGTCCGGAACACCTGGAGGCTATCACGGCATGGCTGCATGAAGGCTTGCGGCGCTACGCTGCATTGATGGCGAGCGGTGAGCCGATGCCGATCGCGCAGGCGGTCGCGACGGCAACGGAGCTCTACTTCAACGAGGCGGATCAAATCGGCGCATGGGCTGAGGAGTGCTTGGCCGAAGGGGCGGAAACGCAGGCCTCCGACCTCTACAAAGGATTCGTCCTATGGTGCGAGGCCAACAAGCGCAAGCCACAAACGGAGCGCTCTGTCGGAACATGGCTCAGCCGCCACTACTCCCGGCGCCACTCCAAACGAGGCTCATTCTATCCCGTCTACATGAAGCAATAGCCAACCCCCAAGAGTGACATTTTCCCCTAGACGCTAGGATGTATACTCCCGGTACTTGCATCTCGGAGGACAGCATGACGAACGATGGAGGAAAGGGTGGGAAGACGCCCATGGACCGCACCGACGCCCAGGTGATGATGGCCTACCGGTGCAAGGACGCACCGACATTCACGGCCTGGTACGAGGAAACCCGGGACGGATCGGATGGCGGAGAAGTGGCGTACCAGGCGGAGCTCAGAGAGGCGAAGACATGGTGGAAGGGGTATTGCGAAGGAGCGGAAGACGCTCTGCGGAAGTTCACAACCAAGACTCGCCTCTATCGCCACGGTAAGTTGCCGCCGTCCGACCTCTTCATCGGTAGCTCAGGCGCAGACTAGGGCAAATCGTGACGCTGAGGCCCCCTTGGCGTCGAGTGTGTATTGGGCCCTTAGAAGACATTGGGGTCTATGAAGTCCGCCCACGCTTGCATCAATTCCCGCCGTTGGTCCAGCAGGTCGCTCCGGAAGTAGGCTTGCTCCGTAGCGCCGCCGACAACATGGGCCAGCGACAACTCCGCAACGTCTCGGGGCGCTCCGGTCGCAGCGCACCAGTCCCGGAAACTGCTTCGAAACCCGTGGACGGTCGACGATATGCCGGCGTCGCGCAGGCGCTTACTCAGAGTGTTGTCGGAGAGTACCTTTCCCGTCTGCGAAGGGAAAACAAGGTCATCGTCGCTGGCATCCACTGGCCGCCGCATCCGCACCAAGACACTCGCCTGAATGCTCAGGGGGACGCGGTGCGGTCGATTCATTTTCATTCTTGCCGCCGGTATCGTCCAGGTCTTCGCCTTCAGGTCGATTTCTCCCCACGTCGCGCCCCTGACTTCACCGGATCGGCAAGCGGTAAAGACGGCGAAGGCGATTGCATAGGTCGACGGAACGTACCACTTCCGATCCGCACGAAGTTGCTTCAGGATGGCGGGAACGTCGGTGTAAGATTCAAGCGCCCGATGGTGGTTTGTCTGCGGTCGCGCTGACCATCGCTTGATTCGGCGCCCTACTGCTTCCATGGGGCTGTCCGTGATATGCCCGAAGTCCTCTCCCCACGCGAAGACGGCGTGAAGCTGTGCAACCAGCTTTCGGGCGGTTTCTTGTTTGTCGACCCACAGGCTTTCGAGGATCGCCAAGAGGTCCACCGCGGTTACGTCTGCGAGCGCCTTGTCGCCGATGACCGGATTGATGTTGAAGTCCAGCCGTTGCCGCCATTGAAGAGCGGAGTGCTCCGTTCCGAGCCGTCCGTGACGTTGCTTTTCAGCCAAGACGGCGGCGCCGGCATTCCTGACCGTGACGGCGCTCGCCTTCGCGACCTTGACCTTGACCTTCGCCGTGTCTTCGCCGGACCTGACAGCGACTCGCAGTTGTTCGGCAAGTTGCCGCGCCTGCCGCAACGTCACCGCAGGCCAACCGCCCAGCCCACGATCCCCACGCCCTACCCTGACCGCCCATGACTTGCTTCCGCCGGCCGCCACCAGCAAGGACAGCCCCCGCTCTACGGGATGCCGTCCAGGGGTTGACAGCCTCTTTACGTCTGCCTCACGCTGAATCCTCACGGTTGCCCCCCTTTACACCAAGATTCTACACCATGAAGGGGCGCCGTCCAGGTCTTCGCAGGCGTGAGCCTGTCCTTGGCTCAGATAGGGAAGGCGTTTGCTCCGGGAGCCACTTTCCCTAACACTACGTGCTTCGGTCGTTGTGGTTAATCCAGCGCCAGCTGGGATCGGCGCTGTGTATTCGATCCCGACCTGCGACGAGGTTGACAGAATCACCGGGTAGCGTTGACATGTTGATTAATCCAAAGGGCAGTGGGGCGGCTGGTGCGGCCGGCAGCCCTACCAACACCGACATTCGATTCAATGCGTGCGGGGATGCGCACGAAGAGTATGAGCTGATCGTTCACGAAGCAGGGCATGCATTGGGTCTGTCCGGTTTTTCGATCTATGACTTGCCAATCGAATATGCTCGGTACGTCATGGCTCACCCGGCTATTCCAGATTCCGTCATGAACTACAATCACGAAGTTCCGGTCTTCCAAGTATCAGAAGAGCCTGATTGTTCTCCCCATCCTTTCGATGTCATGGCCCTGTTCGCTCTCTACCAAACGGTGAGTCCTTGAGCATCGGCCCGGTGAAGATGCGCAAGAGAGTCCTCTCGGCGCTTCCGGTCGGGATAGTGCTCTCTATGGTGTTCATTGCATCCTCCTCCGCTATGGATTGCCAATACAATCCGGATTACATAAGAGGAGACATCTGGGCGGCACAGTATCCTATCCCTCCTCTCTGGAGCCCCGACGGGCAGCAGGTGCTGTTCAATGCGGACGCCCGCATACATGCGGTTGCGACCGATGGCTCGGACTTGTACACCTTCCCTCACCGAGGGGAGTGGTCGGTCGAGCACGCGGTGAGCATCTCGCCTGACGGAGAGGCTGCATTCACCCAGTTTGAGCTTCGTCAGGGCTTCTCCGCAGGCCCCGAGTATGAAATCGCGACGGCGTCGCTTGACGGCTCCAACCGCCGCACCTTGGCGAAAGATACTGGCCTGTCCTTCCCTACCTGGTCTCTCGACGGGTCTCATATAGCCTTTGCCCAACGGGTATCGGTTGAAACGCCAGATGGCCGGAGAAACGCATTGCGGGGACTGCGGACGATGAGAAAAGACGGCTCTGGCATGCAAACCTACTACAGACCCCCAGATAGACCCCCAGAATTGCAGGTTGCCCTTTTGCCTCAAGTGTGGTCTCCGGACGGAAGAACCCTTGCCCTTCTGCTGGAGAGGCGGAGGGGTAATTGCTATCCATCCTGTTACCTCGTCATCTACGCCTTTGATGTAGATGGTTCACACCTCGAGCGTGTTGCAGAAACGGCAAGTCTGCCGGCATGGTCGCCCGATGGGAGCCGCATAGCCTTCATTCAGAGGAACGACGGCGCCGAGACGATTGCCACGATACGACCTGACGGCTCCGACCTGCGCCGGATAGCGGCTATCCCCAAAGCAGTGTCCGAGTATCCGATGTTCCGCAGCCGAGGGAGTTTCAATCACGTCACATGGCAAAGGGCATCCGACTATCCTCCGGGGAGGGTCCCAATCCCTGAAGGGAGGTGGGTGTCATGGTCGCGCGACGGCTCAGAGATACGGGTGCACCTAAGCCCCTTCATCACCGTCGACGCCGACGGGTCGGACATGCGGATCATGTGGGCCCCCCCCCGGCGCACGGGCCGCGTGGTCTCCCGATGAATCCAGGATTGCCGTCTATCTCCCCGACAGCCCCGATGGGGTCGGGCTTCTGACGATGGCCCCCGATGGCTCGGACAGGCGCATCCTCGTCAGCCGGAGTCAGGATGGTGAGCGATGGGAAGCGTTCTCGGGGAACGGGGTGCCCGCCCTCGCGCCCCCCACGGCAACTCAGTGGCCTGTCGCAACTTTCCAAGGCTACCCGGCTCCGACTTCGACGCCCGCCGGGATGTTCTACTGGGCGACCTGGACGCAGCCTAGCAATGAGGAGTTGGAAGGGTGAACATCAGCGCGTACACCTCTGAGGTCTTCTGCAAAGGACGCCTGCACTCACACCCCGGCCGGACTCAGCGCTCGCTAGCTGGCGCGCCGCCGTTGTCGGGTACGGGCATCCGGTTCGCGCCTGCGCCGCACAGCGGGCAGTCCAGCGAGTCACCTGAGGAGGCGGGGGTGTCGGGCTGTGGCCGTGATCGTCGGCGAGCCGGTGGGAGGAGTAGTAGCGCAGGTAGGGCGCGATGAAGGCCAACGGCAAGAACTCCCTGCTCTCCCTGCTGGGCGTCTGGATCGTCCTCTTGGCGGCTGGCGCATGCCAGAGCGAACCGGAGCCAACCAACGTGACGCGGGAGGTAACGACAGGCCGAGAACCCAACGCATCGGTAAGAGGCTCCGTGACCTATCGGGAGCGGTTGGTCCTTACTCCGGGCGCAACCCTCATAGTAGAGCTGCGGCACGTATCGTATGCCGACGCCCCAGCTCCATTGGTCGCCCGCCAGACTATCTCGGACCCGGGCCAGGTGCCCATCGAGTTCGAGGTAGCGTACAACCGCGAGGACATCGACTCACGGAACAGGTATTCGGTAGGCGCCCGGATCGTCGAATCCGACGGCCGGCTTGCCTTCACTAACGATACGGCCTACGAGGTAATCACCCATGGCAACCCCAACAGGGTGGATATGCTGCTGGTGCTGGTGGAGCCTCCCCCCGGCCTAGTAGACGATGTCGCGGGTTCGGACTGGCGGACCTGGGTGGAGGCGCCGGTTCCGGTGGTCTGGGCCAACCTGATGCCAAACGAGCGGGAACATCTGCTGCGGGTTGGGTACCTACAGTCCACGATAGAAGGCTGTGCCCGCCCCGGCAACCAGGGGTTGGAGGTGAACGGCCACGACATCGTCGTCCGGCTAACACTGATGCAGCCGCCGCCCACGCCTTGGGGCATCGCCTGTCACGAGCAGGTGGTGGAACTCGACATCGTGGAGCCCATCCGAGAGTCCCTCGAACCTGGGCAAACCTACCGGGTGATAGTGAACGACCGGGAGACCACTACCTTTACCCTGCCACCGCCTGACCTTCGGGACACGTTCATCGCCGAGTCGCCCGTTGAGAGCGCGGTCGTCCTAGTGTTGGAGAGCGCGCCGTCTCAGCGCCAACTGCGCGTGGTCTCCGGCATGCCCAAGGGCAGCGGTTGCTCGCTGTTCAACGGCTACGAGGTCCGGCGGAGAGAGCCGCACAGGATAGACGTAGTCATCACGCACCATGAAGTCGCCGACCCGTTCGCGGTGTGTACCGCCGACTATCCCACCGTAGAAACCGACGTTCCGCTGGGTTCCGACTTCGAGCCAGGCGTGGAATACACGGTCAGCGTAAACTCCGACACGGTCACGTCGTTCGTAGCCGGTTAGCCGGTATTGCAACCGGTATCAGGGAGACCAGGAAGCGCGTGTCGATGCGGATGGCGATGTTGGTTTTCCTAGCGTTTGCCCTCATGATGGCCGCCGCATGCGGCGATGCGAATGCCCCTGCTTGTCCTGAAGGGACCGACCCGTTCGTGGAGCACCAGCTCTTCATGGGCCGCAGCAACGAGTCCGGTGAGGTTGTGGACGCCGCGGCGTGGGCCGCCTTCCTCGGGGAGACGGTGACTCCCCGGTTCCCGGACGGCCTGACCGTCCTCGACGCTCAGGGGCAGTGGCGCGACTCAGACGGGCTGATCCAACAGGAGCGCTCCAAGCTGCTCGTTATCCTGGCGCCTCCGGGCAGCGATGCGATGCGCCTGATCGACGAGGTATCGGATGAGTACAAGCGCCGGTTCAACCAGGAGTCAGTGCTCCGCGTGGTGGAGGACACCTGCGTTTCGTTCTCTTGACCCGTGGCGCAGTTTCAGCAGATACCCTATCCGTGCGTCGCGGTCTGCTACAGCCCGATGATGTTGCCTTTGGCGTCGCTGCCGACCTAGCCTTTGAGGTCCAGCCCGAGGCGTCCTGGGTCGGGATGGGCTTGGCAGCGATGCCCTAGCGCTCGAAGTGGGCGCGGGCCCATTCGAGTAAGCCAGCGGCGCGCTACATCCGCCCCGGACCAGTTCTTGGGGGCAGGTCAGTTGGTCCGACCGGAAGCCCCCCTCGCCCTTGCTCCCATCGCCGCATGAGAGAATACCCGTACAACCGCCAGCACGCCTGGAAGACGTTGACAGGCCCACCACACCAAACTATGCTGACCCGAATCTTCCAAGATACCATTGCTTTCCGTTTTGGAATCAGCGGTCAGTAGCGGTCATATGACGCTCGAAGCAACTGAGGCTTTCCTAAAGCCGCGGCGCTCAGGTCAGGTCCGAGTTAGCATTCAAGCCCTCTGGAAGGTCTTTGGCCCGAACGAAGGCCCTGATATGCTCGAGAGGCTCGCTGGACTGTCTAGGGCTGAAGCTCAGGCCACCCACAACTGCGTCGTTGCTCTACAAGACGTCAACTTTGACGTCTACGATGGGGAGACGTTCGTCGTCATGGGCCTCTCCGGGAGTGGGAAGTCCACCCTGGTCCGTTGCATCAACCGGCTCATCAAACCCACCACGGGTTCCGTCTTGGTGGACGGCAATGACGTTATGGGATATGACGACGAGGAGTTAATGGCGTTCCGCCGGACCAAGGCCTCCATGGTCTTCCAGCAGTTCGGCCTCCTGCCCCACCGCACCGTTCTGGAGAACACCGCGTGGGGCCTGGAAATTCAGGATGTTTCCCTCGAAGAGCGGTCGGAACGCGCCCAAGCGGTCCTTGAGCTTGTGGGGCTTGGGCAGTGGGGAGAGTATCGGCCCTCCGCGCTGTCCGGCGGCATGCAGCAGCGCGTTGGCCTGGCCAGGGCATTGACCAGCGACCCGGAAATCTTGCTGATGGACGAGCCATTCAGCGCTCTTGACCCCCTCATACGCCGGGACATGCAGGACGAACTCATGCGGCTTCAGGGGCAGATGCGGAAGACCACCATCTTCATCACCCACGACCTGTCAGAAGCCGTGCGGCTAGGCAACCGCATCGCCATCATGCGCGACGGGGCTATCATCCAGTTGGGGACTCCTGAGGAGATCGTAGCTGAGCCGGTGGATGAGTACGTGGCGGACTTCACGCGGGACGTGCGCCCGTCCACCGTCCTGACGGTGGGCTACATCATGGACCGCCAAGGGACCAAGCAAGCGCCGGCGGGGCTCGACAGACCCAACGCTAACGTGGCTTCTGAGCAAACGGTGGATGAGGCTCTTTCCCAGCGATGGTCTACTCCTGGACAGCTCCCGGTGATGGATGAGTCCGGCGCCCTGGTGGGCGTAATAGACCGGGACGCCCTCCTCCAGGCAGCCTTTGAGCAGCCCGGCTCCTCCAGCGGCAATTACGGAACGGCCGCGTCCCAAGCTGAGGTCTTCCGCACGAAAGCCCACGGGGCAGCAACGCCCGCAGCCGTGGAGGAAGGGGGATCGCCCCTAGACCAATCTCGGACCGGACGCATCAGCGCCACCTTTGAGCGGCTGGGCTACGCGCACGCCTTGCTGTTGGGCATCCTGGCAATGGCTGTATGCGCAGCCATCGTGGCGATCATTTGGGGAATGGGAGTCTCCTTCCCAGTGGATTTGGGACCGGGTATTTCAACATGGGTCAACGATTCCCTTCGCTGGCTGACCCGCACCGGCGCCCCGGTGTTTGGCGCCGTTTCGGACGCTGTGCAGTCGTTCCTGGTGTTCTTGGAGAACGGGCTTAAGTGGCTTCCCTGGCCCACGGTGGTGTTGGGCATCGCGCTACTGTCTTGGCGGACCGTGAGTTGGAAGTTTGGGCTGTTCGCCGTGGGAGCGTTGGTGGCGACGGGCATGGTTGGCCTGTGGGGGAGCGCCATGGAAACGATTGCCTTGATCGTTGTGGCGGCGACCTTTTCCGTGGCCATAGCCATCCCACTGGGCATTCTGGCGGCCCGCAACAACGCCGTGGACTCCGCCCTACGGCCCATCTTGGATACCATGCAGACCATGCCGCCCTTTGTCTACCTCCTGCCCGGCATCATGCTGTTCGGCATCGGCAACGTGCCGGGTATCTTCGCCACGGTGATCTACGCCCTGCCCCCCGCCATCAGGCTGACCAACCTGGGCATCCGACAGGTGACGCCCCAGGTGGTGGAGGCCGCCCAGTCCTTTGGGGCTAACCGCCGGCAGCTCTTGCAGAAGGTCCAGCTGCCTATGGCCCTCCCCGCCATCATGGCAGGCATAAACCAGACCATCATGATGGCCTTGGCCATGGTGGTGGTGGCGTCGCTCGTGGGTGCCGGCGGGTTGGGCGAGGACGTGTTGCGGGCCCTAGGCCGGTTCCGACCTGGGGAAGCGCTGCTGGCAGGCCTAGCCATAGTGGCGCTGGCAATCATTCTGGACCGAATTACCCAAGCGTGGGCGCGGAACCGGCAGGCCTCGCTGGGCCAAAAGTCGTAGCAATACAGGAAGCAAGCAC
Source organism: Dehalococcoidia bacterium (assembly GCA_965226745.1). Lineage (GTDB taxonomy): Bacteria > Chloroflexota > Dehalococcoidia > Lucifugimonadales > SAR202-VII-2 > SAR202-VII-2. The sequence continues at coordinate 93,045 of CBDDDS010000005.1, forward strand.
AGGAAGTCCAAGAACAAGATACAAGGAGAGTCGCGTCATGAAGATTAAGACTTGGAGGGTAGGAATCGGGCTGCTCACCCTAATGGTGGCATTCCTGTTTGCAGCAGGAGCCTGCGGAGAAGATGAGAAACCTACCGTCATCTTCTCTGACCTCAACTGGGACAGCGCCCAACTGCAAAACGCCATTGCGGCAAGAATCGTCGAAGCGGGGTACGGCTATCCGACCGACAAGGTGTTTGGCGGCACCGTGCCGCTGATGGAGGCTCTCACCAGAGGGGACACCAACGTCACCATGGAGATCTGGCTGCCAAACCAGCAGGAAGCCTATGACACGGCCATCGCTGAGGGCACTATCAAGCAAGTAGGAACCAGCTTGGAGGACAACTGGCAGAGCGCCTTCATCATTCCCCAATACGTGGCGGATGCCAACCCCGGCCTCCAAAGCGTCCAAGACCTGCGGGACCACATGGACCTCTTTGTGACTCCGGATTCCAACGGGAAAGCTCGGCTGCTGAACTGTCCTCCGGGCTGGGAGTGCGAGATCACCAACACGAAGCAGGTTACGGGTTATGGATTGGACGACGTGGTTGAGCTGATCAACCCGGGCTCGGGCGAGGCTCTGGAGGCCGAGATCCGGGGCTCCTTTGAAAGGCAGGAGCCGGTGCTCTTCTACTATTGGGGGCCTACTACCTTGAGCAACGCCCTGAACACCGAGTATAGCGGCTTCAAGCTCCTGGAAGAGCCCCCGTACAGCCTAGAGTGCTGGGAGGCCGAGCGGGGCTGCGGCTACTCAATAGCGCAAGTGCTCATCGTCCTGCGGCAAGACCTGATCGACGAGGCGCCTGACCTGGTTGCCATGTTCGAGAAGTGGGACTTCAGCGCTGCCAACCAGTTGGAAGCAGAGGGGTACCTCGCCAACCTGGATGGGAACTACGTCGCCGCGGCAGACCAGTTCCTGCGGAGCAACTCGTCCTGGCAGAACTGGGTAACCTCGGACGCCGCGGAAAAGATTGAGGAAGCCGTCGCTTCCTAGAGCGCCGCTAAATCGTTCATGCTGACTGGCCCCACCTTGCCGACACAAGGCGGGGCCAGTTGCATTGAAAAACGCGCATGAAACTGCACCGCCCACAGTTGCCAACCTATAGAGTGTCCTTCTGGGCCAGCGTGGGCCGGTTAGCCGCACTGACTGTAGCCATCGCCGCCATAGTGGCGGCCTGCGCCCCCGTGGCGACGCCAGTCGCCCCCATCGTCGTGGACGGACTGGCGTCGCCACGGGGGTTGACCTCCCTGGGCGATGGCCGGTTGCTCATCGCCGAGGTGGGCGGCGGCCGGATCCTAGTCTTGGATCGCCAACACCGGCTTTCCGTACTACATGAAAACCTGCCGCGGCTGGAAAACGGGCCAGAGGGCGCCCCCGCCGGGGTCTCCGCCGCAGTGCAGTTGGGCGCGGCCACGTACTACGTTGTGGGTGAAGCCCGGGCCAAGGAGTTCCGCGAGGTCTACGAAATAACCCCGGGAGCCCACCCCGTAGGTCTAACCGGGCAGGACCCCTTGAGCATTTTTCCCCCGAAGCCCATCGTCAATCCCTACGACCTGCTGTTCGCGCCCTCTGGCGACGGATTGCTGATCAGCGACGCGGGCGCCAACGTTGTCTGGCGCGTTACCCTAACCGGCGACATCCATCTCTACGCCCGGCTGGAACCTCAGAGCCACCCTACGTCAGATGGCCCGGCGCAGGTGGAGGCCGTGCCCACCGGAATGACGTCGGGTCCCGATGGCGCAACCTACGTTGCCACCCTGACGGGATTTCACTTCCCCTCTGGCGGCGCACGGGTCTTGCGGTTGCAGGATGACAACGGCGATGGCGATGCCCTGGACGCCGGCGAGACCACCGTCTACGCCTCCGGGTTCACCACCGCAACGGACGTGGCCTTTGAGGCGGATGGAGCCATGCTGGTCACCGAGTACAGTGGCGACATGAAGGCCCTGACCGAGGTTGGCTTTAAGGACTCCCACCAGTTTCCTGGGAGGCTGGTCCGTTGGCGCGACGGCGTCATCACGGTGGTGGCGAGCGGCCTGGTTTCTCCAACGGCCGTGGCCCTAATGGACGGCCGCATCTACGTAAGCGAGGAGTTCGCCGGCAGGGTGCGGATCATCGAACCGTAGCATGCTCTGGGTCAGGAAGGTTGGAAACCCTACCTCCCGGACTCGCGGCCATAGAAGCTCTCCCTCTTGTCCACCTCGCGCTTCCGCTGCTTGCAGCTGGCCGCCATCGAATCAGCCAGCGAAGTAGAGCAGGATAACCCCTATGGCCTGTTCCTGGCTGATGGCCCCGCCAAAGTAATCAGCTAAGGCCGCGATAGCCTCGTCCCTGTCGATCTCCTCGTTGCCGTCCGCGTCGTAGTCGTTGCCCCTGCCCGGCAAGTCCACGTTGTTCACCGTAATGGTCACCGCGATGGTTGCGCCAGCGTCGGAGGGGTCCGCCGCGGTGACTTCGACGGCGTAGCTGGACTTGGTTTCGTAGTCCAGCGTCGTTCCCGCGCCCACCCTGATCTGTCCCGTGTCCTCGTCGATGGCGAACGAGGCCGCGTCGGGGCCCCCGAGGGCGTAGGTCAGGGCGTCGCCATTGGGGTCCGTGGCCACGACGGGACTCCCCACGGCCTCGCCCTCGCCCGCGTTCTCGGCCACACTCCTGTCCGTTGCGCCGTTCTGGGCGCCGGGGAACACCGGGGCGGTGTTTACCACGATGGCTGCCGCTAGCCCGGGTCCTGCGATGTTCACTGCCCGGACGCTGAAGGCGTAGCCCTTGCGGTTGTCCAACCCTGTCACTCGGTAGGACGTTGTGCTTGTGTTGCTGTTCGGCACATCGCTCCACTCGTCATACCGCCCGTTGTCGCCTCTGATCGAGTATTGCCACTTGGTGACCGTTGGGTCCACTGGATCAGTCCAGCTAAGCCTCACATCCCCTTCTCCGGCAGTCGCGGTGAGCCCCGTCGGCCTCGCCGGGGCCCCCGGAATGGCAGTGGCCCCCTGACCCGAAGCCGACCAGAGACTCGTGCCCTCATCATTGACCGCCTTGACCTGCACCTCGTACGTCGTGCCCGTCCTGAGCTCCTTGATAATGGCGCCCAAGCCTACGCCGGAGAAGCGGACAGGGCTGAATTCTCCACTGCTTCCCGCCCGGTACCGGATGCTGTAGTTCTCGATCCGTGGGCCGGTGTTGACCGGCGCTTCCCACTTCACATCCAACGTGGTCTCGCCGTCGGTTGCCCCAGCGACCACCGACGGCGCAGCCGGGACCGCCGGGGCCTCGCCGGCAACGTTCGTGACCCTGATCCTCACGGCGATACCGGCCGTGAGAACGCCGTCGCTTACAGTCACCGTGACCGAGTACGTAGACCGGGCTTCATAGTTGAGGGCGACCCTGGTCTCGATCTGGCCAGTCGCGCTGTCGATGTCGAACGCGGTCGCGTCTGCGCCGCCCAGGCTATAGCCCAGAACGTCGTTGGCGTCAGCATCCGTTGCGGACACTCGGCCGCCGATGGGATCGCCGGCTGCCGTGTTCTCTGGGATTGAACGATTGATCGGGCCATCGCCCTCGGTGAAGACGGGGGAACGGTTCGGTGTGGGTTTGGTTTCCCCTTGACCCGAAGACGACCATTGCCCCGTGCCCTCATCGTTGACCGCCTTGACCTGCACCTCGTACGTCGTGCCCGGGCTGAGTTCCTTGATGGTGGCGCCCAAGCCTACGCCGGAGAAGCGGACAGGGCTGAATCCTCCGCTGCTTCCCACCCGGTACTGAATGTTGTAGTCCTTGATCGGTGGGCCGGTGTTGACCGGCGCTTCCCACTTCACATCCAACGTGGTCTCGCCATCGGTTGCCCCAGCGACAACCGTCGGCGCAGCCGGGGCCACCGGCGCTTCGCCGTCCACGTCCATGACCGTGATCGTTACAGCGATGCCGTCTGTGAGAACGCCGTCGCTGACAGTCACCGTGACCGAGTAGGTAGACCGGGCTTCGTAGTTGAGGGCGGCCCTAGTCTCGATCTGGCCGGTCGCGCTGTCGATGTCGAATGCGCTGGAGCCATCCCCGGACAGCGAGTACGTCAGCGTGTTCGGCCCAGCGTAGGTCGCTTCGAACCGGGCGCCAACCTCGGCGCCGACAGCGGCGTCCTCAGCGATCGAGCGCTCGGCAGATGAGCCTTCCACCAGGACCGGCTGACCGCAGAAAGGGAGGTTGAGGCCGCCCAGTTCCAACGTCTTGACATAGCGGAGTGAAGCAGGCACGCAGGTCGTCGGGGAGAAGGGATTGGGTCCGAGCAACAGTTCGTCCAAATTGGCCAAGTTCCCCAATTCCGAGGGGATGTCGCCACTGAGGCGGTTGTTAGACAGCCACAAGAGTCGGAGACTGGATAGGTTCCCCAGTTCGGAGGGCATGGCCCCGGCAAGCTGATTGTTGGACAGGGCTAGCCAGTACAGATTGGTAAACAGCCCCAGCTCGGGCGGGACCAGCCCGGTGAGTTGGTTGGAGCTCAGGACCAAATATCCCAGCTTGGTCAAAGCCGCAAGCTGCAGGGGGATGGCGCCGGTAAGTCTATTGTCAGACAGGTGCAGCTCGTCCAGCTCTGTCAGGGCCCCGAGCTGCGGTGGGATTGGTCCGGTGAGCTGATTGCTATACAGGGCCAGTGATGTAAGGTTCGTCAGGCCCCCCAGTCCCGGGGGGATGACGCCGGTAAGTCTATTGCGATGAAGTTGCAGCCGTTTCAGACTCGTCAGCTCAACCAACGCTGTAGGGATGGTCCCGGTGAGACCATTGTTGCCCAAGAGCAGATCTTCCAGGTTAGTCAGGTCCCCCAGTTCCGGGGGAATAGCGCCGGAAAGACCATTGCCCGTAAGCACCAGATGTGTCAGGTTGGTCAGATCCCCCAGTTCCGAGGGGATGGCGCCGGTAAGTCTATTGCTGTCCAAGAACAGGTCTTCCAGGTTAGCCAGGTTCCCAAGCTCCGGGGGGATGACGCCAGTGAGTCTATTGTCCCTAAGCTCCAGATGTGTCAGGTTGGTCAGATCCCCTAGTTCCGGGGGGATGATGCCGGCAAGACCCTTGCGGTAGAAGCGCAGCTCCTGCACCCGGTCCGGCGCGCCGCCGACCGTAACGCCGGCCCAGTCCGCTATCGGAACGTCCTCAGTCCAGTCCAGAAATGCAGTCCACGCGAGGGCGTCTCTGGCGCCAAGGAGTATGGCGCAGTCCTCCACCAGACCCGTGTTCGTATCGGGGTTAGGGACCGCTACGCCGTTGGAACAGCGGGCGGTGAAGACGGGGGGGACGCCCGGTGTGGGTTTGGTTTCCCCCCGACCCGAAGCCGACCACGGCCCCGCGCCTTCATCGTTGACGGCTCTGACCTGCACCTCGTACGTCGTGTCGGGGCTGAGCCCGGTGATGGAGGCGCGAGTGCCTACGCCAGAGAAGCGGGCGGCGGTGAAGCCTCCGCTGCTTCCCACCCGGTACTGAATGTTGTAGTCCTTGATCGGTGGGCCGGTGTTGACCGGCACTGCCCAGCTCACGTCCAACGTCGTCTCGCCGACAGTTGCCCCAGCGACAACTGTCGGCGCAGCAGGGGCCGAGGGCGTCTCGCCGTCCACGTCCGTGACCGTGATCGTTACAGCGATGCCGTCTGTGAGAACGCCGTCGCTGACAGTCACCGTGACCGAGTAGGTAGACCGGGCTTCGTAGTTGAGGGCGGCCCTAGTCTCGATCTGGCCGGTCGCGCTGTCGATGTCGAATGCGCTGGAGCCATCCCCGGACAGCGAGTACGCCAGCGTGTTCGGGCCAGCGTAGGTCGCTTCGAACCGGGCGCCAACCTCGGCGCCGACAGCGGCGTCCTCAGCGATCGAACGCTCGGCGGATGAGCCTTCCACCAGGACCGGCTGACCGCAGAAAGGGAGGTCGAGGCCGCCCAGTTCCAGCCTCCTGACATAGCGGAGTGAAGCAGGCACGCAGGTCGTCGGGGAGAGGGGATTGGGTCCGAGCAACAGTTCGTCCAGGATGGTCAAGTTCCCCAATTCCGAGGGGATGTCGCCGCTGAGGCCGTTGTTGAACAGCCACAAGAGTTGGAGCCTGGATAGGTTCCTGTGACCTGCTCCCCGAAAACCGGTCCACGGATAATTGGAGTCCTCCGGTCAAACAGAGGAGGACAGCATGCGGAGGAGCAGGTTTACGGACGAGCAGATCATCGGGGTCCTGAGGGAGGCGGACGCGGGAGTGCCGACGGCCGAGGTATGCCGCCGACATGGTGTCTCACCGGGGACCTTCTACAACTGGAAGGCGCGGTTCGGCGGGATGGGCGTGAGCGAGGCGCGACGGCTGCGCCATCTGGATGAGGAGAACCGGAAGCTGAAGCAGCTGCTGGCGGAGGCGACGCTCGACAATCACGTCTTGCGGGAGCTGCTCCGAAAAAACGCATGACGCCTGCAACGCGACGGGAGACCATGCACCGTGTCCAGGAGCGGTGGGGCTTCAGCGAGCGTCGCGCCTGCAGGCTGATGGGTATCCACCGATCGGTGGCCCGCTATAGGCGGGTGGGCAGCGACGCACCCGAACTCCTCAAGCGACTGCGCTCGCTCGCCGCGGAGCGGCGGCGCTTCGGGTATCGCCGGTTGTGGGTGTTGTTGCGCCGGGAGGGGTTCGGCGTGAACCACAAGCGGGTCTACCGGCTCTATCGGGAGGAGGGGCTGTCCGTCCGGCGTCGGAAGCGCAAGCGGATGGCGGGCATCGCTCGCGTCCCCACGATGGCGCCCGAGCGCCCGAACCAGCGGTGGTCGATGGACTTCGTGTCCGATGCGCTCGCCAGTGGCCGGCGGATACGAGTGCTGACGGTGATTGACGACTTCACTCGGGAGAGCCTGCCCATGGAGGTGGACACGTCGTTGCCCGGCCTCCGCGTGACAAGGGTGTTGGACAGGCTGGCCATCGACCGTGGCCTGCCGGAGCTGATCACCGTAGACAACGGCCCTGAATTCGCCGGGAGGATTCTGGACGCTTGGGCGTATGCACATGGGGTGCATCTGCACTTCATCGATCCGGGCAAGCCCGTGCAGAATGCGTACATCGAGAGCTTCAACGGGCGGCTTCGCGACGAGTGCCTCAACGAGCACTGGTTCATGAGTCTTCCTGCGGCCCGGAACATCGTCGAGCGCTGGCGGGACGACTACAATGCTGTCCGGCCCCACAGCGCACTGGGCAACCGGACGCCCGAGGAGTTCGCACAACAGGTGGCTAGGAATACGCCGGTCGGACTCTAAGAATACTTGGACCTAATTCAGGGGGCAGGTCACCCCAGTTCGGAGGGAATGGCGCCGGTAAGCTGATTGTTGGACAGGAATAGCCAGTACAGATTGGTCAGCAGCCCCAGCTCGGGCGGGACCGGTCCGGTGAGCTGGTTGGAGTTCAGATGCAGGTATCCCAGCTTGGTCAAAGCCCCGAGCTGCAGGGGGATAGCGCCGCTGAGGCGGTTGCCGGACAGGTGCAGCTCGTCCAGCTCTGTGAGGCCCCCGAGCTGCGGAGGGATTGGTCCAGTGAGCTCATTCCCACCCAGGACCAGTGCTGTCAGATTCGTCAGATCCCCCAGCTCCGGGGGGATGACGCCGGTAAGATCATTGCCGATGAGCTCCAGCCGTTTCAGACTCGTTAGCTCAACCAACGCTATAGGGATGGTCCCGGTGAGACCATTGTCGCCCAAGAGCAGATCTTCCAGGTTAGTCAAGTCCCCCAGCTCCGGGGGGATGGCGCCGGTAAGACTATTGTCCGCAAGGACCAGATGTGTCAGGTTAGTCAGATCCCCCAGTTCCGCGGGGATGGCGCCGGTGAGTCTATTGTCCGCAAGGACCAGATGTGTCAGGTTAGTCAGATCCCCCAGCTCCGGGGGGATGGCGCCAGTGAGTCTATTATCCCTAAGCTCCAGATGTGTCAGGTTGGTCAGGTCCCCTAGTTCCGGGGGGATGACGCCGGCAAGACCCTTGCGGTAGAAGCGCAGCTCCTGCACCCGGTCCGGCGCGCCGCCGACCGTAACGCCGGCCCAGTCCGCTATCGGAACGTCCTCAGTCCAGTCCAGAAATGCAGTCCACGCGAGGGCGTCCCTAGCGCCAAGGAGTATTGCGCAGTCCTCCACCAGACCCGCGTTCGTATCGGGGTTAGGGACCGCTACGCCGTTGGAACAGCGGGCGGTGAAGGTGGCCGCCTCGCCTGATCCGGAATCCTGCTGCGCCAGGGCCGGCGACAGACCTCCGACCGTAACCAGAAGTACGGCCGCCACAGTGACAGCGAGTGCTCTCACTGACCGGACACCGCCGATGTTCGCTCTCATGGCGCTCCCTTGCCGAAAACCCGCAGCAACTCTTACCGCAGTAACTCCACCTCACCGCCGACGAATTGCCACCGCGCCCAACCTAACCGCCCACGATGAGGAAGTTCGGATTGAATAGCAGTCCGCACAAGGGCCGACCCTACCGATTCCGAGCAACAGAAAGGACTGTGTGCATGGCCAAGCATGGAGCAGCGCTGGACGTGGTGGCCTCCCTACCAAGGACCGTCGACGCTCCGCGCCGCCCAACTCCCGCTCTTCCCCATGCCGAACGCCGGTTCCCACGGCATGTCACATTTGGATGCCTGCAAACCGCTGGCGGGGCGACGCTCATGAACAGGGGTTGGCGCGGCCGGCACGCGCTCTGCAGCCGGTTAGCTGAGGTTCTCCTCACAGGGACCGCGCCACGAGAGCGGGCTGTCAATCCCCTCGCCTACACCGCGCGCTTGCCCTGCGGTGCGACCGCTGTTCCAACCGCGTATCTATCTCGATGAATCCAGCGGGGACAAGTGGGTTCCCCCGCACACGCGGGGATAATAGAGGGAATAGACCTGCAGACAGACAATCTTAGTTGCCCGGTAGATCGCTCGTAGGCTCTGTCCGCCCCCCATTGCATCTTGGTTAATGCAATGGGGGCGCGGTAGCGCGTCAAAGCCCAGGCGCTAAGACGTATGAGTAGCGGGGATGGGCAACCCTGCAACAAAGGAGCCGTTGAGGGATGCATAGGAGCGCAATGCTACCCGCCTTCCGGCGGCGGCCCCATCTCGAGCCCACACTCCTCGGCTGCCGCGAATACGGCAAGAAGCGCCTCGGGGTCAGTCGCCTCACCGGAAAACATGGACAGGAAGCTCTCCAGGAACTCTTCCTGACTCCCCAAGCGTTCCTCCATACATCGCATGACGGATGGCGGCGGAAGCTCGCCTCCACCCTGAGCGCCCGCGAAGGCCATAGCTTCTTCGTCTGTGAGGCAGAGCTGCATCTCGATCCCGGAGGCAATCAGAGCAGAGATGTCGTCGCCAGTCGTAGGCTCCTGGAACCCGAGTACGCTTGGGTTCGCGGCGACGATGTCCTTGATGCAGCTGCGCGACTCGGCACTGAGCCCGCCAGCTTGCGTGGAGATCATCGCGACCCCGAAGCCGGCGGTATTCTCCGGCGTGAGGCAGTCGAACGGGAAGTCTGGCGTGGTTTCGCTGCCCCCCCCCATGAGAGGGGTGTCGATGATCATGTTGAACGCGTCATCGCCGAGGGTCCTACGCACGCAGGCGACCTCGTCTTCTGAGAAGAAGGCCATCACATCGCGTCCGGTGGTGGTCTCGTTGAAGACGAGGTCATCTATGGAGCCGGCGGGAGCGGGCTCCGGTGTGGGCGTTGCCGTAGCCGGAATCGGCGTAGGCGTAGCGGTAGGCAGGGGTGTGGACGTTGGCACGGGTGTGGGGACCGGGGTCGACGTCGGGTCCGGGTTGCAGGCGGCGAGGGCGATGACTGCAACGAGGGAGAGCGCGACGACGGCCACAGTGCGCCAACAGGTGCGAAGACTTTCAGGGACGGAGGTAAACATGAAACCAATTCCTCTTTGTTCTGTCGGATTCGGCTATCGGGGAATATCGCCGATGCCTTCACAACATCATAGCATACATAACGGCAGGTGTGAGGCAGCGCTCAATCTAACCGGGAAGACTTGCGGAGTTGTCCTTTGCAAGGACCCGAAATCCAGAGCAACGGGGCTACAGCTAACAGGACGTTGATGAGGGCTAACAGGGTGATGAAAAACGCTTGAGTCTGTGTCCTATGAAACGCATTGGGAAATAGCGAGGGGGTGCTTGCTGCAACACCGACAACACCCCTGCGTCTATTAACTCGGGCACAGCCAACAAGGCGCTCTCAAACATATCGCACACGAAACCATACAAAATCATAGGACCTTCGCGATGAGGTGCGTTCCCCTGCACACGCGGGAACAAGGGATAGACGCGGCCGGCGAAACCCAAGGATTCCGCCGGGTAACCGAGGCCCCGGTCAACTACCTCGTCGGAACAGACCGGGGATGCTAACGTTGAACAAGTAGTAGACGACCGGCACCACGATAAGCGTCAGCGCTGTCGACGTGATCAGTCCTCCAATCACCACCGTCGCCAACTCCGCACTTATGATTCCACCAGCGCCGCCTGAGAATGCCGCCAGGGGCACCAGCGCAAAGCTCGTGGTCAGCGCCGTCATGAGGATCGGTCGCAACCTCACACGGCCCGCGGTTATCAGCCCTTCCATGACGCCGAACCCCTTGGCCCGCAGCTGCTCAACGAAGGTGATGAGAACGATGGCGTTGGTCACGACAATCCCGATAAGCAGGAGGGCGCCCATCATGGCCGGCAGACCAAGGGCGCGGCCAGAAATGGCCAAGGCTAACAATACGCCGATCAGGGCCAGCGGCAGGCTCGTGATGATGACGATTGGGTTCCTCAACGATCCCAGGCTGGCCACCATAACGAGGTACATCAAGACGATGCCGATAGCCATTGACAAGAAGATTGCCTGAAATCCCTCGGCTATGTCAGCAAATATCCCGCCGCTGATAACGCTCACGCCGGGCGGTAGGGACAGGGCCGCTATCTTTCCATCTATCTCGGCGCCGACGGCCTGCGTGTTGGCTGCAATAATATCGCCCGTGATGCGGGCGGACCGTCGGCCGTCCGTGCGGGTAATGGTGACGGGCCCTTCGTCCATCCGCACTTCGGCCAGCTCGCCGAGGGGTGCAGCCCCCAACGATCCCACGATTACCAGATCCCCTACCCCTTCAATGCTGCCGACCGCCTGCCGATTACCTGAAACCACCACGTCGGTGGCCCTGCCATCGATATTGATGGTCGTGACGGTGCGTCCCACCAGGAACTGACTCAATTGAAGCCCAACCTGACGCGTGTTCAGCCCGATGGCGGCGGCGGCGGCGGGATCAACTCGAATCACAACCTCATCACGGGCAAGCGCCACGTCGCTCTCCAGGTTGATCACTCCTTCCACGTTGGAGAGGCTAGACACCAGCTCGCGGGAGGAGGCGGTAATATCATCGTAGTTCGGCCCCGTTATTGAGACCTCCACTCCGGACGTGGGTGGACCGGCGCTAATCTCGCTGACCCTTATCACCCTGCCCGGCTCTTCCAACTCCTCCCTAATGATGTTGGCCACGTCATCAGGGGCATTCGGGCGCAGCACCAGCAGAAGGCTGGCCTCGTTCAACCCTGTTGGTCTGCGGCCCAGGCCAATGCCGGTCGCGCCGACCGTAGAGGTGTAGAGCTCTGAGTAGCCGAGGACGCGCTGCTCTACCTTCACCACCTCCTCCAGAGTCTGTTGACGCGAGGTCCCCGGAGGCAGGGAGAGCTCGATTTGCACCTGGCGGTCTCCGCCGGAAGGGAAGAGCGTAATCGGGATGACAGCCAGCAAGAGCAGGCTGGCCCCTGTGATCGCGGTGGCTCCGACAAGGGTGACCGCCTTATGCCCAAGTGCCCAGCGCAGCACAGGCGTATAAGCCCGCTGCATCCAGGTCTCCTGTACGAAGGCGACCTCGTCCTCGCCGGCCTCATCCGGCAGATCGCCGCGGCGTAGCAGGTACGCGCCCAGCACCGGAACGGCGGTCAGCGCCACCACCAGCGACGCAGCAAGCGTAAAGCTGATAGTGAGCGCGAAAGGCAGGAAGAACTCCCCGACTAGGCCCTCAATAAACGCCAACGGCAGGAACACCACGATGGTCGTCAGGGTTGAGGCAAAGATGGCCGGCCCCACCTCGGCCGTCGCCTCCAACGCCGCCCGCCAACGTTCCCGCCCGGCGTGAATGTGCCGGTAAACGTTCTCCAGCACGACGATGGCGTCGTCCACCACGCGGCCGACCGATATGGCCAGACCTCCCAGCGTCATGAAATTCAAGGACATGTCCTGCCATGCCAACAGGAGTACGCCCGTCAATACGCTAAGGGGAATGGCAAGCGCTATCACGATGGTGGCGCGGAGCGAGCGGAGCACACCCCGGAACACCGTTGGCCTTGTGGACAACATGAACACGAAGATGACGGCGACCGCAAACAGGAACCCGAATCCGGCTTCACGGAGCAGCGTGTCAATCTGCTCCTGGATTTCAGGGCCGTCGTTCGAAACGATGACGATCTCCATCCCGGGGGGAAGGTTCGTCAGGTTGTCCAAGACATCCCGCACAGCTTCAGTAACTTCGATGGTGTTGGCCTCGGGGTCTTTGACGATGGAAACCCCGACGGAGCGTTGACCGTTGGTGCGGGATATGCTGGTTCGCCCGGCATCCGCCAAGACGACGCTTGCCACGTCGGACAACCGGACCGGTCCGGTTGGCGATGCCCCAACCACCAGTCCGCGGATATCCTCGACGGAATCCAGGGTGTGCGTGGTCTTCACCAGCACAGACTGCCCTTCGCCGCTGATGAGACCGGCAGGCAGCGTAACGTTATTGTCGCTTAGGGCGGATGCAACCTGGAAAATGGACGTCCCGTTTTCCTCTAGGAGGTCCGGGTCGACGGCTACCTGTACGAGCCGCTCGGCCTGTCCCGTTACTTCCATCCGCATGACGCCATCAACGGCAAAGAGCTCGGGAAGGATCTGCGACTCAACCACCCGAGCGACATCGCTCGGTTCTTGGTCTGAGACCACGCTGAACTGCAGCACTGGGAACTGGTCGGGGTTGATCCGCCCTACGCTAATCCCTTCAACGCCTACGGGGAATGAGATGCCGTTGACTGCAGACTCAATGGTGCTTTCCGCATTGGCCATGTCAGTGCCGAACTCGAAATTCGCCAGCACGATCGAGTTGCCCTCGAAGCTGGTCGATTGGACCGATTCCAGTCCTTCCACTCCGGAGATGGCCCTTTCGATGGGAGCGGTAACCTCCTGCAACACCCCCTCCGGGTCGACGGCGGGATAGGAGGCGGCTACAGTGACCAGAGGAAATTCGATCTCAGGAAAGAGCTCTACCCGCAGGGAGTTGTACGCGTAGACACCCCCGGCGAGAACGAGGACCACCGCTAGCAGGGTGACCGTTCTTTTACTAATGGCTGCGGCGGTTATGAATCGCATCGGTGTGGCGGCCTGTCAGTCCTTTCTGGCGTGGCGTCACAAAAACGGGCGCCTCGTTGATCAAGATCAAGGCGCCCGGCCCGTTTTCGTGCTTAGCCAACTTAGTTTAGGAGGCCAGTGCGTGAGAAATCAAGGCTGTTGCCACACCGGTAGGACCAAAAGACGGTCTCGTCGGCCCCATGCGCATCCTTTGGCAGCCTCGTGTTACCCCACGCCGCGTCTAGCGCCGGCCCTCTGGCGGTCTGGCCGCTGACCTTGGCCCTCAACCCCACGTGACCGGGGCCCTCATGCCGGTTTCGCCGCCGTCCTTCCGTGGCTCACCATCGAACGCGCCGCCGCGCGGGCCGTCTCCCTAGGGCGTCTTGCTCCCTGCGCAACACCTCGACCAGCCGGTGATCGCAATCTAGCAGGCTGCGGAAAAACTCTGAGGTCTACTCAGGACTCAAAGCGACTCGTCGATAAGCGACACTACATTATGCGCAGCCTGCAACAATAGCTCGAAACGAACTATAATATGACGGATATCGTTGGTCTACTTGACGCTCCATCCACCACGTCTGTACGCCTTGTCCTTTTTCCGCAGCCTGCTAGGTCAGGAGGGTCGGGGTGCTCGCCACCCGAAGGCGCCACCCCTGTTGCATAACACAAGAACGTTTGCCAAACGCAGGGCTGGATTGCATAATGTCGGCTGTTCCGCTGCCCGGCCTTTGACGACATTGGATATGATGACGGCCCGCCGCCGCGGAAAGGGACCACTGATGCGGGAGGACACTGCATGACGACGCTTCCTGCGGCCCCAGCTTGCTTTTGTCTTGGGGATGCGTCGTTGTCGCGACCGCTTTCCTCTAATAGTCCGCACGCCGCGTCTCAATACCCCGGTCTTGGAAAAGGTGATAGGGCTCATGGAAATTGAAGCCGTCTTCCCCAATGGATTGGATATAGATGAAGCACTTCAGTTGTTGTGGCCCGTGGCGGTCTATGTCTTGGGCATGGCTCTGTACGCCATCTTTATCTTCAAGTTCTACCGGTTCCTTGCCGCCCGGGACATGTTTGAGTTGGACCTGTCCAAGTATGAGGAGTCGCGCTATCGGTGGCTCCGAGGCTTCTTTCACCTCGTCTCATACGGTGCGAAATACGTTGTCTTGTTTCCGATGTTCGCCTTCTTCTGGTTCGCTGTCCTCACGCTGATCCTGGCCCTCCTCTCGAGAGACCGGGCATTTGCGGATATTCTGCTGATAGCCCTGGCCACCGTCAGCGCCATCCGCGTGACGGCATACTTCAACGAAGACCTGTCCAGGGATCTAGCCAAGATCCTGCCCTTTGCGGTTCTGGCGATCTTCCTGATTGACGGGTCCTATTTTGACATTCGCGAGTCCATGGGTATCCTGAATGACGCCTTCGACCACAGCGAGCGCATCCTCTACTACCTGGTCTTTCTCATAGCGTTAGAGCTTGCCTTGCGGATAGTCTTGGCCGTCGCTGCGTTATTCGATTCGGACGGAAGGCGCACACGCGCATTGGAGAAACAGGCAGTTCGCGTCGGGGCTAGTGCGCCTATGCCCCCGCCAGAAGATCCCCTGCCAGAAGATCCATCGCGAGAAGAAGAAGATCAGGACGACGACGCCATATCGACCACTCAGCCTCAATAGTGGGACTGCCAACCCGAAGGTTAGCAACTCAATACTGTTTGGCCCACCATGCCACACGAAATCAAGAACCTGTTCACTGACGTTCAGGCTGGCGCCGTAGAACAGGCAAAGACTACTTGCCGGGGGATCAGTTGCTTGAACCAACCTGGCCCCAGGCAAAGCTCTGGAGCAAAACGCCGTGCCGATGACATACCGACGCCTTCTCAGGTCACGCCGTTGGCTCGGCCTGTTCTTCGTTTTTGTGCTGGCGACCGTCTCATGCAGCGGACAGGCTTTCCAGGCCGGCGCTCTGGGAGCGGTGCAAGTGGCCCCCGGTGAGGCCATCAAGATACGTTCGTTGTAGGTGCTTAGGGGCCTCGGGGAAATAGGCGCTCCCAACGAGCTCGCCGGTGGAGTTTGCGTTGGCGGACTACGGCCCCATCAAGCGGCGCGACGTCTTGATGGCTGCCAGCCTCGACTTGGGTTGCATTAAAGCGACAGGCCTCGCCGGCCAGCCATTCGAGGGCGGCGGCTTCAACGTCGGCCTTATTGATGGTGGTCATGAAAATGGACCTAATCGCCCGGCAGCACAGAGAAGTTGCGCGGATTACGCAGTTCATATCCATTACCTATCCGATAAATGTCCCCATTTACACTGACAGGTTGACGATTCTCGAACGCTTTGATTACGTTAGTGTAGGAGGATTCCTCAAATTTGACATGCACCCTAATGGGATGGCCATCTTGAACGTAGAGAATTGTCGCTTGTCTATCGAAATCTTCTGGCTCTCTAGCCAATGCGACGACCTGTGCGACTAAGGATTCGTTGAAGAGTGGCTCGTCACGCCGGAAAGACCTGGCAGCTTCAGTCAGAATGTCCGCTGCCTGCTCGGAAAACCGAAAGCAATGGTCGCCGATAGTTGAAGGACGAACGGGGGCCCAGAACAAGTCGATTGCAATACCTTCACCCTTGTTAGCCAAATTGGCCACTGCATCACACAGGTTCGCACTCACGCCATGTGGCACAGCTTGTCGAAAACGTTCCAGTGTACCGTCGGTCACTATGCCGGATATTGCCTCGCTTGAATGCTCCAACGCCTCCGCCAATTTAAGCGTAGCACGACGGGAGAGGGGCGCGTAGAAGTCGTCCCCCATATCTGTCTGGGCTTGAAACCCAGCGGGCACTGGGGAATGCAACGTTAGGTCGTAACCTTGATAATACCCCGGCAAAGGCCGCACATTATCAAGATACTCTGCAACATCTGAGCTTACCGGCCCGCGATAGGTCGCTTGAGGCTTCTCCACCGCTCGGGCGGCGGAAGCTACCATATTGTAAGCGTCATTAAGCAAGGTGGCGCTTTGCCGCAGCGATAGAGGCTCTTTGGCTTTCCCATTGGTGGACCGCATCCGAATAACGTCGGCCCCTTCGGTTGAAATATCATAGAACACGTCAAGCTGTGAGCGTTCCTCAACAGCGGCTAGAATCACGACGGATTCGGCCATGTTCTCTGCATAACCACCTATGGTATCTTGGTGGGGAACTAGGATTTTCCAGGTTCTACTAGTGTGATCTTTGGCGAATATAGTGATAGGACGTTCTCCCCAAGCGCCTTGATCTTTCCAGTCATGGGAATCGAGGTAGGCACGGAGACTTACTATCGACAAGGAGGATACAGCGGCGCTGTCTTGTATTTGGACTAGCACGGCTCACCTCTACTTTCAGTCTGCTGCATCATTTCGGTGAGTTGGTCGCTGTTGAATACATTGGCCATTGGCACGTGAACTGTGACACTGGAAATATTGAGGCTTGCAGGTTGTCCTTTGAGAGACATCCAGTAAGCGCACTGACGCAGGCAAAGCTCATCGTCTGTCTGGTTGACCCATTCCTGAGTGTCCTGCGGTATGAGTAAAACTATCAAGATTCGGGGGTTAATTGCCTCAATGCGTAGATCGTCATAGTTCTTAATCGACAATGGAAAGTCGATGTGCCTCTCCCTGACAACGTCTCTGGCGGTAGCCTTGGCTTGAAACTCTATACGAGGTCTTCGCCCAAAGTCTGAAATTAGAACCCCATCCACACTGTCGTGGTCCACCTTTGTCTCAACGACCTGAAGCCCTGCATGAGAAGCCACGGCTTCGATATAGGACAAAGAGAATCGCTCCTTTCGGGTGTTCATGTCCATTATTCCGACCATTCGCAATCCATCCTTGTCTCCCCCGACACCAGCCGCGGCAGCAGCGCGTCACGCTTGGCAGCCGGGCCGGAGGACTCCTGCTTGGTGGAATCGATTCTAGCGAACAAGCGTTCCGGTAGCAAGCCCCAAGCAGTCCACACCTCTGCCGGAGCGCAAGGCATGACGTAAGGAGCCAAGGCGTCAACCTGCACACGCTCCCGCCCCGACGTCCCCGTCATGCTATTGTGCGGCGTACTCGCGGAACGCTGCGTCAGGGGCCAATGAGTAGGTGTAGACAGGCAGAACGGGCGGGATAGCGCGCATCACAACGAACTCGGTTGAGTCCCATCCAACCGCTTCTGCATTGCTTCGGCCCACGACTGGCCACGAAACACTGGCTATCGCCCCACTCTCCTATTGCGCTAACGCGGCGACGATGCGTCCGCACAGCGGCTCGCCTCCGCTGGTATGACCCGCGCCAGGGTCGATCACTTTCTCCCCGCCCTCCACCTGACCCCTACCGCCGGCGGCGCATGGAGTAGTAGCCCGCCCCGCCAACGATCGCCAGCGCTACCACAATGGCCGCTACGACCTGCCACGGGAAGCCGCCGCCCTCTTCAGGGGCCACGGTTGGCATTGGGGCCGGCGTCGCCGTGGGCAACGGCGTAGCTGTCGGCGCTGGGGAGGGCATTGCTGTGGACGAAGACGTGGCCGTCGGCGCGGGTGTGGATGTAGCCGTTGGCATGGGGTCAGGCGTAGCCGTCGGCGCGGGTGTGGATGTAGCCGTTGGCATGGGGTCAGGCGTAGCCGTCGGCGCCGGTGTAAGGAGCGGCGTGGCCGTTGGCGCGGGGCTAGGCGTAGCCGCTGGCATGGGGCTAGGCGTAGCCGTCGGAGGCGGCGCGGGCGTCGGGAGAGGCGTCGGCGTCATAGTCGGCGTTGGCGTCGGGAGGGGTGTCGCCGTGGCGGGGGCGCCAACCCACAGCATCGAGGCCCCGCCCACCCCCTGCGCCATCCTGTCCTCGTCCACCAAGACGCCGGAAAACAAGCAAGGGCCTTCGGCGCTGGGAGCTGTGACAGTGTACGTGAAGCGCTCCTCCTCCACCAACGTGACGCCCTCCCCTCTCAGCAGATTGAATCTGACCGTCTGGCCTTCCACTATCACCGCAGCCTCAGATAGGTCGGAGCCAACGTAGCTGAACCCCGCGGGGAGCGTTTCCACCACCTGGCCAACCCTGCCGTACCCAGCAACCACGATCGTCACTTCCAACCGCCCGCTCGGCAGGACCGACGCCGCCGAGAACGACCTCTCTGCGCGGTGCGTCGTCGCCTCCAGCGGCGCGGGCTGCAAGAGCGCCGCCAACCTGAGGGCTGCCCCGGCAACCGCCAACACGGTCAATATTGTTGTGATTAAAGCCATCTTTCGCTTATTCCTCGGTGGCCTTCGTCCCACATTTCCCGCCCACCAATTCAACCGGGAACGTAGAGGCCCACGGTCTCCAGCATTTCTTCCTTGTTCATGCCGTCCCTGAAGTAATCGTCTATGGCCTTGAGGACCTCATCCCTGTCCAGAATCTCATTGAAGTCCGCATCGTACGCGCTGGCCACTCCCGGCAACTCCACGTTGGTCACCTCGATGGCCACCGTGATGGAGTCGTCCGTCGCGTTGTCAGCCTCGCCGAAGTCCCCTTTGCCGTCCCGCACTGAAACCACGACCACGTAGGTGGCTTTGGTCTCGTAGTCCAGCGTAGTCCCGGTCCGCACCGTGATCTGCCCCGTGGCTTGGTCGATGGCGAAGAAATCGACGTCAGCGGCGGTCAGGACGTAGTTCAAAGCCGCTCTCAGCGCGTAGGTCAGCCTATCTCCGTCGGCGTCCGTGGCCACGACTGGCCCTCCCACGTTGGCGCCTCCCACCGCGTTCTCGGCCACCGAGCGGGTGGCGTAGATGCCCTCCGCGAATGCTGGCGCCCGGTTCTGAGGTAGCGGCGGCGCGCTGCTGGCGCCACTGTCCTCGACCTCTGGCGGCGGCGGGGGCAGTGGCGGGGCTGTAGGTATGCCAGCCGTCGTCGTTGACCAGCCGCCAGCCCCGGCAGCGCTGACCGCGCGCACCTGCACCTCGTACTGCGCGCCATTGCTCAAGTCGGTGATGGTGTGTCGCAGAGCGCCTGAGGTCCAGGCGCTATCAACGATGGTCCAGCCGCCACCGCTAGGACGATGCCGTAGGTCGTAGGCGGTGATTGGCGCACTGCCTTCGTCTACAGGTGCGGACCATCTCACAGTCAGCGTCCGGTTGCCCGTTGTCACGGCGGGAGGGCCGGGCGCGCCAGGCGCGGGCGTAGACCCCGTCGCCGCAGGCGCGCCGGTGGACGTGGCCGACCACGCGCCGTCTCCCGCCGAGTTCATCGCCCGCACCTGCACGTCGTACTGCACGCCATTTGCGAGGCCGGTAATAGCGGCCGTCAGAGGGCCAATTCTCCAGACATCATCAACCTCAATCCAGCTTGCATCGGCATCCGGCGCGCTGGTCAGCTTGTGCCGCATGTCGTAGGCAATAATCGTGGCGCCGCCATCGGCCGGGGCCGTCCAATCAACCGTCAATTGCCCGTTGCCTGGCCTCAAGGTGGGGGCCGCAGGCGCCGCAGGGGTGGTCCGTGGCCTGCCGGTCGTCGTCGCCGACCACGCGCCGTCCCCCTCAGCGTTCACCGCCCGCACCTGCACGTCATACTGCGTGTCGTTCGTTAGACTGATGATGGTGTGGCTCAGGTCATTGCCGATGTTGGCGGCCTCCGTCCAGTTTGCAGCGATGTCCGACGCGCTACTCAACTTGTGTCGCACGTCGTAACCGGTGATCGCCGACCCAACGCCATCGGCGGGGGCCGTCCATGTCACGGTCAGCTCGCCGACGCCCGCCGTCACGGTGGGAGCCGCCGGCGCGCCGGGCGTCTCCACAGGTGTTCCGGCGGACGTAGCCGACCACGCGCCGTCTCCGGCAACGTTGACTGCCCGCACCTGCACGTCGTACGAGGTCCGGTTGGTCAGGCCGGCGATGGTGTGGCTCAGGTCATTGCCGGTGTTGGCAACCACAGTCCAGTTTGCATCAATGTCCTGCGCGCTGGTCAACTTGTGCCGCACGTCATAGCCGGTGACCACCGAACCGCCGTTGCTGTCTGGCGCCACCCACGTCACCGTCAGTGTGGCGTTGCCCGCCGTTACGCTGGAAATCGTTGGCGCCACAGGAGTAGTCCGCGGCGTGCCGTCGGTGGTGGCCGACCACGCGCCATCCCCAGCAATGTTGACCGCACGCACCTGGACGTCGTACGAAGTTCCGTTAGTCAAGCTACCGATCGTGTGGCTCAGGTCATCGCCGGTGTTGGCAACCTCCGTCCAGTTCGCATCGATGTCCTGCGCGCTGCTCAGCTTGTGCCGCACGTCGTAGCCGGTGATCGCTGAACCTCCGGTGTTGGCTGGCGCCGCCCATGTCACTGTTAGCGTGACGTTGCCCGCCGTCACGGTGGGAGCCGCCGGCGCGCTGGGCACCGCCACGGGTGTTCCGGCGGACGTGTCCGACCACGCGCCATCCCCAGCAACGTTCACCGCCCGCACCTGCACGTCGTACGAGGTCCGGTTGGTCAGGCCGGTGATGGCGTGGCTCAGGTCATTGCCAGTGTTGGCGGCCTCCGTCCAGTTTTCAGGGATGTCCTGCGCGCTGGTCAGCTTGTGCCGCACGTCGTAGCCGGTGATCGCTGAACCTCCGGTGTTGGCTGGCGCCACCCATGTCACCGTCAGCGACGCGTTGCCCGCCGTCACGCTGGAAATGGTTGGCGCCGCAGGAGTCGTCCGCGGCGTGCCGTCGGTGGTGTCTGACCACGCGCCATCCCCAGCAACGTTCACCGCCCGCACCTGCACGTCGTACGAAGTTCCGTTAGTCAAGCTGCCGATCGTGTGGCTCAGGTCATCGCCGGTGTTGGCGGCCTCCGTCCAGTTTGCATCGATGTCCTGCGCGCTGGTCAGCTTGTGCCGCACGTCGTAGCCGGTAATCGCCGACCCGCCGGTACTGTCTGGCGCTGTCCACGTCACGGTGAGCGTGACGTTGCCCGGCGTCACGCTGGTAATGGTTGGCGCCGCAGGGGTCGTCCGCGGCGTGCCGTCGGTGGTGGCTGACCACGCGCCGTCTCCAGCGACGTTCACCGCCCGCACCTGCACGTCGTACGATGTCCCGTTGGCCAAGCTGCCGATGGTGTGGCTTAGGTCATCGCCGGTGTTGGCAGCCTCCGCCCAGTTCGCAGCGATGTCCTGCGCGCTGCTCAGCTTGTGTCGCACGTCGTAGCCGGTGATCGTTGAACCGCCGTTGCCAGGGATCGTCCACGTTACCGTCAGCGTGACGTTGCCCGGCGTCACGCTGGAAATGGTTGGCGCCGCAGGGGTCGTCCGCGGCGCGCCGTCGGTGGTGGCTGACCACGCGCCGTCTCCAGCGACGTTCACCGCCCGCACCTGCACGTCGTACGATGTCCCGTTGGCCAAGCTGCCGATGGTGTGGCTCAGGTCATCGCCGGTGTTGGCAACCACCGTCCAGTTCGCAGCGATGTCCTGCGCGCTGGTCAGCTTGTGTCGCACATCGTAGCCGGTGACCGCCGAACCGCCGTTGCCAGGGATCGTCCACGTTACCGTCAGCGTGACGTTCCCCGGCGTCACGCTGGAAATGGTTGGCGCCGCAGGGGTAGTCCGCGGCGCGCCGTCGGTGGTGTCTGACCACGCGCCGTCTCCGGCAATGTTGACCGCACGCACCTGCACGTCGTACGAAGTTCCGTTAGTCAAGCTGCCGATCGTGTGGCTCAGGTCATTGCCGGTGTTGGCAACCACCGTCCAGTTCGCAGCGATGTCCTGCGCGCTGGTCAGCTTGTGTCGCACGTCGTAGCCGGTGACCTCCGAACCACCGGTGCTGTCTGGCGCCGTCCACGTCACCGTCAGCGTGCTGCTGTCCGGCGTCACGCTGGAAATGGTTGGCGCGCCTGGCGTGGTCGCTGGCGCCATGTACTCGATGTCTCGCGACGTTGCCGCGTTGTAGTTCCCCGCCAGATCCGCCGCCTTGCCCGCCGCCACCTTTAGCCTAATACTCACCGACGCGCTGGGGTCCGACACCGTCACCAACACGGTGTACGTGCGTTCGTCCCCGCCCTTCGTCAGTGTCCCCAGGGTAGCGTTCGTTGCCGTTGCGTCACCGTCGCCCCCGAAGCCGGTCACGTCCTCGCTGAAGACGATAGTGGCCGTGAACGTCGCCGTACTCGCGTCCACCGGCATTATCGTCAACGTCGGCGCGGTGTTGTCCACCATATAGGTCTCGTAGTTCGCGCCCGTGGGCAGCGTGGCGTCTAGGTCGGCGTTCGGGGCGGCCGAGGCCCAGATCTCCTGGTTTGCGGCAAACTCCAGGGAGACCTCACCGTCAAATCTGGACAGACTGCCGCCGCTCCCGGTCACGTCGTAGGTCGTCTCGCTGCCGCCGACTGCCTCCGTGTAGCTCACGTCGGCTGACCCGCCCGATATGGTGAAGTCCTCCTCGTCCACGTTCTGCACGTCTTGGCTAAACACTACTCGCCAAGTCAGGCTGTCCAATTTCGTGTGCTCGGTCACCGGGTCCTGCCGCTTGATGCTCGTCACCTTCGGTGGGGGATTGTCCATCGTGTAGGTCTCATAGTTCGCACCCGTCGGCAACGTGGCGATGAGGTCGTTACGGGCGCGGTCCTTGATGTCCTGGTCCGAGGCGAACCCCAGCTCAACCTTTCCGTTCAACCCTGCCAGGTCCCCTCCGCTCACCGTCACGTCGTAAACCGTCGTGCTCGTCCCGTCTGCCTCCACCACCATCGCCGTCGCACTCGTGCCGCTCGCGTCGAAGTCCCCCACCGTCACTTCCTTCACTCCCTCGCTGAACTCCACCCGCCAGACCAGCGCATCCGCCGCCACCCTCTCCTCCAAGGGCGTCTGCCGGAGGATGCTCGTCACCGTCGGCGCCGCGTTATCCACCACGAAGGTGTTGGCGGCGCCCTGCGGCATGGCCGGATCCAGACCAGCGTTGCCGCTCGCCGTTGCCTCGATGTTCTGGGACGTGGCGAAGTCCAGCGTGACCTCAGCGTTCAGACTGGCCAGGTTACCGCCGCTGACGCTCACGTCGTAGGTCCTATTGGAGCCGGTCACTGTGCGCGTCGCCGTCGTCCCGGTAGTAGTAAAGTCCTCCTGCGTGACGTTTTGCACGTTCTCGCTGAACTCCACCGTCCAGGTCAGGTTGTCGGCGTTGGTGTGCTCGGTCATCGGCATCTTGCGCGTGACCGACGTCACCCTCGGCGCGGTCGGGGCCGCAGGAGCGCCGTCGGTGGTGTCTGACCACGCGCCCTCGCCAGCGGCGTTGGACGCCCGCACCTGCACGTCATAAGAAGTGCCGTTGGTCAAGCTGCCGATCGTGTGGCTCAGGTCATCGCCGGTGTTGGCAGCCTCCGTCCAGTTTGCCTCAATGTCCGGCGCGCTGGTCAGCTTGTGCCGCACGTCGTAGCCGGCAATCGCCGAATCGCCGACATCAGCGGGGGCCGTCCACGTCACCGTCAGCATAGCGTTGCCCGGCGTCACGCTGGTGATGGTTGGCGCACCGGGCCTGGCCGCGGGGGCCGTGTACTCGATGTCCTGCGACTTCGCGGCGTTGTAGTTCCCCGCCAGGTCCGTCGCCTTGCCCGCCGCCACCCTCAGCATGATGGTCTTCGACGCGCCGGGGTTCGACACCATCACCACCACCGTGTACGCGCTGGCGTCGGCGCCCTTCTTCGTTGGTGTCCCCACCGTCGCACCGGTCGCCGTTGCGTCCCCAGAGTCATCAAAACCGGCCACGTCCTCGCTGAAGGCGATGGTGGCCGTGAACGTCGCTGTGCTCGCGTCCACCGGCATTATCGTCAACGTCGGCGCGGTGTTGTCCACCGTGTAGGTCTCGTAGTTCGCGCCCGTGGGCAACGTGGCGTCTAGGTCGGCGTTCGGGGCGGCCGAGGCCCAGATCTCCTGGTTTGCGGCAAACTCCAGGGAGACCTCGCCGTCAAATCTGGACAGACTGCCGCCGCTCGCGATCACGTCGTAGGTCGTCTCACTGCCGCCGACTGCCTCCGTGTAGCTCACCTCGGCTGACCCGCCGAATACAAAGAAGTCCTCCTCGTCCACGTTCACCACACCTTCGCTGAACACCACCCGCCACGTCAGACTGTCCAAGTTGGTGTGCTCGGCCGTCGGGTCCTGTCGCTTAATGGACACCACCGTCGGCGCGGAGTTGTCGGTTTGGCGAATGACGGCGGAAGCGACGTCCACATTGACGCTGTAGGCAACCCCGCTCGACCCTACGGCAAGGGCATGGTCCGCGGACGGCATCACCAGCAGCCCCGCCAGAGCCGCTGCGGCTGCCATGGCCGCGCGCGCGAATGGACGATAGTGGGTCAAGAAGTGGGCTGCATTTTGGGCAAGACGTTGTGCGGCGCGGGACTATTCAGGCCACACGCAGCCCCCCAGCATTCACAGGAGCGAGCCCAAAACGAGCATGGCGCATAAGCTCCAAGCCGCGTTATGGGCATGGGAAACGCATGAAACCCGTGCGAGGCTACCAGAACCACCCTTGGGCTTCAACATGACTGACAGCCCCCGCCAACCACCAGAACGCCCTCTCACACCGACGCTCCCCATCAAGGATGCGTCCGCAAAGGATGAACACAACGTCGTTGCGCGACTAAGACGCCGCTGCCCGTCCAGTGACGGCCTGGGCTAATGGCTACGCGCCTGCAAAGAGACTCTGAAGCTCCACGCCGCGTTGGCCAATCTCCTCAGGGGGCGGGACCTGGGTCGCCGCGCTTCCCTTTCCTGATCCCGCATCGTCGAAGACAATCGAGGTCAACGCCGCCACTCGGCGATATTCCACAGCTCGCTGTCCCAAGCGTTCATGCGGACGCCCTGCAGGCTGTTGACGTGCGCCGAAACAAAGCCTCGGGTCACCAGCGGGATCTCGTAATAGTTCTCCACGATGATGTCGTTGAGCTGCTTCGCCAGAGCGTCGCGCTCCGGCCCTATCTGGGTCTGAGCAAATTGGGCTAGCGCCTCCTCATACGCTTCGTTGCAGGCGCGGGAGTTGTTCCCGTCGGCCCAGTTATTGTCTCGCGACTGGATATGGCCGCAACCCTGGCCGGTCAGATACTGCTGCGGGTCGATGCCGGGGCCCGTCGTATACATCTGTACGTCCGCAAAGAACCTGCGGTACGACGCCTCCTTGTCGATGACCGGGTCGCCGCCGAAGAAGACGCCGGCGGGGTGTTGCACCAGTTCGGCCTCGATCCCAATCTCGCGCCACCAATCGCGAATGAGCGCCTGGGTAGCCTCCCGGATGGCGTTGGCGGTGGTCTGATACCTGATCCGCAGGGGGACGCCGTTATATTCGCGCACGCCGTCGCCGTCGGTGTCGAGGACGCTGCTGTCGTCCAGCAGCTTGTTGGCGCCTTCAATATCCTGGGTAAGGCACCCGCTGTTCCCCGTCGAAGCGTACCTCGGAGGGGCCACGAGCAGGTTGCAAGCGGGCTTGCCGGCGAAGCCGTAGAGGCGCTCCGAGATGAGAGTGCGGTCGATTGCCATTGACATGGCCTGGGGAATCGGCGTGAACGTCAGGAACGGGTGGGGATTCAGGCCTCCCATATACTCGGAGCGATTGTCGCCCAGGGCAGGGTCCGGGTTTGTCTGATTGACGACGATGCGCTCGACGTCGCTGGCGAACGCGGAGACCACTGTGCCCACCCCGGCCGATTCCAACTCCGCCAGAGTCTCCGGCTCCACCTGCAAGTTCCAGCCGTAATCGGCTTCACCCATTTCCAGGACGGCGCGGGCCGCTGAGATCGCTTCGCCGCCTCCCTTGAAGACCACGCGGTCGAAATAGGGCGCCGCTCCCCGGTAGAACGGGTTGCGCTCATAGACGGCCCCATCGTTCGCCGTGAACTCGATGATGCGATAGGGGCCGGACCCCAGCGGGGCGGTGTTCTGTGCTTCACAGGTCCTCGCGGCCGCGCCGACGCACCCGGCGAACTGCGCCTTGCTGATGATCGGCGTACCGGCGCCGGTGAAGGCGGCGTACGGATAGGGAGTAGGCGCGTCGAAGGTGATCTTGACGGTGAGGCTATCGACGGCTTCCACCGAGGCGATGCCGGTAAATGCGTCCTTCCCGGAGCAGCCGATCTCCTCATCCGCGCAGTAGCGCCAGGTGAACACCACGTCATCGGCCGTTAGCTCGCTGCCATCCGACCACTTCAGGCCCGCTCGCAGCTTCCACGCGATCGACGACAGGTCCTGCGCCACGCCGCCGTTCTCAAGGGTTGGGATTTCGGCGGCCAACCTTGGCGTGAGCTCACCATCGAGATCATAGTTGGCCAGGGGTTCGAGGGTAACCGCGCCGGCGTCCCGGTCCTTATAACCATCAGCCCAATACGGTCCAGGCAGAGAGGGGGCCTGCCAATAGAGGATCGTCAGAACTTTCTCTTCCTTCGCGATTTCCGTCGGAGTCGGCGGGGAGGGCGGCAAAGTTGCAGTCGCGACTTCCGTCGGAGCCGGCGGGGAGGGCGGCAAAGTTGCAGTCGCGACTTCCGTCGGAGCCGGCGGGGAGGGCGGCAAAGTTGCAGTCGCGACTTCCGTCGGAGCCGGCGGGGAGGGCGGCAGTCGCGACTTCCGTCGCAAAGTTGCAGTCGCGACTTCCGTCGGAGCCGGCGGGGAGGGCGGCAAAGTTGCAGTCGCGATTCCCGTCGGAGTCGGCTGGGAGGGCAGCAGAGTTGCAGTCGGTTCCTGGCCGGAGCCGTTGCAGGCAACGAACAAGAACGCGAACACCAGGCCGAGAGCGAGTTTTAGGAGAGTGTTCATGGAGCCGCCTCGATAAATCTATTCGTTGAGTTTGGTGGGGCAGTCGTGGAGAAGCCGCCACTCGAACCCGGACGCCCTGCCGGACATGATCCTAAATCATGCCCGCTTACCGTTCCCGCGCTCCCCCACAGAACGGGCGCCCTCGGTCTCTCAGGAGTGAGCCGACAGCCAGGGTCTCCCAATTATAGCGCACCGGGGCTTGGGTCCGTGGCCGCGACCGTCCGTTTTAGCGCCTCGTCTGCTGGGTGTGTTGACATGTGATCATGGCCGTATGAAGGCGCCTACGAAGTTGATTCGGATGGCGAGCGGCGGCATACTAGCTTTGGAAACTCAAACCAGACCCAGACGAAAATACGCAATGCAGAGGCGTGTCGGCTCACCGCCGCGCCTCGAGTGAGGGTCCTACTTGGGCGCATTCAGTCGTGCTTGGCGCCGCGTGCCTGCACGCTGGCGCAGGAAAGCGTTGGTGGGGATTGTCACGCTCGCGGTGAGCCGCCTCCTCATCCACCTATTGGGGCCCGTCGTCTTCCTGGTTGGCATCCTGGTAGTCAGTCTTGTCGGAGCCTTGCTCAAGTCGTTCGGCTTCAGAAGCGCCCGCCATGCTGATGCTCTGCTCGGCAGGGTTTGGGACTATCTCAGGGGAATGATTCTTATCGCGTTGCTCCCGGCGCTCTGGCCGGCAGTCCAAGCCTTCAGGGACGGCGACCTCAGGTCCGGTCTTGTTCAGGTATCGGCTCTTGGCTTCGTCGTAGCCTTGGTGTTCATACCGTTTAGTCTGTTGCCAAGGACGTGGACAAGGACGTCCCGACAGCCGGCAAGGTCAAGGAATTCCGGCAGGCGTCCTAAGCGGCGCTCTCGGTGACCTGGTAGCGAGGGCCCAAACAATGCCCGGAAACGCAGCCGCACAGCCGCCATGAAGCCATCGGCGGGTGGCGCAGGTTGTGCAAAGATCTCCATGAAGAAAAGGCCCGGCTCTACGAGCCGGGCCTTTTCGCCCTATCGTCTATCTTCTCTCCGCGCCGTTCCCGGCCGCGGCCCTAGGCCGAAGCGACCTTCTGCTGAAGGTTCTTCGTGAAGTCCTTCATCATGCCGTCGGCCTTGCGCCGGATGATCGGTTGCCCAAACTCTCCCAGCTTGCCCATGAAGGTGGTCTCCGTCTCGATGACCACGTCCGTGTTCTCGGCGTCCTGGGGCTCTAGGCGCATACCCATCCGCACCCGCACGCCGCCGGCGACCCTCCGGTCCGTCGCCTCCGCAACCATCACTCCCCGGTGGCCCTCTTCATCAATGTCTTCCATTGTCAGCTTCCCGGCCAAGTTCAGGCCAATCGGCCCCACCTTGACCCGAAGTGTACCCTGGTAGCTGCCATCACCCATCTCCTGCACGTCACCCACCCCCGGGATGCAGCCACCCACCGCGGGAATATCCATCAGGAAAGCCCACAGCTTGTCGGGCGGCGCCTTCACCGATGCGCGTTGCTCGAATTTCATGCGTCAGTCCTCCTGGTCTTCCACGCCTCTGCGAGCCCCCGCCCCATCGCCAGCCCCCAATGGGACAGTCAGCGATGGCAGTTGCGTAAAGCGCCCGCCTACCTACGAGCGCCGGCCAAAGCCTGCTCCAGCGCCCGCCGCGTGAACACCACCGACATATCAGTCTTGTATTCCTTGGAGCCCCTGATGTCCGCCGTCGGGTCCACCTCGCCGCGAACGGCCTCCGCGGCCTCCCGGATCGCCTCCGGCGTCACCTGCTGCCCCGCCAGCACCGCCTCGGCGGCGCGTGCCCGGATCGGCGTCGGACCGGCGGCGCCAAGAGCTATGCTCACCGACTGACAGCGGCCTCCGGCGTCCACGTCCAGCACCGCGGCTACGCACACCGTGGCGTAGTCGTCCGCCGTGCGGGGCAGGAACTTCAGGAATGCGCTGCCCGCGCTGGCCGGGGGCTTCGGCACAATCACCTCGGTCAATACCTCGTCCGGCTCGACGACCGTCGCGTAGTAGTCCTCGAAGAAGTCCACTAGCTCCACCGTCCGCTCGCCCCGCGATGACGCCAGCGTCACCGAGGCCCCCAGCGCCAGCAGCGCCGGCGGCGAGTCCTGAGCAGGGTCGGCGTGGGTCAATGCGCCGCCAACGGTTGCCACCTCGCGAATCCGGATGGTGGCCACGTGCTTGTAGGTGTCGTTCAGCAGCGACGCCCCCTGGCGCGCCACCTCCGACGTCTCTAAGGCCCGGTGCGTCGTCGAAGCGCCAATGTGCAGGTTGCCATTGTCGCTGCTTACGCCGCTCAACCCGGCCACGTTGCCCAGGCTGATGATGTGGTCGGGGACCACAAGCTGCTGCTTCATCATCAGCACCAGCCCCGTGCCCCCCGCAATCAGCTTGGCGTCTTCGCCGTACTGGTCCAGCAGGCCGAGGACCTCCTGGAGACTGGTGGGAGCGTGAAACTCAAATCCTCTCATCGGTTGCCCCCTTCGGGTTCCCTGGGTGGGTGATTAGTCTGCAGCGCCGGGAATCGGTTCAACTTCCTGCCCGGACGCCGCCTTGATGGCCCGGATGATGCCGTAGTACCCCGTGCAGCGGCACAGGTTGCCCATCATCCATTCCTTGATCTCCTGCTCGTTCGGCCTGGGGTTCGCATCCAGCAACGCCTTGGCCGCCGTGACCTGCCCGGGCGTGCAGATGCCGCACTGGAAGCCGCCCTGGTCGATGAACGCCTGCTGGATCGGCAGCAACTCCCCGTCCTGGGCCAGCCCCTCGATGGTCGTGATGTCGGCGCCGTCCGCCATGACCGCCAGCGTCAGGCACGAACTCACCATCTTCCCGTCGAGCAGCACGGTGCAGGCCCCGCACACCCCAACGCTGCATCCTTCCTTCGTCCCCGTCAGCCCTACGTCGTACCGGATGAAATCAACCAACAGCCGGTTGGGCTTCACTTCCTGCTCGTATGCCTGGCCATTGATGCTCAGCCTAATGGAAACCTTTGGCGAATCGCTCATCGTCATCCCTCTTTTCCGCAAAATCTGCGCCATGATAAACTACCTGCCACATACATGCAAGGCGGTTGACAAGGCCGCGTGGCAACGAGCAAGACCCGCCGCCCGCCCAGCCTGTCCATCTTACATGGTCTACGAGCAACGTCTGCAAACAGCCAACACGTCACCGGGAGACTCTGAATGACCACCCTACGCGTTGTCGGAACCCGCGTCCCTCGCAAGGAGGGCGGCCAGAAGGTTCAGGGCAAGAGTAAGTTCGCCGCAGATTTCACCCTGCCCGGTATGTTGTGGGGCAAGTCCCTCCGCAGCCCCCACCCGCACGCCCGCATCATTAGCATCGACGCCTCGAAGGCCCGCCAAGTCCCGGGCGTGGCCGCCGTGATCACCGGGCTCGACATCCCAGCCCACCAACTCGTTGGCCGGCGCGTCCGCGACCAGCACCTCCTCGCCCGCGACCGCGTCCGCTTCGTCGGCGAGCGCATCGCCGCCGCCGCCGCCGCAGACCCCGACGCTGCCGAGGAAGCCCTCTCCCTTATCGAGGTGGAATACGAGGAGCTTCCGGCTGTGTTCGACTCCCTCGACGCCATCAAGCCCGGCGCCCCCATGCTCCACGACGACCCCCGCAGCTACCCAGGCGCCAACCCCGCAGAGGGGGCGCCCGACTACCCCAACATCTGCTCCTACAACCGTTGGACCCACGGTGAGGTCGAGGATGCCTTCTCCAACGCCGCCCACGTCTTCGAGGGCGTGTACCGCACCCCCCTCGAGCACCACGGCTACATAGAGCCCAACGCCTGCCTCGTCTCTGTCGATCCCGGCAGCAGCCACGCGGATGTCTGGGTGTCCGTGAAGGCCCCCGTTCCCATGCGGAAGAACGCCGCCGATGCCCTCGAGGTCGACACTGCCTCCATTACCCTCCATCCCATCAGCATCGGCGGAGACTTCGGCGGCAAGGGCCACCCCCTCGACGTCACTTCCGCCTATCTGCTCTCCAAGGAGACAGGCCGGCCGGTGAAGATGGTCATGTCCTACACCGAAGACCTCATGGCCGCCAACGCTCGTCACCCCGCCACCATCTTCGTCAAATCGGCAGTCACCAACGAAGGCGTCCTGCTTGGAATGCGGGTGGAGGCCTACTTCAACAGCGGGGGCTACGGCGGGTTCAAGCCCATTCCCACCGTCCAGGTCCACGGCATCCACCAAGCCGCAAGCTGCTACCGCGTCCCCGCCATCGACGTCCAGAGCTTCGTTATCTACACCAACACCCTGCCATCCGGTCACATGCGGGCCCCCGGCGGGCCCCAAACCTCCCTGGCGGTTGAGGCCCATTTCGACGAAATCGCTAACAACCTCGGCATCGACCGGGGTGAGTTCCGCCTGCGAAACGTCCTCGGTCCCGGCGACTCCAACCCCATGGGAGAGCGGTGGTCCAGCGTAAGGGCTAGGGAAACGCTGCAGAAGGCCCTCGACGCCTCAGGCTGGAACACCCCCAAGGCCCCCCTTGTCGGCCGCGGCATCGGCATGTACGAGCGCTCGGCAGGCGGCGGCGACGCCAATGTCAAGATCTCGGTCAACGCTGCTGGCAGGGTCTCCATCATCACCCCCGCACCCGACCCCGGCCAGGGCGGCTACACCGTCATGGCCCAGATCGTCAGCGAAAACCTCGGCGTTCCCTTCGACGATGTCGATATCCAGGTCATCACCACCGATAACTTCGAGTCTGATTCCGGCGTCGGCGGCAGTAGAGTCACCTACGTCGGCGGACAGGCAGCCTATCGGGGAAGCCGGCAGGTCCAAGAGCAGATGCTTCACGTAGCCGCTGAACGCTTCGCCGAGAGCGTCGACGACATCAGATGGGACAACGGGGCCGTCGTCGGCGGACGGCGGGTGGTCCCCTTCCGCGAGATGGCGGCCCTAGCCGTAGAGACGCTCGGCAGCCCCGTCGAGGCCGCCGTTCGTTTCGTTGGCGAGCCCCAAGAGGTCACCTCGTTCGCGGCCCAGGTCGCCGAGGTTGAGGTCGACCCCGAGACCGGCCAGGTGACGCTCCAACGCCTCACCACCGCCCACGACGTCGGCGTCATCGTCAATCCGGTGGGCCACCAGAGCCAAATCGAAGGCGGTGCCCTCCAGGGCATGGGCCTCGGTCTCATGGAGGAGCACGTCCTCGACGATGGCCGGCCAATCGCCCTGCACCTCGGCGACTACAAGATTCCCAACATCCAGGACATCCCCCAGCTAACCACCGTGCTTCTCGAGCCCGAGGAAGGCCCTGCCCCCTACAGCGCCAAGGCCATCGGCGAGCACTCCAACGTCCCCACCCCCGCGGCAATCGCCAATGCCGTCGCCGACGCCATCGGCGCTCCCGTGACGGAGATCCCCGTCACCGCCGAGCGGGTGTACAACCTCCTCAAGAACAAGGGGGGAACCCGGTGAAGCCCTGATGCTGGGCTCACAGGGGCTCGTCCGCAGACTTCATTTCGGGTCCCTGTTCATTAGCCAACGCATTCTTTATCATGATCACATACCCCGGAGGTGATGCCCATGACAACCAACAACGACCGTGAAGACCGCCTAGCCAGAAACACCAAGGTCATAGAGGAGTTCCGCAGCAACGGCGGCCAGGTGGGCGGAGGCTTCGCCAACATGCCCCTGCTCCTCCTCCATACCGTTGGCGCCAAGTCCGGCCAGCCCCGCATCAATCCATTGGCCTGCATGCGCGACGGCGACCGCTTCCTCATCTTCGCCACCAAGGGCGGAAACCCCCATCACCCCCACTGGTATCTCAACCTCTTGGCCAACTCCAACGTCACGGTGGAAGTCGGCGCCGAAACCTTCGAGGCCGAGGCCGTGGTCGTCACCGGGGAGGAGCGCGACGCCCTCTACGCGCGCCAAGCCGAGAGCCAACCCGTCTTCGGCGAGTACCAGGGCCGCACGGACAGGCAGATCCCCGTCATAGCCCTCAACCGAAAGGGCTAGCCGCCCTGTCCCGCCCACCCGGCGCCTGCGAAGATGCCCATGGAAACCACAGGAAGGGGGCGGGCCTATAGGCCCGCCCCCTTCCTCACGTCGGCTCGGCTCATGCCGCAGCGCTCCTTCCCCAACGCCTTCCATCACCCGGCTGGAGAAGGTAACCCGCTACTCCCCGCTCCCGCTCACCGCTAGCGAAAAGTCCCCCTTCTGCACCACCACCTGCTTGAAGCCCCGCTTCTTGGACAGTTGGTCCACCAGCGTCACCAGCGGCTGCCGCGCGCTCAGAAAGTCCTCCGGCGAGCTGGCCACGCCCATGGCGTTGTACCCCTCGTCCCCGCCAAACACGCGCAGAATCAGCTCCTCATCCGAAATGTTCTCGCCGTACCGGTGACGCAACTCCTGAAGCGACGGGTCCGGCGGTGTCCAGCTCGCCCACTCGTGCGCCCGCGGCCTGTCCAGTATCTTGGCCCGCACGTCCTGGTCCATACCCGTCACCGGCTCCCTGCCCCACAGGCCCAGGCTGTACTGGATCACCTCGTCGCTCACCTGCTTGTAACGCTCGCCCGTGATCACGTTCATCGCCGCCTGGCTCCCCACAAACTGCGACAGCGGCGTCACCATGATCGGGTATCCAAACTCCTCCCGCACCTTGACCGCCTCCTCCAGCGTCTCCTGCAGCCGGTCTTCCATGCCCACAATCCTAAGCTGGTACGCCAGGTTGGAGATCATCCCCCCCGGCACCTGGTGCGTGTACACCGACTGGTCGAACACCAGCGGCTCACCCATCGGCAGGTGCTCCCGTTGCGCGATGGTCGTCAACTTCTCAACCGCGGGCCGCAGCGCCTCTTCGTCAATCACCGCATCGAATCCAAGGGCCCTCAGGTTCTGGGCTACGTTGAATATCGACGGCTGAGACGTGCCGTTGGCCAGCGGCGGCACCGAGGTGTGGATGTACTTGATGCCCCCCTTGGCCACCTCCAGCGCGTTCAACGGCGACAGCCCGTTGTTGGAGTGCGCATGAAACTCCAACTCGATGTCTCCAACGTTCTCCGTGTAGATGGGCGTCAGCTCCCGGGTCCGTTCCGGCGTCAACAGACCCCCCACGTCCTTGAAGCAGATGCGATAGGGCCCGATTTCGGCGGCCTTCTTGATGCGCTCCCGCCAGTATTCGTTGGTGTGCTTGGGCGACTCCGAGTAGATGACGTTCAGCACCGTCCTCATTCCCAGGGCCTTCAGGTCGTCCAACTCCTCCTTGAACTCGTCGAAGTCGTTCCAAGGATTGGACGTCCGGTTCACGTGGATCCCGTGGTCGAAGACCATCTGCGCCAGCAGCCGGCACGCCGACAACGGGATCTTGCTCAATCCCCCTCGGATGCCTCCGTGCAGCCGCAGCTCGGTCTTGGTGTTGAGGGCCGTCCCCCGTTTCAACCATTCCAGAGCGTCCTCACCCAGGTCCTTGCCCATCTTCCTGATCTGAGCCGTAAGCACGGTGAACTCGATGGCGTCGAATCCCGCCCGGTCCAGGTCTGGAAGAACCGACAGCATCATGCCCGTCTTCATATTCAGGGCCCATAGACTCTGATGGCCGTCCCGAATAGTCGTGTCAACGAACTTGATCTCTTTGCTCATGCCTTCTCCATCCAGCGGGGTTCCCTTCAGGGGGCACCGACACAGTACCACGCCGCGCTTTGTGCGCCAATCATCGCAGCATCAGGCGGCCTGTCTTCTGTATACAGGATACAGGGCCTGCGCGTGCGGCAAATCGAGCATCACTGCCCCCGTCGCCTCGACCCCATCGAAGCCTCTCCATCTCTCAGCGGGGGCCTGCCCGCAATCCGTCAGCCCACGCCTCACCCTCCCCCGACAGGTCGCACAACCTCCAAGTCATCGCCGTCCCTCAACACAATACTCCCAAAGTCCGTCCGCTCCACCACCTCCCCGTTGTAGGCCACCGCCACGAACTGAAGGTTCACCCCCAGCGACTCCAGATAGCGTTTCAGCGTCTGGCCATCCCCCAACTCACGCCTCTTGCCATTCACCGTCAGCGTCGCCATCGGCTACCCGCCCCGCTTCAGCCACGCGGCCTCAATCACGCCCCTCAGCGCCGCTGCCGCCTCCTCTGGCCTCTCGGATGCCAGAATTGCCCGCACCACCGCAACCCCCGCAGCGCTCGCCTCCATGACCTCCCTAGCATTTTCCGCCGTGATCCCTCCGATCCCCACAACCGGTGCCGACGCCCAGCGCGCCGCCATCGCGACGACCCCCACTCCCACGGCTTCAAGCCCCGGATGGGTCTGCGAAGAAAACACCGATCCAACCTGCACCAGGTCCGCCCCCTGTTCGGTAGCTTCAATCGCTCCCCGCGCACTGTGCACCGACCGTCCCACAAGCAGGCGGGCCCCGGCCATTCGCCGCACCTCCTCTACCGAAAGTCCGGCCTCCGGCAACTGCACGCCGTCGGCATCGGCAGCCAGGGCCACGTCCACGCGGTCGTTCACAAAGAGGAGGGCCCGGCCCTTGGTCACGGCCCGCAAACGGCGCGCCAATGCCAGTAGTTCACGCGCCGGAAGATGTTTGTCTCGAAGCTGCACCACGTTGACCCCGCCGGCCACGGCCTTCTCCACCGCCTCCGGCAGCGGCCGATCACCCAGCGCCGGCTGATCGGTGACCAGGCACAGGATGGGTCTCGGCAGCGCCATCGCTAGGACGGGCTCCCGCTCCCCACCAGGCCCTCGTTGGGGCTGCTCGCCGTGGCGTAGGCCTTCCTGGGAATCCGGCCCGCTAGGAACGCCTTCCTCCCCGCCTCCACGCCAAGCCTGAACGCCTCCCCCATCAGCGCCGGGTTCTGCGCCTGAGCGATGGCCGTGTTCACCAACACCGCGTCGGCCCCCAACTCCATCGCAATCGACGCGTCGGAAGGCGCCCCCAGTCCCGCGTCCACCACCACCGGCGTCGACGCCTGCTCGATGATGATCTTGATCTGCTCGAAGAACACCATCCCCTGCCCCGATCCGATGGGCGCAGCCAGCGGCATCACCGTCGCGCACCCAACGTCCTCCAGCCGCCGCGCAAGCACGGGATCGTAGTTGATGTAGGGCAGCACCACGAACCCCTCACCCACCAACTGCTGGGCCGCCTCCAGCGTGCCGATGGGATCCGGCAGTAGGTATTTGGCGTCGGGGATGACCTCCAGCTTTATCAGGTCGCCGAGACCCATCGCCCGCGCCAGCCTCGCCACCTTGACAGCCTCGTCCGCCGTCTGGCATCCCGCCGTATTCGGCAGAATCGTGTAACGGTCCCTGTCGATCTCGTCCAGGATGGTGCGCTTGTTGGGGTCGTCCAAGTCCAGTCGCCGCAGGGCCACGGTAACCATCTCCGCCCCCGACGCCTCGATGGATGCCACCATCTCCTCCGTGGAGCGATGCTTCCCCGTCCCCACGATCAGGCGGGACGTGAATCTCCTGCCTCCGATGACCAGTTCATCCGGCATCTGGCGCCTCCTGCCCCAAAAACAAACGCCGCCGGCGTTGCCGGCGGCGGAATACGTTGACGCGTCACTCCCTGCGCTGGCATTACCCAGATCAGGTTCAGGCGGTCGGCGACATCCTACGGCCGCCCTCTCAGCCCGGCTACCCCCGAGCTCCCGACTGTCTCACCCTACTGTCCTCCTCACCATAGCAAAGCAGCCGGAATCCCGTCAATCGGAGGCCAAACGCCAGCAACGCGCTACGCCGCGGGGTCATGCGGGGAAGGCCACCCACGGGGTCATGGGGGGGAAGCCCGCGCCGCGCCCATTGATAGAACCCGCCGGCAGCGCAAAGCAAAGCCACCCCGCCGCGCCCCGCTCTCGAAAGCGACGCTCTGCTCTGGGGTGCAACGCGCCCCGGTTGGAGTGTGGTCCCAGGCCCGGCAGGCCGTGCCCGTCAGGCCGTGGGGGAGACGACTACCAGCGGCCGCCGCCGCCACCACCACCGCCACCACCACCGCCACCACCACCGCCGCCACCAAAGCCCCGGGTCTCCCGCGGGCGCGCCTGGTTAACGGTCAACGTGCGCGACTGGAATGTGTTGCCGTTTAGGGCGGCAATAGCCGCCTCGGCGTCCTCATCAGAGGTCATCTCAACGAAACCGAATCCCTTGGAGCGCCCGGTCTCCCGATCGCGAATGATCACGACCGACTCCACTTCACCATGATTGGCGAAGGCGTCCTGCACCTCTTCCTCGGTTGCTCCGTACGGCAAGTTCCCTACGTAGATCCTCACGAAACGTACTCCTTACAAGCCCATACAAGCTCACGGTAGATCGAAGCCCGCCACTCCGGCGCCGCTTCGTCCGCAGTAGTATAGACAAAGCGCGCGGGGAAATCCACCGCCTCCTAGGCTCCCGCATCAGCATTCACTCGATCAGCGCTTACTCGCCCCTGGGGTTCCTTTGCGCTCCGGGGTTCCTTTACGATGGAAGGGTCCCCATGCAGCCATCCACCATCTCCACCCACCACTCGCCAGCCTCCGGCGCCACAGCCCTCCTGGAACCCGCCCAGGAGAAGGCCCTGGCCCTCCTGGAGTTCCCCCAAGTGCTGGAGCGCCTGGCCCGCCACGCCACCTTCGGCCCCAGCCGGGACATCGCCCTCCAATGGCGCCCCGCCCTGACCCACGACGACGCCGTCGCCCTTCAGGCAGAGACCGCCGAGGCCAGCCGGCTCCTCGATACGGGCGTTGACCCCGGCCTCACCGACGCCTCCGATACCCGCCCCATCGTCAGCCGCGCCGGCCGCCATGGCCTGCTCACCGGTCCGGAGTTGCTCGCCGTGGCCGGAACCCTGGCCGCCCTCCGCAAACTCCAGGACGCCGTCCTACGACGCCACGACGCCGCGCCGCGCCTCGCCGCCCTGGCCCACGCACTGCCCGGCGAAACCGATCTCGAGCGCCTCGTCTTTCACTCCTTCGACGGACGTGGTGAGCTTCTCGACAACGCTTCCACCGAGCTCAGAGCCGCCCGCGCCGCCGCCCGCCGCTCCCACGACCGCTTGCACGTCGCCCTCACCCGGCTCGTCCGCGACGGGCGCCTCCAAGAAACGCTCCAGGAGCCCATCGTCACCATTCGGGGCGGCCGCCTGGTCCTTCCCGTCAAGTCGGAGCGCCGGCGCGAGCTGCGGGGCCTCGTTCACGACGCCTCCGACAGCGGGGCAACCCTCTTCGTTGAGCCCCTCGCCACCATTGACCTCGGCAACGACCTCCAGGAAGCACAAGCCATGGAGCGCCGGGAGGTCGAGCGCATCCTCCGCCACTTGTCTGAAGTGGCCGCCGCCCTCGCCCCGGCCCTCGACCGCGGCATCGAAGCCGGCACCCAGTTGGACTTCATCTTCGCCCGCGCCCGCTTCTCCCGGTCCATTGCCGGCGTTCCCCCCGCGCTCATTCCGCCGGAAGAGCCGCGCCACGTCGTCCTCGCCGGCGTGCGGCACCCCCTCCTCACCGGCGATGTAGAGCCGGTTTCCGTGGAAGTCGGCGGCGAGCACACCGTCCTCCTGGTCACGGGCCCCAACACCGGAGGCAAGACCGTAACGCTCAAGAGCGTGGGCCTGTGTGTCCTCATGGCCCAGGCGGGACTGCACGTTCCCGCCCGCCACGCCCGTCTATCCACCTTTGCATCGGTCTTCGCTGACATCGGCGACCAGCAGAGCATCGAACAGTCCGTGTCGAGCTTCAGTTCCCACGTCATCAATCTGCGCGAGGCTCTCGCCCAAGCCGGCCCACACACCCTCGTCCTTCTCGACGAACTCGGCGCCAGCACAGACCCCGACGAGGGCGCGGCCCTGGCCAAGGCCGTCCTCCGCGCCCTCCGCGACTCTCAAGCCCTCGTTGTCGCCAACACCCACCACCGCGGAGTCGCCGCCTTCGCGCAAAACCAAGCGGGCATGCTCAACGCCAGCATGGAGTTCGACCCCGACACCCTCGCCCCTACTTACCGCCTGCACGTGGGCCTGCCCGGGCGCAGCTTTGCTCTGGACATCGCCAACCGCCTCGGTCTGCCGACGCCCGTCCTGGACGACGCCCGCTCAATGGTCGATCAGGACCAGCTTCGCTTGGAAGACCTGCTCGCCGAGGTGCAGCGCCGTCAGGATGACCTTGTGCAACAGGGACATCACCTGGCAAAGACGCAAGCAGAGGTTGACGAGCTGCGTGAAACCCTGCGCGCCCGCCAGATGGACATGGAGG
Organism: Dehalococcoidia bacterium; assembly: GCA_965226745.1. Taxonomy (GTDB): domain Bacteria; phylum Chloroflexota; class Dehalococcoidia; order Lucifugimonadales; family SAR202-VII-2; genus SAR202-VII-2. The sequence continues at coordinate 132,371 of CBDDDS010000005.1, forward strand.
AGCGTCAGGCCAACCTCCTCGAGCAGACTCGCAGGGACCTGCTCGACAGGGCCTCGCGCCTGGCCCGCCGCCTGCGCAACGCCGAGCGCCGGTGGCCGCAACCATCCCCCGTCCAGCCGGCGGACGATGGCCGGCAGCAGGTCCGGGAGGTCCAGCAGGAGCTCGCCTCGCCGGAGTGGCGCCCCCCCGTCCGCGAGTCCCCCGGTTGGCGGGAGCAGCTTCAGCCCGGCGACACCGTCCGCATTCAGGGCTTCTATCAACCCGCCCGAGTCGACCAGCCCCCCGACCTCAACAACGGCGCCATCCAAGTCTCGCTTGGGCCGCTGCGCATGCGCCTCGACCTTGCTCTGGTCGAGCGCCGCGAGCAGGAAGCACCAGCCCGCCCAACCAGGCTCAACCTCCCCCCTCCCCCTCCATCCCTCAGCCCGGAGCTCCATCTCCTCGGCCTCACCGTCGACGAAGCCCTCGACCGCTTGGAGTCCTTCCTCAACGACGCAATTCTGGCCGGCCTCGACGAGGTCAGGATCGTGCATGGCAAGGGGACCGGGGCCCTGCGGCGGGCTGTGCGGGAGCGGCTCAGTAGCCATCCCCTCGTGGCCGCCCACTCCCCGGCCCCACCCGCCCAAGGCGGCGACGGCGCAACCAACGCCAGCCTCTCCTGAACCTCGCCTGCTACGCAGAGGGTGTCCCCCTGATCTTCAATGCAGCACTGCCAAGGTTCGTTGACTGGGGTTTAGCTCATGCCTATCCTTCGGCCAACCGCTGGACATGCCTAGTCGAAAGAGACCGAACCCGCGGTGGGAGGCTCCTCGGAGGTGTGTTGAGAACGATTCTGAGACGGTGGGTAACCCCTGGGGTGCTTGTGACCCTAGCCGTCATCAGCGTTGCCTGCGAAAGCTCGCCAACTGCCACGCTGGATCCTGGCCCCGTGGGCGATTCCCAGGAGGCAGACACTCTCAGGCAACTCACCTTCGCCTATTGGGAGGCCTTCAACGCCTACGATCCTGACAGTGCGTTGGGGTATCTGGAGGAGGACTACCGCCGGCAGCGGGATGAAGCAGTCCGCGGCGAAATAGAAACCATCAAGCGCTTTCGCGTAAAGCTGGGGTTGAGCGAGGAGACCTCTCCGTGGGTGGTCAGCCACGACGAAAGAGAAATGTATTTGACCATGCAGGAGCCCCTGGGCAAGCGACGCATCCGCATGGGCTTCCGGGACGTAGCGGGGGAGTGGCGGATCATTTTTGCCGAAGAGGTACAGTAGCTTACTCAATCCCCAGACGACATCTTTACCATCTCCGACGCAGCCTATCTCCTCAAGGTGGCGGAGAAAACGGTGATCCGGGTTACGGCCCAGATGCTCGAATACTCCGGCAAGCGGATGCCGTAACGGCGTCCAGCGACTGCAAGGTGAATTTCACGAAAGAAAGTGCGCTGCCGCAAAGAAGATCCATCATCTGTTCGCATATCTGCACGTCAATGATGCCGCCAAGGCAATCGAGTTCTACACGTCGGTTTTCCGGGCGACTGACAGGGTTCGGCTGAAGGAGCCCGGCGGGCGCATCGGGCGCGCCGAACTCGATTTCGGCGGGACGACGCTCACGCTGGCTGACGAGTTCCCTGAATACGGCATCATGGGGCCGCTGACGTTGGGCAGCGGCTCGGCCACGATGCATCTGCAAGTCGACGATGCCGATGCAGTGGTCCGTCGCGCGGCCGAGGCAGGCGCCGAGATTGAGGGCGAGCCGGAGGACCAGTTCTACGGCGAGCGGTCGGGCTGGGTCCGTAACCCCTTCAGCCATCGCTGGAACATCGGTCACAGCCTCGAAGAGGTGACGCCGGAGGAGATGCAGCGGTGGAGTTTGAACCGGAAGGTCAGAGGGTTCACGGCGGTTGTCGTCGGCCCGGCGCATAAGTTCACGCCCGCCCTATCCTTCATGGTCTCGTGCGACTCCCAAGAAGAGATCGACTACTTCTGGGACAGACTCGCCAACGAGGGCGCGCTAGGTCAGTGCGGTTGGCTGAATGACAAGTTCGGGGTGTCATGGCAGGTAGTGCCGACCATTTTGCCGGAGTTGATGCGGGGCGCGCCGGAAGCGGTCGTGGAATCGGTGTTGACGATGACCAAGATCAACATCGAACAGTTGCGGGCGCATCCCAGGCAGGATGAAAGGAAGGCGCGCCATTGCCCTTTCGGCACAGGCCGAAAGCCGTGTTACCCATTTCGCCAGAGCTCGTGCTGTCCCGCGAACCTTTTATAACGTTGGCAGTGGAGCAGGTGTGAAAACGGCGTCGGGGGGCACAGGGCCGGAACGTTATCCCTCCCCGTCCGTCGGCGCCGCCGACGACGCCGATGACGCCGGATGCGCGTACCTTCCCATCCACTGGTTCCACCGCACCGAGGCCACGTCCTTCAGCATCCCCACCGAATCCCGCACCGGTCGGATCTTGCTCGCCGACTTGTAGTGCCAGTCAATGGGCAGCTCAACCACCTTCAGGCCCCGCCGCGCCGCCAGGAACAGGATCTCCACATCGAAACCGAATCCGTTGAGCCGCTGGAGCGCAAACAAGTCCTCAGCCGCCTCGCCGCGGAAGCACTTGAACCCGCACTGCGTATCGCTGAACGACCGCACGGCCAGGGTCCGCACCACCAGATTGAACACACGCCCCTGCAGGTGCCGAGTCGACGGCTCTTCGAAACGGCGGGCGCCGGGAACCTCCCGCGACCCTATGGCCACGTCAAATCCTTCGAGGTGGGGCGGCAGAAACCGGTCCACCTGTTCAATGGGCATCGACAGGTCGGCGTCGCACAGAAAGCGGAACTCCCCCCGGGCGGCCAGCATCCCGTTCTTCACGGCCCAGCCCTTGCCGCCATGCGCAACCCGCAGCAGCTTCACGCGAGGGTTGCCCGCCCGAAACGCCTCCGCCAGGGACACCGTATCGTCGCCGCTGCCATCGTCCACCAGCACCACCTCCCAATCGTAGGGCTGGCCTCCCAAATGCGCCGTCACTTCCTCCAGCGTCGCAACAATGCGGCTGGACTCGTTGAAAGCGGGGATAACCACCGAAAGAAAGGGCTTCAAGGGCCAGTCCTGTACCGGCTGCGCCGGGCCTTGCCCATGGAGTGGGCACCCTGCCGCCGGATAGTTTACTCCGTCTCCAGCTCGAAGACCTGGTGCAGAGCCCTCACCGCGTCCCGCGCCTGGTCTTCACCCACGATACAGGTGATCCGTATCTCCGACGTGGTGATCATCTCGATGTTGATGCCCGCATCGAACAGCGCCCGGAACATCCTCGACGCATAGCCAGGCGCGTTCTGCATCCCCGTCCCCACGATGCTCACCTTGGCCAGGTTGTCGGCGCTGGCCACCTCGCGGGCGCCGGCAGCTCTGGCGATGTCCCGCACCACCCCCAAAGCCCCCGTCAGGTCGCTGCGGGCCACCGTGAAGGTCATGTCGGTCAGCCGGTCCACGCTGGCATTCTGCACTATCGTGTCCACACTGATGCCCACCTCGGCCAGCGGCTCGAAGATCGTCGCTGCGATGCCGGGCCGGTCGGCCACTCCCAGCAGCGTCACCTTCGCCACGTTCGTCTCGTACGTCACGCCCCGCACCTTGTTGCGAAGCTCCATGTTCGCCCCCCCGTGAATTAACGTGCCGGGCGCATCCACAAAGCTGGACGCCACCAGCACCGGCACACCGTAGACTGCCGCCAGCTCAATCGAGCGCGGGTGCATCTTGGCCCCGTAGCTCGCAAGCTCCAGCATCTCCTCGTAGCTGATCTCCCTCAACTTCAACGCATCCGGGACGACCCGCGGATCGGCTGTGTAGATACCTTCCACGTCGGTGTACACCTCGCACCGGTCCGCTTCCAGGGCCGCCGCCAGCGCCACCGCAGTCGTGTCCGACCCGCCGCGCCCCAGCGTCGTCACCTCCATGTCGTCGGAGATGCCCTGAAACCCGGCGACAATCACCACCTTGCCGCTGTCCAACTCCTGCCGCACCCGGCTGGGATCGATCTGCGCGATTCTAGCCCTGCCGTAGGTCGTGTCCGTGTGAATGCCCGCCTGCTGACCCGTCAAACTCACCGCAGGAGCATTCAGGTCCCGCAGCGCCATCGACAGCAATGAGCACGACACCAGTTCCCCGGTGGAGAGAAGCAGGTCCAGCTCCCGCGGCGCCGGTTGCGCCGTCACGCTTCTCGCCAGCTCAATCAGCTCGTCCGTGGCCTTCCCCATGGCCGACACCGTGACGACCACCTCATCGCCCCGCTCCTTCGCTCCGACGACGCGACGCGCCACGTTCCGGATGCGCTCCGCGTCAGCCACCGACGTGCCGCCATACTTCTGAACAACAAGAGACATCCGGTTTCGTAGCCTCAGCAGTGGGAGTTACGAATCCATTCTACAGGAAACACCGCAGCCGGTGGCCCTGCCCCTCCCCCTCAAACGAAGTGCGCCCCCTGCTCCACGGGACGCGCTACCTTCACCTGCCCCCAAATCCCCAACCTGTTGGCCGCATCCGCCATCTCGTAGCCAATGGTCAGCCCCTGGCCCCTCGTCAAAGCCAGCACCGTCGGCCCGCCCCCCGAAAGAAACACGCCCAACGCCCCCCCGGCCTCGGCCCCCCGGAAGATGTGCCCCATCGGGCGAAAGATCTGCTGGCGCTGCGGCTGGTGCAGGAGGTCCTTGGTCGCATCCTTCAGCAGCCCCAGCTCCCCCGACTCCATCGCGTGCACCAGCAACCCAACCCTCGCCATGTTGAACACCGCGTCCTTCCGGGTCACTATCTCAGGCAGGATGGCTCTCGCCTCCTTCGTCGGCATCTCCATGTCGGGAATGAACAGGACCGCTTGGAGGTCGCTCGGAAATGGCACGGCCGCCGTCCGTATCCCGCCCTCCTCGTACACGATGCGGAACCCCCCCAACAGGGCCGGCGCCACGTTGTCGGGATGACCCTCCATCTCCGCCGCCAGCCCAAGAAGGCGGTCCTTCGGCAACCCCAGCGCTCCCAGGGCGTTGGCCGCCGCCAGCCCCCCCACCACCGCCGCAGCGCTGCTGCCCAAACCCCGCGCCAGGGGAATCTCATTGCGGCACAAAACCCGCAGCCCTGGAGGCCGCTTTCCCGCCTCCTCGTAGGCCCGCAGCGCCGCCCTCGCAACGAGGTTGGTTTCGTCCCTCACCAGCGACTCCTCTCCCTCGCCGCTCACGACAACGTCCGTCTCCTCCGCAGCCTCCAGCGTCACCTCGTTCCACATGTCGAGGGCCATCCCAAGACAATCGAAGCCTGGCCCCAGATTGGCAGTCGTGGCCGGAACGCGCGCCGTAACGCGTTGTTGCCCCATTGCTATCATCGCTGTCACCTTACCCTGTCCCCCCGCGCCGGTCTGGGCCGGTTCAACGTCCGGCGCACGCTCCCCGCGGGAATCGCATCGTATCACAGGCGTCGCCCGCTTTCCGCCGCCCCCACTTGACGCCACCCCCCGCGAGCGTATCGTAATGCCCACAACACCCGCGCCGCAGGGAGGACGCCATGCGCATCGGCTTCATTGGCCTGGGAAGGATGGGCAAGCCTATGGCCCTCAACCTTCTCAGAGTCGGCTACGACCTCACCGTCCTCAACCGCAGCAAGGCCGCGGAGGAGGAGCTTGCCGCCGCCGGCGCCGCGGGCGGCGCCTCCCCGGCTGCGATGGGACGCGGACTGGATATCATCCTCACCTGCCTTCCCGACGTCCCAACCGTCGAGGCTGTCGTCGCCGGCGACGGTGGCATCCTCTCCGAAGCGCGTCCCGGCCTCATCGTCGTCGACCACAGCACTATCGACCCTGAGACCTCCCGGCGCCTCGCCGCCGAGGCTCAGGCCTGCGGCGCCGAGTTCGTCGACGCCCCCATCTCCGGAGGCGTGGAGGGAGCGGCCGCGGCGTCGTTGGCAATCATGGCCGGCGGCCAGAGGCAGGCCTTTCAGACCGTCCAACCCGTCCTCGAGTGTCTGGGGAAGACCGTCCGCTACCTGGGGCCCAGCGGCGCAGGCAGCATCGCCAAGCTCGTCAACCAGCTCCTCATGAGCATCCACAGCGTCGCATCTCTGGAGGCCATCGTACTCGGCATGAAGGCCGGCGCCGACCCAGTTGTGCTCAACGAGATCATTGGCGCGTCCTACGGGGCCAGCCGCATGTGGGGGCGCAACGTCCCCAGGGTGCTGGAGGGCCGTTTCCCGTCGGACGCCCCCATCCGCCTCGTCGTCAAGGACCAAACCCTCATAGACGGACTTGCCCGGGACCTCGATCTCCCCCTATCCCTGTTTCAAGCCGCCCGCCACTTCTGGACCACCGCGGCAGAGCGTGGACTGGCCGAAGAAGATGTAGCCGCCGCCGTGCGACTGCTCCAAGAATAGCCGACCTGTTCACGATGGGGCGCCGCATCGAGAATGAGTGCGAATGGGATAAACCCGGACCCACCCATCTCCGCATTGGTGCATCGTCATGCGTGGAAGTACTATGCGTCAAACGTTGTAATCTCTAGTACAGATAGAGGGACTATTGAGGTCTAGAGGCGCCACAGCGGTTTCAGCATGGGCGGCCCACGCTCTAGCCTGGGCTGCCGGGGTTTGGTTGGCGTTCGGACCAGCGTACGCCGGTGAATCAGCAACTCCGGCTCTCCCTGGTGAACCTGGCGGCGAGGTTACGGGGTTTAGCGCTACGGCAGTGGAGGTGAATGGCCTACAGGTTATCCTCTTGTTGCTTGCGCCAGTCTTGTTGACCGGCATTGCCCTGTTGGCCCTTCGGCTCACCGACAGCAGGCAAACAAGACGCAAAATACTCCTTTGGAGTCCGTCCATTTTGCTTCTGGGATTCTGTGCCATAGCGATTTTGTCCATAGGCGCGTTCTACCTGCCTGCAGCGTTCGCGCTCCTTGTTGCAGCCGTCGCTGGCTCCAAGTAGACTCCTGAGCCCTGCCCGCTGCGTCTTGAGCAAATCTTGGACGGCAAGAAAAAAGGTCCCTACCAGGACCGCAAGGAATAGGGCCAGCCGGCAAACGGCCTGTCAGCGTCGCGATACCTGCTTCCGCCGTCTACGGTCAACTCTGGTGAATCGGGCCAGGGCCGCTTCCCGTCCGATGCCCCCATCCGTCTCGTCGTCAAGGACCAGACCCTCATGGACGGACTTGCCCGGGACCTCGATCTCCCTCTGTCCCCGTTTCAAGCCACCCGCCGCTTCTGGTCCACCGCGGCACAGCGTGGACTAGCCGAAGAAGACTTAGCCGCCGCCGTGCGCCTGCTCCAAGACTAACCTCCCCCATCCCGAACCCTCTGGCCCACTAGCAACCTAGCGCGGCCCCTACCTGTACTTCCCAATGGTACAATGGCCGTCACCCGTTGAAATTCTAGTCTGGCCCTCAGTAGCATGACTATCGTCGCCGGGGCGGCGCCTGCCACACCTTGCGCCCGCTCCAATGACAAGGAGGCTTGCATGGTCATCGGTAACGACATCCAATTCGTCCTTCGCTTCGAAGACGTGGAGGATGCCAGCCCCAGCCTCCTCGGAGGCAAGGGCGCCCATCTCTGTGAAATGGCTAGGCTCGGGCTTCCCGTGCCCCCAGGGTTTGTCATCACCACCGAAGCCTGCCGCCAATACCGCCAGGACCGTCAGTTCCCCGGCGGGCTCTGGGATCAGATCGTTGCCAGCCTCCAGGCTCTCGAAGAGCGCACGGGCAGGCGCTTCAACGACCCCGAGGTCCCTCTCGTCGTCTCCGTCCGCTCCGGGGCCCCCATCTCCATGCCCGGCATGATGGACACCATCCTCAACCTCGGCCTCAACCACGCCACCACCGCCGCCCTCGGCCGCGAAATGGGCGATGCGCGGCCCGCCCTTGACTCGCACCGGCGATTCCTCCAAAGCTACGGTAGCGTCGTCCTCGGCGTCCCAGGCGACGCCTTCGAACGCATCCTGGACGTCCACCGCAACAAGGCCGGGGCCAACTTCGACTTCGAGCTCCAGCCCCAGTCCCTCAACCAGATTATCGCCGAATTTACCACCCTCACCGAAGGCCGCATCCCCACCGCCCCCTGGGAACAGCTCCAGCACGCCGTCGAGGCCGTTTTCGCCAGTTGGGACAACCCTAGGGCCGTCCACTATCGCGACTACTATGACATCGACGGCGACGTGGGCACCGCCGCAGTTGTCATGCGGATGGTCTACGGCAACCTTGGCCCCGACTCCGGCACCGGCGTCCTCTTCTCCCGCAATCCCGCCACCGGAGAGCCGGTTCTGTTCGGAGAGTACCTCCCCAACGCCCAGGGCGAAGATGTCGTCGCCGGCGTCCGCACCCCAACGCGGCTCGACCAGTTACAGGCCACTCAACCCGACGTCCACGCCGAGCTCTACCGGGTGGCCCAGCAGTTGGAGCGGCACTACAGAGACGTCCAAGACGTCGAATTCACCGTCGAGCGCTCCCAGCTCTACATGCTGCAGACCCGCACTGCCAAGCGCAGCGTCGGCGCATCTGTCCGTATCGCCGTGGAGATGGTCAACGAGGGCCTGATCTCAAAGGAGGAGGCGCTCCAGCGCGTCGACCCACGCGAGCTTCCCACCATCCTCCTTCCTCAGTTCGAGACCGAAGCCCTCCGCCGCGCCGACGAGGGGGGCGCCCAAATCGCCAAGGGTCTCGCCGCCTCCCCGGGCGCCGCAACCGGCAGGATCGCCCTCGACCCCGACCGGGCTGTTGCAGCCGCCGCACAGGGCCAGCGCGTCATCCTCGTGCGCAACGAGACCTCCGCTGACGATATCCACGGCATCATCAAAGCCGAGGGTGTCCTTACCTGCCGCGGTGGACTCACCAGCCACGCCGCCGTCGTTACCCGCGGCATGGGGAAGCCCTGCGTCGTCGGCGCTGAGGAAATCCAGGTCGACATGGAAAACCGCACCGTCACCGCCGGCGGCAAGGTCCTTGAGGAAGGCGACACTATCAGCTTAAATGGCTCCCGCGGCAGGGTTTACATCGGCCGTATCAAGACCATTGCCCCTAGCCTCGACAACCTCAACGAAATGACCACCCTGCTCGGCTGGGCCGACGACGCCCGCACCCTCCAGGTCTGGGCCAACGCCGACACCCCCAATGACGCCGAGCGCGCCCGAGAGTTTGGCGCCGAGGGCATTGGCCTCTGTCGCACCGAGCACATGTTCTTCGCCGCCGAACGCCTCCCCCACATGCGCCAGGTCCTCCTCAACGCCGGTGAAGCCCAAGAACTCACCGGGCGCCGCCAGAACCTCGAAAAACAGGTCGCCGAGGCCCCTCTCGCCCGCAGAGCCCAGGCCCAGGAGCAACTCGACAACTTCCAGGCCGGCTTTCCCACGTCCCCAGCCGTCCGCCGCTTCAGAGAGGGCCTCGAGCGTTTGGAGGAGTTCCAGCGCGAGGACTTCACCGGAATACTGCGCGCCATGCGCGGCCTCCCCGTCGTCATTCGCCTCCTCGACGCCCCCCTCCACGAGTTCCTCCCCACCGCAGAGGAAATTCCCGACTTCGTCGAAACCATCAGCCGCGGCACCGATGACGACTTGGATGAAGCTCAGGTCCTCACCCTCGTCCAGCGCACGCGGGAAGCCAACCCCATGCTCGGCCACCGCGGTTGCAGGCTTGGCATCACCTTTCCCGAAATCTATGAAATGCAGGTCCGCGCAATCCTGCGCGCCGCCGCCGGCCTCGCCGCAGAGGGCGTCGCCGTCCATCCCGAAATCATGATTCCCCTCGCTTCCCACGTCAACGAACTCGCCCACCTTCGCGCCCTCGTTGATCGGGTCAAAGATGAGGTCGAACGGGCCGGAGGCCCCAGGGTCAATGTCAAATACGGCTCCATGATTGAAGTCCCTCGGGCCGCTCTTACCGCCGCCGAGTTGGCCCAGGAAGCCGAATTCTTTAGCTTCGGTTCCAACGACCTTACGCAGATGGGTTTCGGCTACAGCCGCGACGACGCTGAGGCCAAGTTCCTCAACACCTACCTCGACATGGGCATCCTTCCCGCCAATCCTTTCAACACCCTCGACATCTCCGGCATCGGCCAATTGGTCCGCATGGCTGCTGAGAATGGACGCGCAGTCCGGCCCGACATTGGTCTCGGCATCTGCGGAGAGCACGGCGGCGACCCCGCCAGCATCTTCTTCTGCCACAAGATCGGGCTCGACTACGTGAGCGCCTCCCCCATGCGGGTGCCCGGCGCCCGCCTCGCCGCCGCTCAGGCCGCCATCCAGCAGCCGTAGATTCCTTCACCGGGGGGTAGCCGTCCTACCGCCGCGCCCCTGCAAAGACACCTGCCCCCAGCATAGCGAAAAATCGTTTGGATCCCGGCGTCGCGCTCCTAAGACGCTTCCTTTTTCTCCCCGATATCTCTCCCGCACGGCGCAGGCGCCCCAAACGACGTTGGCCGTCTGCGACGCGTTTTAGCTCATTCCTAGTCCCACAGCGCCCCTATCCAAGAGTCCCCTCGAACGCTGCCCTTTCCACTTCCTGTAACGTTCTCGTAACGCTGGCCCCTTGCTCAAAGAACGTTACTTGTTTACAATAACTCCTAGCGCTTTCGGCGCTTGTTTCCGCTCTCTCTAGGGGGGAGTGATCTTCGCGAAGAAGGGAGATGTAGCAATGCCCTCGTTCGAACGCGTATCGCTTGAAGAAGCAAGGATGTTGACGGCCACGGGAAAACGGGCGGAACGGCTGCGGGAATACACGCAGTTCATCCAGCAGGTGGGCCCAAGTGGAGCCGGAAAGCTCTCTCCAGACGAAGGGGAAAGCTCCATGGCTGTGCGCCGCCGGCTGACCCAGGCCGCCAAGGCATCGGGCAAATCCATCGCCATCCGGCGGTTGGACGACATCGTTTACTTCTGGCTCGATGAGAACCCGCGCCCGCGAGGCCGGCCGCGCAAGAACCCCATTTAAGGGCAAGCGCCGATGCGCTAACGACCGCCGCCACCCGGTGCTCGCGCCCTGAAACTCGTGGCGACCCAGACCGCCTCGTTGGACTTCCAGCGGGGCTGGGGTTCCTACTCCGCTAAAAAGGCCGCTAATTCCTCGTTGTACTGCTCCGGCCTGGCGTCGTGCATCATGTGGCCCACCTGCTTCCAGTGCCGGAACTCGACATTGGAAGAAGCGATGCGCCGGTAATACGCCAGCTCCTCAGGGAGCATGTACGCCCCCGCCTCCACGTCCCCGGCCAGCACCAAGGTTGGCACTGCGATGCGGCGCAGGTGGTCCTCGCAGGCAAAGGCCCAGTCCCTGTTATCGGTCAACAGCCTCGTCACCGCCTCCCGCGAGAAATGATGATGCCGGTAGACCTCATGGCTCGCCTGCTCGCCTGAGAGTCCCTGCTTTATTGCATCGGCCCGAATGTCCGCCTCGGGCCAGTCCAGTCGCGCAGTCGCCTTCGGAAGGTTCGTGACGAAGGCGTTGATCATCTTCCAGTAGACCGGGTCCTCCAAGAACGCCCGCGAAATCGCATCGGGATGCTGGGCCGCCATCATCGTCCCAATGTTTCCGCCCCACGAATGCCCCACATACGCCGGCCTGTCCAACCCCAAGTTCTCGATCAGTTGTCGAATGTCCTCGACGAAGTCCCGCAGACGGTAGCCGGTGGCCGGCTTGTCCGACTCCCCATGACCCCGCAAATCCGGGGCCACGATGTGGTAGCGGTCGTGGAAGTGAGCGGCAACCGCTGCCCAGGTCTTGCTGAAGCTCGTCCATCCGTGCACCAACAGGAGATCCGGGGCATCAGCGCTGCCCCACTCCAAATAGTGAAGCCTGATGCCCTGGGTCTCCGTAAAGCCGTCTCGTGGTTCCTCTGTGCTCATGTCGCTGTCTCCTGATGCGGGATTGGCGGCGCGCATGTCGCTTACCCGTCCCGATGTGTCAAACATTCGATGGCGCAGTGGGCGCCAGCTCGCCGCCGCGGCAGGCCCCTAATGCATGAAGCTCCCCCCGTCAACCACAATCATCTGCCCCGTCACGAAAGCACTGTCGTCCGACACCAAGAAGACCAGCGTGCCCGCCATGTCCTCCGGATAGGACTCTCGCTTGATGGCCCGCGTCGCCGCGACCCCGAGATTCTGCTGCCCTTTGGCCAGGACGCCCTCGCTGAGCGTGTGGCTCGGAGCGATGGTATTCACCCTGATGCCGAAGTCGCCAAGCTCCCGGGCCAGCGCCCGCGTAAAGGCCGTGACCGCTCCCTTGGAGCTCACGTAGTGCAGCAGGCCCGGCACTCCCTTCAGCGTCGTCGTCGAGGAGATGTTGATGATACCCCCCGAACCCTGGGCCTTCATGTACGGCGCCACCGCCCGCGAGCAGAGGAACAACCCCTTCACATTCACCGACATAACCTGGTCCCACTCATCTAGGGGAATCTCCTCAAAGGGCCGCGAAGGGATCGGCGCAAACAGCGCCGCGTTGTTCACCAGCGCGTCAATCCGCCCGAAGCGCTCCACGGTGTCTCGGGCCATCGCCTCCGCGCTTTCCGGGTCGGCAACGTCGTTGCGCAGGGCAAGAGCCTCTCCCCCCTGCTCCGCGATCTCCAACGCCACCGGCCCCGTGTCCAGTATGTCGGTCACGGCAACGCTGGCCCCCTCGGCGGCCAGGCGCAGCGCGTACACCCTGCCAATCCCCTGAGCGCCCCCCGTCACAATGGCCACCTTGCCCTTCAGCCGCATGTTCCCTCCTGGCCCATCAAGCTTCCACACCCCCACCCGGCCGGGTTCGCCCCATGGTCAGGCTCATGTCCGGCTTCGTCAATTGGATGTGCCTGTACCCGCCGGCCCGCGCCAGCGCAGACGACAGCAACGTCACCGGCGACTCCCACACCTTGTACTCCGTTGGAGGCAGCAGCTTCCTTCTCGTCTCGTCGTCCACCTCCACCCTGAACATCAGCTCCTCGTCGCTGATGTGCGGGCCTCCGTACATCCTCCGCAGCTCCTCAATGGTCGGATCCGGGGGCCTCTCCAACCGTATGTTTCTGGCCTGTGACCTGTCCAAGATCTTGGCCCGCACGTCCTGGTCCATCACCATCGGGGCCTCCTCTCCAAATCGGCCCAGCGCGTACAAGATGACCTGGTCGCTGACCTCCTTGTAGCGCTCCCCAACGATGACGTTCATCGCTGCCTGCGTCCCCACGAACTGCGCCAATGGCGTGATCATGATGGGGTGACCCAGGTCAACCCGCACCTGACCCGTCTCCTCCAACACCTCGTCCATGCGGTGCGCGTAGCCCACCTCTCCGAGCTGGCGAAACAGGTTGTGGATCATGCCGCCCGGAAGCTGATGCCGGTACTGACGGCTGTCGTACTCAACCGGCGCCCCTATCGGCAGCCCTTCCTGCCTGGCGACGCCCGTCCAGTATTCCGTGACCGGCTTCAATACCTCTTCGTTGATGCTGGTCTCGTAGCCCATGGCCCGCGCATTCCGGGCAAGGCTATGCACCGAGGGTTGCGCCCCGGAATAGGCCAACGGCGGAATGGACGAGTTGATGATGTGTATGCCCAGCTTCATACATTCCAACGCCACCGACGTCGCCAGTCCGGTTGTGTCGTGGCCGTGAAACTCCAGCGGGATGCCGGGGGCGTTCTCCATGATGACAGGCACAAGCGTACGCGCCCTCTCCACCGTCAGCAGCCCGTCCACATCCTTCAAGCAGATGCGGAAGGGCTTCAGCGCCGCCGCGCCCCTTGCCCGCTCCGCGTAGTACGCGTCGCTGTGCCGCGGCGACAACGAAAAGGACAGGTTGATGATCGGCTCTAAGCCCGCCTCTCGGACCTCCCCGACCCGTCTCTCCCAAACGTGGACCTGGTTCCACGGGTCCGAGAATCGGGTCTGCTGCGCCCCTATCTTGGCGGCAATCCTGAAGGCCAGCGCCCGCATCACGCTGGGGCCTGGCTTGAACGCCTGAAGGCCCGTCCCGTGAAACCGCATCGGCGTCTTCTTGAACCGTTCCCGCAGCATCCGGTAACCGTCGAACGGGTGCTCGCGGTACACCGCCAGGTTCTTCTCAGGGTTGTTCCAGCCGCACTCGATGGCGTCGAACCCCACCTCATCGAGATGCGGAGCCGCCTTCAGCATCATGCCAATGCTCATGCTGGCGGCCCAAACGCTCAACTGGCCGTCGCGTATGCTCACGTCTACGAAGCGCACGTCCGCCACGAATCCCCCTCAGCCCCTGGTGCCCGCCGGGGCCGCCTCGGTGGCCCCGGCACTCTGGGCCCGCCCCATGCTCAACGTCATCCCTGGCCGCGTCAGGTGTATCCGCCGGTTGCCCGTCTTCGTCAGTTCCTGCACCAGCGACACCACCGGCGAGTTCATAATCACGTACTCCGTCGGCGTTACCAGTTTCCTCCGCATCTCCTCGTCCACCTGCAGGCGGAACATCAGCTCCTCGTCCGAGATGTGCGACCCCCCGTTGAGCTTCTTCAACTCCTCAATGGACAGGTCCGACTGCTCCTCCTCCTGGATCTTCCTGGCCTGCGAACGGTCCAGGATCTTGGCGCGCACGTCCCGGTCCATCTCCGTCACCGCCTCCTGCCCGTAGCGCCCCAGCGCGTACAAGATAACGTGGTCGCTGACCTCTTTGTAGCGCTCCCCGGCAATGACGTTCATCGCCGCCTGGACGCCCACGAACTGCGCCAGTGGCGTGATCATGATGGGGTGCCCCAACTCAGCCTTCACCCTCCCCGCCTCATCCAGCACCTCCTCCATCGCGTGCTCGTACCCCACCTCCGCCAACTGGCGCCGCAGGTTGTTCTTCATGGCCCCCGGCATCTGGTGCAAGTACTGCCGGGAGTCGTACTCCACCGGCGTCCCGATGGGGAAGCCCTCCTGCTTGGCGACTGCAGTCCAGTATTCCGTGACCGGCTTCAATGCCTCTTCGTTGATGTTAGTCTCGTAGCCCATTGCCCGCGCATTCCGGGCTAGGCAGTGCACCGAAGGCTGCGCCCCGCCATACGAAAGCGGCGGAATCGTCGAATTGATGATGTGAATCCCCAGCTTGACACATTCCAGGGCCACCGACGTCGCCAGTCCTGTCGTGTCGTGGCCGTGAAGCTCGAACTCGATCCCTGGAGCGTTCTCCATGATGACCGGGACCAACGTTCGCACCCTATCCACCGTCAGCAGCCCGTCCACGTCCTTCAGACAAATCCGGTAGGGCTTCAGCGACGCCGCTCCCCGCGCCCGCTCCGCGTAGTACGCGTCGGTGTGCCGCGGCGAGATCGAGAACGCTAGGTTCACGATGGGCTTCAGCCCCGCCTCGCGGGCGTCTGCAACCCGCCGCTCCCACACGCGCACCCGGTTCCACGGGTCCGAAATACGGGTCTGTTCAGCCCCGATATTAGCCGCAATCCGGTAGCCCAACGACCGCATGATGCTCGGCCCAGGCTTGAAGCTCTGCAACCCCCCGCCGTGGAACCGCATCGGCGTCTTCTTGAAACGCTTGCTCAGCAGGCGGTACCCCTCGAAGGGGTTCTCGAAGTGGATGGGCATGTTCTTCTCTGGGTTGCCCCACCCGCACTCGATGGCGTCGAAACCCGCCTCATCAATGTATTCCGCCGGCTTGATCATCATGCCCAGCGTCATGTTGGCCGCCCAGACGCTCAACTGTCCGTCGCGGATGGTCACGTCAACGAAACGCACTTCGGTCATCTAGTCCTCCCTATACGGGTTTTGTATTCGTCAGCCGCCGCGGGCCTGAGCCATCCCCACCCTCCGCGCCGGAAGCAGCAATGCTCTTTGCAATAGGGCCGAAGGTCCCGGAAAGACCCTCGCGGACCGGCAGTGGCCATTGAACGGCTCCCGGCAACTGCGTAGGCCGCCCCTCCTACCTCCCCGCCGGCGCCTCCAGCCCGTAGAACGCCGCGCAGTTGTCCCACAGGATCTTCCGCCTGTCCTCATCCGACAGGTCCAGCCTGAGCAACTGCTCCGTGGCGTGAGGAAACTTCGAGTCGCCATGCGGGTAGTCCGTCGAATACACGATCTTGTCGTTGCCCAGGTAGTCGAGGGCGTAGCGAGCCGGCTCCTCGTCCGGCTCAATGGAGATCCAGCACTGACGCCGGAAATACGCGCTCGGCACCTCCACCAAATCCGGGAACCAAACGTCCCCCTCCCGCTCCCACCCCTCGTCCATCCGCCACAGCAGCCACGGCGCCCAACTGCAATTGGCCTCTAGGAAGGCCATCCGCAGGTTGGGGTGACGCTCCAGCACGCCGCCCAGGCAGATGGGCGCTATCGCCAACATCTGCTCCATCGGCTGCGCATAGAGACGTCGCATCATGAAGTTCGGCTCAAAGTTGTCCGATACCTGCTTGCACAACGAAGACGACGCCTCATGCCAGCCTACGGGCAACCCCAGCTTCTCCAGTGCCGTCCATAGTGGCTCGTAGTAGGCGTCGTACCAATTCCGCCCATTGGCAATGTTGGCCCGCATGAACACCGAAACGAACCCCAGGTCCTTGGCGCATCGCTCCGCCTCCTCTATCGCGGCGTCCACGTCGAACGGCGAAAGCATCCCCGAACCGTACATCCTGCTTGGGTCAGCCTGGCAAAAATCGTAGAGCCAGTTGTTGTACGCCCGCGCCAGCGCCGCCGCCAGCCGCGGCGCCATGTTCGGCTCCACCAGCGTCTGCAAGCCCCTGCTCGGGAACATCACCGCCACGTCCAGACCCTCCACGTCCATCGCCTCGAGCTGCGTCTCCGCAGGCCATCCACGCTCCGAAAAGGAGCGATACGTTGCCTGGTTGCGTTCGTAGTTGTGGCCCCTGCCAAACTTGTTTCGCCGGAAGTAAAGCTCCCCAGGCGCCATCGTTCCCGGGTCCTCCCCCTCGAAGATGCCCTCCATCCCGTCGGGTAGACCCCACAGCTTGCCGTCTGGATGCACCATGCGCAGGTCGCGCACGTTCTCAGACAGCAGACCCCGAGGCGCCTCGCTGCGAAACTCCGGCTCCAGATACCGCTCCCACAGGTCCGGCGGCTCCATGATGTGCATGTCGCTATCCATCACCCGGAAGCCGTTCTTGGCCATCGCCGGTCTCCTTATCCCACAGTTGTTGGACTACGTCCCATGTATCACGAGCCGCGAGGGGTGTCAAGGCGAAGGAACGCTTGGCCTTTCCGTCGCGCGCCGGCAATAAAACAAGGCGCGCCGCCGGGCGCACGGACCGGCCCAAAAAACCGAGGCGCCCCCAATTTGTGGGGGCGCCTGTTGGAACCCGGTTCAGTGTTTCCTAGCCCTTGCCGATTCGGAACACCTTCGTTCCGCAGACGGGGCACGATCCCTGTGTGGCCGGTCTGCCGTTCTTCAGGGTCACCTGCGCGGCGTCTTTGATCTCGCGCTTGGTCCGGCACTTAAAGCAGTAGGCATCCATGCAGCGTTCCTCCTTTGCGGGTGCTCAACCTCAAAGCTGGGATGTTCAGCCTCAAAGCTCGTATGACTTTATAGTCCCCGGTCCTGGATTGTCAACCCTGTTCACGCCTGAGAGCCCTATCCGCCGACACTGGCCGCAGGAAGCTGCGGCTTCCCTCCATCGCAGTCGCCATGGCTACGCTTCACCTCTCGATTGCCCCTCTATCCTGCCCTAATCGCAGTCCGGCCTCGCGTTTGCCCTTCTCCGGCCCAAACACCCTCTCCGGTTGCCATTCGTGCATCGCGCTGTTGTAGTTCGCCAGCGCCAGCAACCGGCCATCCTCCGAGTAGACCCGGCACGTTTCTTGGTGCAGCGCGGGCAATCGAGGTATCGGAAGCACGATGGGTTGGCCATTGCGGATGTGCGCCTCCCCCGAAGCGCCAACCACCGCAGCCCGCAAATGCATCACGACGGTGTCCATCGCCAATACGTAGTCCCGCCAGTCGCCCCGGTCAGAGGCGTCCCTCAGGTCGTCCGCCGATAGCGCCGTCTCGATTGGATAGTGGCCCGTCCGTAGCCGCACCAGGTTCCGCAGATGTCCCCCAACCTGCAGCGCCTGCCCCAAGTCATGGGCCAACGAACGCACGTACACGCCCCGGTGGCATTCGACCTCCACGGTCAGCACCGGTGGATTCCAGTCCAGAATGTCCAGCCGGGATATCACCACCTTCCTGGCCTCCCTAGCCACCTCCTCTCCGGCGCGGGCCAACTCGTACAGCCGCCGGCCCTCCCGCTTCAGAGCGCTGAACATCGGAGGAACCTGGTAGGTGACCCCAACGAAAGACGCCAACGCCCCTCTGATCCGGTCCAGCGTCAGCCCCGAAGCGTCCCGCACCGCAACCACGCTGCCCTCGCCGTCGTAGGTGTCCGTCTCCGTGCCCAGCACAATGTCCGTGCGGTACAGCTTGGGCGTGTTGACCAGGTGCTCCATTAATCGGGTCGCCTGACCCAGCAGGATGGGCAGCACCCCCGTGGCCTGCGGGTCCAGTGTACCCCCGTGCCCCACCCGCTTCTCACGCGTCAGCCTCTTCGTCAGGCGGACCACGTCCATCGAGGTCCACCCCTCCGGCTTATTCATGTTCAGAACGCCATTCATGCCTCATCTCCAGCGCCGCCTCGACCAGACGCGCCCCAATCTTCTATTCCGATGTGGCAGGGGGAGGACCCGCTTCCCTTCCCACCTTGTCTATCAGCCTCAGCAATTTCGCCCCTGCCTCCAGTGATTCGTCCAGAACGAACTCCAGCACCGGGACCTTCTTCAGCTCCAACCGCTGTCCCAACTCCTTGCGCAGGAACCCCGACGCCCCCGTCAGCGCCTTCAGCGTCTCCCTGCGTTCCTTCTCGGAACCCATCGCGCTCACGTACACCCGCGCCTGCCCCAGGTCCGGCGAGGCAACGACCTCGGTAACGCTCGTGATCGTCCTGACGCGTGGGTCCTTGGCTTGGACCAACAGGTCGCTCAGGGCCCGTTGAAGCAACCTATTCACCTGCTCCATTCGTCTGCTCAAGCGTCACCTCGACAAGGGCGGAAGCAAAAACCAGCCCCGGCCCGCCCCCCAATGGGGCAACCCAGCCGGGGCCATCCACCAACGCAAGCTATCTGGCGACTTTTTCCTGGTGATGAATCTCCAGAACGTCGCCCTCTTGATAGTCGTCGAATCCGTCCAGCACCACCCCGCCCTCCATACCCATTGCCAATTCGCGTACGTCGTTCTTGAAGTGCCGCAGGCTGCGAATGGCCCCGTCGAACAGCACTTCTTTGCCTCGAATCACCCTAGCCGACGCGTTCCGCAGCGCCTTGCCGTCCCGCACCATCACCCCCGCCACTTTGTTGCGGCGGCCCATCGGGAAAATCGCCCGCACTTCCACGTGGCCGTCCACCACCTCCGCCACCTCCGCCAGGCCCATCCCAGCCACCACCTGCTTCAGGTCGTCGATGAGGCGGTAAATGATGTCGTAGTAGCGTATCTCCACCCCTTCCTGCTCCGCGATGCGGCGGGCGCCCGGGGCCGGATGTGCCCCAAACGACACGATGAGCGCCTTGGAGGCTATTGCTAGAAGAACGTCGCCTTCCGTAATGCTCCCGCTGGAGGCGTGCAGCAAGTTGACTTGTACCCGCTGATTGCTCAACTGCGCCACGGAGGCTGTCACCGCTTCGATCGTGCCCTGTACGTCCGTCTTCACGATGAGGTTCAACTCCGCCATCTCTCCGCTTCGGATCTGGGCGTACATCTCCTCCAGACCCGCCACGCCCCGCGCCTGGTCGTGCTCCTTGATCCTCTGCTCCACCAGCAGACGAGCCGCCTGCTCGCTTCCCACCACTTCCAGCAAGTCTCCCGCCTCAGGCAACTCCGACAACCCACTGATCTCCACAGGCGTAGCCGGGCCTGCTTCCTTGACCCCCCGGCCTGCCTCGTTGAACATCGCCTTGATCCGCCCCCGCAACCTTCCCACCACGGCGTGGTCGCCCTGCCGCAGCGTGCCGGCCTGCACCAGAACCGTCGCCACCGGACCCTTGCCGCGGGTCAGCTTGGCCTCAATGATCACACCCCGGGCTGCCCGCTCCGGATTCGCCTTCAGGTCCTCGATCTCCGCAACCACCAATAGGTTCTCCAGCAAGTCGTCTATTCCCGTGCCCACCTTCGCCGACACCGGAACCGATACGACCTCGCCTCCCCAGTCTTCAACTAACAGGTCCTGCTCAGCCAGTTGCCGCTTCACCCGGTCGGGGTCGGCATCCGGCCTGTCCATCTTATTCACCGCCACCACGATGGGCACCTTGGCGGCCTTGGCGTGGTGGATGGCCTCAATCGTCTGGGGCATGATCCCGTCGTCGGCGGCCACCACCAGCACTGCGATGTCCGTTACCTGCGCTCCCCGGGCCCGCATCGCCGTGAACGCCTCGTGCCCAGGCGTGTCGATGAACGTCAGCGTCTGCCCCTTGTATTCCGTCTGGTAAGCCCCAATGTGCTGCGTGATCCCCCCAGCCTCCCGGTCCACCACGTTGGCATGCCGAATCGAGTCTAGCAGCGTCGTCTTGCCGTGGTCCACGTGCCCCAGGATCGTCACCACCGGCGGCCTGTGCTGGAGCTTCGAGACGTCCTCATCACCGTACGCGCCGGTCCTGCCGCCTCGCACCCCCTCCTGCTGCGGAGACTGCGCCTGAACGGGCTCCAGCCCAAAGTCCCGCACCACCATGGCCGCTGACTCGTAGTCCACGAACTGGTTCACGGCAGCCATGATTCCGTTGCGCATGAACTGCTTGATGACGTCGACCGGATTGAGGCCCAACATCTCGGCAATCTGGCCCACGCTAACCGCGTTGGGCAGATGGACCTCCTTGGACCTTCGCCGGCCCTCTCGGCCGCGGGTTCCTCCCGCAGTCGCCGCTCCGCCGTCGTTCGTTGTCATACCACTCCTGGGTTACCCCGATATCTCCGGCCCCGCCAACGCCCTGCCGTGGCCCTCCAACGCCGCCCTTTCCTCTCGCCCCAGCCTGCCCCTCAGCGCCCGCTCAATCCTACCGAGCCTCCGCTGCGACAGCGCCTCTTCCCAACACTCCGGGCGGGCGCAGAGATAGGCCCCCCGTCCCGCCATCTTTCCGGTGGCGTCCACGCTCACCTCTCCCTGAGGCGAGCGGACCACCCGCTCCAAATCCGCCTTTGCCCGCTTCGTTCCGCAGGCAACGCAAGAGCGTTCCGGCGTGTGTTTCGACTTTGTCACCGAATCCTATGCGTCGCCCGGCGTCGCCCCGGTCGGGGTCGTCGGACTGGCTGGCCCCCCAGCCCCGGTCTTCCGCCCCTTCACCGGCCCTTCCGATTGGTTGCGTCCGCGGCCCTTGCGCTTTCCCTTGCCGCGCCGCCCCCACTCCGGCATGATATCCTCGGCAAACCGGATGCCGGACGCCGATTCCTGGGCCACCGGCACAACAGCCCAGATGTTCTCTTCGTCTAGGTCCACCCCCCCCACCTCGACCTCCTGGCGCGTCGCCGGGGCCATTTCCTCCAACAGCGACTCTTCGAGCAACGCTTCCTCGGCAGTCTTTCCGGATACCGGCTCCGCCAGCTCTTCCAGCGGCTCCACGATTTCGCCAACCGGCATCTCGGCCGCCGCCGCCTCCACTGCCTCGCCCACTTCCGCCACATCCGCTGCGACCGCCTCGGCCACCTCGGCGATTTCCGCCGGAGGCGTCTCGACCACAGCCTCCCGGGCAGGCTCTATTCTGCCCCGCCGTTCGGTCTCGAACTCCGTGGCGCTCCGTATCTCGATCTTCCAACCCGTGAGCCGCGCCGCCAGCCTGGCATTTTGACCTTCCTTGCCGATGGCCAGAGAAAGCTGACGGTCCGGCACAACCACGGTGGCAATGTTGTCGTCTTCCCTCAGTTCCACCCGCACGGGCGTCGCCGGGCTCAATGCATTGGCGACGAAGATGGCAACGTCCCGGTGACCAGGGATAACGTCAATGCGCTCTCCCTGAAGCTCCGTCACGATGTTCTGGATGCGGATGCCCCGCAGCCCTACGCACGACCCCACCGGGTCGACACCGTCCTGCCGGGCGTGCACCGCCATCTTGCTGCGCGACCCGGGCTCGCGGGAAATGGCCGTGATCTCTACGATCCCGTTGTATATCTCCGGTATCTCCAACTCGAACAGGCGGCGCACCAAGTCCCGGTGCGTCCTCGACACCACAACCTCCGGCCCCTTCAGCGAGCGCCGCACCTCCAGAATGAACACCTTCATCCGCTGGTTCGGACGGTAACGCTCGGTGGCCACCTGCTCCGTGCGAGGCAGCACCGCCTCCGTCCGCCCAAGGTCCAATATGATGTCGCCCTTCTCCAACCGCTGCACCGTCGCCGACACCACCTCCCCCTCCCGGTGGGCGTACTCCTCGAAAACCAACTCGCGCTCCGCCTCCCGGAGCCTCTGCATCACCACCTGCTTCGCCGTCTGAGCGCCGATGCGGCCCAGCTTCGGCTCCGTCTCGAACTCCAGCGTGCCCCCTACCTCCACCGCAGGGTCGTACTGTCGGGCCTCCTCCAGCGTCATCTGGCTGTGGGCGTCCTCCACCACCTCCACTACCTCTTTCAAGGAGTAGATCTTCATGTCCCCGGTCGCCGGATTCAGCCGCACCGACACATTGAGGCCCGCCCCCTGGTTGTCCTTCTTGTACGCCGACACCAAAGCGGCCTCAATGGCTGACAGAATCTTGTCGCGCGGCAGATTTCGCTCCGCTGCGAGCTGCGTCACCGCCAGCAAGAATTCGCTCTTCATGGTCCCCTCATCTCCTCGCCAAGGCTCTCCACTGCAACCCGCATCGCGCTTTCAGCGAACCCGCCACTAACAAAGAAAGTGGGTAGGAACCCACTTTCAAAAAACCAACGCCGCCCTAGCCACCGCCACCCCTCCTGCGAGCCTACAGTGTACCACCCAGGAACCTTGTCAATCAACCCGTTAGCCCGTTCGCGGACGGGTCGTTCAGTGCAAGCCAAGCGGGATTCGACGCCGAATAGCGTGCGCCCGTTCCCGGACGGCTCAT
This sequence comes from Dehalococcoidia bacterium, assembly GCA_965226745.1. GTDB lineage: Bacteria > Chloroflexota > Dehalococcoidia > Lucifugimonadales > SAR202-VII-2 > SAR202-VII-2. The sequence continues at coordinate 155,322 of CBDDDS010000005.1, forward strand.
TCAAAGAAGCCTGGGGCGCCTGCCGGGGGGGGGGGGGGGGGGGAGGGGGGGGGGGGGGGGGGGGGGGCGTTGCTACATGCGCAAGGCGGCAGCATGTTCCCGTCGCCCGTACGCGAGACCTTTGCATAACCCGCAGTGATTGGCCACAATTGCCACAGCCAGCGGACCTCCAAGAGGGTTGACCATGCATAGCGCTGCGAGTGGGCAGTCGTTCGTTGAGGTGCTCCTGCCGGAACGGATGGGCCGGAACGAGAAACTCGAGCGGCTCAACGCGGCGCTCGAGTGGAAGAAGCTCGCTCGCTTGGTGGACGGGATCTACTCCTCTGCCACAGGCCGCCCCAGCTATCCGCCGCTGGTCATGGTCAAGATCATGGTGCTCCAGCAGTGGTATGACGCCTCCGACGAGGGGATGGAGGAAGCGCTGTGGGACCGGGTCTCGTTCAAGCGGTTCGTCGGGCTTGGCCTGGAGGAGAGCGTGCCCGACCACTCGACGATCAGCCGCTTCCGAAAGGAAGTGACGGAACGGGGTCTGGCCCCCCGGCTGTTCAAGGAGATGAACCGGCAGTTGGAGAAGCGCAACGTCTTCGTAAAGAAGGGGACGCTCCTTGATGCGACCATCGTGGAGGCGCAGGCGAAGCGTCCGTCGCTGCGAGCGAGGGGGCCGGGAGCGCCGAGCGAGACTGACCCCGATGCGCGGTTCACGCGTCAGCGGGGCATAACGCACTTCGGCTACAAGGCGCACGTCGGTGTGGATGCAGGATCAGGGCTGCTGCGGGAGGCGTTGCTGACGCCTGCCAACGTGAACGACACGGAGGTGGCGGACGCGCTGGTGAGCGGGGATGAGGCGGCGGTGTATGCGGACAAGGCCTACGGGTCGAAGCAGCGGAGTGGGTGGCTCAAGTCCATGGGCATCAAGGACCGGGTCATGCGGCGTGCGGACAAGCATCATCCGGTGCTTCCGCCGTGGGAGCAGCGGCGGAACCGGTTGATAGCACGGTTGCGGGCGCCGGTGGAGCAGGTGTTTGGGACGCTGAAGCGGACCTACGGGTACCGGCAGGTGCGGTACATGGGTCTGGAGCGGAATGCGACGGAGTTGTACTTCAAGTGCATGGCGTACAACCTGCGGCGGGCGGACCGGCTCATGCTTGATGCCGCCTGACCGCCTCAGGAGGGGTGCGCCCGGAAGCGATGGAAGTGCCCGGAAAGCCCTGAGCACCTAGGGGAACCGGGGCGAACAGACACGCTGCAGCCCGCCATCAGGCCCCCCCAACCCCACGCCAGGACCCTCATCCAGCCATACGGCCTCTCAGAAGGAATTACGCAAAGGTCTCGTACGCGGGGGATTCCTCTAAGAGGTGCGGCACCGCACCCTAGCTCCCCGCCTCCCTTCCCCCGTAGTCGGGGCAATCCTCCCGTCCCTCCCCTCGTTGGCGGGGGAAGGTGTAGGAGGGGGGTCCCCCAACAACCGCTCTGGGAATCACACTTGGGCCGCGCCGACCACCCGGTGATCTAGCCCCCCCCAGCCAGAGCAACAGAGCCCCATTGACCCCGACGCCCCCACAAGACACCATAAGGCGCAATAGGGCCACCCTGGACGAGAAGCCCGGCCGCCTCAGAGATGCGGGGCTGCTGTCCCAAGCCTATCTCGCCGAAAAGGCGGAGACTCCCATGACTGGCGATGGCTGGCCTCCCGCGCACGCCATATCGCCAACACCGACAGGTTCCTGCTTCACGGAGCACCCGTTCACGCAGGATAAGGCGTTGGCGGCATTGGCGGGGAGTTAGAGGGAACGCTCCGGGGAGGACAAACACGATGTCCATGCAGTTTGCAAAATTGACAGAGGTGAACCTGCGGGAGGCTTGGCCGAACGAAGCCCGGGACTTCACGCCTTGGCTGGCGGACAACCTGGACCGGCTTTCCCAAGCAATCGGTATCCCTATGGAGCTAGCGGGCGCCGAAGTATCCGTCGAGCAATTTTCGGCAGACATCCTCGCCCGCAACCCAGCCGACAACAGCCTGGTATTGATCGAGAACCAGTTGGAAAACACGGACCACACCCACTTGGGACAGATCCTCACCTACCTGGCCGGTCTCGAAGCCCAGACCGTCATCTGGATTGCCCGTAGCTTCCAAGAACCACCTGTCCGCCATTCGCTGGCTGAACCAGCACACGGCCGACCCCTTTGCATTCTTCGCCGTCCGGGTGAAGGTGGTGCGAATCGGCGATGACGTATCCGCACCCGTCGCTCTCCTCTTTGAGGTCCTAGCACGTCCCAGCCAATGGGACCGGCAAGTCCACGCCTCGCAGCAACGGAGCGAGTCAAGCGGAAACAGCAAGTTTCGCCAAGATTTTTGGGAATTCTATACCAGGCAATACCCCAGCGACATTCAATTGCGCGACGGGTTTAAGGGTAGCAACGTCTATTATCAGATGGCAGGCTTGGTCGTTTCCCAGTACTTGGCGCAGAAAGAGGTCGGAATATACTTGCGGGCTCCAGACGGTGATTCCAGTGCGGAAAGCTCGCGACGGCTCCAACGCTATCATGTCGCCCTGAACAAGGACGGCATAGAACTGGACAACGGTCTGGAACTTGATTTCGAGGACCAATCGGGTTTGTACAAGAGACGGCATTATGCAGTCAGACAGCTAGCGATTGCCTACCACGATCGGGACAACTGGCCGCGGATCTCGAAATGGCTGCATGAAAATCTGCGTGAATATCGCAGCGTGCTTTCGGCAGAAGAACCCGAGACGGATTCAACCGAAAACTGAAACCACCCATGGGCAACGTTGTCCCCTTCGAAGCGGAGCGGGCTTCCCCTCCCAGGGAGCATCTGGAGCCCCGCAAGGCCCTGCCGTTTAGCAACAGTGAGGTGCGGCAACGACCGGCCATACCATTCCCCTATGCCAAAGATCCCCCTATGCTAAAGAGCTATTAGCAGGCCGACTGCCCCTAGCAGGCTGCGGAAAAACTCTGCTGTCTACCCAGGGCCGAAAACTGTCCGACGATAAACGCTGTCCTATCGCGTGCTCTGAACGAATTATTCGAATTGGCCTATCACATGCCGAATGCCGCCGAGACAGTTGAGGCTCCATACACTGCGGCTGAGCGCCTTACCGTTCTTCCGCAGCCTGCTAGAGCTCTAGCTAACGGGCATTCCCTCTCCGGCACAGATTGATCCCGTCCCACGCCAAGCCAATCGGATGGGTTGCGTCATGGGGTTACACGGGTGACAGGATAATTGGGGAACATTCTATTCCACGACGCTATATTGAACACATGGCAGGTGCTGACTATTGAACGAGTCCAAGAACCCGATTGAGGGCCAAGCAAGGGCAGTTTCCGCCCCAAAGCATTTGCCCTAGCCATTAGTTCGGGTTCCCTCAAACCCTCAATAGCGACCAGCACCAAGTAATGGATAGGCTTCTCTGCTCTCCCCGCAGCCCATTCGTAGAGGAAGGAGTCTCTATATTTGCACTTGAGATCCTCGTCAATCTGACCACCCTCGAATCTACTGATGAATTCGCTCCGGTCTTTCGCTTTCGCTCCAGGATTATCCGGATCCTTGAACTCGATGAACAGGTAGCGATCAGGAAGCTCAACAATGAAATCTACTGCTTTCATGCAATGGGAGAGCCCGTGAGTGCTGCCGTCGAACTTCCACGCAGGGACATCGAAACTGACTTGCAGACTACCCTCCTCAAGGACAGTCATCGCGGAATACCTCTCAGGCTGCGCTCGACCTCTTTGTCATACAGGCCGGCAAACGCTTCGGCGATGGCGTTCGGGTCGATATCGAGATAGTTCTTCACGGTGCGGCAGGCTATCTCACCGCCATCCGTTCTGTAGAGGGAATGGAAGGCAATTTGGTCTCCATCTCTCTTCTGGAGATCGAGTTCTTTGAGGATAACATAATCGTGGGTGGCGAAGAACACCTGCACACCGGCGCGGTGTAGTTCCAACAGAATATCCATAAGCACACTGAACTGACTTGGATTCAGGTTGGTTTCCGGCTCATCCCAGAACAGCACCGAACCGTCTCGTAACGTTCCGTTCTGGATCAGTAGCCACAGAAGGCCAAGCTTCCGCATTCCTTCGGCGAGCAAAGTAAATTCGAGGTTGCCCTGTTTATTCTTAAGAAAAAATTCCTCGCGAACGAAAGTTACCTTTCCGTCAATCGCCTTCTGCAGGCGGGCGAGCAAGCTTTTACGCTGATCGTCATGGGGGCCGCGCAGCACTGGGCGGTAGGCTCGGTCGAGGATGTCCGCGTAGACTGCCTCGAAGTGAATCTCGCGCTGCGCGTAGAGCGATCTGAACCCGGGGGCGTTGGAAAGCATCTCTTTCACTGGAATATAGACGCTTTCTATCGGTGACTCCGCCCAGGCCTTATCGCCTGTTATAGTGGCTGAGCGAGCTGTCTTGGCATGATTCGTAAACGTAGCTCGAAGCTTCCGATCTCCGCGAAATACTTCTATCGAACCTTGCGCACTCCCCTGCTGTCGTTTGACCAGCCGCCCCAACCTTTGGCGCGAAGGGAGAAAGACCTGCAGCAGCTTCTCCGCAAAGGAGGCCCCTGCCTTCGAGACGTCGCACGCCGCGTAGCAGACTTTCATCAGGTGCGTCTTGCCAGTGCCATTGGCCCCAACGAAGACATTGACGCCGTGGGAGATGTCTATGTCCAGGCTATTGAAGGCAGTAACTCGTTCGAGTTTTACTCTTGTGAGAGTCATAGCTCATCTCCCCCGAGTCCTCCGGTCTGGCTACGGCGCCGCCCCCCAACACATGATAGCAGCGCGTCTCCCCGATAGCCGTGTCTCAAATCCGCTGTAACTTCCGCGAGGAGGTTTGTGTGCTTCATAGGAAGATCGGGAAAGGACGGCGTAGGTTATCTGCCCCGACTCTTATTCCGTTCACTGTATTCTAAGTGAACCCCGTGAGAAAATCATGGGGTTCTCGGGTTCCGCGAAGCCCTTGCGCTTCTTCAGTCAATCTTCCCTCTCTTTCTCCCTCTACCCCATCGCCACCCGCGTAGCCTCGTGCATGATGCGGCCCTCGTGGGTGATGCAGCACCCGCCCGTGATGCTGTCCTCGAAGTCCAGGTTCAGCCGCCCCTCCTTGGTCAGGTGGTTCAACAGCGTCGCGATATTCCTCGAATACATCTCGCTGGCGTGCACCGGTATCGAGCTCGGCGCGTTAACCGGCCCGTGAATCGCAACGTCGTGTGCCACCACAACCTCTCCCGCGCGGGTCAACTCGCAGTTCCCCCCCGTCTCCGCCGCCAGGTCCACGATCACCGACCCACCCCGCATCCGCTTCACCATCTCTTCCGTCACCAGCACCGGCGCCGGTCTTCCGGGCACCGCAGCCGTCGTTATCACGAAGTCCGCCGCCGCCACCCGGTCCGACAGCAGCTCCTGCTCCCGCCGGTGCGTCTCCTCCGACAGCTCCTTCGCGTACCCGTCGGCGTCCTCCACCTCTCCCGTCTCCAACGCCAACTCAACGAACTTCGCCCCCAGGCTCTCTACCTGCTCCTTCACCGCAGGCCGCACGTCGAACGCCTCCATCACCGCTCCCAGCCGCCGGGCCGTCCCGATAGCCTGGAGCCCCGCCACCCCGGCCCCCAGCACCAGCCCTCTTGCCGGCGGAAGCGTCCCCGCCGCCGTGATCATCATTGGCGTCATCTTCCCCAGCGCCCCCGCCGCCACCAGCACAGCCCTGTAACCGGCGATTGTCGCCTGCGACGACAGGGCGTCCATACTCTGAGCCCGGGCGATGCGAGGCATGGCGTCCATACTGAAGCTCGTCACCCCCGCCTCCAACAGTCGCTTCACCACATCCGGGTTCGTCAGCGAGTACAGGAACGAGATCAGCGTCGTTCCCGGCGGCAGCAGGTCCACCTCGTGCTTGCCGAGCGCCTCGTTCATCACGGGGCCCTGCACCTTCATCACCACCTCCCCCGAGCCGAACACCTCCACCGGGCCGGAAGCAATCCGGGCGCCGGCCTCCTCATACTGAGCATCCGAAAAATGGGCCGCCGCGCCGGCCCCCGCCTCCACAACAACCTCCGCCCCGGCTGCCGTCAGCCGCGCCACGGTCTGCGGCGCCAGCGCCACTCGACGCTCGTTCGCTACGATTTCCTTGGGAATGGCCACCTTCACGAGGGGATCTCCTCCGACCGTGGATTGAACACCGAAGGGCGAATAGCCCGGCCAAGTGTACCGGCGGCCTCCAACCCCGGTCAATCAGCCGCAGGCCGGGATGACGGGGCGTCCCCGCGCCCCATATTGACGGAGGCCCTCTTGAAAGGTAGGCTGCGCTCACAAAACCAGAGCGGAGCGTCCATGCTCAGGGCCCACGACAGGGGCGGCCGGCCCACTGACACTGCCATCGACCGCACCGAGCGCGTCCTCCACGACTGGGAGCGCCGCATCGACGCCATCGTCTTCGCCCTCAGAAACAAGGGCATTGCCTCCGTCGACCAGATGCGCCTCGCCCTCGAAAGCCTCCCTCCAACCCAGTACGAGACCCTGCGCTACTACGAAAAATGGGCCGCCGCCGCCGAAAGCAATCTCGCCGCCGCAGGCATCATCGCCCCCGAGGAGCTCGACCAAAAGATGGCTGACCTAGACCCGCCCATCGACCGCGCCGATCCCACCCTCTCCGACTGGGAACGCCGCATCGACGCCATCGCCCAGCTCCTCGCCACCAAGGGCGTCGTCACCCCGCAAGACATGAAGAGCCAGCCCGCCGTCGCCTCCCTCGCCGAATCCGAATCCTCCACCTACTTCGAGCAATGGGCCTCCGCCGCCGAAGCCGTCCTCACCCAAAAGGGCATCCTCACCGACCAGGACCTCGACCGGGCCATGGCCGCCATCGAGGCCAAGTGGGGAAGCGATGCCTAGGATCCACGACCGCGGCGGCTGGCCCACCAATGACCCCATCGATCTGACCCAGCATGTCCTGGACGACTGGGAAATCCGTATCGACGCCCTCTCCCGTCTCCTCAACCAGAAGGGCATCAACTGCCGCGACGAGTCCCGACGCGCCACCGAAAACCTCACCAACGAGCAGTACGAGACCCTGCGCTACTACGAAAAGTGGGCCCTCTCCGCCGAAAACATCCTCGTCAGCAAGGGAGTCATCACCCGCCAGGAACTCGACGAGAAAATGGCCAGCCTGGAGTAACCCAGACCCCCTCTAAGCGTCCCATCGCGGAGCGGGCGGGAGCAAGGCGCAGGCCATACCCAACCAGCCGCCCAGCAGAAGCCGGCGGCGTCAGCAATCCCCGGGGCCCCACCGCCCCCCTGAAAAGGAGCAACCGATGTTCGAAGGACTCCCCGTCCTCATCTTCGTCACTATCCTCGTCCTTGCCATCATGGTCGGCTTCGAGCTCATCGCCAAGGTGCCCCCCATGCTCCACACCCCCCTCATGTCCGGCACCAACGCCGTCTCCGGCGTCATCCTCATCGGCGCCCTCGTCGTCGCCGGCCAGACCGACAGCAACATCGGACGCATCCTCGGCTTTGTCGCCGTCATCCTCGCCACCATCAACGTCGTCGGCGGCTTCATGGTCACCAACCGCATGCTCCAAATGTTCCGCAAAGACCGAGAGCGGGAGTAGCCTCACCCATGGAACTCGCCAACGTCATCAACGGCGCCTACCTCATCTCCGCAATCCTTTTCTTCTTCGGATTCAAACGACTCTCCTCCCCTGCCACCGCCCGCTCCGGCAACCTCCTCGCCGCCCTCGGCATGCTCATCGCCGTCGTCGTCACCCTCTTTAACGAGAACATCCTCAGCTTCGAACTCATCATCGCCGGCATCATCATCGGATCCCTCATCGGCATCCTCCTCGCCCGCTACATCAAGATGACCGCCATGCCCCAGATGGTCGCCATCTTCAACGGCTTCGGGGGAGGCGCCTCAACCACCGTCGCCGCCGCCGAGCTCCTCCGCCTCCGCTCCCCCTCCGGCGACCTCCCTGCCGACGCCTCCGTCACCATCCTCGCCAGCGTCCTCATCGGCGCCGTCACCTTCTCCGGCAGCATCATCGCCTTCGGCAAGCTCCAGGACCTCGTCACCTCCAGGGCCGTCGTCTTCCCCCTGCAAAAGCCCATCAACGCCCTCATCTTCCTCGGCTGTCTCGCCATCATCGGCTTCATCATCGCCACCGTCGCCAACCTGCCCCTCTTCATCCTCCTCATCGGCCTCGCCCTCCTCCTCGGCATCCTCCTCGTCGTCCCCATCGGCGGCGCCGACATGCCTGTCGTCATCGCCCTCCTTAACTCCTACTCCGGCCTCGCCGCCGCCGCCGCCGGATTCGCCGTCAACAACACCATCCTCATCATCGCCGGCGCCCTTGTAGGCGCATCCGGCCTCATCCTGACCTCCGTCATGTGCCGCGCCATGAACCGCTCCATCTTCAACGTCATGTTCGGCGGATTCGGCGCCACCGCCGAGGTCACCGGCGCAACCGCCGGCCGCGGCGGCGCGCGCCCCGTCCGCTCCGCCACTGCCGACGACGCCGCCATCGCTCTCGCCTACGCCCGCACCGTCATCTTCGTCCCCGGCTATGGCCTCGCCGTCGCCCAGGCCCAGCACGCCGCCCGCGAGCTCGCCGACTTGCTTCGAGCACGGGGCGTCAACGTCAAATACGCCATCCACCCCGTCGCAGGCCGCATGCCCGGCCACATGAACGTTCTCCTCGCCGAGGCCAACGTCCCCTACGACCAGCTCTACGACCTCGAACAGATCAACGCCGACTTCGATGACGCCGACGTCGCCGTTGTCGTCGGCGCCAACGACGTCACCAACCCCGCCGCCCGCGACGTTACCGACAGCCCTATCTACGGCATGCCCATCCTTAACGTCGATCGCGCCCGCTCCATCATCTTCATCAAGCGCAGCCTGAGCCCCGGATTCGCCGGCATCGACAACGACCTCTTCTACGGCGAAAAGACCATGATGTACTTCGCCGACGCCAAGAAAGCCCTCAGCGAGCTAGCCACCGCCGTCAAAAACGTCTGATCTCCTTGTGTCCCTGCCCCTGTACTCGGGGGAAGGTTAGGAAGGGGCCGCCCTGTCCCCACCCCCGTACGCCGGGGAAGATCAGGAGGGGGCCCCGCCCCCCTTCCTAACCACCACACACCACCGCTATCATGGTCTTGCCACCCGGACGCCGAGGGTCTCCATCAACCACCCCAGCGACCCCAGGCATCGGGCCAATAGCCTCGGCTGTGGTGCGAAGCCACCCATGACCAGACAAGAGCTGCTGGCTCGAATCAGCATCGACCCAACGGTCTGCTTCGGCAAGCCATGCATCCGGGGCCATCGCATCTGGGTCTCCCTCATCCTCGACCTCCTCGCCGCCGGCTGGACCCTCCAGGATGTCCTCAACGACTACCCGGACCTGGAAGAAGCAGACGTCCTGGCCTGCATCGCTTACGGGGCCGAAATGTCCCGCGAACGCTACGTGGACATCCCAGCGGAGACGGCTTCTTGAGACTGAAGCTGGACGAAAACCTGGGACTGCTATCTGGTTCTGTTTCTCCACTGTCGACACGGGGATTCGAATCCCTATGAGGAGGCTAGCATGACGCTGAGCGAACCCAGACTCGGAGAAAAGCTTGGATTCGACATCGACTACGGAACCGGGCTTCGGGTGGCCCGCGCCCGATTCGAGTCCGAGTCCAAGTTCTCCTGGTCGCTGTTCGACGGCTACGACCGCATCCGTATCCTGACCTACTCGGCAGGAGTGAGCGCGATAGTCCGACTGCTCGATAGGCACGGCTTCAGCAACTTCGAGTGCGTATTCGGGTGTGAGAGCACCCTGAGTACTCTAAAGGACATCATAGCCTTCCAGCAGGTCGCCATTGGCGACACTCGGGCCGCGATCAAGAAGCTGTCCGACGAGCGCCATGCCTTCATTCTCAGCCGGGTGAGGGAAGGACAGGCACGGTTTCGAGTGCTACGCAAGCAGATAGCCCACGCCAAGCTGTACCTACTTGAAGACACGGAGTCCGGCAGGACGCGCATCCTCATAGGCTCTGCGAACCTATCCGAGACGGCCTTTGGGGGACGCCAGTCAGAGACCCTGGTGTGCTTTGACGATGACAACGCCGCCTGGGGCCACTACCTCGGCATGTACGAAACTATCAGGAACCAGGCATCCGATGAGATACTACTACCGCCCGACCGAGTCGAGAAGGCTGAGATAAACCTCCTGGAGGTGCCTGTCCTGGACCCCACCGACCACTCGACCCTTGTTATTGACTCCCCGGACACGGAGCAGCAGCAGGGCAATGTCGTCCAAATAAACGTCCCTACACAAATAGACCGGATAGAGAGGATGAAGGCGGCGATCCCCCCTGTGATAGCCAACCTCATCCCGCCGCCCCGCAACGGAAAGCAGCAGATAACGCGCGATCTCAGACGCCAGATAGTCAAGGAGTACAGCCGCATCCGACTAGTGCAATCTGAGGAAGAAACTGACCATCGAGAACTGACCATCGACAGGGACGCAAAGACAGTCTCCCTCTTCGGCGAACCATTTTCCCTGGAATCAGACCCGGCCGCCGCCCGGAGCGACGCCAAGTTGCTAGTAGAATTCTTTGGCAACTATGAGGGTACCTTCGAGGGCGGAATGGGAGTTGAGAGGCTCCAGCGGGACTACTTTATATTCTGGTCGTGGCTCTACTTCTCGCCATTCATGTGCGACATGAGGACGTTGGCCGGTCACGACGGGGACATCTTCAGGTTCCCATCATTCGCCATACTGTACGGCAAGCCGTCGTGTGGTAAATCCAGCCTGATCGACACACTGATGACCTCAATGTTCGGCAAGGCCTACAACATCGTCAAGAGAGAGTTTACGAAGGGCAGGCTCCGGGACATCCAGTACGCATACAAGCGGTTCCCCGCCGTGTTCGATGACATCGGCAAGCCGGCTATACGCAATCATGGCGAAGACGTAATCAAAGATGAGAACCCTCCGTTGGTCGCCGAGCACCCCTGTTTCGTGCTGTCGATGAACCAAGAGCTCAAGGCCTTCACTGACCAGATCGTCAAGCGCAGCCTGATGATATACACGACTACGGCGCTCCCATCCTACAAGGAGATCCTGCGGCACGAGCTTCACCTGAAGATACAGGAGGTGCGGCGAGGTCTGTCAACCCATCTCTACCGAGAATATCTGAAAAGGATCCTCGGTCGACTCGACGAAACACCCCAACCTGAGGACTGGCTTGAGTTCTCCACCACCGTCCTCTCCGATTTGATCGGCGACTTGCTGGAAGACGACCCGCCGAAGTGGTGCGCTCCCATAAAGTGGAACGACTACGCGGACAAGCGCCACGAGAGAGTCAAGGCCCAGGTCGATCACCTGCTAAGGTCAGCTATGAGAATGAAGAAGGAGGGCCGTCAGCCCACGGGCTGGATACTCGAGGGCGACAAAGTCATCGTGATCGAACAGACCAACACGTTTGGGAGACGCGAGTTCGACTGGGAGAACGTTCCCTCCACTCTGATAGACGATAACGCCAGCGTTGGAGGACGAACTGTCCTAAATCGCCCCGAATTGGAGGAGTTCCTGGGCCAGACACTCAGTAGGCGAAGAGACGGTCTACTGGACAAGATTTTGGGTCGAAGATGATTGAAGGGCGTTAATTAATTAGGGGTTATACACTTGACGCCGTACAGGCGTGGGCGGTAGGATACATCGCAGAAGAGGTGGGGCAATCTCCTTCTATCAAATGCGTTCCGTAGCCTGACCCATGACTACTCCCCCTGAAATCCCCAAGGCCAGCGTCCAAGCTCAAGAAGCGTTTCTATACGCTCTTGTCTCCACGATAGCTCATTTGGACACCAAGCATCCGGGATTCTCTCAACAGTTCTTTATGAGTCTTAGCTTCCATTTCAATCATGTCGTGTCGCTACTCCCGGCAAAATTCAAATCTGATTACGTGGAAGCGCGGGCACTTCATGACAATTTTCTTCAATGGTTTCATTGCCACTGCGACAACGTTGCTCGAATAGCTTCTCAAGAAGGCGCTGAATATCAGACCGCGAAAGTTTACTGGCAAGACATCTATAACGCTATCGAGTGACTATCAGGAGTGCCTCAGCCGCGTGAACACAGGTCCACACTCTCCCCTCTCTCTATCCCTCTGCCCAGGTATTATCTCAGTTTGAACTTGTCTCGCCAGCCTCAGAAGAGGAGAGCATGCGGCAGACCATACAGAGCCTTGAAGGGAGTAGATAGGGAACACGACACAACGACACAGAGCACGTCTCAACTGGTTAAGTGATGGTGTTATCTGTGTCGCCCAAACTATCAAAAGCGGGAACGCGCAAAATGCTCCATTTAGGGTCTTCGCTTGAATCGACCCAATGCCGACCTATGACGGCTGAAGGCTAAGATTGCTAAAGCTGTACAAATTGCTGTTAGACCACCAAGGGCCACTGTGGTCCCAGCGATTATAGCGGTATTCCAGAGAGAGGCAGTGTAGGATCCTGTCAGCCATATAATCACCATTGGCACGAATGCGCCAAAAAAGTAGTGGCAAAACCGGCCGAGAGTGTCCATTGGGTCGACGTGAAAGTATCCAATTGCTCTTCGCTTATAGAATAGATATGGAGCTCCGCGGAGTGCATAGTGACTGCAACAGCACCACTTGAAACGGTATGCGAAAGCCGGCCGTGTTCATCCGATGCAGGACTATTCATCTGGTTTTACCGGGATACCAAGCTCTGCGGCAATACCCAATTGTATCAAATTGACAAAAATGGTATAGCCGCAGTCCTGACACATGAGAACAGCCAATGGAAATGTTGGTGAGTTAAAATCGGCGGGGGCCCCCGGGGTTACGGCTGGCACTAGCGTAGTGTTGGAATGTACCCTCCACGAACTTTGGTCACCAGAGATAGGACACGTCAATCTGCGCGAACCCAATTTCTCGTTTATCGCGCGTACAATAAGGTCATTCTGGCTAGACTCCATAGATGATTCTCCTTCTCTACTACCTCCCAGACAAAAGCACTACGACAAAAGCACTGCATCGTAGCAGAACCGCTAGTTTATTCTAGACTCTACGGCAGGCAGTTTAGCCTGTCAATAAAGCAAGTCCCGCAAGGATAGCGCGGGCAGACCACTAGCATCCCCCCCAGCCTTGGCCCGAACTGAGACACTCCCTCTCTGCCATCCGCCCCTTGACCCCAGCGCCCAATGGTAGTACAGTTGTTCTAACCCTCAAACCTCGACGAGGGTATGGGGACCGTCTTTCCTGGCAATGACTCCCGCCGCCCATCCTCCCACGCCCCGCCGCGTTGCGAGGGTCGCGGGCCCGTTCCCCGGTTCCCTCATCCATCCTCAGGAGGCCCTAATGCCCCGTGGCGGCAAGCGGCCCGGCGCCGGAGCGCCCAGGAGCAACCTCAACGCCCTCAAGCACGGGCGGCGCGCCAAGCTCGACCTTGTAGACGCCGCCATCCGCCTCAACATGCCCGCAGCCCGCGACAGCCGCATCGCCGCCGCCGCCGCCGACCAAGCCCGCTCTCCTGAAGACATCCCTCGTCTCCAGGCCTCCCTCGAACGCCGCCTCGACGCGCTCAGATGGCGGGTCAACAGAGCCCTCGCCAACACCAACCCCGACGCCTATGACACCCTCCGCCGCCTCTCCTACCCCGACGACAGCCCACACGCCGGCCCGCTGCCGCATCCCGCATTCGTCGCCAAGAAGCGCCCGTCGCCGAACAGTCCCGCCAGCCGGGACGCGGCCGCCCCCGAACAATCAAACGTTGAGGAACGCCTTGAGGACGCCTCTGAGAGCCGCCGCCAACCACTCAAACACTACGGAATCTATATCTAACCCGGTGCCCGCAGCGCCCCGCCGGCGCCGCGGCTACCCGTGACAAAACGAGCCGCCGCCTGTCACGCCTCCACTCCCACCAAGCAAAATGCTCCGCAAACAATCAAAAGCGACGAACAATCAAACGGTAGGCCATCCATGTCTGCCCCACCCGGAGCGCCCCGGTGGCGCAACGGCATCCTGTCGCTCCAATCGAGCCGGCCCGTTGCGCCTCCGCTCCCACCCAGCGAAAATGCTTCCAAGCAGTCAAAGTCAACCTCCGTCGCCAACCGGCCCCGCTCACCCTAGCCCATGAAAATCCTCCACTTCTCGGACGTCCACATAGGCGTGGAAAACTACAGCGTCGTAGACCCTGGAACCGGGCTCTCCACCCGGCTCCAGGACTTCCTCGGCACATTTGACGAAGTCGTCCAGAGCGCCCTCGACGCCCCCGTCGACCTCGTTCTCTTCTCCGGCGACGCCTACAAGAGCCGCGATCCTTCCCAGACCCACCAGCGGGAATTCGCCAAGCGCATCGCCACCCTCACTGGCGCCGGCATCCCTGTCTTCCTCCTCATTGGCAACCACGACCTCCCCGCCGCCGCCAGCCGCGCCACCGCCCTCGACATCTTCCCTACTCTCAACGTCCCCCGCGTCCACGTCGCCGACCGCCTCACAACCACCATCGTTCACACCAACGACGGCCCCCTTCAGGTCGTTTCCCTTCCCTGGATTCGACGCGGCGCATTCCTCGCCCGCGAAGAAACCCGGGACCTTACGCTAGAACAGATCAACCGGCAGCTCCAGGACCGCCTCACCACACTCCTTCAGCGCGAGATCGACGCCCTCGACCAAGCCATCCCTGCCGTCCTCACCGCCCACGTCTCCCTCAACACCGCCGTCCTCAGCTCCGAACAGACCATGATGCTCGGCCACGACCACATCCTCCTCCAGAGCAACCTCGCCAACCCCGCCTTCGACTACGTCGCCCTTGGCCACGTACACAAGCACCAGGTCCTCTGGCGCGCCCCGCTCATGGCCTACAGCGGCAGCCTCCAACGCATAGACTTCGGCGAAGAGCGCGACCCCAAGGGATTCTGCCTCGTCGACATCGACCCCCGCCAACCCCGCGGCGCCCGCCTCGCCGGCTTCCAATTCATCCCCGTCAACGCCCGCCGCTTCGTTACCATCAACGTCAACCTCGAACAGAACGACCCCGACCCCACCGCCCGCGTCGTCCAGGCCATCCAGCGCCACAACTTCCACGACGCCATCGTCCGCCTCTCCATCCGCCTCCCGGAGGAACTCCAAGACCGCATCGACGACACCGCCATCAGGCAGGCTCTCGCTGGCGCCCACTACCTCGCCGCCATCCAGCGGGACATCATTCGGCAGCGGCGCCCCCGCTTTCAGGCGGGCGCCGAGACCATGACCCCCACCGACGCCCTCGAGCGGTACCTCGACGACCAGCAAGTCCCCACGCCCCGCCGGCAAGCCCTCCTCCGCCTTGGCCAGCAGCTCATCCAAGAAACCAACGACACCCAATCGCAGCGTGGCCAACCAATTGCGCCCCTCCCAACGCAATCAACAGTAGACCCACAAACGAGAGGCTAACCTCATGCAACTCCCAAAGCTGAAATTCCTCACCGTCACCGCCGCGGCCGCCGCCCTCGCGGCCGCCGTCGCCTGCGGCAACGACGGCTCCGTCTCCCCCACCACCGCCAACCCTCCAAACACCCAGCCCTCAACCGGCATAACCCGCTCCCCCGACGCCGCCCCCAACTTCACCATCCCCCTTTACCAGACAAGCCTGGCCGCCGAGGGAGGCGAGGTCTCCCTGGCGGACTTCAACGGGCGCCCCGTCGTCATCAACTTCTGGGCCCCCCTCTGCCCCCCCTGCCGCGCCGAAATGCCCCACTTCGAAGAGGTCTGGCAGTCCTACAAAGACCGGGGCGTTCAGTTCATCGGCGTCGACGTCGGGTCGTTCGTCCGCTTGGGCAACGCCGAACAGGCCGTCGAGTTCCTCAACGACATCGAACTCTCCTTCCCCGTCGGCCAGGCCCAGGACAGCAGCATCATCACCGACTACGGCGTGATCTCCATGCCCACCACGGTCTTCCTCAACCCGGACGGCGCCGTTCACCGCAAGTGGGCGGGGCCCCTCAATCGGTCCACCCTGGAATCGATAACAGAGGAATTGCTACAATAGGCGCCACTCGCCGCCGGCAGCGCCCCCGGAACCTGCCCCGCGCCGTTCCCCGGGTTGCCTGCTGTAGCTCAGAGAAACGCCTCAATGACCATCAACGACGGCTTCCTCTTGGTCGTGCGCTGGCTGCACATCCTGTCAGCCGTGGCCTGGGTCGGAGGAAGCCTGTTCTATGTCCTCGCCCTCCGCCCCACCATCGCACGCCACGGGTCCCCAGGCGTGGAGTTCCTCAGAGGCCTGGGTGAAAACTTCGGCAGCGTCGTCGAGCTTTGCATCCTCACCCTCCTGGTCACGGGCGCCGTCCTCGCCATCACCCGGCTCACAGCCACCTACACCGGGGCGCTCTACGGCATCATCCTCGCCCTCCATGTCTCACTCGCCCTGTGGGTGTTCTGGCTTGCCTGGCTCCGGCGCAGAGCCTCGAAGCGCCGGGGTTGGCGCACCGCCATAGACCTCGCCGACGAGCCGCCCCTGCCCGGCCGTATTGGTCGCGCCCTCACCAGCACGACCACCGTGGCCCTCGCAGGCGTCGCTGTCGTCCTCCTCTCCGAGGTGATGCGCATCCTGGTCGAGCGCGCTCTCAACGCCTGAGGCCAGCCTGCGGTATCATTGGCGAAGAATCCGGGAGAGCGTCTTGAACCCCGACGACAAAACAACCGTCGTATTGGCCTACAAGCTAGCGCCTGAACTCGTGAAGCGCGTTCGGGCCGTTTCCCCCAGGTTGCGCATCCTCGACGCCGGCGACCTCGTCTACCGCGAGCGCCGCGCCCGGCGCCAGGGCAACCTCGACGAGGCGGACGGCCTCCGCCCCGACGTAGACGAATTTCTCTCACAGGCGGAGGTGCTCTTCTGCTGGGGCCTGCCCGCCGACCTGCCCAAGCGCGCCCCCAATCTCAAGTGGGCCCAGATACCCTTCCACGGCGCAGACACCGAACTCACCCCCGACGTCGTGGCCAGCCCCATCCAGATCGCTCTGGCGCGGGGTGTCCTCGGCTGGACCATGGCGGAGCACGTCCTGGGCCAGATGCTCTACTTCTCCCGGCGGTTCCACATAGCCCAGCAACTTCAGCGAGACCACAGGTGGGACAGCAGGGGCGCCCGCCCCTACGAGCTGCGCGGAAAGACCGTCGGCATCGTGGGCTACGGGGACATCGCCCAGAATCTTGTCGGATTGGCCAAGAGTCTGGGAATGCGATGCCTGGTGGTGCGCCGTTCGATAAACGGGCCGACGCCCGGCGCCGACGGCGTCGACCAGTTCCTGCCACCCTCTCACATCGACGCCGTCGCCGAGGCCAGCGACTTCTTGGTCCTCGCTGCGCCCCGCACACCCGAGACCGAGGGCATGATCGGCGAGCGCCAACTCCGCCGCATGAAACCCGAAGCCTACCTGATCAACGTCGGCCGGGGCAGCCTTGTCGACGAGGACGCTCTGATTCAGACGCTCCGGGAGGGCCGCATCGCCGGTGCCGGGCTGGACGTGTTCCGCACGGAGCCCCTCCCGCAGGACAGCCCTCTTTGGGATATGCCCAACGTTCTGGTCACACCCCACAATTCCGGTCCCAGCGAGAGCTACATGAGCGAGAGCATCGACATCCTCTGCGAGAACCTCCGCCGCCACCTCAGCGGAACGCCGCTCAAGAACGTGGTGGACAAGGAGCGGTGGTACTAGACTCGGCGCCCCTCATCTGAACAACCCTATAGGAGTTCCCTATGGCCGGAGAAAAGTTGCGCCTCGGCGTCATCGGTGTCGGGTTCGGCGCCGCCGTCCAGATCCCCGGATTCCTGTCCGAGGGATGGGAGGTCGTGGCCGTCTGCAGCCGCAATCCAGAGCGAGTGAACAGGACCGCCGCCGCCTTCAACATCCCCCACGCCTACACCGACTACCGGGCGCTCGTCCAGCGCGACGACCTCGATGCCGTCAGCATCGTAACGCCGAACTCCCTGCATCACCCAATGACTATCGCCGCGTTGAAGGCGGGCAAGCATGTCCTCTGTGACAAGCCCATGGCAATGGACAAGCAACAGGCCCGGGAAATGCTGGACATAGCCTTGGAAACGGGCCTCACCGCCATGATCGCCCACGAGTTCCGGTTCTCTCCACAGCGGGCCTACCTCAAGGAGCTGCTGGACGACGGCTTCATTGGAACGTTCCGTCTGGCCGCGCTCGAGTTGCTGCAAGGCCCCCGCTCCGTCCCCGATGCCAAACCCATGACATGGAACTCCGAGGCCACTATGGGCGGTGGTTTCCTTGCGGGTCTGGGTTCCCACTTCATCGATGCTCTGCGTTTTCTGATCGGCGAGATCAACGGGGTCTTCGGCTCACTGGCCGTTCACGACCCCGGCCGCATCGACGAGGCGGGTAACAGCGTTACCACCGACGTGGACGACGGCTTCACCTTCACAGCCACCTTCGCCGCCGGAGGCTACGCCACTATGAGCGGCGCTCGCGAGGCCCCCTTTGGGCAGGGCGCACAAATGAAGCTCTACGGCGCAGAGGGCGCCCTCTCAGCACCGCACGCAGGGTTCAACCCGCCTCCTGATGGCAAGGTGTACGGAGCGCGTCTCGGAGACCCCGATCTCCACGAGTTGCCCATGCCGGAGCGCCTGACCCCCTTCGAGGATGCAAGGGACCTCCGATTATTACCCTTCCGCCTGCTCGTCAGGGAGTTCGCCCGCGGCATCCGGGAAGGCTCGTCGCCGCCGCCCAGTTTCTACGACGGCTACCGCTGCCAGCTCGTCCTCGATGCGGTGAAGCAGTCCCACGACACCGGCCGGTGGGTTGAAGTTTCCGAAGAGTGAACCCATGCCAGCAAGGACCGCTCCCCCCGGCAGCTTTCATTTCTCTTGCACTTGGGGTATGCTTTCCGCTTAGTCGCGGCAGCCTGAGACGGACCATGAAGCCAGACCTAATCAACATCCTCGCATGCCCTGTGTGCAAGGGCGTCCTTGAACTCGTCGTCGAATCAGAGGAGAACGGCGAAGTCCTCAGGGGGGCGCTCCAGTGCAGGAACTGCACGATAGACTACCCCATCAGCGACGGCATCCCTAACCTCACGCCTCCCCAGCAGACGGGCTAGCACTCCCCCAAATCCGCTTCCACAAACGCACCCCCTCCCTGCCCCCCACCCGCTCCACAAGCCCCTTGGCCGTAATCCCCAACGCGGGATGCACCCATTCAGGCCCCACCTCGGCGAGCGGGACCAGCACGAAGGCCCGCTCCGCCGCCCTTGGATGCGGCAGGGTCAGCGACGGCAGGTCCGCCGCCAACTCGCCATAGAACAGGATGTCGATGTCGATGTGACGGGGGCCATAGCGGAACGTAGGCGTCCGCCCAACCTCCCGCTCGATCTCCTTGCAAACCCCCAGAAGCTCCCCAGGCGGTAGGGCCGTCGCGCCCCGGATCACGGCGTTCAAGAACTGGGGCTGCTCCAAGAAATCCACCGGGTCCGTTTCATACAGGCCCGACAGCGTCATGCCGGACAGGGCGCGTTGCGACAACAACTCGGCGGCGCGGGTCAGGTTGGCCTCGCGGTCCCCCAAGTTCGACCCGAGACCCAGGAACGCCGTCTCTCTCGCGGCCTCAGTCATCAGGACGCCGCGGGCCGCCAACCCCGCACCACCGCGTCGGCCATCCGGGAAACCCTGGCCATCTGCTTCACGTCATGGACCCGCACGATGTCGGCGCCGCCGGCAATGGCGAGAGTCACCGCCGCCGCCGTCCCCTCCACGCGCTCGTCCGGCGGCAGGTCCAGCACCAGCCCAATAGTGGACTTGCGCGACGCGCCCACCAAGAGGGGCTGCCCCAGACGCTGAAACTCGCTCAGCCGGCGCAGTATTTCCAGGTTGGCCTGGGCGTCCTTGCCAAACCCAAAGCCGGGATCCAGCACGATGTTCTCTCTGGGCACTCCCGCAGCCAGCGCCGCGTCTCGTGCCCGCTCCAGCTCGGCAATGATCTCCGTCACCGGGTCGCCAGAGTACTTCGTACCCTGCTGGTTGTGCATGAGCACCACCGGCGCGCCCCGCTCCGCCGCCACCGGCGCAACGTTCGTCTCCGTGAATGTCCCCCACACGTCGTTGAGTAGCGATGCCCCCGCATCGAGGGCCCGCTGAGCGACGCCCTGCTTATACGTGTCGATGCTGATGGGAACCTCGGTAGCCTTTCTCAACCCTTCGATGACGGGAAGGACCCTGCTCAGCTCTTCCTCTTCGTTGACAATCGCGCCCGCCCTAGCCTCCGCCGAAAACCTGGACTCGGCGCGGGCGGCATGAGGCGGTCGGGTGGACTCCCCCCCAACGTCGAGAAAGTCCGCTCCCTCCTCCACGAAGCGCAGCCCCAGGGCCACGGCGGCGTCCACGTCTGCGCCCAGGCCGTCGCCCGAGAACGAGTCCAGGGTAACGTTGATCACGCCCATGACGTAGGTGCGCTCGCCCCAGCGGAACTCGCGCCCTTCGATTACGGTGTTCGCTGGCTTCTGCATCGACCTATTCCTTCTACGTTGGCATGGTCACGGGTGACGGCCGCAACAGGCCCCGGCCAGCCTTCCGCATCAATAATAACCCCAGCGATGATGGAACGCTCCTCATTGCTCACTCGGCGGGTGAGCTAGTGTTGTTGCCGTCCTGGCCTTCTGGTAGTATGTCGCCTGAACCCGTTCCCCCTCTTCTCCTTCCCAGCCAGGGTGCTCTGTAGACCCATGACCACCGAGAAACAACTCGCAGACAAGCGCGGCCAGCTCCAACGAATGCGGGGCCAGAGTCTGGCCGGAGGCGGCGACGCGCGTATTGCCGCCCAGCACTCCAAGGGTAAGAAGACCGCTCGCGAGCGCATCGCGCTGCTCTTGGATCCAGAAACCTTTGTAGAGCTCGACCCCTTCGTCACTCACCGGACCTCGCAGTTCGGCCTGGATAAGCAGAAATACCTGGGCGACGCCGTCGTGACGGGCTGGGGCAAGGTCGAAGGCCGCACCGTCTTTGTTTTCGCCGAGGACTTCACAGTGTTCGGCGGCTCTCTGTCAGAGGTCGTCAGCGAAAAGATATGCAAGGTGATGGATCTCGCGGTCAAGACCGGAGCCCCGGTCGTCGGTTTGAAGGACTCGGGAGGGGCGCGAATCCAAGAGGGTGTCGTCAGCCTTGCCGGCTACGGTGAACTCTTTCTGCGGAACACCCTGGCATCCGGCGTGATCCCGCAGATTTCGGTCATCCTGGGGCCCTGCGCCGGAGGCGCCGTCTACTCCCCAGCCATCACGGACTTCGTATTCATGGTCAGAGGCTCGGCCCAGATGTATATTACCGGCCCCGACGTTGTGCGGGCCGTCACCGGCGAGGACGTGTCCCATGAGGAGTTGGGCGGCGCCGCCAGCCACGCCTCAAAAAGCGGCGTCGCTCACTTCTCCTACGACTCCGAAGAGGAATGCCTCCAGGAAGTCCGCCGCCTGCTCACCTTCCTGCCGCCCAACAACATGGACGACCTCCCCCTCGATCCCTGTTACGACGATACTCGCCGCGCCGATCCCGAACTGGCGGACATCGTCCCCGACGACCCGTCGAAGCCCTACGACATGAAGGACATCGTCCTCCGTGTGGCCGACGAAGCCGACTTCATGGAAGTCCACGAACAGTACGCTCCAAACATCATCGTGGGGTTCGCCAGAATGAACGGCCGCCCGGTCGGCATTGTCGGTCAACAGCCCAACTATCTGGCCGGCGTCCTGGACATCGACGCCTCGGTGAAGGCCGCCCGGTTCGTGCGTTTCTGCGACGCCTTCAATATCCCCATCATCACCTTTGTCGACGTACCCGGATTCATGCCCGGAACCGACCAGGAGTACCGGGGCATCATCAAGCACGGGGCCAAACTCCTGTACGCCTACGCCGAGGCAACCGTCCCCAAGATCACCATCATCACTCGCAAGGCCTACGGCGGCGCCTATGTCGTCATGGGCAGCAAGTCCCTGCGCGCCGACCTCAACTATGCCTGGCCCACCGCTGAGATTGCCGTCATGGGCCCCGAGGGCGCTGTGAACGTCATCTTCCGCAACCGCATCAAGCGGGCGGATGACCCCGTCGCCGCACAACGCGCCCTCGTCCAAGAGTATCGCACCGAGTTTGCCAATCCATTTACAGCCGCCGCCCGCGGTTACATCGACGACGTCATCGACCCCCCGGAAACCCGGCGCGTGATCATCCAGGGCCTCGATATGCTCAAGGACAAGCGCGAAACCCTGCCCCCAAAGAAACACGGTAGCATCCCCCTCTAGAAGCGATGGCCGCCACCCGCAACAACCACACCACCGCAAGAAGGCGGGAGCAGGTCGTTCCTGCCCTCGGGGCCCCGATCACTGTCCGCATCGAACTGAGCAACCAGCCCGGAACCCTCACTAAGGTCACCGCCACCGTTGGGGAACACGGCGGCAACCTCGGCGCCATCGACATCGTAGACATCACCGCCGACAAGGTCACTCGGGACATTACCTTTACCTGCGACAGCGAGGCCCAGGCCGAGGCCATCGTCAGAGAGCTCCGCCGCCTCCGGGGCATCAGAGTCCGGCAGGCGTCCGACCCCGTGCTCCTCGCCCACCTCGGCGGCAAAATCGAACTCAAGAGCCGGGTCCCCCTCAAGACCCGTCAGGACCTGTCGGTGGCCTATACCCCCGGCGTTGGCCGCGTGTCCATGCACGTCTATCACCACCCGGAAACGGTCTGGAACCTCACCTCCAAGCGCAACACCGTAGCCGTCGTGACCGACGGCACGGCTGTCCTTGGGCTGGGCGCCATCGGCCCCGCGGCAGCCCTGCCCGTCATGGAGGGAAAAGCCGTCCTCTTCAAGGAGTTCGCCGACATTGATGCCTGGCCCCTCTGCCTAGACACCACCAATCCCGCAGAGATCGCGGCCACGGTGCGTCACATTGCCCCCGGCTTCGGCGGCATCAATCTGGAGGACATTTCCGCTCCCCGGTGCTTCGAGGTGGAGCGCCTCCTCAAAGACGAATTGGACATCCCCGTCTTCCACGACGACCAGCACGGCACCGCCGTCGTCGTCACAGCCGCCCTATTGAACGCCCTCAGAATCGTCGGCAAGGACTTCGGCGACATTAAGGTCGCCCTGCTTGGCGTCGGCGCCGCCGGTATGTCGGTGGCCCGGATGCTGATCGCCCAGGGCGTCCGCAACATAACAGGCTGCGACCTCCACGGCATCGTCTACCGGGGACGCACCGTTGGCATGTTCCCCGAGCTTGAATGGTTCGCCGAGCATTCCAACCCTGACAACATCCAGGGCGGCATCGCAGACGCCCTGGTGGACGCAGACGTTTTCATCGGTCTTTCCGGTCCGGGCCTCGTTACAGCTGAAGACATCAGCCGTATGGGTTCTGACCCCATCGTATTCGCCATGGCCAACCCCGTGGCCGAGGTCATGCCCCACGAGATCCAGGGCATCGCCCGCATCATCGCCACCGGCCGGTCCGATTATCCAAACCAGATCAATAACGTGCTATGCTTCCCTGGGCTCTTCCGTGGAGCGCTGGACGTCCGGGCCCGCGAAATCAACGAGACGATGAAGATGGCCGCCGCCGTCGCTATAGCTTCAACCATCAGCCGGCGGCACCTCCAGGAGGACTACATCATTCCCAGCGTCTTCAACCGCGCCGTGGTCCCGGCGGTGGCAAAGGCCGTGGCCAAAGCGGCAAGGGCCACCGGCGTAGCCCGCCGCGGCAGGCGAAGCTTCAAATAGAGCCGAAGACCGCCGCCCCTCAGGGCGGCCCTCGACACCGGAAAGCAGACCCTGCCCTCTTTCTTCCGCGGAGAGCGCAAGGGCGAAGAAACGATACACACGGGAGGAACGCGAAAGCATGGTAGACCACAATGCAATCGAGGCCGCCAAGGACCACTTCGGCCAGGTGCTCATCGAGCAACTGGAACGAGTCGACCGGCTCAAGGGTGCCGAGCCATGGCAGGACTTTTCCCAGATTAGCCCCATCATCATCGGCATCCTCGGCGGTGACGGCATCGGACCTTACATCAGCGCTGAAGCCCAGCGCATGCTCGAGCATCTCCTTCAAGAGCAGGTCGACTCGGGCAAGGTGGAGTTCCGGGTCCTTGAGGGCCTCACCATCGAGAACCGCGCAGAGCGCCTCCAGGCAATCCCTGACGACGTTGCCCAGGAGATCGCCAAATGCCACGTAACCCTCAAAGGCCCAACACACACCCCTGAACAGGGCGACGGCTGGCCCAACATCGAAAGCGCTAACGTCGCCATGCGCAAGATGTTTGACCTGTTCGCCAACGTCCGCCCAGTGCGCATTCCCAAAGAGAAAATCGACTGGGTCTTCTTCCGGGAGAACACCGAAGACCTGTACGCCGTGGGAAGCCAGGGCATCAATGTCACCGACGACCTGGCCATAGACTTCCGGGTCATCACCACGCCCGGCTCCGAACGCATCATTGAGGCAGCCTTTGACCACGCCCAGAAAACTGGCCGCAAGAAGGTGACGGTGGTCACCAAGGCCAACATCGTCAAGACAACCGACGGCAAGTTTCTCAACCTCGGAAAGGAAATCGCTGCCCGATACCCCGACATCGAGATGGACGCCTGGTACATCGACATCATGACCGCCAAACTCCTCGACACCGCTCGGCGCAGCGACTTCGAGGTCATGGTCCTTCCCAACCTCTACGGCGACATCATCACCGACGAGGCGGCCCAGATTCAGGGCGGCGTCGGCACTGCCGGCAGCGCCAACATTGGCAAGCGGCACGCCATGTTCGAGGCCATCCACGGTTCCGCTCCCCGTATGGTCACCGAGGGACGGGCACAGTACGCCGACCCCAGCTCCATGGTCCGCGCCGCCGCTATGATGCTGGAGCACATCGGCTTCGAAGAGTTGGGCAGAAAGCTGAACCGTGCCCTGGACATCTGCGGCCAGCACGAGCGAAAGCTGATCACCACCGGACGAAACACCGGCGCCACCGCCCAGGAGCTCGGAGACTACATCCTGGAAACCATGTCCGATCCCAATGTGGAAGCGCGGTGGGAGAAGTACGTCGCAAACAGCTAGGGAATCCCTGAACAAGCCCTCGCAATCGGGGCAACCCTCTGTCCCTAGGTATTGCGGGCGAGGCGATCGCCGATGCTGTCCAGTCCCTGCCCCCGAGTACGAGGGCAGTTAGGAAGCGTTCTACCCCTCCCTCTTGCAAGATAAGAACTTTTGTGCTATAGTACCCCCAAGATGCTCAAGTATCTCCAACAAGCGGGCCGCAGGCCCACTCCTCTTTCGGCGACAGGCGACGGATGCGCGACGGTTCCGCGACGCATCCGCGACGTATCCGCGACGGCTCCGCGACGCATCCGCGACGGCTCCGCGACGGTTCGCGACGCATCCGCGACGCATCCGCGACAGCTCCGTGCCTGCACCCTCCGAGGTCCGGCTGACAAGCGCAGCAAACATACAATCAAAGGCCACGCGTTTCCCTCGAGGGAACCCTCCTGTCCCTGCCCCATACTCGGTGGAAGGTTAGGAAGCGTCCTATCCCGGCCGCCATCTTCCCTATCCGGCCATGCCGCGCTCGACGGACTTGTACAAACTATCCCTAGTCAACGGGACTGCAACGCAGGCAGCCAGCGGAGGG
The DNA here is from genome assembly GCA_965226745.1 of Dehalococcoidia bacterium. Classification (GTDB taxonomy): domain Bacteria; phylum Chloroflexota; class Dehalococcoidia; order Lucifugimonadales; family SAR202-VII-2; genus SAR202-VII-2. Next base: position 180,996 of record CBDDDS010000005.1, read on the forward strand.
GCGGGTGAGACCCGCCCCTTCCTGAGTACGCGCCCAGGGCTCGGAGGAACCAATAAGCGCCAGGAGGCAAAGGCTGATATGCGAAAAAAGGTAACGATTGTAGGGGCGGGAAACGTAGGGGCCACCACGGCTCAGCGCATCGTCGACAAGGGCTACGCAGACGTCGTGCTCGTGGACGTGATCGAGGGAATGCCCCAAGGCAAGGCCCTCGATATGCTGGAGGCGGCCCCCGTCATCGGGTCTGACGCAAACATCGTGGGAAGCAACGGCTACGAGGAGACGGCAGGCTCAGACGTCGTCGTCATCACCGCAGGAATCGCCCGAAAGCCGGGCATGAGCAGGGACGACCTGCTCCTCACCAACATGAAGATCGTCGGCGACGTTACGGAGGCCGTTGCGAAACAGTCCCCCGGCGCCATCCTCGTGGTGGTGTCCAATCCGCTCGACGCCATGGTCTACCGCTCCTACAAGGTGAGCGGCTTTCCAAAGCATAGGGTCGTGGGCATGGCCGGCATCCTCGACACAGCTCGCTTCCGCTCCTTCTTAGTGGAGGAGCTGAACGTCTCCGTGCGGGACGTCCAAGCCTACGTCTTGGGCGGCCACGGAGACACCATGGTCCCGTTGGTCAACCACACGACCGTGGCGGGCGTGCCCATTCCCCAACTCCTTTCCAAGGAGCGCTTGGACGCCATCGTTCAACGCACCAGGGACGGCGGAGCGGAAATCGTGAACCTCCTCAAGACCGGCAGCGCCTACTACGCGCCGTCGGCCGCAGCCGCCGAGATGGTGGAGGCCATCCTGTTCGACCAGAAACGCATTCTCCCCTGCGCCGCCCTGCTGGAAGGCGAGTACGGCATCAACGGCGTCTACGCCGGTGTCCCCGTGAAACTGGGCGCCGCCGGGATCGAGGAGATCGTCCAACTCAGCCTAACGGACGACGAGCAGGCAGCCCTGGAAAGGTCCGCGGCCTCCGTCCAAGAGCTGATCGACGTCATGGCCGCCAACGGCGGCTAGCCTTCAACCACCGGCGATGCTATCGCTACAAAAGGGGAGGCGGGCCAATGGCCCGCCTCTCTCTTTTCCAAGATCGCCAACTCTGGGTTGGCATATGGTCGGGGCGGGCGGATTTGAACCGCCGACCTCCTGGCCCCAAACCAGGCGCGCTGCCGCTGCGCTACGCCCCGAGCATCCGTGCGCAGTCCAGTGTAACTCTCGCCATGCGGCTGGACAACCGAGGGCTGAAAGCCCCACTCGCCCGCGGCGGCCCCTAGGCCACCGGCTGGACCTCCGCCGTTGCCTCGGCCAACCGCGGGAGCAACTCGGAGACCCTCTCCCGCACCTTGGCCGCGTTGCGCATCTTGATCTCCTCGTAGCCTCGGATCCCATCCGGCGAGCCGGCTATCTCAACCGCCACCTCATGGTTGCCAGCGGTCAGCGTCTCCATCACCTGGCCCAAAACGCCTTCGTACCAACGGACCAACGCCCTCTCCTCCCGCCTCACCCTGGTGTGCCCAAAGGGGTCCCAGGCCGTACCCCGCAACCGCCGCATCGGGACCAGCATTCGCAGGAATGGCCGAAACCACGGCCCCAATTCAAGCTTGTTCTTCATGCCAAGACTCCGCAGGATCGGCGGATGCAGCGCCACCTTGACCCTGGCCACGCCTCCGAACGTCTCGTCCAAGCGTTCCTTGACGGAGTCCTTGAGATGAAGCCGGGCGACTTCGAATTCGTCCTTGTAGGCCATCAGCTTGTACAGGTGGCGAATGGCCGCCTGCGTCAGCCGCTCCTCGCCTGGCACAACCTCAGCCTCTCGGTCCGCCACCGCCAGGACCCGCCGTACGTAGCGTTCCGCATAGGCCGCGTTCTGGTATTTGATCAGCTCCGCCACCCGGATGGCCAGCAGCCGCTGCGACTCCTGGTCCAGTCGAGCGCACCGCTCCACCAAACTCTGGTAGGCGCGTCCCTCCCTCGACTCCCGCCCCATGCTCTCCAGCGCCCGCGCCTGCTCCTCCCCTGCGATCAGCGGCGGTGGGTCCACGAGCGCCCGAACCCGGGCGGGATCGTGACGTTGGAGGCGTCCATACCGGAAGGCCTGCGTGTTCTGCTCCACCGCCACGCCGTTGAGCAGGATGGCCTGCTCGATGGCCCCCGCACTCAACGGAACAAACCCGCATTGATACGCTGCGCCGAGCATGAACAGGTTGGTGGCCATGTGGTCGCCGAAGAGCTTCTCGGCCAGCTCTCCCCCTTCGAGGTATACGTTGTCCGAAGCCCTGGTGTAGCGGTCAACAGCCTCCCGGAGCTCCGATGTCCTGGGTTGCAGCATGTCTACGTGGCGCACCATCTCTCCGGTGGGCGTCCCCGTGACGTCGGCCACCACCACTGTCCTGTCTGGGGAAGCGCGGTCCAGATTCACCTGTGTCACCCCTCCCAGCATGTCTAGGACAAGGAAGAGGTCGGCCTTCCCAACCCCCACCTTGTTGCTAGCCAGCAAGCGCCCCGCGTTGTTGGTAAGCACGACACTCGAAAGAACGGCGCCGCCCTTTTGCGCCAGTCCCGTTTGGTCAAGGTTGATGACGCCCACCCCCTCCATCACCGCCGCATAGCACAACAGCGCATTGACCGTCACCACGCCCGTCCCACCAATCCCCGGTATGTAGATGTGGTAGCTGTCGCCGATCTCCTTCCTGTCCCGAGGTTCGGGGACGTCGTCCGCCTGCAATACCGGCGGCCGCTTCTTGGCCAAGCCAGCGCCTCCCCTGGCCTCGACCACGAGAAAGGACGGACAATCGCCGCCAAGGCAGGAGTAATCCTTATTGCACGACGATTGGTGAATGCGGGTCTTGCGCCCGAACTCGGTTTCCACCGGCTGGACCGACATGCAGTTGCTGACCTCGCCGCAGTGACCGCAACCCTCGCAGACCTCCTCGTTGATGACTACAAAGCGGTTGGGCTCCTCCATCCGGCCGCGCTTGCGGAGACGGCGCTTTTCGTTGGCGCACATCTGGTCATAGACTAGGGCCGAGACCCCCGTCACGGCCTTCAAATCTCGGATGGCCTCGGTGTACCTCTCCCGTTCGTAGACCACCGCGTTTGGGGCCATCGCCCCCAGACCGTCGTACCGCTCCGGCTCCTCCGCCACGACAATCGTCCGCTTCACTCCCTCCGCCTCTAGGAGGCGGGTCAGATCCGGAACGTCCCTTCCGCCCTCCGGCGCCTGACCGCCGGTCATGGCCACCGTGCGGTTAAAGAGGATCTTGAACGTCATGTTGATGCCCGCCGCCACCGCCGCCCGCACGCCCAGGCTGCCTGAATGGAAGAATGTGCCGTCGCCGATGTTCTGGAAGAAATGCTCGGTCTCCGTAAAGGGGGAAATGCCGATAAATGGGGCGCCCTCGCCGCCCATTTGCGTCAGGTAACTGATCTGCCGCTCCGGCTGCGTCTGTAGGCCGGTCAAGCTGTGACACCCGATCCCCCCGCCAATCACCTCGCCATCCACGGCAACGGTGGACCGGTTGTGGGGACAGCCCGAGCAGTAGTTGGGCCGTCGGATTGCGAAAATCTCGTAGGGGCGGTGGCGAATGATCTGGAGTTGCTCCAACCGCCGGGCAACGCCCTCGCGCCGCTCCAAACGCAGCAAGCGAGGCGCCAAGCGCTCCGTAATCATGTCGGCGTCCATTTCCCCGTACATGGGAAAGAGAATGCTCCCATTCTCGTCGCGCTTGCCAACCACCTTGGGCCGACTAGGAAGGTCGTACAGGATGCTGCGGACCTGGGATTCCAGGAAATCGCGCTTTTCCTCCACGACGATGACCTCTTCGAGGCCCTCCGCAAACCTCCGCACGATGCCGGGCTCCACGGGATAGATCATCCCCAGCCGCAGGACGCGGACACCCAGGCGTTGAAGCTCGGCGCCGTCCAGGCCGCAGTCCAGCAGCGACTGAATGACGTCGCCCGTGGTCTTGCCGGCCGTGACAATCCCCAGACGGTCCCCCGGCGACGACGTCACGATCTCATTCAGCGCATTGACGCGGGCGAACGCCAGGACAGCTTCATGCCGCTCGTGGTAGAGATGGCGCTCCATGTCCACGGTGGCCGGCGGGAGGAAGATGAAGTTGTCCGCCTTCTGGTATGGACGGCCCTCCACCGTAAAGTTGGAAGGCACGACGACCATCGGCCTATCGGGGCCAACGGTAATGACACCGCCGCCGTCGCAGAGGTTGGTGGGCGCCTTCAGCGCCACCCAGAGCCCGGCGAAACGGGACATGGCTGCGGCATACAGCCCGAGCTCCAGCATCTCCCCAACGGCGCTGGGCGCCAACACCGGCATCCCCACGTTCAGGAAAGCGTACTCGCTCTGGCCGGGAACCGTGGAGCTCTTTGCCGCAGGGTCGTCCCCGGCGATGGCAACGGCCGCCGAGCACCTGCCGCCGCCGCCCAGATTGGCGTGCCGGAAGGCATCGCCGCTTCGCTCCACCCCTGGGCTCTTGCCGTACCAAAAACCCACAACGCCATCAACCTTGGGCTTTGGGAAATGGTGCAGCATCTGCGATCCCATGATCGCCCCAACCGCCATCTCCTCGTTCACGGCCGGCGCGTGCACAACGTTCAGGGGATCCAGCAGATGGTGCATCCGCTCCAGGGCCAGGTCGTAGCTGCCAAGCGGCGAGCCCTCGTAGCCGGTGACCAAGACGCCGGTGTTGAGGCCAGCCCTTCGATCCCGGCGGGCCTGGTCCAAGGGCAACCGCGCCAGCGCCTGAATCCCGTTGAGGTAGACCTCTCCCTGCTCAACCGTGTACTTGTCCTCCAGGGAGACGACGGACAGGGCGTCGGAGTCTGCACCGGTCATGGAACCGTCTCCTTTGGTGGCAATGCGCCAGCCGAAAAGCCGCGGATGGGGTGTAAGCCTCATTATACCGGCGGCGCTTCGCGGCGGGCAATTTGACCCACCCGGCGTCCCAGTCGTTCCAGCAAAACCCTGGCCGGCTCACCAGGAAAGCCCGCCTTTGCAAACGCACAGACCCTCGGCATAGACTGAGGCCACTCCCCGCCCGCCAACGTGGACACCCCTTGAAAGACACCCCCACCGACCCGGCCCCGGCGCCACAGGCTACGGCAAAGCCCAAGGGGTTATCCCACGCCTCCCTTTACCCACTGATCGTGGTGGGGCTGGCCGTCCTAAGTCATGGCGGCTTTTCCCTGTCGGGCCAGGGCTTCACCCCCTTCTATCCCTTCATCCGCGACGAGTTCGTCCTCACCAGCACCCAGGTCGGCCTTGTCTCCGGCGTAATCTACGGTGCGGCTTCCCTTACCAGCGTCGGCTTCGGCTGGGCGGTGGACCGGCTGGGCGTGCGGCTCATAGGCGGGGCACTCATGGTGGTCAGCGGGTTCGTCGTCATGTCCCTCTACTTCGCGTCTGGATTATGGATGGTCCTGCTGGTTGCGGCCGCCATGGGCACCCTCAGGCCCGCGGGCCATCCCGCGGGGGCCAGGGCCGTCATGGACTGGATCGGCAAGGCCCGGCGCGGCACGGCCATGAGCATCAAACAGGCCGGGAATCCCGCTTTGTCCGCTATCGCGGCTGTCGCCGTGCCGCCTCTTGCCATCGCCTATGGCTGGCGCGTTGCGGCGGTCGCGCTGGGATGCTTCATAGCCGCCGCTGGCGTCACCATCGTGCTGCTGTACCGCGACAGACCCTCAGCCGCCCTCCAGCGCCCAGAGCCTATCCCGTTCTTCAAGGGCATCCGCCATGTCATGCGCGACAAGCAGATCACCATGGCCATTCTCTTCGGCTTCCCGCTGGTGGGCGCCCAGGTCGCAACGCTCACCTACTTCATCCTCTTTCTCAACGATGAGTTGGGCGTGTCCCTCGTGGTGGCCGGAGGCCTGCTGGCCGTGCTCCAAGTCAGCAGCATTGTCATGCGCATCGGGTGGGGCGTCATCAGCGACACCCTCGGCAAGGGCCGCCGGAAGCCGGTCCTTTTCGTGTCGGGCCTGGCCACGGCGGGAGTCCTGCTGGCTATGGGTCTCCTGCCCCAAGGCGCTCCGTACTGGGCGCTGGTTCTGGTGGCCATCGGTCTGGGGGCAACGGCCACGTCCTGGGTCAGCCTGCACACCGTATTGCTGGCCGAGCTGAGTGGCCCAGGACGAGTGGGAACCACCGTGGGCTACGCATCCGCCCTCCAGCGCATGAGCATCGTCATCGCCCCGCCCATCTTCGGCTTCGTGGAAGACCACTCCGGCTATCAGGTGGCGTGGCTGGCCCTGAGCGGGGTCATCGCGGGTGGTATGCTTCTCCTGACACAGGTGCGGGAGGGCAGGCGCGAGCAACAAGAGGCATAACGCGGCATCGTGAGGAGGCGCCCATGCAGAGACTGAGCCATGAAGAAGTCCTGAGGGCCGCCCACAGGGCGGGCATATCCCTTGACGAGGCCGAGCTCAACGAAGTCTGGCCCGTAGTCGAGCGGTACCTGGAAAGCCTGGCTGCTCTCCACGCCGCGGACATGGACGAGGAGCCCCTGGGGGCAGTCTTTCAACCTGGCAACGCCGGCGAACGGAGGTAGCCATGAGTGAACCCATCAGTGATCTCTGCTTCCTCTCCATCCGCGAAGCCGCCTCGCTCCTGTCCACCCGGTCGCTGTCCCCGGTCGAATTCATCGAGGCATTCCTGGAGCGCATTCCCTCGGTCGATGCCCAACTCCACGCCTATCGCGCGGTCTTCAGCGAAGAGGCCCTCCAGGCAGCCCACCACGCCGAGCGCGACATCATGGCCGGCAACTACAGAGGCCCGTTGCACGGTATCCCCGTTGCCCACAAGGAGCAATACGACGTCCAGGGGCGCCCCAGCCCGGTTCGTGCACACGGGGGCACACCTCCTTCCGCCCCCCTCGACGCCACCGCCGTGGCCAGGCTCAGAGAGGCAGGCACAGTGCTGCTTGGCCAGCTTGTCATGCCCGGCGACCCCACGAGTCCGGCGCCGCGCAATCCATGGAATGTCGGGCACATCACCGGCGGGTCCAGCAGCGGCTCGGCGGCTGCGGTGGCTGCCGGTCTCTGTACGGCTTCTCTCGGAGAAGATACCGCAGGCTCCATTCGCAAGCCGGCGTCCCTCTGCGGCGCCGTCGGCTTCAAGCCCACGTTCGGGCGAATCAGCCGTCGCGGTCTAGCCCCGCTCAGCTATTCCCTGGATGATTGCGGCCCGTTGACCCGCACCGTGGAGGATGCGGCCCTCGTTCTCCAGGCTGTCGCCGGCCACGACCCAGGTGACTCGTCCTCGAGCCACGCGCCCGTCCCCGATTTCACCACTTCCCTAACCGGGGATATCGCTGGGATGACAATTGGCGTCCCTCGCCACTTCCTAGAGTTGCCCGGCCTCGGCATAGACGCAGACACACTCAGCGCCTTCAACCAAGCGTTGCGGGATCTTGAGTCGCTGGGCGCCCGCATTGAGGAGAGGCGCCTTCCATCATTGGAGTACGCCACCGCCGCCACCGCCACCATCTACTTCAGCGAGGAGCTGGTGCTGGCGCGGCAGGCATTGGGATCGGGGGCTCAGCCGGAGGGGGCCCGGAAAACCAGCCTGCTCATCGGAAGCCTGGCATCCTCAGCGGACTACGTTCAGGCACAGCGCGCCAGGGGGAAGGCGCGACGGGAGTTGCAAAATATCTTCCAGTCAGTCGACGCGCTGGCCCTGCCCGCGCAGCCCACGCCAGCGCCTTCCTTCGAGGACTTCGATCAACTTACGACCGTCATGATCCAGGTAACCCACAATCTCCTAGCCCCCTTCAACCTCGCCGGGCTGCCCGCTATATCGGTCCCTGCGGGCTTCAGTGCGGCGGGCCTTCCAATAGGTCTGCAGATTGTGGGCAAGGCCAACGACGAAGGAACGGTGCTGCGCGTTGCCCACGCCTATGAGCAGCAGGCGCAATGGTTCAGGCAGCGGCCGCCGCTCTAGGATGGTTGGGGCGGCGGGCCGCGCGAGCTATGCTCTCCCCACTCCGCCGGATTGCCTCGTCCCGCAGCAACGGGACTCGCAACGACGGGAAACTCGCATCGGCCAACGGACTGAGAACGCTGGTCAGCCTACGCCGCCCCTCCTATGCCAGGGGCAGCGTGAACGAAAACGTTGACCCCCTGCCCTCTTCGCTCTCCACCGAAACGTCGCCGCCGTGGGACAGGACGATGTGCTTCACCAGCGCCAACCCCAGCCCCGTTCCCTCCCCTGAGCGAGCCTTGTCCGCCTTGTAGAACCGCTCGAACACCCGCGGTAGGTCATCCCTGGAGATGCCCACACCTGTGTCCCGCACGAAGACGCGGACGAAGCCACCCTGGACCAGCCCCGACGCCGTCACAGACCCGCCCGGCGCCGTAAACCTGACCGCATTGCTCAGCATGTTCAGCAGCGCCTGCTCTATGCGGCCGGGGTCGGCCAGGACGGCAGGCAGCTCCCCCTGGGTCTCCACCGCCAGTGACACCTGCTTCCTCTGGGCCTGCGCCATTGCACGGTCCACGGCGCTCCTGAGAAGGCTCTCCACTCTCGTTGGTATACGTTGTAGAGGTGCCAAGCCCGACTCGATGCTCGAGAGCAAGCTCAACTCCCGAACCAATTGGGTCAGGTGGTCCACCTCCACGTCAATGCGGCGCATGAAGTCCGTAGCCACGGCCGGATCGTCGATTGCGCCCTCTTCAAGCGTCTGCACCATAGCCTTGATGGAGGCCATCGGTGTGCGGAGTTCGTGGGATATGTTGGTGACGAACTCTTGGCGCACCTGCTCCAAACGCCGCAGTTCCGTAATGTCCTGCACCGCCAACAGGATTCCCACCACCTCCCCACCCCCGTCGTGGATGGGGAAGGCGCGGTTCGCCAGGATCCGCCGGGTGGGCCGGTGCTCTATCGTTGCCTCTCTGACGGCATCCGCCTCCAGAGCAACGCTAATGAGATCATTGATCTGGTGGTCGCGCACCACGGAAATGAGGGAGTGGCCCGAAGCCTGGGCCTCCGAGGTGCTGAAGAGGTCCTCCGCCTGGGGGCTCAAGCGCTGGATCATGCGATGGCTGTCGGAAATGATAAAGGCGCCTGGCGCCGCCTTCAGGAAGGCATCGACAAGTCGTTGGGCGTCGGTGTGGGACTCCGAAAGCCGGCGCGACTCTATCTCCTTCTCGCGAAGCCTCTGGATAGCCTCCCGGCGCCCCCGGCGGTAATGCCAGGCCAGCGCGGCAGCCCCCGCCAACAGCACCGCCGCCACCAAGGCGACGATGAGCGCCGCCATTCTCTACCCCCCTCTGCGAAAGCGGTATCCAACACCCCGGACGGTCTCGATGTAGCGGGGGCTGGACGGGTCGGCCTCGATCTTCTTGCGCAGCCCCCGGATGTGAACATCCACCGTGCGGGCGTCGACGAAGGCGTTGGGACCCCACACCCGCTCGATGAGTTGGTCTCGGCTGAACACCATGTCCGGGCTCCGAGCCAGGAATGCCAGCAGGTCAAACTCCCGCGGCTGAAGAGAGAGTGGCTGGTCGCCCAGGAATGCCTCGTGAGAAGCAGGGCTGATGTCCAAAAGGCCGGCCACGAGGCGCCCAGCCCCCCCATCGTCTCCAGCCTCCGACGCAGCCTCTGAGCGGCGGATCTGAGCCCGGACTCTGGCCACCAGTTCCCGCATGCTGAAGGGCTTCGTGACATAGTCGTCCGCGCCCATCTCCAGACCCGCCACCTTGTCGACCTCATCGTCCTTGGCGGTCAGCATGATGATGGGCACGGAGCTTTCCCGCCTCAGACGGCGGCACACCTCGAACCCGCTGAGATCGGGCAGCATCAGGTCCAGCACTACAAGCTCCGGGCGCAGGCGGCGGGCAACCTCCACCGCCTCCAGTCCGTTGGAGGCGGTCTCCACCCGAAACCCCTCCTTTGTCAGAACGTAGCGGAGCGCGTCCACCATGTTCACCTCGTCATCAACAACAAGCACTGAAGGCACTTGTACGCTCCTAACAGGGAATCAGGGCGCCGGGAATCCCACAGCCCCCGACACCATGATGACCACCAGAATCAACACGACCAAGACAACGGCAAGTCCACTCAGCAGACATCCCCAGCGCAAGATCTTGTCGTCCCTGGTCTCCATCCCGATCATCGTACCACCGGCGAAGAGAGAGGCGCAGTGCTTTGCTGGTTGCCAGCCTCGTTTGACGACGCCTACAATCGCGCCATGGCCCTCCGGCATCCCCAGCGAGCGCATCCCCGAATCGTCGTTCTGGGCTCGGCTAACATGGACTTGGCCGCAGTGGCCCCCACCTTCCCCGAGCCGGGCGAAACGCTCCTCGGAAACAGTTTCCAGGCAACACCCGGCGGCAAGGGAGCGAACCAAGCCGTGGCGGCTGCTCGATTGGGCGCACAGGCCATCTTCATAGGCCGCGTCGGCAGGGACCCCTTTGGCGATACTCTGGCCCGCGAGCTCGAGGCCAACGGCGTGAATATAGACGCTCTGGCCAGAGATGACGGCGCGCCCACGGGTGTCGCCCACATCCAGATCAACAAGGCCGGTGAGAACAAGATCATCATCGCTCCCGGGGCCAACGCCAATTGTGGTCCCCCGGAGATCGAGCGCCTCCGGTGCGCCTTGCCCGGCACCGACGCACTGCTCTTGCAGATGGAGCTGCCTATTGAGGTGTCCCTGGAAGCGGCCCGCCTGGCCAGGGATTTCGGCTGCCGAATAATGTTCGATCCAGCGCCGGCATCGCCGCTTCCGGAAGAGGAGTACGCCCTGCTCGACGCGATCCTTCCCAACGAGCGCGAGGCTGCCATCCTGACCAGCGTCGCCATCGTCGACCAAGCCACCGCGGCGGAAGCCGCGCACGCCCTCCAGGACCGGGGCGTTCCCATCGCTGTGGTCAAGCTCGGCGCGGGGGGCGCCTACTACGCCTGCCCTCAGGATCAAGGCCACGCGCCCGCCTTTCAGGTCGACGCGGTGGACAGCGTCGGCGCCGGAGACGCCTTCTGCGCCGCCTTCGCCGTCGCCCTTGCAGAAGGGCATCCCGTCTCAAAAGCCGTTCGCTGGGGCGCGGCAGCGGGGGCAATAGCCGTTACCAGGCAGGGCGCCCAGCGGGCCATGCCCCGCCGCCAAGACATCATCAACCTCCTGGAAACCGCAGCGAGGCCGGCCAGTGGTTAGTCAGAGCTGCACCTTCGTCAGACTGGGCCTCTTGGGCTATCGACAGGGCCTGGAGCTTCAGGGCGCCATCGCCCATGCCCGCAAGGAGGCAGCGGCAGACGAGGGCGGCATGGCGGACGTGTTGCTGCTCATGGAACATCCTCACGTCTTCACTCTGGGACGCCGCGGCAAGCAGCAAGACATCCTAGCCTGCCCAGCCACGCTTACAGCCCTTGGCGCGGACGTGTGGGAGACCGACCGCGGCGGTGAGGTTACCTACCACGGACCCGGCCAGCTCATCGGTTATCCGATCATGAATATACGGCATCTCGGCGGCCCCAGGCGGTACGTCTGGGGCTTGGAACAGGCCATTCTGGCCACGCTCTCCGATCACGGGGTCCAGGGCAGGCGAATCCCCGGACTCACCGGCGTCTGGGTCAGCGACAAGAAGATCGCCGCCATTGGCGTCCGCATCAGCCGCGACGTCACCACCCACGGCTTCGCCCTGAACGTCACCACCGACCTGTCCTACTTCGAGCACATCATCCCCTGTGGCGACCCCGAAGGAGCGGCAACGTCGCTCGCCGCGGTCATTGGCAAACCCATCCCCCTTGACGAGGTGGCCTTGGCACTCGCCGAAGACTTCGGGAAGGTGTTCGGCCGGCGGATGGTCGAGATAGCGCCAGATACGCTTGGCGATGAAATCCTGGCTCGCGTCGCCGCGGCCGGATGAACAAAGCAACGGCTTCCTGACGAGTACCGCCGTTGCGGGGCCATCCCGGCTCTGGTATCATGGCTTCGCCGAAGCCGGACGCCTGAAACCGGCTTGTACAGAGAAAGGAGGTAGCTGGTGGAGATTCTCTACTTGGGCTTGGCCATAGCGGGAGTCGGCATGCTGGCAACCATCGCCGGCGCCTTGGCCTTGATCGCAGCCACCTACGTCACCCGGCAGGACTAGGCGTCCTCGCCCCCTCCTTGACCGTCCACTCACTTTGACGCTACGGCGTCCATCTCTTTCGGAAGGCTGGAGTGGCTGCTCTACTGCTAGACACCCCGGTGCCCACCGTGCGCTTCCACGGAAGCGTCATTCCCCATTTGCACGGCCATTCGGTCGTTGGCTCCACTCGCGCCTACCTGCTCCACCCTGCCAGACCGGCGCCCCATCTCGCGGCAACCAACTGCTTCCCCGACGCGCCGCGCTCCCAACCCGGAGCGCCCCTATGATGCCCCACATCGCCCTTGGCGCGGACCACGGCGGCTTGTCACTCAAGCTTGACCTCCACCCCTGGCTGGAGGCGTACGGCTACGCCATCCTGGACATGGGGGCCAACCAACGCGACCCCCACGACGACTATCCCGACTTCGCCGTCGCTGTCGCCAGAGCCGTTGCCTCCGGCGAGGTGAGCAAGGGCATCGTCATCTGCGGCAGCGGCGTGGGTGCATCCATCGCAGCCAATAAAATACCCGGCGTGAGAGCCGGCGTCTGCCACGACGCCTACTCGGCCCACCAGGGCGTGGAACACGACGATATGAACGTGCTCTGCCTCGGGGCCCGCATCGTTGGCATCGAAGTGGCCAAGGAGTTGGTGGTGGCCTTCCTTGGCGCAACCTTCACCGAAGAAGAACGGCATCAGCGCAGGCTACAGAAGATCCTTGACCTGGAGCGGCAGTCGCTTCAGGGGTGACGGAGCACAGGGGAGGCCCCCATGTCGAATCAGCTTCAGCAGCTTCGGAGCCTCGGACAGTCGGTGTGGCTGGACTACATCAGCCGGGATCTGCTCGCCTCCGGTGAACTCGGCCGCCTCGTTGATATCGGCCTGGGCGGTGTCACTTCCAACCCCTCCATCTTCGAAAAGGCTTTTGCCGACAGCGCCGCCTACGACGCTGAAATCCTGGCTCTGGCCCGGTCCACCGACGACGTCACGACGATCTACGAAAGTGTGGCCATAGATGACATTCGCGCCGCCGCCGACATCCTCCGTCCAGTGTACGACCGGCTGAACGGCGCCGACGGGTTCGTTTCATTGGAGGTCAGCCCCCTCCTCGCCCACGACACCGCCGGAAGCCTCGCCGAGGCCCGGCGCCTGTTCAGGGCAGTCGGTCGTCCCAACGTCATGATCAAGATTCCCGGCACTCCAGAGGGCATCCCAGCCATCCAGCAGCTCATCAGCGAAGGGCTCAACGTCAACGTTACCCTTATCTTCTCGGTGGATGCCTACCGGCGCGTGATGGATGCCTACATCGCAGGGTTGGAAACCCTCGCCGCCCAGGGCGGCGATGTCTCCCGGCCAGGTTCGGTGGCCTCCTTCTTCGTCAGCCGCGTGGACACGCTCGTCGACAGCCTCGTAAACAAAGCCATCGAGGATGGCCGCGAAGAGGGCAGAGCGCTGCTTGGAAAGGCCGCGGTCGCCAATGCCAAGCTGGCATACCAGGCCTTCAGGGAGACCTTTGGCGGCAGCCGCTTCAGCGACCTGGAAGCCACAGGCGCACGGGTGCAGCGGCCCCTCTGGGCAAGCACGAGCACCAAGAACCCCAACTACAGCGACCTGCTCTACGTCGAGCCGCTGATTGGCGCTCACACCGTCAACACCATGCCTCCGGCAACCCTCGACGCCTTCCTCGACCACGGCGCCGCGGAACTCGCCTTGGAGCGGGACGTTGCAGACGCCGAGGAGACAATGCGAGCCCTGGCCGGGCTGGGGATCGACATGTCGGACGTGACAGACGCGCTGTTGGCCAACGGCGTCAAGGCATTCGCTGATTCCTTTGATAAACTACTCGCCAACCTCAACGGCAAGCGCCGGCAGCTCTTGACCGAGGCACTTGCGTAGCTCGCCGCCGGTCTCCGAACAGCGAAGCCCCTTCGACGGAGAGGCCTCGCTGTTTCGGGAGGGCAGTGGGCCGGGGCGCCCGCCGATTCCCCCTTCCCTCAGAGCTGAGCCGACCCATCAGACTGCAGGATACTTCTAGCGAAATGCGCCCCGAAAAACGCCAGGCAATCGCCCAACTTGACGGGATTCGGATGGGTTGCTAAATTACGGGGGCGACTTCGTACCTTGCTTCACAAAGGGAGCCGATGCCAGACCAGCACCAGTCATCCAACGTTTTCAACCCGCCCGAGCGCCTGCTGTTGGGGCCGGGTCCCAGCAACATTCACCCCAAGGTAGCCCAGGCCATGGTGGCCCCCATGCTTGGCCACCTCGACCCCGATTTCGTCGCCATCATGGACGATGTGCAGCGGATGCTCCGTCTGGTGTTCAAAACGCAACACGGTTTCACCCTCCCGGTGTCCGGCACCGGCACCGCCGGCATGGAAGCGGCCCTCGTCAACCTCCTGGAGCCCGGTGACACCATCGTCATCGCCGTCAATGGCTTCTTCGGCGGCAGGCTGGAAGACATTGCCTCCCGAATCGGGGCGCGAGTCGAACGCGTCGAATATGAATGGGGCGCCGTCATCGACCCTCAGCCGCTCCGCGACGCAGTCCGCCGGCAGGACAACGTCAAGCTGGTCGCTGTGGTCCACGCCGAAACCTCCACCGGCGTGCTTTCCCCCATTGAGGACATGGCCGCCATCGCCCACGAAAGAGACGCCCTTTTGTTGGTTGATGCAGTGACGTCCCTTGGCGGCTGCAACTTAGACATGGACGCCTGGGATCTGGACGTCGTCTACAGCGGCACCCAGAAGTGCCTGGGCGCTCCCTCTGGCCTGGCCCCCCTGGCCCTCAGCGAGCGGGCCATGGACCGGCTTCGCAACCGGCAATCCAAGGTAACCAGCTTCTACCTCGACCTTTCCATTCTGGACCAGTATTGGACTGCGGGCGGCGGCCGGATCTACCACCACACCGCCCCCATTACGATGATATACGCCCTGTGGCAGGCCCTAGCCCTCATCCTCCAGGAAGGCTTGGACGCTCGCTACGAACGCCACCGACACGCTGCATCCGCTCTCCGGGCGGGCTTGGAGGCCATTGGGCTGGCGCCCGTCGTCAAGAGCAATTGGGCCCCGCCTCTGACCACGGTCAGCATTCCGGAGGGCATCGGGGACGCCGCCGTTCGCGGGCGGATGCTCCGGGAACACGCCATCGAAATTGGCGGGGGATTGGGTGTGTTCAGAGAGAAGGCCTGGCGGATCGGCCTCATGGGGCACAACGCCAACCCCGGCAACGTCCTGCGTGCACTATCGGCGCTGGAACAATCGCTTTCGGTCGAGGGTTACGAGGTAGCAAGGGGCAGAAGCCTGGAGGCAGCCCAGATGGTCCTGGCCGGCTAGCACACAAGCCCACTGAACTCTCCAGGGCCTCCCCGGAGTAGACCGTAGCGCAAACACCTACTCCGGCAAAGCCTATCCGGCCCCTGCCGTTTAGCCGTCCATGGCCAACCCCTCTTCTGACCGCCGGCGCTGGGCCGCTCGGAGTTCCCGAAAGACCAGCGGCAACACTGCTAGTCCTATCACAATGGCGAACCAGAGCGTGGCGGCGCGCACCAGCACCGTCGCCGTCGTAGCCGTGGCCCCGGACGCCGAGGCCGCTATGAGCAAGCCAACCATCACTGCCTCCGTCGAGCCCAGGCCGCCCGGCAACAAGCTCAGCCCGCCAGCCAACGTTGCCAGAGCGTAGAGCGCCACCGCTTGGTGAATAGGCAACTCCACGCCCAGCGCGTCCAGGATGATCCACAGGGAAAGGCCCTCCAACGACCAGGCAAGGACGCTCAGAGGAATCGCCACTGCAAGGACCCTCGGCCCAGCCAGTATCCGCAGCGCCTCGTAGGCGGCGGCCACGCGGGACAGGCGGGGTTGTCCCAGCAACGCCAAGAGCCGTCTTCGGGAGGGCGGCGCTGCAAAGGCGACAGCCAAACCCACCACCGCCAGCCCCCCCAGGCCGCCAACAAGCGGCGCCGCCCATGCCGCCATCGTGACGGCTCCCAACGCCAGTAGCGCCACGGACGTCAGGTCTAGGACCCGCTCCCACAGAACGGCGGCAGCCGTCTTGGAAACAGGCGTGGAAGAGAGGCCGTTCAGCCAGACCGCCTTGAGAAACTCTCCGACCTTTCCCGGGCTGGCCGACATGGCCAGCCCTGCCACGAATACCCGCACCAGCACCGGCGCGCCCACGCTCCGGTCCAGAACGCGCAGGTACAGAACCCACCGCATGGCGCGCAGGCCATAGTTTCCAAGCGAAAGCGCCAAGAGGAGCGGGACCAGCGCCAGGGGAAAGTCGGCGACGTGTTCGGCGAAGCTCCCGGCGCCCGCGATTATGACCAGAACAGCAAAGATGGCGCTGCCCACGAGGCTGGGCAGCAGCACATGCCTGCGCCAGTTGATGCCAGGAAATCCGCGGGTCACGTTGGGGTCCTCAGGAACCGTTCGCCCGGCGTTCTGCGGGCCTTCTGCAAGGCTGGCAACCGTCAGCCATCGAAGCTGCGGATGAGCGTGCGCCAGAAGTCGTCCTGCACCCCCGGCCTGAAGTCTATGTAAAGGGCAACCCTACCGAGCAGGCCGCCGTACCTCTCCTTGATCATCGGCCCAACCTCGTCCCAGACGCCCGTCACCGCGATGGCCTGCTCCATTTCCGCGGGCACCAACTCCTCCATCTCCTGCCAACGCTGCTCGCGGGCGAGCCGGCTCAGTTGCTGCCCCACTTCCCCCCAGCCGTCGGGTTCGAGCACAGCCGGGCGGTAGGTTGGCGTTGAAGCATAGAAGGCTATTTGCCGTCGCACCCTGCGACGGCTTTCCGCCATTTCCTCAGCGTTGCGGCCCGTGATCACGAAGGGCATGGTGGCCAATTCAACGCCGCCAGGGTTCCGCCCCGCCCGGCGAGCGCCTTCCTCCACATTGGGAACGACGAATTCACGGATGTAGCGCGCTGTGTTCATCGGGTGAACGTGCACCCCATCGGCAACGCTACCCGCCACCCGCAGCATATCCCTGTTCACCGCCGCCAGGTACACGGGAATGCGCGGGTTGTCGATGGGTCCCGGCGAGAACCAGGGCGTCATCAGGCTCAAACGGTAGTTCCCACTCTCGTAATCGAGCCGCTCGCCATCTTGCCAGCATGCCCACACCGCCCTGACGGCGCCAATGTAGTCTCTCATGCGGGGCGCCGGCGGCGTCCATGGCGCGCTGAACCGCCGTTCAATATGCGCTCGCACCTGCGGCCCCAGCCCCAGGATGAAACGCCCGTTGGTCAGCCGCTGCAGGTCCCAAGCGCTGTTGGCAGTCAGCATGGGGCTTCGGGGGAAGGCGAGAGCGATCGCTGTCCCCACCCCGAGCTTCTCGGTCCCAGCGCCCGCAAGGCCAGCCAAAATGAAGGGGTCATGGGTAGTCTCGCTGGCCCAGAAGGTGTCGAATCCCATAGCCTCGGCAGCCTTGGCCGCGTTCAGCGTCTCGCCAGGGGAATCGACCCACGCCTTGACGTCCAGCTTCATGCGTCTCCCTCTCCATGTCCAATGACTAACGGCTCGCGCCATCATATCCTACCGCAGAATGACCAAGCTGCCATCGTCGCGCCCGAAATTTCTGGTCCAGGCCTAAAGGTTGGCGGCGTTGGACCTCAGCCGTCACGCGAGCTGGGGCGTCCAGCCGCAGAGCAGGCGAGCGCCAGCGGGCGCGCCAGGAGCAATACCGGCGGAGAGAGCGCAAGCGGTAATCCATAACACCTCGACGCGAGAACAGTCAGAATTCTGGGCGGTGAACGGGGCTTTGTAACGTTACTCAGCCGGATTTCGGGGTTTGCAGGCACGGAGCCATTACAAAGGCATTACGAGGCATTACAAGCCGTTACACAGTCGTTACGGAGCCGTTACAGAGAGGGATGGTTCCAAAGAGCCTGTGCCTTACAACGGCATTCGCTCCGGTCCCAGCCTTCCTCGGACGGTCTTGCCCCTTGGGTTGTTCCCTCAGCGCCCCTGCCGCAGGGGGATTCTCTGTGGTTAGCCCCCAGTGCTCATGTATGCGGCAGGCTCCGAGAAAGAGAAGCGGGCCGGTGGCCTACTTCATGAGGATACTATAGCACAATTGTTCGGATTTTGCAAGGGGGGTGTGGCGGGGGCCTCGGACTCCGGCATCCGCCCGCCGATGGGGACGGATGGTTTTGTCTTGGCCTGCGCCCTCGATCAGCGAAGGGTCTGGCTTGGCGTGCGCCGCTATCCCGCCCGCACCACCCTCCAACGTTTTTAGGAACAGGGGGACTCCCCCTCTGTACCCCCGGCGGGGGCTGCGCCCCCTGCACCCTGCTTGGGGTGGCCGTTTTCTCACATTGGAGCCGGGACGCGCCAAGCACTCCCCGGCTCCAATGAGGCGCTTCTTTCATCCCCAGGGCGGTGAATCCGGCAGCCATCTATCCATGGCGTCATAACTAACAATGGGGCACAATAACTAAGAACGCGGCAAATATGGTAGAATAGAGTACCCCTCGGAGGAGTAGTCAGCCGTGCCCTTGGTCGGCGTCACGGCATCCACGGAACGCGAAGCGCGCCCCTACGCGGCCTCGGCGGAAAAGCGGGGCGCAACCGTGCGCCTCATCCTGCCAGGCCATCCCGGTTCCCCCCAAGCCGTGCTGGACGAAATAGACGGCCTCATGCTCACCGGCGGTGAGGATGTGGACCCCGCCTTCTACGGCGAAGAACCCCACCCCGATGCCGGCCTGCAGGTCCTCCCTGAACGCGACGCTATGGAAATCGCCCTGATCGAAGAGGCCGTCAACCGCAACATGCCCGCCCTGTGCATCTGCAGAGGCATGCAATTGCTCAACGTCGCTCTCGGCGGCCGCCTCATCCAGGACCTGCCTGACCACAAACGCATCCTCAGCGACGATGGAGAATGGAAATCCACGCGACATTTAATCTATCTGTCCCCCGGCAGCAAGCTGGCGGCCACCATCGGCGCAGGCGGCTTCTTCAAGGTCAACAGCCTGCACCACCAGGGACTACGAGACGCCCACAAGAGCCCGCGGCTCCTCACCACGGCCTATGCATTGGATGACGGGCTGATTGAGGGCTTGGAGTTGCCGGGCCAGACCTGGGTCATCGGCGTACAGTGGCATCCGGAGTTAGAAAAGGAATGCCCTCCCAGCTTCGGCCTCCTGTTCGACGCCTTCGTGGAGCGCTCGGAAGGGTATGGGGCCAGCAGACCCTCACACCCTCCCCTGGGACTCAACGGCTCAGCATGAACATCGAAACCTACGAGAACCAGCCCCGCACACTGCGAAGGCCCGGAGGACGACTCGAGGCGTGGCTTCTTGGCGCCGCCGCCACCCTCATTGTCGGCCTTGGGGCAGTTGCCTTTCTGCTGGCCGGGTTCTCTTCCCGGACCGACAGCGCATTCATCGAAGCGCTGTCGCGCGCCTTGGCGCTGGCCTGGCTCTTCATTGCCTGGCCGGTGTCCGGAGGTCTCGTGATCTCCGCCGTCTTCGTGTTCATTCGCCGAAAGCTGGCGGGGTAGTTGCAGGCCACTCACGCGCGGGCCTCCTCGGAGATCTGCATCAAACCTGACCGCGAGGGAGTTGAATGACGACCTTATCGCAGCGGCCTGAGCTTTCCCTTCGCATCGAAGAGGAGATGCGTAGCTCGTACCTCGATTACGCCATGAGCGTCATCGTGTCCCGGGCCCTTCCAGACGTAAGGGACGGCCTCAAGCCCGTCCACCGGCGCATCCTCTACGCCATGCACGAGCTCAGCCTAGCGCCCAACCAGGCGTACAAAAAGAGCGCCCGGATCGTCGGTGAGGTGCTCGGCAAGTACCACCCCCACGGCGACGCTCCTGTCTACGACGCACTCGTGCGCATGGCCCAAGACTTCTCCATGCGCGCCCCCCTCGTCGACGGCCAGGGCAACTTCGGCTCCGTCGATGACGACCCGCCCGCAGCCATGCGCTACACCGAGGCCCGCCTGTCGCCCGTGGCCCAGGAAATGCTCGTGGACATCGAGCGAGAGACTGTCGACTTCTCCGCCAACTTCGACAGCTCCTTGGAGGAGCCCCTGGTCCTTCCCGCCCGGCTCCCCAACCTCCTGGTCAACGGCGCCTCTGGAATCGCCGTGGGCATGGCCACCAACATCCCACCCCACAACCTCCGCGAGGTCGGCGGCGCGATCATGCACCTGATCGACCACCCGGAGGCCACCCTCCACGACCTCATGGAGTTCGTCCAGGGTCCAGACTTCCCCACCAGCGGCATCATCAAAGGGCGCCGGGGCATCCTGGACGCCTACACCACGGGCAAGGGGCGCGTCGTTATCGAGGCCAAAGCGGAGGTGGTGGAGGGAGGACGGGGAAGGGGCGCCGGAAGGCCTCAGATCATCATCTCCGAGATCCCGTTCCAGCTCAATAAGGCAACCCTCGTCAAGAAGATCGCCACCATAGCCAAGGAGCGCAGGGTTGACGGCATCATGGATGTCCGTGATGAGTCCGGCCGCGAGGGCATCCGGGTCGTTGTGGAGCTCTCTCGGGACTCCGACCCCGAATACGTTCTGAGGTCGCTGTACGCCCACACGCCCATGCGCTCCGCCTTCCACGTCAACATGCTGGCGCTCGTGGACGGCGCGCCCAGAGTCGTGACCCTGAAGAACCTTCTCAACTACTACATCGCATTCCGCCGCGAGGTCACCGAGCGCAAGGCCCGCTTTGACCTGCGTAAAGCCCAGGAGCGGGCCCACCTCCTCGAAGGTCTGCGCACGGCCATCGAGCACTTGGACGCCATCATCGCCCTCATCAGGGCCTCCGACGACACAGAGACGGCGCGCAATGCCCTGATCGAAACGTACGACCTCTCCTACGCTCAGGCCCAGGCCATCCTGGACATGCAGCTCAGGCGTCTGTCCAGCCTCGAGCGCCAGCGATTGGAGGATGAATACCAACAGCTCCGCACCACCATCGCAGAGCTGGAAGACCTGCTTGCCAGCCCCGGCAAGGTCCTGGCCAAGATCAGGGACGAGACCAAGACGCTGGTCGACTCGCACGGCAACGACCGCCGCACCGAAATCGACGACCAGGAGGCCGGTGAAGTCAGCGAGGCCCAGCTCGTGAAGCAAGAACGGGTCGTCGTCTTCCTCACCGAGCGAGGCTACATCAAGCGCATGCCCATGGACACCTTCAAGCGGCAGCACCGCGGCGGCAAGGGCGTCGTGGGCCTCCAGACCAGGGACGGCGACCGCATCCACCGCCTGCACGTCGTCAATACCCATGATCTGGTGCTGTTCTTCACCAACCGCGGGAGGGTGTACTCTCTGAACTGCTACAACATCCCCAAGGAGGAGGCCCGCACGACTAAGGGCAAAGCCCTCATCAACCTCATCACCTCGATGCAGGCCAATGAGCGAGTGCAGGCTGTCATGACGGTCAAGGAGGTTGCGAGGGACGGCTCTCTGGTCATCGCCACCAGGAAGGGCGAGGCCAAACGGATGCCCAGCGCCTACTTCCAGACCATCCGCTCCAGCGGCCTCATATGCATGGACCTGGAGCCGGGCGACGAGGTTGTGGCCGTGCGGCCAGCCGGCGAAAGCGACGAGGTCTTCATGGTCACGCAAAAGGGACGGGCCGTCCGGTTTCCGGTGGCCTCCTTGCGGCAACGCTCCCGTCAGGCCGGCGGCGTGCGCGGCATCCGCCTTCAGCCCAACGACGTCGTCGTTTCCATGGACGTCGCCTTAGCCACCGGTAAGGTCCTCGTGGTCAGTGAACGGGGCTACGGCAAGTTCACTCCCATGTCCTCCTTCACGTCACATGGAAGGGGTACGCAGGGTGTCATGGCCCAACGCATCACCGACAAGACCGGCGACGTGATGGCTGCCGTCATCGTCAGGCAATGTGAGGAACTTCTGGCCATCTCCTCCCAGAACAAGATCATTCGCACCCCCGTCGACACCATCCGCTCCATGAGCAGGCTTACACAGGGCGTACGCGTCATGGACCTCGACGACAACGCCGTCGTAGTGTCTGTGGACTGCTGGGAAGCCGTCGAGGAGGAAGACGACCAGATGAACGAGCCCGCCTCGCCGACTCAGGCCAAGAACCAAATAGAGATGGAAATCACCACAGGCGTGGAGGCCACCAACGGCCACGTCGCAGCAGCGAACCTCCAGGTTGACGGCGACGAAGTGGCGACGGAAGAGCCGGGAGAGGACGATGAAGAAGACGCCGTTGATGAGGAGGAATAGACCCTCAGACCCCCTCCCTGGCCACGGAAGGAGCGCAGCATGACCACCCAGGCGAGCCCCATCAATGTCTTCGACTTCGAGGCCATTGCCCGCGAGCGTATGGCCGCAGTGGACTCCGACTACGTGGCCGGAGGGGCCACCGACGAGGTGACCCTGCGCCGCACCCGCCGAGCCTACGAGGCCATCGCCCTGCGCCCCCGGGTCCTGGCCGGCGTGGACAGGGTAGACCTATCCACAACCGTGTTGGGCGCCCCAGTCTCTCTGCCGGTCATGCTTGCGCCCTGCGGCAACCACTCCCTGGCCCATCCCGAAGGCGAGTTGGCCTCCGCCCAGGCGGCGGGGTCCGCCGGCGCCCTGATGATCGCCGGCTCCCACGCCAGCTACACCCTGGAAGAGGTCGCCGCTGCCGCCCCTGGGCCCCTATGGTTCCAGACATACATCTTCAGGGACCGGGGCCTGACCCTTTCCCTAGTCCGCCGCGCCGAAGCCACAGGGTACCGCGCTATCTGTCTCACGCTGGACTCCTTCTGGCCCTCCAAGCGCGAGCGCAACATCCGCAATGGGTTCCGGCAAAAGGGCCTGGGACCCAACTATAGCGACGCCTCCAAGCAGGACCATTCCAAGGTGCAGCAGGCCAACGCCTCGGGACAAACCGCAAGGGCCATCGTCGACGCGAGCGCCACCTGGAAAGACATCGAGTGGCTGAAGAATGAGACCGGCCTGCCGCTCATCGCCAAGGGCATCATGACCGCCGAGGACGCGGCCCTCTGTGTGCAACTCGGCATTGATGGCCTCATCGTTTCCAACCACGGCGCGCGCAACGTGGATAACACGCTCGCCACCATCGAGGTCCTGCCAGAGGTCGTCGAAGCCGCCCAAGGCAGGCTGGAAGTCTACTTGGACGGCGGAATTCGCCGCGGCGCTGACGTGGTCAAGGCACTGGCCCTAGGGGCCCGGGCAGCGCTGATTGGACGGCCCATCTTCTGGGGCCTAGCCGCCGATGGCCAGGAGGGCCTGCGCAGGATCCTGGACATACTGAGGGAGGAAATGGAGATCACCCTGGCGCTGTGCGGTCGGCCCACAATCGCCGCCATCGACCGCTCGTTGGTCACCCGTGCTCCATCACTGTGCTAGCCGGTCCAAAACGGAGGGGCCTCCTTCAGCCGGAGGCCCTCTCTTTTCACCGACGCAGACCCGTCGCCTAGGGATGCTCTGAACAAGCTGGCGCGGGCCGTTGAAGGATAGCGGCGCCGGTGGCGTCTCGTCACTTGCCGATCTGCTCCGTCCGTATGCGCGCGTACCCCAAGATGTCAAGCACCTCGGAGATGGTTGGAGTCCGGCTCTCGTCTTGGAAGCCCCAGACGACCACAACGTAGGCTGATGGGTCGGAGCCCAGGCGCGTCGGAAACTCAAACGTGACGGTGAAGGTCTGGCCTTCGAGCCTATAGTCGGTGGCCACGGTACTGCCTGAGCCGCCCGTTTCCCAGGACCGTCCATCTTCCAGAGGAGGTAATATGCTGCCTGAGTGAGTCTGTGCATCCGCAGGGTACAAACTGAAATTCTGGTACCCGCCGCCGCGCGCCAAGGCAAGGTGTGGTTTTGACAGAACCGCACCGCCAACCACTGTGCCCTTGAAGCGGACAAAACGACCGTCGTGGGTCGGGTACTCGTCCCATTGGATCATATCGTGGGAGGTTCGCTCTATGCCTTCGTCTGATGTGCGGTTCTCTGACGCGTTCATCGCCCCGGACCAGTGCTTGTCTACGATGTCAGCCTGTCCACTGAATACCTCCCGCACTACGCCAATGCCAGGAACCCGGCCAGCCTCCTGTTCCGCGACAGACAACAGGTAGAGTTCACGTATCTTTGCGGTAAACTCCTGAGCGCCCAGGGCGTTCAGCAACTCCCTAAACAGGAGCTCGCCCAAGTAGTAGTTGCAACGGTATTGCCGGTTGCTCTTGTCCGCGCCCCATGCGGTCAGCATCTTCAGGTCATCGGCCTCGCACCCTTCACGTCGGGAACTCAGCTGCCCAGGACTCAACCCAGCTCCCACGCCATACAGGTACTCGTGGATGTTTGCCAGGCCCTCGTCAATCCAACTGGCGTTGCCGCTCCAGTAGTAATGGGCAATCTCATGCACCAGGCCCTTTTGGAGGTGGCGCCACTCCCATGGGTTCTCCGGTCGCTCGTACTCCGCCTTGTAGCTAATCGCAAAGCCGTAGTTGGTGCCGGCGTAGGTCTCGGTAACCGCCTCGTCGTCCAGCACGAGGACCACGTGGTCAGTGGGCAGGGGCCGTTGCATCACCTGCTCAACGGAATCCACCGCCTCCTGTACAGCCTGGATGGTTCCCGGTTTTCCCTGGGCGGTGCGGACAATGCTGATCTGCAAGGAGGGCGTCAATCCCGTGGGGCCGTGCCCGCCCTCAACCGTTGTTCGGTGGGGGTCCAGGGCCTTCTCTGGGCTGGTTGAATTCTGATAGTAGGTCCCAGCGGCTGCAATCCGGACAGTCTGTGCGTAGGTGATGCCGAGTAGCACCGCAGGGTGATCCAAGAGGGTCGTGAGCAATCCATGCCTGGCCAACCTTTCCATCGCGTCGAGTGCCAATATGTCGCCGGTTTCCAATGACTGGAGGAAAGGCATCCCGAGCACTGTGCGCAGGTGTTCGATATTTCTTACGCCGAGAAAGAGCAGCTCGTCTATAACCTGGCGTTCTAGGTCCGATAGTCCATCCACGACCCAGGGCATGGCGGCGCCTTGGCGGGACAGGACGGGATAGTTGAATTCCAGCCACCTCGTATTCTGCGTATTGTGATCGTCGACGAGATGCGGCGCTGGCGGAACCGTGGGTGTAGGCGTAGCGATCTGCCTTGGTGTCCGCGTGGGTGTCGGCGGCGCGGTAGGCTCTGGCGTAGACGCGGCGGTCGGCGTGGGTGTCAGTGGCGCGGTAGGCTCTGGCGTAGACGTGGCGGTCGGCTTTGGCGCCCGCGTGGGTGTCGGCGTGGCGGTAGGCCCTGGCATAGACGTGGCGGTCGGCATAAGAGTTGGGACCGCTTCTGTGTCCGGCATCTCGCAGCCAAAGTTCAGAGCGGCTGCGAACAGAACCATGAATATGACCCGCGCAGCTTGCTTCCAAGTGCGCATTAGGTCCCCCTTGATTGGATGAGGTCCGTTGGACGGGAGTCTACGGAGACGCCCGCCGCCCTCGGGGGCCGAGACCCGTCCCTGCCCTCGCACTCGGGGAAGGTTAGGAAGCGGGCCCTATCCCTTCTCCTGGCATGCGCTTGAATCGCTGTGCGAGACGCACAGCTTGTTCAGAGATTCCCTAGGGTTCGTCCACCCTTGTGAAGCCTCCTCGATAGAAGACCAGCGGACGGCCCTCCCCGCGGTTCAACTCCAGGACCCGTCCCAGGAAGATGGTGTGGTCCCCGGCCTGGTAGGAAGCCTCCAGCACACACTCCAGGGAGCCCAGGCAGCCATCCGGAAGCGGCGCCCCGGAGGCGCTCATCCGGTACCCGATCGGCGCCGCTCCCCCGCGCTGGTTGGTGCTCACGGCAAAATGCGCCGCCGCGTCACCCTGCTCCGAGGTGAGAAAGCCAACGCTGAACGCGCTCCCTTGCGCGATCAGGGCATGCATGGTCCTTTCGTGGCCAACGCATATCAGCACCAGCGGCGGTTCCAGGGACGCCGATGTCACCGAGTTGGCAGTCATGCTGTACACCCTTCCGTCGGCGCCCACGGCGCTGAGCAACGCGACCCCTGTGGGGAAGAGGCTCCATAGGCGGCGGACCTCCTCTTCCATTACCATGGCTCCTCCTTACCGGGGCTCCTCCTTGCCGGCCTGAAGGTGCCGGCCTGAAGGCGACCCCATTATAGCAGCGGCCCATTTCGACTGCCTCAAGGCAATGGGAGTAGAATGCCAGCCACCGCCGACCGCCTTTGGCAGCCCTCCACACGTCCAACAGCCGCCCGGCATCAACCAACGATGTTTGGCTTCGAACAGACGACGTTGAGCATCAACCAGACCAAAGGAGCAACGCCGTGCAAGACCGGGAATGTGCTATAGCCATGGACGTCGGCGGCACCCAGTACCGGGTCGCTGTCGTCGACAGGAATGGAACACTCGTCGTCGTCCATAAGGGGAAGACCCAGGCCAGCGAGGGCCCGCGGGGGGCCACACAGAGGATCATGGACGCCGTCAGCAGCGTGGTGGAGGAGGCTGGGACCCCGCCGCTGCTTGGCATAGGGGCGTCCATGGCGGGTCCGGTGGACCCAGCAACGGGCGTCCTGCATCACCCTCCCAACCTTCCCGGATGGAATGGCTACACCATAAAGCCCGCCCTCGAGGAGGCGTTTGGGATTCCCGTCTACGTCGACAACGATGCCAACCTTGCCGTGGCCGGCGAGCACCGCTTTGGCGCCGGTCAGAACATGTCGCACCTGATCTACATGACGATCAGCACAGGCGTGGGCGGCGGCATCATGATCAATGGCGAGGTGCTGCACGGCGCGCGGGGCTTTGCCGCCGAAGTAGGCCATATCATCGTGGAGCCCGCAGGCCCCAAATGCGCCTGCGGCAATACCGGCTGCCTGGAGGTCATGGCCTCCGGCACCGCCATCGCCCGCAGGGCCAGCAGCGAACTGGCCCAGGGCAAAGGGGGACCGCTGCGACAGATTGCCACCCCGAACTCGGTCACGGCCAAGGATGTCGGCGAGGCGGCGCGTCAGGGGGATCCCCTGGCACTGGAAATCATGCGGGACGTTGCCGTCTACACGGCCTACGGCATCGTCAGTCTCATCCACATCTTCGACCCAGAGGCCGTCCTCCTCGGCGGTGGAATCACCCGGGACTACGACCTCATCCGCCCCACCCTGGAAACAACCGTGGAAGAGCGGCTGATGGGGCATCAGAAAGGCCGGAACCTCGTGCACCCCTGCGCGCTCGGCGACGAGGTTTCGCTGTACGGCGCGGCAGCGCTGGTCTTCGACCAACGGGACTGGGCCGCCGCCCGCTCCTAGCCGGCCGGCCCCAGAGGGCTGTCCTCGAATGCCATCTGGCGGAGGGCTTCCTCGGAGGCTTCCTGAAGCGGGGCGTCGCCCGACTCCAGCACCTGCTGCAAGGCTCGTTTCGCGGCCTGCCCCCCGATCCTGCCCAGCGCCTCAATGGCCGAGACCTGCACGTCCAGCGCCTCGTCCTCCTCCACCAGCCCCACCAGATGGGGCACCGCCGCCTCTTCGCCCAGCTCTCCCAGAGCCTTCGCCGCCTCCACCCGCATATCGTCTCTTACGTTGGACAGTTCTCCTAGGATCGTGTCTAGCCACTCTTCGGCGCCATTATGGCCCATCGCCACAATGGCGCTGCGGCGCATCGCAACGCTGCCTAGGTTGTAGTTGTTCACAATCAGGGCGCGAACGTCACCGTCGTTGAAGAAGGCTACGTTTTCCAAGGCCCTCCTCCTCACCGGCTCCTCTGTCTCCTCGTCGGCCAGGGTCTCCATGAAAACGTCCTTGACCATTTTTCCATCGCGAGAGAGGAGCTTTCCCTCTTGAGCAAGATTCGAGAACCGCCCGAGGGCCTCGGCGGCGGCGGCGCGCACCCGCGGCGATTCGTCGGCTCGCAACATATCGATGAGCGGCGCCAGGGCGGAGCGGTCCTCATATTCGCCAAGGCCGTGGATGGACAGCAGGCGGACATCCTCGTCGGCATCACGGAGGCACGTCAGGAAGATGGAACTGAAGTCGAGCTGGATGTTGTCGCGAGCCTTGTCCGCCATGGTGCTCAGGATGGTCCGGCGCCGCCGGGGTTCTATCGAACCCCAAACGCCCTCGAACACTTCAACCTCGCTGTGGGCCAAGTCCGACAGCGGGAACAGGTCGACGCGCTCCGGGTCAACCGAACCGTCCGCCAGAGTTGTCATGCAGTGATCCAAAGACATCGCCTCATCCCTGCCGGCTGTGCCCGGCGCCACCCCTACCATAATAGAGGCCTCCGCAAGCCGCAAGAAGCGAGGTGGTACAATGACCCTCCCGCTTTTGGAGGTCACCGATGGCCGGAACCACTCCAACGAAAGAACGCCGCAGGAAGCCCCGCAAGCCTCGCGTGGCCCCGGCAGACGTGCTTGCCCTGTTGGCCCCGGAGTACGGGCAAAGCGTCCCGAAACCCCGTCTCGACCCCATCTCAGAGTTGGTCTTCACGATCCTTTCCCAACATACGTCGGACCTGAACTCAGAGAGGGCGTTTCACAGTCTATTCGCACATTTCGGCTCCTGGGAAGCCGTGGCTGCCGCCGACCCGGAGCAAATCGCCGAACCCATACGCACCGGTGGCCTGGCCCAGGTCAAGGCGCCCAGGGTCAAGGCCGTGCTGCAACGCGTCCTAGACCTCAGGGGCTCCCTTGACATTTCCTTTCTAAAAAACCTGCCCCTGGACCAGGCAAAGGCCTGGCTCCAGGCCCTACCGGGCATCGGCCCAAAGACAGCGGCCGTGGTGTTGTGTTTCTCGCTGGGAATGCCTGCGATGGCCGTCGACACCCACGTCCACCGGGTGTCCAAACGGCTGGGGCTGATTGGCCCAAAGGTCACCGCCGACCAGGCTCATCCCATACTCGAAGGGATGGTCCAGCCCGACGAGGTCTACCCCTTCCACGTCTATCTGATTACCCACGGGCGCCGCGTGTGCAAGGCGCAGCGCCCCCTCTGCGGCGAATGCGTCCTCGAGTGGGGGTGCCCCTCCTCCCAGCTCCGCCCCTCATGACCAGCGATGCCCCGCAGCTGTCCGTCGAATCCATCGCCTGCGGCGGCGCGCCGGGGAACTGGCGCTGCGCTTTCACCCTGTCCAACCGGGGCCAGGCGGCTTTGCAGATCCTCGAAGCGTGGCTCCCCCACAACCAGTTCTTCAGCCAACGCTCACTCCTCCACCCGCCGCTTTCGTTGCCTGCGGGCGCGGAGGCGTCCCTTGATGTGGACGTAGCCTTTGCTGAGGAGCCAGGCGCTCAGGTGACCAATGCCTTTCTCATCCTTCGGGTGGAGCAGGGGGGTTGGCCCTGGCGGGTGTTCGCCAGGCTGTTGCCCGTTGCCCAGAGCGGCGGGACGCCAGAGGTCATTTGCAAGTCCGTGACAGCCCAGCCGGTGGGATTTTCCGTTTGACCCCCGCGGCCGGATGCTATAATGCCGCCACGTCATCGAAGCAGGCGAGGGCGTCGTGCCGATCCCTGAAGAGGACATCAGAAAGCTCACGCTCATGCGTGGCTGACACCGCCGGTGAAGCGGCGACTTCGAGGAGACCACGGGCATGGTCTCGAATTCAGTAGGCATGACTGCCGCGGAGCTTGCGGAAGATCTGGCGCGCATCGGCCGGGAGTACGCCGGCGACCCGCAGTTCCAGGAAATGCGCCAGGAATTGCCCCAGGACTGGCCCTTTTAGGAGCCGGACCGGGGCAGCCCAAGCCGGCACGCGCTGCCGCCAACGCTGGGACCTTCCCCACTCCCTCCCCTCAAACGCCTCGCTACCCCGCAGCCTGCGGCAGGCGCACTTTCGGCAAATCGAGGCTGAGGGGCGCCACTCCCGGCCAGAATTCCCGGCGTCCCGTCATGGCCTGAACATGGCCATCCCACTCCAGAGTAAAGGCCGTTACGCCCAGCTTCACGGCCCGGCGGACCTTCTCCTGCGTCTCGGCGTCGGTGGCGTGCAACCGGATGATGTCCACCTGCCGGGCGCCGTGACCCACGTCTTCAACAGCATGAAGGTTGTAGGTCTGGGTGGCCCGCTCTGAAAAGCCATAGTAACCCCGGAGCTCACCATAGACGCCGTCAGCGGCGCCGCCGGAACCGCCGTGCTGGCTCTCCATGAAGGCCAGCATCGCCAGCCCCTCCAGCGCTGACCGGCGCTGACAGCAGCCGATCAGCATTTCGATAGCGGCCAGGGTTCCTGGGGCGGGCTCCGCCCGGTCAGCTTCCTCCCGGGTTATGCCGGCCTCCTCTAAGAACTGCAGCATGATGTCCACATGGCTCTTCTCGCCGTAGAACTCTTCCTTCAGGTTCTCCTGGACGACTTCCTGAATGTCCTGGAAACCCTCAGCGGCGGCGTTGATCGCCATGTAGCCGAAATAGATGGGGTTGCTGCGCACCCGGAGGTAATGCTGGGTCTCCCCCAGAATGATCTGGTCCCGGCGCCACCGGTGCTCCACGATGCCCTTGAACCACGGATGCTCGGCCATGGGCGCCTCGCGGGCATAGCCCCACAGCTCCTCGATGAACTCGTCGGGTGACTTCACGGTTGGCATGGCGGCCCCTCCTTGGGGAGCGGTCAGCTAGGGAATCTCTGAACGAGCTATGAGCGGCGCACTGCGATTCTAGCGCATGCCAGAGGAAGAAGCGGCTCAATGAGGAACACCCCGCTGCGGAAGTTGATACCTTTGCATAACCGGCGCCTTACTACCCCCTTCCTGCCCTGCCTCCGTATTGGGGCAGGGATAGAGGGGACGCTTCCTAACCCTCCCCAAGTATGGGCCAGCGCTTGAACCCCCTTCCTAGCCTTCCCCGAGGGGGAAGCGCCGCCTTTGATTGTATTTTCGTTACGCGTATCAGCCGGATTTCGGGGTTTGCAGGCACGGTGCCGCAACAGAAGGCATAACAAGGCGCAACGAAGCTGCAAGAGAGTTGTGACGAACCATAGTGATGTCGTAGCGAACCGTAGTGAATCGCGACGGAGCGGGATGGCTCCCAAGGGCTTGTCTCGAAACGGCATTGGCTCTGGTCACAGCCTTCCTCGGACGGTAGTGGGCCTGGGGAACATCCCTCAGCGCTCCTGCCACAGGGGCATTCTCTATGGATTCCCCCAGTGCAAATGTATGCGGCAGGCTCCAAGGAAGAGAAGCGGGCCGGGGCCCACTTCCTGGGGATACTCTAGAACAATCGTTCTTATTTTGCAATAGGGTGCGCCTCCTGGACGGAGGGTCTTGTTGTGGCCTGCGCCTTCCTTCAACGGAGGGTCTGGCTTGGCCTGCGCCGCTATCCCGCCCGCACCGCCCTCCGACGTTTTCCAGAACAGGGGGACTCCCCCTGTACCCCCGGCGGGGGCTGCGCCCACTGCACCCCGGTTGGGAAACGGAGGCGGCGTCGTTTTCTCACTTGGCGCGTCGGGACCCGCTTCCTAATCTGCCCCCGAGTACGGAGGCTGGGATCGGAGGATTCCCCCGGGCTCCGGGGGAAGGAACCGCGTTGGCAGAGTCTGGACGAGCACACCCGCTTGCCTGTCATGGGATGGGCCGCCATAATTGGCCCCACTTTATGGCGCTCATAGCGGACGAACTCGGCGGTCCGGAGGAGGCCATCCGCCAGATGGGCCGCTCAATGAGCAGCCTGAGCGCGTCCGCCGAGAAGCCGGGCTAGGGGGCGGGCCTGCCCAAGAGGCGCACCAGACTTGGGAGAAAACCGCGGCGGCCTACGAGGGAATGCCCTCGCCGTCGCCAGCCGGCCGGCGCGCAGCTCCCTAGCTTCGAGCCGGAGGACCGACCGCTGGAGGAGTAGTTCATGGAAGGCGTGAGAATCATTCGAACGATCCGTCTAAACAACATCCTCTCCTTCGGCCCCGGTGACGCCGAGCTTCCTCTGGAACCGCTGAACGTTCTCATCGGGCCCAACGCCTCCGGCAAGTCGAACCTGATCGAAGCGCTGGCGCTGCTCGCAGCCGCGCCCTGGGACATTCAAGCGCCGATTCGCGAGGGGGGAGGGGTTCGCGATTGGCTCTGGAAGGGCGCTCCTAGTGCCGCGGCAACCATAGACGCCACCCTTCCTCATCGGGGGATGCCTCTCAGGTATCGCCTGTCCTTCATCGAGACCGGGGCGCGCTTCGTGTTGGTGGACGAGGTGGTCGAAGACGAGAAACCAAGGACGGCCGGCGAAGCGCCATCCTCCTACTATCGCTACCAGGGAGGCCGCCCGGAGGTCAACGTCATAACCCCGACAGAAGAGAACAAGAGCGAACGACATCTCATACAGGAAGACGTGACGCATGATCAGTCGATCCTAGCGCAACGACGAGGCCCCAGCTACCCGGAGCTGTCGCAGGTGGGTGCGCTATTCAGCTTTATGCGTTTTTATCGCGAATGGAGCGTAGGCCGTAACGCTCCGGCCCGCCTCCCGCAGAAGCCCGACCTCCTACAGGACTACCTGTTGGAGGACGCCTCGAATCTCAGCCTGGTGCTGAGCGATCTGTTGAACCGGCCTGATATAAAGGGCCGGATCCTGGACCGTCTGAGAGACTTCTACCCGTCGTTCCAGGATGTCGTACTCAACGTAGGCGGCGGCACTGTGCAGATATTTTTCCACGAAAAGGGCCTGCGCCAAGCCGTGCCCGCCACACGGCTATCCGACGGGAGCCTGCGCTATCTCTGCTTGCTGGCGGTGCTCTGTCATCCAACCCCGCCATTGATCGTCTGCATCGAGGAGCCGGAGCGCGGGCTGCACCCGGACATGATCCCGGAGGTGGGGAAGCTCCTGGTCGAGGCGTCGTCGCGCTGCCAGATTTTCGTCACAACGCATTCGGACGTCCTTGCGGATTCGCTCACGGATGTCCCGGAGGCGGTGATCGTGTGCGAGAAGTCCGAGGGGGCTACCCAACTCCGCCGCCTTGACGCGGAGCAACTCAAACCCTGGCTTGAGCAGTACCGGCTTGGGGAACTTTGGACGCGGGGAGAGATCGGAGGAAACCGTTGGTGAGCGTCAAGTTGTACGTAGAGGGTGGCGGCGACAGCAAGGAACTCAAGACGGCGTGCCGCAGAGGCTTCAGGAAGTTCATCGAAAACGCGGGGGCCGATGGTAGGATGCCCAGGATCGTGGCCTGCGGCAGCCGTAGGAACGCCTACGAGAGCTTCCAGAAACCCCACGCTGGTGAGAACGCCATGCTTCTGGTGGATGCCGAGGCACCGGTAACGTCGCAGGGACCGTGGCAACACCTCAAAGCCAGAGACGGCTGGGAACGACCGGCCGGCGCCACCGACAGCCAATGCCATCTTATGGTGCAGGTCATGGAGTCCTGGTTTCTTGCCGATGCGGATACCCTCAGCTCGTTCTACGGCAAAGATTTCCGGCTTAAGAACCTTCCGGCGAACGCTGATATCGAAAAGGTTCCCAAACAAGATGTCCTTGACAGACTTGCGCAGGCCACCCGCAATGCCCAAAAGGGCAGCTACAAGAAAGGTGTGGACAGCTTCGCCAGTATGGCGAAGCTGGACCCGGCGAAGGTCAGGAGCTCCTTGCCCTATGCAGACCGCCTCATCCGGGCGTTTTAGGTCAGGGGGCAGAAGAAGTGCTTGAAGCTAGGCGAACAGGCTCACCCCTCCAGGGTCGCAGTCGTCGATAGATTCAGGTTCGTGTGAGTGCGCGATCTCAACCTTGATTCACTCGTAAAAAGTCTTGGGGCGAGGGCATAGGATAGGTCGTACGAGGCCATGTCCTTGCCTGTCATGGGATGGGCCACCATAATTGGCCCCACTTCATTCCAGGCATTGCCACCGCTCCGAGCATTGCCCCACTTCAAGGAGGGTGCGCGCATGGCGGAACTTAACGGAGACGCCATCCGGCAGATGGCGGCGCTGTCGGGCGTCCAACTGAGCGCCGAAGAACTCGACCTCATGCAGAGCCAGGTTGAGGCGATGCTCGACGGCATAGCCAGGGTCGCTGACCTCGACGTTGGGGAGGCCGAGCCACACACACTGCCCAGACAAGCGCAGGAATAGCCATGCCGGACGACCTCGCCACTCTGACCCTGGCCGAGCTGGCAGAACGCCTGAGCAGCGGCGAGCTATCGCCGGTTGAGGTCACCCGCGCCTCTCTCGAGCGCATCGACGCCCTGAATCCACTCCTGAATGCCTTCATCTCCGTCCAAGCGGAGGCTGCCCTGGCCGCCGCCCATCAGGCCGAGGCGGAGATCGGAGCGGGAGGCTATCGCGGGCCCTTGCACGGCGTCCCCCTAGCCCTCAAGGACCTCTACCACACCGCCGGCGTTGCCACCACCGCGGGCTCCGCCGCCTTCGCCGACTTCACACCGGACCATGACGCGGCCGTGGCCACAAGACTGCGAACCGCGGGCGCCATCCTCATCGGCAAGCTCAACCTCAACGAAATAGCCTTGGGGACAACCGGCCTCAACAACCACTTCGGACCGGCCCGCAACCCCTGGAACCCCCAGCACATGCCGGGCGGGTCCAGCAGCGGCCCCGGCGTGGCCGTGGCCGCCGACATGGTCTACGGGGCCGTCGGCAGCGACACCGGCGGCTCCATCCGCATCCCGGCCGCGCTCTGCGGGATCACCGGCCTGAAGCCCACCTTCGGGTTGGTGAGCCTCTACGGCGCGATGCCGCTGTCCTGGTCGCTCGACCACGGGGGGCCCATGGCCCACACGGCGGAGGACTGCGCCCTGCTCCTTCAGGCCATGGCTGGATACGACCCCCGTTACGACGCTTCCATCCCCGGCCCCGCCGTGGACTACCGGAAATCGCTGAGGACCGACCTCGAGGGCGTCAGGCTGGGCATCGTGGACGACCCACTGTTTCAGCAGGCCGACCCAGAGGTGCTTGCCGCCTTCAGAGAGGCGCTGCGGGTCATGGAAGGACTCGGGGCCACGGTGGAGGAGGTTTCCATTCCCTACCTCCGGTATGCCCCCGACATCGGCCCAACGATCCTGATGGCGGAAGCAACCGCCTATCACGCTCCGTTCCTCAAAGAGCGCGCCGCGGCCTACGACCCGGAGGTGCGGACCCGTTTGGAATCCGGCTTTGCCATCCCGGCGACCGCCTACGTCCACGCCCAACGTGTGCGACGGGTGTTGGAACAGCAAATGGAGGAAACCCTGCGGACCGTCGACGCCATTGTCGCGCCCACAGCCCAGGTTCCCGCGCCCCCATTGGCCGGGCGCCTCGTGACCATCGGCGGAAAGGAGCAGGACGCCCGGCGCTTCCTTTCAAACCTCATGCGCGCCTTCAACCTCACCGGGCAGCCGACCCTCGCCGTTCCCAGCGGCTTCTCGTCAGACGGGCTCCCGTTGTCCATCCAAATCGCGGGCAGACACCTAGAGGACGCGGCGGTGCTGGCCATCGGCCACGCCTACCAATCCGCCACGGACTGGGCCCAACGACGACCCGCCGCGTAGCCGCCCTGCCCTCACAGATGGGCACGGCGCCAGGCTCCTCAGGTTGCCGCGCATGCCGAGGGTCTTAAGGCTACGCGGTAGCGTCCAAGACTTCGAACTGGGACGAGGGGGGGCAGACGATGTTGTCCCACCCCCCACCCTCGAAGGTTGTTGTGGGGGACACCCCCACGCCCCCGGCGGGGGCTGCGCCCCCTGCACCCGCTTTGGGAACGGATAGGACGGGCTGGCAGCTTGCACGCCCTCTCAGCATCGAACGGTCTTGTGGGGAACGCCATCCCTTAGGAACGCGTGGGAGAGGACAGCCGTCATTCTTGACTGCCAACGCCTGCAATACTAGACTCGCTTCACCTGGCAACGCGGCCAGGGACGCGCAATTACGGTACAGGTGAACCCAGCCTATGGAGCCACAACTCGCCGAGCAGCTTGTGAACAGCCTTAAAGGGGCGGGCATTGACTTCGTCACCTTCCTGCCGGAGACCCGCCTCAGCCAGATACTGCCCCTCATCCGAGATGACCCGGCAATGGAGCTGGTCCCCGTTTCCAGCGAGGCCGAAGCCGTGACCATTGCCGCCGGCGCCGTGCTGGGCGGCAAGCAAGCCGCCGTCTATATGGAGAGCACGGGCATCTTCGTCTCCAGCTACAGCCTCCTGATCGCCGGCAAGTCGTTGGGGGTGCCTCTGCTGCTCGTGGTGGGCTTCCTTGGCGGGTTCGAAGACCAGCGCAACAGCTTTCTCTACGCCAACATCGGCAAGCACACCATTCCCGTCCTCACCGGCCTCGGTATCGAGAGCCGCGTTATCGAGGACGGCACCAACCTGGAATCCAAGGTCAAGGAAGCTGTGCGAACCGCCAACGCCCAGCGTTCGCCCGTCGCACTACTCTTCGCCGGGGAGTTCTCCGTATGATCCGCTATGAATGCCTCGAAGCCCTGGCCCCGATGATCACCGACCATCTCCTGACCACGTCTCAGAGCGGCCAGCGGATCGAGTGGAACCATCTCACCGACCATCCAGGCAACCTGCTCGTGGGCAACATGGGCTGCGCCATAGGAGTTGGCGTCGGGCTGGCCCTGGCGCTGCCCCACCGAAAGGTCATCGCCCTGGAGTCCGACGGCAGCGTCCTCCTGTCCCTGTTTAACCTGCCCACCTTGGCAAATCTGGACCCGCCCAACATGACCGTGGTCGTCTTTGACAATGGCGTCTACAGCGGCACCCGCATCAGCCAACCGACCGCCACCAGCGGCAGGGCGGACCTGACCGAGATAGCCAGAGGCGCCGGCATTCAGCACGCCGTCACGGTCAGGGACATTGAGGAGTTCAAGCAGGAGGCAACCACCGCCCTGAGCAACAGCCACGCCAGCTTCATCGTCTGCAAGGTGGAAGAGAGCCTGTTGCACCGCGAGACTCCAAGGCCCACAACGGACCTCGCTGAGAACAAATACACCTTCGTGCGGTACCTAGAGCGCACCGAAGGCAAGCCCATCGCCTTCGTCGGCCGCGGCTAGGAAGCGCAAGGGGGAGGGCTCATGACGACACCAGTGAAGGTCCGGAACGAGGACATCCCTCACGTTGGCCCAGACACGCCGGCGGGACAGTGGTTCCGTCGCTACTGGATGGCTGTGTCCAGAGTCGAAGACCTGCGCGACATCCCGGTGGGGATCAGGGTACTGGGAGAGGACCTCGTCCTCTTCCGCGACCTCCGGGGCCGGCCCGGCCTCATCGGCGCATCCTGCCCCCACCGGGGCACGTCGCTGGAGTACGGCGACATCGAGGAGCAGGGCATTCGCTGCGCCTACCACGGCTGGCTGTTCAACGTGGAGGGCCGCTGCTTGGAGCAGCCCGCCGAGCCGGAAGGGAGCATCTTCCACACCAAGATCAGGCACACATGGCATCCAGTCCGGGAGATGGGGGGACTGATCTTCGCCTACCTGGGGCCAGACGGCGACAACCCGCCTCCCCTGCCCCGCTACGCTCCCCTTGCCGAACGCGGTGGCCTCCGCCAAATTGAGCCCACCCGCCACTTCGACTACAACTGGCTCAACTTCTACGAAAACAGCGCCGATCCCATTCACGTCGTCATCCTCCACAGGGAAAGCGGCTATGGGCAGCAGAGCTGGGGCGACCAGTTCTTCAGCATGGCGGACCCGCCCGCCTACGAGCCCGTGGAGACTTCCTACGGCATGAAGATCGTCATGACCAAGCCCGGGCCCTCCGCTGGGACCGAGGTCGTTGACGAAATGAGCCTGGGCCTCCCCAGCATCCTACAGATCGGCGATACAGAGTTCGTCCACGCCCAGCTCGACAAGGAGACCCTGGAAAACAAGGGCTCCCACTTCGAGCACGCCATGTTCATTACCCCCAACGACGACCACCAGTTCATGATGTTCACGGTGGACCACTACTCCGGCCCGGACCCGGACATCTTCGAGCACCTCAAGGAAATGCGGAAGCGGGAGGTCCCGAAGCAGGAAGTCAAAGAGTACGACCACCGCAAGCACATGCCGTTCCGGGGCAACGTGCGGCGAGAAGACGTCATGACCCAGGGCACGCAGGGGATCCTCAGCCAGCGCCCCGAGCACCTGGGGACCTCCGACCTAGGGGTCATCATGATCCGCCGCCTGCTGCGCCAGAACATCCAGGCGGCGGTGAACGGAGAGCGGCCAAAGGGTGTCCTGGCCTGGGACCAGGCCGAGGACCTGTTCCAACTCGACTCCTTTGTCGGCGTCCGGCCCAAGAGCGCAACGTAGCCAAGGAGCACGGCATCCATGATCAACATTCAGAAGATCGGCCACATAGGCCTGTACTGCCGGGACATCGAGAAGATGACGGAGTTCTACACCGGCGCGCTTGGGATGCACGTCTCGGACGTGAATGAGCGCGGGCTGGTGTTCCTACGCTTCGGCGCCGACCACCACAGCTTCACCCTGGCCCCTATGCCGGATGACATGAAGGACGCCGGCAGGGAGACCGTCATGGACCACCTAGCGATGGCCGTCAACGACCTGGAAGAGTTGAAGGCGGCAAAGCGCCATCTGGACAGCAAGGGCGTCAAGGGCGACCCAAAGCTCCGCCACGAGGGGGCCGGCGGGAATTACGTCTATAACTTCGAGGACCCTGAGGGCAACCATCTCCAGTTCTACTGCGGCATGGACCAGATAGGCTGGGATGGCCGCAGCCGCCCCAAGGAGGAGTGGGAGCGCTTCGAGGTGGACGCCTACGCCTAAGATGCAGGGGGCGCCGGGGCTGGGTCAGAGGGCCTAGGCCGGCGCCCGACGATCCGCCTCCATTCCTCGCATTTAAGAACAGGACAGGAGCAACGCCAATGATTCGAGGCATCCTTATCCCCGTCATCACCCCCTTCGACGACCAGCAGCGCGTCGACGAGCCCATACTGAGGCAGATCGTTGACTTCTATGTCGGCACGGGCGTCCAAGGCCTGTTCGTTCTCGGCTCATCGGGGCAGGGCCCGGTCATGTCCACGGAGGAGCGGAAGCGAACCGCCGAGGCAGCCGTGGAACAAGCTGGGGGCCGCACGCCGGTCGTTGTCCACGTCGGCGCCGCCGATACCCAAGTTACCGTGGAGTTGGCCGAACACGCCGCGGCGCAGGGGGCCGACGCAGTAGCGGTCGTGCCGCCCTTCTACTATTCCGACCATACCGAATTCGAGATTATTGCCCACTACAAGGCCGTCGGCGATGCCACGCCGCTGCCGGTGTTCATCTACGAAAACCCGCGCTACGCCGGCATCTCGATCAAGCCGGACCTGGCGGTGCGCATGAAGGAGGCCATTCCCTCCATCAAAGGCATCAAGGTCGCCTATGGACTTGGGAGCATGTTGGACTACGTCCGCCTGCTGCCCGACGTGGCAGTTTTCACGGGCAACGCCGATCTCTTCGGGCTGGCGCCCTTTGGGCTGGCGGGCATGATCAACCCACCAACGAGCTTCGCTCCCGAGCTGTGCGTCGCCCTGTGGGACGCCCTGGAGAGCAGGGACTACCAGCGGGCCGTGGTGCTTCAGGAACAGGTCAACACAACCTGGCGCCTCGTCCGAGACGCCATTCAACGGTACGGCCGGAGCACCGTGGCCGAGACCTATCGCATGCGGGGTTTCGCCGTGCAGCGCTTCCCAAAGTGGGACACCAAGCCCATGCCCGACGAGGCGCGGGAGCAGCTGCGCCGGGAGTTGGAGGAAGCCGGGGCGCTCCCACAGCCGTCGCCGGTCCGCTGACGGCTGAACCCACCTGCGCCGGGATCGAGGGGGCGGACAGGGCCGCCCCCTCGCGTATGGAGAAGCGCCCGCCTGTTCTCACGGGAGGAAGAGGATGAAAGTCGTCGTCACAGGAGGCAGTGGGCGGCTGGGCCAGCACACCATCAGGGAACTGCTGGCCCACGAACACCAGGTCTTGAGCCTCGACAAGGCACCGCCGCCGGAACGCCTGTGCCCTTCATGGCAGGTGGACCTGACGAGGGTAGGATCGGCTCACGAAGCGCTGAAGGGCGTTGACGCCGTCATTCAACTTGGCGCCTTCCAGGCCCCCAACATGACCTCCAACGCCGAGACCTTCAACAACAACGTCTCCATCGCCTTCAACGTCTTCCAAGCAGCCGCCGACATGGGGGTGAAGAGGGTCGTCTTTGCCTCCAGCATCGCGGCGTATGGCTTCATCTATGCTCCCCAGATGTGGGCCCCGGACTTCCTGCCCTTCGACGAGTCCCACCCCTGCCGTCCCCAGGACCCCTACGGCCTGTCCAAGGTCGTTGGAGAACGCGTCGCCGACTACTTCGTCAGTGTGTCGGATATGACCGTGGCGAGTCTGCGGATCACTGGCATCAACTTCGACCCAACCTACGAGGGGTTTCGGGAGGTCTGGAGGAATCCTCAGCCAAGGGTCCGCATCCTCTGGACCTACGTGGACGGCAGAGACGCGGCAATGGCGTGCCGGCTGGCGGCGGAGGCCGGCATCCAAGGCCACGAGGCGTTTAATATCGCCGCGCCCACTAGCCGCGCGCCCGATGACACCCACGAACTCATCCGCCGCTACCTGCCCGACGCCGTTAACATTCGCCAGGGGCTGACCGGCAACTGGAGCTGCATGGATGCCTCCAAGGCTGAGGAGCGCCTGGGGTTCAGGGTTCAGCACACCTGGGAACAGTACGTCAGCCCGGAGGATGGGTAGCAGGAGGTTGGCAGGTGGCTAGCTGTAGTCCCCAGAGAGAATGTTGCGTGGCCCCCCCCGCCACGCGCCTATAGCAACGTCTTTGGAAAGCATCGCTAACGGAACCAAGTGGGTTGAATGAGTTCTTGCCATATTGCGTTACCAACGATGGCAAGTAACAGCGTTCCCGACATCCACGCTACTCCGCGTCTTACGTTGAGCAGCATTCGAATTGGGACCCACTCCCTCACGGTGGTGTCTTGAACTCTCGTCGTGAGGATGAAGAACCAAGCAGCGACCCAAGCGAGGAACATGCTGACAGAGACGATGAACGTGGGTGCTGCGCCGATCGAGGCCCAAGCGTAACCTAGACCCGCGGCGACTGCTGCCACGAGGGCTCCGCCGCCAACTCCCCTAGCCAAAGCGAAACGGATTCTGGAAGACTGAACTCGCTCTTGAGAGTCCCTAGCGCTTAGTGTGACAGTCAAAGCCTTGACCTGCTCGCCTGCAGCACGCAGTTCTTCCAGCGCATGTTGCAGTTCTTCTTGGGGTTCGGGGATGCGACCTTCTGCCTGTTCCCGTTCGCTTCTGTCAGCCGCTGCGCGATCCAGTCCCGCCTTGCGTTCGGTGGACAGAAGCTCTTCAGATTGGCTTGCTTTACGGAGCGCAGCATCTCGCTGATCGACCATCGCCCTGCGTTCAGCCAGCAGCGCGTCGTGAATAATCTCAATCTCCTCTTCCTCGCTAGTCGCCTCGCCGGTCTTAGATCTGACCGCATCGCTTAGGACGATATCACGAATTGCCTCTGGCCCAAGACTGTCTATGTGCTCAAAGCGAGAAAGGGCCTTGAGGATGCGTAGTGACGCAGCTTCCTTGCCGGGGTCAAATTCGTAGAACATGAAAGGCAGGCGCAATCCGCTCATCATAGCCTCCTCCATGTCTGTACTACGCGGTTCCCACAGTCCCAGAATTTGTACGAGCACTGCCGGATGGATGCAGACCCCGGCAGCCGACTTCGCGGCTCTACGACGTCTCCTGTCAAAGTTAATCAGTTTGTAGTCGTTGGTGACCACCCAGAAGACTGCCGCAAGCGGACTCTCTAGTACCGCTGGTCGCTTGTCATTCACGAAGTGCCAAAGGATCGAATCGTGGAGGGCTGCATTGTACTTGCGCTGCCGCTCCGCCTCGTGTCCGCCCTCGACGGCTGTCATCTGATGAAGGTCGTCGATTACATCTTGGCGCAGCTTGTACCCGTCAGTCTGCTCGTTGTATACGTCGATCCCTTTGTTCTTGAGTATTGGCGTCAGATTTTTCAGATACGGATCGAAGTACTCTTGTGGACTAATGGATTGCACAGCTCCGCTATTGGATCGCGCGAATCGCAATGCAATGCCACTAATTCC
This sequence comes from Dehalococcoidia bacterium, assembly GCA_965226745.1. Classification (GTDB taxonomy): domain Bacteria; phylum Chloroflexota; class Dehalococcoidia; order Lucifugimonadales; family SAR202-VII-2; genus SAR202-VII-2. The sequence goes on from CBDDDS010000005.1 coordinate 222,991, forward strand.
GACTTCCAGTGCGGCATCGGCCAACGCGGCCGACATTCGTATGCCCTTGAGGTCTGCCTGGGAAGCCCTTAGCGTACGCTTGATTTCATCCATCGTTGGAGAAATGACATACATCTTGATGCTGAGATGATTGCTCACATCTTGATGCTGATTGCTCACCTGCTGAATCGTCTTCCCGAGAATCTGAGAAGCCTCGTTCGACGGGTTTTCGTGGAGATTGAGCAGCGAGAATAAGAAGTTCGTGTCCAGGAAAAGGCGGAAGGTAGGGGGCCTTTGCCCGAATTTGCTGATATCAGAGATCGCATCCTTGGTGAGCCCGCTTGCCTTCACAAGGAACGACGCGTCTAAGTGCTCAGTAATATACCTTCGGACATTTGCATCGCCAGGGTCTAAGAAGCCACCGATGGCCGAACGAAGCACTGTTCGGTGGGTATTCTCGAAATGTCTGACAAACCTATCTGTCAGCGCGACCACGTCCGCGTCCCCAGTTTGATCACCACCCATGAGTTGGACGGTTCTCGCCCCTAGTACATCTATGAGCGGTAGGAGGAGTTCCCTATTGAATAGGTTCCAAGTATCTTCCGGAGAAAGAGGTGAACAGCAATCACCTACTTTCTCAACGAAGGCAGCGCGTACCGCGTCTTCGTTCTGCTGCGCGGCCTTGAGCCGTGCTTCCATCTGCTCCACTACGCTGTTTGCCGGGGCGACATGGTCGTCATCAGTGGTATCAAGCTTGCCTTGACGCACGAGTCGTTCGATGCTCTCCGCTATCCTGTCTGCTGGAATCTCGACACTAAACGCCGAGACGACGAGGTCTCGTACTTCGCTACGGCGCACCGCTGTTCCCTGCATCCAGATCGCCGCAAGTAGGACGTTGCCTAGGGCAGAATTCCATCACCCCGACTTATTCAGTTCAACGTGCTCGATTAGATCGTACAGGCCTCTGGGTAGCTGCTGAGCCATCGTAAATCTACTCCATCTGTGTCGGACAGTATCGGAATCTCGAGAACCTCTACTGAAGGGTCATTATACCTAAGTGGTAGAGTGCGGCTAAGTGGTATACGAAGGAATTTGGATGAAGAAAGACCAGGTATCGCCTTCACTCGGGTTCCCGAGCACACGCGGGGTAGACACTGCCGTCGCTGAAGCACGCCGCCGCCAAGCCACGGTTCCCCCGCACACGCGGGTAGACCCATCGGAAAGCCAGGCACAGCATACGCGCTCGCGGCGCGGCGGGCCTTCCTAGCCCTCGCTGTCGCCGGCGGCTTCCTGAAGCGCCCGCCAGACCCGCTCCGGCGTCAGGGGCGCCTGTCGTATGCGGACCCCCGTCGCTTGAAAGATGGCATTGGCCACCGCCGGCGCAACGACGGTGATGGCGCACTCCCCCACCCCCTTGGCGCCATATGGCCCAGGCCCGTCCTCGTTTTCGATAAGGATGGTCTCGAACACCTCCGGGGCCTCATCAAACGTGGGCACGCGGTAGTCGATGAGGTTTGCGTTGAGGAGTTGCCCGTCCTCGTAGACCAGCTCTTCAAAGAGCGTGTGCCCCATTCCCTGCATCGCTGCGCCCTCGTCCTGGCCCTCCACCGACTTGGGGTTGATGGCTTTGCCCACGTCGGACGCAGAGACATAGCGAAGGATCCGGACGGCCCCGGTCCGCGTGTCCACCTCCACCTCGGCGGCCCCCACCGCCGACTCCCAAAGGATGGGTGTTTGTCCTACGCCGCGGGAGCCCGGCGTCACGTACCCGCGCCCCATCAGCTCTCCTGCGGCAGAGCCAAACTTCTGCCGCACCAGGGCAGCGTATGTCACCCGCTCCTCTCCGAAGACCACGCTCCCCTGCTCGAATGCCAGCGCGCTCCCAGGGGCCTCGAGGTGCGCCGAGGCCAGCTCCAGAAGCTGCGCCCTGATTTCACGCGCCGCATCCTGAATGGCCAGCCCCACCAGTGTCGTGGAGCGGCTGGCCCCTGTGGAGCGGTCGTAGGGGACGGCGCCCGTGGCCGAAGCGATGACCACAACCTGGTCCAGCGGCAGCGATAGGGCCTGCGCGGCCACCTGCCCGAGGGCAGAGTGAGAGCCCTGTCCCATCTCCACGGAGCTGACCAGCGCCGTTGCGCTCCCGTCCATGTGCAGCCGCATCAGGGCGGTAGAAGCGGCGGCAGCCCCAGCGCCGAGGATGGAGCATGCGAAGCCCACCCCCCGCCTGCGGCCCGGGCGGTCGGCAGGCTCAGGCTGCCGGCTCTTCCCTGTTTGCATGGCATCCGCCGCCCTCCGGAGCCCTCCAATCATGTCGGCGTTCAGGGGCCGTTCGCCCCGGCGCACCTCGTCGCCGTAACGGCCCAGGTTCTTCATGCGCAACTCCACCGGGTCCATGCCCAGCGCATGGGCGATGATATCCACCTGCGACTCGCTGGCCCACGCCGCCTGAGGCCCACCGACTGCCCGGAAGGAGCCTGCGGGAACTGTGTTGGTGTACACGGCGTAGGACGTCACCTTGAGGTGCGGCCACATATAGGGGCCGGCGACCTGATGAGCGCACCGGTCGTTGACCGTGGAGGCGTTGTCGGCGTAGGCCCCTGTGTCCAGGTGCATGCGGCACTCGCGGGCCAGGAAAGCGCCGTCGTTCCGCACGGCCGTGCGGAGTACGCAGTGGGCCGAATGCCTGCGCACCGTCCGCGCCGCCTCCTCCACCGTCAGGGCTATCTTTACCGGCCTGCCCGCCTCGCGGCTCAGCGCAGCGGTCAGTGGCTCGATTTTGGCGTAGGACTTGCTGCCGAACCCTCCGCCCACGTAGGGGACCGTCACCTCCACTCGGCTCAGAGGCAGGTCGAAGATGCGGGCAAGCTCCGCCCTGACCAAGAAGGGGTGCTGCGCCGACGACCATACGGCCAGCCCGTTGGGATCGAACCTGGCGATACAAACGTGCGGCTCCAGAGCGTAGTGGTAGACCATCGGAAACGCGAACACATCCTCGAATACGTGGTCCGCCTCAGCGAAACCGCGCTCCACTTCGCCCCACGCGTACTCGGCTTGGTGGCATAGGTTGGACTCGTGGAGCCGTAATGCCCCAGGCGCCAGGGCTTCCAACACGCCGGTGACCGGCTCGAGCTCCTCGTACTCCACCTCAATGAAGCCGAGCGCCGCTTCCGCCACCGACGCGTCAACCGCAGCCACCGCAGCCACCGCCTCACCCTGGAACCGCACCCGATCAATGGCGACCACCGGCCGGTCCTTGATGTCGGCGCCGTAGTATGGGCTCATGTTCGTGAGCCGGTCTCCGGTCAGTACGCCAAACACCCCGGGCAGCCGGCGCGCCGCGCTGGCATCGACGCGTTTGAGCAGTGCGTGGGGATAGGGGCTGGCCAGCACCTTGCCGTGGGCCATCCCCGGCAGCTCGATATCGCCGGTGTAGACGGCGCGGCCCGTTACCTTCTCGATGGCGTCGGGGCGGCGAACGGAGGCGCCGACAACGTTCATGCGCCCCTAACTCCGCAGGTAGTCCGAGACGAACTGCTCGGCGGGGCGGTTCCACAGCTCTTCCGCGGTCCCAATCTGCACGAACCGCCCGTCCCGCATGACCGCTATCCGGTCCGCCATAGCGAAAGCATCCCTCATGTTGTGCGTGACGTAGATGGTGGTGGCGCGTTCTTCCTGCTGGAGCTTTCTGATCTCCTCGCGAGCGGTGACCCGGCTCGGCGGATCGAGGCTGGACAGGGGTTCGTCCATGAGAAAGACATGGGGCGAGGCCGTCAGCGCCCTGGCAATGGCGACTCTCTGCCTCTGGCCCTGGGACAACTCGTCCGGCTTGCGTCCGAATAACGCCTGGTCCAGACCGGCGCGCTGAGCCGCCAGCCTGATGCGCGCCCCGATGCTGTCGGCTGCCCAGCGCCGCACCTTCAGAGGCAGGCTGAGGTTGGCGTAGTCCCTCTCGTCCATGACCTTCATGTGGGGCCACAGAGCGTAGTTCTGAAAGATCATCTGCACGTCCCGCTTCCCCACGGGTATGTGATCAATGCTTTCCCGGTCGAAGCGCACCGACCCGGAATCCTGCCGCTCCAGCCCGGCGATGATACGGAGCATGGTGGTCTTGCCGCACCCCGTCGGCCCCACAACGACCAGCAACTCACCGCTGCTTACCTGCACGGTCACGCCGTCCAAGACGGTCGCGTCGCCAAAGCGTTTGGTGATGTTCTCCAGTTGGATTTCGGTCATGGCGCCGTTGAGTTCCCCCGACTGGCCCCCCCTCAGCGTCCCAGCGCAGCGCAGCGCCTTGGCCCAAGCCCGCCTTCACAGAAGCTACAAGGCCCCGGCCTGCCTGGCGATGTCCAGAACGTAGCGGGCGTCGTCAGCATGCAGATGCTCGATGAGCTTGCCGTCCACCGTTGTTGCGCCGCGGCCCTCCCTCTCCGACGCCTCGTAGGCCTCCACCACCCGCCTGGCGTAGTCGATCTCCTCGGCGCTCGGTGTAAAGACCTCGTGCACCGGGCCGATGTGCGAGGGGTGGATGACCATCTTGCCCTCGTAACCCAGGTCCCGCTCGCGATGGGCTGCGGCGTAGAGCCCTTCTATGTCGGGAACCCGCTGGAACACCGTGCCAACCGGCATCTTGCCCGCAGCCCTGGCAGCCACCAGCACCCGGGACCGAGGATAGAGATACTCCGACTCGTCCGCTGTGTACCGGCCCCGCGTCGAGTGGACATAGTCCCCTCCGCCGAAGGCCACGGCGTCGATCCGGGCGCTGCCGAACACCGTCCGGTCCACATTCACGATGCCTAACGCCGTCTCCACCAATGGCATCATCCGGGCAGTTCCATCCGGGCGGCCCAGGCGGCGTTCCACCTCGGTGATGATGACATCCGCCACTCGGACGATCTCATCGCTATCGGCCTTGGGCACGACGACCAGGTCCACGCCGCCTTCGACCACCGCCACAAGATCATCGTGGCCCCACGGCGTGGTGAGTCCGTTGATGCGCACGGCCCGTTCCTTCCCGCGAAAATCGACGGCGCTCAACGTTTCCTTGACGGCGTTCCGGGCGTTGACCTTCTCCTGAGGAGCAACGGCGTCTTCAATGTCCAGAATGATGCTGTCCGCCTCGGATTCCAGGGCGCGGGAGAGAAAACGGGCATTGTTCCCGGGCAGGAACAGCATGGAACGGCGAAGTTGGCGCAAGGAACACCTCCTGAGCAGAACGGGAGGCAGCGTATCACTCCGATATGGGCCTCACAAGCCCGGCATCCCATTCCCTCCGCCCCAACCACGCACTCCGACTTGCCGCGGTGGGCTTTCCCTGACAAGGGCCATCCATTATCCTGATGGCGTTCGCCAAGGAGGCGGCCATGGCCGCATCGGCACAGCGTCAGACAACAGAGAGGGAGCAGCAGAGGGAGCCGTATTCGCCCGCCGTGGAGAACTACCTGCTGGCCCTGTACGACCTCCAAGAGGAGCGGGGCTATCCCACGCTCTCTCAATTGGCCGCCCACCTGCGCCACTTCCCACCCAGCGAGGCCCTCGGCACAACCCTTCCCTCGGTCAGCGGGATGCTGGGGCGGCTGCAACGGGAGAGTCTGGTGGAGTTGGGCGACGACAAACGCGTCCGCCTGACCAAGCGCGGCACGACGGCAGGCAAGAACGTTGCGCGCCGCCACCATCTCGCCGAATGCCTGCTGGTGAATCTCCTCGGCGTGGACCTGCACGACGCCGATGAAGAGGCTCACCGCCTGGAGCACTTCATCTCTCCGGAGGTCCTTGAGCGCATCTACCTGCGCCTCGGCGAGCCCTCCATCTGTCCCTACGGCAGGCCCATCCCAGACAGCGGCTACGTGAAGCCGGAAAAACCCCACATCCCGCTGAATCGCACGGCCTCCGGCGAGTTCTACCGCATCGCCATGCTGCCAGAGGACGACAAGGAACTGGTGGCCTACCTGGCGCAGAATCAGATCGTCCCCGGCCAAGAGGTGTTCGTCAGGGAGCTGGCCACCTACCGGGACGCCGTCGTTCTCCAGATCAATGGGAACGAAATCTCTCTGGGGTCGCGCGTCGCCGAGGCCATCAAGGTCTTGCCCAGCGGGCGTTAGCGGTCTTGCCCAGCGGGCGCAGGGCAACAAGGAGGAGCCATGCTCAGCATACAGGAAAACGAGCGTCTCACTCGCGTCGGGCCGGGCGCCCCGATGGGGGAGCTGCTCAGGCGCTACTGGCACCCCATCGCCGCCACAGCCGAGCTGGACGAGAATCCCACCAAGGAGGTCCGTCTCCTAGGCGAAGACTTGGTGCTCTATAGAGACCGCTCCGGACAATATGGCTTGGTCGGGCGGTACTGCGCCCACCGCAGGGTCAACCTGGCCTACGGCATCCCCGAAGAACGCGGCCTCCGCTGCATGTATCACGGTTGGCTCTACGACGAGACCGGTCAGTGCATCGAGCAGCCCTTCGAGGAAACGGTCAGGCCGGAGTCCCGCTTCAAAGACAAGATCCAGCTTCCAGGCTACCCCGTCCAAGAGCAGAGCGGGCTCTTGTTCGCCTATATGGGCCCCACGCCCGCTCCCTACCTGCCGCTCTGGGGGCCGCTGATTTGGGACAACGTCGTCCGGGAAGTGGCCATCACCGAGATCCCCTGTAACTGGCTCCAATGCATGGAGAACTCGCTCGACCCCGTCCACGTCGAATGGCTGCATCGCTACTACACCAGCTACGTCTGGATGCGCCAGGGAAAGATCGCCGACACCCAGCCGCCCAAGATACGCCACCGGAAAATCGGCTTCGACGTGTTCGACCACGGCATCATCAAACGCCGCGTCCTGGACGGCTACACCGAGGACGACGACGATTGGAAGGTGGGACACCCCATCCTGTTCCCGCACATCTTGTACGTCCAGGCGGGCGGGGTGCTCTCCACCCTTCAGCACCGCGTCCCCATAGACGACGAGCGCACCCTCCACGTCACCTTCTACGCCTACGAGGCAGCGCCGGGAGCGCAGGCGCCGGCCCAGGAACGCGTGCCCTATCGCCGCGTCAGCATGTACAACGAGGACGGCTCATTCGCCATCGACTTCAGCCTGGACCAGGACAAGATGGCGTGGGCCACTCAGGGGGCTATCGCCCAGCGAGAGCGGGAGGCCCTGGGTGAGTCGGATACCGGCATCATCCTGCTGCGCAAGCTGCTCAACGAGCAGATGCGCATCGTGGAGGACGGCGGCGACCCCATGAACGTCTTCCGCGACGAGGAGTCGGCCCGGTCGATCCAAGCGCCGGTGGAGCGGGTGGGCAACGGGTGGGACAAGCTGGCGGAGGTGCGTTACATCCCGCTGGAGCAGGGAGAGACCCCGGCGCTGGAGGCAATCACCGAGGTGCTTTCCACGTGGCGAGACCGGTCGCAGGTGCTGGAACGTTAGGGGGGCAGCGGCGGCCCCCGCCGCCTAGCGGCGCCAATGCGCCGGCCAAGTTTCCCCCTAGCCCCGGATGTGATATTCTACTCAATCGAACTAGGAGGAAGCCTTGACGGGCTTCCCGCGACGCACACCTTATACGCACACCTGAGGAGGTGGAGAGTATGGCAGAGGACCTGCACTTTAGCGCCTACGACGCCTGGGTCGAGAAGGAAGGCCTGCCCGTCTACACAGGATGGGGCATCCACCCTCCAGACCTGGAACTGGCGCACTGGGACCGCAAGGGCGTCAACGCCGCCTTCCTGCACCTGGAAGCCATGGGCGACCACTGCAACGACATCGTGATGGAGATACCGGCGGGGGGCAGCACCAAGGCTGTCCGCCAAATGTTCGAAGAGGTTGTCTACGTCCTGAGCGGCCGCGGGGCCACCACGGTGTCCGCGGGCGACGGGAGCAATCAAACCTTCGAGTGGCAGGCGGGGAGCCTCTTCGCCGTGCCGTTGAACTCCCTTCACCAACACTTCAACGGCTCGGGCGACGAAGCGGCCCGGTTGCTCACCGTGACCAACCTCCCTCTGATGATGAACATGTTCCACAACGAGGAATTCGTCTGGAACAACTCCTATGAGTTCAGAGACCGTTTGGGGGAGACCGGGTACTTTCAGGGCGAGGGCAAGATGCACGAGGTCCGCGAAGGCCGCACATGGTGGGAGACCAACCTCCTTGCCGACGCCGACAATTTCGAGTTGCGCGAGTGGAAGGCGCGGGGCGCAGGCGGCATCAACCTCCAGTTCAACCTTTCCAACAGCACCATGCACACCCACATCTCGGAGTTCCCCACCGGGACGTACAAGAAGGCCCACGGCCACGGACCCGGCGCCCACATCATTCTGCTGTCCGGCGTTGGCTACTCCGTGTGCTGGCCCGACGAAAAGAACTGGCGGGGCAACGGCGGCGGCTACGAAGACCGCGAGCTGGTGCCCTGGGAGAAGGGCAGCATCTTCGTGCCCATGGGCTACCATCAGCACTTCAACACCGGCGCTGACCCCGCCCGCTACCTGGCCATCGGCTTCGGCGGCATGCGCTACCACGTCGGCGGCGGCGCCATAGGCAACCGCGAGGCCGCCGACGCCATGGACAAAAGCGTCAAAGAGGGCGGCATCCAAATCGAGTACCAGGACGAAGACGCGCGGGTTCTCGAAATCTTCGAGGAGGAATGCCGAAAGCACGGCGGCACGCCCAGGATGCGCGACTACCTCAAGCAGTTCCGCGATGTAGCCTAGCCACCGATCGGGCCTGGCGCGATCGCCCGAAGCAAGGCCCTGGGTCGACGACCCAGGGCCTTGTCATTGAAGCCCGTCGCGGTTACCTTGTGCCCAAACAATTGAGCAGAGTTTGAGGATTTCCACTTCCGAGGAGGAAACGATGGTCGTAGATTTACACCATAGCGCATACGACACCTGGGTCGAAAACGCGGGGCTTCCCGTGTACGACGGCTGGGGCATCCACCCACCCGACCTGAAGTTGGCCCCTTGGGACATCAAGGGCATGGACGCAGCAATTCTTCACCTAGAGGCAATGGGCACCCAGTGCAACGACTTTGTTCTGGAGATGCCGCCGGGCGGCAGCAGCAAGCCAATCCGCCAAATGCACGAGGAGTTGGTCTACGTCCTGAGCGGCCGGGGCGCAACCTCAGTCTGGCTGGATGACGAGAGCAGCAAGAGGACCTTCGAATGGCAGGCGGGCAGCCTGTTCGGCGTGCCTCAGAATGCCACCCACCAGCACTTCAACGGCTCCGGCGACGAACCGGTCCGATTCCTCACGGTCACGGACCTACCGATCATGCTGAACATGTTCCACAGTGAGGACTTCATTTGGAACAACCCCTTCAACTTCCGCGACCGGTTCGGAGACGACGGCTACTTCGTGGGCGAAGGCAAAATGCACGAGGTCCGGGAAGGACGCACCTGGTGGGAGACAAACGTTCTCGCCGACGCTGACCACTTCGAGTTGAGGCCCTGGAAGGACCGGGGCGCAGGCGGCATCAACCTTCAGTTCAACCTGGCGAACAGCACCATGCACACCCACATCTCCGAGTTCTCCCCCGGAATGTACAAGAAGGCGCACGGGCACGAGCCGGGCGCCCATATCGTGCTGCTGTCGGGCGTCGGCTTCTCGCTGGTTTGGCCCGATGGCAAGAACTGGAAAGGCAATGGGGGCGGCTTCGACGAGGTCGTTATGGTGCCATGGAAGAAGGGCAGCATCTTCGTGCCCATGGGCTTCCACCAGCACTTCAACACCGGTACAGAGCCCGCCCGCTACCTTGCCATGGGCTTCGGCGGATTCCGCTACCACGTTGGCAGGGACACTATGGGAACGAAGCACCACACCTTCGGCGCCGATGTCAGCACTCGCAAGGGCGGGTTCCAAATCGAGTACGAAGACGAGAACCCCGTCATTCTTGAACGGTTTGAAGAGGAATGCAGGAAGAACGGCGGAGAATCCAAGATGCGCGAGTACCTGAAGCAGTTCCGCGACGTGAGGTAGCTTCCTCACGATCTGGGCAGGGTGGATAGAGCAAGGCCCAGGCTATGCGCACAGCCTGGGCCTTGCTCTATCCACCGCCTGCAAACGCCGCGGGCGAAACTCAGCATCACAATCCAACTCGGAGGCAGACCAATGGCAGAGGACCTGCACCATAGCGGCTACGAGACTTGGGCCGCCCGCGAAGGGCTTCCTATCTACGGCGGCTGGGGCATCCACCCACCCGACCTGGAGCTGGCCCCCTGGGACCGCATGGGCGCCAACGCCGCCATCCTGCATCTCGAGGCAATGGGCGATACCTGCAATGACATCGTCATGGAAATCCCTCCCGGCGCCAGCACCAAGCCGATCAGTCACATGTACGAAGAGCTTGTCTACGTCCTCAGCGGGCGCGGCGCCACGTCAGTCTGGCTGGACGAGTCCAAGAAGAACACCTTCGAGTGGCAGCCGGGGAGCCTGTTCGGCATCCCCCTCAACGCCACCTACCAGCACTTCAACGGCGCCGGCGACGAGGCGGCCCGCTTCGTCTCCGTAACCAACCTGCCCCTCATGCTGAACATGTTCCACAACGAAGCGTTCATCTGGAACAGCAATTTCAAGTTCAACGACAGGCTCGGCGACGAGAGCTATTTCTTGGGCGAGGGCAAGATGCACGACGTGGCCCCTGGCAAGCATTGGTGGGAGACCAACCTCCTCGCCGACGCCCCCAACTTCGAGCTGCGGCCCATGGAAAAGCGGGGCGCAGGCGGCATCAACCTCCAGTTCAACCTGGCCAACGCCAGCATGCACACGCATATCTCTCAGTTTCCGGTCGGCACCTACAAGAAGGCTCACGGCCACGCCCCCGGCGCCCACATCGTGCTGCTGTCGGGCGTCGGCTTTTCGCTGATCTGGCCGGACGGCAAGAACTGGGTTGGCAACGGCGGCGGCTTCGACGAGCGCGTTATGGTCCCTTGGAAGCCCGGCGGCATCTTCGTGCCCATGGGCTATCACCAGCATTTCAACACAGGCCCGGAACCCGCCCGCTACCTCGCCATGGGGTTCGGCGGCTACCGCTACCATATTGGGGCCATGGCCAACGGCACGCGGGAAGACGCCGCAGGGAGCGACAAGAGCGTTCAGGAAGGCGGCATTCAAATCGAATACGAGGACGAGGACCCGCGCATCCTTCCATTGTTCGAAGAGGAATGCATCAAGAACGGCTCGAAATCCAAGATGCGGGAGTTCTTGGGAATAGCGTAGGCTCACCACAGCAGACTACCCAAGATTGGAACAAGGCCCAGGGCTGAAAGCCCTGGGCCTTGTCCTGTCCCCCGCTTGGCGGTACCTTGTGCGCGACACTGGGCAATGTGGAACCATTCAGGAGGCAAACCAATGGCAGAGGACCTGCACTATAGCGGTTACGAGACTTGGGCCGCCCGCGAAGGGCTTCCCATCTACGGCGGCTGGGGCATCCACCCACCCGACTTGGAGCTGGCCCCCTGGGACCGCATGGGCGCCAACGCCGCCCTCCTGCATCTCGAAGCAATGGGGGACACTTGCACCGACATCGTCCTGGAGATCCCTCCCGGCGCCAGCACCAAGCCGGTCAGTCACATGTACGAGGAGCTTGTCTACGTCCTCGGCGGACGCGGCGCAACCTCTGTATGGCATGACGATTCCAGGAAGAACACCTTCGAGTGGCAGCCGGGAAGCCTGTTCGGCATCCCCCTCAACGCCACCTTCCAGCACTTCAACGGCGCCGGCGACGAACCAGCCCGCTTCGTCTCCATAACCAACCTGCCGCTCATGTTGAACATGTTCCACAACGAAGAGTTCATCTGGAACAGCAACTTCAAGTTCAACGACAGGCTCGGCGACGAGAGCTATTTCCTGGGCGAGGGCAAGATGCACGACGTGGCCCCAGGCCGCCACTGGTGGGAGACCAACCTCCTCGCCGACGCCCCCAACTTCGAGTTGCGGCCCATGGAAAAGCGGGGCGCCGGCGGCATCAACCTCCAGTTCAACCTGGCCAACGCCAGCATGCACACCCACATCTCTCAGTTTCCGATCGGCACCTACAAGAAGGCGCATGGGCACGCCCCCGGCGCCCACATCGTGCTGCTGTCGGGCGTCGGCTACTCCCTGATCTGGCCGGACGGCAAGAACTGGGTCGGCAACGGCGGCGGTTTCGACGAGCATGTCATGGTCCCGTGGAAGCCCGGCAGCATCTTCGTGCCCATGGGCTATCACCAGCACTTCAACACCGGCCCGGAACCCGCCCGCTACCTCGCCATGGGGTTTGGCGGCTTCCGCTACCACATCGGCGCGCCGGCCATCGGCACCCGAGAGGACGCCGACGGGATGGACAAGAACGTTCAGGAGGGCGGCATCCAAATAGAATACGAGAACGAGGACCCGCGCATCCTTCCCCTGTTCGAAGAGGAGTGCATCAAGAACGGCTCGATGTCCAAGATGCGGGAGTTCTTGGGCGTGGCCTGACTCCCGCCGACAGGACGCATGACAAGGCCCAGGGCTGCTGACCCTGGGCCTTGTCATGCAGAGCCCCGCGCGGGTACCTTATGCCCGACCGGCCACCCGGCCAGAACACTGAGGGCAACACATTGAGGAGGACGCATGGCGGACGACCTGCACTTTAGCGGATACGAAAACTGGGTGGAGAACGAGGGACTCCCCGTCTACACCGGCTGGGGCATCCACCCCCCCGACCTTGAACTGGCCCCCTGGGACCGAAAGGGGGTCGACGCCGCGATCCTCCATCTGGAAGCCATGGGCGACCATTGCAACGACTTCGTGATGGAGATTTCGCCCGGCGGCAGCTCCAAGCCCGTTCGCCAGATGTACGAGGAGTTGGTCTATGTCCTGAGCGGCCGGGGCGCAACCTCCGTGTCTCAGGACAAGGATGGCCCGGCGCAATCCTTCGAGTGGCAGGCCGGAAGCCTGTTCGGCGTTCCGTTGAACTCCCTGCACCAGCACTTCAATGGCTCCGGGGATGAGCCCGCCCGTCTGCTTTCCGTAAGCGACCTGCCCCTCATGCTCAACGCGTTCCACAACGAAGACTTCATCTGGCACAACGACTTCAAGTTTCTGGACAGGTTCGGCGACACCGGCTTCTTCCAGGGTGAAGGCAAGATGCACGAGGTCCGCGAGGGCCGCACCTGGTGGGAAACCAACCTCCTTGCCGACGCCGACAATTTCGAGCTGCGGCCTTGGAAGAACAGGGGCGCCGGCGGCATCAACCTCCAGTTCAATCTGGCCAACGCAACCATGCACACCCATATTTCCCAGTTTGACCCCGGCATGTACAAGAAGGCGCACGGCCACGGGCCCGGCGCCCACATCATCCTGCTCGGGGGCGTTGGGTATTCGACCTGCTGGCCCGATGGTCGCACCTGGCGCGGCAATGGCGGCGGACGCGACGAGTTGGAGATGGTGCCGTGGAAGAAGGGCAGCATCTTCGTGCCTATGGGCTACCATCAGCACTTCAACACCGGCCCCGATCCCGCCCGCTACCTCGCCATGGGCTTCGGCGGCTTCCGCTATCATGTCTCCAGCGCCCAGACCGGAAGCCGCGCCGCCGCCGCCGGCGCCGACGTCAGCGTCAAGGAAGGCGGCATCCAAATCGAATACCAAGACGAGGACCCGCAGGTCCTGGAGGTCTTCGAAGAGGAGTGCCGGAAGAACGGCGGTGTCTCCCGCATGCGCGAGTACCTGGGAAGATAGCCGGCTCTGGGGAGGCGGAAGCCCTTGAGGGTTTCCGCCTCCCCCTTTCCCCTCGGGCCCCGCCCTCAGCGAAGCAGTAAGGAGATTGCATGGCCGTCGATCTACACTTCAGCGCTTACGAGCAGTGGGTCGAGGATGAAGGCATCCCCGTAGCCACAGGGTGGAGCGTCGAGCCAGCAAAGATAGAGGTTGGAACATGGCGCCGCAAGGGCGCTCTTGGCGCCATCATCCACCTGAGGGCCATGGATGACTACGCCGACGCCTATGTGCTGGAGATTCCGCCAGGAACATCCAGCGCGCCGGACAGGCACCTGTTCGAAGAGGTCCTGTACGTCCTCAAAGGCCGCGGCGCCACCTCGGTCTGGCTGGACAACGGCTATCGTCAGACCTTCGAATGGCAGGAGGGCAGCCTGTTCTCCATCCCGCTGAACGCCAACTATCAGCACTTCAACGGCGCAGGCGACGAACCGGCCCGGATCATCGCAGTGACCAGCGCCCCCCTGATGATGAATATGTTCCACGACATGAACTTCATCTACAACAACCCCTTCGTCTTCCAGGAGCGCTTCGGCCAGGCGGACTTCTTCCAAGGCGAGGGCAAGCTGCACCCAGTTCGGCCCGGCAGGACGTGGTGGGAAACCAACTTCGTGCCGGACGCCCGCAACTTCCAGCTCGCGAAGTGGAAGGCGCGGGGCGCCGGCGGGATCAACCTCCAGTTCAACCTGGCCGACAACAACATGCACACCCACATCTCCGAGTTCCCCGTCGCCACGTACAAGAAGGCGCATGGGCACGCCGCCGGCGCTCAGATCATCATCCTCGAAGGCTCCGGCTTCACCCTTGTCTGGCCGGACGACCGCTATTGGAAGGGCAGCGGCGGCTTCGACGACGTGGTGAGGATCGACTGGAACCCAGGCTCGTTCTTCGCTCCAGTGGGCTACCACCAGCACTTCAACACCGGCCCCACCCCAGCCCGCTACATGGCCATAGGCTTCGGCGGACCCCGCTATTTCGTTGCCACGGACCTCGGCACAGGCGGGACCGCGATCTTCGAGGTCATGGACAAGAGCGTCAAAGAAGGCGGCATCCAGATCGAGTACGAGGACGAAAACCCCCGCATCCTGCACTGGTTCGAGGCGGAGTGCGCCAGGAACGGCGTACAGTCGCGGATGCGGGAAATCATGGGGAGATAGGAAGCCTCCAGGTGTGCTCGCCACCGGGCGCGCCGGGGGGTCACATTCTTTCTGGCGGGACGGCGGGCGGGCAGAGTCTCGGCGTTGCGAGGCTCTACTCCCTACCAGAAGGGCGCTAACGGCGCCTGATGCCGGAAGTAGACCTCTTTTCGCTGGGCCGCGGACTCCAAAATCCCGAACACAACCTCCTGAGTCGCCTTGGCCCAGCGTGGGCCGTGGAGTCTCGGCGGGGCATCGTTGGCGATGGCCTCCCGAAGAATGTTCAGCTCTGAAGTCGTGTAGCGCTCCCCATACTCCTCACCCGCCGAAACCGGCAACGCCTCTATCTCCTCATCGCCATTGATGATCAGCCCGCTGGGCGACTGCCGAACGCTGCCGCGCTCACATTCGACCAGCGTCACTCCGAAAAAGGCGTGCCGCTTGTCTGGGCCACGGTGGGGCGTCTGGCCAACCTTGGTCCCGCCGTAGCGGGTCTCCTCTTTGTGAGCCCACTCGTCCTCCGGCGCGAAGCCTTTCAGCAGCTTCCTGGCCTGTCCGTGATGGGCGGACGCGTCCACTTCGTAGCCTTGAAGACCGATCCCCCACGTGTGGACAGTGCTGTCGAAATGGCCGTAGCCGCTGTACACGATGGTCGCCGGGGTTGAGTCCTCGAACTCCAGGTAGGCGACCATGCTCCCTTCTACGGGCCGGTTGGGGTCAGCAAGGCTGGTCATGGCCCGGGCGCTGCGCACCAAGCCGCCGCCCATCATCCGCACGATGTCCACCTGAATGGGCCCCTGCCGCCGCACGATGCCGCCGCCAAGGGCCGGGTCCAGCTCCTCCGCCGCACGCGGCCGGTACACCCAATCAGAATAGAAGGACGTATGGATCATGATGGGCCTGCCGATCCGCCCGCTGTTGACCACCTCAGCCATCGCGATGATGGGCTGATCCAAGCTCTGAGAATGGCCCACAACCGCCCGGACGCGATTCCGCTCAACCGCTTCAATGATGCGGTCGCACTCCTCCAGGCTCTGGCCCATGGGCTTGTCCAAGATGACGTGCTTGCCGTGCTCAGCAGCGGCGATGGCGTGCTCGGCGTGGAACTGGTCTGGCGTCAGAACATAGACCACGTCGACATTGGGGTTGGCGCACATCTCCTCAACGGTCGAGTGGGTCTCGCCGCCCCACTCGGAGGCGAACCTGTCGAGGGCCCGCTGTCGAAGGTCGGCGGCGGCGGTCACCCCTCCGTGGGGATAGGCCGCCAACTCCCGCATCATATTGGTGAATGCCGCTCCCAGACCGGCCACTCCGATGCGCATTGTAAGCCCACTGTCTTGGACCATCGTTCGACCCCCTTCGCAGGTCCTGCCCGCGCCTCGACGCGATTCTATCACGGGCCGCCGGGGGCCGTTTCGTTCACGACCCCGCGTCGTTGGTGGCTGAGCCCCATCGTGCGTGATACAGTAAACAGCGTCCCCCGGTTTCCCTATGGCCACCTACGACAACGACAACAACAAAGGCGTGTTCTACGGGTGGTACGTCGTTGCCGCCCTGTCCTTCTCCACCTTCTTCGCCCTCGGCGCCAGGATGAGCTTCGGCGTCTTCGTTTCGGCGTGGCAGGATGAGTTCGCCGTGGGCGTCGCCACGATCTCCGTTGCCGCCTCCGTCGGCTGGCTGGCGAATGGGTTCGTGCAACCGTTTCTCGGACGGCTGACCGACCGGATAGGCGGACGGCGAGTCATTGCCGCCAGCGTCTTCGTCATAGGCGCCGGCAGCATTGCCATGAGCCTGGTCGACAGCATACTCGGCCTCATTTTCCTCTACGGCATTGTGGTCTCAGCAGCCTCCGGCGGCATTGCGATGACCCCAGCAGGGGCCGTCGTCTCCAGATGGTTCCACCGGCGCCGCGGCACGGCCATAGGCCTGGTAGCCGTTGGGGGCTCGATTGGCGGCATGGTACTGATCCCCTTTTCGGCCTACCTCCTCGTCCTGACCGACTGGCGCACCACGTGGCTCGTATTGGGGGTCATCATGCTCGCGGTGGGGCTGCCTCTGGTCCTCCTCGTCGTGCGAAGCGATCCCTCCGCCATGGGCCTCCGGCCCGACGGCGGCCGGGCCCTGACTGCATCGGAACGCACCCGGGAGAACCGGCGGGCCACGGTTGGGCCTCTCTTCGTGGACCGGTGGCGCGACTCTTTTCGGTCTCGTCCCATATGGCAGCTTTCTCTGGCCTACGTTGTGTGCGGCGTCACCACCGCGATCATCTCCGTTCACTTCGTGCGGTGGGCCCAAACGGAAGGCATTTCCCCCGGCACGGCGGCGCTGGCGTTCGGCCTGCTGAGCGGCATCAATGCCGCCGGAGTGGTCGGCATTGGGTTCATCTCCGACCGCATGCAGCGCAAGACGCTGCTTGCCGGCGTGTACGCCGTACGCGCCCTGGCCTTTGTGGCGTTGGTTGTGCTGCCCGGGACATCGGCGCTGTGGGTTTTCGCAGTAATTGGCGGCTTTTCTTGGCTTGCGACCGTGCCCCTGACTACAGCCCTCACCGCCGACGTCTACGGGCTGAGGCACCTGGGCGTGTTGGCGGGATTGAGCAACCTGGCTCACCAGTTGGGAGGGGCCGTCGCAGCCTTCCTGGTGGGTCTGGTGTTCGACTGGACCGGGACCTTCGACTATGGATTCGCCGCAGGCGCGGCCCTGCTCGTCGTTGCGAGTCTGCTGGCGCTGTCCATTCGGGAGGGAAGGTTGTCTTCGCGGTATGCCCCGATCCTGGCCGGACAGGCCGCCGCACAAAGGCAATCTGCCTAGGCCCACGCGCCCGGCCCCGCCCTACTGAGCGAATCGTTCCGGCGAGTCTGGAACTCGCTTCCATTCGGAGGGCTTGGAGACAATGGCAGCGCCAGCAAACGCCGTCGCGCACCACTCGGAGTCGATAGACCCGACCCTCCTCGAATGGCTCCTTCACCAGATAGAGGCGATCCTGGGGCTCGGCCCTTTGGCGATCGTCGTTGTGCTGGGGTTGGTGATGCTGGCGTTCCCTCTGGCCCTGGCGGGCATCGTGCTCAAACGGCAACGGCAACGGCCGCAATAGTCCCTCAGCCAGCAGGCGGACGGCCTACCGGGGATCCCAGCGGCCTACCGGGGATCCCAGCGGCCCACCTTCTCCCAGTAGTCAGCAGGGGCTGTTTCGCTGGCCACCTTCATCAGCTCCTCGAACTCCTGCCTGAACTTGCTGCCGTACCGGGCCACCACATCCAGGTCGGCGTCCAGGGGTAGCGGCCTGAGCGCCTCCTGGGGGATGTGGACGCACTCGTTCTTCGCCGGGTCGCGGATGACGCACATGGGGTCACCGCCATCCTGAACGACGGCCATCTGCTCCTGAAGCAGCTTGCGGAACAGAATGACCCCCCTATCCGACTCGCCCAAGTGCTCAAGGCTACGGTCCATCACGTCGCCCTGGGCCACCCAGGCCATCTGGTCCTGGTCCAGGATGTCATCGTTGCGCAAATGGCCGCGTTCATCGAGGAGCGGATAATACGTGACCGGAATGTTCTCCTGGGGTGGTAGGTCCAGCCACTCGGGCAACCAGTACAGCGTGTACTCCAGGTGCCAGGTGGTCATGTCGTCAATGGGAACCCGAAACTGAAGGAAGTACCGGCCGTCCCCGCCCTGGTGCAGGATGTTGGGAAACAGAATCGGGTGGCCAAGCTCCCACTGAGAGCTCTCCTCCGACGTGGTGCTCCAGATCCTGCGCTTGATGATGCCGTAGTCGAAGACCTCGAAGCCTATCTTCTTATGATGTCCGGAAGAGGTCACCCAGCGCCCGGCGGCGCCCTCTTCCACCAGTCCCTTGCGCTCGGCGGTATACATGCCGTAGTAGCCGTGCAGCCACTCCAAGTGTACGGGGTCCAGCGAGTTCTCCTGGCACTGGAGCCAATTGCAGGGGACCTCGGTGATGAACAACTCTCGGCGGGTGTTGCCGCCCTGCACCAGGAAGTCCCAGCGCGGGACCAGGGGCGCCGGTTCCGGCCCCAGGTAGGCGAAGATCAAGCCCCCCAACTCCTCCACCCGATAGCTCTTCAGCTTGATCTTGTCCTTGAACCGGGCCTCGGGCCGCACGGTCTCCTCGAAGGGTTGCTCGATGCACTGCCCGGTCTCGTCGTAGAGCCAGCCGTGGTACATGCAGCGCAGGCCGCGCTCTTCAGGAATGCCGTAGGACAGGTTGACTCGCCGGTGAGCGCAGAAGCGCTCGATGAGCCCCAACGCGCCGCTCCGGTCCTTGTACAGCACCAGGTCTTCGCCCAGCAGACGGACCTCCCTGGTGGGGTTCTCGTCCAGTTCCGACGCCGGAGCAATGGGGTGCCAGTAGCGGCGCATCAGCTCGCCCATAGGCGTCCCCGGCCCCACACGGGTCAACTCATCGTTTTGAGCCTTCGTCAGCATGAAGCCCTCCTCGGACCGGGGGCGAATACCGCCCCACATTACTGGCATCTTACGTTTGGCCCCCCTGAGGGTCAAGCTCTAATGCGCCTTCAGCGGCGCCGGCGGCGGCCCGGAAATCTCTGAGCCAGGGAAACGAAAGAGGAGGGCAGCCGATGGGCTGCCCTCCTCTCCTCCATCACCAAGCGTTGCGTCAAGCGTCGACCTGGACAGAAGGCTTAATCTCCTCCAGGCGCTCCATGGCGTCCAGGGCCTCATTGACCTTATCGAGGGGGTAGATGTTCGTGATCATCGAACGGAAGTCGAAGCGGTCCCCGTGCCGCTCGATGAATTGCAGCGCCCCGCGATAGTGGGCGATCGTGCCCGACAGCGAGCCTATGACGGCGACCATCTTGGCGTTGAAGTTGGTGTGCGAGATCGACGCCGGCTTGGGGTCTGAGGCGCCTATCTCCAGCACCCTGCCCGCCCGCCGCACGATGTCCACCGCCTCCGTGAAAGCGGCTGCCGGTCCCGCGCAGTCGATGGCAAGGTCTGCGCCGCGCCCCTGCGTCAGGCCGCGAACGACCTCCTTGCGCTCCTCTGCCGTGGTCGTTTGGATGTCGAGTGTCACGTCCGCTCCCCATCGCTTGGCGAGCTCCAATCGACCGGCCGGGGCGCCCAAGACCACAATCTGTGCGGCGCCGTGCACCACCGCCGCCGCCAGGGCAAACAAGCCAACCGGTCCGCAGCCGAAGATCACCACGGTCTCGTGGGAGCGGATGCTGCCGATGAGCTCCAGGCGCTCGAAGGCATGGATGACGGTCCGAAAGGCGCAGGTCGTGGAAGCTACGACGTGGGGGTCAAGGCCGTCTGGAACCTTGAGGACATGGCACGCCGGCCGAACGTACATGTACTCGGAGAGACCGCCGGTCAGATAGGGCGGAATGTCGCAGGGGCCCCAACCGTACATCTGGGTGTAGGGACAGGCCGTCGGCTGGCGGGCGATGGTGCAGAAGTAGCACTTGCCGCACCACGGATATGCCCACACGATGCGGTCTCCCTCCCTAACGGCCTGGTCGTTGGCGTCCCGCTCCCGGCCGTTGTTGGCCACGACCGTGCCAGTGTACTCGTGCCCTAGGAGGACGGGTGTCTTGGAGAAGAAGCTGAGGTCACCGTGGCGCATATGGTAGTCGGTGCCGCACAGGGTGGCGGCGTCGGTCTTCACAAGCATCGCGCCGGACTCCAACTCCGGCACCGGAAGCTCCCGTATCTCCAGGGGCTTGTCGTATTCCACCAAGACTGCCGCTCTGCTGCTGTTCGGTAGTGTCATGGGATTTCCTCCTATCGCTGGTGCTGGCCGTTAGAGAAGCCTATCGCAAGGGCCGCTCTAGAAGTCTATCCGAAATCATTGATCGGTGAACGTCCGCCCGAGCATTCGCACGCTCCCGCGCCGCTCTATTCTCTGCACCCCGTCGCCGTCAACCGCCCGGCAGCGGACTGACGCGCCCCTCGAGCCACGAACGCAGCTCGGTGAACCGGAATGCGTTGGATTCAAACAACCCATCTAGTCGCGGATGTCCTGCAGAAACCACTCGGTGGGAAGCTCCCGGCCCATTCCCCGCCGGCGGGCCTCGCGGTACACCACCGAGCCTACGGCGGCGAACTGAAGGCCCTGGTAGCCCGTGTTGTGGTACAGGGTGATTTCATCCGGGCTGGTGCGGCCGGGCGCATCGCCCCTTGCCAACGCGGTGAAGGACGGGAAGTGCCTCACCCTTGCGAAGCCGGGGTTGGACTCCGGCAGTCGCTTCCGCTCCTCGGGGCTTCCCGCGATGAAGCCCACCATGCTGGCGCCCCGGCCCATCTCCACGATCCCCTCGTTGTCGTCCGAGACATACGTGGTGGACTGGCCCTGCTGTATGACAACGTCGGCCCGCTCTATGATGCCCGGGTGGCTTTCCACGTGGCTAAGGTTGGTCACGTGCTGGCCGGGCTCCAGCCAATCAGGCTCGATTACCGGCTTCATGCTGTCCGTACAGGTGCTCACGATATCCACCCCCCGCACGACATCGCGGGGGTTGTCCAATGGCTCCACTTCCAGCCCCAACTTCAGGCTCATCTCGGCGGCGTAGGCCTCCCGGTTGGCCTTGGTTGGGCTGTAAACTTTCACCTTGCGGATGTCGCGAACGCAGCAGAAGGCTTCCAGGTATGTCCTGGCCATGCCCCCTGAACCAATCATTCCGACGGTTTGGGACTCCATCCGCGACAGATACTTGACGCCCAGCCCCGCGCCTCCCCCAACCCGCATGTGCTGGAGATGGCCGTCGTTGATGATGGCCAGGGGTTCGCCGTTGCGGGTGCTGAAGAGGAACACAAGGCCGCAGAACGTGCCGGGCTCCACGCAATACTTCTCCTCGGTGCGGCCCCCGTCCTCGTGGGTGGGCCAGTACACGATGTCCGATTTCATGCGAATGGCGAAGACCCCCAGCGTGTTGCTGGCCCCCTCCATCGTGCCCCACCGGTAGTAGCCATCCTCGCGGTCACAGGGGGCCATCACGTCAATGCGGCCGCGATGCACGGAATCGCCGTTCACCAAGCCCAGGAAGGCCTCTTCCTGGGAGCTGATGCACTCCGCCATGGTCAACACTTCCTGAACGACATCGTTGTGAATGAAGAGCATGAGACCTCCTGCCCTCAGGCGGCATACGTAGGCTTTCCACGGACGAAACTCTACCCGGAGATGCGCGGCGTCCGTCTCCCTGTTTTCGGCACCCTCACGACGGCCACTAACAGCGCCGCCAAAAGCGTGAGCAAGGCGGCATACAGGAAGACCGATTTGATGCCGTACTGCTCCGCCAAGTACCCCGCGAGCAGCGGGCTGGGGAGCACTAGGAGCTGCGTGAATATCGTCGTGATGCCCATGGACGACGCCTGCACGTGCTCGCCGGCGACGTCCATCACCGTCGCCATCGTCAGCGTCTGAAGGGCGTAGAAGAACAACCCGAGAGAGCCAATGACCAGTATGAATTGGATTCCTGGCTCGGCCACCGAGAGCGCGCCGTAGAGGAGGCCGAACAGAATCAGGCTTGGCATCAGCACAACTTTGCGGCCGAACTTGTCCGACAGGTACCCCATGGCCGGTTGGGAGATGCCGCCCATGGCGTGCAGAAGCCCCCAGTAGAACCCGAGTTGCAGAGTGGAGTATTCCAAGTCCTGCTGAATGTAAATCGGCAGGAACGTCATGATGCCCAACCGCGCTGCTGTGGTCAGGATCATTACCCCTATGACCACCACGACCAACCGGTGGCGCAACATATTCTTAGCGTCGGCCATGTAGGAGCGGAGCTCCGGCCGGCCCGTTTCGGAAACGTGGTATATCTTGCCCATCACCCGCCACAGCACAAAGGCGATGAGCAAGGCCGGAATCATGTTGGCCCGTAGCAGCCCCTGCCAGGTCAGAATCCCCAACAAGGCCCCAATGGCAACGGGCGCGACCGTATCACCGATGCTGGCGCCAACTCCATGGAATGCCAGAGCCGTGCCCCTGCGTTCGGCGTAGCGGATGGACAGAGCGCCCGCAGCCGTGGGGTGCCACAGCGCCGTTCCAATCCCCAGCAGGGCGACGCCGGGAATGACCCAAACGTAGGCGGAGCCCTGGGCGACCAGTGCGTAGGAACCGCCCAGGAAGAGAAAGGAAGCGGCCAGTATCAAGGCCGTGCGCCTGCGGAAGAAGTCGGCCAGGATGCCGGCGGGCAGGAACAGCGGACCCGTGGTGAACTGCTTGATCGAAGCCAGCGTGCCAACTTGAATGTCGGTCAGCCCAAGGCTTGCCTTGATGGACGGCAGCGCAATGGGCCACAACTGCTGATACCAGTGAATGGCCATGTGGCCGAGGGAGAGGGTGGTCAGGAGAGAATTGCCGGTTCCTCCCTCCTTAGTCGAGGGGTCGCCAGATTCCTCAGGATGAGATCGGCGGAGTCCCAGCAAGCAGCGCTCCTTGGCCTACGACATGCTCGCCTGCATTATGCTGTGACACCGCAGAGGAAGCAATAAGGGGACGCCGCGCGGTCCGAAACGCCGGCGTCCCCTGCCCGTTTTCCTGCGAGGGCGGTTAGTTCAACCCGTAGAAGCGTCGCGGGTTGGCGGAGAGTATCTTCTCCTTGGCTGTGGCGGAAAGGTCCTCGCGGGCCTTGAGCGTGGCCACGACGCCCACGTCCCGGGACTGGTCCTGGTGGCCGTAGTCGGACCCGATGAGCACGTTGTCCTCGCCTATGAAGTTGAGCAGATAGGGAATGTCCTCGTCAGACTCCAGAGCAACAAAGAGCCTGTTGTCGCGGAACATCTTGGGGCCCCATTCATCGTCCTGGGGCGTCTCCCCGCCGCCGAGCCACTGGGCCGGGGCCTTTGACGACCGCCGCAGGTGGTGAATGACATACGGAACCCATGAGGCCGCCGCCTCGATGAATCCGATGCGGAGGTCGGGGAACCGCTCGGGGATCTTGTGCGCCACCAAGTCGCGAAAGGCGAACATGGGCAGGGCGCGGACATGGGGCAAGTTGTGGCTGACGGTGCGGTCGAAGACCTGGGACAGGCCGGGTGAGCCGGCGCCGGTATGGATGCAGATGGGCATGTCAAGCCTGCTGGCCTCCGCGTAGACCGGGAAGAAATACGACTCCGCCAACGACCGGTCGCCTTCAACGCCCCGGAATAGGACGCCGGCCGCCCCGTTCTCGCGGGCGATGTTGATCTCCATAACCGAATCCTCTATCGACCGCAGAGGCGGGACTGCCACCCATTGCAGCCGCCCGCCGCTGTCCTTGCAGGCGTTGGCCATGTAGCGGTTGTACGCCCGGCACAACGCCACCTCCAAGTCGGCGTCGTCGGTGAGATAGGTGATGAAGAGCGTCGAAAAGATGACCTCGATGTCCACGTCGCGAGCGTCCATGTCGCGGATGCGGGCCGCCGGATTGGTCAGCTCCCTCACGTCTTGGTCAATGTCGGTCCGGGCCTTCTCATTGTCCGAAGCCGGGTTGGCCATGGCCACGCTGCCCTTCCCCGCCGGTTTGGGAACAATGGAACCGTCGATCAGCCAAAAGCCATTGGCACCCTTGTACAAGGTGTCGCTGGGACCAGCTAGAAGAACGGGGCGCTTGGAGTACAACTCCCTGTCCATGAACTCCCATATCCCCTCGTGCTCGATGATGTGGGTATCGGCGTCAACGACTCCTGCCATGGGAAAACCTCCTGAATTTGCTTCTGGGACGCATGATCGGGGGGACCAGGCATCCGCACCGGCTTCTCTCCGGGCTCAGCAGGACGGGAGGCGCCGGCGCCTCAGCCATCTCGCGCCTGGAACAACGCCCCGGGGAAGCACAACTAGCCCCCGAACACCGCCCGCAGCGCCGCGGATGCCTCATCAATGGCCGCGTCGCCCTTGTCGAGGGCCTTCGGGGAACTGAAGAAACCGTGGGTCATCCCGTCGTAGCGCGTGCAAACGACCGGGGTGCCCGCCTCCTCCAGCCTGCGGGCATAGCGCTCACCCTCATCCCGAAGCGGATCGTACTCGGCGGTAATGACGAGCGCGGGCGGCAGGCCTGAAAGGTCTTGCGCCTGGTCCAGGGCGGCATAGGAATTGGCGCCGTCGGCGTCGGTGGCAAGGTAATGCTGCCAAAACCACATCATCGAAGCCCGGGTAAGCCCGAATCCCTCAGCGCACTGCACATGGGATTCCGTGTCGAAATCACGCCCCACGACAGGGTACACGAGCAACTGATGCACGATGCCGAGCCCACCCCTGTCGCGGGCCATGAGCGCCAACCCGCCCGCCAGATTCCCTCCGGCGCTGGCCCCCCCCACGGCAATCCTGCTGGCGTCGACATTCAGCGAAGCAGCGTTGGCGGCCACCCACTCGGTCGCAGCGAGGCAGTCCTCCAGATTTCCTGGGAACTTGGTCTCCGGGGCCAGCCTGTAGTCAACCGAAACCACCACACACCCGGCCCGGTTCGTCATGTGGCGGCAGGAACAGTCCGTGGAGTCGAGGTCGCCCAGCACCCACCCCCCTCCATGGAACCAGACCAGGACGCCAAAGGGTCCCGGGCCCTCGGGGTGGTAGATTCGCACGCCAAGACCACCCGCCGGTCCGGGAATGTTCCGGTCTTCAACCTTCCCCACCTCCGGCCCGGCTTCCCTGATCTGGAGGGCGAAGTTGGCCCTGGCCTGCTCGGGGGTGATGGTGTGGAGTGGTGGAAGGCCGGCTGCGGCCGCCCTGTCCAGAACCGCTTGAGCCTGAGGGTCTACAGGCATCGCGAACCTCCTTGCTGGGGCAATGGCGCCAAGGTACCCGGAACTCGCAGGCTCCGCAAGTGGGTTCAACGGCTCGCCCGCGGCGCAGCGCCTAACTCCCGCAAATGCCGGGGGCTTCCCGTCATTGACGGCGCGTTGGGGGACGCCTACCTGGGCCTAGCGGCGGTATCGTCCAAACAGCACCATGAGCGTGGGGCGGCTGCTCCCTCCCTCAGGCTCAACGCTGATGCCCCCCGCCTCTGCAACGGTGAAATCCGTCTCCAGCATCACGGTCTGGAAGCCGTCGGTCCCCTCAGGAATGAATCCGGGGCTGTCGGTCTCGTGCTCCATCATCCGCCACACCTGGTAGATCTGGCCGGAGGGGAGGGCGGGCAGGTCCTTGACCAACAGCAGGACCACGCTTTCACCGTTGTACTGCACAACAGCCGCCCTCGCGTCCTTGTGGTTCTCGGTCATGGAGGACATGGGCCACACCCGCGCTCCCTCCACGAGCGCGTCGAGAACCTGCTCTTGCTCGGCCATCGCTTCGGACTGGAAGCTGATGGCCTGCACCCTCGCCTCCAGCTCTTGGTCCAGCGATGCCAGGACCCTCTTCTGCTCGGCCATGGTCTCGTTTCGGGCGTTGATGACCGCGTTCTGAGTGTCCATCTGTTGCTGAAGGACAATATTCCATGAAGCGAGGGCGATCACGGCCAGCGCCGCGGCAGTGGCGCCGACCGGGAGCGGGGCCAGCCAGCGGCTCCGCCACCATGGCCTACCCTGCTTTCCGCCGCTCACGGCGCGAGCCTCGTCGGGGGGCGCCTGCCGAGGACCCATCTCCACCCTGGCCTGGGCCAATATCCGTTCCTTCAGGCCTGGCGACGGCGCCTCCTCCGCGACAAGTTGGGGCAGGACTGCCACCACCGCCTGGTATTCTCCGGCCAGGGCGCGGCAAACCTGGCATCCCCCAATATGCAGCAGGTAGGCGTTCCGCTCCTGGGCGTCGAGGGCCTCCAGGGCGAAGGTGACCGCCACCTCCTCCAACTCCTGGGAGACGGCGGCGTGAACGCTATGGACCTCGAACGGCAGCTCGCTAATAGGCTTCTCCTCCATCTACGTCCGCTAGGAGGCTGCGGAGCTTCTGCATACCCAGCCGCATTCTGCCCTTGACCGTGCCCAGGGGCGCCTGCGTCTTCTGAGCGACCTCCTGATAGGTGTGCCCGCTGAAGAAGGCCAGATCAATGGCATCCCGTTGCTCCTTCGGCAACTGCGCCATCGCGTTCTGGATGCGCTCCCTCTCCAACCTGCTATCGACCTGAGCCCACGTATCAGGAGAAGGGAGGGCATAGGCGCGCTCGTCAAGCGTCTGAGTCTCCTGCGAAAAGGCCCGTCCGCGGGTGATGTCGATGGCCCGATGGCGCACTACCGTGAGCAGCCAGGTCTTGGCGGCGCCTCGCTCCGGCTGGTACGTGTACGGCCGTCTCCAGACGCCCAGAAAGGCCTCCTGCACAGCGTCCTCCGCTAACTCTCTGCTGTGCAACACCCGGTACGCCACTGCGAGAGCTATCCGGTGGTAGCGGTCGTACAGCTCCTCCAGTGCGCCCACGTCCTGCTGCTGGATGCCCAGGAGCAGCGCCTCGTCGGTGGCGGCCTTCAAGTCCATACAACCGCTCTCCACAATAGATTGCGGCAAGGCAGGTCTGCCGGATCACAGGCGCGGCCAGAGCGCGGGCTCTCCCGCCCTATCCAAGCGGCCAGCCGCCCGGGCCGACGCTGAGGGTTCGCCGCCCCTCTGGCAATGCCGCGATGGCCCCGACTCAAGAGCGCGCCGCCATAGGAAAAAGGCGGACGGCCTTTGCATTGCCTCCGGGGCGCGTCTTCCATCCTAACCTTCCCCCAACTACGAGACCCTTGCATAACTTCTGCGCCAAGTTTCCCGCACTACCTTATTGACCCCCATCCTAACCTTCCCCCGACTACGGGGGGAAGGGACGCGAGGATTCTGGGGAGGGATTTCGTCGAACAACGCCAAGTTGATGCGAGGCGCCGTTGGTGGGAACGGCGCCAGTTGCGCAAAGGTCTCACACGGGGGAGAGGGAACTTCTGAGACAGGCTCTGGGAGGATTCTCCCGCCTCGCGCCAGGAGCAACGTTCCTGGGAAGCACCGCTAGGAGTGCCCGTACAGGGCCCGCGGATTGTGGATGAGCAGCTTGTCCATCAGGCTGGCGGAATACTCCTCGCGAGCCCGTATCGTCTCCACCATGTGGAGTTGTGCGGAAGGATCGGCGATGACTCCCTCCCGTCCGTGGTGGGCGAAGTCCGTGCCGGCTACCACATGGTCCTCGCCAATGTACTTCACGAGGTAGGGGAGGTCCTCGTCCACTTCATAGGAAATCCACATGTTGTACCGGTCGAACAACTTGGGCCCCCAGTTGACGGGATCGTGGCCGATCGTCCGCAACTGGTGCAGCACGTAGGGAACCCAGGACGCGCCCGCTTCAATGAAGCCCCATCGGAGGCCGGGAAACTCCTCCGGTATCTTGTTCGCCACCAGGTTGCGGAAGGCAACCACCGGAGGAATTCGATTGCTGATAAAGGTCTGGCCTCGCTGGAAATCGCCCAGGTTGTCCAGCTTTGGGCACCCCGAACCCTGATGGATGCAGATGGCCACGTCCTGCGCCCGGGCCTCCTCGTAGACGGGAAAGAAGAAAGGATCGTCCAGGGTGCGGTTCTTCTCGAAGCCCCGGAAGAACACGCCCACCGCGCCGTTAGCGGCGCAAAACCGGATCTCTTCCACCGCCGCATCGAGGTCGCACAGCGGAGGGACCAGGATCCACTCTATCCGGCCCTCGCTCCTGCCGCAGACCTCCGCCATGTGCCGGTTATACGCCCTGCACATGGCCACTTCCAACTCCGCGTCATCGGTGTAGAAGGCCAGAAACAGCGTCGTGAACACCACCTGCATGTCGGTTCCCAGAACGTCCATCTCCCTCAGACGGGCGTCGAGGTCGGTCATGTCCCTAGCCCTGATGTCGGGCATCAGCTTGGCGAAGGTCTGGTCAACGGGGGTGATGAGGCGGGTTGCGCCCCTGCCCTCCGGCCTCGGAAAGATGTTGCCATCGATGAGCCACATCGCGTCGCGGTCTTTATAAAGCGTATCCGGCGGGACCTGCACGACCACCGGACGCCGGGCATAAAGCTCGGGGGGCAGCAGGTCCCACATGGCCGCGGGCTCAGCAATGTGCGTATCGGCGTCATAGGTTCCTGGCATCTCTCCTCCTCGGTGGACCGGCCGACCCCAAGGCTCTCAACAACAACGCGAGGGCAGTGTCGGCATAGCCAGCAGGCCTGTCAACCCGCGCGAAGGGGCAGATGGGAGTCAGTCAAGTTGCCACAGCCGTAGCTCGGCCAGAGCCTACGCTCGGCGGCGGCGAGGCACCTGCGGGGCTCGCGGGAAGAGCTCCCATCCCAACCTCCCCCCGACTACGAGGAAAGGGGCGGGAGAATCTTCCCGCCCCTTGGCTGTAGCAACGTTCCTGGGAAGGGCGTCAGCGGCCTGTGGCGCTCCCTATGAGTGGCCGTAAAGCGCCCGCGGGTTGTCCACCAGCATCTTGTCCACGAGGCTGGCGGGGTACTCCTCTCGAGACCTGATGGTCTGCACCATGTGGAGCTGCGCCGACGGGTCGGCGATGGTCCCCTCTCTGCCGTGGTGGGCGAAGTCGGTCCCCGTAACGACATGGTCTTCCCCAATGTACTTGACCAGGTAGGGCAAGTCCTCGTCGACCTCGTAGGCAACCCACATGTTGTACTTGTCGAACATCTTGGGACCCCAGCTAACCGGGTCGTGGCCCAGGGTGCGGAGTTGATGCAGAGCGTAGGGCACCCAGGAAGCGCCGGCCTCAATGAAGCCCCATCGCAGGTTCGGAAAGTCTTCCGGGACCCTGTTGGCAATCAGGTTGCGGAAGGCCACGATGGGCGGGATACGCCCGTGCGTGAAGGTGTGGCTGCGCCGAACGTCCACCAAGCTGTTCAGCGCCGGCGAGCCGGAGCCCTGGTGGACGCAAATGGTCAGGTCGTGGGCCTGGGCCTCTTCATAGACAGGAAAGAAGTAGGGGTCGTCCAGGGTGCGGTCCCTCTCGATGCCCCGGAAGAAGAGTCCCGCTGCGCCGTTGGCGGCGCCAAACTTAACCTCCTCCACGGAGGCCTCGATGTCCCGCAGGGGCGGAATGAGTGTCCAGTCGATGCGGCCGCCGCTCTTGGCGCAAACCTCCGCCATATGGCGGTTGTAGGCCTTGCAAAGGGCGATTTCCAATTCCGCATCGTCGGTGAGGTAGGTCAGGAACAGCGTGGGAAAGACGATCTGCGTCTCCGTCCCGAGGCTGTCCATCTCGGTTAACCGGGAGTCGAGGTCTGTCATGTCCCTCGCGCCTATATCCGGCATTTCCTGGACAAAGGTCTGCTCAACCGGCGTGACGAGGAAGGTGCTGCCCCTCCCCGCCGTGCGGGGATAGATATGGCCGTCGATGAGCCACATGTGGTCGGATTTGCCGTAGATCGTGTCGGGAGGCACCTCCACAATCACCGGCCGGCGGGCGTAGAACTCAGGGTCCAGCTTGTCCCACATAGCCGAGGGTTCCGCAATGTGCGTGTCGGCGTCATAGATTCCTGGCATGGCGTCCCTCCACTTCCAACAGCGTTGTTCCCCATCGTAGCTTTGAGTGTTTGCAGTATCCGGCGGCGCCTTTCGAGTGTCAAGGCAACCTGCCGCTACTCCAAGCTGACCGGCCCCGCAAGGACTGGGCTGTACTTGGTCGCCGCCGCCTGCCCGTCGTAGAGAGGCCGGGCGAATAGCGGGTCGCTTTCGTTGGGCAACTCCAGGTGCTCGTTCCGGTCCGGGTCCCGGAAGGTGTTCATTGGGTCCCCGCCGTCCTCCACGGACCGCATGTTGTCCTCCAGCATCTGGCGGTACATGATGATGCCCCTGTCCGATCGGCCCAACACCTCGGTGGTCCGGTCCATGATGGGCCCCTGGGTGACCCACGCCGCCATGTCCTGCCCGCTGTTGTTGTCCAGCAGGTCCCATCGCGGCTGGCCCTCCTCGTCGAGTTCCGGAAGGGGCACGCGATAGAACCTGTAGTCCTCGGGCCGCTGCTGGTTGCCGGTGTCGGGATAGCAGGCGTACCACCAATGAGCGGTGTGCGTGTCGTCTATGGGGACGCGGATCTGGAACCCCTGCCAGCGGTGTCCCTTGCGGCTCAGGCCCTGCCGGAGCATGTTGGGAAAGACCATGGGGTGTCCCACCGCCCAGTCCTCGTCGGCCTCCGTGGCGCCCTCCACGACGCGCCGCTTCAGGATGCCGTACTCGAACTCCTCGAAGCCAATCTTCACGTGAGGGGTGCGCGAGGTCCGCTTTTCCGGGGCCTCCAGCTGCTGGGCCACGAAGTCGGCGAAGTTCTGGTGCAGCCACTCGACGTGGACGGGGTCCAGGGTGTTCTCCATGATCTGGAGCCAGTTGCAGGGGACCTCCGCATAGCCGATATCCCTCACGACGTCCGCCTTGACGAACAGGTCCCAACGGGGAAGGAGCGGCGCTGGCTCGGGGCCGAGGTAGGCGAAGGCCATGCCCGCCAGCACCTCAACCGGGTACGACTTGATGGCCACCTTCTCTTTGAAGCGCCCCACCGGGTCCTCGGTCTCCTCGTAGGGCTGCTCCAAGCACGCGCCGTCCTCGCCGAAGACCCAGCCGTGGTAGGCGCAGCGCAGGCCCCGCTCCTCGGGTATTCCGTAGATCATGGACATCTTCCGGTGCGGGCACTGGCTGCCGATCAGCCCGAAGGTCCCCGACCTGTCCTGGTAGAGCACGAGGTCCTCGCCCAGCAGCCGGACCGTCTGGGAATGGCGCGTCTTGAACTGGGAGATTGCGGCAATCGGATGCCAATACCACCGCATCAGGTCCCCCATGGGGGTTCCGGGGCCAACTCTGGTGAGTCTTTCGTTCTGCTCAGCGGTCAGCATGGGGCCACTCCTTGCTTGAATCTGCTCAACGCGTCGCGAGGGGCGCTTCTTCGAGGAATTATTGTACTACAAACCAACCCCCCGCAGGGGGCGACTCTGTCCCTGCCCCCGTACCCGGGGGAAGGCTAGGAAGGGGGTCCGGACGCGCTCGTTTGCCCCCGGACCTCAGCCGTCGCAGAACGGCAGGCCAGTGTCCGAGAAGTCATTCTCCGGCACGTATCGCAATGCCGCGGGTAAGCACCCGCTCAACTGGTTTCCGCTGAGGAACATCCCTGTCAGCTTGGTGAGGTTGCCCAACGCGGACGGCGCCTGCCCGCTCAACTGGTTGTTGCCGAGGTCCAGCCACGTCAGGTTGGTGAGGCTCCCCAACTCCGGCAGTATCTGCCCGCTCAAGTCGTTGCTGTTAAGGAACAGCACTGCCAAGTTGGTGCGGTTGCCCAATTCCGCCGGTAGCTCCCCGCTCAGTTGGTTGCCAACGAGGTCCAGGCCCTGCAGGTTGGCAAGAATGCCCAACTCCGCCGGTATCTCCCCACTCAACTGGTTATTGGGGAGAATCAGCCATGCTAGGCTGGTGAGGTGGGCCAACTCCGCCGGTATCTCCCCGCTCAATTGGTTATCCTCGAGGGTGAGTGATTCTAGACTGGCAAGGTTGCCCAATTCCGGTGGTATCTGCCCCCTCAAACGGTTGCTGCTGAGTTCCAGATCTGTAACGCGGCCGCTGCCGTCCGTGCTGACGCCGTGCCATTCGCCGATCGGCGCGTCGCTCAGCCAGTTTGTATTATCCTCCCAGTCCGGTCCGTCCGTGGCATTGTAGAGCGCGACCAACGTGTCTCTGTCCGAGGACAGCGGGTTTTTCGCCACTGCTGTCCGGGGACGGCGCTCCTTTGCCACTCTCCGAGGAGGCGGTTCATCGCCGCAGAACGGGAGGCCAAGAGCGGCCAAGTATCCCTCTACATCTCGCAAGCCCACCGGTATGCAACCGGTGAACCGGTTCCCATCAAAGTACAGCCTTGTCAGGTTGGTAAGGTTGCCCAACTTCGGCGGTATCTCCCCTCTCAATTGATTCTTCATGAGGTTCAGCCTTGTCAGGTTAGTAAGGCTGCCCAACTCTGGCGGTATTTTCCCACTCAACCGGTTACCCATGAGACTCAGATCTGTCAAGCTGGTGAGGTTGCCCAACTCCGGCGGTAGCTCCCCACTCAACTGATTTCCACTGAGGTTCAGCCGTTCCAGCTTGGCAAGGCTGGCCAACTCCGCCGGCATCTCCCCGCTCAACTTGTTATCCCTGAGGTCCAGAACTTCCAACTTGGTGAGGCTGCCCAACTCCGGCGGTATCTTACCGCTCAACCGGTTCTCTCTTAGGTACAGCGCTCGCAGGTTGGCAAGGCTACCCAGCTCCGCCGGTATCTCCCCGCTCAACTGGTTGTTGTGGAGGTACAGCCGCTCCAGCTTGACAAGGCCGCCCAACTCCGATGGTAGCTCCCCGCTCAATTGGTTGTAGGAGATGCCCAGCCGTTCCAGCTTGGCAAGGTTACCCAACTCCGGCGGTATCTCTCCACTTAACTGGTTCCCATCGAGGAACAGCCGTTTCAGGCTAGTGAGATCGCCTAACTCCGGCGGTATCTCACCGCTCAACCGGTTCCCTGGGAAGCCAAGGTCCAGCTTTGTGACGCGGCCGCTGCCGTCAGTGACGACGCCGTGCCATTCGCCGATCGGCGCGTCGCTCAGCCAGTTTGAATTATCCTCACGGCCCTCAAACTGCGTGGCACACACCCGCTCAACTGGTTGCCGTCGAGACGCAGCCATTCCAGCTTGGTGAGGTTGCCCAACTCCGGCGGTATCTCCCCGCTCAACTGATTGCTGGGCAGGGTCAGAAATTCCAGGTTGACGAGGTTGCCCAACTCCAGCGGTATCTGCCCGCTCAAGTCGTTGCTGTTAAGGAACAGCCTTGTCAGGTTGGTGAGGTTGCCCAACTCGTACGGTATCTCCCCGCTCAACTGGTTATGGTGGAGTTCCAGCCGTTCCAGGTTGGCAAGGCTGCCCAACTCCGGCGGTATCTCCCCGCTCAACTGATTGCTGGGCAGGGTCAGAAATTCCAGGTTGACGAGGTTGCCCAACTCCAGCGGTATCTGCCCGCTCAAGTCGTTGCTGTTAAGGAACAGCCTTGTCAGGTTGGTGAGGTTGCCCAACTCGTACGGTATCTCCCCGCTCAACTGGTTATGGTGGAGTTCCAGCCGTTCCAGGTTGGCAAGGCTGCCCAAGGTATCTGCCCAACTCCGGCGGCCCAATCCGGCGGTATCTCCCCGCTCAACTGATTGCTGGGCAGGGTCAGAAATTCCAGGTTGACGAGGTTGCCCAACTCCAGCGGTATCTGCCCGCTCAAGTCGTTGCTGTTAAGGAACAGCCTTGTCAGGTTGGTGAGGTTGCCCAACTCGTACGGTATCTCCCCGCTCAACTGGTTATGGTGGAGTTCCAGCCGTTCCAGGTTGGCAAGGCTGCCCAACTCCGGCGGTATCTCCCCGCTCAACCCGTTTCTACTGAGTCCCAGCCATTCCAGGTTGCGAAGGTGGCCCAATTCGGATGGTATCTCCCCGCTCAACTGGTTGTCGTAGAGGCCCAGCCCTGTCAGGTTGGTAAGGTCACCCAACTCCGGCGGTATTTCTCCGCTCAACTGGTTGTCGCCGAGGGACAGCCATTCCAGGTTGGCGCGGCTGCCCAACTCCGGCGGTATCTCTCCGCTCAACTGGTTTCCGCCGAGGTGCAGCTGTGTCAAGTTGGTAAGGTCGCCCAACTCCGGCGGTATCTCCCCGCTCAACTGGTTAAGGTAGAGTTCCAGCCGTTCCAGGTTGGCAAGGCTGCCCAACTCCGGCGATATCTCCCCACTCAATTGGTTGCCAGCAAGGCTCAGCCAATGCAGGTTAGTGAGGCGGTCCAACTCACGCGGTATCTCCCCGCTCAACTCGTTGAACTGGAGGTCCAGCACTTCCAGGTTGGCGAGGCTGTCCAACTCCGACGGTATCTGCCCGACCAACTCGTTGAACTGGAGGTCCAGCACTTCCAGGTTGGTGAGGCTGCCCAACTCCGGCGGTATCTGCCCGCTCAACTGGTTGTCGCTGAGACCCAGCGCTGTGACGCGGCCGCTGCGATCCATGCCGACGCCGCTCCATTCGCTGATCGGCGCGTCGCTCAGCCAGTTATCGTTGCGCGTCCATCTCGGTCCGCCCGTCTCGTTGTAGAACGCTACCAGCGCACCCCTGTCCGTGGACGCACAGAACGGCAGGTCAAGGCTCAAGAGGTCATTCTCCGGTACGCTTGGCAATCCCTCGGGTATGCACCCACTTAGTTGGTTCCCCGAAAGGTACAGCCATTCCAGGTTGGCGAGGTTGCCCAACTCGGACGGTATCTCCCCGCTCAAT
Source organism: Dehalococcoidia bacterium (assembly GCA_965226745.1). Lineage (GTDB taxonomy): Bacteria > Chloroflexota > Dehalococcoidia > Lucifugimonadales > SAR202-VII-2 > SAR202-VII-2. The sequence continues at coordinate 257,947 of CBDDDS010000005.1, forward strand.
TGGTTTTGCTCTAGGAAAAGCTCTGTGACGCGGCCGTTCGCGTCCGTGGCCACGCCATACCAGTCATCGAGTGGCGCGTCGCTCAGCCAGTTGCGATTGCTCGACCAGTTTGCCCCGCCCGTCCCGTTGTAGAGCTCGACCAGCGCGTCTCTGTCCGAAGCGCCCGGCATCGGCGGCGGCGTAGGCATTGCCGTGGCAGTCGGCGTAGAGGCTGGGGTAGCAGTCGGCGTGTCGCCCGGCGTGTCGCAGCCTACAATGAGGATGAGGCCGAGCATTGCCGCCAACCCGTATCTGAGCAACGGAGCCATGGAGCGCACGACTGTATCTCCTTGAGCTGGGCTTTGCATAGGCGAAGACCGCCCACCGATTCGCCCCGCATATTACCATTCGAGCGGACCGGGGCATTGCCCACCGGACCTCAGCCGTCTCAGAACGGCGCGCCAATGGCCCCGAGGTCGTTCTCCCGCGCCTCTTACGTCTAGGGATACTCTGAACAAGCCGGCGCGGGCCATTGGAGGTTGGATGAGGTCACTGGACGAGTGCTTACAGAGACGCCAATCCGCCCCATGGCGCCGCGAACAACAGCTTACGGACACACCAGCTCAAATCGCGCCGCGAACACTAGATTACGGCCACGCCTCCTTGCTCCATGCCATCTCGTAAGCAGCTTACGGACACGCCCGCCCGCTCCATCGCGCCGCGAACAACAGCTTACGGACATGCCCACCCGCTCCATGGCGCCGAGACAGGGGCAACCCACTGTCCCTAGCCCCATACTCGGGGGAAGGTTAGGAAGCAGACTCCGACGCGCCAGGTGAGCAAACGACGACACCTCCGTTCCCCACGCAGGGTGCAGGGAGCGCAGACCCCGCCTCGGGTACAGCGTGTCTCCCTGTTCTGAGAAACGTCGGAGGGCGGCGCCAGCGGGGTATACTTCCTACTCCATCACACCTCGGCGTAACGGCTGTCGGGGCTATGACCGCGTTATGACCGCGCTTCACTGGGCTATGACCGCGCTGTGACCGCTCTATATCGCGCTTCGCAACGGTCCCATCCCCCTCTCCCACGCCCGCCCTCGGGGGCGGTTCTGTCCCTGCCCCCGAGTATGGGCCAGTTTAGGAAGCGGACCCCAACGCGCCATGCGAGCAAACGACGACGCCTCCCTCCCCCCAAGCAGGGTGCAGGGGGCAGCTCTGTTCCTGCCCTCGTACTCGGGGGCAGGTTAGGAAGGGGGGCCAGACACGCCAAGCGGAGCGGGCGGGATAGCGGCGCAGGCCAAGCCGGACCCCTCCGCCGAAGGAGGGCGTAGACCACAACAACACCCTTGATCCCCCAGCGGGGTGCAGGTGGCGCAGCCCCCGCCGGGGGTACAGGGGGAGTCCCCCTGTTTCCAAAAACGTTGGAGGGTGGGCTAGGTGGGACAACGGCGTCCGCCACCATAAGCCCCTTCCCCCCGCCTACTTGCAAAATAAGAACGATTGTGCTATAGTACCCCCATGAAGTGGGCCCCGGCCCGCTTCTCTTCCTAGGAGCCTGCCGCATACATGAGCACTGGGGGCTAACCACAGAGAATCCCCCTGTGGCAGGGGCGCTGAGGGAACAACCCAAGGGGCAAGACCGTCCGAGGAAGGCTGGACCGGAGTGAATGCCGTTGTAAGGCACAGGCTCTTTGGAGCCGCTAAGGCTCGTCTCGGTTTCGCCGCGGTTCGGGACGGCTCGGTCACACCTCTGTCCCAGCTCCGTCCCGGCTCCCTTCGAGGCGCCGCTGGTAAACGTCGCGAAGCGTCCCCAACCGTCCCACAGTCGTGACATCTGTCCCCCGGAGTGTTATGCAGCGCCGCTCCCGCTCCCGCCGCTGTTGCCCTTGGCGCCCCCGCCGGCTTCCGCCTGCTCCACGCCTGGACGCCCTCTCCTGTTCCGTGGGCTGCCGGAGGGCCGCCTACCGCGCAGCCCGCGAAGGGCGCGACGCCTACAGGCAGGAGCGCGGTGGATTCCGGGGCGCGACGGATATCCAAACGGTGAAGCGGCGCCGGGCTCGTATCGGCACCGCGGCTACGGGGCCGGGGTGACCTGCTCCCCGAAAACCGGTCCACGGATAATTGGAGTCCTCCGGTCAAACAGAGGAGGACAGCATGCGGAGGAGCAGGTTTACGGACGAGCAGATCATCGGGGTCCTGAGGGAGGCGGACGCGGGAGTGCCGACGGCCGAGGTATGCCGCCGACATGGTGTCTCACCGGGGACCTTCTACAACTGGAAGGCGCGGTTCGGCGGGATGGGCGTGAGCGAGGCGCGACGGCTGCGCCATCTGGATGAGGAGAACCGGAAGCTGAAGCAGCTGCTGGCGGAGGCGACGCTCGACAATCACGTCTTGCGGGAGCTGCTCCGAAAAAACGCATGACGCCTGCAACGCGACGGGAGACCATGCACCGTGTCCAGGAGCGGTGGGGCTTCAGCGAGCGTCGCGCCTGCAGGCTGATGGGTATCCACCGATCGGTGGCCCGCTATAGGCGGGTGGGCAGCGACGCACCCGAACTCCTCAAGCGACTGCGCTCGCTCGCCGCGGAGCGGCGGCGCTTCGGGTATCGCCGGTTGTGGGTGTTGTTGCGCCGGGAGGGGTTCGGCGTGAACCACAAGCGGGTCTACCGGCTCTATCGGGAGGAGGGGCTGTCCGTCCGGCGTCGGAAGCGCAAGCGGATGGCGGGCATCGCTCGCGTCCCCACGATGGCGCCCGAGCGCCCGAACCAGCGGTGGTCGATGGACTTCGTGTCCGATGCGCTCGCCAGTGGCCGGCGGATACGAGTGCTGACGGTGATTGACGACTTCACTCGGGAGAGCCTGCCCATGGAGGTGGACACGTCGTTGCCCGGCCTCCGCGTGACAAGGGTGTTGGACAGGCTGGCCATCGACCGTGGCCTGCCGGAGCTGATCACCGTAGACAACGGCCCTGAATTCGCCGGGAGGATTCTGGACGCTTGGGCGTATGCACATGGGGTGCATCTGCACTTCATCGATCCGGGCAAGCCCGTGCAGAATGCGTACATCGAGAGCTTCAACGGGCGGCTTCGCGACGAGTGCCTCAACGAGCACTGGTTCATGAGTCTTCCTGCGGCCCGGAACATCGTCGAGCGCTGGCGGGACGACTACAATGCTGTCCGGCCCCACAGCGCACTGGGCAACCGGACGCCCGAGGAGTTCGCACAACAGGTGGCTAGGAATACGCCGGTCGGACTCTAAGAATACTTGGACCTAATTCAGGGGGCAGGTCAGGGGGAGGGAGAAGAAAACGCAGGAATACATTCAATCAAAGCAGGAACACATACAATCAAAGAACGAGGTTGCGGCCGGGGGATCCATCCCATCCCTGCCCCCTGAGCAAAGTGGCAGGCTGGGAAGCATCCTATCCCGGCGCCCCCGCCAATCCGGCCCTCACCCTACCCTCTGACCGCACAGGAGCATTGCCCGCGGACATCAGCCGCCGCAGAACGGCACACCAATGTCCAAGAAGTCGTTCTCCGGTACGTCGCGCAAGGCCCCGGGTATGCACCCTGAGAACTGGTTTCCACTCATCCACAGCACCTCCAGGTTAGTGAGGCGCCATAGCTCCGGCGGTATCCGCCCGCTCAACTGATTGTTGTAGAGGTACAGTTCTTTTAACTCGGTGAGGCTACCCAATTCGGACGGCATCTTGCCTCTCAGTTGGTTGTCGTAGAGACCCAGCCACATCAGGTTGACGAGGCTACCCAATTCGGACGGTATCTCCCCACCCAACAGGTTGTCGTAGAGGGCCAGCGACATCAGCGTGGTCAGGTCGCCCAACTCCGGCGGTATCCGCCCGCTCAACTCGTTCCCCGAGAGGTCCAGATATGCCAGGTTGGCGAGGCTGCCCAACTCCGCCGGTATCTCCCCGCTCAACTCGTTGTTGTCGAGGTACAGTTCTATGACGCGGCCGCGGCCGTCCGTGAAGACGCCGCTCCATTCCCCGATTGGCGCGTCGCTCAGCCAGTTATCGCTGTACGTCCATCTTGGTCCACCCGACGCGTTGTAGAGCGCGACCAGGGTGCCCCTGTCAATGGGCTCGCAGAACGGCAGACCAAGTCCCGAGAGGTCATTCTCCGGTACGTATTGCAGTCCTTCGGGTATGCACCCACTTAGCTGGTTCCCCGAAAGGCGCAGCCATTGCAGGTTGATGAGGTTGCCCAGCTCCAGCGGTATCTCCCCGCTCAATTGGTTTTGCTCCAGGAACAGCTCTGTGACGCGGTCGCTGGCATCCGTGGTAACGCCGTGCCATTTCCCGATCGGCGCGGCGCTCAGCCAGTTGCTATTGCTCGACCAGTTTGCCCCGTCCGTCGCGTTGTAGAGCGCGACAAGCGCCTCCCTGTCCAAGGCGGTCGGTGCAGGTGTTGACGTTGCGCAGCCTACGATGAGGATGAGGCCGAGCATTGCCGCCAACCCGTGTCTGAGCAACGGCGCCAGGGTGGGCACGAATGTATCTCCTTGAGTCTAGGCTTTGCGTGGGCGAAAGCCGCCATCCAATTCGGCCCTCATACTACCATCTGACCGGACAGGCGCATTGCCCCCGCACCTCAGCCGCCGCAGAACGGCAGGCCAAGCGCGGCGAAGTCTTCATTCCGCACATCTTCCAAACTGCTGGGTACGCACCCGGTGAACTGGTTGCCACCAAGGTACAACAGTGTCAGGTTGGCAAGGTTGCTCAGTTCCAGCGGTATCTCTCCGCTCAACCGGTTGCTGTGGATGTGCAGCACCCCCAGGCTGATGAGGCTGCCCAGCTCCGCCGGTATCTCCCCACTCAGCCGGTTGCTGTGGATGTCCAGCACCCGCAGCTTGATGAGGCTGCCCAACTCCGCCGGTATCTCCCCGCTCAACCGGTTGCTGTGGATGTCCAGCACCCGCAGGTTGATGAGGCTGCCCAGCTCCGCCGGTATCTCCCCGCTCAACTGATTATCGTAGAGGCCCAGCCAAGTCAGGTTCGCAAGGCTGCCCAACTCCGGCGGTATCTCCCCGCTCAACTGGTTGTCGTAGAGGCCCAGCCATGTCAGGCTGGCGAGGCTACCCAATTCGGCCGGTATCTCCCCGCTCAACTGGTTATCGTAGAGGCCCAGCCATGTCAGGCTGGCGAGGCTACCCAATTCGGCCGGTATCTCCCCGCTCAACTGGTTGTCGTAGAGGCCCAGCCATGTCAGGTTCGCAAGGCTACCCAACTCCGGCGGTATCTCCCCGCTCAATTGGTTGTTGTCGAGGCCCAGCCATGTAAGGTTGACGAGGTTGCCCAACTCCGGCGGCATCTCCCCGCTCAAATGGTTATCGTAAAGGCCCAGCCATGTCAGGTTAACGAGGTTGCCCAACTCCGGCGGTATCTCCCCATTCAACCGGTTCCTGACGAGATCCAGCTTTGTAACGCGGCCGTAGCCGTCCGTGGTCACGCCTTGCCATTCGCCGGCCGGCGCCGCGCTTAGCCAGTTCCTGTTGTTCGACCAGCCTGCCCCGCCTGTCGCGTTATAGATCGCCGCGAGCGCAGCCCTATCCGAGGCGACGCCACAAGACGGCAGACCAAGCTCCCCCAGGCTTTGAGAGGGTAGGTCTCGCAACTCATCAGGCACACACCCGGTGAACCTGTTTCCACTGAGGATCAGATATGTCAGGTTGGTGAGGCTGCCCAACTCCGACGGTATCTCCCCACTCAACTTGTTTCCACTGAGGTAGAGAAATGTCAAGTTGGTCAGTCTGCCCAACTCCGGCGGTATCTCCCCGCTCAACTGATTTCCACCGAGGCCCAGCCATTCCAGGTTGGTGAGGCTGCCCAACTCCGGCGGTATCTCCCCGCTCAACCCGTTTCCACTGAGGCCAAGCCATTCCAGGTTGGGAAGTCTGCCCAATTCAGACGGTATCTCCCCGCTCAACTGGTTTCCGTGGAGGTGCAGATCAGACAGTCTCGCGAGGTTGCCCAACTCCGCCGGTATCTCCCCCCTCAACTGGTTTCCGCCGAGGCCCAGCCATTCCAGGTTGGTGAGGCTGCCCAACTCCGGCGGTATCTCCCCGCTCAACTCGTTGTCATTGAGATACAGCCCCCTCAGGTTAGTGAGGCCGACCAATTCCGGCGGTATCTCTCCGCTCAATTGGTTGTTGCTGAGAACCAGCTCTAAAACGCGGCCGCTCCCGTCAGTGGCCACGCCTTGCCATTGATTGATCGGCGCGTCGCTCAGCCAATTGTAGTTGCTCGACCATCCCGCCCCGCCCGTCGCGTTGTAGAACGCGGCCAGCACAGCCATGTCCGGCGATATGGGGATTGGCGTAGGAGTCGGTGTGGGGGTTGGCGTAGGGATCGGTGTAGCGGTCGGTGCCGGCGTTGGCATTGGCGTAGCGGTCGGCGCAGGGAACGGCGTTGGCGTAGGCGTAAGCGTAGCATCCACCGTCGGGGCCAGCGTCGGGGCCGACGTGGAGCAACCTACGACGAGGATGAGGCCGAGCATTGCCGCCAACCCGTATCTGAGCAACGGAGCTTGGATGGGCGCGAGCGTGTTTCCGCTTGTCTGGCCTTTGCGTGGGCGAAGACCGCCATTCAATTCGACCCTCATACTACCATCTGACCGGACAAGCCCATTCCCGCCGGACCCCAGCCGCCGCGGAACGGCAGCGCAAGGCCAGAGAGCGCTGGCGTCGGGGCTAGTGGAGGCCACCCTCATTCCTCCCCCAGGCCAAGACCTTTGCATAATTCCTGCGCCGAGTTTCCCACACTACCCCATGAACCATGAACCCCCATCCTAACCTTCCCTCGAGTACGGGGGAAGGGACTGCGTTGAGCAACGTCGGGTTGATGCGAGGTATGCGTCGTAAGCAGGGAGCCATTTGCGCGTGCCGGCGGCTGTGCAAGGTATCCGGCGGGGGAGGTGGTGGGCGCACTGGAGGGAGAAGGAGGTGAATGCGTCCAACAGGATAAAGCAAGAGCAGCCGGGTAACCCGAGGCGCCTGCGGTGGCCACCGCCACGCCTGAGAATCCGGCTGCTCTCTCACCGGCGCTTCAATGCTCCGGAAGCCCGCCGCCCTTGGCAAGGGAGACAAACCGCCGTAGCGTCTCCACACCGGCTCGCGCTGATCCACCTGGAAACCCTCCAGGGCCGGGCGGCCGCGTGTGTCCGCCCGAACTAGACAGTAGGCCATCCCTGCACCCTCCTTCAGAGGGCCGAGCCGCAATGCAGGGTCAGCCCCAGCGAGCTCTCCGCAGCGCAGAAGGGGTTCCGCCCATTGAGCGGCATCCTGCCACCGCAAGGTCACCCGCCGGAGTACCGGCTGCCGGCCGGCATCCTACTTGACAGCGACCCGACTCGGGGAGCCTGGTCTACTTAAGTCGCTAATGTGGCGCCCCCTTCACCCGCACTGGGATTTCCTCGCGGCTCCGCCCCACGGGGATGTGTACGAGTGGCCCTAGTATACCACGCCGTCCAATACCCCCGCGACAGGGCGCCGGGGCTGCTATACTGCCTTCCACTCCGGCGAAAACCGAGGCAGCGCTGTGTTCAGAGACGACTACCGTCAGGCCGCCCAATTCCTGGTTACCACTGTCGAAGAGGTCCCAGACGACGCCTGGGAGAAGCCCGCTCTGGGCGTCTGGACCGTCAGAGACCTAGTGGGGCACGCCACCCGCGCCCTGCTCACCGTGGAGGCCTATAGCGAGCGTCCAGCGGAGTCCCGCGTGGTGAGCGGCCCGGCCGACTACTTCATGCGCGCCCTTGGCATGCTGGCCAACCACGCCGCCACCGACCAGCGGGGGCGGGAAACAGGCCAGGCCCTTGGAGATAACCCAAAGGCCGCCGTCCGGGAGATAGCCGAACGGGTCTTGGACCGCATCCAGCTCATGCCCGATGATTTCCTGCTGGCCCCGCCCACCGGAGGCGTGCGCCTTTCCCGACTACCTTCCAACGCGGACGTTGGAACTGATCGTGCACACGTTGGACCTGGCCAGGGCCGTGGAGCTGCGCGCGCGTCCGCCAGCGCAGCCGCTTTCAACCACGCTGGCGTTGCTGGCCAACCTAGCGCTCCTCCAAGGCGAGGGGCCGGACGTTGCGCTGGCCCTCACAGGGCGAGGCCCCCTTCCGCCCGGCTTCTCCGTGATGAAGTAGAACGCTCAACCCAGTAGCAACAGCCGGCGGCCCTTCCAGCGTCGCGCTCCTAAAAAGCAAGAGCCCGCCGGCAGGCTGCCGGCGGGCTCTTGCTACAGTCCTCTTACTACTGATGCGACGTTAGCCTACAGCTCCACGTCCATCCCAACTCCCTCGTAAATGCACGCGAGAGCCACTTTCACCCGAGGAGCGTTCTCGGCATCCTGATCTAGGACTGACGGAAGGTTCTCCGAGATCCAGAGAGCCTGGACTCGAGCAACCTCTTCAGCCGGAGGCCTGATGATCTCCATACCCCTTTCTTCTAGCGTCGCTAGCGCCTCCGCCTTCCTAACCGCCAACTCCGAGTCCAACCCCTCGAAGACCTGGACCAGGCCGTTGTAGATGGCGTCCCGCTGCTGCTGCGCTAGCCCTTCCCACACGTCCTTGTTTATGTAGACGTGACCGGACTCTTTGTCCAAGTCAACGTCATAGGCGTAGTTCATGATCTCGTCCCACTTCACGTCGCGGGGGTACATGTAGTCACCACCGGCGACAGAGCCCTCGATCACGCCGCGCTGCACTGCGGTGTAGACCTCGCTGGAAGGCATGTTCACGATGGAACCGCCCAAGGCCTCGGTGCCTCCCTGGTAGAGAGCGTGACCCCGCAACTTCAGGCCCGTCAGATCGACGACCGTGCGGTCTTCGTTGGCGAGCTCGGACAGATAGATGTGGCCGCTGCTGTTGTAGGTGGATGGGCCAAGATAGTGAACACCGACCTGTTCGTCGTAGATCTCGCGGAAGATGTCCTCGAGCCCACAGCTCTCCCGCAGGGAAACGGGGGCGCCGCCAAGCCATGCCTCCACGTTGGGCAACTGCGTCAACTCCCGGAAGTAGGCGCTGGCCGTGTGCAGCATATCGTAGATGCCATTCCGCACTGCCTCCATCTGCTCAGCCTGGTGGACCTCAGCGGGCCCGGCCACCCGATAGATGTTGAGGCTTCCCTGCCCCAATTCGTTCATCTTGGCCATCATCTCCTGTTCCTGCCAGTCGGTGATGGTGATGCCCTCCGGCCAGGCGCCGATGAGCCTGATCTCCATGGCCTCTACAGGCTCCATAGCCTCGGTCGGCTCCATGGCCTCAGTCGCCTCCGGGGCCATCGTCGCCTCAGGAGCCATCGTCGCAGGTGGCGTCGTCGCCGTCGGGTCGCTGCCACCACAGGCAGCCAGCGCGACGAGGGCGACCGCAGCCAACATACCAGCCAATATCAACTTCAGCCTCATATGAACCTCCTGACACAATTTCCACAAATCGTACCCACATTCGGTTCACAAGTCAATCCTAAGGGAACCCCTGAACAAGTGGCCAGCGCTACCATCTTCTCTATCTGAACTATGCCGCAATCTACGGACTTCTTCAGACTATCCCTAGCTGTACGAAGCTGTCAGGCCCTCGATCCTCAGCGGTGCCCCTGCCTGCCCTCGACCTGCGGCCAAAACACCCAAAACAGATGAGGGCGCGGGCCGGCTATCGTATCAGGCTGGGCAGATACGTCGCGATCGACGGCACGAAGATGATGACGAGGACCACCACCGAGTCCATGATCACAAACGGTATCTGGGCCCGGTAGATGTCTCCCATGGTCACGTGTGGCGGCACCACGCCCTTCAGAGCAAACAGCGCCAGCCCGAAGGGTGGCGACTCCGAGCCGATGGTCATGTTCACGAGGAAGAGAATCCAGAACCAAATGGGGTCCCAACCAAAGGCTCTCACCACCGGGGTCAGCACGGGGATGGTGATCAGCATGATGGAAATGCCGTCTATGAAAAAGCCAAGGACGAGAATGGCCACTTGAATAGTGATGAGAATGACGATCGGGTCCACCGGCAGACCAACGAGGAACTCCATGAAGTCCCTGGCCGCGCCGGTCATGGCCAGCAACTGCCCGAAGGACACGGCGCCGCTGATGATGAGCAGCACCATGGCCACGATCTTCACGACCGCCAGGAAGGACCTCTTCAGCACTGTCCAGGTCAGGCGCCGGTAGATAGCCGTAACGATGACAGCGGAAACGGCGCCGGTTGCCGCCGCCTCGCTTGGCGTGGCCACGCCAAGAAGGATGAAGCCCACCACCGCGACGATGATCAGCAGCAGGGGAGTGAGGTAAATGGTGGCTTTCACCTTCTCGACCAGGGGAGGGGCCTCCTGTTCGTAGGTGGGGGCCAAGGATGGATTGAGCCGCACTCTGATGAGGATGTACCAGAAATAGAAGAAGACCATTAGAAACCCGGGGCCGATGCCTCCTATGAGCAGGCCCGCGATGGACACTTCGGCCAGGCTTCCCAGCAGCACCGCCAGCCCGCTGGGAGGAATCAAGACCGCCAGCAGGCCGGACGAGGTTATGACGCCCAGGGCCAGCCGCCGGTCGTAGCCCCTCCTCTCAACCTCCGGGTAGATGGTGGACCCAAGCAGGGCCGTATCCGCCATACCCGCGCCGCTCAGCGCCGCCATGATGGTCCCTGACCCTAGGGCCACGAACAACAAACGGGCGCGGACCTTCCCTATCCACTTGTCCGTAACATCCATGACCATGCCGAAAACGCCGGAGTGGAACAGCAGCTCTCCCAGCAGGAAGAACATCGGAAGCGCAAGCAGGGGGAAGGTGGCGACGGAGGTGTAGATGGCCCCAGGCAACAGCTTGAGGCCAACGATGCCCCCCGTCACGATGTACAACCCAATGATGTTGAGGACCATGAAGGCGAAGGCCACCGGCAAGCCGGTGGCCATTGCGGCCATGATGCTGGCAAATATGATTACGAGTATCAGCCACCAATCCACAGACATCCTCCAAGGTGTTGGGGTGCTGGCGGTGTTACTTCCGGGACGCAGGCCGCCTAGGGGTCACAAACGCCCGGCAGGAGTCTAAGGGGCATCCTTACGCGCGTAGTCCGAATCTCTCCCCAGGCTGAGTCAGGCCATGCTCACGTCCGGATGAGGCTGGGAAGAAAGGTGGCAATCTCCGGCACCGCGATGATCACCGCAACCACCCCGAAGTCAATGAGCACAAACGGTATCTGGGCCCGGTAGATGTCTCCCATGGTCACGTGTGGCGGCACCACGCCCTTCAGAGCGAACAGCGCCAGCCCGAAGGGCGGTGACATAGAGCCAATCGTCAGGCAGACGAGGAAGAGAATCCAGAACCAGATGAGGTCCCACTCGAATGCCTTCACCACCGGCACCAGCACGGGGATAGTGATCAGCATGATGGAAATGCCGTCTATGAAGAAGCCAAGAAGCAGGACCGCCGACATGATGGCGATCAAAATGACAATTGGGTCCACCGGCAGACCGACGAGGAACTCCATGAAGTCCCTGGCCGAGCCGGTCATGGCCAGCAATTGCCCGAAGGACACGGCGCCGCTGATGATGAGCAGCACCATGGCAATGATCTTTACGACCGCCAGGAACGACCTCTTCAGCACTGTCCAGGTCAGGCGCCGGTAGATAGCCGCTACGATGACGGCGGCAAGCGCCCCTGTTGCCGCCGATTCGCTAGGCGTAGCGACGCCAAGGAGAATGAAGCCCACAACCGCGACGATGATGAGCAGCAGGGGAGTGAGGTAGACGGTGGCTTTCACCTTCTCGGCCAAGGAAATGTCCTGCTGCTCGTAGCTAGGCGCCAAGGATGGATTGAGCCGCACCCGGATGAGGATGTACCAGAAGTAGAAGAAGACCATCACAAATCCGGGGCCAATGCCGCCTATGAGCAGGCCCGCGATGGACACTTCAGCCAGGCTTCCAAGCAGCACCGCCAGCCCGCTGGGAGGAATCATGACCGCCAGCAAGCCCGCTGAGGTAATGACGCCCAGGGCCAGCCGCCGATCGTAGCCCCTTCTCTCAACCTCCGGGTAGATGGTGGACCCGAGCAGGGCCGTGTCCGCCATGCCTGCCCCGCTCAACGCCGCCAGGAGTGTTCCTGACCCCAGGGCCACGAACAACAAACGGGCGCGGACCTTCCCTATCCACTTGTCCGTAACGTCCATGACCATGCCGAAGACGCCGGAGTGGTACAGCAGCTCTCCCAGCAGGAAGAACATCGGAAGCGCAAGGAGGGGGAAGGTGGCGACGGAGGTGTAGATGGCCCCCGGCAGCAGCTTGAGGCCAACGATGCCCCCCGTGACGATGTACAGCCCTGCGATATTCAGAATCATGAAGGCGAAGGCAACCGGCAAGCCGGTTGCCATTGCCGCCATGATACTGGCGAATATGACTAAGAGAATCAGCCACCAATCCACGGGACATCCTCCAAGGCGCCTGGGCGCCAGTTTGGCGTCACTTCAGGGCGCAGAATGCGAGAGGCTTGCCCTCAAGGCTCAACTCCTCAAGGCCGGGAGGTATCGAAAACGGCGCATCCCCGGCAATGCACAACAGCTCAATCTCTCCCCGCGTTTGCATCAAGCCATTCCATGCGACGCATCCTCCACGCCGCCAACAACGATGTCATGCTTGATGTTGTACATCTGCTCCATGAACAGCCTGATGAACTGCAGGCCCATGGTCATAAAGGCAAAGGGCATTACCCACCAGATTACAGCCTGACTGATGGCAAAGCCCTCCTTGTAGGTCGCGTCCCGGGCAATGGACTCCATGATTCGAGTGGTCGTTTGCCAGGAGAATATGGCGCACACCCCCAGCCCAATCAGTGAGGTGAAGGCGTCCAGATACCGGCCTCTTCGAGGGCCGAGCTTCTCCAGGATGATGGTCATCTTGGTGTGTCCGCCGTCCCTCAGGACCGGCCCCGCGGCGAGGAAGGCAAGGTACACTAGGCCATACTCGCTGCCCTGAATGACCCAATAGGTGGGGTCGTTCAGGACGTACCGGACGAAAACTTCATAGACGACGAACAACGCCACCGCGGCCACAACGCCGCCAGTGAAGAAGTAACAGAGATCCAAGAGCAGGTCGAAGAGCATCGTCGCCATTCTGAGGATGGGACTTCGACCGGGTTGCCGACGCCATCGCTCCGAGGGCCAGTCGAGGAGCATCTGCGCCGGGTTGTTGATACGCTTCGCCGTTTCCATCAGCGGGTCTCTCCAACATCTATGTTTGTGTCCGCATACGGGGAACCAGCCAAGCCAAGTCCCCCGCACACAATGAAGTGCACTGAGAGCCCGCCGGCCGAGGCCGGCGGGCTCTCAGCATCTAGGTGGTCCTTCCCTAGAGGTTCACCTCGATTCCCATTTCATCCCAAATGCACTGCAGCGCTGTCAGCACCCGGGGGCTGTTGTCGGGCTCCGCGTTCAGAACGGCGGGAACGTTCTTCTCGATCCAGAGCCCCTGCACCCGCCTCACTTCCTCTTCGGGGGGCCGGATCGCTTCCATACCCCTTTCCTCCAGCGTCGCCAGAGCCTCTGCCTTCCTAATCACCAACTCCGACTCCAGCTCCTCGAAGATATTCACAACGCCATTGTAGATGGCGTCCCGCTGTTGCTGCGTCAGGTCGTTCCACACGTCCTTGTTCATGAACACGTGCCCGGACTCCTTGTCTAGGTCTATCGCGTACACGTAGTTCATGATCTCGTCCCACTTCACGTCCCTGGGGTACATGTAGTCGCCGCCGGCGACAGACCCCTCGATCACGCCGCGCTGCACAGCCGTGTATACCTCACTGGATGGCATATTCACGATCGAGCCGCCCAACGCCTCCGTGCCGCCCAGATAGTAGGCGTGTCCACGTAGCTTCAGACCCGTCAGGTCCACAACCGAGCGGTCTTCGTTGGCCAGCTTGGACAAGTAGATGTGGCCGCTGCTGTTGTACGTGGAGGGGGCAACGTAGTGAACCCCGACCTGCTCGTCGTAGATCTCGCGGAGGATGTCCTCCAGCCCGCAGGACTCCCGCAGGGAAACGGGGGCGCCACCCACGTAGCCCTCGGTGTTAGCCAGCACGGTCAACTCCCGGAAGTAGGCGCTGGCCGTGTGCATCATGTCATAGATGCCCGCCTGGATGGCCGCCATCTGCTCTGCCTGGTGCACCTCGGCGGGTCCGGCCACCCGGGACACGCTGAGGCTTCCCTCGCTGAGCTCATTTATCTTCGCTATCATTTCGGTTTCTTGCCAGTCGGTGATAGTAATCCCTTCCGGCCAAGCGCCGATGAGCCTGATCTCCCTTGCCTCTACGGGGGCCATTGTCGCCTCCGGCGCCATCGTCGCTTCCGGAGCCATTGTCGCCTCCGGGGCCATCGTCGCCTCCGGCGCCATCGTGGCAGGCGGGGACGTCGCGGTCGGGTCGCTGCCGCCACAGGCAGCCGACACAGCGAGAGCCGCCGCGGTCAACAAACCGACCAAGACCAACTTCTTCTTCATGGTTACCTCCTGAAGTGAAGCCGAATCCCAACCCTCACGTGGCTGACAAGTCAATCCTATTTTGGCCCGCAAGTCAATCCCAGCATTGATAGGCGGTCAGAGTCCGCCTATCAAGCCCCTCCGCCTAGGCTCTCAGGCATCCTCCCACGCCGACCGCTTGTGAACATAGTGCGAAGAAGGTCATATGAAAGCATCGCTTCCATCCATCGAGCTGGGCAACGTCTATGGTTGGTCAATCGACAAAGGCGCGACTCACCCTCCCGGCTAGCGGGCAATGCTGGGCAGATACGTGGCAATCTGAGGAATAGCTATCACGATGCCCACCGCGAAGGAATCCATAATCACGAATGGTATTTGAGCGCGGTAGATGTCTCCCATGGTCACATGGGCCGGGACCACGCCCTTCAAAGCAAAGAGGGACAGCCCAAACGGCGGGGATTCGGCTCCTATGGTCATATTCATCAGGAACAACACCCAAAACCATATTGGGTCCCACCCGAAGCCTTGCACCACCGGCACAAGCACCGGGATGGTGATCATCATGATGGAGATGCCGTCGATGAAGAGACCAAGGAGAAGGACGGCAACCTGGATTGCGATAAGAATAACGTAGGGGTCGACCGGCAGGGCAATGAGGAACTCCATGAATTCCCTGGCCGCCCCGGTCATGGCCAGCAGCTGGCCGAAGGACACCGCGCCGCTGATAATCAACAGCACCATGCCGACGATCTTGACGACGCCGTACAGGGACCGCTTCAGCACCTCCAGGTTCAGGCGGCGATAGACTGCGGTGACGATGAGCGCCGCGATTGACCCCGTAGCCGCCGCCTCGCTAGGCGTTGTGACGCCGAAGAGAATGAAGCCCACAACGGCAACGATGATAAGCAGCAGGGGAAAGAGCTTTGCCGTGGAGAGCAGCTTGTCGGAAAGAGGGACGCCAGCCTGATCATAGACAGGGGCAAGGGAGGGATCGAGCCGTACCCTGATGATGATGTACCAGAAGTAGAGGAAGACCATCAATAGCCCGGGGCCAATGCCGCCAATGAGGAGACCGGCAATGGATACCTCGGCCAGGCTTCCCAAGAGCACGGCCAAACCACTGGGCGGGATCAGGACCGCTAGCAAGCCCGCCGAGGTAATGATGCCTAGTGACAACTTCCGATCATAGCCTCGCCTTTCCACTTCCGGGAAGATGGTGGACCCCAGCAGGGCCGTGTCGGCCATGCCGGCGCCGCTCAGTGCAGCCAGGATGGTCCCGGAGCCCAGAGCCACAAACAATAGGCGGGCCCGAACCTTCCCAATCCACTTGTCGGTCGTGTCCATAACCATTCCGAAGACGCCGGAATGGTAGAGAAGCTCCCCCAGGAAGAAGAACATGGGAAGGGCGATCAGAGGAAAAGTGGAAACTGACGTGTAGATAGCGCCAGGTAGCAATATGAAGCCGACTGCCCCGCCGGCAACGATAAACAGCCCGATGATGTTGAGAATCATGAAGGCGAAGGCGACGGGCAGTCCTGTCGCCATCGCGGCTATCAGGCTGACGAAGATTAGTCCGAGTACTAGCCACCAGTCCACAGACATCCTCCAATGCTTGGCGGTGCGAGTGGGGTAACTTGAGGGACGGGAGCCGCGTAAGACAGCGCTTCTACCAAGCCCGAGCTACCAGGTCGGACGGTCATATCAACAAGCGCTGCGGGAGGAATGTGAAACCGCCTACCCTACTCCCGGCCTGGGATCAGGCCATTCCGTGCGTGGCCTCCTCTCCTCCAGGAACGATGTCATTCTTGATGTTGTAGGCCTGCTCCATGAACAGCCGGATGAACTGGATGGACATCAAGATGAAAGCAAGGGGCATCACCCACCACACTACGGCCTGGTGCAGGTGGAAGCCATCCCGGTAGACGACGCCGCGGTCTATGGCGTCCAGGACTCTGGCGGTTGTCTGCCACGAGAAGATAATGCACACCGCCAAACCCACCGTCGAGGTAAAGGCATCAAGATACCGGCTCCTGCGGGCGCCCAGCCGCTCAATGACTATCGTCATCTTGGTGTGGCCGCCGTCCCGAAGAAGCGGAGCCGCCACCAAGAAGGTGATATACACCAAAATGTACTCGCTGGCCTGAATGACCCAGAAGGTGGGCTTGTCGAACGCGTACCTCATGAGCACTTCGTACCCAACGAACATCGCCATCGCCAACACCATCAAGCCGGTGGCCACGTAACAGAACGTGAGAAACCGGTCAAAGGCCGCCGTCGATGAGTGCAGTAGTTGCCTTGCGATATCCATTGTCCATTCTCCCGACTTCCTAGCCGGCCCTTCATTCGGGGGCGATATCCGCCTTTCGCATGAAGGCCCTCATCAGGCCTGCGGAAGAGGCCCGACGGATTACACCGTCGGGCCTCTTCCCACAGAAGGCGTCAATCTAGACGAGCACCTCGTCCCAAATGCACTGGAGCGCGTCGCCTATCTGCGGACCCCAGACGGGGTCGGTCTCAAGGACGCCTGGCACGTTCTCTTCAAGCCAGAGCCTCTGCACCCGCTGCTCCTCATCCGGCGGCAGCTTGATGATCCTTACGCCCTTGTCCTCCATCTCATCCAGGGCATCGCGGTTTCGCTGCATCACTTCCACCCGCTGTTCGTTGGCGTTCTCGATGAGGCCGTTGTATACGGCATCCTGCTGCTGCGTGCTCAGACTGTTCCAGGTGTCCATGTTGACGTACACCGTGGATGACTCGGCGTCCAGCATGATGTCATAGATGTAGTTCATCACCTCATCTAATTTGACGTCACGGGCGTATTGATAACCTCCACCGAGGACAGCGCCTTCGATAACGCCCCGCTGTATGGCCGTGTAGACCTCGGCCCCCGTCATTTGGACGATGGTGCCTCCCAACTCCTCAACGGCGGCCCGGTACAACGAGTGCCCACGCAGCTTCAGCCCGGTGAGGTCGGCTTTCTGCCCTGAGTCGTCGACGATTTCAGACAGGTAGATGTGCCCGCTGCTTCCGAAGATGAAGGGGCCAAGATAGTAGATCCCAGCCTTCTCCGCGTAGACCTGCCGTAACAGGTCCGTGAGGCCGCAGGCAACGCGCGTCTCTTGGTCAGCGCCGCCCGTGTAGCTCTCCACGTTGGCCAACTGCGTGATATTGGCGTGGTACGCCCCCGCGGTGTTGATCATGTCGTAGATGCCCCCCCGCAACGGCTCTATCTGCTCAGCCTGGTGGACCTGATCAGGACCGGCAACGCGATGCACGTTCAGGCTACCCTGGCCCAACTCGTTCATTTTCGCCATCATCGCGACTTCTTGCCAGTTGCTGATGGGGTAGTTCATCGGCCAAGCGCCGATGAGTTTAATCTCCTTTGCCTCTACGGGCGCCATCGTCGCCTCCGGCGCCATCGTGGGGGCCATCGTCGCCTCCGGCGCCATCGTGGGGGCCATCGTCGCCTCCGGCGCCATCGTGGCAGGTGGGGACGTCGCCGTCGGGTCGCTGCCGCCACAGGCAGCCAACACGACGAGAGCCACCGCGGTCAACACGCCACCCAAGACCAACTTCCTCGTCATGGTTGCCTCCTGAAGTGCAGCTGAACCTAAACCTCGCGTAACTGGCAAGCCAATCCTGGATGCTCCTATGTGGCCAGGGCCTCAGTCTTCAGCGTGGCCTCAGCCTCCGCTTTCACATAGTCCTTGGCCTCTTCCAGGGAGATCACCTTCCCGTACTTCGCATGCATGTCCATCAGGCTGACTTTGTGGCTGACATCGAACCGGTCGAAGCAGCCCTCTTCCACAATCCCTACGAAGAAGTTGTGGCACGCCGCGTCGACTACGGTGGCCCGCACACAGCCGCTGGTGGACGTTCCGGTGATGATCAGGGTGTCGATGTCCAACTCATTCAATATCGCCAAGAGCGGGGTGTCGGAGAAAACGCTGGCAGCCTTCTTCTCCAGGACGATGTCCTGGGGCTGCGGGGCAATCTCCTCCACAATCCTGTTGCCCAGCCTCCGATGCTCCAGCTCGTCCGCCTCCAACAGCTCGCGGTTGCGGCCACCCCGCGCCCGGCTGTGCCAGCCGGAACCCTGGTAGTTGAAGGTCACACTCGTGCTGTAGATAACGGGCAAGCCCGCCCCGCGGGCAACCTCCAGAAGCTGCCGGATGCTCTCGACGCCGGCCCATCCCTCCTCTCCGCAGGAGGTAATGTAGTCGTCAATCGAGTCCAAGATGTTCTCCGGCTTCAACCCAACAAAGGCGTAGTTTACGTCCACCACGATGACCGCGGCTCGCTTTCCCAAGGCCGCATTGTCTCCCTGGGGATTGTCATGGCCCTTCGTAAACTTTTCGAACACGGCGCGGTCCCGGTCACTGAGCACGTCGTCCCAAATTGCCATACTCTCCTCCTACCCAAACTGAACGGCGCCCCGCGAGGGGGCGTCTCCGAATGGCGTCATTATAGCCATACAACTTCCTTTGTCAACGAGTTCCCAGGGGTATTGCGCCTCCATTCGCACTGAATGCCCCCCCATGCCCAGGAATTCGTCACCAGGCAGCCTGCCGGGCCACCATAACGCGCTTGCAGCCCCGTTCCGCGGGCATTACGCTTTCCTCACAGGCAACCCTGCGCATCAGGGCCACGACCGATCAGGAGGCGCGATGTCTCAGGCCGAGGAAATCACCCAAAGAGCGGTCGTGGGCAAGGCGGCCCCGGATTTCCAGGCGCCCGCTTTCTATGAAGGCCGGTTCCTCGAAGTGAAGCTGTCCGACTACCGCGGGCGCTGGGTCATGCTGTTCTTCTATCCCGGGGACTTCACCTTCGTCTGACCCACTGAAATCGCAGCGGTCGCTGCCAGGTGCGCAGAGTTCCAGGAATTGGACATCCAGGTGCTCACCATCAGTGTGGACGGCAAGCACGTCCACAAAATGTGGGTCGAATACGAGTTGTCCCGTATGACAGGCGGGGACATTCCCTGGCCTATGGTGTCGGACCCGGGCGGGCGCATCGGCCGTATCTACAATGTCTATGACCAGGATGAGGGCGTCGACATCCGCGGCCGCTTCATCATCGACCCCGACGGCGTCATTCAGGCGATGGAGGTCCTGACGCCCCCGGTTGGCCGCCGCATCGACGAGACGCTCCGCCAATTCCAGGCCTACCAGCGTGTGCGCAACTCGGGCGGGACGGAAGCGTGCCCAGTGGACTGGACGCCGGGCAGCGCCACGTTGAAGCCCGGCCCCGACCTCGTGGGCCGGGTGTGGGAGACCTTCCAACAGAGCCTCGAAGGATAGCGAAGACTCAGAGAGCGCGAAGGTCAGGCGAACGTTCCCCCTCTCGCCCCTACCCCGGATACCCCGCCGCCATGGCCCCCACCGCCACTCTGGGCAGCGCAACCCCCGCCTGCCGCCACAATTCGCCGCGGTCGCCGCTCAGGTAGAGCTTCCCTTGGTCGGAGCCGGCATAGACGCGGTCAGGGTCTGCGGGATCCCAGGCCAGCGCCACCACCATGTCCTCCGGGGCTCCGAGGCCATCCAGCCCGCGCCAGCTCCGCCCGCCGTCCACCGAGAGGTACGGTTGCGCTTCCTGCCGCCGGGCGCTGCTTGCCGCGCCCACCAAGACGCGCTCGGGCTCGGCGGGAGACATTGCCAGGGGAATGGTGTGACGGCGATCCAGTCCACCACCGACGTACTCCCAGGAATCGCCGTTGTCCTCGGAGCGATAGGGTCCGGCGGCGGTGGCGGCCAGCACCGTCCCGCGATGCAACGGATCAATCTGAATCGTGTGGACGTCCGGGTCGGGCCCGGACAGTTGGCGCCAACTCCGCCCGCCGTCGGTAGACCGCACAATCCCGCCCACCTCTATCCCCGCGAAGATAACCTGGGGGTCGTACGGGGCCAGCCGCAGGTCGCGGACGTGCCCGTGGCGGCCCTCCCAATGGAACGACCACTCGCCGGCCTCGGGAACCTGGCGAAAGCCGACACACTCGTCCCACGTCTTTCCCCCGTCCGTGGTGACGAAGACGGTTGCCGGCTCGCTGCCCACGTAGAGAACGTCCGGATTGTCCGGGCGCGCGGCGAGAGAATGGGCGTGCTCGGCCGGGTAGCTGTCCAGCTTTCGCCACGTTGTGCCCCGGTCGTCAGAGCGGTAGACGCCGGCCTCGTAGGCGGCCAGATAGACCCGCATTGGGTCGGAGGGGCAGGCGACGATCTTCGCCGCGGCATGCTCCAGCGGCGTGACCGGCCCCCTTCGCCACGAGGCGCCGCCGTCTTCGCTGCTCAGAGCGCAGACGCCTTCATGCAAGCCAACGTATAGGGTTGTGCTTCCGTTCCCAGCCTGGCTCATATAGCTCCGCCTCCCCGTCCGGTTGGGCTGATGGTACATCGGCGCCGCGGGGAGCGTCATCCCACGCCCCTCCCGTGCTACACTTTTCGATGGCATCCCCACCCAATCGAGAGGTCATATGCTGGAACCCATCAAGCACGAAGGCCCCGGCGACCACGTCATGGTTGTCGTGGCTCACCCCGACGACGCTGAGTTCATGTGCTCAGGGTCGGTGGCCCGCTGGACCCGCGAGGGCCGGCGGGTCTCCTACGTCCTCTGCACCAACGGCGACAAAGGCAGCGACGACCCCGAAAAGACCCCGGAGATCCTTGCACCGCTGCGCCAAGCCGAACAGAGGGCGGCGTGCGCCGTGCTCGGCGTCGAAGACATCACCTTCCTGGGCTACCCGGACGGCATGCTGGCGAATACGTTGGAGTTACGGAAGGACCTCGTGCGGCAGATCCGCCGCCTGCGCCCCGACGCCCTCGTTTGCAACGACCCCACCCGCCGCTATTTCGCCGGCCGCTACATCAATCACCCGGACCATCGAGCCGCCGGCGACGCCGCTTTGGACGCCGCGTTCCCTTCGGCCAGGGACTACCACGTTTACCCGGACCTAATCGAACAAGGCCTGATGCCCCACAAGATCAAGCACATCTACATCTCCTCCCCCGCCGAAGAGGCCGACGTTCACTTCGATATCGCCGAAGTACTCGACATGAAGGTCAAGGCGCTTCATCAGCACCGGAGCCAGATGCGGGACCGCACCGAGGACTCGCCGGAGGCGTCGGAGATGGTGCAGCGCATGGCCCGCTACTCCGCTGGCGAAAGCGGCCTGGAATACGCGGAGGCGTTTCGCTATTTCAAGCTAGATTAGGTGGGCCTCTCTCTTTTTGTCCGGACTTTGCTAGGCTGTAACGTAGATTGACCAGCTAACGCACCGGTTCAGCGCCGCCGCTGTGATCATGCTGAAGATAGTGAACCTACCAGTGGTCCAGGATATGATCAGCAATGCTTATGGCCAGGGATGCTCCACGGAGATTACTCGCGGCGAAGAAGAGATCAAACATCGGAGAGTCTTTGGAATTCCTAAACGTCCGATCGGTGGGGGCAACTCTCACGAACACAGATTCGAGGCGCTTCCTGTAGAGGGCCGCGATAACCCTGCTGTCGTCCTGCCGCTCTTGCTTAGGTCCATCGCCGAATAACGATAGCTGTTGCGATGTATGATAGAGTTCACTCCAGTAATTGCTACCTCCGAAGATGCGGTCAAGTTGGCCAGCGAGGGCTGGTGTCGGCTCGTTGCTCCTTGGCATCATGCGGGCAATTGCCATTCGAGGGAATAGGATCCAGCAATCGATCTTCTCCGTCGATCCAATGGCTTCCGCTGTGTGCCAGTCCACCTCGGTTGCGAACGGGTCAAGGAATACGACGGCGCGATCAGATGCGCTCAGGTTCTGGCAGAGTTTGGGCAGTTCCGTATTGGCATCGCTATTGACGATTTCTATATGGCGGTTGGAAAACTCACTCTTTAAAGTTTGAAGCGAGTTGATACGTGAGGAATCCTTTTCAATGAATACCAACCTGTCAAATGGCTTATCCGATACCTCCAGCGCTATCCGAGAAGAGCCTCGGCGCAACTCTTGGAAGTCGGCGTAGTCGACCGCCGTGTACGGTGACTTGGGGTTCCACGAACCGTCTCCTGCAAACGCGTCTACATAAATCAAATTGAATGGCTGGTTTTTCAAGGCTGTGGTATACTTATCAAGATACTGTCTGAGGATCTCCAGCTTATCCCCTGTCCACCGGCCCCCGAATGACTGGGTGGCCACGGCCCGTTACCCTCCCACCGGCATCTGCCGCCATAGCCTACCGTCGATCATGGCATCCTCGCCTCCGCGCTTGTTTCGGACGCCGCCGAGCTGCTTCAGGAAGAACGCCACACCCGCCTCTGTAGCCTGGTCGCGCAATGCCCTTGCCCACGTCAGGTCCATGGGCCTGGCGCGCGGGCCGCTTTCACCACCAACGATCACCCATTGGAGCACCCCGCCGTCCAGCCACGGCTTCAGATCGACCGGCGCCAACAGCGGCTCAACGGACACGAACCGGACCGGCGCCGGTAAACGAGCCAATACGGTCAACCTTGGGGCGTACTTCTGACTTTCAACGGATGTCCCGAGCCAGACGTTGGGTGGCCATCCATCAGGAAAGGAGTGCTCATACGCTTTCCACCATGCAACTGCCCTTCCAGGTCTCTTGGTCAAGACTTGAAAGATGTGACCCCGCTCGGCGGCGGCTTCTTGCATTACAGAAAAAGCGCCGTACACGAAGTCGAAGGGTACTCTCGGGTGGAATAGGTCGGCCATGCTGTTGACGAAAATGCGCCGAGGCTTTTTCCATGACAACGGAATAGTCAGCCGGCTCGGTAAAATCTGGACCTCGTCTGGCGCCATATCGTAGCCTGGGACTGCCATTGCCCTCAGACGCGGATACAGTGAAAACATATAGCAATTATCGCAGCCCGGCGACACGCGGGTGCAACCGGTCACAGGATTCCAGGTCTCGTCTGTCCACTCAATCGCAGAAGGCATGGTCTACTGTGACAGTCGCTGGGTGTATGAGGGCTGATTCAAACCGGCCTCGAAAGGCGCTACTCATACCTGGCGTCCACGGCGGAGTCTTGCTCTGAAGCCCTAAGGATGCTCTGACCAAGCTGTGAGAGACCCACTGCGATTCAAGCGCATGCCAGGGGAAGGGAAAGGGCGCTTCCCAGCCTTCCTGCGGGGGTGAAGGCAGGGATGGGAGGATTACCCCCGGCCTCAGCCTCGTCCTTTGATTGTATGTGTTACTACTCTCTCCGCTCCCCCCTCGCCCCGTAGTCGTGGAGCCGTAACGAAGCCGTAATGGAGCCGTAGCGGAACTGTCACGAGCCGTAACGTAGTCGTATCCCGGCGCCAGGAAAGGGGTGGGGCGGCGGCCCGCATGTTGACGGTGCTTGAGCATCTTGACGATACTCTAGCACAAAGGTTCTCTTTCTGCAAGTAGGAGGGGGAAGGATGGAGAAGCCTCCGAGTACGGGCATGCTCGTGGGGAGCGGTGCCTCTGTCACAGCTTGTTCAGAGATTCCCCAACCATCCCACCCATGCTTTCGGGGAGTTCTATCCCATCTGGCTGGCGACACCTACGATACGCAGACCGCTCCCTGAAGCATAACCGCTGCAAATGCTAAACTTCTTCGTAGTATGGACATCTTGGCCCACTGGATAGGGCAACCCAAGGGCTCAGCAACGCAGCGTTTTCCTCAGGGAGGAACAATGACCACACCGGCCACGGACGAACACCCGCTGATGAAACATGGCCTTGGGCGGCTAGATGGGAAGGTGGCCGTCGTAACCGGGGCCAACAGTGGCATCGGAAGGGCCATCGCCCGCCTGTTCGCTCGGGAAGGGGCCCAGGTGCTCGCCGTTGATATCGACGGCGAAGCAGTGCAGCCGCGCATTGATGCCGTGATCCAGGCGGACGGCGGCGCAGCGGCCTTCATGCAGGCCGACCTGACCCAGGCCGAGGCCAACCAGCGAATGCTGGATCTGGCCCTGGAAACCTACGGAAAGGTCGACGTTTTTGCGCCCATCGCCGGAACGGGCGTGCGCTCCAAGGCCCATGAGACCACGGACGAGCAGTGGCACTCAGTCCTGAACATCAACCTGCACGGCGCCTTCTACGGCATCCGGGCGGTGCTGAAGCACATGGTCGAGCGTGGAGAAGGAGCCATCGTGCTCATGGCGTCGAGCCTGGGAGTGCTGGGGACTGAGGACTACCCCGCCTACTGCGCGTCCAAGGGGGCGTTGGTAAACCTGACCCGTCAACTCGCCATCGACTACGGGCCCCTGGGAATCCGGGTAAATAGCCTCTGCCCGGGACCGGTGGAGACGCCGAGGGGCATCCGCAACGCCAAGCTGCGAGGCAATTTTGAGGAGGAGATGGACCGGCGGCGCGCAAACGTCCGAGCCCTGCATCGCATCGCCCGTCCGGAGGAGATAGCCTACGCCGCCCTTTTCCTGGCCTGCGACGAGTCCTCCTTCGTGACCGGCCACAACCTCGTCATTGACGGCGGGCAGACCACCGACGCGTGACCCCCGCCTATGGAGGACCCGGGGTTCTACTAGGGATGTTCTGAACAAGCCGCCAGAGAGGCGCCGCGCCCCCCACCCCGCGGCAACCCTCCCCTCCCTGCCCCCGCAATCGGGAGAAGTTAGGAAGCGCCCAGACGCGCCAACCAAAGTTCGCGACTGCCGCCCAGCGGGGTGCAGGGGGCTGCGCCCCCGCCGAGGGTGCAGGGGGAGTCCCCCTGTACCCCAAAACGTCGGAGGGCGGAGCGGGCGGGATAGCGGCGCAGGCCAAACGAGACCCTCCGTTGAACCAGGGCGCAGGCCGCAACAACACCCCCCGTCCAGGAAGCGTCCTACCCCCCTTGCAAAATCAGAACGAGTGTGCTATAGTATCCCCAAGAAGTGGGCCCCCGGCCCGCTTCTCTTTCTCGGAGCCTGCCGCATAACGTATGTACTGGGGGCTAACCATGGAGAGTCCCCCTGTGGCAGGAGCGCTGAGGGAACAACCCAAGGGGCAAGACCCTCCGAGGAAGGCTGGCACCGGAGCGATTGCCGTTGTATGGCACAGGCTCCTTGGAGCCATCCGGCCCTGTAACGGCTCGAACGATTTGTAACGGCTCCGTAACGGCTTGTAACGCCTTGTAACGCCTTTGTAACGGCTCCACGCCTACGGAGCGCCGGGGAGAAGAAAACCCAGTAACACATACAATCAAAGCAGGCACACATTCAATCAAAGAACGAGGCTGAGGCCGGGGGAAGCCTCTGTTCCTGCCCTCGTACGCGGGGGAAGGTTAGGAAGGGTGTCCCCCGGGGCGCGCTCGAATCGCAATGGGCCCCTCACAGCTTGTTCAGAGACTCCCTAGAGGTGTGCGGGCGCCAGAGCGCGTTGTCACAGAGCCGCGGCGCGCCTCCTATTTTCAATGACGTGAGTCACTCGGTGGCGCCCCGGCTCTGAAAGCAGGGCTCCCTTCTTCTGGTATGATTGGATTGACTCCCCACCACCACCCAATGCCTGACTTCAAAGTAGCCGCAGAGTTCCAGCCAACCGGCGACCAGCCCCAGGCCATCGAGGCGCTGGCCGACGGGCTGCGGCGCGGCCTCGCCCACCAGACCCTCCTCGGCGTCACCGGCAGCGGCAAGACCTTCTCCATGGCCAAGGTCATTGAGGCCGTCCAGAGACCCACCCTCGTCATCGCCCACAACAAGACCCTCGCCGCCCAGCTCGCCACCGAGTTCAAAGACTTCTTCCCCAACAACGCCGTCGAGTACTTCGTCTCCTACTACGACTACTACCAGCCCGAGGCCTACGTCCCCCGCTCCGACACCTACATCGAAAAGGAGTCGGACATCAACGACGAGCTGGACAAGCTGCGTCACGCCGCCACCAGGGCCGTCCTCACCCGCCGGGACGTCGTCGTCGTGGCGTCGGTGTCCTGCATCTATGGCCTCGGCTCGCCCGATGAATACTTCCAATTCGTGCTTGCCCTTGAGCAGGGAAAGCAGACCAGCCGCGACCACGCCATACGCCGCCTCGTCGACATGCAATACGAACGCACCAACATGGACATCTCGCGGGGGCGCTTCCGCGTCCGGGGCGACACGCTGGAAATCCTGCCCGCCTACGACGAAATCGCCCTAAGGGTGGAGTGGTTCGGCGACCAGGTGGAGCGCATTATGGAGGTCGACCCCCTCACAGGCGAGATGTTGGTCCAGCGCGACAGCGTCGAAATCTACCCCGCCAAGCACTTCGTCACCGGCGAGGAGAAGATGGAGGAGGCCATCAAGGACATAAAGCTGGAGCTCGCGGAGCGGCTCGACTGGCTGCGCGACCGCGACAAGCTCGTGGAGGCCCAGCGCCTAGAACAGCGGACGCGCTTCGACATCGAGATGATCCGCGAGACGGGCTACTGCGCCGGCATCGAGAACTACTCCTGCCACCTGGCGCGCCGCCATGCTCCCCCCGACGGCCGCCTCGCCGTCTCCTGTTGGTCCACTCCCTCGTGCCTCATCGACTACTTTCCCGCCGACTTCCTCCTCTTCATCGACGAGTCGCATATGACCGTGCCCCAGGTCCGCGGCATGTTCCACGGGGACGTCCGCCGCAAGGAGACCCTCGTCGACTTCGGCTTCCGTCTCCCCTCGGCCATCGACAACCGCCCCTTGAACTTCGACGAGTTCAGCCAACACATCAACCAGGCCGTCTACGTGTCCGCCACGCCCGGCCCCTACGAGTTGCAGCACAGCCAGCAGATCGTCGAACAGGTCATCCGCCCCACGGGACTCCTCGACCCAACCCTTGAAGTCAAGCCCACCCGCGGCCAGATAGACGACCTCCTGGAGCAGATCAACCGCCGCGTTAAGCTGGGCCAGCGCTGCCTCGTCACCACCCTCACCAAGCGCATGGCCGAGGAGTTGGCCGACTACCTCCTGGAAATGAGCGTCAAAACCCACTACCTCCACTCGGAGGTCGACACCCTCCAGCGTTCCGAAATCCTGCGGGATCTCCGCCTCGGCGTCTACGATGTCGTGGTCGGCATCAACCTCCTGCGGGAAGGCCTCGACCTACCGGAGGTCAGCCTCGTCGCCATCCTCGACGCCGACAAAGAGGGGTACCTGCGCTCATCATCCTCGCTCGTGCAGATGATCGGTCGGGCAGCGCGCCACATCGACGGCCACGTCATCATGTACGCCGACAACATGACCACCTCCATGAAGGCCGCCATCGGCGAAACGGACCGCCGCCGCGCCATCCAAAAGGCCTACAACGAGGAGCACGGCATCACCCCCCAGGGCATTCGCAAGGCCATCCGCGACATCACGGAGCGCATCCGCGCCGTCGCCGAGGAAAAGGCCCCCTACCACGTAAGCAAGGAACTGCCGCGAGACGAACTCACCAGGGTCGTCAAAGATCTCGAGTCGCAGATGCGCCAGGCCGCCAAGAGCCTGGAGTTCGAGAAGGCCGCTCTCATCAGGGACGAAATCGTGGACCTGCGAAAGATCCTGGCCCTGCAGCCCGACCCCGCCAAGGACGCCGAGCTGGTCCGGGGCCGGCGCTGAGAAGCCGGCGCCCGAGAGTCCCCACCGCCTCGCCGCCGCCATGAGCGTCCTCCCTCCCATGCCTCCCATGCCCCCCCGCCTTGCCGCCTCGCCCCTGCGTTGGCCTGGGACCTGTCCCCTGGCGCTGGCCGCGCTCGCCCTTCTCCTACTGCTCTCCTGCACCGGCGGCCTGCCCGAGGGCGATCCAGCCCTCCCGCCGGGATTCGCCGATGCCGTCCTGCCGGACGCCGGCATCGCCGCCTACGTCTACACCGCCAAGGCCTCGCCCCTCCAGATCCCGAAAGCCTACCTCGCCGGCGCCTCGGACAACGCCGGCAACATCGTCGTCCGCTCGGTGACGGCGTGGTCCGGCCCAACGGTGGGCAATTTCGGCAGTGGGATCACCCTCCCTGCCGAGGCCGCCGCCGCCCGCCTCCAGCAGGCGCTGGCCGCCCGCGGCGACGCCCTGCTGTGGAGCGTCAGGTCAGGGGCAACCATCCACCTCGCGCGGGGCAACGGCTTCTGGCGCGATGCGGTTGAACGCTCCGTCCAGACCCACACCCTCGGCCCCTTGGAGGAGCGCAACAAGGAAGCCTGGGAGTTGATGAAGCGCCTCCCGGAGCATCCGCCCATTCCGCCACTAGCCGCCGGCTTCCTGGATGTGGTGAACCTGGACATTGAGGGAATGGCTCGAAAAGGAGGCGTTGACGCGGCGGGGGTCACTCCGTCGCTGGGCGCTCTTCGAGTGAGGCTCGCGGCCTTTGGCATCTACGCCGACCCCGACCTCGCGATTCCAGACAGGGTGAACCTGGCCTTCTTCAAAGAGGCTGGGCTTGGCGCCGTCTTCGTTGCACATTCGGGCTATCCCAGCTTCCTCCTGGGGCTCCTACTCAGCAGCTTCGCAGGCGAGGCGGGCCTTGCAGCCGTCACCATCGGCGACGACGTCAGGGCCTACGCCCGTCAAATCGACGGCCTCGAACTTCTTGTCGCCAACAGCGGCAGTAGCGTGGTGTTTGCCATTGCGGCCCAGCGGCAAACGGCGGAAGGACTGCTCCTCAGCACGCTGCCGAAATAGTGGAGCCGCAGCCGCGCCCCCGGCCGGCCCTTGCCCCGCTGCCCACCGGCCACGCCAACGCGGCAACCGTGGTTCTCTCCTCTTTTGACATTGGCAGTCCACTAACCCTACAATCGCGGCAAGATAGAGGGTCCATTTACGACGAAGGGTCCAAGACAAAGAGTCCGTTGAAATTAGCAGGGGGTGCCCCGGTGGTGCAACAAAGCAAGGTAACTCAGGAAGAGGTCATGGACGCGCTGCGCGATGTCTACGACCCAGAGATTCCCGTCAACATCGTCGACCTCGGCTTGGTCTACGGCGTAGACATCGACGCAAGCAACCAGGTCTACGTCGAGATGACGCTCACCGCCGCCGGCTGCGGCATGGGCCCCTTCATCGCCCAGAACGCCGAGTGGGCCATCACCGAACTGGAAGGCGTGGAAGAAGCCCACGTGGAGGTCGTCTTCGACCCTCCCTGGACTCCCGAACGCATCACCGAGGAAGGCCGCAAGCTCCTAGGCATGGACGACTAGCAATCACCCCAAACAGCCCACAGACTCGCGAAGTTCCTTCCGCTCACGCCCTCTCCGCGCGCCATGCCCGGCCACAGCGGCCCTCTGGCGCCCATAGCTCAGAGCTTCAGTTGAGGTAGCACTTCATGGCAGACGTTCAGCGCGGCGCCCCGCGTCAGATGACGCCCCAGGAAAAACAGCGCCTGGAGGCGATGAAGAAGTCGTGGCAGCGGCAGAAGGCCATCAGCGAGCGCCTGAAACAAATCAAGGTGCGCCTCGGCGTCTATAGCGGCAAGGGCGGTGTCGGCAAGACCACCGTCGCCGTCAACCTCGCCGCCAACCTCGCCAACCGCGGCTACCGCGTCGGTCTCCTCGACGCTGACATCGACTGCCCCAACGTTCCCAAGCTCCTCGGCGTCCCCGAGCGCCCGGCCTACGTCAACGGCCACATCATCCCCAGCCAGACCTTCGGGTTCCGGGTCGTGTCCATGGCCTTCTTCCAAGAGCACGAGGACGAGGCCATCATCTGGCGCGGACCTATGATTCACAACGCCATCAACCAATTCCTGGAGGTAACCGACTGGGGCGAGTTGGACTTCCTTATCATTGACCTGCCCCCCGGCACCTCCGACGCTCCCCTCACCGTCATGCAGCTCATCAGCCCAGACGGCTTTGTCGTAGTTGCCACGCCCCAGGAGTTGGCAAAGCTCGACGCCAAGCGCTCCATCAACATGATCAAGAAGATGAACATCCGCGTCATGGGCGTCGTGGAAAACTTCTCCGGCGACATGTTCGGTTCCGGTGCCGGCGAGGAGCTGTCCGAGGAACTGGCCATCCCCTTCCTTGGCCGCTTCCAACTGCGCTCCGAGTACCGGGACACCTCTAAGCCCGCCGTCCTCGCCTCTAACGCCGTCCGCCAGGAATACGATTACGCCGTCGCCAACCTACTGCCCCTTGTGGAAGACCTGCTGACCAGAGAAGAAAAGCCTTAGCGGCGGCATCGGCGGGGCCCCTCTCGCCTCCGCGGCTGTCACCATGTCCCATGGAGCCGCGGCCTACTCGCTCTGCAGCCGCAGCCCCGCCAGCCGATCCCAAAGCAACGCCCACACCTGCCTGCGCTCGATTTCCGTCAGCCTACGCCCCAGCCGCTGGCGGTAGGCCACCACCCCCTTCCCCGCCAGCGCCCCCCAGCTTCCCGGCTCGTTGCTCAACCAGCGCCGGACAAGGTCAGGATTGGCGTCGAGCGTCTCCAAGACGGCGGAGTGAAGCAAGTCGGCATCGGAGGACATAGACATGACGGCGCTCAATAGTCGTTCAGGGGCGGGGTCGACCCGAGCCGCGGCAACCTCCGGGGGCGGGGAAGCGCGAGCGGCGCCCATGCGTTGACGGGAAGCGGTTGAAGGCCCCTACTCGGGGATGCCCTCTTCTTCTTCCTCCGCCTCGTCGTGACGGCGCCGGGCACGGCGAACACGCCCGGCCAGATAGCCCGAAAGGAACTCAGCTTCCTTCACCACCAGGGCCTTGAAGCGAGAACTGTACTCACCCATGCGGCGGAACTTCCGGTAGCGGTCTCGGAGCAGTTGCTTGATCTTGTGCTGCTCCAGCAGCGACAGGTTGTACAGGAGCTCCCGCTCCAGGCGCCGAGCCGCGGCCGCCGGGTCGGCATGGGCCCCGTCGTCCGGCTCGCGCACCACGCCGTCCACGATGCCCATGTCCAAGCAGTCGGCGGCCGTAAGCCTCAGCAACTCCGCAACCTCGTTCGCCCTGCTGGGGTCCCGGTAAAGCAGCGCCGCCGCCCCTTCCGGCGAGATCGGGCTCAAGATGGCGTTCTCCATCATAATGATGCGGTCGGCAATCCCGAAGGCAATTGCCGCCTCGTTGCCGCCCTCGCCCAGCACAACAGCTATCGTGGGGACGGGCAACTCCGCCATGGTGGCCATAGCCGAGGCCACCGCCTGCCCAATGCCGCGTTCCTCCGATTCAAGACTGGCGTTGGCCCCCGGAGTGTCAATGAGCGTGATCACCGGCAACCCGAACTTGGCGGCCAGCCTCATGCCCCTCTGGGCCTTGCGGAATCCCTCTGGAAGGGGCTGGCCGTCGCCACTGCGCCGGTCGTGCCCAATGAACATGACCCCTTGCCCACCCAGAGACCCCAACGCAACGATCACCGAGGGGTCGTCGCCGTACACCCGGTCCCCGTGGAGTTCCACGTAGTTCGACACCATTCGCTCGATGAAGTCCCTGCCGGAAGGCCTGCGGCTGTGCCGGGCCAGTTCCACCCTACCCCAGGCCGGCTTCACGGTGGGGTCCTCGATCTGGTCAACGTGCTGAACCTTGCCCTCCGGCCGCAGCGAATAACGATGGCGCAATAGATCCAGCAGCGTCCCCAGCGTCTCCTTGAGCTGCTCCCGGTCGATCACAAAGTCCAGGACGCCGTGGGCCAGGTGGGCCTCTGCCGTATGGGCGCCCGCGGGCACGGGGTGGCTCGTGGCCTCCTCCATCCCCCGCAGCGAGGCGAAGCCCATCAGCGCGCCCGTTTCCGCCATGATGACGTCGGCAAGGCTGGCATAGGACGCGTAGACCTGGCCGGACGTGGGGTTGGCCATAACGCACACGAAGGGAAGCCCCTTCTCGTGAAAGCGGGCGGCGGCAACAACGGTCTTGGCCATCTGCATCATCGACAGCGGGCCCTCCTGCAACCGGGCGCCGCCGCTCGTCACCACCGCAACCAACGGCATCTTCCGCCTAGCCGCCGTCTCAAAGGCCAGGGCCACCTTCTCGCCAACCACGCTGCCCATACTGCCGCCCATGAACCCAAAGTCCAGCACGACCAACACCGTGGGCAATCCGCCGATGGTCGCCGCGCCGGTCACCGCCGCCTCCGTCAGGCCCGTGCGCCGCTGGTCCGAGAACAGCCTCCGCCGATACGACACCTGGCTGGAAAACGACAGCGGGTCCAGCGAAAACAGCGAGCGGTGGGTCTCTTTAAAGGAGCCGGGATCCGCCAATTGCAGCACACGCTCGCGCGCAGTCACAGAGTAATGAAATCGGCACTGGGGACATACCCGGTGCCGTTGGTACGTCACGTTGTCATTCAGCGCAGAGTTGCAGAACAGGCACGTCTCCCGGTCCGAAACCCCCGCCGTCTTGGAAGCTCCCTCGCGGCCGCGGCGGCTCAGCATGTCGGTGATCTGGCGCATGGCGCTATCCCTCGTCCTCAAGGCTCATCAGGAGATCGTCGACTATCGTGGAGGACACCTCGCCCGTAGGGCCGACTACGCCTTCGTCCTCCAGCTCCTCCTTCAACCGGCTGGCCCGGGGGTAGCCGATGCGCAGCTTGCGTTGAAGAAAGGACGTGGATAACGTACGTTGGGTGCGGGCCACCTTCAACGCCTGCACAAACATGTCGTCATGGCCCCCCGCCACGCCTCGCTCTTCCGAAGACGGAGGAGCGCTGAGGTCGATCGTTGGTGGAGGCGGACAGGGCTGCGACTGCCAGAACTTCAGCACCGCCTGGATCTCGTCGTCGGAAACGTAGGTCCCCTGAATCCGCCTCGGCTTGGACGACTCGGGTGACAGAAACAGCATGTCGCCGCGGCCCAGCAGCCGCTCCGCCCCCACCGCGTCCAGAATCGTCCTTGAGTCCACCTGTGACACAACATTGAAACTGATCCGAGCGGGGAAGTTGGCCTTGATAAGCCCCGTAACCACATTCACTGACGGCCGCTGCGTCGCCACGATCAGGTGAATACCGGCTGCGCGGCCCAACTGCGCTAGGCGGCAAATGGCCTGCTCCGTATCCTGGGGGGCCACCATCATCAGGTCGGCCAACTCATCCAGGCACACCACAATGAAAGGCATGCGGTCTCGCTCTTCAACCGCGGCATTGTGGCCCTGGATGTTTCGGACCCCCAAGGCCTCCATTTGCTTGTACCGTTTGGTCATCTCCCGCAGCAGACCTTTCAGGTGCCGCACCACCAATTCCGGCTCCACCACGACTGGCTCCAGTAGATGCGGGAGGCCATTCAGCGGCGTTAGCTCAACCCGTTTCGGGTCAATGAGCAACAGCCTGAGTTCCAGCGGCGTGCACTGGTAGATCAGGCTCAGAATCACAGAGTTCAAGAAGACGCTCTTGCCGCTGCCCGTGGACCCGGCCACCAGAAGGTGCGGCATGCTTCCCAGGTCGGCAGCCTCCGCCGCCCCGCCCGGCCCTCTGCCTAGGGCGAACGCCAGACGAGACCGGCCGGAGTGGCGGCTGAACTCCTCCGCCATCATGACCGAGCGCAACGTAACCACTGACTGCCGGGGGTTGGGCACCTCGATCCCCACGATGTTCTCGCCGGGCACCGGCGCCTCGAAACGGAGGTTGGGACAGGCAAGCGCAAGGGCCAGGTCATTCTCCCTGGCGAGGATGGCGTCTACCTTCACTCGCGTGCGCTCCTCCACCATACGCGTGACCGCCCGTCCGCGTTCGTCCCGCACCGGGTCGCCATTGTCGTCGCGCAGGGCCTGTTGACGGCTGCGCCTCACCCATCCCGGCGTCAGGCCAAACATGGTGACAACGGGGCCAGGCCGTATCTGGGAGACTTCGACCTCTATGCCGTAGTCGGCCAGCGTCTGGCCTATCAGCTCGGCGCGCTCCCTGTTCCCCACCTCATCAACCGGCTCCTCAGCGCCCAGTCGCAGCATCCCCGACGGCGGGAGCTTCCAGCCATCGCCAGACGATTTGACCGGCGCGACCCTGCCCTCATTGCCCGGTAGGCTTGAGCGAGCCACGCCGCCGCCGGCCTGCGCCGGTGGCGCAGGCGACCGCCAGGGCGTCGCTTCGAGTTCGTCCTCGTACAGCAGGTGCTCTTCAACCTCGGAAGGAGTCTCCTCCCTCACCGCCGGCTCAGCAATGGTGACATCGTCCGGAGCCTGAATCGGCGGTCGTTGCACACTGGCCACCGGCTGCCAAGCGCCGGGCTGGAAGGCAGGCGCAGCGGGGGCTGGCGTCACAAAGCGAGGCCTTTCCTTGGGGGCCTCGCGGGGGGCCTCGCTCGGCATTTCCGGCGGCGCTCCGGCTCCCCGCACAGGCTGCCTCGGCTCTCGCGCAAACGCAGATGGGCCGGCGCGGGACTCACCCGGCCCCACCGGCCCGAAGTCGGGCTTCCTCAGCGTCTCCCAACCTCCGGGGCCGGACAACTCCACGGCGTCCACAGACGTGAGGGAAGGCGCAGCACTGGGCCGAAGAGCCCCTCTCCTCCGCCTAGACGCCAGCGCCCCGAGCATCCTGAACGGCGCCAATATGACCCTGCCAATGAGATTGGCATTTCGAGCAGCCCCCACGGTATGCGCCCCGGTGGCGCGCGCAAGTCCGGCTGCAATACCCGGACCCACCCCTGCGAAGCCTATCAACGCCAGCAGCGTCAGGCGCAGAGAGGCCAGCCAAACGCTCTTGCCTGCTATGGCGCCACCCAGCGCTCCTCCCAAGTTCAGGTCATAGAAACGTTCCCACGGCACGGTGAAGAAGGATGCTGCGCCCGTGGCCACACCAACGAGCGCCAGCGCTCCCAGCCATCGGGGCCAACGCTTCAGGACCCCAAAGCGTTGGAAACGGAGCGCCAACATCAGAGCCAGGACCCACAGCAGTATCGCGGGCCAGGCCAGGCCCGCCCACTCCAGAAGCCAGCCCCCCAGCGAAGCGACGCCCTCGGCTACGCGTGCCCACAGGACGACGGAGGCCACCGTCACCGCGATAGTGAGGAGGAGGAGCAGTTGAACGTAGCGGCTCACGATCTTCATAGCTATTCAGCCCGCAACCCCAGCGCAACGCGAGTGCGCGCTCTCCCCCATTGTAACCCCAAACAGACGTTCG
The DNA here is from genome assembly GCA_965226745.1 of Dehalococcoidia bacterium. Classification (GTDB taxonomy): domain Bacteria; phylum Chloroflexota; class Dehalococcoidia; order Lucifugimonadales; family SAR202-VII-2; genus SAR202-VII-2. Next base: position 293,299 of record CBDDDS010000005.1, read on the forward strand.
CACTACAGAGGGAGCGCAGCGGCTCGACTCAACGGGAGTGAAGATGGGCCTCTCACAGGGGTAAGTAGGACCGTCCCACTGGTAGAGAGGCCTTCGCACAACTCCCGCGCCGAGTTTCCCGCACTACCCTGACCCCCATCCTAACCTTCCCCCGAGTACGAGGGAAGGGACGTGAGGACTTCTCCGGCTACGGAGGAAGGGATTTCGTCGTACTACGCCGGGTTGATGCGCGGTATCGCGGTGGAAATGGAGCCATGCGCGCGTGGCGTCGGTTAGGGAATGGTCCCTGATATGCGAGAAGCGCGGCGGACGCAGTGGACGGCGCAGACCGGCGCTCGCTGCGCCAACGATCCAGATGACCAGGCCCGGCTGTGCATCCTAAAGCTCGATGGCCACAGGTATGATCATCGGCCTCCGGCGGGTCTCCTGATAGATGAAATCGGCCACCGTCTCCCTCACCTTAGCGTGCAGATAGCCATGGTCGGCCGGCAGCGGCGCCCCGTGGTTCAGCGCGTCCATGACAGACTGAGCCGTCCTCTCGTACAAATCCAACGCCTCGTCCCCCTCCACCAAACCGCTGGAGACGATCTCCGGCCGCCGGGCCACTGTGCCCGTGCGGCCATCCACCGCCACCACCGCCACCAGAATGCCGTCCCTCGCCAGTGTTCGCCTGTCCCGCAGGACAACACTGGCCATGTCCCAGAGCCTCAGCCCGTCCACATACACCATCCCCGCCGGAACCTCCCCAACGACTTCGGCGCCTTCCCTCCCAATCTCCAGCACGTCCCCATCCTCAAGAATGAAAACGTTATCCGCCTCCACGCCCACCGCCCTTGCCAGCGCACCGTGGGCCACCAGATGCCGGTACTCGCCGTGAACGGGCACGAAGTACCGGGGGCGCACCAGGTTAAGCATCAGTTTCAACTCTTCCTGGCTGGCGTGGCCGTGCACGTGCACCAGCGACGTCCCAGAGTGGAGCACCCTCGCTCCCTGGCGGCACAGGTTGTCGATGGCCTTGGAAACCGCCGTCTCGTTGCCGGGAATGGGGTGCGACGACAGAATGATGGTGTCCCCCTCCATCACGGAGATATCGCGATGGTCCCTGTTCGATACCCTGACCAGCACCGATGTCGGCTCACCCTGGCTTCCCGTGGACAGAATCACCGACTCCTCAGGCGCGTACTTGCGCAACTCCGCCGGCGACACCAAGGTTCCCGGCGGCGCCTCCAGATAGCCCATTTTGGTGGCCATCTGCACGTTGTTCACCATGCTGCGCCCCACCACGGACACCTTCCTCCCATGGTCCACCGCGGCGTTGATGACCTGTTGCATCCTGGATATCAGCGAGGCGAACGTCGCCACCATCACGCGCCCGGTCGCTTCTCCAATTTCCTTGTGCAGCGCATCGCCGACGATGCATTCGGAAAGCGTGTGCCCGCCCCGCTCGGCATAGGTCGAGTCGGAAAGGAGCAGAAGCACCCCTTCTGTGGACAGCGTTGCCAGCCGGGCGAAGTCCATGGTCTTGCCGTCCACCGGCGTGTGGTCGATCTTGAAATCTCCCGTGTGGACCACCAAGCCAACGGGAGTCCACAGAGCAATCCCCATAGCGTCGGGGATGCTGTGACAAACGTTGAACCACTCCGCCGTGAACTCCCCAAACCGGTACTTCACCCCCGGCTCGATCACCTCCACCCTGTGTCCCTTCAGGGCGCGGTGCTCCCGCAGCTTTACCGTAATCAGGCCCTGCGCCAGCCGGGAGGCGTAAACCGGAACGTCCAGATCCTTCAACACGTACGAAAGCGCGCCTATGTGGTCCTCGTGGCCGTGGGTAATCAGTATCGCCCGCACCTTCTCCTTGTTTTCGACAAGGTAGGTGATGTCGGGCAATACCAGGTCAACGCCAAGCATGTCCTCCTTGGGAAACAGCAGGCCGGCGTCAATGACAACGATGTCGTCGCCGTACTCGAGGGCCAGCATGTTGCGGCCTATCTCGCCAAGGCCGCCCAGTGGAATAACGCGAAGAGCTTCTCGGTTCATAAACAGGGCTTCCTCCCCCAGTGCATAAGGCTTGAACGGTGGCATTCATCCGCGCGCCGCCCGCATGAACGGCCCGCTTCGCCGAAACGAATCTAAAACATGGAGAGCTGTTGGCTATCTTGCTCCTGTGACCCGGCCTCCGGTGGCCGCCGCACCAATTCCGGCAGGCGCTCGAAGTCCTTTTCCAGTACCTCCTTCAAGCTTTCCTGCCTCAGCGCAGCCGCCGGATGGTACACCGGAAACACGGTAACATTGCCAACGTTCCTGGCCTTGCCCCTTGCCTTGCCGATGGTCTCTTTGGGGAAGAACTTCGCCAGGGAGTGGCGCCCCAACGTCACAATCACCTTCGGCTGAATCAGCTCGATCTGGCGGTCCAAGTGCTTGGCGCAGGCCTGAAGCTCGCCGGGATATGGGTCCCTGTTGTCCGCGGGCCTGCACTTCACCATGTTGGTGATGTAAACGTCGCTCCTCTTCATGCCCACCCCGGCAAGAAGCTGTTCCAGCAACTTCCCCGCTGGCCCTACGAAAGGCCGGCCCTGCTGGTCTTCCCAAAAGCCGGGCGCCTCGCCGATGAACATGACGTTGGCCGTCTCAGACCCTTCGCCGGGAACAGCCTGGGTTCGGCCGCGGGACAGCGGGCAGTCCTCGCAGCACTGAATCGTCTCAGCAACGTCCTGAAGCTCGGACACGCGGACCAACCTCAGGGAAGGGCTATCCCCAACGTCAGGGAAGAGCTACCCCAAAGCGTTAGGGAAGGGCTACCTCGACACTCACACTCGGATAATAACACCCGCCTCTGGAGGGGTCAAAAGCCGCGCCACGCGCAGCGGCATCCCCATCGAAGCCCTCGGCTATCCCACTTCCAACGCGCTCGCTCCTCCATCGACGCGCCGTTGACACCCGCCCCCGCCCCCCCTAGGATTGACGCAGGCCGTGCTAGACGGGGAGCTAGCGGTGCCCTGCACCCGCAATCCGCTACAGCGGGGTTGAACTCCCTCCCGAGGTTTGTCTCCGATCTTCGTTTGCCCCAGGGATAGCTGGCCGGGCCCTGCGCGACAGAAGTCCGTGAACCCCGTCAGGCCCGGAAGGGAGCAGCGGTAAGCGGTATCCATCTGGGCGCCGCAGTCCAGCCTGGTCAATGCTCCCCTGGGAGTGGCGGACCCGGAGCTCCAGATCGAAGGAGGGTGCACGGCCTACACCCCCCCCATAACCATTGAAGCCTCCCATGACCATTGAGGCCCCTGTTTCCATCCCCGACCGCGTTCGCAGGCTTCTGCCTGCCGCGCGCCCTCGCAAGTCTCTTGGCCAGCACTTCCTCACCAGCCGACCAATCCTGCAAGCCATCGCCGCCGCAGCCGAGGTTGGCCCCGCGGACACCGTTATCGAGATAGGCCCCGGCCAGGGCTCGCTCACCCAGGAACTGGCCCGCCTCGCTGCCCGGGTCATCGCTGTAGAGCTAGACCCCGCGCTCGCACAAGCCCTCGCCACAGCCTGCCTGGACATTCCAAACGTCTCCATCCTCCACGCCGACGCCAGAGAGATGGACATCGACGACGCCCTAGGCGGCGCCGAGGGCCCCTACAAGGTCGCCGCCAACCTTCCCTACTATGCCGCCCTCCCCATCCTCCGGCGCTTCCTCGAAGCCGCCCGCCCGCCCAGCGTCATGGTGGTCATGGTGCAACTGGAGGTGGCCCAGGCGATGGTGGCGCAGCCGGGCGCCATGTCCCTGGTCAGCATTGCCGTGCAGACCTATGGAGCGCCGCGCCTGGTCTGCACCGTGCCGCCCGACGCATTCCACCCAAGGCCCAAGGTGACGTCCGCCGTCGTTCGCATCGACGTCCATGGCCAGCCGGCGGTTGACGCGCCCGACATCGACGCCTTCTTCAGGGTCGTGCGCGGTGGTTTCGCGGCGCCCCGCAAACAGTTCCGCAACTCCCTGGCCCAGGGTCTCAGCCTGTCCCGGGAGTCCGTCACAGCGATGCTGGACAGAGCCGCCCTCGACCCCACCCAGCGGCCCGCAGACCTTTCGCTCGATGACTGGTCTCGCTTGACGCGCGCCCTGGATGAACCCTCATGACGACCCTCGCGCTCAGGGCGCCGGCCAAGATCAACCTCACCTTGGAGGTCATACGCCGCCGCCCCGACGGCTTCCACGAGGTGACCCTCCTGCTCCAAACGGTCACCCTCTTTGACGCGCTGACCCTCGAGGAGGCCCCGGAGGTCACCCTGGAGTGCTCCGACGCCTCCCTTATGGGCCCCGACAACCTCGTCCTGCGGGCAGCCCATCTTCTCCGGGAAGCTACGGGAACCGCCAAGGGAGCTCGAATGTCCCTGGAAAAAGAGATACCCACGGCCGCCGGCCTCGGCGGGGGCAGCAGCGACGCGGCAGCCGCGCTCAGAGGGCTCAACCGGCTCTGGGGCCTTGGCCTGCCCCTCGCCGAGCTTGAGGCGCTGGGCGCCAACCTTGGCTCCGACGTGCCGTTCTTTCTGCACGGCGGGGCCGCCCTCTGCCTGGGCCGCGGCGAAAGGATCGAGCCCCTGCCCCCGGCCAACCTTCCTTTCATCGTCTTGCTGTGTCCCGACATCCCCCTCGACCACAAGACGGCAGCGCTGTACTCCCGCCTGCCCGCCGACCGCCACACGCGTGGCGCGCTCACCTTCAAGCTCGCAGGCCGCATCCGCGCAGGCGGAGACATTCCTCCCGCCCTCCTCTACAACGCCTTCGATGACGAGGCCCTCCAGGCATTTCCGGGCCTGGCCGAATATCGCGACGGGATGCTGCGAGCCGGGGCTGAGTCCGCGCATCTATCGGGGACGGGGCCATCGCTCTACGCTCTCTTCTCCCAGCGCCCCGCGGCGGTGGCGGCCCGCGCCCTGCTGGCCCACGCCCGAGGCTGGCGCGCCTACCTCGTAGAGGCCTGGCGGCCCGACAGCGATGGCGCTGACATTCCCCGCTAGCCAATGGCGCCTCTGATGATGGAAGATGGCCTCATACACCCTGGCCGGAGCGGACCCAACACCCGCCCGAAGCGTTCGCCTGCACGGCAACCGCCGCAGAGCAGAGGAAGGAACACCGCGTGACGCAAGCCCCTTTGGCGCATCTCCCCCTCCACGAAGTCTGCGTTGCCGTCGACCTTGAGACCACCGGCCTCGACGCCGAACGAGACGAAATCATCGAGGTCGGCGCCGTCAAGTTCCAGGGCGAGGAAGTCTTGGATACCTTCCAGACTCTCGTCAATCCCGGCAGGCCTCTACCCCCGTTCGTGCGGTCGTTGACGGGCATCACCCAACAAGAACTCGACGGCGCGCCCTACTTCTCAGCCATCGCCCCGGACCTCATGGCGTTTCTGGGGACCTACCCCATCGTAGGACAGAACGTGGCCTTCGATCTAGCGTTCCTGCGCCAGAAACTCGTGGCCCAGTCCAATCCCCCCTACGACACCAGGGATCTCGCCTCGGCGCTCCTGCCGCGCCTACCCGAGTATTCTCTTGCCCGCCTCGCCGAGGAACTCAACGTCCCGCATCCCCGTCCCCACCGAGCCTGGGAAGACGCCGATGTGACTCGCAGGGTCTTTCTGGCGCTGGTGGACAGAGCCCTCGATATTCCGGCCCACCACCTTTCCGAAATCGCCCGGTGGGCCAACCGCTCCGGCTGGAGCCCCGCCCCCCTGCTGAAGCGAGTGGAAAGCGCGGCCCTCGCCGGATCCGCCCCATCGGAAACCACCCAAGTCATCGACATCGCCGCGTTGGGCAGGCGGCTCCCCAGATCCCGACCCCTCAGCCCCGCCCGCGAATTCAAGCCCATCGACCTCGGCGTCCTGAAGCGCTTCTTCGCCCCCGGCGGCCCCCTTTCCCGGCGCTTCCCAGCCTACGAGGCGCGGCAGGAACAACAGAGGATGGCCCTGGAAGTCGCCCAAGCCATCAACGGCGGCGAGCACCTCGTCGTAGAGGCCGGAACCGGCGTAGGCAAGTCCCTCGCCTACCTGCTGCCCTCGCTGCTGTTTGCCCTCGCGAACAGCGTCCGGGTCGTCGTGTCCACCGCCACGCTCAACCTGCAAGACCAGCTCATCCGCAAGGACATCCCGGCGCTGATTGAGGCGCTGTCCACCGAGCCGGAGTTTCAAAATGCCGATATCCAGACCTCCCTGCTCAAGGGACGCTCCAACTACCTGTGCCTGCGCCGCTGGCTCAATCTCCGCGACAGCGAGACCCTATCGCCCGAAGAGGCCCGCCTGCTCTCGAAGACTCTCCTCTGGCTTCAGGACACCACCACCGGCGACCGCTCGGAGATCGGCGTCGCAGGCCGCGAGATGCAGTGGTGGAACCGCTTCTCCGCTGACGGCGGCGAATGCAAGGCGCCCAGCGGCGTCTGTTTCTACCGCCGCGCCAAGGACCAGGCCGAGGGGGCCCATCTGCTGGTCGTCAACCACTCCCTGCTCCTCACCGACCTCGCCAGAGGCGGCGGCTCCATCCCTCCCTACGACTACCTCGTCATCGACGAGGCCCACCACCTGGAGGAAGAGGCCACCCGCAGCTTCGGATTCAACATCGTTCTCAGGGAAACTGAGGCCATCGTCGACGGGCTGGCAAGCCCAGGCGGCCTCGTCGACAGAGCCCGCCACGCCTTGCGCCAGTCGTCGCTGCCCGACCATCGCCGCCGCGACATGGACGCCCTCCTCACCCGCCTCGCCGAGGACACGCTCCACTGGAGGCGGATGTGGCTGCAGTTCCGGCGCGTCGTCTTTATCATCATGCTCCAGTACCGCGAACCCGGGGACGACAGCTCGCAGATACAGGTCACCAGTGCGGTAAGAACCCAGCCCGGTTGGGCCGACGTGGAAATCGCCTGGGAGAACGCCGACATTTCGCTGCAAGAGGTCCTGGAAGAGTTGGACGCGTTCCTGGCCTCCCTCGAAACCGACGCCGACAACCGCCCTCCCAGCCTGGACGCGGCGCTGCTGGAAGCAAGCTCCCTCCAGCAACAGGGCGCCAACCTGAGGGACCACACCCTGGAGTTCGTCATCCACCCCGAGCAGGAAATGGTCTACTGGCTCACCGCCTCCGTCGTGGAAGGCGCCGCGGACATGCACGCCGCTCCGCTGTCGGTTGGACCTGCGCTGCAGAACGGACTGTTCGCCCAAAAGAAGTCGGTTGTGCTGACCAGTGCCACACTCAGCGCTAACGGCGGGTTCGACTACTTTCGCAGCCGCGTCGGCATCGATGACGGCCGCGAACTGCTCGTTGGGTCACCCTTCGACTACAAGCAGGCCGTGCTGTTCGGCGTGCCCAAGGACATGCCCGAGCCCAGCCACCCCGCCTACCAGCAGGTGCTCAACGACGCCGTAATCGAGTTGGCCCTCGCCGCCGAAGGCCGCACAATGGTCCTGTTCACCTCTTACAACTCCCTCCGCGCCACCCACGCCGGCGTTCTGGGACCCCTGGGCGCCGCAGGCATCAGACTCCTCGGCCAGGGCATCGAGGGAGCCCCCCGTCAACTCCTCCGCAGCTTCCAGGACGACCCAAAGGCCGTGCTCCTCGGCGCCGCCAGCTTCTGGGAGGGCGTGGACCTACGGGGCGGTCAGTTGAAGGTGCTGGTCCTGGCCCGGCTCCCCTTCAACCCTCCAAACGACCCCGTATTCGCAGCCCGCTCCGAACACTTCGATGACCCCTTCAACCAATTTGCCGTTCCCCAGGCGATCCTCCGGTTCAGGCAGGGTTTTGGCCGCCTCATCCGCAGCCGCGAAGACGCGGGCGTCATCGTTGCGCTGGACCGAAGGCTCTCGTCGCGGGGCTACGGCAAGGCCTTCATCAACGCCATCCCCGGCTGCACCACCACCGATGCCCCCATCACCGAGCTTCGCCGTCAGGTCCACGCATGGCTTCAGCGGCCGTAGGCTTCCTGCCGGTCGCTCAACCTCTCGACCTCGAGAAGACCATCGAGAGCGGCCAGGTCTTCCTCTGGCGCCGCCACGGCGATTGGTTCTGCGGCCCCCTCGACGGGCGGCTCGCCCACCTCCGCCAGGTCAAGGATGGCGTTGAGGTGGAAGTAGGCCCGAAGCACCGGGACTCCTGGGCGGTGTCCCCTCATCACGCTGCCTCCGGGGCGGCGGACGGCCCGGCAGACATTGGGGGCGCCCTCGACGCCGTCCATGCCTTCCTCCGCCTGGACGACCCCATGCGAACGGTCCTCCGGCATCTCCGCAGCGACCCCCACATCCGCGAGGCGCTGCAACGCAACCGCGGCCTGCGGCTGCTGCGCCAAGACCCCTGGGAGTGCCTGCTTTCCTTCGTCTGCTCCATCGACTCCAATATCCCCCGGATACGGCTCAACCTCAACAGCATAGCCGCCCACTGCGGCAACCTTCTCACCCTCGGCGATTGCAGTCTCTACGGACTGCCGGCGCCGGAAGCACTGGCGGAGATGGGGGAAGGGAAGCTGCGGGAGCTTGGGCTTGGGTTCCGGGCCAAGTACGTCGACCCGCTGGCAAAGACCGTCGCCTCGGGCGAAATGGACATCGAGAGCCTCCGCTCGCTTCCCACCGATGAGGCAAGAAGCAGGCTGATGTCCCTCAAGGGCGTGGGCCAGAAGGTGGCCGACTGCGCCCTCGTCTTCTCCCTGGACAAGCTCGACGCCTTTCCCCTGGACCGCTGGGTGCGCCGCGCTGTCCAAGAATGGTACTTCGACGGCACCCCCCTCTCCGACAAGGCCATCCAGGCGTGGGCGCGCCAGCACTTTGGCAGCTATGCCGGCTACGCCCAGCAATACCTCTTCTATCGGCGCAGGCTCGATGCGGGCCGCTCGCGCTTCTGACGCGTTTGACTGGCTTGATTTCGCCTAGGGAATCTCTGAACAAGCTGTGCGAGACGCACTGCGATTCAAGCGCAAGCGCATGGCAGGGGAAGGGATAGGACGCTTCCTAGCCTTCCTGCGGGGGTGGGAGCAGAGATGGTTCTCCCGGGAGAAGGCTCGGCCTTTGATTGTATGTTTGTTGCACTTATCAGCCGGATCTTGGGAGGTGTAGGCACGGAGGCGTAGCAGAGGCGTCGCGTAGCCGTCGTGTAACCGTCGCGTAGCCGTCGCGTAGCCGTCGCGTAACCGTCGCGGAGTCGTATCCCGGCGCCAGGAACGGAGTGGGGCAGCGGCCCGCTTCGTGATGATACTTGAGCATCTTGACGATATATTAGCACAATAGTTCGAATTTTGCAAGTAGGAGGAGTGGCGGCGGGGAGGTGGGGCGCGGCGCCTCTCTGGCGGCTTGTTCAGAGCATCCCTAGCGCCATGCCCCTTTATGGCGACCGGTCCCCCTCAACCCTCCCCCCCACCCACTCCACCTCATCCTCCCGCGTTGATACTTCGCCATCGAGGCGGGCGTCGCGTAGCCCCCTCAACAATTCGCCCATGCGCGGGCCGGGTGAGACGCCCAGCCCTTGTAGGTCATCCCCGGTGAGGAGTGGCTGCGCGTAGCGCCATTCCTCCAGGTAGGCCCGCACAAGCCGCTCCACCTGTGCGTCATCCGTCAGCGCCGCCGCAACCTGAAGCGCCTCCGCCGACTGCCTGTCCAGCAGGCGCACCGTCTCGCTTGGGTGGAGGCCCTCCCTGGCCAGCGCCGGGCGGAGTTCGGCAAAACGCGCCACGTCCTCCATCACCGCCGCAACAGCAGTGCGCAACCGCAGCCGGGAAGCAAGCGATTTCGCCTCCTCCGGGCTGAGGCCCCAGGCCATCGCCGCCAGCAGAACCGGTGCGCCCCCGGATCCCGTCAGCCTGGCCGCGTTGTCCGCAACGGCCTCGTAATCGGCCAGGGCCGGGTGTATGGCCCGCAGCAGACCCAATTCGCCCGCCAGCCGCAGGCACGCCGCCGGGTCCGGTTCCCCAAGCATTTTGTAAAGCTCGTTACGCAGGCGGTCGCCGCTGACCGTGTCCAGGAAGCCGGCGCCGCTCCTCACCAGCGCCGCCGTTCCCGGCTCGAACGCAAATTCCAGGCGGACGGCGTAACGCACACCCCGCAGCATGCGCGTGGCGTCGTCCCGGAAGCTGGCGTCGTGCAGCGAGCGAAGCAGCCGGGCGTCCATGTCCCGCCGCCCGCCGCAAGGGTCCAGCAACAAGCCAAACTCCCTTTCGTGCAGAGCCACGGCCATGGCGTTGATGGTGAAATCCCGGCGGGCAAGGTCGTCATCCACGCTCCCAGGCTCGACCGACGGCAGGGCGCCGGGGCGTTCGTAGCGCTCTCTGCGGGCGCTGGCCACGTCAATGGCAACCCCTGCCGCCTCCACCTTGGCGGTCCCGAACCGGGACTCGCCTGTCACTGCGCCCCCCGACCGCTCCGCCAGCGCATGGGCGAACGCAACCCCATCGCCCACCACCATCAGGTCCAAGTCAACCACCCCGCGCCCCAGGAGAAGGTCGCGCACCGGCCCGCCCACCAAGTGCGCCTCGACCCCGAGCTCCGATGCCGCGGAGCGAGCCTGGCCAACGACGTAACCCAGGGGCGCCGGCAGGTCTCGGAGGATGTTTCGGGGAAGAGGGGCAGCGTTCATCGCAATGTAGCGCCAGCGGGTTCGGCAGCGCCGGTTCTGTGACCTCCCGATGGTATCACGCCCTTTGACGGGGCGCCCCGCCGAGCCTACAATGGCCCCGATTGGACACATTGGCGCCCAGGAGGCACTCATGGCTGACGGCAAAGAAAAGCTGGTCGTCTACTTCGACTACACCTGACCCTTTGTGTACAACGCAGCGGTCTGGCTGCACAGGGTTCAGAAGGCGCTCCCCGGGGAGGTGGAAGTCGAATGGAGGAACCTCGTTCTTCAGCAGATCAACAGTAAGGAAGGACCCGAGTGGAAGGCCTGGGAGCAGCCGGAGAGCGAGCAGCGAAGCCTTCCCTCCCTCCGCGGCGGCGTCGCAGCGCGGAAACAGGGCGCCGACGCCTTTGACCGCTACCACATGGCCATGCTCCACGCCCGCCACAAGGAGCGCGCCGAGCTCAACGACCGGGACGTGGTCTTCAACGTAGCCCGCGGCGCAGGCCTCGACGCGGCCCAGTTCGAAAGGGACTACGAAGACCCCGAGACGACGCGGACCATCACCGAGGAGCATCGGCAGGCCGTGGAACAGCATGGCGTCTTTGGCACCCCCACGTTCGTCTTCGAAGACGGCCACGCCGCATTCCTCAAGACGCTCCTGCCGCCCGAAGGCGAGGAAGTGAGCATGTTCAAGAGCTTCATGGACCTCATCGGCAGGCATCCCTACGTCGGCGAGATCAAACACCCCCAACCGCCCTGGCCCAAGGGAGTCTACGACTAGCCAAGTGAACCTCGCCCAACCCCCGAGTCTGGATGCCCTCGAAACCAGTCTGGGTTATACCTTCAAGGACCGTGGGCTCTTGGAGGAGGCCTTGGTGCATCGCTCGTACCCCAACGAGAACCCAGAGGCCGGTCTCAGGGACAACGAGCGCTTGGAGTACCTTGGCGATGCCTTCGTCGGCCTCGTCATCGCCAACCACCTCTACGTCCGCTCCCCCAACGCCAACGAGGGCCACCTCACCGAGCAACGCGCCGCCCTCGTCAGACGGGAGACCCTGGCCCGGCTGGCCGCCTCTCTCGGCCTCGGCGACTATCTCCTCATGGGGTCCGGCGAAGAAGCCACGGGCGGCCGCGAGCGGCCCTCCATCCTTGCCAGCGCATTGGAAGCCGTCCTCGGCGCCGTGTTCCGGGACCGGGGCTACGCCATAGCCCGCGGGTTCGCCCTCCGGTTGTTCAAAGACGAGATGCGCCGGCTGGAGAGAGACGGCGTCCCCAAGGACCCCAAGAACCTGCTCCAGGAAACCGTCCAAGCCCAGGGCAAGACTCCGCCCGCCTATCGCACCGTGGGGCAGGAGGGCCCGGACCATGCCCGCCTCTTCGAGGTGGAGGTGCTGGTGGAAGGCGCAGTCCTGGGCCGCGGGCGCGGGCTGCGCAAGGTCGACGCCCAGCGGGCCGCGGCCCATGAGGCGCTCGCGCTCCTGCCTGGGGCTTGAGCCTGAAGGCCGCGCCCGCAGCCGGCCCCTCCCTCGCCGTGTTACGATTATCGCAGCCTATTCCCTCCCAAGGAGCCTTCGTTGGGCTGGCCTTTTCGACGCAAGAGCACAGACGAGCCTCCTGAAGCATTGCAGCAGGAACAGGAGCAAATCCTGAAGCAGTCCCAACAGGGACTGGAAAGGACCCGCCGCGCCTGGTTCTCCAGGGTTGCCGGCCTCTTCCGGGCCGCAGAGGTCAGTGAAGAGCTCTGGGAAGAGCTGGAAGAGGCGCTCGTTTCAGCCGACGTGGGAATGGCCGCCACCTCTCGCCTCTTGGACAGGGTCCGGGAAAGAGTCGACGAGGAACGCCGCGCCGACCCCGCCTCCGTCCTCGCGTTCCTCAAGGATGAAATGGTGGCCATCCTCGAAGCCGCCGCCCCGCCGGAAGAAGCCGCCGCCCCGCCGGAGCAGCGCCCCATGGTCGTGCTCGTTGTTGGCGTCAACGGCTCCGGAAAGACCACCAGCATCGCCAAGCTCGCACACCGCGCCGCGCAGGACGGCCGCACGGTCATCCTGGGCGCCGCCGACACCTTCCGCGCCGCCGCCATCGACCAGCTCAGGGTCTGGGGCGACAGAATCGGCGTCGAGGTTGTTGCACATAGGCAGGGCAGCGACCCGGGCGCCGTGGCCCACGACACCCTGAAAGCAGCCCGCGCCCGCGGCGCCGACATCGCCATCATTGATACCGCGGGCAGGCTCCACGCCAATGCCAACCTCATGGAGGAACTGCGGAAGGTTCACAGGGTCATCCAGCGCCTCGACCCCACCGCTCCTCACCAAACCCTCCTTGTCCTCGACGCCACCACGGGTCAGAACGGACTGGCCCAAGCCCACCACTTCACCGATGCCGTCGCCTGCGACGGCATCGTCCTGGCCAAGCTGGACGGCGCCGCTAGAGGCGGCATCGTCTTGCCCATAGCCCAGGAGTTGAAGCTGCCGGTGCTTTTCGTCGGCGCCGGCGAGGGTATCGGTGACCTATCGCCCTTCGATCCACGCATCTTTATCGAGGCGCTCTTCGCCTCGGACTCTCAACACGCGGCACCCTTGCGCTAACCTCATGCCCTCTGCTCCACCGCCGTGCTTCAGGCCCTAACCTGGCTTCTGGCCATAGAGGTCATCACCCTCGCCGCGGCGCCCTTCGCCTTCGTCGCGTTCTCGCGCCTCCCCGACCGGGGCCTCTCCCTCGCCAAGCCCTTTGGGTTGCTTCTTCTAGGCTATCCCCTCTGGCTTCTCGGCTCCCTGCACATTCTGCCTCACAGCGCAGCCGGCATCCTGGCGCTCATCGCCGTCATGGCTGTAGCCGCCCTGTTCCTCACGCGCTGGCGCGCGCCTGAGATCCGGCAGCACCTCCGCCAACACTGGCGCGTCATTGTGCTCACCGAGGCGGTGTTCCTCCTCTTCTTCGTTGGCTGGGTCATCTATCGCTCCTATGACCCCGACATAACCTCCACCGAAAAGCCGATGGACTTCGCCTTTCTCAACGCCAACATGGCGGCGACCTACTTCCCCCCGGAGGACCCCTGGCTGCGCGGCCTCCCCATTAGCTACTACTACATGGGCTACATGCTCTGGGGCACCCTGGCCAAGCTCACCGGCGTGGCCTCCGGCGCGGCCTATTCCCTGGCCTTGGCCCTGGTTGCCGGAATGGCCGGCGCCGCCGTCTTCGGACTGAGCTACAACCTTCTGCGCCTCGCCAGAGTGGCGGTCCCAAGGGCCATGGTGGCCGCGCTGTCGGCCCCCGCCCTCCTCCTCCTTGCCGGGAACCTCGTCGGTGGACTGGAGTTCGTCCGCGCCCGCGGCTGGGGCAGCGACGGATTGTGGAGTTGGATCGGCGTCAAGGGCCTGGCGGCGTCCTCCAGCGCCCCAAGCCTCATTCCCTCCGAACCCTGGTGGTGGTGGCGGTCCAGCCGCGTGATCGACACCCTGCGGTCTGGCTGCGACGCCGCCGCTCCCGCCTCTGGCTGTAGCATGGACGCGACCATCACCGAGTTCCCCTTCTTCAGCTTCCTCCTCGGCGACCTGCACCCCCACGTCAGCGCTCTGCCCTTTCTCCTCCTTGCCGTGGGCCTATCCCTGGAGGTGCTGGCCGGCCGGCCGCTAACGGGGCGCAAGGGGCTGGGAAGGGGCATCCCCTGGCTGCTCGCGGCCGGTGTAAGCATCGGCGCTCTGGGCTTCCTCAACACCTGGGACCTGCCGACGGGCCTCGCCCTCTTCGGCGGCGCCGTCCTGCTCATAGCCTACAGAACGTCCCCAGGCTGGCGCCCCATGCTGAGGATGGCCGCTCCCCCCATCGCCATCGTCGGAGCGATCGCGGTCCTGGCCTACCTTCCCCAATATCTGAACCTCAGCACACAGGTCTCCGGACTCCTTCCCGTGCACCCAGTGGCAAGCAGGCCCATCCACCACTTCCTGCTGTGGGGCCTCTTCCTGTCCATTGCCTTCCCGCTGGCCGTTCTGCAACTCCGGCGAGCGCTTGACGCCGGCAGGCCGCGGCGAAGCCGTGTGCTCATCGCCGCCGCCGCGCCCCTTGCCCCCTTTGCCCTCTGGGTCGCGTGGCAGTTGGTTGCCAGCGCCGGCGCCGGAATCATCTTCGAGCGCCTGCTGAACCTCTTGCCGTGGATGCTCCTGCTCTCCGCCATGGTCTACGGCCTGCTGACCTGGGCGGGGCGCGAGGGGCAAGTTGGCCTGACCGGCGCCCTGCTGGTGGGCAGCCTCGGCGTCCTGCTCGTCATCGGCGCCGACCTGTTCTTCATTGTTGATGTGTTCAATTCACGGATGAACACTGTCTTCAAGCTGTCCTACCAGGCGTGGGTCTTCCTTGCCCTGGCCTCCAGCTTCGGCCTATATTATGTCTTTGACCACTGGCGGCCAGCGCGGCTTTCGGTATCCTCGGTGGGTCGAGTGCTGTGGATAGCTGGCCTGGCGGTGCTGGTTGCCGCCGCGCTCTACTATCCAGCCGCAGCACTACCCAGCAAGAGCAATGGCTTCAACTCCGAGCCCATCTTGGACGGCCTCCAGGCTCTGGCTCGCTACCATCCCGATGAAGTGCTAGCAATCCAGACCCTCCAACGCATCGCATCTCCTGGTGAGGGCATCGTCGAAGCCGTCGGCGGCAGCTACACGTCCCACGGAAGATTTGCCGCCAGCACCGGGCTTGCCACCGTGCTCAACTGGCCCGGCCACGAGATCCAATGGCGGGGCAGCGCCGACCCCCTGGCCGGACGCCAGGAAGACGTGGCCCTGCTCTACACCACCCCAGACCCGGTCGAGGCCCAGCGGATTCTTGATAAATACGATGTCACCTACGTCATCGCGGGGCCCCGCGAGCGCATCGCCTATGGCAGTGAAGGCCTGGCAAAATTCGCGCTCTTCATGGAGCTTCTCTTCGACCAAGGCGGCGTGAAGGTCTACCGTGTCTCTCAGTAGCGAACACCAAGACGAGCGCCCCGCCCACGACCCACCGGGTCCGGACGAAGAACAGGCGCTCTCGAACGGCCAGGCGCTGGAATCGGCCAATGACGAAGGCCCTGACGCCCCCGCTCCCGCTCAGACGCCGCGGCGCCTGCCCATCACCCGCTGGGAGCTGGCAATCTATGCAGGGCTGATCGCCGTTGCCCTCGGCATGCGCCTGTGGGACCTCGGCGCCCGCGCCCTCAGCCATGACGAGATACTCCACGCCTGGTTCAGTTGGCGCCTCTTCAACGGCGAGGGCTACGTCCACTCGCCGATGATGCACGGCCCCTTCCAATTCCACGGAACCGCCCTATCGCTGTATCTTTTCGGCGACAACCTTGCCACCACCAGAGTCCTCCCCGCCCTCTTCGGCGCCGCCCTCGTTGGCCTACCCCTTCTCCTGAGGAGCCACCTAGGCCGATACGGCGCCCTGTTCGCTGCCGCGCTTCTGGCCTTCTCCCCCATCCTCCTCTACTACAGCCGCTACGCCCGCAACGACATCTACATGGTGGTGTGGGCGGTGGCCCTCGCCGCGGCGATGTTCCGCTTCCTGGACACAGGGAAGCGTCGTTACCTCTATCTCACAGCCCTCTTCCTGGCCCTGGCGCTGGCCACCAAGGAAACGTCCTACATAGTCATTGCCATGTTCGGCGTCTTCTTGGGTCTCCGCGCCCTGCCCGACCTCGGGGCCTGGATTCAGAGCGGCGCCCGGAACGGGACACTATCAGTCCCATCGGTGGCCCTCAGGGCGGTAGGCAGAGCCCTCATCGACCTTGGCGCGCGATGGCGAAGGGTTTTCGAGGCGCCGGGTAGGGGCTGGTCCCTGTTGAAGGCGCTCCTCATTCCCTTCCGACTGGTCTGGCAGTTCCTGGCCTGGCTGAGCACAGTTCCGGCGCCCCGCGCATCAAGACCCGGCGCGCTTCTCCTGCTGATGATCACGCTGACGTTGCCCCAATGGGCGGCGGGGACAGCCTTTCTTCAGGACATCCTCCCCGTCACGTTGGCCATCCCAGACGGTCCCCTGGACCAGGTGGGGACCCCCGACGGGGCGGGATGGACGGTGGGATTCGCCATTCTGGGGGTGCTTGGCGCGGCTTCCTTGATCTGGGGACTGGCCTGGAACTGGCGAGTCTGGCTCCCCGCCGCCGTTCTTTTCTACGTGGTGTGGGGCCTCCTGTACACCACGTTCCTCACCAACTGGCTTGGCCTGGGCACGGGCGTTTGGCAGTCCCTCGGGTACTGGGTGGCGCAACACGATGTGGCCAGAGGCGGCCAGCCCTGGCACTACTACCTCGTGATCTCCTCCCTGTACGAGGCCCTGCCCTTCCTGTTCTTCTTCATAGCGGGCGGGTGCTACGTCTGGCGAAGCGGCCCCTGGGGCCGCCGATTCGGAGGGGGCTTGCTGCTCATCGCGGCGGCGTCCCTGGCCATCGGCTACATGATTGGCGGCAGCGCCTCCGGCTACTTCGGACATATGGCCGTGGGATTCATCCTGGCGGCCGTGGCCATTCCAGTCGCCCTCGAACGCCACTTCGACCCCTTTGCCCTGTTCCTGGTCTTCTGGGCCGGCGCCACCTTCCTTGCCTACACCCTGGCAGGCGAGAAGATGCCCTGGCTGCTAGTCAACATCACCGTTCCCATGATCCTGCTGTCGGCGCGTTTCCTGGGCGACCTCGTCGAAACGGTGGAATGGCGCCGGGCTGTCCGCGTGGGCGGCGCGCTCCTGCTCCTCGGCGCCCCCCTCCTCGGCGTCTTCCTCATCCGCCTCTTGCTCCACTCACCCACCGCCGACGCCGGGGCTTTCTGGACCGCTGCGGCAGTGTGCGCGGCGATTCTGGGGGTGGCCGCGCTTCTCACGGCGAGGGTCGGCTTGCGGAATGGACTGTCCATCGCCCTGCTCGGACTCGCCGCCGCGCTGTTCCTCTATGGCGCCCGCACCGGCATCGTCGCATCCTTCTTCGAAGACGCGGTCGGCAGGGAGATGCTGGTGTACGCCCACGGCACGCCCGCTGTGCGAGAGTTCAGCCGGGAGGTTGACCGACTGGCCACCGCTTCCGGCAAGGGCCTCGACCTTGCCCTCGTCGTCGACAACGACGACTACTGGACGTGGACGTGGTACCTCCGTAACTACAACAACGTCAGCTTCGTCTGTTTGGACGCTCCGGACTGCAATGTCCCCGAGGATCGCGGAGACGTGGTTCTCGTGAACGGCAACAACAAGAGCCACGTGGATCCTCAGCTCGAAGGATTCTCTCAGCCCAGCGAGGCGCTCCGGCTCTACTGGTTCCCGGAGACCTACAAGGGCCTCGACTTGGGGGGCCTGTGGGCGGGATTCACCGATGCCGGGCAGCGGAGGGAGGTAATTGACTACATCCTCAATCGCAAGATTGAGGCGGACCCCCTGCGAGCCGACAACGTCTATCTCTACTACCGCGACGGACTGGTCCCCTAACGCTCCGGCCTACATCTCTCCCGCGGCCAGCATCGAGTAGTAGTCGTACGTACCGCTGGTCCTAGGGCGTCCCGTCTCCCCGTCGGCGTCCTTCAGGTGCTCCAGGCTGCGCAGGTTGGCGATGGTCGCGTTAAATTCGTCGAGCAGCCCCCCGGACAACCCCTCGTATCCCGGCCCCACGGCGCAATGGGCATACCAGTTCAGCTTGGCCTGCTCCTCCAACTCCATCATGGTGGAGATCGCCTCCCCCACCGACCCGCCCACCGTCGCCGCGCCATGCCCGCGCAGCACGACCGCCTGCCCACGCTCCAGCAGGCCCGCCACGACAACCCCGCTTTCTTCCGTCGTGATCAGGGCGGGACTCGGGTAAACCGGCAGGCCATCCCTCACTAGGGCTGCGCCCTGGATGAACATGGGATGCAGCCTTGCACGCAGCACGCTCATGACCACCACAAACGCGGGGTGCACATGCACCACCGCCTTCACGTCCGGTCGGGCGTTGTAGATGCAGGAATGCATCTTCACCTCGTTGGGCGGCGTAACCCCCTTCGGCCCTTCCACCTTGGCCCCGTTCATGTTGCACACCACCATGTGCTCCGGCTGCATGACCGCCAACGCGTCCACCTCGTAGCCGCGCCCTTTCACCACGAACTGGTCGGGCTGGTCCGGGACGCGCATGCTGGCGTGCCCCATTGATGACGATATGCCATCGCACAGCCCCACCTTGGCAAGCACGCGCGTGGCCACCGCCACCTGGTATCGAACGTCCTTGGTGTCTGACGGCATGGCGGCTATCCTCCCAGCAGTTCAATCACCTTAGCCCTGACCTCGGCGGACGCGTTCAGCGCCTCCGTCATGATCACCTGCATGTCCGCGCCGTGGGTCGGCGTCACGAGGAACCCTCGCGGCTGCGCCGCCTCAATGAACGCGGGGTCGTTGGCGACCTGCCAAAAGCCATCTTGCAGCATATTCACCACATCCACCGGAGTGTCCGGGTGTGTTGCATAACCGTAGGCAAACTGTGTCGCCGAGGCGGCAATCAGCATGGCTGCGTAAGAAGTCTCGCTGACCTGCGAGCGCACGTCGGTGACCGTAGGAACGCCCGACGGTAGGGAAGAGTCGCCCGGCGCAGAGGCAAACTGGAAGATGGGCGTCACAAAGTTGGTCGCGATCCAGCTTGGACGGGCGCCGCCTACGGCGGGCCAATTCTTGCAAGCGCCCATCACTTCGCCCTGCTCAACCGCCAAAACTTCCTCGGACGTACTGCCGCTGTACCCTCGGATAAGCTGAATGTTCGCCCCCAAATCCTCCTTCATAAGCGTGAGCATCATCGTGGTGACCCCCTGGGGCGCAGCCATGGGAATTGGCTCAGGGGCGTTCCTGAGGTCATCCAGGGTTTCGATGCCGGTGTCAGAGCGCACGTAGCACGTGAAGCTGGCGCTCTCCAAGTTGATCAGCCACTGGAACTTGGCGAAATCGAAGGCGACGCCTGGGGACCCGGCAATCTGGTTCACCGCCAGCGGGGAGAGGACATTCCCAAGGGTAAGACCGTCAGGTTTGGCCTGGCTGTAGGTGTAGTTTGCCGCCACCAGCCCGGCTGCGCCCGGTCTGTTTTGTACTATGGCGGACGGGACTCCAGGCAGGTAAGGCGGCAGGAATCTGGCAAGGAGGCGGGCAAAGAAGTCCTGGCCTCCCCCAGGTGAACAGCACACAATGAAGCGGAGCGTCTTGCCCTCGAAGTACGGCTCTCCCGGCGTAGGAGTCGGCTCAGGCGGCTCAGCAGTGGCGGCGGGAGCTTGGGTGGCCGGCACTGCGGTCGCCGGCGCGGCGGTGGCCACTGGCGTCACCCCTGGCGCCGGAGTATTCGTGGGCGGCGCGGACATCGCAGTGGCCGCAGGGGGCGCAGCTGTTGCCGCCGGGATAGCCGTGGGATCCTCTCCGCAGGCTCCAAGGAGAAACGTCACCATCGCCAAAGCGGCGATCATCCCCAGATGCCTGATCGTCAGCCAGCCGCGTTTCGTAGTCACGATTCCTCCCTTTTTGGTAGGCAGCCTCTGCCGTCGTTCAGCCGGCGTAATCGGCCCCAGTCCGACGCCTACACATAGGTGTCGGGCAGCGAGACCTGGTGACTCAGCCGCACTTCCTTGTCCAGCCTGGCCGAATCCATAATCGCCAGCACCGCTTCCAGCGTCGCCATGCCCCAACGCGCGTCGTGGTGGATGGGCGCTCCGTAGACAATGGCATCGTACAGCTCGTTCAGCTCCGCCCCTCCCAGGGAGTTCGCCCCCTCCACAGGAACGTCCTCCAACCCGTCGTCGCTGTAGACGTACAGGCCGTGCGCCGACTGCCGCACGTCGCCCCGTTCGCAGTTCACGACGAAGATTCCAAGGTGGTTCGGTATCCAGGCGCGCTGCGCGTCGTTTTGAGCCGTGGTGGCCCCCGCCTGATCCCCTCCGATGCGCTGCATGTCCTTCAGGTTCGCCTCGTCCCTGTCCCCCTCGCGCAGCGCCCTTCGCACCTCTCCGCGCTGCTCTGGGTTGTACATGCCGAACAACCCCGTCGTCGTCCCCCAGGGGACCAGCTCGGAGGTCAGGAAGTAGCCGTAGCCGTTATAGACCAGCGTGCAGGGAACTCCGCTTTCGAACTGGACCAATGCCGTGTAGTAGCCGGGGCACGGTCGCTCAGCCATCCACTGCCCCACCACGGCCCTCACGCTACGAATTGCCCCCCCAATGACCCTGACGGTGTCCATCTGATTGGGACCCTGCCGGTAGATCAACCCCCCGCCGACGCCGGGGTCCACCTCATCGGGGTTGCGGGGCATGATCAGCCAGTCCGTGTGGGCCACGCTGTGCATCGCCCGCAACTCTCCTATCTGGCCCGACAGCGCGATGCGGCGCATCGCGCGGAACACGGGGCTCAGAGCCGCCGAGTACCCCGCGATGATCTTCACCCCGTACCGCTCCTCCGCCTCCACGAGCTGCGCCGCTTCCTCCATCGTCGTCGCCATGGGCTTCACGACGACCACGCTCTTCCCGCTCTGCGCCGCCAGCAACGAATGTCCGGCGTGAAACTGGTTCGGCGTGCCAATCCACACCACGTCCACGTCGGGGTCCTCGACCAGCTTCTCGATCGCGTCGTAGCCGCGGGCGTCGGGGAACTGGCTTCGGAACGCTTCCACAACCCGGGGATTCACGTCGGCGCCGGCGACCACCTCGTACCGGTCCCCCAGCGAGAGCATCTCCGGTAAGGCCATCGACGTTCCCACGCCAAGCCCCACGAGGCCCAGCCTAAGGCGTCGCTGGCTCACCCGCTGTTCGGCCCTCGGATTGGCCTGGACCATTATTCTCCGGTGGTCTGGATTGAAAGAGCCGAGCCCCGCCTAGCCGCTCAGAAGGCCCGCGACCTCTTGCCTGTCGCCTTCCTCCACCTTGTAGAGGTCCATGGCCTCGATGACCGGGAGGTCGCTGACGGAGAAGAGCACCGCATCCTCGGTCTCCGAGCCATTGACGTGCTCGTGCCACGCCCACGATGGCAGCGCGAACGTGTCCCCCCGCCCCCACTCCAACCGTTGGCCGTTGATGACCGTCGAGCCGCTTCCCTGATATGCGTGGTACACGACGCTGGTCGTGTGGCGGTGGGCCCGCGTATGCTCGCCGGGTCGCAGCCGCTGGAGGAAACAGGACATGCCGGGCAGCGTGTGGCCCGCGTCCAGCGGATTCGCGTATTCGAAGATGACGCCATCGTAGGGGCTGACTTCGCCGTCCGTGGCGCTGTTCAGCGCGGCCCAGGCGTCCTTCCACTTGTAGATCAACGACAGCGTCCTGTCCCTGTGAGGCGCGTAGGCATTGCGCAAGAGGCCGCGTCCCAGGCTGTCATCCGTGTGGTTCTCGGGAATCGTCTCCGGCTGAACGTCCTCATAGTAGAAGTTGTAGAAGTTGGCGTTCAGGTGGAAAACCAGCGGCGCGTCCAGCGCGTCCAGCCAGTAGAGGTCCTGAGACATTGGATTCATGTGGTCGTGCCAGACCATCTGGGGCGTCAGCACCAGATCGCCCTCCTCCATCACGACCTTCTCGCCGTTCACCACCGTCGTCGCCCCACTGCCCC
The DNA here is from genome assembly GCA_965226745.1 of Dehalococcoidia bacterium. Classification (GTDB taxonomy): domain Bacteria; phylum Chloroflexota; class Dehalococcoidia; order Lucifugimonadales; family SAR202-VII-2; genus SAR202-VII-2. Next base: position 315,397 of record CBDDDS010000005.1, read on the forward strand.
GCAGGATGAACCGGATCGCCGCCATGCTGTGCCGGTGGGCGTTGGCAACCTCTCCCGGCTTGATCATCTGCAACGCCGCGGCAATGGATGGCGTCGTCCCGGAGAACGGCCCATCGAACCCGGGATTGATCATCGCCAAGGCCCGCCGTTCGCCCCCCTGGTCGATGGTGTGCTCCATCCGTCCGGCCTCGTCCAGCAACTCCACCACCGCGTCCCAGCGCCACACGTGCGGCACGGCTCGCGGCCGGGGTTCCGGCGGCTGCGGGGGGAATTTCCACAACGGATGGAGATTCCGGTCGGCCACCCTGCCGTAATAGGCCTCTTCCTGTTCCAATGAAATGCTCGTCACTGCGAACCCCCTTGCCGGGCTTGCGTCAGCCCTCTACAACCGGACAGCTCCAAAAAACCACGCGCACACACCCGCCTATTGGGCAGCCTTTTCAACCCCCAGATAGAGCCTCCAGGACCTTAGGACATCCTCGATAAGGTCTATCGCCTGGTTGTCGCCTTCCTCCATGGGGATGTACTGCATAACCATCGAGGAGCTGTCCAATCCCTGGTAGACGCGCTCCGTCGCCAGATCAATGTACTCGTTCTCGGAGGCGTCCCGCACCAACCCCATGGGCTCGCCGCCGTCAAGCACGATGCCCATCTGCTCTTCCAACAGCTTGCGAAACATGATCAGGCCCGTGTCGGTCTCGCCGAGCCGCTCCAGGGTGCGGTCAATCAGGGGGCCCTGCGCCACCATACCCAGCTTATCCTGGTCAACGTTGCGTTCATGGAAGATGCGCCCGTTCTGGTCGTGGACCGGAACATAGCGGTAGGGCACAGAGTCCTGCTTGGGCGCCGCATACCCCTGCGGAGGCCGGTGCACGTACACCGAGATCTGCAGGGTGTTGTAGTCGTCAATGGGGACCCGGTATTGGAGCACCCTGTTCACCTCGCGGGCGCCGACGCACAGGAGGTTGGGGAAGATGAGGGGATGCCCCCGCGACCAGTCATCGCTATCCTCTGTATCGTCCCCCACCAACCGGCGCTTGATGACTCCCCACCGGTACACGTCGAACCCGATCTTCTTGTGCCGCGCCGTCTCAGAGGGCGGGAACGCCGTCAATACCTGCCCCTTCCTTTCCCGCAGGTACTCCGTGAGGTAGGAGTGGATCCACTCCGTGTGGACCGGATCCAGCGAGTTTTCAACGCATTGCAGCCAGTTCGAAGGAAGTATCGCCAACGTCACGTCGCGCACCACGTTGTCCCACACCAGGGCGTCCCAGCGGGGAAGCAGCGGTGCCGGCGCCGGGCCCATGTAGGCGAAGATCATCCCGCCCAGAGCCTCCGCCGGATACCCCTTCAGCTTGATCTTGTCCTTGAACCGCGCCTCCGGCCGCACCGTCTCCTCGAAGGGCTGCTCTATGCACTGCCCCGTCTCGTCGTAGCGCCAGCCGTGGTACATGCAGCGCAGGCCGCGCTCCTCCGGTATCCCGTAGGCCAGGTTGACCCGCCGGTGGGCGCAGAAGCGGTCTATCAGGCCGTACTGCCCCGACCGGTCCTTGTACAGCACCAGGTCTTCACCCAGCAGCCGGACCTCCTTGGTGGGGTTCTCCTCCAACTCCATCTCGGCGGCAATGGGCTGCCAGTAGCGGCGCATCAACTCGCCCATCGGCGTACCCGGCCCCACCTCGGTCAACCTTGCATTCTGTTCAGCCGTCAGCATCTCGCTCCTCCACCGCGCCCTTACCCCGCTTATAGCACACCCTCGTAGTGAGGTCAATGTCATCGTCCTCTCGCCCTCAGACGCGCCGCAACCAGTGATGCTCTGGGTAGTGCGGCACACTCCCATCAATGCTACACTATGCAATGTGTGGCTATCTGTGTGGAATGAGTCAAAATCAGGAGGGGCCATGCCCACCAATCTTGCGATTGACGATGCCCTGATCGAGGAAGCCCTGAACATCGGAAACCACCGCACCAAGAAGGAAGCGGTCACCGCCGCCCTGCAGGAGTACGTCCAGCGCCGTAGGCAACTCGCCCTTCTGGAGATGTTCGGGACCGTTGACTACGACCCCGGCTACGACTACAAAGCTGCGCGCCGCCGTGGGGCGCTGTGAATATCCTGGTCGATACGCCGGTCTGGTCGCTGGCCCTGCGACGGAGACCCGCAGACCTCAGTCCAGAACAGCAGAGCACCGTCGCCGAGCTTGAAGAGCTCGTCAGGGAGGGCCGCGTCGCTCTGATGGGGGTGGTGCGGCAGGAAGTGCTGTCGGGCATCGCCAGCGATGCGGCGTACGAGCGTTTGCGAGAGCATCTCAGGGCGTTTCCCGACGTGCCGTTGACGACGGACGACTACGAAGACGCCGCCGCCGCGTTCAATCAATGCCGCGCCGACGGGATCACCGGTTCAGCCATCGACCTCCTCATATGCGCCGTGGCGGCGCGCCGTGGCCTCGACGTCTTCACTCGCGACGCCGACTTCAGCCGCTACTCGGAGCGCCTGGGCTTCGGCTTGCACAAGCCGCGTTGACGGCGCCGCCGAGCGCCCACTCAAAATCAGCCAACCAGAAGCATCGGCGGTGATTCTCTTGCTCCCCTGCGCAGGCGGCCCCAATACCCCGCAGGACGCCCGCTTCCGGCTCCGCGTCTGGTAAGGTGTGCTGTTGTAGCCAGTACCTGTGCGAGGAGAACCACGAGCATGAACGTCGGCATCATTGGCGGCGGCGCCCTCGGACTCGGCGCCGCCTGGGAGCTGGTCCAGCAGGGCCACCACCCCACCGTCTACGAACGCGCCCCATTCCTGGGCGGCCAGGCCTCCACCTTCGATGTCGGCGGCGCCCCGCTGGAGCGGGCCTATCACCACCTCTTCACCAGCGACACCGCCATCGTCGAGCTCGCCGAGGAGGTGGGCCTCGGCCATAAGATGCGCTGGATCGAGTCCAAGATGGGCATCTTCCGCGACGGCAGGATCTATAAGTTCGTCACCCCTACGGACTTGTTGCGGTTCTCCGCCATCCCCCTCCTCGACCGCATACGGATGGGCGTCGTCGCCCTGTACCTCAGCCGCTACAAGAACTGGCGCAAGCTCGAAAACATCACCGCCTCCGACTGGATACGCAGGTTCGCCGGCCCCCGCGCTTACGACGCCGTCTGGGGGCCCCTCCTCCGCGGCAAGTTCGGCGAGTACTACGACAAGGTGGCGATGCCCTGGTTCTGGGGCAAGATGCACACCCGCTTCACCTCGCGGGGCAAGGGCATGGCCAAGGAGAAGCTAGGTTACCCCGGCGGCAGCTTTGGCGAGATCTTCAACAAAACAGCCGAACTCATCCGCGAACGAGGCGGTGAGGTCCACACCAGCGCCGGCGTCAACCGCGTCCTCATCGAAGACGGCGTCGCCCGCGGCCTGGAGGTCGAACTCCCCGGGTCCGGCCCCACCGAGCACAGCTTTGACGTCGTGCTGGCCACAGTGCCGTCCTACGTCTTCCCAAGACTAGTGCCCCCGCTGCCGGAGGAGTACGCTTCGAAGCTCCAGAGCATCAAATACCTGGCGGCGGTCCTCATCGTCCTAGAGTTGGACCAGCCCCTGTCGTCCATCTATTGGCTGAACATCGCCGACAGCTCCATACCCTTCGTCGGCGTCATTGAGCACACCAACTTCATCGAACCCGAGGTCTACGGCGGAAACCACGTCGTCTATATTTCCAACTACCTCAGCAGCGAGCATCCATTGTTCCACATGAAGGACACCGAGTTGCTCGAGGAGTACCTGCCCCACCTTCAGCGCATCAACCCCAACTTCAACCGCTCCTGGATACGGAAGTGGCACTACCACCGCGAGCCGGCGGCCCAGCCCGTCGTGGAGACCGGCTACTCCCAGCGCATCCCGGAATTCCAGACGCCCTTCCGCAATCTCTACCTGGCAAACACCACCCAGATCTACCCCGAGGACCGGGGCACCAACTACAGCGTGAAGCTGGGCCGGGAGATGGCCCACCTGATCATCCGCGGCCACGCCAACGGGTAGTGCCGGCCCTATGAGGCGCGTATGCCCTTGAACACCCGGGAAACCTCCCCCCGCCACCCACCCAGCGTTGACGCATCGCCGCCCCAGCGCTAGGGTGCGAGCGTGGACGCAGGCAACAAACAGACCCCTGGCGGCCCCTCCTTCCTTAGTGGGTTCCTTGGGCGGCCAATCCTCGCTGCTCTCCCCAGAAGATTCCGTCCCTCGCCCTTCACCGTCGCCCTCGTTCTTGCCGCGGTGGTTGGCGCCCTGTCTGGCCTGGCCGCCGTCGCCTTCGACCGCCTCATAGACATCTTCGACGCCTTCTTCTTCAGCGCCCTCCTCAACACCTTTTCGCCCCTCGGCAGGTACGCCGTCCTTCTCCTCCCGGCCATTGGGGGCCTCATCGTCGGGCCCGTGATCTACTTCGTTGCCCGCGAGACCCGCGGCAGCGGAATCCCGGACATCATACTGGCCGTGGCTCGGGATGGCGGCCGCATCAGGGCAAGGGTCTGGCTCGTCAAGCTCCTCGCCACCTCCGTCTCCATTGGCAGCGGCGCCTCCGTCGGCCGCGAGGGTCCGATCGCCCAGATAGGCTCATCTGTGGGCTCCCTACTCGGACGGCGCTTCGGCGCCAGCGAGAGCTGGCTCAAGATACTGGTGGCTTGCGGAACGGCGGGCGGCATCTCGGCCGCCTTCAACACCCCAATAGCCGGCGTGTTCTTCGCCATGGAAGTCATCCTCCGCACGTTCTCACTCCAGACCTTTGGCGTGGTGGTCATCAGTTCCGTCACCGCCTCGGCGGTTGCCGTCGGCGGATTCGGCGACTTCCAAGCGTCCGCCATCCCGGTCTACGCCCTCAACAATCCCGCCGAGCTTGGACTGTTCGCCCTCCTCGGCGTCTGCGCCGCCCTCCTGGCCCTCGGCTTCATGCAGGCCATCAAGATTGTCGAAGGCGGCTTCTCCCGGTCGAGACTTCCGGACTACCTCAAGCCCGCCATCGGCGGGCTTGGCGTCGGCGTCATCGGCGTGTTCTACCCTCAGGTCTTCGGCATCGGCTACGAGGTCATCACCGACGCGCTCAGCGGCGGCCTCCCCTTTCTGCTGCTGCTGGCGCTGATCTTCCTCAAGCCCGTCGCCACCGCTCTGGTCATCGGGAGCGGCAGCACGGGCGGGGTCTTCGCTCCATCGCTGCTCCTCGGAGCGATGGGCGGCCTCGCTTTCGGCGAGATCATGGGCGTGGCCCTCCCGGGCATCGCCGGAGACCCGGGGACCTACGGTCTGGCAGGCATGGTCGCCGTGTTCGCCGCCGTCGCCTCTGCGCCCATCACCGCCGTGCTCATGGTCTTCGAATTGTCCCGCAGCTACTCCTTGGCCGCGCCGCTCATGCTGACCGTTGTCATCAGCGCCGCCATCGCCCGCAAACTTAGCCAAGAGAACATCTACACCGCGCGCCTCATACGCCGCGGCATCGACCTGCGCCGCATCCTTAGGGTTGACCCCGGTTACAACGTGAGGGTCTGGGAAGTCATGGCCACCGGCTATCCCACCGTCCACGCCTCCGCCTCCATCGAGGACGTGCAGCGCCTATTCGAGCAGACCGGCGTCCACGGGCTGCCCGTCCTAGATGGCGACGCCCTCGTGGGAATGGTCACCTCCACCGACGTCGAACGGGCGCTCGCGGCGTCCGCTGGACCGCAAACCACCCTCGACATCGCCACGCGGTCGCTGGTGACAGCCCATGGGGACCAGACCATTGCCGAGGTCATGGAGCAGTTGGGGGCGCGTGACGCAGGCTACATACCGGTCATCGACGCCCACGAGCTACAGCGACTTGTCGGCGTCCTCAGGCGGCAGGACATCATCGGGGCGTACTCGATATCCGCCCAGCGCACCCAAGCCCAAAACGAGAGCGGAGCGTAGCGCCGGGGACGGCCTCATTCCTTGACCCCCCTCAGCCGCGGCTGCTAGAATCGGCTTGTTCGCGGTGAGCGTGGCCAAGAGGTTAAGGCGCCAGGTTGTGGCCCTGGAGATCGGGGGTTCAAATCCCCTCGCTCACCCCACGCATCTCGAAATGGTCCGCGGCGAGCCAATCGACCCGCCCCTCCCCAGCCCCGCCCCAGCATACGATTCCCCCTACGTCTGCGTGGACGACCAACAGGTGTGAACGCGCTGAAGTTCTTGCACCCAGAATCGGTCGTCATCTCCCCCGTCATACAGCCCCATTCCCTTGGCTAGGTCAAAGAAGCCCTTGCCGGGCTTGCCTCCTTGCTTCGAGACCACGACAACTGACAGAAGCGGCCTCCCGGCTTGGTTCTCATGCCTACAGATACTCTCCAGGATTTGAGGGATTCGGGGTGACTGCGGATCCAGCCCAACCAGGGGAGCTATGTCAGAGTCATGGGTAATCCCTCCGCTCCTGGCGACTCTGCAGAGTTCGTCATAGATGACCTGTGTGTCTGCGTCCACCGAACTCCCTTCTTCCCGGACCTGTAGACCGGCATCAAAACCTAGCCAGCCTCCACCGCCCACCATACAGCGAGCGGGACTACGCCCCAGGCGGCATGGCGCGGATCCGGTAGACGCCAGGCTCCCTGGGAATGCCGCCCTTCGTCGCTTTCACCATCGGCATCCAACCCGACCAGGATAGGTCGCCTACAGGGCCTTTTACCTTCTCAACTTTCTTGCTGTCCGGTATCCATGCACGTTGACGTTCATCCCAGAAGGATGGCCTGCGGTCGTGCCTTGTCACATACTCCTGCCACAGAGCGTTTCTGTGGCTCCCGGCGCTCTCGTGGCTTTCCGTCTCTGCCCACGAAACCTCCAAGGCCCATCGGGCCCTAACGGCTGCCTTCTCTGCAAGGCCCGGGGCGGGTTTCTTATCAATATCGACCGGACTGTCTATGTCGTCGATGTGCCTACCAATCCCGCCTTGTAGTCCCTTCGCCTTCCCAATGTGGACCAACTCCTCCGCAACGCTCTCTGCTATCGTTAGCCGTGCCACAGCAAATAATCCTCCTTCCCAAAGGTCCTGACCTTCCGGCTTGGGAAGCGCCTCAACATCGAGGGCAACCCTTGACGAAATTCGTCAATCCTATGAACGGCTCACCCATCCACCCGCCCGACGGCGAACCGCTCCCCCTCCGGCGGAGATGCTTGGCCATATTGGTTATATTCGTCTTTGCCCCAACAGCCGACGCTTCCGTCAAGGCGCAGGCCGCAAGTGTTGTGAAACCCGCCAGCGAGCGACACAAATCGCTCCTCGTGCGGTGGAGACGCCTCGGGACTGTATCCCCAACAGAAAGTGCTGCCGTCAGGCCGAAGCCCACACGTATGATATGACCCAGCACTGATAGACGCGAACCGCTCATTCTCTGGCGGGGCTACGTCATTGTGCACGTAGCCATGGCCCCAACAGACGGCGCTTCCATCTGGACGGAGCGCACACGTGTGAAGCGCACCGCTGCTCATTGACGCAAACCGTTCGCCTTCCGGCGGAAGTGTCTGCCTATAGGCGCTATTCCCCCAACAGACGGCACTCCCATCTGGGCGAAGCGCGCACGTGTGGCTCGACCCGCTGCTAATTGATGCAAACCGCTCGCCCTCCGGCGGCGACGCCTGCCCACTGCCGTTATACCCCCAGCAGACGGCACTCCCATCTGGGCGGAGCGCACACGTGTGCGTCGAGCCGCTGCTGATCGACACAAACCGCTCGTCCTCCGGCGGCAGCGTCTTCCCATAGGGGGAATTCCCCCAACAGACGGCGCTCCCATCTGGACGGAGCGCGCACGAGGTGCTGATTGACACAAACCGCTCGTCCTGTGGCGGCGACGCCTGCCCATAGTCGTTACGCCCCCAGCAGACAGCGCTGCCATTGGGCCGCAGTGCGCACGTGGTGTCCCCACCGCTGCTGAACGTGGTGTACTGTTCAGGTGCGCGGAAGTCCGCAGGAATCGTGGGGCGCGGAGTTGGCGTGGGCAATGGCGTAGGCGTGGGTGTTGGCGTTGGGGGCAATTGGAGCGTCCACCATCCGCAGCCTTCGGATGCTCGGAACCCAGCGTCTGATGGAAGGATGGCGACGGACGCGGGCGCAGTCGTCGTCTGCTCGAACAAGACCTCGGCGCTCTCGCCGTCGAGCCTGCTAAGCCGCGCCCACTCGCACGTTCCCGATACGTTTGCAGCCGTGTACACGCCGGGGACGATCTCATCGCCAACGCGCCACGCGCCGGGACCGAACGACGTCCACGGCTTGGGCCCTAGGGTAGGCGTCGGCGTTGGGCTGGGTGTTGGCGTCGCTGTGGGTGTCGGCGAAGGTGTAGGCGCTGGGCTTGGTGGCGACGTGGCAGTAGGCGTGGGCGTAGGCGCTGGACTAGGTGGCAACGTAGCAGTAAGCGCTGGCGCTAGCATCGGCGTAGGCGTCGCTACCGGCGCGGGCGTAGGGCTCGCGCCTGAATCCACGACCGTAGCGACCGGCATAGCCGTCGGCATAGGGGTAGCCGTCGGCGGGGCGCTCTCACAAGCAGCGAGCGCAAGCAGCGCCAAGGCTAGGAATCCGAGCGTTCGCAAGAGGCGGCGTCTCCAAACTGGCGCGGACGATGGGTGTGGCATGCGGGGGAATGTAGCGAGCGGAGGTCTCTCTTGCAAGGCGCGGGTCAAACCCCCGTTGTTGCGCAACAAGTCCACGCAGGAGAGAGACAGTGCCCGCAGTGCCGGAGTTCAACCGCCTTTTACAACGGTGGCAAGGAGAGCTGCGGGACCGTGAACATCAAGTGGCGACCCACGCGTGTCCCCGCCTACCTCCCTGCCGGAACTCGAGGGCAACCCTTGCCGAAATTCGTCGAGTCCTATGAACGGCTCACGGGTCCACCCGCCCAACGGCGAACCGCCAAACGGCCCTTCCCCCTACGCCCCAGGCGGCGCGGCGCGGATCCGGTAGACGCCGGGGATCGCGGGAATGGCGTTCTTGGAAATATTGGCTAAGGGTGTCCAATCTGACCAGACTAGTTCGCCGACATTCCCTTTGTGCTTTGGGAAAACTTGGTTGCCACGAATCCATTTTCCCGTACGCGGAGACCGGAAAGACGGCAACCGCCCATTCCACTCAAAGTAGGCATGGATGAGTTGGGCTTCGTGTCTTTTGGCGCTCTCGCGGTCTCCGGTCTCTGCCCATGAAACTTCCAACCGCCACCCGTCTATAACTGCATTCTTCGATGCGTTGTTTAGTTGACATTCCTCTTCATCGCATTGCTGGTTCCTCATATGCTTGTCGTTGGCTTTACCACTCAACCGCCGTTGCAAATTTGACCGAGGAGTCGCACCGATGTCCACGAACCTGGACTCCAACACACACTCCGCGATCGTCAGCCTAACCATGCCGAACGCTCCTTACCACCACTCAGCCTAGCATCAACCCTAGCCACCCAGATCATCCACCCGACCAACTGCAAACCGTTCGCCTACTGGGGGTATCGCTTGTCCATAGAACCCGTAGCCCCAGCAGACGGGACTGCCGTCGGGGCGCAGTGCACACGCGTGATTTGTCCCGCTACTGATAGATGCGAACCGCTCCTCTCGAGGCGGTGATGTTCGTCCACCAACATCAGAGCCCCAACAGACGGCACTACCGTCAGCTCGCAGCGCGCATGCGTATCCTTCCCCGCTGCTGAGCGTGGTGAACCGCTCGCCCTGCGGTGGAAACCAGGGATCGCCGCCCCAGCACACGGCAGTGCCATCATGCCTCAATAATCCGCATGTGTGTACGGCACCGCTACTGATAGTTGCGAACCGTTCGGATTCGGGCGGTGATGCCTGCCCACTACCATCATATCCCCAACAAACAGCGATACCGTCAGGTCGCAACGCGCAGGTGTGCTGACGACCACTGCTGAGCGAGGCGAACCGCTCTCCGTCTGGTGGCACGATGCTTGCCCCATACGCAAATCCCCAGCACACGGGGCTGCCGTCGGGCCGAAGGGCGCACGTGTGGCTCTCACCACTACTGATGATTACGAAGTGCCCCTCCTCTTGCGGCGGTGATTCACCGCGAAGGTCGCCCCAGCAGACGGCGCTGCCGTCGGGGCGCAGTGCGCAGGTATGGTCCGAGCCGCTGCTAATGCTGGCGAACCGCTCCCCATCCGGCGGCGACGCTTCCCTCCCGTCTCCTCCCCAGCAGACAGCGCTGCCATCAGGTCGCAATGCACATGTGTGCCGCCAGCCGCTGCTGAGCGTCATGGGCTGCTGCTGCGCGCGGAAGTCCGCAGGAATCGTAGGGAGTGGAGTAGGCGTCGGGGGCGGTGTAGGGGTAGGGGTAGGGGTAGGGGGCAGTTGGAGAGTCCACCAGCCGCAGCCTTCGGATGCTCGGAAGCCGGCGTCGGTGGGCAAGATGGCGACGGACGCCGGCCCAGTCGTCGAGTCCTCGACGAGGACATCAGCAGTCTCGCCGTCAAACCTGCTGAGCCGCGCCCACTCGCAGGTTCCCGATACGTTCCGTGCCTCGTACACGCCGGGGACGATCTCGTCGCCAACGCGCCACGCGCCGGGACCGAACGACGTCCACGGCTTGGGCCGTGGGGTAGGCGTCGGCGTTGGGCTGGGTGTTGGCGTCGCTGTGGGTGTCGGCGAAGGTGTGGGCGCTGGGCTTGGTGGCAACGTGGCAGTAGGCGTGGGCGTAGGCGCTGGACTAGGTGGCAACGTAGCAGTAAGCGCTGGCGCTAGCGTCGGCGTAGGCGTCGCTACCGGCGCGGGCGTAGGGCTCGCGCCTGAATCCACGACCGTAGCGACCGGCATAGCCGTCGGCATAGGGGTAGCCGTCGGCGGGGCGCTCTCACAAGCAGCGAGCGCTAGCAGCGCCAAGGCCAGGAGTCCGAGCATTCGAAAGGGGCAGCGTCTCCAACCTAGCGCGGACGGGAAGTGTTGCATACGGGGAATGTAGCGAGCGGAGGTCTCTCTAGCAAGGCGCGGGTCAAACCCCCGTTGTTGCGCAACAAGTCCACCCAGGAGAGAGACAGTGCCCGCAGTGCCGGAGTTCAACCGCCTTTTACAACGGTGGCAAGGAGAGCTGCGGGACCGTAAACATCACGTGGTGATCACGCTTGCTCCCCCCGCCTACCTCCCCCCGGAACCTGCAGGCCATAGAAAGAGGCGCAGTTGTCCCATAGGATCTTACGCTTGTCCTCGTCCGTGACCCCCAGCTTGAGAAACTGCTCCGTGGCGTTGGGGTACTTGGAATCACCGTGGGGGTAGTCGGTGGAGTACACAATCCTGTCGTTGCCCAAAAAGTCCAGGGCGTACCGGGCGGGCGTCTCGTCCGGCTCCACGGAGATCCAGCACTGGCGCCGGAAGTAGGCGCTCGGGGGCTCCGTCAAATCGGGGGCCAGGATGTCGCCCTCCCGCTCCCAGCCCTCGTCCATGCGCCAGAGCAGCCAGGGCGCCCAACTGCAGTTGGCCTCTAGGAATGCCATGCGCAGCTTGGGATGCCTGGCCAGAACGCCGCCCATGCATACGGGCCCCACGGCCAGCATCTGCTCCACCGGCTGCGCGTACAGCCGACGCATCATGAAGTTGGATGTGAAGTTGTCCGCGGTCTGCCTGCTGGCCGACGTCGAAGCCTCATGCCAGCCCATCGGCAGGTCAAGGTCTTCGAGCGCAGACCACAGGGGCTCGTAGTACGGATCATGCCAGTTGCGCCCGTTGACGACGTTCGCCCGCATGAACGCGGATACGAAGCCCAGCTCCTTGGCGCAGCGGGTCGCCTCCCCCACCGCCGAATCCACGTCGAACGGCGAAATCATAGCCGCGCCGTAGAGGCGCACGGGGTCCGCCTGGCAGAAATCGTAGAGCCAGTTGTTGTACGCCTGCGCCAGGGCGGCGGCAAACCGGGGCTCCATGTTCGGACGGGTCAGGGCCATCAGTCCGCGGCTGGGGAACAATACAGCGACGTCGATGCCCTCCACGTCCATCGCTTCCAGTTGCACCTCCGGCAGCCATCCCCGCTCCGCATGCGAGCGGTAGGTCTTCTGGTTGCGCTCGTAATTGTGGCCGGCGTACTGCATGTTCCGGTACAGCTTCTTGCCGGGGTTCACCGGGTCCGGGTCCTCCCCCAGCGACGCCGCGTCCGGGTTGAAGCCCCACGGCTCGCCGTCGGCAGTGACCATCCGCAACTCCCTAACGTTCTCCGTAACCAGCCCTCGCGGCGCCTGGCTGCGGAACTCCGGCGCCAGGTAGCGCTCCCACAGGTCGGGAGGCTCCATGACGTGCATGTCGCTGTCCATCACCCTGAAGCCGTTCTTCGCCATGCGAGTCCTCTGCGCCCCTAGTAGCAGACTGAGCCCGATGTATCACGCAGCGCGACGGCGCGTCAAGCCAACTACTGCCCCTTCACCGCCTGCACCTTCACGCTCGTTGCCAGGCGAGCGATCCTGTCCAACTCGCCCTGCGGCACGTCCAGCTTCTCCCTCAGGGCCGCCGCCAGCGCCGGCTCGAAGATCTCGTCCATCGGATAAACCGTCTCGTCCACCACCGCCACATCGCTGAAACCGGCGTCGCGTATCGCCTGCAGGTAGGCATCCTTCAGCACCGCCCCCGAAAGGCAACCCACGTACGCCTCAATCGACTGCGCCATCGCCTCCGGCAGGTCTCCCAGCAGCACGATGTCCGAAACAGCCAGCCGGCCCCCCGGCTTCAGCACCCGGAACGCCTCGGCAAACACCCGGTCCTTCTCCGGCGACAGATTGATCACGCAGTTGGAGATCACCACGTCCACCGACGCGTCGGCCACGGGCAGCGCCTCGATCTCCCCCAGCCGGAACTCCACGTTGTCGAACCCGCCCTTGGCCGCGTTCTCCCTCGCCCGGCTCAACATCTCGTGGGTCATGTCGACCCCAATGGCCCGCCCCGCCGGGCCCACCCGCTTCGCCGCCTGAAAGCAGTCGATGCCCGCTCCCGAACCCAGGTCGAGGACCGTCTCCCCCTCCCGCAACGAGGCGAGGGCAACGGGATTGCCGCACCCCAACCCCAGGTTGGCCCCCTCGGGCAGCTCCGCCAGCTCATCTGCAGAGTATCCTATGGACTCGCCGGCGGCCTGAGGATCGGCGGTTGCCGCCCCGCAGCCGCAATCGGCAGGGTGGCAACACAAACCCGAGTCAACGGCGATCTTGCCGTAGGCCTGCCGCACGGCGCTCCGAACGTTTTGCTGCGTCATGGATTCCCCCTTCCTTGGCTTTCGCTTGTTTGGCCGTCATGCCTCAGGAGAAGCAGATTCTTCCGAACATTCCGATTCTTCCCCCCTTCTTGGACTTCCCGCGTGGCGTTGTCAAGCACCCCCCGGCCCCCTGCGCTACGCTTCTTTTTCTCCTTGACGCCCCGCCGATGCCCAGCCTATGATGAGCCTCGACCCGCGCGCGCGTAAGGAGGTTCCCATGACGTCAAGAATCCGCGTCGTCGACGGCGACGGCCACATACTCGAAAATCTCGATGGCATCGCCAAGTTCATTCCCGCCCCCTACAACCAGGGGGCCGTCCACATCAAGCGCATCTTCCCCCCCTTCGACCACCTGCACCAGCACAACCAGGTCACAACCTCCGGGGAGCTCTCCGGCCGCACCCGCGACATCGGCCCCGACGAATGGATCGACTTCCTCACCGACGCCAACATCGACGCCACCGTGCTCTACCCCACCCTCGCCCTCGCCTACGGGCGCATCGTCAGCGTCGACTGGGCCATCGCCACAACTCGCGCCTACAACGACTGGCTCTACGAGACCTACATGGCTCGCAGCCCCCGCTTCCGGGGCATGGGCCTTCTGCCCGGCCAGCATGTGGAGTCCGCGGTCGAGGAGCTGCGGCGCATCGTTGAGGACCTCGGAATGCAGGGCGCCGTCCTCCCCGCCACCGGCTTCGACAGTCACGTCGGCGCCAACTTCTACTGGCCCATCTACGAAGAGGCGCACCGCCTCGGCTGCACCATCGCCTTCCACGGCGGCACCCACGGCAACCTCGGCTTCGACCGCTTGAACCGCTACGCCCCCGTCCACGCCATGGGCCACCCAATGGGCGTTTTACAGGCCTTCTCCGGCATCGTGTTCAACGGCGTCATGGACCGCTACCCCAACGCCCGCTACGCCTTCCTCGAGGGCGGCGTCGCCTGGATCTTCATGGCCCTCGAGCGCTTCGACCGCTCCTTCGAGACCCATCCCGAGTTCGACCCCTATCAACAATGGGGCCCCCAAGTCGACGAGAAGGTCAGCGACTACATCATCAAGCACGCAAAGGAAGGGCGCCTCTTCTTCGGCATCGAGGGCGACGAGCCCCTCGTGCCCGACGCCGTGGAGGAGCTGGGCCACCAGTCATTCTGCTACTCCTCTGACTTCCCCCACGAGGTCACCAACGAAATGTGCAAACACGAAATCCAGGAGGTCCTGGATAGCGAATACCTCAGCGACGAGGCCAAGGAAGGCATCTTGCACAAGAACTCGGAGAAGCTCTACAACCTGGCCCCTGTCCAGGCCTAGGCAGTCCCGTTCCATCACACAGAGGAGGCAACGTCATGACGGAAACCAATCTGGAGCGCATCATCGACGGCGACGGCCACATCCTGGAGGACCTGGCGGGAATAGCCAAGTTCATCCCCCATCCCTACAGCGAGGGCGTCGTCCGGGCGGAGAAGATGTTCCCCGAGATCGACCACATGCACAAGCACAACCAGGTCATCACCTCCTCCGAGCTTGAAAGCCGCGGTGCCGTCGGCTCCGAGGAATGGTTCGACTTCCTCACCGACGTCGGCATCGACTCCACCGTCCTCTACCCCAGCCAGGGCCTCGCCTATGGCCGCATCGTCAGCGTCGACTGGGCCATCGCCACCTGCAGGGCCTACAACGACTGGCTCTACGAGACCTACATGGCCCGCAGCTCCCGCTTCAGGGGCATGGCCCTCATCCCCGGCCAGGACGTCGACGCCGCCGTCGAGGAGCTCCGGCGGGCCGTTGAAGTCCTCGGCATGCAGGGCGCCATGCTGCCCGCCAAGGGCTTCGACACCCACGCAGGCTCGAAAATCTACTGGCCCATCTACGAGGAGGCCAACCGCCTCGGCTGCGCCATCGCCTACCACGGCGGCTCCCACGACCAGATGGGCATGGACCGCATGAACCGCTACGCCCCCGTCCACGGCGTCGGCCACCCCCTCAGCGTCATGGTCGCCTTCGCCAGCGTCGTGTTCAACGGCGTCATGGACCGCTACCCCAACGCCCGCTACGCCTTCCTCGAGGGCGGCGTTGCCTGGACTATGGTCTGCATGGAGCGCTACGACCGCTCCCACGTCACCCACCCCGAATTCGACCCCTTCCAGCAATGGGGCCCCCAGCAGGACGCCCTCGTCAGCGACTACATCATCAAGCACGTCAAGGAAGGCCGCCTCTGCTTCGGCATCGAGGGCGACGAGCCGCTGCTGCCTCAAGCCGTCGCAGCCATCGGCGAGCAGGCCTTCGTCTACTCCTCCGACTTCCCCCACGAGGTCACCAACGCAATGTGCAAGGAGGAGATCCAGGAGGTCTTGGACAACCACCGCCTCGCCAACACCGCCAAAGAGGCCGTCCTCCACAAGAACGCCGAACGCCTCTACAGGCTCGCTCCGGTCACCGCCTGACGCCAAGGTCTCCCGCTTAAAGGCTTGCAACTGCTGCTCGACGGCATCCGGGCACCCTACCGCCACATGCGGCATCTGGAATATGGATGGAAGGTGAGCTTCGTCGCTGGCGGAATAGCAGGATAATTGACCGGGGTCACTTTTGGCTGAAGGGGACTGACATGACGACGGCAAGAGCAATCGGCGCCTTGATTGCCTGCGTCGCAGTCTTCGCTGCCTTCTTGGGCTTGAAACAGTTGCTGGGAGGCTGACATGCCCCCAGCCCAACTTCGCGGAAGTCCTCAGACCCCCATTCAGGAGAGCGGTGATGGCAAATCAGGCTATGCGCAATGTAGGAACAGACCTACACCCGGTGTCCTGGCGCCACCAGCGGGCGGTGGCGCTGCTCTACGACGAGCTGACGCGCCCCGACTGCGATTAGGAGATACGAGCGCGGCTGACGCCGGACGGCGACCTCTCGCGCAACCTCAGGGAAGGCGTCGCCAAGGTGAAAGTCCCAGGTGACTGGGACACCGTTGGCGGGATTGTGCCCGACCTCATTCTGTACGACGACGACGACAAGCCCGTCCGCATCATCGAGGTCGTCGTCACCAGCCCGCCGGACGACCGGAAGCGCAAGAAACTGGACACCCTACGCGGCAGGGGAATTGATGTTGTCGAGATAACGGTCACAAAGGAAAGCGACCTTCTCGCCCTGTGTTGGACGCCTTGGACGCCGACGTTTACGTCGCTCACTAGGCGCGACAAGTTCGCGGACAACCGCGCTCAAGACGAATACCGGCGTCTCGGACACCGCCGACAGGACGAGAAGGTCCAAGACCTGATTTTCGCCATCCAAAACTGTAGCCCGAAGGTGCGTCGCGATTTCTGGAAGGTCTTCAAGCACCTGGGGACATTGGATTCTCTCTATCCCGTTCGGCCAAACAATCCGTATCGGCGACGGTTGGAAGAATGAGGGAATCTGGACCCGCGGATGCCGTCAGATGAAAGGCTCCACCCCCCAGCGCAAGATTATCTGGGCGCTCCCGGTGGGGATCGTAGTTCTAGTGGTTTTGGCCATTGTGATAGGGCTGGTCTCTTGCGGAACGGAGCCGCCTTCGCCCACTGCGGAGGCGGCAGGCCTGACCACGACTCCCCAGCCCACCGCGGAGGAGTCAGGCACGACCCCGACTCTCCAACCCGCTGCCACGCCGCACCCGACGTCCCAAGCCACCCCCACTCCCAACCCTACAACGCGGGTCTCAACAATCAACGATTGCATCAGAGAGGCTCGTGACAGTAGCTATGTAGACTCCATAAGGATCAACACCATCGCAAATACGGACCCCAACGAACTCACCGACCGGCAGCGCTTAGAATGGTATGAGTTCTTTAGTAACACCAACTCGGACCTAAGAGGTGCTTGTATCGCCTTCTGGTCTGAAGAGATAACAAAAGAGAACGCTGACAAGCGAAACAAGCAGTATGGCGAAACAGGCGGTAATGGTGAAGGCTGTGTCGATTGGGTGAAGAGACGTATCAGCGAGGAGACCGGAGGCAATGACCTCGGAGGGGAAAGAGCGACGTGGATAGACACCCTTGCACTGCTGGAACGGCCATACTTGTCTCTGACCACAGCCGAGCGGTTGATCTTACGAGACCATATCGAAGACGACTCCGATTGCCGTCGCTATTACCCTCAACTCTTCTCTGGCCGCTGGATTCCCCTCTTCGAAAGGGAGTGAAGCACAGCCCATAAAAGTCCCCCCCAGCGCACCCCCGGCTCCTAGGGATGCTCTGAACAACCCAGCGCGGGCCGTTGGAGCTTGGATGAGGTCATTGCCCTTGCTATCGTCATGATGACCTTTACCGTCGTCGCCTGGATTATTCGCAGCTCGGGTCGCATCTAGAGAGGAGGGTTCATGATAGACGACAAGCCAGTAATTCGAGTGACCGTCGTCGACTTCGACATCCCGTTCATGAGCATGCTGAAGCCAATGCTGTACATGGCCGTAGTTCTCGTCTTTGTCTTTAATATTCTGTTCGCCATCCTCGCGTGGGCCATCTTGGCTAGCCCACGAACGGCTCCATCCGCTTCCGCAGCCCTTGCCCCGCTGGCGCTCCTCCTGCTGGCGGCTGTCGCCTGCGCAGTGGAGGTCGAGCCCACGGCGACTCCGAACAATTTGGAAAGGCTTAACTCACATGCTGGCGGCATCGAGCGCCTCTTGGCCAACAACCCGCGCATGGCCGACTGCGAGGTGAAGGCGCTCAGCTACCGAGACGAAGAGGCAGTCACCGAGTGGGTCCTCTTGCAGGAGGAGGAAGGGTTCGCTCAGTACGTGCATCCCGAAGTCTCACTCAGGTACGGGACGGAGGTGGTCATGGCCTACATGTGGGAAGACACCCACGGCTTTGTGCTGAGCACTTGCAGGGTGCAATGAGCGGCCCCCTCCCCCAACCCAGCCCCGGCTCCTGAGGAGCAGGAAGCAAAACATCTGATACCCTATAGCCGCCTGGCGGAGTTGACGCAGGCAAGCCCTAACTACCTATTCCGAAGGGAGGAGTGTTGAGAGTAGCTTTCTTGTTGGTCTGTTTCCTGGTCATGGGAACGCTGGCCTGCGGCGGCGGAGATGGCGAGGCGGAGAAGGCCAAGGCGTTGGATGCGGCCCGTCAGTGGGCCGATGCGAGCGCGGACACCGCGGCCGATGGAATCGTGCAGTTGGTAATCGGCGAAGTGACCGGGGCAAGCCTCGTCAGCAGCGTGATAGCCGATCAGATCGACGAACGGGTGACGTGGAGCTACTCGGATCCTGTGAGGGCGTCGGACGGAAACATCTACCGCGTCACGGCGACGGCATCGGTGGAGGTAGAGTTCGACCTGCCGCTCTTGGGAGCCAAGGCGTACGAGGCCAAGCTGCCCTTCAACCTGCAGGTGGACGTGAGCGGTGGTGAAGTCACCCGGTGGTCCCCTGACCTCACCGAAGCGTCGGTGGCCGAGAAGGTCCCATAAACCGCCCCCCTCTGTCCCTGTCCCCGTACTCAGCGGAAGGCTAGGAAGCGTCCCCCGACGCCCCAGGTGAGCAAACGACGACGACGACGTTCCCCAGCAGGGTGCAGGGGGCGCAGCCCCCGCCGGGGGTACAGGGGGTGTCCTCCTGTTCTGGAAAACGTTGGAGGGTGGGACAGGTGGGACAACGGCATACGCCACCAAGAGCTCGCTCCCTCATGTCCCTGCCCCCGTACTCAGGGGCAGGCTAGGCGGCTCTGTTGCATTTGCTGGGTAGTCATGGTGTGTCTTCCTGCTGTTTGCGTCTCTGATGCTGTCGTTGCGCGCGTACCCGCCCCTGCGCCAATTTGTGCTCACGAGCACATACGGGCGAACACGTCGAAACCCTCGGCTGCATTTGGCGACGCTCTGCACTAATCGCGCCGCCGCAGATTGCGCAAGGTCTATCGGGGCTATCCATCCTTCGGCGTCCTTTGGGGGATACACCTCGTTGTAACGGCTATGCACCCCGCCTATATAATCCCGTAGCGGGCGGATATCCAATCAGGAGCTAATAATCCGCCTCAACACTCTCACTGCAACACGTACAAGCAAATACAATCCATAGAACAACCCCACCACCAGCACCAACTCCTCCAAGACATCCAGCCACCATATGCCCCAAGGCTGGCCAACGACAGCCTCCGGCCACACCCGCAAAACAACGAAGGTAATCACCGCATAGACTACCGTCATTTCGAGAATCCATTTAACAGTCCGCTTTGTGGCCTTCCTAACGAGAGCCGCTAAGTCCGACTGCAGCAGTGCCAACCTTTGTTCCCGATCCGGTGCCATTCCTGCGCTCCCCAACTTACCATTGATGGGAATCTACGCCATGATAGCGTAGATATCAACCCCTTTCGACCACCTACCCCGCGAAATGAAACAGTACCGGCTAGGAAGCGTCCCCCGACGCCCCAGGTGAGCAAACAACGCCCCCCCCCGTTCCCCAAGCAGGGTGCAGGGGCGCAGCCCCGCCGGGGGTGCAGGGGCGCAGCCCCGCCGGGGGTACAGGGGGAGTCCCCCTGTTTCCAAAAACGTTGGAGGGTGGGCCGGTGGGACAACGGCGCACGCCAAGCCAGACCCTCCGCTGATCGAGGGCGCAGGCCAAAACAAAACCATCCGTCCCCATCGGCGGGCGGACGCCGGAGTCAGAGGCCCCCGCCATCCCCCCATTGCAAAATACGAACAATTGTGCTATGGTACCCCATGAAGTGGGCAGCCGGCCCGCTTCTCTTTCTCGGAGCCTGCCGCATACATATTGCACTGGGGGCTAACCACAGAGAATCCCCCTGTGGCAGGAGCGCTGAGGGAACAACCCAAGGGGCAAGACCCTCCGAGGAAGCGTGGGACCGGAGCGAATGCCGTTGTAAGGTGCAGGCTCTTTGGAGCCATCCAACTCAGTAACGGCTCGTAACGACTGGTAATAACTGGTAACGGCTCCATAACGGCTGAGTAACGTCTCGTAATGGCTCTGTAATGGCTAGTAATGCCTTTGTAACGGCTCCACGACTACGGGGCGCCGGGGGAGAAGAAAACGCAGTAACACATACAATCAAACAAAGCCCCGTCCCTCCCCCAAGCAGGGTGCAGGGGGCGCAGCCCCCGCCGGGGGTACAGGGGGAGTCCCTGTTTCCAAAAACGTTGGAGGGCGGTGCGGGCGGGATAACGGCGCACGCCAAACCAGACCCCCCGCTGAAGGAGGGCGCAGGCCAAGACAAGACCATCCGTCCCCATCAGCGGGCGGACGCCGGAGTCCGGGGCCCCTGCCACACCCCCCTTGCAAATACGAACAATTGTGCTATGATATCCCATGAAGTGGGCAGCCGGCCCGCTTCTCTTTCTCGGAGCCTGCCGCATATGTTCGGACAGGGGGATTCTCTGTGGACTCCCCCTGTGGCAGGGGCGCTGAGGGAACAACCCAAGGGGCAAGACCCTCCGAGGAAGGTTGGGACCGGAGCCAATGCCGTTATAAGGCACAGGCTCTTTGGAGCCATCCCGCTCCATTACGGTTCCATTACGGTTCCGTTACGGTTCGTTACGGAGCCATTACAGATCCTTTACAGTTCCCTTACGGTTCCTTTACGGCTTGTTACGCCCTATTACGCCTCTGTTACGGCTCCACGACTACGGGGGCCGGGGGAGAAGAAAAAACAGCAACGCATACAATCAAAGAACGAGGATGAGGCCGTGGGAAACCTTCTGTCCCTGCCCCTGTACTCGGGGAAAGGTTAGGAAGGGGGTTCGGACGCGCCAAGGTAAGCAAGCGACGCTCCCCGCATCCCCCAAGCAGGGTGCAGGGGGCGCAGCCCCCGCCGGGGGTACAGGGGGAGTCCCCCTGTTTCCAAAAACGTTAGAGGGTGGGCTGGTGGGACAACGGCGCACGCCAAGCCAACCCCACCGCTGAAGGAGGGCGCAAAGCCACAACAACCCCCCCGTACCCCCAGCAGGGTGCAGGGGCGCAGCCCCGCCGGGGGTACAGGGGGAGTCCCCCTGTTTCTAAAAACGTCGGAGGGTGGGCCAGGTGGGACAACGGCGCACGCCAAGCCAACCCCACCGCTGAAGGAGGGCGCACGCCAAGACAAAACCATCCCTCCCCCTCCGCGGACGGACGCCGGAGTCCGGCCCCCCGCCACCCCCCTATTGCAAAATGCGAACAGTTGTGCTATAGTACCCCCATGAAGTAGGTCCTAGGCCCGCTTCTCTTCCTTAGGAGCCTGCCGCATAGCGTATGCACTGGGGGCTAACCACAGAGAATCCCCCTGTGGCAGGAGGATCTGGGGAACATCCCCAGGCCCACAACCCTCCGAGGAAGGCTGGAACCGGAGCGACTGCCGTTGTGAGGCAGGCTCCTTGGAGCCATCCCGCTCCATTACGGCTCCGTTACGGTTCGCTACGGAGCCATTACAGATCCTTTACAGCTTCATTACGGCTCGTTACGCCCTATTACGCCCTTGTTACGGCTCCGTGCCTACACCCACCGGAATCCGGCTGATTAGCGTAACAATGCCCCGTTCACCTCACACAGGCGGGAGAGTCCCCCACGGAGGCAGGGACGCGACGGCGCCGCGACGACAGACTCGACTACGGGAAAGGGGACCGGCCGGCGGCGGATGCGGCGGCGATGACGGACCTTCCCCCTGGGGAACCCTCCCGCCCCTGCCCTCGTACTCGGGGGCAGGTTAGGAAGCGTCTCTGTCCCCGTTCCCCAGCAGGGTGCAGGGGCGCTGGTACAGGGGGAGTCCCCCTGTTTCTAAAAACGTCGGAGGGTGGGCCAGGTGGGACAACGGCGCCCGCCAAACCAACCCCACCGCTGAAGGAGGGCGCAAGCCACGACAACCCCCCCGTTCCCTAAGCAGGGTGCAGGGGGCGCAGCCCCCGCCGGGGGTACAGCGAGTCCCCCTGTTTCCAATAACGCTCGAGGGTGGGCCGGTGGGACAACGGCGCCCGCCAAGCCAACCCCACCGCTGAAGGAGGGCGCAAGCCACGACAACCCCCCCGTTCCCTAAGCAGGGTGCAGGGGGCGCAGCCCCCGCCGGGGGTACAGCGAGTCCCCCTGTTTCCAATAACGTTGGAGGGTGGGCTGGTGGGACAACGGCGCACGCCAAGCCAACCCCACCGCTGAAGGAGGGCGCAAGCCACAACAACCCCCCCGTTCTCCAAGCAGGCTGCAGGGGGCGCAGCCCCCGCCGGGGGTACAGCGAGTCCCCCTGTTTCCAATAACGTTGGAGGGCGGTGCGGGCGGGATAGCGGCGCCCGCCAAACCAACCCCCCTGCTGAAGGAGAGCGCAAGCCACAACAAAACCCCCGTTCCCCAAGCAGGGTGCAGGGGGCGCAGCCCCCGCCGGGGGTACAGCGAGTCCCCCTGTTTCCAAAAACGTTGGAGGGCGGAGCGGGCGGGATAGCGGCGCACGCCAAGCCAACCCCACCGCTGAAGGAGGGGGTAGGCCAAGACAAAACCATCCGTCCCCATCGGCGGGCGGACGCCGGAGTCCGGGGCCCCTGCCACCCCCCATTGCAAAATACGAACTCTTGTGCTAGTGTGTCGCCAACCAGTGGGCCGGCGACCCAGTCTCTTTTTGGAGCCGGATTGCCGCGAGTTGAAGGGTATAGGGTATATGGCAGGCGGAAAAGCAGATGGTCAAGCAGTGGGTTGGCGGCCTATTCTTTGTGCGACGTACGATTGCGGCCGCGCGACGCCTACTGGACAGCTACGCGACGGCTACGGGACAGCTACGGCACGCCTCCCTTCGTGGTCCGGCTGGGAAGTGCGACAAAGGCGTCGCGGACCGGGTCAGAGGCGTCGCAACTGTGACGCCCGGGTGTGCCGGATTAGCCGTGCCGCTGGCGCCGCTCCCTCACTGGCAGTCACGCCTTTACGCACAAGCGGGAGGGTTCAGCGGCGTCACGGATATCCGGCGCCGCCCCGCCCCTGCTGTCCTGGCCGGAGAGAAGCCTACGCCGTCATCTTCTGGATCTGAGGGCTCACTTCCACGCTGTCGATGGGCAGCACCCGGCAATCCGACGGCTGCATGAGCAGGTAAACGGTATTGCCCCTCCGCACCCTGGACGACGGATGCAGGTTCGCCCGGATCAACTGGTCCCCCACGGCAATGCGGCAGTCCATGGCTTCCCCCAGGAACACCAACGTCGCCACCGTTCCCTCCAGGACGTTGACGTCCTCGTCCGCCGGCCTCTCCGTCGACACCTGCACGTTCTCGGGCCGGATGGCCACCGCCACCTCTTCGCCCTCCGCGAACGCGTGGTGAGAGGAGCAGGACAGCGGTCCCTCCTTGGTCGCCACGTGCAGCGCGCCGTCGGCGGTCGAGGTAACCTTCCCATCGAACATGTTTGTCGTCCCAATGAACTCCGCCGCAAACTTGGACGCCGGCGCCGAGTAGATCTCCTGCGGCGTGCCCAACTGGATGATGTGGCCTTCCTGCATGATGGCAATCTGGTCCGACAGCGTCAGAGCCTCCAACTGGTCGTGCGTTACGAAGATGGTCGTGATATTGAGCCTCTGCGTCAGCAGCTTCAGCTCAACCCGCATCTCGTCCCTCAGCTTGGCGTCCAGGTTGGACAGCGGCTCGTCCAGCAAGAGCGCCTTGGGCTCCCGCACCAGGGCGCGAGCCAGGGCCAGACGCTGCTGCTGCCCCCCCGATAGCTGCGGCGCAGGCCGCTTCTCCAACCCTTCCAGCCGCACGAGCTGCAACGCCTGGTGCACTCGTTCCCGCACCTCCGCGCTCGACAGCCGCACGCCCCCCTGCGTCAACGGGAACGCCACGTTGTTGAACACGTCCATGTGCGGCCATATCGCATACGACTGGAACACCATGCCGATGGGCCGCCTGTGCGCAGGCATGAAGAAGTTTCGGGACGCCATGACCACCACCGTGTCATCGATGGTGATCTCGCCTCCGTCCGGACGCTCCAGCCCCGCAATGCAGCGGAGCGTCGTTGACTTCCCGCAGCCCGATGGCCCCAACAGCGTGAAGAAGTCCCCCGACTCAACGTTGAAGGATATTCCCTGCACTGCCTTGACCTGCCCCTGGTCGGTGGTGAACCGCTTGAAGAGTTCGGCAACACTGAGAGCAACGGACGCCACGACACACCCCCACTGCGCTAGGCTCGGCGGCCAGGGCTTGGGGCTCAGATGCCGGCTGCTTGCGCCGCCCCTACGCTGCGCAAAGCGGCACCGCCAGCCCCAATCCGCTGATGTCGCTGAATGGACGGATGGTGACGAACCGCGCCCCCCATGTCAAGTCAGGCCATCCGCAACCCTCGCCACGGCATGGCCGAAAACCCCGCCCACCGTCCCCGCAGCCTTCACACAGCAAGCCCGCGCCCCAGCCCGCAACGCTGCAATGCACAGGCTCGCTCCACCCTGTACCATACCCATATGCCGCCCGTTCCCCTCCTCTCCCTCATCGGCAACACGCCCCTGGTGGAGCTCAAGCGCCTCTCCCCAAAACCCGGCGTGCGCCTGTTTGCCAAGCTCGAAGGGCAGAACCCCAGCGGCAGCATCAAAGACCGCATCGTCAAGGCCATCGTCGAGGCCGCCGAGCGCCGCGGCGACCTCCGCCCCGGCGACACCATCATCGACGCCAGCAGCGGCAACACGGCCATCGCCATCGCATCCTTGAGCAAGCAGAAGGGGTACTCCGCCAGGGTTGTCATTCCCCAGGGCGTCCCCGCCACCATCGTGGACCTGCTCCGCCTGTTCGGCGTCGACGTTACCTGGTGCGACTCCCATGCCGGCATGAAGGGCGCCATCGACGAAGCGCTCCGTCAAGCCGAGGCCAACGGCTTCTATCTCCTCAACCAGTTCGAAGACGGCGAAAACGTCCAGGCCCACTACGACGGCACAGGCATCGAGATTGCCGAGGCATTGCCCCAAGTGGACGCCTTTGTCGCTGGCATCGGCACCGGCGGCACCGTCATGGGCGCCGGCCGCCGCCTGCGCGAAGCCAACCCCAACGTCCGCATCGTCGGTGTCGAGCCCCGTCTCGGCGACCGCCTGCAGGGGCTGCGCAGCTTGTCCGAGGGCTTCGCCTCCCCCCTCCTGGACATCAACCAGTTGGACGGCCGGTTCCTCGTCGACAGCGCCAGCGCCCTCAGCATGGCCCACGCCATCGTCCGGTCGGAGGGCATTGTCGCCGGCGTCTCCTCCGGCGCCTGTCTCCACGCCGCCCTGCGGGTTGCCGAAGGCATCGACCGCGGCAACATCGTCGTCATGTTCTCGGACGGCGGCTGGAAATACCTCCCGGCCCGGCCCTGGGACGTCCCCCAAGCCGAGGCCCCCTCACTTGATGAAACCCATTGGTGGTGAGTCCTGCCGACGGCCTCCCGCGGCCCTTGCTCCACAGGCCGTCTTGCTATGCGTTCGCCGTCACTGGCGCCTCCCAGGGACGTTGCTCCAAACGGGGAGGCGAGAGAATCTTCCCATCCCTTCCCCTGTGGCCGGAGGAGGGTTAGGATGGTGACAAGCAACAACCTCGCTGGGAACTACAGCTACTCGGGACAACCCGGCGGCTGGCCCACCGAATTTCGGAGGCCCCTGTGGCTGCAAACGACCCCTTTGAGCTGACCGCCGCAGAGGCGCGGGCCCTCATGGACAAAGGCGAGTTGTCTCCCCTCGACCTTACGGAGTCCTGCCTGACCCGCATCGAAGCCCATGAAGATGCCCTGCGCGCATGGGCCCACGTGGACCGCGAGGGCGCCGTGGCCGCCGCCCGCCGCGCTGGCGACGAGTTGCTCGTCATCGGCCGGAAGTCGCCCCTGCACGGCATACCCGTTGGCATCAAGGACATCTATCGCACCGACGGGTTGCCTACGGAAATGGGCTCCAGGAGTTGGGCCGGTTACGTCCCCAGCTTCGACTGCACCGTCGTCGCCCGACTGAAGCAGGCGGGCGCAATCGTCCTGGGCAAGACCGTCACCACCGAGTTCGCCATGCTCCAGCCCTCCCCGACCTACAACCCCTGGCACCCCGATCACACCCCCGGAGGCTCCAGCAGCGGCTCCGGCGCCTCCGTGGCCGCCA
Organism: Dehalococcoidia bacterium; assembly: GCA_965226745.1. GTDB lineage: Bacteria > Chloroflexota > Dehalococcoidia > Lucifugimonadales > SAR202-VII-2 > SAR202-VII-2. Next base: position 341,594 of record CBDDDS010000005.1, read on the forward strand.
GGATGACGCCGCTGGCCATCGGCTCCCAAACCGGCGGCTCCGTCCTGCGCCCGGCGGCCTACAACGGCGTCGTGGGACTGAAGCCAACCCTGGGCCGGGTCAGTTGCTACGGCGTGCTCCCCATCAGCCACATCATGGACCATCCGGGGACATTCACCCGCTCCGTCGAGGACGCCGCCGACTTCCTTCAGGTCATCGCCGGGTTCGACGCCTTTGACCCGTATACCGTCGACGTGCCGGTCCCCAACTACCGGGCGGCCCTGGACCAGCAGCTATCGCCCCCTCGCATCGGCCTCGCTCGGGGGTTCTTCTTCGACAACGCCGATGAGGAGGTCCGCCGCCACACCGAGCAGATCGCCCAGCGCCTCGCCGATGCTGGCGCCATAGTAGAGGATGTCGACGTCCCCGAAAGCCTGGAGACCGTCCGCTTGCATCACAAGGTAATCATGGACACCGACGCGGCGACGGTCCACAAAGATACCTACGAAACCCGCAGGGACAACATCGGCCCCCGCACCCAGGAGATCATCGAACACGGCCTGGCAACCACCGGCCTCGAATACTCCCTGGCGCTCCAGTACCGTCAGCAGCTTATCGCCGCCCTCGTTCCCCTGGTCCAGTCCTGGGACGCGCTGCTGACCCCCTGCATCCCAGCCCCAGCCCCCGACCGGACCACCACGGGCAACATGATCATGCAGGTGCCCTGGTCCATTACCGGCCTCCCCACCCTCGGCCTCCCCACCGGCCTCAGCCAAGGGGGACTGCCCCTCGCCATACAGCTCGTCACCGGGCCATGGGAAGAGGAGCGGCTCCTCGCCGTCGGTCGTTGGTGCGAAGGCGTCCTCAACACCCAATGGTGCCCTCCCCTGGACTAGCCATTATCCCCAGGGACGTTGGTGACAGGCGCGAGGCGGGTGAATCCTCCCGTCCCTTCCCTCGTCCTCAGGGGAAGGTTGGGATGGGGGTCGTTCCCAAGCCCCTCCCTGTGAGCTACGCAAGAACCTCACCGCCGCCGAGCGTAAGCTCTGGCTGCAGCCGTAGCTGCGGCAGAAAGGCGTACGGGCCCTTGACCAAGCTTGACGCCTGTGATAGCCTTCACGTTGTTTTCGTGCGTACCATATACTGGAGTTGCGCCACTCTGAGATACACCATGTGTCGACCGCGAGTCCGCAGCACCATAGCGTTTTCCCTTGGGCGGTTGTAAGATTGCACCGTCCCAAGGTAGACCGAAGGCTATAGTTCCCAACCAGCCGCCCCAGGAGGCCGTTTCATGCAAGATGCAACCCTGCGCCGATTGACCATGGTATTCATCCTTGCTTCCGCCATCGCTGGGTTCCTCGCATTGTCCTATTCCAGCGTCTGGGCCCACCCTGCCCAGCAGGACGCTGAGGAAACCTCAGCAGGCGCCAGCAACGATCTTGTTATCACCCCCAGCACGGACACAGCCCACACGTTTGACGGCGACATCGTCACCGTCGTGGTCGACGAGGGAACCGTGGCCTCCGGCCAGCGATCCCTGGCCTACGTCCCAACCACCCTTGAGGAAGCCATGGCCGAGGCGCCAGACCCGCCGGCCGGCGCCGTCTACGGCGCAACCGTCTTCCGCATCAACCTCCTCGGGGCCGACGGAACCGAGGCCGCTGGCGAGCGCCTCGCCAAGCCAGTCAGCCTCGTGGTCAAATACTCCGGCGGCGACATTGAGGCGGCCAACAACAACCCGGTCAACCTCAAGATCCTGGCCTTCCGCGAGGGTGAGGGCTGGGGCGGCCTGGACACCATCGTCAACGTTGCCGACGGGACCCTCACAACCCGCGTCAGCAGGTTCTCCCTGTTCGCAGTCTTGGCGGTGAATCCACCCGTGCCCCCTCCCCCGGCCACTGAGCCCCCTCCGCCGGTCCCGCCAACCGTTATCCTGCCCGTCGTCGGTGACGCCACACTTGGCGCCGGCGGTATCATGGCCCTCGTGGCCGCTGCCGTAGCCTTCATCACCACTGGCGCCTACTTCCTGCGGTCCCGCCGGAAGCAGGAGATCTAACCCGCCCGGCCCAGTCCGGACCCAGTATTAAAAGAGAGAGGAGGCCCTCGTAGAACGGGGGCCTCCTCTCTCTTTCTGGTCCGCCAAGTATCTGGAGACGTTGAATCGAAATCGGGAACCCCGGCGCCACTCCGCCCTGACCCGCAGGCCAAACGGGAAGCCCTCAACCCACCATCCGCCCCGCCTCTGCCAGGCTCCCCTGGCGCCGCGCCTACCCGCGGTAGAGGTACTTCCCTCCCACAACCTCCCGGTTCAGCCTCCGGTTGAGGTGAAGCCCCTCCAGCACAAACTCCATTGCCGATGCCGTGGCCGCAGGATCGTCCGGCAGACCCAGCGTTGCAAGAGAACCGCTGAGGCCGTCCAACTGCGGCAGCAGGTCCACATACGCCTGCGAGCTCACCTCGCTTCCGAACTCTGCAACAAGACCCCCATCGAAGCTCTGAAGCATCCCCTCGAAGTCCTCCGCTGAAAAGCGCCGGTTGAATACCGCCAGCACCGCCTTCTTCGTCAAGTCGTCCACCACCTTCGGCTCCCTACCGTCCTCCACGCTCTCCAGCTCGATCTTGCCCGCCGTCGTGGCGTACATCGCCGGCAAGTCGCTCACCCTCGGCACGATACGGGCCTCCCCCAACCGAAGCGACCGCCGAAGCGCATTGCTCACCACGCTCTCGTAGTTGGCTATGGACACCCGCACGCTCACCCCGGAGCGTTGATTGATCTCGGAGTTCCGCCGCGCCTGCGCCGTGAACTCCCCAACGATCTCCTGAATGAACCCCGGCATCAGGAGCCGGCTTTCGACGTCGTCAAATCGGGTTCGCTCCGCCTCAACGATGTCGATCTCCTGCCCCACGGTGCGCGGGTAATGCGTACGGATCTGGGAGCCGTACCGGTCCTTCAGCGGCGTAATGATCCGCCCGCGGTTCGTGTAGTCCTCCGGGTTGGCGCTCGCCACCACGAACACATCCAGCGGCAGCGAGACGCGGTACCCCTTGATCTGAACGTCCCGCTCCTCCATTAAGTTGAACAGCGCAACCTGGATACGCTCCGCCAGGTCCGGCAGTTCGTTGATGCAGAAGATGCCGCGGTTGCTCCTCGGGATCAGCCCGTAGTGGATGGTCAGCTCGTCCGACAGATAGCGCCCCTCGGCCACCTTGATGGGGTCCACCTCGCCGATCAGGTCCGCCACGGAAATGTCGGGTGTCGCCAGCTTCTCCCCGAACCGGGCCTGCCGGCCCACCCATTGGATCAGCGTTTTGTCTCCGTTCTCCTCGATCAGGTCCTTGGCGTAGCGGCTGATGGGAGCATACGGATCGTCGTTCAGCTCGCTGCCCCACACCGCGGGGATCTCCTCGTCCAGCAGGCCAACCAGGCTGCGGAAGATGCGCGATTTCGCCTGCCCCCGCTCGCCCAGCAATATGATGTCCTGCCCCGACAGAATGGCGTTCTCGATCTGAGGGATCACCGTGTCCTCGTACCCCACAATGCCGGGCAACAGTGTCTGCCCCTTCTGGATCTTCTCAATGAGGTTCCGCCGCAGCTCCTCTCTGACGGTCACTGCCTCGTAGCCGCTGTCGCGCAGTTCCCCGATGGTGGAAGCCTTCTTACCTTTCTTACTCGCCGTTTTGGCCATACCGCAATCCTCCAAGAATGCACAGAGCGCCCCCAACCGGAGCGCGCGGCGCCGCCAGCGCCCGCCCAGTGGGGGTATGCCCCATTCTCACTGTGCCGGTCAGGCGGTGTCAACCAACCGCCGCGGCATATTCCGGCGCGCGCATCCAACCCGCCGCCCGCCAGGTCGAACCCCCAGAACAGGGCCCGCGGGCGTCAGTCCCTCCAAGCTCATCGCCAAGCGCAGACCGCCACGCCCAACGAGGCAGTCGGAGACCCCCTACCCGTCGAACAGCGCGGTCTCAGGATGGTAGTCCTTCCAGGCGAACCAGAAGGAGTAGTTGCTTGGCAGTTGCCGGAGCCGTTCGCCTGCCAGGGGGCCTTCCAGCGCTTCTGCCGTCAGCCCATCCCACAGCGACCCCGTTTCCTCGTCCCTCATCCTCACCTCGCCGTGCTCCGCCTCTTCAAGCGCAGCGAACGTAAGCACCCGGTCTCCTACGTCCCGGCTGTAGGCGGCGGCGAACTGCGTCAGGATATCGAAGACCACTAGCACCGGAGTGCCTCCGGCTATGTCGTTGACCACCGGCGTAAAGGCCAGCTCCTTGAACGGATAGGCGACCGCCTCTCCGCCGATCAGTAGGCCCATCACCAGGTCCTTGCGACGCAGCCGGTTATCCGCGTGGGTCTCCCCAATGATGCCGGGCGCATCCTCGTCGTCGTAGTAGCCCGCGTACGGATCGAAAACCGACCTTCCTGTGTCCAGCACCAGCGTGTCCGGATGCGCCTTCTTCCACGCCCCCCACGTTGTCTGCGCCGCCGGAACGAACTCCAACTGCTCGCCCCTCAGCGCCCCCTCCACAGCCTCACCCAGAAAGTGGCTCCACAACGTGTCGGTTTCATAGTCGAACATCACCAGGGCGTTCATGATCAGCTTCCCCGACACCCCGAACGTCAGCTCCCGCCCCGCTATCTCCCGGGCATACACGATGCCCGAATAGCAAAGCGGTCACCACGTCACGGCGACAGGTATCCCTCCCACCACATCATTGACAATCTCGTGCCTGCTCAGCGTCCCAATCGGATAGGCCCGGTGGTCGCCGTTCAGCGACAGCGCCAGCACCGGCGTCGTATCCCGCAGGACCGCATCAACCTCTTGGGCCGGCGCCATGTTGGGATTGAGAATTGCCGGTATCTCATCCTTGCCCAGCACCGTCACGATCCGATAGCTAGGCGTCGCCTCGGCCTCCACCACCTCAGTCGCCGTACTGCCAGGCGTCCCGGTCTCCGCCTCCCCGACTGCCGTACTGCCGGGCGCCTCGGCCTCCACCGCCACGGTCGCCGGACCGCCGGGCGCTTCGGTTTCCACCCCTACGATTGCAGGGCTGGCGTCGTCGCGGCCGAACTGCCAGACGGCAACAGCAACAACCGCAACAGCCGCCAGCGCCGCCACGGAAATAAGGACTCGCATGTTGGTCATAGGGCCACCCCAAGACAGTGAGTGTACGACAGTTCAATCCCAGATTGGCGCCGCCGGTCGGCAACAGCGGCCCCTGCCACCCCCAACGCCACGGTTGCCCCTAGCTGCAAGCGTCGGCTACCATGCTCCGAGCCAGCCTCCGGAGGAACGAATGCCCCAGCAGCGGCGCCAGATCTTCAAGTTCGATTTTTACAAGATCGACCCTCAGTGGCGCCTGTTGCCTCCTAACCAGTTGGAAGCCAGTAAGGCGGAGTTCATAGCGGCCGTCGAGCAGTCCAGCCCCCGCGTCGCCACTCGCTGCTATAGCCTCGTCGGCGTCCGCGGGGACTGCGACCTCCTCTTATGGAAGACGGCCTGGGACCTGGAGCCGTTGCAGGAAATGGGAGCTCAGCTCAACCATACGGCCCTCGCCCCCTACTTCACGCTGCCCTACTCCTACCTCGCCATGAAGCGCCCCTCCCAGTATGTCCAGGACCACCGCCACGGAGGCCAGGAAGGCTCCGGCGCCGCCCTTGAACCCGGCGGCGCCCCCTACTTCATCGTCTATCCCTTCCTCAAGACCAGGGATTGGTATCTCCTGCCCAGGGAAGAGCGGCAGCGCATGATGAACGCTCACTTCGAGATCGGGCACAGATACCCAACCGTCAGCATCAACACCGCCTACTCCTTCGGCCTCGACGACCAGGAGTTCCTCATCTCCTTTGAAACCGCCGAACTGAGCGATTTCCTGGACCTCGTCATGGAGCTGCGGACAACCGAGGGCAGCCGCTACACCCTCAGGGACACGCCCATCTTCACCTGCGTCGCCAAGGACCTCCGCTCCACCCTCGACGACATAGGCTAGCGCCCTCCCCTGCAGGCGTCAAGGGGCTATGCACTTCCTTGCGTTTGGCTATGCGAGGTGCTAGAGTCGGGATGCAGCGCGGCTCGGCGTTCCGGTCAGCGCGCGATGAGAGGAGGGGAGCATGCTGAAGAAGCTACGGCTGGAGACGACCTACCCGTTCCAGGGCCTTCCTGAACTCGTCGCCTACGACGAAGGTCTGTTCGAGGCTGAGGGACTGGAGATAGAGTGGACCGCTAAGCAGGAGTCCACGTACATCGTTCAGGCCGACAGAGACGTTACCGACTGGAACCAGGTGAGCGCGTTCGCCAGCCACGGGAGCGCCTCGGAGGGCGGTGATGCTTGCCTGTACAACGCCTGCGAGTGGGGCAACTACCGCCGCGTCGACGATTCCAAGAACAGCAGCAGGCAGATAGGCAGACGGGCGATCATGACCTGCGGGGCCATCGCTGTTCGGCCGGACTCTGAGGTCTACACGCTCCAGCAGCTTGCCAACGTTCCCGTGGGTGTGCCCTACCATGCCGGCACGCACTACCTGGCGGTGCTCCTCCTCGAGGGGTTTCTGCCCAGGGACGCCATCAAGACCTGCCTTGCGCCGAATGGGGCTCGCCGCCGGTTTGACGCCCTCATGGACGGGGAGATCGAGGCCACCACGCTCACGGAACCCTACATCACGGTAGCCGAGCGGGCTGGATGCCGTATTGTTGCCTCCTCCTTCTACCACGGCACGGAAGTGGCGACCCCCGAAGTGGACGGCATGACGTACCTGGCCTTCAACCGGGCGGTGCGCGAGGCCGTGACTAGGATCAACGCCGACAAGCCGAGATACCTCCAATACTTCATTGACTACCACAAGAGCGATCCCCGGGTCGCTGAGTTGACCGTCGCCGACCTGAGGCCCAGCCGGCTTCAGGTGGCGAACCCGTCTCCCATTCCGGAGGACGAGCTTCGCCGCACCTACGAATGGATGAAGAGCTGGAACATGCTGCGGGACGTCACCCTGGAAGAGCTGGTGAACGTGGAAGCGCAGCAGCTTGCCCACGCTTCGCTTTAGGAGCGCCGGACGTCGCAGAAACGGGCCTCCCCAGCGGAGGCCCGTTTCGCTTTCCGGGGCATCGGCGGCGCCGGGCGGAGCTTGGCGAGACCTTGTTGCCGCCCCGCCGACCCGTATGCTAGAGTCGCAGTTGGTGGCTCTTCCGCCAGCCGGAAGTCTTCGACCAAGGAGGCAGGGATGCTGAAGAAACTTCGACTCGAAACGACAGCCCCGTTCCAAGGGCTGCCTGAGCTTGTGGCCTACGAGGAGGGTTTGTTCGAGGCGGAAGGCCTGGAAATCGAGTGGATCCCTCGCGGACAAAGCGCCCCGGCAAAGGCCGACCGCAACGTGATGGACTGGAACGAGGTGAGCGCCTTTGGCAGCCACGGCAGCGCCGCCGAGGGAGGCCAGGCCTGTATGTACAACGCCTGCGAGTGGGGCAACTACCGCCGGGTTGACGACTCTAGAACAAACAGTCGCCAGGTGGGGCGCCGCGCCATCATGGTCTATGGCGCCATCGTCGTGGCGCCGCAATCCGAGGCCTACACACTGCAACAACTGGCCAACGTTCCGGTCGGCGTGCCGTATCACGCCGGCACCCACTACCTGGCAATTCTCCTTTTGGAGGGGTTTCTGCCCCGCGACGCCATCAAAACGTGCCTGGCGCCGAACGGCGGCCGCAAGCGGTTCGAGGCGCTGATGAGCGGCGACCTCGACGCCACGACGTTGACGGAACCCTACATCACGGTGGCGGAGCGGGCGGGATGCCGGGTCCTGGGCTCGGCGTTCTTCCACGGGACGGAGGTGGCCACTCCCGAGGTTGATGGCATGACCTACCTGGCCTTCAACCGGGCGGTGCGAGAGGCCGTGGCGCGTATCAACGCCGACAAGCCAAAGTACCTCCAGTACTTCATCGACCGACACAAGGACGATCCCCGCGTCGCCGAGCTTACCGTGAACGACCTGCGCCCCAGCCGGCTTCAGGTGGCGAACCCCGCTCCCATTCCGGAGGACGAGCTTCGCCGCACCTACGAGTGGATGAAGAGTTGGAACATGCTGCGGGACGTCACTCTGGAGGAGCTGGTGGACGTGGAGGCGCAGCAGCTTGCCCACGCACCCTCCTGAATTGGGCATCCGTACGGAGTCGAAAGCGGGCCTCCCCCCTCTCCCGTCCCTCCCGTACCTTCCCCCGTACTCGGGGGAAGGTTAGGATGGGGGTCGCATCCCTGTCCCCGTACTCAAAGCAAGGCCAGATGCTTCTCGCGCTTGCAACAACGTCCCTGGGAAGCACAGGTAGCCGGCGACTCCTACCCTACTCCTTCTGGCGCAGCTCCACGCCCGCCCATCTCTCGTAGGCCAGGGGGACGGAGTTGTTGGGAAGGTCGCCGCCCAACTCGTTGGTGATCTGGATAAGCAACTGGTGGGCGAGCGTTGAAAGCGGCATGGCAAGGCTCGTCTCTCTGCCCATCCCGCACGCCGTGGCCACGTCCTTGATCCAGAGATCCAACGCCATGCCGGAGCCGGGTTCCCCAAACTCCCTACGGAGCCACTCCGGCACGCGCCGCTCCGTGGCTTGGCTCTTGCCCCCGCTGCTGTTGATAACGTCGGCGAGGCCGGCCGGGTCGAGCCCTGCCTTGGCTGCGACGATGAAGGCCTCGCAGGCGGCCAGGTAGTTGACGGTGCCAAGCAGGTTGTTGAGTGCCTTGGCGAAGTGGCCGTTGCCGATGGCCCCCATGTGAAACGACCGGTCTCCTATGTTGTCCAGTATGGGCCGGACCTCCTCGAAGACCGCAGCGTCGCCGCCGAACACCAGCCCGAGCTTGCCCTGCTTGGCGGGCCCGGTGCTGCCCAGCAGACCGATGTCGATCATACGAACGCCGGTCTCGGCGAGGCGCTGGCTTATGCGGGCCGTGTCGGGAGGGTTGCCGCTGGTCAGGTCGACGACGACGGCGCCGGGCTTAGCGCCGGCTGCAACGCCGTCGTTCCCAAAGCAGACGCGCTCCACAATTGCGGAATTGGGCAACGACAGCAGGATGACATCGCTCTGGGCGGCAACATCCTTGGGGCTGGTTGCCCCCGTTGCGCCGGCCTCTTCCAGCGGGGCGGCGTTGCCGGGCGCCGCGTCGTAAACGGCCATCGGATAGCCGGCGTCCAGAATGCGCCGGGACATGATGCTGCCCATTGTCCCTATGCCAATGAAGCCAACGGTTGGTGGCATGAGTGCTCTCCGGTGTCAAGGGTGGGGCGCGTAGGAAGCTGCCGGCCTTTCCCCGCTCCGTCAGGAAGGGGAGAAGTCCGCTTGGAGCGAAGCGCTAGCCCCTCGCTCCGCCACTGCCCGCGCCCTGGGCCAGCGGCTGTTTGGTGGCAAGGTCGAGGCCGTAGAAGCGAGCCGTGTTGTCAACCAGCAGCTTCCGCTTTGTCTCCTCGCTGATGTCGGTGCGCTCCTGGAAAAGGCCTACCGAGCCGTAGAGGCGGTCTCGGTGCGGGATATCGGAGGCGTAGAGCCAACATTCGTCGCCGAACTCATCCAGGACGTAGGGGAGAATACCCTCTTCGACCTCGAACCCGAAATAGACCTGGCCGCGCTGGATGTATTCCTGGGGGTAGTGCTGGGCGAGGTAGCCCTTGCGGAAGGAAGGGCCGCTGCGAGAGCCGGGCAGCCCGCAGTGCTCGGCGATGCGGTCCACGAGGCCGGGCACCCAGGAGCAGCCGCCTTCCAGGAAGGCGATGCGCAGGTTGGGGTACTTGTCGGCAATGCCCTTGGCAATGACGCGCTGGAAGCCGAAGAGGAGGGTCAGCCAGAAGGGCAGGACCGTCTTGTCGTGATGGGTGTCGCAGACCTCCCCCAGCGCCCGGAAGCTGTGGCCCACGTGGACGCCCACGGAGAGGTTGGTCTCGGCGGCTGCGGCCCATACGCCTTCGAACTGGGGGTCGTCTATGCGGAAGTCGCCGGTCATGCCGAGGATCATGACGCCTACGGAGCCCATCTCGGCGGTGCGATAGACCTCGTTGGCAGCTGCTTTGGGGTCCTGGGGATCGATGGCGGTGACCCACTTGAAGCGGTCGGGGGCCTGGCTGGATATGTCGGCGACCCAGTTGTTGTAGGAGCGGGTCAGGGCCGTGCCCAGGGCTGGGTCGTAGGTGATGGGGTAAGACAGGAACATGGTTGGGTAGTTGATCTGGACGTCGATGTTCTCCCTGTCCAGTTGCTCCAATCGTATGGCGGCGGAGCGGAACTCGGCGCTCTCCACGGTGTCGTATTCCCGTCGCTCGGCCATGAGCTCGGAGTTGGGGGCCCGCCAGGGGATGCCGTCTTTGCTCAGGGGAGTGCCGGCGGACTGGTAGGGGCCGGTGCGAACGGGGAACAGGCGGCTGTCGATGACCCAGGAGAGGGTGCCGGAGTGGTCGGATTCAACGACGTAGGGCCTGCGATGCAGGGGCTCGGTATCCCAGTAGGGCTCCTGGTACGTTGCTTCCGACTCCATCACGTGGCCGTCGGCGTCCCACGCTTTGAGCATGGTTCTCCTCCCCGTCTGGCTGGGTGGTAGTGTACGCTTGGCGGATTGGAGGGTGTCAAGGCTAAGTGGGGCCGGTGAGAGCCTGCTACCGCTTGCCGCGGGCGGCCTCGTAAACCTCGATGTACGCCTCAACGGGCGTGCGGGCGATGGCCCGGCCAATGAGGTCTAGGGGAAGGTCGTCCAGCTTCTTGAAGCGGACACACGACTTGCCCATGTTCAGCTTCTTCCCGCTGGCCCTGTATTGCTCAACGAACCACTGCTCGGAGTCCGGGTCGCCGTAGACGTTCATCAGGTACACGGACATATAGTGCTTCTGGGATGCAAGGGCGGCATATTGCAGGGCCTGTTTGTTGTAGGTCACCGGGTACCGCTCCAGCGGTATGACGTAGCCGATCATGCCGAACTGCATCATCTCCTCGTACCCCGTGGGAAGGTTGTCGAGGATGACCTTGCGCACAGCGTTAATGGCCTCCCGCCGGTCCGGCGCCAGCTCGGCCAGGTACTCTTCGACGGTTTGGGCGCTGCTCCAGACCATGGCTAAATTTCTCCAGGGAGTTGGCGTTCGCGACGGTTGGCTCGCCGCATCCAGGTTGTCCGGCGGGTGTGACGCACGGCCCTTGCCATGCCGCGAAACCATACTCTACCATCATATTGCCGCCTAATGGCAATCACACACATTGAGGAGCATGACTATGCCTGAGATCACCGGATACCCGCAGGGGACGCCCTCGTGGGCAGAGCTTTCCACCACCGATGCGGCGGGGGCGCTCGAGTTCTACAGCGCTCTGCTGGGTTGGGAGGACGATCCCCAGTCGATGGGGCCCGACATGGGGTTCTACCACATGCAGCGCCTCAGAGGCCTGGAGGCCGCCGCACTGTACGAACAGGGTCCAGAGGAAAAGGCCCAGGGCATTCCCCCCCACTGGCGCACCTACTTCACCGTGACGGATACCGACGCTGCCGTGGAGCGGGCCAAGGCTGCCGGCGGCTCCGTGGTCTTCGGCCCTATGGATGTCTTCGAGGCGGGGCGGACGTGCATGCTGATGGACCCCCAGGGCGCCGTGTTCGCGGTGTGGCAACCCAACCAGCATATTGGGTCCCGCATCAAGGACGAGCCCGGCGCTATCGTGTGGAGCGAGTTGCGGACCAGCGACGCCGAGGCAGCGGCCCAGTTCTACGCTACGGTGTTCGAGACCGAATCGGGCAAGGCGGATATGGATATACCCATGGAGTACATCGTCTTGAAGGCCGCTGGCAACGACGTTGCCGGGATCATGGCCCTGACGCCACAAATGGGCCCGCTCCCGCCCCACTGGGGAACTTACTTCGGCGTCGCCGATGTGGACGCGTCGGCCAAGCAGGTGGAGCCCCTTGGGGGCACGGTGGTGGCTGGGCCCATGGACATTCCCGGCGTGGGCCGCATTGCGGTGCTCCTAGACCCGCAGGGCGCTGGGCTGGCTATTTTTACCGGCAACTAAGGAAAGGCGTCGACGCCCAAAGGCCGCTGGGCGCCAGTGGCGCCCCGCGGCCTTTCTCTCTACAATGCGCTCCGTCACGATGGAAAAGGCCCGGCGAGGAGGTGGCTATGTCTATGGAGAACAAGGAAATCGTTCAGAGGTGGTTGGACGCGGCCGGCAGTCATGACGTTGCGGCAATGGACGACGTTTGCACGCCGGACTACGCTCACCACGACCCCGGTCTGTCTGTGCAGGGTGCGGACCTGGAAACCTTCAAGGAGATCCTTGTCGGAGGTTTGCTGGGGGCTTTCCCTGACTTCAGCGTGGAAGTGGCTGGCATGGTCGCCGAAGGGGACCGGGTTGCAGCGCGCTGGCGCTTCCTGGGCGCCCACAGCGGCGAGCTTCCCGGACACCCGCCGCTGCCTGCCACCGGCAGGAACGTGTCAGTGGACGCGATGTCCATTCACCGGGTCGCTGACGGCAGGGTTGCCGAGTCGTGGGTTATCTCCGACACCCTGGGGCTAATGCAGCAACTCGGCGCGGTGGCGTCCTGAAGGGAAGGAGAAGGAAAGGAAAGCGCCGTTGCGAATCCGTTGACCTAGGCAACCCCGGGTCCCAGCCCTGAGGAGGAGTGAAGCATGTCGGAAGAAAGCAAGGCTGTGCTCAAGAGGCTGTTCGATGACATCCTCAATGGCGGGAAGCTGGAAGTGCTGGACGAGATCGTCTCACCCGATTTCTTCAATCATTCCACCAGCATGGGCGTGACCCCCGACCGCGAGGGCTGGAAGACCAGTCTTGGCAGGCTGGTGGCTGGCTTCTCGGAGATGCACTACGAAATCAGCGACCTGATAGGGGAAGGGGAGATGGCCGCGTTGCGCTTTGTTGCGCAGGGGGTGCACCAGGGCGACCTGTTCGGGGCGGCGCCATCCGGGAAGAGGCTGCATTGGGCGGGCATGTTCACGTGCCGCGTGGTGGACGGGAAGATGGTGGAGCGTTGGGAGCTGCGCACCGATCTGAGCACGATGCAGCAGCTTGGGGTGATCCCGTCGTAGCCCGCGTTGGGGAGGGAAGATATGCCGGAAGAAAGCAAGGCTGTGCTGCTGCGGCTCTTCGAGGACATCCTCAATGGTAACAACCTGGGTGTCCTCGATGAAATCGTCTCGCCCGATTTCGTGAATCATTCCCCAAGCATGGGCGTCACCTCAGACCGCGAGGGCTGGAGGACCAGCCTCGGCAGAATCCTTACCGCCCTCCCTGACATGCGCTACCAGGTGTACGACCTGATAGGAGAGGGGGAGATGTCGGCGCTGCGTTTCACCGCCGAGGCCACGCACCAGGGCGAGATCTTCGGTGCCGCGGCAACGGGGAAGACGGTCCATTGGGCCGGCATCTTCATCTGCCGGGTTGTGGATGGAAAGATGGTGGAGCGCTGGGAGCTGCGCACCGATCTAACGATGCTGCAACAGTTGGGCAGTATACGGCTGGCGGGCTGATCAACACCTGCTGCTACAGCGTTAGAAGGCGATTCGCAATAGCGGGCGACGAAGGCGCAGAGCGTATGGCGAGGCTCTGTCCCTGCCGCTTCCGCGTTCTCTGCGATAGGGCAAACCCATGACATTCAGCGGCAACTCCGACGACCGGCCTCCCTCAGGCATGATGTCCATCAAGCGCACCGGCGACCATCGGGAGGAGGCGCCCGAGGGTGAGGTGGGAGAAGGGGTCTGCCTCGAGACCACCCGCGGCGACGTCCATTGCCTGCTGCATCCGGCTTCCGAGCCGACCGAGGCGGCGGTGCTCATGGCCGTCGGCGCTCGAGGCGGGTTTGGGGGTCCTGCGGACGGCCTCTATCCACAGCTTGCCGACGAGCTTGCTGGCGAGGGCATCGCCACACTGCGCTTTTGCTACCGGCGCGCCAATCAAATGGACGAGTGCGTCCTGGATGCTCTGGCCTCGGTCTCCTACCTGAGCAGCCTGGGTTGCCGTCGCATCGGCGTGGTGGGGCACTCCTTTGGCGGCGCCGTCGCGTTGTCGGCGGCGAGGTACAGCCGGCTCATCGCGGCCGCGGTCACCCTGGCGAGCCAGACCTACGGGGCGGAGGACGTGGTGCTGCTGACTCCCCGTCCGCTGCTGATCGTGCACGGGGAGGAGGACGCGCGCCTTCCCGTGGACAACGCGCATCAGATCTACGACTGGGCCTTCGAACCGAAGGAGAAGGTCATCTATCCCGGAGCGGGGCACGGCCTTCGCGAGTGCCGCGAGGAGCTCCTCGGCCTGCTGCGGCGATGGCTTCCGGAGAAGCTTCTCAGGCCGGACCGCTAGGGGTTGTTGCGCGGCCCCTACCCTAACCTTCCCCCGGCTACGCGGGCAGGGACTGCGCAAGGGCTTGACAAGGTTTGTTGCCGTCCATACGATGGTGACAGAATTCGTAAAGGTAGGCGCACTTGGCTGTGACCCGATACGGCAATCGAGACTACGCACCGGCCCAGGAGGCGATGTGCGCGTGTCTGTGTTGTCCGGGCTCAACCGGCCAGGGTTTGCGCGGCTGAGGCGCCTGCGGGCAGGCGTCCGAACCAACGGGAAAAGCGCGAGTCGCCCTGGCCAGAACGGCGGGGCGATTTTTTATGGGAGCAACGGAAGTGACGATAGCAGGAACTGAGAAAATAGCTGAAGGGCGGGTGACCCTGATGTGCTCTTGTCCGTGTTGTTGTTGCTGCTGTACGCCCGCGTGGAGGGGAACGGAGTAGCGTTACCGGCCGACCGCCAGGAAGAACGAAAGCTGCGCCCCTCCCGCGATGCGAGAGGGGCGCAGTGATTTTGCGGCGGGATTTCACGGCGACAGGGGAGAGCAACCGGACTTGGAGATTCACTACCTAGTCATAGGATTCGGTTTCGTGGTTGGAATCCTGGTTGGGCTGACGGGCATGGGCGGCGGCTCGCTGATGACGCCGTTGCTCATCCTTGTGCTCCGAGTGTCGCCGGTAGTTGCCGTGGGCACCGACCTTGTCCAGATGACCGTGACCAAGGCCTTCGGGGCTTGGCAACACCACCGGCAGGGCTCGGTGGACTACAGATTGGCATTTCGCCTGGCTGTTGGGAGCGTCCCCGGGGCGCTGGCGGGCGTAGGATTCCTGGCGCTGCTGGAGCGTCGGGGCGTCGCCATCGACGCCGTAGTGAGCCAGGCCCTGGGCGTGGCGCTGCTCTTGGTGGCCGTCCTGCTGCTCGCCCGGATGGTGTTGGGCCGGTGGCGTCTCTTCGGGACCGGCGCGGGCGCGGAGGGCTTCTCCCTGGAGAAGTCTCGAGCGCTGCCGGCGATATCCTTCGGCGTGGGTGTGCTGGTTGGCGTTACGTCGGTGGGCGGGGGTGCTCTCTTTGTCGTCGTCCTCGTGAGCATGTTCCCGGTGATGGCCATGCGGCGGGTGGTGGGCACGGACGTCTTCCACGCCCTGATGCTGACCAGTGTGGCGGGGCTCGCTCACTGGGGCGCGGGCCACGTGGACTTCATACTTTCAGCGAACATTCTCATCGGCTCGATTCCCGGGGTGTTGATAGGGAGCCGGTTGACGGCCTTCATCCCCAGCCGAGGGCTGCGGGCCATGGTCATTGCGACGTTGTTTGTTGTCGGCTTGCGAATGCTGTAGGGCCTGCCGAGGAGGAATGGTGCAGATCACGCTGCCTGAGACCAACGAGGTGAGGACCATCGACGGCGCTCTGACCCTGGAGGACCTGGAGAGGCTGAACCAGGAGTTCGAGGGGCGCACGGCGGAAGAGATTCTGCAGTGGGCCTACGAGACCTTCCACCCCAGCCTGAAACTGGCCTGCAGCTTTGGCGGGGCCACGGGCATGGTGCTCTTGGACATTGCCCACAAGATTGAGCCTGACCTGAAGGTGTTCTACATCGACACCGACTTCCTGTTCCCCGAGACCTACGCCCTCAAGGACGAGGTGGAGCGGCGGTACGGCATCAGGACCGAGGGCGTCAAGTCTCGATGGACTCCGGAAGGACAGGCGAGGGAGTTCGGAGAGGGGTTGTGGCAGAAGGACCCGGATCTCTGCTGCCAGCTTCGCAAGGTGGAGCCCAACCACAGGGTGCTGGAGAATACGTTGGCCTGGATCTCGGGCCTACGCCGCGACCAGTCCGGGACCCGCAAGCAAACGCCCATCGTCCGGTGGGACCAGACCTTCGACCTGGTGAAAGTCAACCCACTGGCGCTGTGGACGGAGGAGCAGGTGTGGGCCTACGTGGAGGAGCATGACATTCCCTTCAACCCCCTGCTCAAGGAGGGCTACCCAAGCCTCGGTTGCACGTTCTGCACCCGTCAGGTCAAGCCCGGGGAAGACATCAGGGCAGGCCGTTGGTCAGGGTTCGGCAAGACCGAATGCGGCCTCCACGTCATCCCGCCAAAGAACGGCTAGCAGGACGCTCTCACAGACCAGCCACGCGGACCTACTCAAGACAGAACAAGGAGTGAACTCTATGACGCAGACGCAAGACGCGGCCCCCACGACCTCCGTCGGCCTCATTCAACCTCACGGCGGCATCCTCAAAGACCTCATGGCGAGCGAGGAGCGGGCCAAGGAACTCAAGGCTGAGGCCCTTCACCTGAGCGCCTGGGACCTCAACGAACGCCAACTCTGCGACACCGATCTGCTCCTCAGCGGCGGCTTCTCGCCGCTGGAGGGCTTCATGGGCGTTGCAGACTATGACCGGGTGTGCGACGAGCTTCGCCTGGCCGATGGCGCGCTCTGGTCCATTCCCATCACGCTGGACGTCTCGGAGGAGTTCGCTGCCAGCCTGTCCAGGGGCAGCCGCGTTGCTCTGCGGCACCCGGAGGGCATGGTGCTGGCGATCCTGACGGTCGGCGACGTCTGGCAGCCGGACATCGCGAAGGAGGCCAGGTCGGTCTTCGGCTCCGAGGACGACTTCCATCCTGGCGTGTTCCGGCTGTTCAACCAGACCAATCCCTTCTACGTTGGGGGAACGCTGGAGGGTGTGGAGGCGCCGCCGCAGCACACCTTCCAGGACCTGCGCCAGACGCCGGCCCAACTCCGGCAGGTGTTCGAACAGAAGGGATGGAGCAACGTCGTTGCTTTCCAGACCCGCAACCCCCTGCACCGGGCCCACGTGGAGCTGACCCAGCGGGCCGCCAGGGAGACCGGCGCTCACCTTCTGATCCACCCCGTGGTTGGCCAGACCAAGCCCGGCGACGTTGACTATTTCATCCGCGCCCGCTGTTACCAGGCGGTGCTGAAGTACTACCCCCAGGAATCCACGATGTTGAGTCTTCTCCCGTTGGCCATGCGTATGGCCGGGCCCAGGGAGGCGGTGTGGCACGCCATCATCCGCAAGAACTACGGCTGCAACAACCTCATCGTTGGGCGGGATCACGCCGGCCCCGGCAGTGACCGCTCCGGCAAGCCTTTCTACGGCCCCTACGACGCCCAGGACCTCGTCCGCCAGCACGAGGAGGAGTTGGGCGTCCGCCTGGCGGCCTTCCCCGAGATGGTGTACGTGGAGGAGGTGGACCGGTACCTGCCTGTGACCGAGGTGCCGGAGGGGGCGAAGGTGTTGTCCGTCTCGGGCACGGAGCTACGCGACCGTTTGAGTAGCGGCGACGACCTCCCCTCGTGGTTCTCCTACCCCGACGTCATCACCGAGTTGCGGAGGTCATACCCCCTCAAGTCGGAGCAGGGGTTCACGGTGTTCTTCACCGGCCTGCCCAGCTCGGGCAAGTCCACGCTGGCCAACGTGTTGTTGGCGAAGCTGATGGAGCATGGCGCCCGGCCCGTTACGTTGCTGGACGGCGACCTGGTCCGCAAGCACCTGTCCAGCGAATTGGGGTTCTCCAAGGAGCACCGCGACCTGAACATCACCCGCATCGGGTACGTGGCCAGCGAGATCACCAAGCACCGGGGCGTCGCCATATGCGCTCCCATTGCTCCCTACGCGGCGACCCGCCGCCAGGTGCGCGACATGGTCAGCGAGTACGGCGGGTTCTTCGAGGTCCACGTGGCGACGCCGCTGGAGGTCTGCGAGGAGCGAGACCGGAAGGGGCTCTACGCCAAGGCGCGCGCCGGAGTCATCAAGGGTTTCACCGGCATCGACGACCCCTACGAGATCCCGGAGCACGCCGAGTTGGCCATCGACACCACGGACCTTACGGCCGAGGAGGCCGTGGCCCAGATCATGGGCCGTCTCCAGGAAGAGGGATACGTCCTGGCTTCCTAATGCTGGCTGCAGATCCCATAAGGGTGAGGAAGCGCCAAGTCCCCGCCCCCATACTCGGGGGAAGGTTAGGAAGGGGCTACTATGTCATGCGCCCTCTTGCAAAATACGAACTGTTGTGCTATGATATCTCCAGGAAGTGGGCCGGGGGCTCGCTTCTCTTCCTTGGAGCCTGCCGCATAACGTATGTACTGGGGGAATCCATAGAGAATCCCCTTGTGGCAGGGGGCCGGGGGGATGTTCCCCCAGGCCCCCTACCCTCCGAGGAAGCGTGGGACCAGATCGAATGCCGTTTCGAGACAAGCTCGTTGGAGGCGTAAGGCTCCGCCACAGTTCATGACGATTCGCTACGACCTCACTACGGTTCTTCACAACTCTCTTATGACTACATTGCGCCTTTGTTGCGCCTCTGTTGCGGCTCCGTGCCTGCAAACCCCGAAATCCAGCTGATACGCATAACGAAAATACAATCAAAGGCGCCTAACCCGCCCCAGGCGGAACCCTCCCTGTCCCTGCCCCCGTACTCCCAGCGCGGGCCCTTATGCAGGCTCCCGCTGGCCCCAGCGGTCGTAGTGAGTGACGTCTGCTATGGGGCGGCGGCGGGCGCCGCCGAAGTGCTCACCCTCGGCCGGATAGCCCAGCGGGATCAGGCAGGCGGTGTCGATTTCTTCTGGGATGCCCAGCAACTCCTTGGCTTCAGCTTCGTGGAAGACGTGCATGGTGGTGAGCACGGTCCCCAGGCCCAGGGCCAGCGCAGCCAGCATCAGGTTCTGGATGGCCGGGAAGATGGTTCCCCATTGAGACAGACCCGGCAGCCGTCCCTGGGAGCGCCGCACACAGCCGAGGATGAGCACCGGCGCATCCGCCAAGTGATAGGCCAGGTGCTCCGCCGACTGCATGGTGGGCGTGGGGGTGGTCTGGCCCAAGTTGGGGACATAGGACGTCTGCCAACTCTCCAGGTACCACTCCCCGAACTTTGCCTTGATGGCAGGGTCTCTGATAACGATGAAGGACCAGGACTGGCGGTTGCCGCCGTTGGGGGCTCGCACCGCCGCCGCCAGAATGCGTTCGATCACCTCTTGAGGCACGGGGTCCGGCTTGAAGCGCCGGATGGCGCGCTGGGCGTACATTGCCTCGAATAGGGAAATATCGGTTGTCATGGGCATCCTTTTCACCTCCGGGGTCCGTCCCAGTCGTTGGCGCTAGAAGTCGAAGTAATAGTAGTAGGAGAGGATATCGCCCGGTACGTCGATGTCGCAGGTGTATTCGTACTCAACCAGGCGCCCATTTCGTTTGACTTGATGGTCATCGCAATCACGGCTGGTGCCCTCGCTGTCCTCCAGAAGATCGAGAGCCTGTTCGGCATACGTGTCAGACTCAAAGTCGCTTACGTACAGGTCCTTGACCTCCCGCGAGCCTTTCTTCTCAAGAGAGAACCCCTCGGCGGTACAGCCGGTGAAGCCACAATCGGGTCCGACAACCAGGACCAGCCCGGAAGAGAGTGATGACACCACGCCTTCAACCTCGTCGTACAGCGACGAGCTACCCCTGTCGCGCCTCCTGAGAACGTCCTCCATAACGCTCTCTTCTTCCGCGACTAGGACGGAGCCGTTGGGGAGGAAGGCGAAGGAATCCCAGTGCTCCCCCGGTGTCCACCCATACCTCTATATCCCCTATCTCGTCATCGTTATAGTCCTGGTCGTCCAACTCATCCCGCAAGTCATCGAGTTCGTCCAGACCGCCAAGGACGAAGAGGCCGTCGCTGTCAATCTCAGCGAAGGCGACATAGCTCAGATCCCTGAGACGTATGCCATAGCCGCTGGTGAAGTCTGTGTCATCCCACGCATTCTCCACAGCCCGCCGAAGAAATCGCAGATCGTCGTCACCCAAGACCTCGCGGGTGTTGACATAGGACATCCTCTCGGCGTCAGGGGGAAGAATTTGCAGGAAGTCGTCTACTGACCCACCGCCCCCGCCGCCCCCGCAGGCGGAGGCTAAAAGAAGCAACAGCAGCAGGCCTGCCGCAAGGGGCAGGCGCCATTGCGGCGCCGGCCCATCCCGTAGGATCCAAATGCGGCTTGCGATGGTGCTCACTCGATGGCTTCCTTAAGGTGCAATGCCCGGGGCCCGGCATCAGCACAATGCTAGCATAGTCAGGCGCGGCCCTCTTCCCCTGCCTCCCGTCCCTGCCCCCGTAGTCGGGGGAAGGTTAGGGTGGGGATCCCTCCTCCCTACCCCCTAGTTCGCAGCCGGGTCTCGGCCCGCCCTTTTGCATTGGAACGGCTTCCCTTTTCCAGGGAGGGCGCCGTCGAACGCCTACGGCGTTCCGCCGCCCATCTGCACCACGGCCGCCCACTCTTCCGGGGTCACGGGCTGCACCGACAGCCGCATGCCTCGCTTGAGCACCATCATCTGCTCCAGGGCCGGAACGGACCGCATTTCGTCGACGGTGACCGGCGCATCAAAGCGCTGATCGGCCTTGATGTCCACCACGTACCAGATGGGGTTTCCCGGGGTGCTCTTGGGGTCCGGGTGGTCGGAGTTTGGGTCCCAAGCTGTCTCGTCGGGGTAGCCGCCGCGCACGACAGCCGCCGTGCCAATGATGGCCAGGGGCTTGGCGTTGGAGTGATAGAAGAGAACGCCGTCGCCTTCCTGGATGTCGTCTCTCAGGAGGTTGCGCGCCTGGAAATTCCGCACGCCGTCCCACTCGGCCACGCCGTCGGCGACCAGGTGGTCGTAGGAGTAGGCGTTGGGCTCCGACTTGAAGAGCCAGTAGCGTCGTTCCCTGGTGGCCATGCTGTGCGCTCCTCCTCGCGCCCTTCAGGTTGGCGGGGCGAGTATCGGTTGGCCCCGGCGCCCCGATTCGGACGTCCCGAAGGAATTCTACCAGCGGTATACTGAGGATGCGATATTCGCCAGGGCTGCGCTCGCAGCCCGCCAGCCTCGCAGCGCCGTTCCCCGGAGCCTGATGGCCGAAGCCGAACCACCCTCCGACGCCGCGCAGGCCCCGACTCCACCCCCTGCCGAGCACATCGTCCTGCCCCGGCGGCAGCTTGTCGCGGCCATGGGCGCCGTCATGATAGCCATGTTCCTGGCCTCCATGGACCAGACCATCGTGGCCACGGCGACGCCCCGCATCGTCGCCGACCTCGGGGGCTTCGACCGTTACGCCTGGGTGACCACGGCCTACCTCGTTGCCTCCGTGACGGTGATGCCCGTGGTTGGGCGGCTAACGGACATGTACGGCCGCAAGTGGTTCTACATCCCGGGCATCGCCGTGTTCCTGCTGGGCTCCGCGTTTGCGGGACTGAGCCAGAACATGGACCAGCTCATCATCTTCAGGGGCGTTCAGGGCCTGGGCGCCGGCGTGATGATGGCCAACGGGTTCATCGCCATAGGCGACCTGTTCCCGCCGAACCAGAGAGCGAAGTTCCTGGGCCTGATCACCGCCACGTTCGGCGTGTCCTCGATCATTGGGCCGACGCTGGGAGGCTTCATCACGGACTCGCTCTCCTGGCATTGGATATTCTATATCAACCTGCCCATCGGCCTGCCCCTGATCCTGCTCTTCATTCGCTACTTTCCCGACGTCCGTCGCGGCGGTGAGCACCGGATCGACTACCTCGGCATCGTGCTGCTGGTGCTGACCGTCGTGCCGCTGCTGTTGGGGTTGTCCTGGGGAGGCGTCCAATATCCGTGGGGGTCGGCGCAGGTCATTGGATCGCTCGCGTTCGCCGTAGTGATGGGCGCAGCGTTCGTTCGTAGGGAGCTGCGATTTCCAGAGCCGCTCGTGCCGCTGTTCCTGTTCCGCGACCGGATCGTTGGCCTGAGTCTGTTGGCCGTGTTCCTGTCGGCCTTCGGGCTGTACGGGGGCATCATGTTCGTGCCCCTGTTCTTTCAGGGCGTCCTGGGCGCGTCGGCGACCAGCAGCGGGAGCTTCCTCACGCCGATGATGATGGGGGTGGTGGTGGGGAGCCTTTCGTCGGGGCAGGCGCTGGCCCGTCTGGGGGGGCGCTACAAGGTCCAAGGCCTCATCGGCCTGGGCATCATGAGCTTTGGCTACTACCTTATGTCGCTCATGTCCGTGGACACCAGCCGGGTCACAGCCGTGCTCTACACCGTGGTGATGGGAATAGGGCTGGGCTCCACCATGCCGGTCTTCACGACGACCATCCAGAACGCTGTTCCCTTCCGCTACATCGGCATCGCCACCACGGCGACGCAGTTCTTCCGGGCCATCGGAGGAGCGGTGGGTCTAGCGGTCCTGGGCTCCTCCATGGTGCGGCGCTTTGCTTCCGGGGTGGACCAGACCGTTGATCCCTCGCTGCGCGATACGCTTCCGCCGGGGACGCTCGAGGACATAACGGACAACCCGCAGGCGCTGATAAACCCCGAGGCCATGGAGCGCCTTCAGGCTGTCTTGGTGGAAGCGGGAACGCCTCCCGGCGTGGGCGAGCAGCTCTTGGAGTCGCTGCGGGGAAGCCTCAGTTTGGCGGTCACGGACGGCTTCCTGTTGCTGCTGGGATTCGTCGTTGCCGCCTTCGCAGCGATGCTCTTTGTGAGGCAGGCCCCGTTGAGGAGCCGCCGTTCGCGCTAGGGCCTGTTCACGCCAATACTCCAAATTGCGTTGTCAATAGCGGGGCGCCTCTGTCCCTGCCCCCGTACTCGGGGGAAGGTTAGGAAGGGGGTCCTATCCCTCCCTCTTGCAAAATAAGGACATTTGTGCTAGAGTACCCTTAGGAAGAGGGCCGCCAGCCCGCTTCTCTTCCTTGGAGCCTGCCGCATAACATTTGTACTGGGGGAATCCATAGAGAAGGCCCCTGTGGCAGAGGGCTTGGGGGAACATCCCACAGGCCCACAACCCTCCGAGGAAGCGTGGGACCAGAGCGAATGCCGTTGCGAGACAAGCTCTTTGAAGCCATCCCACTCCGTAACGGCTCCGTAACGACTCGTAATGACCTGCTCCCCGAAAACCGGTCCACGGATAATTGGAGTCCTCCGGTCAAACAGAGGAGGACAGCATGCGGAGGAGCAGGTTTACGGACGAGCAGATCATCGGGGTCCTGAGGGAGGCGGACGCGGGAGTGCCGACGGCCGAGGTATGCCGCCGACATGGTGTCTCACCGGGGACCTTCTACAACTGGAAGGCGCGGTTCGGCGGGATGGGCGTGAGCGAGGCGCGACGGCTGCGCCATCTGGATGAGGAGAACCGGAAGCTGAAGCAGCTGCTGGCGGAGGCGACGCTCGACAATCACGTCTTGCGGGAGCTGCTCCGAAAAAACGCATGACGCCTGCAACGCGACGGGAGACCATGCACCGTGTCCAGGAGCGGTGGGGCTTCAGCGAGCGTCGCGCCTGCAGGCTGATGGGTATCCACCGATCGGTGGCCCGCTATAGGCGGGTGGGCAGCGACGCACCCGAACTCCTCAAGCGACTGCGCTCGCTCGCCGCGGAGCGGCGGCGCTTCGGGTATCGCCGGTTGTGGGTGTTGTTGCGCCGGGAGGGGTTCGGCGTGAACCACAAGCGGGTCTACCGGCTCTATCGGGAGGAGGGGCTGTCCGTCCGGCGTCGGAAGCGCAAGCGGATGGCGGGCATCGCTCGCGTCCCCACGATGGCGCCCGAGCGCCCGAACCAGCGGTGGTCGATGGACTTCGTGTCCGATGCGCTCGCCAGTGGCCGGCGGATACGAGTGCTGACGGTGATTGACGACTTCACTCGGGAGAGCCTGCCCATGGAGGTGGACACGTCGTTGCCCGGCCTCCGCGTGACAAGGGTGTTGGACAGGCTGGCCATCGACCGTGGCCTGCCGGAGCTGATCACCGTAGACAACGGCCCTGAATTCGCCGGGAGGATTCTGGACGCTTGGGCGTATGCACATGGGGTGCATCTGCACTTCATCGATCCGGGCAAGCCCGTGCAGAATGCGTACATCGAGAGCTTCAACGGGCGGCTTCGCGACGAGTGCCTCAACGAGCACTGGTTCATGAGTCTTCCTGCGGCCCGGAACATCGTCGAGCGCTGGCGGGACGACTACAATGCTGTCCGGCCCCACAGCGCACTGGGCAACCGGACGCCCGAGGAGTTCGCACAACAGGTGGCTAGGAATACGCCGGTCGGACTCTAAGAATACTTGGACCTAATTCAGGGGGCAGGTCAGTAACGGCTCTGTAACGCCCAGTAATGGCTAGTAACGCCTTTGTAATGGCTCCGTGCCTGCAAACCCCGAAATCCGGCTGAAAAACGTTACAAACATACAATCAAAGGGCGCACCTCACCTGTCTCCAAAGGAGGGTGCAGGGAACCCGATGTTCCGCCGGGGGGGGGTGCAGCGAGCCCCCCTATTCTGGAAAACCTCGGAGGGCGGAGCGGGCGGGATAGCGGCGCAGGCCAAGACAGACCCTCCGCTAGCGGAGGGCACAGGCCAAAGCAAAACGCAATAAGTAGTTAGGGGCCTACTATTGATGGAGATTGTCAGATAAATCCCTCGCCATCGCTAGAAGGTCCTGTGCTAATGCAGTGGCGTGCTCTGGACTCATCGCGTATCTCTGTTGATATTCCTCTGGTTCATCAGGTGATAGTGTATAAACAATATGCAGTAGAACAAGCCCCTGTCCTTTTGCGTGTCCTACACCAACCCGAATAGGAAAGACATGACGCTCTGTATGGTCTGACTCGTTCATGCTGGCAGCCCCGGCATTCTTGGATTGGACGTATGTCGGCCTACAACGGTCGGGGTTGCAAACCGCTTCCCCTCTAGTATCTCCTCAATGGTCAACATCTGCATCTCGGGGTATGGGTTTCCCCACAGGTCTATCATGCCGGCATCCGCCATGAAGCGGTTGAAGTTGCGCTCCTTGACCCCCCCCCAAAAAAACTGCTCCTTGACGATAAGCCCCGCCATGAGCGCGGCGTCATTGTCCAGAACGCCTTTCAAGACCCGCAAGTCCTGGATGGAGACGTTAGCCCCCGCCCTTCACTTCCACCACCAATGCTTTGAAGGTCGCGCTCACCAGGAATAGCGAAGTACACCCGCCCATCAGTCCCGCCGTCTCCCGTTCGTCTGGCAGCGACAAAGCCGCCGACCTTCCGGCCAAGGCCGGTAATCCAACCTGCCAGTGTGAACAGGCGCTAGACGGCGTGGCGCCCAACAGCGCGGCGGCGCCTAGGTGAGTCCCCGCCCGGCCCTGTCCGCCCCCTCTCACGCCCCGGCTACGGGGACGGAGCGTGTTACTCCGCGCTCACCGTGACAAGGTAGCCTCCGGAACGCGTGTGGGGAGAGTCGGTGATAAGAATGACGTGCTGACCGGCGCTGGCCGCTGTGTAGACCAGCCGGGGGTTCAGACCGAGAAGGCCGCCGCCCCCGTCGTCGTCTCTTTCGAATGAGCGGATCGAGGCGTTCCCCGGACCGGCTAGGACAAGGGGGTCGATGATCATGGAGTCGACCGTGATGAAGACCGTTTCGTCAGCTTCCAGCTCCATGAAGAAGTAGTCGTGGTCCGCCGGAGTGTCGATGTTCGCCAAGAGCGTCTCCCCAACAGCGATCGCCTTGCCGTCATCGGGATCGCTGAGCGGGACCAGGTCGTGGCTGCTTGTCAATGAGAACTCTCCGTCCCTCAGGGACGAGTGCTCCACCAAGAGGACGTACGGGGCGCCGGTGCCGACCGGGACGGAGACCGACTCTGCGCCGCTGGAGCTGTCGTCGATGTAGTCTACGTAATCGCCCAAGAAGTCCCACAGCAACATGCGGACGTTGTTGTCGCTCGTGACCTCTATCTCCACGGTTTCGCCGGCCGGCGCCGTGATTGCGTAGCCCAGTTGGCCCGGGACGCCGACCAGCATGCCCTCGTGCTCGCGGACCCCGTCCTCCAGGCGCAACAATCTGTCGCCGAGGCTAGACGCGGCCGCGTCGGCTATCAGCCCTTCGATAAGGGGCAATAGGTCCGCCCCCGAGGCGACGAGAGGGAGGCCGGTATGCGAGGAGCCGAGCCCGCTGACGCCGATGACGCTCCCATCCCCCGAGACCAGCGCGCCGCCTCCCTGCCCTCCGGTAATCGCCGCGTCGGTCTGGATAAAGGTGATGCCGCCGGCCTCCCACTCTCTGAAATTCGATGTGATTCCTTGCGTCAGCGTCGGCTGAGGAGCGTCGCCGCCATGGCCGTGATAGCCGATGAGGAACGTGCGGGAGCCGATGCTGAGATCCTCGCCGTCCGTGAGCGTCAGCGGTGAAACGGAGGCGTCGATGGGGCCGAGTATCGCTAGGTCCGCAAGATAGTCCAAATGCAGGACCGGCGTTTCCAGAAACTCCGCGCCGTCCGGGAACGCCAGCCGGGCGCTGGAAAAGGGCGAGACGACGCGGGCATTCGTCACCACGAAGCCCCCCTCGATCAGCAGACCGCTCCCGCTGCCCGCCGGTGTCTCCACGTACACAATGGAGGGGGCCACAAGCTCGTAGATATCGGCCGGTGACAGCGGCCTCGGTTGTGGCGTGGCGGTCGGCTGCGGGGTAGGCGCGGGCTGCGGGGTAGCCGTCGGTTGCGGGGTAGGCGCGGGCTGCGGGGTAGCCGTCGATTGCGGTGTGGGCGCCGGCTGCGGCGTAGGCGCTGGCTGTGGCGTGGCCGTCGGTTGCGGCGTGATCGTCGGTGTGGGCGTCGGGGGCGGTTCCTCGTCGCCGCACGCGCCGGCTAGCAGGAGCGCCGCAGCCGCAACCGCGACGCAACTCGCTCTCCAACCCAGACTTGTCCACGGCTTACGCATAGGTCTCCCTACTCTTGGTTGGCTAGGCATGACAGCGGAACTCGCGCCGCCTCGGGCGGCTTTCGTCGCGTGGCCTGCAACCGGCTAGTCCGGGAGTCCCCGTTGAGGGCGGCTTCAGGCTCAGAGGGCAACCCAAACGAGACAGCGAGACAATCTTACTGGACTCTCGATGTCTGTCAATTGCCGCAGCCTTCAACGAAAGAGGATGCCGCGCACCCGCTTTCACCCTGTCATGGGCGAGCGCCACATCGCACATAAGCAGTCCGACCAGTTCGGCCAAGGGGAAGCCCCGTCGCTGCGGAAGGCGCTCCTGGGCCTGGAGACGTCCCAGGGGTTCGGGGAGCAGCAGGTGCGCGAGCCGGTCAGGAGCAAGACGAGGAAGGAGCCGGACGATCTGCCCGCCTCGGAGCTAACGCGGATGGTCGAGGGTGCGGCGGCCAAGCTGCAACAGCCGGGGTTGCGGCTGCCGCATTTCCCGTCATCCCAACGAACCCTGGAGCCCAGGGAGCGCTGCTCCCGCCATGACTCCCCCGATTCAGCCTACTCACTCCCCAGCAGGAGCGAGTAAATGTTCGTGGAGGTGAGCTCGCCCAGCAGGTCTCCGGTGTGCTCGTCCACCACGGGGATGGTGGTGATGCTCCGCTCCACCATCTTATCTAGTGCATCGTCGATGGGCTCGTTCGGATTGACCGTGGGAAACTGGACCATCAGCAGCGAGTCCAGAGACGTGGCGGCCCATTGGTCTGTGGAGACTTCTTTGACCTTCTTCAGAGAGAGGACTCCTGCGGGCTTCCCTTCGAGGTCCCGCACAACGTAGTCCATCTGCCCCGGAGTCATCCAGAATCTGGAGAAGGACTCCAGGGACAGGGACGCGTGCGGCGCCACGGTCGAGGGATTGAAGGCGTCTCCCACCACCTTGTCGTCCAGGACGTACCGGGCAAAGGAGGGCGGCACTATCGTGCCCGACGCGTCCGCCGGTTCATCGTCGTGTTTCTTCCGCAGAGACCGCTCCATGAGTTTCGGCGCTATGAGGATGTAGGCCAGCATGATAATCGTCAGCAGGGAGAACAATTCCTCCGTGATGGCGTTCAGTTCCAGCAGCACCAGCAGCAGGGCCACCTCCACGGCGCGCCCTTGGCCATCAACCCCCAGCCGACGCTCCCAGGCCAGTTCAGTCCTGCCAGGCGCGGCGCCAGCATCGACCCCGCGAGCTTGGCCCCTACCGCGAGACCGATGACCACGCCGATGGTCGAAGCGGGCAAGTGGAGGAAGGAGGCGTTCAGGTGCAGTCCCGCCGACGCGAAGAACAGCGGCACGAAGAACCCCTGCGCCGCGCTTCGCAGCCCCGGCAGCACCTCGAACCTGAGCCTGTGAGGCAGTTGTGAAAGCGCCGCTCCCAGCAGAAGCGCTCCCAGGGAGCCGTGGAGCCCTATCTGTTCCGCCGCCACGACTATCAGGAAGAGCGCGCCGAGAAAGAGGCCGAAGCTCAGTTGCGGCGCCGCCAGGAACTGCCTGAGCCTGGTGACTACCGGAACGAACACCCGAGAGCCGAGGAGCCAGGCCACGATCGAGAAAACCGCGATCTGCCCCACGAGGATGGCCCCCTGCACCGGGTGGAACTGATTCACGTGGTCTACGTGCTCCAGCTCCTCGATGGTGAATGCCACCACCAACAGGCCGGCCAGCTCCACCAGGACGACCACTGTGAATATCTGCAGGCCGATGGGACGCTTCAACTCGCCCAGGTCGCCCAGGACCCTGGCCGCCACCCCCAGGCTGGACAGCGCGAGGGTTCCGGACAACGCGATCGCCGTCGCCATCTGATAGCCCAGCACGTAGTAGACGACCAGTACACCGATCGCCAGGGGTACCCCGAAGGCAACTATGGCTGCAATGAAGAGCCGCTTCTGGATGGTCCTGACGAATCCGGCGATGTCGATCTCATCCACGCCCACGAGGAAGAAGAGGCCCAGGTGTTCGCCGGTGGGCACCAAGCCTATCACCGGACCCAGCAGATGCCCACCAGTACGTATGCGGCCAGCGGGCTGTTGCCTGTCCGGCTGGCCAGACCTTCCGCCAGCTTGGCGAAGATGAGCAACAGCGCAAGGTGCAGTAGCGAGTTGTCCATTGGGGACTGTTCCCCCGAACGATGGAGCAGCCTACGCCTCGGTCTAGCCTGGCTGCGGCAGATTCGGCTCTACCGGTCGATCATCCAGGCGGAACGTCACTCGCTAGGCGCGCTTCCAGTCAGAATGGCGAGAGTATACCAGAGCGTAAGGGTGATTCGACCTCGCCTGCTGTTGTCTGCTATCCGTAGAGGCGCCCCCTGCGGGCGCCCTGCCTGCTCCCCTCTACCAGTGGGAGCCTGTTCCCATCATTTAGGGGGTGGTGGCGTTGGGCATACGCGGCCGGCGGCGCTCTCGAGGCCGCAACAGCTCCAGGCCGTAGCGCGCCGGCTTGTTGCACGCAGCGTCTCCTCCCCTTCCTACATACCAGGCGCAATCCCCACCCCGCTGGAACAGCCTCCCTGAGAAGCACAGCCATGCCGGAAATGAAAGAAGGCGCCTTGTGGGCAAGGTGGACCGTCCCAGGGCTGTCTGAAGCCACTTGCTATAATGGCCAGGGTCCGAGTCCCCTATCACGGGCCAGGCTGGCTAGGAGCCCAAAGACCTGGAAGTCGACGGAGAGAAGTAGGTTACAGGAAGAACTAGATATGAGCGGGCTGTCTCGAATGCTATGACGGGTCAGGGGTGAGAATGAGCAATAGTTACTTGGCAAACCCCTATGAGATTGATCACCAAGTTTTCTCTACCACACTAGAGCAACATGGTCGCGAGTTGGGGGTTGTGGATACGGCTCTGGATCATATCATCCAAGGTCTCAATGACCTTAGCGACCTGAGTCAAAGGCTGAATGGCGAACTAGACAACGTGAGAATTGCCCTAGTGGTCACAAGTTTCAACTCACTGAGAATGGCGATGCAGGCATTGGGAATAGGCCACTACCAACAGGCATTTGCCCTGGCGCGCATGGCCGCGGAAGCCCACCTAGTTGCCCAAGACGCCAAATACCCTCCAACCTTGACTGCTCTTACACGAAAGGGCGAAGGAAGGGTTGGCAGAGGTGACTTGGCCCTGGAACAAATGGCTGGACGACGATCAGATAAAACTAGGGATGTATGGAAGGATCGCTACGGTTTCCTGAGCAAATTCGGCGCACACCCACGCCATGAGAGCCTCGTAGCACTTCTAAGATCTGGGCCAGACGGAAAGCCGCTCCTGTCCCTAGGCGGTGAGTACGATGCAGTGCTGGTAAACGGTGTACTCTCTGAGGTGCTAAGAGAGCTCATGAATATGTTTGCGATAGTTGCCGAAATCACCCATGCAGCAGGAAGCGATTGGGTTGATAGAGCTCTGTCAGCATTGAAGAACGTGGATGCTCTCTTTTTCGAGATAGAGGACTGGGCGAACAATCATCCAAGCGAGTAGCTCGCTTTTTGACGACTGGTTGGGTTAGACGCTGCAGCCGTCACCGCCTACTAAGCCACCTGGCTCAAGCGCCATCATCCCCTAGCAGGCTGCGGAAAAACTCTGCTGTCTACCCAGGGCCGAAAACTGTCCGACGATAAACGCCGTCCTATCGCGTGTTCTGAACGAATTATTCGAATTGGCCTATCACATGCCGAATGCCGCCGAGACAGTTGAGGCTCCATACACTGCGGCTGAGCGCCTTACCTTTCTTCCGCAGCCTGCTAGAGTTCTTCGTCTCCCTCATAAACTGCCAGCCCATGGGCTTCTACCTTCTGGAGACCCTCAAAGAGGCCGCCCGCTGCTTCGGCGCGCCATTCCTGAACCCGTGCGTGATCCGAGCCTTGCGCAGTGCGTTCCCGAGCAGGGCTCGATGCTGCTGAGTTCCCAGCTCATTGAAGGACGTTGGGAAGGAGTCCGCCAGGCTCATCGTCGAGGAGAGGGAGCGGCATGATCCGTACACCAGCGCTGTCGAGCGCCCCGTCCCCCCGGAACAGCCTCCCTGAGAAGCACAGCCAAGCCGGAAGCGAAAGAAGGCGCCTTGCGTGCAAGGTGGACCATCCCACCATCCCAGGGTTGTCTGAAGCCGCTTGCTATAATGGCCACGGCCCGCGCCCCCTGCCAGGCGGCGAAAGGCCGGGACGCCCCAGTCCTATCCTGCGAGGTTCCCATGAAGAAGTTCATCAACAGGGTGGAAGACGCGCTAGACGAGAGCCTGCGCGGTTTCGCTTCAGCCTACAGCGACCTCGTGGTCCTGCGCGCCGGCCCCACCTACGTCGCCCGGAGGGACGCGCCCGTGGCCGGAAAGGTTGCCCTCGTGTCGGGCGGCGGCAGCGGCCACGAGCCCCTGCACGCCGGGTTCGTTGGCCGCGGCATGCTGGACGCGGCGTGCCCTGGGCAGGTCTTCACCTCGCCGACGCCGGACCAGATGCTGGGGGCGGCGCAGGCCGTCGATGGCGGCGCGGGGGTGCTGTTCATCGTAAAGAACTTCGCCGGGGACGTGATGAACTTCGAGATGGCCGCCGAAATGTTCTCCGGCCCCCAGGCCACCGTCCTGGTCAACGACGACGTTGCCACGGACGACCAATCGCTACGGCGTGGGGTTGCGGGGACGCTCGTTGTGGAGAAAGTCGTAGGGGCGGCGGCGGAAGATGGAGCGGACCTGGAGACCTGCCGGACGCTTGGCGTCCGCGTGAACGAGCGGACGCGCTCCATGGGCGTGGCCCTGACCAGTTGCACCGTCCCGGGCGTCGGCAGGCCCACGTTCGACATCGGCGCCGACGAGATGGAAATGGGCGTGGGCATTCATGGCGAGAAAGGCCGCCGCCGGGTGCAACTGGCCCCGGCTGATGCGGTGGCGGAAGAGATGCTGGGCACCATCGTCGAAGACCTGAAGCCCCTTTCCGGAAACCGGGCGCTCCTGCTGGTGAACGGCTTCGGCGGGACCCCCCTCATGGAGCTGACCCTGATGTACGACGCCGCTCGCCGGGCGTTGGGCGGCAGCGGGGTGGAGGTGGTGCGGAGCCTTGTGGGGAACTACGTGACTTCCCTCGACATGGCGGGGTGCTCCATCACGCTCTCCCTCCTGGACGACGATATGCTCCGCTGTTGGGACGCCCCTGTTCAAACCGCGGCGCTGCGCTGGGGGTGTTAGACCGGCGCCCGTTCGTCCATGCCTTCACACAGGGATCTCACCAGTAGACAGGCCGCCACCGCGCCGAGGTTCGGATGCCCAATGCTGCACTCGTTCACCTAGGGGCGCTATGGCGTGCGGCTTAACTTGCTAGAGCTTCTTGGCGTGAGTGGGGTCCTCAGCTCCAGTGGCCTTCCTTTGCTTGGGCGAGGCCGTTGCAATACCATAGCTGCATGCGGGATCAAGCAAGAGGCATAAGGAACGCGTTTCGCGAGTCCGTTCTCCAGTTTGTCGACGTTATTGAGCGGGTGCCTCCCGACGCGTGGGACAAACCCGGACTTGGGAAGTGGTCGATACGGGAGCTGGTTGCACACGTATTCAGGGCTATGGATGGTCCCACCGTCTACGCTGAACAAGGTAGGCCGGTTGCTGCGGAAAGCGCCGCTGGATACTACGTTCAGGCCATGTCCTCTCCGCGGGTGCATGAAGAGGTAGCCGAGCGTGCGCGGGAGAGCGCTGAGCTTCTGGGCGACGATCCAGCGGAGGCCGTGCTGGCCAAAGTCAGCGGGGCCCTGGCGATCGTTGACTCCCTTGATGATTCCGCGCCCGTGACGACTTCCATTGGCGCTGTGCGGCTTATCGACTACTTGCCGACGCGCGTCCTGGAGATCGTGGTCCACACGCTGGACGTCGCGCAGGCCGCAGCAGTCCCGGTGGAGCCGTCGCATGACGCACTCACTGTCACGCTGGCGCTTCTGGGCGAGATAGCGGTTGCGCACGGGGACGGCGCTGCCCTCGCCATGGCGCTGAGCGGCAGGCGACCATTGGCCGGGGATTTCAACGTCTTAGGTTAGCCAGTTGGCGCCTGACTTAAGGCGGAAACCTCCGGCCCACTCGCGAAGACTCGAACTACCCTCCTCAACACCGCGCTCTCTTCGTGAGGCCGCCTATCCCCTTTCTTGTCCACGCTATCCTATTGGCTGGACCACTTCTGGGAGGCAGGCCATCTCGACTAGCGCCCTCAGGGGGATGCGTTGGGGGCTTCCTCATTGAAGATGATCTTGCGAACCGGGTAGTTGATCTCGATGCCCTCCGCGTCGAACCTGGCGTGGAGCCGCTTGACGAGGTCGTTAGTCACCACAAACGAACCAACCCGGTCTGTGGCCTGCAGGAATATCCAGAAATTCACGTTCGAGTCGCCAAAAGAGTCGAACCCGAACCACGGATCCATGCTCTTCACGGCTTCGGCGTTGTCGGCAACGACGCCCCGGGCCACCTCCAGCGACACCTCCTCGACCTGCTGTAGGTTGCTCGCATAGCTGACGCCGCACGAGACGAGGATGTTGAGCGCCGGGTCGGGCCCTTGGTAGTTGGTAATGATCGTATCGGCCATGACCGAGTTCGGGATGATGACGAGGTTGTTCAACCAGGTCCTGATTTTCGTGGTGCGCCAGCCCACGTCAACCACGTACCCGGACGGGCCGCCTTGGAGTTCAACGTAGTCGCCCGGCTTGATGGCCTGATCCGACATAACGTAGGTGCCGGCGAAGTAGTTCGTCAGCGTCGGCTGCAATGCCAGCGCGACTGCGAGCCCGGTGATGCCCAGGCCGCCGAGCAGCAGCCCGATGGAGTAGCCAAAGGTGTCGAGGATAAGGATGAGCGCCAGGCCGTAGACGAACACCCGCAAGAAGCGCCGGAGCAGCGGCAGGAGCCGGTCGTCGTACGTTGTCTCCGTCCGCGGCGCGATGTTGACCATGTACCAATTGATCGTCACGCTGCTCGCAGCCGACAGAGCGTGGGCCCCGATCAGGATGACGAGAACGGTGAACCCCTGTTGCACTACGGCGCGCCACGGGTCCAACTGTTCGACGAAGCCCAATCCGACATATGCGCCGACAACGACCACGATGGCCAAGAGCGAGTTTCGGACCGATCTGAGGGCGACGCCTCCGATGCCGTAAGGGGTGCTCGAGTCTAGGCGGGCAGCGACAAATCGCAATACAAACGTAGCAACCGCGGCCAAGACGAGCGACATAGCGAAGACGACACCGCCAAGGGCCGCGCCTTCGTACCCGCCGTTGCCGAACGTTTCCCACCACATACGTTGCAATGGTACCACCGAATCGGCTCACAGCGGGGAACGTGGCGGGCGCCGCTCCTTGACACGAACGGGGAGAGCTACCGCCTCAGGCAGCGCAGGCAGGTCGCCCTCGCTGCGAAGACTCGAACTACCTCCCTCAACAACCCAGTGTTACTGTCCACCCTGTCGGAGTTGTCATGCTCCGCCTTCCCCCGCCTCGTCCAAGTCCTCAACCCAGGCATACCTCAGAGTTCCGTCGCTATCGCCCGACGCGCATGAACTTTGCCGGGGACATGATGAACTTCGAGATGGCCGCCGAAATATTCTCCGGCCCCCAGGCCACCGTCCTGCCCAACGACGACATAGCCACGGACGACCAATCGCTGCGGCGTGGGGTCCCGGGGACTCGGTCTCCTGCAACGCCACCAACGACCACAGTCTCCATGCTATACTCGTGACGGCAATTCGGAGCGCGGAGGCGCCCCCCCATGGCCAACAATAGATTCGTCGGAATTGCTCTCATCCTATTGGGGGTATTGTTCCTCTTGCCTCTCGTGAGCAGCGTCGAAGTCCCGCTGGGACAGTGGTGGCCACTATTCCTTATGATCGTCGGCCTCGCCAGCGCCTCTAGCGGCAATCGGAGGGGCGGCCTCGTGGTCATTGCTATAGCGGCCGCATTCCTGGTGTACAACCTGGGCATTCTCAGATTCGACGTCTCATCTCTTTGGCCGGTAGCGCTTATTGCCATCGGTGCGGCCATCATCTTCGGCTACTGGCGCTTCGGCGCCGAAAGAGTTCAAGAGACAGGCAATGAGTTCAACGTCGCCAGCTTCTTCTCCGGTAGTAACCAGAGTACCGCTAGCGAACGCTTCCGCGGGGGCAACGTCTCCGCCACCTTCGGCAGCGTAGAGCTGGATCTCCGCGCCGCCGCTGTGGTTGACGGTGCGGCCACGGTCAACGCTAATGCCCTATTCGGCCGCAACAACCTCAGAGTTCCGCCTGACTGGGCGGTTGATGTGCGCTCGTCCGCCGCCTTCGGAAGCATTGAATCTAAACGAGCGGAACCCTCTGACCCACGAGCT
Source organism: Dehalococcoidia bacterium (assembly GCA_965226745.1). Classification (GTDB taxonomy): domain Bacteria; phylum Chloroflexota; class Dehalococcoidia; order Lucifugimonadales; family SAR202-VII-2; genus SAR202-VII-2. Next base: position 376,862 of record CBDDDS010000005.1, read on the forward strand.
AGGCTCACTGTCACAGGCTCCTGTCTGTTTGGCGGAATTCTAATAACATCCTGAACGTCAGCAAGGGCAGCGGGTCAACCTGCGGCGCTGGTAACGGATGCCAGCACAATCCCCTGCGCCCCCGGCCCATTGGATGCTGCGCCAAGCCTTCTAGGCAGCTACGCGGGAGAGCCTTTCTCCTATCGATCGCCCCACCGGTTGCCACGAGCGAAGGATACACCTAGACTCGAACCCTGGCCGGTGAGGTAGCGGCGTGCGGCCGGAGAGGCTTGCGCCGAGCCTCCACAATTCAGATTGTGCCGGCCCAGGCAAAAGTTCGTCTTCAGTATGTTCCGGACCACCAGGCTCCGCCTAGCTCGATCTAAGATTGGCAGCCAAACTCTTTGCTGCGTCATCTTGCCAAATCCTTTAGCCTTTCGTTTGCTTGAAGGGGTGGGCTCTATAAGCTGGCATAACCTGCAGCGTTGGAGTACGATCGACTTTACAGCCTGGAGAAGTTTGATGTCCCGGTTATTTGACGACAAGCCTAGAAACTACGCCAAACCTGCCCGTCGAGCTGAAACGACTTATTCATTTCTGGATCGATCCTCGAAGCCTGAGTTTGAAAGAGTTCGAGGCATGTTGGAACGATGGGTGGAGCGGCTCCCCGAAAAACAACAGCGAGATACTGTCGCAAGAGTGCGCCACAACCCACCAGGGTCCCAACAGGATGAAATTCAATTCAACGCGGTCTTCTTTGAGTTATTTCTGCGCGAATTTCTGCTCGGTACAGGGGGAGAAGTCGTAGTAGAGCCCATGATCGATGGACTGACACCGGATTTTGAAGTGACTGAAGAACTTGCAGATGGTAGTCAGCTAATCTATGTGGTAGAGGCGACAGACATCGACTTGGAGCGAGGCACCAAGTTAGAAAGAGACTGGAACGAGCTTAAGGTGCGTGATACACTAAATGAAATTAACTCCCCTGACTTTCGCCTACACATTCGAATGGAGGGGAAGCTAGAATCCCTTCCGCGTGAAGCGCACCTAAAGAGGACGTTCGAGAAGCTGCTGAGAGAAGCAAAGTATGAGGAGGTCCTCCTTGTTTCACAAGGTCAACAGGGTCTTAACCTAGAGCATTTGCCCAGTGCTTCATTTCAACATGGTAGTTGGACTGTGGTTGGCCATCTGTTACCAGTGTTACCTGAGCGCCGAGGAAAGAGTACGGGTTTTGTGGGCGTCGTTTCGATGGGTGTCGACAAAGTAGACGACATCGGCAAAACGAAAGGTCGCCTTTATGACAAGGCAAAGCATTACAAGAATTCGAAGAACTTAATCATAGCGTTGCGTTGTGATATCTCAAATAACAGGCTGGATGAAGTGCTATTCGGAAGCCAGCAGTTCACTTTCTATGTTCACAACGATCCGACTGACACGACCCCACAGCCAGAACCCCACTATAGCCAGACACTGAATGGTTTTTGGTTCAACTCCGGTGGGCCAATCAATCGGCACGTGATCGGCGTCGCGGCTCTTTATGGCGTTCACCCTGGTACCCTGGACAGGTCGAGAGTAGTTTTCTATCCGAACCCGTACTTAGACAAGCCAATGCCAGCATGGACCAAGTCGATTACACATGCGGAGTACTCGGACGGCGAGGTGCGTATTGTTGAAGGAACACCTCCATACACATTCCTAGGAGACTACGAAGTCATAGGGAACCCGTTCGGGTAACCTTAAATCCAGAATAAAATTGATGATGATTCGGTCGGGTTGCATATAGCGGGCTATGGGATTGTAGTGCGGCGACCACCGAGTGGAGCGTGTTAAGCCACAAGACACTGGCATGGCACAATGTTGGGCTGCTTTTCACGTTCGCCATGCGCCTGTTGTTGTTTGGTCTCACAGCGCAAGCCACATCTCGAAGATAGTTCTGTCTATCTTCCAAAATGGTCCACCTCCGAAGACTCGAACCACCTAACTCAAAAACGCGGTGCCCCTGCCCGCCCCATCGGAGTCTTCATTCGCCGCTGTCGCCGTCTCATCCAAGTCCACAGCCCAGGAATACCTCAGAGTTTCGTCGCTATCGCCCGACGCGCATGAACTTCGCCGGGGACGTGATGAACTTCGAGATGGCCGCCGAAATGTTCTCCGGCGCCCAGGCCGCCGTCCTGGTCAACGACCACGTAGCCACGGACGACCAATCGCTGCGGCGTGGGGTTGCGGGGACGCTGGTTGGCGTTAGCCGGAACCCCGTTCGCTCATACCCTCACACAGGGACCTGACCAGTAGAAAGGCTGCCATTGCGCCGGGGTCCCGATGCCCAATGCTGCGCTCGCCCAACTGGGCCGCCCGGCCTTTCGTCGCTTGCATCGCGCGGGTGGCGTCGACACCCGCCTCCGCGGCCGCAACCAGCCTGGCTGCAATCTCCGGCCCCCCCACGCCTTCCCCCACAGCGCTGTCGAGCGCCTCGGCGACCGGCGCCAGGACGTCCAGCATCGTCTTCTCGCCTATGCCGGCCTTGCCGCGCTGTTGCATCGCGTCGATCCCCTGGCGCAGCATCGCCGAGAAGTCGGCGGGCGTCGCGGCCCGGTCCGGAGGGGCGGCTTTACCCATGCCCATGAGCAGGCTGCCGTAGAGCGGGCCGGCAGCGCCTCCGACGGTTGTTACCAGGGTCATGCCGGCCTGGTGAAGCGCCCTTCCCAGGTCGAGGTCGGCCAGCTCGTCAGCGAGGGCGGCCACAGCGCGGAAGCCCCTGGACAGGTTGGAACCGTGGTCGCCGTCGCCTATGGCCGCGTCAAGCTCGTCGAGGAGCGAGGCATTTTCGGTAATGGCCCCTGCCGCAGCATTGATGGCGCGCCGCAGCCATTCCTCGGTCATGGATACTCTCCCTTGTGGTGTCCCGCCATCCTAGCGCATCCCTGGACAAGCCGCGAGAGACGCGCCACAACTCAAACGCATCCCTCGCTCGTGGCATCCCCCCATCCCTGCCCCGTACTCGGCGACGACTCTGTCCCTGCCCCCGTAGTCGGGGGAAGGTTAGGATGGGGGTCCTTGTCCCCCTGTCCTAGAAAGCGTTGGAGAGCGGGCCATGTGGGATAACCGCGGACGCCGCCATAAGCCCCCTCCCATCCCTGCCCCAAGCAGGGTACTGGGGGCGCAGCCCCCGAGGGGCTACAGCGTGTCCCCCTGTTCGGGAAAACGTTGGAGAGCGGACCGGTGGGATAACCGCCGACGCCACCGTTCCCCAAGCGGGGTGCAGGGGGCGCAGCCCCCGCCGGGGGTACAGCGTGTCCCCCTGTTCTGGAATACGTCCCAGGGCAGAGCGGGCAGGATAGCCGGCCTCCGCGCCATAAGCCCCCTCTCATCTCTCCCCCAAGCAGGGTGCAGGGGCGCAGCCCCCTCCGGGGGTACAGAGGGAGTCCCCCTGTTTCTAAAAACGTTGGAGGGTGGAGCGGGCGGGATAGCGGCGCTGGCCAAGCCAGACCCTCCGTTGAAAGATGGCGCTGGCCACAACAAAACTCTCGTTCCAAGAGACGCCCCCCCATTGCAAAATACGAACTATTGTGCTATAGTACCCCCAATGAAGTGGGCCACCGGCCCGCTTCTCTTTCTCGGAGCCTGCCGCATACATGAGCACTGGGGGCTAACCACAGAGAATCCCCCTGTGGCAGGAGCGCTGAGGGAACAACCCAAGGGGCAAGACCCTCCGAGGAAGGCTGGGACCGGAGCGACTGCCGTTGTAAGGCACAGGCTCCTTGGAGCCATCCAACTCCGTAACGGCTCGTAACGATTGGTAACGGCTCCGTAACGACTCGTAACGCCCTTGTAACGGCTTGTAACGCCTTTGTAACGGCTCCACGCCTGCAAACCCCGAAATCCGACTGAGTAGCGTTACAAACATACAATCAAAGACCTAACCTTCCCTCAAAAGCGGGGCCAAAGATGGCCGGAGTCGTCAGCTGCGGCGCGACGACGGCGCCGGTATCCAGGGCCTGGCAATCAGGAAAACCGCCGCCACAAAGAGCAGCAGTACCCCCGCAAGAACAAAGGTGGTGGAGAATCCCAGAATGATGGTCAGCGGCTGGCTGACAACCGGGGATATGAAGTGCCCCATGAACATGAAAGTTGCCACGCCCCCAAGCGCGCGGCCCCGGTATCGTTCGGGCGTGATCGCGGCGGCCCAGGTATTCATGTTCGGCATGGTGAGTCCGAGACCCAGCCCGGCGATGGCGAGGCCCAGTATAACGTGGGCGTAGATTGACCCCAGGCCTACAACCAGGTAGCCGCAGCCCATCAGGAGGCTGGCAAGGACCACGACCCCCACGATGCCGATCCGCACGCTGATGCGCCGGTAGAGGAACGACGTGGTGGCCCCAAAGATGGTGATCGCGGCGATGGCGAGTCCAATTTGCGCCCCGCTGGCGCCGCTCATCTCCTTGAGGTAGAAGGGTCCCTGCACCGGCACAAGGTAGAAGACCATCTGGGTCACCAGCGACAGAGCGAAGGACAGGGAGAGCGCTCTCAGAGGGAACCCGGCCCGCCGGGCAGGCGCTTCCGGCGGCCCCGGACCCACCGCTGGTCTGGCCGGCGCCGCGGCCTCGGCGGAGACTCTCGCCGGTTCGTAGAGGGCCAGGAAAACGAGGGGTGCGAAGGCGAAGGCGGTGAGGTAGACGAAGAAAGGCCCGCGCCAGGAGATGTCGGACAGCGCCCCTCCGGCGAGCACGAACACGAAGGCGCCGAGCCCAATGAAGGCCGATTGCAGCCCCATGAGGCGGGCCCGCGCCGACCCGGTGTAGTAGTCGGCGATGAGCGTGGTGGAAGCGGTGATGACGCCGGCCACAGCCAGGCCCAGGACGGCCCTCCCGGCGAGCACGCCGTACAGAGAGTCCATGACGAGGCCGGAGCTGCCTCCCAGGCCGAACAGGATCGTCGAGAAGGCGAGAAGCCGCTTCCTGCCCCAGCGGTCGGCGATGTAGCCTACCGCCGGCGCGCCCAGAACGATGAAGAGGGCTGGCATGGTGGCGACAAGCCTAACCAGGATCCCAACGTTGGGGACGTCGGCGAAGTGCTCTTCCATGGCCGGGAGCGACGGGGTGATGGTGGCCCCGGACATGACGATCAGCGTGGCCACAGCGAGCAGGGTCAGCTTGACGGGGCGCGATTCGGGGTTGCCAGCTTTCAACGGACGGTAAGGGCTCCTTGCGGAAGACATGGCGGGCCAAGGATACCCCAAACATGCGTCGGAATGGGCCGCGAGAAGCCCTGCCGCTGTGCGTCTTACCACACAACAGCAACAGCGAGGCCCCTCGCTTGGCGACAACCGCTCTGGGAGCTACGCCCAGGCGTCCTCGGAGTAGGCGCTCATCTCGGCGGCAAATGATGCATAACAACTGTGACCGGCTTCGCAATCCTCACACCTAGCGTCACACTAGGAACGCGCTGTTTCCTCCTCGTTGAGGAGTCTTTGGAGCTCCTCCTTTGCCTTCCTGATAGCGTCGATCTTCGACCCGATTCCGTCGAAGAGCCCCTGACGGGCCTTGATGCCCTCGGCAATGAGGAATGCCGCCGCCTCTGACCGGCTGCCGACCAGGTCCGCCTCGATCAGTTCATCCATCCGCTCCCTGCTGTACCTGTTGACGCGCACCATCACAACGCTGTCCCTACCCGACCCGCGTACGCCGTCCAGCACGAGCCGTATCCTTTCCCTCAGGCTCTGGCCAACGGATTCGGCTGCCCCCGAGCCTCTGCTGGCCGCAGCGCGGACTGACTTGCCGACCCTGCCCAACAGCGTATCTACGTCCTCCGCGAGCGTCTCCCCACCGACCGCAGCGCGGACGGCCTCGCTGACTCTGTCCACCAGAGTGTCAACGGCCACCCAGCCGCGATTGCCGCTGACCACACCGCGGACAGCCTCGTTGACTCTGTCCACCAGGGTGTCGACATCCTCCTCCAGCGTCTCCTCCCCGACCGCAGCGCGGACTGCCTGCTCCACCTCTTCAATCAGACCATCGACGTCACCTACGAGTTTCTCTCCCGGCGCCTTTCCGCTTACCATCGCAGTACTCCTTTCGCCTTGCTACGCGGTCTAACGTAACCATAGTACGCCATTACGCGTATGTCAAAAGATGAAGAGCCTCTGTGGTCAGGCAACGTGTAAGCAGCATACATCCGTCTTCGGACGCCAGGCGATCATCAGCGGAAGCACCCACCGCACTGCGCGCCGTTCGTAAGGTGGGGGGTGGTCTGGTAAGGTTGCGGGAACCTTGGCTGGGGAGGCGCCCAATGGCGGGTTTGCTGGAGAACCAGGTTGCTTTGATTACGGGCGGGAGCTCGGGAATTGGTAGGGCGTCGGCCCTGGTCTTTGCGGAGGAGGGGGCTAAGGTTGTCGTGGCGGCGCGGCGGGTCGCCGAGGGCGAGGAGACTGCCCGCCTGGTCAGGGCCGCCGGGGGAGACGCTGCGTTTGTGAGGGCGGACGTTTCCAAGAACGGGGACGTGGAGGCCATGGTGCGGTTCGCCGTGGAAACGTACGGCCGCTTGGACTGCGCCTTCAACAACGCCGGCGTGGAAAAGGACTCGATGCGCATCGTCGACTTTCCCCAGGAAGATTGGGACGAGGTCATCGCCATCAACCTGACGGGTGTATGGCTTTGCATGAAGCACGAGATCAGGCAGATGCTGGCGCAGGGGGCGGGCGCCATCGTGAACAACTCCTCAACGGACGGCCTTGTGGGAGACGCCAACGTCAACGCCGCCTACGTGGCGAGCAAGCACGGGGTCGTTGGCCTGACCAAGAGCGTGGGACTGGAATACGCCCGCCAGAATATCCGGGTCAACGCCGTCTGCCCTGGCTGGGTGCGCACACCAATGGTCACGGATGGCGTAACGGAGGCCCAGGTGCAGGCCACGGTGGAGCGCGAGGAGCCGGTGGGCCGCATCGGCGAGCCGGAGGAGGTGGCCAGGGCTGCGGCGTGGCTCTGCTCTGACGCCGCTTCCTTTATTACCGGAGCGGCACTGCCTGTGGACGGCGGATTCGTGGCGAGGTAGCGGGGAAGCATGTCCTGGGCCGTCCGGGTGGACACCCAAGCGACCTCCCTCGCCGGTGGCCTATGAAGTTGCAGGGCCTTCCGAGGGTTTCACCATAGCCGTAAGGGCTGCCTGAATGGAGAGGATGGAACGCGAAGCAGGGGAGGAGGAGTCTGCCGCATGCGGCAGACTCCTCCTCCCCTGGCTGGTCCTTGACGGGATGTGGCGATAGCTAGTTGTTGTCTCCGTCCTGCTGGCCGGCGGTGGGGAGGTTCAGGAACGGCCGCAGCATATTGCTGAACTCCATGGGAAGGATCCACTTGGTTGACGGGCTGTCGCCGATGTTTTTGAGGGTCTCGAAGTACTGAAGGCTCATGGTGCGGGTATCGGCGTGGCTGGCGGTTTCGTTGATGCGCTCCAGGGCCAGCCCGAAGCCTTCTGCATGAAGGATGGCGGCCTGCCGTTGTCCCTCTGCCTCCAGAATCTGAGACTCCCGCAGTCCCTCGGCCCGCAGAATGGCGCCCCGCTTTTCGCCTTCCGCCCTGTTGATGGCGGCCTGCCGCTCACCCTCGGACTCGGTGATTGTGGCGCGCCGGACGCGCTCGGCGGAGAGCTGCCGGTTCATGGCGTCCTGCACGTCTCGAGGCGGTTCGATCTCCTTGATCTCCACCGCGGTGACCTTGACGCCCCACCGCGCGGTGATGTCGTCGAGCTTGACCCGGAGGGTAGAGTTGATCGTCTCCCGCTTGGACAGCACGTCGTCCAGCGTAAGGTCGCCTATGACGGACCGCAGGGCGGTGGTCGCCATTCCCAGAGCGGCGAGGGTGAAGTTCTGGACCTCAAGCACGGTTTTCTGGGCTTCCTCCTCGATCACCCTGAAGTACAACAGGAAGTCGATGTCAATGGGGGCGTTGTCCCTCGTGATAGAAGTCTGACGGGGGACGTCGATGACCTGCTCGCGGAGGTCGACGCGACGCGTCTGCTCCATGAAGGGCCATGTCCAACGGACGCCCGGCGAACGGGTGCCGACGTAACGCCCCCACCGGAGCACTATGAGACGCTGGTACTGATTCACGATATTGAGAGCCACGGTTTCTCCTTGGTGTAGATACTGAATCTAAGCATGTCTTCGATTGACGCACCCCTCTCCGATACGAGGGGCCGCTATGCCTCCTCCCCCTCGGTTGCCCTCCGAACATAGACCCGGAGGCCCTCCATCCGCGTCACTTTTATGGGGTCTCCGGCGCGCACCATGCTAGCACCTTCGTTCGTTGCTGACCACTCTTCGCTATCAACCCACACCACGCCATGGGGGTTGAGCCGGCCCACGGCGTGCCCGGATTTCCCGACCAATCGCTTCGCCAAGTCATCAGACGTTGGCATGATCTGCTCACCCCGGGACTGCACCATGGAGCGCAGGATCAAGGCCCCGCCGCCGCCCAGCGCAACGGCCATGGGAATGAGCACCATCAGGTTGACTTTGAGGGACGGAGCCGTTGGCGGCGCGGGGCCGAAATGGGCGAACAGGAGGAGGGATCCCATAATGAAACTGATGGCGGCCCCAACGCCCAGAGCCCCGAAGCCGGAGACGGCGACCTCCAGCAGGAACAAGGCAAAGGCCAGCAGTATGAATGCGGCGCCGGCCCAGTTGACGGGCAGGCTGCCCAGGGCCAAGAAGGCCAGGAGCAGCATGATGGCTCCGGCCACTCCGGGGATGATCAAGCCGGGGCTGAGGAGTTCGACGGTGAGGCCAAGCCCGCCCAGGGACAGCAGAAGGAAGGCGATGTTGGGATTTGCGAGCAGGTTGAGCAGGAGCTCCAGAACATTCATATTCACCCGGCGCACCTCGGCGTCCGCCGTGGATAGCACCATCTCTCCCGCTGGGGTGAGCGCCGTCCGGCCATCGAGTTGCCGGAGCAGATCGTCCAGGTCCTCGGCGATGAAGTCCACAACGCCAAACTCGACCGCCTCGGTTGCGGAAAAGGAAGCCGCCTGGCGCACGGTGTCCTCCAACCTATCGCCGTTGCGGCCCCGTTCGTCGGCCACGGAGCGGATGAGTGCGGCGGCATCGTTGGTCACCTTGTTGGCGAGCGTTTCGGGAAGCTCCTCGCCAGTGCCGGAAATCGGCGTGGCGGCCCCGATGTTCGTGCCCGGGGCCATCACGGCGAAGTTGGCTGCGGCGGTGATGAAGGTCCCCGCCGAGCCGGCCCGAGCCCCGCGAGGCGATACGAAGACCGCCGAGGGCACATTCGATTCCAGCAGCAGCTCCACGATCTCTCTGGTGGCGCCGAGCTCGCCTCCCGGAGTGTCCAGCAAGACGACGACAAGCTGGGCGCCGTCTTGCTCGGCCTGCTCAAAGACACGGGCGAAGAAGTCCCGGGTGAAGCCGGTGATGATCGCGTCCACCTCGGCGACGATGACCTCATCGTTGCTCTGCCCCCGCGCAATGCCGGCGAACCCGGCGAGCAGGGCCAGCAGGGAGGCCAACACAACCGCGATACGTATTGCTCTCATGTCCGGTCAGTCCTCTTGGCGGCGGAGTTCAGTCCGCTGCCGCGCCCGGCGGCGCACACGCTCCGAGCGTTCAGCCGCGCCGGAAGTTGTCGTCTGAGATGAGCTAGGGATAGTCTGCCCAAGTCCGTTGAGCGCGGCATGGCCGGATAGGGAAGACGGCGGCGGGGCTAGGACGCTTCCTAACCTTCTCCCGAGTACAGGGGCCGGGACTGCGACGCCGGCGGGGCCGGTTATCCGTCCCGCCGCTGCGGAGGTCCCGTTTGTGCGTAAAGGCGTGACTGCCAGTGAAGGAGCGGCGCCAGCGGCGTAGCTAATCCGGCACACCCGGGCGTCACAGTTGCCACGCCTCCGGCACGGTTCGCGACGCCTTTGTCCACTTCCCAGCCGGCCCCCGAAGCGAGGTGTGCCGTAGCTGTCCCGTAGCCGGGACGTAGCCGTCGCGTAGCCGTGACCCTGCGTCGCACAGGGAATGGACCGCCAGGCCACTGCTTGACCATCTGCTCTCCCGCCTTCCATATACCCTATACCCTGCAACTCGCGGCCCCCCTGCTCAACGAAGGTGTGGGCCGCCGGCCCACTGGTTGGAGATGCTTTACCATCGCGGCGATACTATAGCACAACAGTTCTTCTTTTGCAAATAGGAGGCAGGGACAGGAGGCTCCCTAGGGCGCCCCGCTCGTTCGGCTGCCGTAGTATAGCATGGCGATTGGCGGCCACCCGGGCCGCAGGAGGCCCGTGATGTTGACCCTGGCAAGCTGGTATGAGCCTCATAACTGGCGAGGAAAGCTGTTCCGCATCTCCCAGACGGCAGGTCGAGGAAAGGGCCTCAAAAAGTCGGTATATGACTGGGGCGTGGCGCGCTGCCTGATTCCGACGTGGGAAATGGTAAAGGGCTACCGCTCCGGGCGCATCGCCGTCGAGGACTACGTCGAGAGGTACCGGCGGTTGCTGGAGGAGCGGTGGGGCGAGGTGTCGGAGTGGCTGGCTTCTCTTTCCCCCGGGGTGGATGCGACGCTCCTCTGCCACGAGAGAGAGGGGGAGTTCTGCCACCGCCGCCTGGTGGCGGAGCTGGTGGCGCGTGAGCGGCCGGACGTTGAAGTGGATTTAAAGTAGTCCCGGCTACCGTCCGGAGCCAAGGGCGCGGTCCAGGTTGAAGGCGGCGCTGATCAGGGCCAGATGGGTGAACGCCTGGGGGAAATTGCCCAGGGCTTCGCCGCTGTGGCCCGTCTCCTCGGCGTAGAGGCCCAGGTGGTTTCCATAGCCCAGCATCTTTTCGAAGATCAGGCGCGCCTCGTCGAGGCGGTTGCTGTCAAAGCGGCCGGCCCGAGTCAGGGCCTCCACGAGCCAGAACGTGCAGGTGTTGAACGTGCTGTCGTCGCCTTCGAGGCCATCGGGGGACTTGGAGACATCGTAGCGGTACACGAGGCTATTGGAGACGAGGCCCCCGTACTCCGGCGAGCGGTTGATTGCGTCCAATGTGCTGAGCATGCGGGGGTCGGTGGGAGAGAGAAGGAACACGAGCGGCATGATCAGATTCGCGGCGTCGAGGGTATCGCTTCCGTAGGACTGGACAAACGCCTCGCGGTCTACGCTGTAGCCTTTCTCCATGATGTCTTCAAAGATCTGGTCGCGTACGGCCAGCCATCGGGTGCGGTCGGCGGGGAATGACCGCTTGTCGGCAAGGCGGAGCGCCCTGTCTATGGCCACCCAGCACATGACCTTCGAATAGACGAATTGACGGGGACCGCCTCGGACCTCCCAGATGCCTTCGTCGGGGCGGGACCAGTTGTCGCAGACCCAGTTGGTAAGGCGGCGCAGGTGGCTCCAGAAGTCGTAGGAGATGGGCGAGCCGTATTTGTTGTAGAGGTAGACGGCGTCCATCAGCTCGCCATAGATGTCGAGTTGGAGCTGGTTGTAGGCCCCATTGCCAATGCGCACGGGCTTTGCGCCGCGGTAGCCATCCATGTGGAGGAGGGTTTCTTCGGTCAACTGGTGGGCGCCGTCGATGCCGTACATGATTTGGAGGGAGCCGTCCGGGTTCAGCTCACAGCAGCGGGCTTCGATCCAACGCATGAAGGCGGCGGCCTCCTCGGTGAACCCGACCCGTAGAAGGGCGTAGAGCGTGAAGGCGGCGTCCCGGACCCAGGTGTAGCGGTAGTCCCAGTTGCGCGGCCCCCCTGGGGCTTCGGGCAGGCTGGTGGTGGGAGCAGCCACGATCGCGCCGGTGGGCTCGTAGGTCAGGAGCTTCAGCACCAGGACGGAACGATGCACCATCTCGCGCCACCGGCCGGTGTAGGTGCAGCGGGATATCCATCGCTCCCAATAGGTGACCGTGTCTTTGAACAGCCGCTCAGCGTCCTCAAGCGTGGGCTCGCCGGAGCGGCTGGATTCCGGGGCCACCTCATCGAGAGCGAAGAGGACGCTATGCCCTTCCTCCAAAGTGAAGTCGCACGCGGCGCCGGAATCCTTCGTCTGAAGGGGAAGGGTGCTGGACAGGCGGAGGGTCAGGGTCTGGGATTGGAAGACGGCGCCGCCTTCGTAGATGGTGGTCTCGTGGGGGGACCGGGCGTAATCGAAGGCGGGAAAGCATTCCATGCGGAAGGGCATGGACCCCCTTACGGCGGTGACCTGGCGAATGATGCTGGACCTGTGGTCTCCGGGTTCGCCGCGGGAAATGGGCATGAAATCGATGACTTCGGCCACGCCGCCGGGGGAGAGGAAACGTGAGACGAGAACGTTGGTCTCCGGCCAGTAGATCTGCTTCTGGGTGACGTCGTCGCCGGCGGCGGCGATTTTGAAATAGCCGCCCTTGTGGTCATCCAGGATGGAGGCAAAGACGCTGGGCGAGTCGAAGCGGGGGCAGCAGAACCAGTCGATCGAGCCGTTCATGCCGACCAGCGCCACGGTGTGCATGTCGCCTATCACGCCGTAGTTCTCGATGGGCAGGTAGGACATGGGTTCCTTCAGCCTCCTCTCGCGGATGAGCTGCGACGCCCTCATTTCACCTTAGAGCACGTTCGGGGCGAGGACAAGGGGTCATGCCCACTAGAGGAGAGGGAAGGAACGGGAGGACTCTCCCGCCTCGCGTCTGCAACGAACGTCCCTGGAAAGCGCAGCTAGGCTGCGGCGGGCTGGGGCGGCTGGGGCTTTTTCGACAGGAACACGGACAGGGCGGAAATGAGCATCGCAACGCTGAACGCGGCGATGATGCCCAGATAACCTCCCGTCGTGTCGAAGACGACGGCGGCGGCCAGCGGGCCCACCGCCTGGGCTATCGTCTGTATGGCGCGGGACGTCCCCTGGATGGCCCCCAGGTATCTCCGGCCGAAGTAGTTGGCGAAGATGATCTGCTGCATGGAGGTGAAACCTCCCTGAGTCATGCCCCAGATGACCGCCCATCCCAAGGCCATGGGGATGGCGTCCACGTTATTCATCCAAAAGACGATGACGGCGAGGCCGACGAAATTGGCGGCCATGAGCTTCCGCACGCTCATCCTGTCCGAGAGTTGCCCGAAGATGATCGTTCCGACGATCCCACTGGCTGCGTTCAGGGACATCACCGATGCCGCGGTGCTCGCCGACAGACCCCGGTCTATGAGGAAGGAGATGAGGTGCAGGGTGACCCCCGTCCGCACGAACCACCCCATCGACATGGCCAGGGTCAGGAGGTAAAAGGCCGGCAGGCGGCGGGCCTCGTTGAGAGTAATCGAGGCTTCTTCTGGCCTCGGTGAGGCCCGGGCGCCGGGGGAGGAATCGGCCGCGTCGTCCGGGGAGCGGCCGTCGGGAAGCAGGCCCATGTCTTCAGGTTGCCGCCGCAGGAAGAGAGCCGCTGGCGTCATGGAAACGACCCACAGGGTCACGCCCACCACCGCAGCGGCCACCCGCCAATTCCAGTGACCGACCAGGGCCTGCACGTACAGCGGAGTGAAGGTGGAACCCAGCCAAACGCCAATCATGCCCGTTGACACCGCCCGTCCGCGCCGCTCGATGAACCATTTGGGGATGATGACGCTGGTGGCGACGGCTACGACGCCGATGTTGAGCATTCGCCCTATGACCTGCAGAGTGTAGAAGTGCCAGAGGGAGGTCATCCAAGCCATGAGCCCAAAGGTCAGGCCCATGATGGCAAAGGCTATGACCAGCGCCCAGCGGGGACCGTAGCGGTCGACGAGGGGGCCTATCAGGGGGGAGATGACGCCGCCGAGAAGCGAGCCGATGCCGATGGCCCCTGCGAAGGTGGTGCGGTTCCAGTTGAACTCGGCGGTGATGGGACTCATAAAGACGCCGAGAACGTTGAACGTCCCGGCGGTCTGGGTGAAGCCGACGAGCATGATGACGCCGACGATGACCCATCCGTAGAAGAGCCTTGGCCGTCTCCGTTTGCTATCCACTCGCTACGTCGTCATCCCTGGCGAAGGTTGGTTGCAGGCGCCCGCGGGCCGGGTAGGTCTACCTTATTCCTGGGCTCGCCCTGGTACAAGAAGCGGCGCTGGCCCTGGTTCGGGCAAGCGCCCGCTGAGAGGCCGGCCCGCACTTGTATTGTGAGCGTTGCCTTTTGCTAAGATGACGGTAGGATTGAGCGGGGAGGGACCATGCCGGACACCATCAAAATCGTTGGCCTGGGGGGATCGCTAGCCCCTTTCTCGACCAGCCTTGCCGCGTTGAGGATCGCCCTGGAAGGGGCGGAAGAGGCGGGGGCGGAGGTCACGTTGTTTTCCCTGAAGGATCTGGACCTGCCGATGTATTTCCCCCGGGGCGGCGTGATTGAAGAGACCCGGGGCCTTGTGGACGCAGTCTATCAGGCCAATGGGATGCTGTGGAGCAGCCCGGTTTACGAGGGCAGCTTTAGCGGGGCATTCAAGAACGCCCTGGACCATATCCACGAGATGGGCAGCTACGACCCTCCAATGCTCGCCGGCAAAGTCGTGGGGCACATTGCGACGGGCGCGGGCACGAATGCCGTCCAGGGCATCCTGACGATGGAGGCCTGCGCCCGAAGTCTCAAAGCCTTCTCAGTCCCACCATTCGTCGTAGTGCCCAAGACTGCACAAGCCTTCGACACAGAAGGGCGGCCACTGGACCCGGAGATAGACCAGCAGTTGCGCGACCTGGGGAAGGCCGTGGTGCAGGCGGCGGCGCGGGGAAGGTAGACATCCAGTGGCTCTTGGAACTCGCTGGCATAAGCGCTGCTCTGGTCAAATACGAAAGAAAAGCCGGGCTACCGGACCGCTCGGATGTGCGGCGAGTCCGACAGAGCGCCGTTGGCGACTACATCTATAGGTACCAGCTCATATAGGTACCAGCTCACCAGCGCCTGCAAGCAAGGGATTGCGCCGTTGGTAAGTCAGGCGCAGAATGGAACGGCTCAAATGCAGAACGACGAAGCCCCGATCTGAAGCGCCTCGCCGTTCTGGAGTATGGGGACGTGGTGAAACGATAGACACACTAGTCTAGAAAACTAGCGCCTGTAAGGGCATGTGGGTTCGAATCCCACCGTCCCCAAATCGTAGCCGCCTGCCATCCATGCCTTGTACCATAGCCGCCTTCTGGTTGGCGGTGCCCAGCGGTCGGGGGTTGTGTGCCGTCCTTGAGAATTCGCCGACATGGCACCCTAGGTGCTCAGGATGCTGACGGTGCGATTAACGGACGTACCTGCCCCGTGCCGTTATCGCGAGCTCATCCCGTGCTCCCGCTGTTGTCCAATAAGCTGCGCAAGAGACGTCCTCAAAGCTATGAACAAGGAGGCCGAATATGGCAGATGAACCGAGGGTTGTTACTGGTCTTGGGCTTGCCGAGCTCCACAGGGTCCTGGTGCGCGGGAAGGACCTGACGGAGGAGCTGGTGGGCAACATCAGCTTCACCGACATGGTCCTGTTCGAGCTGGCCGGCCGGATGCCCACGCCCAACCAGCGTCGCATGATCGACGCCCTGCTCGTGATTCTCGTGGAGCACGGCATGGTCGCCAGCGTCGTGGCGGCCCGCTCCACGTACCACACGGCCCCGGAGGCGATCCAGGCCGCCGTGGCAACGGCGATCCTTTCGGCGGGGAGCGTCCACCTCGGTTCGTCCGAATACTGCGCCAGGATGCTCATCGAGGCCTGGCCGGCGGGCGACGGGGACGGAGACGTGGACCGCATCGCCGGCGAAGTCGTCGACCGGTATGCAGCCTCCGGGACGCGCATCGCCGGCATAGGACATCGCACCCATGCCGAGGGCGACCCCCGCGCTGTCCGTCTCTTTCAGATCGCCAGGGAAACGGAGGTCTTCGGGCGCTATTGCAGCCTTCTGCTGCGAATCTCCGAGCTTGCCGGAGAAGCGGCGGGCCGTCCCCTGCCCGTCAACGTGACCGGCGCCATCGGCGCCATAGCCCTGGACCTCGGCCTGCCCTGGCAGATGGCCAAAGCCTTTGCCCTCATAGGGCGCACCTTGGGGGCCATGGCCCACATCGGCGAGGAGATACGGAACCCGATGTCGCAGGACATCGACCGGGCGATCAAGGCGCATCTGACCTACGAGACCGACCCCCAGTAGCCCCGGCGCTAGGGATGCTCTCAACAAGCCGGCGCGGGCCGAGGAAGCGTCCCTCTGTCCCTGCCCTCGTACTCGGGGGAAGGTTAGGAAGGGGGCCCCCATCCCTCTTCCCCTGGATACGCCTCACCTCCGTCCCCAAGCAGGGTGCAGGGGGCACAGCCCCCGCCGGGGGTACAGGGGGAGTCCCCCTGTTCTGGAAAACGTCGGAGGGCGGTGCGGGCGGGATAGCGGCGCAGGCCAAGCCAGACCCTCCGCTGAAGGAGGGCGCAGGCCGCAACAAGGCCATACGTCCAGTTTATGCCCCCACCCCCATTGCAAAATACGAACGGGTGTGCTATAGTACCTCATGAAGTCGGCCGCCGGCCCGCTTCTCTTTCTCGGAGCCTGCCGCATAACGTATGTACTGGGGGCTAACCACAGAGAATCCCCCTGTGGCAGGGGCGCTGAGGGAACACCCCAAGGGGCAAGACCCTCCGAGGAAGGTTGGGACCGGAGTGAATGCCGTTGTAAGGCACAGGCTCTTTGGAGCCGCTAAGGCTCGTCTCGGTTTCGCCGCAGCTCGCGACGGCTCCGTCTCAGATCTGTCCCGGCTCCGTCCCGGCTCCCTTCGAGGCGCGGCTCTTAAACGTCGCGAAGCGTCCCCAACCGTCCCACAGTCGTGACATCTGTCCCCCGGAGTGTTATGCAGCACCGCTCCCGCTCCCGCCGCTGTTGCCCTTGGCGCCCCCGCCGGCTTCCGCCTACTCCACGCCTGGACGCCCTCTCCTGTTCCGTGGGCTGCCGGAGGGCCGCCTACCGCGCAGCCCGCGAAGGGCGCGACGCCTACAGGCAGGAGCGCGGTGGGTTCCGGGGCGCGACGGATATCCAAACGGTGGAGCGGCGCCGGGCTCGTATCGGCGCCGCGGCTACGGGGCCGGGGGAGGGAGAAGAAAACGCAGGAACACATTCAATCAAAGCAGGAACACATACAATCAAAGAACGAGGCTAAGGCCGGGGGATCCATCCCATCGCTCCCCCCCACCCCCGCAGGAAGGCTAGGCGGCATCTTCCCCTGCCATGCGCTTGAATCGCTGTGCGCCTCTCACAGCTTGCTCAGCGATTCCCTAGCTCTGCTGCGCGCCGACCAGTTGGGCGGACACCAGGCGGGCGTACAGGCCGCCCTTCGCCAGCAACTCCTGGTGGACGCCCTGGTCCTCAGCGCGGCCTTCATCCAACACGACGATCTTGTCGGCTTCGCGGATGGTAGACAGGCGGTGGGCGATAACCAGGGTCGACCGGCCCCGCATCAGGCGTCGCAGGGCCTCATGGACCAGGTGCTCGTTGACGGCGTCCAGGTGAGACGTCGCTTCATCGAGGATCAGCACCGGAGCGTTCTTGAGAATGGCCCGGGCAATTGCGACCCGCTGGCGCTGCCCTCCTGACAGTTGAAGTCCGCGCTCCCCGACCACCGTCTCATAGCCTTCGGGCAGCGTTGCGATGAACTCGTGGGCGTTGGCCTGCCGGGCAGCCTCCTCCACCTCTGCGTCCGTGGCTTCCTGGCGGCCCAGCCGCAGGTTGTCCCGGATGGACGTATTGAAGAGATAGGTGTCCTGAGAAACCAGCGCCACGTGCTGCCGCAGGGCGTCCAAGCGAAACTCGGTCAGGGGGTGGCCGTCCAGGAGGATGGCGCCTTCATCGGGGTCCCAGAAGCGCAGCAGCAGGTGAGCGCAGGTCGTCTTGCCCGCCCCGGAGCGGCCCACGAGGGCAACGGTGGAGCCGGGTTCGAGGCTGAAGCTGATGTTATGGAGGGCTTGGGGCTCGCCCGGACCGTAGGCGAAACCAACGTTCTGGAACTGGACCGATGGGGCCTGCGCGCCGTTCGTTGAGGCCGTAGGCGGGGCGCCGGGACCGTCGACAACCGGGACCGGCTCGTCGTGGACGGCGAACACGCGGCGCGCCGAGGCGAGCGTCTCCATGATCTGCTTCGCCGTCCTGGCGATCTCAGCCACCGGGCCGAAGGCAGCCAGGGAGATCATGGTGGCCAGGGGTATCTGTGTCGTGGCCATGTTCCCCTGGACGGCCAGCCAAACGCCCATCGCCAGCACGGCGAGGCTCCCGAACCCGGTCATCGCCTCGATGAAGCCGAACTGGAACGCCTGGGTTCTAAGGAAGCGCTGCTGCACGGCGGCGTATGTCCAGGTGCTGCTGACGAGGTGGGCAGTTCGGGCGGGGCCCTGGCCGAAAGCCACCAACTCCTTCATGCCCTGCACGCCGTCCACGGCGTCGGAGTGGACCACGCCGAGCTGCCGGCGCATCTCCTCGCCCTCGGCTTCTGAGCGCTTCTGGGCGAAGATTGGACTGACGCCCACGGCCAGCAGGAACGGGGCCAGCACCAGCGCCAGGGGCCAGGCAAGGACGGCAAGGACGACCAACACGGCCGCCGGCACGAGCAGCCCGACAAACGCGGGGGTGATGGTGTGGGCGAAGAAGAGTTCGACGAGCTCGATGTCGCCGCCCACGACGCTTATCAGGTCTCCGGTGCGCCTTCGCACGAGGTAGGCCGGCGCCAGCGGGTCCAGCTTCCGGTACATGTCGATGCGCATTTCCGCCAGCAGCTTGTAGGCGATATCGTGCGCCATCCACGACTCGAACCACATGAAGAGGGCCGTCAGCGGCGCCAGGGAAAAGAGCGCGATGAGCAGGACGGTGGTGTCGCCTCCGGTGAAGACGCTGCCCACCAAAAGGGCGCTGACAACGGCGACGGCCACGAGAGCGCCGTGATGCAGGATGCCAAGGCCGAACGTCAAGGCGAGCTGTCCCCACCACGGGCGCACCAGCGCGAAGAGCCGCAGCCACACGCCAAGAATAGACTGGCGGGCGCTTTCCGGTTGCCCGGCCCGGTCGGGAGGACGCCCTGCGGGGGCGGGGGCCTGTTGCGGCGCCGGGCCGTCCTCGTTCCGTTCTGCCTCCGGCAGCGTGGCGAGGAGGATGTCCTGGGCTGGGGCTTCCTGCTGCTGGGCCATGAGGCTTGCGTACAGGCCCCCGGCCGCCACCAGCGCCTCGTGCGCGCCCTCCTCGGCCAGGCGTCCATCGTTGAGGACGAGGATGCGATCTGCGTTGATGACGCTGGAGAGCCGGTGGGCAATGACCAACGTGGTGCGGCCCTCCATCAGGCGGTCCATTGCCTCTCTGATGACGGCCTCGTTGCTAGCGTCAACGCTGGAGAGCGCCTCGTCGAGGACGAGGATGGGAGCGTCCTTGAGCAGCGCCCTGGCGATGGCGATGCGCTGGCGCTGCCCGCCGGAGAGCCGCGCCCCCCGCTCGCCCACGATGGTGTCGTAGCCTTGGGGGAGGGAAAGGATGAACTCGTGAGCGTTGGCCGACCTAGCGGCGTCCTCCATCTCCTGAGGCGTGGCGTCGGGGTTGCCCATCCGCAGGTTGTCGGCGACGGTCCCGTGGAACAGGTAGGTGTCCTGGGTGACGACCGCTATATGCGAGCGCAGAAGCTCCAGGGGAATGTCGCGGAGGTCGTGGCCGCCCAGGGTGATGCGGCCCTGCTGGGGGTCGAAGAAACGCAGGAAGAGCCACACCACGGTGGACTTGCCGGCCCCGCTGTGCCCGACAAGCCCCAGGGTTTCGCCGGCCCTGAGCGTGAAGCTCAGTTCGCGCAGCGCCGGCCTTCGACCGCCCTTGTAGCCGAAGTCGACGCCCTCGACCCTGATCTCGGGGGTGAGCGTCCGGGGGGCGGCCCCGTTGCTTTGGGCGGCCTCCGCGAGGACGGGGGCGGCCCGTTCGGGGTCAGGCTCATGCACCTCCACCTTGGCGTCCATGAGAGCGAAGATGCCCTGGGCGGCGGAAATGGCGTTCATGCCCTGGTGGTAGAGTTGGACCAGCTCTCGGAGGGGCCGAAAAATCTCTGCGCCGAGCAGCAGTACGATGACCAGCGTCCTGATGTCCATCGCGCCGTCGCCGACGCGCAAGACGCCGATGCCCAGGGCTGCCGCGGCGCCTCCGGTGATGCCCAGCATGGTGATGCCGCTGGTCCCGATGTTGGCCGCGAGAACCCGCATGGTGCTGCGGTAGAGATGCCGGGCGCGCACCGCAAGCAGGTCGCCGCGGGTCTGGCTCTGCCCGAAGGCCTTGAGTGTGCCGAGACCCTGGACGCTGTCGAGAAAGTCGGCGCCGAGGTTGGCGTAGGACCGGCGTCTGGCGTTGCTGGTGCGGCGGTTCCAACGGTGGAAGGCGGCGGGGGCCAGCAGGGTGAAGACGGCGAATCCCAACACGACCAGTCCTACAGTCACGTCTAGGAAGGCCATGTAGCCGAATATCAGGATCGGGGCGGCGATGGCCACGATCATTTGGGGGAGATACTGGCCGAAGAAGTGCTCCAGCCGCTCCACACCCTCGACCAGGGAAAGCACGACATCGCCGGTGCGGGTCTGGTCGAAGTGACCGGGCCCAAGGTCAAGGGCGTGCTCGAAGAGGTTCTCCCTGACCTGGGCCTTGACGATGGCCGCCGTGTGATGGCTGACGATGTCCCGGAGGTAGAGGAGGCCGCTCCGCGCCAGCATGAGGACAGCGGCGGCGATGAGGGGCGTGACCAGGGAAGACATCCCGGCGCCGAGAAACACGCTGGCGATGATGCCGCCGGCCACAGCAAGACGGGCCACGCCCACGCCCACGGCCAAGAGTCCCACCAGGGCTGCCAGTAGAATCCGTAGCCGCACGCCGCGGGTGAGCGAGAAGAGCCGCGCGTCGAAATACATGGAGCCACCTCGTCGCATGGAGGCTGGTCGCATGGAGGCCGAGGCCATCGTAGGTTGGGGCTCGATAGGCGTCAAGCGAGCGAGGAAGGGTTGAAGACGGCGTCGGGGTGGGCTGTCCGGGCTGCTATACTGCTGTCCCGGCGATTCGGAGGAGCGGAAGGCCGCATTCGGGCCGGCAATTTGGCGGCGCGGTCAGCAAGGAGGGGCGAGATGTGGAAAGGCATGAAGGTGATCGATGCAGACGCGCACATGCACGAGCCCCAGGACCTATGGGAACGCTATGTGGAGCCGACCTACAGGGACC
This sequence comes from Dehalococcoidia bacterium, assembly GCA_965226745.1. GTDB lineage: Bacteria > Chloroflexota > Dehalococcoidia > Lucifugimonadales > SAR202-VII-2 > SAR202-VII-2. Next base: position 397,961 of record CBDDDS010000005.1, read on the forward strand.
GCGTGCCAAAGGTCGCCTATATGAACGGCACGTTCATGATCTATGAGCCGGACGGTGTGCTAATTCCCAAGGGAAAGCTGCAGCGGGTTCCTCCTCCCACTGCCTGGAAGGACATCGAGGAGAAGTACGGCGAGGCATACCACACCTGGTGGGCGCCCGAGACGAGGCTGAAGGAGATGGACCGCTACGGCTGGGACATCCAGGTGCTGCTGCCAACCGGCAACAACGGAAACTTCGCCTCGCGGGCCTCCCTGACGGACGTTGAGCTTGGCGCGGCGATGTGCCGCGCCTATAACAACTGGGCCCGCGATTATTGCAGCGAGGATTCCAGCCGCCTGAAGTTCGTGGCGGTGCTGCCCGGCCACTTAGAGGAGGCGCTGAAGGAGGCGCGGCGGGCGGTGACCGAGTTGGGGGCCGTTTCCGTGCGGAATCTGGTGCTGCCGGAAGGCCAATGGCTCCACGATCCGGAATTCGATGCGCTCTGGGAACTGGCTGGCGACTTGGACTTCCCGATCGCCGTGCACGGCGAGTGGCGGGATCGCCGGTTCCAACCCTTCAAGGACGCAGGCCCGGAGGAGCGCCACAAGCCGCTGAAGGCCGTCGACCACGCAATAGGATTTCCGGCGGACAACATGACCACGGTGGGGCAGTTCATCTTCACCAGGATACTGGAGCGGTTCCCGAAACTCCGGCTCGGTATCCTGGAATCCAACGTGGGTTGGGCCCCGTTCTGGCTGGGCCGGATGGACCTACATTCCCATGGGCGCAACAGCGTCATGGCGGACGGCGAACGGCTACCCAAGCTCCCCTCCGAGTACTTCATGAGCCAGTGCATCGTGACCTGTGATGGAGACGAGCGGGCCCTACACCACACCATTGAGGACATCGGAGACGACATCATCGCCTGGAATACGGACTACCCCCATCCCGATGCGCCGAACCCGGCGGAGGCCCTTCCGGACCTGGACGCCCAGCCCATCCGGGAAGAATCGAAGCGCAAGATACTGTGGGACAACGCGGTGAAGCTGTACGGCCCCAGGATCCTCAGCGCCTCTCCGTAACCCCTGGCTGCACGTGTTTGCATCCCCTGACGCCGCACGGGGTATGGCTTACAGTAAATAGGTGAATCATGCCTATTGCAAAGAAGGTGACGGTTGCTGGAGTGGTCGTGCTTGCCTCTTTGCTGGCGTTCCTTGTCTTCCAGGCGGTGGCTGCCGACGATAGGGCTGGGGTTGGAGAGGGCGTCCTCCAAATCTCTGGCCGCGATGCGACGAACGCGGCGCTACGCGAAGGCCGAATACTCCACTTCAAGATAGACACCTACACCCGCAATCGTCAGAATGTCCACGCCGATTCAGGCGAGGTTCTCGACCACCCGGACCATACCAAGGTGGAGCATTGGATAGCGATAGGCCCCGACGAACTGCCAATCGTCCACGACGTGCTCGGGACCTCGACCGAGGGGGAACTGCTCACCTATTCGCGGTTGGACCAAGGGTTCCAAACGTTTGTCGACATCGCGTCGGAACTTGAGGAGCGTTATCCGGCCGGAGCGGAAATCAGCCTGATCGCCTGGGTCGACAGCAAATGGGACGGGGCGTCAAGTCTTGCCGCCAAGGACGACTGGACAGAGACTAATCAGGGCCGCGTTCTGTCAGAGCCCAGCAGGAAATTCGAGCGGGAAGCCGCGGGACCGGACGGGGTCCTGGGAAAGTCCACACTTGAGATTGGATCTAACAATCCCTTGCTGGTCAGCACGACGACCCAGAAGTACGAGGCCGGCCAATGGGTAATCGTAGAGAGCTCCACCATAACCCACATGAACCTCCTCCCCGCCGGGTCGCAAACGCTTCCCACGTCCATCCTAGCGCAATAGCCGGGCCCAGCGGGCGTAAAAGCAGAGAGGCCCCGACGCTCGTCGGGGCCTCTCTCATTAACCGGCTTCCTACGGCCCCTACCCGGCCCCTACCCTCTCCCGCAGCCCCGCCAGCACCCGCTCTCCCAGCAGAGGCAGACTCCTCACCCGGACGCCGGTGGCGTTGTAGACGGCGTTGGCTATGGCCGGGGCCACCATGCCGATCCCCAACTCCGACACGCCCTTGGCATTGAACGGCCCCGGCCCCACCGCCGCCTCCACGTGCGTCATGGTCAGCGGCGGGACGTCCTGGACGTTGGGAATCTTGTAGTCCCCGAGGTGCTGGGTCACCACCGTTCCCTCGTCCGTGGCCACGTCTTCCATCAGCGTGTGCCCAATCCCCTGGATGATCGCGCCGTGAAGCTGGCCGTCATGGAGAATGGGGTTGATGATCTTGGTCACGTCATGGGTGTAGTAGAGTTGCAGCACGCTGACCTGGCCAGTCTCGGTGTCCACCGCCACGTCAGCCACCATGCCCTGGAAGTCGTAGACATCCCCAATGCCCCCGCGGTACCCGCCCTCCGCCTCCACCGGGCCGCCGCCCGGCGCCTGGGCCAGTTCGGCAAGCGTTAGCAGGGTCTCCGTTTCCAGGTTGATGAGGGACCCGCTCCGCCACTGAACCCTGCCCTCCGGCGCGCCCCAGTGCTCGGCGGCCTGGCGCACCGCAGCCTCCATGAAGTTGTTGGCCGTCGCCGCTGCCGCCTGGCCCTCCACGTGGGCCCCGCGGCTTGCCCGGACGCCTTCATCATAGGGGCCATCGGTCCCGGTCACCTGCACACGCACCAGGTCCGGATCAACCCCCAACACCTCAGCGACGATCTGGCGATGCATCGTATGGGCCCCCGTGCCGGTGTCGGCGACACCGCTCATCAGCAGCAACGAACCGTCCGGCTCCAAACGCAGCCTCATATGGCACTCGCCGCCTCCGATGTGCCGATGGCCGCAGGCTATCCCCCTGCCAACGGCAACGTTCGGCGCGGGGGCCTCAGCCGGGCCGGAGCTTCCCCAGCCAGTCATCCGCTTCAGCTCCTGGAGGACCTCCACCGCGCGGGGATCCTCCAGCGCCTGGTCTGTAGCCAGCGTGTCGCCGGGCCGCACGACGTTCATCAGCCGGAACTTCAGCCGGTCGATGCCCATCGCCGTGGCGATTTCGTCCATCAGGCTCTCCACGGCAAAGAGCGCCTGCACTCCTCCCGGCGACCGGTAATAGCCGCCCGGCACGAGGTTGGTGTAGACGACGTTGCTCTCGATTCGCACGTTCGGCGTCCGGTACGACCCCGCCAGGCGCAGCGTCCCATTCATGTTGCCGTTCAGGGGCGTCCGGCCCGTGTAGGCGCCGCCGTTGAAGTAGATCTTGGCGTCCCAGGCGCAGAGCCGCCCGTCCTTCTTCACGCCTGCCCGCAACTGCACGATGGAGGCGTGCCGCGGAGCGCCGTCAATCAGCACCTCCTGAAACTTTTCGATGATCCGGACCGGCTTGCCGGCAGCCCTGGCGAGGTAGTACCCGCACAACGCCTGCTCCGCCAGCATCTTTCCACCGAAGGAGCCGCCCACGTTCACCGGATGCACGATGATGCCGTCCTCCGGCAGCCCGGCAAACTGAGACAAGCTCCGGCGCACCTGGAAGGTCAACTGACTGCTTGTCCAGATGTGCGTCACGCCATCGTCATCGATGTCCACGACCACGCCGCCGGGCTCTATGTAGGCCTGCGAGATGATCGGCGTCGCGTAGGTCCCCTCGAAGACGTGGTCCGCCTCGGCGAACCCCGCATCGAGGTCACCCTTGTCGATCCGCCAGATGGTCTGGATGTTCTTTACGGAGGCATCAAGGTTTCGTGGGCCGTAGACCGTGCCCGGCATGAAGGGCAGCACCGATTCGGACCGGGTGTTCGTCTGCGTCTCCATGTTGGAGTCCTGAACGTCCTCCCCGTCGAAGGCGCTCCGGTAGCTGGAGTAGTCGGGATGCAGCACCGGAGCCGCTGGCCCCAGCGCCTCCAAGGGGTCGAAGACGGCGGGCAACTCCTCGTACTCGACATCCACCAGGCCCAGCGCCTCCTCCAGCGCGTCCTGGTCATCAGCGACGACCCCGGCGACCCGCTCCCCAACGTAGCGCACCACGTCCACGGCGATGGGGTATTTGTCCTTCAACGAATAGACGCCAACCAGTATCTTCGGCATGTCCTGGCCCGTGACGACGGCCCTTACCCCCGGCAGCGCCAGGGCCTTGCTCGCGTCGATGCTGAGGATGCGGGCGTGAGGGTGCGGGCTGCGCACGAATCCGGCCCACACCGCGCCGTCCCGGACGACGTCCGCGGTGTAGGCGGCGGCGCCGGTGACCTTGGCCGCGCCCTCGGCTCTCCGCAGGCTCCGTCCGATAACGCTCTGTGTCGTCAAGATGTTGGCCTCCCTGTTGTGCGGCATTCAGCACACCGCCGGCAGGTCTTCCTGCACGGCGGGAAGACTGCTTGGGCCACGCAGTTGCGTTGGCCCGCTCCGTGCTCCCACCGCTCCATCCCCAACCCCTCCACAGTGATGGGCTGGGGACTCTCTTAAGACGGAGAGAGCAGACTTCTGGCGTTCCCGCCTACCGCAACCAGTCCAATCGCGCTCTTGCCAGTGGCTACCGCATCCGACATTTCCATAGTCCGCCGCCTCGATTGAAGGTTACGCCGCGTGCAATCTCCCGCTAGGCCTCCTCCGCAGCGCCGCCATCCTCGGCTCAGTCATACGCGAGCCCGCGCATGACGTTCGCACTCCCCCGTCGCAGCTCGCCGCAAGCTCCGGGACTGCGCCCCTCCACCCCGAAGCGCCTCACCCGTACCGGACTAAGGCCAGACGTTCCGCTGGTGGGGACTCCTAGCCCAATGGTCCTCGAACGCCTTGGGGCCGGCCCGCTCATAGACGCGGTGGTGCGTCTCCTTGTCGGCCAGATGCGGTATCAGCCGCTCCGAATACTGGCCGTGGAGCACCTCGCCCCGCGCAGCCTGCCGGTCCGCTTCCACGAGGTCCTGTAAAAGCTGCCGCAGCTCGCCGGTGTTCGCCATGTTTGCCCGGTACACGAGCTTCCCGCTCCGGTCGACAACGAAGAGGGCCGCCGGCCACGCTCCGTAGCTCCTGTGAATGGCCCCGTCCAGGCCATCCACCAATACGGGCACGCCTACGCCTTCCAGCCGCCGGAGGTCCCGTGCGTGGGCGATCTTTTGCTCCATTGAGGCATGGGCGGGGTAGTGCTCCGCCGGATGCGACTCGCGGGTGTACAGCAAAAAGAACGAGAATCCCTGCTCACCAAACTCGTCCTGCAACGCGTTGAGCGCGGGAACCTCATAGGCGCACATGGGGCTGGTCACGGCCCCCGTCATGATGACGACGTAACGCCCCCGCAGCCCGCTCAGCCGGACGGTCCCGCCGTCGAGACTCACCGCCTCGAAGTCAGGGGCCGGCGCCCCCACGATGGCGGGCATGGTCTCGCCGGGATTGTCGGGTACGCCCCGGGCAAAAACGAAATCGGGGCTGTTGTAGGCGCTGGCTTCATTGTTCACGGGGGTCTCCCCATGCATCAGGCCCCGGGAGGGGGCGTCCGCGGCGAGTATAGGGGCGGCGCCCATGGCCGTCAACGCGCACGCGCGGCGCCCCTTCGCCTACGCGTTTTGTGACCAGCTGGCGCGCCCAGCCACCGTCCTTACGGAAAACGCCGGAATCCCCTCCCGTCCCTGCCCCGAGTACGGGGGCGGGTTAGGAAGGGCGTCCCCTCCGTCCCCCAAGCAGGCTGCAGGGGCCCAGCCCCCGCCCGGGGGTACAGGGGGAGTCCCCCTGTACCCAAAATCGTTGGAGGGCGGGCCAGGTGGGACAACGGCGTCCGCCACCATAAGCCCCTTCCTTCCCCCCAGCCGGGGAACCCTCTCTTCCCTGGCGCCCAGGGGAAGGCTTAGGATAGGGACGCGCAGCAACCTCGATGAGAGCCACCACTATGCCACTTCGCCATTCCACGCCACCTTCCTCGGGAAAGACACAGGACATCGTGAAACCATCCAGCATGCAACCGCCCCTCGGCGCCAGGACTGCCGCCGCGCCGCGCTGGAGAAGGCTTCTTCTGTCGGTCCTGGCTATTGTTCTCGTCGCCGCTGCCGCCGCATGCGGCTCGGATGACTCCGCGCCAACACTGTCGGACCCCGACCAGACCGGCGACGAGCTTACCAACAGGTTCATCACCCTTCTCGCAGGCAAGGACGCGGCCGGGTTGGAGAAGTTCTTGTCGGAGGCATTCATCCTACAACGCGCCAGCGGCAGTTCCGCCACCAAGGCCGACTACTTACCCACCATCCCGAACATCGGCCCCTTTGAGATCAGCGACCTCTCAGCCAGGCAGGACAACGACATCCTGGTGGTGAAGTGGAGGATGGCCATCCAGGAAGTCATCGACGGCAAGAGCTACAGCACTAAACCCGCGCCCCGCCTATCGACGTTCGTCTGGAGAGACGGCAGGTGGCAACTCAGCTCCCACGCCAACTTCAACGTCCCAGAGCCTTAGGCGCAAGCGGCGCGCCAGCCGCGCCTACGCCCCCGGCTCTCTCAGCAGCCGCCCGAAGCCCGGAATGGCCTCGCCGACGCCAGCCTTTCGGAGGGCATGCCATACGATGGCCTGCGTGGCGCTCACAACGTTGACGCCAAGCGCCTGCTCCAACCCCTCAATCTGATCGACAGTGGCCCGGTGGGGCCAGTTCAGCCAAAGCGTGTCGGCCTCAGGGTGCTCCCGCACCAGTTCGCGCCCCAACCGCGCCACCTCCCCCGAGGGCTGCACCGTCGACGCGACCATCCGTTCGCTGCCCCAACCCCGGCGTCCCAATACCTCGCGCCCGGCGTGGTCAAGAGCGCCGCGCTCCGGAATGTGCGGCGTCTCCACCACAACAATGCGCCGGCTATCAAGCTGGTCAAGGGCGCGCTCGTAGGCTTCGGGGGCCGTGGTGACCGGTATGCCGGTCTCCTCCTCCACCGATTTGGCGAAGCTGGCAATGTTCCCAGCCCCCTTTGACGAAAGGACGGGTACGCCGCCCAACACGATCAGGTCTATCCGGGCCTCGCCCATGGCGCGGGCGGCCCGCACCGTGCGGTGGTAGCTGCCGTTCAGCTCGTCGACGGTATGCTCCCAGACATCGAGCGTTGCCACCGCCAGGCCCACGCCCTCCGGCGCCATCTGGTAGAACTCGTAGGGGAAGATCTCCGAAACCAGCGGCGGAGACGTGTAGCCTATGCGGGCTCGGGTTCCATACATGCCTTCGACTCCTTCTCAGGGGTTGTCCGCTAAAGCAGGCGGACCGCGCCGGACGCCTAGCCCCACGCCTCTGCCGCAACCCCTTCGATCAACTCCAGCTTTCGCCACTGAGCATCCTCGCCCAGCAGGTTCCCGGCTATCCCCGAAGCGAAACCGCACTGTGGACTGAGCGCCATCTGCTCCAGGGGCAGGAACTGCTCGGCCTCCGCCAACCTGCGCCTGAGCGCATCCGCGTCCTCCATGTCCGGCGTCTTGGTGCTGACCAGCCCAAGGACTGCCACCTTTCCCGTAGGAACAAACCGCAGCGGGTCGAATGTGCCCGCCCTGGGCGTGTCGTACTCCAGCAGCAGGCGCTGGCAATCGAGTCCCGTAAACAGGCGCTCGGCGATCGCGTCGTAGGCGCCCTCCCGGTGGTACATGCTCTGGCGATTGCCCCGGCACACGTGGACCCCGAACGTAACGCCTGGAAATCCGCTCATCACCGCGTTGTCGGCCTCGATGGCCCGGTCGAGATGCGCCTGCGAGTCCTCACCCCGCTCCTTCATGGACTCCAGCCACCTCTCGTCCACGTAGGCCGTATACGAAGGCTCGTCTATCTGCACGTACCGGCATCCCGCCTCCACCACCTGCCCAATGATCTCCCGCTCGATGGCGACGACATCAGCCAGGAACTCGTCCATGCCGGCGTACGCCTCGCTCTCCGGGTCGTACAGCTGCATGATCCGTCCCGGCCCTATCAGCGTGACCTTGACCGGGATGCCCGTCAGTCCCTGGGCGAAGCGGAACTCGTCCAGCACCAGATTGTGCAGCAGGCTCAGGCGTTCAGTGGCGGGCTGGCGGCGGTTGAAGGTTGGGTCATCCCCCCGCGTGTTGGGCGTCGCAGCCTCCTCCACCACCGGCGCTCTCAGATTGATGCCGGTCACGGCAGCCGTGAAGCTGTCCATGAAGGTGTCGCGGCGGAACTCCCCGTCGGTCGCCACCGGCAGGCCAACCGCCTCCTCCCTTGCGATCAGGCCGCGGATGGCCTCGTCCTGTACCTGCCGGACCTCCTCATCGCTGACCTGCTGCCGGCTCCGCTGGATATGGGCGTCCTTCAGCCGCGGCGGCCGCAGGAAACTGCCAACGAGGTCGGTGCGAATGGTGTCCAACGACTGGCTTTGCTGTGTCATCCCAAATGCCTCCTCAGGGTTCATGGCCGGCTAAATGATTACAAGCTCCGGCTCAATGGGGTACGTGGAGAGAATCTCGGCGCCGTCGCCGGTGACGCGGAGGAGGTGCTCCAGCTTCACTGGGTAGTGGTTGACCTCTAGAGCGATAATCATGTTCTCCTCCAGGGCCACCTCGTACTCTGGAGGGTCCCACCCCCGGAGCCACGGGGTCTCGTAGATGGACATGCCAACCCCGTGAAACCCGTCGAGGCCGGGCAGCCTGTCCTCGGCATCCTTGCCAAAGCGCTGGAAAAGCTCCGTGCACGGCCCCGGCTTGACGAGCGGCAGCGCCTCCTGGAGGGTTGCGTAGGCCTCCTGGTAGCGGGCGCGGTTCTCGGCGGACGGCGTCCCGCGGCTGTACGTGCGGGCGAAGTCGCTGTAATAGCCTCCGGGCCCCGCCACCGTGGCGTCGCAGATGAGCAGGTCTCCCTCCGCCACCACCAGGTCGGTGCCCATCGGTTCGCTGTGGGGCCGGTCGACCATCTGACTGGAATCGTAGATGACGATGAACTCGCTGCCCGCCTCGAAGCCCTGGTCCAGCAGGTAGTCCAGCATGAGCCGACTGAGCCGGTCCTCGCTGGCCGGCATCTCCGCAAGCGTCTCGCGCACTAGGTCGTACCCGCGGAACTTGGTCTGCGTCGTCCACCGTATGAGCTGGATTTCGTCCGCCGTCTTGACGCGGCGCGCCTCCAGCAGCGCAGGCCACCCGTCCGTCGCGGCAGCCCCGGCCGCCCTCAGCGACTCCACCGCGCCCAGGTTCAGCGCATCCACGCCCAACGGCTCTCCCGCCACACCCAGCTCCTTCAAGCCGTCCGCCACCTGCGACGCAAAATGCTCGGTTGCCGCCGCGGGCCTCATGGCGAACATGAAGGAGTTGAACGACCTAATGCCGCCCGGCTCCGAGTCGCCTCCGGCCCGGCTCTTGCCCAGGGGCCGCTCGTAGATAATAGGCTCCCCCTCCACGGGCACCAACGCAAACCGCTGAATCGCCGTGGCTCGCATGTTGAGCCAGAGGACCGCATTGGTTGCGTAGCGGATGTTGAGCGGGTCCGTCAGGAGAAGGGCGCCAAGGCCGCGCGTGGCCATCGACGCCTGAAGCCGCTCCAGCCGCTCCCGCCTCAACCGCTCCATATCCACGCCAAACGGGGTCAGGTCCACATGAAACATACGCCCTCCCATGCTCCTGGTTTGCCGAGTGCTGCGCCGTCTCCGCAGGCCAAGCAGGCCCAAGAATACCACGCCCCTTCACAGCCTCCAAATCAACCCCGCCAACCTGCTATCATTACCCGGCGCGAGCCCATGGGACCGGCGGGTTGAACGCCTCCAGCGCGAACCCTCCGGAGCGCCGAACGTCTCAACAGAGGGCCAAGAATGTCAGAAATCCGCTTCGCCGACACGACCATCAGGGACGGTCCCAACAGCCTCTGGGCGCAGAACACCCGGACGGGCATGTTGACCCCCATCATCGAAAACCTGGACAACGCCGGCTTCGAGTCCATCGAGATCGACGGCAACCCCAGCAAGAAGATCGTGCGGGAGCTGAAGGAAGACCCCTGGGAACGCATACGCGAGATCGCCAAGCGGGCCAGGCACACACCCCTGCGCGTCGTCGGCGGCCGGTCCTTCGCCGCTTTCGACCTGTCCCCGATGGCCCTGTACCAGATGTGGCTGGAGCGCCTCGCTGCCAACGGCGTTCACCAGCTCCGCCTCTCCGACTCCGGCAACGAAGCCGAGGGTTGGGGCGTGCGGACGCCCATGGCAAAGGCCGCCGGGCTGGACGTCATCATCAACCTCATCTACTCGGTCTCGCCGCGCCACACCGACGAGTACTACGCCCTCAAGGCCCAGCAGGCCGCCGCCTTGAACCCATTTCGCATATGCCTGAAAGACCCCGGGGGATTGCTTACCCCCGAACGCATGCGGACCCTCACACCGGCCATCCAGCGGCACCTGGGCGGCCACACGCTGGAACTCCACACCCACTGCACCACGGGGTTGGGACCGCTGACCGCCCTGGAGGGGATCAAGTTGGGCATCCCCAACATTCATGCCTCCATTCCTCCTCTCGCCAATGGGTCGGGCAACCCATCGCTGTTCCACATCGCCCAGAATGCCCGGGCGCTGGGGTACTCCCCGCAAATAGACGAGGAAGCCCTATCGCCCGTCGAGCCGCACTTCACGTCAGTCGTTAGGCGGGCGGGGTTCGCGATGGGGGAGCCGCTGGAATACGACGAGAGCCAATACCAGCACCAGGTGCCCGGAGGCATGATCTCCAACCTCCGTTTCCAGTTGGGCAACCTGAACCGGAGCCACCTGCTTGACGCCGTCCTGGAGGAGTGCAAGTCGGTCCGGGCCGAGTTGGGATACCCCGTGATGGTGACCCCCTTCTCCCAGTTCGTGGGCGTCCAGGCAACTATCAACGTCATCAACGGCTCGCGCTACGAGGTCGTGACCGAGCAGGTCATCCAATACGCATTGGGCTGGTGGGGGTACGAGTCAGCAAACGCCATGGACCAGGACGTGCGCGACAGGATATTGAACCGGAGACGCGCCTGGGAGGTGGCCACCAAACCCCTTCCGGAGCCCACACTCCAAGAGGTCCGCCGCCAGTTCGGCAACATTTCGGACGACGAGATTCTCATGCGGTTCGCCGCCGGCGACGATGCCGTGGACGAACTCTTGAAGGCCGGCCCACATCAGCCCTACCCCACAGGACCGCATCCCGTCGTAGCCCTAGCCAAAGCCGTCCTGGGGCACCAAGCGACAGACTACCTGGCCATCCGCCGCCCCGAGTTTGAACTGATAGCCGGCCGCCACCACCACGACTAGTCGCTGACCAGCAACAAGCGGATGCTCCACCGGCGCCCCTCCCGCGCTTCGCCCTTCTCCGCTGGCTGTCCTTCCCAGGGACGTTAGTTACATGCGCGAGGCGGGGGAATCCTCACGCCCCCATCATCACGCCTGTTTCCTGTGTTACCATCCCACAACCCCGCAGACTCATTCAGGGCATCCCTGGAATGCGATTGATGCCGACGAACCCTCCTATCGCCGCAGCGTTCGCGCGGCCCCTGGCGCGCCTGGCGTCTCTCACCCTGTTGCTCATTGCCCTATTCCTCACCTCCTGCTCGCAGGAAGCGCCTCCTACGCCTGATATCGATGAAATGGTGGGCGCCGCTCTAGAAGCGACAGCCACCGCACAGCAGGCCGCGCAAGCAACGGTGAGCGCCGCCATCGCGGCCACTGCTACTGCTGACGCGGTTGGCCATGCAACCATCGATGCATTGGTCGCCGCCACGGTCGCCGCCCAAGTCCCCACACCTGCTCCCACGCCCACATCAACGCCGGTACCCCCGACGACCACGCCCACGCCAACACCCATTCCCACGCTAGCGTCCCCGACCCCTACGCCTACTCCCACACCCACACCTAAACCCGCCCCCAAGCCAACGCCGGACTTGGCGTCGGTTATCGAGAGCGTGCGACCGAGTGTCGTTAAGGTGTCAACCACATCCGGCACAGGCTCGGGCGTTATCGTGGAAGTGGACGGTAGCCGAAGAGCCGTGATCGTCACCAATCATCATGTCGTCGCTGGCGGGGGCAGCATCAATGTTCTTGTCAACGACGCCACCCTGTACCCCGCGACGCTCCTTGGCTTCGACGCTAGCAAGGATCTCGCGGTTCTCAGGATCTGCTGCTCAGCTGGTTTCCGCGCGGCGCTCCTAAGTAGCCAGTCTGATTTGGCGGATGGCAGCACCGTGTTCACGATGGGGTATCCGCTCGGCGTAGACCGGGCGACCGTTACCCGCGGCATCGTGTCCACCTCTTGGTTTGATCAGGAGGCGGGGCGGTGGATGGTCCAGACGGACGCAGCCATCAATCCCGGTAACAGCGGCGGCCCGCTGTTCACGTTGGATGGCAACGTTGTTGGCATCAACACATCCGCCATTAGAGAAACACAGTCGGGGATAACGGTTGAGGGATTCGGCTTCGCTGTTTCCACAGGGACGGTCCGGGAATCGCTCCCCACCATGATGGCCGGCCAAAGATTGGGCCCCACTCCCACCCCAACACCCCAGAGAAGCGGCAGCTTCGGCCCGGTGAACGGCTCGATTGAGCACAAGGACGACGGCATCATCGACGGTTACAGTGCGGGGGTCTCCGTCTCTGATTTCAGCGCGACGGTTATATTCGACAACCCCTATGCGCGGTCGGTGGGTGGTTGGGACTACGGGCTTCTGTTCCGTCACCCCGCATACGACACGTTTCCCATGGTCGTCGTGACTGATGATAGCCGGTGGTTCCACTACCTGCGCGATCGCTCTGTTGCCGACACTCGGAGGGTCGCCAGCGGGACCCTCCCTCTGCGGACGGGCGCAAGCGATTCCAACGTACTGCGCGTCGTTGCCTTGGGGGATTCCGGCTGGTTCTTCGTCAACGGCATCCGCGTCGCAACGCTCGACCTCAGAGGTGGTCCGGCTGAGGGAGACGTAGTCACTATCACCGGCTACTTCAACGACAACGCTGTTGCTGGCCGCTCGACCGGTTTCCAGGAATTTGCCGTGCGGGAGCCTTGGTTTGTCGGCGAGGAATCGGGGGAGTTACATCACAACGATGACGGGCATATCGAGCAGTCAAGTTTGGACGCGGCAGTCACGGACTTCATCGCAACAGCAACATTCACCAATCCCTACTCCTCCCGTACCGGTTCGTGGGACTACGGCCTGCTCTTCCGGGGTGCGGCAGTGGATCAGTTCCACGCAGTCACCGTTGGCAGCAACGGACTGTGGGAATACTTTGTCAGAGAAGAAGGCAATACGCCCACACATCGTGAATCGGGCAGGGCAACACTTAACCTAGGACAAGGAGCAACGAATCACCTGTTCATCGTCGTCGTCGCCGACACCGCTTTGCTCTACGTCAATGGAGCGCTCATCTCGGATCTCGACATAAGCCGCGGCTCCGGCAGCGGCAATATGGCGGTCGGCACAGGCTTGTACGCTGGCAATGAGATACCTGGCTACAGCACAGGCTACGAGGTTCAAGTTTGGTCGTTAGACTCCGAATAGGCCCCCAACCCCAACCCCATCCTCAATCCTCAGGAGACCCGCGAACAATGCCCACTTCCTCACCCTTCAGGCTTCCATCGAACGTCCGTCCCATCCGCTATCACCTCACCTTGAAGCCCGACCTCGAAGCCTTCTCTTTCACCGGCGAGGAGTGGGTGGAGATAGACATCCTTGAACCCGTATCGGACATCGTGCTCAACGCCGCGGAACTGGATGTTCCCGCTGCAAGCCTCGAACTGCCCAACGGCGAGATCCTCAACACTAGCGAACTCGTCCTAGACGAGAATACTGATCGCCTCGCGCTCCGATTTCCCCAGGAAGCGCCGCCCGGCCCGGCCGTGTTGCGCCTCAGTTTCAGCGGCACACTGAACGACCAACTGCGCGGCTTCTATCGCAGCCACTACGCCGACGCCGACGGCAATGACCGCTATCTGGCCACCACGCAGTTCGAGGCAACCGATGCCCGCCGCGCCTTTCCCTGCTGGGACGAACCGTCGGTCAAGGCCGAGTTCGACGTCACGTTGGTGGCCCCGGAGAGCCTGGCGGCCATATCCAACATGCCTATCGTCAGTGAAGACCCCGCGGGCGACGGCCTGAAGGCCGTCCACTTCCAGACCACGCCGAAGATGTCCACCTACCTGCTCGCCTTCATCGTCGGCGACTTGGCCTGCCTCCAAGAAACCGCGCCCGGCGGCGCGCAGGTCAGGGTATGGGCCACGCGCGGCAAGGAACACCTAGGGCGGTTTGCGCTCGAAAGCAGCGTCCGGGCCCTGACCTACATGAACGACTACTTCGGCATTGCCTATCCGCTACCCAAGATGGACCACGTCGCCGTGCCCGACTTTGCCGCAGGCGCCATGGAGAATTGGGGCGCCATCACCTATCGCGAGACGGCCCTGCTCTACGACCCGGACAACTCCGCCGCGCAGGCCAAGCAGCGCATCCTCGAAGTCGTCGCTCACGAAATGGCCCACATGTGGTTCGGCGACCTCGTCACCATGCGGTGGTGGGACGACCTATGGCTCAATGAGTCCTTCGCCTCGTGGATGGGAGACAAGACGGTCGACCACCTCTTTCCCGAGTGGCAAATGTGGACCCAGTTCGTCTCCCACGACACCAACGCCGCCCTCGGTCTCGACGGCCTGCGGAATTCCCATCCAATCGAGGCGGTCGTGGAAGACCCGTCGGACATCCGCGAGTTGTTCGATGCCATCAGCTACAGCAAGGGCGGCTCGGTCCTCCGTATGCTGGAAGACTACGTGGGGCCGGAAACCTTTCGAGCCGGCCTGCGCGACTACCTGAGCGGCCATGCCTACGCTAACGCCAGAGGCTCGGACCTCTGGGAGTCCATCAGCGCTGCCGCAGAGCGCAGCGGCGCCGGGCATGACGTGTCCGCAACGGAGCTGATGGAAGCTTGGGTCAAACAGGTTGGCTACCCGGTGGTGACGGCAGACGTGGATCGGTCCGCATCACCGGCCGAAGTCACCGTCTCTCAGTCCCGCTTCCTGTATGACCTCCTCCTCGATGCCGAGGCCGGCGACTCCCTATGGCCGGTCCCCATCTCCTATGCCTTGGCCGCCGCCGCGGCGCCGGCCAAGGCGATGTTGACGACGCCGGACAGCCGGTTCCGCGTCGATGCGCAGGACGGCTGGCTGAAATTGAACGCCGGCCAGACCGGCTTCTTTCGAGTCGCCTACAGCGAGGCGGAGTGGGACCTCCTGAAGGAGGCCATTGCAACCCAATCGCTCCCCCCCGTCGACCGCCTTGGCCTCCAGGACGACGCCTACGCCCTCGTCAAGGCGGGCCGCCTCCCGGCGACGGTGTTCCTATCGCTGGCGGAGGCGTTCCTCGGCGAGACCGACGCGATCGTGTGGGGCGATCTTGCGGCCAACCTGCGGGGCCTGGAAAGCCTGCTCACCGGCACGCCCCATGTCACGGCATTTCGTCGCTATGCGCGTGGCCTGTTCGCCAGGATCGCCGGCGACGTGGGCTGGGACGCCCGTCCGGGTGAGGAGCACCTCGACGCCGTCCGCCGCAGCGTCGTAATTGGACGCTACGGCGAGTACGGTGATCCGGGCACGTTGGACGAGGCCCGCAGGCGCTTCGATGCCCACGCAGCGGGAACCGGGACGATTCCTCCCGACATCCGGGGCGTAGCGTTCGCCCTGACCGCGCAGGCGGCGGACAGAGCCGCCTATGACGCCCTCTGGCGCCTGCAACGAGAGGCTGACCTCCACGAAGAGAAGGTGCGCATCCTCGGCGCCCTGACGCGAGCCCACGACAAAACGCTCCTGTCCGACCTCTTGGAGCGCTCGATGTCAGGGGAAGTGCGGGCGCAGGACGCGCCGCCCGTGCTCGTGCAGACCGCCAACAACCCGAAAGGGCGCGACCTCGCCTGGGAGTTCATCAAAGATCATTGGGACGAACTCGACCGCCGCTATGGCAAGGGCGGCTTCGCGATCATGCGAATCGTGGGCGCCGCTGCCGGTTTCGCCAGCCTCGAGCGCGAGGCGGAGGTCCGCCAATTCTTCGAGACCCACCCCGCCCCATCCGCCACCCGCACGGTGCAGCAGACGTTGGAGAGCATCAGGCTGAACGCCAAATGGCTCGACCTCAACCTCGACGCCGTCGGCAATTGGCTCGCCGGTCGGGCCGGTTGACGCCGGGCCGAGCTGGCCACACTAGGCGCGGCGGGCAGCCGGCGTTATTTCACCACTGCACAAACATCGGCATGACCACATGGACGTAATTGTCTGAGCCGACGGGCTTGAACACGCCCGGGCTCGAGGGAGTGGTGATCTCCACCGCCACCTCCGGCTTGTCCAAGGCCCCGAGGACGTCCAGTAGGTAGCGGCTGTTAAAGGCTATCTTGCCCTCCTCGCCCTCCACCGCAGCGTCGGTCTCCCCCTGGTGGTCGCCAACCTCCTCCGCCCTGGCGGAGACAGTCAGCTTGCCCCCGCCGTTGCCGTCGCCGCCGGGGCTCATCTGAAGACGAATGATCCCCGAGCCGTCCTTTGCGAAGATGCTGGCCGTCCGCGCCGCCCGCTCGATCTCTGACTGCGTGACCACGGCCCTGGTCGCAAAACCCTGCGGGATGAGCTGGCCGTAGTTCGGGAACGTGCCCTGCACCAGCTGAGACACCAATTCCGCGCCCCTGAGCCGAAACAGAACCTGGCTCTTGGCGGCGTTGACCACCATCTCCACCTGCTCCTCTTGATCTCCAAGCAGGCGCACCACCTCGGTCAACGTCCTCGCAGGCACGATGATGTCGACCGCCTCCGGAGGCTCCTCTTCGAGAGCGCTGGTGTGGACTGCAAGCCGGAAGCCGTCGGCGGCGGCCAGGATGAACTCCCGTCCCTTGATCTCCATCTTGATGCCGGTCAGGACAGGCCGGGAGTCCTCGGTCGCCGCTGCGAATTGCACCTGCCGCACCGCGGTCCGCAGCGCATTGGAGTTGAGCGTCACAGAGACCCCGTCCTGCACCGTCGGAATGGGCGGAAAGTCCTCGGCCTCCGTGCCGTTGATGTGGGCCTGCGAACGGGCGCACGTCAGATCGAGGGCCTTGGGCTGGTCGGTGCTGGTGATGTGGACCGTGTCGGCGGGCAGGGAGTTGATGAACTCCGTCAGCAGCCGGGCCGGAACGGTGATAGTCCCCTCCCCCTCCACCATCGCCCCAACCCACGTCGTGATGGCGATTTCCAGGTTCGTGGCGGCAAGGGTCAATTGGGCCCCGTCGGTTGTCATCAGCACGTTCTGCGTGATCGGCAGCGTCGTGCGCGTGGCCACGGCCCTACCCACGGTTGCCAATCCCCTGGCCAAGTTCTCTTGCAAGCAGGAAAGCTGCATCCCCGCCTCCCCAATCTGAGGGTGTTAAAATGTACATGGCAGTATAAGCGGCCCCCTCAACGCTCGTCAACGGCGCATATATCCCAGATGTAGCATCGCCCCCAGGACTCACTGGCATATATTGGAGAAACCGCCCTCGTCAGGCCCTGGCAATCCTCCGGCCCGGCCCCAACGAGACCGACCCCGTGATAAGATATCGGCGCAATCCAACGCTCCGGGGAGGCAGGTATCGACGCCCAGCGCGTGCTCTCGTTGCTCCGGGAGGTGCAGGCCGGGGAGGTCAGCCCCGAAGAGGCTATGGACGCCCTGCGCAGCCTGCCCTACGAAGACCTGGGATTCGCCAAGCTGGACCACCATCGGGACCTGAGAAAGGGTTTCCCCGAGGTCGTTTTGGGCGAGGGCAAGACGCCCGCCCAGGTCGTGGAGATCGCAGAGAAGCTTGCCGCCCGCGCCGGCCGGCTTCTGGTGACCCGCGTCGGCCCCGAGGTCTACGAGCAGGTCCGGCGCAGGCTCCCTGAAGCCGCCTACAATGAGCTTGCCCGCGCCATTGTCCTGCGGACCCGTCCACCCGCGCAGGCCGCGCCCGGCGTGCTCGTGGTTACCGCGGGAACGGGCGACCTTCCCGTGGCCGAGGAAGCCGCCCTGACCGCCGAGCTGATGGATGCGGAGGTCACACGCCTCAACGACGTAGGCGTCGCAGGCGTGCACCGGGTCCTGGACAACCTGGAGACGCTCAGAGAGGCGCGGGTCCTGGTGGTCGTCGCAGGCATGGAAGGGGCGCTGCCCAGCCTCATTGGCGGACTGGTCGCCGCCCCGGTCATCGCCGTGCCCACCAGCGTCGGATACGGGGCCAGCTTTCAGGGCCTGGCGGCGCTCCTTGGCATGTTGAACTCGTGCGCTCCCGGCGTAGCCGTCGTCAACATTGACAACGGCTTCGGGGCCGGCTACCTGGCCGCAACCATCATCCGCCAAGCCGGCGTAACGTCGCCCCCCCACCTCCAGCCCACCCTCTCCGAGCCATAACCCCGGCCAACGCCGCCAACGCGGAGGGAGGCGCCCATTGGCGCCTCCCCGTTGCTTCCTATCGGCCGCGGCGCTTCACTTCAGCGACTTCATGAAGGCAATGATGTCATCGATATCATCCTCAGTCGGATCGAGGAGGGTCATCGAGATGTCGGTATAGCCCTTCACAATCTGGGCCCCCGGCTCCAGGATGGACCTTCGGATGTAGTCGTCATCCACCGTGACGAACGAGCCGTCCTCCAATTCCTCCTGGGACCCGTATATCCCCCTCCACGACGGCCCTAGCCTGGCGCTGCCGTCCGTCGTGTGGCAACCCACGCAGCCCTGGCTGTTGTAGACTTCT
Source organism: Dehalococcoidia bacterium (assembly GCA_965226745.1). Taxonomy (GTDB): domain Bacteria; phylum Chloroflexota; class Dehalococcoidia; order Lucifugimonadales; family SAR202-VII-2; genus SAR202-VII-2. Next base: position 416,631 of record CBDDDS010000005.1, read on the forward strand.
TCCCCCCTGACGGGATCGCCGCCTGACGGGACCGGCGTTGCCGCCCCTTCCGACGGCTGCCCGCCGGTGGGTTCAGGGCCTGGCGTCGTAGGCGACGGCGACGGCGAGGTTGCTCCCGGAAGCGTCGCGTACGGCGTGGGCGCCTCCGGACCGCCGCAAGCCGCGAGCGCCATGACCACCCCCGCGATGACTGCCAGCACAGCGCTGTTCCTTTTCACCTTGCCTCCCCCTAGCGTCGTCAGTAGAGCCAATTGTTACCCATTTCACGAACTTCTGGCAAGCGGCAGCCGGTAAAGGCGCCAAGCGTATCGTATACTGGAGCGTAACGCCTACGGGAAACCGCAACCGTCGGGACCGGGGATCTTGGAGGGGCTGTGATCAGGAAACTGCTGGACCAGGTAAGAATGAACCATGCGCTGGAGCACGCCACCATCGCCTTGCTCCTGAAGGCGGAGGCCATCGCTCCCCCGCTGGCCGGCTACTCCACGCCCCGGGGCTTCTTCATCCTGGGCCGCGTGGAAACCGCGGACGTTGAAGCCGCCGCCGCCGAGGCCCTCAGGCGCCTGAAAGCCGGCGAAAGCCAGCTGGCCATTTCCTACTTCTGCGGCACCAACCTCCTGGTAGGAGGCGCCCTCACCGCCATCGCCTCGGCCATTGTCCTGGGCCGCCGAAACCGCCTTCAGAACCTCTCGTCGGCCATATCGGCATCCACCATCGCCCTGATGGCCGCGCCCGCCCTCGGCCGCTGGCTCCAGAAGAACGTCACGACCCTCGCCGCCGTGGAGCACATGGAGGTCACCAGGGTCCGCGCCCCCCTCGGCGCCTCATGCCACTGGGTGGGCGCCGCCTTCCGAGGCTAGAGATAGCTCTCAGGGACGCTGCTCCCGGCTCGCGCCTGGAGAACCCGTGGCCTTTGATTGTATGCCTGTAACGCCAATCAGCCGGATTTCGGGTTTGCAGGCACGAAGCCGTTACAAAGGCGTTACTAGCCATTACAGAGGCGTTACCAGTCGTTACACAGTCGTTACTAGACGTTACGGAGCCGTTACGATTCGTTACTAGCCGTTACGGAGTTGGATGGCTCCAAAGAGCCGGTGCCTTACAACGGCATTCGCTCCGGTCCCAGCCTTCCTCGGAGGGTCTTGCCCCTTGGGTTGTTCCCTCAGCGCCCCTGCCACAGGGGGATTCTCTATGGTTAGCCCACAGTGCTAATGTATGCGGCAGGCTCCCAGGAAGAGAAGCAGGCCCCCGGCCCGCTTCATGGGGATACTATAGCACAATAGTTCGGATTTTGCAATGGGGTGTGGACGCTTCCCAGCCTGCCCCAAAGTACGGGGGCAGGGAAGGGAGGTTCCTCCGGGGACTGGGGTTTGTTCAGAGATTTCCTAGATGAACGCGAAGGTTGGAAGATGCATCTCGTTGGAGAACTGAAGAGCGCCGGATTCAGAATAGATGCAAACGCACTCTTATGAATAAACAAGAGGACTTCCAGAACCGGGCGCTAGCAAAGCTCCTTTCCGAGCGTGGAGTAGCGGCGGACTTCGAGCAGCGGGGCGGGCGCAAGCGCATGGACGTTGTAGCGGACGTAGAGGGCCTGCGCGTTGTCCTAGAAGCGGAGACTGGGTTTCACCGAAGGGCGCAAGCAATCAAGGACGCCGACGCCCGCCTCCGCCAGAAGCTCGCAACGGTCGTGTTCGCTGTCTGCTATCCCGACGGCGTTACCGAAGATAATCTAACCGAGGCGACGCTGACCTGGATTGTTCGCGTCAAGGCGGGAGAACCGCCCGGCGAGTGGTCTACGGGCAGCGTGGCGCAGTTGGCACAAGCAGTACAGCAGGCGCCGCGTTCCCTGAGCGGCGCGGACGTGGCGGCGCAGTTGCTCTCGGATGGCCTGGACGAGGTGGTGCAGCGGCTGAAAACGCCAGTCCGTCAGGCGCTGGCGCAGGCCCTCGACCTCCCTGCCACCAAGCCTGGCGGCGGGGAACAGAGCGACGGCTACTTTGTAGCCGCCAAGCGGGGGATGCTGGTCGTGGCCACCGCCATGCTGTTCCATCACCGCGTCCAGGAACACCTGCCAGCCCAGCGCCCCGCCGGTTACGACGGGGCGTGGCCGCCGGCCAGCGCCACGGTATGCGCCGAGCAAAGCGCCGTGATTGACGCTTTCCGAACGGCATGGCGCGGCATCCTTGCCGTGGACTACCGACCGGTTTTCGAGACCGGGCGGACAGCGTTGGCGGCGCTGTCGGTGGATCCGGATACCGGCCAGGCAGTGCGTAGGTTGGCCGAGGTGGTGGCGCGGGTCTCGGAGCGGGTGAGCGGCCTGCGCCACGACCTGCTGGGGCGTATCTTCCACCGCGTGCTGGATACCGCCCGCTACGACGGCTCTTACTACACTTCCACCGCCGCCGCAGTGCTGTTGGCCTCGCTGGCATTACGCGAGCAGGACGGTGACTGGTCCGACCCGAATTTCATAGCCTCTCTCCGCATCTGCGACCCCGCCTGCGGCACCGGCACCCTGTTGATGGCCGCCGCCGAGCGCATCCGCGACCTGCGCAACGCAGCCGGACGCAGCGACCCCAATGACGAAGAGGCTCTCGACCTGCATTTGGTCGAAGACGTGCTATGGGGCTACGACGTCAACTTGACCGCTACCCATATGGCCGCCAGCACCCTGGGGATGCTCTCCCCCACCACCAGGTTCCACCGCATGAACATCCACCGCACACTGCTGGGCGTGTTCAACGATATGCCTTACCTGGGATCCCTGGAATTCCTCTCCGGCCAGGCAAGACTGGCCGCGTAGCCGTCCACCGCGCAGCAGGTGGAGAGTGGACAGGAAATCGCGGACCCGCCCCCGCCGATGGACCTGGTGATCATGAACCCGCCCTTCACCCGCGACAGCCTGCGCCATGACCAGTTCAGCATCGACGACGAAATAGACCTCCAACGGCGCGAGCAGGAGGTGTTTGCCGGTAGGCCCACCTACATGGCTGGCAACAGCGGTGCGTTCCTAGTTCTGGCCGATCATCTCAGCAAGGCCGCTAGTGGTGTGATTGCCGCGGTCTTGCCGCTGGCGGGAATTACTGATTACTCAGGACTAGAGATTCGCAAGCTCTTGGGAAGTCGCTACCACGTTGACACCATCGTGAGCTCCCACGATCCGTCCCGCATCTTCTTTTCGGAAAACACCAGCATCGGCGAGATTCTACTGATTTGCCGAAGATGGAACGGTGACGCGCCCAAGCCTCCAACGCGAGTGGTCAACCTGGCGCGAAACCCGGCGACGCCCTTGGAAGCGCTGGACACCGCCGCAAGGATTGAGCGGGCAGTGGGAACCGGCAGCCAAGTTTCCCACGACTTCACGGTTCAGCATGTCGACTCTGTCCGTATCGGGCGGGGCGACTGGTTCGCCGTCAACTTCCTATCGCCGTTCCTAGTAGAAGCCTACCGAACGCTCAGCGAAGCAAGTCCGGGTTCGGTTCCAACCACGCCATTGCGTGATCTGGCCATCATTGGCCCGGCGGGACAGCGGATACGAGACGCATACACCTACTCGGATATGCCAACCCAATCGGGCCGCCGCGCCCTCTGGCATCACAAGACGGACGTCACACAGTCAATGGCAGCGGAGACCGACGTTTACATTGAGCCGAAACCTTTTAGCCGCGAACGCCGCCTTGCAGATATCTATTGGGAGCAGCGCGGCCAACTGCTGCTACCTACCCAACTTTGGCTGCCGCTAGCGAGGGTCGCCACTGTAATGCTGCCGGAGTCGGCCGTCGGCTCCCGTTGGGTGCCTTGCCGTCCCAATGAGCCGGAAACAGCCAAGGCCATGTGCCTATACTTGAATTCCACTATAGGACTTCTGGCATTGCTCGGAAGACGTGACAACCGTAAGCCCTCATACCCGTCATTCTCCCTGGACACGCTGCGCTCGCTGCCGGCTCCCAACTTCGCAGCGCTGGGCCCCGCCCAGCGTGACCTATTGAACGGCTGGTTCGACCGGCTGCAAAACGAAACCTTGCAGCCCTTCCCCCAGATGCACGAGGACCCCGTGCGCCGCCAGATCGACGACGCGGTGACGACAGCCTTGGGCCTTGACCCGGAATGGGTTGCCACCATACGGCGGGAGCTGGCGAGGGAACCGTCGGTTACGGATGCGGGACATGGGTCCCATCCTGAGATAGCAAGCAGCAATGCCGCGGCAGAAGAAACAGAGGCTGTTGACGATTAGGAGCAAAGGCTAAGACCTGTCTCCCCTACCTCCCCGTGAACACCGGCTTCCGCTTCTCCAGGAAGGCCCTCGTCCCCTCCGCCTTGTCCTCGGTCTGTTGCAGAATGTAGGAACAACGAGCCTCGTACTCGATGCCGGCGGACAGGCTGCTGTCGAGCCCCCGGTCGACGGCGCTCTTGATGAACGCCAGCGCCAGCGGAGGCTGCTCCACCAGCGACTGAGCGAGCTTGCGGGCCTCGTCCAGCAGGGCATCGTTGGGGACCACCTGATTGACCAGCCCCCACGCCAGGGAAGTCTGGGCGTCAATGAACTCGCCCGTCATCATCAGCCACTTGGCCCTCCCCTCCCCCACCAACCGCGGCATCCGTTGCGTCCCGCCCGCTCCCGGAATGATGCCAAGCTTGATCTCCGGCAGGCCAAACCGAGCGTTCTCCGCCGCAATGCGCAGGTCGCAGGCCAGCGCCACCTCGCAGCCGCCGCCCACCGCGGCGCCGTGCACCGCGGCGATGACCACCTCCGTCAGATTCCCGATACGCTTGATAACCTCCGGCGTCTCGGAGGGGTCCGGGATGGGGCTGCGCAGGTCCTGCCCCGCCGATAGGTCGTTGATGTCCGCCCCGGCGCAGAACGCCCGCCCCGCGCCGGCAAAGATGACAACCCTCGTTGAGTCCACCTCCACCTCGTCCAGCACCTCGTTCAGCTCGCGCCTGACATCCTGTCCCAATGCGTTCAGGCGATCGGGCCGGTCCAGGGTGATCACCCCTACCTCGCCGTCCTTCTCGTACTTCACGAATTCGCCGTACACTGTGCCTCCCTCTAGGTCGGATAAAGAGCAAAGTCGGATTCAACGCAGGCCGGATTGCCTAAGCGGCGCCACTGGGCCTGCGGGCGACAATGGTAGGAACGGCCTTGGAGGGCTGTCAAGCGGCAATTGGCCGTTGACCCGTCCGCCCGCGCATAGCTAGACTGGATGCAGTCCCCATCCTCCCTTCTGGCTCAGATAACCAGGCCCTTCCAAATGACCGTGCCTCATGCCTGAGCCCATTTATAAACGTCCATTCGACCTCGCGGTCTTGCTGCTCGCCCATCTGTCGCTGCTTCCCCTCTGGCTCCTCCTGTGGACCGTCATTCCCCTGCTCCTCCTGCTCGAGGATGGCTTTCCGCTCTTCTACCGCCAGAGCCGAGTGGGAAAGAACAGCCGTAGCTTCCAAGCAATCAAATTCCGCACCATGATTCGAGACGCCGAGCAGATGGGTTGGTCCACCGCTCACAACGACCCCCGTCTCACCCGCGTGGGACGCCTCCTCAGGAAAACGGCCCTGGACGAGCTCCCTCAGGTCGTCAACATCCTCAAGGGCGATATGAGCTTCGTTGGCCCAAGGGCGCTGGCGGAGGCGGAACACGAGCACTACAAAGAGCGCATCGCCGGATTCGACCGGCGCCTGGTGCTGCGGCCAGGCTTGACGGGCATGGCCCAGGTCTACTCCAACCGCGACGACGCGGAGGCAAAGCTCACCTACGATCTGGCATACGCCGGCAAGCTGAGCCTGTGGCTGGACGTCAAGCTGATGTTCCTGTCCGTTTGGGTCACCCTGCGGGGCAGGTGGGAAGCCAGAGGAGAGAAGCTGTAGGACGCGTCCGCTAAGCAGCAACGCACCCTTCCCTGGCGCCCGGGGGGCTTTGCATCAAAAGTACCCGAAAACCGAGACTTTTGATGCAGGTTACTGGCTTTTGATGCGAAACTCTGGCTTTCCACTAAAGTTGTCGGTTGCGCCAAAAGTTTGCGTTCTGCACCAAATGTCCATAAGGGGTTGATGGAAGTTGAGCGGAAACGGTAAATTTGTAGTGGCGTTGGCCGAGGTAGTACGGCTATGGAACCAGTACAAAGAATTTACAATCCCGAAATATTGAGGCATCGTAAATGTCGAAGCAAATGAACAAAAGCGTCGGCAAAGCAAGAATAACAGAAGAAGAAAGAGTAACGGGTCCTCGAAAGTGCATTCTCAAAGCCATTCAATTGATGGCTACAATTGACGAGTTAGCCAAGAGACAGATATCGATGCGTGGCTGGGTAGATAACCAATTGGATGAGTTTGTAAGAGAGCGCGAGAAAGACCCATTCTCTCAGCAGCAGCTTTCAGTTGAAACGATGTTGCCACCTGAATTCGGTTTCCAATCTTTGGTGTGCGAAACATTCTTTTCGCAAGCATTGGCGTGGTGGGCCAAAGCGCAATACACTAATCAGCAAAAAGACAAATACTTATTGAAAAAGATGTATGCAAGCGCCTCTTGGTACAACCATTTTATGGAACGCCGCAATAATTTGGGGAGTCATTTCCCAAACAATGAGCGTTATAAAGTGCCAGGAGACACGTGGTTGATTGCCAGAGGGTACTATCTTTTTGGATATACTACAATAACTGCCTTTAACTATATGCTGTCGGAATCAATGGCGTTGTTACTACCACCGCAGAACAAAGAAACAACTTTGCGTATGTGCCTCGGTGCATTTGGTATCAATCGAATTGGTATTTCCGACCTTCAAGTACTTGATTCCACTGACACAAGAATCTTGGCGTTGGTTGTAAAAGAGCCAACGCCTTTATTGTATCACATAATTCCTATGCCTAATGGCAAATGGGTTTGCGAAGCGTGGGATGCAGATGCGTCGAATGCGATTATTGAGGGCGGACAGCATTTTAGCTTATCCTCAGAATGTGCGTGTGAATCACCAAGGGAGGCGTTCATGGCCTTATCAGCACAAGTGAGTAAGGAGAGAACAGAGAGCCAGCAACGCTCGTTGTAGCTTCGTAGCAAATCTTTTTGATGCAACTTGCTCACTTTTGGAGCAAACGCGGCTTTTGATGCAAAGCTGCGCCCGGGGGAAGGCGGGGGTGATTTCCCTGCCCTCGACGACGGGCGCAGGCTAGGAAGCGTCCGGACGCGCCAACGCAAGAAAGCGGCGCTCTCCTCCATCCCCCAAGCAGGGTGCAGGGGGCGCAGCCCCCGCCGGGGGTACAGGGGGAGTCCCCCTGTTTCCAAAAACGTTAGAGGGTGAGCTGGTGGGACAACGGCGCAGGCCAAGCAGACCCTCCGTTGAAGGACGGCGCTAGCCACAACAAGACCACCCCCTATTGCAAACTTCGAACGAATGTGCTATAGTGGCCACATGAAGTGGGCCGGGGGCTCGCTTCTCTTCCTTGGCGCCTGCCGCATAACGTATGTACTGGGGGAATCCATAGAGAATGCCCCTGTGGTAGGGGGGCTGGGGGATGTTCCCCAGGCCCACAACCCTCCGAGGAAGCGTGGGACCAGATCGAATGCCGTTGTGAGGCAGGCTCCTTGGAGCCATCCCGCTCCATTACGGCTCCGTTACGGTTCGTTACGGAGCCATTACAGATCCTTTACAGCTTCATTACGGCTCGTTACGCCCTATTACGCCTTTGTACTGGCTCCGTGCCTACACCCACCGGAATCCGGCTGATTAGCGTAACGAAAATACAATCAAAGGGGGCACCTTCCCCTCGGGGGAATACTCTCATCTCCCCCCCCCCCGATTACCGAGGAAGGCTAGGAGGCGTCCGAACGCGCCAAGACAAGAAGGCGACGCTGTACCCAAAAGCGTTGGAGCGTGGGCTAGGCAGGACAACCGCGTCCGGCCACCATAAGCCCCCACCTCTTGTCCCTGCCCCCGTAGTCGAGGGCAGGTCAGGAAGCGTCAGCTACCGCCGGAACACCTCGGCAAAGAGGTCAGTCAAAAGCGAGGACATGTACCGGGTGGCGCCCATCGTGCCCGCGTACTCCATTCGAGTGGGCCCTATCGTAGCAACGGCCCCCCGGAACTCTCCCGGCGCCCCATAGGATGAAATGACCACGCTGAACGGCCTCATCGCTTCATCCTCGTTCTCCCGGCCAATGACCACCGTTACCGGCCCATCGGCCAGAGAAGCGACGAGCGATTTCAGCAGCGTCCGGCCCTCTAGGGCCTCCATCAGCCCCACGGCCCGCTCGCCCTCCGCCATCTCCGGTTGACTGAGGATGTGGCGGAGGCCGTCTACGAACTGCTCGCCCACCCGCTCCCGCTCCTCAGCCTCCATCACGCTGACGACGGCCCCGGAGACCTGGGCCTCGAGCGGCGGCAGTTCCCCCTGGGCGCTCGCAATCTCCTTCCAGCTCTTCCCCACCAGCTGGGCGTTGAGCCGGTTCGCCGCCTCCACCAGGTCCTCGTTCGTCGCCGGCTCCGGCAGGGAGAGCATCTGCTGGTGGACCTGGGCCTCCTGGAGCACGATCACCACCAACGCCACAAACTCGCGCACGGAGACCAGTTGGATATTGCGGACCCTCACCTCGCCCGCCCGGGGGTACGTGACGACTGCCATGTTCCTGACGAGTTGGGACAGGATCGTCGACGCCAGCTTTGCCCAGCGCTCGATGTCCCTCGCCTCGGTGAGCTTCTGGCGGACCGCCTCTCGGACGTGTTCCGGCGGCTCCGCCAGGTCGCCGAGCGTCTCCACGTGGCGGCGATAGCCCTTGTCCGCAGGCACTCCTCCGGCCGAGGTGTGGGGCCGGGTGATATAACCGTCGTTCTCCAGGTCCGCCATCTCATTGCGGACGGTCGCTGAGCTGAGCCTCATGCCCGAACCACGCGCCAGCCGGCCGGAGCCCACCGGACTTGCCGTGGCGATGTACTCCTGAATCAGCAGCTTGAGAATAGCTTCTCGTCTTTCGGTCAACATGGGAAACTCTTCCGGCTTCCTGGAGGCTGCGGCTATGCTTTGGCAGAATGTAGCATCGGCCCCCAGGCCGGTCAAGAAGTGCCACCCGCCCCTTCCCTCTACTGCCCTCCTGAGACCTTTGCATGGCTCCTGCGACCAGCCTTCCACGCCCTACCCTCACCCCCCGTCCTAGCCTCCCCAGTCAAGAGGATGGGATTTCGTCGCACATGGCTGGGTTGGTGCGAGGCGCCGTAGGCGGGAATGGAGCCTCGGGCGCGGGGCGCAGGTTATGCAAAGGTCTCCGAAGGGAGTATCATCGGCGGGCAAATGACGATGTCGCGGCCGCAGGCAAGGAGGATTCCATGGCAGATGAAAAGGTGACCGTTGGCTTCCTGAGCCCCATGGGGTCCACCGGCTCGCACTTCGATAGCTTCAGCCGGTTTGTTCCCGCAGACGTCGCCCTCGAAGTGGGCGGCATGGACCTAATCGAGGGGCCGCTGAGTTCCCTGGAGGGAAAGGAAGACCTGGCAACGGACCTGTCGGTCCGCGCCATCAGCGGCAACGCAGCCTGGAGCACCGCTGCCATACTGGCCGCTCCGGTGCAGGTGTACCTGCCCAACCTAGCCACCAACGTCCGCAGCCAGGTCCCCATTCCCGTGACCACCGCTATGGAGTCAGCCATTGCCGCCCTCCAAGCCCTTGGCGCCAGCCGGGTCCTTCTGATGACCCCCTTCGACGAAGACATGAATGCCCAGATCCGGGCGTTCTTGGCCGAGCAGGGCGTGCAGGCTGTCTCCGGCCCCCAGCCGGCCCCCTACTACAGAGACGCCGCCAAGCTTGGCCCGGACGAGGTCTACAACCTGACCAAGCAGGGCCTTGCCGACGCCGGAGAGGTGGACGCCATCTACTTCCAGGGCGCAGTGCTCGATGCGCTGGAAATCATCGAACGGCTCGAGTCGGAGCTGGGTTTGCCCGTTGTCGCCAGCAACCCAGCGATGCTCTGGCACGCCGTCTCTCTCCTGGGGCACCGGTTCAGCGTCCCCAACGGAGGCAGGCTCCTCCGGGAATGGCCGGCCCTGTTGCGTTGACTCCTCGGCAAACCCATGAGAAGGCGGCGCCAGCCCGGGGACGAAGATGGCGCGGCCCAGTCCGTCATCGAAGGAGGCTTCCATGGCCGGTGAAACGACGAGCGTAGGATTCCTGAGCCCCGTATCCGCATCGTCTCCCCATTTCGCAGAGTTCAACCGGTTCGTGCCCGACGGCGTGACCGTTGGGATCGGCGCGCTGGAGTTGGTTGAAGGGCCGCTCACCTCCCTTCAAGGGAAGGAGGACGTGGGCGTTGAGCGAGCCGAACGGCTGGTCAGTGAAAACCCGGACTGGCGGAGCGCCGCAATCCTCGGCGCCCCCGTGCAGCTCTACAACCCGGGCATGGCCCAGAAGGTGCGCGACCGGGTGTCGATCCCCATCACAACCGCCCTAGAAGCGTCCATCGCCGCCCTGAAGGCGTTCGGCGTCAGCAGAATACTGCTCATGACTCCCTTCGATGAGTCTCTAAATGTCATGTGCCGCGATTTCCTGAGCGCTGCGGGCATCGAGGCGACTTCAGGCCCACAGCCGACTCCCTACTATCGCGACGCCCAGAACCTGGGACCGGACGAAGTGTACCGGCTAACCGCGGAGGGCATGGCCAACGCAAGCGGCGCCGAGGCCATCTACTTTCAGGGCGCCATTCTCGACCCTCTGCCCATCATAGAGCGGCTGGAAGCGGACATGCAGACGCCCATCGTGGCCAGCAACCCGGCCATGCTCTGGCATTTGCTCTCGCTGGTGGGGCAGAGGCACAGCGTCCCCAACGGCGGGAGGCTCCTTGCAGAGTGGCCCGCCTTGGCCGGCTAGCTGTACTTCCCAGGGATGTTATTGACGGCACCAGGCTGGCGGGGGTGGCCCCGTCGATGCCACCGTACGAACCCCCCGCTTGGACAACACAGACCGGGCCGTGGGCCGATCATGCCATATTCTGTTCCCGTGTGAACAACCGTTGCTTGGCGTTCACGGACGATGCGGCGAGCTTGGTCGACAGCCTTTAACTCAAGCGCGAACAGAGATGCCGATACCATTTGAATTCGTCATAGGTGGGCCTGCCGTGTCTCAACAGGCTAGCTCAAGGTCACGGCAAAGGTGGAAGCAGGAGGTGTAGGATACCGCCCAGCGCAGTTGGGACGCTGAGCCGCCTTATGCAGGGGAGGTCATGGTGGCGATCACGTACTTCTTTGACGGCGCGTCACCAGATGTTGATAATATCCCCAAGCCAATCCTGGACGCATTGAAGGGACTGGTCTATGCCGACGATTCCCAGGTGACTGATTTGCTTTGCCGTAAGAGGGACCTGAGCGGCGACCTGCGCATCCAGAATCCCTCGCCGGTTTTGCTCGCAACTCTCGGCGGTTCCGAACAGTTTCTCCACATCGTCGTGGCCAACGCGCTGAGCCAGGAGGTGGCATTGTGGTAGGGGAGGCAACCAACACGGAATACCTTCTGGCCCGCAAGACAGCGGAGGAGTACCGCAGCAGGGGCTACGAGGTCTCTGAGGGGACTCCACTCGATTTCTTGCCCGGCTTCCGCGCGGACTTAGTTGCTCGGAAGGGCGAGGAGGTAAAGGTCATTGAAGTGAAGGCCCGCTCTTCGCTGGGTGCAAATCCTAAAATCGCTGAACTGGCGCGAATCATCGATGCGAACCCTGGGTGGAGTTTCGAGTTGCTTCTGGTGGGCGAACCGGAGAAGCTGGATTCGCCAGAAGGTGCCCATTCGGTTGATGGCGAGAACATAACTCAGCGAATCGAGGAAGCGGAGAAGGCCCTTGCAGCGGGCCTCTCCGAAGCCGCTTTCTTGCTCGCCTGGTCAGCTTGCGAGGCTGCGGCCAGAGAATTGATCGCAGCGGAAGGAGCGCCGGATGCGGGCATCGCCACGGCGAGCTACGTCCTTGATCAGGCAACTTTCCAGGGCGTCATCTCAAGGGACGAATACAACAACCTGACCGGCATGCGAAAGTACAGAAATGCCATCGTCCACGGGTTCAGCGTCGACGACTTTAGCGACGAATTGGTAACAAATCTCATCGAGACGGTGCGGCGCATGCTCACGGCGACAACCCGGAGCGTCGACGATTCCGACCAGCCGTCCGATTCCTAATGGGCTCCTGCGGCGCCCGACGTGGGTTTGGCTCCCAGGCGCTAGGAACGCGTCAGGCCGGTCTTAGCGGCCGCGGCTTGATGGGGCATTCCCACCTTTCATCTCCTGACAATTCCCTGGGAATCTCGCCGCGGCGTCTTCCGGTTCAGCGCCTTGTCGAGGATGCGGAACGCTTCGTTTACACCGAAGTCCTCGACCCTGGGGACGGAGAGCCTCCTGCTGTTTGATGAGCGCGCGGGCAATAATGAAGTCCACCCTTCCCTTAGCGGCTCATACCTGCCCGGCGTAGGGCGTCTTGTCCAGGACTCCGGCCTCGTTGAAGGCTCGCCGCCGCTCGCCGCACTTGTTGCAGGCCCCGCAGTGCGTCCCATCCCTCGGCGCCATGCACGTCACCGTCAGATCCAGGGGCAGATGGCTGTTGTCTCTGATCAGGTCACTCTTGTGGATTCCCCGGTACGGCGCCTCGATGGCGACCTCATGGGCCAGCCCCCGGCTGAGGATGGTCCCAAACCCGCGGAAAAAATCGAGCGACGCGTCGGGAAAAGGGTTGTCCCCCAGAGACCCTATGGCAATACGCGACACCCCATGCGTCGAACACCAGACCGCCGCCAGGCCAATCAGGATGATGTTCCGCCCCGGCAGGAACACAGCGCTATCGTCCGAGTCTGCGTCTGGAAGGTCCTGGCCGCTCAGGCTCCAGTGGTTGTCGTAGAAGGGTTCGATGGGCATCGCCAGGGTTGTCACGGGCCTGATGGTGTTGGCCCCCAGCGCCTGCAGAAAGCGGGCCAGCGCCTGGGCTTCCTCTTCTTCCCAGGCCAGCCCCACCCGAACGGTGATGGGATAGACCTCGTTGCTGCGGGCGAGGTCGGCCAGCAGCACAGCGCTGTCCAGGCCTCCGCTGGCAAGCACCGCCACCCTGTCCATCACGCCTCCCGGTAGGTGGCATAGCTCGACGGGGTCTCCCACAGGCGGACCTCCGCTACCCCCAGGCCCAGGCGCCGGACCTGCTCAAAGATCAGCCGGGCGAGGTTCTCCGCCGTCGGGTTCTCATCAATGAGGAACAGGGGTTCCCCCAGGCCCTGGAGAGCGGGAACGACGGGGTCTTGCCTGCACAGGATCATCCTGTGGTCCAGGTTGGCGTCGATCCAACCCTTAACGACATCCCTGACCCTTCCGAAGTCCACCACCATGCCCATCTCGTCAAGGGCTGCGGCCTCCACGTCAACCTCCAACCGTCCGTTGTGCCCGTGAAGGTAGCGGCACTGGCCGTCGTGATTTAGCAGACGATGGCCGTAGCAGAAGTCGATCGACCTCGTGACCCTGTGCGGCAACACCTATCCCCCCACTCCCGGGCCGGCCAGGTGGCGGCCCGAGTCCACGCGAATCGTCTCGCCCGTGATGGTCTCGCACTTGAGCAGCGCGGCGATGATCTCCGCCATCTCATCCGCTGACGACTCCCGGCCCAGGGGCGCCTGTTCAACGACCCCGCGCCGCCACAGTTCCTCGCTGATGTGCGGGGGGCGCATCGTGGGGCCGGGAGCTATCGCGTTGACCAGGATTCCGTGAGGAGCAAGCTCGGCGGCAAAGGCGCGGGTCATGAAGTCAACCGAGGCCTTGGCCGTCAGGTAGGGCGTGTAGTCCCTGTACGGCGTATCCCGGGCAGCCCAGTCGCTGAACATGATGATGTGCCCACGGGTTGGCGGCGCGTTCTGTTGCATCACCCGCGCCACGCTCACTGCCAGCAGGTAGTTGCCCTTGGCAAACGACATGGCGTCGTCCCATGCCTTGCCGTCCAGTGTGGAAAAGGGGGCGCGGGGAAACTCCGCGGCAAGATTGACCAGAAACGACAGGTCGCCCAGACTCTCCTTTGCCGCCGCCACCATGCAGGCTACGTCCTCTTCCACACCAACGTCGCCCTGCGCCAGGCACACGTTGACATCGGTCCCAAGAGCCGCTTGGAGCTCTTCGGCCTCCGCCTTGGAGGAGCGGTAGGCGATGGCCAGATTCACGCCCTCCCGAGCCAGCCGGTGAGCGACGCGCTGCCCCACTCGCCTCGTTCCAAGGAGCAGGGCGCCTTTGCCGGCAAGTGAGAGCATGGTCCTGTCCAGGCGCGGGGGATGGCTGGCCCATCCAGAGAATGGCCGGGCAAATTATAGCACGCGCGGCCCACCCCCTCTCCGCAGGCGCGGGGCCCGATCGGCGATTGCCCCGCGCCACCGAACGACGCGGCACTGCAGGCAATGGCCGCGCCCGGCGGCGTGGTGTAGCATCACTGGCGGCAACACCGTAGTCTTGGACCAACCATGGCCAGTCAAGAACCCGTCCCCTGGTACGTTTCCTTCTTCACCGACGACTACCTCGACGCCTACGGCCACCTCCTCACCGACGAGCGGGCTCAACGGGAGGCCGCCTTCGTTGAGGAGGCTCTGGGTCTCAGCCCCGGAGACCGGGTGCTGGACCTCTGCTCCGGCCCGGGGCGGCATGCCGTTCTGCTGGCCAAACGCGGCCTCGACGTGACCGCTCAGGACCTGAGCCAGGACTACCTTGAGCAAGCGCTCCGGACAGCCCAAGACGAGGGCGTGAGCCTCACCGCCGTCCACAGCGACATGCGCCAAATCCCCTTCGAAGCGACCTTCGACGCCGTTATCAACATGTTCACGGCCTTCGGCTACCTGGAGTCGGAGGAGGAGGATGCCAGGGTCCTGCGGCAGATTGCTAGGGCGCTGAAGCCAGGCGGCCGCTTCCTCCTGGACCTCATCAACCGGGAGTGGGTGGTCTCCAACTACGTCCAGAACGAATGGCGCCGCGCCAGCGACGGCGCCATCTATCTGGAGCACCGGGAGCTGGACCTCGTCGCCGGACGGAACCACATCACCTTCACCGTCATCCTACCCAATGGCGCGCGCAGGGAAATGGAAGGGCATCACGTCCGGATCTACACGCTCACCGAGGTCATCGCCATGCTCCAATCGGCAGGCCTGACGTTCGAAGGGGCCTATGGCGGTTTCTCAGGCGAGCCCTACGCAGTGGACACCCGCCGGATGATCGTCGTGGGGAAAAACCCGGTCGGCCAAATCCCGTAGCCTGGAGCGAATGTGGCGGAAGGCGTCGTCATCGCCCGCGCCGGGATCGCCAGGGCAGATTGATACAGGTCTCGCAAAGCGGGGCACCCGGCCATGATAGCCAGGCGCCCCGCTGCAACTGCTCTGTGTGCCCCGGTCAAACGCTAAAGGGCGAAGAGTTTCTTGGCGTTGTGGTAGAGAATCTTCTCTTTGTCCTCAGTCGAAACGTCCGTCCGCTCCCACAGGTTCTCAAGGCTCTCGGGGAACTCGCTGTCCCAGTGGGGCACGTCGGACGCGTACAGAAGGTGCTCCGCCCCAATGTAGTCAACGGTCGGCCCAAGCATCGTCTCCCCGGCTTCCAGGCTGACCCAGATGTTGGCGTCCTTGACCGTCTCGCTGGGACTCTTCTTCAGAAGCGGCATCTCGTACTCGCCGCGCATCTCCCAGTGCTCGTTCAGGCGGTCCAAGTAGTAGGGAAGCCACGTGGCCCCTATCTCCAGGAAAGCGATGCGAAGATTGGGGAACCTGACCGTGATCCCCTGGCAGATCATACTAGTGAACTGGAGCAGCAGACCTGCGGGAAAGGCGTAGGCATGCACCTCGGCGAAGGTGCTCAAGCCCGAAGCCCCCAAATCCCGCGATTGGCTGCGAGTGCCGTGGACGCAGATGGCCGCCCCCAACTCCTCAGCCGCCTTGTAGACCGGGTCATAGAAGGGGTCGCCCAGGGCCAACGGCGGACCCGTGGTGACGAACTCGAAACCCCTGATGCCCAGCTCCGTGACTGCCCGACGCAACTCCTCCGCCGCAGCTTCCGGCGAACGCAACGGAAGCACGCCGACGCACTGCATCCGGTCTGAGAGAGCGTTGAACTCATTGGCAAAATAGTTGTTGCACGCCCGCGCCGCGGCGATCTGGAAGTTGGTCTCCTGGAGCTTGGACACGCCCCCCGAAATAGTCGGGAAGCACATGGCCGTCTCAATCCCCTCCCTGTCCATCAGATTGTGCCAGCGCTCAACCTGCTCGGCCGGGCTGATGCCCATCCACGAGATGGCATCCTCGAAGGTCTCGTAGAGGTGCGTGTCCCAAGGTTGGTCGCCGGGCGTAAGCGACGTGTTGCGGCGGTCGTAGGGTGGCTCTAGGTACTTCTTGATGTCCGCCTCGCGCTCGAACACGTGGCCATCGGCGTCAATCACTGCGGGCCTTCCATTGGTTGCCATAGGTGCTCCTTATCTCGTGGTTACAACTCTCGCGGTTTGAGTGGCCGAATCGCTACTCGGACCACTTGGTCTTCGGCCGCCCCTGAAGCTGCCCGTCCACGTACAGGTCAACCCGCTCGTTGAAGAAGGAGACGAGCCCTGCGATCTTGGACGACTCGGTGGTGGGGTGGTGGTAGAACCAGGCTACGTCCTTCACCTCGCGCTCCGGGGTCTGCACCGAGAAGTACCCCGCCTCTCCCTTGTAGGGGCACCGGGTGCGCGTGTCGCTGGGTTTCAGGACAGCGTTGTTCAGGTCCAGCCTTGGAATGTAATAACGAGTCGGCAGCGTCCCCTCCAGAAGCATGGCCGGACGGCGCGTGTCAGCGACGGTGACGCCGTCCACCACGACCTCAACGTGGCGGGCGCTCGAGAGGATGTCAATGCGCTTGTGCGGATCCCGGGCGTGAACGTAGACCTCCTCCTCTTCCTCGAACCAAGCGTCCATCTTGTTCCAGTAGAACCCCATCAGGCCGCTGATCTCCGGGCACTCTTCCAGGGGGGCCGGGTAGCTCCATACGGCGTTCTCGGCAACCCTATCGCCGACCTGCATCGACCAGTAGGCGGCGTCTCCCTTGTAGGGGCAGTGGGTGCCGTGGTCGGTGGGACTTAGAACGTCGGCGCGCACGTCCTCCCTGGGGAAATAGTAAACCGGGACGTGGTTCTTCTCGTGGAGGATACGGACGTTCTCGGAGTCCACCACGAACTCGCCGTTGAACATCCCCCTGATCCGCTTGGGGGTTGGCTCAACGACCACAAAGTAGTCCGGGTTCTGGGTGTATTGCGGTAGCGTGACCTGTAGCATCATGCCCTCCTCATTGCCAATCTCTGGCGCCGTTGCGCTCCACCTCTCGTTCTGATGCAGGCTACCCCTCTCCGTTCAGAGAATCAATCCCCAAAGCCTCAGGCAGCGCCCCCCACGCCAGCCGAACCCCCGCCGGGGACGGAGGAGGGACGCTTCCTAGCCTTCCCTCGAGTACGGGGGCAGGGACGGGAGCCGGCGGCGCCGGTTATCCGTGACGCCGCTGCGGAGGTCCCGTTTGTGCGTAAAGGCGTGACTGCCAGTGAAGGAGCGGCGCCAGCGGCACGGCTAATCCTTCACACCCGGGCGTCACAGTTGCCACGCCTCCGGCACGGTCCGCGACGCCTTTGTCCACTTTCCAGCCGGCCCCCGAAGCGAGGTGTCCCGTAGCCGTGGCGTAGCCGTCGCGTAGCCGGGACCTTGCGTCATACAAGGAGTGGGCCGCCAGGCCACTGCTTGACCATCTGCTCTCCCGCCTTCCATATACCCTATACCCTGCAACTCGCGGCACCCCGGCTCAACGAAGGTGTGGGTCGGCGGCCCACTGGTTGACGCTACTCTAGCACAAATGTCCTTATTCTGCAAGAGGGAGGAGGCATATGGTGGCGGGCGCCGTTGTCCCACCGAGCCCACCCTCCAACGGTTTTGGGTGCAGGGGGTGTCCCCCTGCACCCCCGGCGGGGTCATCACGGCCCCGGCCCCGGTTTGACACTCCCCCAGCCGTCAACTAGACTGCCCTTTCCCCGCATGGGGAAGGTTATCCCGCACGTTCTCCGCGTCTCCCAAAGGAGGCCGCCGTGATACCTCAACTGCCCAGCGACCTCCTATGGGAATCCCTTCGGCGTATGCTCCTCATTCGCCGCTTTGAGGAGACCTGCGGCGCCATCGTCCACGAGCCCTATTTCCCCGGCAATCACACCCACCTGTACATCGGCCAAGAGGCCACGGGCGTCGGCGTGGCGATGGCCATAGCTGCGGAGGACCTGGTATTCAGCACCCACCGCAACCACGGCCACGTCCTCAGCCGCGGGGCCGACCCCGGAAGAGCCATGGCTGAGATTCTGGGCAAGACCACCGGCTACTGCCGAGGCAGGGCCGGCACCCTCCACGGCTGCGCGCCAGAGCTGAACATCCCCTACAGCTCGGCAGTCGTGGGCGGCACTCTTCCCATCACCGTGGGCGCCGCGCTGACGGCCAAGCACCAGGGGCTGTCCCGCGCCAACGTCATGATGTTCGGCGACGGCGTACTGGAGGAAGGCGTCTTCTACGAATCCATCAATCTCGCTTCCCTCTGGCGCCTCCCCGTGGTGCTGGTCTGCGAGAACAACGCCTGGCCCAAGGATGAGATACAAACCCCCGAACCCGAGGGCAGGGCCAGCCTCGCCACGAGACAACTCGTGGATGCCGCGGCGGCATTCGGTATCCCCACCATGACCATCGACGGCGCGGACCTGGGCGCTGTCTATGACGCCGCAGACGTGGCGCGCCGCCGCGCAGCGTCCGGCGGCGGCCCCACCTTCATTGAAGCGCGGACGCGGGGCTGGCCCGGCGATACCGGAGAAACCGGCGTCTCGTGGGCTTGGGAAGGCGCCCCCACCCCCTGGGGCAGCCGCAACGACCCCGTGCTCCGGCTGGTGACGGAGATGGAGCAGTCGGGCCTGGCCAGCCGGGAACGGCTTCAGGCCCTGGACGCGGAGGTCAGCCAGACGATGGCCAGCGCCCTTCAGTTTGCAATGGACAGTCCCTACCCGCCGGCGGAAGAGGCCTACGCCAACGTCTGGCCCTAAGGAGTCGATATGGCCCAGATGACCTTCGGTGAAGCCAAGATCGCCGCCGTTGCCCAGGCCATGCGCCAGGACGAGCGGGTCGTGATCATCGGCGGCGCCTCATTCGGCGGCCACCGGTACCCGGCAATGGGCGTCCCCCTGCGCGAGGAGTTCCCCAGCCGCGTCTACGTCACGCCCATAGCCGAGTTGGGCTACGTCGGGGTTGCCGTGGGCGCCGCCATGACGGGGCTCCGGCCCATCGTCACCGTGGCCACGTCCAGCTTCATCTACGAGGCATGGCCTCAGATCATCAACGAAGCGCCAAACATTCACTACATGACGGCGGGCCAGACCAAGGTCCCGCTGATGGTGCACGTCCTCACCGGCATTCGCATCGCAGGGGCGGCCCAGCACTCGGCGCGGCCCCAGGCCATGTTCATGCAGACTCCCGGACTTCAGATCATCACCCCGGCAACCGCTGAGGACGCCCTAGCGATGGTCCAGCCGGCCCTGGACTCGGAGCGCCCAACGATCTGGGCGGACCATGCTCTGCTCATGGAGGAGGACATCAGGGGCGGCGCCCCGGACCAGCCGCAACCCGCGGCCCTCGGCAAGGCGGCCATCAGGCGTCCCGGACGGGACGTCACCCTGGTGGCCTACGGAATCACGACAGTCCGCGGCCTCAACGCGGCGGAGCGGGCGTCCCAGGAGGGCATCGACGTGGAGGTCGTGGACCTGCGCACCCTTTGCCCGCTGGACCGCGGCTCGGTCCTGGAATCGGCAGGCCGCACCCGCCGTCTCGTCATTGCCGACGAGTGCTCGCTGACCTGCGGCGTCTCCGCAGAGATCGCCGCCTCCGTGGCGGAGGCAGGCGTCGACCTCGCCAAGCCGTTGAAGCGGGTCAACGTTCCCGACGTCCCCATCCCCTTCAGTCCGCTGGAAGAGCAGGAACTCGTCCCCTCAGAGGACAGAATCCTCGACGCGATTCGCGGGGTGATGTAGGGCAGTTCCTTACCTTGGAGGACGCTGAGGGGTTTCCACTACGTCCTCTCGCCGCGTGCTCCGCAGCGGCCCCCTGCGCCCGCGCCGTTGGCCTCTACCCTGTCTCTATCCCAAGCGCGATCGCAACAACCCCGCTCACCACCAATAGGGTGCCCATCACCAAGGGCAGGGTGATGCGTTCCAGCCTCTGAAGAAAGACGTGCGCCAGGGCCAGGGAAATGACCGGCTGGGCGGAAATGATGGGAGACACCACGATGATGGGCGCTCGGAGGACTGCTCCATAGGAAAGCAAGACTCCCATCGACATGATCGCCCCGCCCGCCATCACGAAAGCCATGGCCCGCCGGGGTGACACCCGCAAGTCCCTGGGAATCCGGGGCGAGAAGACCAGCGCCAAGATCACGCTTCCCGTCATCAGCGTGAAGGAAGCCGTCACGAAGGGATTCTGGGAGTACGACACCGCCTGCTTGCTCAGGGCGGGCATGATCCCGTAGACCAATGCCGAACCGAAGGCTGCCGCGTAGCCCACGCGGAAGGGCGTCCACACCCGGCCCCTCGCCAGCGGCGCTTCCGCTGAGCCTCCGGCGGGCGCCTCAACCCGCCGTGGACGAGACTCTCGCAATGCCGAGGTCACAACCAGGATGACGCCGCTCATCGTCACGAGGATTCCCAGCGCGATGGGCCACGTCATGTGCTCGTCCAGGATGACGACTCCCACAAAGGCGGTGAAGAGCGGGGCCGTGGAGGTAACCGGGTTGGCCCTGGCGACGCCCAGCAGCTTGAGGCTCGTCATGCTGCAGAACCGCCCCAAAGGAAAGTTGACGGCGCCAGCGGCGGCCATCCATAGGTAGGCCGCCGCCGGCAGGGTAAACAACGCATCGCTATAGAGAACGACGGCAACCACGGAAATCGGCGCCCACCCGCCGAGGACGGAAAGGAGGTTGCCGGTGCTGGAGGGCACGCTAACGAGGCCAACCCGCGCCAGCACAACCCCAACGGCGAAGCAGCAGGCCACGCCCAGGGCCATGAAGGCGCCAATGATTTCCGTGGGCAAGGTGGTCCTAGCCCTTTCCGGGAAACAGTGGGCTGGAATGCCTCGGCTCGTAGATGCCGAGTGTACCCCCGGGGAGTTGGATCCACGCCGCCAGGCCAAACCCCATGTCGGTGACCGGCGACGCGAATTCCACCCCCTTTGCCTCAAGCTCCGCCATCGTCTGCTCAATGTCGTCGCACATCAGATACAACTCGTGGCGCTGTTCGGGGCCGGCCCCGCCGCCCGTGGGATGCACCCCAAGCTCTGCCGGAGGCAGGGCGAAGATGAGCCAACCATTGCCGTCGTCAACGTGCGGCCATTCGAGCTTGTCCCGCAGGAAGGCCCGGACGTCATCGGCCGCGTCGGAAAAGATCAGTGCGTGGACCCCTGTAATCATCCCTCAGCCCTCCTTAACAACCGCCCCCGCCTGGCAGCTTTGCCCCTGCGCCCGGATTCGGGCTAATTGGGGACCCAGGCAAGCGCCCCCCGGTTCTCCGTCACTTCCTTGTGCAGCTTAATCCACCAGTCCCCGCCGTCGGAGCTGCCGAAGAGCTGTCCATAATGGGTGCAGGCCAGGATCAGGTTCGGGTCAGCCGGATGTGTCGCAAAGCATTCAACGTGAGAGCTTGGGACCACCGGCAAGGCGACCTCCTCCCACGTCTTGCCGCCGTCCGTGGTCCGCCGAAGGGCGCCCACGCTGCCGATGGACTCGTCCCCGTTGGCCAGGAACATGACGGCGGCATCGTCCTCCTTGACGGCGACGCACCGCGTGTAGTGCAGGGGAAAGCCCTCCTGCCCGTTCAGAAAGTCCCGCCAGGTCTCGCCCATGTCCTGGCTCGCCATCACCCCGTACTCGATGGTGGCGAGTATGGTCTTGGGGTTCGTGGGCACTATGGCGACCGAATGCACATCGGGGTTGTCGAAGCCGCCGCCGGAAACACGCTCCCACGAGTCGCCCCCGTCGGTGCTGCGCCGCAGCCCGTCCACCTCGATGCTCACCCAAACGTTCCGGTGGTCGTACGGGTCAACGACGATGGACGTTGGCCGCGGAACGCCGACGTTGTCACACTCATCCGCGAAATCGTCGCAAACCATATCCCAGGAGCCTCCGGCGTCCCTGGAGCGGTAGACCTTGACGGGGGACGCGCCCGCGAAGAGGGTGTCCGGCGCCACCGGATCGATGGCGACCCGCCAGACCTTGGTCCCCGTCATGGGCGACTCCATCCGTGCGAAGCTCTCGCCGCGGTTTCGGCTTAGGTAGATGCCGTCGTCGGCGCCGGCGTAGATCGTCGCTGGGTCTTGGGGATGCGCGGCCAGGCCGTAGACCGCTCTGCCGCCCTGGTATCCCTCCCCGATGCGGCCCCGCCTCCAGGTCGCGCCGCCGTCGGCGCTCCGCCACAGCCCCATGCCCAGCGTGCCAACCAGGATGGTGATGTTCTTTGCCATGATTCCCTCCGCCGCGAAAGCCCTCGGTTGCCCCGTCGCACATGGGGCTACTTGTCTTCTTCTGGATGCGAGACCATTGCTGAGGGGCATTGTACGCCCGCGTCGGCCATGTCCGCAGGCCGCCCGCCTCAATGCTGACCCAAACGTTGCGGGGGCCACGGGCCGTCGAAACACCTACCTCCGCCCGAACTCCCGTTCCAGCGACGCCGTGCTCAGGTGGATGATGATGGGCCGGCCGTGGGGGCAACTGTAGGGTTCCTTGGCCGTCTCCAGGGAGCGCACCAACTCCGACATCTCTTGCTGCGACAGCGAGTCCCCGGCCCGCACGGCGCTATGGCAGGCCACCGTGGCCGCCAGCCGCCACTCGCGGGAGGAAGGCTCCGAGTCGCCGTCCAGGACCGCCTCCAGAACCTCGACAAGCGCTTGGCCGGGGTGTGAACGGAAGGAGCCGGGAACCGCTCGGATGAGACAGGCGCCCTTCCCAAAGCTCTCCAATTCGAATCCGTACCGCTCGAGCGCCTCGCGCTGCGACGCCAGCGCCGCTTCCAGCGCCGGCGTCAGCTCAACGACTGCCGGCTCCAAGAGACCCTGCCGCTCGGCCACGCCCGATGCAGCCTGCTCCCGCACCCGCTCGTAGACTACCTGCTCGTGGCCGGCGTGCTGGTCGATGAGGTACACGCCATCAGGTCCCTCAGCCACAATGTAGGTGGTCTGAATCTGGCCCACCACCCGAAGCACCGGCAGGATGCTGCGCGGCGTCTCCCTCCGCTCCAAATCACTGTCCCCGGACGCCCCGTCCGGCCCCGGCTCGAGCGTCCCCTGCCCAACCGGCGCCCGCGGCGGCGGCCGCCACGGCGACAGGGGCTGACGAGGGGCGAAGCGTTGCACCGGCGCCCCGAAGGCCGCCACCGGCGCGGCGCCCACCAGGGTCGAGCGGACGGCCTTCTGAACGGCGGCGTAAACGTCGCCCTCCCGCCGGAAGCGGACCTCCCGCTTCGTGGGATGGACGTTCACGTCAACATCGGCAAGGGGCGCCTCGATTCGCAGCATGGCGATGGGGTTGCGACGCTCCGGCAGCAGGTTCTGGTACGCCTCCACGACGGCGAAGGTAAGGCTTCGGTTCTGCACCCAGCGCCCGTTGACGAACAGGGAGATGGCATTGCGGTTGGCCCGGTGCAGTGACGGCGGCCCAACGAGACCGCTGACTCGATAGGCCTCATCGGACGCCTCAGCGGTGGGAATCTCGACCAGGCCGGCAGCAACTTCGGCCCCATAGACGGCGGCGGCCGCTTCCCGCTCGCTGCCTGTCCCAGGGGAAGCCAGCGCGTTGCGGCCCTCCACCTCCAACGAGAATGCAACACCCGGATAGCACAGGGCAAAGCGGACCACCAAGTCCTGAATGTGGCTCAACTCCGTCGCCTCGGAACGTAGGAACTTCAGCCGAGCCGGCACGTTCTGGAACAGCCGCCGCACCACAATGCTGGTCCCCGGCGGACATCCCTGAGACTTGCGGTCCACCACCCTGCCCTCCCGCGCCTCCACCAGCGTCCCGGCCTGTGCGCCGCCGGGCCTCGTGAGCAGCGACACCCGCGAAACGGCGGCAATGCTGGGCAGCGCCTCGCCGCGAAATCCCAGCGACGTTATCGTGGCGAGGTCGTCCGCGGAGGTCAGCTTGCTCGTGGCGTAGCGCTCAAAGGCCAGCGCCGCCTCAGCGGCCGAAATGCCGACGCCATTGTCGACCACGCGCATCGACTGCAGACCGCCGCCCCGCACGTCGATGGCGATACGGGTGGCCCCAGCGTCCAGGGAGTTCTCCACGAGCTCCTTGATGACGGAGGCAGGCCGCTCCACCACCTCTCCGGCGGCGATCTTGGCAACAACCAGGGTGTCGAGCACGCGGATGGGCATTGGTCAGGAAGGGAGACGCTTGGCCCGGAAGCCTGGGTCCGGAGAATGTCCCTCCTCGGCGAAGGTCAGAATTGCCTCCAGCACCTTGTCCAACTCTCGGTCCAGCAGATTGGGGATGTAGTAGGCTCTGACGAGGAATCCCCCGAACGCATACACGATCTCCGGGTAGTCGTCGATGACGAAGTCAGGGACCTCCGGTATGCGGTGGGTCGTCAGGCCGGTTTCGAAGGCGCCCAACGGCTTCACGAAGACGCCGGAAACGTAGGGGTCCAGCTTGTGTTGGCTGACCTCCCAGTGCCGTAGGCCCACGCCGGACCATATGTACAGGTCGTGGCCGCGGTCCTTCAACTCCTGGAATACCTCGTGGGTCCGAGGACGCAGGCTGCCGTCCATGGCCAGGATTGTGTAGTCAACGTCAAAGAAAACGTTCACGGTCCCCCGAACAGAAGGATGTCTTCCCTGCCCAACCCCCAGGTTCAATCAGGGCTGACGCTGCAACCCCGCGCGCTCCACCCTCAAACGTTTCTTGCAACAGGAGACCCTTGCATAGCTCCTGCGCCGAGTTTCCTGCTCCCCGCGGCAGCCTGCCCCGGCCCGTCAGCCGAAGGCCCCATCGCCGTCCTCAGCGAAGCGAGCGACCCCCATCCGCCTTACCGGCCGCCAATGGCCTCGGCCAGCGTCTTCAGGTTGGGCCCGAAGAGCGCGTTGCCGCCCATGACGACAACCGGGCGGCGGAGGAGCCGCGGCTCCTCCGCCATGAGGTCCAACATCTGCTCCTCAGAGAGGGCGTCCGGGTCCAGCCCCAGCTTCTTCACACTTGGGCTCTTGAAGGAGAAGGCCTCTCGCGCCGGCCTGCCCGCCAGAAGTCCCAGCAACTCGTCGCGCGACAGGGGCTCCGCGAAGAAATCGCGTTCGGTCATCGCCACGCCAGCCTGCGAGAGCAACTCTCTCGCCTTACGGCACGTCCCTCAGCGCTTCCACCAGTATAAGCTCACTTCCTGGGCCACCAACCCACCTCCCAACGTCATGTCTGCAATTCCTTTCGGGACTCACCGCGAAAGATCACAGAGATCGCGGCGTAATGTCAAACTCCTCGCGCGCTCCGCGCCCCCGGCGATCCAAAATCTCCGTCTAGGGATAGTCTGCACAAGTCCGTGGAGCGCGGCATGACCGGATAGGGAAGATGGCGGCGGGGATAGGACGCTCCCGTCCCTGCCCTCGAGGGGAAGGTGAAGCCTTTGATTGTATGTTGATTGCGCTTGTCAGCCGGACCTTGGAGGGTGCAGGCACGGAGCCGTCGCGCATTCGTCGCGAAGGCGTCGCGCATCTGTCGCGGAGACGTCGCGCTTCCGTCGCGAAGGCGTCGCGCTTCCGAAACCCGGCGCCGAAAGAGGAGTGGGCCTGCGGCCCGTTTCTTGATGATACTCAAGCATCTTGGCGATATCTTAGCACAATTGTTCTTATCCTGCAAGAGGGAGGGGCTGGGGGCTTGTTCAGAGACACCCTAGCTCGGAGACGCCTCCGGCACGCCCTGCTGCCTGGTCCTTCCCCTGGCGCGCGCCCCCAGCTTGGCCAGCCATATGCCGATCTCGTACAACGCGAACAGGGGAACTGCCACGAATGTCTGGTTGATGGGGTCGAACGTGGGAGTGATCAAAGCGCCGGCGACGAAGGCGCCCACCAGTGCTATGCGCCTCTTCGAGGCCAGCCAGCGGGGCGTCACTACTCCGATGCGAGCAAGGAACATCATCACAATGGGCGTCTCGAAGGCAACTCCCAACCAGAACAGCAAAGTCACGATCAGATTGAGATAGCTGCCGATACGGATCATTGGCACTGCGATGTTGCTGCCGAAGTTCAACAGGAAGCTGATGGCGGGGGGTAGCAGGACGTAATATCCGAAGGCCACTCCCACTCCGAAGGAGGCCAGCACCGCCGGCAGCAGGAGGTAGACGTATTTGCGCTCCTGCCTCGTGAGGCCCGGCGCCGCGAACTGCACTATCTCATAGATGACGAAGGGGAGCGCCAGAGCTATGCCTGTGAACAACGACACCTTCATGATGACGCCAATCATTTCCGTCATGTCGGTGAACACGGGCTTTCCGCCGGGTATCCCCTCGAATTGAGAGGCCGGCCCCATCATGAAGCGCAGGAGCTGCTCGTGAAAAATGAAGGCCACCACGGTCGCAATCACGACGAATATGGCGGCCCGCACCAGCCGCTTGCGCAGCTCGCCTATGTGGGCGCTGACCGGTCGCGCTTCGTCTACCATTGATGGCACCTAGCTGGAAGTTCCGTCCGGCGAACCAGGCTCGCCGCCTCTGGGACGGGGCGGCTTCTCATCTGCGGCGGGTTGGTCCAGGGGCTCGTCCAGGTTCAGGAGCTGGGGCAAATCCTGCGTGGCCTGGCGCGCCTGCCGGAACATCTTGCCCAAGGTCCGCGCCGTCTCCATCATCCGGGCCGGCCCCATGACCACCAGGGCCACCAGGAAAACGAGAATCATCTCCATGGGACCTATGCCAAAGAAGTCCACGGCTAGTCCTTTCTCCCGGCGAGCGGACAGGATGCACACTGGTCTGGGGGCCGCCAAGCGTCTTTCGGCGCCGCCTGCGCGCCAACCTCGCTCAGAAGCTCCACGACCGTACACGGAGGAAGTCCCACGACGTTGAGATAGCAACCGTCCAGGACTTCCGCGGGGTGGAAATCAGGGTCCTGAATGCCATAGGCCCCAGCCTTGCCCACCGCCCCGCCCGACCCAACATACCGCTGAATCTCAGCGTCGGAGTAGTCCCGCATCGCAACGACGCTTCGTCGCGAGCGCACCGCAGTCTGCCCGCTTGCCCGGCCAACCACCGCCACGCCGGTGACGACCGCGTGCGTCCTGCCCCTGAGGCGGCGCAGCATCGCCTCCGCCTCGGAGGGGCTGTGCGGCTTCCCCAAGACCTCTTCCCCATCCACGACCACAGTGTCGGCGCCGATGACGGCATCACATTCCTGCGCGGCCGCAGCCTCGGCCTTTGCCAGCGCGCGGGCTGTGGCGGCCTGCTCTGGGGTGTCCCCGCTGATGGACTCCTCGTCTATTGCGGGATCCACGATAGCGAACCTGATTCCCAGGTCCTTCAGAATCTGCCGCCGCCGCGGCGACCGCGACGCCAGCGCAATCCTGGCGGAGGACCGCGCCGCCTCTCGCAACGAGAGCGCAACGACGCATTCCACGTGGTAGGTCTGGGGAAACATATCCACCGGCTGCGCGGAGTCGATAACGAAGGGGCCGCCCACCAGCACCTTGAGGTCCCTGGCGAGCGTGTTCGGGTCGCAGGAAACGTAGACGACCCTGCTGGGCGCCAGGTCGCAGAGCGCCGCCAGGACATCCTCGCGGCACCCGGTCCGCGGAGGGTCCAGGATGACGGCGTCGGGCGGGTCCATGTCTCCAAGGACCTCCTCGGTCTTTCCCTGTACGAACCGGATATTGTCCAGACCGGCCGCGTTGCCGCGGCCGTCCTTTACCGCCTGAGCCGACTCCTCGATGGCGATGGCCTCTCGGACATGGGGCGCCAGCAACGCGGCAAAACAGCCAACCCCCGCGTACGCGTCCACCAGGACCTCGTCGCCGGTGAGTTGGAGCGCCTGACGGACCAATTCAGCCATCCGCTCCGCCTGGTGGGTGTTGACCTGGAAGAAGGACGGGGAAGCGATGCTGAACTCCCGTCCGAGCATCCGCTCCGCGTAGTGGCTCTGTCCGGTCTCCAGAGAGACGGCCTCGTTCTTGAGCGTCGGTTGGACAAGGTAGCGGCCTGTATTCACTCCATAGCGAATGGCAACCTGGGTGGTCTCGCCGACCCTACCCTGGAGACTGCGCAGGGCACCATTGATCCACGGGTGCATCAACATACAGTGGTCGACTTCCACGAAGGCCCGGCTCTCCCGGTTGACGTAGCCCAGGCGGCCCCGCCGGTCCACGGTGAAGCGGGCGTGATTGCGATATCCCCACGGCGAGGGGCTGGGGAGGGTCTCATTGACCGCGACCCCCTCAAGACCCCCGACGCGGCTCAGGGCGTCCTCAACGGCCAGGCGCTTCAGCTCGAGTTGGTGGCCGTAGTCGATGTGCTGCCACTGGCAACCTGTGCAGGGGCCCGCGTAGGCGCAGGGCGCGGAGACGCGGTGCGGCGATGGGGCCAGCACCTGCGATACGCGGCCCACCAGGTATCTCCGGTGGACGCCTGTGATCTCCACCACGGCCTCTTCACCGGCGATGCCGCCGAAGGTGAAAAGCGGCTTCCCGTCAACCTCTGCAAGGGCCTCCCCAAGGCGGCCCCAGCCGGTGAAGCGCACCGCGACCGGCTGACCCTTGATTACCTGTGTTGCCGTGGCCATCGTAGCTGAGACGCCTCCGCGTTCACTATACACGAACCCCAATGCTACTCCCACCGGCCCGGTCGCTGGCGCCGGCGGCCTCCAGGCTTGGAAGGCAGAGTGCCTCCTCCTCCGCGACTACCGGAAAGGGAAGGGATCGCGCCTGTGCTATCATGGCTTTACTCCATCCTGACTCCCGGAGCACCCCTTGGCGGTCGAGCGGCGCCATCCAGAATGGATCAAGGTTCCCATGCCCGGCGGCCCCGTGTACCAGGAGGTGCGCCGTCTCCTGCGCGGCGCAGAGCTTCACACAGTTTGCGAGGAGGCCCACTGCCCCAACATCGGCGAGTGCTGGGAACGCCGCAGCGCCACCTTCATGGTCCTCGGCGACATCTGCACCAGGGCCTGCCGCTATTGCGCCGTGACCTCCGGAAAGCCGGTGGGGCTGGACCTTGCAGAGCCCGGCAGGCTCGCTCGAACAGCCGAGCGGCTGGGGCTTCAATACTGCGTCATCACCTCGGTCAACCGGGACGACCTGCCGGACGGCGGGGCGTCCGTCTTCGCGGAGTGCGTCCGCCAGGTGCGGCAGAGGCTCCCCGATTGCCGGGTGGAGGTGCTGATCCCCGACTACCAGGACGCTGCATTGCAGGCCGTGCTGAATGCCCGCCCAGCCGTGCTGAACCACAACATCGAGACCGTCCGCCGCGTGTTCCCGCAGGTGAGGGCCAAGGGCGACTATGACGCCTCGTTGGAGGTGCTGCGCCAGGCCGACGAGCTGGCCCCCGACATTCCCACCAAGTCCGGCATGATGGTAGGCCTCGGCGAGGAGTGGCGCGAGATCCTCGAAACGATGGACGACCTTCGGTCCGTCGGCGTGGAGCTGCTGACCATAGGGCAGTACCTGCGCCCGTCCGACAAGCATGCGCCCCTGGCCAGGCACTACGCGCCGGCGGAATTCGAGGCACTGCGGGAGGAGGGGATGCGGCGGGGATTCAGGCACGTCGCCTCCGGCCCCCTTGTCCGCTCCTCCTACCACGCGGACGAGCAGGCCGACGCCGCTCGAAGAGTCCCTGTCCCCTAGCCTGGCGCCCGCCGGAAAAGACCATGAGAGCAGAGGTCCGGCCCCACCGCGAACCCCGGACACCTCCTCGATGAGCCCCCTGAGGACCAACACCCGGATCGAGGAACGCCTGGCATGAGGCTCAGGTCCCTCACTTCACCCACGTCCCGCGGCCTCGCCAACCTCTATGTGCCGTCCCTGGTCATGAGCTTCGGCCAGGGCATGGTCATTCCCGCCATCCCCGTCATCGCCTCCGAATTCGACGTCTCCGTCGGGCTCGCAGCCCAGGTTGTTACCGCCTACGCCATCGGCCGCGTCGCCTCCCTGGTTCCCGCTGGGATGATGATCGACCGGATGGGTTCGCGCGTGGCCATGCTGGTGGGACCGCTGATGGTGGCGGTGGGCGTTGGGGCCATCGCCATCACGCCTGTCTTCTGGGTCATCCTGGCCGCCCAGTTCGTGGTGGGCATGGGAGACAGCCTGTGGATGTTGGCCCGGGAGGTTACGGGCATCAACCTGGTGAAACCCTCCCAGCGGGGCCGCGTCATGAGCGGCTTCATGGGCGTCACGTCGGCGGGAATGAGCCTGGGGCCGGTGGCCGGCGGGTTCATCCTCGAAGCCATAGACCTGCGCACCGTCTTCCTTGTGTATGCGGCCCTGGCCGCAGCCGTGTTCTTCGGCTCCGTGCTCTCCCGCCATTCGGAAGCGCGGGCGCCCAGACCGTCGATGGTCAAGTCCTCGCCCTTCCAATTCGGACGCCTCAGCGAGATCGAGCGCCAATTGCGGCCCACCTACGTCGCCCTTGTTGTCGCCACCTTCGCCATGATGCTCTACCGGCTGACCCTCCAGAGCATGCTGCCCCTGTACATGGGCGCCGAGCTTGGCTTCTCCCCCGTGCAGGTGGGCAGCATCTTCGGCGTCTCCACCATCTTCGTGTTCGCGATGATCATCCCCGCTGGCTTCATCACCGACAAGATCGGCAGGAAGTGGGCCACGGTTCCCAGCACCATCATCCCGGCGCTGGCCTTTTTCGCCATACCCTTTGTCGACTCCATGCTGGAGCTCGCCATCATAGCTTCGGTGCTGGGCATGGCGAACGGCCTATCCCTGGGCTCCGTAGCGACGTCAACCTTCGACGTGGTCCCGGAGCACGCCAGGGCGCGCTTCCAGGCCCTGCGCCGAGTCATCGGGGAGATGGGCGGCATCAGCGGCCCATTGTTTGGGGGTATCATCGCCAACGCCTATGGCGCCGGGATGGCCTTCCTCATCTTTGCGCCCTTCATCCTGGCGCCGGGACTGCTGCTCTGGATGGTGGCGAAGGAAACGCTGGTCAAGAGCCGCTCCTCCGAACCGTGAGCATGGACGTTGGCTGCTCGCGCAGCGGCTTGGCTGGCCCCCACAGATGCAAGCTAGCTGAGCTATTGACATAATCCTTGAACACCGAACATCGATAAGAGAGAGTACAAACGTTTGGCGACCCTGCAACTTCCTGTCCATAGCTGCCGGCCCTTGACAGGCGTTTGACATGAGCATGCTTTGGCGCCATAGGCGGGTAACGTTTCCTATCCTGGTCATAGTCATAGCCGCGGGGGTCGCGCTTGGCTGGTGGATTGTCTCCACTAACAGCTCCTCTGCTGGAGCGCGAGCCCTCATAGAGACCGCTTGCAAGGGTGCAGGCGAGGCAGGTTCCTACGGTGTAGTCTCTACGACGTACATGGAGGACGACGTAGTCGTTGATACGGTGGATGATCGGTTCAGTAACCCGCCGGGCAGGTCTGGCAAGTTCTGCGGATGGAACCCGGTATGGGGCCTGGAGCCTGTCAGGGATATCGGAGAAGAGACTCTGGGAGAAACCCCAGTCAGACACCTCGTTGCGTGGTCCTTCGGGGGAAATGAAAAATGGGATTTCTGGGTCGACTTCACTGGCCGACTGCTCCAGGTCAGGCAGGATTCGTTCCAGCTCCCTACTCAGTCCGGGGCGCCAGCGCGACGGAAGATAACGCTCACGACGATCTCCGGCATTGGGGAGCCGAACGTGATCACGGCTCCGGTGCTGCCAACGCCAACTCCCACGGCTACCCCGACTTTCTCGCCTACCCCAACCCCCGAGCCCACAGCCACCGCCTTTCCGGTCAACCCCAGCGCGGAACCCGGCGCGATTGGGAGCCTCGTTCCCGCCCTGACCAACGTCTCGGGCTGGGTCAACACGGAACCCTTCGCCATAAGCGACCTTCGCGGCCAGGTGGTCCTCGTCGACTTCTGGACCTACACCTGCAT
Organism: Dehalococcoidia bacterium; assembly: GCA_965226745.1. Lineage (GTDB taxonomy): Bacteria > Chloroflexota > Dehalococcoidia > Lucifugimonadales > SAR202-VII-2 > SAR202-VII-2. Next base: position 448,731 of record CBDDDS010000005.1, read on the forward strand.
CAACTGCCTCCGGACCCTTCCCTATCTCAAGGACTGGCACGCCAAATACGACGACCTCGGTCTGGAGATCGTCGGCGTCCATGCCCCGGAGTTCGAGTTCGAGAAGGTCAGGGACAACGTTGTTGCCGCTGTCGAGAAGCACGGCCTCGGCTGGCGGATGGCGCAGGACAACGATTTCAGCACGTGGAGGGCCTTCAACAACAGGGCGTGGCCATCCAAGTATCTCGTCGATCAGAACGGCGTCATCCGCTACACCCACATCGGCGAGGGCGCCTACGACGAGACCAAAGCGAAAATTCGCGAGCTGTTGGAAGCCGGAGGCGTTGACGTCTCCACGATTGTCCCCGGCTCTGACCCGGAGCCCCAGGCCAACCCCTAAGCCTTCGCCAACCCAGATCTCCCCGCCCCTTCCCGCCTTGACTGGCGCCCTGCCAAGCCTTATTCTGCAAAGGACGCGTTATTCTGCATGGGGCATTGTTCCCTGTGGGGCCCTCTGTGCCCACACGCACATCACACGCCGGCGCCGCTCTCGACCTTCGATTGTTCTGGGAAGCGCAACTCCAGAACAGGCTGCTCATTCCTCGCTGCACCGAATGTACCGCTTGGCACTTCCCGCCCAGGGAGACCTGCGCGGTCTGCGGCGCCAACGCTTCGACATGGGGAGAGGCGAGCGGACGCGGCGTCCTGTACAGCATCATGGCCACCCACCCGGCATCGGCAACCCTGAACGGCGAACCGCGCCTGATTGCCGTCGTTGAGCTGGAGGAGGGACCCAGGATATTGGCGGAACTCGTTGGCATTGAAACCGAGGCCGCCTCCGGGAAGATCGGCGCGCCCTTGACCGCGGTGTTCTCCCCTGAGCGGGAGTATGGCGGCGGCTCGGGCCCACCGTTGTGTTTCAGGCCCCTGTAGCGTCCCCGGCGAACCGGCGAGACGTTGGCCTTGGCGGACAGGGTGAGGCATCGGCCTGCCTGGTAAGCTACAATAGCGCGGAAAGCGCAGGACGAAATAGAACAGTGCGGAGTGTCATTAATGGCTGAATCCGACTACGACATCGTAATCATAGGCAGCGGACCAGGAGGCTACGTCGCCGGCATCCGGGCCGGCCAGTTGGGACTCAAAACCGCCGTGGTGGAACGGCATGAGATCGGCGGCGTTTGCCTCAACTGGGGATGCATTCCCAGCAAGGCGCTCCTCCGGAATGCCGAAATTCTCTCCCTCATCAAACGCGGCCCGGAGTTCGGCATCTCCTACGATAACCTCCAAGCCGACTTCGGCGTCGCCGTGGACAGGAGCCGCAAGGTCGTCCGCAAGCTGACCCAGGGGATAGCCTTCCTCCTCACAAAGAACGAGGTGGACTTCGTGCAGGGCACGGCGTCTCTCAGGGACGCCAACACCATCGAGGTTGCGCCGGAGGGGCGCACGCTCAAAGCCAAGAACGTCATCATCGCCACGGGGGCGCGCCCCCGTGGCATCCCCCCCTTGCCCATCGACGAGACAACGGTCATCACCAGCCGCCAGGCGCTGGAGCTTCGCGACGTGCCCGGCCGGGTGGTCATTGTTGGCGGAGGGGCAACCGGCGTGGAGTTCGCCTACATCTATCGGGCATACGGCGCCGAGGTCACGGTGGTGGAAATGCTGCCACACCTCCTCCCCAAGGAAGATGAGGACATCAGCAAGGCCCTGGAGCAGTCCTTCGCCCAGCAGGGCATCCGGGTCATGACCGGCGCCCAGGTGAAAGAAACCAAGCGCACCCTGGAAGGCTTGTCGCTCGTCGTCAACGGAAAGGACGGGGAGGTCAGCATAGCCTGCGACAAGGCGCTGTCGGCCATCGGCGTCGAGTACAACACAGAGGGCCTCGGCCTGGACAACGTGGGCGTCAAGCTGGAGAAGGGAGCGGTCGTCGTGGACGAGAACATGGCCACATCGGCGCCCGGAGTGTATGCAATAGGAGACGTGACGGGTAACATGCTGTTAGCCCACGTGGCGATGGCCCAGGGTCTGGCTGTCGTGGAGCGCATCGCGGGGATGGATCCGCCCCCCATCGACTACGCCATGATGCCCAGGGCCACCTACTGCGTGCCCCAGGTCGCCAGCTTCGGCCTGACCGAGGCCGAAGCCCGCGAACAGGGCTACGAGATAAAAATTGGCAAGTTCCCATTCCAGGCCAGCGGCAAGGCTCAGGCACTGGCGGAAACCGAGGGAATGGCAAAGATCGTCGTAGACGCCAGGCTTGGGCAGATCCTGGGAGGCCACGTCATCGGCCACGAGGCCACCGAGCTTCTGGGAGAACTGACCCTGGCCAACCTACTGGAAGGCACGAACAAGGAACTTGGCTGGTTGGTGCACCCGCACCCCACCATGTCTGAGGCCGTCAAAGAAGCAGCGCTTGCCGCCGACGCCGAAGCGATCCACATCTAGGGCCGCTCCGCCGCGTCCGGGCGCCACGGGAGGCAGGACATGACATTGAAGGAAAGGTTGAACCAGCGGCAGGTGGCCGAGTATTACCGAGCGATGGTGCTCATACGCCGTTTCGAGGACAGGGCCGCCCAAGCCTACATGATGGGCAAGGTCCGGGGATTTCTCCATCTCTACTCCGGCGAAGAGGCCATTGCCGTTGGGGTTATGTCCGTTCTCAACTCCAGCGACTACGTCATCACGCACTATCGGGATCACGGGCACGCCTTGGCGCGCGGCATGGACCCAAAGGCCGCCATGGCCGAACTGTTCGGCAAGGCTACGGGCTGCAGCCGGGGAATGGGCGGGTCGATGCACCTCTTCGATGCCTCGCTCAACTTCATGGGCGGTTACGCCATCGTCGGAGGGCAGTTCCCCCTGGCAACGGGGCTCGCCCTCGCCAGCGCCTACAAGGGGACCGACCAGGTGACGGTGTGCTTCTTCGGCGACGGCGCCCTCAATGAGGGCGAGTTCCACGAGGCCATGAACCTCGCCGCCGTTTGGAAGCTCCCCATCCTCTTCCTGCTCGAAAACAACCTCTACGGCATGGGGACCCGGGTCGACCGCACCTACGCCGGCGGCCACGACGTTTACAAAGCCTCCGTCCACTACTCTATGGAGGCCAGCGTCGTTGACGGCATGGATGTCCTAGCCGTCCGGGACTCCGCTTCCAACGCCGTAAACCACATCAGGCAGGGCAACGGCCCCTACTTCCTAGAGGCCAAAACCTATCGTTTCCAGGGCCACTCCATGGCCGACCCCGGGGAGTACCGGGACAAGGACGAGGAGGCCTACTGGCAGGCCAGAGATCCCATCGCCACGATGCGCAAGCAGATGATCGAGGAAGACCTGCTCAGAGAGAGGGATGCCCGGGCCTTGGAGGAGGAAGTGGACGCTGTTCTGGACGAGGCCGTCAAGTTCGCCGACGAGAGTCCCTTCCCCAGCCCCGAAGCGCTCTACGAGAACGTGTACGCCTCCTAGGCCTCCCGCCTGACTTCAAGAGGAGCAACGCCATGCCGGAGATAACCATGCGAGACGCCATCAGCCGGGGTCTCAAAGAAGCCCTCGACACCGACGAGCGCGTCTTCATCATGGGCGAGGACGTCGGCCACTACGGCGGTGCCTACGCCGTCACGAAGGGGTTCATCCAGGAGTACGGAGAGCGCCGCATCAAGGACACGCCAATATCAGAGTCCGTGTTCGTCGGCGCCGGCGTGGGAGCGGCCATGGCCGGGCTCAAACCCGTCGTGGAGCTGATGACCATCAACTTCAGCCTGCTGGCGATGGACCAGATCGTGAACCACGCCGCCAAGATCCACTACATGTCCGGTGGGCAATTCAAGGCCCCCGTGATCATCCGCACTGTAACCGGGGGCGGCGCCGGGCTCGCGGCCACGCACTCCCAGAGCCTGGAAGGCTGGTACGCCGCCGTGCCCGGACTCAAGGTTGTCACCCCAGCCACCCCCTATGACGCCCTCGGACTTCTGCGAACGGCGTTCCAGGACCAAAACCCAATCATCTATGCCGAGCACGACCTCCTCTACAGGACCCGCGGCGAGGTCCCCGATGCCTACTACACCGTGCCCTTCGGCTCCGCCAGGATCGCAAGAGAGGGCAACGACCTCACAATCGTCGCTCACTCGGGCATGGTCCGGGTGGCGGAGGACGCCGCCAACAAACTGCGCGAGCGGGGAGTCTCGGCGGAGGTCATAGACCTGCGGACCCTGCGCCCCCTAGACATCGACACCATCACCAAGTCCGTGCGCAAGACCAACCGGTGCATCGTCGTCGAGGAGACGTGGCGCTTCGGGGGGTTCGGCTCGTTCGTCGCCAGCGAGGTCCAAGAGGCCGCCTTTGACGACCTCGACGGACCCGTCGCCCGCGTGGGCTGCGCCGACGTCCCGGCGCCCTACTCCAAGCCCCTCGAGGAACTTCAGATTCCCAACGGCGACACCATCGTGAGAGAGGTCGAGCGGGTCATCGGGCTCTAGAGAAGGCCCCGCACACCAACAGGGGAGACGCGCCCCTACGGAGGACATATCCCGTGGCTACTGAAGTGGTAATGCCTCAAATGGGCTACGACATGCAGGAAGGTAAGATCCTGCGATGGCTCAAGAAGGAAGGGGAGCCGGTCGCCCGTGGCGAGGTCATCGCCGAAATCGAGACCGATAAGGCCGCCATCGAGATGCCCGCCTACGCTGCGGGTGTGCTGGGCAAGATCTATGTCGAGGAAGGCGCGACGGTGCCGGTGGGCCACGTCGTCGCCGTCATCAGCGCGCCCGGCGAGGAGATCCCTGAGAGGACACCCGATGTCCCCGCAGCGCCCCCTGCAGAGGCGGCCGCGCCTGCCCGGGAAGCCCCAGCCGCCCCCTCAGCAACACCCTCGGCGGCGGCTGGCACGGTCAAGGCTTCCCCGGTGGCCCGCCGGCTGGCGGAAGAGACCGGCGTGAACCTCCAGGCCGTCAGCGGCACCGGCCCCGGCGGCCGCATCACCAAGACCGACGTCGAGGCATTCGCCGCCGCTCCGCCGGCGCCCTCGGTCCCCTCCGCCCAGCCTGAGGAGGCGCCCGAAGAAGCGGCGGCCACCCCCGCGACCACGATCGACCAGGCCCCGGATGTCGTCCAGTTGGACCCAATGCGCCGGGCCATCGCGCGGGTCACCACCGCCTCCAATCGAGACGTGCCGCACTTCTACGTGACGGCCGAGATCGACATGGATAGCGTGATGGAGACGCGTTCGCAGGTGAACCGCGACCTTCAGGAGCAGGAGGGCCTTCGCGTCAGCGTCAACGACTTCATCATCAAGGCCAGCGCCAAGGCGCTGGCCCGCTTCCCCAACCTCAACGCCTTCTTCGATGGCGACTCCCTCAAGATGAACAGAATGATCAACATCGGCGTAGCAATGGACATGAAGGGCCAGGGCCTGATCATTCCCGCAGTGCTGGATGTCGGCAGCAAGAGCCTGGTGGAGATATCCAAGGCCGTGCGGCGCCTGGCCGAGCGCGCCCGTTCCGGTCACCTCACACAGGAGGAGTACACCGCCGGCACCTTCACGATCAGCAACCTGGGCATGTTCAACGTCGACAGCTTCACGGCCATCATCTTCCCGCCCCAGGCCGCTGTCCTTGCCACCGGGTCGGTGAAGAAAAGGCCGGTCGTCAGAAACGACCAGATCGTGGTGGGCCAGGTGATGAACGCCACCCTGTCCGTGGACCACCGCACGTCCGACGGCGCAGAGGCCGCCCAGTTCATGGGCGAAGTGAAACGCCTTCTGGAAACGCCATCGCTGCTGATGATCTAACGCCGCTCGGCATCGCGCGCGAACCCAAGAAGACCCCAGAGAAGGCCCCGGCGAACGCCGGGGCCTTCTCTGGGGTCTTCCCCTCCCGTGAGCCGTGTCGGAGCAGCCTAAGATTCCTCCCAAAGGGAGGAGGAGTTCGAAAGAACGCTCCTGAGTCAACGGCTTACCTAATGGCGAAAGCCAAAGGGAACAGTAGCACGCCGTCCGTAGTGTCCAAGTCTCGGCCAACTGAGGCCATCAGCGTCGTTTTCTTTGACGCGGCAGGTTATGCCAATACCCAGTACCCAGCCTTGAACAGGAACACGACGTATGGCTTCTAAATCCAAGACCAAGACGCGCACATAACATGAGGTCAGTGAGGACATGCACACAGATAGGAAGCCAACGGTGGAAGAGCAACAAGTGACCGTAGTAGCCACTCGCCTGAAGTTGCGGAACTATCTGCAACTCAGGTGTTTCTTCAGGGTGAACGGGAAGGTTGGACGTCAACTGAAGGCCACACCTGGCCTAATCGGCTACTGGCGCCACGCCGACTTCCTGCGGTTGCGTTTTTCCACACTGTCGGGCTGGCAAGATGCCCGCGCCGTTGACGCCTTTGTAAGAACCGGCTCTCACCGGGAAGCCATGGCCGTGTTCGACGAAATCGCCGTCCGCGATGAGTCTGGCTTTGTGAGATGGGAAATGGCGGACCATCAGGAAACCACCTGGGAGGAAGCCGACAGACGACTGGCCGGGTTATAGCATTCCTCAAGTTGCCAGACGGCAACGAAGGGCCGTGGGGCTAGACACAGGCGGAAGTAACGCACCAGGCACACTTCCATCCCTGGGTAGGCCGACCCGACCAACCAAGTGCGCAAAGGTGCGCCGCGCCACTTGGCGTGGCGCACTACTTCTACCGACATGTAAGACACTGGAGAGCCGAATGACGCGAAGGTGTCACGTCCGGTTCGGAGGGGGGCCGACGGAAGAGTGCCTCAGTAAATCGGAGTAACTCGCCGATAGCCTACCCTCCCCTTCCATGGGGCGCTCGCCGGGGCCTTCGCGCCGCCAGTGCTCTGGACAACGCTCCCCCCAACGCCGCCTCTCCCCTTCCCCCTCCCTGCCTTCCGTGGTAGAGTGTCACCGCTTTCTCGACTGACCTATAGAAGGAGCCGCCATGACCACACTGAACGTCGTTGGACACCATACCCCGCGCGTGGATGGGCCAGCCAAGGTGACCGGCAAGACCCAGTACTCGGCCGACATTTCTGTCCCAGGGCTGCTCTGGGGCGCAATCCTGCGCAGCCCCCTGCCCCACGCCAGGATCGTCAGCATCGATACCTCCAAGGCTAAGAACCTGCCGGGCGTCAAAGCGGTAATCACCAGCGAGAACGCCGGCCGCCACCTTATAGGACGCTACCTCCGCGATATGCCGGTGCTTGCCTTCGACAAGGTCCGCTTTATTGGGGAGCGAGTCGCAGCCGTCGCAGCCATCGACAAGGACACCGCCGAGGAAGCCCTTTCCCTGATCGAGGTGGAGTACGAGGAGTTGCCCGGCGTCTTCGACGCCTCGGAAGCGCTGACCCCCGGCGCTCCCAACGTCCACGACGACCCCAGAGGCTACCCCAACTCCTACACCGATGCCGAGCAGCCCGACCTTCCCAACGTGTGCGCCTACGGCCACTGGCATCACGGCGACTACCAGGAGGCTATGGCCCAGGCCGACGAGGTGATCGAGCACTCCTTCCGCGTCCGCCCCGAGCACCACGGATACATCGAGCCGCACGCCGTCGTCGTATCCTACGACCAGTCCACCGGGCGGGCAGAGATCTGGCCGTCCAACAAGAGCCCCTACGCCCTGCGAGGGCAGTTGGCCGCCGCCCTGGACGTTGGCCCCGATACGCTTGACGTGCACTCCACCAGCATCGGCGGCGACTTCGGAGGGAAGGGCACCCCTATGGACTCCCCGGTGGCCTTCCTGCTGTCCAAGGCGGCAGGTGCCCCCGTCAAGCTCGTCATGTCGTACACCGAGGAGCTGATGGCGGCCAACACCCGGCACGGCGGGGTCATCAAGGTCACGCTTGGCGTAAGGAAGGACGGGCGCATCTGCGCCCTCAAGACTGAGGGCGTGTTCAACGGGGGAGCCTACGGCGCCCACAAGCCCCTCCCCAACGTCAACTTGCACGGCGCCGACCAGGCGGGAAGCTGCTACAGAATCCCCGCCGTCGACATCCACAGCACCATCGCCTACACCAACATGATCCCCGGAGGCCACATGCGGGCCCCAGGCGCCCCGCAGTTCACCTTCGCCGTCGAGCGAGCCTTCGACATGGCCGCCGCCAGGCTGGGCATGGACCCCGGGGAGTTGCGCCTCATCAACGTCCTGGACAACACCGATCACCCTCACGCAGCCGCAGAGGGGACCACCGTCCGGGCCAAGGAAACTCTTGAGAAAGCCCTGGAGGCCGCTGGATGGGGGTCATCCAAGGCGAGCCGCAACGTTGGGCGCGGCATCGCCATGTACGAGCGGGGCGCCATCGGCGGCAATTCCAGCATGAGAATCGGCCTCGAGGCCAGCGGCCAGGTGAAGATCTTCGTGCCCATCCCAGACCCGGGGCAGGGCGGCTACACCGTTGTTCAGCAGATCGCCGCCGAGGTCCTTGGCGTTCCCGCCAGCCAGGTAACCATCATCACGGCGCCCCCCGGAATGCTGCCCTTCGACATGGGCGTTGGAGGAAGCCGCACAACCTATGCCCTCGGCAAGACGGCCATGGACTCCGCGGAAGCGCTGCGGGCCCGCCTCAAGCAGGTGGCCACCACCCGCCTGGAAGTGCCCGAGGACCAGATGTCTTGGGAGGGCGCCGAGTTGGTCGCCGGAAGCCAGCGCCTCACACTCGCAGAGTTGGGCGCCCTGGCCGAAGAAATCGAAGGCGCGCCGCTGGAGGTCGACATCGTCGTCGAGCTTGCCGTGTTCCCCGAGAGCGCCATGTCCTTCACCGCTCAGGTCGCCGAGGTGGAGGTAGACCCCGAGACGGGCAGGGTCAATCTGCGCCGCATGATCACCGCCCACGACATCGGCATCATTGTCAACCCCGTGGGTCACCAGGGCCAGATCGAGGGCGCCTTCGTTATGGGCATGGGGTACGGCCTCATGGCGGAACTGCCCAGCGAGGAAGGGCGCGTCACCACGCTGCACCTTGGCGATTACAAGCTGCCCTGCCTGATGGATATCCCGGAACTGGTCACCGTGCTGCTCCGCGGCGAGGAGGGCCCCGTGCCCTTTGGCGGACAGTCCATCGCCGAGGCGTCCAACGTTCCGGCGGCGGCGGCCATCGCCAATGCCGTGTCCGACGCCATCGGCATCCAGTTGGACCAGCTTCCGGTGTCTGCGGAGCGGGTGTACAACGCCCTACAGGAAACCGCTCGCTGAGGCGGCGGCCTCTTCTCGCGGCGCTCGCTGCATTCGATTCGAGGCATGGGGCCGCAAGCCGGCGTTGGTCGTTGTGCGTCCGCGTCCCCTAGGGATGCTCTGAACAAGCCGCCAGAGAGGCGCCGTGTCCCCACCCCGCGGCAACCCTCCACTCCCTGCCCCCAAGTACGGGGTTAGGTTAGGAAGCGTCCCGACGCGCCAGGTGAGCAATGACGCCGCCGCCGTCCCCCCAAGCAGGGTGCAGGGGGCGCAGCCCCCGCCGGGGGTACAGCGTGTCCCCCTGTTCTGGAAAACGTCGGAGGGTGGAGCGGGCGGGGAACAATCCATCACACCTCGGCCTAACGGCTGTCGGGGCTATGACCGCACTATGACCGCGCTTGACTGGGCTATGACCGCGCTGTGACCGCGCTGTGACCGCGCTGGATCGCGCTTCGCAACGGTCGCCCGCCCCCCGGGGCGCCTCTGTCCCTGCCCCCGTACTCGAGGGAAGGTTAGGATGGGGGTCCCTATCCCTCTTCCCCTGGCTACGCCTCACCTCCGTCCCCACGCAGGGCGCAGGGGGCGCAGCCCCCGCCGGGGGTACAGGGGGTGTCCCCCTGTTTCTAAAAACGTTGGAGGGTGGGCAGGCGGGACAACGGCGCAGCCAAGCCTGCCCCTCCGCCGAAGGAGGGCGCAAGCCACAACAAGATCCTCCGTCTAGGAAGCATCCCCCCCCCTTGCAAAATACGAACGGTTGTGCTATGGTACCCCATGAAGTCGGCCCCCGGCCCGCTTCTCTTCCTAGGAGCCTGCCGCATACATGAGCACTGGGGGCTAACCACAGAGAATCCCCCTGTGGCAGGAGCGCTGAGGGAACAACCCAAGGGGCAAGACCCTCCGAGGAAGGTTGGGACCGGAGTGAATGCCGTTGTACGGCACAGGCTCTTTGGAGCCATCCAACTCCGTAACGGCTCCGTAACGACTCCGTAACGACTCGTAACAGCTTTGTAACGGTCTGTAACGCCCTTGTAACGGCCTGTAATGCCTTTGTAACGGCTCCACGCCTACGGAGCGCCGGAGGAGAAGAAAACGCAGTAACACATACAATCAAAGAACGAGGCTGAGGCCGGGAGAAACTCCTCTCTTCCTGCCCGGGTGCTCGGGGGAAGCCTCTGTCCCTGCCCCTGTACTCGGGGGAAGGTTAGGAAGGGGGTCGGGTGCGCTTGAATCGCATTGCGCCTCTCACAGCTTGTTCAGCGATTCCCTAGCTGCTTGCCCTCGGAAATGGGCTACGGCGACCGCCGTTGGCGCATCGCCTCGTACATGACGAGGGCCGCGGCCACCGACGTATTCAGCGAGGCCACCCGCCCCCGCATGGGGATCGCGGCCAAAACGTCGCATCGCTCGCGCGCCAGGCGAGGAAGACCCGTGCCCTCCGCTCCTATCACCAGCGCTGTCGGTTGACGATAGTCAATGGCCGTGTAGTCCATGCTCCCCTCAGGGTCCACCCCCACCAACCAAACGCCCTCCTGCCCCAGACGCGCCAACGTTTGAGCGATATTCGTCACGCGGGCCACCGGCACATACTCGACCGCTCCCGCCGAAGCCCGGGCAACGGCGGCCGTCACTCCAACCGCCCGGCGCGTCGGAATAACGACCCCGTGAACCCCGGCGGCGTCGGCGGTCCGTAGGATCGCGCCAAGATTCTGGGGGTCCTCAATGCCTGCCAGCACGGCGTAGAGAGAAGGCTCACCCCGTTGAAGGGACGCCTCCAACAAATCGTCCAAGGCGGCGAACTCCATGGCGGCTGCTATCGCCACCACACCCTGGTCGTGGCCGGTGCTGGCCTGGCGCCGGAGCGCCACGTTGTCCACGTACTCCACCGGCACGCCCTGTTCGGAGGCCATGCGCAGTATTTCGGCCACGGCGCTGTGACGCCCGATGGTCCGCGAAAGAAGTATCTTGAGCATCGGGCGGCCGGCGCGCAGCGCCTCCAGCACAGGCCGCCGTCCCTCGAGGGTCTCTTCCATTCAACGTCCTCCCGCCTACGTTTTCCTGGGTGGCTTGCCAGGCGCGGACACGGTGCCCCACCTTCATCGGGCAGGCGAGCAAGACCCGCCTGAACAGGAGAGCCATCGCCTCTTTGGGGCCAACCCTGCATCATTGCCAGGCCAAAGGAAAGAGGCGGGCGCAAAGCGCCCGCCTCCCTCATCGCCCGGCACGAGTTCCTACAGGCGGTAGAACCGCTTCGTGTTATCGGCCAACACCGCCTGCTTTTGCTCCTGAGTGAGCTCCTCCGACTCCAGCGTCTCCTCGATCTCGTGGAAGGCACCGGCCATGTCCACTTCGTGGGGGTAATCGGACGAGTATGCGAAGGCCGCGATCCCCACCTTGCTTGCCACGTACGGAAGGCTATCGTCGTTGCCCTCACAGCCAACGAGGATGTTCCCCGACTCCAGATACTCGATTATCGACTTCCGGGCCACCGTCCCGAAGAACTCATCGTCTCGCGAGCAGCGGTCGATCAGCGGGACCAACCAGCTCGGCCCGCCCTCCAGAAAGGCGAAGCGCAGGTCCGGATAGCGATCGAATACGCCGTGGTACATGTAGGAGATGAAGGCGTACATCAACGGCACGGGATGGTGCAGCACGTGGGACCCAATGAAGTCAGAGAAGGTATCAATGCCGATGGTCTTGTTGGACCCCCCGTGGATGGCCAACACGCAGTCAAGCTCGGCAGCCTCGCGATAGACCGGGTCGAAGAAGTCGTGTCCCAAGTGCAGGGGCAGGCCGGTGGAGGGCAGCATAGCCCCTAACAGCCCCAGCTCCTTCACGGCCCTGCGGAGCTCGGCGGCGGCGGCGGGAGGGTCCTGCATCGGTATCAGGGCCACCGGATGAATCCGCGCGTCCACCCTCGCATAGCGGTCCGCCACGTAGTCGTTGTAGCCTCGGCAGAGGTAGTTGGCATATTCGTTACTCTGGATGAACCCAACCGCCAACCCCTCAGTGGGAAATATGACCGTCTTTTCGATGCCGGTCTTGTTCAAAAACTCCGCCCAGTCCTCGCCTGACCCGGTCCGCTCCTCGCTGGCCGTCTGCCGAGGCCCGCCCATCCGGCCGTCAACGCCTCGAAAATAGTTGTGGATGCCGTCCAGCGTGGGAAACGGCCCGCGCTGCGCAGGCAGGCCGCCCGAGGCAACGAACCTGATTTTGTCATCGCAGTAGCTTGGAAGCTCAGTCGCCGACTCAATCAGGTGGCCGTCGCTGTCCATAATCGCCAAGCCATTCTGAGCCATAGCCGCTCACCTCCCCTGTGTGTGGCGGAATTCTATCACGGAACCCGGCCCCCTGCCCGCTCCCTGTCGGCGCCCCGGCCCCGTGGCGTGCGTCCATAAGGTCTGTTAGAATCCGCGCCGCGCCCGGTCCCGCGCCCGGCCCATGAATCCAGGCCGGGAGGAACCACAGGTCTCAACCAGGAGGAACCCCATGAAAGCCGCCGTCTTGCACGAGTTCCACACTCCACTCCAAATAGAAGACTTCGACATGCCCACCGTCGGTGACGACGATGTCCTGATCCAGGTCGCCGCCTGCGGCATGTGCCACACCGACATTAAGGTGCAGGAGGGGGAGATCCCCGTGAAGCTGCCCGCCGTCCTTGGCCACGAGATCTCGGGTGTCGTGGTGGGCGCCGGCAAGAGCCAGGAAGCCTCCTTCAAGGAAGGCGACCGGGTCACCGTTGGCATGCGCTACCGCTGCGGACGGTGCAAATACTGCATATCGGGCCTGGAAAACCTCTGCCAGACCCGCACTTCCGGCACACCCTACATGCAGCCCGGCGGCGCCGAGGTGACCCGGTGGAACCTCGGCGGCTTCACCCAGTACATGTCCATCCCCGGCTACGTCCTCTACCACCTGCCGGACGGCGTCAACATCGAGGAGTCCAGCGTGGTGGGGTGCCGCGTCACCACGGCCTACAACGCCGTGAAGAACGCCGCTCGGCTTGCCCCGGGCGAGTCCGCCGCCGTGATAGGCTGCGGCGGCGTGGGTCTCAACACCATCCAGTTCCTCCGCCTCTTCGGCGCCTACCCCATCATTGCCGTCGACGTCATGGACTCGAAGCTCGAGGCGGCAAAGCGCTACGGCGCCACCCACACCATCAACGCCTCCAACGATGATGCAGTCGAGGCCATCAAGGACCTCACCAGCGGTGGCGTCGACCAGAGCTTTGAGGCCATCGGCAACCCCGTCACCGCCGACCAGGTTATCAGGTCGGCCCGGGCGGGCGGAACGGCAACGCTCATCGGCTCGTTGGTGGGACAGCAGCTTCTCATCAAGGACGCCGGCTTTGCCTTCAGGGAGGTCACCATCCGAGGAGTCGCCATGCGCCGCACCACCGACGTCATCGAGGTGTTGGAGATGGTGCAGCAGGGACGCATCGACGTCAGCTCCTTCATCACCAAACGGTATCCGTACCAGGACATCAACACCGCCATCGACGACGTCCACCAGGGCAACGTGCTCATGGGCGTCGTCCTGTGGGGCGACTAGAACCGAGCCCGCCGAGCCTTCACGTCAATCCAGCACTACGAGGGAGACCTATGAAAGCAGCAGTTTTGCATCAAGCTCATGCGCCACTGGCGATTGAAGAGTTCAACATGCCCATCATCGACGCCGACGACCTCCTGGTCCAGGTGGCCGCATGCGGCATGTGCCACACCGATATCAAGGTCCAGGAGGGAGAGCTCCCCGCCAGGCTTCCCGCCGTGCTGGGCCATGAGGTCACGGGCATCGTTGCCGGCGTTGGCGGGAGTCACGCGGGGTTCTTCAAGGAAGGAGACCGGGTCACCGTTGGCATGCGCTACCGGTGCGGGCGCTGCAAGAACTGCATCTCCGGCCACGAGAACCGTTGCCAGACCCCGCCGCCCGGGAAGGGGTTCATAAGGCCCGACGGCTCCGAAGCCAACCGCTGGAACCTGGGCGGCTTCACCCAGTACATGTCCATCCCCGGCTACATGGTCTACAAGATCCCCGACGGCGTGGATCTACAGGAAGCCAGCGTCGTGGGATGCCGGGTGACCACGGCCTACAACGCGGTGAAGAACGGAGGCAAGATCGCCCCAGGAGAGTCCGCTCTCGTCATCGGCTGCGGCGGGATTGGGCTGAACGTCATCCAGTTCCTCAGGCTCTTTGGCGCCTACCCCATCATCGCCGCCGACATTGCCCAGTCCAAGCTGGACGCCGCCAAGCAGTTCGGCGCCACCCACACCATCGACGCCAGCAGGGAAGACACGGTGGAAGCGGCCAAGGAAATCACCCAGGGCGGGGCCGACAAGACCTTCGAGGCTATCGGCAACCCCGTCACAGCCGACCAGATCGTCCGCGCCACCAGAGCGGGCGGGACCGCCACGATCGTCGGGGCGCTGATAGGCCAGCAGTTGCTGCTGAAGGACGCCGGTTTCGCCTTCCGGGAAGTGACCATCACCGGCGTCGCCGCCCGCCGCACAACGGACGTCATCGAGGTGCTGGACATCATCCAGCAGGGCCGCATCGACGTCAGTTCCCTCGTCACCAAGCGGTACGGCTTCGAGGACATCAACACCGCCATAGACGACGTGAACGCGGGCAACGTGCTCATGGGAATCACCATCTGGAACTAGCCGCCGGCTGGCATACGCACACCGCGGCCGCCGCGCCCCTCCAGCGCGTGGCGGCCGCGCGTTGGCTATACTGGCGCCCGGCCTATCGCAACACTGCGGCTCTACACCTGAAAACACCGCGCCAGGAGACTAGCCGGCTTAGCCTGCGCCAATGTCACAAGAGTCTATAGGCGCACTCCTCGCGCTGCTCGTTCCCCTCTTTTTCGGAAGCGGGATGGTAGTTGCCCGCGTTGGCCTGCAAAAGGTCCCGTCCAGCACGGGGAGTCTGTTCTCGCTGGCCGGCGGCTGGGTGGTCGTAACGATTATCGCGGCCATCTTCTACCCGATAGCCCTCATCAGCCTTCCGCTAGCCGCATATCCCTGGCTGTTCCTGACGGGAACGCTCAACTTCCCGGTGGCGCGCTTCCTGAACTTCAACAGCATGAAGATTCTCGGCGTGGTGCGGGCCAATCCGGTGCTTGCCACCGCCCCGCTGATTTCGGCGCTGATCGCCGTCTTCTTTCTCGACGAGCAATGGCGGTGGATCATTGCACTGGGCGCCATCACGATCATAGCGGGCATTGTCTTGGTCGTGAGCAACGACATGGGCTCGCGCCAGCAGCGCGCCGAGACCCAGCCTCAACCGATTCAGGGCGGCGCAACGGAAAGGCTTGGCATCCTGCAGCGCCACCCGATTCTGGTGGGCTACGGCTCTGCGGCCCTGGCAGCCCTGGCCTACGGCACCATTCCGCCGCTTGGGAAGTACGTCACCGAAACCTACGCCAACCCCATGGTCGCCTCGGTCTACACCTTCTTCTTCGGCACGCTGGTGCTGGGGGTCTTCATCGCCCGGCGGATCCCCACCGACATCCGAGTGTCGCCGCCGAAGCCTCTACTCCTCGTGACCATCGGCGGCATGATGATGTCCATCGGCGTCATCATCCTGTACTACTCGCTCACCAAGGCCCCGGTCGCGGTGGTCGCGCCCATCTTCTCCCTGAACCCGCTGGTGACCATGCTGCTGGTCCACTTCTTCCTCCAGCGGCTGGAGCGTATATCGCGCAGGCTGGTCCTGGGCGCCGCGCTCACCGTGGCGGGCGTCGTCATCATCACAGCCTCAGCGGGCGGGTAGCTGCCGACATCCCTTCCCACGACTACGGGGGAAGGTTCGGTCTTTGATTGTATGTGTCACCGCGCTTGTTGCCCTTCCCGGCCGGGATCCCCGAACGGAGGCGTTACAGATCCGTCACGAGCCGTCACGTAGCCGTATCCTGCGCCAGGAAGGGAGTGGGCCGGAGGGTTGCTTCTGACCATACTCTACTCTAGCACAGAAGTTCTTATTTAGCAAGGAGGGGGGGAGGGATGGGTAGCCTCCCTTCCCCCCTCCTGTAGCCAACGTCCCTGGGAAGAACGCCAAGCGGCACCCCGAAGGCCCGCAGGCGCCTTCATGGACAGCCTTCATGTACAATGACCGCCAACCATCGGCAACGGGCCGGCAGCCACTGGAAGCGCGCGTAGTCTGATCTCCGGCCTCATCCGCCCCGGCCCCCCTCCGCAGGCAGAGCGGGAAAAGCTGGCGGGCGGAGGCGAGCAGGTCCGCCAAGGAGAGCACTTGCCCCCGGAAATCATTGGCGCCTTCATGGCCCTGGGCGTGGGCTTCCTCTTCGCAGCGGGCGTCGTACTGGCCAGAGTGGGCCTCGTGAGCGTGCCCTCCAGCACGGGGAACCTCATCTCAGTCATGGGCGGCTGGGTCCCCATCGTGGTCATCGCCGCTGTCTTCTGGCCCAACGCCCTGTTTACCATGCCGGCGGCCGCCTATTTCTGGATGGTTGCCGTGGGCGCAATCAACTTCCCCATTGGACGATTTCTCAACCTGGCGAGTCTCAAGCTCCTGGGCGTTGCCCGCGCCAACCCGGTCATGGCCACAGCGCCCCTCTATTCCGCCTTCGTCGGCATCACCTTCCTTGACGAGCACATGACCTGGCCCATCGCGCTGGGCATGTTCATCACCATGACCGGCGTCATCCTCGTGGTAACGACGGCGATGCGGGAGCCCCGCCCACAGCCACAGCCGGCGCCCGCGGGCGGGGCTGTGGAAGCGGCGCCCGCCAAGTCCCGCCTGCTGACGCCCTTTTCCCTGGGGTACGCCTCCGCATTTGCCTCGGCGGTCGTTTACGGGATCATGCCCGCCATGAGCAAGCAGGCCGTCTCCTACTCCGGCAACCCCATCGTCACCGCGTCATTCACCCTGCTAGCGGGTGGCCTCGTCATGGCGCTCGCCATAGGGCCGCGCATTCCCAGAGACATCCGAATGTCGCCCCGACGGGGTCTGCTGTTCGTCTTCGGCGGCGGGATCAGCATGACCCTTGGCGTCCTCCTGCTGTACAGCGCCGTGCTGCGGGCGCCCGTCATCGTCGTATCGCCCATCGTGTCCCTCCAACCCGTCATCGCCCTCGTGATGGCCCACTTTTTCCTACAGAGGCTGGAGCGAATTACCTGGCAGCTTGTCGCGGGCACCCTTCTGGTCGTTGCGGGCGTGGTTGCCATCACCTTCGGCATAGAGACCTAGCGGCGTCTCCCAGACACGTTGCCCCAAGCGCCAGGCGGGGGTCCAGTCCCTGCCCCCGAGTACAGGGGCAGTTAGGATCGGGGGCCGGGCAACAAGATACCTGCTGTCCAAACGACACCAAGAGCTCAGGCTCCCGTGCGTGGCGGACTTGGGGCCATATGAAACGCCTCTATTCCGTATTTGAGAACGTTGCGCCAACCATGCGGATACCAATGAATTCCAACGACTCTCCGATGTTCGAATTGCGAGCGGCGCCTTGGCGATAAGCGCCAAAAACCCTCCTGCGCGCACTCTGGACCCGATGGGGAGGCGCGCTCCCGAGACGACCTAGGCTCATGGGTAATGTCTGGGAAGTCCTGCTCGCTGCAACGCGTCTGGGGATCACATCGTTTGGCGGCCCGATTGCTCATATCGGCTACTTCCGCGAGGAGTACGTCGCTCGGCGCGGGTGGCTCAATGAAGAGAGCTTCGGAGAGCTTGTTGCGCTCTGTCAGCTTCTGCCTGGCCCAGCGAGCAGTCAGCTTGGAATAGCCGTAGGAATCAGGCGCGCCGGCATAGCCGGGGGCTTCGTCGCGTGGCTCGGCTTCACGCTTCCGTCGGCGTTTGCGTTAATCCTACTAGCATACGGCGTGCACGGGTTCAATGGCGAGGCGGACGACTGGCTGCACGGTTTGAAGATCGCGGCAGTCGCAGTAGTCGCGCTTGCGCTGTGGGGCATGGGAAGGACGCTCGCGCCGGACAAGCCGCGGATCACGATCGCTGTACTTGCAACAGTCGTAATGCTTGTGACAGGCGGTATCACAGCGCAGCTGGCCGTGATCGCTGGCGGAGCGGTGCTCGGCCTGGCGTTCCTCCACCCCCTGGAGTTGCGGCCGAGAGGCGCCACCGGCAAGCGGACCGGAGCGCTCGTCGGGGCGGCAGCGCTGATCGCATTCCTCGTCCTCCTACTGGCCCTGCCGGTGGTGAACCGACTCACAGACAATACGCTTATTGCGGTGATAGACAGCTTCTACCGGTCTGGATCGCTTGTATTCGGTGGAGGTCACGTCGTGCTGCCACTGCTGGAGGCAGAGGTTGTTCCACCTGGTTGGGTGACGGAGGACGCGTTCATAGCAGGATACGGCGCAGCCCAAGCTGTGCCCGGCCCACTATTCACATTCTCGTCCTACCTGGGAACAGTGATGGAGGTCGCGACGCCTCGATGGCTCGGGGGGTTGCTCGCGCTCGCGGCGATATTCGTCCCATCGTTCCTGCTCGTCCTGGGAGTACTGCCGTTCTGGGACCTGTTGCGGGGCTTCACTCGAGTCAGACAGGCGCTGATGGGCGTGAACGCGGCGGTGGTAGGGCTGCTCCTCGCCGCGCTCTACGACCCGGTGTGGACCAGTGCGATTGAGGCGCCTGAGGACTTCGCCCTAGCGACAGGCGCGTTCGCGCTTCTGGCGTTCTGGAAGTGCCCACCGTGGCTAGTCGTCCTGCTAACGGCTGCCATTGGCGCACTCATCGCGTTGTATTAGAACGGTGGGCCTACACGTACTGTACTAAGCCTGTCTCAAAAGTCTGAGTTGGTGAGGGGAACCGCGTTCGGCGTGCCTAAGAGGCGACATCAATCGGGGGGATGTAGGGATGCCCTTCGACCAACGGGCCGAGAGCAGATGTGGGTGTTGCCGCCGACGCTTGACGAGCTGTTGCCGTTGGACCAACCGGCGCGGTTCGTCGCTGAGTTCGTTGATGCGTTGGATAGGCGCGAGTGGGCATAGCTTGGCGTGGAGATAACGGGTGGGACAGGTGGGACAACGGCGTCCGCCACCATAAGCCCCAAGCCCCTCCCCGGCTCCCAGCCAGGGAACCCCCTCCCTGCCCCCGGCTTCGTTCAGGAAGAGCGAGGCCATAGCATGGCGATGTAACTTGACAGGCCAGCGACGAATCCGCTATATCTATACCTTCAACCGTAAGCCGCCTAGCTGATGCCCAAACGAAGGAGGCAGCATGGTCAACTTGGAGCTCATCATAGACGGAGATGGCCACATCTTCGAGAACATGACCGATTTGCGGAAGCACCTGCCCTACCCGTTGAACAAGACCAACGTTACTCAGACGCTCGGCGTTTTTCCTCAAATAGACCACATTCACCACGGCCTCGGTAAGAACCCCGCCGATACCTTTGGCATAGGCAGCGACGGTGTTTTCAGGGACCCCGGCGTCGAGGGCTGGTACGCCTTCATGGAGAAGGCCGGCATAGAGGCCACCGTGCTCTATCCCACCGCAGCGCTGGGCTACGGCCGCATGACCGACGTTGACTACGCCATCCTTGCCTGCCGGGCCTACAACGACTGGCTCGCCGAGGCATACGTGCAGAAGGACAGCCGGTTCAAGGGCACAGCCCTCATCCCCATGCAGGAGCCGCAGGCCGCGGCGGAGGAGTTGCGGCGGGCGGTCCTCGAGTTGGGCATGGTGGGCGCCATGCTGCCCTCCACCGGCCTCAAGACACCCCTCGGCGACCCCGAGTACTGGCCCGTCTACGAAGAGGCCGAACGGCTCGGCTGCGCCCTCGGAGTCCACGGCGGCGCCCACCAGGACCTGGGCATGAACACCATGAACAAGGTCGCCCCCATCCACTCCATCGGCCACCCCACCGGGATCATCATCAACCTCGGAAGCATGGTGTTCAACGGCGTCTTCGACCGCTTCCCGACCCTCAAGGTAGGTTTCCTGGAAGCCGGAGTAAGCTGGCTGCTCGTGGCCTTGGAGCGTTTCCCCGGGTCCTACGACGCCGTCGCTCCCTTCGAGCCCGGCAACGGCTATCCCTACCGCCAGCAGATGCAACTGCGCGACGGCGAGCGCGTGGACGACTACTTGAAGCGGCTCATCAAACAGGGCAACATCTACGTGGGGGTGGAGGGAGACGAGTTCGACCTTGCCTTCGCCGTGAAGCACGTGGGCGCGGAGCCTTTCATCTATTCGTCCGACTTCCCGCATGAGGTGAACATCTTTACCGTGCAGGAAGAGATCGACGAGTTGCTGGAGAATGAGGAATTGAGTGCGGAGGACAAAGAGGCCATCCTCCACAAGAACTCGCAGCGGTTCTATGGCCTGGCCCCGGTGGCAGTCAGCTAGCAGCCGGTTGGCTGGCATACGGTGGCTGGCCGTCGGTGGCGGTTGGCTCGCATACGGTGAGTGGGCTGTCGTTTAAAACTTTACCCTAAGGGGGTTCTCGATGAAGCGAAGGATGCTTTTGTTTGCAGTAGTGGCGGCCATGGCCGCCCTCGTTGTGGCCGCATGCGGTGGAACCGACCCCACGGCCACTCCTCAGGCGACCGCCATGATGGAGCCCACTGAGGCCATGATGGAGGAGCCCACCGAGGCCATGATGGCCCCCACGATGGCCCCTACCATGGCCCCCACCGAGGCCATGATGGCCCCTGAGGAAGACCCGATAGAAGTGGACTTCCTCGTAGCCTGGCCGGAGACAGTCGACGCAGTACCCGACGGCTACTTCCCCTTCCGGGACTTGATCCAGGAGATCTCGGGCAACATGACGGTCAAAACCACCGGGCCTGACGCCGTCCACGCTTTCGAACAGGTTGCTCCCGTCAGAGACGGCGTGTTCGACATGCTCTTCACGCACTCGGCCTATCACTCCGACTTCACGACTCTGGGTTCAGCAATTGACCTGGCGGCAGCCACGCCGGAGGTGTGGACGGAGTGCGGCGCCTACGGGATTTTGCAAGAGGCCTACGAGGACCGGGTGGGTGTCAAACTCCTCGGCTACCTACCCACGGACCTTGGGTATCGGTTCGTCACCAAGGAGCTACAGGACATTCCCGACCTCGATGGCTTGAAGCTTCGGGGCACGGCATCCTTCGAACCCATGTACAGCCACTTCGGCGGCATCATGGTGAACCTGCCCATCACGGAGGTTTACACGGCGCTGCAGAAGGACATCATTGACGGTCTGGCCATGGGCGCCCCGGAGGCCATCGCCTGGAACTTCAAGTTCTACGAAGTCGCCAGCTACATCTATGGCCCGCCCTTCAGCGCCAGCGGCATCACGCTCATGGCCAACCTCGACTTCTGGAATAGCCTCTCCGAGGCTCGCCAAGACGCAGTGATGGAGGCGCTCGACCAGGCAACCCTGATATACCGGAACGGCTCCCAAGCCAAGGTGGGAGGCTACCTGGACATGCTCGCCGAAAACGGCATGCAGCTTGTGGATATTGGCCCGGACAAGGCTCAAAACCTCAAGGACGTTTACTACAACGCCACCGTCCAGCAGTTCCTCATTGACGCCGACCCGACCTACGGCCAGCCGTTGGCCGACGCTTTGGCCTGCGCCAAGGCCCGGGAAGGCTGGCCCAGCTAGCCATCCGGAAACCGGAGCAAAGAAGCAGTGCCCCTGTCCCACGCGTGGGGCAGGGGCACTGCGTTTGGAGCGGCCAAGGGCCCGGCCCGCTATTGACAACGTATTTCGCTATCGGGTATACGTAACCGCAACCGGACGCGCCGCTACCCAGGCGGGAGGAAACATGGCGAACTTGGAGATGGCCATCGACGGCGACGGCCACATTTTCGAAGACTTCGAGGCGATGAAAAAGCACTATCGCTACCCCGTTAGCGAGTCCAACATCGCCAGGCTCTTCGGGGTGTTCCCTCAGCTCGACCACCTTCACCACGGCCTCATGTTCAACCCCCCAGACGCCTTCGGTATCTCCAACGGCGTCTTTAAAGACCCTGGCATCGAGGGTTGGGTCGAGTTCATGGCAAAGGCCGGCCTCGAAGCGGCTGTCGTCTATCCCACCGGCGCCCTTGGCTACGGCCGCATGGTCGACGTCGACTTTGCCATCCTGGCCTGCGCCGCCTACAACGACTGGCTAGCCGAGGCCTATGTCCAGAAGGACTCCCGCTTCAAGGGGATGGCCCTGATCCCCATGCAGGAACCCCAAGCCGCCGTGGAGGAGATGCGCCGCGCCATCACCCAGCTGGGCATGTCCGGCATCATGCTCCCCTCCACCGGCCTGCGCACGCACCTGGGCGCCAAGGAATACTGGCCCGTCTATGAAGAGGCCGCCCGCTTGGGCTGCGCCCTGGGCGTTCACGGCGGCGCCCATCACGACCTGGGCATGAACACCCTCAACGTGTTCCCGGCCATCCATGCCATCGGCCACCCCATGGGCATCATGATCAGCATGGCCAGCCTGGTCTTCAACGGCGTGTTCGACAAGTTCCCCGGCCTCAAGGTCGGCTTCCTGGAAGGCGGCGCCGCCTGGTTCCTCCTCGCCCTGGAGCGCTTCTCCGGCTCCTACAGCGGCTTCACACCCTTCGACCCCAGGGGAGAGCTCATCCAACTCCAGAACGGCGAGACCGTTGGCGACTACCTGACCCGCTTCGCCCAGGCCGGCCAGATCCGCGTGGGCATTGAGGGCGACGAGCCGGCCCTGCCCTTTGCCGTGAAGACCGTGGGGGCCGAGGCCTGGATCTTCTCCTCCGACTTCCCCCACGAGGTCAACCTTGAAAGCGTCCGGGGCGAAATCGAGGAGCTGCTCGAGATGGAGGAGCTCACCTCCGACGAGAAAGAGGCCATCCTCCACCGCAACGCCCAGGACTTCTACAGCGTCACTCCCGCCTAACCCGATAGGGAGGGAACAACCCCCTGCCGGAGTAGCGCGGCGGAAGCCCCGGAGGCATCGAGCCAGTCCGGTGGCAAATTCTCACCCGAGCGTTCACCATGCAAAAAACCATAGAACAGGCTGCAAAAGTCGCCGGAGAGTGGTTCGACAGGCTCATGGTGGCGTTGTCGGTCTTCGGAGCGGTCCTCATTCTGTTCATGGCGCTCCTCATTAGCTACGATGTCCTGATGCGCCGCATCTTCGATGCCCCCCTCGCCTGGGGGCTGGACATCACGGAGTTTGCCCTCCTGTACGCCACGTTCCTGGCGGCCCCCATCGTCCTCAAGAGAGAGGGGCACGTCCGCATGACCGCGGTGATCGAACTCCTCAAACCGACGCCCCGTCAGTTGCTGTTCATGGCTGGCATGTTTGCCGCCTCAATCGCAAGCGGCATCATCGCTTGGCAAAGCCTATTCGCCTTTCTGGACCACCTTGAAAGAGGGTCCAAGATCCTGGGGGGCATCCAGGTGCCCCAGGCAGCGGTTACGGTGATCATTCCGTTCGGTTTCCTGATGCTCAGCCTCCAGGCAATGCGCATGGCGATCGCTTCCTTCACAGCCTTTCTTCGCCACGAAGACCCCAAACAGACGTCAAGCAGCGGCCTGGCGTAGGCTCGCGTTACCGCACACCGAAACCATTAGACCTGGGCAAACCTACCTGCGCCCGCCGGAGCCGGGCTTCAGGAAGCAGGGAGCAATAGATGGAATGGTATTTCGTTCTCCTCATCTTCTTCGCGATGCTGCTCGTGTTCTTCGCCACGGGCATGCCCGTGGCGTTTGCCTTCGCGTTGCTGAACATCGTGGGGTTGGCCTGGTGGGTTGACGGGACCAAGGGCTGGCTCCTCCTGCCGGCAAGCGCCTACCGCTCCGTGGCGAGTTTCAGCCTCATCGCCGTCCCCATGTTCTTCCTCATGGGCGAGGTCCTCTTCCAGTCCCGCGTCATAGAAGTGACCATCGACGTTCTCGACCGCTGGATCGGCAGAATGCGGGCCCGCCTCCTGTTCGTCGCCTTGGGCGCGGGCACGGCCCTGGCCACCCTCAGCGGCGCCGGCATGGCCGACACGGCGCTCATTGGCGCCACCCTCCATCCCGAGATGGAGCGCCGCGGCTACGACCGGAAGTTGAGCCTGGGAACCATCATGTCGGCGGGCCTGCTGGCCGCCATCATCCCTCCCAGCGCCCTGGCGGTGCTGCTTGGCAGCCTTGCCGAGGTGTCCATTGCAGCCCTGCTCGTCGGTGGACTCCTGCCCGGCCTCCTCATGTCCATCATCTACGGCATCTACATCTACACTCGGGTGCGCCTGAATCCAAGCCTGGCCCCCCATTATTCCACCGGGGATGTCACCTGGGGGTCCCGGTTCCGCGGCCTCCTCCAGATATCGCCCCTGGCCGTCATCGTCGTCATGGTGATGGGTTTCATCATCTTCGGCGTGACCACCCCCAGCGAGGCGGCGGCAACAGGCGCCATCGGCGCCTTCATCGTGGCAATTATCTACAGGAAGCTCAGCTTCTCCGTGACCCGCCGGGCGCTGATGGGCACCCTCTACATCGCCGGCATGGTCTTCCTCATCATCACCGGCGCCACGGCTCTGGGACAGCTACTCTCCCTTACGGGGGCCACCAGGGAGTTCCTCAGGGTTCTCACGGAGCTTCCCGTCCCTGACATCGTTCTCCTCATCATCATTCAGCTTGCCGTGATGTTGCTGGGGTTCTTCATAGACCAGCTCTCCATCATGCTGGTCGCCATTCCCATCCTGCTCCCCATCGTGAAGGGCCTTGGCTTCGACCCGGTGTGGTTCTGGATCATATTCCTCATGAACATCTCGGTGGCCGCTATCACCCCGCCCTTTGGGCTGGTCCTATTCGCCCTCAAGGGGGTGGTGCCAAGGGCCACGATGGCTGACCTCTATAAAGCGAGCCTGCCGTTCATTGTGCTGGACATCATCGCCATCGCGCTTGTCATAGCGTTCCCGGGCATTGCCACCTGGCTACCGAGCAAGATCGCCTAGGGCGGCGCGGCGGGACGCAGGCAAGACCATCCTCTGACGCCGAGCGATATCCCAGGAACGGCGAACGCCGGTGCCTCGCGACGCGCTCCCAACCCGCTAGGCAGGATCATTAGGGAGGCTTCCGGCCTGCCGGGAGCCCCGGCGCGCTCAGGCCACCCAACGTTCCAGCAAGCGCCCCCCAAGGGGCAAAGGACGGAGCTGCTTCATGGCATCTGGCCCCGGGCAGGCGAGCGGCCACGAGCTATCGAGCCGGCAGCGGTTGGCCTTCCTGGCAACCACCGTCGCTGGGCACACGGTGAAGCACGTCTTCAATTCCGGCTTCTTCGTTGTGCTGCCGGAAATCAAGGCCGGCCTGGAGCTGACAAACGTGCAGGTGGGCGTCCTGTCCATGGTCAAGAACATCGTCGGCGGCGCGGCCAACATACCGGCCGGCTTCCTCGCCGACCGCTACGCCCACCGGCGAGAGATCATCCTTGCCGCGACACTATTCGTCATCGGCGGATTTTCCCTTCTGCTTGGGTTTGCCACCAACTACTGGTGGGCGCTGCTGGCCACCAGCGTCATGATTGGCGCCATCTCCTTCTGGCATCCCGCGGCCATCGCCTCCCTCTCCACCATCTTTGCCCAACGCAGGGGATTCGCCCTTTCACTGCACGGCACGGGCGCCAGCATCGGCGAGGCTGTGGGGCCTGTGTTGGCAGGCGCTCTGCTGTCCTTCCTCTTCTGGAGAACGGTCCTCCAGGGAAGCGTGATCCCCGCCGTCATGGTGGGGGTGGCCGTGTGGCTCATCATCCGATCCCTTCCCCGGCCCAAGGCCGCCTCCTTCTCGATGCGAGAATACCTATCGGGCGCCGCTGGTCTTATCCGCAACCGCCGCCTGCTCTTCCTGATGGCGATCGTGGGGGGCTTTGCCGGGGGGCAGAGCGTGTTGGTGACGTTCATGCCCATCTACCTGCGGGAGGACCTGGCCCTATCCTCCCTGACGGTGGGGCTGTACTTGTCGCTGGCGCAAGCGGCGGGTATCGGGACCCAGCCCATCATGGGCTACCTCTCCGACCGAGTCGGGAGGAAGGCAGTGCTGGCCCCGACCATGACCATTCTTGCCGCCGGCTACACCAGCCTATACTACGTTCCGGCGGGATGGCCTTTTGTGCTCGTTCTCGTCGTTTCCGGAGCGTTCGTCTTCTCTCTTGCCTCCATAATCATCGCCGCAGCGATGGACGTGGTGGATGAGTCTGTCCGGTCCATAACGGTATCCTTCGTCTACGCCGCCATGGTGGTCGTTGCCGGACTGGCGCCAGCGATCGGCGGCTTTTTGGCGGACGCGTACGGGACCAATACAACCTTCATACTGGCGGGCGCCACCGTTGCTGTGGCAGCGGTGTTGACGTGGGTTTCGCCCTGGCAGGCCAGGAGCGGCCCCTAGCCCTCGCGTCCGACGCTAGGGACGACGGCATCGGCGAAGTGCCGGATGGTCCGAATGCAGTCGGCGATGTTGGCGGTGCGGAGGTCGTACGTGAGCTGGTGGATCCCCATCGCCTCGCACCGCAGGACGTCATCGATCACGTCCTGAGTGGCCCCGACGACGGCACCCCGCGACTGCACGGCGCTGGCGTCCTCAACGCCGATGTCGGTGAAGTGAATGCTTCGCTTCAGCGAGATGGTTATCTCCCCGGCGTCGCGGCCCGCCGCCTCCGCCTGTTCCCGCAGATAGGGCAGCAGGCCCGCCACGTACTCCGGCGTCTGCCGCGTCGGATGCCAGGCGTCGCCGTAGGCGACGGTGCGCCGAATGGACCCCCTGGCATGCCCGCCCACCCAGATGGGAATGTGGGGTCTCTGCACCGGCTTGGGGTAGGAAAGAATCCCATCAAAGCGAAAGAAGCGCCCTTGGAAGCTGCTGCGCTCCTCCGACCAGAGCATCTTCATAACCCGCAGCGTCTCATCGGTCAGAGGGCCTCGGTCCTCGAAGGACGCGCCAAGGGCGTCGAACTCCTCCTTCAACCACCCCACGCCCGCGCCGCAGATGGCCCTGCCGCCCGTCAGGACGTCCAGAGTTGCCAGGGCTTTCGCCTGAAACAGCGGGTGCCGGTAAGGAGCGATGAGCACCGACGTTCCCAACTTGATGCGCTCCGTGTGCGCGGCGATGTAGCTGAGAAGGGTGACCACCTCGAGGAATGGAGTGGCCCCTGGCCGAAAGGAGCCGTCCTCCGTGTAGGGATACCGGCTTTGAGCAGCCTGCGGCAAGGCAATGTGGTCGCCTGCCCACAGCGATTCGAACCCCAACTCGTCGGCGGCGCGGGCGAAGCGGCACAGTCCTTCGATGTCCAGGGAATAGGGCAAGGCGAATCCGAAACGCATGGGCAACCCCCCATCCCTTCTTTCCGCTCAGGACAAGCTCTGGCCTTCCCCTACTCTGCCGGTTCGCCTTGGGAGAACGCCCGTCAGGAAGCCTGACGAATAGCCCGCCAGACCTTCTCGGGCGTCATGGGCGTATCCAGGCGCTGGACTCCCAGACCGGCCAGGGCATCCATGACTGCGTTGGCCACCGCCGGCGGCGATCCCACCGTGGGAAGCTCGCCAACTCCCTTGATGCCCAGGGCGTTGGTCGGCGAGGGCGTTTCTATGCTGTCGGTAACCAGGGGCGGCAGACCCTCCGCCAGAGGCGCCGCATAGTTCATCAGGCTGGCCGTCAGCGGCTGGCCGTCGGGGCTGTAAAACATCGCCTCGTAGAGGGCCTGGCTGATCCCCTGCACCAGCCCGCCGTGGATCTGTCCCTCCACGACCATGGGGTTGATCAAGATGCCGCAGTCGTGAACGGCGGTGTAGCGGATGAGCTTCACGTCGCCCGTATCCCTGTCCACCTCCACCACAGCCACATGTGCCCCGAACCCAAACGGGTTCGAGTCAAGGGTAAAGCTGACTTTGGTGTCCAGCCCCGGCTCCATACCTTCCGGAAGTTTGTCTGGCCTATAGGCCGCCGAAGCCAACTCCGAGAAGGCCATCGCCTGCTCGGGGTCGCGCCCGCTGTACACCTTGCCATCCTCAAAGACCACGTCTGCGGCATCACACCCAAGAATATGGCTGGCGATGGCCGCCGCCTTCGCCCTTGTCTGGGTCAGAGCCTCGTACATGGCCGTCCCGGCAACCGCTAGCCCACGGCTCGACGTCGTCCCGTGGCCGGACTCCAGCATGTCGCTGTCGCTGTGGAGGATCGTGATGCTCTCGTACGGCGCTCCCAGCGCGTCTGCGGCAATCTGGGCGAAGGTCGTTTCGGTGCCCTGCCCGTGCGGCGACGCCTCGGTCGTGACCCTCACCGCGCCGGAGGGCGCCACGTAAACGTCGGCCCTGGCGGTGCGAGTCCGAGGCGACCCGCCCGACGCCTTGACCGCCGCCGCCACGCCCACGCCCAGCAACGGCTCACCCGAGCCTCGACTCCTCTGCACCGCGCGCCAGCCATCGTAGTCGGCCAGCTCTAGCGCCCGGTCGAAGGCCCGCTCGTACTCCCCCGAGTCGTAGGTGTAGCCCGTCGCCGTGCGGTAGGGAAAGGCGTCCGGCGGTATGAAATTACGGCGCCGCACTTCAGCCGGATCCATGCCGATCTTGGCTGCTGCTGCGTCAATGATTCTCTCAGTCAACAGGGCCGCCTCCGGCCCTCCCGCGCCCCGGTACGGCCCGCTTGGGGGGGTGTTCGTGAACACGCCAAGGACCTCAATGTCCATGACGGGGATGGCGTACGGCCCGGCAACCCGGTGAGCCGCGTTGCTCAGCGGCCCTCCCGTGGACGTATGGAAATAGGCCCCCAGGTCGGCAATCATGCGGAACCGCATCCCCAGAATCTTGCCGTCGTTCGTTATCGCCGCCTCCACGTCGCTGGTGAAGGCCCTGCCGTGGGTCGACAGCAGATTCTCGCGGCGGTCCTCCGTCCACTTCACGGGCCGCTCCAGCCGCAGCGACAGCAGAGCGAGCGCGACCTCGTCCGACCAGAGCTCGATCTTTCGACCAAACCCGCCGCCCACGTCCGGGGCGATGGCGCGCACCTGGCCGGGCTCCAACCCCAACATGGGCTCCAGATAGCGCTTGACCTGGTGCGGGACCTGGCTGGACGTCCAAACAGTCAGGCGTTTGTCCTCGGGGGAGTAGCTGGCCAGCGTCGCTCTGGGCTCCATCGGCACGGCGGAAATGCGGGGGTCGTCATAGCGCTCCGCCACCACGTGGTCAGCCTGTGCGAAGGCCTGCTCGATGTCGCCCTCGCCCTCGATGACGTGCATCGCCGCGTTGGTCCCCACGTCCTCGTGGAGCACCACCTCGTCCTTGAGCGCATCGCGGGGGTCGACAACCGCGGGCAGGGGCTCGTACTGAATGTCCACGCGCTCCAGGGCGTCGAAGGCGAGGTAGCGCTCCTCCGCCACAACCACCGCGATCGGCTCCCCCACGTAGCGCACCCGGCCATCGGCGAGAATAGGATGAGCGACCATCCTGTCTTCCCGCATCCCGTCGCGCTTGATGATGATGGTCTTGTTGGGAACGTCGCCGAGGTCCGCCGCCGTGAGCACGGCCACCACTCCGGGCATCGCCAGCGCGGCGGACGCGTCTATGGAAACGATGCGGGCGTGGGCGTGGTCACTGCGCAGAAAGGCCGCGTGGAGGGTCCCCGGAAGCTGGATGTCGTCCGTAAAGCTTCCGTGGCCCAGGAGAAGACGCTCGTCCTCCGAGCGCCTCATCGATTGGCCGGTGTACGGTGCCATCTTCCTCCGGATAGCGCGCTAGACGCTCGCCCGCTCGACTGCCTTGGCAATCGCCCGGGCCGTAAATACCGTCGTCAAATGCGCCCGGTATTCGGCGGACCCGTGAATATCCTCCAGAAACTCGATCCCGTGCCCTGCCCTGCCGGCGGCGGCCTGCGAGTTCGCCTGGTCCGGCGCCTTACCCTCCAGATACCGCTCGGACCTCCGGGCGCGCACAGCCTTAGGCCCCGCACCCGTCACACCAATGCGAACCCGTTGGCAGAGCCCGTCGGCACCAATCGTTACCACCGCCGCCACGCCTACGACCGCAAAATGGGATGCCTTGTTGGCGAACTTAACGTACGCGGTCCCCGTTCGAAGCGGCAGCGCGGGCAGGGTAACTTCCGAGACGACCTCCGTGGGTCCAAGCGCCGTGGTGTAGGCATCGACAAAGAAACGCTCGGCGGCTATGGAACGGGCCCGCGCCCCGCCGGTGGCGTGGATACGGGCTTCCAGGGCCACGAGGAGCGCCGGGAGGTCTGCCGCAGGGTCGGCGTGGGCCGCGGCTCCGCCGATCGTCCCCTTATTGCGCACCTGAACGTCGGCGATGATATCTATGGCCTCGGCGATGAAGGCGGCGTACCGCTGAACATGCGGCGAGCGCTCCAGGGAGTGGTAGGTGGCCATGGCGCCAATGGCCAAGCCCCCGTCTTGCTCCCTGATGTGCGTCATTCCGGGCACACGCCCCAAGTCAATCAGATGGGGAACGTTGGCCAGGCGCAGCTTCATCATGGGGATGAGGCTCTGCCCGCCCGCCAGCACCTTCGCATCATCGCCATAGCGGCGCAGAAGAGCGATGGCCTCCCGCAGCGTCCCCGGGGCGTGGTACTCGAAAGCCGCGGGGATCATCAGCCTTCCTCGCGCAGCCTGCGGGCGGCGTACCGGGCCGCCCGCACGATGTTCTCGTAGCCAGTGCAGCGGCAAATGTTGCCGACGATGCCGTGGCGAATCTCCTCGTCGGTGGGGTCCGGATTGCGCTCCAGGACCTGGCTCAACGTCATGATCATGCCCGGCGTGCAGAAGCCGCATTGCAGGCCGTGCTCTTCGTGGAAGGCTTCCTGAATGGGGTGCAACTTTCCATCCGACGCCAGACCCTCGATTGTTTGTATGTTGGCGCCGTCGGCCTGGACGGCGAAGGCCGTGCAGGACTTTATGGCGAGTCCATCCACGATGACCGTGCAGGCCCCGCACTGGCTCGTGTCGCATCCGATGTGGGCGCCTGTCAGACCCAGCGCCTCCCTCAGGAAGTGGACCAACAGCAGGCGCGGCTCAACGTCTCTGGTGTAGCTGGCGCTATTGACGGTGACGGTGATGGTGTGGGCCAAAGAAGCTGCTCCAAGCGGAGGGGTGGGGGGCACCCAACCTGTCCCGGCGACGGCTAGGCAACGCGGCACAAAACATAACGCCCCAGGCGCCGTTTGTCAAAGGCAGACAGGCAGCCCGGCATACGTTAGAATGCCCCGCGCAACCAACCGCTAGCAAGCCGCATCCAGGAGGAATCATGGCTGACGGAGACCAGATTCGCGTTGGCTTCATTGCCCCCAGGTTCACCACGCCGCTGGACCCCCATCTTCTGAGCATCATGCCCGACGAGGTCTCGTTGGAAGTTGAGGGCATCGGCGTCGCCGACGACAATCCGCTCATCACCGACCTCTACGACCTGAAGGAGACCAAGGACACTTACGTCACCCGGACGGCGCAGGCTGTCCGCGAACGGGGCTGGCAGGGTGTGAACATCAGCGGCGCCCCCGTTGAGTTGCTCAATCCCACGATGCTGGATGAGCTGAGACAGGCAGTCCCCGTCCCCGTCATCACCGCAATCCGGGCCTGCAGGGCAGCCCTTCAGGCGCTGGAGGCGCGGCGCGTGCTGCTCATCACACCCTTTGACGAGAACTTCGACGGCGGGATCGCAGGCATCCTCAAGGAGGGAGACATCGAGGCCACGTTCACGACTTCCAAGCCCTTCTCCCACTTTGGCGTCGGCTGGCATATGAGCAAAGACGAGGCCCGGATCTTCATCAAGAACTGCTTCGAGCGCGCCGGGCAGGTGGACGCCGTGTACTTTCAGGGCCCCCTCAGCGAGCACGTCGCCATGCTCCAGGACATCGAGGACGAATACGGCGTGCCGGCCATATCAAGCCTGGCAACCTGGTCCTGGTATCTGCTGTCTTCGCTGGGGAAGAGCTACAGCCTGAAGGGCGCAGGGAAGCTGTTCTCGGATTGGCCCGCTCTGAAGGGTTAGCCTCAGCCCGGCATCCATCGATGCGCGGCTGAACGGACAGACATTGGCAGGGGCGGCGCATCCGGCTGAGGACGTTTCAGGGCAATCGCGGCGGCGGGCGGCTGTGGTTGGCATCAGAAGAGCACCCGCAAGCGAGGGGGGGATATGGCGCGCTCGGCAGGATTTGAACCCGCGACCCTCGGTTCCGAAGACCGACGCTCTGTCCCCTGAGCTACGAGCGCGCGGAGGCGGTGAGCCTCTCGTTTCATTGTGGCACGCTTTGCCACCGGCGACAACGCCCGACGCCTACGGCGGCGCCCCTCCGTGCGCGCGGCGGCACCGTCGGCAGATGACCATCCTCCCATCCAGACCAGGCGGACTCATGACCATCGTCCTGATTCTCATCATCGCCCTGCCGCTGGCGGCCATTCAGTTCGGCTTGCTGATCATATCCCTGCGGCGCCTCATGAATCCGGCCAACGAAGTCCGGGGCAACAGGATGGCTTGGTTGATGGTCGTGCTCTTCTTCCACATCATCGGCCCCGTGGCATTCCTCCTCGTCGGACGCGGTGAAAAAGGCGCCGGAGTGAGCGCAGACTAAGTTCCCCGCGCCAAACGGACGCGGCCAAGGGAGCGCGCCTAGGGGGATGCGCCTAAGGAATAAAGGGCGCCGTCGTTTCTCCCATCAGCAACGTGCTCGGCAATATCGTTTGAAGCTCCTCGATCGTCCACGGGCCGTCCTTCCGCCAATCTCGATAGATGGCAGGCCCAACCGAGGGGTGGCTGTACAGCCCGATCTTCCCCGACCCAGCCCTGAAGACCAGTCCGTTCACGTGCGACGACAGATCTGACGCCAGGTACACGACAATGGGCGAAACGAACTCGGGCCCGGCCCGCTCGTCGCCCTGCTCGTCCGGCGACTTCTTTCTGTCCAACCCCACCGCGGCCATCCTGTCCTTGTGCGTATTGTCGCCCCAGCCGCGGGTGGCCCCCATGGGCGCCAGGCCGTTCACTGTAATGCCATAATGCCGCAGCTCGAAGGCCAGGTCCCACGTAAGGCTGACGATGCCACCCTTCGCCGCGCCGTATGCAGCTCTCGCCTCGGGATTGCGCCACTGGCTCGACGCGGTGTTGATGATCCGTCCGCTCCGCTGCTCCATCATCACGGGTACAGCGTGACGACATGTGTTGAATGTTCCCTTGAGATGCACGTTCACCACGATATCCCAGTCCTCTTCCGTCATCTCGTGGAAGAGGATGTCGCGGAACACCCCGGCGTTGTTCACCAGGATGTCCAGCCGCCCAAAGCTGTCCAGGGCCGTCTGGATAATGCCCTCGGCGGCCTTGAAGTCGCTGACGTCGTCGTAATTGGCCACGGCCTTGCCCCCGTTCTCCCGGATCGCCGCCACTACCTCGTCGGCCGGCGACCGCGCGGCGCCAGTCCCATCGCGCTCGACGCCCAGGTCATTGACCACCACCCTGGCGCCGTGAGCCGCGAGGGCCAGGGCGTGTGCGTGCCCAATCCCACGTCCCGAGCCGGTCACAATAGCCACCTTGTCTTCGAGAACACCGCTCATTCTGACCTCCTCCTGTGAGCACCCCGGACTCTAGCCCCCCTGCCCTGCGCCGTCAACGCCAGCGACGGCGCCGCGCCGGTGGCCCCAGGCTAGAAACGTCCCGCAGAGGCGCCGCCGTTGACGCCGCGGTTAGGCATATCTATGCTGGGGCCCGGAGGAATTGATCGAGCGGGACGCAGACTTAGGAGGGGCCGTGGTAAAACTGGAAGCGCTGAGCGAGGTGGACCGCAAGTCCGCCATCTTCTTCCCCGCCATCGAGAACGATGACGCCCCCTGGACGCCAATGGCCAAGCCTCTGTCCCAGGGCAAGGTTGCCCTCGTCACAACCGCCGGCCTCCACCTGCGCACGGACCACCCCTTCGCCAGCCTCTTCGACAAGCGGGACATATCCTACCGGGTCATACCCTCCTCAACGCCGCCCAGCGATATTGTGCAGAGCCACGCCAGCATCGGCTTCGACCGGACGGCAATCTATAGAGACCTAAACATCACGTTCCCGATGGGCAGGATGCTAGAACTGGCGGAGAGGGGCGTCATTGGCGGCCTCGCCGGCAACTACTACTCGTTCATGGGCGCCCAACGCGACGCTACGCCCATCATGGAGGACACCGGCCCCGAGGTGGCGCAGCGCCTCAGGGCAGAGGGCGTCGACGTCGTTTTTCTGACCCCCACCTGACCCCTCTGCTCGCACACGGTGGGTGTGCTTGCGCGGGTCTTCGAAGCGGCGGGCCTCGTCACGACCTCCATTGCCCTCGTGCGCCTGCATGTCGAGAAGGTCAAGCCGCCGCGAAGCCTCTTCGTCCCCTTCCCCTACGGCTACGCACTCGGCAAACCCAACGACCCCGAGTATCAGCACAGTGTCATCGCCGCCGCCCTAGACCTCCTGCAACGCGACAGCGGCCCTGTGCTCGCCGACTTCGAGGACGAGGAAGAATGGCCCCAGTTGGTGCAGTCCACCGACGTCGACCAAGGGCCAATCGAGCTTGACCCAGCGGACGAAATCACAGCCCTGCGCCCCTTCTACGAGCGATGGGTGGAATAGGGCGGCGGGCGCACAGGCGTGGGCCTCACCGGTATCCCGCAGCGCCGCTTCCGAGGCATAATCTGGGTGCTCCAGTCCTACGCGGCAACCGGCCAGGCGGACACCGAGGACAGACCGGCCGATATCCCGTTCCTGTTGTTCCTGCGCCACTGCGCTGACGACCTGAAGGCCTTCGTCCTTGAGGCCCGCATGGCCCAGCGGCCCCAGGACTCGGAGGCCGGCCTGCACCGCTGGTTTTGGAGCGAAACGGCAACCGCGAAGTTGCTCGTGAACGTCGTGGACCGCATGAAGGCCGCGGACGACCCGGCCGCCGCCTACTACGCCACGGGGATTGCGCGGTAACACCGCCTCAGACGAAAACGGAGAGTCAAGTGAAAGAAAGCGAAGTTCTCGCCGACTCCTTTAGCCGCATCAAGCGCATCCTCGACATGGCTCTGGCCGACCTTGGCCCAGAGGATCTGGTCCGCCGCCCGGGGCCGGAGAGCAATCCAATCGGCTGGCTAGCCTGGCACCTCACTCGCGGCCAGGACAAACAGGTCGCCGACCTCGCGGGCTGGGACCAGGTCTGGGTCAAGGGCAACTGGCATGAGAAACTGGGCCTCCCCCTCAACCCCAACGACATGGGCACCGGCCACACGGCCGAGCAGGTGGCCTCGTTGCGCCCTCCCAGCGCACAAGTCCTTCTGGACTACCACGACGCCACGCTGGAACAGACCAATGCTTATCTAGGCGCCCTCTCTGGCAACGACCTTGACCGCGTGCTTGATGATCCCCGGTTCGATCCCCCGCCCACCGTTGGCGTCCGCATCGTGAGCATCATCGCCGACAACCTGTCCCACGCTGGGCAGGTTGCCTACGTCAGGGGGCTTCTGCAGGGCAAACGCTGGTATCCCGCCTGAGGCGCGTCGCGCGGCCCCTCCCCAACGCTCCCCCCAGCGAGCGCGGCGTAGCTCCCCTCCTCTGAGAGGGAAAGCCGCAATGCGCCTCTGGCCCTCGCCAGACCCGTCTGATTGCGTTGACTAATATAATCCCTTGGGTTATAATTCAGGGGTGTATCCGTTAGTCTTCCACAAGCAGCCTGACGGCTCTTGCCCATATGACGAGTACGTGACCAATGTCTATGGCTCGGGGAGAAAGGCTGACGCTGCGAAGATCAGAGCTTTCGTGGAGCGGCTTCGGCAGCGAGGCTCTCAACAACTCGTTGCGATGCGGGCAGCAGAAAAGATGAACGATGTGTGGCAACTTCGACCAAGCCGTCATCGTATCTTCTACTTCTGGCAGGCCGAAGCCCAGCGATACGTCCTACTGCATGGGTTTGAGAAGAAGTCGCGCAAGACTCCACTCGCGGAGTTAACGAAGGCCGAAGCTCTACGGGCTGAACATCTCGGGGCATGAGGAGAGAGGCCGTGAATCAGCATGACGTTCAGGATAGTCACCCTATGTGGCTACAAGACATCGAGTACCGGAAAGCATTCGGAGCTGAGAGCGTCAAGCTCGAGGTTGCGGCGGCGCTTGCCGATGCGCGGAAAATTGCTGGTATGACTCAATCTATGCTGGCGGAGCGAGCCGGCGTGTCCCAGGAGTACATCGCAAAGTTGGAGAGAGGCGACGCGAATCCAACCGTCGGAAACATCGGCCGGATGTTCGCATGCATGTGGTTGAATCTATCTTTCAGTATCGCGCCCATGAAGCCACTCACTTCCTTTGAGTCGGTTTTTATAGAGAGCCAGGGCGCCTCGGACTTTGAAGTAGCCTATTTCCCCGACCCACTGGCTAGCTCTCTAAACTCATCGGTCGGGCAACCGGGTCAGGCGGAGTGGACACTGAACAGTGCATAGGGAGGCGGAATGGACGTAGAGTGGTTGATCCTGGCGGACGCTGCGCAAGTAACCTCGAACAAACTCTATCTCCTAGGGGGTGGATGGGACCGGCTCACTATTGCAAGGCCGCTCCCTGTCACACACCAGATGGCTGTCGCGGCGGCATTTCGAGTTTCGTGGAACGAGACCAACCAGAAGCACACCTTTGAGATCGAAGTCGCCAACGCGGATGGCGCTGAAGTTGCCAAGTTGGGTGGCCAGTTCGAGGTCGGTAGACCCCCTGGAATCCCGGCAGGACAGGACCAACGAACGCAGATCGCCGTGAACATGGGGCTGCCGCTGAAGCACCTAGGCACGTATGTGGTGGTAGCTCGGCTCAATGGCGAAGAGCGACGCAGCTTCTCGTTCAATGTCGTAGCCCGCGCCGGACTTCCGGAGCAGTAAGCCGGAAGCCGCCAATCTGTCCCACGCGGGCCAGGTTGCCTACGTCAAGGGGCTTCTGCAGGGCAAACGCTCGTATCCCGCCTGAGGCGCGTCACGCGGCCTGTCCCCAACGCTCCCCTCAACGAGCGCGGCGTAGCTCCCCTCCTCTGAGGTGGATAGCTGCAATGCGCCTCCGACCTTCGCCAGACCCGTCTTGCTCACACCCCTCCGTCGGCGTTAGAGTGCACATAGCGGCCCCACGGGGTTGCCCAGCCTCAGCATTGGAGGTCCTTCCATGCCCATACATTCCAAGGACGTGGTGATCGCGGCCCTGGACCGCAACCAGCAGGTTCTTGCCATGACCCTCGACGGCATGACGCCCGACCAGATGGCGTTTCGCCCATCCGAGGCGAGCAACTCTCTGGCATGGCTCGCCTGGCACCTGTCAAGAGTCCAAGACAGGGAGTTGAGCGGCCTCTCCGGCCAGGAACAGGCCTGGACCTCCGGCGGCTGGCACGCCAAGTTCGGCAAGGAAGCCGATCCGGATGAGACAGGCATGGGGTATACGCCGGAGCAAGTGGCCGCCACCAACTCTCCAACGCAGCTCATCCTGGACTACCACACCGCAGTCGTGGAGCGTTCCAAGGCATACTTGGCGCCCCTTACCCATGAGGACCTGGCCAGAGAGTTGGACGAGCCGCAGTGGAACCCGGCGCCGACCGTCGGCGTGCGCCTCATCAGCATCCTCAGCGACAACGCGCAGCACGTCGGCCAGATGGCTTACGTGCGCGGCATCATCGAGGGAAAGAAGTGGTATCCAAGCTGATCGCTGCGGCCGCCGCGAAAACCCGCCCGGCCCAGTTCAGGACCTGCCGTCTCTTGTCTGCATGAACCGCGCCCCTCGAGAGCGCAGCAACCCCACCGGAGGTAACCAATGCGGTCCAACGAAGTCTGTATCGGGATCCTGGACCGGGTCCAGGAAATCGTCCACATGGGCCTGAAGGACGTCACCCCAGAGCAGCTCCTCTACCACGCCGAGGGCCACCCCAACACCATCGGCTGGCTCGCCTGGCACCTGACGAGGGTCCAGGACACGACGATCCCCCGCATGGGCGGCGGACCCCAACTCTGGATCACCGAGGGCTGGCACGCTAGGTTCAACATGCCCGCCGACCCCAACGATTCCGGCCACACGCACACGCCGGAACAGGTTGCCGCCGTCCAGCCAGCCGACGCTCAGCTCCTCCTCGATTTCCATGATGCGGTCGCCCAGCGCACCCGCGCCTTCCTCGAGGGCCAGAACAGCAACACCCTTGAAGCCCCTTACGACGACGCGCGCTTCAACCCGCCTATGACCGTCGGGCAACGCCTGACGGGTATGTTCAACGACAACTTCCAACACGCCGGCCAGATCGCCTTCCTGAGAGGGATGCTGAAGGGCAGCCGGTGGTATCGGGTCTAGACCCACTTTCCAGGGACGCTGCTTCAGGCACAAGGAGGGAGAAACCTCTCGTCCCTTCCACCGCACCGGGCGAAGATTGGGATGGGGGTCGCGCAACAGCCTCTATGGGAACTCCATCTAGACCCTCGATCCCAACGAACGCGCTCAGACGCCAACGGGGGTTGGCAGGATGAAACGGCCCGTAGTCCTGGCCGCGCTGGCGGCGGCCGCGGCCGCCGCGGCGATCATACTCATCGTCTCCTCCCGCGCAGGCCCCCAGAGCAGCCTGGCGCTGGCGCCCATGCCGACCCATCCCCCGCTGGTCGCCGCCACCGCAATCCAGAAAGAGTTCGACGAGAACGCGCTGACGACGATGGACAAGTACGAGGGGAAGCACCTGCAGCTCACCGGGCAGGTCAGGAAGGTCGGTCAGGAGGTGCTGGGCTATCCATACATCTCGTTGAAAAGCGGGCCGAACAAGGGCATCACTTGCCGGTTTCCCACCAGCCTGAAGGCCAGAGTGGAGTCCGTGTCCGTGGGAGAGCGGATCGTGGTCACGGCCCGCTTCAACGCCACAACGTTTTCCCTCAACTTCGACCAGTGCACCCTCCCCTAGGCGCATTGGCAGCCTTCTTGCCTCGTTAGAACATCTGCGCTACTATGCCCCCTCACCCGTTGCACAGCACCCGTCACTCGTCTGCGTAGGGGTTGCCGGTGTCCAAAACGCACGAAGCCCTGACATCCTTCCACCCTGCAATCCAGCAGTGGTTCGCAGGCCGGTTCGCCGGACCCTCCGCGCCCCAGGTCAAGGGTTGGCCCGCCATCCAGTCCGGCAAGGACACGCTCATCGCCGCGCCCACCGGGTCCGGCAAGACGCTGGCCGCGTTCCTGTCGTGCCTCGACAGCCTGCTGCGTCAAGGTCTGGATGGCGCCCTTGTGGACGAGACCCAGGTGGTCTACGTCTCTCCCCTAAAGGCCCTGAGCAACGACATCCAGAAGAACCTCGCCGAGCCGCTGGAGGAGATCGGCGGCATTCTGACCGGCATGGGACTGGCGCCGCCCCAGGTCCGGGTCATGGTGCGCACGGGCGACACGCCGTCCTCCGAACGCCAGTCCATGGTGCGCAGGCCCCCCCACATCCTCGTCACCACCCCTGAGTCGCTGTACATCCTCCTGACCACCGTCAAGGGCCGCGAGACCCTTCGCACTGTCCGGACCGTCATCCTAGACGAAATTCACGCCGTCGCCGCCAGCAAGCGCGGTGCCCATCTGTCGTTGACCCTGGAGAGGCTCGAGGCCCTTACCGAGCAGCGGCCCACCCGCATCGGCCTCTCAGCGACGCAAAAACCCATCGTGGAAATCGCCCGCTTCATGGCCGGGGCCGGCCGCCTTGACCACCGCGGCGACCCTCTGTGCGCCATCGTCGACGAGGGCTATCAGCGCCAGCGCGACCTCGCCATCGAGCTGCCGGGCCAGCCCCTTGCAGCCGTCTGCTCCAACGAGACGTGGGAAGACATCTACGACCGCCTCGCCGAGCTCATCGGCCAGCAGCGCACGACCCTCATCTTCGTGAACACCAGACGCCTCGCCGAGCGGCTGACCTTCCACCTCGAGAAGCGCCTGGAGAAAGAGCGAATCACTTCGCACCACGGCAGCTTGTCCAAGGAGCAGCGCCTCAGGGCGGAGCAGCGGCTGAAGGCCGGCGAGTTGAAGGCACTGGTGGCCACCGCTTCCCTGGAGTTGGGCATCGATATCGGCGCCGTGGACCTCGTGTGCCAGATCGGGTCGCCCAGGGCCATATCAACGTTTCTTCAGCGCGTGGGACGCTCCGGCCACTCCCTACTGGCCACCCCGCGGGGCCGCCTCTTCCCCACCACCCGCGACGACCTGGTGGAGTGCGCCGCCCTCTTCTCCCAGGTCCACAAGGGCGTGCTGGACCAGCTCTCGGTACCTGAGAAGCCCCTCGACATCTTGGCCCAGCAGATCGTGGCCGCCGCCGCCGTCGACGACTGGGATGAGAACGATCTTTTTGCCGCGTTCACGCGGGCATATCCCTACCGCAACCTGGCCCGCGAGGAGTTCGACCAGGTCGTCCACATGCTCGGCGAAGGCTACTCCACCCAGCGGGGCCGCACCTCAGCCTATCTCCACTACGACGGCGTCAACGGACAAATCAAGGCCCGCAAAGGCGCAAGGCTAGCCGCCGTCACGTCCGGCGGGGCGATTCCCGACAACGCCGACTATGACGTGGTGCTGGAGCCTCAGGGCGTCCTCGTCGGCAGCGTCAACGAGGACTTTGCTATAGAGAGCATGGCCGGCGACATCTTCCAACTCGGAATCTCGTCGTGGAGGATTCTGCGGGTGGAGCCAGGCAAGGTGCGCGTTGAGGACGCCCACGGCCTTCCCCCCTCCATTCCCTTCTGGCTTGGCGAAGCGCCCGCCCGCACCAACGAGCTGTCGCAGGCCGTTTCCTGGTTGAGGGAGGAGGTGGGAAGGCGGGTGGACGGGAGCGAGGCCGGCCTGGCGCAGGCAATCGCCTGGCTTCAGGAGGAGGCTGGCATCGACCGTGCAGCCGCCGAACAGGCCGTTGAGTACATCGCCGCCGAAAAAGCTGCCCTGGGCGTCGTGCCCACCCAGGAAACCCTGGTCCTGGAGCGCTTCTTCGACGACACCGGCGGCATGCAGCTCATCCTCCATTCGCCCTTCGGGGGGCGGGTGAACCGGGCCTGGGGCCTGGCGCTCCGCAAACGCTTCTGCCGCACCTTCAACTTCGAACTGCAGGCCGCCGCCACGGAAGACGCCATCGCTCTGTCCCTGGGCATGCAGCACAGCTTCCCGCTGGAGGAGGTTTTCTCCTATCTGCACCCCGCCACCGCCCGGGATGTTCTCGTCCAGGCGGTCCTGGCGGCGCCCGTCTTCCAAACCCGCTGGCGCTGGAACGTATCGAGGGCCCTTGCCGTGCTCAGGATGCGGGGCGGCAAGAAGGTGCCCATGCCCATCCAACGCATGCGCTCGGACGACCTGCTGGCATCCATATTCCCCGCGCAGATGGCGTGCCAGGAGAATCTCCCGCCGGATATCGAGGCGCCAGACCACCCCCTCGTGCAGCAGGCCCTCCGGGACTGCCTGGAAGAAGCCATGAACGTCAGCGGCTTCCTCGACGTCCTGGAACGCATTGTTGAAAAGCGCGTGACCCTGGTCGCCAAGGACACCATCGAGCCGTCCCCGTTCGCCCACGAGATCCTCAACGCCAGGCCCTACGCCTTCCTGGACGACGCGCCCCTGGAGGAACGGCGAACCCAGGCCGTATCCATGCGTCGCTCGCTGGATATCGACTCGGCCCGCGACCTTGGCCGCCTCGACCTCGACGCAATTGAGCGGGTGCGCGAGCAGGCCTGGCCAGAACCGGAGGACCCCGACGAGCTGCACGATGCCCTGATGCTGGCCGGTTTCCTGACCACCTCCGAGATGGCGCCCTGGCGCGGCCTGCTCGGCGATCTTCTAGCACAGGGCCGCGCCACCCGTCTGACCCTTCACCCAGCGCCCTCGCCCTCACCTTCTCCGCCCGCGGAAAAGGGGCCGGGGCTAGAGGCCGGAAGCGGCCTCTGGATAGCGGCAGAGCGCCTGCCCATGCTTCAAGCCGTCCTCCCCGGCGCCTCCAACGAGCCCGCGGTCCGCGTGCCGGAGCGGGAGGCTGCCGTACGCTGGACTCCCGAGGACGCACTGCGCGAGACCGTACGGGCCAGGCTGGAGTGCCTCGGCCCGGTCACCGCGGCCTCGCTGGCCGCCTCCGCAGGCGTCGCTGAATCGACCATCGAAATTGCCCTAGCCGCCCTCGAGGCAGAGGGGTTCGCCCTGCGCGGCGACTTCACCGGCGCCTCCGCCCCGGAGTGGTGCGACCGACGTCTTCTCGCCCGCATCCACCGCTACACCCTGGACCGCCTGCGCGCAGAGATCGAACCCGTGCCGGCGGCCGACTTCCTTCGGTTCCTGTTCGCCTGGCACCACGTCGCCCCCGACTCCCGTCTCGAAGGGCCGGCGTCCCTTGTCGCCATCCTCGACCTCCTGGAAGGGTTCGAAATGCCGCTGCCGGCGTGGGAGGGTCACGCCCTGCCCTCCCGCCTCCGCCACTACGACCCATCGTGGCTGGACCAGCTCTGCCTGTCGGGAGAACTGGCGTGGGCGCGGCTCTACCCGCCTAGCTCAACCCAATCCGAGAACGGCGACGGCCGCCGTGGCGGGAACGGCCGCAAATCAGGAGCCACGCGGGCATCCCCAATTGCGCTGGTGTTCCGAGAAAACCTGCCCACGTACCTTTCGCTGGCAAGCAGCGCCGCGAACCCCCCTTTCAAGGGAGCAGCAGCGGACATCCTGGACGCCCTGCGGCAGCGAGGCGCTTCATTCATGCAGGACATCGCCCGGAGCACCCGCCGGCTGCCTGCCCAGGTGGAAGAGGGCCTCAGCGAGCTGGTCGCCCGCGGCGTCGTGACTTCCGACGGCTTCGAGGGCCTGCGCTCCCTGACCTCGCCGGCGCGCAGCCGGTCGCTGCACCGGCTGCGGCCCAGCCAGCGCAGCTTGGCCAAGACCATGATGGCCCAGCGCAGGGGCGCCGGCCGCTGGTCGCTCTTGGACCGAGGCCAGGAGAACCCACAGGAGCCCATGGACGAGGCGGAGGCCACGGAGTTCCTGGCCCGCAAGCTGCTGCGGCGCTACGGCGTGGTCTTCCACCGCCTGCTCCTCCGGGAGCCGCACGCCCCGCCCTGGCGCGACCTGTTGAGGGTTTACAGACGCCTGGAAGCCCGCGGCGAGATTCGCGGAGGCCGGTTCGTAGCCGGGTTCAGCGGCGAGCAGTACGCTCTGCCCCACGCCATCAGCCAACTCCGGGCGGCCCGCCGGGTCAAGCCCAATGGCGCCGTCGTGACGGTGAGCGGCGCCGACCCGTTGAACCTCGCCGGTATTCTCACCCCGGGCCAGCGGGTCCCCGCCCTACCCACCAACCGCGTCACCTACCGCGACGGGACGCCTGAATCGGTGGAGATCAGCGGCTATGTTTCTCACCTGGAAACCCGCCGGGCAGACCTCGCGCCATCCGGACGCTGACAGACCCCCGTCGGGCTCGGTGGTCTTGGCCCGGTTCGCTGAATCCCCCCGTCTATTTCCTGTCGAGGCGATGCTCAAATGCCTGGCCTTAGCGTGGTCACCGGCGCCTTCGGATTCACCGGCAGGCACATAGCCCTGCAGCTCCTGGCCAACGGGGAACGGGTCAAGACCATCACCGGACGCCCCGATGGCCCCAACGCGTTCGGGGACCGGATCAGCGTCGCTCCCTTCCACTTCGACGAGCCGGAAAAGCTGGCTACGGAGCTTTCCGGCGCGGCCACCCTCTATAACACCTACTGGATCAGGTTCAACCGCGGAGAGGTCACGTTCCAACGAGCTATCGAGAACACCAAGGCCCTCATCCGGGCGGCCAAGGACGCCGGAGTTCAGAGGCTGGTCCACATAAGCATCACCAACCCCTCCCTGGATTCGCCCTACCCCTATTTCAAGGGCAAGGCGGAGGTGGAGGAGGCCATTGGGGAGTCGGGGCTTTCCTACGCCATCATCCGACCCGGGTTCGTCTTCGGCGAGGGCACCATCCTGCTTAACAACATCGCCTGGATGATCCGCCGGTTCCCCTTCTTCGTCGTGCCCGGATCGGGGGAATATCGGGTGCAGC
Source organism: Dehalococcoidia bacterium (assembly GCA_965226745.1). Classification (GTDB taxonomy): domain Bacteria; phylum Chloroflexota; class Dehalococcoidia; order Lucifugimonadales; family SAR202-VII-2; genus SAR202-VII-2. The sequence goes on from CBDDDS010000005.1 coordinate 492,780, forward strand.
CCATCTACATCAAAGACCTGGCCCGGCTGGCGGTTGAGGCCGCGGAGAAGTCCGAGGACATGGTCGTGGACGCATTGGGGCCTGAGACGCATTCCTTCAACGAGATGGCCAGCCTTGTGGCCGACGCCGTCGGCGGCAGGGCCCGCATCCTGCATCTACCCCCGATGGTGGCCCTGTTCTTGGCCCGGCTGATCGGCTGGGCCAAGAACGACGTACCGCTGACCCGCGATGAGGTAAACGGATTGCTGGACAACATGCTGGTCTCGGACGGGCCGGCCACTGGGACGGTCTCGTTGCGGGCATGGTTGACCAATGACGCGGTATTGCCCGCCTTCGGCGCCGAATACGCCTCGGAATTGAAGAGGAACTACCGGCGGTAACGGGCCCCCGCCGATTCGGGCGCCGGCTCAGGGGGAAGCGGAGAAGACGAGCGCAGACCCTCGGCATAACGCGCTGAGGGCCAAGCGCCCGACGCCCTTGCTACGGGTACTCCAAGAAGAAGCCCCAGCCATCCCAGAAGGTCACGTCCCACCCGAACCATTGCGTCAACTGGGAGTCGGGCCACGGAACGTGCACGACGCGATCGAAGAAGCCCACCAGGAAGAGGAAGCCCGCGACGGAGAGTACGAGGGCCACCCAGATCTTTTCCTTGCTCTGGAACCTGAGGAAGAGGAACATCCAGAAGGGAATGCCAAACTTCAGCCCTACGATCCAGAGGATTCCGGCGGAACCCAGCACCCAGAGAATGATGCCAAGGGTCCTGGCCGCCCGGACCTTTGGGTCGATCTCTTCCTCGGTCATGGCCTGATAGGCGGCTCGATAGTCGGCGGGCTGGGCCTGAGGCTTATCGCCGGCGACCTCTTGCGCTTGCTGGCGCTCTTCGATCTCCCCCGGCGCAGGCTCGCCGGACTCGGCAGCGTCCGCAACAGCCACCGGAACCGGCCGGGCGCGTACCTCCCTGGCCTCCTTCTGCATGGTCCGCACCGTAGACGCCAGGTTGAGCAGCGAGACAACCAGCATCGGATAGCTGACGGCAAGCGGGAAGAGCTTTACGTCGAAGGACCAGCCCTGGGCGCTGATGATGGCGACGGCAAAGAAAATGACAAGAAAGGTGGCGAAAGCCAGTTCGGCCCACTTACGCACTGCGAGCCTCCCTCTGCCGCCGCTCCCTCTCGAGCCGCTGCTGACGCATGGTCTTAGCCTGCATAATCGAATAGACGAACGCAGCCACAGCCAGGAGCAGCACCACGATAACGACGGGCCGTGCAAAGAGCAGTATCCCGTACCGCTCGGTGGATATAAACAGGTACTTCTCGGTCAGTCCTCCCAGGACCAGTCCCAGGATCAGGGGCGGGCGCGGCCAATCAAGCTGCACCATGACGAACCCTAACATGCCAAAGATGAATACCGACACCAGATCGCCGAAGTTGTTGGTCGCTGTGAAGGCCCCCATCCAGATCAGCAGCACCAAGAAGGGGATCAGGATCGTACCCTTCACGTAGGTGATCTTGACCATCTGGCCCAGGAACACAAAGGCCAGGCCACAGGAGATCAGGGTGGCGAACAGCACCACCCAGACCATCGACCATGTGACGTGCAGGTTCTCCTCCAGCATGTTGGGCCCCGGGACCAGCCCCGTAATGAGGAAGGCGCCCAGGAGGATGGCCATGGCCAGGCTGCCGGGCACGCCAAAGGCGACGGTCGGCACCAGGGCGCCGCCCTCCTTTGCATTCGATGATGCCCCCGGCGCCAACACTCCCCGCACGTCGCCGTGCCCAAACATGCTCTTGTCCTTGGCGCTCTGGACCGCGTGGCCATAGGTAACCCACTGCGCCACGGCCCCTCCCAAGCCGGGTATCAAGCCGATGAAGGCGCTCATCGCGCCGCAGCGCACCACAAGGCCAATGTGCCTGAAGGCGTCCTTGACGCCTTCCATCACGCCGCCCAGCTTCCCAACCTTCGTCTCGGCCAGGCTGGTGCCCCGGATGAAAAGGTCCATAATCTCCGGCACGGCGAACATGCCCACGGCCACTGGAATCAGGTTTATGCCCTCCCACAGGTAGAGCTGGTTCAACGTAAAACGGAGGACTCCCGTCTGCGGGTTCATGCCCACCGTCGCCAGCATGAACCCAAATCCGCCCATGAGCACGCCCTTGAACAGGTTGTCCCCGCTTAACGACGCGATGAACGTCACCCCCAAAATGGTCAGGGCGAACAACTCCGGGGCGGCAAAGGAAAGGACCAGCGGCCGCACGACGGGAATGAGAGCCGCCAGCGTTGCAGCGCCGATCACAGCTCCAATGACGGAGCTCATCAGCGATGCCCCCATGGCTCTCCCGGCCTCGCCCCTCTTGGTCATGGGGTGGCCGTCCAGAATGGAGGCGGCGGTCGTTGCTTCCCCAGGCACGCCGAACAGAATGGACGTCAGCTCACCGGCGTTGGTGGTCACGACGAACATTCCCAGAAGGAAGGCGAAGGCCTCAATGGGGGCCATCGAGAAGGTGAAGGGCAGCATCAGAGCGAGGGCCACAACGCTGCCAATGCCCGGCAGCAGCCCCACGCACCAGCCGATGAGGATGCCCAGAATCATGAGCCCAAAGGCGGGCCAAACGAAAATCCCTGTTAGGCCTTCAAATATCGCTTCTATCATAAGGGTTCTTTAGCGAATGCAACCATTTTCCGGCATGGCTCAGGTTTGGGCGGCTCTCCTTCCTGCTATGCAGAGAAACGCCATCCTCCCAGAATCATCCGTTCGCACCCGGCCGCGAGAACATGCGCGGAACACGCGCAGATGCGGGAGTGCACAGCGTTGTGTGGCAGAATGAAACAACCGGCGGAATTTGTCAATAGAAAGCAGCTTGCAAATCCTGTTGACACCGTCGCGCCGCCAACGTAGGCTCAGGCCACTCGCGCAGCAGGGAGAAAGCATGGCCAACCAGGATGACCCTCAAGTCTCCCCACCCGAAGCCCTGGAGGGACTGCGGGTACTGGACATGGGCATGAACATTGCCGGGCCCTTCTGCGCCACCCTCCTGGCGGAGTTCGGCGCCGAGGTGGTCAAGGTCGAGCGCCCCGGCGTCGGCGACCCCCTGCGCGCGCTCGGTGGGGAGCAGATGGCCAAGGACGGCATTGGCCTGTTCTGGGCCCAGGAAGCACGCAACAAGAAGTGCATCACGGCCAACCTGCGGCATCCCAGGGTCAAGGAACTGGTCCTCCAGCTCGCAGGGCAGTGCGACGTGGTCGTGGAGAGCTTTCAGCCCGGCGTCGCCGAGCGCCTGGGCTTCGGCTACGACGACCTCCGGGCCGTCCGCCCGGACGTAATCATGGTCCGGGTGTCGGGCTACGGCCAAACGGGTCCATACAGCCCCAAGCCCGGCTACGCCAGAGTCGCCCAGGCCTTCGGGGGGCTCACCTGGCTGGCGGGCACCCCGGAAATGCCGGCCCTGACGCCCGGTTCAACCACCATGACGGACTACATCACGGGAATGTTCTCCACCATTGGCGCCCTCATGGCCCTGGAGTACCGCCGCCGCACCGGCGAGGGACAGGTCGTCGATGCCGCGCTCTACGAGTCCATCTTCCGCATCATGGACACCCTGGCTATCCAATACAGCGTCAAGGGACTGGTCCGGGGCCCCGTCGGCAGGGGCACCCCGATGGCCTCCCCGCACAGCCAGTACCCCTGTGGAGACGGCCGGTGGATATCCATCGCCTGCAACATGGACCATCAGTGGGCCACCCTGGCCAAGACAATGGGAAAGCCCGCCCTGGCGGAAGACCTCCAGTTCTCCACCGTAACGGCCCGCATCGAACACATGGACGAGGTCGACGCGGCGGTCACCGAGTTCACCATGGCCCACCCCATGAAGGAGGCCTGGAGTCTTCTCGACGCGGCGGAGATTCCAGCCGCGCCGGTCTACTCCATCGACGGCATCTTCGAGGACCCTCAGTACTGGGCGCGGGAGACCCTTGTCAATGTGATGGACCCCGTGCTGGGTCAGGTTGGCCTCCCAGGCGTCGTGCCTCGCCTGACCCGCACGCCGGGCAGGATCAAGCACCTTGGCCCCAAGGACCTGGGCTCAGCCAACCGAGAGGTCTATTGCGGCATGTTGGGCGTCGGCGAGGAGGAACTCGCCTCCCTGGAGGCCGAGGGGGCGGTGTAGCCTCGCCGGGCGGGCGCCATCGGCGGAGGGCTTCCGTCCAAGAAAGCGGCCCGTCCGGTTCTAGGCGGGCGCCCCGGCCTCCACCCCGTAGAGCCTGACGGTGTTGTCCCATAGGATCTTCCGCCTGCTCGCCTCGGGGATATCCAACTCCATGAACTCCTCGATCGCCTGGGGGAAGGCGCTGTCCGGGTGCGGGTAGTCCGTCGAGAGGATAATGTGATCGTCTCCTACCCTGCGAAGGACATCCTCCACCAGGTACTCATCGGCGTCTGTGGAAGCGACGCATTGGCGGAGGAAGTAGTCGCTCGGGGGCTTCTCTAGGGGCGAGTCGGCGTACTTTCGCCACTGGTCGTCCAGCCGGTACAGGACCCAGGGCAACCAGCCGCAGTTGGCCTCCAGGAAAGCGACCCGCAGCCTCGGATGGCGCTCCAGCACTCCGCTCAGCGTCATACCGGCGAGGGCCGTCATCATCTGCGTCGGGAACGACAGCGCGTGCGTGAACGTCCTCCCCGCCCTGTGGCCGATGTACTTGCGGCTGAAATCATGGGTGGATGGCCCCGTGGATGTACCGTGGAAACCCACGGCCGCGCCCAATCTTTCGATCTCGTCCCACAGCGGCTCCACTTCAGGGTCGTAGACCACCCGGTCGTTGACGGGCTCCGGGTGGATGGACAAGCAGGGGAACCCCAGCTCCCGAACCACCCTGCGGGCCTCATCAATCGCCATGTCGATGTCATGCAGAGGAATTAGGCCGGCGCCCTTCAGGCGGTCTGGGTTGACCTTGCAGTAGTCGGCCAGCCAGTTGTTGTAGGCCCGGCAGAGGGCCAGCCCGAATGCCGGCTCCAGGCTGTCGATTGCCTGCCCAATGATGCCGTGGGTCCTGAACAGCACCGAGACATCGACGCCCTCGATGTCCATTGCCTCCACCGTCGTCTCCGCATCAAAGCCCTTCTTGTAGGCCCTGACCTGAAAGGGCGTGGCCTCCTTCTTGTTCTCCAGCCGCATGTTGGCCTCGAGAAACTGCGGCCAGTCAACCCAGTAGGGATGCGGTATACCCTCAACCACCCACTTGTCCACGCCGCTGACCACCGAGCGCTCCTTGAAAGGCGCCCTATCCCGGTACGCCTCCTCTATGTAGCGCTGGTATAGGTCGCCAGGCTCAATGACGTGGATGTCGCTGTCAAAAATGCGAAAGCCGTTCTTCGCCACCCGCGGAACCTCCAAGCATGCAACACACGCAATGAATAGGGAACGCTAGCATGGCTGATTTCAGCCTGTCAACGCGGGGAGGGGTTGGCGGGCGTCGCCAACCCCTCGTCAGCCCAATGCGAGAGGGGCAGGCCCGGCGGGCCCGCCCCTCTGCGCGCATATTCTAGCCGCGCTACTCCAAAGCAGCGGCCTTGGCCGCCGCAATCGCCGCATCGAAGTCTGGGAGGTCCGTGATCTCCGAGACGTACTGCGCGTGCTTCACCGTATCGTCCTTGCCCACCACGAAGACAGCTCGCGCCAGTAGGCCCGTTTCTTTGATCTTAACGCCATAGGTCTCTTGGAACTCCCGTTCCTTGAAATCGGACGCCGTGGTCAGGCTCTCCACGCTGTTGGCCCCGCACCAGCGGGCCTGGGCAAAGGGCAGGTCCATGCTCAAGGTAAGGATCTCGGCATTATCAGGCAGACTGGCGGCCAGCTCGTTGAACTTGATGGTCTCTTCACTGCATACGGCTGTGTCGAGCGAAGGGACCGTGACAATGATCCGCACTTTGCCCGCGCTGTCGCTGAGACTGATGGGTTTCAGCCCTTGCCCCAGCACCGTGAATTCCGGGGCCTTCTGCCCAACAGTCATCTCGGCCCCCACCAACGTCAGGGGATTTCCCCTAGCCGTGCAAACACCCGTTCTCTCTACTGCCATGAATCTCACCTCATAGAATAAGTTGCTATCCGAGACGCCCTCGTAGCGCCTTCATCGCGCGGCGCCTAGCCGCGAGCCTTCCAACGGAGGTCCGGGCGCCTGGCCGCCCCGGCCTCGTCCAGCCGGGTGTTGGCGGCATGATGGGGCGCTCCCCTGACAACCTCCGGGTCCCTCTCCACCTCCCCGGCGATATTGTTCATCACTTCGACAAAGTAGTCCAGCGTTTCCTTGGTTTCCGCCTCCGTCGGCTCGATCATCAACGCCTCACCAACGATGAGCGGAAAGTACATCGTCGGGGCGTGCACTCCATAGTCCAGCAGCCGCTTGGCAACGTCCAGGGCCTTCACGCCCTGAGCCTCCTGACGCCGGGCGGAGAACACAGCCTCGTGCATGCAGGTGCGGTCGTAGGGCAGGTCGAAGTGGGGTTTCAGCGCCTCCATGACGTAGTTGGCGTTGAGCACGGCGTTGTCGGTGATGGCCCTCAATCCCTCGGCGCCCAGGCTTCGCAGATAGGCGTAGGCCCGCACGAGCACGCCAACGTTGCCCTGGAAACCGCCCATCCGCCCTATCGACTGTTCCGGCGTGGCCAGCGTGAACCACGGCCCGCCTTCCCGTTCCTCCGCCACGACCAGGGGGCCAGGCAGGAAGGGCGCCAGGCGCTCGTTGACGCAGACGGGCCCCGCCCCAGGCCCGCCGCCCCCGTGCGGTGTGCTGAAGGTCTTGTGCAGGTTCAGGTGCGCCACGTCGAAGCCGAGGGCGCCCAGCTTGACCCGGCCCATCAGAGCGTTCATGTTCGCCCCGTCCCCATAGACCAACCCGCCCGCCTCATGGACGATGCTTACAACGTCCAGAATGCCGGTGTCGAAGAGGCCAAGCGTGCTGGGCAGCGTTATCATCAGTCCAGCTAGGTCGTCGTCGCTGGCCTCCCGCAGGGCGTCCAGGTCCATGTTGCCCCTGTCGTCCGACGGGATGCTGACCACGTCGTAGCCGGCCATCGCCGCCGACGCCGGGTTGGTGCCATGCGCGCTGTCCGGTATGAGCATCTTGGTGCGCCGGCCTTGGCCGCTTGCCTGGTGGTAGGCCCGAATCATCAGCACGCCCGCCAGCTCGCCATGCGCTCCGGCAAGCGGAACGAGGCTCGTTGCCGCCATGCCCGTGATCTCGGCCAGCATCCCCTGCAGCCCGTGCATCAACTCCAACGCGCCCTGAACGCTGTCCGGCTGTTGAAGGGGATGAATGCCCGCCATGCCCGGAACGCGTGCGGCGTCCTCGTTTATGCGCGGGTTGTACTTCATCGTGCAGCTCCCTAGGGGATAGAAGTTCGTATCCACGCTGAAGTTGAGCTGCGACAGCAGCGTGAAGTAGCGCACTACTTCAGGCTGCGACACCTCCGGCAGCGGCAAGTCGTCTCTGAGAAGATCGGCGGGAGGCATGTCCCACTCGGGCGCGTCCAGCGCCGGCGCCAGCACCCCGCGCCGGCCGGGTCTGCTGCGGTCCATGAGCAACCGGCGCCGCTGCTGGTTGAGCTGCTCTCCGGGGCCGGTCACCGGCTCACCTCCGCGAGGGCATCAACCAGCGCGTCGATGTCCTCCTTGGAGTTCATTTCCGTCACGGCTATCAGCATACCGTTGGGGACCAGATCGCTGATGTCCAGTCCTCCCACGATGCCCTGCTCCAGCAGGCGGCGGTTGATCTCAGCCGGCGCCAGGGGACAGCGAACGGTAAACTCCTTGAAGAAGACGCCGTCGAAGGGCAACTCGAAGCCCTTGAGCCCGGCGATGCGCTGCGCGGCGTAGTGGGCCTTGTGGTAGCAGGCGCTCGCCACTTCCTTCAGCCCCTGCTTGCCCAGAGTGGCCAGGTGCACTGCCACCGCCAGGGCCACCAACTGCGTCGACGTACAGATGTTGGACGTGGCCCGCTGACGCCGGATGTGCTGCTCCCGGGTCTGGAGTGTGAGCACGTAGCCCTCCCGGCCCTCCGAGTCCGTGGTGCGGCCAACGATGCGGCCGGGCAACTGGCGCAGGTGCCGCTCCTTGCAGGAAAACAGCCCCACGTAGGGGCCGCCGAAGCTCAGGGGTACGCCCAAGGGTTGCCCCTCCGCCGTGGCAATGTCCGCATCGTAGGCACCGGGAGGCTTGAACAGGCCCATGGCCGTAGGGTCCATCGACACGACGAAAAGGCCGCCGCCGGCGTGGGCTTTCTCCTCCATCGCCGCCATGTTCTCCAGGTATCCGAAGAAATTGGGGCTCTGAACGGCCAGGCAAGCCGCCTCGGATGCCTCGGGGGCCGATGCGGAGGTCGTTTCGACCCGGAGCCCCTGTGGCTCCGCGTAGGTCCGCACCACCTCGGCGTAATAGGGCGAGACCGTATCCAGCAGAGCTATGCTGCGCCGTCCCGTGACGCGGCAGGCCATCAGCGCGGCCTCGGCAAGGGCCGTGGCGCCGTCGTACATGCCGGCGTTGGTAACATCCATCTGCATGAGCTGCGACACCAACGACTGGAACTCGAAGGCCACCTGCAACGTTCCCTGAGCCACCTCCGCCTGGTAGGCGGTATAGCAGGTCAGGAACTCTCCCCGTCCCAGCATGGCCCCCACCACCGACGGGATGAAGTGGTTGTAGGCGCCGCCGCCCAGGAAAAAACGATGGGTTCCCGCGTGAGCATTGCGGGCAGCCAAACGCTCGATGTCCCGGCGCACCTCTAGTTCGGAGAGGGCCGGGGGCAGGTCCAGAGCAGGGTTCCGGTAGTGGGCGGGAATGTCCTCGAACAGGTCCTCCACGCTGGCAACGCCGATGGCGCGGAGCATCTCCCGTTGGTCCTGCTCCGTGTTGGGGATGTATGGGTGATTGGCTTGTGTCACAGCGCGCCCAGCAGCGGTGGTTGTGGACCAAGAGCGGCAAAGCCCGGGAAGCTAGGTGGAGGTCAGGTCCGAGTATGCCTGGGAGGACATGGTCCCGCCCAACTCGGCTTCATCGTTCATGCGCACCACCAGAAGCCATCCCTTTTCCCAGGGGTCTTCGTTGACCGCCTCCGGGCGGTTGGCTAGCTCCGGGTTCACCTCCAAGACTTCCCCGCTAACGGGGGCGAACAGGTCGGAGACGGCCTTCACCGACTCCACCTCGCCGAACTTCTGAGACTGGCCCACCGAGTCCCCCACGCTGGGCAGCTCGAAGTAAACGACGTCGCCCAGCTCCTCCACGGCGTAGGCCGTGACGCCGATGCGGGCCTTGCCGTCGCCCTCAGCCTTGACCCACTCATGCTCCCTGGTGTACGTGCGATCGTCTGGATTCATGGCGCCGAACGCCTCCGAGAATAGAAAGGTAAGGGGACCACCCGAGCCGCCGCCGCCCGCCCCCGGATATCCACGGCGAGGGTTGTATCCGGGGCCGCCAGTTCGGGGGCAACGTAGCCGAGCGCGATATTGGTGTCAAGAGTCGGCGAGTAGCCGCCGCTGGTGACTACTCCAACCCCCTTCCCGGCAACGTCCTGGATGGCGTAACCATGCCTGGGAATGTTCCTTCCGTCCAGCTGGAGCCCCACGAGCCGCCGGGCCGGGCCGGCATCCCTCGCGCTGCGAAGCGCCTCCGCTCCGGAGAACTCCTTGTCCCACTGCACGAACCGCTCCAGACCAGCCTCCACGGGGTTGGTCTCTGTATCGATGTCGTTGCCGTGGAGCGGGAGGCCGGCCTCGAGACGCAACACGTCCCGCGCGCCAAGCCCACACGGCGACGCCCCGAGATCCAACAACCGGGCCCACAGACTGGGGGCGTGGGCCGCTTCCAGAATGGCCTCGAAGCCGTCCTCACCCGTGTAGCCGGTCCTGGCGGCCAGCACCGGAGCGCCATCCACGTTGATCTCCGTGAACCGAAAGGACCGCGGCAACTCCACTCCAGGCGCCAGCGCGCCGAGGATGCCGATAGCGTCCGGGCCCTGGCAGGCAATCATGGCCGTCTCGCGAGTCCGGTCCACCATGTCCACGGGCCCAAAGCCCTCCGCCCACCGCAGCAGCCAGTTCCAGATCGTCCCGGCGTTCGCCGCATTGACGACCAGGAGGCTCCGGTCCTCCGCCAGGCGGTAGAAGATGGCATCGTCCAGAATCCCGCCCGTAGGGTCGCAGAGGAGGGTGTAGCGGGAGCGTCCAGGCGCAAGCTCGCCAACGCCGTTGGTGGCCACCCACTCCAGAAGGCCGGTAGCCCCGGCGCCCTGGAGAAAGAAGCGCCCCATGTGCGAAACATCGAAGACCCCGCTGGCCGAACGCACAGCCCGCGCCTCAGCCAGGATGCCCTGGTATTGGATCGGCATCTCCCATCCGGCAAAGGGCGCAAGCCGTGCGCCCAAAGCGCGGTGGGTTTCAAACAGGGCGGTGCGTTCGAGGGTTGCTTCCATCGGTGGAGGGAGATGCTACAGAGCGTCGATTGGGGCGTCAAGAAAGTCCGGAAGGACGCCAACCAGCCCTCGCCCCAGAGCATCGGTCATAGTTTGCGGAGCGTCAGATGCGGCGTCTGCGGGTCCTGCGTCGTAGGTGCGCCCTCTTTCCCTGCCATCGCCTGCCGCGGCGCCCCGGCCGGCGGAGACAGCCACTGGGCGAAGAACGAGCCGGCCAGGTCCCCAATGGCCTCCTCGCGGCCCAGAAGGAAATGGTCCGCGCCGTCTAGGGCAACAACATCCTTCGGTGCACGGAATTGCGGCGACAGGCGTTGGAAGTCCTCCACGGACACGATGCGGTCCCGGTCGCCGCTGATGAGGAGCTTGGGGACCGGAATCGCCTGAATCTCAGGGTCGGAGAGGTCTCGCGCTGGGAACGCCACCGAGGCCACGGCGCAGACGGACGAATCCCCGCGGGAGGCCAGTCTCAGGGAGACCCTGGCGCCGAATGAATACCCTGCAATCCCCACGCCCCGCGGGCCCGCCTCTAGACGGCTGCCCAAGTACTGAAGCACAGCGGCCGCATCATCCACGTCCCGCTCATCGGCGCTCGTAGACCCCTCGCTCAAACCGATGCCGCGGTAGTTGAAACTCAGCGCCGCGACGCCGGCCCGCACGAGGCCGTTGCACAGCCCGGCCACCACGTTGTTGTCCATGGAACCCCCGTAGTGGGGGTGTGGATGGCACACCACCACCCCGGCGAAGGGCCCTCCGCCTTCCGGCGCGTGCAGCCTCGCTTCCAGCTTCGAGCCGGGGACAGGGATGAACAGATGCTCAGAGGCCATTGGCGCCCCCACGCTTCGGGATGGGAAGAAAACGCACTTTAGCAGGGTACAATATTTCGATTTTCGATGCACTTGCTCCCACCGCGGCCCCGCTCGATCAGGCCGATGTAGCACTGCCGAGCCGTCGTTGCTAGAATAGGGCCACCATCGTCCGGGAGCATAATCGTGCGGGAGCATAGATGAAGCCCATCGACCTGCGTAGCGACACCGTCACAGAGCCGACCCCGGATATGCGACGCGCTATGGCCGACGCCGAGGTCGGAGACGACGGCTACGGCGACGACCCAACGGTCAACAGGCTGGAAGAAACGGCCGCCGCCTTAACCGGAAAGGAGGCCGCGCTCTTCGTTCCCACGGGCACGATGGGCAACCTCGTCTCGGTCCTCACGCACTGCCAGCGAGGCGAGGAGGTCATCGTCGGGGATCAGTCCCACATCTACTACTACGAGGTGGGCGGCGCCTCTGCTCTGGGCAGTGTCGTCATGCGCCAGATCCCCAACACCCCCGACGGGGCCATGGACCTGGACCGCCTGGAGCAGGCCATACGCCCCATCGCCCTCCCCGTGGCCCCCACCAAGCTCTTGTGCCTTGAAAACACGCACAACCGGTGCAGCGGGGCCGTCCTTCCGCTCTCCTACGTGCGGCAGGTTTCCGAAATAGCGCAGCGGCATGACGTCGGTCTTCACATGGACGGTGCCCGAATCTTCAACGCCGCGACCCACCTCGGTCTGCCCGTCGCCGACATCCTGGCGCCGGTGGACACCGTGCTCTTCTGTCTTTCCAAGGGCCTGTCCTGCCCCGTCGGCTCGCTGCTCTGCGGCGGCAGGGAGTTCATTGGGCGCGCCCGCCGTATCCGCCGGATGGTGGGCGGGGGCATGCGCCAAGCGGGAGTCCTGGCCGCCGCCGGCCTCGTGGCCTTCCAAACGACCGCGCACCGCCTCGCTGAGGACCACGCCAACGCCCGTCTCCTCGCCGAGGGGCTGGCCGGTATGCCGGGAATCCTTCTGGACCCAGCCACCATCCAGACCAACATCGTCATATTCGAGTTGGCGGAGGCCAACACCCAGGTGTTCCTCGCCGCCCTGGCCCAGGGCGGCGTCAAGGCGGGCACGCCGGGCGGCGCCAAGATTCGCATGGTCACCCACCTCGGCATCAACGCCGAGGATGTCGAGACCGCCCTGGGAATTGTGGAGGGCGCGTTGAGGGCCGCGGCCGGCGCAACGGACCCCACCGCCAGACGGGTGTACAGCGGCCTCAGCCCCGCCGGCGCCGAAGACTCTTCCCAGCGCTCAGGGGAATGACCGCCCCTGCCCCATCCCCGATGGACCGGGCCTTGGAATTGGCCCGTCTCGCCCTGGGCGCCACCAGCCCCAACCCCTCCGTCGGCGCCGTGATCGTCAGGGATGGCGGCATCGTTGGGGAGGGATTCACCCAGCCTCCCGGCGGCGACCATGCGGAAATCGCCGCCCTACGGGCGGCGGCAGACTTGGCCCGCGGGGCGGCTCTCTTCACCACCCTGGAGCCCTGTTGCCACCAGGGCCGCACACCCCCCTGCACCGCCGCCATCATCCAAGCGGGCGTGAGCGCGGTGCACGCCGCGGCCACGGATCCCAACCCGAAGGTCAACGGGAAGGGCATCCAGGAGTTGCGAGCTGCCGGCGTCGTCGTCCAGGTGGGAGAGCGCGAACAGGAGGCCATGGAGGTGATTGAAACCTATAGCCACCTAGTCAACACCGGCAGGCCCTTCGTCGTGGCCAAGTTCGCCACCAGCCTGGACGGCAAGATAGCCACCGCATCTGGCGACTCCAAGTGGATCACATCCGAGGCTGCCCGCAGCCGCGCCAACGCCCTGCGGGGCCGCTACGATGCCGTCATGGTCGGTGTGAACACCATCATCGAAGACGACCCGCAACTGACCTTCCGCCAGGGTGGCGCCCCCTCCGAAAGGCAACCCCTGCGCATCGTCGTTGATAGCCGGGGCCGAACGCCGCCCAACGCCCGCGTCCTCAGAGAGCCGGGCCGGACACTCCTTGCCGTCGCCGATATCGAGGAGTCCAGGCGCGGGGCGCTGGAGGAGGCTGGGGCGGAGCTTCTGCTGACGGCGGCATCGAGGAGCGGCGGCATCGACCTCCAAGCGCTCCTCCAAGCGCTGGGCGCCCGCGAGGTCACCGGCATCCTGGTGGAGGGTGGCGGCAAGCTGCTCGGTTCCCTGTTCGACCTCGGTTGCGTCGACAAGGTGCTGGCCTTCGTCTCCCCTACGATTATCGGAGGCGCCGCCGCCCCGTCTCCGGTGGGTGGCCGGGGCGCCCTGCATATGCGGGAGGCCCTAAGGCTGAACGGCGCCAGCGTGGAGACCGTGGGCCCCGACGTCCTCATCAGCGGATACCCCGCCAGGTAGCCTCGCATCATGTTTACCGGCATCGTCGAAGAGATTGGCCGGGTGCAGGCAATGGATGGCGCCGCGCTGTCCATCGCCGCCGGAACGACGCTGGCGGACCTGGCAATCGGCGGCAGCATCGCCGTGAACGGGACATGCCTGACAGCCACGTCGGTGGTTCCCGGCGCCTTCTCCGCGGAGGTGACGCCGGAGACTCTGCGCCGCACCAACCTGGGCCGTCTCACGCCCGGCGACGGCGTAAACCTCGAGCGCCCGGTTGCCGTTTCCGGCCGTCTTGGCGGCCATATCGTTCAGGGGCACGTGGACGGCGTCGGCGAGGTCATTGGCATCGTCCCGGAAGGGAACTCGCGCGTCATGCGGTTCAGGGCGCCCACGGACCTCATGCGCTACATCGTCCCCAAGGGGTTCATCGCCGTAGATGGCATCAGCCTAACGGTGGTGGAGGTCCAGGGCGGCGCGTTTACTGTTTCCGTCATCCCCACCACCTACAGGGAGACGGTTCTGGGCGTGAGGCGCGAAGGGGATATGGTAAACTTAGAGGCGGACATCATCGCCAAGTACGTCGAACGTCTTTTGCATCAGTCAGACCGCTGAACGGCTGGAGGCAAGCGAATGACACTGGCCACCGTAGAGGAGGCCATAGACGACATCAGATGGGGGAAATTCGTCATCATCGTCGATGACGAGGGACGCGAGAACGAAGGCGATCTGGCAATAGCGGCCCAATGGGCAACGCCGGAAGCAATCAACTTCATGGCCATCCACGGCCGCGGCCTCATCTGCATTTCCGTGACCGGAGACCGCCTGGAGCAGTTGCGGCTGCCCATGATGGTCAACAACAATACCGCCACGTTCGGGACCGCCTTCACCGTCTCCGTGGACGTGATCAAGGGCGCCACCACCGGCATATCCGCCTACGACCGGGCTGCCACCGTCCGCGCAATGGTGGACCCATCCACTCAGCCCGAGGACCTCGCCCGCCCCGGCCACGTCTTTCCCCTCCGGTATCAGGACGGCGGCGTTCTGGTCCGGGCGGGCCAGACGGAAGCCGTCGTCGACCTGTGCAACCTCGCCGGCCTCACACCGGCAGGCGTCATCTGCGAGATCATGGACGAAGACGGCTCCATGGCCCGCATGCTCCGCCTCGAGGAATTCGCGGCAAAGCAGGACATCAAAATCGTCAGCGTGGCCCAGATCATCGCCCATCGCCTGGCCCACGAAACGCTCATCGAGCGCGTGGCCGAGGCCCGGCTGCCCACCGCATACGGGGAGTTCAAAGCCGTCGCCTACAGCAGCAAGGTTGACCCCGACCAGCATGTGGCCCTCGTAAAGGGGCAAGTCGCCGGCGATGCCCCCGTGCTCGTCCGCGTCCACAGCGAGTGCCTCACCGGCGACACCTTTGGCAGCATCCGGTGTGACTGCGGCGAGCAAATGCGCCTCGCCATCCAGGCGATACAAAAGGGGGACTGCGGCGTCTTCCTGTACATGCGCCAGGAGGGAAGAGGCATAGGCCTCCACAACAAGATCCGAGCCTACGCCCTCCAGGACAGCGGACTGGACACCGTGGAAGCAAACGAATCACTGGGCTTCGCCCCCGACCTTCGTCATTATGGCATCGGCGCCCAGATCCTGCTGGACCTTGGCGTCAGGAACATGCGCTTCCTCACCAACAACCCGCGCAAGGTCGTTGGCCTTGAGGGATACGGATTGACAATCACCGAGCGAGTCCCCATCGTCGCCAGGAAGCACGACGAAAACCGGCGCTACCTGGAGACCAAACAGGTCAAGCTGGGCCATCTACTGAACCTCACCGACTAGGAGGCGACGTGCAGGCGGATCCACCGAGTAGACCCCCAACCTCGAGATTTCCCGGCCAAGGGCAGAGGCCTCCCCAGGGAGGGAGCGGCGTCGCCCCGTACCCGCCCCCCGACCCTCCCCCTGAACCCGCGCCCGCAGAGGTGCAGGGCAGCCTGAACGGCGACGGCCTCCGCGTGGCCGTCGTGGCTTCCCGTTTCCATCAAGACATCGCCCGGCGCCTCGTGGACGGCGCCGTGAGCGCCCTCGGCGAGCACGGCGTGGAAGCCGACGACATTCGCGTGGTCTGGGTCCCCGGCTGCTTCGAAATCCCTCAGACGGCCCGCGTCCTTGCCGGAACCGGCCTGTGGCACGCGGTCGTCTGCGTCGGCGCCGTCATCAAGGGCGACACAGCGCACTTCGAGTACGTGGCCAGCCAGGCGGCCGTGGGCATCGAGGCGGTCTCTCGCGAGACCGGCGTTCCAGCCCTATTCGGCGTGCTCACCACGTACAACCTGGAGCAAGCCCTCGACAGGGCGGGCGGCAAGGCGGGCAACAAGGGCTACGAAGCCGCCCTTGGCGCCATCGAAATGGTCAACCTCCTGCGGGAACTGCGCAGCATGGAGGACTAGCCCACTTCACAGCCGCTAGGCCCACACCCATGCCGCATTCCAATCAATGAACATCCGCCACTGGGCTGTCATCCTGCTCGTTGCCCTCATCGTCTTCGGCATCGACCAGGGCGTGAAACTGCTGGTGGACGCCACCATGTACCCCGGCGAGTCCATTCCGCGCCAGGGATTCCTCCGCATCACCTTCGTTCGCAACACCGGCATAGCCTTCGGCCTGTTTCGCGACCGGGGAATGCTGCTTACCGTTCTTTCCCTCACCGGGATTGCCGTGATGCTCTTCTACTTCCGCCGCCACTCCCTGCCCGGCATCCTGCCCCTGCTCAGCCTCGGTATGCTCCTTGGCGGCGCCATTGGCAACGTCGCTGACCGCATCCGGCTGGGCGCGGTGGTCGACTTCATCGACATTGGCCCCTGGCCCATCTTCAATCTGGCCGACACCGCCGTTGTTGTCGGTGTCGCCATCCTCCTCTGGGCCCTTTACCAGCCCGGCGCCAAGCCGGCGGCGCCGCCGGAGCAGCCCGATGGCTGGGGCGGCGCCGCCGGCCAGGAACCGCCCATCTCCGACAGGCCCTGACCGGCCAGGCCTTTGTGATAATGAGCGGGCGCCGAGAACGATGAGCGAACGCAGGGATTTCCGAGTCCCCGCGGAGGAAGCCAGGCTGGACCGCTTCCTAGTCGGCCGCTGCCCCGACCTCTCCCGCTCCCAGCTCCAGGACCTGATGCGCCGCGGCTGCGTAACTCTGAACGGCAGGCCGGCCAAGCCCTCGCTCCGGGTGCGTCAGGACGACCTCATTGCCGTGGTGATTCCACCGCCGCAACCCGTTGCCCTCCTTCCCGAGGACATACCCCTCACCGTCGTCTATGAGAACCCCGACCTGCTGGTCGTCGACAAGCCCGCCGGGTTGACCGTCCACCCCGCCCCGGGCCACCCTACCGGAACCCTCGTGAACGCCCTCCTGGCGCGATGTCCAGACCTGGAGGGCATCGGAGGCGAGATGCGCCCGGGCATTGTGCACCGCCTAGACAAGGACACCTCCGGCCTGATCATGGTGGCCAAGAATCAGCGTGCTCACCACGCCCTATCGGCGCAGCTCAAGCAACGCGAGGTCCAAAAGGGGTATCTCGCGCTGGTCTGGGGACTCCCCTCGCCCGGGTCCGGAGTCGTGGATGCCCCCATCGCGCGGGACCCGCGGAACCGCAAGCGCATGGCCGTCGTTGAAGGCGGCCGCGACGCAACCACCCGCTACGAGGCGCGAGAGGCAATCGGACCTTTTACCCTCGTGGAAGCCGCCCCCCGCACGGGCCGCACCCATCAGATACGGGTGCACATGGCCCATCTTGGACACCCACTCGTCGGCGACGGATCGTACTCCCGGCGCCCCCTCCTCATTGCCCGTCACTTCCTCCATGCTTATCGCCTGGGCTTCCGCCTGCCGTCATCAGGGGAGTGGTTGGAGCTCACCTCGCCGCTGCCGCCCGACCTCGCGGGCACCCTCGAGAGGTTCCGCGCCGAGGTCTCCTAAAGCAGATGCCGGCATTGCTCGGCGTCCGCATTTCCCGGTGCCCGACCTCGACGCGACAACAGGTAAGACTTCTGGACGGTGAGCGAGGCTTTGTAACGTTACTCAGCCGGATTTCGGGGTTTGCAGGCACGGAGCCATTACAAAGGCATTACAGGCCGTTACAAAGCCATTACGAGTCGCTACGGAGTCATTACGGAGTCGTTACGGACCGTTGCCCAGCCGTTACGAGTCATTAGTCATTGTGGAGCGGGATGGCTCCAAAGAGCCTGTGCCTTACAACGGCAGTCGCTCCGGTCCCAGCCTTCCTCGGAGGGTCTTGCCCCTTAGGTTGTTCCCTCAGCGCCCCTGCCACAGGGGGATTCTCTATGGTTAGCCCACAGTGCTAAATGTATGCGGCAGGCTCCGAGAAAGAGAAGCAGGCCCCCGGCCCGCTTCATGGGGCTATCATAGCACAACAGTTCTGATTTTGCAAGTAGGAGTTGGCAGGGACTGAGGGAAAGGAGAGGGGGGCTTATGGCGGCGGACGCCGTTGTCCCACCTAGCCCACCCGCCAACGTTTTGGGGTGCAGGGGGACACGCCGTACCCCTGGCGCCTTGACGACTTTAGCCCCCCGCTGCTAGCTTTGGCACAGGCGCCCGCCGCACTCAGCCCCCATGGAGCCCCACGATGGATTTCGAGTACCGCTGGATCTCCGGAGACTCTCACCTGGAGACCTCCCCAGAGCGTTGGACGCACCGCATTGACGCCAAGTTCCGCGATCGCGGCCCCCGGCGGCTCCGCATGTCCAACGGCTCCGATGCGCTGGTCATCGAGGGCGCTCCACCCACCGAGTTCCCCTTCGACCTCTACGGAGGCAAGGGCAGAGAGCAATGGCAGCCCCTCGGCCAGACCTACGACAACACTCCCGGCACCGGCCCGGCTGCCCAGCGCGTCAGTGAAATGGACGCCGACGGCATCGGCGCCGAGATCCTGTTTCCGGGCCAGGTCACGGGCCCGAAGTTCTGGCGCAACATCAAGGACAACGACGTCTATCGGGCCGTCGTGCGCGGCTGGAACGACTGGCTTGCAGAGGAGTACTGCTCCGTCGACCCCCGGCGGCTCATCGGCGTCGGCGTCATCCCCGCAACCGATCTCGACAGCGCCATCGCCGAGATGGAGCACTGCAAGAAGCTGGGCCTCCGGACCGTTGTGATCAGCTCCTTTCCCAGCGGCTTTGCCCACCCTTCCCCCGAGGACGACCGCTTCTGGGCGGCGTCCCTGGACATGGAAATGCCCGTCTGCATTCACGTTGACATCGACCGCAACCTGCTCCCAGGCCCCGTCTACCGCTGGCCCAAGGAGGACAGGGAAATCCTGAGGCACACCGACCTTGTGCTTCAGGTGTCCCGCTTCGGGAGGGCAGCCGGCATCAATGCGGTGCAGCTGGTGTTGTCCGGCCTCTTCGACCGCTTCCCGGACCTCAAGATCGACCTGGCGGAGAACCAACTCGGCTGGGTCCCCTTCTTCATGGAGCAGGGCGACACCCGCTACAAGCGGCACTGGAAGTGGACCGCCGAGATGTTGGGCTGGACGCCGCTGAAGCGGGGGCTTCCCAGCGAGTACATACGGGACAACTTCTACTGGGGCTTCCAGGACGACAAGGTGGGCGTGGAAATGCGGAACCACTTCAACATCGACTACCTCATTTGGGCCACGGACTTCCCCCACCAGGAATCGGAGTGGCCCAACTCAGAGGGTATCGTGGAGAACATCTTCGAGGGCGTCCCCGCTGACGAAAAGCGCAAGATGACCATCGAGAACGCGGTCCGGTTCTTCCGCCTAGCCGACATCTTCGCCCTGCAACCGGCGTAGGCTCCGACGCCTTAACTGGAAAAACAGCGTTATCGCCTTGGAGTCCCTGCGCGCGTTGTTGGGCTAGGGCCTGTTCGCGCTGGCGCAACGCAGACGAGGTCCCATAAGAGAAGGAGAAAATGACCACGAATCTGTTTTCGACTTATCGTCAGGGTGAAAACCGCGTCACCGCTACGTTCCTGGCCGTCCTTCAACGGCTGAGCCTGCCTAACATGGACCGAATCCTTGGGGCACTCTCCGGTGAGACTTCCTTCAGCCTCGTCTCCTTCGAGAACCAGCCACCGGGGCAGGGATCGCGGCCTGACGCCAAGATTGGTACAGGGTCAGATATCTGGATCGAGACCAAGACATCCCGCGGGGCGGTGGACTTTGACCAAATCCGAAGGCACTTGGAAGGGGTTGCCAATGGCGAGAACCTGATATTGCTCACCCCGGACGACGATGAGCCGAAAGGACTCCCCGATAGAGTTGTCTGGTCCAACTTCAGAACCTTGGCTGACAAAATCAAAGAAATCCTCGAGGATGAGGAGGAACCTCCTTCCGAGAAGGAGGCCTTCCTCCTGAGAGAGCTCGTCCGAATGTTTCGTAATGATAGCCTCATAGACACCGCCGACACCGCCGAGTCCAGAGTCCTAGTGGTCGCCGCTAGATCGGCGTGGCCGATGTACGATCGCCTCGGTGTATATCAATGCCAGCCCATGCGCTCATTCCAAGCTTCTGGTCATATAGCGTTCTACGCGGATGGCGGAATCAAGCCACTCGCTCCCAAGATCAAATCGGTGATCGAATCGATTAATCTGACCCGACAGGAAGAAATCGCATCTCTCGACGGTGATCAGAGGGGGTTCGCTGACGAGTTACTGAAGAAGATTGATCGTGACAGCCAGCGTCACGAGTTCGACAGGGCCGTCAAGGTGATGTTTCTGAGTCAACCCGACGATGTCGAGACTATAAAGCTGCCTAGACCGATCATCAACGACCAGAAAGACAAGTACGAGCAACCGACGCCATTTACATACGGAGCGCGGTAGGTAACCCTAGAGTCGTTGAAGACAGCGAGCAAGACCAGTGAACTGAAACGTTGCTGACCCGGACGAATCGGCAAAGCGCAGGCCGCTAGCGAACTCGACTGCGCCTCATTGCAAAACATCCCCTAACCAAGGGCCCGAAGAGCCCTCCTAGTGCGAGAAGAGAGGCAAAGAACAACAGATAGGCAGTCCTCGTGCTTTCGCAAGACGGCCCGATGATTCCGGGACCGAGGTTCCCGCAGCGCACAAAGAAGGCGGTGTAGGCCAGGCCATTCACTCCAGGAACGATGCCCACGAGGAGCCCCGCCACCATCGAGTAACGCTTGCTGTTAGGACTGGCCTGTTGTCTTCGGCGGCGTATGAATGCGAGTGGGATGGTCGTCAGCGCGCCAAGGGCGCCGCCAATGGAGGCGAACAGAAGGACGACAATGGCGGTTTCCACCCCAGGGCCCACAAAGATGGCTGTCAGGGTGAGTCCTACAATCCCTGGAATCGCCCCAAGGACGAATCCCAAGGCGAGGCCCCGCAGGTTCACCATGGCGTGCACCGACTTTCCTGAGTGGCAATTGCTCGAACCTCATTGACGATACCTTTAGGGCTCCTGTTTGTCCAAGCTCCGGCGGGTTCTATAGAAACCGCCCCTAGCCTCTTCTCAACGCCTCGCCGTTCACGCAATGCGGCGGGATGCCGCCCCTCAGACCGGCCAGCAGATTCTCGGCCGCCATCATGGCCATGCGCGTCCGGGTTGCCACACTGGCGCTGCCGACGTGCGGGGCAATCACGACGTTCTCCAACGCGAGCAACGGATCGTTTGTATCGATCGGCTCCGGGTCCGTCACGTCCAGGGCCGCCCCGGCAATCACCCGCCCCTTCAGAGCCTCATACAGTGCCCTCTGCTCGACGACCGGCCCCCGCGTCGTATTGATGAGAAAGGCGGTCGGCTTCATCATCCTCAGCTCCGCCTCCCCGATGAGGCCCCGCGTCTCCGCGGTGAGCGGCACGTGCAACGACACGTAGTCGGCTTGGCCCAGGAGGGTCGGCAGGTCCGGGGCGTACGCCAGCCCATACTGCCGCTCGAGGTCCGGCCTCCGCGTGCGCCCGTGATACACCACGCTCATATCGAACCCCAGGCCGCGCCGGGCCATCTCCAGCCCTATCTTGCCCAGCCCCACAATCCCCAACGACGCGCCGTACACGTCCCGCCCCAGAAAGAGCGCCGGATGCCATCCCACCCATTTGCCCTGCCGCACGTAGCGGTCCCCCTCCACCACCCGCCGGGCCGCCGCCATCAGCAGGGCAAAGGCCAGGTCGGCTGTGGTCTTGGACAGGACGTCGGGCGTGTTGCCAACCGGGATACCCCGTCCGGTGGCCGCCGCCACGTCCACATTGTCATACCCGACAGCCAATTGACTTATCACCTTCAAACCCGGAGCGGCGCTGATCAACGCCGCGTCGACCCTGTCCTCCACGGTGGTCAGGATGCCGTCGGAACGGCCCGCTTCCTCCAGCAGGACCTCATAGGGCGGCGCCAGGAATTCCTGCCAGACTTCCATCACAGCGTGCTCCTGAAGCAAGTCGAACGCCTCCTGGGCGATACGACGGGTAACGAACACGCGGGGCTTGGGCATCGCTCACCTCCGGGGCTGCTTGGACGGCATGACATGATAACAAGCCGCCCGGCAGGCTGCCGCCTCCACTCAGTCATTCCCCTCGTTGGTGCTAGAATATGTCCTAACCAAGGAGGCCCCATGCCTGTCCGCGTCCGCTACGCCCCCAGCCCCACCGGAGACCCCCACGTCGGCAACATCCGCACCGCCATCTTCAACTGGCTCCTCGTTCAGCGCGAGCGGCAGCAGGGCAACGAGGCCACCTTCATCGTCCGCATCGAGGACACCGACCAGAGCCGCCTGATCGAAGGGGCGCTGAACAACATCCTGGAAGCCCTGCGATGGCTGGGACTGGACTGGGACGAAGGCCCCGAGGTGGGAGGGCCGCACGCCCCCTACTTCCAGTCCCAGCGCCTCGGCCTCTACCGCCAGGCCGCCGACGCCCTGCTTGCCTCCGGGCGGGCCTATCGCTGCTACTGCTCCTCCCAACGCCTCGAGGAGATGCGGCGCGGCCAGATGGAGCGCAAGGAATCCCTGGGCTACGACCGCGGCTGCCGGGAGCTTGACGAAACAGCTCTCGAGGCGTGGCGCAGCGAGCAGGGGCAGGACGTTCCCGTCATCAGGTTCAGGGCGCCGCGCCAGGGGACCACCGCCTGCAACGACATCATTCGCGGCGAGGTTGCCTTCGAGAACCAACTGCTGGACGACTTCGTTCTGCTGAAGTCGGACGGCTTCCCAACCTATCACCTCGCCAACGTCGTGGACGATCACGCCATGCAGATCAGCCACGTCTTGCGGGCGGAGGAGTGGCTCTCCAGCCTCCCCCGCCACAAGCTCCTCTACGACGCGCTGGGCTACGCGCCGCCCCTCTTCGCCCACCTCCCGATGATCCTGGGGCCGGACCGGGCCAAGCTGAGCAAGCGCCACGGCGCCGCGTCGGCGTTGGAGTACAAGCGGCAGGGCTATCTGCCCGAAGCCATGCTCAACTTCCTGGCCCTGCTCGGCTGGTCGCTGGACAGCCACACCGAGGTCATGGACCGGGAGCAGCTTGTGACGCACTTCGGGCTGGACCGGGTTTCCAAGGCGGGCGCCATTTTCAACCAGGAAAAGCTCGATTGGCTGAACGGGGTCTACATCCGCGGCCTCTCCTCCGAGGAACTGACGCGCCGGATGTTGCCGTTCCTGAACGAGGGCCTCCCCGCCGGCATCCCCCGCCCGCTGGACGAAGCGTATCTGCAGAACATCGTCCCGCTGGTGCAGGAACGGCTTAGGACCCTGGCCGACGCGCCGGAGATGATCGACTACTTCTTCCTGGATACCCTCTCCTACAACCCTGCCCTGCTGGTGGGCAAGCAGATGACGCCGGAGACCACCCTACCCGCGCTGGACGCAGCCGCCGAGAGTCTGGAGAACGCCGGCGCCTGGAATGCCGAGGCCCTCGAAGGCGTCCTGCGCCCCCTGGCCGATGCGTTGGAGCTCAAGACCCGCCACCTCTTCGGGGCCATCCGCGTTGCCGTCACCGGCCGCGCAGCGGCGCCTCCCCTCTTCGAGACAATGGAGGTCCTGGGCAGGGAGCGTTGTCTTTCCAGGCTTGAAGCAGCCCGGTGGGCGCTGCGCAGCGTCCCCACGGTTTAGCTGCCGATATTGACCCCGCCTACCCATCGCGGCACAATAGACTAGGCTGCCGCACCTCTCGACGTGATGGCGTTGCATAGGTGCGGCTATTTATGGCTGAGGAGGATGCGGCCCCCATGCACGACTTTGACGACGACGGCCACGGCCACGACCACGACGACACGCAAATCCTGGAGACCGAGGGCATCACCGGCGAGGTTGAGAAGAACGCGCTCTACTACGCCGACAACATTGAAATGGTCACCGTCGGCATCGACGTTGGCTCATCCACCTCGCACCTGATGTTCTCCAGACTGCACCTGCAACGCCTCGGGCGATACCTTTCCAGCCGCTTTGTGGTGGTGGAGCGCGAGATTCTGTACGAGTCGCCCATCCTCCTGACCCCCTACAAACCCGACTACACCATAGACGTGGAAAGCCTGGACGACTTCCTGCAGAGCGCCTACCGGGAGGCCGGCTATACCCCTGAGGACGTCGACAGCGGCGCAGTGATCCTCACCGGAGAGGCGGTCAAGCGCAGGAACGCCCGCTCAATCGCCGACCTGTTTGCCAGCCAGGCTGGAAAGTTCGTCTGCGCCTCCGCAGGCCACAACCTCGAAGCCATCATGGCCGCTCACGGCTCCGGCGCCGTCAGCATATCCCAGGAGAGCGGCGACACCGTCCTCAACGTCGACGTCGGCGGCGGCACTTCCAAGTTCTCCCTCATCCAGGCCGGCCAGGTCATAGAAACGGCGGCCATCAACGTTGGCGGTCGCCTCGTGGCCATAGACGAGAACCGCATGGTCACACGCATCGAGCCCGCCGCCGTGGAGGTCGCCCAGAACGTTGGCGTAGACCTCAGGTTGGACGCGCCCCTGCCCATCGAGGACGAGGTCAAGCTGGCCGACGCCCTGGCGGACTGCCTCTTCTCGATGATCCGCCGGATCCCCATGAGCCCTCTGGCCAAGTCCCTGCTGGTCACGCCAAACCTGACCCTGGACCTACCTGTGGACTCGGTCGTCTTCTCCGGCGGAGTCGCGGAATACATCTACGAGCGCGAGGAACGCGACTTCGGCGACCTGGCCAAATCCCTCGCCAGGGCCATCTCCACGCGCACCCTGGAGAACCAACTCCCCGCGCCTCAGCGCATCGGCGACCAACGCATCCGGGCCACCGTCATCGGCGCTTCGCAGTTCACCGTCCAGGTCAGCGGCAACACCATAGCCATAACCAACACCGACCTGCTGCCCCTCCGGAACATCCCCGTCATTCACCCCATCATCCCGGACGACGAAGAGGTCGACCCCGTAGAGATGGGCCAGGCCATCCAGCGCAGCTTCCAGCGCCTTGACCTCGTCAACGGCCAGCAGGAAGTGGCCCTCACCCTCGGCTGGACCGGCACCCCGCGCTACCAGCTCCTCCGCAAGCTCGCCGACGGCATTGCCCTTGGACTTCGCCCCACCATTGACGCAGGCCTACCGATCATCGTGGTCTTCAATCACGACTTCGGCAAGCTCATCGGCGAAATCCTGCGGCGTGAACTCAATATCACGAACGATATCATCTCAATAGACGGCATCTTCCTTAAAGAGTTCGACTACGTGGACATCGGAGAGTTGATCTACCCAGCCAACGTGACGCCGGTCGTCATCAAGTCGCTGGTCTTCCCGGAATTCGCCAGCACGACCGCCCAAATGAGCAGCTAGGGGCGCTTCCCAGGAACGTCGCTACCGCCGCCAGGCGGGGCGGGAGCATCTCCCATCCCTGCCCCCGTACTCGGGGGAAGGTTAGGAAGCGTCTCTCCTTCCTACTCTCCTCCCGTGCCGGCCCGCGTCGGCCTTGCAGCAAGCGTCCGGGGGCAGGTACGGCTACCGCCTGAGTCGCTCCGCCAGGGCCCTTTCCGCCGCGGCCATCATGACGTCCACCGGCGCTTTCAACCCCGTCCACTGCTCGAACGCCTCCGCCCCCACGTAGACCAGCATCGCCAGCCCACCCAGGGTCTGCGCCCCCGCCGCCTTGGCCTCCAACAGCAACGGCGTGTCCGGCGGGTTGTACACGATGTCGTAGACAAGTGCAGCCGACGGAATCGCTCTGGCCGCGAGGGGCGCCGGACCGCCCACCCCGGTCATGCCCAGCGTGGTGCTGTTCACAATGAGGTCGGCGTCGGCTGCCTCGTTGGCCAGCGCTTCCGGGGCCAGGGGTATGGCCTCGATGCGGGAGACCATTCCAGCCGCCACCGCCGCAACGTCCCGCGCCCGTTGGACCGTGCGGTTGGCTATCGTCAATGACGCGATGCCCTCTCTGGCCAAGCCAAGGACGATGGCCCTGGCTGCGCCCCCCGCTCCCAGCAACAGGACGCGCTTGCCTCGCAAATCGGCCCCTGCGTCCTCCCTCAGCGCCCGCACGAAACCGGTGACGTCCGTATTCGTAGCGGCAAGTGTCCCATTGTCATTGGCGATGACATTGACCGCTCCAAGCGCCCGCACGTCATCGGTCATCGCGTCGACGAAGGCCAGGGCCTCCTGCTTGTGCGGGACCGTCACCTGAGCTCCCAGCACTCCCGAATCTCGCAGAGACGCGATGCGCTCGGCTAGGGCTTCCGGCGTCGTCTCCCAGTACTCATACCTGGCCTCGATGCCGTGATAGTCGAAGGCTGCCTGCTGCAGAGCGGGAGACACCGAATGGGACACCGGAAATCCGATAATGCCGGCTCGCTTGGTCACGAAACCTCCTCCACGACCCAGAGAGGGCCGCCGACACTCTACCACAGGCCCGCCAAGCCGCCTCAGCGCTCCGCCATCCGGCAAAGCCCGTCTCCGGCGCCACGCCTAGGGATGCTCTGAACAAGCCTTCATAGACGCGCCAGGTGAGAAAACGCCGCCGCCGTCCCGCCGAGCGGGGCGAGGGGGCGCAGCCCCCGCCGGGGTCGGCTCTGTCCCTGCCCCCGTACTCGGGGGAAGGTTAGGATGGGGGTCCCCTCCCTTCCCCCAAGAAGCGTCCCCCTCTAAGCGTTCGCATGGTGTATATTTTTTCCATGCCCGGCTACCCGCACATCGAACGCTACCATGCCGACAAGCAGCGGTTCATCGACTTCGGCGGTTCGGACAACGAGCTAAGCATCCGGCGCGCCTTTGCCGTCTGCCTCGACTCCTACTGCCGCGACCACCGGGAGAGGCTGGCCCTGGTTGACGAGCTGGACGCTCAACATGGTAACCGGCCCGACGGCACGGTCAAGGACACCCTCCGCATGTCCCGCGGCTACTGGGAGGCCAAGGACTCCCACGACGACCTCGATACCGAAATCCAGCGCAAGTTCGACCGGGGCTACCCCCAGGACAACATCGTCTTCGAGGACTCCCTGACCGCCGGCCTGATTCAGAACGGTGGCGTGGCCATGCGGGTCGACATGTCCCGCCCCGGCGAACTGCACCGCCTCATCCGCTCCCTCCTGGACTACGAGCTGCCGGAAATTGAGGAGTTTCGCCAAGCCCAGCAGCAGTTCAAGGCCGACCTCCCCACCGTAATCGACAATCTGCGGGAGGCGGTGGAGGACGCCGAGGCGAACAACACCGACTACCAGTCCGCCGCCGCCGCCTTCCTGGCCCTCTGCCGGCAGACCATCAGCCCGGCCGTGGCCCACGGCCACGTGCGCGAAATGCTGTTGCAGCACATCCTCACCAAGGACATTTTCCTCCGCGTTTTCGGCGAAGACCAGTTCCACCGGGAGAACAACATCGCCCGCCAGCTCGACGCCCTTGAGCAGACCTTCTTCACCGGCGACATCCGCCGCCAGGCCATAGACCGCCTTCGCGCCTACTACGGCGCAATCGGCCGCGCCGCTGACGAGATCGCCGACTACGCCGAGAAGCAGCAGTTCCTCAAGGCTGTCTATGAGGACTTCTACAAGGCCTACAACCCCGCCGCCGCCGACCGTCTGGGCGTCGTCTATACCCCCAACGAAGTGGTGGACTTCATCATTCGGGGCGCCGACCACCTGCTCCAGAAGCACTTCGGGCGGAGCTTGGCCGACGACAACGTCCAGATCCTCGACCCGGCCACCGGTACCGGGACCTTCATCACCAGCCTGGTCAACCACCTGCCCGCGGACCGCCTGGAGCACAAGTACCTCAACGAAATCCACGCCAACGAGGTGGCGATACTCCCCTACTACATCGCCAACCTGAACATCGAATATAGCTATAGAGAGCGGACGGGCCGCTACCTCCAGTTCCCCAACCTCTGCTTCGTGGACACGCTGGACAACATGGAGTGGCAGGGAGCGACGGGCGGCGCCGTGGTGCGGCAGGGGACATTCGAGTTGGGCGCGATGTCCGAAGAGAACTGGTTGCGCGTCCAGGCGCAGAACGAAAAGTCCATCAGCGTCATCATCGGCAACCCGCCGTACAACGCCAACCAGCAGAACTGGAACGACAACAACCCGAACGTGGTTTATCCGGCGATAGACCGCCGCATCAAGGATACATACGTCGTCGCCAGCACGGCCCAGAAGACCAAGCAATACGACATGTACAAGCAGTTCATCCGCTGGGCAGCCGACCGCCTGGCGGACAACGGAATTATCGCGTTTATTACCAATCGCGCTTACATAGATACCCGGCAGGACGACGGCTTCCGACAGGTTGCGGTGGAGGAGTTTAGCGACATATATCTGCTTGATTTGGGGTCTGACGTGCGCCGCAACCCGAAAATTTCCGGCACTATGCACAACGTCTTTGGGATCCAGACCGGCGTAGCCATAGGTTTCTTCGTGCGGGACAAAGACAGACTTGGTGAGCGCAAGATTCACTATGCCTGTCGTGAAGATGCTGAACTCGCTAGGGACAAGCTGGCCTACCTGCGAGGGGCTAAGCTGGATGAGATTGCCTTTGAGGACATTACGCCTGACAAGAATGGGAATTGGGTCAATCAGTCCAACAGCGACTTCAAGCAGCTAATACCCCTCGCCAACAGGCAGGCCAAGCTGGCCACGATTGCGGGCAATGTGCAATCGGTGTTCGGTTCGTACTCAATGGGTGTGTCCACGAATCGAGACGAATGGGTTTATGATTTTGACGCTCTCAATCTCAGGGACCAGACACTTTTCTTTGCAGACACTTACAACGAACTTCTGGATGCTAACGACTTGTCGTATGACACTGTCATCAAGTGGAGTGAAGCCATCCGCAACCATTTCCAACACGGTCTACGCATCGTTTATAGCGAGGCAAATCGTATCGAGTCGCTATATCGCCCATTCATTAAGAAACATTATTTCGCCGATGCCATAACAAGCGACAGGCTTACCGGGAATTACTATGAAATGTTTGGTGGTGATTTACGTCAATCCAATACAGTCATCACTTTCTGCGTAAACGGCAGACACTTTTATGTTCTAGCGACGCACAAGTTGACCGACTTGCACTTCACTGGGCACACTCAATGCCTCCCCCTCTACCGTTACACCGAGGACGGCCAGCGCGTCAGCAACGTCACCCAATGGAGCATCCGGCGCATCAACGAGCACTACCGCAACGCGTGGGGCCGGGACTTCAGCGCCGTCTACCCGGACGGCATCGCCGCCGAGCACATCTTCGCCTGCACCTACGCCGTCCTGCATAACCCGGCGTACCGCGAGGAGTACGCCGTTGACCTGCTGCGGGAGTTTCCCCACCTGCCCCTCTACCATGACTTCAGCCAATGGGCCGAGATGGGCCGGGAGCTGCTTGACCTGCACGTCGGTTTTGAGTCGGTCGAACCCTATCCGCTGCAACGCAACGACCAAGCCGGTCTCGCAACCCACCCCATACTGCGGGCCAACGAAGGGAGCGGCCTCATCGCCCTGGACGACAAAACCACGCTGACGGGAGTGCCGCCGGACGCCTGGCGCTACCGCCTGGGCAGCCGATCGGCCCTGGAGTGGGTGCTGGACCAATACAAGGAGCGCAAGCCGAAGGACCCAACCATAGCCGAGAAGTTCAACACCTACCGCTTCGCCGACCACAAGGAGCGCGTCATCAACCTGCTGCAACGGGTCTGCGCCGTCAGCCTCCGGACAATGAACATCGTGGACCAAATGGCCCACCTCAACAACGAAAGCTAGCTCCCGTCCCTCTTCTGGTCCCTGCCCCCGTACTCGGGGGAAGGTTAGGAAGGGGGTCCCTCCCCCTGTTCTGAGAAACGTCGGAGGGCGGCGCCGGCGGGGAACAATCCATCACACCTCGGCCTAACGGCTGTCGGGGCTATGACCGCACTATGACCGCGCTGTGACCGCGCTAGATAGCGCTTCGCAACGATCCCATCCCCACGCCCGCCCCCCGGGGCGCCTCTGTCCCTTCCCCCGAGTACGGGGGCAGGTCAGGATGGGGGTCCCTATCTCTCTTCCCCTGGCTAGGAAGCATCCCGACGCGCTAGGTGAGAAAACACTGCCTCCTCCGTCCCCCCAAGCAGGGCGCAGGGGGCACAGCCCCCGCCGGGGGTACAGGGGAGTCATCGTGGGTTCCCGGAGTTGACTGGTCCGGCTCAAAAGGATTCCATCGTCGGATAGCAGGGCCGCGATGTTCCGCTATTCGTCATGCCAGCATCAGGCGTTCACCCCGTGGCTCTGGAATTGGGTCACCGAACTCCCGCGCCGTTTCAAGCCACAATTCCACGGCCTCGCTGATGTGCTCCAGCGCCTCCCCCTGCGTATCGCCGTGAGCCGCGCATCCTGGAAGCTCGGGAGCCTCGGCCACAAAGGCGCCGTCCTCGTTGCTCCAATAGATGATGATCTCGTACTTATGCATCAATGCCCCTCCTCAAGCCGGTGTCTCAGGATGACCTGCCGGACCTGTCGTACTTGATATGGTTTGGCGAGGCTTCCGTCGCGCTGCATAGTCATCCGTTCGCGGACGCCTGCCTTCCTGAAGATATGATGGCTTCCCCGCACTCGTTCAGCGAATCCCAGCCGCAACAGGAATAGGCGGAGATCGTCAAAACGGATATTCGCATCCGCCCGGCCGCTCAAAATCCTCTGTCGCAGCTTATCGTTCCGGCTCGTCATCACGTGTCTCGCGGTTTGCGGCGCCAAAACTGGGTGGCCGCAGCCCCTGTTCAAAATACCCTGCAATCAGTCGTCGCGCTCTGTGCTTGATGTAGCGGGCGCGATGTCCGGGCCGCGCTGCGCCGTCAGCCTCCGAACGATGGCCGTCGTGGACAGGATGACCCGCCTCAACAACGAAGGCAAGCTCCCATCCCCGCCCCGCGCCCGTTGGCAGGCCAGGAAGCGTCCCGACGCGCCAGATGAGAAAACGCCGCCACCCGCCGTTCCCCAAGCGGGGTGCAGGGGGCGCAGGGGGTACAGGGTGTCCCCCTGTTCTGAGAAACGTCGGAGGGCGGCGCCGGCGGGGAACAATCTATCACACCTCGCCCTAACGGCTGTCGCGGCTATGACCGCGCTGTGACCGCGCTATCTAGCGCTTGGCAACGGTCCCATCCCCCTCTCCCAAGCCCCCCGGGGGCGCCTCTGTCCCTGCCCTCGTACTCGGGGGAAGGTTAGGAAGGGGGTCCGGACACGCCAAGCGGAGCGGGCGGGATTGCGGCGCAGGCCAAACCAGACCCTCCGCTGAAGGAGGGCGCAGGCCACAACAAGGCCCCCCGTCCAGGTTATGCCCCTACCCTATTGCAACATCCGAACGGTTGTGCTATGGTGTCCCATGAAGTGGGCAGCCGGCCCGCTTCTCTTTCTCGGAGCCTGCCGCATATGTTCGGACAGGGGGATTCTCTGTGGACTCCCCCTGTGGCAGGGGCGCTGAGGGAACAACCCAAGGGGCAAGACCCTCCGAGGAAGGTTGGGACCGGAGCCAATGCCGTTATAAGGCACAGGCTCTTTGGAGCCATCCCGCTCCATTACGGTTCGTTACGGAGCCATTACGGTTCCTTTACAGTTTCCTTCCGGTTCCTTTACGGCTTGTTACGCCCTATTACGCCTCTGTTACGGCTCCACGACTACGGGGGCCGGGGGAGAAGAAAAAACAGTAACGCATACAATCAAAGAACGAGGCTGAGGCCGGGTGCAGATCCTCTCTTCCTGCCCGGGTGCTCGGGGGAAGGTTAGGAAGCGTCGGGTGCGCTTGAACCGCAGTGCGTCGCGCACAGCTTGCTCAGAGATTCCCTAGCGGTGAGCGTCCAGCCACCCCTGAAGGATGATCGCCGCCGCCGCCGCGTCGACTCGCCCCTTCTGCCGCGAGGGTTGAGCGCCCGCCTGACGCAGCCTCCGCTCAGCTTCCACCGTGGAGAAGCGCTCGTCCCACGGCTCGACCGGGGCCAGGCAACCCTTCCGCAGCCGCGCCATGAACGCCCGCACCGCTCTGGCCTGCGGCCCTTCCTCGCCGCTGAGCAACACCGGCAGGCCCACGATAACCCGTTCAGCCTCGTGCTCGTTGGCCAGCCGCACGACCTCAGCAACATCGCGGTCGGGGTTCGAGCGTTGGACGGTCGTAAGAGGGGACGCCAGAAATCCGGTGGGGTCGCTGAGGGCCACGCCGATACGCCGGTCGCCTACGTCCAGGCCAAGCGTCCTCAGGAGCCCAGCTCCCGTTCCACGAGGCGCGGCGCCAGGGCCAGCGCGTCATCCAGCTTATCGGGGAAACGTCCGCCCGCTTGGGCCATTTCCGGCCTGCCGCCGCCGCCGCCGCCAATCTCTACGGCGGCCGCCTTCACGATGTTGCCCGCGTGAAGTCCCCGTTCAACGAGGTCGCGGGTTACGAAGCAGATCAAGAAGGGCCGCTCGTCATTGACGGCGCCCAGAACGATAACGCCCGATCCCAACTTATCCCGCAGGCGGTCCCCCATCTCTCGTAGCGCGTCGGCGCTCGACTCGGGAACCCTGGCCGCCAGCACCTTGACCCCGGCGACATCCTGCGCCTGTCCCAATAAGTCGCCGGAGCGAAGGCGGGCCAGCTCCCTCTCAAGGCCGTCCGCCCGTTTGCGCTCCCGATCAAGCGCCTCGGTGACCGACGCAACCTTCGACTCGATGTCGGACACCGGCGAGTGCAGAGCGTGGGCCACCGACTCCAGCGCCTCGGTCTGGCGCCGCACCAGTTCCTCCGCGGCCCGGCCCGTGACGGCCTCCATGCGCCGCATCCCCGACCCGATGCTGCTGTCGGCCACGATGTGCAGCAACCCGATCTCGCCGGTGGCGTCCACGTGGATGCCGCCGCAGACCTCCAGGCTGAAGGGCTTGGCGACGCCAACCTCCACGACTCGCACCCGGTCGCCGTACTTGTCGCCGAAGAAAGCCAGAGCGCCCTTGGCCAGAGCGTCCACGTAGGTGG
The DNA here is from genome assembly GCA_965226745.1 of Dehalococcoidia bacterium. Classification (GTDB taxonomy): domain Bacteria; phylum Chloroflexota; class Dehalococcoidia; order Lucifugimonadales; family SAR202-VII-2; genus SAR202-VII-2. Next base: position 525,818 of record CBDDDS010000005.1, read on the forward strand.
TCTCCCGCTTGTGCACGGCAGCGTTCTCGCGCAGCTTCTCGTTCACCAGGCGCTCGATTTCGGCCAAATCATCGCGGCCGACGGGCTGCATGCAGGTGTAGTCGAACCGCAGGCGGTCCGGGGCCACCAGCGACCCAGCTTGGCGAACGTTGTCGCCGAGCACCCGTCGCAGGGCGGCGTGCAGCATGTGGGTCGCCGTGTGGTTGCGGGCCGTATCCCGCCGGCGGACGGCGTCCACCCTGGCTTGAACAACCTCCCCCACGGCAACCCCACCCTCAACGACCTCTGCCGCCTGCGCGATGAGGCCGGTGGTCGGCGATTGCGTGTCCGTCACCCGCAGACGCCCCGCCGGACCCTCCATGTCGCCCTGGTCTCCAATCTGGCCGCCGCCCTCCGCATAGAAAGGCGTCTGCCTCAGCACAACCTGGACCCGGTCGCCTGCCGAGGCGCTCTGGACCGGCTGGCCGTCCTTGAGCAGCGCCACCACTTCAGCGGCGGTCTCCAGGGTGTCGTAGCCCAAGAACTCCACGTCGCCAATGCCCAGACCTTCATAGACGGAGGCATCCCCCTGGCTTCCTCCGAAGCGGGCGGCGGCACGCGCCCTGTCCCGCTGGGCCTGCATCTCCCGCTCGAAGCCCTCCAGGTCCACCTCCAGCCCATGCTCGCGGGCGATTTCCTGGGTCAGGTCCACGGGCAGCCCGAACGTGTCATACAGGGCAAATAGCTCTGCGCCCCCGGCCATCCGGCCGAAGGCCTCGATCTCCTCGAAGGCGCCTGTGCTCAGGCTGCGAGTCAGCCCGTCCTCGAGCGTCACCGCCAGCCAGTCCGGGCGAATATCAGCGCGGCGCCGCTGGATGATCTGGGAAAGGGCCTCGCCGGCGTTGCGTAGCCCCTGTCTGCCCTCACCCGCCGCCAGCGCTGCAACGTCTCTATGAAAGGGCACAAGGCCGTCCTCCAGCACGGGAAGGCCAACGTTCAGCGCCTCCTCGAACCTCTCTGCCTCCCTGTCGAGGGTGGCCCGCACATTGGCGCTGCGCTCTTGCAGCTCCGGGTAGCTGTCCCCCATGCGCTCGATGACAGCCTCAGCCACGCTGCTCAGGAAAGGACCATCCAGGCCCAGCTTCCGGCCGTAGCGCAGCGCCCTGCGAATGACCTTCCGCAGAACGTAGCCGCGGCCCTCGTTGCCGGACGCCACCCCATCGGCGATGAGGAAGGCCGCGCTGCGCGCGTGTTCCGCCACTACCCGCAGGGCGAAGTCGGTCCCAGCGTCGCGGCCGTACTCCCGCCCAGACAGCTCCACCACCCGTTCGATGATGGGCCGGAAGAGGTCGGTCTCGTAGATGTTGTCCTTGGCTTGGAGCACGGCGGCCAGCCGCTCCAGGCCCATGCCCGTGTCGATGTTGGGCGCCGGCAGGGGCGTCTTTCTACCCTGGAGGTCCTGGTTGAACTGCATGAACACCAGGTTCCACACCTCCACGAACCGCCCATGTTCGCAATTGGAGGGATTGCAGGCGTCCGCGCACTCCGGCGTCGGCCCGAACTCGTAGTGCAGTTCGCTGCACGGGCCGCAGGGACCCTGGTCGCCGGCGGGGCCCCAGTAGTTGTCCTTCTCGTCGCCTCGGCTGATGCGCTCCGGGGGGACCCACGCCTTCCAGAGCTCCTCGGCCTCGTCGTCCTCGCGGAACACCGTGGCCCACAGGCGCTCAGCGGGGATGCCAAACTCCTCCGTAAGGCAGCGCCAAGCGAACTCTATGGCCCCTTCCTTGAAGTAGTCGCCCACGCTGAAGTTGCCCAGCATCTCGAAGAAGGTGAGGTGCGTCGTGTCCCCCACCTCGTCGATGTCGCTGACGCGGAAGCACTTCTGCGTCGTGGTCATGCGGCGGTTCGGGGGCGTCAGCTCACCCAGGAAATAGGGCTTGAACTGCACCATGCCGGCGCTGGTGAACAGAAGCGTGGAATCCCCCGCCGGCACGAGCGAGGCGCTCGGCATCGCCAGGTGACCCCGGCTGGCAAAGTAGTCCCGGAACCGCCGGCGGATTTCGTCTCCGGTCGCGTTGAGGCTGCTCACTGGAGCGTTCCTAGGGGGAAATTACGGCGCCCAACCCGCGTCAGGCGGTATTCGTCGCGGCCCCAAGATAACTGTAGGCACAGCTACGGCGGGTGTCAACGAGGAGGCGCGCAATGCAAGAATCGGACGGCGAAACCGCAGGGCTCACACCCGAAGAGAGCTGGCGCGACATTCACGCGACGATGGACAGGGCGCGGAGCTCCATGTACGTCGCCGGTTCGGCGACGATACTGTTACTTTGGGCCGCGATAGCCTCGGTGGGAGTCGTCTCGCAGTACGTCATCCTGACGCTGGCATCCGAATTTGCGGAGCGCAGCCCGTGGATTTTGGGGGTGCTGTGGGGCGTCCTGATGGCGCCGGGGATGGTGGGAAGCGGGTTCATCGGACGCCGCGCCGGCAGGAAGATCGCAGCCGGCGACGCCGCTCGCAAGGCTGGCATTCGGGTGTTCCTCTACTGGCTCGCGGTGGTTGTAGCGGTATTCCTCATTCCGGCGGCAGCGGGAATGTGGAATGCGGAAAACGGGGACAACATACCGGGCGTCGCCTTGGGCATAGTGTCCCTGGCATACATCCTGTTCGGCATCATGCACCGCCCGGTGTTAGCGGCGGTGGGCGCGGGGTTCGCGGCAGCGTTCTACATTCCCAACTACCTCGTGGACGGCGACGAGGCTATGTTGGTGTCGGCGGCATTGATGCTGGCAGTGGTGATCCTAGGTGCCTGGTGGATACGCAGGAGCGGGGTCCATTGACCGACGAACCCATAGTACTCAACGAGACCATCCACCAGCCCACCCGGCTGCGGATAATGACTATGCTGGTCTCCATGCCCGAAAGGGACCGGCTGGCCTACGGGTTCATTCAGCAGACGCTCGGCCTCACCGGCGGCAACCTGACCACCCATCTGCGAAAACTCGAAGACGCCGATTATCTGGCCATCGCGAAAGAGTTCCAGGATTCCAAGCCGCGCACGTGGGTGCAGGCAACGCCGACGGGACGCCGCGCCTTCTCCGAGTATCTCCTCAACCTTGAGAAGGCGCTGAACTGGCAGCCGGTTAGCGCCAGCCGCAAGCATAGCCCTTCGCCTCGGTAAACCGTCGCTAAACGGCGTCCACCAGCCCCCGGAGCGCCCTTCCGATGAGGAAGGCCATCCCAGCGGCAACCCCACCCACCGCCAGCGTCTGCAGCCCGGCGATGAACCAGTGCTCCAGCACGAACCGGCTCTTCAGCGCGCCAATAGCAAAGAAGGCCGCCCCCGTCATTATTGCACTCACGAGGAACGGCCGAGGCAGGCTCCCCGGCGACGCCACCTCGAAGATGAAGGCGATGAGGGGCAGCGCTCCCGCGGCAACGAAGGCGCCAAACGTGGCCACACCCGCCCGCAACGGCGCAGGCCCCTCCAGCGTCAGCCCCATTTCCTCCGTGAGCATGGTGTTGACCCAACGGTCCTGGTCTGCCGTGATGACCTCCACGACCCTTTCGAGGTCTTCCCCGGCGAACCCCTTCGCCGAGAATATCTGGCGCACCTCTTCCCGTTCGCCCTCCGGGACCGTGAGCACCTCGTCGGTCTCGCGCCGACGGGCGGCCTCCCTGAGCTGGTTCTCCGCCCGGGTTCCCAGGAAGTTGCTGACGGCCATGCTAAAACCGTCAGCCGCCAGGTTGGCTAGACCCAGCAGGATGATGAGGCCCGGCGCCAGACCGGCCCCAGCCACCCCCGACACCACGGCGAAGGTCGTGATCGCCCCATCGATGCCGCCGTACACAAAATCGCGCAGGTAGCTGTGCGCCGGCCCGTGCCGCAGACGGCGCCGGATGGCCGCCGGCGTGTGGGCGGCGGCTACCGTTGGCTGTTGTTCATCGGTTGTTGCGCGCATCAGCGCCCTGCTCCCTATCGAGGGTGGCGATTTCCTTCTCTTCCAGGAAACCGTACAGCCCTCGTTGCTTCAAAGTCCATCCAGCCCCAATGATTTCAGCCACCCACAGGGCATCACTTCCGCCAGGCGAAGCCACAACCCAACGAGCCCTAACCCCGGGAGCGTCGCCGCCTGAAGGAACGGCCCTTCGCCTTCACGCCGCTGGGTCCCATGCTATAATGGCCCGCACCATGACCCGATGCGCGCGTTCTTTGCCCAAAGTGCGCCGCGTAGAGCCGGAACGGAGGAGGCTATGGCGGGCACCGACAAAATCCCCGACAAGCGCATCGCCCACCTCATCGAGCTTTGCGAGGAGATGCTCGGGGCCAGGAAGATGATCCTCGCCTCCAATCGCGGCCCCGTGGAATACGCCGTGGACCCCGAAGGCCGTCTCCAGGCGCGGCGGGGCAGCGGCGGAGTCGTCACCGCCCTCAGCGCCCTTACCAAGTACGTCGACTTCACCTGGATCGCCAGCGCCATGGGCGAAGGCGACCGAATAGCCGCCCAGGTCTCGGACGGCCAGCTTCCCCCCCTGTCCGGCCAGAGAGTCCAAGCCAGGTTCGTTGTGACCCCGCGCCGGATGTACCACCGGTTCTACAACGTCATCTGCAACCCGCTCCTGTGGTTCCTCCAGCACTACATGTGGAACACTCCCAACAGCCCAAATATAGACGCCGCAGTCTACGAGGCCTGGGAGCAAGGCTACGTCCCCGTCAATCACGCCTTCGCTCAGGAGGTCGCCAAGGCGGCCAACGATTGGGGGCAGCAGTGCTATGTCATGCTCCACGATTACCAGCTCTACCTGGCCCCCCATTACCTCAGGGAACTGCTGCCCAACGCCGTCATCTCTCACTTCAGCCACATCCCATGGCCAACGTCAACGTACTGGCAGTTGCTTCCCAATAACATTCGCACGTCCATCGTCGAGAGCCTGTGCGCCTGCGACATCCTCGGCTTTCAGACCCAACGGGACGTCCGCCGGTTCCTCCACACCTGCGAGGATTTTCTGAAGGGCGCCCACGTCGACCACAGCAAGCAGAGCATGCTCTATAAGGGCCACAACACCCAGGTGCGCTGCTACCCCATCTCCATCGACGTGGGTGAGGTCCGGCGCATCGCCACCTCCTCCAGAGCACAGGAATACGAACGGAACATCGCCCAGCTCTGCAACAAGCACACCATCGTCAGAGTGGACAGAGCGGAGCCCAGCAAGAACATCGTACGCGGCTTCCGCGCCTACGACTCGCTCTTGGAGAACCACCCCGAACTCCGGGGCGAGGTGAACTTCCTGGCCTTCCTGGTCCCCTCCCGCACCCACATCTCCCAGTACAAGCGCTATCAGCGGGAGATCGAAGAGATCGTCCAACGGATCAACGCCACCTACGGCGCGCCGGGGTGGGAGCCCATCACGATGTTCCTGGAGGACAACTACGTTCAGGCCCTTGCGGGGATGCGCCTCTACGACGTTCTGCTGGTGAACCCCGTCATCGACGGCATGAACCTGGTGGCCAAGGAAGGCCCCGTGGTGAACACCAGGGACGGAGTTCTCATCCTGTCGGAAACCGTCGGCGCCCACGAGCAACTGAGCCCCGGCGCCATCTCCGTAGCCCCAGCCGACATCTATGGGACGTCCCAAGCCCTCTACGAAGCCCTGATGATGTCCCAAGAGGAGCGCCGGCGCCGCGCCGCCCTGCTCGTCGACGTCATCGAACGGTCCGACGTCATAGACTGGCTCACGCGGCAGATGCTGGACCTGCGAGCCCTCGTTGAGCTAGCCCCGTTCGAAGCCTCGGCTCTGCTCCGCTAGCCAGCCGTAGAACCGGCAAACCTCGCTCACCGAGCCCAACGAGTAGTCACACGCTTCCAGCAGCCCCTGCGGCGTCTCCCTGCCCCCAAGGACCCCCACCCCAAGCCCCTTGAACCCCTGCCCCACAAGTCCCTTCAGAGCCAACAGCGCCGTTATATCCGTTCTGTCGTCGCCAACGTAGACGCCCGCGCCAAGGCCGAACTCCCGCGCTAACCCCTCCAGGGCCGTGCCCTTGCTTATCTCAACGGGAGGCTTGATCTCAATCAGCATCTTCCCCGATTCGACCCTCAGCCCACCGGCCGCTGGCGAGCGCTCGATAGCGTCCCGCAGCCGGCGCTCCGCCGATACCGGGTCCGCCGCCCAGCCGGTAGTGGAACGCCACCGTCACACCCTTGTCCTCCACCGCCCAGCCGTCCCCGTCCAAGGCCGCGGAGACCTCCTCAAGCGCACGCCGCACTCCGCCATAGTGGGCCTGGGCCGCAGACGCCACCTCCGAGTGATCCTCCCGCCAGCGCTCCAGTCCGTGGTTGGCTACATACACCACGCCGTCCACGGGCAGCATCCTGCGCAAGTCGTCCATGGAACGCCCGGACACAGCCGCCACCAGGGCAATCCTGCCGGCCAGCGAGGCCAGGGACTCCGCGCAGGCCGGCTCAACCCGGGCACCCTCTAGCCTCGGCGACGTGGGTGCGATCGTGCCGTCCACGTCGGTGAACAGGCCAAAAGGACCCGTCCGCAGAAGCTCTTCAACGCTATCCAGGATGGTCCAGGAGGTTGGGCGGCGCGGGTCGGGTCATTCGGGGTGCCGCCAGACTACGAGACCCTCGCGCACCGTGGCGAAGGTGCGCAGCGCGAAGTTGCCCTGGACCGTGTTCCCGGCAGCATCCCGCCAAGCGCTCCCCCCCTCCTCGATGTCGAAGATGGCGGCGTCGCCGGCCATGCCGGCCCCCAACGAGCCAATCTCATCAGCCAGGCCCAGAACCTCAGCGGGCCGGACCGTGCTGGCGGCCACCGCATCCTGAAGCGGTAGGCCCAGCGCCGCGAACTTGCCAATGAGCTCGTTCATCTGGTAGACGACCCGGTCGGCCGGGCCCCGGTGGATATCGGTGCTGATGGTGGTCGGTGGGAACCCCTGGGCCAGGGCCTCGCGAACGACGTTGATATCGCAGTGAACGCCTGCGTGCGCCACGTCCATCACGACTCCCCGGTCCATTGCAGCCCGCACCTCCCGCCTCACCCTGCCCCTGGCCATCGAGGATGTGCTCCTGGTGGCCGTTGTACACGTGCGTCACCACGTCCCCCTGCCCCATAACGTCCAGGATCTCAGGCAGTGGAATGGGCGGGTTGCTGACATGGACCATGAGGCGCGTCTTGCTCTGGTCCGCGGCGGCGCGGGCCTGCCGCAACACCTGCTGCGCTTCCCAGTGCGCGATGGAGTCGATGAACATGCGAACCTTCACGCCAACGGCGAATCCGGGGTTGTCCAGAACGTGCTGGGCCGTCCTATCCACGTCGATGACGCGAGTGTCGTGAAGCTCCCCCCTCAGCACCTGGCTGGTCACCAGCCCAATGGCGCCGATATGAAGAAACGCAAGCACCCGTAGGCCGCTGGCTGGCCCCACGTAGTCGCGCAGGGCCCCGTAGTTGGCCCAACCCGCGCTACCCCGCATCCACGATCGTCGTCACTCCCGCCGGCAGCGCGCTCTGCCCTAGCGTCCACCGAAAGAGCGCCGCTCCCGTGATAGTAGTGGCCGTGAATGTCGATCAGGCCCGGCGTCACCAGCTTCCCGGAGACGTCCAGCGCCTGGGATGCCGCTGCCGAGTCTATATTCTCGGCAACGCAGGCCACCCTGCCGCCGGTGAAAGCGACATCCCGCCGCTGATGGACGCCCTGGCCCGGGTCCAGGAGGACCCCGCCCCTGAGGAGCAGGTCATAGCTTGGATCTGTCATCGTTCGCTCCGGCGAGTCTTCAGGCACAGGCCTGGCGGCCCCGGTCTCCTCTTCCACAGCGCGCGTAGCCGCGGTGAAATGACTCCGCGGACAGCAAGAAAAACGAGGAGAGACAGGACTCCGGTGAGAACGAGCCAGATCCAGGCGCTCGGAGCAAGGTCCGGCATTATCCATCTCCAGAGGCCGAGGCTTCAGTGGCGCCTGGGGTCGCGAGGGCTATTCGTCGTCCTCTTCGTAATCGTCTTCCACATCGGTAATGAAGCCGGCGGCGTTGGGGACGGTGGCCCTCCGCGGCCCTCCCCGCTGGCGGCGGGCCTTTCGCGGAAGGCTGTCGATGGCTCCTTTGAGGCCCTCGATCACCCCCTTGTCCGCCTTCGACGCGTCCACCACGATGCCATTGATGTCGGCGCCGCGCAGGCCCTCCAGCTCCCCCGTGGTCAGGGGGCCGTTCCACAGCAGCAGCGCCGGCTTCCCTGCGCCCCAGGCCATCGTCAGAATGTCCATGAGGCCCTTGACGGTTAGGGAATCGCCGTCGCCGTCCGGGGCTATCAGCACCACGTCCACGGGCAGCGAGTCGACGGTGCGCCGCTGCTCGTGGGTGAGGTCAGCGCCCAATACCAGCATACGGCCCTCGTCCTCGCGGTCCAACGCGGCAAGGGGCATATTCTCCGGCTGGAAAACCACGAAATCGCAGCCCTTCTCCTTGAGCGCGTCGATGTCGCCACTGCTTGCCTCGCCCAGCCAGGCCCCCCATAGCAGGCCGTCAACCGGCCCTTCCGCGGAAGCGGGATCGTCAGTCTTGATGATGACCCCGTCGATGCCCAGAGGCTCGAGGTTTTTCCGCCTTACCCGCGTCCTTTGCCGCTACGCAGACGAGAAGAAGCATTGAAGAGGCCTGGCCTTGGGCAGAGCGAGCGCCGAAGCCCAACGGCTGGGGACTGCCGGCCTCGATGTGCTCCAGCTTCTCAACAAGTTTGCTCATGGGGACCGTCCGGGGGAGATTGACAGGCAAGGGAACGTTCCCAGCCTCGGCTATTCATGGTAACCCAAGCAACCAGGCCGAACAAGGAGACGCACCCCCGAGTCAGCGGTTGCCGCGTGCTATACTGGAGGCAATCTCCCGCTTGTCCCCAACACGCGCGACCCGCCCCGCTGCCCGGTGGTGTAGTGGTAGCACGTCAGCCTTTGGAGCTGAAATCCCTGGTTCGAACCCAGGCCGGGCAGCCACCCGCAACCACTCGCACCCTCCTGCCCATGTCCCCGTACTCAAGGGAAGGTTAGGAGGTGCTCCCCCAGGCAGGAAGGGGGTCCCTCAACCCTTGCTGAATTTTCTCTGCCGAGACCGGCAAGCTGAAGCAACGGAACCCCGTGGCGTCGGCGACGGCGTTGGCGAAGAGACCGGGCACGGCCGGATTCGTCGTCTCCCCCACCCCCTTGCCCCCGTAGGGCGTGTGGCCGCTGGGCTCCTTGATGTAGTCCACCTCGTGGGGTGGAATGTCCTGAATGTTGGGCAGCTTGTAGTCGCCCAGGTGGAGCGTCGTGACCCGCCCGCCGTCCATCACCAGCTCCTACATCACCCCGAAGCCTAGGCCGTTGATCACACCGCCCTCCACCTGCCCCAGGAACCCCCACCGGATTGATGATGACCCCGGCGTCCACCACCGAGACCATCTTCACGATGTCCACCTGCCCCGTCTCCGAGTCGACCATCACCTCCATGGCCTGGGCGCAGAAGGACGTGTACTCCTCCGCCGTGGCCTCGTACCGCGCCGAGCCTTCCAGAATCCCGCCCTGCCCGGCGCGGCGTTGGGCGACTTCCGCCAGCGTAACCCGCCCCGCTCCGGCGACCCCACCACGTGGACCGCCCCGCCGTCTATTACCAAGTCCTCGGCTGGCGCTTCCAGCAAGGCCGCCGCCGAGGCCGCCAGCGCGTCCTTCAACTGTCGCACGGCCAACAACGCGGCGTGGCCGGCGACGTTGGTCGTGCGGCTGGCGCCCATCCCCGAGTCGGGCACAAAGTGGTCGGTGTTCACCGATACCGCCCTGACATGCTCCGGCGACAGACCTAGCTCCTCAGCCACGATGAGCTGCTGCACCGTCAGCGTACCGGCCCCCATGTCGTATATCTGGCTCTCGACTCGAACCTTCCCGTCTTCCTCCACGACAACGCGAGCGTTGCTGTTCCCGCCGCCCGTGCCATGCTCGAACAGCACGATGCCGCGCCCCACCCCCGGCCCCTTCGGGCCGCCCCCACCCTATCATCTCGGCGGCCCTCCGCAACGTCTCCTCCGCCCGTATCCCTAACCACCGATGGCCCGTGGCGTTCGCGTCGCCATCCCGCAGCACATTCTTCAGCCGAATCTCCAGAGGGTCCATCCCCAGCTTCTCCGCAATGGCGTCCATGTGCGACTCCACCGCAAAGTTGGCCTGTGGAGAGCCGGGCGCCCGGCACGGCCCGCAGGGCACCGTGTTCGTATAGACGTTGTCCGCCTGCAGCAGCGTGTTAGGCAGGTTGTAGGTCCCGCCCAGTTGATGGGCCGCGCCCAGGAACCCCCCGGGCTTGAAGGCCGCATACGCCCCGCTGTTGAACGTGGCGTCCGCCTGCCAAGCAACGATGGTCCCGTCCTTCTTCACGCCCGCCTTCAGCCAAATGTAGCTCTCGTGGCGGGGGTCGGCGGCCATGAGTTCCTCGGTGTAGGTCAGCACCAGCTTGACCGGACGACCCGTTACCTTGGCGGCCAGACAGACTAGGGGCACGTCCATGACCGTGCTCTTCCCGCCAAAGTCTCCGCCAATGTACGTGACGTTGACCCGCACTTGTTCGGGCGCCACCCCCAACGCCTCCGCCGTCCACTTCCTCAAGTTATGGGGCTGCTTGTTGTGCGCCCACACGTCAAAGCTCCCGTCCTCGGCAACCTTCGCGACGGTGGCGTGCGGCTCCAGGTAGCCCTGATGTTCAACCGGCGTGTGGTAGGTATGCTCCAGAATGACGTCCGCTTGCGCGAAGCCCTCCTCAATGTTGCCCTTGGCCCATATCTTCCTCCCGTACACGTTGGGCGACGCGTCGCCGGGGCGGGGGTCCTTCCACAGGCCCGGCGGGACCTCGTAGGACTCGAAGTCCGGATGCAGATCCGGCGCCCCTGCCCGCTTGGCCTCCAACGGGTTGTCCACCGCTGGCAGCGGCTCGTAATCAACATCGATCAGCCCAAGCGCTTCCTCGGCTATATCAGCGGTGTCGGCAACGACCATCGCCACCCTTTCCCCAAAGAAGCGGACCCGGTCGCGCGCCAGCAGCGGTAGGTCCTTGACGTTGCGTCCCACCAGCACGCCTGGAACGTCCCCCGCCGTGAAGACCGCTTGGACGCCCTCCACCCGCCGCGCCCCCGCCGCGTCGATGCTGCGAATGCGGGCGTGCGGGTGGGGGCTGCGAAGGATCTTGGCCCACAGCATCCCCGAGAAAGAAACGTCGGCGGTGTAGCGAGCTCCGCCAGTCACCTTGTCCAAACCGTCCACTCGCTTGGCGGGCCTGCCGATGTACCGGAACTGGGTTGTCGTTGTCATTGTTGTTCCTTCATCCTAGTTGTCGCTTCAATGGAATTTTGGCGCAGCCGCCGCAATGCGGCCTGCGCCTGGAGCATTCTCCATTCAACCCCGTATACTATCTGGCCTAGGGCCAAGAGGAAACCCCGCATGACCGGCGCATCCGCGTTCAGCCTCTTCAAAACCTACGTCCACCTGACGGACGGCCCCCTTGCTACGCCGCTGGAAGTTGATGGCGATTTCTGGCAGCCGGCTGGCAGACAGCCCCGGCATCCAGGATGGGCGGCGGCTCAGCCTCGTCCACGTGGCGGAGGACTGGGACGCGTGGGAAATGCATCCCGAAGGCGACGAAATCGCGCTGCTCCTGTGGGGTGAATTGGACCTCGTTCTGGAAGAGACCTGCCAGGAGCGTAGCGTTGCGCTCGCGCCCGGGCATGCGTTCATTGTTCCTCCGGGTGCGTGGCACACGATGAGAGTCCGCCATCCCAGCAATGTCCTGCACATCACCCGGGGCCGCGGGACGCAGCACAGGCCAGCGCTTCCGGGCAACCGCGTACCCCCCTAGCGCCATGACGACAGGCTACTCGGGAACTCCTCTCCTCAAGAAATTGGGGCTCAAGGCCGGCCAGAACATCGCTGTCCTCGGAGCGCCCGCGGGCTACCTCAGCCTGCTCGGCCCCCTTCCTGACGGCCTGTCGCTGTCGGAAAACGAGGTTGCTCCGCTGGACGTTGCCCACACCTTCGTGACATCGAGGGCTGTTCTCCAGCGCCAGCTCAACGAGCTTCAGCAGCGCATTGCTCCCAACGGCATGATATGGGTGTCCTGGCCCAAGCGCTCCTCAAAGGCGCCAACGGACGTGACCGAAGACGTTGTGAGAGACGTCGCCCTGCCCCTGGGCCTCGTCGACGTGAAGGTGGCTGCAATCGATGAGACGTGGTCGGGGCTGAAGCTTGTGATCCGGGTCGAGAACAGGCCCTCAGGACGGCGCTGAGGACTCCTGGCCCCCTTTCCCAGCCACTCCCATTTTCCCATGTGCTATGCTGACTGAAAGCGAAAGAGATGCAGGGGAAAGAGATAGCTGAAGGCGCATGAGACGCCCGAAGCCGCAGGGACGCGCCTATGACCATCCAACAACAACTCGACGAAGACATCAAACAGGCTATGCGCTCCGGCGACGCCGTCCGGCGCGATGTCCTGCGCTTCCTGAAATCTGCCATCCACAATGAGGAGATAGCGAGAAGAGAACCGCTGGATGACGAGGCCGTCCTCACAGTCGTTGCCAAACAGGTCAAGCAACGCCGCGAAAGCATCGACATGTTCCGCCAGGGCGGCCGCGACGACCTCGTCGCCAAGGAAGAGGGCGAACTGGCCATTCTCCAGACCTATCTGCCCGAGCAGCTCGGCAAAGAAGACATCGTTGCATTGGTCAAACAGGCCATCGCAGAAGCGGGCGCCGCGTCCCCCAGCGACAAAGGCAAGGTCATGGGCAGGCTGATGCCCCAAGTCAAGGGCAAGGCCGATGGCGCTCTTGTCAACGAGGTCGTCACGGAACTGCTGTCTGGCGGCTAAGCGCCCACCGAGAGCCGCAACGCCGGTTAGGTGAGGTGGATTTGCGCCCCCACCGTTTGGCGCAGGCCCCCGACGGTGGTATCCTGTACCCGCCTTCGATCTTCCTCCCCCGGACGGTTCAATGCGATTTGGCGTCGTTGTCTTCCCCGGAAGTTGGAGCGACGCGGACTGTTACCACGCCCTGGCTGACGTGCTCGGGCAGGACGTGCGCTACGTCTGGCACAAGGACCGCGACCTGTCCGGCCTGGACTGCATCATCCTCCCCGGGGGCTTCTCCTACGGCGACTACCTCCGGCCGGGCGCCATAGCCAAGCTCTCTCCGGTCATGGAAGAAGTGCGCACCTACGCCAAACGGGGAGGCCTGGTGCTGGGCATCTGCAACGGGTTCCAGGTCCTCTGCGAGTCGGGCCTCCTCCCCGGCGCCCTTCTCCGCAACGACCACCTGCAATTCCGGTGCCAATGGGTCAACCTGCGGGTCGACAACGCCGCCACCCCCTTCACCCGCGGCTGTAGCCCCGGCCAGGTGTTGCGGATTCCCATCTCCCACGGCGACGGCAATTACTTCGCCGGCCAGGACACCATCGCCCGGCTCGAAGAAGAAGGCCGCGTGGCTTTCCGCTACGTGGACGCCTACGGCCAGCCCACTCAGGACGCCAACCCCAACGGCTCCCTGAACAACATAGCCGGCATCGCCAACGAGTCGGGCAACGTCCTGGGAATGATGCCCCATCCGGAGCGGTGCGTTGAAGCCATCCTGGGCGGCGCCGACGGGCTAGCCGTGTTCTCCTCTCTCCTTGTTCAGGCGGGGGCGGTCTAGCTCCTCTATGGGCATAGCCTTGGCGTTGGTGGCCACCCTCTGCTTTTCCACGGGGAACATTACCGTCCGTTTCGCCACGGAGCACGTCCGGCCCACGACCATCGTCGCGATCTCCAGCTTCTGGGGGGCCATCGTATCTTTCGCAGTGGCCTTCGTCTTCTTCAGAGACGAAATCTGGGCGCTGACGGGCACCGCGTTCGCCTGGTTCGCCCTCGTCGCCTTCGTCAACTTCCTCATGGCCCGGCTGCTCAGCTACACCAGCATCTACCTTGCCGGCGTCGTGCGCACTACACCCGTCCATGGCAGCCAGCCGTTATGGGGCGCCATGTTCGGCGTCATCCTCCTGGGCGAGCAAATTTCTCCCATGCTCATCCTGGGAACGGTCGCAGTTGCCTCGGGCGTCACCCTGGTCCTCTGGGACGGAGTCCGTAGACGATGATCCGCCAACGGCAACCCCTTGTCGTCCTTGGCATGTTGACCGCCATGTCGTCGGCCGCTTCCTACGGCCTGCTCGTCACGATGGTGCGGCACGTGGTGACCACCCAGGCTCACCCAATCGTCATGATCGCCTTCTCCTCCCTTTTCGGCGCCATCATGACCACGGTCATCTTTCACCGGCACGTTCTGCAAGACAGCAGAGCGCCCAAAAAGGCGATCCTGCTGGCGGGCGTCTCGGGGCTGTTCAGCCTGGGGGCAACGGGGAGCCTGTACACCGCCCTGCAATTCACCGAGGTCGTCGTTGTGGCACCGCTCATGGGGACCTACCCGCTGGTCACGGTGGTCATGGCCCACTTCACCCTGAAGCGCATAGAGCGCCTCACGTTGCCAACCCTGCTCGGCGTGGTGCTCGTGGTGTTGGGCGTGGCGCTCATAAGCATAGGCGCCGTCACCAAATAGGCCCGCCCGGCGCCGGGCGGCGGGCTACGGCGCCAGCCGGCCTATCCCTTCAACGTGGCCAACGTCAGTCCTCTCATAGACTGACATTCTCATTGAACAGTGCGACCCCGACAGCATCTTTGAACCTCCACAATGGGTCCAACTGACCTTGACACCCCCCTCGCGCGTGGCTACGATTGCCCCATTCGACCGACCGCCCAAAGATACGGCAGGGTAGGAGGAACCAACCATGATCATGACAGACCTGGAAACCATCATCGACGGCGACGGACATCTGGTTGAGGACTTGCAGGGCATCGCCGACCGCATGCCCTCTGAGATCCGGCGCAAGTACCTGGGCACAACGGGCACAACGCTGACCCGCCTCTTTCCCCCCCTCGACCACTTCCACTCGGCGAACCCCATCGAAACGCCCCCCAACTCTTTCGCTCAGGTGGGCTACGATGGCTGGCTCGACTTCGCCGAAGACCTCGGCATCGACTCTGCCGTGCTCTACCCCACGGCGGCTCTCTCCTACGGCAAGGTCGTCAGCCGCGACTGGGCCATCGCCCTCGCCGCCGCCTACAACGACTGGCTCTACGACACCTATATGAACGGCAAGCGCCGCTTCCTCGGCATGGGCCTTATTCCCATGCAGGAGCCGGAGGAGGCAATCAAGGAACTCCGCCGCTGCGTGGAAGAGCTCGGCATGCCTGGCGCCATGCTGCCCTCCGCCGGATTCAAGGACCAGTTGGGCGCCAAGGACTTCTGGCCCGTCTACGCCGAGGCGGACCGCCTCGGCTGCGCCCTCGGCGTTCACGGCGGCGCCCACGAGGGCTTCGGCTTCGACCACATGAACGTGTACGCCCCCGTCCACGCCCTCGGCCACCCCTTTGGCCAAATGGTCGGCTTCGCCGGCATCGTCTTCAATGGCGTCATGGACAAGTACCCCAACGTCAAATGGGGCTTCCTCGAGGGCGGCATCTCCTGGTTCCTCCTCTGCCTCGAACGCTTCGACCGCTCCTACGAGACCCACATTCAGTACGACCCGCGCAACGAGTTGATACAGCTCAGGCCCGGCGAGCGCGTCAGCGACTACATCAAGCGCCACGTGGCCGATGGCCGCATCTACGTCGGTTGCGAGGGCACCGAACCCTTCGTTGCCGATGCCGTGAAGGCCGCCGGCGGCGGCCTCCTCTTCTTCTCCTCCGACTTCCCCCACGAGGTCAACAACGAGATCTGCAAGCACGAAATCCAGGAAATCCTGGAAGCCGATGACATCACCGACTCCGACAAGGAAGGCATCCTCCACCGCAACTCCATCAACTTCTACCGCATCAAGAACGGCGCATAGCTCCAACCCCCGCCTGCAAAGAGAGAGCCCCCTGCGTACAGGGGGCTCTCTCTTTGCACTCGTTTGCACGCGGCCTGGGCACCAGGTATCATCGACCGCAGACTGCCACACGAGAGTCCCATGACCGGCAACACCACCAACGCAGGCCTCCCCCTATTCGAAGCCGCAAGGGCAATGGGCGTCCCCTTCCAGGAACCAGTCCTGCCCACCAGCCGGACCGTGGAGGCCAGCGGCCTCCGCTTCCACCTCCTCGACTGGGGTGCCGAGGGTAAACCGCCTCTCGTCCTCATGCACGGAGCGTTCCAGACGGCCCACTCCTGGGACTTCACCGCCCTCGCCCTGCGAGACCACTTCCACGTCCGCGCCCTCGACGCCCGCGGCCACGGCGACAGCGATTGGTCCCCCGACGGCGACTACTCCCACGACGCCATGCAGCAAGACCTCGACGCCATCTTCCCCGCCCTTGGCCTCGACCGCTTCATCCTCATTGGCCTCTCCATGGGCGGCCGGAACGCCATGCTCTACGCCTCCCGCCGCCCCGAAACCGTAGACCGGCTCGTCGTCGTGGACATCGGGCCGGAGACCCAACAGCAGGGCCGCCAAAACATCGCCAGGTTCGTCGCCGGCGCCAGGGAGGGCCCCTTCGAGGAGTTGCTCGAGCGCGCCCACCAGTACAACCCCCGGCGGCCCCTCGAGCAACTGCGAGGCAGCCTGCTCAACAACCTCAGAGAGCTTCCCAACGGCAACTGGACTTGGAAGTACGACGCCCGCATGAGAGACCGGTTCCAGAACACTCCCGCCCGCGCCGAGGAGTTGGAAACCGCCATCTCCGCCATCCGCTGTCCCACCCTCGTCGTCCGCGGTGAGCAGAGCGACGTCCTATCCGCCGGCGCCGCCGAACGCCTTCAGCAGATGATCCCGGCCAGCCGGTTGGTCTCCATCCCAAGGGCCGGCCACCTCGTTCCCGGCGACAACCCCGTCGACTTCATTCGCGCTGTGCGGGAGTTCTTGGAGCAGGCCTGAACACTGCCCCGGCCCCCGCAACGACGCCAATACAAAGCCGGCGCCCCGGCGCCATCACCCGCGTTGCGCTCTGAGGAGGAACACATGTACGGACTTGATGGACGGATTGCCGTCGTTACCGGTGGGGCTGGCGGACTCGGAAGGGCCGCATCCATCCGCTTGGCCGCCGAAAAGTGCCAGGTCGCCGTCCTCGACATCAAAGACCCCGAACCCGCCTGCGCCGAGATCCGGGAGGCCGGAGGCGTCGCCGAGGGTTGGCTCTGCGACACCACCAATGAAGAACAGCTAACCCAGGTCTTCCAGGCCATCGAGCAGCGCTTCCAGCGCGTCGACATCCTGGTGAACAACGCCGGCATCCTCTCCCCCCGCGTCCCCTGGAACGAGTGGAAGAAAGAAGACCTTGAACGCTACGCCGAGATCAACTACATCGGCTACTTCCTGACCACCAAGGCCGCCTATCCCCTGCTGAAGAAGAGCGCCACCCCGCGGGTCATCAACATAGCGTCCCGCACCTTCTACATGGGCAACCCCGGGCAGCTCCCGTACGTGGCCAGCAAGGGTGCCGTCCAAGGCCTTACTTGGAACCTCGCCAGGGAATTGGGCGAGGAAGGCATCAACGTCAACGCAGTGATGCCCGGCATGGTCGCAACCCCGGGAACCACCCAGCACTCCGACGAAGAGGCTTTCAACCGCGTGATGGGCAACCAGGCCATAAAGAAACGCGTCGGCCCGGAGCACCTCGCCGGGGCCATCGCCTTCATGGCCAGCGACGACGCAGCGATGATCACCGGCCAGTCCCTCATTGTTGACGGCGGCGGGTACCTGCACTAACGGCGGCGGCTGACGGCCTTGGAAAGCAGGTTGACCCACACGGGCCGCAGCGCAGACCCGTCCACTCTGCCCCGTTCCGCGCAGGGCCGGAAAAAGCTCCTGCCGTTGGCCGTCGTCCTGCTCTGTGCCCTGGGAAGCCTGACCCTCTCCTGTGCAGGAGCGCCGGCGACCACCGCCGGCAATCCCCCGCCCACGAGCCTCGGACTGCCCACGCAGGCATCCCTCACGCCGGGGACCCCACCGGCTTCCGCAGTCCCGGACCCCGCCCGGCAAGCCCAAGGGAAGCGGGGGGACATCCTCGTCCTGGCCAATCGCGGAGACCCTCCCGCCGGCTTCGACACCCTCCGCACCAGCAGCATCGCCCTCCATCACGTCGCCGGCGCCCTGTTCGGCCCCGGAAACCTCGTCATGCGGTGCCGCGAGAATATGTACCTCGTGTGCCCCTACCTGGCGACGAGCTGGGTATCGAATCCCGCCTTCACCGAATGGACCTTCACCATCAGGGACGGCGTCTTTTGGCACGACGGAACCCCCTTCACGGTCGAGGACGCCAAGTTCTGGTTCGACCTCGTATTCTTTGGCGCCGCCGTGGGAGATAGAGTGCGCGCGCCCGCCTACTTCGAGGGCGAGTTGGGCAACGTCGACGTGGTCGAAGTCCTGGAGCACAACAGACTGCGCGTCACCTTTCGAGAGCGCAACCCGTTCTTCCCTGACATCCTCGCCAATCCGCGGTTCAAGATTGCCCATCCCCGCCATCTCATGCAGCCCCGTATCGAACAGGGCGAGACCAGCATCAGCCCCATCGACGTCGGCCTCGTCGGCCTGGGGCCGTTCAGCCTGGAACAATACGACAGGGGAAGCGTCGTTAGCGTCCGCAGGTTCGGCCAATACTGGGAAAAGACCGCCACCGGCGAGCCGCTCCCCCACCTCGACGGCATCGACTACGTCGTCATGCCCGATCCCTTCGCCATGGACATCGCCTTCCGTTCGGGCCGGCTGGACGGCGGCGCCCGAGGCCAGGGCCACTATCTAACGGCCCAGAGAAAGCAGGGCTACGAACGAGACCTGGGAGACGAGGTCGTTTTCGCCGAAATGGATGGCGGCAACTTCCGCCTGGCCTTCAACGTCCTCCGCCCGGGGCCGTGGCAGAACCCCCTCGTGCGCCGGGCCATCTCGCTATGGCTCGACAAACGCTCAGCCATCCCCACAGCCCTCAGGGGCTTCGGCTGGACCGCCCCGGACCTGGGACCTCCCCATCTTCCCGTGCCCACCCACTTCATCAACTGGCCCAAATTCGACCTGCGGCCCCTTGACGAGAACCGGGCGGAGGCCAAGCGCCTGCTGGAGGAGGCAGGCTATGCCGAAGGTTTCTCCATGGGCCACCTCTGCCGGGCTATCAACACCGCCCCCTGCGAGTTCCTCAAGGCCCAGCTTGCCGAGCTTGGCGTCACCCTTCACTTCCAACTTGTGGACGAGGGAGAATGGAACCGGGCTCGCACCAGCCTGGACTACGACACCCAGCAGGGCCGCCTGACTCCATCGCCCATACCTGAGGGGACCGAGTCGGTCTACGGCCGCTACAGCGAGAACCCCGACGCCTACGGCAAACACGAAGACCCCCGCGTCGACGAGCTCTACCGCCTCCTCCGGAACGCCCTCGCATTCGAGCAGCGGGTCAAGCTGTGGCGGGACATCGAGACCTACCTCTTTCAGGAGCAAACCTACGTCATCCCCATCGCCGAGTCGGTCAACGTGGTCCCCTATCGTTCCTACGTAAAGGGGCTGGTCATCCCCACCGAGGACGGCCACACCCACACCGACTTCGCAACCGTATGGCTCGACAAGCCCTAGCCGGGGGACGCATCCCTTCCCCCACACCCGGCGACGGGCTACGATGCGCCTCGCCCTTGCCGAACGCTGGCTCACCGCCCTGAGAAAGATGACTAGGTATATCGCCTGGAGACTCGCCCTCCTCATTCCCACCCTGCTGGCCGCGTCCGTCGTCGTCTTCGCCGTCATGCGTGTGCTGCCTGGCGACGTATCCCAGGTGATAGCCGGGGACGTTGCCGTAAGCGCTGAGACGCGCGCTGCCCTGGCCGCGGAGCTTGGACTGGACGAGCCTCTTCACATCCAGTACGGCGAGTGGCTTTGGAGCATGGTCAACGGCGACCTGGGAGGCCATTCGCTGGAAACCAGGGAGCCGCTAACCTCCATGATCGGCCGTCAATTGCCCGTGACGTTGTTACTGACGGGGTACGCCCTTGCGCTCTCCGTCTTCATCTCCGTGCCCCTGGGCGTGCTCGCCGCCCGATGGAGCGGCCGCTGGCCCGACCGCGTTGTCCGCATGGGGAGCCTTGCCGGCCTGTCCATCACGCACCTGTGGGCCGCCCTCCTGCTGCTGCTCGGCCTGCTGTTGCTCTTTCGATGGTCGCCGCCCATCCTCTACGCCGCTCCCTGGACGGACCCCTGGGTCCATCTTCAGGTCATGGTCTGGCCGGCTCTCATTCTCGCCTGGGAGCACAGCTCTCATCTGGTCAGGGTGACGCGGTCGAGCGTGCTGGAGGGCGCCAGCCGGGACTATGCGACCATGGCGAGGGCCAAGGGGCTGCCCGAACGAGCCGTCATCCTGCGGCACGCCCTGCCCAATGCGCTGATCCCAACCCTAACGATGGTAGGGCTTCAGTTCGGCGTCCTGGTCAGCGGGGCCGTTGTACTGGAAAACATCTTCGGCCTGCCCGGCATCGGCAGGGGCATCGTCCAGGCCGCCGTGGCCCGGGACTATCCGGTCGTACAGAGTCTGGCCGTGCTCCTGGTATTCCTGTCCTTATCCGTCAACCTAGTCATTGACATCGCCTACACAAGACTGGACCCACGGGTAAATCCCGCCCCCTGAGGCAGGGCCTTACATGGAAACTCGGCAGAGCGCCACATCATGAAGCTGCGCGATTACGCAGGCCCAACGCCGTTGCGCTCGCATGCCCGGCGAGTTGCCCGGGCGCTCGGAGCCGCCTGGAAATTTGCAAGAGCCAGGCCGCTGGCTGCGGCAGCCGCCTTGGGCCTCCTGTCTGTCGTGTTGATGGCGGTCCTGGCCGGCGTTGTTGCCAGCCACGGACCGTTGGACCAATCGGCGCGGATTCTGGAACCTCCCAGCGCCGCCCACTACTTCGGCACAGATGGTCAGGGGCGGGATGTGTTTAGCAGGGTTGTCCACGGCGCGCGAGCGTCGCTCCTCGTGGGGTTCCTCGCCCTGGGCATGGCTGCTGCTTCCGGAATTGCCGTCGGCGTCTTGTCAGCCTATCGAGGCGGTGCGCTCGACCTGCTGGCGCAGAGGCTCGTGGACATTCTCCTCGGCTTCCCTTTCCTCGTGGTGGCCATCATCATGATCGTCGCCCTGGAACCCTCAACAACCTCGGTTGCCCTTGCCATCGCTCTGGCGCTCGCCCCTCAGGTGGCCCGGCTCGCCCGAGCCGCCACCCTCGCGGCCAAGGAAGAAGGATACATCGAGGCGGCGAAGGCGTCTGGGGCCGGTACGCTCTGGATTATCTGGAGACACCTGCTGCCAAACAGCTTCCCCCCGATTCTGGCCCAGCTAGCCGGATACCTGGGCGTCGCCGTAGTCGCAGAGACGGCGCTCAGCTACCTCCGTCTGGGAACGCCTCCACCCTATCCCTCCTGGGGCAGAATGCTCCAGGAGGGCGTCCAGCAATACTTCGAGGCCGCCCCCTGGGCAACGCTCTTTCCAGGGCTGGCGCTGGCCATCACAGTCTTCAGCGCCGCGCTCCTGGGCGACCAGATGCGCGACATGTTCGGCCCCAAACGCCCGCCGGTCGCGAGGTCAGCAGCGCAGCGCCGGCGGCTGCCCAGACATTGACATCCAGGCATTGCAGGACAATTCCTCATCGTGTATTCTGCCAGCGGATGTCTCGCTGTCCTTCCTAGGAACACTTGGAAAGGGCTCGCCTGCCCCTGCCCCGTACTTGGGGGGAAGGTTAGGAAGGGGGATCGCCTGTCCCTGCCCCCGTACTTGGGGGAAGGTTAGGAAGGGGGTCATCACCTCAGAGCGCCTTAAGGAGACGTTACCCATGGCTATCTACCCCGAACGAGACGGCCAAACTCTCGTTGTCAAGACCGACGCCCGCATCGACGGAACCAACGCCCGCGAGTTCCAGGACGACCTCCAGGCCACCATCGAGGACACTGACAGCACCGTCATCCTCAACTTCGAAGACCTCACCTACATCAGCAGCGCCGGCATCCGCGTCATCTTGATGGTCGCCAAGACCCTCCAGCGCAGAGAGAGCGCCATCGCCCTCTGCTCCCTCTCTAATGCCCTCCGCGAAATCTTCGAGATCAGCGGCTTCGACAAGATCATCGCTATTCACCCCACCCTCGAAGCCGCCCGCTCCGCTCACTAATGCTCCCACCCGCGCCCTCGTACTCGGGGCCAGGCGGGAATCGTCTCGTCCTCCTCTCCCCAAAGCGGGGTGTAGGGGACGCAGCCCCCGCCGGGGGCGTGGGGGTGTCCCCCACACAACCTCTTTTTTGGGGGAGGCCCCCCACTCGGGGGAAGGCTAGAAAGTAGGAAGGGGTGCCGGAACCGATGCACAGCGACCCGACAAAGCGGTAGGCAACGGCCCCGGCGAGACCGGTGGGCAAGCCCGGCGCAGCCCATCCAGAGGTCCATATGTATGGTTGAGATGACTGAGCACCCCGCCAAAATTCTCGTGGTCGATGACGAGACCGACCTCGAACCCCTCATGCTCCAGCGCATGCGCCGCACCATCCGCGAGGGTCGCTACGAGTTTGTCTTTGCCCACAACGGCGTCGAAGCCCTCCAGAAGCTCGAACTCGACGACTCCATCGACATGGTCCTCTCCGATATCAATATGCCCCAGATGGACGGCCTCACCCTCCTCGCGCAGATCGCCGCTCGCGACCCTAACCTCCGCTCCGTGATCATCTCCGCCTACGGCGATATGCAGAATATCCGCACCGCCATGAACCGCGGCGCCTTCGACTTCGTCACCAAGCCCCTCGATTTCGAAGACCTCCAGATCACCATCGATCGCACCCTCCAACACATCGCCAAGTGGCGCGACGCCCTCGCCTCCCGCGATAAGCTCGTCGTCCTCCAGAACGAGCTCGGCGTCGCCAGCCAGATGCAGCAGTCCATCCTCCCCAGCCACTTCCCCCAGGGTCTCGGCTACCGCGTCTTCGGCCACATGACCCCTGCCCGCAACGTCGGCGGCGACTTCTTCGACGTCATCCGCCTCGAAAACGACTGCCTCGGCCTCGGCATCGCCGATGTCTCCGACAAGGGCGTCTCCGCCGCCCTCTTCATGATGTCCTGCCGCACCCTCCTCAAGGGCGCCGCCATCGGCGCCCCCGGCGGCCCCGGCGAGGTCCTCCGCGAGGTCAATAACATCCTCAACGAGGACAACGAGACCTCCATGTTCGTCACCCTCTTCTACGCCACCTACGACCCCCACTCCAGGGTGTTGACCTACGCCAACGGCGGGCACAACCCTCCCCTCCTCGTCCACGCCGACGGCGCCTCCGAGCTCCTCCCCCTCACCGGCGGCGTCGCCCTCGCCATCGTCCCCGACCTCCTCTACCAACAGGATTCCGTCACCCTCGCCCCCGACGACACCGTCATCTTCTACACCGATGGCGTCACCGAGGCCATTAACGCCGAGGGCGACCAGTTCGAGGTGCCCCGCATGCAAGAACTCTTCGCCGCCGCGCCTCCCAAGGACCCCGAGTCCGTCGTGATGGACCTCCTCGACGCCGTCAACACGTTCGCCGGCGATATGCCCCAATTCGATGACATCACCTGCCTCGCCCTCCGGGGAAGCTGACCTATGAGTGAAACCGTTGCCCTCAAGCTCACCTCCGGCCGCGACGAGCTGGCCGCCATCATCGACGCGGTGGAGGACCTCGGCAGACGCGAGCGTTGGCCCGACGCCCTCCTCTTCCGCGTCAACCTCGCCCTCGAAGAGCTCGGCCTCAACATCATGGACTACAGCTACGACGGCGGCCCCTGCGACATCGATATCGTCCTCACCTCCAATGATGACGCCGTCACCATCGAAATCATCGACGGCGGGCCCCCCTTTGATCCCCTCCATGACGCCCCAACCCCAGACCTCGACACCGCCATCGAGGATAGGCGCATCGGCGGCCTCGGCGTCCATCTCGTCCGCACCCTCATGGACGACCTCCGCTACCGCCGCGAGCACGGCAAGAACCACCTGACCCTCGTCACCCGCAGGGCCTCCTGAACTCAGCGAAAGGCAAGATACCGGCGCCGGCCGCCGGAAGGTGAAAGGACAGGCGGCAAGCCCAAGAACCTTCGCGACGGGGTGGCGCGCCGCCGCTGCGTTGGGGTGCATCCTCCCCCTCGCGATCCTCCTCGCCTGCAACCCGTCCCCCACGCAGCCACCATCCCCTACACCTATCCCGTCCGCCAAGCCAACGTCGTCCCCTACGCCGACGCCGTCCCCCAAGCCAACGTCGTCCCCTGCGCCTACGCCAGCGCCAACCCCAACCCCGGCGCCCCTCCCTGCCTCCTACCGCATCGCCTACGACGGCGTCTCTTTCACCGGCGCAGGCAACGGCGCCGTCCAGACTGAACTCTCGATCAAGGTAACCAACACAGGCGAATCGGCCGGGCAGGACGTCTCCGTCCGAATCGCAGTCGACGCCGGCCGGTTCAGCGACAGCGCAGGCATCAGCCGCCTAGAGGGCGGCGAAACGGTGACACTCGTCATTTCCCAGCCCCTCGCCCCCGGGAATCACAGCGTCACGTTCAGCGTCGGCGGCGCGGAGCACGCGGCGGACGTCAGCGTCCTCGCAGCCGATCTCGCAGTCGAGTTGATCGACAACGCTGTCTATGGAAACGGCTCAATGGCGTTCGAGGCCCGCGTTACCAACGCAGGCAGCATCGCAGCGAAGGACGTAGCCCTCTCCGCCGAATGGACGGCGCAGCCCGATGCCGATGGCCTCACCGGCCGCGCCGGTTTCGCCGCCCTCATTGCGCGCATCGAGCCCGGGGCCGGCGAGACCACCACATTTTTCCTCCCCATCCCCACCGGCGCCTACGACCTCACCCTCTCCGCCAAGACCGCCACCCTCGAAGCCGCAACGGACGACAACACCGTCAAGGCCGCAGTCGAAGTGGAGTACGTAGACCTCGCGCTCACGGTCGAGGCTGCGCGCGTCACGGGCTATGAGCACGACGGCGATGGCATCGTGGAGATCCCATTGCGCGTAGGGAACGAGGGCGTATCTCCGAGTGGCCCCCTGACTGTCGGCGCTCTCTGCGGTGGCGCTCCTCCCACCTGCTCTACATCCGCGACGCTCGGCTCCCTCCCCGCGGGCGGCAGCGCCAACGCCTCCCTCACTCTCTCCCTGCCGCAAGGCGGAACGCTCGTGACCGTTTACGCCGGAGCGCCGGACAACGGCTACCGCTGGGGCGAACGCAACGCCGCCCAGAGCGCCATCCTCGTGCCGGAAAAGCCCTCGACCGCCCTCGCCCTCGAAGTCGCTGCGAACGTCCTTGGCTACTGGTCGAACGGCACGGCCGAAGTCGAGCTCGCCCTATCACTCCGCAACGACGGTTACCGCCCCGTGGAGGACGCCCTCGCGATAGCCGTGACTTGCCATCGAGACGGCGGCGAACCCATTAGCGAATGCGGCGGCGCAGTAGACGGCATTGCCCTGCGGGACGGATTCGGCCCCTCCGAGCATGTGCTGCGCCTGCGCGTCCCGATGGGCGTGGAACTGCGCGCCAAGCTCCCCGATGGCGCGGCGGAGGCGGAACCCGTCACCGTGCCAGAGCGCATCCTCGGCATCGAGCGCGATGTCTGGGATTGCTTCAGCGACAGGCCGGACTGGGAGGCAAACCTCGCCAACGACTTCCTCGGCGGCTGCGGCGGATGGACAAACCATCCGGAAGTGGGACGCGGACGAGCCCGTGAGGGTCTGGGCAGACCCCTCCGGCGACCCCCGCTACATACGCATACTCGAAGAGACGCTCAATGAGCTCTCTCCTGTGCTAAACCTTGATTTCGAGTGGGTGAACACCAAGACGCAGGCAATGTTGAAGGCGTACGTTGGCGTACCCGCCACCCGCAATGCGGACATTGGTTTCGCGGACTACTGCGAATACGAACGCATAGCGGGATGCGGTGGGCCAGACTCCTATAGAGGCGCTATCGTAACCACAGCCTCCCTGAGCGTGTGGCTGGACACCACCGATCCGCCCGCCGAAATCAAGCACGTCACCCTCCACGAGGCGCTTCACGCCCTCGCCGCGATACACCACCGGCCCAGCCCCCTCAGCATAATGAACAGAGGCGGACAGCTCCGCCTCTCCGAAATGGACGATTTGGACGAAGCTATGCTCCGCCTCTATGGGCATCCCCTTGTCCGCCCCGGCATGACGAAGGCGCAGGTCGAAGGTCTTATCGTGTTCGCCAACGAGTTGCTCGACCCGCCCCCCGCCGTTGAGGAGAACGGCGTCCAACTCGCCAAACGCGCCTATGCCGCGTTCGTCGAGGCAGGCTCCGCCCGCTTCCGCGTCCAAGGCGGATGGGCAGGAAGCCGTGGCTGTAGCAAGCACACCTTTGCCGGCAGCCATGCGATCGGGGAGTTTGGCAATGGCAACCCAAACATCGTTCATTTCGACAGCACCGCTAGGAGCATCTTCTTCCGTTGTTCCGAGAGCGCGGGTTGGCGCTATTGGAGGCAGACCCATGGAGCATGGCAAGAGACGACCATCGGCGCCATCTACGACGAAACGAATTGGCGGGATGGCTTCACCGACGCCGTTGACATGCTCATCAGCGTCATCCGCTACGCCGGCGCCGGCGCCATCGCGGTAACGCGGGGTCCATCCGGCCAGGCCGAGATGAGCGTAACCCTCAACAACGCGCTCGTCTTACCGCTTCTGTGGGCAAGCAGCGCAACCCTGCAGGTCAGCATCACCCTCGACACGCAGACCTATAAGATCTCCCGGTACGAGATGCATTGGCAGTTTGACGTCGCCAGCCGTAACTCCTGCTCCGCCTACGACGTGCGCGCAACGAACGGCGAGTACGGCGTCGAGATACCCATCCCGGACGCGATTGCCGCCGCCGGCTAGCATCTCCAGCGCCTGCCGCCGTCGTAACCGGTCAAGACATCATGGCCATGATTTCCGAATCCGAGGTTGACTGCATACGGGGCGCCGACGGCGACGCTGTATTCAGCGCGATCCCTAACACCGCGATTACGACCAGGATGGTGAGCGGCGCCGGTGCTGGCTTCATCTTCGACTGCATTTCGGAAGAAAGCGTCAACAAGGTCGGCGTTGCACTAGCCGCCGCGGAGGTGGGACTGAGAGACGACACGGCTGGATGTATCACAGACGCCATGTCAGGAAACCCGGACGCGATGAAGCTGTGGCTCGGGCGTCTCGGTGAGCATACGTCAGACCTAGACGCAGCCCATCTTTTAGAAACCGGGCTGTCGATCGTATTTTGCTTGGACGATGACGAAGCCCTAGGGAATCTCTGAACAAGCCCCCTTCCCCCTCTTGCTAAATGAGAACTTTTGTGCTATAGTATCTCCAGGAAATGGGCCGCCGGCCCGCTTCTCCTCCTTGGAGCCTGCCGCATACATTTGTACTGGGGGAATCTATAGAGAATGCCCCTGTGGCAGGGGCGCTGAGGGATGTTCCCCCACGCCCACAACCATCCGAGGAAGGGTGGGACCAGAGCGAATCCCGTTTCGAGACAAGCTCTTTGGAGCCATCCCGCTCCGCCACGGTTCATTACGATTCGCTACGACTTCACTACAGCTCCTCACAGCTCTCTTATGGCTTCATTACGCCTTGTTACGCCTTCTATTACGCCTCCGTGCCTGCAAACCCCGAAATCCGGCTGATACGCGTAACGAAAATACTATCAAAGCCCCCTCCATCCCCCCACCCGAGACCTTTGCATAACCCGCAGTGATTGGCCACAATTGCCACAGCCAGCGGACCTCCAAGAGGGTTGACCATGCATAGCGCTGCGAGTGGGCAGTCGTTCGTTGAGGTGCTCCTGCCGGAACGGATGGGCCGGAACGAGAAACTCGAGCGGCTCAACGCGGCGCTCGAGTGGAAGAAGCTCGCTCGCTTGGTGGACGGGATCTACTCCTCTGCCACAGGCCGCCCCAGCTATCCGCCGCTGGTCATGGTCAAGATCATGGTGCTCCAGCAGTGGTATGACGCCTCCGACGAGGGGATGGAGGAAGCGCTGTGGGACCGGGTCTCGTTCAAGCGGTTCGTCGGGCTTGGCCTGGAGGAGAGCGTGCCCGACCACTCGACGATCAGCCGCTTCCGAAAGGAAGTGACGGAACGGGGTCTGGCCCCCCGGCTGTTCAAGGAGATGAACCGGCAGTTGGAGAAGCGCAACGTCTTCGTAAAGAAGGGGACGCTCCTTGATGCGACCATCGTGGAGGCGCAGGCGAAGCGTCCGTCGCTGCGAGCGAGGGGGCCGGGAGCGCCGAGCGAGACTGACCCCGATGCGCGGTTCACGCGTCAGCGGGGCATAACGCACTTCGGCTACAAGGCGCACGTCGGTGTGGATGCAGGATCAGGGCTGCTGCGGGAGGCGTTGCTGACGCCTGCCAACGTGAACGACACGGAGGTGGCGGACGCGCTGGTGAGCGGGGATGAGGCGGCGGTGTATGCGGACAAGGCCTACGGGTCGAAGCAGCGGAGTGGGTGGCTCAAGTCCATGGGCATCAAGGACCGGGTCATGCGGCGTGCGGACAAGCATCATCCGGTGCTTCCGCCGTGGGAGCAGCGGCGGAACCGGTTGATAGCACGGTTGCGGGCGCCGGTGGAGCAGGTGTTTGGGACGCTGAAGCGGACCTACGGGTACCGGCAGGTGCGGTACATGGGTCTGGAGCGGAATGCGACGGAGTTGTACTTCAAGTGCATGGCGTACAACCTGCGGCGGGCGGACCGGCTCATGCTTGATGCCGCCTGACCGCCTCAGGAGGGGTGCGCCCGGAAGCGATGGAAGTGCCCGGAAAGCCCTGAGCACCTAGGGGAACCGGGGCGAACAGACACGCTGCAGCCCGCCATCAGGCCCCCCCAACCCCACGCCAGGACCCTCATCCAGCCATACGGCCTCTCAGAAGGAATTACGCAAAGGTCTCCACCCGGGGGGAACCCTCTGTCCCTGCCCCCGTACTCGGGGGAAGGTTAGGATGGGGGTATCCTATCCGGCCATGCCGCGCTCCACGGACTTGTGCAAACTATCCCTAGGGGGTTAGCGGTATTTCGGCGGTTGGCTAGGTCGGACTCGGGTGTGCGGCCGGCTCTTCCGACCATAGACGGAGAGGTCAAACGATAGTGTCGCTGCCGATTGCGTCCAGGGTGCGGGCGCGGTCGTTGGTGGTCAGAGCGATCATTGCGTAACCGCCTTGGCGGTTGAGGATGTGCATGCTCTGGATGTTCACGCCGGCCTGTTTTAGGTTCCCCGCTACCTGGGCCAGGGCACCGGGCTCGTCCCGGAGCCGGAGGACCAGCACCTCGTCGCCGACCGCCTTGTATCCGGCCTGGTTGAGGACGTAGAGAGCGCGGTCGGAATTGTCGGTGGTCAGGATTACGGCTTCCTGCTCGCTGCTTACCTCGGTGTTGATTGATTCCAGGTTGATGCCGGCGTTGGCCAGGATCGCCGTTATGTCGGCAATGACGCCCACTTCGTTGTTTGCTATGACAACGATCCGGGTGATCCGGTTGACTCGGTCCATTGGAACGCTCCTTGGATTGTTGAGGATACGGGTCGTTGTCAGCGGATGCAGTCGGCGATGAGCTCGTCGATTTGCTCGCGGGTGACGTGAGGCATCGTGATGATGTGGGCAACCTTACCTTCAGGGGCAATCTGCCACTTCTTGAAGACCTCCGGCGCGGGCCTGGGGAAGACCACCGTAACCGAGTTCCGGTGGCGCCATGCCGCCATGCCGCGCCGGCTGAACTCTTCCACCGCGTATTCCGCGGTGGCCAGCATACTGGCAACCACGTCTCGGAAACCCTTGTCTCCGTACTGCTCCAGCGCGTACCACAGCATCAGGGGAGTCAGGCCGTTGCGGGAGCCGGACAGGGTGGTGTCCTGGATTCCGACGCACTCAATGGTGCGGCCGACCCGTTCCACGTTGGTCCGGTGGGTCAGCACCACGCCGCAGGGCAGCGGCGCTCCAATCAGCTTGTGGCCGCTCACTGCAATGCTGTTGATGCCGGCATCAAACCCGTAGGGCTGCGGCTCCGCCACGAAGGGCAGAATCATGCCGCTGAGGGGGGCGTCGGCGTGGATGTAGCTGTCGACGACCTGAAGGTCGCTCAGGATTCCCTTGATCCGTTCAATGTTGTCGATGGCGCCGCGCATGGTTGTGCCAATGTTGGCGATGACCACCGCCGGCAGGTCCCGGTTGACCTGGATCATGTATTGCAGGTCCTGGTAGTCAATTTCTCCATCTTCCTGGCGTTTGATCATGACGTAGCGAGCGTTCAGCACTCGCAGGTTCTTGAGAACGCTGTAATGCGTCTCCTCGGAGAAGTAGAATACTCCGTTGGGAAACATTTCCCGCGCCAGATAGAGTCCGTACAGGTTGCCCTCGGTTCCGCCGGAGGTGACGTAGCCCCAGGCCTGGTCCGGATCAAGCCGCATCAGGCCGGCGAAGCGGGTGATGACCTCCCGTTCGATTCCGTGAGTGTTGCTCCGATAGTTGCTGTCGTGGAAGGGGTCGCCGACGTTGTTGAGCGAGTATTTGAGGAAGGGCAGCAACGGCGAGTAGTCGAAGTTTTGATTGCCAGGATAGCCAACCTGATGGTTTGAGGCGGTCTGGATTTCGGCTAACATACGGTCGAGTCTTTCCTGAATTTCTGAATGCGACCGTTCGGTTGCTTTCTGGATGTTGGTCATAGGCGTGTTCTCCTGTGGAGGTACCGCGGAGGCCGGCGGAACGGATTGATACCCATAGCAGGGGTATGTTATATCGGCCATCCGGTGGGCAGCAAATATGCCGTGTTTTTGAGGGGTTGGAGCTTGGAGTCGGTTTGAGGTGAAGACCAACCGAGAATCATCCCCTCTGGGCAATATGGAGCGGGTCTGAGGCTTGCTCGCTCCTCACCAAGTAGCGGGCTACGAGAGAGTCGACATTGGCTGGCCGGAGTGACCACGCACCCCACTCTGCTATACTTTGGTAGCTGTCAGTGCATGATGCGCGTCCGTTTGGGCTGCGCTCCCAGACAGTCCCACCGGATGCGGGGGCAGGGTGGACGTAGATCAAGGCGGGCCGGGTATGAAGCGGCGCCCGTAGGAAGAAGTCGTGAGACCTAAGGAAACTACTCCACGCGCTCTTCAGTGAGTGGTCTCAATACGAACAATGCATCGGCGGAACGTAGTCAATGGCGCCGCCTGCGGAGTGCGCGAGCCGCAATGGTGGTGAACGCGGCGAACTCCTCACTTGCCTAGCATCCATGAAGAAACCGCCCAACCTCCCGATTACGTAGAGGGGCCAAATAGGGGCGGGGGATGGATTCCGGCCTGCACGGGAAAGGCCGTAGTGTGCAAAGGCACAGAGACTCTTGGTGATAGGGGCGTTTTTCGGGATACTGAAAGGAGGATGAGAGAAGCTCTATCGCCCCTTCCCAACCTTTCTCCCGCTGGAAAGGGGCGCGTAGGCAGGGAGCGACCGTCGGTGTGCGCGCCTCTTTCTCGATCCTACTATGACGCGAGGCCTCGTAAGGATTGGGCGCGGTCGCCGCATGTCTCGCGGGCTAGGTCCAGTTTGGGGTGCTGAAAGAAGGAGGAGTCTTCTCTTGATCAGGCCGATTGCTCTCCTGCTTCTAGCCGCGGCGCTCTCACTGGCGCTGACCGGATGCGACCCAGCGCCGACGCCAGCAGTCACGCCGGCAGTCACGTCCGCAACCCCATCCGCCCCCGTCCCAACCCTCACCCCCGCTCCCGGCGTCGAGCGGCCTGCCCCCTCGCCCGCAGACCCCACTCCTCCGGAGCCAGCGACGCCTACCCTGGCGCTAGCGACCGCAACCCCCACTCCGCCCGCGACTGCGACTCCCGCCGATGCCTCGATCTCGCCCGTCCCCACGGAGCTCATGGCGTTGCGCTCCCTCAAGCCCCGGGCGTCGTCGACGGGAGCGACGGAGGCGGACATAGCCAACCTGGCGCGCGGGAACGCCGCCTTCGCTTTCGACCTGTACCGCTCCCTCGCCCAGGGAGAAGCCGACCTCTTCTACTCCCCCTACAGCGTCTCTCTGGCCCTCGCCATGACCTATGCGGGGGCCAAGGGCGAGACGGAGCGCCAGATGGCCGACACCCTCCGCTTCCACCTTCCCCAAGACAGGCTGCACCCCGCCTTCAACGCCCTGGACCTCGCACTCGCCTCCCGAGGAGCGGGGGTGGCGGGCCAGGACGACGGTGTATTTCAGTTGAACATCGCCAACTCTGTCTGGGGCCAAGAGGGCCACGAGTTCCTTATGGCCTTCCTGGACGTCCTTGCCGAGCAGTACGGGAGCGAAGTCAGGCGTACGGACTTTCGCCGCGCTCCGGGGGAGGCGCGCGTCCGCATTAACGACTGGGTCGCCGGCGAGACGGAGGGCCGGATCGAGGATCTGATTCCGCCCGACGCGATAGGGCCCGCGACGCGGATGGTGCTTGCAAACGCCATCTACTTCAACGCGGCGTGGCAACTGCCCTTTGAGGAAAGGGCCACGTCTCCGGGACCCTTCCACCCGCTGGGTGGCGGCGAAATCGAGGCCTCGATAATGCGGCAGGAGGGGAGATTCGGCTACGCGCGCGCCGACGGCCACCAGGCCGTGGAGTTGCTGTACGACGGCGGCGAGATGTCCATGGCCATCCTGCTTCCCAACGAGGGGAGGTTCCGCGAGTTCGAGGAGTCGTTGGACGCCTCCGTGGTTGACGGAATTCTGGAGGACCTGGAAACCCGGCGCGTCCCGTTGGCCATGCCGAAGTTCGAAGTGAAGGCCAGCTTCAGCCTCGCCGACGCGCTCAAAGCTATGGGGATGCCGAACGCCTTTGACGAAAGGGCCGCCGACTTCTCGGGGATGGACAGGGAATCATGTCTTGCGGGAGACGCCGGGTGCCTGCTGGTCACGGACGTCGTCCACCAGGCGTTCGTGTCGGTTGACGAAGCGGGGACGGAAGCGGCGGCGGCCACGGCCGTGATAGTAGGCATAAAGTCGGTGGACCCCGCCGAGCCGGTAACGCTTACCATTGACCGGCCCTTCATTTTCCTGGTGCGGGATCTGGCGACGGGCGCCGTCCTGTTTGTCGGGAGGGTATCGGCGCTGGAGCAATCTTAGTGATATTGGCCGGACAGCCCGCATTCCCGCGGCGCAGCGTGGGCGTTGTCCTCGTGCTTCTGCTTCTCCTGGAACTGGTCTTGGGCGGCGCTCCCGCATTCGCCGCCGATCCGCCGACCACGCCGGATCCGCCGTCCGGCAAGGACGACTCCAAGGTTAGCCCGCTGCTCAATGGGCTGCTGCAGGATTCCCTGGAACCCCCCACGGCCCAGCAAAGCGGAGTATCTGACGATGCTGTTACGAGAGATGTCGGAGGCGACGCCTCCCCTCCCGATCCCCCGCGCGGGCTCATACGGTTTGACGACGCCGGGAATGTGCAGGTCTAAATCTACCTTGGGGCGACCGACGAAGAAGCGTTGGCGGAGCTGCGGGAGGTCGGCGCGCGGATTGAGATCGCCGAGGCGGGCATCGTCCAGACGGGCATCGTCCAGGCGTGGATTCCCATTGCTGCGCTGGAGGGGTTTGCCGCCCTGGACGTGGTGCGGGACATCACCCCTCCCGATTACGGGGTGACGCGCGCAGGCTCCGGCCTGTCTGAATCTCAGGTTGCCGCCGATGGCCAGACCGTCACCTTCACGCTGCTGGGGGAGACAACCTTTACGTATACCGTGACCGCCCCCGCCGCCTAGGGTTCCTACGCTTTCTCCGGGGTCATCAAGGACGTGAACAGAGTGGAGGCTTCGGTCGGCGGCGCTTCCAGTATACGAGTAAGCCCCCACACCGACACCTACGCTAACGCCTACACCAGCACCCACTCCCGCGCCCACGCTGACACCCGCGCCGACATCGACGCCAACGCCGCAACCGACTGCCACGGCAACGCTGGCGCCGACCATCGCGCCGACGCCGACGCCCACTCCTACGCTCGCGCCGGCGCCAACCGCCACCTCGGCGCCCGGACCGACTGCTGCCCCCGCGACGGCCGCGCCCCCGGCGCCTCCAGCACAGGAGTCGAGCGGCGGCGGCGTGCCGGCATGGTTGATC
Organism: Dehalococcoidia bacterium; assembly: GCA_965226745.1. GTDB lineage: Bacteria > Chloroflexota > Dehalococcoidia > Lucifugimonadales > SAR202-VII-2 > SAR202-VII-2. The sequence continues at coordinate 559,925 of CBDDDS010000005.1, forward strand.
GCCCTGGTGGTTGCCGGAGCAGTCGTAGTGATTGGCGGCGCCGGGGCGTATGTCCGTAGACGGCGGCGGTAGCCCGCACTGAGGAGTAACCAATGACTGTTGGGAGGGCTGAGGTCCACGAGGCAGGGGGTGCAATCCGGCCACTGCACCCCCTTGCTCCCAGCCTCCCCAGACGCCCGCCAGTCCTCCACCCGTATTACCGGCTAATGTGGCCGGAATCCGGCGCCCCCACGTTGACATTCCTCATGGGGCAGGCGCAGTTGATCGCTGGGAGGCTCGACCCCTAACGCGCTTCCGTATCCGTAGCCGCGAGTCTGCATCCTTCAGAAAGAACCAAGCCCTACAGCTTCATGTGAGCCGCAGGAGGCATAGGGAAATCCATACCCCGCCTATCAGCCCAACAGCGCCAACGCCCAGCAACCCCGTCAAACGATACGCAACGCCCGCAACCAGCCCCGAACAATCCAAAACCGCGGCCCCAGGCAGGAAACCCCCACCTTCCCCACTCCGGCAAACATGTGCCATGGCCGTGTACAATAGGTATAGCCTAGTCTTTTGCCGAGCCCATGCTGACCAAGCGCATCATCCCCTGCCTCGACGTCGATCAGGGCCGCGTTGTCAAGGGAGCGTCCTTCATCAACCTCAGAGACGCCGGCGACCCCGTCGAACTCGCCGCCATGTACGACCGCCAGGGCGCTGACGAACTGGTTTTCCTCGACATCACCGCCTCCTCCGACAACCGCGACACCATCGTCGACGTCGTCGAAAGGGTCTCTGCCCAGGTCTTCATCCCCCTCACCGTCGGCGGAGGCATCCGCTCCGAACACGACGTCCGCCGCATGCTGGAAGCCGGCGCCGACAAGGTTTCCCTTAACTCCGCTGCCGTGCAGGACCCCACACTCGTGGCCCGCGCCTCCAGCCACTTCGGCAGCCAGTGCATCGTCGTCGCCATAGACGCCAAGCGCACCGATACCACCAACACCAGCCCTCGCGACGCCAGCTCCTCCATTGCCCTAGACGCCGCATCCCAGTGGGAGGTCTTCACCCACGGTGGCCGCCGGCCCACCGGCATCGACGCCGTCAAATGGGCCCGCAAAGCCGTCGAACTTGGCGCCGGTGAGATACTCCTCACCAGCATGGACGCCGACGGCCACCAGCAGGGGTACGACCTCGAGTTGACCCGGGCAGTCTCGGAAGCCGTGCAGGTCCCCGTCATAGCCAGCGGCGGCGCCGGCGCCCTCGAGCACCTCTACGACGCCGTAGCCGGGGGCAAGGCCGATGCTGTCCTGGCAGCCAGCATCTTCCACTACGGCCAGCACACCATTCAGGACGCCAAAACGTATCTCGCCAGCCGCCATGTCCCGGTCCGGTAGTGAGGTGGGAATGACGCCCCTCAGGGCCATCGTCTTCGACGCCTTCGAAACGCTCTACTCCAACACCCGCCGCCACTGGCACCAAACCTTCCAGGAAGTCTGCAAGACCCAGCAGCTCCCCATCGACCCCGAGGATCTGCGCAGCGAGTGGGTCCAGGTGGAGGGAGCCTTCCGCCGTAGCCGCACCCGGCTCGACGACCTCAGCGCCACCCCGCCATTCGTGACCTATAGAGAGGCCTGGTGCTCCTCCTTCCAGCAGACCTTTGACAAGATAGGAATCCCTGGGAACGCCGCCGCCGCCGCCGATGCCGCCGTCCGCAACATGGGCCGCCGTCCCCCTTATGAAGATGCCGCCCACGTCCTGCCTCTCCTGCGCAAGGGGCCTTGGAAGATGGGCCTGTTCTCCAACGCAGACGACGATTTCCTCGACCCGGTGCTCGACGCCTGGCCCCTCGCCGCCTTCGACGCAAAGCTGTCCTCCGAGTCGGCCAGGGTCTACAAGCCCCACCCGGCGGCCTTTCAAGCCATCCTAGAAAGGCTTGACGTCACGCCCCAAGAAGCCGTCTACATCGGAGACCACCCCTACGACGACGTTCATGGCGCAAAGCTCGCTGGGATGCGCGCCGTGTGGCTGGACCGGACTGGCCAGGCACAACGCGACCCCGCCCTCAACGAGCCGGACTACGTCATCACAAGCCTGGCTGAGCTGCCGCCTATAGTCGAGTCCCTCGCTGAGGATGGACCCCATGCTTAAGCTCAACGACCAGGGCCTGATACCAGCCATCGTTCAGGACGCCGAGTCCGGTCAGATCCTCATGACCGCCTTCATGTCCCCCGAATCACTGGAACGCACTCGAGAGACCGGCGACGCCTGGTTCTACAGCCGCTCCCGAGCCGAGCTCTGGCACAAGGGCGAGACCTCCGGCAACTACCTCCGCGTCCAGGAGGTCATCGCCGACTGCGACGGCGACGCCATCTTACTGAGGGTGAGGCCGGAAGGTCCCGCCTGCCACACGGGCGCAACCTCCTGCTTCCACAACCCCGTCGCCGGCCCCGCCCAAGCCTTCCAGCCCCCCGAGCCGGGTCCCGCCATCCTCGGAGAGCTATTCCAGGTCATCGAGAGCCGCAAGGAGAACGCCCCACCCGGCAGCTACACGGCGCTGCTCTTCCAGGAAGGCGTCGGCCGGATCGCCCAGAAGGTCATCGAGGAAGCCGGCGAAACCGTCATCGACGCCGTCCAGGGCAACAACGAGCGCCTCGCCGAGGAGACCGCCGATCTCCTCTATCACACCCTCGTGCTCCTGGCCAACGCAGGTGTCGCCCCACAGGAGGTCTGGCAAGCTCTCCAGCGCAGGCGTCGCTAGTTGTAGCTTCCCGGGGACGTTGTTGCCAGCGCGAGCAGGGAGAATGGGGTCCCATCCCAACCTCTGCGGGGACTACACCTAACCTCTTCCCATCGAACTATGCCCCGGAAGCGGCCGCGTTGCTACGGAAGCAGCAGGCCCAACCACTCCCGCCGCCCCGCCCCCGGACGTCGCCTTTTCGCTTTCCCTTGCGTTTGCCCGTATCATCCCCCAGAGTCAACCCCTCGCGAGGCTCCATGCAAGTCGGCCTGTGCCGCGTGACCCTCCGCATGCCGGAAAACGGCAGCCTCAAGGAAAAGCGAAGGATTACCAAGTCCCTCACCGAGCGCCTTCGCAGCCGCTTCAACGTCGCTGTGGCCGAAGTGGACGACAACGACGCCTGGAAGTTCGCCACGCTTGGCGTCGTTTGCGTCACCAACGACGCCGGCCACGCCAGCGGCATCATCGACAAGGTCACCGCCTACCTCGAAGCCACCCGCGGCGACTGGGAAGTCATAGACATGCGCACTGAAATCATGCCCGGCCTCTAAAACGTGGACTCCCTCGCCTTCATCAACGCCCTGCTCGCCGACCCCGAATACCGGGGCCAGATGGTCCATCGCCAGCGCATTCACCCCCGCGCCCCCTCCTATGGCCAGATGGACCGCCCGCTCCATCCCGTCGTCCAGGAAGCCTTGGAGCGCCGGGGCGCCTGGCCCCTCTGGTCCCACCAAGTCGACGCCCTCAAAGCGCTCGATGGGGGCCACAACGTCACCATCGCCACTCCCACGGCATCCGGCAAGAGCCTCTGCTTCCAGATCCCGCTCATGGAGGCCATCCTCCGCGACCGCTCCGCGCGGGCCCTCTACCTGGCCCCCACCAAGGCCCTCGCTCAGGACCAGCTCCGCACCCTCCGCGAACTTCTGCCGCCCGACGGTCCCCGCGTCGCCACCTTCGACGGCGACACGCCCCAGTGGGAGCGGCCCGATGTCCGGCAGAAGGCCCGCCTCGTCATCAGCAATCCAGACATGCTGCACCTCGGCATCCTTCCCAACCACGGGGCGTGGTCGGCCCTGCTGCGCAACCTTCGCTACGTCGTCGTAGACGAGGCCCATATGTACAGGGGCGTCTTCGGCTCCCACGTCGCCGCCGTGTTGCGCCGCCTGCGAAGGCTCTGCGCGGTCTACGGCAGCAGCCCGCAATTCATCCTGGCCTCCGCCACCATCGGCAACCCCGGGGGCCACGCCGAGCGGCTCACCGGCCTTCCCTTCACGGAGATCACCAGCGACGGCGGCGCCGCAGGAGGCAAGGACTTCATTTTTTGGAACCCACCCCTGCTCGACGAGGCCAACGGTATCCGCCGCAGCACTGGCGCCGAAGCCAACGAGCTGTTCACAGCCCTCATTCGCCGGCAGGTGCGAACCATCGCCTTCGTCCGCTCCCGCCGCCTCGCCGAGCTGCTCCTCGTCTATGCGCGCGACCACCTGCGCCGCCAAGCCCCGGAGCTCGCCTCCCGCGTCGCCGCCTACCGCGCCGGTTACTTGCCCGAAGACCGTCGCGAACTGGAGCGCCGCCTCTTCGACGGTACGCTCTTGGGCGTCGCCTCCACAAACGCTCTGGAGGTCGGCATCGACATCGGCGACCTCGATGCAACGCTCCTGGTCGGGTATCCAGGCGCCGTGGCCAGCGCCTGGCAACAGGCGGGCCGCTCAGGCAGGCGCGGCGAGGGGTCCCTCAGCGTTCTCGTAGCCCAGGACAACCCGCTGGACCAATACTTCATGCGCCATCCCGACAGCTTCTTCTCCCGCCCGGCAGAGGCCGCCCTGGTCTCCACGGAGAACCCCCACATCCTGCAACCCCACCTCCTGTGCGCCGCCTTCGAGGCGCCCCTCTCCGCCAGGGACGCCAACCTGTTCGGGCCCACGTTTGCAGACCACGTGGAAGCCCTGGAACGCTACGGCCAGCTCAGGCGCCGCGGCCAGCGCTGGTTCCTCAGCCCAAGCCACGGCTACCCCGCGCAATACGTCAACATCAGGTCAACATCCCAGGAAGTCTTAGTCATCGTCGACCAGAACTCCGGCGCCGTCCTGGAGAAATTGGACCGCTCGGCGGCCCTGTCTCAAGCGCACACCGGCGCCATCTACCTGCACCAGGGGGACTCCTTCCTCATAACGCAACTTGACCTCGACGCCGGCATCGCTTACGCCACGGCGTCTGACGCCCCCTACTACACCCAGACCAGAGACCTCACCGACATCCGCATCCTGGGCGTGAGGGACGTCAAAGATACCGGCGCGGCGCTCGCGTATGTCGGCGACGTCGAGATAACCAACACCGTCATCGCCTACAGAAAAAAGGCCCACTTCACCGAGGATGTCCTGGGCGAGGTCTACCTCGACCTGCCGCCCCGGGTCTTCCGCACTGTCGCTCTGTGGTTCGACATCCCCGACGACGCCCTGTCCAACATTGAGCGGGCCAAGGCCGACCTTGCAGGCGGGCTCCACGCAGCCGAGCACACCGCCATTGGCGTGCTGCCTCTCTTCGCCATGTGCGACCGCAACGACATCGGCGGCGTTTCCACTCCCCTGCACCCGGACACGGGCCGCCCAGGTGTCTTCATCTATGACGGCCACCCGGGAGGCGTCGGCATCGCCGAACGCGGCTACGAAGTCATCAGCGACCTCTGGCAGGCCACCCTCGACGTCCTCCAGGCCTGTCCCTGCGACGACGGATGCCCAAGCTGCGTTCAGTCGCCCAAGTGCGGCAACAACAACCAGCCCCTCGACAAAGCTGTCGCCGCCCAGATCCTACGCCGCCTTCTGGAACCCCAGAAGCCAACCCCGAAAGAGTGAGCAGAGCCGCAACCCCTCCGCCATTGGTGGAGGCAATCAGAGAGCAAGAGCGCCGGGATTGGGCATAGCCTCTCCGCCAGCCAACAGCCTCGTTTGACGGCTGGCCAACGCCAGCGGGTATAATGGACTGCCAAGCACATTCGCAAACGCAGGAGTGTAGCTCAGCTTGGTAGAGCAGCGGTCTCCAAAACCGCAGGCCGTGGGTTCGAATCCTGCCACTCCTGCCACTCTCAGCCACGAAAAGAGGCCCTGGAATTGTCCAAGGGCCTCTTGCTTGCAGCGAAGCACCGGAGCCGCAGGCGCCGTGGCTCCTCCCAGCAGGCTATTCCCCGGCCCGCAGAGGGCGGGGACGCATCGTTACCCTCCGGCCCCTGCCGCCAACGGCAGCGATACCACCGCCTCACCCTGCGCGGCCCGGCGGCGCGGCGAATCCACCCACACATCCAGTCCCACCAGTCCGGCGCCGTCCTTCACCTCTGCCCAACTGACGCGCGCGCCGCAGACCAGGGTGTCTCCGGGATGGCCGTTGCTCACCATGCGAAATGGGCCGAACTTGCGCAGGCGGCCGTCCAGCCCCATCCACCGCCGCAGAAAGATTTCCAGCATGTACTCGTAACCCCTGGTGTTGAAGATGATGTCATCCAAACCCTGCGCCCGGGCATGGTCGCGGTTGTGATGAATCCCGGAGAACATCCGGTCCGCCGCAACGCTCATAACGATCCGCTGGTAGCTCAGCCAAACGCTGTAGGGTGGCAGCTCGTCGCCCTCCCTCGCGTCGCCCCAAGCAATCTGCCAGCGCCAATCGATGCCCGGGTTCTCAGCAGGGGGACCCTCTCGCGTATCGATAGGGTCCGCTTGGGCGCCATCCCGATTGCCCGGCCCACCCTCCGCCCGCTTGTCATACTGAAAACTCGTATTGCGCCGCAGCGCCACCAACTCCCCCGATAACTTCTCGATGCGGGTTTCGAAGGTGACGAAGGCACCCTGGCCCAGCCGCGTCTCCCTTTCCTTGACATCCGTGAGCTTTGCCGTGGATTGGAGCCGGTCTCCCGGATAGACCGGCCCATAGTACTCGACCTCACTGGCCGCATTGACGGTGCTTGCGTACGCCTTTGGCGTCGTCATGTGCATGCCACCGTCCCGCTCAGGCTTGCCGGGACCGAACAGGGGTGGCTCGTCCGGACGCCAGTAGGCCGGCATCGTCCACAGAGGGATCATCGCGGATGGCGCCACGGCCATGCGGTAACCGTGAGCGCGGGCTACATCATCGTCCGTGTACAGGGGGCAGTCGAAGCAATACACCTCCAGCTTGCGCCTGATGTCGTTCCGCGACACCTCGTCAACCCCTATGCTGTGCTGCTCGCGTCCGATCCAACTGCGCAATTCCTCCAGGGCGGCGCCCCGGTCTCCTGTGGAAGAGTGACTTGTCATGTGTTCCTCGGTGTCGCTTCTCCTGGGAATGGAACCTGGCCGGCGGCGCCTCGATCCGGGTCCTGGGCAATAAGCTACCTGATAGCAAATCGGTCAAGGCGGAGCCAGCCCGCATTATAAGACTGGAATGCTGAACGAGAAGCAGGGGCGCGCTCAGTAGCCGGGCAGCCCGCTGCCAAGTGTGATGGGCGCGCCCATTTTCCCGGCCAAGAATCGGCTGCATTGCCAAGTCGAACCCGCCGGCTTGGGTGATGGCTGTGGTGGATGCGATCGAACGGCGCCGGTCTGCCCCTTGGGGAGAGAAACCGGAAGGGGAAATGGCGCCGGTCTCCGAAACCGCAGGCCGGGGGCGATTCCTGCCGCTGCCCCGTTTTCTAGGGATGCTCTGAACAAGCCGCTAGAGGGGCGCCGCGCATCAAGCGCATGCCGGTGCTCGGGGTATCCTCCCATCCCTGCCCTCGTACTCGAGGAAAGATTAGGAAGCGGGTCCTATCCCTTCCCCTGGCATGCGCTTGAATCGCGGTGCGTCTCGCACAGCTTGTTCAGAGATTCCCTAGGCCAAATTGAGGCCCCAGGGACTTCCCTGGGGCCTCATTAGCGTTGCGCAACTGGCGCCGAGCGCCTTGGGCGGCTCTCCAGCCGGCAGCGTTCGCCGGGGGGCGTTTCCTTGGACTTCGGCCTGGGCGGGGCTGTCCGTCTGGTCAAGCAACGCCCGGCGATATCACGGTCAGGAGAACCGGTAGAGCCGGTGGGCGTTGAGATTGAAGACCTTCTCGGTAAGGCCGTTGCCTCCGTTCCCGTCGAGAGACTGTTCCAATGCGTCGAATGCTTCGTTGATTTCTCCTGGAGTCTTGGAGCCCAACTCGTGAGGATAGTCACTGGAGAAGACCAGATTGTCGGCTCCAATCATGGGGGCTATGCTGGCCAGGTTGCGCTCGTAGTCGGCAGCCTGGAAGAATACGCGGCCAGACTTTATGGCTTCGCTGGGCTTTGGCGTGCCCGGCAACTCCCCTGGTAGCTGGCTGAACTCCCATTCCTCGTCGGCCCTGTCCATCCAGTACGGGACCCATTCGCAGCCCACTTCTGCGATGAAGACCTTCAACCGGGGAAACCGCTGAAGCACCCCTCGAAACACTATCGAGTTCAACTGGAGCAAGTTGTTTATCGGCTGGTGGAGCGTGTGCATCTCGGTGAAGCCCCCGAAACCCATGTAGTCCACGTTGAACCCTGGACCGCGCCCGGGTCCTCCGTGGCTGACAACGGGGCAATCAAGTTTCTCCGCCTCTTCGTACAACGGCCAATACACCTCGTCTCCCAGTAAATGGTCGAGGCCGCCATTCAGCATACCTGCGACCATTCCCAGTTCGGTCACCGCCCGGCGCAGCTCTTTGACGGCCTCCGGCACGTCCTGCATGGGGAGCACCGCAGCGGCCTGCAGGTGGGAGCTCTTCCCCATGAAGGTCTGTGCCATCCAGTTGTTGTAGGCGCGTGCGAAGGCGCAGGCCCAATCTATGTCTCTGGTAACCCCGAGCATAAGGCCACCCGAGGAGGGGTAGAGCACCGTCCTTTCTATTCCCACATCATCCATGAACGCCAGCCAGCCTTCGGGACCGACCCCATAGAACTGCGCTGCCCCTGTAGGTGCGTTCCGCGTCAGCCATCGCCTGCGGCTTGCTCCGGGGGCCAATGGCCAACCATACGCAGATGGGATCGCACCATTTATGCCCAAGGATTCGAAGTCCTCGCGGCTCTGGTAGGGGGCTTCAAGAAATGGCCACAGTTCCGGAAGGGTTTCAAATACGTGACCATCTGTGTCGATTAACGTCGCGCTGCGCGCCATTTGTATCCCTCCTCATGCACCGTATGGCGCGACTCTATTCTTCGCCGGGCGCAGGGTCAAGGGAGAAACCAATATGCTTACCCACAGATTTTCGAATCTCTGAATCCGCAACGTCCCAAAGCCGGCTACGAAAGTCGCTGAGGTCGGGACGCCTGGCGCCAGTGAGAGTGACGCCGGCAAGGACATGGGCTGGAAGACTCCGGTTGCACCGCCGGTAGACGCCTTGGTGGCTTCAACTCTGCGCTACCCGCCTCAGGCCGGCCCGCTGCCGCGGGCTTCAATCCTAGCCCATGAGTCCCGCAGCGTCGCCGTACGGTTGAACACCAGCGCCCCCGGCTTGGAGTCGCGGGTGTCGACGCAGAAGTAGCCAAGCCGCTCGAACTGGAACTTGCTTCCCGGCGCCGCGTCGGCCAGGCTCGACTCCACCTTGCAGGAAGTAAGCGCGACGAGCGAATCGGGGTTTAACACCGAGCGGTAGTCCTCAACGTCGTCGGGCCTCTCCACCGTGAAGAGGTGGTCGTACAGGCGCACCTCCGCGTCGAGGGCATGCTGCGACGAGACCCAATGGATCGTCCCACGCACCTTGCGCCCATCGGGAGCTTGCCCTCCCTTCGTCTCAGGGTCGTACTTGCAGTGGAGGGCAACAACTGCGCCGGTCGCCGGGTCCTTCTCTACGTCCACGCAGGTGATGAAGTAACCGTAGCGCAGGCGCACCTCGCGGCCGGGCGCCAGGCGGTGGAACTTGGGAGGCGGCGTCTCGCGGAAGTCGTCCTCTTCTATGTAGAGCTCCCGCGAGAAGGGCGCCATGTGCGTTCCCGCCGAGGGGTCCTCCGGGTTGTTCACGGCCTCCAACTCCTCCACCTGTCCCTCGGGGTAGTTGTCGATGATGACCCTGAGCGGGCGCAGCACGCCCAAGGCCCGCCGCGCCCGCCGATTCAGGTCCTCGCGGACGCAGTGGTCCAGCAAAGCGATCTCAACGGTGTTCTGGCGTTTCGCCACGCCTATACGGTCACAGAAATCCTTGATCGCCTCCGGCGTATACCCCCGCCGCCGGAGCCCCGACAGCGTCGGCATGCGCGGATCGTCCCACCCGGCCACGTGGCCCCCTTCCACGAGCTGCAACAGCTTTCGCTTGCTCAGCACCGTGTGACTTAGGTTCAACCGAGCGAACTCGATCTGCTGCGGGTGGTGAATCTCCAGCGCGTCCAGTATCCAGTCATACAGTGGACGATGGTCCTCGAACTCCATAGTGCACAGAGAATGAGTGACCCCCTCGATGGAGTCAGACTGGCCGTGGGCGAAGTCGTACATTGGATAGATGCGCCACGCGTCTCCGGTGCGATGGTGCGGGGCCTTCACGATGCGGTACAGGACCGGGTCTCTCATGTTCAGATTGCCCGAGGCCATGTCGATCTTGGCCCGGAGCACACGCGCCCCCTCCTGGAACTCGCCTGCCCGCATACGCCTGAAGAGGCCCAGATTCTCCTCCACGGAGCGGCTGCGATAGGGGCTTTCCCTGCCCGGCTCGCTCAGCGTGCCGCGGTCTCGTCTGATCTCCTCCTGGCTGAGGTCGTCAACATAGGCGCTTCCCTTCTCGATCAGAGCGATGGCGTAGCCGTAGAGCGTCTCGAAGTAGTCGGAAGCAAAATAGAGGTGCTCCCCCCAATCCCAGCCGAGCCATCGCACGTCTTCCTTGATCGACCCTACGTATTCCTCCTCCTCCTTCACCGGGTTGGTGTCATCAAACCTCAGATGGCACCTCCCGCCGTTCTCCTCGGCCACCCCGAAGTTGAGGCACATCGACTTGGCATGACCGATGTGCAGATGGCCGTTTGGCTCCGGCGGAAACCGCGTGATGACGCGGCCACCCCATCGGTTGGTGCTGGCGTCAACTGCGATGATGTCCCGGATGAAGTCCGAGCCCTTGCTGTCGTCCGCGAACGTCATGAAACAACCTCTTCATCCCCGGCTTTGCCCACTCTGCAACCCGGCCGGGAAACTACCTGGTGGACCGGGGGCGTTCTTCTAGCATAGCGCACCTTGCCCCCGCGTCCCTCCGCTCCCACCGGCGCCAACCTTCCACACGGAGAGAGGCCCCAAGGATGACCCTGGAGCCTCTCTCGCCTGGTCGCCGCGGACCAGTAGATCGCTAGCTGTACTTCCCAGGGACTAGGATGGAGATCCTTTCCCCTCTGGGGCTACACCCAGCCACCCAGCCCGTCCGTCCACTCGAACCCCTCGCGGTGGCCAGCCTGCGGCTTCAAGCCTCCGCTGCCAACGGGGACCTACTTGATGCCGTACAACTCCGCGCAGTTGTCCCAGAGGTACCTGCGCTTCAGCTCGTCGGAGAAGGGCATCTCCAGCATGGCCTCCACCGCGTGGGGATACTTCACGTCCAGGTGTGGGTAGTCCGTGGAGAAGACCAGCGTGTGCTCCAGCCCGTACTCGGGGATATGCCTGGCCGTAATTTCATCGCACTCGATGGCTGTGTAGCACTGGCGTTTGAAGTACTCGTCGGGCATCAGGGTGAGCTCCGGCAACTCCAGGTGGCCGGTTACCTCCATGTACTCGCCCATGCGCCACAGCAGCCAGGGCATCCACGAGCAGTTGCCCTCCAGGTACGCCACCTTCAACTTGGGGAACCGCTCGAACACGCCCCCGAAAATCATGTCGGCGCAGGCGGTCATGTTCTCCATCGGGAACGTCAGCGTGTTCCCCAAGGCAAAGGTCGGCGTGAATCGCTGGTATACCGGCTGGGGCAGGTCCACGAACCCGGCCGTATGGAATCCCACAGGCGTTCCAAGACGCTCGCACTCTGCCCACAGGGGGTCGTAGTAGGAGTCGCTCCACGTCCGCCCGTTGACGTACGACGGCCGAAGGTAAATGGACTTGAAGCCGTACTCCTCCACAGAGCGCCGGGCCTCGGCCACCGCCGATTCAACGTCGTGGGGCGCCACCATCGCTGCGCCATACATACGGTCGGGGGCCTCCTGGCAGAAGTCGTGCAGCCAGTCGTTGTAGGCCGTGGCAATGGCCGCGGCCAAGCCGGGGTCCAATTGGTTGGTGCCAAGCACAAAGAGGCCGCGGGTCGGAAACAGGACCGCCACGTCCAGCCCCTCCTTCTCCATCGCATTGACCTGCGAAACAGCATCGAAGTTCCGCTCCATGGAGTCGGCGTACATGTCCTTCACCCGCTGGTCAAGCACAGCGAATCCAGGATTGGACCGGTCGTAACGGTGGACTATTCCCTTGGGCAGAATCTGCCCGCCCACGTCCACCCGCAAGTCGCGGGTGACCTCCGACAGGCCCACGGGTGCGCTCTTGGCGTAGGCAGGATCGATGTAGCGTTGCCAGAGGTCCGCGGGTTCCAGGATGTGCATGTCCGAGTCCATTGCCTTGAAGCCGTTCTTCATTGAAGTCACCTCCGGCGAGCCTGCTCGCTGTTTCCCAGATGATCCCAATACCCTCAGATACGGCATTGTAGACGCGGCAGCCCCCAGAATCAAAGCGGGGGCCCGATCCATGCCTTTGCGGCCACGCGCCGAGGGCCGTTTCGTATTAGAATAGCGCGGCGTTGAATCATCGGGAGAACAACGCAGAACCTGAGGACGGAGGATCACATGACCGAGGTGCGCTTCGTTGACGTCAGCATCCGGGACGGCCAGTTGAGTGTCTGGGCCGCCAACATGACCATCGGCATGATGCTCAAGGCCGCTCCCTACATTGATGAGGCCGGCTTCGATGCCATCGAGTGCGGCTGGGGCAATCCCGACAAACTCATGCCAATCCATTTCGAGCATCCCTTCAACGGCTATCGTTTGCTGCGGGAGCGGTTCAAGAAAACGCCGATGCGCTTTCACGGGGGCGGACTTCAAATATGGAAGCCCCACATTCCCCCAATGTTCTCCCTGGCCTTCAGGATCGCCGCCAACATTGGCGCCCGGCAAACTCGCGTCTCCGACCAGTGGAACCAGGTCCATATGTTCGAACGACGGTGCAAGGAGGTGCGGGAGGCTGGCCTCGAGCCAATCGTGAACCTGTCCTTCTCCCTGTCTCCCCGCCACACCGACGAGTATTACGCCGAGCGCGCCAGGGGCACAGCAGCCTGTAAGCCCTTCCGAATCTGCCTCAAAGACGTGGACGGCCTCCTCACGGTCGAAAGGGCCCGCACCCTCGTCCCCATCATCAAGGAGAATGCCCCCGGCATCCCTCTGGAGCTTCACGGTCACGACACCACCGGCCTGGGAACGTCGGTTGCCTTGGAATGTATGAATCTGGGCATCCACATCATCAACTCCTCCATACCTCCTTTGGCCTACTCCGGGGCGCAACCCTCAATTCACGCCCTGGCGCACAACGCTAGGGCTATGGGCTTCGAGGTCAACATCAACGAGGAGCCGCTGAAAGCCGTGACCGAGTATTGGACCGCCATCGCCAAGCAGGAGGGATTCCCCCTTGGCAGGCCCGTCGAATACGACTCCAGGCAGTACGAGCATCAGCTTCCCGGCGCTATGGTGGCCAACCTCCGGAGCCAACTCGCGGCGGTGGGCTACGAGGACCGCATGGAAGAGGTCTTGGAAGAGACCGCCAGGGTCAGGGTTGACCTCGGTTACCCCATCATGATCACACCCCTGTCCCAGTTCGTGGGCGTCCAGGCCGCCATGAACGTGATTGCCGGCGAGCCATACAAGGAAGTCAGCGACAACGTCATCCACTACGCCCTTGGCCGCTACGGCGAGGAGGCCGTCACCGCTATGAACCAGGACGTGCGGGCCAAGATCCTCGACCGCTCCCAGGCCAGGAAGGCAATAGCGGAAAGGCCCCCGGACCCAACCATAGAGGAGCTGCGGCAGATGTACGGGGGCTCAAGCATCTCCGACGAGGAGCTGATGTTCCGGGTCCAAGTGGACGGCGAGATACGAAAGAAGCTCGTGACTCCCTCGGAGTACCAGCTCGCCGATTCCCCGGTGTCCCTCGTGCAGGAGCTTGTAAAGGCCGGCAAGCACCGGAGCGTTCACCTGAGCAGGCCGGGCATGACGCTAACCCTGGGCCGAACCTCGTCCGGGGAGGAATAGCCCGGCCAGGCACAGCCAACCGCCGGCCTTGGGGCTTGCGACGTCATCGGAGAGTGGCGCCCCAGGCCGGCGCAACCGAGACGCGGCCGGCGCCGGGTTCGTCGTGGGGCTGTGGAACCACCGCCATCCTCCAGGCGCCCATAGGCAGGATCATGGCTGGCCGTCCCCGCAGGCGCGCGCCCACCAAGAAATCACACGCTCCCGTCGCCGGGTCTTCAGGAGCGCGTCTCCAGCGTTGCATACGCCGCGCGGCCCACCTGTTCCAATTGGAAGTACAGGACCTGCATGCTCTCTTCGAACGCCGAGAGGATGGCGTCCTGCTTCTCTGCGCTATTCGCCAATCGCGCCACAATGTTCAAGGTCTCGTCGCGGTGGCCCCCCTCTGAGCCGTCGGCCGCCTCGGCAGCCGTCCAGTGCGTCATCGACTCCTCCGGCAGGCCCAGCGCCTTCCATGTCGCCCGGGACCCTATGGTGAATCCGCCATAGCGTTCTGCGATTTCTCGATTGTTGACCACCTCCAGCCCTCCCACCGCCGCGAAGGCCTCGAGCCACGGCTTGGTGCGGCTGGCCTGGTCCCAGTAGGCAATGGCCATTCGCGTGTGGACCTTCCCCTGGTAGGCACGAACGAAGTCCCGGCCATACCCCAGCGCCACCGCGAAGTCCACCATGCTCTCATAGTGGCCGTTCTTGATCGTGGGGTCCTCCACCTCCTCCACGTACATGTTCTCGATCATGTAACGGCGAACATCCAGGCGGGGACAATTGCCAATGATGTTCCCGAACCAGCGGGGAAAGTTGTTGGCGAAAACGCAGTGCTCCAGGGCAAAGACCCCCGCCCCCTCCGGTCTGAGGTCGCGCTTGATGTACTCCGCCAGGGCGTTGGGCCGCTCCCACCACACCCTGCCCACCACCGCCTCGAGATCGTCCCTGAACTGTTGAGCGGAGCGCATGACAGACCTCCCTTCCAGCCTTCAATAGCAAGCATCCAGGCAGAGCCACTAGTACCGCCCGCCATCACTCTTGTCAAGGCAATGTCCTATCCCACGACATATGTCCTACGACATATGAGACAGCTGAGGGCAGACTATCCCACAGTGTGGCGTCGAAGATACTCCATCGGCCTTCTCCTCTCAGCCTCTCCCACCCATCCCCAAAGCATGGGGCGCAGGGAGTCCAGCCTCGCCGGAGGGAGGAGGTCTGTCCCTGCCCCCGAGTACGGGAGCAGGCTAGGAAGGAGGCCAGGCGGGCCAGGTGGAACATCGTCGCCCCCACTGCCACTTGCCCCCTTTCCTTCACTGCCCCGTGGTAGTGCATTAGGACTACACATTTTTCAACCCCCGGCCTCGGACTCACCCATTGCATCGCCGGGCTTTATGCATAAGATGTATCATGCCCGCGAACTCTCGCAGCCATCGCCACTCAGCGGGTCCGGCGGTGGCAATACCAACCCAGGGAGGTAACCCTATGGCAGCAGAACCCCAAGTAGTGGAAGTCACAGGCTCGGATGGCCAGATGTCCGTGTGCGTCTGGGAACCGGATGGGGACGCCCCACGGCCGGCGGTCATCGTCATCCAGGAGATCTTTGGCGTGGACGATCACATCAAGGACATCGCCGGTCGGCTCGCCGACGCGGGCTACGTCGCCGCAGCGCCGGACCTGTTCTACCGCGACGGCGCCGGCATCGCCGTTCCCTACACTGACTTCGACCGCGCCCGCGAGTTGCGCGGCCACATTCAGGACGACCCCCTCACGCAGGACCTCCAGGCCACGTTCGATTACCTGGCCAGCCAGCCCGGCGTCGACGCCAACCGCATCGGCATCATCGGCTTCTGCTTCGGAGGCCGGGTGACCTTCCTGGCAGCCGAGAGGATACAGGGAATCGCAGCAGCCGCCCCCTTCTATCCCGGCGGCTTCGAAACCCTGATAGACGACGTCGCCAACATCGGCTGCCCCATTGCAGGGTTCTTCGGCAACGACGACCAGAACCCCAAGCCGGAAGTGGTCGATCAGGTCGTAGACGCCCTGACCAAGGCGGGGAAGCAGATCGAGGTCAATCGCTACGACGGCGCCGGCCACGGCTTCATGTGCACCGAACGCCAGTCCTACAACGAGGCTGCAGCGGCCGACGCTTGGCCCAAGGTCATCGACTTCTTTGGGCGCGCGCTCAAGGCCTAAGGCCAACCCGAGATTGCCGGCCGGCGCAGGCCGTCGCTCATGGCGGCCTGCGCTGGCCTGTCGCACGCAGGGTTGCCACTTTCTTCAGTTCTCGGGCTCAGGCGCCATTCCCACGCTCAGGCCACATGCCGCGCCGTTGCTGAGGGAGACTCGTGAAAACCCCAATCGTGGAATGGATGGGCAGGCGGTTCGTCATCCTCTCCTGCGAGAGCCGCCCGGAAGGGCCCCCAGCCGAGCAGGCCCAGAACGTCTTCAACCGCATCGCTGAAGAGTTGTCCGGCCTCGGCCTATCCCTAGAGCAGGGCGTGCGCACCCGGCTCTTCGCCAGTGGCCCGGAAGCCCGTAGGGTGGCCTCAGACGAGCGGATCTAGGCCCTCGCTGACCGAAAGCGTTGCGCGAGCTCCAGCTTCATCGCCCCGGACTACCTGGACTCCGCAGGCATCGTCGCCGTGGACCTCGTGGCGATGGCTCAGGGCAACCCAGGGTCGCTCAAAACGACCGTGGAGTACGACCCGCCCCGCTACCCTCCCCACTACATCCGGTGGGACGACCTCGTCTTCTTCTCCGGCGTTACCAGCGCCGCAGCCAGCCTCGACCTGCAGGTCGTCGGCTTGGAAGCCACCCTCAGCGACTCTCTCGCCAGCGTCGGCGCCACCTGGGACAACGTCATCTCCGCCTCTTTCTTCCTACGGCGCGACCAAGACCTCGCCAACCTGAGAAGCCTGTGGAACTCCGTCGTATCCGCACCCGTCCCCTACTGCCAAACAACCCTCGTGGACGGGTTCGCCGGCGAAGCGAACCTGCTCGAAATAGAGATCACGGCCCAGGTCTAGGCGTACTTCTTAGAGGCATGGCTAGGACGGGAGCGCCTCAGTTCCTGCCTCCGGGTACGGGGGCAGGTTAGGATGGGGATCCTTCCCAACTTCTCTGGGAACTATATCTAGGCGTCCCGCCTGACGGGCGGCTGCCCTACCCCGCTTCCCGGATGCAGCTCTCCAGCACCTCCAGGGCCCTCCGCGCAAAGGCGAACATGTTCGCCTCCCGGTCATCGTCGCCGGTCTCCACGATGACCGCGCGCTCCACAGGCCCCGCAACGACAATGCAGGCGTGGCCCGCGGCGTGCCCGTAGCGGCTCCCCGTCGGGCCGGCGGCGCCAGTCTCGCTCAGGCTCCACGTCGCGCCGTGAATCTCGCGCACCCGCTTGGCCATGAGCCCGGAATACGGCTCAGTGCCGGGCGTCATGCCCTCAACGTCCTCCATCGCGATCCCAAGCAACCCGCTCCTCGACGCCCGCGTGTACACCACGGCGCCGCCCAGGAAATACGCCGAGGCCCCAGGAACCGACAGCAGCGACGCCGAGATGAGCCCGCCCGCCGCCGACTCGGATATAGAAACGGTCTCGCCGCGCTCCTTCAGAAGCGCCCCTATCGACTCCCCCATCGGTTGAAGCAATGCCATGATCCAGCCTCCTGTCCCAACGCTCCGCCCTATACTACCCCGGCGGCGCCTCCATTGGCGCAGTCACAGCGAAGATGCTATCGTCCGGCTGCATATTGATGGTGGCGGCTGTGGGCAGGAGGAACGCCCAAATGTATGAGCGGGAACGACAGCGCTACGAAGGCGACGATGGGAAACATCCGCCATCCTGTAACTGCGCAGCATGCACGGATAGGCGCCTGGGCAGAGAAACCTGCGACCGCTGCCACAGGCCAGTTGCCGGCCGGTGCAACGCCTGCTCGCTGAAACTCTGCGGATCCCACACCGTCGAACATGCTATCTCAGGACATTCCACGAAGCTCCGCATCGGACGCGCTTGCCGCGCCTGTGAAGGGCGGGGGGAAATCTACAGCCGTTGGACTGACCCCGATGAGGATAGGACGCACATAATACGGTGCCCTGTCTGCTTTGGAAGCAGGTGGCTCTTTGACAATGGCCGAAGCGCCAAGGAAAGAGAGATAGAGAGGCATAGGAAGAGGAAACGTGAGCAGGACGAAGCGATAGAGCAACTCTACCCGCCGGGCGGGGAGCCACCACACGCCGTACCCCCAGCAACGACTCCTGACAACGCTCCCGGAGAACCAAAGCAGAACGAAGTGTTGGAGCAGACCCACCCGCACGGCGGGAAGCCACCACACACCGAACCCCCGGCAACGACGCCTGACGACGCTCCCGGAGAACCAGAGTCTCCCTGCTTATGCAGCCACCCCAAGAGTGACCACCAGGGTCAAGGCGGCCACTGTTGGAAATGCAGATGCCCGAACTACAGCCCAATACAGCAGGGGAAGCCCGGCGAGCTGCATTGGGAAGAGAATATCCCTGACCTCGGCGCATATCAGAGAAGGGTCACATATCAGAGAAGGGTTCGGAGAGAAGCAGGGCAACCAGCCTCGCTCCGGGTTGCCCGTTATGCCCTCGTTGGCCTGATAGCAGCCACCGTGTTGAGCATAGGAGCCGCCGTGCTTGTCCCAAATGCCGGTATATGGGACCGCATCGGCGCTCTCGGAGGAGGCGTCTGGGGACCCCTGGGGGAACAGACACCCACCCCCCTGCCGCCATCCACCGAAGCGCCCCCCGTGGCGCCCGCCGTGGCGCCGCCAACATCAACGCCCACGCCCACCCCACAGCCAACACCTATTCCCACTGCCACCCTGGTCCCCCTCCCCCCGCCACACCCGCGCCCACACCCTCTCCCGCGCCCACGCCTCCGCCCTCTCCCACAGCCACGGCAACCCCTATGCCATCTCCCACGCCGACCGCCACCCCCGCCCCCACGCCTACGCCAACAACAACCCAACTCCTCTCGGAGACCGCAGACACCTGCCGGGAAATGGACGAGGCGCTTGCTCAGGGACGGTCCATCAGCGACCTCAAGGCGCGCTTGGAAACCATCGCAGCGGCATTGAGGGCGAGCGGCGTAGGCATCGAAACCATCAGGCAGCAAACCGGTTGCCGGTGGCTGTAGGCATGGCCAAGGGGATGAAGTGAGATGAAAGGCGTCGCCGCCCTTGCAATAGTGTGGCTGGCCCTGGTTGCCTGCTTCCTTGTCGTGGCCTCCCCAAAGGGAAGGACCTGGTCCGCGGACCTGCGGTCGTCCTCTCAAGATGCCGGAAGCGCCCCCGCGCCATCCGCAACGGCCCCGTTTGCCACTCCCACGGGCGCGGCCACCGCCGAGGTTCTATCCATGACGACGCCCGAACGCGCCGTCAGTCACCCAGACCCTCAAACGCCTATCCCGACACCCACGTTGACGCCTTCTCCTACGCGCACCCCCACGCCAACGCCCACTAGGACACCTACACCTACCCCCTCCCTCCAACGCCAACGGCTCGACGCATCGGAGTTGGCCGAGTTGCGGGAGTTTGCCGTCGGCCTGATCAATCAGGACAGGGCAGACCACAGCCTGCCTCCGGTTGCATTGGGCTCGAACCCCGCCGCTCAATTGCACGCTGAGGACATGCTGGCCCACGACTATCTCGGCCACTGGTGGACTGACGGGAGCAAGCCCTACATGGTCTACACGAAGACGGGCGGCCGTAGTTACGTGGCGGAGAACGCCGCCATATCTGGCTGGACTCAGCAACGTTGGCAAGATCAAAGATGCGACTCGGTGATGGTGATCTGCCAGATAACCGAGCCAAGAGAAGTTCTTGTGGAGCACCAGTGGGGGATGATGTACGATGATGCCCACGCAAACTGGGGCCATAGAGACAACATCCTGAGAGAGACCCACCGCTTTGTTAACCTTGGGATTGCCTGGAACGGCAGGCTAACGACGTTCATCCAACACTTTGAAGGGGGTGACGCGGCGGCGGATGGACCGCCAAGCCTCAGCGAAAACGGAACGCTCTCCCTTTCCCTGTCGAAGCTCGTTAGCAACCTGGAGGTAGGCGGCGCTGTGTCCATCTACTACGACCCACCGCCCACACCCAAGACACCCGCGCAGATCGAGACGTTGCGTAGCTACTGTACCGGCGGTGGCTTCACGGCCAGTTGCGGGAACCCCGTGGCCAGGATCCTCGAACCCCCTCGGGCTGGCTACTACTACTCCAACCTCGACGCGAACGAAGTCGTCGCCGGCTTCTGGGCCGAGACTGCCGACGCCTTCAGCTTCTCGGCCAATATGGGGACTCTCCTGCAAGAGCCCGGCGTCTACACCGTCGGCGTTTGGCAGGCCACCGGTGGCCGCCTTCTCACCGACCTGCTCTTGGAGTTGTCCGTCGTCCAGCCCTGACAGATCTCGAAATCGCTTAACTGCCCAAGCAGCCGGATAGCTAGCCACACTAAGAGGCCCCCCATGAAGCTCAGCACCGACCGCATCCTCACCACCCACGTTGGAAGCCTTCCCCGTCCAGACGGCGTGGCAGCGCTGCTCTTGGCCAAGGAGAACGGGCAGCCGGTGGACCCGGACGCCTTCGACCAGCGCATGCGCCAGGCCGTGGCCGACGCCGTCGCCAGGCAGATGGAATGTGGCATCGACGTCGTCAGCGACGGCGAGATGAGCAAGATAGGCTATTCCACCTATATCAAGGACAGAGTCACCGGCTTCGATGGCGACAGCCCCCGCAAGCCCAACTTGGACGTGGCCCCCTACCCGGAGTTTCGCGACATGATGGCCCGTCTCACGGGTGCCCAGCCCTTCAAGCGGCCTATGTGCACAGGGCCAATCGCCACCAGGGACCACGAGCCCCTGCGCAAGGACATCGAACGCTACGCGGCAGCCCTGGAGGGCAGCGGCGCCGGGGAAGGGTTCATGAACGCGGCCTCGCCGGGGGTCATCGCCTCCTTCCTCCACAACGACTACTACCCCACCCACGAAGCCTACATCCAAGCGCTGGCCGAGGTCATGAAGGTGGAGTACGAGGCCATCGTTGCGGCGGGCCTTGTCGTTCAGATCGACTGCCCTGACCTGGCGATGTCGAGGCACACCGGGTTCCAGGACCTGACCGAAGCAGAGTTCCTGAAGCGCGCAGACGTCCACGTCGAGGCGCTGAACTACGCCCTAGAGAATGTGCCCGCCGAGTCGGCGCGGATGCATATCTGCTGGGGCAACTACGAAGGCCCCCACGATTTCGACATCCCCTTGGAGAAAATCCTGCCGGCTGTCCTCAGAGCAAAGCCCTCCGCCATCCTGTTCGAAGCGTCGAATCCCCGCCACGCCCATGAATGGACCGTCTGGAGAGACGCCGCCATCCCCGACGACAAGATTCTGGTCCCGGGAGTCCTAGACACAACGACCAACTTCGTGGAACACCCCGAGCTGGTGGCGCAGCGCCTCGCCTGCTTCGCCGAGATCGTGGGGAAGGAACGGGTCATCGCCGGGACCGACTGCGGCTTCGGGACATTTGCAGGCTTCGGCAAGATGGACGGCAGGATAAGCTACGCCAAGCTCCAGGCCATGGTGGAAGGCGCGGCCAGCGCCTCTGCAAGACTCTGGTAGCCCTGGCCGCGCTTCCCACGGGACGCTGTTCCGAACGCAAGGAGGGAAGACCCTCCCATCCCTGCCCCCGTACTTGGGGCAGGTTAGGCTTTTGATTGTTTGTGACCTTGACCTGCCCCCTGAATTAGGTCCAAGTATTCTTAGAGTCCGACCGGCGTATTCCTAGCCACCTGTTGTGCGAACTCCTCGGGCGTCCGGTTGCCCAGTGCGCTGTGGGGCCGGACAGCATTGTAGTCGTCCCGCCAGCGCTCGACGATGTTCCGGGCCGCAGGAAGACTCATGAACCAGTGCTCGTTGAGGCACTCGTCGCGAAGCCGCCCGTTGAAGCTCTCGATGTACGCATTCTGCACGGGCTTGCCCGGATCGATGAAATGCAGATGCACCCCATGTGCATACGCCCAAGCGTCCAGAATCCTCCCGGCGAATTCAGGGCCGTTGTCTACGGTGATCAGCTCCGGCAGGCCACGGTCGATGGCCAGCCTGTCCAACACCCTTGTCACGCGGAGGCCGGGCAACGACGTGTCCACCTCCATGGCCAGGCTCTCCCGAGTGAAGTCGTCAATCACCGTCAGCACTCGTATCCGCCGGCCACTGGCGAGCGCATCGGACACGAAGTCCATCGACCACCGCTGGTTCGGGCGCTCGGGCGCCATCGTGGGGACGCGAGCGATGCCCGCCATCCGCTTGCGCTTCCGACGCCGGACGGACAGCCCCTCCTCCCGATAGAGCCGGTAGACCCGCTTGTGGTTCACGCCGAACCCCTCCCGGCGCAACAACACCCACAACCGGCGATACCCGAAGCGCCGCCGCTCCGCGGCGAGCGAGCGCAGTCGCTTGAGGAGTTCGGGTGCGTCGCTGCCCACCCGCCTATAGCGGGCCACCGATCGGTGGATACCCATCAGCCTGCAGGCGCGACGCTCGCTGAAGCCCCACCGCTCCTGGACACGGTGCATGGTCTCCCGTCGCGTTGCAGGCGTCATGCGTTTTTTCGGAGCAGCTCCCGCAAGACGTGATTGTCGAGCGTCGCCTCCGCCAGCAGCTGCTTCAGCTTCCAGTTCTCCTCATCCAGATGGCGCAGCCGTCGCGCCTCGCTCACGCCCATCCCGCCGAACCGCGCCTTCCAGTTGTAGAAGGTCCCCGGTGAGACACCATGTCGGCGGCATACCTCGGCCGTCGGCACTCCCGCGTCCGCCTCCCTCAGGACCCCGATGATCTGCTCGTCCGTAAACCTGCTCCTCCGCATGCTGTCCTCCTCTGTTTGACCGGAGGACTCCAATTATCCGTGGACCGGTTTTCGGGGAGCAGGTCAGCCCCGCCACCTAAATTGGGGATTGGATTCCCGTCCAATCCGTACGGCACCGACCCGGCGAAGAAGACTTGGTGGTCAGTCTGTGTGACGCGCCATTGATCTATGAAGGCGAGCTTCGCAACGATGGCACCGAATCGCAACTGGTTTTCGCTGTCGAGATACGGAATGTCTCGAACAACCAAGTAATTGCTGTCGAAGCCAACTGCGTAGCCCCTTGCGACCAAACGACGGAGGTCGTCGTTATGATTGACCAGTGTCTGAAACACTGAAGACCATCCCCTCTCTGACTTTTACGGAGGCGCCGGGCGAGAGAATTCCTATAGGTTTGTCGCGGGGGCCGTCCTTGTATTTCACTGCATACGTGATTTCCGGGTGTTGGGAGTAGTCTGGGACTTCAAGGGTGACCACCTGTGCATACGCGATGTATTCCTCCGGCCACTCGTGGGGACTGCCTTCTACGATGATCGTGTACGTCTTGTGGTCTTCTACAGAAATCGCCTGCGTCTTGTCTTCGTCTACCATGAATCATCCTCCTTAGCTAAACTCGAGAATCTATTAGTGCTCGCCGTGGCGTTGCGGCCACCACTATTAACATCTTAGCTTATTAGCTAAGTCTTGTCAAGCGCGCACACAGACACGCTGGGAAACCTAGGAGGTCGAGGGCACACTGGCGGCTAGAGCAGCTGGTGCTTCCGATTGTTGTACAGATCGAGCCGGTAGCTCGCAGCTTGGGCCGATACGCGGAAGTGGTCGGCGATATCGGTCGGATAGAGCCCACTGTGCTTCTGCTCAAGAGCCAACAGGCCGCGGGCGGGCATAAGAAGGGCGCTGGCAAACGCGTTGGCCTGCCATTCGGTGTCGCGATAAGTCTCGTGGGCAACCAATTGCCCGCCGCGGTGGAATGCCGCCTGTTCCGCTACTGGCATTTGCGCTAGGCGCACGAGCTGGCCCGTGTGCAGCAGGCAATGTCCCAGTTCGTGCGCGACGAAGTAACCTCCACGCGGGTAATCCTGTTCCAACCAATCGTACGTCTTGGCTGACGCCAGAATCTCGATGAGCCGGCGGTCGCTGTCGTACTTCGTGAACCCTTCCGAATCTTCGAACTCAATCACATTGCCACGAAGCGGAATGTCCTGGCCAGTCCCGTCTTGCACCGTGATGACGTCGACTCCTTCGAACAGCCGCAGCGAATTGATGGCCGCCGTCGGAGAGAACTTGAGCTGCTCGTGAACGTAGGCGGCGAAGTGCTCCAGATTCTGGTAGCTATAGCCACGGTCAGCGCGGACTCCTGATGGTCCCTGCGGTATCGTCATTTCGTCTCTAGTCGGAATCATTCAGGATCTTCTGGATTCTCTGGAGCTGATCGTCTGTGATGCCGCCGCGGGCGAGGCCGCTGACGAGATCTCCCACAACGGCTGCCTCGAGCGGCTTGGCCTTAGCGATGTCGTACTCGATGACACCGCGCTCAACATCCGCCGCGGCGATGAGCGGGGCTGGATCTGTCTTGACGAACCTAGCGATTCTGACAATGCGCTCATTGCTGAACGGCCTGCGGTTGCCGCGCTCGACGTCAGATACGTAAACCACAGAGACACCCAACAGCTTCGCGACGTCCCCCAGAGTCCTTTCGGCATTGCGCCTAGCCTTTCTAAGGGCATCCCCGAAGCGTTCTGCCATACCTCACCTCTCTTCTGCGTCTCCTAACCGGAACCGTCCCTTGGAAATTTAGCGTATCAGCTAATATCTGTCAATGGGTTAGCAGCGTGGCTCCGTTTTGTCGTGACAGGCATATCGTGGCGAAGGCAGACGCTCCGGACCAGCTACTGCCCCTGTCGAACACCAACGGGTGCCTAGTGCCGCTCATTGTTGTGCGCCGCGTTGTTCGGCTCGGTGGAGGAACTGAAGGAGGAGTTGATGCAGTACCTCGTCTACTACAACACCGAGCGGCCCCACCAGGGTCTCGGGGGCAAGACCCTCCTCCTAACCCTACAACTTCTGTCAACGAACTAGCTGACATATACGGGAATGACGGGATGGGAAGCCGCGCACCGACCTCCACCATAGGTCGCTCAGCTTGCCTGTGACCCACGCGTGTGGCCACGGCGCCTTGAATACGAGGTCGTTCAGCAGCAGCACCGCCGGCGCGGCGACGGCCCATCACCAGCCTCATCCGCACCTTCTTGACCGCGCAAGCCCCACGGGCGACAATCCCACCACGGGTGAGCGATGCCTACGGCACAGATCAACGACTTCAGCTTGTACTACGAGCTTCGAGGAGCGGGCGGCGAGTCGGTGGAGGAACAGAGGGAGGAGTTCACCCCCAGACGTTGCGGGCGGTCTCGGCGACGATGCGGAGCTTTGCGTTCTGCTGCTCGATGGTGAGGCGATTGCCGACGATGGACGTGCCGAACCCGCACTGAGGACTGATGGCAAGCTGCTCGCGGGGAAAGCGGCCAGCGGCCTCGGCGATCCTGGCCGCGAGGTCCGATGGGGTCTCGGCGCGTGGCGACTTGGTCGTGACCAGCCCAAGCACCACCGTCTTGTCGTCGGGCACGCCGCGCAGAGGCTCGAACGAGCCTGAGCGTTCGTCGTCGTACTCCAGCATCAGCCGCTGCGCGTTCACGCGCCGGAGGACCGGCCCGACGAGCCGGTCGTAACTGCCTTCGGCCAGCCAACGGCTGCCCTGGTTGCCTCGTCAGAGGTGGAACGCGAACACCACCTCCGGGAAGCCGTCCATCACTGCGTTGTCCAGCTCGACGCCCTGGGCGATCCAGTCCTCCGCTGTCCAGCCTCGGGCCTCGTAGAAGGCCGCCCACACCGGGTCCAGCACGAGCGGGTAGTGCGGAGCGTCGAGCTGGATGTAGGTTGCGCCAAGCCTGATCAACTCCTCGATCTCCTCGCGGACGATCCTCGCGACGTCGGCCAGGAACGCGTCGAGCGTGGGGTAGGCCGCGGCGGACTTCACCGGCGACCAGAAGTTGGCGAACAGGCTGGGACTCGGCAGCGTCACCTTCGCTATGCACGCCGTCCGGCCGCGCAGGTAGGTGAATTCCTCCGCCGACAAGTGACGCTTGCGCCGGAGGGGGCCGACGACGCCGAGGGTCGCGGGGCGCTCCTTGCGCAAGTCCCCTACCCGCTCGCCGCCCCGCCAATCGCCCCAGAGGAACGCGTCGATATCGAACTCGCCGAAGCCTTCGACCGCCTCGGGCATCTGGCTCTGGAACGAGAGCCTGCGCATCTCGCCGTCGGTGAGGATATCGAGTCCGGCCTCCTCCTGGGCAGCCACGGCGTTATCGACGGCGGCGTCTTCGGCGCGCTTGAACTCCGCGGGAGCGATTCGTCCACCCGCAACGTCTTCGCGCGCGGCGAGCAACTCCGGCGGCCTGATCAGGCTCCCAACCACGTCGGCATGGGGCAGGTCCATCATGGCGGGGAGTTTCGCACGTCCGGGGGGGTTGCGGCAAACGGGACATCCTCAGTCCTCGTCTGCACCTTCTTGACCGCGCAAAGCCCCACGGGCGACAATCCAGCCACGGGAGAGCGATGCCTGCGGCACAGATCAACGACGTTAGCTTGTACTACGAGCTTCGAGGAGCCGGCGACGAGCCCGTGGTCCTCATCCACGGCGCCCAGGGAGACGCCCGCCTTCTCGAACCGTTCGTTCCCTGGCTCTCGGACCGCTATCAGCTCCTTCTGTTCGACCAGAGGGGCCTAGGCCGGAGCGGCAAGCCAGACGTTCCCTACTCCACCGCCCTCATCGCGGACGACGCAGCAAAGCTAATGGACGTGGTCGGTTGGGCGTCGGCCCACGTTGTGGGCGTCTCCATGGGCGGCATGGTGGCCCAGGAACTCGCCCTGAACCACCCCGGCCGAGTGCGGTCGCTGGTCCTGGGCTGCACCGCTGCGGAAGGCAGGGAGGATGTCGACTCGAACCCCGCCTACACCACCGGCGACCTTGACTCCGGCGACCGCGCCCGGCTGCTTGCCGAGGCCATCTTCACGCCGGCCCACCTCCAGCGGCGCCCTGACGTGGTTGAGGCGCTCGCCGAGATGCGCCGCCAGGCCCCCATCGACCCTCGCGGATTCGCCAGGCGGCTGGAGGCTCTACGCGCCCACAACGCGTTGGGTCGCCTGGGCTTGATAGCCTGCCCCACCCTGGTCATCACCGGGGCCGAGGACAGGCTCATCCCAGCAGAGAACTCCCGCCAGTTGGCCGCCGGCATTCCCAACGCCGAGCTGGTCCTACTGGCCGACGCGGCTCACGGCTTTTGGGCCGAACAGCCGGAGCAGGCCTTTGGCCACATCCTCGGATTTCTGGCTCGCCAGAGCGCGTGACTCCAACCCCCTGCGCAAGCCGCGCCCCTCGCGCAAGCCGCTACGCTGCGGTCAACCGCAAACGCTGTTTTCGCCGCATCTATACATGTAAGATGGCGAACCGGCAGGCTCAGCAGGCGAGGGCCGTCGGCGCCGGCGGCATCATCTATGGCGAATATGGCGGACCTTAGGCCATCCAACGCCGTCGCCAAGAGACGAGCGACGAAAGGAAAGGGAGCGGCCAGCAGAGAAGCGTAGGAGTATGGCCCAGACCCTGAATCCAGGCGGCCGCCGCCCCAGCCCGCCAACCACTCGTCCGGAGCGAAACAATGCAGACGATAATAGCCCAAAAGCGTCTCATTCTGCCGATGGGGCTCTCCCTCAGCTTCATCCTCGCCGCCTTCCTCGGCGCGCTGGTGACGGGCACTGAGGTCGGCATCGTGACCGGGGGCGTCGAGAACCTCTCGGCCTCTTCCAGCAACTTCCTATCCGGGCACATCACGCTCTTTGGTTTCGCCTTCGGAGCGGGCATGGTGGCGTCGGTAAACCCTTGCGGCTTCGCCATGCTGCCGGCCTACCTTGGCCTCTATATGGGCAGCGGAGACGAAGCGGGGCATCAGGCCACCACCGTGGCCCGGGTGCGAAGGGGCCTGCTCGTTGGAAGCGTCGTTACGGCGGGGTTCGTACTGCTGTTCGGGGTAGTCGGAATCGTGATCGGAGCGGGCGCCCAATCTGTAGCCAGGATCTTCCCGTGGATTGGGCTCGGCATTGGCATCGTGTTGGCCTTTGGGGGAGCATGGATCCTCAGCGGGCGCACTATGTACAGCAACATGGTGGAGCGCATGTCCGCCCACAGCGGCGACCCCCGCAAGCAGGGCGTCCGCGGCTACTTCGCCTTTGGGCTGGGCTACGGCATCGCCTCCCTATCATGCACGCTGCCTATCTTCCTTGCAGTCATCGGCAGCAGCTTCACCGCATCCACCTTCCTCCGATCTGCGGGACAGTTCGTGATGTACGCCCTCGGGATGGGGTTCGTCATTATGGTCCTCACCCTTGGCGTGGCCATCTTTCGCGGCGCGCTCGTAGGCAAGGTGCGCCGGATATTCCCCTACATTCAGCCCATCAGCGCGGTCTTTCTCATCGTCGCGGGCGCCTACATCGTTTACTACTGGCTGACCATCGGCGGCCTGGTGGAGTCGCTCACCTAGCCTCACCCCCCAGGGACGTTGCTACAGGCGCAAGGTGGGGCGCTGAGTTTTCAGCAGGGCAGGGCCGTCGAGGGGGCGGCGGGAACCTTGGGTTCCCTGGGCCCACCCTGGACGGATGGTCTTGTTTTGGCCTACGCCCTCCTTCAGCGGATGGTCTGTCTTGGCCTACGCCGCTATCCCGCCCGCTCCGCCCTCCGACGTTTTCCAGAACAGGGGGACACCCCCTGTACCCCCGGCGGGGGCTGCGCCCCCTGCACCCCGCTCGGCAAGACGACAGCCCCATAATGGACGGTGCAGGCGTATTTGTCGTTGCACGATCCTTCCTTGACAACGCAATTCGGTGTACTAGCGTGAATAGGCCCTAGCACTACTTCCTGGGAACATAGCTAGAGGCACAAGGTAGGGCGCTGAGTTCTCAGCAGGGCAGGGCCGTCGAGGGGGCGGCGGGGCGAACGCGGAGACCTTGAAGTGTATCGGCGTCAAAGGGGTTGCCGCCGGCCTTTAGCTCCTCCACCCAGGCGGA
Source organism: Dehalococcoidia bacterium (assembly GCA_965226745.1). GTDB lineage: Bacteria > Chloroflexota > Dehalococcoidia > Lucifugimonadales > SAR202-VII-2 > SAR202-VII-2. Next base: position 588,805 of record CBDDDS010000005.1, read on the forward strand.
GCGGCTCGGCCGGTAGTGAGGGCCGCAAGACTCCTTCTGCGAAGCGCCGACCCAACCGAGAAACGCTTCGAAGTCGGCCACCGCCTCGCTCGCGCGGCCCATGACCGCGAACACCAAGCCCCGGCTGTCCCGCGCCAACCCTTCAGGTTGTTCCCATAACGCTATCTCGCAGAACGACAGCGCCTGCTCACCCAACCGCTGCAACCCCAGTTGCCAGCAAAGGGTGTTGTTGAACGTGAAATCCCGAGGGAGCAGCTCTTGGGCCCGCCTGAAGTCATCGGTCGACCGGGCCCAATCTTCCCCAGTGGTCCACAGTGCGCTGAACACTAAGCCCCGGTTGTAGTACGCAGTGGCGGCGTCGGGCGCAAGTTCGATGGCGCGGGAGAACTCGTCGGCGGCCCGCTTCAAGTCTCCGGACGCACCCCGTTGCAGGTAGGCGTTCCCTAGATTGACGTAGGCCGCCGCCGCCGCCGGGTCGATTGACAACGCCTTCTCGATGACGTCGAACGCCCGCTCGAGGTCGCCATTACCACTCCGCTGCAAGTACGCGGCGGCCCGGTTGACGTAGGCGCTGGCGTAGTCAGGGTCGATCTCGATGGCCTGCTCCAAGTCGGCGAGAGCCCGGCCCAAGTGCGCGTCGCCGCCGTGCTCCAGGTGAACGACGGCGCGGTTCAAGTACGCGCCGGCATGCTGCGGGTCGAAGCTCACCGCCATGGTCAGGTCCTCAAGGGCCAACGCCGCGTCCCCGTTCCGGCCACGGTCGAGATAGGCCAGCGCCCGGTTGTTGAGCGTCGCTACCGACCTAGGCTGCACCGCCAGCACTTGCGTGAACAGCCAGACCGCTTCGTCCAAGTCGGCGTACTCGCCACCCAGGTAGGCGCGGCCCAGCTGGAAACGCAGTCCGGCCAGCGTATTGGGGTCGATGGACTGCCGGTTCAGCGCTTGAGCCAAGGCGGTCTTGGCCAAGTCATGCTCACCCTGGTCCAGATAGACCTGGCCCAGAGTCAACAGCGCGACCGAGCTGACCTCGCCGGCCAAGGCAAAGTTGACGGTCGTGGGCAACTCAGCCGGCGACGACGCGATGTCCACCACCTGGGGCCCGCGGCTGCCTTGGGCTCGGCGAAGGGGCGGCACGGTGAAGGTGACTATCACCCGCCCGCTGTCGTACTCACCCCAGATGACCATTGACGACCGCGAGCGAACGCCAGCATCCACGGCGTCGGACTCGGTGGCGATCAGACCGGGCCAAGCGACCGTACGCACACCGGAAAGGCCGGCAGCCGCTATTTCACTGTCGATCTCCTCCTTCAGGCGGCCCTGAATGTTGAACCCCTGCTGCCCGCCGGTGTAGTTGGCAAAGGAGGCCATGACAATCAGCGATTCATCCAGTGCGGCAACCGGGTGGTCCGGAGGCCGTTCCTGAAGCCCGATCGCGTAGAAAACGCCGACGATGGCAGCGGCTACAAGCAGCGCTACGGCAACCAACGGAATGACTCGCCGCCTGTACCGGGGTTGAGCAGACTTCGCCTGCGCCTCCTCGGCCGGCGAGGCCGTCTCCGGCGCCGGTGGAGCGCTGTCCGGCGCGAACCCGGCCGCCAACAACAGGCCATCGCTTTCCGCCGGTGTCAGCCGCAGGACTTCGCCACACCGCACCACGTCCTCGCGGTGGCGGGGGCGACTGGTCACCCCTTCCTTCCAGCGGATGAGGGTGAGGCGGCTTACCTGGATCCGGCGGGCGAGCTCCGCGTCGCCAATGCCGGCCCGCGCCATATACTCCGTCAGTAAGTCGGCGAAAGTGGGCAAGTGTTACAACTTTGCATATGGTTCTCAGCCGAATGTTACATATCTGTCGTGGGGAGTGCACATACTGTACTGCAACGATGAGGGCGGTCCGCACAATATTATGACAGGAGGTGACAAGATGGACCGCATTCTCAAATCCCAATGGGTGATAGGCGCGGCGATAGCAGTGTTGCTCGTGATAGCTGCGGGTTGCGGCGGGTCAGATCCAACCGCGACCCGACCACCGGATCGTTCCGGGCCAACAGGAGCTCCCACGGAAGCCATGATGGAACCCACGGAAATGGGAGATCCCGGTAAAGTAGTAGTGCGGGAGGAGGGTTTCAACACCATCGGCGGCTCGGCAACAGTAAACGACGCCGCCTACGACCTGACCTTCTTCAAGAACTACGGCGTCAATCCCTTCATCGACACGGAGGATGACCACCTCTCCACTTTCGCCATGGATGTCGACACGGCCTCCTACACGGTTGCCCGCCGGTTCGTGCAGGATGGGAACCTGCCGGATCCCGACTCCGTGCGCGTTGAAGAGTTCGTCAACTTCTTCGACCAGGGGTACGAAGGGCCGTCGCTAGACGCCTTCGCCATTCACACGGAGGGTTCCCCTTCGCCCTTTGGCCTAGACAACCATTGGCTCTTGCGCGTCGGACTGCAAGGCAAGGCCATCAGCGACGAAGAACGCAAGGATGCCACGCTCATCTTCACCATCGACATCTCCGGGTCCATGGAGCGGGAGGACCGCCTGGGCCTGGTCAAGAGGTCGTTGCGGCTCTTGGTGGACGAGCTCCGCCCCACCGACGAGGTTGGCATCGTCGTCTACGGCTCTTCCGGGCGAGTCCACCTCAACCCCACCAGCGGCGAGGACAAGCGGCGCATCATAGATGCCATCAACCAACTGCAGCCCGGCGGCTCCACCTACGTGGAGGAAGGGCTGCGCGTGGCCTACGGGATGGCCGTCGACCGCGTGGAGCCCGGACGCATCACCCGCGTCATCGTGCTGTCCGACGGCGTGGGGAACGTCGGCAACACCGGGGCCGAGTCGATCCTGCGGCAGGTGCAAGACCACGTGGACCAAGGCGTGACGCTCACCACCGTTGGCTTCGGCATGGGCAACTACAACGACGTGCTGATGGAGCAGTTGGCCAACGACGGCGACGGGGCCTACTACTACGTGGATGATCTCTCCGAAGCCCGCAAGATCTTCGTGGAAGACCTGACCGGCACCCTGCAGGTGATCGCCAAAGATGCCAAGATCCAGGTGGACTTCAATCCTACCGTGGTGAGCCGCTTCCGGCTCCTGGGTTACGAAAACCGGCGCATCGCTGACGAGGATTTCCGCAACGACACCGTGGACGCTGGCGAGGTAGGCGCCGGCCACAGTGTGACCGCTCTCTATGAAATTAAGCTCCACGACGACGCCGACGGCGCTCTGGGAACGGTTTTCGTGCGCTACGAAGACCCTGACTCCGGTGAGGTTACCGAGGTCAGCAGCACCCTGCAGAGTGCGGAGCTACTCGCGGCGTTTGAGGAGGCCTCGGCCCGGTTCCAGTTGGCGGCAGTTGTGGCCGAATACGCCGAGATACTCCGCGAAAGCTACTGGGCGCAGGATGGCAGCCTGGAGCAAGTCGCCGCCGAGGCCCGCCGCGTACAAGGCCTGCTGCCCCAGGAGCCGGACGTGGCGGAGTTCGCCGGCCTGACCCAAAGCGCCCTGAGCATCCAAGACCAAGCCAGCCGCTAGAGGCGCTTCCCAGGGACGTTGCTACAAGCGCAAGGAGGGGAAACGCTCCCTTCCCCCTCCTCTCCCGCCCCTTCCCACGCGGACGCCAGGATGGGGGCCGCGCAACAACCCCTATGGGAACTCTACTAGCCTGGGAATCGCTGGAGCCGCTCGCCGTGAGCGGCTCCGGCAGTTTCCAGGCCCCCCCAACCGTTCCCACCATTCAGCGGGAGTCCACGCGCCCCGCCTCCGCACTCAAGGACGATATGCAGGGCCAGGCTCATCACAACCGCCGCCGCTAGTCACGCTCCACAACCAGTTGGGTCATGATCCTGGGCCCGCCCTGGAGCGTCCGGTGCACGGGGCATCGCCCCGCTATGTACAGCAGGCGCTCCCTCTGGCCCTCGTCCAGTTCTCCCCTCGCCACGATGCGGAGCCGGATCAGCCCCACCTGCGTATCGTCATCCGACGGCCCATCCTCGATGTCCCCCACCCTCACGCGTTCGTGAGTGGCATCCACCTCAACGTCCCGCAGCGCCCACTCCTTGCGGCTCGCGTACAGCTTCAACGTCATGCTGGTGCAAGATGCCAGCGCAGCCAGCAGAAGCTCGTGAGGAGTGGGGCCAAGCCCCTCCCCAACCTCCGGTGCCTCGTCCGAGACGATGCTGTGACCGGAGTTCGTCGTTACCAGTTGGCGAACGTTCGTCAGGCTCTGCAGCTTTACGGAGTTCAAGGCTCCTCCCGGTGGGGTTTCCCACCCACGATTGTCGCAGTTCCCCCACGCCCCACACAATGCTGTCCTGCCCGCCCCGGGCCTATCCCATAGTTGCGCCCCCAAGCTGGAGAAGGTAGCCTAAACGTAGTCCGTCCACTGAGGCGAGCCATGGACGTTGAGCCCATAGACGTCGTCATATGGTACGACTACATATGACCCTGGTGTTACATCGGCCTGGAGCGGGTCGAACGCCTACGCCAAGAGTACCCCGTCAGGCTGGACCTGAAGCCCTTCTTCCTGCGGCCCGACACGCCCCCCGAGGGTAAGCCCAGGGCCGAAAACGAGCAGGACCCAACCCTACCTGAACCGCTCCGCACGGGCGCCATCGAAGCGGGGCTGGAGGCCATGCGCCGGCCACCCTTCGTCGCTGCCTCCCGCAAGGCCCACGAGGCCACCGAGCACGCCAAGGAACAGGGCAAGGGCGAGGATTTTCACCGGGCGGTCTACAGGGCCTACTGGGAGCAGGGTCTGAACATCGGAGACCCATCAGTGCTCCAGGGCGTGGCGGAGAGCGCAGGATTGGAGTGGCTTCCCCTGAAGGGTCTCTTGGACGAGGGTTTCTACGCTGAGAGCGTTGAAGGACAAAACCGCGAGATCACCGAGTTCGGCATTCACGGCATACCCTGCTTCCAGATCGACCGCTTCCTGTTCACCGGAGCCCAGCCCTACGAGTTTTTCAAGCAGGTGGCCGACCGGGTGCTGGCAGAGCGAGCGCCATAGGCTTTTGCACCAAAGCGGGTGTTTTAGCTATAATCACAGATGGCTTTGGCCGGAACGGCCTGCCGACCCGCGCGCGGAGGAGCCGTGGCCGTCCGTCCCATCCGAACCTTGCCCGACCCAGTGCTGCGAGCCAAAGCAGTCCGCTTCAAGGATATTCCCTCCAGCATGGGACGGCTGATTGAAGATATGGTTGACTCCATGCGCGCCGCCCACGGCGTGGGTCTGGCCGCCAACCAGATAGGCCTCCGGCAGAAGGTCGCTGTCATAGAAATACCTGACGAAGAGGTCCGCGTGTTCGTCAACCCCGAAATCGTGCGGAGGGAGGGAGAACGCGAGGTGGAGGAGGGGTGCCTCAGCATCCCAGGCTACCGCGGCCAAATCAAGCGTTCCGAAAAGGTGACCGTCAAGGCAATGGACATCCGGGGGAAGCCCTTCCGTCTCAAGGCAGAGGGACTCTTGGCCCAAGCGCTGGAGCACGAGACCGACCACCTGAACGGCATACTGTACGTAGACCACCTGGAGAACAAGGACGATCTCTACAAAATCGATGAGCACGGGGACGAGGAGGAAGCTGCCGGCGGTCAGGATGACGCCGATGCGGCGGAGTCCGGCGATGCCCAGGCCCGCGCCGCCGGCTAGCTGTACTTCCCAGAGACGTCGTTACAGGCGCGAGGCGGGAGGAATCTCCCGTCCCTTCCCCCGTAGCCGCGGGAAAGGTTAGGATGGGGGCCACGCAACAACCTCTATGACAACTATATCTAGCCCGACCGCCATGTCCCCGCTTACAACGCCTGATGGACAGAGCGCCCCTCTTCCTACTGCTGTGAGGGGCTTCTTTTCGGGCTCGCAACTCGCCGGTGAAGACCCCGGGCAGCCCTTCCCGCATCTCGACTTCTCCACTGGCGAGCCGGCACAACGCGATCACACCATCGAGGAGCATTCGTGAGACTCTTCCGGCACTGGCATCTGATCGTCATCATCGTGGTGTTCAGCCTCGCCGCCGCAGCCCTGTTAATGCAGGACATACGGCTCAACGCGCTGGGGGGGAACTTCACTCGCGAGGGCTTCCAGCTTGGCTTGGACCTCCGCGGCGGCAGCCACCTGGTATTCCAGTCCGAACAGGAGAACCCCACGGCCACCCAGATGGAGGGCGTCGTGCGGGTCATCCGCCGGCGCGTCGACTCCTTCGGCGTGACGGAGCCCCTCATCCAACAAATGGGTGAGGATAGGGTCCTGGTGCAGCTTCCCGGGGTCACCGACGTGGATGAGGCCGAGGCCCTCATCGGCAAGACAGCACAATTGCAGTTCAGGGAGCGTATCTGCGAGGACCCCGCCTGCGACGTCTTCACGGACAGCGAGATAGGGCTGACCGGTGGGAATCTGACCGGCGCCTATGTGTCCACGGACCCAAACGCCGGGTATCCAATCATCAACCTCCGCTTTGACAGCGCGGGCGCCGCCATTTTCGGCGAGGTTACCGGCGGCATCGCAGGCACCAACAACAGGCTGGCCATCTTCCTCGACAACGAGGAACTCATCGCCCCAACTGCCTCAAGCGCCATCCTCACGGGCCAGGCCATCATCTATCGGAACAGCCCGCCCTTCACCGTGGCGCAGGCAGAGCTGATCACGGTCCAGTTGGAGGCGGGCCGCCTTCCGGTGCCCCTGGCCTCCATCGAGCGGCGCACCGTCGACGCCACGCTGGGCGTCGACGCCCTGGAAAAGAGCCGGGTTGCGGGCATAGCCGGCGGCCTGCTGGTTGCTCTGTTCATGGTGCTGTATTACCGGGTTCCCGGATTCCTGGCAGCCCTGGCCCTTGCCCTGTACATAGCGTTGGTGTTGGCGCTGTTCAAGCTGATACCCGTCACCCTGACCCTAGCGGGCATCGCGGCATTCGTGTTGTCCGTCGGCATGGCCGTGGATGCCAACATCCTCATATTCGAACGGTTACGCGAGGAGCTGCGGACGGGGCGCTCCATGCGGGCCGCCGTGGATGTCGGCTTCAGCCGGGCATGGCCCGCCATCCGGGACAGCAACCTGTCCACGTTCATTATCTGCGGCGTTCTCTGGTGGTTCGGAGACCGTTTGGGAGCATCGCTCGTGCAGGGATTCGCCGTAACGCTCTTCATTGGCGTGGCCGCCAGCATGTTCACGGCCATCTTCGTCACACGCACATTCTTGCGTCTGGCCGTGGCAACACCGTTGGCTGGCAGGTTGGCGCTGTTCATTCCGGCTCTGGCCCGAGATCGCGCCCAGGGGAGAACGCAATAGGCAACGCAGGATCTCTTCCCGGAGAAACACTCGAACAAGCCGTCAACTTGATCGCGTTTCCTATCTGACTATGCCACAATCCACAAACCTATTCAGACTATCCCCGGATGTACTTCCCGGGGACGTTGTACAGGCGCGAGGCGGGAGAATCCTCACGTCCCTTCCCCCCGTAGCCGGGGGAAGGTTAGGATGGGGATCCTTCCCAATCAGCGCGACAAGCGCGCCCGTGCGCTACGCAAGAACCTCCAGAGGGAGAAGGTTATACCAAGGCGAGGCAGCTCTTGTTTCCGGGCGCCTCGCGCTTACCCTGGCCCTCTCCCATCGCGGATGGACTGGCAGTGATCGAACTTAGCAGATTGTAGGAAAGGGTGTCTCACGTGCTGGACTTCGTTGGCAAACGCTTCTACTACTTCGGCTTCTCAGCCATCCTCATCATCATCGGCATCGCAGCGTTGGCCATTCCGCCCGCGCTCCAGCCCAGCATCGAATTCACCGGCGGCTCCACCCTGGACATCACATTCTCCGAATCCGTTCGGCTGGACGACGTGCGCGCCGCCATGTCAGACCTCGGCCACCCCGACGCGGTGATTCAGAGGTCGGGACTGTCCACCGGCGGAGACCGCGTGGGCGACAGCTATTTCATCCGCACCAAGACCCTTGAAAGCCCAAAGGTGGACCCCGCCGGCAATGTCGTCGTTCCCGGTGGGAAGGACAGGGTGGAAGAAGGCCTGACGGAACGGCTTGTGCCCATCCAGAGCCTCAGCTTCTTCTCCGTGTCCCCCATCATCGCCAGCGAGACCATTCGCAACGCAGCCATTGCGGTGGTCGTGGCCGTTCTCTTTGTTCTGCTGTTCATCACCTGGGCGTTCCGCCACATCCCGTCGTCCTTCCGCTACGGTGTGGCGGCCGTGCTGGCCCTGTTCCACGACGTCTTCATCGTCGTCGGCCTGTACTCGCTGCTCAGCAAATTCTTCACCCTGGAAGTCAACACGATGTTCATCGTGGGCGTCCTCACCATCATCGGCTACAGCGTCAACGACACCATTGTCGTCTTCGACCGTATCCGGGAGAACGCCGTCAGGGGAGTCGGCCGCAGCTTTGAGGCAACGGTCAACACCAGCATCATGGAGACCATGGGCCGCTCCCTGAATACCAGCATCACGCTGCTCGTGGTCCTGGGAGCCCTGATCCTCTTCGGCGGGGACACCATCCGACCCCTGGTCATTGTGCTGCTCATCGGGCTGGTGGCCGGCACGTATAGCTCCATCGCCATAGCCAGCCAGTTCCTCGTCATGTGGGAGAAGGGCGAGTTGGGCCGCCTCTTCCGCCGCCTGCCCCTGCCCGTTCCCATGCGGCGAGCCTCATAGCGGGCCAGGGGTTCACCGGCGGGCCGGGGGTGCTTCACAGGCGCGTTGCAACAGGCGGGCGGCGGGACTCCCCTTTTCCCTCCCCCGTAGCCCCGCCGCCATCAATTGACACCTCACCCCCCCCCCGGTACCATCGTCCCAACCTCAGCGAGGTTATGCAGTAGTGAAAATACACTCAGGACGGAGGCGGTCATGACACTCAAAGCATGGGATGCCGATGGGCACGTTGAGGAGTGGGAAAAGACCTTCTCAGACGAGTACCTAGAGCCCCAGTTCCGCGAGCGGCGGCCACAGATCGTCGCTCCGGACGGCTCCAGCTCCTTCCTCTGGAAGGTAGCCGGCAGGGAGGACCTCTACAAAGTGGGCGGCTCCCCCACCGCCCTCAATGGCGTCCCCTCGCGTGAGCAGGTCAGCCTCATCGAATGGCGCGGCTCCGTCGAAAGCTCCGAGGTCCACACGCCAGGCGACCGCTTCCAGGTGCTGGACGCCGAGGACACCGAGCTCCAGGTGAACTACCCAACCATGTTCCTGGGACACCCCGTCTCCTACGACCTCGACTACAACTGGGGCATCACCAGGGCCTATAACAACTGGGTCGCCGACATCAGCAGCCAAGCCCCCGAGCGCCTGAAGTGGGTCACAGTGATCGACCCCAGGGACGTCAGGGAATCCGTCAGAGAGATTGAGCGAACCAAGGACATGGGCTCGGTTGGGGTCATGGTCCACGGCGTCTACGGCAACAAGACCATCGACGACGACGAGTTCGAACCCATTTGGGCCGCCGCCCGCGACACGGGCCTTCCGTTGGCCGTCCATCCCGGCATGGTCGCCTTCGACCTTCGGGAGACCCACCAGCCCTTCGCCGACATCCAGTTCAAGTACTCGGTGCTCATGGGCTTCAACCGCATCATGGTGTCCGGCATCTTGGACCGCTTCCCCACGGTCAAGGTCGGCTTCCTGGAGACCGGCTGTGGCTGGGCTGAGTTCTGCATCTACGCCGCCAATGAATACATCGAGACTGTCTACCAGAGGCGCAACGCCGGCCTGCCCCGGGAGCCGTTCACCGGCAGAGACGTCAGCCTCCCCGTCTCGGACCTGCGGCCAGAGGAATACATGGCGCGGGGCCAGGTGTTCATCGGCTTCGAGGTTGAGGAAGACGTCATCGCCTACCTCGTGGAAAAGTACGGCCCCAACTGCTGGCTCTACGCCAGCGACATCCCCCACGGCCACCGCGTCATCAACGCGCCGCACCATTTCACCGAGCGCACGGACATCAGCGATGTGGCCAAGCAAAAGCTCCTCAGGGACAACACCGCCGCCTTCTACGGCCTGGAAATGAATGGCGGCAACGGCGCATAGAGCCTTCGGTGTAGCAGCCGCCGCGAGCCCTTCGAGAGGGTGATGTTGTCGTTGTGAGTCTCCCCGCTAGGGATGCTATGGCTTTGAAGGTTAGTCGCACCTGTTGGCGCCATTGAGGAAGGTTCAACAGGAGCGGTAGGAATCCTCTGAACAAGCTGTGAGAGACGCATTGCGATTCAAGCGCGCGCCAGAAGAAGAAGCCGCTTGATTGGAGCCCTTTGCATAGCCCGGGGCCACGCGCACATGATGCCACTCCCACCGACGACGCCTCGCACAATCCAGCGTCGTGTGACGAACTCCCCCGGCGCACCGCCTCGTTGACTCCCAGCGGGCCAGTGTGCTACACATAGCCCCGACCATGAGCAAGGAACACCCAATGTTGCTCGCCTGGGATGCCGACGGCCACGTCGAGGAGTGGGCGGAAACCTTCTCAGACCGCTACTTGGAGCCGCAGTTTCGCGACCGGCGTCCGGAGGTCGTGGACCCCAATGGAGATGGCCGCTACCTCTGGAAGATCCCCGAGCGCCCCTCCCTGTTCAAGGTCGGCGGCTCCCCCACCAGCATGAACGGCGCGCCGTCTCCTGAGCAGGCCCTCCTGTCCGAGTGGCGCGGCTCCCTATCCAGCGCCGAGTTCCATTCCGCCACCGACCGCCTCGCCCTGATGGACTTGGAGACCACTCACCTGCAGGTCAACTACCCAACCATGCTGCTCGGCTGGCCCATCTCCTACGACCAGCCACTCAACAGCGCCATCACCCGCGCCTATAACAACTGGGTGGCCGATATCAGCAGCCAGGCACCCGACCGCCTGAAGTGGGTCTCGGTCATAGACCCCGGCGACCCCGAGGGCGCGGCTTCTGAGATCATGCGCACCAAGGAGATGGGCGCCGTCGCCGTCATGGTCTTTGGCGTCTACGGCGACAAGAGTATCGACGATCCCCGCTTCGAGCCGGTCTGGGCCACCGCCGCCGAGACAGGGATGCCCATCGCGGTCCACCCCGGCATCCCGTCCGCTGAAATCAACGAGTCGTACCCCAACTTCGGGCAGCACCAGTTCAAATTCTCTGTGCTCATGGGCTTCAAACGCATCATGCTCTCGGGCATCCTGGACCGGTATCCGGACCTCAAGGTCGGCTTCCTAGAGACCGGTTGCGCCTGGGTGGACTTCATGGTGGAGTTGACCCAAGAAACCCTCGACATGGCCCTTCAGCGGGAAAGGGCCGGCCTCAAACACCGCCCGTTCTCCGCGTCCTACGTCAACGCCTCTCCCGAGCTTGAGGTGGCCGAATACATCCAACGCGGCCAGGTCTTCTTCGGTTATGAAGTCGACGAGGATATCCTGTCCTACATGGTGGGCAGGTACGGCCCCGACTGCTGGCTGTACGCCAGCGACATTCCCCACGCCCATCGGCGGCTCGATGCGCCCCGGACCCTCCAGCAGCGCACGGACCTTAGCGAAGAAGTCAAGCGCAAGCTCATGGTCGACAACACGGCCCGGTTCTACGGCCTGCCCGCTCCCTCGTAACCAGGGCCTGGTCATGCAATGCCTGGCCCCGCAGCCTTGCCGGAGTCCAGAGAGGGGGCGAACCCCACTCGCGTGGGTCAGGGGCGGATACCCAAACATCCGCCCCCCCACGATAAGAGGAGACGATAAGTGAGACTGAAAGATCGCGTAATCATCGTGACGGGCGCAGCCCAGGGCCTCGGCAGGGCCTACTCTCGCCGCATCGCCCAGGAAGGCGCCAAGCTAGTCATCTGCGACGTCCAGGACTGCTCGGAGACGGCGGCGCTGCTCCAGCAGGACGGGGCGGAGGTCCTGGCCCTCCGCGTCGACGTCTCCGATGAGGAGGAGACCAAGGACATGGCCAGGCAGGCTTTCGAGCGCTTCGGACGCATCGATGGCCTCGTGAACAACGCTGGCATGATTCAGAACCTTGGGCCGGCCAACCTCCTCGACGTGGACCTCAACATCTGGGACAGGGTCATGGCCGTGAACGTCAAGGGGCCGTTCCTCTGCACGCGCGCCGTCTTCCCCTACATGCGGGACCAGGGCAAAGGCAAGATCGTCAACTGCGGTTCCGGCATCTGGCTACACATGGCCCGGACGGTCACCGGGAGCAACCCCCAGTACGTCGTCTCCAAGGCCGCGGTAACCGGTTTGACCCGCTCCCTGGCGCGTGAGGTTGGGGCGCACAACATCAACATCAACACCCTGGCGCCCGGCTTCACCGAGGCCTATCTCAGCGAAGATGACCAGCCGGCCGTCGACCCAGAACGCGCCTTCGGACGAAAGGGACGCCCCCAGGACATCACCGGCACGATAGTCTTCCTCCTCTCGGACGACAGCGACTTCGTCACGGGCCAGATGGTCCTAGTCAACGGCGGAATGGAGACCATTTAGGAGTATTCTCCAGGGACGTTGCCACAGGCGCGAGGCGGGAGAATCCTCCCCCGTTTGCAATTGGTGAATGGGCGGAGCGGGTGGGAGTACGGCGCAAGCCAGATACAGGCCGGGCGCTGAGCGCAGCGAAAACCAAATAAAGGGGCGCAACGGCGCCTCTCCAAGGAGCGATGCGTGACAGACGAACAGTACGGCGACCTCACCGCAATTCTGGGTCTCCAGGACAAAGTGGCCCTCATCAACGGCGGCGGCCAGGGCATCGGGCGCAGCTCCGCCCTGTTGCTGGCGACCGCCGGCGCTCACGTTGCCATCGTCGACACTGTGCCGGACCTGGGACAGGGCGTCGTCGAAGAGGTCAAGGCCCTGGGCCGCAGGGCGGCGTATCTGAACATCAACCTGCTGGATGACGCCGGAGTCGCCGGCCTGGTTCCGGCGGTGCTCCGAGAGCTCGGCGGCCTCGACGTCGTCGTGAACGTCGTCGGACGCCCCCTCTGGCGCGCCACCCACGAAATGAGCCTGGACGAGTGGGACGGCCAGTTCCGCCTGAACCTGGACTACATCTTCAGGTCGTCTCAGGAGGCGTACACCTACTGGCGGGACCGCGGACGGGGCGGCTCGATTGTGAGCATCTCCTCGGGAAGCGGCACAGAGGCGTCGCCCGGCCACGCCGCATACGGGGCGGCAAAGGCAGCCCTCATCCAGCTCACCGAGACCCTTGGCGTGGAATGGGCCACCAGCGGCGTCAGGGTCAACGCCATCGCCCCGGGATCCATCAGGACGCCCCGCAGCGTATCCCGGACGCCTCCGGAGATGGAGGCCCAGATCGTCGAGCAGATTCCGGCTGGCCGCCGTGGAGAGTCCGGCGACATCGGCAAGGTTGTCCTGTTCCTGGCGTCCGAACTGAGCTCCTACGTGACCGGCCAGACCATCATCGTCGACGGCGGCGCCATGGTGAACAACTGGTTCCCTGTGCGCTACTCGGCCTAGCCGCCGCGCCCGTCGCTATCGCCTGAAAGGCCGGAAGGCCAAGGGCAAGGAGGAAACATGGCCAAGCTCGTTATGGCGGTGGGCGTCCCCCACGGCCCCATGATCCCGTGGCAGGTCGCCAACGAGCCCGGCAAGCACGCCGCCGAGGCTCTGATGAACGACGTGCGCCAACAACTCGAGGCCGTCGAGCCCGACGTCATCATCGAGACCACGTCGGACCACTTCTCCAACTTCTCCTTCAGCCACCTGTCCCAGTTCTGCCTCGGCATCGTGGACGAGGCTGAAGGGCCGGTTGAGACCTATTGCCCAATGCCTCGCAAGGTGCTGAAAGGACACCCTGAGTTGGGCAAGGCGCTGTTGACCTACGGCCTTCGTTCCGGCTTCGACCTGGCCGCCGCCCAGGAGTTACGCCTGGACCACTCCGTTCTCGTGCCCTTGCACTTTCTCACGCCGGACATGAACGTTCCCGTTGTGCCCCTCTACACCAACGGCCTGGTCCCTCCCCTGCCCCAGACCCGCCGCTGCTACAACCTGGGCCGGATGATCCGCCGCTTCATCGACGATTGGGACAGCAACCTTAGAGTCGCCATTGTCGCCAGCGGCGTGTTCTCCCTGGAAATCGGCGGCCCCAACTTCGGCCGGGTCGATGAGGAGTGGACAACGGCGGTGCGCTCCATGCTGGAGGGCGCCCGCCACGAGTCTCTCATCCGCAGAGCCACGGAGCCGCGCATGCTGGCCGCCGGCAACGTCAGCGGGGAGTTGCTGAACTGGATAACGCTGGCTGGAACCTTGAACGGCGCCAAGCCTGTGTTCATGGACACGGAGCGAGGCCGGGGCTACGCCGTTTGGAAGCTGGACTAGGAGAGCGGACCATGAGCGTGTACTCCATGAACAAGATCCTCTACCTGATCGAAAACGACGCCGCCTTCCGCCAGCGCATGCAAAGCGCCCCGGAGGCCGTGGTTGGGGAGTTCCCTCTTACCAGCGACGAGCGAAAGGCGTTCACCTCGGGGGACATCCTCGCGTTGCACGGGATGGGCGTCCATCCGTTCCTGCTCAATAACTTCTCTCGTCACGGCCTGTTCGGCGTCACCGACAAGAACTACTTCCCCCGCATCAGGGGAGAAGAGCAGGCTCCGTAGCCTCGCGCGCTGCCCAATGGGTAGGGTGCACAAGCCCGTGGAGCGCTGCATGGCCGGATAGGACACCCCCCATCCTAACCTTCCCCCGAGTACGGGGACAGGGATGGGAGGGATTGCCAGGGGCGGATTAGGGCCCTTGGTTGTATGTTTGTAACGTTTTTCAGCCGGATTTCGGGGTTTGCAGGCACGGAGCCGTTACAGAGGCGGTTACCAGCCATTACTAGGCGTTACAGAGCCGTTACGGAGCCGTTACGGAGCGGGATGGCTCCAAAGAGCTTGTCTCGCAACGGCATTCGCTCTGGTCCCACCCTTCCTCGGACGGTTGTGCGCCTGGGGAACATCCCCCAGACGCTGCCACAGGGGGATTCTCTCTGGACTCCCCCACTACAGACGTATGCGGGAGGCTCCAAGGAAAAGAAGCGGGCTGGCGGCCCACTTCCTGGGGGTATTCTAGCACAATCGTTCGTATTTTGCAAGTAGGAAGGGGAGGGGCTGCCTAACCAGGGGAAAAGGGATAGACCCCCTTCCTAACCTTCCCCCGAGTACGGGGGCAGGGACAGAGGCGGCGCCGGGGGAGGAGGGAGGGACGGGAGGGGCTTATGGTGGCGGGGGCCGTTGTCCCACCTGGCCCACCCTCCAACGTTTTTAGGTACAGGGGGAGTCCCCCTGTACCCCCCGGCGGGGGCTGCGCCCCCTGCACCCTGCTTGGGGGAACGGAGGGGGAGCGCATCCTGACCTTGTTGCATTGCAGAGGGGGACACTTCCTCGGCTGCCACCGAGCATGGGGCAGGGACGGGAGGTCCCGCCGGGGGCGGGGGGCTTGTTCGGAGATTCCCTCGCTGTCCGCCGCGACTCTGCGGAGGGAGGATAGCGCATTCCCCGCGTGGTCCTGATGCCGCCCGCCTTTGCCCAAAGACCTCGTCCCATTTACTATGGGGGCAGCCCAACGCGGTGTTGCCAGGCTTATGCTGCGACTGCTGAGCATTTCCAACTTCGCCACCATCGAGCGCCTTGACCTGGAGCTTGGCCCCGGGCTCACCGTCCTCACAGGGGAGACCGGCGCCGGCAAGTCCATTATCGTGGACGCGCTGAGCCTGCTCGTGGGCGGGAGAGCCGACGGCGGCGTAGTACGCTCCGGTGCCGCCCAGGCCAGAATCGAAGGCATCCTGGAACTGGACGAGCATCTGCGCAAGCGCCTGGCCGCCGAGATTCCGGAGCTCGGCCTCGACGATGGCGGCGATGAGCTCGTCCTGACCAGGGAAATCAACGTCGAGGGTAAGAACCTGTGCAGGATTGGCGGGCGCATCGCGCCCGTTCGGACGCTTGAAGCCCTGGGACAGCGCTTGGCCGACATCCACGGCCAGAGCCAGCATCTTTCGCTGTACAGGGTCCGCGAACACCTCGACATCCTGGACCGCTTCGCGGGACTCCCGGAGCTGCGCTCCAGCATGGGAGTGTTGGCCAGCCGCCTTCGCGGGGTTCGCAAAGACCTGGCCGGCGTCTTCCAGGGCGAACGGGAACGGGCGCAGAGGATCGACCTTCTGCAGTATCAGGTGGGGGACATCGAGGCGGCCGGTCTGTCGCCTGAAGAAGATGAACAGTTGGCCGCCACGCGGGACCTCGCCAACAATGCCGAGCAACTGCTTTCCCTGGCCAGCGAAGCCTACGACGCCCTCCGCGATCGGGAGGGGTCTGCCCTCGATCTGCTGGGCGCTGTGGCAAGGGACATTGGCCGGCTCGAGAAGTTGGACCCGTCCCTGGCGGCGGCGCGGGAAACGGCTGAGGGTCTCTTGTATCAGGCGGAGGACCTGGCTCAGAACCTTCGCTCCTACCGGGACAACATAGACCACAATCCGGAGCGTTTGCAGCAGATTGAGGAGCGGCTGGACCAGATCGACCGCCTGAAACGCAAGTACGGCGACTCCCTTGCGGAGGTCATCGCCTTTGCGGAACAGGCGTCGCTGGAGCTGGAGCAACTCAACCACGGAGAAGAGCAGCGGCGCCATCTGGAAAAGGAGGAGCAGGCGCTCCTCGCCCAGGCCGGAGAGACCGCTTATGCCCTATCCCAGGCCCGACAGGAAGCCGCCCAACGCATGGCCGCAGCGATCGAGCGTCAGTTGGCCGACCTGGCGATGCAGCGCACCCGATTCGGGGTCGATATCCAGCAACGCCCGGCGGACGACGGCCTGCCCGCCGGCACAGACGGCGTCCCCTTGGCCTTCGACGCCACGGGCGTAGACAGGGTGGAGTTCCTCGTTTCCCCGAATCCAGGCGAGCCGCTTCGACCGCTTGCCCGGACCGCATCGGGAGGCGAGGCCGCCCGGTTGATGCTGGCGATCAGGTCCATTCTGTACGCAGCGGACCAAGTCCCTACCCTGGTCTTCGACGAGGTGGACGCGGGCATCGGCGGCCGCATCGGGAGCGTTGTGGGGCAGAAGCTCAAGAGTATCGCAGGGCGACGCCAGGTCCTTTGCGTCACGCACTTGCCCCAAATCGCGTGCTTCGCCGACCGGCACGTCAGGGTGGTGAAGGATATCGAGGGTGACGGAACGACAACCTCGGTGGAGCGTTTGGAGGGGAACGACCGGGTGAAGGAGATCGGCCAGATGCTGGGATCGGAGACAGAGGCCGCCCTACGCAGCGCCGAGGAAATGTTGCGCCAGGCTGCAGAGTGGAAGAAAACCCTCAGCGGAACGCCGGGCTGACCGGGCCTACCCCTGCTTCACCCCGCCCGCAAGGCGCCAGGACATGGCCGATTGCGCGGCTGGTCTCCTGGCCTTGGACTCGAGGTGTCATTGTCGACTCAGGGCGTCATTTTCGGGAGGGGCGTTGCCATCGTTCAGGAACATTGCGGTCAACCCAAAGGCCCACGTGCTCGAGGACGCTCCCGTGGCCGGCGAGGGCGGGCGCAGAGCGGTCGTGGCAGTGGAGGGGCTGGTCTGCAACATTATTTGCGTGCGCCGGGTTCTCACCTCATTGGAGACGCAGCCCTACGTCGCCTCGGTGACCCACGAACCCGCCAGCGACGCGTTCGTCATTACGTACCGCGGGCCGACGGCCCGCGGTGAGGAGCTGGCGGCCGCTGCGCTGGCTCCCGTCGTCGCGCCAGGGCTGCGGGCATTCGTGGAGGGCCTGTGGACACGCCTGCGCCGCGCCCCAGAGACTCAAGCCGGAAAGCCCTGACCCGTCCTGCTCGAATCAGGCGAAGCCGAACCCCTAGCGCCCAGCCTCTTAACTCGCGGGCGCTCTCGCAACGGCAAGACGTTACCCCATCCGCCCCTTGGTGACGGCGCGGAGGTTGGCTGTGGTTACCTCCGCCACCTCTGCCACCTCAAGGCCTTTGAGCTCGGCCAGCTTCTCCGCCACCTCGGCCACGTGCCGAGGCTCTGTCCAGTTGTGGCGATACTTCTTGAAGGGCTGCGGAAAGGAGTCGCTCTCCAGGACAATGGCGCCCAGCGGTATCGCACGGGCGGCATCCTGAAGCTCGGGCAGCCGGAGCAGCGGCCGGGCCAATGATACATACAATCCCATGTCAATGGCCTGTCTGGCGACTGCCTCGCCGCCCTGGAAGTAGTGGAAGATGCCGCCAACGTCCCAGACCCGCTCCTCTCTGAGCACCCGCAGAACATCCTCATGGGACTCCCTGGAATGGAACACGACCGGAAGGCCCAACTCCAGGGCCAACCGGAGCTGCTGCCGAAAAGCGGCGTCCTGCATCTTTCTGTCCGGGGAGGTCTTCAGATAGTCAAGTCCAATCTCGCTGATCACGACGACCTTCCGGCTGGACAGGGCCAAATCCCGGAACCTCGCATAGGTCTCATCGTCGAATGGCGCTGCTAATTCTGTGGGGTGGGCGCCAACGCCCGCATAGAGGGCGGCATGAGCTTCCGCAAGAGCGACGCAGCGTCTGGAGGACTCCAGAGTCGTGCCGGCGATGATGATGGACCCCACCCCCGCCTCCTCCGCCCTCCCCAAGATTTCCGGCGTCTCGGCCTCGTCAAATTGGTCCAGATGTGTATGGCAATCGGCGAGCATGAAATCCCAGGTATGGCTCGTATGGAGCTACTACGGTATGATAGCATAGGGGCCGTTTCACCAGCGGCGCCGACTTGGCATCTCAGCCGGGCAAGCCCACTAGGAGAATTCCATGCCGTCAAAAGCCCTTGTGGTGGCAGTAGCGGCCACCCTGCTCTTTCTACTGGCCTGCCAGTCTCCCACACCCACACCCCTGCCCACCGAAACGCCGACTCCTGTACCCACGCTCGCTCCTACTCCACAGGCCACAACCCCACCGCCCACCCCAACGGCACCGCCCGCCCCAACGGCACCGCCCACTCCAACGGCAATACCCGCCCCAACGGCAACACCCGCCCCAACGCCCACGCCGCCCGGAGTCCGTGGGAGCGACCTGACCATCTCCCGCCGGGAGCCCATAACCAGCCTCGACGTCCACCAGGAGTTCTCCTCTGCGCTCCACAGCATGGGACCCGGCCTGGCATACAGCCGGCTGCTTCGCTTCCAAGGCCCGCCAGACGTGGAGCTTCCCAGCTTGGCCGTCGAATGCGACCTCTGCGAGTCCTGGAAACAGCCCACGCTAGGCAGCTACGTATTCACGCTTCGGCAGGGCGTCCTGTGGCACGACCTTCCCCCAGTCAACGGCAGAGAGCTCACGGCGGACGACGTGGCGTTCAGCCTCGAACGGCAACGCACGCCGGGATGGCCCAACGCAGGCCTGCTGAGGGCCGTCGATAAGATCGAGGTTTTGGGGGACTACGAACTGCAGATCACCCTCGTGGCCCCCGACGCCGACTTCCTGACCAACCTTGCCAACGCCCGCTCCAAGATCGTTGCGCCGGAGGTTGTGCGGCAGTACGGCGACCTCACGGACGCGCCGGTCATCGGGACCGGCCCCTGGATCGTGGAGAGCCACGACGCTGTCGCCACCGTCCTGATACGGAACCCCGACTACTATGAGCCGAACGTCCCCTACCTGGACCGCCTGGTCATCCAAACCTCCACCGACTACCAGACTCGCATGGCCGCCTTCAGAGTCAAAGAGGCCGATGTCGTGCATGTGGCGCCCGCGGAAGTGGCAGATCTCGCGTCCGACCACCCCACTATCGGCGTGGTCACGGTTCCCCAGGCGGGAACCGGCGTGGAACTCGCCATCAACCTCTCGGTGGCTCCCTTCGACAATGCCGCGGTGCGGGAGGCGCTGTTCCTGGCCCTTGACCCCTGGTCCGCCAACGAAGAGGTGTGGGCGGGCCAAGCGTTCGTGAGCTTCGGGATGCCCATTGCCAGCGCCTCATGGCTGCCCGACGATGCGGCCCTCGCGCCCTTCTTCACCCAAACCAGCAGGGCTCAACGCCTGCTCCGCGACGCCCTAGGCGACCAGGAGGTTACATTTGAATTGACCGTGGGGGACTTTGGCGAGCCATACCTGCGTTACGCCAGCGTCATCGTCCGACAGCTTACGTCCGTGGGCTTCGACCCACAGATCAAGGTTGTGGACCGCGTGACTTTCCGCGACCAGGCCTGGTTCGGCGGGGAGTACACGGTGTTCCTAGGGCCTCACCCTCCCATGAACACCCCCAACGACTACATGCTCCCGATCCTCCACGGGAACGGTCAGGCCAATACGCATCGCTACAGCAACACCATCCTCGACCGAGACCTGGAGCTTCAGTCGGTGGAGATGGACCCGAACCGAAGAAGTGAGCTGATCCACCAGATCCAGGAAGCGTTGCTGGAAGCGAGCGTGCGTTTCATGCCCGCAACTTTCAACGAAGTCTGGGCGCACTGGCCGTGGGTGCAAGACTTCTATCCCAACCTCACCAACGGCGAGTACTTCTTCTGGGCCCGCGTCTGGCTTCAGGACCCCCCCTAACCACCATCGCCCGGTAGGACCGACGGGAAAAAGAGCACGGGAAAACAATGCAGCAATGGAAGCGGGCGCCCGAATTGCCCATGATTGCCCGCATGTTCGAACAGAACAATCCGCCACGGCTGGATTGGCGCCACGAGGGTGTCTGACCGCTCCGTCTCGGCGCCAAAGGCAATCCCGGTCACTGAGCGCCAGGAGAGAAGCAATGAAGACCCAGCGGCTGAACCACCTGCAAATCGCCGTGAGCGACCTTGAGCGGTCGTTGGCCTTCTATAAAGGCCTCTTTGGGATGCAGGAAAGATTCAGGGCAGGACCGGACATGGTCTTCCTGGGCAGCCCTGGCGCCGACGACATCTTCACGCTCCGCCGCGTCGATGAGCCGTTGGACACATCCGCGGGCGGCCTGCAGCACTTTGGGTTCACAGTTGACGCCGCTGGCCACGCCGCAGCAGTCGATGAGGCTCGCGCCTTCGGCGCCGAGATCCTGGACGTTGGCGAGCACGGCGGCGGCGTTCTGTACGCTTACCTCAAAGACCCGGACGGCTACGTCATCGAGATAGGGACGTAACGCCTCAACCCAAGGCCTGAGGGCCTAGTGCGTGGATGCCCCTTGCGCCAACAGGCGGTAGTGGCCAACCTTGGACACAGGGGGAAGGCCCCGGCCGATCTGGACCCAGGTCTCACCCTCGTCCTCGCTCAGGAAGACGTCTCCTCCGGTGGTGCCCGCGAAGATGCTGTAGCCATCGGGCCAGGCGTAGAGGGTCATAGCCTCAACGTTATCGTGCAAGTAGGAGGGCAGGCCCTCCTCCAGGAGCTTCCACGTCCGCCCGGCGTCGGCGCTCTTGGCTATGGCGGCGTTGGCCGTGTGGGTCTCCCGCCAGTGGCCCGGAGAGTCGAAGCCGCCGGCTATGAAGGCCACCCGATCATCCTTTGGAGAGAACAGGAAAGCGTCCGGGTATCCGATGTGAGCGCCGGGCTTGGGAATGCGCTCCCAGGTCTCGCCCGCATCGGGCGTGTAATGCAGTCCCTCGCCGCCGGGAACGAACCACTCCTTTGAGTTGGACGGCCGCAGCACCACCCGGTGCACGTCCTTGTAGTTTGCGTCGTCGTCCTGGTCGTAGCCGGTGATCTCGCGCCAAGTCTGACCCCGGTCGTCGCTCCGCAGCAAGGCGCCCTGCTCCACCGAAGCAATGATGGAATCCGGGTTATCGGGGTCGAACGCGATGTGCTTCACGTGGGGTTGATGTGGCGGGCCGGGAAATGTCCAGGTGTCGTTGCCCGGCACGGTCGTCAGGCTGGGCAACTGTTCCCACGAATCGCCGAGGTCGGTGCTGCGATAGAGCGCCGCCGGCTCCACGCCGGCGTAGAGCACCAATTCGCCGCCCTCCTCATGCGGAGCCACCGTGAAAACGTGGGTGGACGACAGGCCGTTGACCTTTCGCTCCCAAGTGGCTCCGCCATCGCCGCTGACAAAGAGTCCGTCGCCATGCAGGCCGGCGAAGATAAGGCCCTGCTCCGGCAGGACCGCGATGCAACTGATGTGGCAGCCCTCCAGCGACCGAGCCGCCACGTCCCATGCCCCGCCGTCGCCGCGTTCCAGCGTGACAAGGCCATCGAGGGTGCCCACCATGACCTGCCGGGGCTTACCGCCGCCCCTGTACTCCGATTGTCCGTTGGGTGCGAGTCCCACCAACATGGAAGTCCTCCTTACTCTGGCGCTTTCGCGCGTCTTACGCCATCGCCGCCACCGATAGCGGGTGGCCCGGCGGGGCTACAGGTTGTAGAACAGCCGGGCATTGGCGCCCAGCGCCTTGTCTATGACCGAGCGAGGCACGTCCGTCCGCTCCTTCATCTTGGCCGTCATCTGGGCCTCGCGGGCCGGGTCCGTGTGGGCATAGTCTGAGCCCATCATCAGATGGTCTTCGCCAATGAAGTTCAGCAGGTAGGGAATGTCCTCCTCGACCTCACAGGCTATGTAGATGCGGTTCTCTTCGAACAATCGCGGGCCCCAGCCGTCGGCGTCACCGCCGAACTGACGCCGCATGGTGTACAAGCAATGGGGCACCCAGGACGCGGTGGCTTCGAAAAGCCCGAACTTCAGGTCGGGGAAGCGCTCCGGTATGCGGTTCAGCACAATGTCCCGGAAGCCGACGATGGGAAGGCACGAGCTGCTGGCGAACACACCGCTCAGGTGAAAGTCGAAAACGTTGTTCAGTGCGGGATTCCCCGAACCGATGTGAATGCAAATGGGCATACCCAGATTGGCGGCTTCTTCATAGATCGGGAACATGTATGGGTCCGCAAGGGACCGCTCGCCCGCCATACCCATGAAGAACAGGCCTGAAGCCCCCGCCTCCGCGGCGCGGTGCATCTCGGCAATGCTGGCGTCCACGGAGCTGAAGGGCAGCACGGCGACCCAGCGGATGCGGCCGTCCGTGGCGGCGCAGGCCTCCCCAACGAACGCGTTGTATGCTCTGGCCAGGCCAGCTTCCAGCACAGGGTCCGGCGTGACATAGATAAGGAAGAGAGTCGGGTAAACGACCTGGACGCTCACGTCGTCCTTGTCCATGTCCGCAACCCTGATGGCCGGGTCTGTCAGCTCCCGGGAGCCCAGGGCCACATCCCGCCGCAACTGCTGACGCTCCTGAGCCGACGGCGTGGCTATGCGAAACCCGCCCTTGCCGCCCGGCCTGGGAAAGATCTGGCCGTCAATGAGCCACATGGCGTTGGTGGTCCCGTAGAGCGTGTCGTTGGGAACGCGGACCACCACGGGCCGGCGGGAGTACAACTCCTCGTCGAGGTGGTCCCACATCTCGGGCGGCTCGATGATGTGCGTATCGGCGTCGATAATCTCGGCCATGGGGCGCCTCCGGCCGCTTCGAGCGTTCTGCGCCTCGCAGCATATGCCCCGCCTGTGGGGGTGTCAATTGGCGCTCGCGAGGCCACGCCCACAGGCGGTTTGTGCGCTCCCAGCCCATGCGCAAACGCAGAGTCAGAGCCCCTGTCCTTGCATACCCCCGTTATCAGCGGCGCCGAGGCGCCGTCCGCTCTCCAGCACGCTCGGAAGGAGCACGGCCACAGCGGGAGCTTGACTTTGCCTTCCAGCCCGACATTAAATGACCGTGCGCGGCCGGGCCCATCGTTGCGACGCCCGACGATTGTCCTTCGCTCTTGGGAATCGAGTCTGCCACGGGCGTCCCAGCGCGAAAAGCGTCGAGATAACGCCCGAAGGCGAACAGCCAGCCGTCGCACCGCAAGAACGTTCACACCCTGGGAGGAGAGTCATGGCCGAATCGCTGAACCTGGGCTTCTACAACGTGGGGCCCGCCCCCGGCGCCCAGCATCTCGGAGGCATTCTCCCAGATGACGTCGCCGTCGAGTTCGGGGGCATGTACCTGTACAAGGAGTCCCTCCTAGAGCTGTGGGGCATCGTCGACGACATCGTGGAGTTCGCCGTGAACATCTCCCAGGGCAAGAACTGGGACGCCTTCGTCATGGCCGGCGCGCCAACAGAGCTGATGAACCCCACCGTGTTGAGAGACCTCAAGGCCGCCCTCAACATGCCGGTGTGCACGGCTATGCAATCGTGCTCGGCGGCGCTGAAGGCGCTGGGCGCAAAGCGCCTCCTCATGATGACGCCATTCGATGACTTGATGAACAGCCTGCTGGGCGAGTACATGAAGCGGGGCGGGTTCGAACCAGAATTCGTCGGCCAGATTCTGCCCTACTTCCTGGACGGCTCCAAGCAGGGCCCCGAAGCCATCTATACCATGGCCACAGAGGCGTTCACGAAGGTCGGCGGCGCCGACGCCATCTACTTCCAGGGAGGCTGGCCCGCCGACGTCAGCGTCATCGGCCGCCTCGAGCAGGACCTCGGAACCTCCGTCGTCGCCAGCAACCCGGCCATGCTCTGGTACATGCTGTCGTCCCTGGGCAGGTCGTACAGCCTTCAGGGCAGCGGAAGGCTGGTGTCGGAGTGGCCCGCTCTGCCCTGAGGCAGAGCGCTTCGTTGACACAGACGGGTTGGCCCTTGCCGGAAGGCCAAGCCCAACCCGTTGCTGGAGCATGGGCTCGGAACCCAACCTTGTGACCGGGAGATCGTCATGGCGGAAGTCGACCCAGTCCTGTACGAAGTCGTTCGCTCCCAGCTTGACGGCATCGTCCAAGAAATGCAGATCGCTATGTACCGCACCGGCTACTCGACACTCATTCGGGAAACCCACGACATGAGCTGCGGCATCGTCGACGTGGAGGGCCGCGTGGTGGCCCAATTCGCCGGCATCCCCATTCACCTGGGCTCCTATCCCGCCTGCATCCAGGGTCTCTACCAGTATTACAGCCCCAGCGAGATGGAGGAGGGCGACTGCTTCTTCGTCAATCACCCCTTCTTCAGCGGGTGCGCCCACAGTCTGGATAGCGCAGCCATCACCCCGGTCTTCCACCACGGCGAGCTGGTAGCCTTTTGCATCGGCATCACCCACAAGGGCGACATCGGCGGCCTTTCGCCGGGCAGCCGCTCGGTGCAGGCCAGAGACATCTTTGGCGAGGGCATGTTGGTCCCACCAGTGAAGTACATCAGCCGCCGCAGGGTGGTCAAGGAGACTGAGAACCTGATCTGGGCCAACACCAGGACGCCGCAACTCCTCCTCGGAGACTACAACGCACAGGCCGGGCCGGAGTGGAGCGTTGGCAACCGCCGGCTTCTGGAACTCATGGACCGCTACGGCAGGGACACCGTCCTGACCGTCTTTCAGATGGTGGGAGACAAGACGGAGCAGCACCTGAGGGCCGAGATTGCCGCGTGGCAGGACGGGACGTTTGAGGCCGAGGCATATCTGGATAACGACATGGTGGACCTGGACAAACCCGTCAGGCTCCACGTGGCCCTGACCAAGAAAGGCGACAGCCTAACGTTGGACTTCTCCGCCACGTCCGATCAGAACCGCGGGCCCATCAACGCCCGTCCACCCATCATCATCGGGTGCTGCCTCTACGCCCTGGTCTGCATGATGGACGACCCGCCGCCCAACAACCACGGCGTCACCCGCGTCATCGACTTCAAGTTCCGCCCCGGAAGCGTCCTGGACCCCGTCTATCCGGGTCCGGTCAGCTTCTATTCGCACGTTCAAGCCACGGTGGAGGACATGGTGCTCAACGCCATGGCTCAGGCCGCCGGGCGCAGCGGCCACCCCGAACATAGCTCAGGCGGCAACTTTACCTTCGGCAGCGCCCGGTCCGACGGCCTGCGCGTCGTCCAGTACGAGCTGACACCCGGCGGCAGCGCCGCATTCATGGGTGGCGACGGCTGGACAGGTTGCGGCCACGGCGGCAGCGGCCCCAAGATCGCCTGCGTGGAGATCGTGGAAACGGAATATCCCGTCTTCATGCAGCAGTTCAAGCTCATCCCGGACTCTGAGGGCGCCGGCCGGTTTCGCGGCGGCCTGGGGTACATCCGCGACTACAAGCTGCTGAACTCCGGCACATTCTCCGGCGGGAGAAGCCACTACCGGGTGCCTCCGTCTGGCGTGGAAGGAGGCCAGAACGGACAATGCGGCTACCTCCTCATCAACCCCGGCGAAGATGGGGAGCGCAAGCTAACCGACCGCGTTGCCGGCCTGCACATGGAGGAGGGCGACGTGATCAGGATGTTCACCGGCAGCGGCGGCGGCGCAGGCGACCCCAAGCAGCGGGACCCCCAGCGGGTCATGGAGGACCTGCTGGACGGCTATGTCACCCCCAGCCACGCCAGGGACGCCTACGGCCTCTCCGACGACGACATCCAACGAACGCTGGCCTCCTCCGTCAACGCCGCCTCCAGCGCCGCGTCTCCAAGCAGCTAACCCCGCCATCCTGCCCAGAACGAAAAAGAGGGCGGTCCAAGACCACCCTACTATCCACCGCCGCCAGCGCGTTTAGCCGTTCGCCTTGGCGTACTCTTCGATGGCGTCGTCCAAGGAATTCCAGCCAAGGAGCGCGCACTTGATGCGCACCGGGAACTTGCGGACGCCGGCCAGCGCACCCAACTCTCCCATCCCGTCAAGCTCATCCTCGGAAAGGTCCTCGCCCTGCATCAAGCGGCGGAAGGCGGCATAGAGTTCCAGGGCCTCCTCCGGCGTCCTGCCCTTGAGCAGCTCCGACATGATGGACGCCGACGCCTGGCTGATGGAGCAGCCCCGCCCCTTGAAGCAGACCTCGCAGAAGCGGCCATCCTCCAGACGGGCCTGCAGGTCCACCTCATCACCGCAAAACGGGTTCAGCGCGTGGGCCTCCATGTCCGGGGCCCCAATGGACTGCTGGTTCCGGGGGTGGCGATAGTGGTCCAGGATGATTTCCTGGTACAAATCGTCAAGCTCGTTGAGCTCGGTCACTGTTTGAAGTACCTCAGAGCGTGTTTCAGTGCGTCCACCAGTATATCAATCTCGTGCGGCGTGTTGTACATGTAGAAGCTGGCGCGGGCCGTGGCCGGGAGACCCATCTGCCGCATCAGCGGCATAGCGCAGTGGTGGCCGGTCCGGATGGCCACGCCATAGCTGTCGACGAAGGTTCCCAGGTCATGTGGGTGAACGTCCTCGGCATAGAACGAGATGATGCCGCCGCGGTATGCCATATCCCTGGGGCCGTAGTGGTCCAACTCCTCCTCCAACTCCTTGAAGGCGTCGATGGCGTAGCTCGTGATCTCGACCTCGTGCTCGCGGATATTGTCCATGCCGAGGCCCTGAAGGTAGTCGACCGCGGCGCCCAGCCCAATGGCGTCCGCAATGTTTGGCGTGCCCGCCTCGAAGCGCATGGGCAGGTCGTTCCACGTGGCCCGGTCGAACCAGACCTCCCGGACCATCTCGCCGCCGCGGTGGAAGGGCGCCATCTCCCTCAGCACCTCATCCTTGACATACAACACCCCTATGCCGGTGGGCCCGCACATCTTGTGGCCGGAGAAGGCGTAGAAATCGCAGTCGAGGTCGGCCACGTTCACGGGCATATGGGGCACTGCCTGAGCGCCGTCCACCAGCACCCGGGCCCCCACCCTCCGGGACGCCTGCACGACTTCCTTCACCGGCACGATAGCGCCCAACACGTTGGACATGTGCGTCACGGCCACCAGCTTGGTGCGTTCGGTGATGACCGATCCCAGCGCCGATGTATCCAGCGTCCAGTCCGCCTTGAGAGGGATGCCCTTAAGGGTTGCCCCCTTTGCCTGAGCGATGCGCTGCCAGGGAACCAAGTTGCTGTGGTGCTCCATCTCCGTTACCACGATCTCGTCCCCGGCGCCGATGTTCTCCTCCGCCCAAGTGTAGGAAACGAGGTTGATGGCCTCGGTGGTCCCGCGCGTGTAGATGACCTCGTGGGTCGAAGGCGCGCCGATAAAGTTTGCGACCTTTTCCCGCGCCTCCTCGTAGGCCGCTGTGGCCTTCTGGCCCAGGGTGTGCACCGCCCTGTGAACGTTGGAGTTGTAACCCTCGTAGTAGTCAACCAGGGCCTGGATGACCATACGGGGCTTCTGCGTCGTCGCCGCGTTATCGAGATAGACCAGCGGCTTGCCGTTCACCGACTGGTGCAGAATGGGGAAGTCCTTGCGGATTTCTTCAACGTCTAACATTGCTATTCCTTTGCTCTCGCTGGAAAGCACTTCCACCGGCCGCCGGTCTGCTACAGGCTGTCCAGCCACCCCGCCACGGCAGCCTCGGTGTGGGCGCGGACTGACTCATGAGCAATGGTCGCCGTGATGTCATGGACGAACCCTTTGGTCAACAACGACCGCGCCTCCTGCTCGCCGATGCCCCGGCTCTTCAGGTAGAACAACGCGCCATCGTCCAGCTTACCGGAAGCGGCCCCGTGAGCACACTTCACGTCGTCGGCATAGATCCAGAAGGCGGGGCTCGCGTCGGCCTCACAGTGGTCGGACAGCAGCAGGTTCCTGTCCTCCTGCTTGGCGTCGGCCTTCTGAGCGCCCCGCCGCACAATAATGCTGCCGTGAAACACGGCCTGCGAGGAGCCATCCAGCACGCCCTTATACAGCTCCCGGCTCGTCGTGCGGGGGCTTATGTGGTCGATGACCACCTGGTTGTCCACGTGCTGCCGTCCAGCGACAAGGTAAACCCCGTTGAGCACGCACGAAGCGCCCTCTCCGGCGGCCTGGACCCGTAGGTTGTTCCGGGCCAGCTTGCTCCCCATGTCCACCGTCACGGAGGTGTAGGAACTGTCTTCATCCAGGCTCACCCCCGTGGTGGCGATGTGGTAGGCCCCCTCAGCCTGCCGCTGCATCCGGTAGTGATGCACCACCGCTCCCGGCGCCAGCGCGACCTCCGTCACGGCGTTGGCGAAATAGGCGCCGTCAGCAAGGCCGCCGTAGCTCTCCAGGATGGTCGCCCTGCTGTTGCGTCCCGCCACAATCAGGGTTCGGGGGTGCGTAATACCCTCCCTGCCATCGGCGGCCAGGTGCAAAACGAGCACCGGCTCGCTCACCACAGCGCCTTCGGGCACATGGACCAGAGCGCCGTCATGCAGGAACGCGGTGTTCAGAGCCGTAAAGGCCTGCCCTTGCGCATCGGCCAGCCGCCCCAGGTGACCCTGCACCAACGCCCCGTCCAGAGCGAAGGCCTGGGACAGCGGGGCCAACGTAAGACCCTCCCGGCGCCGAGCCGTGGATGACAGCGCCTCTGAAAAGACGCCGTTGACGAAGACGATGCGGTTGCCGGTGGCCCCCCCATAGGCAAAGGGCTGCACAGTCTGGAAGTCCACCGCAGGGGCAACCGGCGGAAGCAGGGTCTCGAAGGAAGTCTTGGCCAGCGGGCCAACGTCGGTGTACTTCCACTCCTCGTTGCCCCGCCGCGCCGTGGGGAAGCCCAACGCCGTGAAACGTCGGAAGGCGTCTGCCCGGAGCTGCCGCAGCCAGGCCGGGTCCCGGGACGCGCCATTCTGCTCCAGCGCCTCAAAGGCCGACGCGTACTGTTCGAGGTTGGGGGCCGGGAGGTTCTGCGTGGTCATGGAGGCAGGGCTACTCGCCGGCGGGGACGCCGGCTGCCTCGGTGTACTTATCGTAGCCTTCGGCCTCGATTTCGTGCGCCAGGTCCTTGCCGCCCGACTTCACGAAACGGCCATTGACGATGATATGAATGAAATCGGGCACAACGTAGCTGAGAATGCGCTGGTAGTGGGTTATCAGCAGGAGCGACCGCTCCGGCAACCGTAGCCCGTTGATGCCGTCGGAGACGACCCGCAGCGCATCGACGTCCAGTCCCGAGTCGGGCTCGTCCAGAATGGCAAGCTTGGGCTCTAGGATTGCCATTTGGAGGATCTCGCTGCGCTTTCGTTCGCCGCCGGAGAACCCATCGTTGACGGCGCGCCGGGCAAAGGCCCGGTCCATCTCCACAACCTTCACCTTCTTGGCGATGAGCCGGTCGAACTGCAGGACGTCCAATTCGTCAATGCCCCTGCTCTTGCTGACGGCGTTGAGTCCGGCCCGCAGGAAGTGGTCCAACCGGACGCCGGGGATTTCGATAGGGTTCTGAAACGAAAGGAACAGACCGGCGCGGGCGCGCTCCTCGGCAGGCTGGGCCAAGAGGTCTTTGCCGTCGAAGGTGGCCGAGCCAGAGGTGACCTTGTAGTTAGGGTGCCCCGCCAACGCGTTGGCCAGCGTGCTCTTCCCTGAGCCATTGGGGCCCATGATGGCGTGAACCTCGCCGGCGCCGACGGAAAGGTTCACGCCCTTGAGGATCTCGACGTCACCTACGGACGCGTGGAGGTCTTTGATTTCAAGCACTTCGCTTATTCCTTCCTGGCAAGGCCAGGGATTACCTTCGCCCGCTTCCGGCCGGGGCCTCCGCGGAGGGCGAACGCCGCGTTCTCACCCACGCCCCCCAACAGGCGCCGCCTCTGGGGAGCAGCCCAAGGCCCTTCGGCCTACCCCACCGTCCCTTCGAGGTTGACTTCCAAGAGGCGCGTCGCCTCAACGGCGAACTCGAAGGGGAGCTTGCTGAACACCTCTTTGCAGAAGCCGTTGATGATCAGCGCCTGGGCGTCTTCCAGGGCAATGCCGCGTTGGTTGCAATAGAACAGTTGGTCCTCGCTGACCCTGGACGTATACGCCTCGTGCTCCAGCTTGGCGGAGTTGTTGCGCACTTCCACGTAGGGCGTCGTATGGGCGCCGCACTCGTCCCCGATGAGCAGTGAGTCGCACCGGGTGATGTTGCGGGCGTTGTCGGCGTTGGGCATCACCTTGACCTGGCCTCGGTAGGTGTTCTCAGCGCGCTCCGCCGAGATGCCCTTGGAGATGATGGTGCTCCGGGTATTCCTGCCTATGTGCACCATCTTCGTGCCGGTGTCAGCCTGCTGGCGGCCCTTGGTCAGGGCCACCGAGTAAAACTCGCCGATGGAATCGTCCCCCTTGAGGATGACGCTGGGGTACTTCCAGGTAATGGCGGACCCGGTTTCCACCTGAGTCCAGGATATCTTTGCTTTGCGTCCCTCGCACCGCCCCCGCTTGGTCACGAAGTTGAAGATGCCGCCCTTTCCCTCGGCGTCGCCGGGGTACCAGTTCTGGATCGTCGAATACTTTATCTCCGCGTTCTCCTCGGCCACCAACTCCACCACCGCTGCGTGTAGCTGGTTCTCATCGCGCATGGGAGCGCTGCACCCTTCCAGGTAGCTGACGAAGCTGTCGCTGTCAGCAACGATGAGCGTCCGTTCGAACTGGCCGGTGCCAGCGGCATTGATGCGGAAATACGTGGTCAGGTCGACGGGACAGCGGACACCCGGCGGCACGTAGCAGAAGGAGCCGTCGGTGAAGACAGCCGAGTTCAGCGCGGCGTAGAAGTTGTCGGTGTAGGGCACCACCGACCCCAGGTGCTTGCGGACCAAGTCGGGATGCTCCCGAACGGCCTCTGAGAACGAGCCGAAGATGATCCCCTGCTTCGCAAGCTCGTCCTTGAAGGTTGTGGCCACGGAGACGCTGTCGAAAATGGCGTCAACGGCGACGCCGGCCAGCAGCTTCTGCTCTTCCAAGGAGATGCCCAGCTTCCGATAGGTGTCCAGAATCTCCGGGTCCACCTCTTCCAGGCTCTCGGGCCGGCGCTTCGGCGCCGAATAGTAGATGATCTCCTGGAAGTCGATGGGCGGGTGGGAAATGTTGGCCCAGCCAGGCAACTGCTCCTTCTCCACCAGCGTGAGGAAGTGACGCAGGGCCCGCAGCCGCCATTCCAAGAGCCATTCCGGCTCCTCTTTCTTGGCGGATATCCACCGCACGATGTCCTCGTTCAGGCCCGGCGGCGCACTGTCGGCTTCAATGTCAGTGATGAAGCCGTACTTGTACTCCTGAGCCGCCGCCTGCTGCGCAACCTCGTTGGACGTGGTCAATCGATGTTCCTCTTTCTGGCTATCGTCAAGGCCCTGGCCTGACCGCGCCCCGGCTAGCATGAGAACGTCATGGTAAACCTAATGGGTCATCCACCATTGTAGCCGTGGCCGCAGATACAGGTCAAGGCGAGGGCAGCCATCCCGGCCTGCGCAACCTGCCCATCGAGTCACCTGCTGGCAAGGGTTCCCACGATGAAATCGACGGCCTCCGCTGCGTGAACAGCCCTGGGCGCGAGCACGTGCCCGGACCCCTCAACCAGCGTGGTCTTGCCCAGCCGCTCAGGGTCATCAGTCTCGACCTTAACGAGCGCTGATTCCCAGTCCAGCAGGTTCGGCGCCGCGGCTGCGGCGACTGCCAGGGGATCGTGAAGCGCGAAGCGCTGGCGGTCGGGCCGGCCTTCGAACCACGCCCCAACCAGACGAACTGCAAGGTCCGCGGCCCTGCCCCTGCCTTGCAGCTCTGCCACGCGCTCCCTGGTTAGAAACGTCTGCCGCGTCACGTCCAGGGGCGCGAGGCGCACCGGGACGCCGGCGCCGAGGACGACGGAAGCAGCCAGCGGGTCGCTGAAGATGTTGAACTCCGCCTCCGGCCTGATATTGCCCGGCGCCCGAAGAGCGCCACCCATGACGACGATTTCGGCCAAACCCTCCAGCGCGCTTCCATCCCACTGCAACGCCTCAGCCAGGTTGGTCAGCGGCCCCAAGGCGATGATGGTGAGCGCGGCCCCATGCTCGCGGGCCGCCTTCAGTATGAGCTCGCTGGCCCCCAGGCGGCCCGGCGCGACCGAGGAAGACGGCAAGTCGATGCCCAGGCCGCCCTCGCCGTGTACGTGGTAGGCATGCTCGAAAGGAGCGCCGTTGATCTGCGCGGCGGCGCCTCTGGCGAGGGGAACCTGCTCTTGGCCTAGGGCCGTCATCAGCGCCGCGAGGTTACGAGTCGTGTGTTCTATAGAGGCGTTGCCGCCCACCGACGTAAGACCCACGACCTCCAACTCTGGCAGACAGAACGCAAGGGCCAAGGCCACCGCGTCGTCAACCCCGGGATCGGTGTCAATGAGGACCTTCCGCCTCACCGCCCCTACGCCTCACCCCGAAACATCGCCAGCTCTCGCTGAACCACGTCAGGCGCCAGTTCCGTTACGTCTCCCAGCAGCCGGGCGTGGACAAACACCTGTGCCAGCCGCTCCACCAACTGGGCGATCTCCAGCGCCTCGCGGGCATTCCTACCGAGGACCAACAGGCCGTGGTTGCGAAGCAGCACGGCCCTCCGCTCGCCGAGGGCGGCAACGGCGGCCTCCCCAAGCTCCCAGCCGCCGGGAAAGACGTACTCAGCCAACGGAACCCCGCCGCCCACCCTGACGACCAACTCGTCGATGATGGGCGGGATGTCGAGGCCAGCCACGGCGCAAACGCTCGCATAGACGGAGTGCGTGTGCAGAATGACCTGGGCATCGGCTCGGGCCCGGTAAACAGCCAGATGCATCTTGCGCTCGCTGGAGGGTTCCAAGCTCCCTTCAAGCGGGTTGGCATCCATGTCCACCACCGGCAGGTCCTCCGGGCCGAGTCTATCGTAGGGATGGCCCGTGGGCGTAATCAGGACCCGGTGGACGTCCAAGCGGAGGCTTGCGTTGCCGCTGGTTCCCGTAACCAAGCCGGAAGCGGCCATGCCCCGCACAACCCACAGCAACGCGTCCCTTGCCTGACTGATCTCCAAGTCCGTCCCTAAGTCCCTTCCACCTGGGCAAGCGCCGTTTCCTCAGCGCTCCTTGCCTGGGGCGCTGCCGCCGCCCTCGCCGCCGCATTGCCGCTGCGTACTGCGCTCTCCATAGTGGCGGGCCAGCCGGTATCGGTCCAGTCGCCGGCCAAGAACAGGTTCGGCGCCGGCGTGGCCGCGGTAAGCCTTCCGGCGTTGGAGCCCGGTTCTGGGATGAACGTCGCCTGGCGCTGCTTGACCACCAGGACCCTCTTCAC
The DNA here is from genome assembly GCA_965226745.1 of Dehalococcoidia bacterium. Lineage (GTDB taxonomy): Bacteria > Chloroflexota > Dehalococcoidia > Lucifugimonadales > SAR202-VII-2 > SAR202-VII-2. The sequence continues at coordinate 622,548 of CBDDDS010000005.1, forward strand.
CCTGGCCTCCCTGGCGGCGGGAAACAGCCGCCGCAGCTCCTCCACAAACCTGCGCTCCAACTCCGCGTTCGGCGCATCGGCATACTGCCAGGCCCCGCTCAGCGATATGCACAGGTACTGACCCTCTTCCTTTGGGCGGTTTTGAATGAGGGACTTGTTGAACAGCCACTGCACCTCGCTGTCCAGGAAGGCCGCCACCTCCAGATCGGTGACCCACCGGTCCAGCCATACGTGCACGCCCACAATGGGCGCCCATCGCAGGACAGCGGCCTGTTGGAAAAAGGCGTCGGCGCCGATTTCGGGGGGCAGCAACTCCGTCAGTGCGTCGAACGGGAGGGCGCTGACGTAGGCGTCCGCCTGCATCAGGCCTTCAGAGGTGCGAACGCCGACAATGGCGCCGTCCTCCGCCTCGATACCGAGCACCGGACTCTGAAGGCGCACCTCGCCGCCCTGTTCGCTAATGGCGGCCACAGCCGCGTCCTGAACAAGCGCAGTGAGCCCCACCCTGGCGTAGCCGATGTCCGCGCCGTGCCGGTCTCTAAGCAGGCTCTCCTGGAAGACCATCAGGCCCATATCGGCGGATACGTGGTCGGCGGGACTGTTCAGCGTGGGGAGGGTGATCAGGTTCCAGAAGGCTTCGATGATGCGTTGTGTCTGATGATGGCGCTTCAGCCAGCTTAGGAAGGTCTCCCGTTGCAGGGCCTCTCGATGTTTGGCCCGGTTCGTGTGACGCACCTTGTGCATGCCGTAGACCAACCGCAGCTTGTCCAGCAGCCCCAGATGGGGATAGCGGATGAAGGCCGGCGCCAGATGGAAGGGCCGCGGCAGGGCAGCCGACCATAGGCGTCCGATGCGACCCCCCTCAATGATGGGGACCGATAGGTTGTCCTGCAGCGACGTCTGGTCCAGGACTCCCAGGCGCTGCAACAGGCCAACGTATTCGGTGCAGCACCCCAGAAAAACGTGCTGTCCGTTGTCGACGTCCCAGCCAGTCTCTGCGTCATAGAAGGAAAAGGCCCGGCCTCCCAGGAAAGCGCGCCGCTCCAGGAGGACCACCAGAAAGCCGGCGTCGCCCAAGGCGCAGGCGGCGGCTATTCCTGCCAGCCCCCCGCCCAAGACAAGGGCCGTGGGGCGGCGATGTTCATCAGAAGTCCCTTGGACCATGGACGCCAACCGTCTGCGGAAAACGCCGGATATTCCAGCGGGGTGTGCGACAGAACTCGCCGCCTCATTGTAGGGAAAGGACAGGGCAATGCCAATTCCAATGCGGCCAGGGGAGCGCTTACAATGTCGTCGTTGCCTGCGGACAGCGAGACGCCCTGGCGGGCTCATGGCCCCGCGGGGATGCTGGGACTGGCAACAACCAGGGGAGATGCCCCGGCGTCTGGCCCCACACCCAGGAAAAGCATGACCTTCTCCGAGTCACTCCGTCACAGGGCAGACCCTATCTACCGGCGCATCTTCGAGCACCCGATGGTTACGGGCATTGGCGACGGCGCCCTGCCCGTCAGTCGGTTCAAGTTCTACGTGAAGCAGGACTACCTATTCCTCATCGAATACGCCAAAGCTACGGCATTGGCGGTCGCCAAGGGCAGGAATCTGGACGCGATGGGACGCCTGGCGAACCTGCTCCACGAGACTCTGAACACCGAGATGGAGCTGCATCGCTCCTACTGCCGGGAGTTCGGCGTCAGCCGGGATGAGCTGGAATCGACGGCGCCCGCCCCCACCACCCACGCCTACACCCGCCATCTGCTCGCGGTGGCCTACGAGGACAGCTTTGCCTCTATTGCCGCCGCAATGTCGCCCTGCCAATGGGGCTACGCCGAAATCGGCCTGCGCCTAGCTGAACGAGGGAGACCCACCAACAACCCTCTGTACTGCCAGTGGGTGGACATGTACGCCTCAGAGGACTTTCAATCGCTGGCTGCCTGGCTGCGCCGGATGGTGGACGAGGCCGGAGAGGGTCTCGGCGCTCCGGAGATAGCCCGCGTCGAACAAGCCTTCCTCACTAGCGCGCGCTACGAGTATCTGTTCTGGGACATGGCCTGGAAGCTGGAAGAATGGCCCGTCTGAACCCCTGTTTGCCCGCAATGATGAGGCCCCATACATCGCGTTGACACTGGTTCAGCCGCTGTGATATACCTCGCGGCGCAAGCATGATTCACTAGCTGCCCTGCGCGCTGGACGCAGGGGCTCGAGCCAAGCAGGGAGGAACAATGACGACGACAACCGGCAACGGCAAGCCAGTCCGCCCCATCAAGATCGGCATGGTGGGCATCGGCGTGGGCGGCGCAGAAATGCTGCCCATCCTTGAGAACATGCCCGAGTTCGACCTGATGTCGGGCGCCGACATCAACCCCAGGGTGCGGGACGCCTTTGCCGCTCGCTACGAGGCCAAGGTCTATCCCACCGTCGAGGAATTGTGCAATGACCCAGACGTGGAAGCCATCTGGGTTTCAACGCCCAACCGGTTCCACGCCGAGCACTCCATCATCGCCGCCAACCACGGCAAGCACGTGGTCGTGGAAAAGCCCATGGCCCTCAATTTGGACCAGGCATCCCGCATCATCGAGGCGGCCGACAAGAACGGCGTCAAGCTACTCGCCGGCCACACGCGCAGCTTCACCCCCGCTGTCCGGGCCATGAGAAAGCTTGTGAAGGACGGCAAGCTGGGGCAGCTCCGGGCCATCAACGTCTTCGCCTACACCGACTGGATGCTCCGGCCCCGCACCGCCGAAGAGCTGGACATCAACCAGGGCGGCGGCATTCCCTACCGCCAGGGACCTCACCAAATCGACAGCATCCGAGTCATCGGCGGCGGTATGCTCCGCAGCGTCCGCGCCATGATCGGCGATTGGTTCAAGGCCCGCACGATCCCCGGCTACTACGCCTCCTTCATGGAGTTCGAGGACGGCACCCCAGCCACCGCCGTGCACAACGGCTACGGCTACTTCATGGGCGGCGAGCTGGTGCCCTGGGGTCACCCCAACCAGCGGTACACGCCCGAGGAGCGGGTTGTCATACGCAAGGCCCTCCGGGACGGCGTCTGGGACGACGAAAAGGAAAAGGACAAAATCCGCATCGGGGGCGAGAACGAGTACGCCGTCTTCAGCCGCAACGAGGACCGCGAGAAGTGGGTTCCCGAGGATCTTGGCGTCGTCCTGGTGTCCTGCGACAGCGGCGACATTCGGCACTCCGCCTACGGCCTGTACATCTATGACGACGACGGCCAGCGGGAGATCGAGCTGACGCCGGACGGCCTGCTGGGTCCCGGCGAGCGGCGCGGCGAGCTGGTGGAGCTATACGAAGCCGTGCGGGGCGATGCGCCCATTTATCACACCGGCGAATGGGGCATGGCCACGTTGGAGGTCTGCCTGGCCATCATAGAGTCGGCAAAGCAGCGGAAGGAGATCATGTTGCAGCACCAGGTCCCGGTGCACCCCGACTACGACCAGGCCAAGATCCTGGCCAAGGAATTCGTCTAGGCGTACTCCCCAAGCACACTAGCTACAAGCGCGAGGCGGGGAATCCTCCGTCCCTTCCCCCGGACTGCGGGGGAAGATGAGGATGGGAATGCCCAAGAACCTCTACGGAAACTATACCTAGGCCGGTTGCCAACACAGGCAGAGGCCAATGAGGGAGGCGGCGAGCGTCGCCTCCCTCATTCCTTTTTCCAGGCAGGACATTCCGTAGGCGCACACGCCATCGCCACAGCCCGCCGAGTCCGCCCCCCTCATAGCCGCCCATCTGCACGCGTGCTACCCTAATTGAGACACATCCCTCCGTCCGTCGTGCGCAGCGCGATGCACACTGCACAAATTCCGCAAACAGGACTGCAGGGCCTCTTGCCCAGAGGCGCTCCCGGCCTATGGCTCTCCCTGCTGGCCTTCTTCTTTATGCTGTCCCCCTTCCTCGGACCTGCGCTGGACCATCACTTCGCCGAGCGTCTGCCCAATCACCTGCACATCTTCGCCGGGGGCCTGCCTCACGGCCACGGCCACAACCACGCCCACACCCACGGCCATGAAGGCGCAGCCACCGAGCAATACCTTCCCAGAGCCAACGACGGCGCAGGGGTGAGCTACCTGGCCCAGTTCGATGGCCTGCCCGCAGCGGGGGCCTTTGCCTTACTTGCCCCAGCCGATACATCGGACGCAGGGGTGGGACCGGAGGACGCCGCCTCCTGGGACTTCGCGTCCCCTCCGCTGCTGGCCCCCAATGACATCTACTTCGCGCCGCTCCCAAGGCCTCCTTCCCTGCCGTAACCCATCTGCCGTTAGAAACGCGCACATGAATGCGGCGCCCGCCGTCTAGGACTGGACGTCGCCGACCCCCCAACCCATCGCGCCCCGCCAAGGTGTCCCTTGGAATCACTCCGAGCTAAACGGGAGATACTCTCGATGCTGCTGCTGGCCTCGCTTGCGGGCTTGGCCTTGGCCCTGACGCTGCCCTTAGCATCCCCCGGCAACGTCTCGGCCAATGGCGCCGGCGGCGGCGTGCTGGAGGTGCGCCTCGAAAAGCACCTCGTGGAGATCCGCGGAGCGCCCAAACAACCCTCGGTCGGCGTCTGGCATCTTTCGGTCTTCGCGCTGGACAGGGAGGAGGGCCAGCCGGTCACCGGCTACCAGGTCCAGTTGGCCGCTACCCCTCCATCGGAATCCGGCAACGACCCCCAAGCGTCGTTGACCTTCGAAGGCGTCCCCTGTCCCTTCGCCGTGGAGTGCCGGGACATCAACGTAGAGCTCGACAGGCCCGGGGAATGGCGGATGGCGCTGACAATCGACAGCCCCCTGGGAAAGGAAACCACGCAGTTCGCCGTCAGGGTAACGGAGGGCGGAATCGACATTGGCCGGTACACCCTCAACGGGCTCCTCGTCATCCTGGTGGCGCTCCTTGCCCTGACGACGCGCATGTGGTGGCGCCCCTGGATTCGGCGGATCGCGGGAGGGCGCAAACCCCGCCGAAGCGGGCGCAGCCGCCAGTGACGCTTCTCGCATCCAAATAGAGAAAAACACAACATCCGGAGCAATGACCATGATCAACAAAGCCGCAATGCTGCTTGTGTTCGCGGTGGCGGGGCTGCTCGCTGCCGCCTGTGGGAGTGGAGGCGGCCCCGCGTCGCACTCCATAGACCTGGAGATCCGCGATCGGGCCCTTGCCGGGCAGGACGTCATTCAGGTCAAGAAGGGCGACTCGGTGTCCCTCAATTGGACCGTCGATGAGCCGGTTACCATCCACCTTCACGGCTACGACATCGAAAAGGCCATCTCGCCTGGCGCTGTCGTCGTTTTCGAGTTCACCGCCGATATCGAGGGCCGCTTTGTCATGGAGGCCCACAGCTTCGGGGCCTCCCAGGAACCCGCCGGGGCCGAAGAGGAGCCAGAAGACCATCATGACGACGCAGAAGCTGACGAGGGCCATGAAGAGGATGGCGACCCGGCGGCAGAGAGCGACGATAGCGACGGCGAGGAAGTCACGCTGGGCTACCTAGAGGTCGGACCTCGATAGCGGAGACCATGATAACCAAGCTGATCCATCGATGGCCGGCCGCGTTCCTGGCGCTGGCGGTCTTTCTGGGTTTGGCCCGTCTCGCGTCGGCCCACGGGTTCGGCGAGCGCTACGATCTCCCCGTGCCCCTGGGCCTCTACCTCGCGGGCGCCGGCGCGGCGGTCGCCCTGTCCTTCGCGGCCATTGGCGTGTTCGTCAAGGCCGAAGCCAGCCAGGGCGGCTATCCCCGCTACAACCTTCTGCGGCCCCTCCGGCGGTTCGAGCGGCTGGCCGCGGCGCCATGGCGCAGGCTTACTCAGCCTCTTCCGGACGCCGTCGTCACACCTATCGAGCGCGCCGGCGGGGTCCTGTGGAAGCTTGCGTGGCTCTTCCACAGACTCGGTCTGGCCTTCCTCCTCGCCTTCATCGTGGCCGCAGGGCTCGGGGGCAGCCCGAGCCCTGCCCTCAACATCGCCCCCACCTTCGTGTGGATCATCTGGTGGGTGGGCATGGTCTACGCGTCCGCATTCGTGGGGAACGTGTGGACGCTCATCAATCCCTGGAAGGCGGCCTTTGAAGTAGCCGAGGCCATCATCCGGCGGCTCACCGGAGCGCGCAGCGCATCTCTCGACCTACCCTACCCCGCATGGCTGGGAGTTTGGCCGGGGGTGGCGCTCTTTATGATCTTCGCCTGGATAGAGTTGGTCTTCCCGGAATCAGCGCGCCCATCGAACATTGCCAAGTTGGCCATGGCCTACTCAGCAATCACCTGGACTGGCATGGTGCTGTTCGGGAAGGACCGCTGGCTTCACTCCGGTGAAGCCTTCTCGCTCGTCTTCGGGCTCATCGCCCGCTTCTCGCCTACGGAGGTGAGGACAACCGACCCCCAGATCTGCCGCGCATGCCCCCTCGACTGCCTGGACGCCGGCGGACGCTGCGTCGATTGCTATCGCTGCTTCCGGGAGGCCCCCGCCCCACAACGGGAACTCAACCTGCGGCCCTTTGCAGTGGGCCTCCTCGCCCATAGGCCGGCGGCGCCATCGCTGCAGGTGCTGGTGGTCGCGCTCCTGGCCACCGTCAGCTTCGACGGGATCCAGGCAACCCCAGCGTGGGCCACCATCCAGAGCTCGCTGTTCGAGGTCTTTCCCAGCTTCGCAGGACATCGCCTCACCGCTGTGGACACCGTGGGATTGGTGGGTTTCGCTCTGATCATCCTTGCTGTTTACCGCCTGTTCGCCCGGTTGGCGCACCTGGCCGGAGGCAGGGAACGCTCAGCGGACGAACTGGCCCGGTATTTCGCACTATCCCTGATGCCCATCGCCTTGGGATACCACCTGGCGCACTTCCTGACCTTCCTGATCGACCAGGGCCAGTTCATCATCCCAATGCTCTCCGATCCCTACGGCAGGGGCTGGGACCTGTTCGGCACAGCCGGCTTCGAGAGGGCCGTCGGGATCGTGGGGGCGCGATTCGCCTGGTTCACGGCAGTCATCACGATAGTCATTGGACACGTCGTTGCCGTGTACCTGGCCCACGTCGCCGCGCTCCGCGCCTTTGCAGTGCGTACGCACGCCCAACGTAGCCAGTACCCCATGCTTGTGCTCATGGTGGGCTATACTGTTCTCAGCCTGTGGATCCTGGCCCAGCCCATCGTTGCTGAATAGCATCGTCGGCGCGGCGCCAGGCTCAATGATTGAGGAGGCGGCATTGACGAACATGGGCGTCTGGCGTCTGCGCCGCAGCGTAGCCATTGCAGCGCTGGCGGTGGCCCTCGCCGCCACGGTCGTCCTGCTGGCTTGCGGGAGTGACCCAACCCCCACGGATCCCGTCCCGGACAACCCACTGGCGCCGAACGACTCGCAGGCGCTCGGAGACCCCGACGCCCCTGTGACCATAGTTGAGTTCTCCGACTTCCAATGACCGTTTTGTAGACGTTTTGCCCTCGGGCCAGGGCAACTGATCAAAGAGGCGTACGTCGATACGGGCCAGGTGCGCCTGGTCTACCGTCACCTGCCGGTGGTGAGCCAAGACTCGGTGACCGCAGCGCTCGCCGCGGAATGCGCCGCCGACCAAGACCGGTTCTGGGAGTATCACGATGCACTGTTCAGCCAGGTGGGCGTGCCATTCAGGGGCGTGAACCTCAAGCGGGTTGCGGGAGACATCGGCCTCGCTCAGGACGCCTTCAACGCATGCCTGGACGATCGCAGGACACTAGGAAGGGTGGCGAGGGACGTGGATGACGCCCGGGCGCTGGGCGTCAATTCAACGCCATCGTTCGTCATCAATGGAGTGTTGGTGCGCGGCCTTCAGACCATGGCGACGTTCGAGGAGATCATAGAGGCGGAGCTGGCCAAGCAGGGCTGACGATAAAGAAGGGCCACCCAGCCGGCCTCTGTCGATGCGCGAGGAGGGAATACCCCTGCCTCTTCCTTTTCGGTATACTTCAAAGTGCATAAATCTGAGGGCTTGGGATCTCGCGTCAAACCACCCGTTGAAGCAAAACACACAAGCAGAGCACAACCCAATGGCCACCAGCGAAACACCGTCAGCAGCCAGAACCTGGATGGACCGCATCGCAGATTCGCCCATTACGTGGACTATCCTCGGCGTGGCGTTGGGTCTGGGCTTGGGCGTGAACTCCATCGCCCCTTGGCTCATCGTCCTGGGCCTGGCGGCCTGGGGAGGCAACATGCAGCGGCGCGACCCCGCTCACCCAGCGGAGGACGAGCGGATGCTGGGCGGGCCGACATTCCTGTTAGCCTGGACCATCGGCTTCATCATTCGCGGCGTGTCCGGACTGGATTAGCCGCATTTCCCAAAGAGGCCGCGATCCCCTTCGCGGCGCCTACCCCGCTGTGCTCAAACGCTACCTGCTCATCCTGTTGTTGCTTTCGATAGCCCTTGCGCTTGCAGCGTGCTCGCGGGGGCCGCAGTTCCGCGGCAACGTCCTTGACCCCCCTAGAGAGACGCTGGATTTCTCCCTTCAGGACCAGCGGGGCCGCGTCACCTCCCTCCAACAACTGCGCGGGCGGGTTGTGGTCCTCTCGTTCCTCTACACCTCCTGCCCCGACCTGTGCCCGCTCACCGTGGGGAAGATGCGCAGCGCCGCCGACCTATTGGGTGACGACGCCTCGAAGGTCCAAATCATCGCCGTAACCGTCGATCCGGCGCGCGACGCGCCTGAGGCGGCGCTCAGCTACCTGAAGTCCTGGGGAGTGGAGGAGACTTGGCGCTACCTCCTCGGGGACGAGGAGAGTCTCCGGCCGTTGTGGGAATACTACTGGGTGGGCCAGCCCTTCATTGAACAGGCGGGCGGGGGAACCCATGAAGAGAGGATCAAGTTGGCGGCAGAGGAGCGGGAAATACCCGAGGAAGAGCTGTCGAAGGTGGCCGGCGCCTATACCGTCGGCCACGCGGCGCCCATTCATCTCATCAACAAAGAAGGCCGAGTCCAGGTGGTGTTCGGCGCAACGTTCACACCAGCCCAACTGGCCAACGATATCCAGGCCCTTCTGAGTTAGGGCTTGCCCCGGGCCAGAAACGCTCCAATGAGCGGCACGATCAGCACGATGGCAAGCCCGATGGTGACCGCCCCAAAGCGCCCGGTCAGAATGAAGATGATCCCCAGACTCGCCATGATGACCCCCACAATGAGGGCAGCGCCGAGGGGAAGCAGAATGGGGAGCGTCTTGTCGTTCACGCTGAAAGGACTCCCAAGCCGGTAGTAAGCGTCGCCAGACGAACCGCCCGCAGTATAGCAAAGGCCGGCCGGCCGGGCAAGGTGTGTATTGGCAGCCTTGCCCGAGGCTCGGGGGCTGCGTTGTGCTGGAATGCCCAGCCTTGGCCTTCAACTACGACGAAGAAGCCGCTCCCTAGCTGTACTTCCCAGGGACGTTAGTCACGAGCGCACGGCGTGATAGTCTGGCCTCCCTTGATTTTCGCTCAGGCCGCTGCTAGACTCCTCGTGAAAATTTGAACACACTGGGGCATCCCATGTCCCGGTAGTCCCCATCCTGGGGAGGTAGCGTGGCTTCCAGGCTTCTCCGGCGCCGAGCGCTTTTACTGTTGCTGCTCGCGGCTCTTGCCTCCCTCATTGGCGCCGCGTGTACGCCGGACCATCCCCAGTCAACATTCGATTCGTTGGGGCCCGTGGCGCAGCGCCAGGAAGACCTCTTCATGTTCATCTTCTGGGCAGCCGTTGTCGTGTTTGTGGTAGTCGGCGGCGTGCTTCTCTTCACCATCCTGAAGTTCCGCAACAGGCCCGGCATCCCCCGGCAGACCCACGGCAACACCCGTCTGGAAGTGGCCCTGACCATCGCCCCGGCCATCGTGCTCATCGTTGTCGCCATACCCACCATCAGCGCCATCTTCTACATCGCCGACCCCCCGGCGGGAGAGGACGTGCTGGAGGTTACGGTCACGGGAAAGCAGTGGTTCTGGAACTTCGAGTATCCGGACCTGGGTATCGACACCTCCAATGAGCTCCATGTGCCCGTGGACGAGAACGTGCGAGCTACCCTGCTCTCTGATGACGTGATCCACAGCTTCTGGATCCCGAAGCTGGCAGGCAAGCTCGACGTGGTTCCCACTCGAGAGAACACAATGTGGTTCAAAGCCGATGAGGAAGGCCTATATTGGGGACAGTGCGCTGAGTTCTGCGGCATCGCCCACGCCCACATGCGCTTCCAGGTCATTGTCGAGTCTCGCGAGCAGTTCGACGCCTGGGTAGCCAGCCAGGCGGAACCCGCAGCGGAACCCGCCTCCACTCTGGCGCAGCAAGGCCTTGAATTGATCACCACAAGGGGATGCATCGGTTGCCACACCATCGACGGCATACCCGGGGCGGTGAGCCGCGTCGGCCCGGAACTGACCCACGTGGGGTCCAGAACCCGCATCGCCTCCGGTATTCTGGACCGGACGCCGGAGAACATGGCGGAGTGGCTCCGAAATCCTCAAAAGGTGAAGCCCGGCAACACCATGCCTGACCTGAACCTGTCCGAGGAAGACATCACGGCCCTGGTGGCCTACATGGATGGCCTGGAGTGACGCGCTATAATGGAAGGCCGAAGCGCCTGCGCGCCAGAGGGGAGAGGAACCTGTGGCAACAATAGCAACAGCCCTTAGACGCCCGGTCAATCCCACCGGCCTGTGGTCGTGGATCACCACGGTGGACCACAAGCGGATTGGGATCCTGTACGGCGCAACGGCGTTCATCTTCTTCATGTTTGGAGGAGCGGAAGCGCTCATCATGCGCATCCAGCTCGCCAGGCCTGAGCAGACGCTGGTGGACCCGGAGCACTTCAACCAGCTCTTCACCATGCACGGCACCACCATGATCTTCCTCGCGATCATGCCGTTGAGCGCCGCCTTCTTCAACTTCCTCATCCCGCTTATGATCGGGGCGCGCGACGTTGCCTTTCCCCGCCTGAACGCCTTCAGCTACTGGGTATTCCTGGGTGGCGGCATCATGCTCAACCTGAGTTGGTGGTTGGGCGGCGCCCCGAACTCCGGGTGGTTCGGCTACTCTCCCCTGACGAGCAGCGCGTTCAACGCCGGCACCGGCGTCGATTGGTGGATCCTCAGCCTCCAGGTGCTTGGCGTGGCATCGCTGGCGTCGGCGTTCAACTTCATCGTCACCATCCTGAACATGCGGGCGCCCGGCATGTCGCTGTTCCGCATGCCCGTGTTCGTCTGGATGACGCTGGTCACGGCCTTCCTGCTCATCTTCGCCTTCCCAGTCATCACCGTTGCCCTTACCGAGCTGCTGTTCGACCGGAACTTCGGCACGAACTTCTTCGTGGCATCCAACGGAGGCGACCCCATCCTCTGGCAGCACCTGTTCTGGATCTTCGGCCATCCGGAGGTCTACATCCTGATCCTGCCGGCCATGGGCATAGTGTCCGAGATATTACCCACCTTCTCCCGCAAGCCTCTGTTCGGTTACCCGTTCATCATCTTTTCGGGCATCGTCATTGGATTCATGGGGTGGGCTGTCTGGAGCCACCACATGTTCACCGTGGGCTTGGGCCCCGTCGCCAACACCGTGTTCATGATCACCACCATGGCCATTGCAATACCCACGGGCGTGAAGATCTTCAACTGGATGGGCACAATGTGGGGTGGCTCCCTCCGGTTGCAGACGCCCATGCTGTTCGCCATCGGCTTCGTCTTCCTGTTTATCGTCGGCGGACTGAGCGGCGTCATGCACTCCATATCCCCGTCGGACGCTCAGCAGCAGGACACCTACTTCATCGTCGCCCACCTCCACTATGTGCTGTTCGGCGGGGCCATCATGGGCATCCTCGGCGGCATCTACTACTGGTTCCCGAAGATCACCGGCAGGATGATGCATGAGGGCCTGGGCAAGCTGCACTTCTGGGCAACCTTCATAGGCATGAACGCCACCTTCTTTCCCATGCACTTCCTCGGTCTCGACGGCATGCCGCGCCGCATCTTCACCTACGAATCCGGCATGGGATGGGATCTGTGGAACTTCGTCGCCTCCGTGGGGGCCATCTTCCTGGGCGTCTCCATGCTGCTCTTCGTTCACAACGCCGTGCGGAGCTGGCGCAAAGGCCAACTCGCCGGTGGCGACCCCTGGGACGCTCGCACCCTGGAGTGGTCCATGCCTTCCCCGCCTCCGGTGCATAACTTCGACGAGATTCCGGTGGTGCGCGGCAGAGACGCCTGGTGGCAGCAGAAGCGGCGGCGGGCCGTCCCCGCCCCGGTTGCGGGGGGATCAGGCGAGCGCGGAGCCGGGCCCTCCGTCCCGCGTGGCGGAGCCCTCGCTAATGGCGCAGCCCACGAACAATCAAACGGTCACGGCAGCATTCACCTGCCTTCGCCCTCCTACTTCCCGCTCCTGGCGGCGATCGGCATAGTCTTGGCGGGCTTTGGGATTGTGTACACCTACTTCCTTACCGCCTTCGGCATGTTCATGGCCCTGGCTTCCCTGTACGGCTGGTACCTGGAGCCCATCACCGCGCCTTCCGAAGGCGAAGACCACTAATCCCAGGAGACGACCTTGCATCAGGCCCCCGCGGCGGAACACCACGAGCCGGCCCACCCCACTTCGCTAGGCATCGACCATCGAAAGTTGTTGATGTGGGCGTTCCTGGGGTCGGAATGCATGTTCTTCGGCACCCTCATTGCCACGAACCTGGTTTACGCCGATGCGAGCCGGTCCGGACCCGGGGCGGCACTCCTGGACATCCCGGTTACCACCGTCAGCACCTTCGTCCTGCTCATGAGCAGCCTGATGATGGTCCTGGCCCTCTCCGCCCTGAACCGCGGCAACATGCGTGGATTCCGGGTCTGGCTGCTCTGCACAGCCTTCATGGGCGCCACGTTCCTGGGCTTCCAGTTTTTCGAGTTTTACGAGTTCGCTCAACATGGCCTGACGCCTCGGACCAACCTCTACGGGAGCAGCTTCTTCACGCTTACGGGCTTCCACGGCGCTCACGTCACGGGCGGCGTCATCTGGCTGCTGTCCCTTGTAGCCCTGTCCTTCCGCAAGGGGCACATCAGCGCCGAGCAATCGCTCAAGGTTGAAATCGCCGGGTTGTACTGGCACTTCGTCGACATCGTTTGGATCGTCATCTTCACGGTGATCTACCTCGTAGGCGTCACCCGGCTGCCCTAAGGAGCGGCTCCATGGCCCAGGCTCGATACCGATCGCTGCCCAAGGGAATCCGCATCAAGCGGGAGGTTTCCGCGCGGCCGCGGGAGCACGCGCACCCCACACCGTTCAAGTACGTTGCCATCGCCGTGCTCCTTGGCCTGATAACCGCCGTGGAATTCGGGGCAATCTACGTCGACGTGAGCAAGAACCTCCTCATCCCCTTCTTTGGGGTGCTGTCGGCCGTCAAGTTCGCTATGGTGGGCATGTTCTACATGCACCTCAAGTTCGACGACCGTCTGTTCTCCGCATTGTTCGTCGGGGGTGTCCTCCTGGCGGGGGCCATCATTCTGACGCTCATTTCGCTATTCTCCGTCTTCTTCGCAGGCTGAAGCCTGCCCTGGGAGCGTAAGCGTGGCCGGTGAACTGGCGAGGCTGTGGTGGACCGGGTGGCACTGGCATCCCGAGCAGCTCTTGGGCATCGCTTTCGTCATCCAGCTCTACCTCCTTGGCATAGGCTACTTCCGGGTCCGTTATCACTGGGCCGACCGTATCGACCGCCGGCAGGCGGCCTCCTTCCTCCTGGGCATGGCCGTCGTCACCCTCGCGATAGCGTCCCCCCTCCACGAGATCAGCGAACGTTCCTTCACCGGCCACATGGTCCAGCATCTCTTGCTGACCCTCGTGGCGCCGCCCCTCATCCTATTTGGGCTCCCCGACTGGCTCCTCAGTCCAACCCTCCGATACGCACTGCTCGTCCCGCCCCTGCACTTCGTTGGCGCCTCCACCCCCGTGTTGCGCTTCGTGGTGCGCCATACGCCTCTCCTGAAGATTGCCAGGTTCCTCACCCACCCCGTCATCGCCGGCCCCCTCTTCATCGCCGCGTTCTCAATCTGGCACGTGCCCACCTTCTACGAGGCGGCCATCCAGAGCGAGGCGCTGCATATGCTGGAGCACTCGATCATGATCTTCACCGGCATCCTCGTCTGGTGGCCGGTCCTCGGCGCCAGCGCAGACCTGCCCCGCCCGGCGACCGGAGTCCAGATCCTCTATCTCTTCCTCGTCTCCATTGGCACAACGCCGCTGTTTGCCATACTGACCTTCTCCACCTTCAGCATCTATCCCTGGTATGCGGCGACGGCGGGGCTCAACAGTTTGGCGGATCAGCAGCTGGGCGGCATCATGATGAAGGTGCCCTATACGTTCGTCTTCCTAGGTGTCCTGTTGGTCGTGTTTATGAAGTGGTATGCCCGCGAAGAAGCGGAATCGCAGGCGGAAGCCGAAGAAGAAGACGAGTATCCCTATCATCCCGCCGGCCTCAGCGGAGAACCGCTATAAAGGCCGGGGCTCAGCAGGCGTACGCTGTGCTATTCTGTGGCGGATGACCATCCTGAAGCGCTCGTACGCTCCGCTGGCTTGGGCAGCCCTCATCGCGGCCCTGCTGACCGTTACTGTTGGAGGCGTCGTGCGCGTCACGGGGTCCGGTCTCGGATGTCCCGATTGGCCTCTGTGCCACGGACGCCTCATCCCTCCCGCAGACCTGGGCGCCTGGCTGGAATACAGCCACCGCCTTTCCGCCACACTCACCGTCATCTTCACAGCCCTCCTGGTGGCTTCCAGCTTGCTTCGTCATAGCTGGAGAGACAAGCGCTTCCGCCTGATCCTGGCGGCCCCGCTGCTCCTCCTTGTTCAGGTCGTTCTCGGCGGCCTGACCGTGCTCTTGGAGCTGTCGGCGGAGGTGGCCCTGGTCCATACAGCCGTGGCCATGACCTTCGTGGGACTCCTGGCAGTCATTGCCGTCGTCACGGCAACCCCGGACAGGTGGCGGAGCGCCTTCATCTCCGGCCCGGAAGCGCTCAAGTACCGCTGGACCCTGGGCCTGCTTGGCGCAGCGACCTTCCTATTGATCCTATCCGGGGCCTACGTGACGCGGACTGGCGCCTCCCTGGCCTGCGTGGGTTACCCACTGTGCGGGGACGTCTTGGGGGGCATGGGAGAGCATCAGTGGAACAACATGGCCCACCGGGGAGTGGCTCTCCTGGTGGGAGTGCTCATGCTGGGAGCGTTGGGAACGGCGCTAACCCTGCGTCATCGCGCCATCGCTCTTCTGACCATGCTCTTGGCGGCTCTCTTTATCCTTCAGGTGGCCCTCGGCGCCACCACCGTCGTCTTGGCGTTGCCGGCCTGGTCCCGAGGCGCTCACCTGGCCCTGGCCGGCGCGTTCTTCGCGGGCGTGGTTCTCCTACTATCGGCCCTATGGCGAGGCCGCAACGTCCCTCAGGGCGCCGCCACGACGGAGGAACGCTCCCATCTCTCCCTGACGAGGACCGCGGCTGCCTTCTTCTGGCTCACCAAGCCCAACATCATCGCGCTGTTGTTGATCAGCACACTAGCGGGAATGCTGGCGGCGGCGGGAGGCGCTGTGCCTTGGACAACGGCCCTCGCCGTCCTTGGCGGAGGGTTCCTTTGTGCAGGCGGGGCCGGCGCCATGAACTCATACCTGGACCGCAACCGGGATGTGGTCATGCGCCGCACGAGTTGGCGGCCCATCCCCTCCGGCCGTGTGAGCCCGCGAGCGGCATTCGTCTTCAGCGTTGCCATCAGCCTGCTGTCGCTCCCGCTCTTCCTGACCGTCAACACACTGGTAGCGGGGCTGTCGGCGTTGGCTTGGGCCTACTACGTCTTCTTCTACAGCGGCTATCTGAAAACCCGGACCACGCAGAACATCGTCATCGGGGGGGCCGCAGGCGCGTTCCCTCCCCTCATCGGTTGGGTTGCGGTCACCGGCGCCCTGGACATTCCGGGGGTCCTCCTCTTCCTCATCGTTTTCTTCTGGACCCCGCCCCACGCCTGGGCTCTGGCAATCGTGATGAAGGAAGAATACCGGCAGGTCAACGTTCCCATGCTTCCGGTCGTTCGCGGAGATGCTGAGACCAGCCGCCAGTCCTTGCTGTATACCATCTTGCTCGTAACACTCACGGTCCTTCCCTTCGCCCTTGGCTATTTCGGCGTCCTCTACCTTGCCGGGGCGCTGGCGCTTGGCGGCCCGCTCCTGTGGATGGCGGTGAAGCTCTACCGCTCGCCTGGCAGACCGGCGGCGATGCGCCTCTACCGCTACTCAACCATTTATCTGGCCCTGCTGTTCCTTGCCCTGGCGCTGGACAGAGCCCTCCTAGCTTAGGCCCTGTTCACGCTACGGCGCCGAACTGCGTTGTCAAGAGAGAATCGTACAACGACAAAGACGCCTCCACCGTCAAGTATGGGACTTTCGTCTCCCCGAGCGGGGTGAAGGGGCCGGCTCTGTCCCTGCCCCCGTACTCGGGGGAAGGCTAGGAAGGGGGTTTCTCCCCCCTGTTCTGGAAAACGTCGGAGGGCGGAGCGGGCGGGATAGCGGCGCAGGCCAAGACAGACCATCCGCTGAAGGAGGGCGCAGGCCAATCCAAGATCATCCGTCCAGGGAGGGCCCCGGGGACCCACGGTTCCCGCCCGTCTATGGCGCCAACCCCTTTTCATCAACCCTATTGGGCCTGACAAAGCCGCCGTCCTTCCGGCCAAGGCCGGTAATCCAGCCCGATAGTGTGAACAGTCCCTAGGCGGGCCAACCTTTCGAAAGCACAACACCTTCTCTATCCGGAGGAACCCATGCCCCACTTCTACGATCCCAAGGACCAGTCCGGCCGCAGTCCGGCGCCCGGCGTCACCCTACGCCCCGTCTGGCTGGAGCGCCTTATGATGGTGCGCGTGGAGATCGACCCTCGCGCCGAGGTGCCCCTGCACACCCACCCCCACGAGCAGGGAGGCATTGTGCTGGAAGGAGAAGCCGACATGACCATCGGCGGGGAGACCCGCACGGTGCGCGCCGGTGACGGCTACCTCATCCCCGGTGGGGTGGAGCACGCCGTCGTCGGCAACGATGCGCCATCGGTTTTCCTCGACGTGTTCAGTCCTCCCCGCGAGGAATACAAGTAGCCGGAGCAGCCGGTATCCTCTGCCGCCGCCGCGAGTCGTTCACGGCCTGCCGTGCGAAGAGAAAAAGCCCCAGCTCCAGAATGACCGAGCGCGCAGACCGCGAGCAGCAGGTCTGGGGGCTTGTCCTGGCGGGGGGCGGAAATCGGCGCAGGGCCAGGTTGACAGCGGGGGCAGGCGTTCCTAGACTCGCCCCTGCCAACGGGTGCTGACGGCTGACTCTCGCACGTCAAAGGGAACCCCTTCAAAGGGCCGAGGCGAAGCCGTCCCTGCTTTGAAACGCCGCTCGCGCATTGAACATGAGGAGGCCAAATCTTGGCAGAGGACAGCCTGATAACCGAGGAAATGCGCTCCTGGCTCGGCAAGGAATTGGACCGGCAGACCCTCGATGTCGAAAAAGGGGCCATTCGCCGCTTTGCCGAGGCAATCGGGGACCCGAACCCTCTCTGGAACGACGAAGCCGCCGCTCGCAGCGGCCGCCTTGGCGGCATCATCGCTCCCCCCACGTTTCTCCGGTCCGCAACTCCCGGCTTGGACTTCCCGTTTCCCACAGCGCCCCAGCGCCTGCTGGACGGCAGCAGCGAATGGGAGTACTTCGAGCCGGTGCGAGCCGGAGACGCCATCACCTGCATCACTCGCCTCGCCGACGTCCGCGAACGGGCGGGCCGTCTGGGCCCCATGCTCTTTCTGGTGCGGGAGACCACCTATACCAACCAGCTCGGGCAGGTGGTGGCCACGCAGCGCTCGACTCAAATCCGCTACTGAGCCTCCTTCGACTGGCGTCTGTCCTGGAAAGTCCCTGCTATACTGAAAGGCGTCATGTCCATAGCCTCTCGCCACGTCCTGTCTTCAACCGACCTCACCCCGGCAGAGACCCGCAGGATCCTCGAGCTTGCCACCAGCCTCAAGGGCGGTGAGCAGCGCCAACCCCTCGCCGGCAAGACAGTCGCCCTGCTCTTCGAAAAACCCTCCCTTCGCACTAGGGTCAGCTTCGAAGTTGCCGCCCGCCAACTCGGTGGTGAATCCCTGTTCCTCGGCCCCGAAGAGGTGGGGTTGGGACGCCGGGAACCGGTGGCCGATGTCGCCCGCGTGCTATCCCGCATGGTCGATGCCATCGTGATTAGGACATTTGCCCAAGAGACCCTCGAAGAGATGGCCCGCCACTCCTCGGCCCCGGTCATCAATGCCCTCTCCGACGCGGAGCATCCCTGCCAGGCCCTAGCCGACCTCCTGACGATTTTCGAGCGCTTTGGCTTTGCACCCAAGGGCCTCAGTGTCGCCTACCTCGGCGACGGCAACAACGTGGCTGCCAGCCTGGCGTTGACGGCAGCGGCAGTCGGCGTGAGTTTCCGCATCGCCTCCCCGAAGGGCTACGAGCTGCCGCGGGACGTAGCGTCAAAGGCCATGGCCCTCGCATCCGCCAGTGGCGCCGGCTTCCAGGAAATGACGGATCCCAGGGAAGCCGCGGCCGGGGCGAGCGCCGTGTACACGGACGTCTGGACCAGCATGGGCCAGGAAGCTGAGGCGCAAGAGCGCCGAAGGGATTTCGCCGCCTACCGGGTGACCAGCAGCCTGTTGGACATGGCGGGCCATCCATGCATCTTTCTCCACCCCCTGCCCGCCCATCCCGGCGAGGAAATCGACGAAGGTCTCCTGGACGACCCGCGGTCGGTTGTCTTCGACCAAGCTGAAAATCGCCTCCACGCCCAGAAAGCGCTGCTGGCCGAGCTATTCGACGGTCTCTGAACCTGGGCGTCCCGGGCTCCGTCTCCGCCCCGAGTACAGGGGCAGGTTAGGAAGCGTCCTACCCCTCTTGCCAAATAAGAACTGGTGTGCTATCGTATCCCCATGAAGTGGGCCGGCGGCCCGCTTCTCTTTCTCGGAGCCTGCCGCATAACGTATGCACTGGGAGCTAACCACAGAGAATCCCCCTGTGGCAGGGGCGCTGAGGGAACAACCCTAGGGGCAAGACCGTCCGAGGAAGGCTGGGACCGGAGCGAATGCCGTTGTAAGGCACAGGCTCTTTGGAGCCATCCCGCTCCATAATGACTAATGACTCGTAACGGCTGGGCAATGGTTCGTAACGACTCCGTAATGACTCCGTAGCGACTCGTAATGGCTTTGTAACGGCCTGTAATGCCTTGTACTGGCTCCGTGCCTGCAAACCCCGAAATCCGGCTGAGTAACGTTACAAACATACAATCAAAGGCGGCGCCTCTCCCTCGGGGGAAGACTAGGACGGGGGTTCCAGCGCTGCCCATACTCGGGGAAGGTTAGGAAGCGTCCCCTCTATCCCTGCCTCGAGTACGGGGGCAGAGATTTCGTGGCGCCGCGCCGGGTTGTTGCGAGGCATCGCCGGTGGGAATGCTGCCACTGGCGCGTGGCGCCGGGTTATGCAAAGGTCTCGAATACAGGGACAGGAACGGGAGGATTCCCTAGCAGCATGACACAGACCCAACAGACCCCCATCGTTGCCATCGTAGGGCGGCCCAACGTGGGCAAGTCCTCCCTCTTCAACCGGCTGGTCGGCGCCCGTCAGGCCATCGTCTCCGACCAACCGGGCACAACCCGCGACCGCATCATCGCCCAGGTCGAATGGGGAGGCCGCGTATTCACCGTCGTCGACACGGGAGGCCTCGCCCCTGAACTGGAGACCGGCCTGTGGCCCGATATCCGCGCCCAAGTTGAGGCCGCCCTCGATGAGGCAGACGTCGTCATCTTCCTGACCGACGCATTGGACGGCGTAACAGCCACCGACCGCGACGTCGCCGACCTCCTGCGCCGTAAAGGGAAGCCCATCGTCCTCGGCGTGAACAAGGCCGACAACCGCCAGCGAGAGCTTCAGGGCATGGAGTTCTACGAGCTTGGAATCGGCGACCCCGTGCTCATCAGCGCCTACCACAACAACGGCGTCGACGACCTCGTCGTGGCCGCGGCGGCCCATTTCCCCGCTACTCCAACGGACATTGAAGAGCCGGAGGGCATGAGGCTCGCCATCGTCGGCAGGCCGAACGTCGGCAAGTCAATGCTGTTGAACACCATCCTCGGCGACAAGAGGGCCGTGGTCTCCGACATGCCCGGCACCACGCGCGACGCCATCGACACCTTGGCGGACTACCAGGGCGAGCCCGTTCTCTTCATAGATACGGCCGGCATCCGACGGAGGGGCAGGGTCGAGGCGGGCATCGAGAAATACAGCGTTATCCGCGCCGTCCGCGCCATTGAGCGGGCCGATGTGGCGCTCCTCGTCGTGGAGACCCTGGAGCCGGGGTCCTCACAGGACCAGCATGTGGCCAGCCTGCTGATGGACGCGTATACCGGTGTCGTGCTGGTGGTCAGCAAATGGGACCTGGGGCCTGGGGCCGGCCTCGACCAATCCGTTGTTATGGAGCGTCTACGGGAGCGCTTCAAGTTCGCTCCGCATATCCCCGTCCGCTTCACCTCGGCCCTGGAGGGGACAGGCATCGACGACCTGATGTCCTCCGCCAAAGAGGTCTACCGGGAGCGGCGACGCTGGGTCGACCAGGAAGACCTATCGAGGGTGGTCCGGGATGCCCTCATCGCCCATCCCCCCCCCACCGTTGGCCGACGATACCTTCGAATCTCCCAGCCCCGGCAGCGGGGCGTGGCGCCTCCCACCTTCTCCTTCGCCCTGAACCACCTGGACCTGCTCCACTTCTCCTACCGGCGCTACTTGGAGAACGAGTTGAGGGCATCCTTTGGATTCCGCGGCAACCGTCTCAAGCTGGTCTTCCACACGACCGAGGAAGACCAGCGCCGCCCGCCCCCCAAAAGGTGACCCGAAACCACCGCCAGGCGAACGAGGCGGCGCGCCTGCCGTTGGAGGTGTCATCCTATCAACCCAGCCGCAGGGCCAAGCAGACCCAGTCCTCTTCCTGCGCGCGCTCGATCACCGAAAAGGATACTTGCGCCAGGGTTTCCAGCGTCCGCTCCTCCTGGTCTACGGTGAAGCCCGAAGCGATCAGCAACCCGCCCGGTCGAAGGGTATCCGCGAGATCCGCGGTGTAGTCCCGCACCATCTTGGTCGAGATGTTGGCGAGGGCGATGTCGAAGCTCCCGGGAGGCGCCTCTTCATGGGGCAGCGTGCCTTCATAGACGGCGATCCGCCCGCCGAGCCCGCTGTCCGCTACGTTGGCCTTGGCCGACTCTACCGCCAGGCCGTCGACGTCGAGGCCCACGGCTCTTCCGGCGCCCAGGAGCACGGCGGCAATGCTCAGCACCGCGGAGCCTGCCCCGAAGTCCAGCACGTCCGCGCCCGGCGCAACATTCCGTTCGAGCAGCTCCAGGCAGAAGCGCGTGGTTGGATGATGGCCGGTGCCAAAGGCCATGCCGGGGTCCAGGTGAATGACGACCTCCCCGAGCTTGGGCGCGTACGTATGCCAGGACGCCTTGACCACGATGCGCCGTCCGACGCGCAGCACGGGGAAATGGGCCTTCCAACTCTCTGCCCAGTCGGCCTCGTCAATCTCGGTTTCCACCAGCGGCGGCAGAGCGCGGACCATGGAGAAGAGACGCAGGCCAACGTCAATTCCCTCGCGTCGGCCCTTCGTGGTGTGGTCCACCGGGAGGTAGGTCTTGACGACGGCCTCCCGGTTGGGTGGCGGGGCCTCATCGTTGTCGGGGTTGAAGCCCCCGGCCTCTTCAACGACAACGCCGCCGTGACCGTAGCGGTGGAAGAGAGCGGTCAGCGGCTCCACCATCTCGCTGGGGGCCCGGATGCTCAGTTCAATCCACTTCACAGCCGTACCCTTAGAAGGCAGGAGCCTGGCCCGTAGGTTTTGCAGCCATCATGGAAAAACGCTTCCCCTGACCCCTCTCCACAAGGGTTCCCAGACCGCACATAAGCTCGTCGAACGCTCACTAGGGACTGCTGCCGAAGGCATCCTTGATGCGGCTGAACCACGGTTTCTCGCGGCCGTCCATGTCATCACCCAGGCTTTTGGCAAGCTCCTGAAGCAGCTCCCTTTGGCGCTCGCCGAGGCGGGTGGGCGTCACAACCTGGACCTGGACCCGGAGGTTCCCGCGGCCTTTGCCCTCCAGATGTGGGACTCCCTTGCCCTTCAGCGCAAGCTCGGCGCCGGATTGAATGCCGGCGGGAAGGTCAAGAGTTGCAGCCTCGCCATCCATGGTCTGTATCTCAACGCGGTCGCCTAGGGCTGCCTGGGCGAAGGAAATCGGAAGATCGAGGACCAGGTCATTTTGCTCGCGCCGAAAGACCTTGTGGGGATTCACAGACAGCACCACGTACAGATCGCCGGGGCGCCCTGCCTGTTCTCCGGCATCTCCCTCGCCGCTCAGGCGGATCCGAGATCCATGCTCAACGCCCGCGGGAATCCGTACCGCCAGCCTACGGGCCTGGCGGCTGCGCCCATGCCCGCGGCACTCCTTGCAGGGCTGTTCCAGAATCTGCCCGGCGCCATGGCACGCGGCGCAGGTAACCACCTGGGTGAAAGCCCCAAAGATGCCCGGATGCGAGCGCCGCACTTGCCCTTGCCCTCTGCAGTTGGAGCACTGGGAAAACCGGGTGCCGGGCTCGGCGCCGTTGCCACTGCACCAGCGGCACGAATCGACGCGCTCGACGTCGATTTGCTTCTCACACCCGAAGACGGCTTCCTCGAAGGCGATGGCGTACCGAGTCTGTAGGTCTGCGCCTCGCCGGGAGCGCGGGCGGGCGCCTGCGCTGAAACCGCCGAAGAAGGCGTCGAAGATGTCCCCAAAGCCCCCGGCGGTGTCGGAGCCATCGAACCCCCTCCCTGCCCCCGCGCCCACCCCGGAGTGTCCGAAGCGGTCGTATTGCGCCCGCTTCTGGGGATCGCTCAGAACCTGATAGGCCTCGCTGACTTCCTTGAAGCGGTCCGCTGCGTCTGCGTTCTTGTTCCGGTCAGGATGATAGGTCATCGCCAACCGGCGGTACGCCTTTCGAATATCTTCGTCAGACGCCCCCTTGGCAATGCCCAGCGTGTCGTAGAGATCTCGTTTCTGTTGGACCATGGATGTATGCGGTTCCAGCGGCGCAGATTCAATGACGCGCCCACGTAATCCTAACGGCGGAAGACAGCCAAAATCAACCGCCGCTAGACCGTCGACGCCTCGCGACGGTTTCCGCAATGCTCAGGCGTGTAGTACAATGACCCTACTTCCGTATGCGTAAGAAACCTCATGACTACCGGAACATCCCGGCAGGCGCCAAACGTCCAGACCACGGAGTGGGACGGGACCACCTGGGTAAACATCGACCGCCCTTCTTTGGCGGAGATGCAGTACCTCCGGGAAAGCTACCCTTTCCACGAACTGGAGCTTGAGGACTGCCTGAGCCGGGTCCAGCTACCCAAGCTCGACGAGTCCTCGGAATACATCTTCCTGGTTCTTCACTTCCCCCGCTTCGACCCCAAGCGCCGCGTGACCCAGCCCAGTCAGGTCGCCATCTTCGTCGGCACGGACTATGTGGTCACCGTCCATCACGGCGACCTCCGGCCGCTCGTCAAGCTCTTCGAGGACTGCCAGAGGAGCGAGGAGGTCAGGGCCCGCGTCATGAGCCCCACCTCCGGCCACCTCCTCTACCGCATCCTCAGCGGGCTTGTGGACTACATGTTCCCCATCATGAACAAAGTCATTTCCAACCTAGAGGACATCGAGAACCGGATCCTCGATGAGCGCGCGCCGGGCCTCGCCAGGGAACTCTCTATCCAGCGACGCGACATCATCGCCTTCCGCCGCATCATCCGGCCGCAGATCGTTGTTCTGGAGGCCCTGGAACAACGCCCGCTTCTCTTCCTCAAGGCCCGCCTTGACGTGTACTTCAGCGACCTTGCCGACCACACCCGCCGAATATGGAGCGAGTTGGAGGAGAACAAGGAAGTGGTGGAATCGCTCCAGGACAGCCACCAGATCATCACCAGCAACCGCACCAACGAGATCATGCGGGTCCTCACCATGATGGCCACCATCATGCTGCCGCTCACGGTGGTCACAGGACTCTACGGCATGAACGTTGGGTTGCCCCTGGAGCGAAGCGGCGCGGCCTTCGCAGCAATCCTGGCTATTATGGCCGTCATATCGGTTGCAATGCTGGCCTTCTTCCGGTCCCGTAGATGGCTTTAGGGCTGCCATCCTGCAACACGCGGCCAATTTGTCGATCGAACCCCTCGCGCCGCCCTGCGCGCGGCAGACCCAGGAGGAATCCATGCGCTGCCCGGATTGCGGAACGGTGTGCCGGAGGCTGACCCCCTGCCCCAACATACGCCGGGAGCTTGACCGGCTCGGGGGAGGCTGGCGATGAGCCGCCGGGCCGCCCTTGTCTACCACGACGCCATGTCCCAACACTCCCTCGGCCCGGCGCACCCCATGAGGCCGGTGCGCCTCCAGCACACATTCGACCTGATGTCGGCCTATGGACTACCGCGCCTGCCCAACGTGTCGTTGGTGCTCCCGAGAGACGCTAGGGACGCCGAGGTGGAATCATTCCACACTCCTGAGTACTTGCAGGCGGTCAAAGCCTTCAGCCAGGGAGACCGGCTCGAGGAACGGCCGGCCTTCAACTTCGCCGACAACAGCGACAACCCCACCTACGAGGGAATGTACGACGCCGCGGCCCTGTCCACCGGGGCATCGGTGAAGGCCGCCGAGCTTCTCCTGGAAGGCAGGGCAGACGTGGCTTTTAACGTCTCCGGGGGCCTGCACCACGCCATGGACGATCACGCCTCCGGCTTCTGTGTCTTCAACGACCCCGTGGTGGCCATCAATACGATGACGGCAAAGGGCCTCAAGGTCATGTACGTGGATATCGACGCTCATCACGGCGACGGCGTACAGGCCGCCTTCTACAATACGGACCAGGTGCTGACGCTCTCCATGCACGAATCAGGCCGCTACCTCTTCCCCGGCACGGGCGCCGTGGAAGAGTTGGGGATCGGCAGGGGAAAAGGCTATTCGGTCAACGTGCCGCTGGCCCCGCACACCGGTGACGATGTGTTTCGCTGGGCCTTCGAGGAGGTGGCGCCCCCCATCGCGCGGGCGTTCAAACCGGACGTCATTGCCACCCAACTCGGCATCGACCCCCACTTCAACGATCCGCTAACGCACCTGCAGCTCACGGTCCAAGGCCACGCGCAGATCGTGCAACGGCTGGGCGAGCTTTCGCCGGGAATGTGGCTCGCCTTTGGCGGCGGTGGCTACGACCTCATGGCCGTGGCCAGGGCGTGGACCCTGGATCTGGCGGTGATGGCGGAACATTCACCGGACGATGATATCCCCGCATCCTTCCTGCAGGGGCGTCAGGGAGTGGACAAGCTCCGTGACTGGGAACTGCCCGACGTCCCAGAAGACGTCATGCCCAGGACGCTGCTGCACGCCCAACAGACGGTCCGGGAAGTGCAGCAGGCAGTGTTCCCCGTCCTTGGCATCGCCGGGATCTAACCGGGTTCAGGAAGCAGCCGGATCGACACTATCCGCTTCGTTCGAGCGGCCGCTAGCCCGCCTGCTCTCTCTCGATGACTCGTTCTTCCAGTCCTGTGGGAGCCAACTCCGGCCAGCGCCAATGCGCTCTTGCCGCATCTGCTGCGCCCATAACGCGACAAGGAAAAGGGCCCCCGCAGATAGCGGGGGCCCTTTTCCTTGTGAGCAGGTTGAAACTATTCCAAGGCGCCCAGGACGGCTGTGGACTCTCCCTGGAGGATCGCGTTGGCTTCCTCGCCGACGCCCACGTCCACACAGTCCTGGTACGTCGAATACATAGCCCTCGAGCTGACCCTCCACAACAGGTCGTCGGTCCCGGCCTCGTTCTGCTTCAGCGAGGCGCGTTGCGCTTCAAGCTGCTTCAACCGCGTGAGGAAGTGCAACTGCAGCGGGCTGAACGAGAAGAGCTCCTGCTCTTCCTGGGGCTGCAGAGGCGTCTCGCGGGCTGGCCGCTTCCCTTTCACTATCATATCGTCTTTTGCCATGACGCCACCTCCTTCGCCCGGTCAGGATCCGGGGGTTCGGGTCATCGAGGCTCCAACCCCATCTTCCTAGACTGCATCGGCTCAGTCAATACCTCAGTGCGCTATTCTCTTCACAATATCCGGCCGATTCCCGGATTGGCCCACCCTGCTCCCCTCTATATCTCCCGGAACTCCCCCTCCACGGTCCCGATGTCCTCGGGTCCATCCTCAGGGCTGGGGGGGTCCGGCGCCTGTCCGCCCGGTTTGCTGTACACCGCCTCCCCCAACCTTGAAAGCGCTGCGTTGAGCTGGTCCACCGCGGCCCGGATCACCGAAATGTCCTCGCTGTCGACAACCTCCCGCACGTGTTTGACGGCCTGCTCAACCTCGTCCTTGAGCTCCTGGGAAACCTGTTCCCCCTGCTCCCGGAGAAGCTTCTCGGCGCTATAAGCCAGGCTGTCCGCCTGGTTGCGGACCTCTACCAACTCGCGCCGCCGCTCGTCCTCCTGGGCGTGCTCCTCTGCTTCCCTCACCAGGCGCTCAATGTCATCATCGGCCAGGCCGGATGAGGGCTGCACGGAGATGCGCTGTTCCTTACCGGTGCCCTTGTCCTTGGCGGAAACATTGAGCAGTCCATTGGCGTCGATGTCGAAGGTCACATCAATCTGAGGCACTCCACGCGGCGCCGGCAGGATGCCGTCCAAGCTGAAGCGGGCCACCGACTTGTTGTCTTTGGCCATGGGGCGCTCGCCCTGGAGGACATGGATCTCCACGCTGGTCTGGCTGTCGGCGGCAGTCGTGAACACCTCAGACTTGGAGCTGGGGATGGTCGTGTTGCGAGTAATGAGGGCCGTCGTCACGCCTCCGAGCGTCTCGAGGCCCAGGGTGAGCGGTGTTACGTCCAACAGCAACACGTCCCGGACCTCTCCCTGGAGGACACCCGCCTGAATGGCCGCGCCGATGGCCACGACCTCGTCCGGGTTCACTCCCTTGTGAGCCTCCCTCCCGAAAACGTTCTTGACCAACTCCACGACGGCGGGCATCCTGGTCTGGCCGCCCACCAACACCACCTCGTTCACGCTGGACGTCGGGGTGGCGGCGTCCTTAAGAGCCTGGTTAACCGGGCCGCTGGAGCGGTCTAGCAAAGAGCCCACGAGTTGCTCCAGCTTGGAGCGGCTGAGGTTCATCGTCAGATGCTTGGGCCCGCTGGCGTCCGCGGTGATGAAAGGAAGGTTGATCTCCGTTTGCACCACGCTCGACAGCTCGATCTTGGCCCGCTCCGCCGCCTCCTTCAACCGCTGCAGAGCCATGCGGTCGCTCCGCAGGTCAATGCCCTGGTCGCGTCTAAACTCATCGGCTATCCATTCGATGATCAAGGTGTCGAAGTCGTCGCCGCCAAGAAAAGTGTCGCCGTTGGTGGCCTTAACCTCGAAGACGCCCTCACCGATCTGGAGGATCGAGATGTCGAAGGTGCCCCCACCCAGGTCGTACACGGCGATCGTCTCATCGCCCTTCTTGTCCAGTCCATAGGCCAGCGAGGCGGCAGTAGGCTCGTTGATGATCCGCAACACCTCCAACCCAGCAATGCGGCCCGCGTCCTTGGTCGCCTGGCGCTGGCTGTCGTTGAAGTAAGCGGGAACCGTTATAACGGCCTGAGTGATCTGCTCGCCAAGCTTGGCCTCCGCATCCTGCTTCAGCTTCTGCAGGATCATGGCGGAGACCTCCGGCGGCGAGTAGGTCTTATCTCCCATCTGCACGTGGGCATCGCCATTGGGCGCCTTCACAATCTTGTAGGGCAGCCGTCCCGCCGTCTTCTGCACCTCTGCGTCGTCAAACTTGCGGCCCATCAGGCGCTTCACGGAGAAGACGGTGTTCTCCGGGTTCGTGACGGCCTGACGCTTGGCCATCTGGCCCACGTAGCGCTCGCCCGTCTTTGGGTTGACGGCAACGACCGACGGCGTCGTGCGGCCCCCCTCGCTATTCTCGACAACCGTGGACTCACCTCCCTCCATAACGGCCATGCAAGAGTTGGTAGTTCCAAGGTCGATTCCCAGCACTCTAGCCATGAATCCATCCTCCTGAAAACGTTGTTAACTCCGTTCCCTGTCCTCGCTAGCTCTGGCCGGCGCCAGCGCTGCCGGCCCGCTTGGCCACGACGACCTGGGCCGGTCTGATCATCTTTTCGCGCAGCCTGTAACCCTGGCGGAACACCTGCACCACCTGGCCTTCGGGAACGCTGTCGGTTTCCTCGTGGTAGAGGGCCTCATGCTCCCAGGGGTCGAAGGGCTGGTGCAACGCATCGATCCTGGATACGCCCTCGGCCTCTAGGGTCGACCACAGCTTTTGGCTGATCAACGCCACGCCCTCCATCCAGGACTCCCGAGCGTCCTCCGCAGGCGCGTGCGACAGCGCTCGCTCGAAGTCATCGGCCACGTCGAGGAGCCGAAGCACCATCTGGCTCTTCACCCGCTGTTGAAGTTCCTCGCGTTCCTCGTCGACGCGCCGCTTGTAGTTGGCCAGGTCCGCCTGGGCGCGTTGGGCGAGGGCGCGGAACTGCTCCTTTTCACGCAACGCCTCTTCAAGCTGGGCGGGCAAATCGCCCAGGACCGCATCCTCAGCCTCCGGTCCCGGAGATTGCTCCTCGCAACCCTGATTCTCAAGAAACATCCGCTGATCCTCCCGTTATCCCCCCCTAGGGGAAGGTTGGGATGGGAGCGAAGCGCCCCCGTCCCGTCACTGTCCTTCGTCAACGTTGCCAGCCCCGGCTTGGGGGGCCCGGGCATTCAGTATTCCGAGCATTTCCTCCAGCATCCCCTGCACCAGAGAGCGCAGGGCCCTGGCCTGCTGCACCTGGGCGACCTGACGGCGCATTGCCAGAATGCGGTCCGCCAGAGCCACGGCCATATCCACGCCGGCGAGGTTCAGCCGCAGCTCTCCCACCAGGTACTTGATCAGCCGCAGCTTGGCAATATCGTCGTCTGAGTAAAGGCGCAGGCGGCCCTCCGTCCGCGAGGGCCGCACCAGACCCATCCGCTCATACTTGCGGAGCGTTTGCGGGTGCATCTCCAGGATGCGGGCGGCCACACTTATGATATAGACTCCCTCAATCCCGTTCCACTCCTCCTCGTCAGCTTCGACGGGCACCGGCGCGACTCGCTCTCGCCGCGCCACCGAACCTCCACCCATTGCCCCTCTCCAGAGAGTCTCGAGGTCCAGATCATGGAAGGTCGGGCGGCCCCTGCCCGGTCTCCTCGTCGTCATCCTCGCACCTCCAAGGCTGCCTCCCTGCTGGCCGCTTTCGCCCCCTCGCTCCGTCACCGCCCAACAGGAAGCGTCGGGGCAAGCGTTCTGCGACAAGCATACCAGATTACCCTCTTGGAAGCAACACCAATGGCTTTCATAATATGCATACTCTTGATATGTATCATATCATATTATATTATATGCTGGCTCAACAACGAGTGGCCGGGCGCACGGAACCTTCCCGGGAAACGATGCGTCTCAGTAGGCAAGTGAGACAAGCGGGGCGCTGGAACGCATTCGAGATAAGCCCCCAACAGAAACGATGGCCCGGTGTTCCAGCCACCGGTGATGTAGACCACCTGACGGGCGCTCACTGCCTGGCGAAAAAGGAGATGAGGCGATGATGTACTTCAAGGCTTGCCCCAAGTGCCGCGGAGATATGCATGTCACCGAGGATATCTATGGGTTGTTCAGGGAGTGTATCCAGTGCGGCCTCATTCAGGACGTTGAAACGCGAGACCTGGCCCAGGCGACAACCCGCAGGGTCCGTAGAGCGGCCTGACCCCGCCCATAGCCAGCCTTAGCCCCGCAAAAGGGCCCGGCGCCAAACGGCGCCGGGCCCATTTTCTGCTATTCCCCGACCGCGATGCGAAGAGGGGGCGCTCCTGTATCCCCATCCCGCAACGCCCTAATAAAGTCCTCCAGCCCCAACAACAGCAGGGCCACGTCGATGGTGAAAACGGTTGGGGCAAATGGCTGAAGCAAGGACTGGCCATCCAGGCTCTGGCTCATTGCCCCAACGGAGTTGCCGCGCTTCAGGTGCTCCTGCCCCACTGCCACCTTGATGAGGCCCTGGTGGAAGAGCCGCTCCGGATACCAGGACTTCCTCCAAACCCTCTCGAGCGTCTCGTGGGCATCGAAAAATCGTCCGTCGTTGAACTGGCGGGCCCCCTCCAAGAGAGCATCGGGCGGCCGCTGATGCCTCAGCCGTTCGACTTCGTTCAGGCCCTCGCCGGCCTGGAGGCGCCTCAGAAACGCCATGTCGCGGTCCCGGCGGGGGTTCGAAGGCCGACGGGGACCAGCGGGAACGCAGACGCCGCCTGATTCCATCACAGCCCGGAAACCGGAAGCACGATTTGGCGCTCCACTCCCGCGCCAAAGGCCTCCGCGAGGCCCTGCGTCGCCAGGTAGACCGTGTAAGCCGCGAGCAGCGCGTCACAGAGGTCGTGATCCAGGCTCCCACGACTTTCCGGCACGCCTGGGATTCGCTCGGCAATGCGTCGGCTCAGAAAGTCGAGGCCTTCCGGCGTGCTCTTCTTCGGCGTGCGCCGCCCCCAAAGGCGTACGCGGGCGCCATAGGGGTAGACCTCCACAGGGCTGCGGCCCTCGGCCTCCATCTCCCTGGCAAGGCCCATGCCCCGATAGATCATCGTCTTGATGATGGAGCGCTTGGTCGTCCAGAACAGCGGGATGCCCACCCTTGCCAGGGCCCGCTCCGCCGACCTGCCCGGCCCCGCAGCCACCGGGCCGCAACCGCAGGACTCCTCCAGGCAGCAATAGCCCTCCGGTAGCCCCAGCGGCGAGTCGATGCCAATGAGGGAGGCGTCCACCTTCCGGACAGCATTGAGAATGTCCTCGTCGGCCCGGGCGAAGCCCATATCCAGTAGGTGGCCGCCCTCGTCCAGGACAGCGAAGGCGCTGGCGCGCCTCTCCGAGGCCGTGAGATCAATGCCAAGGAGCGCCGCCACCCTTGCTAGCCCCCCTCCTCGACCAGTGATAGCCAGTGCCTGAGTAACGTGCCCCGGCGCAGCGCGTCGAGGGCGGCGCCGTGAGGGTCGGCGCTGCCCTCCTCCACCTGCTTTATGAGGTCGCCAAGCTCGCCGTTGGCGTGCGCGAGGCCGGCCAGCTTGTCGCCCACCCACTCCTCAACGGTCTGAAAGAACTCGTGGCGCTGGCGTTGCTTCCGGCGCTCCGCCAAGATCGAATGCTTCTCCATGGCGGCCCGATGCTGCTGAATGGTGTCCCAGAGCTTGTCGATCCCCTCGCCCTTCGTGGCCTGCGTCGCCACCACGGGCGTCAGCCACCAGTCCTGTTTGTTGCTGAAGGTCAGGGTATTGCGGAGCGTCGCCACCATGCGGCCGGCACCCTCTCTATCTGCCTTATTGACCACGAAGACATCGGCAATCTCCATGAGACCTGCCTTGAGGGTCTGCACAGCGTCGCCCGCTTCCGGCACCAGCGCCACGACCACGGTGTCGGCGACCCGCATCACGTCGACCTCGGTCTGCCCTACCCCAACCGTCTCCACCAGGACAACGTCCTTCCCCGCAGCGTCCAGCACCCTGACCGCTCTGGCGGCAACCCTCGGCAGGCCACCCAGGCTACCCCTGGTGGCCATGCTGCGGATGAAGACTTGGGGGTCCAGGTAGTGCTGCTGCATGCGGATGCGGTCGCCAAGGACGGCGCCGCCGGTGAAGGGGCTGGTGGGGTCCACGGCCAGCACTCCGATGGTCAAACCCTTCCCTCTGACCAGCGCCGCGAGCTTGTCGGCCAGGGTGCTCTTGCCGGCCCCAGGAGGGCCGGTGAGGCCGATGACTTGAGCGTGGCCGATGTGGGGGTGAATGGCCTCCATCACCTCCGGAACCCGGGCGTCGTTTCGTTCCACGATGCTCAGAAGGCGGGCGAGGGCGCGCCGGTCTCCGCCGCGCATCTGTTCAACGAGTTCACGGACCAAGGGGAATCTCCAGAATGGGCTTAGAGAATGGTAGCACAGCCAGCAAAGAGGGAAAGCCCTGTCCCGCTTTCGTTCTCCCGACAGTGGGGCGGGCGGCCGGGATGGCTATTGCTCCTAGCTCCCCAGCGCCCTCAGATGGGCCGGGCGCAGGCAGCCAGCAACGGCGGCGTTGGCGGGCGTGGGCGCGCCAACCTCGCGACCCAGCCGGACGACGGCCCCGTTCAGGGCATCGATCTCCAGAGGCCGTCCCGCTTCCGCGTCCCGCAGCATGGAGGACTTGGCCTGGCCGGGAAGCGACTCCGAAAACCTCATCACCACGTCTGCGGCTGCGCCGCCACCCTCTAGGCCCATGAAGCGGGGAATGTTCAGCGAGGTATCCAAGACGATGCCCCTGGCCCGCGCCACCTCCTCCACCTCTTGGAGCACCGACACATAGAGGGCCCTGGTCTCATTGCACGCCATCACCTCGCCCATAGTCGAACGCGAGGCGGCTAGGACGGACCCCATGGCGCAGATGAACATGCACTTGAACCAAGCCTCGCTCTCGATGGCGTCCGTCGTTTCCACCGTCCAGCCGGCCTCTCGGAGCGTCTCCGACAGCTTGGCGATGCGCAGCGAGGGGCCGCCGGCGAACTCGCCCAGCGCAACGCCGGTTCGGGGCATCCGCTCCACGACGAGACCCGGCGCCTGTACGAAGGACTCGCAAAGCGTCGGCGCCGTGAGGACGCGCTCCGCCCCAAGGACAGCCGCCAACTCGGCGCCGCTTTCTACGCCGTTCTGCATCGTCAAAACGGCGGCGCCGGGACCCATCATTGGCTGAAGGGCCGGTATCGCTTGAGCGTTGTGATAGGTCTTCACGGTGAACAGCACCAAGTCCACTTCCCCAACCTGCGAGGGGTCGTCGGTGGCCTGGCCCCGAACGGTGAACTCGCCGGAAACAGCGCTCTCGATGCGGAGCCCCCGCTCTCGGATGGCCTGTAGATGAGCGCCGCGAGCAATGAAGGCTACATCGTGGCCGGCGCGGGCCAGCAGGCCCCCGAAGTAGCCTCCCATGCCTCCCGTTCCCATGACGGCAACCCTCATGCCTGGTGCGCCTCCCTCCACGCCCTCAGTTCACGGTCCTAAGCCTTCGGGTACACAGGCCGCACAAGGAGGCGCAGGGTTACCTGGCCAAGGTCGTTCGTATGACCCATAGCTTCCCACTTTTCCCGCTCGCCCCGGATGCCGTTGGAGGCTTCCACAGGGTCAAGGTCCGTCTCATAGAGGTTGACGTACTTGCCGAACAGGCCGCCCGGGTTGTCGTTCTCATAGCGATAGGCGCTGTGGAAAAAGCCGCTGGCGAAGATGTCCGGTATATGGACGTTGCTGTACCAGTCGCTGAACTCCTCTTCGCGAGCCGGGTCTTTGCAATTCTGCGAGTTGATCAACATACCCCGCACCGGCTTCCCTGCCGTCGCCGACGACATGGACCCAATCCGGGGCATGATGCGCCACTGCGTGTCCGACAGGTCGGTCATTCGGCCCGCCTCCACGAGGCTGGCCCGCAGCTCGGCAAAGGACTTGCGCACTTCCTGCACGTCCTCAACGTAGGTCTCGTAGATGTTCACGTACGTGGGCTGGTCCGGCTGCGGATCCACGTTCACGAACCGGGTCGCGTTCGTCAGGAGGCCGGTGCTCTGCAGGTCGGGGAAATGCATCTCGTCGATGAAGCGGTTGATTTCTTCATCGCGGGCCGGGTCGCGCAGTCTCGCCAGGGCAATCAGCACAGCGTTCGGAAAACGGCCTTCCATGATGTTGCTCCTCCCCTCGGATCATGTCTCGGATGGCATTCGACTTGGCCACGGCCCCTACGCTTTCGGGTGCACAGGCCGGACGAGGATGCGTAGCTTGACCTCGCCCAGATCGTTGGTGTGGCCCATCGCTTCCCACCTGGCCCGCTCGCCCCGGATGCCGTCGGAAGCTTCCACTGGGTCCAGGTCCGTTTCGTAGATGTTGATGTACCTGCCAAGCACGCCGGCGACAGGCTTAGCCAGGGAATAAACGTTTCCCGGTTCGGCGTTCTCGTAGCGGTAGGCGCTGTGGAAGAACCCGCTGGTAAGGATGTCGGGAATGTGGACGTTGTTGTACCAATCGTTGAACTCTTCCTCGCGGGCCGGATCCTTGCAGTTCTGGGAGTTGATGAGAAGGCCCCGCACTGGCTTCCCTGCCGTCGCCGTCGCAGTGGACCCGATGCGCGGGAAGATGCCCCACGCCACCGTCTTTCCCAGGTCGGACATGCGTCCCACGTCGACGAGGCTCTGCCTCAATGCCAGTAACGACTTGCGCGCCTCCTGAATATCCTCAACGTAGGTCTCGTAGATATTCGCGTATTGCGGCTGGTCCGGCTGCCGCTCCACGTTCACGAATCGAGTGGCGTGGGTAAGGAGGCCTGTGCTCTGGAGGTCCTTCGTGTGGACCTCATCGCGCCACCGGTTGAACTCGTCCTCGCGAGAAGGGTCGGTGCAGTTGGTCAGGGCCATCAACACTCCGTTGGGAAAACGGCCTTCCATGAATCCTCTCCCCAGGGCCTGCGGCCCTGATGTGCATTTGCTGCGGGATCGATTGACTGCGCCGGCTGCCCGCCCGATATTTCCTCTTCACCCCACCCTCTCCCTGCAGCGGACCCGCTGGGTATGGAGGCCTGGGCCGCCACCGAGGCGCGCCCGTCTGTCGCGGCCCCTAGGACTTGGGATAGATGGGGCGAAACAGGAGGCGAAGCTTGACCTCGGCTAGGTCGTTCGCGTGCCCCATCGCTTCCCACTTCGCCCGCTCGCCCCGGATGCCGTTGGAGGCCTCCTCTGGGTCCAAGTCCGTTTCATAGAGGTTGATGTACTTGCCAAGCACGCCAGCGATAGGCGTGGCCAGGGAATAGACATTCCCCGGTTCGGCATTCTCATAGCGGTAGGCGCTGTGAAAGAACCCGCTGGCAAGGATGTCGGGAATGTGGACGTTGTTGTACCAGTCGCTGAACTCCTGGTCTCGGTCCGGGTCCTTGCAGTTCTGCGAGTTCAGCAGGATGCCCCGCACGGGCTTCCCAGAAGATGCCGTCGAAGTGGCGCCGATACGGGGGAAGATGCCCCACGCCTCCGTCTTCCCAAGGTCGGACATCCGCCCCGCGTCCACAATGCTCTGCCGCAACGCCGCAAAGGATGTGCGAGCCTCCTGAACATCCGTATCGGTCTCGTAGATGTTGACGTACTTCGGCTGGTCCGGCTGCGGGTCCACGTTCACGAAGCGGGTCGCATTCGTCAGGAGGCCGGTGCTCTGCAGGTCCGGCAGGTGCACCTCGTCGCACCAACGATTGAACTCGTCCTCGCGGGACGGATCGTTACAGTTCGCCAGCGCTATCAATACTCCGTTGGGAAATCGGCCTTCCATAGCATTCCTCCTTGAACCTGCGCCCTGTGCGCCATTGCCGCCCCATGCCTGTCCTGGCTAACGTTTCCCCCATCTCTCCACCCCTGCTTTCCCGGGAGACGGTTCGTCGCTCTGCGCTGGACGCCATGCAAGCCCTCTCAGGACTTGGGGTGGACCGGCCGCACCACAATGCGAAACCTGATCTCCAACAAGTCGTTCGTGTGGCCCGTAGCCTCCCACTTGGCCCGTTCCCCGCGAAGGCCATCCGATGCCTCCACGGGGTCAAGGTGCGTTTCGTAGATGTTGATGAACTGGCCCAGCACGTCGCCGGGCTCGTCGTTCTGGTACCGATAAGCGCTGTGGTAGAGCCCGCTCCCCAGCACGTCGGGAACATGGATGGTGCTGTACCAGTCGCTGAACTCCTGGGCTCGCGAGGGATCCTTGGAGTTCTGGGAGTTGATGAGCAACCCCCCCACCGGCCTGCCGGGCGATGCCGTGGAGGTCGAGCCGATGCTCTGGAAAATACCCCATGCCGCCATGTCGCCCAGGTCGGTCATCCGGTTTGCGGCGAATATCTTGGCCCTCAGCTCGGCAAAGTCTTCCCGCGCCTTGACGATATCCTCGGCAAAGGTCTCATAGATGGCGACGTAGTTGGGCTGGCCCGGCTGCGGGTCCGCATTCACGAAGCGGGCGGCATTGGAGAGCAGCCCTGTGCTTTGCAGGTCCGGCAGGTGGTATTCGTCATACCACTGATTGAACTCGTCCTCGCGCGATGGGTCGTTGCAGTTGGTCAGAGCCAGGAGAATGCCCGTGGGAAAGCGGCCTTCCATGATAGTCCCCCTTCGAAATACCGTCGGAGTTACTCCAAGCCAAACGCTGCGCAGCCACCCTCTTGTGTGATAGACGCCACAGACCCGCCCGCCGCGCGCCCTAGGGCACTCTGCGCTCGAAGACCAGCCGAGTCTTCATCTCCAGCAGTTCGCTGAATCGCCCGGCCTTCTCCCACTTGTCTCTCTCCAGCGAGTTGGCCTCCGCGGCCGCGGCCGGGTCTTGGTCGGTCTCATAGACGGCTAGGTACTTGCCGAGAAGCTCGCCGGGGTTGGGATTCTCGAAGCGGTAGGCGCTGTGGAACAGCCCAAGGCCGAGAATGTCCGGTACGTGCACTTCGTCATACCACCGGTTGAACTCGTCCTCGCGGGCCGCGTCGTTGCAGTCCGTGGAGACGAACAGGAGTCCCGTGACGGGCCTGCCGGCGGCTGCGCTGGACAGCGACCCGATGCGGCGGTGCAGTCCTCCCCCCACGAGGTCGGTGAGGTCGCTGGAGCGCCCCGCCTCCCTCAGGCCGGCCGTCAACTCCGACAGCGACCTGCGCGCTTCCGCCAGGTCCTCGGCGTTGGTCTCGTAAAAGGCGAGGTATTTGGCCTGGCCGGGCTGCGGCGCTACGTTCTCGAAACGCGCCGCGTCCTGGAACAGCCCCGTGCCGGTAATGTCCGGCAGGTGAGTCTGGTCGTACCAACGATTGAACTCGTCCTCGCGGGCTGGATCCTTGCAGTTGGTCAGGGCCACCAGCAGCCCCTGGGGAAAACGGCCTTCCATGATCCTTCCTCCCGCTCCTTCCAATATCGCCGCCAGTATAGGTGTCCCCTGGGTGAGGGTCAACGAAGCCGAGCGCGCCCACGCCGCGTTACACAGATAAAAGTGGATCGGCCCGCTGCGCCGCAGGGCATCCTAGGGTAGAATTGAAGCAAGAGTCCTCTGCATTCCAGCCAGCGCCCCGCGGCGTCTGACAGGTCTCTGGCAGGGGTGATGGCCAAAGAGGCCAAACCCGCGGGCTACCGGAACCGCCATCGCCAGCCATCTCGATACGACAACCGGAGAAGTGCGCAAGGGCCTCCTCATGGGCCTGGCCTCGGGGCTGGCCGCCATCACCTGTTGCGTCTCGCCGGTGGTGCTGGCGCTCCTGGGCGTCGCCACCGCCGCCGAGGCCGTTACGCTGGGCGACACTCTGTACTACACGTACGGGTGGGCCTTCCGGGGAGCAGGCCTGCTGATTGCCGCCGTTGCAATGACGCTCTACCTGCGGCGACGGCAAGCGTGCAACCTGAAAGGCGCCCGCCGCCACTGGCGCGCGCCGGCCATCCTGGTCGTCAGCGGCGGTGCCGTCTACGCCGGCCTGTTCTGGTTCACCAAATACCTGGGGGTATGGTTCGGGTAGGCCACATCCCTCGCCGGCGCGTTTGACACACCCTGCCCGCCGTGCTACCCATGCGCGGGGCCTTTCGCATTCATTGGGGGGAAAAATGAGCGGCATCCGGTTGTACGACACGACACTTCGCGACGGCACGCAACGGCAAGGCGTGTCCCTGTCCGTAGAGGACAAGCTCAAGATCGCCCGCAAGCTGGACGAATTGGGCATCGACTTCATCGAGGGTGGCTGGCCCGGAGCGAACCCCAAGGACGAGGAGTTCTTCCAACAGGCGAAGTCCCTCTCCCTCAAGCACGCCACCATCGTCGCCTTCGGCAGCACCCGGCGGGCCAAGGGGCGAGCGGAGGACGACCCCAACCTCAGGGAACTGATCAAGTCGGAAGCGCCTGTCCTCACGTTGGTGGGCAAGAGCTCCGACTTCCACGTCAGCCACGTCTTGGAAACGTCCCTCGAAGAAAACCTCGCCATGATCTACGACTCCGTCGCCTACCTCCGAAGCCAGGGCCGGCGGGTCATCTTCGACGCCGAACACTTCTTCGACGGTTACAAGGCAAACCCCGAGTACGCCGTGCAGTGCGTCCGCAGCGCCGCCGACGCCGGCGCCGAGTGCGTGACCCTCTGCGACACCAACGGCGGGACGCTCCCCCACGAAATCGCCCACATTGTCGAACGCGTCGTCAAGGAAGTGCCCACGGAAATCGGCATCCACACCCACAACGACGCCGACCTGGCCGTTGCTGGGGCGCTGGCCGCGGTCCAGGTGGGCGCCGGACTGGTGCAGGGCACGGCCAACGGCTACGGAGAGCGGTGCGGCAACGCCAACATCTTCTCCATCATTGCCAATCTGAAGCTCAAGATGGGAATCGACTGCGTGACGGACAATCAAGTCGCCCACCTCACCGAGGCCCACCGCTACATTAGCGAGGTGGCCAACATGCCCCCCGACGAGTTCCAGGCTTTCGTCGGCCTGAACGCGTTCACGCACAAGGCCGGCCTGCACGCCTCCGCGGTGGCGAAGGTCAAATCCAGCTACGAGCACATTCAGCCGGAGGCTGTGGGCAACTCCAACCAGGTGCTGGTGTCGGAGCTTGCGGGCCGGAGCAACGTGGCGTTCAAACTGAAGGAAATGGGCCTAGATTTGGAAGTGCCGCCCCTGCAGGCAAGAGCGCTGCTGGACTTGGTCAAGGAACGGGAGAGCAAGGGCTTCCAATACGAGGACGCCGAGGCTTCCTTCGAGTTGCTGGTGCGCCGCAGCCTGGAGGGATACCGCCCGCCAATGGACCTGATCAATTTCATGGTCCGAGTGGACAAGCGCCCCGACGCAAACAAAAATGACGGCAACGACGTGGTCTCCGAGGCCATGGTCAAGGTCCAGGTGGGCGGCGAGACCATGCACACCGCCGCCGATGGCAACGGACCCGTCAACGCCCTCGACAACGCCCTGCGCAAGGCCCTGCTCCGGTTCTATCCAAGCCTTCAGGCGGTGCGGCTGGTGGACTACAAAGTGAGGGTGGTGGACCAGGGATCGGGGACCAAGGCCATCGTCCGGGTGTTGATCGAGTCAACTGACGGCGAGCACTACTGGCGCACGGTGGGAGCATCTCCAGACATCATCGAGGCAAGCTGGATTGCTCTGGCGGACAGCCTGGAGTACTGGCTGGCCAAGTGGAGCGCGTAGCGTTGCGGCTCCTGCCCAATTTCCATCGGCTATAATTGAGGCGTGGTCGCCACCAACGGGTTGCCTTGGACACATCACTCTGGCGTCCGCCGGAATGGGCAGGAAGTACAAATGGTCAACATTGAAGATGCAAAGTGGGAGCACAACACACTCTAGGACTTTGACCAAGGCGGCAGCATAGCTACTAGCGGAATACTTTC
The DNA here is from genome assembly GCA_965226745.1 of Dehalococcoidia bacterium. Lineage (GTDB taxonomy): Bacteria > Chloroflexota > Dehalococcoidia > Lucifugimonadales > SAR202-VII-2 > SAR202-VII-2. The sequence continues at coordinate 662,018 of CBDDDS010000005.1, forward strand.
ACGGCTTCGCTGAAGCTTACAAAGCCGCCTTGCATGACTTGCGTACCCCAGACGTTGAGCGTAATCTACCTCTGCACTGTGGGGTCTGCGCAGCATTGAGGATATAGCTATGAGCGGCGGCCTACTCTTCTTCCTCGTCCTATTTGCGTTGATATGCATTGTTATTCAAATCATATGTGTACTCAACTCATCAGATGACGATGAGATGTACACAGCACGTGATGTATTCCGACGGTCAGAGCCTCGAGTACGCAAGAAGCGCAAGTAGGCACCTAAGGATAGACTGCGATAACGAACTGGGTGCTAGTCTGATGGTGTGTTGCGCTTCCTCCCCAATCTCCCATCGGCTGAGGTTCCGTTAACAAGCCTGACCTGCTCCCCGAAAACCGGTCCACGGATAATTGGAGTCCTCCGGTCAAACAGAGGAGGACAGCATGCGGAGGAGCAGGTTTACGGACGAGCAGATCATCGGGGTCCTGAGGGAGGCGGACGCGGGAGTGCCGACGGCCGAGGTATGCCGCCGACATGGTGTCTCACCGGGGACCTTCTACAACTGGAAGGCGCGGTTCGGCGGGATGGGCGTGAGCGAGGCGCGACGGCTGCGCCATCTGGATGAGGAGAACCGGAAGCTGAAGCAGCTGCTGGCGGAGGCGACGCTCGACAATCACGTCTTGCGGGAGCTGCTCCGAAAAAACGCATGACGCCTGCAACGCGACGGGAGACCATGCACCGTGTCCAGGAGCGGTGGGGCTTCAGCGAGCGTCGCGCCTGCAGGCTGATGGGTATCCACCGATCGGTGGCCCGCTATAGGCGGGTGGGCAGCGACGCACCCGAACTCCTCAAGCGACTGCGCTCGCTCGCCGCGGAGCGGCGGCGCTTCGGGTATCGCCGGTTGTGGGTGTTGTTGCGCCGGGAGGGGTTCGGCGTGAACCACAAGCGGGTCTACCGGCTCTATCGGGAGGAGGGGCTGTCCGTCCGGCGTCGGAAGCGCAAGCGGATGGCGGGCATCGCTCGCGTCCCCACGATGGCGCCCGAGCGCCCGAACCAGCGGTGGTCGATGGACTTCGTGTCCGATGCGCTCGCCAGTGGCCGGCGGATACGAGTGCTGACGGTGATTGACGACTTCACTCGGGAGAGCCTGCCCATGGAGGTGGACACGTCGTTGCCCGGCCTCCGCGTGACAAGGGTGTTGGACAGGCTGGCCATCGACCGTGGCCTGCCGGAGCTGATCACCGTAGACAACGGCCCTGAATTCGCCGGGAGGATTCTGGACGCTTGGGCGTATGCACATGGGGTGCATCTGCACTTCATCGATCCGGGCAAGCCCATGCAGAATGCGTACATCGAGAGCTTCAACGGGCGGCTTCGCGACGAGTGCCTCAACGAGCACTGGTTCATGAGTCTTCCTGCGGCCCGGAACATCGTCGAGCGCTGGCGGGACGACTACAATGCTGTCCGGCCCCACAGCGCACTGGGCAACCGGACGCCCGAGGAGTTCGCACAACAGGTGGCTAGGAATACGCCGGTCGGACTCTAAGAATACTTGGACCTAATTCAGGGGGCAGGTCAAGCCTCGTGCAACAAATGAGGGGGCAGGCTACGGCTTGCCCCCTTGCTCTTGAGGCGCCCTTCATAGGTCGGACACTAGGGCTACCGTTCCGCCCGCGGAGAGCATGATCGCCAGGATGACCCGCGGCCCGAAAAGCTCGAATCTGCGGTTGACCAGAAACGAGAAGACGACGATGAAGATGGCTGCCGTCTGCTGCAACGGCGCCACCACGGTCACCGGCGCCACGTCCAGGGCCACGAAGCGGAACATGTGGGCCAGAAAAGAGAAGACCGCGCCCGCCAGAAACCACCGGATCGCCAGCGGGTCGATGGCCCGCACCCTGCTCAGGCGCCCAGGCAGGGCCAGGAAGGCGAGCAGCAATAGGGCCGCCGCTATGTAGGACAACAGCGCGCCGGCAATGCCAAGGCCAGTCCCACCAACCGATGCCCGGATCAGCAGAGGTCCCGCCCCATATCCAACGGCGGTAACCAGGCCCCAGAAGTACCCTTCGAGGTGACGGCGGGAAGGCCGCTGCTCTTCGGAAGCATCGGGCTGCGGCGTAGCGCCGCTCTGTTGGGCTGGGGCCTGCCGCACGCCGCCTTGGAGCATAACCAGCGGGGCCAGTATCACAAGACCCATGCCAAGGCCTCGCTGGAGCGAGATGCTTTCGTCCAGGAGGACAACCGCCAGGACCACGGCAAACACAACATTCAGGGACCGCAGGGGAGAGGAGGCGTTGGCGCCGAGAATGCGAATCGCCCGGAAGTTGCTGTAGCGGCCCACCAGGTATTCCGACACCCCGGCCCCGGCAAGCATCCATAGCGCCGCCACGCCGAACTCGTTCACCCTGAAGAGCTGCCCGGTCAGAAGCGCTACGATCAGAAATAGGGGAACGCCCGCAACGACAGAAAAGTAGATGCCTTGGTCGGCGCTGGCAACCAACATGCCGCGGCGGGCCACGATGACGCTGGCGCTGAAGCACGCCGCGGTCAGGATGCCGAATATGGCGCCAAGGAGCAACGAAGCACCTCAGGAGGTCGGGGGGTTCAAGCTAATCCGACGGTGCGGGCCGGTAAAGCACGCGGCAATTCCAAGATGAACCGGGAGCGGCGTCCATCCGGCGCGGATTGCGCTGAGGCGCCGTTGGCGCGCCTTCGCACATCAGCGAGAGCCGTCTGCGCATGGATAATGCCGGAGAGCCGACGATGCCAACTGAACTCGGACCCCTAGAAAAGGCGACGCAAAGCGGGGCGCCGGAACGGTCCCGACGCCCCGCTTTTCATATGCCTGCAACGCCTTCTACCCTTCTTCGCCGGACACAATCCTGGCGATACGGGCCTTCTCCTCCTCAGGGGCGGAGAACAGGTCCCGGAACACGTTCTCGATGGCCTCCGGCGGCACGTAGGTGATCGAGCGTCTGATCCGCTCGGCCTCAGCAATCAGCTCTGGGTCCAGCACAGCCTGGCGGAACCCTTCTCGCAGAATCGCCAGCCGGTCCAGGGGAACGCCGGGGGGCGCTGCGAAGGGACGTCCCGTAGCCGGAGAGGCGACGTAGGCGCTGGCCAATGCAATATCCTCAGGGGTCTTGGCCCTTTCCAGCAGCGTCGGCGCATTGGGGAAGGTCGGGTCGCGGTCCAAGTTGGGGTCGCCGGTGGTGCTGATGACGTTGATTTCGCCCGCCTCTAGCATGTCGCTCAGGTCATTCAGGAAGCTGTCCTTAGAGCCGCCGGCGCAGTCGATCTCGCCCTTGCGGAAGCCAAGCCTGTACTCAGCGCCTCCCGGATAGCCAAGCACCAACTCCCAATCGAAACCGGGAACGAACTGCTGCAATATTCGGGCGTGGCTGACGAAGGCCGTCGTGGTGGAAGATCCCAGGAAGAGCTTGCGGAGCTCCCCTGACTGCTGGGCCGCGGCTATCTCCCCCAAAGTCCCGTCCCCCACCACGTCCGTCCGGCAATAGACCGTGTCCGTCGTGAAGGCGGGGCTGCCTATCCAACTCAGCGTTGTAACGTCAAACTCCACTCCGGGTTCACCAAGGAACTGGTTCATGTAGTTGCTATTCACAATGGTCCACCCATAGGTTTAGCGAGTGCGGGGGCTTCCTCGGAATCGGCGTCTTCACGCCGCTGCTCTCCGCCCTTCAAGCATGCCCCCGGACCGATGGCCTTCGTCGGCATACCCGCGCGCTGGACTCGTTCGCCCGTGAATAGGGGCGGGGGTGGGCTGTTGGCCCACCCCCGCCCCTCTCCGTTACTAAAGAAACTGGCCCTAGAACTCCTCTGTGTAACCCCATTCGTAGTTGGGGTCCAGGTAGGCGTCTTCCGGCATCTTGCTGGCGAGTCCCTTCTTGGCCAACTCTTCCTGGAATAGCTCCCGAATCATCGGCTCCTCGTCCGGGTACTCGATCTGATCCCGCGCCCTGTCCTCGATAGTCTCCGCCTGGCCGCTGAACTGCCGGGGCGAATGGAAGGCCAGGTAACGCGCCGGCACGACACCGGTGCTGAAATGCTGGTGGAACCACTTGTTCGGTGGAACGAAAACGCTGCCTTCATGCCACGGCACAATGATCTTCTCCTTACCCTCTTCCCACATGACCGAGTAGCCCTCGCCGGCGGGGATGACGATGATGACGCCGGGTCCGTGACGGTGAGCCTTCTTGTAGCTTCCCGATGGGAAGACCGACATGTGACAGGTCATCTTGCTCTTCGGGTAGACGATGTAGACGGTGCGGCCACCCCCGCCCCTGCCAAACAGAGGAGTCAGGTCTCGCCACTCCTTCATGTCCGGGAAGAAGTTGCCGCTCCAGTAGTAATACATCACGCCCTTGGAGGGATAGAAGCCCTCGGGAACGTGGACCTCCTTGGCCTGGGAAAAAAGCTCCTCTCCCGGCTCGCCCAGCAACCCCTGATTCTCATAGGGATTGTTGATGAAGAAGTCCGGGTCGGGGTTGGCGGCCATGGCCACGGGCATGAAGTTGAAGTGGAGCAATCGGGCTGGCTTGTCGCCTCGCATGTTGCTGAGTTGAGTCCAGCAGTCCCTGGGAAGCCGGAACATGGCGTGATCCGACCACTCGAAGGTGCGCTCGTGGGAGCCGTCGTTGGACCAGAGCCGGCTCATGCCGCCGCCTTCCAGTACATAGACGATCTCGTCGAAACCTGCCTTCAGCCGGGGCAGCGTCTGACCGGCGGGAATTTCGGTCACCCTGGCCTCTGAAACACCCTCCTGCCCCGCCAGCTTGAGGAAGGCGGCGTTGCACCCCCGCTCGGCCCATGGTCCGAGCTCCAGTTTGCGGATGTCCTCCACGTAGTAGCCCTCGTGGATGGGCACCCCGATGGACTCGATCCACTCGTCGTAGGCAGATTTCATCTTGAGGCTTTCGGCTTGGCCGAAGGTCTGGGTAGTCATTGGCCCTCCGTTTCACCAGCTAGCTTTCGTATGCGTTGCCGCCGAACGTACATTACAAACGGGAAGCCCGCTCAACAATCCTGCCGGGCGTTCCTACAGGCCCCTTACCCGCCGCACCACGAAGCGCTTGTCCGAAAGAGGCGTCACGATTTCCCAGTTCGTCTCCAGGTGGGTGACGAGCTCGTCCTCGCCAACGACCTTGACATTGGTGGGAACGTCGGTGAGGTCGCCGCGCAGAATGCGGTTCTCCTGCTTGATCTTCTCCATCTCCACGTCCATGTCATCGAGCTTCGCTTCCATGTACCGCACGTAGTAGCTGGAACTCAACAGCTTCAGCTTCTCGCCGATGCGGCGGTCGAGCTTGCCCATGTGCTCGCCGACTTCTTCCTGGGTCAGACCTTGGTCCAGGTAGCTCTTGAAGGCGAATGCCTCCTCGACGCCCGTGAGGTCTTCCCGTTGGACGTTTTCCGCCAGGGAAATGGTGTAGGTATCCTCGTCGGTGAGGTCCCGCACCTTGGCGTTGATGGCGCCTTGTCCCGCCAGATGAGAGGCGCGCCACCTCCGTTCGCCAAGGACCAACTGGAACCGGTCTCCCGCGGGCCTGACCAGGATGTCCTCGAGCTGCCCGAGCTTGTTGATCGACTCGGCGAGCGCCCGCAGCGCTTCCTTGTCAAAGAACTTCCTTGGCTGCCCTGGATTGGGTTCAATGAGGTCCAGGGGTATCCGATAATACTGGGAATCGCTGACTTCCTTGACTCTCGGGTCCACTGCCTTTGCTCCTATGACTTGTCGTTTCAACGTTAGCGACGGGCTGGGCGCCACCGACGGGCCGCCCTGCTGACGCCGGCCACGCCGCGTAACTACGGGAGACGCGCTACGAGCGCTCCTAGTGAGCCATGTGCTCGCTGAGCTTCTCCTCCAACTCCTCCTCTGACATGCCCGTCCGCTCCGCCATCACGAAGCGTCCGAACCCGCAATAGCAACGGCCGTACCGGTAGAGCTTGCCCATCACCGGCGCCTCCTCCGGGCCCAAGCCCAGAGCCTTCGCGGTGATGGGGTGCTGGATGTGCTTCTTGCAGAAGGTGCAGCGAAACACGAAACCAACGTCCACTCTTCTATTCTCATCCGCCAAGGTCCACCTCCTCGCTTTTGCCGGCCTGTCGGGCGGCGCGGTCATTACAGCAATTTCACCTGCGGGTGTCAAGCTGCATTTCAAGAGGGGACGCCGTCTGATAACGGCGTCCCCTTCATGGTCTATCGGGACATTCAGTATGACGTTGGGCCAGCGGCCGCGCCGGCGGAGACTCGGCAGCCTAGCAGGTAATGTTGTCCATGGGCTGTCCCGGCCGCAGAATCTCGTCCGGGTCACCCAACTGCTTGGCAAAGTTGCGAAGCTCGGGGTCCTCCAGTAGCAGCAGCTTGCGGTTGTCCACCATGCGCTCGCCGTCGAACCACATGGTGGGCGTCTGGATGTACGTGTCCACGTGGGACACCCAGACGCCGGTGCCCTGCTTAAGGGCTTCCGCGTTATAGTTATCGTCGATCTGATACGTGGCGACGCCGAGGTGGAGAACGCCGGCGTGACGCTCCTTCTCCACGAAGGTCGAGTTGGCCCCGGTGAGCCGGGCCTTGGGGTTCAGACCCCACATGCACTCCACCAGCCGCTTCGGCGCAGGGTCCCGGCCGGGCCCGTTGATGAAGGCCCGCACCGCATCGGCCTCCCATTCGCCCTCGATGTTGGTGATGTACCCGCCCTCCACCGTAAAGCGGATCGGGCTGGTCGTCTCGCCCGTGATGACCGTGGCGTCCGGCACAAAGACACCATCCGCCTCTACGGGCACAAACCCACAGGTGCTCGGTGGGAAGTGTGCCCGCACGCCTCTCTTCAGGGGTCCAATCTCGTCCATACCCACGCCAATGCCCCCGAATGTGTGCTCAATACCGGGGGCCTTGACGACAAGGTCGGTGCCAGATGCGCTGGTGATGCGGATCTGAGCGTTGGCCGTCTCCTTCCGCATCTTCCGCATGATCTCGTACATCATCGGCAGCGGAAAGGTGGCCGCGGGCGACGACAGCAACTCGTAGGTGGCAAGCTGGTACATGGAGACCGGCTTGTTGTTGTAGATCTTGCAGGCGTTCCCCGGCAGCTTCTTGGAGTGGATGTCGGGGAACCAGGACATGATGACCACGTCGTCCGCGGCGGCGAAGGCCTGCACCACCATGTCGTTGGGGTTATCGGGGTCGATGCCGGAGGGAGAGAAGGGCCGGGTCCTGAGCGTGCTGACGTCTGCGCCAGCCATGTTCGCCACCATCTCGAAGGCCGACACCACCACCGGGTCGACCGTGCGTTCCGCGATGATGAGGAATTTTTCGCCCGGCTGCGTGTCCATCAGATTGACCACGCAGTTCTGCACGCCTGGAATGAGCAACGGAAGCTGCTCAGGCGAGGCCTTGGGCAAGCTCCCGTAGCCAAATTGGTGTCCAGCCATATCGTTCCTCCTAAAAGCCAAATGCGGCCGCTGTCGAAGCGCAGCAATTAGAGCAGCTTGCCTCCCCATTGTCAACAATCGTCGCAGCAAGCCACGCTTGCTTGACACATCCGGCGGCCGGGCAGGTATAATCCGCGCACATGCCGGAGCACGGAAACGACGTGGGGTTTTGCGCCCAGGGAACGTCAGGCCCGGCGAGCCGCAGCGGTCGCCCCTTGGAGGTGTCGAATGTCGAAAAAGCTCTTGCTCCCTCTACTGGGGTTGCTGGTCGCCGCGCTCGTTGCGGCGGCCTGCGGAAGCGATCCAACGTCGACGCCGCGGCCAACCGCAGCGCCGACCAACACGGTGGCGCCTCAGGCCACCGACACTCCGGCCCCGCCAACCCCGACCCTCGCGCCGGGAGAAACGCCAAGGCCAACCCCCACGACGGCCCCCACTGCCAGGCCCACGGCGACGCCCATTCCGGCCACACCCACGCCGGGCAAGCCCTTCTATCAGGGCAGGACCATCCGCATTATCGTGCCCTACTCTCCCGGTGGCGGCTACGACTTCTTCTCGCGGGTTGTCGCCAGGGTGCTGCCCAAGCACATTCCCGGCCAACCGGCGATGATCGTAGAAAACAGGCCTGGCGCCGCCGGCGCGATCGCCGCGAACCACCTCGCCAACAACGTAAAGCCGGACGGACTCACCATCTCGGCATTCTCGGCGTCCCTCCTTTTGACCCAGCTTGTGGGTCAGGAAGGCGTCCTATTCGACGCCCGGGACTTCGAGTGGATCGGCACCATTGGAGGATTCACGTTCGTGTGCTTCATTCGCACCGACACCGGCATCAGGACCATCGACGATCTGATAGCCACCGACGAGGAGTACGCTTTCGCTGAATCCGCATCGGTCACCTGGCTCCCGGAGCTACTCAACGCTGAAATGGGAACAGACCTGCTCGTGTTGGGAGGCTACCAGGGAACAGCGGACTCTTCCCTGGCTGTGGACCAGGGTGAGGCCCACGGCAAATGCTGGCAGTGGACGCCCTCTGTTACCGCCAGCCCTCACTGGCTTGACAGCGACCCCTGGTTCATCACTCCTCTCCTCCAAATCACCGTGGGAGAGAAGCACCAGGCCCTGCCGGACGTGCCCACCATCGCAGAGTACAAAGACCAATTGAAGTCCGGCCAAGCCGCCCTCGACCTCGTGGCTGCGGCCACGCTGCCCCAGGTCATGGAGCGCAACTACGTCGCCCCGCCGGGAACGCCGCCGGACATTCTGCAGGTGCTCCAGGACGCCTTCTGGGCAATGCAACACGACCCGGAATTCAATGATGTAATTGTGAAGGCGGGCCGCGGCGCCGAGCTTGGCCCCATCCGGCCGGACGTAGCGGAAGGCTACCGGGACCAGGTCCTCGATACGCCGCCCGACATCGTGGAGAAGCTCAAGGAACTATTCGGCATTTAGTCTCGTCAGCGCGTGGCCGCAGGTCACGCGGGCGCCCTCCAGGCTTGCAGGGTGGACAGTGACGAGGGAAAGGAGTAAACATGGGACACTGGCCAACGGTGTCCCATGTTGCAATTACAAGGAGGAAGGGAAATGGCGGAGACGAATCTGGAACTGATCATTGACGGGGATGGACATCTGGTGGAGGACATCCAAGCCATCGCCGGCCTCATGCGCGAAGAGTGGATGCCCCAGCGTTTCGTAGAGCGCCAGGCAAGGTCTGGCAGTGTTCTGAACGGCATCTTCCCCGCCGGGGACCACCTCCACGCCGCCACACCCATCGAATACCCGCCCCACTCCTTCCAGCAGGCGGACGCCCAGGGCTGGCTGGAGTTCGCCGACGACGTTGGCATCGACTCGACGGTGCTCTACCCCAGCGCAGGCCTCGGATACGGACGCATCACCAACCGCGAGTGGGCCATTGCCGTGTGCATGGCCTACAACGACTGGGTCTACCGGGAATACACGAACAAGAGCCCCCGCTTCAAGGCGATGGGCCTCATTCCCATGCAGGACCCGCCCGCGGCGGCAGTGGAGCTTCGGCGTATCGTGAAGGATTTGGGCCTTCCGGGCGCGATGCTGCCATCCCCGGGACTGAGTAAGCACCTGGGCGCCAAGGAGTTCTGGCCCGTATACGAGGAGGCCAACAACCTTGGTTGCGCTCTGGCCGTCCACGGCGGCGGCCACAGCGGCTTCGGCTTCGACACCTATGAAGTCCTCGGCGCATCCCACGCCCTTGGCCACCCGCTGAACAACATGGTCGGCTTCGGCGGCATCATCTTCAACGGCTGCGTGGACAAGTTCCCCAATGTCCACTGGGGCTTCATGGAGGGCGGCATCGGCTGGTTCATCATGTGCATGGAGCGTTTCGACCGCTCCTACGAGACCCACAAGCACTACGACCCCCGTGGCGAGCTAATCCAGCTTAATAACGGCGAACGGGTCAGCGACTACATCCAGCGTCACATCGACGAAGGCAGGATTTTCGTTGGCTGTGAAGGGAGCGAGCCGTTCTTGGGTCAGGCGGTGCAGGCCTTCGGCAACAAGTTCCCCGTCTTCTCCTCCGACTTCCCCCACGAGGTGAACAACGAGATGTGCAAGGAGGAGATCCACGAGATCCTGGACAGCCCCGGCCTGACCAACGAGGACAAGGCAGCCGTCCTCAACATGAACGCCCAGCGTTTCTACAGGCTCTCGCCTGTGGGCGGCAACGGCGCATAGGACACCCCGGCATCCTGCGAAGAACGGCCCCTCGAGATTGAGGGGCCGTTCTTTTTGTGCTCCTGGGCTGGGCGAAGGGCCGCCGCGTTGACCCCGCGAGGCGCCGGTGATACCGTCGGAACACCCTCTGGACAGGGTCAACCCTCTGTCCCTGCCCCCGAGTACGGGGGCAGGTGAGGAAGCGTCTGGACGCGCCAAGGTCAGCAAGCGACACCCTCCCCGTTCCCCAAGCGGGGTGCAGGGGGCGCAGCCCCCGCCGGGGGTACAGCGTGTCCCCCTGTTCTGGAAAACGTCGGAGGGCGGAGCGGGCGGGATAGCGGCGCAGGCCAAGACAGACCATCCGCTGGAGGAGGGCGCAGGCCAGACCAAGATCATCCGTCCCCAATCCCTGCCCCTGGCATGCGCTCGAATCGCAGTGCGTCTCGCATAGCTTGTTCAGAGGTTCCCTAGATTTTGAGGCTTTCCTACTATCTCCTGGGCTTCCAGGGCAGGAGGGCGGAACAGCGAGCCGCCCTCCTGCTTTATTTGGCGGCCGGCATGTACAACGCCATACTGGCCATGCTCGTCGTGCTAGTCCCGCTGTACGCCCTCCACCTGGGTTTCAATCTTGCAACCATGGGCGCCGTCATTTCTTCCCAGGCGGTGCTGCAGATCTCCCTTCAGCTCTTCGGCGGAATGCTCGCGGACCGCTTCGGGGAGCGGATTGTGTGGCGCATGAGCTTCACGTCCGCCTTGGTCGGCTGTCTCATCTTCCTATTCTCGTCCACTCTGGGCGCGCTGTTTGCGGCCCAATTCTTCCTGGGGTTGTCCAGGGCCATCTATTGGAACGCGGGCCAGACCTACGGCACCCGGCTGTCCGAGCCGGACACGCCCGCCATCATCGCGCGCTTTCTGGGCTACGGGAGCGCCGGCCTCATCCTCGGAGGCCCGTTGGCGGGCGCGGTGGCGGGGGCCAGCGGCTTCACGGCCGCCTTCGCCCTGTGCTGCTGCTTTTGCGGAATCCCGCTGGCCATCAGCTTCGTCATGCCGGCCCTGCCGCGCCGAGGGGCCATCCAAACGGTCCGCGAGGTGATCCGCCCAGTCCCCGGTCTGCTCAGGATGAAGGTCCTGTGGCTGGGGGTCTTCATGGGCTTCCTCAGCGCGTTGTCCGTTGCGCTGCTGGGGTCCACGTACATCGCGTTCTTCAGGGAGGCCGGCCACAGCGAGGGCGTCATCGGGGGCGTGAGCGCCATTCATTCCATTGGCCTGGTGGCGTTCGGCTTTGCCTTCACACCGGTGCTCCGGCGCCTGGGATACCGCGCCATGTACGGTCTGTCCCTGGTGGGCATGGGCATCATGACCTTCATCTTGGCGTCGGCGGCGCAAAGCCTGGCCACCCTCATCCCCGTCATCGCGCTGCTGGGCATCGTCTTTGCGGGTTCCCGGATTCTCTACCCGGTCATGGCGGCCCTGGCAGCCCCGCCCGGCCTGCGGTCGACGACCCTGGCGGTCACCGGCATGGGATGGGCCGCGGGAATGCTCACCGTCCCCGTCTCCTTCGGAGCGCTGGCCGATGCGACGAGCCTCGCTACGGCGGTAATGGTGGCGGCGATGATCCTGACGGGGGCGGGAGTCGTCTCCCCCATCCTGTTCAAGCTCCTCTACAGCCCGCCCGAGTCCCGGAAGTAAGTCAGTCGGGGGCCGCGGCTGGGGAGCGTCAGGAAGCGGTTGTCCAATCGAGGCTGGGCCAACTAGACTGCGGGTATGGTGCAACGCAGCCTGAGCTTTGACCGCGGATTCGACGATTGCCCCGATATTGACCGGTTGAGTTGTTGAACGACGTGCCCCACCAGACCGAACCCAACGCCAACAACGCCCTGGGAGACCTCCTCCGCGGCATGATGCCCGGCTGCGAGGTCCGCTCCGAGAATACGCAGACCTTCCCTGACCATCCGGGGCGCCATGCCGACGTTCTGATCACGGCGCCGGGGCGCTCTCCGGTTGCAGTTGAGGCGGAGTATGAACCGGCCCCCGAAGCGGAAGAGGACGCCCGCGAGCGGCTGGGCCTGCGCGTTGCGGGGGCACCGCCTTCTGGAGCTCGCACGGCTCCGATGATCCGTCTAGGAGAGTCTTTGACCCAGCTCATGGTGGAAGTGTACTGTTGGGAACGATAGTGTATTGTTGGGAACGATACGGGTGCCTCTGGTGCCGCGTAGCCACGAGCACCTAGGCAGGTAGATACGATTAAGAGCGAGAAATCAGACTAACCCTAGAGTAGGGAGATCTTGCCGGACGCAAGTCAAGCCACACCTTGGGCGGCGTTGTGGTCAATTCTTCACCGACTCGGGGGTAAGGATTCCGTGAGATGAGTGGATCAACCGGGGCCTTCACTGAAGAATCGCTCCGCACGTCCCTCCACTGTCGCTTGGCCAACCAACACCGGGACGAGGCGGACACGGTTCTCATCAATGAGCTGGGACTCTGCCAAGGAAAGGCTAGGGTCGACATCGCGGTGGTGAACGGCCAACTGAATGGGTATGAAATCAAGTCAGAGCGCGACAGTCTTCGGCGGCTGGGCGCTCAAGCTGATCTGTACAGTAGGGTGTTCGACCGAGTCACCCTTGTCTGCGGTGCCCGACACGTGTCCCAGGCGCTGGACATTGTTCCCTCTTGGTGGGAAGTGCTGCGAATCGTCCCCACCGCTCAGGATCTAACGTTCAAGTCTGTCAGACGCGGACGGAAGAACCCAAGCAGGGATCCCCGAGCCCTGGCAGAGCTTCTTTGGCGTGAGGAAGCGATTGCGCTTCTGGCACAGCGTGACGCACTTCGAGGCTTGCGAGGCAAGCCTCGAGCGGACCTGTGGGACAGGGTCTGTGAGTTGTTCAGGATAGGCGAGTTGGCAGCAGCCGTTCGCGCTCACCTCAAGGCCACGGCAGTGAAGCGAGGTCGTCCTGAACGACAGTCGTGATGTGGTGGATCGTGCCTATTTTCCTCCACACTTCTGCTGAACCGAGGCGGCTGAGGCCATCTGCCGAGTCTTTCGCCATCTGACACCCAGCACAATGCCCTGCGCTTGCGAAGTCACTCCGCAACTGTCCATACACCAATCGCGTTGCCAGCTGCGGGAACTGAACCCTTGAGGGAGTGACCTTCGTGCTTTCACCCTTGACGAGCAGCCAGTTGTTGCCGGAGGCGTAGCGGATGGATGCGGACACGTGCATCTTCGTGGGGTCGAATTTCTCCACCCCAACTGGATGTTGAATCGCACAGTCACTGAACGTTGGCAGCCGCTCCAACGTTGCCCGCCGAGGAAACAGGCCGTCTCGCCATGCTAGCCATTCGGATCGAGCGATCCTCGCTGACGAGTTTCGGTTCACTACGCCCATGCTTTGGGGGAAGGCAGAGCCCGTGACAGTTAGAGTCCTCCACTCTCCTTTGTTTGGGACATCCGCGAGGAAAGCCTTTGTGAGGGCCACTACGCCCGCGGTGACAAGCTCCTCCACTGGCCCAAGGTCGACAATAAGGTCCACACTATTGGGAGTAAGGCCGTGTGCAGATAGGAATCTGATCAGGTCAGCAGCTAGGTGGCCGCCTTCAAATTCCCCACGAGTCAGCCTTATTCCAATTCCCCTAGTGCTGCTGTAGGCGACCGCTGCGGTCACGTCGGCAGTCCGAGACATGCCAGTCACTGGTGTGAACGAGATACCTGCGATCGACGCTCGAGTGAACGCTTCGGCTGCAGCTGCTGGACCGTCGGGCGCTATCTCTCGAACGTCCAGCAGGCACCGCGCGTATCCGTGAAGGCTGGACACAAGGTCTGTAAAGCTCGTTGAAAGATGCTCATCAACAGTCGGTGGCGCCTTGTCGGCAATCGTTGTCGTCCTGCGTACGACGATCTCTAACAACGGCGTCACATGCTGTCGCAGCCCAGGCGAGATACTTGCAAGCGCTCGCTTCTCCCCACGCTTGACCTTCAAGACCGGCACGTATTGATTGGGGCCGAATGTCATGTCCATCCCAGGGAGGGTGGTCGCCACAAATTCAACGGTCCAAGATTGGCTGCTAGGTCCTCATAGTATGATAGCAGCCCGACTAGTGGGGAGGGATTTGAGTCTGAGAAGCAAACCCTAGCCGCAACGTCTACCTCCATCAGAGGGCGGATCCGTGAACGTATTTCGCCTACGCCCAGCTGCACACAGAGTTCGGCCAGGATTGATTCAAGAACAACCACGTGTCCGTCTAGAGCTTCAGCGTAGCCGGGGATGTCCTTAACCCCATGCAGCCCTCGTTTGTCGCCGGTGAGCAGCAGTAGCCCACGTTCCGCTGAAGCTGCCAGAAGCTGGGCTTCGCCCGGGTCTATCGAAGCTACAGCGGTAAGCGGGTCCAACCAGCCATCGCTGGGTTGTATGGCGAGAGGCATTCCTTCAGCTAGATGTGCAAGGGCATCGGAGGCGTCGTCACCGAACTCTCTCCGCAGCCCTCCCCGCCTAAGCATGTACGGCAATGCGGCCAACCGCCCACACTCCTCGATTGGAACGCCGAGCACCGTGATGGCATCGGCGAGCAGCCCGGCAACGCCGAGTTTGCAATATGCGTCAGTGTCAATTAGCAACCGCTGTCGGTTGTGGTTCGCCATAAACGCATCGAAGGAGAGATCGGTCACTCTCCCCAGCAGAGTCAAGGTCGACGTACTGGTCGAATAGCTTCCGTACTTGGTGCCGTGCGCCCACCGAACGGTACAGGGCCTTCACCGCCATCGTGGCGGTGGCGTAGTTGAGCGTTCTCGCGGCCCAAGCATATATAATCGAACTCGCGTCGGCGCCAGTCTGGCTTTCGAGGTCGACTGCCTGTTGCGCGAGCTCTTTGGCGTCCATCCCTTCCTTCTCTGAGATGGCACTATTCTCTTCGCCCACCAGCAAACGCGTGGCGAACCGATCAGCCGCACTTTCCATATCTGAGTCGTCTTGCACATCCTCGTCCTCATCTACGACCGGCGCATTTGGCGTGCAATCGCCAGCCGCGATGTGCCCTGCTTCATGGGCCACTAGGAAAGCCACCCGGCCCGGTTCGTCATACCTGTGGCCCAGGACGATGACGGGGTGCTCATCGACGATACATGCCAGCCCCTGGAAACTAGGCGTTGGTAGCATGTTCAGAGGAATTACTGGGATTCCCCTAGCCCACAGATCACCGAGGATGTCAGCTAGTTGTACCGGGCCAACTTCTACTGACTGAAGAAGCCGGCGCCACTTAAGGGCGTCGGTAGGTGGAGTTTCGACCAAGCTGGCATACCGCAGATTTCGAATTACAGCCTCGGCGACTCGTATCGCAGTGTGAATTGCAGGTCCCAGACGATCACGATGGATGTCACGCACCCTTCTCAACTGGGCATCCCCATACGATGGCGGCATGAGTGCCACTTCACCATTCCTGACTGCAGATAGAGGGGCATTCAAGAACCGGGCGACACGAATCTCAACCTCTGGTAAGACGGCAGGATCCTGGGCGCAGGAATCCTCCCACCAGTCCGGCATCAGGGCAGTGGCTACGAATTGTCGTTTGAACCCCGCTTGCGACAAGCGCCGCATCAATGTGTTGAAGGAGTGCTTCGCCATGTGTGCTCCTCGATTCACAATTTGGCCGCTATCGTTGGGGTGTCATTATCACCGCCAATTTCCCGATTTGGCCCTACGCCCTTGTGAGTCTTTGCAATGGCGCCGCCTCAAGCACAGTTTGGTCGTTCTCATCTATGACAGGCCGCGCCGAGCAGCGATGAGATTCCACGATCATAGACAAGTTGGTAGGCGCATTATAATACATGCAGCCTTGTCGGCCGGTCCACGACCCTGGAGGTCACCGGACTTGGACGGGCCACGGCAATGCTCACAGTCCCAGTTTCCTTCGGGGCGCTAGCCGATGTGCCGAGCCGTCGGTGCACGGGGGGAAGGCGCGACCGCCAGCGAGCGGGCTGGTCAGCTAGGGAATCTCTGAACGAGCCCCCGCCCCCGGGGAAACCTCCCATCCCTGCCCCCGAGTACGGGGGCAGCCTAGGAAGCCTCTCGACGCGCCAAGGTGAGCAAACGACGCCCCCCTCCATCCCCCAAGCAGGGTGCAGGGGGCGCAGCCCCCGCCGGGGGTGCAGCGAGTCCCCCCTGTTCTGGAAAACGTCGGAGGGTGGAGCGGGCGGGATAGCGGCGTCCGCCACCATACCCCCCCTCTCTCCTTCCCCTCAGTCCCTGCCCCCGAGCACGGAGGCAGCCTAGGAAGCCTCTCGACGCGCCAAGGTGAGCAAACCACGCCCCCTCCATCCCCAAGCAGGGTGCAGGGGGCGCAGCCCCCGCCGGGGGTACAGGGGGAGTCCCCCTGTTTCTAAAAACGTTGGAGGGCGGTGCGGGCGGGATAGCGGCGCACGCCAAGCCAGACCCTTCGCTGATGGAGGGCGCAGGCCAAGACAAAACCATCCGTCCCCATCGGTTGGCGGGCGCCGGTGTCCGGGGCTACCGCCAACCCCCCATTGCCAAATACGAACAGGTGTACTATGGTACCCTCACGAAGTCGGCCACCGGCCCGCTTCTCTTTCTCGGAGCCTGCCGCATACATTTAGCACTGTGGGCTAACCATTGAGAATCCCCCTGTGGCAGGGGCGCTGAGGGAACAACCCAAGGGGCAAGACCCTCCGAGGAAGGCTGGGACCGGAGTGAATGCCGTTGTAAGGCACAGGCTCTTTGGAGCCGCTAAGGCTCGTCTCGGTTTCGCTATCGCTCGCGACGGCTCTGTCTCAGATCTGTCCCGGCTCCGTCACGGCTCCCTTCGAGGGCCGGCTGGTAAACGTCGCGAAGTGTAGCCAACTGTCCCACAGTCGTGACATCTGTCCCCTGGAGTGCTATGGATTACCGCTCTCGCTCCCCCCGCTGTTGCCGTTGGCGCCCCTACCGGCTTCCGCCTGCTCTACGCCTGGACGCCCTCTCCTGTTCCGTGGGCTGCCGGAGGCCGCCTACCGCGCAGAACACCAACGGCGCGACGCCTACAGGGAGGAGAGCCGTGGGCTTCCGGGCGGGACGGCTATCCGGACGGTGAAGCGGCCCCGGTCTTGGCCTCGCCGGGCTCGCATCGGCGGCAGGCTGAGGGCGCTCTCCTCAGCCTCGCAGACAAGGCCATCGAGGTGATGAAAGCAGCGCTTGCGGCCAACGACACCCGCGTCGCCCAGTGGGTCGTCGACCGCGCCGTCGTCCGGCACTCCAAACCCGGCAGCCCCGGAGAGAAGTCAGCCCGGATGACGGATATTGAAGCAAGAGCCGAACTCGAGCGTAAAATCGCTATCGTCGCAGCCGAACTTGAGCAAGAGAGACTTGAGGAAGAGCGTGCTAGCGGAGCTGGCCCAGGGGCGGGTGAGGGGGAACCTCTCTTCCTTCCCTCGTACTCGGGGGGAGGCTAGGAAGCGTCTGAAACGCGCCAAGGCGAAACAACGCCGCTCCGCCCTCCCCCAAGCAGGGTGCACAGGGGGCGCAGCCCCCGCCGGGGATACAGCGAGTCCCCCTGTTCTGGAAAACGTCGGAGGGTGGGCTAGGTGGGACAACGGTGCCCGCCACCATAAGCCCCCGTCCCTGCCCCCAAGTACGAGGGAAGGTTAGGGAAGCGCCCGGCCCGCCAACGCAAGCTCGCGACCGCCACCGAGCGGGGTGCAGGGGGCGCAGCCCCCGCCGGGGGTACAGGGGGAGTCCCCCTGTACCCAAAACGTTGGAGGGTGGGCCTGGTGGGACAACGGCACCCGCCACCAAAAACCCCCTCCCTCCTCCGAGTACGGGGCAGGGTTAGGAAGCGTCCGGACGCGCCAAGCGGTGCGGGCGGGATAGCAGCGCACGCCAAACCAAAACCCTCCGCCGAAGGAGGGCGCAGGGAACCCAAGGTTCCCGCTAGTGTCAACAGGCCCTAGTCGCGCACCTTCTGGACGAACCAGTCTAGGGGAAGCTGCTGTCCCAGCCCCTTCTCCTTCGCCGCCCGGTAGACATGGCCCGCCAGGGCGGAGAACCCCACGGACGTATAGCCCCCTCCGAACAGATAGAGGATGTCTTCCCTTCGGGAGCGCCCCGCCGCCGCCCCGGTCATAACGTCCAGCAGCCGCGTCGTCCCCCTGTTGCGCTCTTCCGGGGCCGACCACCAGGCCTCCTGGGGAATTGCCTCGAAGTCTTGGGGCTGCCCTGCATAGTAGGAATACCCGATCATGTAGCCGCCCCCCCGGTCCTCCACAGACGCAAGGTCGTCCGTGGAGATGACGAAGGACCCCTGAAAGCGCGATAGGTCTCCACCGACGTCCAGGGAGCCGCCGCCGCCTACGCAGGCGACGAGTTGGCCGGGCTCCAGCCACTCGGCGGACATGACGGGGCGCAACGAGTCCGTACACAAGCACACGATGTCGGTCCCCTGGATCGCCTCTCTCGGGCCGTTCACGGACTGCACGTCAATGCCCAGCTTCTCCGACAGGTCGCGCGCATACTCCTCCCGGTGCTCCCGGGTGGGGCTGAACACCTTGATGCTGCGGATGTCGCGGACCACGGAGATAGCCTCGGCGAAGCTGCGAGCCATACCTCCGGAGCCCAGCATCCCGATGGTGGAGGCATCGCTGTTGGCGAGAATGTCCACGCCCACGGCCGTCTCGCCGGCCACCCGCATATGCTGAACGACGCCATCGGGCATAATCCCAAGGAGCTCGCCGTTGGCCGTGGAGAAGAGGAGCAGCAGCCCACAGTAGGTGCCGGGCTCAATGCAATACTTCTCGCGGGTCAGCGTGTCTCCCTCTCGCTGGTAATAGAGGATGTCGTCCAGAATGCGGAGGCAGTAAAGCTGGTCGTTCTTGCTGCCGCCAGACATGATACCGAACTGGAACACCTCTCCCTCGCGGCCCGCCGGAGCGAAGAAGTTGTGCCTGGGAATGGCCGCAGCGTCCCCGTGCGCCCACTCCCGCACCGCGCTTTCCAGCGCCCGCACGGACGTCTCCACATCCAGCAGTTGCTCGACATCTTCGTTGGACAGCAAGACCGGCATTGGCGCCCCTCCTATTAATGGAACAGTCCGGCCACGGTAGCACGCCCTACGCCTCGGTTCCATCCTACGGCAAGGAATCGAGTTTCAGCCGCCTTGACAGATATTCAGACATGCTCTACAAAGCAATCGCAACTGTTCGCAATAACAACGGGGCGCATCAAGGCTTCGCGCCCGCCCCGCTTCAAGGAGAGGAACCCACCCTTCCATGCGCTGCGCCACCGTTTTCCTTTCGGTTCTGCTGGCTCTGGCGGCGGCCTGCGCCTCCCCCTCGTCCCCGGTGGCAGAGGACGCGTCTCTCAGGGTCGTCACGACAATCTCTCCCATTACGAGCATCGTGGAAAACATCGGTGGCGGCAGGATCGTCCTAGAGGGAATCGTGCCCGAGGGCGTCAACTCGCACACGTTCTCACCCTCGCCGTCAGTAGCGAGCGCGCTGGCGGAGGCGGATCTGATCGTAGCTAATGGCCTGTTCCTGGAGGAGGTCATTCTGGAGCTGGCGCAAGCCAACAGGAAGCCCCAGGCGGTGGTCCTGACCCTGGGAGACGAGACCATCAGCCGGGAAGAGTGGCGGTTCGATTTTTCCTTCCCCGCGTCCCAGGGGCGGCCCAACCCGCACCTGTGGCCCGACCCGCTGCTGGCCCTGCGCTATGCCGAACTGGTTCAGGAACAGCTCGCGTCTCTGGACCCAACCAACGCGGACTACTACGCCGCCAACCTGGGCGCGTTCCGAGCGCGCGTTGAGGAACTGGACCGAGGGATAGCGGCCTCGGTGGCAACGGTCCCTGAAGAGTACCGGAAGCTGCTCACCTACCATGACTCCTGGGCCTACTTCGCCCGCCGCTACGGCATGGAGGTGGTGGGCGCGGTGCAACCCTCCGGCTTCTCGGAACCGTCGAGCCGGAGCGTGGCGCGCTTGATCGACCAGATTCGCGACTTGGGGCTGCCGGCGGTGTTCGGCTCCGAGGTGTTCCCCAGCGATGTATTGGAGCAGATCGCCAAGGAATCGGGCGCCGCGTACGTCGACGACCTCCGCGATGATGACCTGCCGGGGGCGCCAGGGGACCCGCGCCACTCCTATCTGGGGCTGATGCTGGAGAACATGGAGACCATGATCACCGCCCTGGGCGGCAGCGCGGCGGCGTTGGCGGACTTCGATCCAGGACCCGTCTTCCAGGGCGCGAGCAACGCCGCTTACCCTCAATAGCGCAAGGCGAATAGCGCAAAACGATGCTCCACTCTGTTCCCCATCGACACGGCCAAAAAGCGCCCCTCGTAGAGCTGCGGGGGGTCACCTGCTGCTACGACGGCAGGGTGGCGCTGTCTGACGCGACGATGAGCGTCATGCCAGGCGACTTCATAGGGCTGTTGGGTCCCAACGGGTCCGGCAAGACGACGCTCCTTCGCTCAATCCTTGGCGTTGTGGACATCTACGAGGGGGAGGTGCGGGTGGAGGGCGCGTCAACGCGGCAGAAGCGGCCCCGGGCTGGCTACGTTCCCCAATTGGAGACCATTGACTGGAGCTTTCCGGTGACGGTGCAGGAAGCCGTGATGATGGGGCGCACCATGGACAACCCCCTGCTGCCCTGGCATCGGCGCGGCGACGTTGCCGCTGCCAGGGAACTCATGGAGCGCCTGGGCATCGCCCAGGTTGCCAAGCGCCACATCAGCGAGCTGTCGGGTGGGCAACAGCAGCGGGTCTTCCTGGCCCGGGCCCTCGTCAGCAGCCCCCGCCTGTTGCTCCTGGACGAGCCAACGGCGGGAGTCGACATCAAGACCCGGGACGACCTGATGCATCTGCTGCACGAACTGAACCACCAGGGCGTCACCATCGTCATGACCACCCACGAGATCAACGCCGTCGCAGCGCATCTTCCCTGGGTCGTGTGCCTGAACACCCGGATTGTGGCGGAGGGACCGCCGGCTGAGGTGTTCACGCCGGAGACCCTCAAGTTGACCTACGGCGCCGACATGCCCGTCATCCACCACGACGGCCTCACCCTGGTGGGCGAGCGTTCCCACCTGTTGGCCAGAGACGGGAGTCGCGGACCCCTGCACGACCCGGCGACGAGCGCCCACGCAGAGGGCCACGATGCTTGAGCCCTTCCAGTACGAGTTCTTCGTCCGGGGACTCCTGGCGGCGACCCTGGCCGGGGGGCTGTGCGGCCTCATCGGCGTGTACATCGTGCTGCGGCGGATGGCGTACATCGGCCACGGTCTTTCGCACGCCGTCTTTGGAGGGGCCGTGGTCAGCTACGTCATGTCGCTGAACTTCTTCGTCGGAGCAAGCGTTTGGGGGTTCCTGTCGGCCCTCCTCATCACGCTGACGACGCGAAAGCGCACCATCGGCGCGGACGCCGCTATAGGTATCGTGACGACGGCCAGCTTCGCCCTCGGCATCGCTCTGATCAGCAGGTACAAGACGTTTACCCGCAGCTTCGACGCCGCCCTGTTCGGCAACATCTTGGGGGTCAGCACCGGGGACCTACTGGCGATCGTCTTCGTGACCGCGGCGGCTGTCATCGCCGCCGTCGTGGGCTATAAGTTGTTCCTGTTCACGGTGTTCGACGCCGACGTCGCCCGGGTCTACGGGGTGCCCATCGGTTGGGTGGAGACGGCGTTTTCCCTGATACTGGCGGCAACCATCGTGGTGTCGATGCAGGTATTGGGAGTCACGATGATCGCGGCGGCGATCGTCATACCGCCCATCACCGCCCGGCTGCTGACGAGCAGCTTCAAGCGGATGGTCCTGCTATCCACGGGCATCGGAGCATTCTGCGGCCTGGGGGGCATCTATCTCAGCTACTACGTGGACGCGTCGTCCGGGGCGACTGTGGTGCTGTTCTCGGCGGGCCTGTTCTTGCTGGCGCTGGCCTATAACAACGTGAGTGGCAAGATGCGCGCCAACCGCAGACCGCGGGCCGCAGACCTCTTTGGCGCCGCCGCGGACCAGTGACCGTTCCCTTGCCGCAGCGCCGGGGCTGAAGGGGCTGTCGCGCGCCGACGGACGCCGTTGTCCCACCCGGCCCACCCTCATTTCTCCGACATGTCGTGGACGAGTACGCTTGGTTGCGAACCCCTTCCGCCTGAATTAGCATAGGCGCCTATCGACAGGGTGCCGGCATCACCTCGGGAAAGGAGGAAGGGCATGAAGCGATCTGATGGGGAGTTCCAGGAGGAGATTCTAGGGGTGGTGGGCAAGGTCCTATGGGAGCAGCCCCACGCCCTCACCGAGTTCTATTTGCATCACATGAGCCGCGAAGGGGCGGCGGTGTACGCCCTGGAACACTGCGTCTTCGCCGACCTATTCCCTCGCTGGTTCGGCAACATCGTGGGGAACTGCCCGCACTTGGACGCCCGGCGGTACATGATAGAGAACATGTACGTTGAGGAAGTGGAAGACCCCACAATCGAGGCCGGCCACTACGAGAGCCTGGTGGACTTCGCCGTGGCGCTGGGGTTTGAAAGGGACTTCGTCTACAACTTCAAGGGCGCCACCTATACCCGTATGGCCACCGCCTACTGGGACTGGGCAAGCCGCACGAAGCCGTGGCTGGAGGCATTCGCCGCTGTGGGCGGCCTCGAGATCAGCAAGAGCCCCGAAGTGGCGGCCCGCTACGGGATGGATCGGCTGGTTGGGCGCGGCCGCTGGAAGGACCTGGACCTGCCCGGCAAGGCCCTCACCCACTGGGAGGCCGCCGACGAGGCCGACCTTCCCGCCGGCGGCCACAGCGATGAAACGGTGAACATCCTAGTGCGCTACGCGGACACCGGGGAAAAGCAGCAGGCCGTGCTGGACTCGCTGGAGGACAGCCTCCAGGTCCACCGCCTTCGCTCGGATCTCATAGGCCGGGACGCCATCAAAGCATCCAAGGGAGCGTCCTAGAGCGGCAGGCCGTCGGTTTCTCTTCCCTCTGGAATCCCCCGTCAAGCCCCCTCCCCAGGGAGAGGGGGCTTGACGGGGGATTCCCCTCCTCCCATCCCCGCGCCCCCAGGGAAGGTTAGATACAAGGATGGGGATCTGGACGCCTGGACGCGCCAAGGTGAGAAAGCGACACTCCCTTCGTTCCCCAAGCGGGATGCCGAGGGCGGAGCGGGCGGGATAGCGGCGCAGGCCAAGCCAGACCCTCCGCTGAAGGAGGGCACAGGCCAAAACAGAATCCTCTCTCCCATCCCTCCCCCCGCCCCCCGGGGAAGTTTAGGATGCGTTCTATCCCCTCGTTTCCCAAGCGGGGTGCAGGGTTCTGTTGCATTTTGCGGGGTAGTGACCCAGCTGACACGAATAAAAGAAGGATGTAATGACCATAGAACATGAGGAACGGAAACGCAGGGCGGATCAAGCGGCACAACCGGCCCATTACTTTAGCTACGTTCTACAATTCGAGGACGGCTCCTTCTACGTGGGGTCTACAAACGCGCCGTATGCTCGGTGGACTGAGCATGCCGGTGGTGTAGGCGCAAAGGCAACGTCGGGCCGCACGTTCACGGTCCGCATGGCCCTTCCTTTTCTGTCTCGCAGGGAAGCAGAGTACAACGAGAAGCGATTGCAAGAGGCCCTAGCACGCGGCCCACGCGACATGGAGGCCCTGCTTGCGGTCTTTGACCAAACCCTCAATGTTGTGCGCCCACCCAAGACGTTCTCCCAACTACGGCAGGAAGAAGAGCGGTACGTCCACGAAATGGAGACTGTATTCCATCACTCAACCGCGCTGCTGTCGAATCCAGGCGGGTTTCCACCGACAGCCTGTGGCTACCCAGAGCCGAAGTATTTCAGTACGCAGAGCTGGGAAACCCTGAAGAAGATGGCGCGAGACGAGGATTACACGGGGCACATCTACGGGCGCAAAGTATGCAGCCGGTGTCTGGAACACGCGCCAGAGGAGAGTACGCCTTGACCTGCCCCACAAAATGCAACAGAACCGGGTGCAGGGGGCGCAGCCCCTGCCGGGGGAGTCCCCCTGTTTCCAAAAACGTTGGAGGGTGGGCTAGGTGGGACAACGGCGTCCGCCACCATGAGCCCCCTCCCATCCCTCCCCCCCCACTTGCAACATAAGAACGGTTGTGCTATAATACCCCATGAAGTGGGCCCCCGGCCCGCTTCTCTTCCTTGGAGCCTGCCGCATACGTCTTGTACTGGGGGAATCCATAGAGAATGCCCCTGTGGTAGGGGGCCGGGGGGATGTTCCCCCCGGCCCCCTACCCTCCGAGGAAGCGTGGGACCAGATCGAATGCCGTTTCGAGACAAGCTCGTTGGAGGCGTAAGGCTCCGCCACAGTTCATGACGATTCGCTACGACCTCACTACGGTTCTTCACAACTCTCTTATGACTTCATTGCGCCTTTGTTGCGCCTCTGTTGCGGCTCCGTGCCTGCAAACCCCGAAATCTGGCTGATACGCGTAACGAATCCCCTCCAACCTTCTCAGATCCTGACAGTTTTCACATCGAGGTGCTATGGATTACAACTCGCGGTCCCGCCGCCGTTGCCCTTGGGAGGCCGCCGGCGGCGCAGCCCACGCAGGGCGCGGCGCCTACTCCCCTCCGCCACCCCTCAAGGCCAGTGACGTATTGCCCTTCTGCACGACGACGTGCGTGAAGCCCCGTCTCTTCGTTAGCCCCTCAAGGAGCGCAACCAGCGGCTGCCGGGTGCTGAGAAAGTCCTCCGGCCTGCTTGCCCTGCCCATGGACTCGACGGCCGCGTCCCCGCCGTAGGCCCGAGTGACGATCTCCTCATCGGAAATGTTGCCGCCGTATTGAGCGCGGACCTCCTGCAGGGACGGCTGCGGGATGTCCCACCGTTCCCAATCCCTGGCGCGGCCCCTGTTCAGAATCTTGGCCCGAACCACAGGGTCCATATCGGTGACCGGTTCACGTCCCCAGAAGCCCAGGGCGAACTGGATAACCTCGTCGCTGACCACCTTGTACCGCTCCCCCACGATGACGTTGATGCCCGCCTGGCTCCCCACGAACTGGGCCAGCGGCGTCACCATAATGGGATACCCAAACTCCGCCCGCACTCGCTGCGCCTCCTCAAGAGTCTCCTGGAGCCGGTGCTCCATGCCCACGAGCTTCAGTTGGTGCGCGAGGTTGGAGATCATGCCCCCGGGGATCTGGTGGGCGTAGACCCCCTGGTCGAAGAGGCGAGGGCGCCCGATGGGAAAGTGCTCGCGATGAGCGATGGCCGAGAGGCGCTCTTCCACGGCCCGCAGTGGCTCCTCATCAACATGAGCATTGAAGCCCAGCGCCCGCAAGTTGCCTGCCACGTTGAAGATGGAGGGCTGGGAACTCCCGTTCGCCAGGGGAGGGACCGCCGTGTGGATGTACTCTATGCCGCCCTTGGCAGCCTCCAGCGCGTTCAACGGCGCAAGGCCGTTGTTGGAGTGAGCGTGGAACTCCACCTCCACATCGCCAGCGGACTCTAGGAATATGGGCAACAGCTCCCGGGTCCGCTCAGGCGTCAGCAAGCCCCCCACATCCTTGAAGCAGATGCGATAGGGATTGAGGGCCACGGCTTGCTGAATGCGCTCCCTGTAGTAGTCGTTGGTGTGCTTGGGGGACTCGGAGTAGATGATGTTCAGGATCACCCGCATACCGATCTTGTGCAGGGCGTCCATTTCCTCGGCGAACTCCAGGTAATCGTTCCAGGCCTGAGAAGCCCTGGTTACCCCAACTCCGTGCGCCAGCGACGTTTGCATGAGCAACTCCGACACCGACCTCGGAATCTTGCTCAGGCCGCTACGGAGCCCCCCGGTCACCCGAAGCTCCGTCTTGTTCCCCAGCTTCGCGCCAAGCTTCAGCCACTGGAAGGCGTCCTCGCCAAGCTGTTGCCCCAGTTTCCTGATCTGGACGGATGGAGCGAAGAACTCCATGGCGGCGAACCCGGCGTCGTCGAGGCTCGGCAACACCGACAGCATCATGCCTGTGCTCATGTTAAAGGCCCATAGGCTCATCTGGCCATCTCGCACGGTGGTGTCGACGAACTTGATCTCAGTGGCCATGCGCGCTCCAGAGTGGGATGGATTCGGCGGCCACTCTGACCGCCCTCAGCAAGTATAGCAGCCTAAATCGGCGCCACTGGGGCGAGCACATCCCCCCTCGTGCGGTCAACGCGCTATACTACGGGCCATCTCCAGCAAGCCACACGGAGGGGCCGTCATGCCCTACCCCAACAATCCTCTGGATCCTCCCGCAGGCGGCGAAGACATCGAAATCACCCGGGATATCGTGGTGGCCGTCCATGATGGAGTGGAACTCAAGGCGGACCTCTACAGCCCCGCGGGGCCTGGTCCTTTCCCGGCCCTGCTTCTCGTCTTCGGCGGCGGGTGGCAGCGAGGCTCCAAGGAGCAGTGGCTGAGGTGGGGGCCGTTCCTGGCGCGGCAGGGGATCGTTGCCTTCGCTATTTCGTACCGGTTGTCGGCGCCGGGGAAGCCCACCTTCTACGAGAGCCTTGATGACGTGCGGAGCGGCATCCAATACCTGCGAGGCCGGGCCTCCGAACTCAAGGTGGACCCGGAGCGCATCGGAGGAATGGGGGTATCGGCCGGAGGCCACCTCGTCGCCATGCTGGCGCTGGCCGGGGACCACGAGGCCTTCGCGCATGCCATCCCCGGGGATCCCTACAGCGACCTGCCGGCAAAGCTGAACATGGCCATCCCGGTGGTGGGCATCTTCGACATGGTCCAGCAGTGGGAGCACGACCAACTGAGCAGGACGAACGACCACATTACCGAGAAGTACCTCGGCGGCTCGCCGATGAGCCAGCGGGAGCTGTTCTACCTGGCGTCTCCGCTGTATCACGCATCAACAGAGAACGCACAAGGCACCCATTGGCTCCTGGCATACGGAACACTCGACGATGTCGTTGACCACCAGGCGCAGTCGTTGGTGTTCGCCCAGCACCTCAAGAGGACCGGCGTAGTGGTCAGGCACCTGGCGGTCCAGGGCGCGGGCCACTTCTGGCTGGCGGACGGCGGCCCGGACGAGGGGCGGTTCAACGCCGGCTTCGCCGACGACCTGAAGCTGTTTCTGCGCAACTGGTCGGGATGGTGAGCAGCGCCTGGGAAACGCCGCTCCAGGGCTGTGGTCCAGCCCCGGTTTACGCTCTTGGGGTGGGTCCGGCGCCTTCGAACACCAAGTAGGGAAAGCGCTCCTTGGCGACCTCCTGGAAGAAGTGCGCCCGGATCCCCGGCGCTGTCCGCAGCAGATGGGAGGGCACGTCGCTTGTCACGAAGTGCTGGTGCATCGTCTGGGGACCCTGCACGTGGAAGCATGAGCCCTTCTTCCATTCGACTTTATCGCCGTCCATGATGGTGTAGCCCTCGCCCTGGAGGACATAGAGGATCGCTTCCATGTGGGCGTGTCTGCCTCCGTGGCTGTGCGGAGAGTCGCCCAGCACGCCGCTGATCTCGATCTCTTTGTTGTGGAACCCCTGCCCGGCCCTGGGAGACCCCATGAAGCCCAGCATGAAGGCATGGTGGGCCGCCTTCGTTGCCTCGTTGGTGTCGCCGGTGAAGTGAGCGGCCTCGTTCTTCTTGGAAGCATCTTCTCCGCCATCCCGCCGCGGAGCATCGTCCCATCTCAGGGAGATGCGTCTTCCGGCTGGGTCCAATCCATCGGTGGACGCCTCCACCTCGGGAAAGTACTCCGTATACCCGCACTCCTCCAGCTGCTCCATCTTGTGCAGGCCCACGAAGTGTTCCAGATGCACCGCCATGACGGAATAGTACAGAGCAGGCTCGGGGCCCGTGTTGAAGTGCTGGTGTTCAGCGCCGAAGGGCACCCATAAGGTGGCGCCCTTGTCCCAATCGTAGCGCATGCCGTTGATGACGCTGAAACCCTCGCCCTCAACGATGTGGACGCCCTCCTCGCCGTGAATATGCTTTCCTGTGTTCCACCCGACGGGAATTTTGGCGAGCATGGTGACCGTGCCCCAGGTGCGGAAGCCGGTCTCCGGCGCCGCCAGCAGTCCCACGCGGGCATCCTGAGCTGTGCTGACCCATTCGACCTCTTCCGCGTGGATCACCTTGCGGGCGCTGGCTTTTTCTTCCGTCGCCTTGTCCCACAAGCCCAGCCAGTTGTCGTAGAAGTTGACCATAGCTCCTCCTTGCGTCTCTGTGGCGAGGCCCGGCGGCCTCGCGGGGCGATTGGCCTAGCTCCGGCCGGTTGCAGGCGGGAAATGGACGCCGGGCGCGGTCCAGAACTGATTCGGTAGTCTACCACAGAGCGCCCTTCCGGCCCACGCGGGCCGGGTTCTCGGGGCGGCTGGTGAACGAGAAGGGCCCCCGGCGCTGACGCCGGGGGCCCTTCTCGTGCGAGGCTTGGTAGCGGGGGTTGGATTCGAACCAACGACCTTCGGGTTATGAGCCCGACGAGCTGCCACTGCTCCACCCCGCGCCGGATGCGAGCCGGGGCTGGCGCCGGTCCCAGAGAGGGACGAGAGGCGCGAGGCCGGCTCTCGTTGTCCAAGGGGGAGAGAGGAATGCATCACGAGCCGAAGGAAAGGGTCAAGCCCTCGACCGATTAGGACCGCTTAGCTTCACGCGTTACCGCGCTTCCACACGCGGCCTATATAGCAGGTAGTCTCCCTGCGGTCTTACCTGGTTAACCCAGCGGGAGAACTCATCTTGGGGCCGGCTTCGCACTTAGATGCCTTCAGCGCTTATCCGAACCCGACATAGCTACCCGGCTACGCCCCTGGCGGAACGACCGGAACACTAGAGGTCGGTCCCTCCCGGTCCTCTCGTACTAGGGAGAGCCCCCCTCAATTCTCCTGCGCCCGCGGCGGATAGAGACCGACCTGTCTCACGACGGTCTGAACCCAGCTCGCGTACCCCTTTAACCGGCGAACAGCCGGACCCTTGGGACCTGCTTCAGCCCCAGGATGGGACGAGCCGACATCGAGGTGCCAAACCCCGCCGTCGATGTGAACTCTTGGGCGGGATCAGCCTGTTATCCCCGGGGTAGCTTTTGTCCGATAAGCCACGGCCCTTCCACTCGGAACCGTAGGATCACTTGGCCCGACTTTCGTCCCTGCTTGGCTTGTAGGCCGCACAGTCAAGCTCCCTTATGTCCATACACTCTTCGGGTGATTTCCATCCACCCTGAGGGAACCTTTGGGCGCCTCCGTTACTTTTTGGGAGGCAACCGCCCCAGTCAAACTGCCCACCTGACCGGGTCCCCCGAACACGGGGTTAGATCCAAAATCCGAAAAGGGTGGTATTTCAAGGTTGGCTCCACGCCACCTGGCGGCGACGTTTCAATGCCTCCCACCTATCCTACACATTCCGGACCCCAGATCAGGGCCAGGATACAGTAAAGCTCCACGGGGTCTTTTTGTCCTGCCGCGGGTTACCCGCATCTTCACGGGCCGTGCAATTTCGCCGAGGCCCTCGCCGAGACAGTGCTCAAGTCGTGACGCCTTTCCTGCGGGTCGGAACTTACCCGACAAGGGATTTCGGTACCTTAGGACCGTTATAGTTACGGCCGCCGTTCACCGGGGCTTCAGTTCGAAGCTGCCTCCCGCCGAAGCGGGACTGACCTCTCCCCTTAACCTTCCGGCACTGGGCAGGCGTCAGCCCCTATACATCGTCTTTCGACTTTGCAGAGACCTGTGTTTTTGGTAAACAGTCGCCTGAGCCGCTGCGCTGCGACCCCAGAGCGCGAACCTCCGCGTGGGAAGCCACCCTCCAGGGCACCCCTTATCCCGAAGTTACGGGGCTATATTGCCGAGTTCCTTAGCGAGGGGTCGCTCGATCACCTTGGGGCGCTTACCCCAGCCCACCTGAGTCGGTTTGCGGTACGGACACCCACTGCCTAGACGCGAGGATTTTCTTGCCGGTGTAGGTTCAGCGAAGTTTCCCGCTCACGCGAGATTCTCTCCTCTCTCAGCCTATTGCCGGGGCGGATTTGCCTACCCCGACGGCCTAACAAGTCAAACGCACCATGTCCAATAGGCACGCTTCGCCTACCTTCCCGTGTCCCCCCTCGTCGTTAAAACGGAAAGCGGGTGGGGTGGGAATATTGACCCACTGTCCATCGGCATCACCTTTCGGCTTAGTCTTAGGACCGCCTAACCCTCCGCCGATCGACGTTGCGGAGGAAACCTTGGGCTTGCGGTGAACGTGGTTTTCACACGTTTTCTAGCTACTCATGCCGGCATTCTCACTTCCCACCGCTCCACCGGGCCTCACGACCCGACTTCAACGCACGCACCGACCCTGTCGAAACAGGGTCGGTATGATGGGAACGCTCCCCTACCGATCCGATTTGCATCAGATCCCGTAGCTTCGGTGGCAGGCTTGAGCCCCGTTAAATTTTCGGTGCCGAACCCCTCGACCAGTGAGCTATTACGCACTCTTTAAAGGGTGGCTGCTTCTAAGCCAACCTCCTGGTTGTCTGGGCGACCCGACTTCCTTTCCCACTAAGCCTGCACTTGGGGACCTTAGCTGACGATCTGGGCTGTTTCCCTTTCGACGATGAAGCTTATCCCCCACCGTCTCACTCCCGGGATGCACAGACGGAGCATTCGTGGTTTGGTTGGGGTTGGTAGGCTCGCGCCCCCGAACCCATCCAGTGCCCTACCTCTCCGTCGCAACTCCCGAGGCTGCACCTAAATGCATTTCGGGGAGAACCAGCTATCTCCGAGTTCGATTGGCATTTCACCTCTACCCACAGCTCATCCCAGAGCTTTGCACCGCTCCCGGGTTCGGGCCTCCACCTCGTGTTACCGAGGCTTCACCCTGGCCATGGGTAGCTCACCCGGTTTCGGGTCTGTTCCCTGCGACTAAAGACGCCCTATTCGGACTCGCTTTCGCTACGGCTCCGGAACGTTAGTCCCTTAACCTTGCCACAAGGAAAAACTCGCCGGCTCATGCTTCAATAGGCACGCCGTCACCCCGGCTTACGCCGAGGCTCCGACCGAATGTAGGCTCACGGTTTCAGATCTATTTCACTCCCCTCCCGGGGGTCTTTTCACCTTTCCCTCACGGTACTCGTTCGCTATCGGTCGCCAAGGGTATTTAGCCTTGGAGGGTGGTCCCCCCTGCTTCCCACGGGGTTTCCCGTGCCCCGTGGTACTCAAGGTCACACCGGGAGCCACTTCTCTTTCGCCTACGGGGCTATCACCCTCTGTGGCGGTTCCTTCCAGATGCCTTCAGCTAGAGAAATGGTTTCTTACTCCCTGCCGCGACTGGGGTCGCAACTGGTGTGCCTTACAACCCCGACCAGGCATAGGGCCCCAGCCCGTTAAGCCTGACCGGTTTGGGCTCCTCCCCTTTCGCTCGCCACTACTCAGGGAATCGCGGTTGCTTTCTTTTCCTCCGGGTACTTAGATGTTTCAGTTCCCCGAGTTCCCATCCCGACAAGTCGGGATCCTTCAGGTCCACCGAAGGAGGTTTCCCTATTCGGGTATCCCCGGCTAAGCCCGCTAGACGGCCAACCGAGGCTTTTCGCAGTCTTGCCACGCCCTTCTTCGGCCCTTGGCGCCAAGGCATCCACCGTGAGCCCTTAATAGCTTGACCCTTACTTTTCGGCCCGTGATGCCTTCCTCTCTCTCTTCCCTTGTTAACGTGCAAGCACCCTACTCCGACCTAAGGCCGCTCCAAGCGGACGGGGCGGGAGCCGAATGCAATCTGCTGGACTTGAGTCCACGGCCAGTATAGCCCGGCCTCCGTCCGCCGTCAAGGGCCAACCGCCAGGGTGGTCACGACTCGCTCAGGCAGTCTGAGGTCAAACTCGCCGGGCCTCGTTGCGCCTCAATGCTCCAGCAGTGGGCATCCGCATTGGGGGCGGGGCGGAGGAGACGGGAGGGACAGGAGGATAACTTTCCTCGGCTATGGGAGGAGGGAGGGAACCTCCATCCTAGCCTTCCCTCGTAGTCGAGACCTTTGCGTAATTCCTTCTGAGAGGCCGTATGGCTGGATGAGGGTCCTGGCGTGGGGTTGGGGGGGCCTGATGGCGGGCTGCAGCGTGTCTGTTCGCCCCGGTTCCCCTAGGTGCTCAGGGCTTTCCGGGCACTTCCATCGCTTCCGGGCGCACCCCTCCTGAGGCGGTCAGGCGGCATCAAGCATGAGCCGGTCCGCCCGCCGCAGGTTGTACGCCATGCACTTGAAGTACAACTCCGTCGCATTCCGCTCCAGACCCATGTACCGCACCTGCCGGTACCCGTAGGTCCGCTTCAGCGTCCCAAACACCTGCTCCACCGGCGCCCGCAACCGTGCTATCAACCGGTTCCGCCGCTGCTCCCACGGCGGAAGCACCGGATGATGCTTGTCCGCACGCCGCATGACCCGGTCCTTGATGCCCATGGACTTGAGCCACCCACTCCGCTGCTTCGACCCGTAGGCCTTGTCCGCATACACCGCCGCCTCATCCCCGCTCACCAGCGCGTCCGCCACCTCCGTGTCGTTCACGTTGGCAGGCGTCAGCAACGCCTCCCGCAGCAGCCCTGATCCTGCATCCACACCGACGTGCGCCTTGTAGCCGAAGTGCGTTATGCCCCGCTGACGCGTGAACCGCGCATCGGGGTCAGTCTCGCTCGGCGCTCCCGGCCCCCTCGCTCGCAGCGACGGACGCTTCGCCTGCGCCTCCACGATGGTCGCATCAAGGAGCGTCCCCTTCTTTACGAAGACGTTGCGCTTCTCCAACTGCCGGTTCATCTCCTTGAACAGCCGGGGGGCCAGACCCCGTTCCGTCACTTCCTTTCGGAAGCGGCTGATCGTCGAGTGGGCGGGCACGCTCTCCTCCAGGCCAAGCCCGACGAACCGCTTGAACGAGACCCGGTCCCACAGCGCTTCCTCCATCCCCTCGTCGGAGGCGTCATACCACTGCTGGAGCACCATGATCTTGACCATGACCAGCGGCGGATAGCTGGGGCGGCCTGTGGCAGAGGAGTAGATCCCGTCCACCAAGCGAGCGAGCTTCTTCCACTCGAGCGCCGCGTTGAGCCGCTCGAGTTTCTCGTTCCGGCCCATCCGTTCCGGCAGGAGCACCTCAACGAACGACTGCCCACTCGCAGCGCTATGCATGGTCAACCCTCTTGGAGGTCCGCTGGCTGTGGCAATTGTGGCCAATCACTGCGGGTTATGCAAAGGTCTCGGGTACGGGGGCAGGGATGAGAAGATGCTCCCGCCTCGCGCACCGGCAACAACGTCCCGGGGAGTACAGCTAGCCAGACAGCCTCTCATGCTGAACGAGGGCCCGGGGGAAGACGACTCAGGAACTCGTAGGCTGTGCGCAGGGGGCCGCCGTACTGTTGGAGCCATTGCAGTGGAGACGCCGGGGCTATGTGCAGCCAGGCGGTGTCCCGGCCACCGCGCCCTGTGTGCTGCCCCATGTGCCCTATCACATATTGGAGCAGTGCTTCCTTGGGAACTACCCAACAATGCGCGTCAAAGGGCGACACTCCAAGGAAAATGGCGTACTGATAGTCTTGATCTCTGATCTACTGAAAGACGTAGCTCCCGTTCTTCCAGAGCGTGGAGAACTTGATTTCAACACGGTACCCGTGAATCGTCCTATCGTAGGCTGAACTTCTTGCGACGGTGACATCAAGCCCCTTGGCCGCGCACCAGCCAGCGACAAGTTGCTCCCCGATTTTCCCAACTTGCCGCGATGGCCTCGCCTTTATCCACGCGAAGGGACTACCGCGCCATTGTTCGTCACCCGTGGCATAGTCCCCCTGAAGCGCCGCGGCCATTGCTGCCAGCAGGCGCACATCATCGTCGGCAAGAGGTTGTCGCGTACTCATTATCAGACCAACATCAGCCGCGGAGTCTGGTAGGGAGTGGGGTCGAAGCCGGGGAAATGAACATCAGGCAGGCCATCGAATCGTTTCGCCATGACCCTGATGGCTTCTTCATTGTCGTCTATGAGAAGAAACGGCCTGCCCTGCTGATACGCCGCCACTCCGGTTGTCCCACTTCCGGCAAAGAAGTCCATCACCGTCTCGCCAGAATTGGAGGACGCCGCCACGATCCGCTTCAGGAGCGCCAGCGGCTTCTGGGTGGCGTAGCCGGTGCTCTCCTTGCCTCCTGGGGGGACAATCGTTTGCCACCAAACATCGGTGGGCAACTTGCCCCGCGCCGCCTTCTCAGGACCAACCAGGCCAGGCGCCATGTAGGGAATCCGGTCCACAGCGTCGGTGTTGAACGTATAACGCGCCGGGTCTTTCACATACAGCAGGATATTGTCGTGCTTTGCGGGCCACCTGCGCTTGGAGCGGCCCCCGTAGTCATAGGCCCAGATGATTTCGTTCAAGAAGCTGTCCCGGCCGAAGATGCTATCAAGAAGCACCTTCACATAGTGGACCTCTCGGTAGTCAATGTGGAAATAGAAGGACCCTGTGGGGCTGAGGAGCCTGTACCCCTCCTTCAAGCGCGGCGCCAGGAAGGCAAGGTAATCGTCGAACATATCAACGAAGGACGTAGTCCCGCCTCGTTCGGTGCGGTATCTGGCGCCCTGGAATCCCGTTCTATCGCCCTCGGGATCTCTGGTCGTCTTGAGGCGGGTCCTGGACTGGACCCTGCCCGTATTGAACGGCGGGTCGATGTAAATGAGAGAGACGGACTCCGTTGGCAACCTCGTCAGCAGGGAGAGATTGTCGCCAAAGAGGACTTCGCTGGCGCCCATATTCCCCCGCTGCGTCATGATGGCGTCAAAGGGCATAGCACAGGCGGTCCGGTGGGCAAGGGTTGCATTTGCCCATGAGAATTGACTGGAACGTTGCGAGTGTACGCACGTCGCAGGCTATGGGCAAGACAGGTCTGGCTCTGTGTGAGGGCGCCGCCTGCAGCGTGGGACTGCTCGCGGTCAGGGTGGGGGTGGCCGCCCCTTCCTCTGCTGGTCTGCTGCCGCTGCGGCCCTGGAACGTGGCGGGCTTTGGCGTCACGTACTATACTGAGCTAACTCCAAACGATGACCCCCCGCTGCGGGGGGTCATCCCTCTGGCGCCCTTCCGCAGAATGTCTGTTCTCGCAAGATTGACACGCCACGCCTTCCGCTATCGTCGGCGGTTCCTGCTCGCCTATCTTTCTACCCTTGGCGCAACCGTCGTATCGCTGTTCATTCCCCGCCTGCTGGGGGATGCAATCGACATCGTCCTCTCCAGCGGCCTGCGGATAAACCTGCTCTGGATGGCGCTGGCGATTGTCGGCGTCAGCATCCTGAGGGGCGTGTTCACCTACGGCCAGGGCTACCTCGGGGAGTGGGTGTCCCAGCGGGTGGCGTACGACCTACGCAACTCCTTCTACGAGAAGTTGCAGCGGCTTTCGTTTGCCTACCATGACCAGCAGCAGACCGGAAACCTGATGTCCAAGGCGACGTCGGATATCGAGGGGGTCCGGTGGTTCATCTACCTAGGCCTGCTCAGAGGGGCCTACCTCGGCCTCCTATTCCTGGGCGTTGCCGTTCTGCTGCTCACGACGCACTGGCAACTGGGTCTCCTGAGCCTGGCTTTTGTCCCGGTGGGCATCTGGCGGTCCATCCTGGCCAGCCGCAAGCTGCGCAAGCTTTGGACCGGCGTGCAAACCAGCCTGGGCCAGATGGTCACGGTCCTCCAGGAAAACCTCACCGGCGCCCGCTTGGTGCGCGGCTTCGGCGCTGAGGCCTATGAGAAGGAGAAGTTCCACGCCAAGGCGGGGGAGGTTTCCGACCTCAGCTATCAGGCCAACCGGGTGGACGCGTCCATAACATCGCTGTTGAGTCTTGCCTTCACGCTGGCCATCCTCCTCATCGTCTGGTACGGCGGGCGGCTGGTGTTGCAGGGAGACATCACGGCCGGGCAACTCACGCAGTTCATCTTCTATATGGGCATGCTGGTCCTGCCCGTGCGCAGCACCGGACGGCTGGTGAACACCTTTTCAAGGGCGGCAGCCGCCGGGCAGCGCATCTTCGACGTGCTGGACGCCGAATCGCCCGTGCAGGAGTCGGCGAGCCCGGTCTCCGTGGACCGTTTCAGGGGAGAGGTGTCCTTCGAACAGGTCGCCTTGTCCTACAACGGGCGCGGCCCGGCGCTGCGGGACGTGAGCCTTCAGGCAAAGCCGGGACAGGTGATTGCGCTGCTGGGACCTCCGGGGAGTGGCAAGAGCTCTCTGATTCATCTGGTTCCGCGGTTCTACGACGTCAGCGGCGGGCGGGTTACCATAGACGGTCTCGACATTCGCGACCTATCCCTGGAGTCCCTCCGCCGCAATGTGGGCATTGTGCTCCAAGATGTCTTCCTGTTTACGGCCACCATCCGGGACAACATTGCCTACGGGGCGCCAGAGGCCACCCAGGAGGATGTTGAGCGGGTGGCCAGGATTGCCCAGTTCCACGAGTTCGTGGCGTCGTTGGAGGAGGGCTACGACACATGGGTGGGAGAACGCGGGGTAACCCTATCGGGCGGTCAGCGCCAGCGCCTGGCGATCGCCCGCACACTCCTCATCAACCCTCCCATCCTGATCCTGGACGACTCCACCTCCAGCATTGACGCCCGGACGGAGCATCAGATTCAGCAGGCGCTGACAGAGGTGATCAAGGGACGCACCACCCTGGTGATAGCGCACCGCCTCTCCACGGTGAGGAGTGCGGACCTGCTCGTTGTGATGGAGCGAGGCGTCATTGTGGAACAGGGAACGCACGACGAACTGCTGGCGCTGGGGGGCCGCTACCGGCGCATCTACGACCTTCAACTACGCCCGCAGGACGGCGACGGCCCTCTGGGCATGGGCGGAGCGGGCTCGGAGTCCGTTGCCGAGGGGCGGGAGACGGCATGAACCGCCACTTCGTCTACGCTCAGGGAAAGGGCCTCGAGGACGATGAGGGCGGCCCTCTGTACTCCCACAGCGTGGCAACGCGGTTCCTAAGGTACCTTTCTCCCTACCGCCGGCTGACCGCTTTGACCGTGGTCACCATGCTGATCTCGTCAGGCGCGCAGGTGGCTACGCCGTGGATCGTGGGCTACGCCATCGACACCATCATCACCCGGCAGGACCTCGAGGGCCTGACGTTCATCACCCTGCTGTTCCTGGGGACCATTTCCATCAACTACGTCACCCAGTATGCGCACCTTGCCCTCATGGCCCACATCAGCCAGGGCGTGCTGTACGCCGTCCGCACGGACATGTTCGACCACCTTCAGCGGCTGTCGCTGACCTTCTTCTCCCGGTTCGAGGTGGGCCGCATCATGTCGCGCGTGCAAAACGACGTGCAGCAACTCCAGGAATTTCTGTCCATCATGATCATCGGCTTCGCCGACCTGTTGAGTCTGGTGGGCATCGTCGTGGTGCTGTTCATCATGAACGTCAAGCTGGCGGCCATCACGTTGACGGTGCTGCCTGTGCTGATGATCGTCCTTCTGGTGTGGCAACGGTACGCCCGGCACTCTTTCGACCGGGTGCGGAGGGCCATTGCGGTGGTCAACGGGGCGTTGCAAGAGAATATCTCCGGAGTCAGGGTCGTCCAGAGCCTGACCCGCGAGGACGTGAACTTCCGGCGGTTCGACCGGCTGAACCACGACCACCTGGACGCCAACCTCCAAGCGAGCAGGCTGTCGTCGTCGCTGATGCCGGCGGCGGAGTTGCTGATGGCCGTGGGACTGGCCCTGGTGGTCGTCTTCGGCGGGGCGATGGTGCTGGAAGGGTCGCTGGCCATTGGAGCGCTGGTGGCGTTCGCGATCTACGTGCAACGCTTCTTCGATCCCATCCGCAACCTGACGATGCAGTACACACAGCTCCAGCGGGCCATGGTGGCCGGCACCCGCATCTTCCAACTCATGGACATCCAACCGGACATCGTCGACGCTCGGGATGCGGTCGAGTTGCCCAAGCTGCGGGGAGAGGTCCGGTTCGACCACGTGAACTTTCACTATATCCCGGGCTCGCCCGTGTTGCGGGACGTCAATCTGCACGTCAGGCCCGGCCAGAGCGTTGCGCTCGTTGGGCCCACTGGGGCCGGCAAGACGTCTATGACGGCGCTTGTGGCGCGGTTCTACGACGTGATCGACGGCGCCGTTCTGGTGGACGGGCACGACGTGCGGCAGGTGAAGCGGGAATCCCTCGCCAGCCAGATGAGCATGGTGCTTCAGGAACCCTTCTTGTTCTCGGCGTCGGTCACGGAAAACATTCGGTACAACCGGGTGCATGCCACGTCCGAGGAGATCGAACTGGCGTCTCGCGCGGTTGGCGCACACGACTTCATCTCGGAGTTGGAGGACGGCTACGAGACGATTCTTCAAGAGCGGGGCGCCAATCTCAGCATCGGCCAGCGTCAACTGATCAGCTTTGCGCGAGCCCTGGTGGCCGACCCACGGATCCTGTTCCTGGACGAAGCAACGGCCAACGTGGACAGCGCAACGGAGGCGCAGATACAGGAGGCCTTGAAAACCCTACTCCGGGGCCGGACGTCCTTCATCATCGCCCACCGGCTATCGACGATCCGCAACGCCGACCTCGTTGTCGTGCTAGACGAGGGCCGCATTATCGAGAGCGGCGTCCACACCCAACTCATAGCTAAAGGGGGCCTTTACGCCCACCTGTACGAGGCCAACTTCGGGGTGGCGTCCGCCTGAGGGCCTCTTCGCCATCGGCGGCGGCGCGGGCCTCAGCCGCCATTCCAGCTAGCCATCACCTCATTGATCTCGGCCAGGGCAGGCGTCTCGCCGATCTCGACGGGGATGTATTTCATGTGGGCTTCCCTCAAGTTGCGGCCAAGGGTGAGCCGCTCCATGGGCAGCTCAATGAGATGGTCTTGGCGCATCACGTTCATGGGGTCGCCGCCGTCTTCAACGACATCCATCTGCTCCCGAAGCAGCCTCCGGAGCATGATGAGCCCCTCGTCGGAGGCCCCGAGATGCTCCTGGCTTCTGTCCATGGTGAGCCCCTGGCTCTCCCAGGCGAGCTTGTCCTGCTCCAAAATGTACGTCACGTTGGGCCGGCCGTCGGTATCGGCCCGGGAGACGTAGCGGTAGGGAACGGTGTCCTGCTTTGGGGCCTGTTCTTCCGGCGCGGGAGTGTAGGCGTAGCAGGTGATGTGCGTGGTGTTCTCATCGTCGGCGGGGACCCGGAACTGGAAGTTCAGGTGCGGTCCGGCGCTGGCCCAGTTTATGTTGGGAAAGAGCAGCGGATGGCCTGTCTTCCATTCCTTGTCGTCCTCGGTCTGTCCCTGAAGGACCCTTCGCCTGATAATCCCATGAGGGAATTCGGAGAACCCGATCTTTTCATGCTTGATCGGGGTGGAGGGAATGACGCTTTCGAAGTCGCCCAGCCGCTGTTGCTGGTAGGCCGTGTAGTACACGTGCATCCACTCGACGTGGATCGGGTCGACGGAGTTCTCCTGGCATTGGAGCCAGTTGCACTGGAGGGGGCTGACCACGATCTCCCGCACCACGTTGTCCCGCACCAGGGGCTCCCATTGTGTGATCAGGGGGGCCGGCTCGGGTCCCAGGTAGGCCCACAACAGGCCCGCAAACTCCCGGACGGGGTAGCCCTTTAGCTTGATCTTGTCCTTGAACCTGGCCGCGGGCCTGACCGTTTCCTCGAAGGGCTGCTCGATGCACTGGCCGGTGGAATCGTACAGCCAGCCGTGATACATGCAGCGCAGGCCGCGCTCCTCGGGGATCCCGTAGGCCAGGTTCACCCGGCGGTGGGCACAGAAGCGCTCGACGAGCCCATAGCCGCCGGAGCGGTCTCTATACAGGACGAGGTCTTCGCCCAAGAGCCGGATTTCCTTGGTGGGGTTCTCCTCGAGCTCCAGGACAGGGGCCATCGGATGCCAGTAGCGGCGCATGAGGGCGCCCATCGGGGTGCCCGGCCCAACCTGCGTCAACCGCTTGTTTTCTTCCAAGGACAACATCGCGACCCTCCTGGAGAATCTGGGAGACAGGCCATTGGCGTTGAATATAGCACAGGGAAGGCACATCGAGAACAACGGTGCGCCGCTCCTGGAAGTGGGCCTAGACCGGCCCCCGCAGGGCCGTTGACTGTCCACGGCCGCAGGACTTACTCTTGCACTGCCCCAACGCCACCACCGTCCAGGAGCGCGACACCATGGCAGACCCTAACGCCGCCGCGGAGCTTTCGGCCCAATTCGGCGACTTTGGCCCGCTCCTGGACGCCGAGCTAGAGGGCCTGACCGAAGACCAGCTCGACTGGAGCAGCGACCGCTGGGAATGGGCCAATTGGACCATCCGCAACAACGTCAGCCACATGGCGTCGCTCATGGTCCGCTGGCCGTTGATGCGCATGGCCGACGCGCTATTCCCCGACGGTAAACCCGTACTGGAGGAGCAGCAGCTCCTCATGGAATCAAAGTACGACCGACGCCTGGACGACGACATCTTTTGGGACATTGGCGTGCTCCGGGACAAGCTATCGCAGGGGCTGCAACTGGCCCAGGGCATTCTGGCCAGGGACTCCGCGGAGGGGGTGTTGGGCCTCGAGGCGACGGTGGACTTCGGTGGGCCCTTTGAACGGCACGCCCAGCTCTACGAGGGAGAGGTGCGCCAGGAACCCGGCGACCCTCCTCTGTGGCGCATCCGGGTTGGGGCAGTGATGCGCCACATGTACTACGAGTTGACAACCCACCTCTACAACGTCCAGCGGCTGAAGCGGGCGCAGGGCCTCCAGGCCGCAGTCACTCCGCCGGAGGCCGGCTATTGGATGCTGCCGGAGTGGGACAGGACCGAACCCTAGCGCAAGAGACGAGGGGCCATGGCCACCATTACCGAAATAGCCGAAGACATCTACCGCATCAACATTGCGTTCGAGGACCGGCCCCTGACGTACAGCTTCTACGTCATCAGGGACGAGGTTCCGGTCTTGGTCGAAACGAGCTTCGGAAGGGCCTTCGACGAGAGCCTGGCGGCCGTCAAGCAACTGATCGATCCGGCCACCCTCCGCTATGTCGTTGTGCCCCATTTCGAGGCGGATGAATGCGGGGCCATCAACCACTACCTCGCCTTGGCGCCCCATGCTCAGCCCGTAGGCAGCCCGATAGGAACCCGCTCCAACCTGACGGACTTCGCCATCCGCCCGCCGGTAACGGCCCACGACAATGAGGTCTTCGACCTGGGCCGCCACCGGCTGCGGTTCATCGTCGCGCCGTACATCCACCAGTGGGACAGCATGCTGGCTTTCGACGACGCGACGGGCACGCTCTTCTCGTCGGATATCTTCATCCAACCCGGCGCCGGTCCTGCTGTGACCGACAAGGACATGACGGAGGAGATGGTGCTCGCCTACCAGTCCTCCGGGGTCCTGCCCTCCCGCGCCCATCTGGACGTTGCCCTGGACAAGATCGAGGCTCTGAGCCCGAAGACGCTGGCCTGCCACCACGGCAGCGTTCTCGTGGGAAGGACGGAGAGCTACATCAAGGCCATGAGGGAACGGGACGTTGCAGGGATTCTGATCGACCCCTAGGAAGGGACGGAGACGGCGGGACGCTCCCGCCCGCAGCGTTGTCCGGTAGCGCCGGATTCCCGACACCATCACCACGGAGGCCATTGTGAAAGCCATCCAAGCCCAGGAAATCGGCGGACCTGAAGTCCTCCAGCTTCGAGATGTCCCGGACCCACAGCCCGGCGAGGGCCAGGCGCTTGTCCGGATCCACGCCACCGGCGTCAACTTCATCGACATCTACCAGCGTTCAGGGCTGTACAAGCTGGACCTCCCCTACGTCCCCGGAAGCGAGGCCGCCGGTGAGGTCGTGGCTTTGGGACCAGGCGTCACCGAGTTTGCCGTGGGCGACCGGGTTGCCTATTCCAACGTCCTGGGGGCCTATGCCGAACTGGCGGCCGTTCCAGCGGGGCGGCTGGTGAGGATTCCCGAAGGTCTGGACTTCAGGCAGGCGGCGGCGCTGATGCTCCAGGGCATGACCGCCCATTACCTCGCGTACTCGGTCTATCCCCTGAAGGCCGGCGACACCTGTCTCCTCCACGCGGCTGCGGGCGGCGTTGGCCTTTTGCTCATCCAGATGGCCAAAAGGGAAGGCGCCCGCGTTATCGGGACGGTGTCCACCAGGGAGAAAGCCGAGCTCGCCAGATCCGTAGGCGCCGACGAGGTCATCCTCTACACGGAGCAGGACTTTGAGGCCGAGGTGATGCGCCTCACCGGTGGCGGGGGTGTTCAGGTGGCCTACGACTCAGTGGGCGCAAGCACGTACGAGAAGAGCATTGGCAGCCTGGCGATCCGGGGCATGCTGGTGCTCTTCGGCCAAGCCAGCGGGCCCACGCCCCCCATAGACCCCATGAAGCTGAATGCGAAGTCGCTGTTCATGACCCGGCCCACGCTGGTGCACTACACCATGACCCGCGAGGAACTGCTGTGGCGGGCCGGCGAGGTTCTCAACAGGGCGGCATCCGGAGAACTGGAGCTTCACGTTGGCGGAGAGTTTCCGTTGTCGGAAGCTGCGGAGGCCCACGCGAAACTGGCCGGCAGGGAGACGACGGGAAAGCTCTTGCTCACGCCTTAGATGGGGCCAGGCCCGCGAGCAAGGTTCGGGGGGGCCGCCTAGCGGATGAGTTGCTTACCGCGCAGGAAGGCCCCCATGAGTCCAACCAGCACCATGCTGCCCGTAATCACTGCGCCTACAACGGCCAGCCAGCGGTTGAGCACCAGCTCAGTGTGGGGACTGTGGTCGAAGGAGCCGCCCACCCACTCGGGCAGGTCCTTGGAGATGGCGCCCTCCACGGTGAAGAGGAGATACAGGGACAGGCCAAAGAGGGCCAGCATCAGGCTGATGAACAGCATCCATGCGTAGGTTTCCCGCACATCCATTCGCTATCCCCCTGGGTAAGTGGGCGGCCACCGGCCCCGATAAAAGTGTGGCAATCCTGGGCCCCGACACTGGACGGCCAGCGCCAAACCCTATGCTATGATACCAGGCGCGTCAACGCGCAGGTAGCAGCGGGAGAGACATGGCCACCATCGATTTCTTCGTAGAACAGTTCAAGCGGCTTCACGCCGACTTCGACGCGGTCGTCGCGGGATTGACGCCGGAGCATCTCCACTGGCGGCCGGCCGGCCAGGCGAATCACATCGCCTTCGTCATCTGGCACTACAGCCGCACCGAGGACAACATCATCCAGTTCGTGCTCCAGCGACAGCCCACCGTATGGATGGAGGAGGGCTGGCACGAAACGTTGGGGCTGGACAGCAAGGCGCAGGGAACCGGTATGGCCGCGGAGGATGCCGCGGCCCTGCGCCTGCCGTCGGTGGAAGAGTTCGCTCCGTACATGAGGAAGGTCTGGAACCGGACAGAGGCGTACCTGGCCACCCTGTCCGAGTCTGACTTGGAACGCACGACCATGATCCGGCCCCAGGGGGAGCGGCGGGTGATGACGATCCTGACGGAAAGCATGCTGACCCACGGATTCTCGCACCTCGGCGAGATTTGGGTGCTGCGTAGCCTACAGGGTCTCGAGGGCGCTCCCTTCTAGCGCCAGCCGCCATACCTGCCTGCGCAGGCGCTGGGTGGGGAGCATTCCCAGGCCGGCACCACCCAACGTATCCTTTAGACGGACAAGCGCCGGACGACGGGTCTGTCGATCCCTGGCGCGTTTTGGTCAAGCAAGAGGGCGGCCCTTGGGCCGCCCTCTTGCTTGCGGGGGGCAGTGTTTGCTTACTCGATGGCCCAGATTGCCTGCACTGTAACCCTCACCTCCATGTCGCCCGGCGCGATGGAGGTGGACGGCAATGCGAAGGCGGCGTCGGCCGAG
This sequence comes from Dehalococcoidia bacterium, assembly GCA_965226745.1. GTDB lineage: Bacteria > Chloroflexota > Dehalococcoidia > Lucifugimonadales > SAR202-VII-2 > SAR202-VII-2. The sequence continues at coordinate 705,877 of CBDDDS010000005.1, forward strand.
GATTCGGCGTAGGCCTCCAGCCTCCGCGCCGGGCTGGGAGCGCTGGACTCCGACAGGAATACCAGGTTGCCGAGGCTCTCCCCTGCCCAACCAGCCATCCGCTCCGCCTTGGCTCGGGCCTCCTTCACCGCCAGTTCACGCGCCTGCATTTCGAAGGGCAGCGGGTCCTCCACGGTAAAGGAAATGTTGTTGACCCGGATGACGTCGCCGCCGGCTAGGGCCACCGCGTCAACGACCTCTCCGGCCCTGTCCAGATCGCGGATCTTCACCTCGACGTTGTTGGACACCCGGTAGCCCACCAGTTCCTGCATACTCTGGATGCGGTCACCTTCATAGACCTCGCGCCACACATACTCCGGCTGGATGCTGAAGAACCGGGTCTCGATGTCGTCGTCCGACACGCCCACGCCCGCCAGCGCCACCCGAACGGCGTTCATGGCCTGCGCCGCCACGGTTCGAGCCTCTTCGACGGTGTCTTCCGTGGCCTCGACCCCCATGTTGAGTATGCCCAGGTCGGGCTCAACGGTCACTGAGCCGACGCCAAAAACGTGGAGACCAGTCTGGCCGCCGCCGTATGCCGATGCAAGCCTTGAAGCGGCCAGTGCATCGCTGGTTGCCAACGAGCCGTTCGTCCCGTCTCCGTCCGGCGTCGGGGCGGTACTGCAGGCCGCGGCCAACAGCGCCAGCGACACAATCCCCACAACGAGAGCGCCAACACCCTTCCTGCTGATCATTGCCCCACCTCCGACCTTGGACTTTCATGCTCTCAGCCTTGTGAGAGGCTGACTACTATCAAGACGAAAAGCAGCGTCGAAAGGTTCCACGCGGTTCCGCCGGCGCCTGGAGGGTTCGCGGAGGACGATAGCCGGTCAGGCGCTGCTGCGGCGCCGCCTGACCGCCATGAACAGAGACGCGCCGCCGGCGCCCACGAGAAGCGCAACCAGAGACCCTTCGATGGCCGGCAGATAGGCGTTCGAGGCCGTTTCGCCGGTATCCGGGGCCTGCCGCTCCGGAACGGAGGAGCGCGCCGCCTCAGCCCGCGGCCTCGTTGGCGTGGGTTGCTGGACGGCGGCAGGTCCGGCGGCGCCGCCAATCGAGTCCTCGGCGAGGGCGGCCGCGCCGGGTGTGGCCTCGGGAGCTCCGGAGAGAGGTTGCGACGCCTCCTCTTGGGGCCCGTCCGCTCCCTCGCGTTCCTGGGCGGCGCCGGTTTCCGAAAAGGCCGCTGGTTCTCCTGACTCCTGGGACATGTCCGCCTCCTGAACGATGGCGGGAGCGGGGGCCACGCCGATGCCTGCGGGATCGCCGGGCAGCACACCGGCGAGGTCCGCCGAAAAGACGACAACAAGGACAAACGCTGTGGACAGGGCAGTGGTGCGGAGCGCCCATTGGAGCGCCGGCATTCCTCGGACGGGGGCCGGGGCTTCCGCGAGGGCGAAGGACCGGGGCGGCTCGATTTCAGGCATACGGCGCAGGAGGCCAACGAGGGAGCGCAGGCTGTCGGCCTCTGCGCGGCAGTCGGCGCAGGTTTCCAGATGCCGCTCCACCTGGAGGCGCTCGGCTTCAGTAACCTCCCCGTCCACGTAGGAGGAGAGGCTTTCCCTTATCCGGTGGTGGGATCCCTTTCCTAGGCCAAACATCATTCTCTTCATCACTCCAGACGCAATTCGCGCGGCAAAAGTTCCGGCCGGCGCCGCAAATAGTCGCGGAGGGCGGCCCGGGCGCGGCTGAGCCGGGACTTGACCGTGCCGAGGTTCGCTCCCAGCGCGTCTGCGGCTTCCTGGTAGCCAAGGCCCTGGATATCCACCAGTACGAGCGCCAACTTCTGGTCTTCCGCCAGGGTTGCAAGACCTCGCTGGATCTCCTGCTGCAGCTCCCGGCGCAGGGCGTGCTCCTCGGGGGATTCGCCGGGAGATCGCAACCCAGCGCCGACGCCCAAGGTTTCGTCGTCCAGGGAAACGGACGGGCGCCGGTAGCGCCGGCGCTGCATATCGCGGCAGGCGTTGACAACGATACGAAGAAGCCAGGCCTGGAAGCTGCCGCCCCGGAACTGCCTGAGACCGCGGTAGGCCGACATAAAAGCGTTCTGGGTGGCATCCTCAGCCAGGGCCCGGTCGCCGAGGAGCCTGGCGGCTAAGTTGAAGGCCTGCCGCTGCCGACTCTCGACCAGCATGTTGAAGGCGTCGACGTTGCCGCCGCGGGCCAGCTCTATGTAGGCTTGTTCCTGCTCCGGTGTCATAAACCCTGGGGGGAGCGTCAGACGCTGCGCCCATTCTAGCACGCCCCTCCCCCCACCCCCGAACGGGCCGGACGAGTTCGTAGCCGGGGCGCCGCATGGGGACTATAATCGAGCTATGCACGAATTCTGGGACCAGTTGGAGATCGAGGAGGGCGATCCGGAACCTGCGCCGCCCGCCCCGCGGCCGTGGTGGGCGCCCAGCCCCTTCCTCAGGGAGATCACCGTCACCGTAGTATTGGCGGCCATCCTCTTCTTCACGATGCAGATGACGGTCCAGAACTTCAGAGTCGTGGGGTCGAGCATGGAGCCGTCGATCCAGGATGGGCAGTACCTCCTGGTGAACAAGCTGGTCTACACCAACTTCAGCGAGGACGGCCCGCTCGGCTGGTTCCCGTTCGGCGCGGCGACCAGCGGCGGGCGGCTCTTCCCCTTCCATCCACCCAACCGGGGCGACATGGTGGTCTTCCATTCCGAGTACTGCCCCACCCCCAACTCCGGCCACCAGTGCATCAAGCGGGTGATTGGGCTGCCGGGGGAAACGGTGGAGGTCAAGGGGGGGCGGGTGTACGTCGACGGGGGGCTGGTTGAGGAGCAGTACATCGAGGATTTGGGGCGAAGCTCGGCCGAGGCCGTGACCCTGGACGACGGCAGCTACTACGTGCTCGGGGACAACCGCAGAGGCAGCTACGACTCGCGCAATTTCGGCGCGGTGGGGCTGGACGACATCATCGGGAAGGCGTGGGTGACGTATTGGCCGCCGTCCTCCGCCTCCGTGCTGCGGGCGTCGCCTCCCCCCTCCGTGCAGCCTCCCCCGCCGGCCGTTCCCTAGGCGAGGGCCGCATTGACGCCTGAGCGGGCTGTTGTGCTATACTTCCTATCCCACCCGAATCTTCCTTTTGGTCCTGGTAGGCATACCCCTTGGATATCTCTTGGCTGGGCCACGCCTGTTTCCGATTGAGGGGGCAGGGCGCCACTGTGGTGACCGATCCCTTCTCCGATTCCGTTGGCTTTGCGATGCCCAACGTGAACGCCTCGATGGTCACCGTGAGCAACGCCCACCCCCATCACAGCAACGCCGACGCCGTTCAGGGCAAGCCCTTCGTGGTCAGCGGGCCCGGTGAGTACGAGGTTGGCGGCGTCTTCGTTCTGGGCCTGAGCACGGCCCCCGCCAACGAGGCGGACGGCCCCAATACGGTGTACCTGATGGAGATGGACGGGGTGGCGATCTGCCACCTGGGCGACCTCTCCCGCCCGCTGCTGTCGACCCAGGTGGAGCAGCTTCGGGACGTGCAGGTCCTGATGGTCCCGGCCGGCGGCCGCTGCACCCTTCCCGCGCCGCAGATCGCCGACGTGATAAGCCGCCTGAGCCCCCGGCTCGTCGTGCCGATGCACTACGACGCGCCCGGCCTCGCCGTGGAGCTGGGCCCGCTGGCGCCGTTCATCCAGGCGTTGGGCATTGACGAGCCCCTGCGGCAGCAGAGGCTCGTGGTGACGCCCAACAACCTGCCGCCTTCTCTGCAAATGGTGATCATGGGCGAGGGCGCCTAGCGGCCCTCCTGCGCCGGCGGGAGAGAACGCAAAGAAAGAGGGGCCTCCATATGGAGGCCCCTCTCTTTGTTGGCGCTGCTACGGGGCAAGGGCCGGTTAGGAACGCTTGGGCTTGGTGAGCCGCATAGCGGCCTACCCCAGTACCGACGGCGCCCACCCCCACCAGGACCAGCACCACCACCCAGAGCGGCGACGGACTGGCGCCGCCCACGTCCGGGAGGGCGACGATGCCGACTGGAACGTTGCCCTGGACACCGGCCGTGGGCTGTGGTTGCCCGCCGATGGTGGTCGGGCGAGGGCGGTCGGGAAGGGGTTGAAGTTCCCCGGGACGGCGTTGAAGGTGAGGTCCAGGGTCACCTAGCGCGGGCACGCCGAATACCCCCCTCTGCTCATAGCGGCCGCCAACCTCGTCGGCCTGGACGTTTCCGGACCAGAAGCTGATCAACTGCCCGCTGTAGGCAGCCCCCGGCAGGACCTTGAGCTGGTGATACTGCCCGCTCCTCACCGTGACCGGCTCCGAGGTGTAGTCGCCGACCTTGGCGACGATGACGAAGCCCTCCGGCGCCTGGTTCCCCCGCCACGGTCACCGCTCCCGAGAAGACGTAGAGCTGCGCCGACGATCCCGATTGCTCGCCGGGGGATGCGGAGGTAAAGCCCAGGGCGGCGAGGGCCAGGGCGAGAGCCAGCGTCAGTGTTAGCCGTCGAATCCAACGCATTGTTCTACCTCCACGAAAGAAAGGTCGCCCTGATGGGAGACCCCTTCCGACCTCCCCCCGGGGGGGAAGGGACTGGCCCTCATCGTTGCCCCCGCTTGGGGGGATGCCTCCATTGTAGCCTTCCTGCGGCTACAGGGGAAGGGCCGGCCATCTTCCATGCCTGCGCCGGGGTAGGGGAATCTCAGTCCCTGCCCCTGTACTCGGGGGAAGGTTAGGATGGGGGTCCCCCCTCCCCGCAAGGCTAGCTAGCCTTGCCCCCACAATGAAGAGGCCCCCCTCCCTAGCAGTAGGGAGGGGGGCCTCTTGCTCAATGCTTGGCCGGTGGGGACGTTACGGCGTCACCCAGCCGTCCTCGGATGCGAAGACGATGTAGCCCTTCTTCGCCTTCGACCATCGAGGTCCCGTCTGCCGTACGCCGTCGGGCCTTAGCACCGACCATCCAGCGGACGAGTCGTAGGTGTAGGCCACCTGCCACTTCACGCCGCTGAAGTAGTCGTCTGCGTCCACCTCGGTCGCCGGTCAGGGAGATGAATCCAATGAGGTTGGACTCGCCGCCCAGCACGGGGATCACCGGCGGAGGCGGAGGCGGCACCTGGGTGGGGTCGAGGTACGGCCGCGATGCGTACTTGATGTCGCTGAAGCCCTCGGTCTGGACCCAGTAGGCCCGCCCAACCTGCACGCTCTGGATCTCGGCGTCCTCGCCGAACACGCCCTCAGCGTTGCGCTGAGAGATCAGCCACGGCACGTCGAGGGACGGGTCGTAGGACAGCACCACGTCCACGCCGGAGTCGGCGCCGAACACCTCGTTGATGCCGGGCTCCGCGGGGACCTCCGGGAAGGAGACCAGGTTCATGCCGGGCTCCAGGGTAATGGTCACCTGGGGCCGGGCCACCACCTTGAAGCTCACGACTTCTGGGCCGCGGCGTAGGTGTTGCCCGCGGCGTCCGTCGCGTTGACCGCGACCTCGTAGGTGCTGCCCAGGGTCAGGTCCTGGAGCGGCAGCACGAACTCGTTGTCGGCCCTGCGGATCACGGCGCCCATCATGTCCACGGCTTTGGCCCGGCGACCCCGCCGGCAGGCGTCTCCGCCACCGTCAGGGACGTCAGGGTCACCATCTTGTTGGTGTCGCCGTCGTACTCCGTCTTCGCCTCTTCGGGCGAACTCGATGCGAACGAACGGGCTCGTCTGGGCGGTCTCCCTGTGTCCTCGGTGGCAGCGTTGTCGCCGGAGACGATGAACGTCGGGGCAACGGACGCTCGCGCCGTTGGGGCCGCCGTTGATGTACCGGTCCAACTCGTAGCTGACCGACTTAGTCGAGACTCCATCGGGAACCACCTTGAGCCATCGCCGTCCTTGCCGGCCGTGCCCCGTTCCCGTGGAGTCGGCCGCCGTAACGACCACGTTGATCACGGCCCGACTTGCCGATTACCTCGGCGGGGTCTCATTCTTGGAAATCGTCGTCGTCCACGTCCGGGCGCTGGGGCTGGTCAGCCCAAAGTCTTACCACACCAACGTGTCGGGTTCTGGGTTCTCGCTTACGTCGGCCTCCGTGGCCGCAGGCATCCGCCAGTCGCCTTCGACCGCGGATCCGGGTCACCACCGTCCGTGAACGTCGTCTCAGGCTGGGAGCGCCGGCGATGTCTTCGTCGGCTGGTGATGGTCACCCCCACGTCGTCGTTGGTCAGCGTCCCGCGCCCAACACGACCGTCACGCAGGGCTTGATGCCGTCTTCCGCGGTCTCGCTTGGGCCCGGGCTGCAGGATGTTGCCCGAGCGGTCGGCTGCACGTCGCCGACCAGCTCCACGACTCAGGCTTGGCGTCCGGGGCCTGTGCGCCCACGGTCAGGTAGACGCTCTTCGCCAAAGGCGTTGGCGTCCGAGGGCGCTGCGCCGTCGACCCTGAAGTCGTTGGCCTCAACGCTGGCGGGGTCCAGCCCTTCGCTGAACTCGACGCGCACGGACGTGCGCACACTGGCATTCCTCGTTATTCTCGGCCGGGTCCTCTGCCCGCTGCGCTTCCAGGCGTGACCCGTGTACACAGCGTTGAACACGGGCGATCTTGAGAACGTTGTCTCGATCCTGAGGATAGCGTAGTCGCTCTCCAACTCGTTGCCGGCCACGTCCTCGGCAATGACCCGCCAGGCCAAGCTGACCTCCGGTCCCTGCTGAGGCAGCGTGATGGAGGCGTGATACCCACCGGTAATCGCCGTCGTGCTCACCCCATCGAGCGGCTGCCCGGTAGAGGTCCGTGCTGAAGGCGGGACCCACCCGCGCCTTGCCGGGCTCGCGGGCCGCATCCACCTCGTCTGCAACTGCACCTTGTTGGCGTTGTCGTTCCACTGTGCCGACCTCGAACACGATGGAAGCTCTCCACCACGCCGGAGTCGGCGTCGGTTATGTCCGCCGACAACCTGGGAACCCTGCTGGTCGTGTTGGTCCCCGACACCGGATCGAGGTTGGCGAACCCCGGGGCCTCGGACTCGATCCTGACGGTGTCCCTGGCGGTCCCGCCGGTCCGCTTGGACTTGGCGTCCAGGTCGCTGTAGGTGACGGTCACCTGGTCGCTCGCGGCCACCAGGAGGTATGGGCCGCTTGCCCTCAGGGAACAGCGCCGCGTTGTACTGGCGACGCCGCCGGCGTCGTTCGTCATCGTCGCCGTCTCCATGAGGTCGGCGCCGTACTTGGCCTCATAGAACGCAACCGCAACTGCGGTGCTCGTAGTTGCCGTCTCCGTCAAGGTCAATCTGGGTTCCATTCTCAAATGAAGTCCGCCTCGTCCCAGTCCCTCCCGTTATTACAGTAGCGTGGAGGGTTGTCCATCATCGTCAAGGGCAACTCCCGTCTGGCATCGGATCAAGCGAGGACTGCGTTGTCCCTGGTGAATATCCTTGTTTTTATCGCTCGCCTCACTGAGTTCAAACCGTTGTCGGTGAGGGTCAGTTAGATCGGGGCGCCGTCGGGCATCCGAACGTCATTGGCGTAGGCGGCTGCGTAGAAAGCCACGGCCACGCACGTCGTTGGTCCGTAGGCCGTCGCCATCCAGGTCAACCCCAGGCCCCGTCTCGTCGAAGCCGTCGTAAAGATCGTGAGGGCCGCCATCAGGCGATAGTCGTCGGGGACCTCGGTGTCGGCGACAATGAACTGGCGGAGTATTGCCCAACGGTCCTGTTTGCAACGCCGTGGCGGTGCGCTCCGTGAGGCGCAAGCCGATCCCCGCCCTGGTCCGGCTGGACCTGACGATCACCGTCTCATTGCCGTCAGAATCGGTGGTGGTGTTGACCACGGCGGCGTTGAACTTCAACTGGAAATTCCACGGTCCTGTTCCGGTATCCTCCCAGTGCGAACTGTAACGGTGCCGTTGACAGCGTCGACTGAATCACCGCTGCGAGGTCGCAGGTCGCCAGTAGTGGCGCTGTCATCAGCCCCGGTCTATCTGCACACAACGTCCTGACCGTTGACGATACCATCGCCATCGCGGTCAGCGATGGGATAGTTGTTGACGTAGAAGGTCGACCGTCTACACTTCCCATGCGTGGTGTATCCTTCCGTCCGGTCCAAAGCGATCAGCGGTCTGTCCCTAGCCTTCGTCCAAGCGGCGCCTCAGGCCCTCCAATCTTCTACGATCTGCCCGGCACGTTGATGTCCGGGTCGTTCACGGTCACCTTGATTGTCCGTTGATGCCGGGGACACGCCACGTCATCGGGGAGTGTCGGCGCTGGCCCTGTCATTACCCACGCCGTCCTTGTCGGCGGCAACGCCGTTGGCGTTCTGGGCGAACACGCCGCCGGAGAGCAGAAGCAGAGAAAGCATCGAAGCCAAACCTAGGGAAATGATCAGTCGCCGGAATCTTACTCGCTGCACGGCATGCCTCCTTGGAACGGTGGGTCTTGGAATCTACCAATACAAACAAAAGCGCCGCAACGCCCCGGGTCGGGGCTGCGACACGAACACTTGCTGCGTCTTGGACCAGCGCGGGAAGGGCTAACAACGGAACTAACGGGCGAGTTCATACCCTCTCCTTCTGGTCGAACCCCACTAGGGTTTTACACTAGGCTGTCGTGCTTGTCAAGCCTACACCCCTCCCCGACTCGTTCTGCAAGCGTGCAGGCGGGCCGGAGCGGGGCGGTCAGGCACAGGATATAAGGGAATCGTAGGGTTGTCAATGCTTCCAGCCCGCAAGATATCGTAGATATCAAGGAGTCTCGACCACCCCTTCCCTAGAGTGCGCGGGGCTGGTCGGCGCAGCCTGCCCCCGGCCTCAACCTCGTTCTTTGATTGTATGTGTTACTGCGTTTTCTTCTCCCCCGGCGCTCCGTAGGCGTGGAGCCGTTACAAAGGCGTTACAAGCCGTTACAAGGGCGTTACGAGTCGTTACAAAGCTGTTACGAGTCGTTACGGAGCCGTTACGAACTGTTACGAGCCGTTACGGAGTTGGATGGTTGGATGGCTCCAGGGAGCCTGTGCCTTACAACGGCATTGGCTCCGGTCCCAACCTTCCTCGGAGGGTCTTGCCCCTTGGGTTGTTCCCTCAGCGCTCCTGCCACAGGGGGATTCTCTGTGGTTAGCCCCCAGTACATACGTTATGCGGCAGGCTCCGAGAAAGAGAAGCGGGCCGGTAGGACCCACTTCATGGGGGCACTATAGCACAATTGTTCTTATTTTGCAATGGGGGTGGGGCGGGGCTTCCCCCGCGGCGGGGGGCAGGGATTGGGGACGGGTGGTCTTGTTGTGGCCTACGCCCTCCTTCAGCGGAGGGTCTGGTTTGGCCTGCGCCGCTATCCCGCCCGCTCCACCCTCCAACGTTTTTAGAAACAGGGGGACTCGCTGTACCCCCGGCGGGGGCTGCGCCCCCTGCACCCTGCTTGGGGGACGGAGGGGGTCGCTTGCTCACCTGGCGCGTCGGGACGCTTCTTAGCCTTCCACCGAGTGCGGGGGTGGGACGCGAGGGGGCTCTTGGTGGCGGGGGGAGGGGGATGGGAGCGTTGCGAAGCGCGATATAGCGCGGTCATAGCGCGGCCAAGCCCGGTCATAGCGCAGTCATAGCCCAGTCAAGCGCGGTCATAGCCCCGACAGTCGTTACGCCGAGGTGTGATGGATTATGGGGCGCGCCGTCGCCGCCCTCCGACGTTTTCCAGAACAGGGGAACGCGCCGCACCGGCGGCGGGGGCTGGGACCACTGCACCCTGCTTGGGGGACGGAGGGGGGCTTGCCACGAGTGCGGGGGGCAGGGACGGGGGGGGGGGCAGATCAGGAGGGTACGAACGGTAGCATGTCCGCGCCTCGCCTAGCCCAGGAATCGCATGATGGCCGCCACCGCTCCAAGCCCAATGAGCTGCAGTCCAGCCAAGCCTATGACAACCTTATTCAGGTCTCCTCTGATTTCAGCCTTGAGTTCGGCTAAGTCGGCCTTAGTCGCCAGGCGCGCGTAGGCCCCTTCCAACTGTCCAAGCCGCTGCTCTACGGTCGCCATCCGCGCCCTCTCTTCTTTCTGTCGATCTGTCTGTCTTTTGGGCGGCGGCCCGCCATCTCCCAGGCTTCCTGCCTGAGAGCCCCATGCTATGTCCATCCCAAAACCCCGTCAACACGATGGTTACAGGGTTCCTCGGCCCCGCCGGCGGGGGCTGCGCCCCCTGCACCCCGCTTGGGGGAGGGAGGCGAACCCCCTTTCTAGTCTTCTCCCGACTACAGGGGCAGGAACAGAGCCGTTCCCGTACTTGGGGGCGGGGATGGGAGGTTTGCCACGAGTGTGGGGGGCAGGGACGGGGGGGGGCTTTTGGTGACGGACGCCGTTATCCCACCTGCCCACCCTCCAACGTTTTTGGAAACAGGGGGACTCCCCCTGTACCCCCGGCGGGGGCTGCGCCCCCTGCACCCTGCTTGGGGACGGGGGGGGCTAGATTTCCTTGCTGAGCGTGGCGAGGAAGTTGGCGTTGTTGGGGGTCTTGGCGAGGCGCTCCAGGACGCGCTCGGTGGCGTCGGCGGCGTGGTTGGAGTCGGCGCTGATCATGGCCACCATGCGCCGGAGGACCCAGACCTGGCGGAGAGCGGCCTCGTCCAGGAGGAGCTCCTCGCGGCGGGTGCCGCTGCGGGTGATGTCGATGGCGGGGTACATGCGGCGGTCGGCCAGGCGGCGGTCCAGGTGGAGCTCCATGTTGCCGGTGCCCTTGAACTCCTCGTAGATCACGTCGTCCATCCGGCTGCCGGTGTCAATGAGGCAGGTGGCGATGATGGTGAGGCTGCCGCCCTCGCGGGTGTTGCGGGCGGCGCCGAAGAAGTGCTTGGGGGGGTAGAGGGCAACGGGGTCGATGCCGCCGGAGAGGGTGCGTCCGCTGGTGGGGAGGGCGAGGTTGTAGGCGCGGGTGAGGCGGGTGATGCTGTCCAGCAGGATGACGACGTCGCGCTCCATTTCGACGAGCCGCTTGGCCCGTTCGAGGGCTAGCTCGGCGACGCGGCAGTGGTCCTCGACGGGCTCGTCGAAGGTGGAGCTGAAGACCTCGCCGTCAACGGACTCGCGGAGGTCGGTGACCTCCTCGGGACGTTCGCCCACGAGGACGACCATCAGGTGGATGTCCGGATCGTTGGCGGAGACGCCGGCGGCGATGTGCTTGAGGAGGAAGGTCTTGCCGGCCTTGGGGGGGGAGACGATGAGGCCGCGCTGTCCCCTACCGATGGGGGAGATGATGTCGATGATGCGGTTGGCGAGGTTCTGGGAGGTGGTCTCGAGCTTGATGCGGGAGTCGGGATAGGTTGGGGTGAGGTTTTCGAAGTTGGCGCGGTTCTTGGCGGCCTCGGCCTGGAGGCCGTTGACGGTTTCGACGCGGATGAGGCCGAAGTAACGTTCGCCCTCCTTGGGGGGGCGGACCTGGCCGACAACGTGGTCGCCGGTGCGGAGGTTGAAGCGGCGGATCTGGGACTGGGAGACGTAGACGTCGCCCTGGGCGGGCTTGGCGTTGGACTGGCGGAGGAAGCCGTAGCCGTCGCCGGCAATGCCCAGGGTGCCCATGGCAAGGATGCAGCCGCGTTCGCCGGCGTAGGCCTTGAGAACGAGGGTCTGGAGCTCGTCGCGGCGCACCTGCTCAACGGGGCGGCCGTTTTCGATGCCCATCTCCCTGGCGAGGGCCAGCATTTCGGCCTTGTTCTTCCTGTCCAGTGCGACGATTTGCTCAGTAAGTTCCATCTCACCCCACCTCCGGGCTAACGCGGATGCGCTTTGACTGCTTGTTCAAGGGAGCCGTTGGGTCTGATCTGATTGGTTGTGGGTTGGAATCGCTGGGATTGGGCGGCGCCTCTGCGCTCCGCAACGTTGGGGGAGGACGAGGGCCTGGGGCGGGACGCGGTTTGGCTTCACGGCACAGCGACCTGGGGATTGAAGACGAGTGCGGGTGGGAGTAGCTGCTGCGGGTTGAGACTACGAACGAGGATTCAGACGCCTCTTCACGCCAACGGCGCTGGGTATTACGGCGCTGGGTATAAACAATGGGCTACGCACTTTCAGGCTCGGTGAGACGGGACGGGGGAAGAGAGGGGCGCGGAAGGGATGGAGAGCCGCGGCCCTTCATTGAGGAGGATACCACATGGGAATAGCATATGGGAAGCGCGTTGGGTAGTGGGCATGGGAGATGGGATTAGCGCGGGGTCATGGGAAGGGGGTGTTGGGCGCCCTCGCGGAGGATGGCGGCGGCGGCGGCGGTAAACTCGCGGAAGAGGGGATGGGGCCGGGTGGGGCGGGAGGAGAACTCGGCGTGGAACTGGACGCCGACCATGAAGGGGTGGCCCTCCAATTCAACGATTTCGACGAGGCTGCCGTCGGGGGAGAGGCCGGCGGCGCGGAGGCCAAGGGCTTCGAGGTCCTCGCGGTAGGCGTTGTTGAACTCGAAGCGGTGGCGGTGGCGCTCCATGACGACGGATTGGCCGTAGGCGGCTAAGGACCTGGCGCCGGCCTGGAGGACGCAGGGATAGGCGCCGAGCCGCATGGTGCCGCCGAGGTCCTTGACGTGGTGCTGGTCGAGCATGAGGTCTATGACGGGGCCGGGGGTTTCGGGGTCGAACTCGGTGGAGTTGAAGCGTTCGTCGCCGAGGGCGTGGCGGGCGAACTCGACGACCATGAGCTGCATGCCGAGGCAGAGGCCAAGGTACGGTATGCGCTCCTCCCTGGCGTAGCGGGCGGCGGCTATCATGCCCTCGATGCCGCGTGAGCCGAAGCCGCCGGGGACGACGATGCCGTTGACCTGCGAGAGGAGGGGTGCGGGGCCCTGTTCCTCTATATCCTCCGACTTGATCCAGGAGACGTCTATGTCGCGGCCCTGGTGGAGGCCGGCGTGGTGGAGGGCCTCCTTGACGGATAGATAGGCGTCGGGGAGGTCGGCGTACTTGCCAACGACGGCGATGGGGAGGGATTCCTTGGGGACGCGGATGTGGTTGACCATGGTGCGCCACTCGGAGAGGTCGGGGGGGGAGGGGTGGAGGTCGAGGTTGTCCAGGAGCAGGGCGCCGAGGCCGGCGTCTTCGAGGAAGGTGGGGACCTCGTAGATGGAATCGACGGTGGGGACGGGAATGACGGCCTCGACGGGGACATCGCAAAAGAGGGAAATCTTGGCCTTGAGGCTGTCGGCTATGGGAAAGTCGCTGCGGCAGAGGATGATGTCGGGCTGGATGCCGATGCTGCGGAGCTCCTTGACGCTGTGCTGGGTGGGCTTGGTCTTGAGCTCGCCGGTGGAGGCAATATAAGGAAGAAGCGTGACGTGGAGATAGCAGACGTTGCCCCTGCCGGCTTCGTTGCGCATCTGCCGGATGGCTTCGAGGAAGGGGAGGCCCTCGATGTCGCCGACGGTGCCGCCAACCTCGACGACGACGACCTCGGCGTCATGGGCGAGAGCGTGCATGCGGGCCTTGATCTCGTTGGTGACGTGGGGGATGGTCTGAATGGTGCCGCCGAGGTAGTCTCCGCGGCGCTCCTGGGCAATGATGGAGCGGTAGACCTGGCCGGCGGTGACGTTGGATGCCTGGCTGAGGCTCTGGTCGAGGAAGCGTTCGTAGTGGCCGAGGTCGAGGTCAGTCTCGCAGCCGTCGTCGGTGACGAAGACCTCGCCGTGCTGGTAGGGAGACATGGTGCCGGGGTCGACGTTGAGGTAGGGGTCGAGCTTCTGGATGGAGACCCTGAGGCCCCGGCTCTTGAGGATGCGGCCAATGGAGGCAACGCTGATGCCCTTGCCAACGGAACTGACGACGCCACCGGTCACAAAGATGTACTTGGCCACAGGCTAAGCCTCGGGGCGCGAACGCGAGAGTTGACGCGAACGCGAAGGTGGGGATGAAGGAAACAGGGCGCCGGGAAGGGGCGGGAGGGGGCGGCGGGGCCGGGCGCTACCGGTGGTGGTCGAGCGCCCGCCGGATCCTAGTGCGACGGAGGTGGTGGACAAAGAGCCGCATCCCCTGGTTTTCAGGGATTATAGAGATGGGCCGGAGGGGGTGTCAACGCCCCGCAGCTTTGCCGGGGGGAGGGGTCTGGGGTACAATGCCCGCGTTCTTTTTAATAGCATACCCGCCCCACAAGTTCCGCTAGGCGCCGGTCTAGGAGAGAGAATGCAGCCGTTCGACTATATTGCCCCGTCCAGCCTCGAGGAGGCCCTGCAGGCGCTGTCCGAGGCCGCGGGGATGGTGAAGCCGCTGGCCGGGGGAACCGACCTGATCGCGCAGATGAGGGAACGGCGGGTGGCGCCGTCACTGGTCTTGGACGTGAAGGGAATTCCAGAGGCCAACCGCCTGGAGTACGACCCCTCGGAGGGGATGCGGATCGGGGCGGCGGTGAGCTGCGCCGACATCGCCCGGTACGCTCCGACGGGAGCACACTATCCGTCGGTGGCGCAGGCCTGCCTTCTCATAGGTTCGGTGCAGATTCAGAACCGGGGCACGATCGGCGGCAACGTGTGCAACGCTTCGCCGTCGGCGGACACGATCCCACCCCTGCTGGCCTACGATGCGGTGGCGGTAGCGGCGGGCCCGGAGGGAACGCGGCGGATTCCGCTGGAGGAGTTCTTCAAGGGGCCGGGCAGAACGGCATTGGCCCCGCGGGAGATTCTGGTGGAGGTGGCCCTGCCGCCGGCGCCGCGCCACAGTGGGAGCCGCTACCTTCGCTTTATCCCGCGCGAGGAGATGGACATAGCAGTTGCGGGGGTCGGCAGCCTGTTGGCGGTGGACCAGGACACGGGGGTCTGCAGCAGGGCGCGCATAGCCCTGGCGTCGGTGGCGCCGACGCCGATCCGGGCCAGGGAAGCGGAAGAGAGGCTGGAAGGCAGCCGCATAACCGATGATGCAATCCGGGAAGCAGGCGAGCTGGCAGCCGCGGCCTGCAACCCGATCAGCGACGTCCGGGGATCGGGGGCGTACCGCAGAGAACTGGTGAAGGTGCTGACGCGCCGAACGCTGTCGCAGTGCGCCCCAGTCTAATAGGCCGCGCAAGGAGGGACCATTGAAGGCGCCCGTCAAGTTTCGCGTGAACGGCGACAGCCGTGAGATCTACATTGACGTCCATAGGACGCTGCTGGAGGTCCTGCGGGACGAATTGGAGTTGACCGGCTCCAAGGAGGGCTGCGGCAACGGCAACTGCGGCGCCTGCACGGTCAACCTGGACGGCAGGGCGGTGAACGCCTGCCTGATGCTGGCGGTGGAGGCGGAGGGTCACGACATTTTGACCGTGGAAGGGGTGGCAAGGGAAGGCGCGCTGCACCCCATTCAAGAGACCTTCATTGAGGAAGCGGCCCTGCAATGCGGTTTTTGCACGCCCGGCTTCATCATGTCGGTCAAGGCCTTCCTGGAACAGCATCCCAGCCCCACGGAGGAGGAGATTCGCATGGCGGTTGCCGGGAATCTCTGCCGGTGCACGGGCTATGACAAGATCGTTAGGGCCATCGCGGCCGCCGCTCAACGGATGTAGGCGGCAATCTCAAGAGCGAGAGGGTGCTATGGCTGGAAATGGGCAGGGAACCGGACGGAAGGATTCGGTTGGCGCCAGCTACGTGAAGGTGGACGCCTGGGAACGGGTTACGGGAAGGGCCGAATATGCGGCCGACGTGCGGGTTCCCGGGGCGCTGCACGCGAAGGTGCTGCGGAGCCCACACGCCCACGCGGCGATCATAAGCATCGACGCGAGCGAGGCTGAGAAACTGCCCGGGGTCAAGGCGGTGATTACAAGCAAGGACTTTCCGCCCATTGACGAGTTAAAGGACTCCTTCGGCGGGGAGCTGATGGTCGACGCCAGGGACTTGAAGCGAATGGTCCTGGCAGAGGACAAGGCGCTGTTCGACGGGCACGGCGTGGCGGCGGTGGCGGCAACGACCCCGGAGATCGCAGAGGCGGCGCTGGAACTGATTAGGGTTGAGTATGAGGTGCTTCCGACCGTTGAGTCAGCCCTGGAATCGCTGAAGCCCGGCGCGCCGCTGCTGCACCCGGACGTGTACACCAAAACGTTGACGGAAACGCCCGACAAGCCCAGCAACCTGGCTTCCTACGTGGAGTCGGGCTGGGGCGACGTGGACAAGGGCTTCGCGGAAGCTGACGTCATTGTAGAGCGCGCGTTCGACTCGATGATGGTGCACCAGGGTTACCTGGAGCCTCAGGCCTGCTCGGCCCGCTGGGACGGGGACGTTTGCACCGTCTGGACGAGCACCCAGGGCTCATTCAACGCGCAGCGGATGGTGGCGACGCTGCTCCAGGTCCCGCTGCACCAGGTGAACGTGATACCAACGGAGATCGGCGGTGGGTTCGGGGGGAAGATCTACACCCTCATCGAACCGATCGCCATGCTGCTGGCCAGGAAGGCAGGCAGGGCCGTCAAGCTGGTCTTGGACAGAGCGGAGGTCTTTCGAGCCACCGGGCCCGGGTCGCCGCAGCACTCCACGGTGAAGGTCGGGGCCAAGAAGGACGGCCGGATCGTTGCCGCACAGGGCGCCCTCGTCATGGACGCCGGCGCTTTCCCGGGCGCTCCGGTGGCCGGGGCGTCCATGGTGACGTTCGGGCCCTACAAGATGCAGAACTTCAAGCTGGAAGCCTACGACGTGGTGACCAACAAGCCACGCGTCCAAGCCTACCGGGCACCGGGAGGAACACCTGCGGCCTTTGGGGTGGAGGTGGTGATGGATGAGGTCGCCCTGAAGTTGGGCATGGACCCCCTGGAGTTCCGCAAGGTCAACGCTGTGGAGGAGGGCGACCCGTCCACCAACGGGCGTCCGCTCTTGCGCGTTGGCCTGAAGGAGGTCCTGCAAAAGGTTGAGTCCAGCAACCACTGGAATACTCCCCTGGAGGGCCCCAACCGCGGGAGAGGGCTGGCGTTGGGTTTCTGGAACGGCGCCGTTGCCATGTCGTCGGCGACCGTCAACCTGAACGTTGACGGCACCGTGGAGGTAGTGTCGGGCCACGTTGACCTGACCGGGACCCGCACGACCATGACGCAGATGGCAGCCGACATGCTCCAACTTCCGCCCGAGCGGGTCTCGGCGCGGGTGACCGACACGTCGTCCAGCACGTACACGGACGTCACCGGCGGCAGCCGCACGGTCTACACCCAGAGCCAGGCCATTTACAACGCCTGCGAAAAGGTGCTGAACGAGATGAAGGCGCTGGCGGCGGACCAGCTCAAGCTGTCTGAGGACGACATTGCGTATGCCGACGGTGTTTTCTCCGCCAAGGGAAACCCCGAGACCAGCCTGCCGTGGGACGAACTGGCGGCCCGCAGCCGAACCCGAGGGGGCGGCCCCATCTCCGGCTACGGCGCCTCCGGCAGGCTCAAGGGCGCCCCTGCCTTCGCAGCCCACCTGGCCGACGTTGAGGTGGACCTGGACACGGGGAAGGTCAAAATCCTTCGCTACACCTGTTTTCAGGACGTGGGCAAGGCCATCAACCCGGCGCAGGTTGAGGGGCAGATCCAGGGAGGAGCCGTCCAAGGGCTCGGCTGGGCGCTGAGCGAGTACTACCACTATGAAGACGGCAAGCTCCTCAACCCCACCCTGCTTGACTATCGAATGCTCACGGCGCTCGACCTTCCGATGATCGACACGGAGATCGTGGAGGTGCCCGCCGACGACAGCCCCTACGGAGCGCGGGGAGTGGGAGAAGTCCCCATCATACCGCCGGCTGCCGCAGTCGAGAACGCCATCTATCGGGCCGCCGGCGTGAGAATGACGCAGCTTCCAATGACGCCGGAGCGGGTGTTCTGGGCGTTGCACAGCGCTCCCGCCTAGGTGGGCGCCATGCAGACCCAAACGGCAATCGAGCGGACGGAGAGCAGGCGGCAGGGGTTGATCGTGGCCGTCTCCCTAAGCGGGGAGCGAGGAGTTCCCAAGCACCCGCAGTCAGCGGTGCGCGTCGGCCAGTACGGCCTGGAGGGGGACTGCCACGCCGGGCCGAGGTACACCAACGTCCGCACGGGCGAGGAGAAGGACAACCGCCGCCACGTTACCATCGTTGCCCAGGAGGCCCTGGACGAGATGAACGCCGTCCTCGGCATTGCGTTACGGCCCGGAGACCTGGCGGAGAACGTCCTCGTTCGCGGCTTGGGAGACCTATCCGACGTGGTTGCAGGCGACCGGCTGCATCTGGGTAGCCAGGTTGTCCTGGCGGTTACGGGGCAGAACAGCCCGTGCGCCAACCTACTCCAATACCACCGGCGGCTGGCCAAGAACATCTACGGCAAGCGGGGGCTCATCGCCAGGGTTGCGAGCACCGGGGAGCTGCGTCCCGGAGACCCTGTGGAGTTGGTGAGCGCGTCACGGGCGGGGCCCGGCCTGTGAGCGGCCGGCCCCAAGCCGTTATATGGCCCGCGCCATCACCTTCTCCTGCGCCACGGGCATGTGCATCTAGCCTTCTCCAGACTTCACCAAAGATCTGCGATTGTTATCCGCGGACCGAATATATCAAGTTGGGCCAAGACCGAAACCAGCATGGCTGATTCGGATAGTTCAAAGCTTAACCACCCCCGCGCTATCTGTCCCGCTGCGAGTTCAACCGAACTGAATGACGGTCCAACATTCGAGCGTACATACCCCGTAGTGTACACGTATCCGTCGCTGTCCTGTACAGCAAAGTATATTGGTGTGTGCGAGTCACCGCCGGTATCAATCCCCATTTGTGTAATGTCCACTGCCACCAGCCTCTTGCCCCCACCCACACCAAGCACCCCCGCTGGTGCGGGGTCCAGTATTCCGTTGACGGTATATGAGCTTCCTCCCACTTCCACCGCCGTCCCAATTGCGACTGGTGATGAGGGCGGCGTGGGGACAGGTGGAGGCGTACGGCTGGTCATATCGCCACCCTCGATCTGCGAGAGGTCTGCGATTGTTATCCGCGGAACGTCTGCGTAAGGTCTGGCTAAGACAGAAACCAGAATGGCTGATTCGGACAGCTCGAAGGTTACCCACCCTCGCGCTATCTGCCCCGCTGCGAGTTCAACCGAATGGAATGACGATTGAGTATAAAGGTATCCATCGCTGTCCTGCACGGCAAAGCGCCCTGAGTAGTTGAGTATGCTGTACGGGTCACCGCCAGTATCGATTCCCACTTCTGTGATGTCCACTGCTGACCTGCCTCTTGCCCGCATCCACACCAAGCACCCCCGCTGGTGCGGGGTCCAGTAGTGCGTTGACGGTGAATGAGCTTCCTCCCACTTCCACCGCCGTCCCGATAGTCACCAACGTTGGCGGCGGGATCGGTGTGCGCGTTGCCGCAGGCGTGGGCGTGGGAACAGCCTCACCAGTATCGGACGGTGTTGGGGCTGGTGTGCGCGTTGCCGCAGGCGTAGGCGTGGGGACTGCCTCACCAGTATCGGACGGTGTTGGGGCTGGTGTGCGCGTTGCCGCAGGCGTAGGCGTGGGGACTGCCTCACCAGTATCGGACGGTGTTGGGGCTGGTGTGCGCGTTGCCGCAGGGGTGAGCGTAGAGACACCCTCGCCAATCTCGTACCCAATGAACGCGTCACCATCACGGTCTATCTCATAGCGATATGTGATATACGACTTTCCCCCTCGGCTCAAAGCCGCCTCGCCCCTGCAACGCAAGATCCTTCCTGTCCGTTCCAGCTCCTCTGCGCCAGGATATAATTTGAGGATTCGCCGGGCAAATGGATTCTCGTTGTCCTCCGACAACTTCAGGATTGGCTCTATTAATCGCTGATCTTCGCAAGTAAGGCTCCTGATCTCGAGCGGCGTGCTTGAGCATCCTGCCAGCACCAAGAGTCCCACCACAGTTATGAATAGGAAAAACGACGAACGGACGGCGGCATTTTTGAGCATCTTGGGGCCTCTTCTCGGATTTCAAGATCGTAGCATAGAAGCAGTGGCGGCCTGCGATTGTGTTACAGCCCTGCCTGAGCTTCGTTGACACCCCCTACCCCCTTTGCTACGCTCGCCCAAAGAGGCTGAGGGCAACACATGCAAACTGCTCGGCGGCTGGACTACCCGGAAGCGCTGGAGCGGCTGCTGGGCCTTGTGGACTATGAGAGGATCAGGGACCACCCTCCCGCCCCACCCCGGCCCGACTTGCGCCGCGTGGAGGCCCTCCTGGAGAAGCTGGGCAACCCACACCAGCGGGCGCCTCTCATCCACGTCGCTGGGACAAAGGGCAAGGGCAGCACGGCAGCCCTGCTGACCTCTGCGCTGGTGAGCCTGGGGCATACCTGCGGTCTCTTCACGTCGCCGCACCTGCACACGTTCCGGGAACGGATCCGCCTGAACCGCGAGCCGGTCTCCGAGGCAGTGTTCGCCTCGCTGACCGAGGCATGCTGGCCGGGGATGGAAGCCGTGAACGCGGAGGGGTCGCATGGCAGCGTCACCCTCTTTGAGTTGTTGGGCGCGATGGCCTTCACAATGTTCGCCCAAGAGGGGTGCGACTGGGGGGTTGTGGAGGCGGGCCTGGGGGGACGCCTGGACTCCACGAACGTGGTGGTCCCAGCGGTCGCCGTCATCACGGCCATCAGCATTGACCACTCGGCTATTTTGGGCAGCGCCATCGGCGAGATCGCGGCGGAGAAGGCGGGGATCATCAAGCCGGGGGGCAGGGTGGTTTCCGGGCCGCAGCCGCCCGAGGCGCTGGAGGTCATCAGGCGGACATGCGAGGAGCGGGACGCAGACCTCGTCTACGCGCCGGACAGCTACGCCTGGGAACGCACGTCGTCCGACCTAGACGGGCAGACTTTCCGGGTGGAAGGCCCTCAGCGGAGCTACGATTTGTGGATGCCGCTGCTTGGCTTCCACCAGGTTGAGAACGCAGCCGTGGCGATTGCCGCGCTGGAGACGCTGGAGGCGCAGGGCTACGACCTAGCTCTTGGGCGGGAGGCCCCCGCCCCTACCGGAGACGCAGGCCCCGCCCCGGATGGGCTTGTGGATGGCTTTCGCCGGGTGCAGTGGCCGGCGCGCATGGAGGTGCTATCGAGGAGTCCGTTGGTTGTCGTGGACGGCGCTCACAATGCGTCCTCGTTGGAGAGGCTGCGGGAGAGTCTCAGGGAATACCTGCTCTACGACGACCTGATCCTCGTGGCCGGTTGGGGCGCCGACAAGGAGGGGGCGGCCATGGCTGAGGTAATCGCCCGGATGGCGCCGAGGGTGGTCGTGGAGGCTAGGTCGCGGCACCCGCGCTCCATGCCTCGCGGCGGCGTGGCCGAGCTGCTGCGCGGCCAGGGTGTTCCGGTTGCAGCCGCCCACAAAACCGTCGCTGAAGCGGTGCGTCACGGTATGCAACTCGCCGGGCCAAGGGACCTTGTCCTAGTCACCGGCTCGCTGTTCGTAGCGGCGGAGACCCGCGAGGCGGTGCTGGACATCCCTTCCGAGGTATACCCGGAATTTCAAGCAATGGCGGCCCCGGCGCCATAAAGGAGAAGGGTCCATCCATGAACAACGGGCATCGGTCGACGCGTCGACGGGTTGTCATCACGGGCCTTGGCGCCGTAACGCCCCTTGGCCTCACCGCGAACGACTTCTGGCAGGGCCTGGTGGAGGGGCGGTCCGGTATCGGCCCGATGACCCTCTGCGATGCCTCGGAGTTCCCCTCCCGCATTGCCGGAGAGGTGAAGGGGTTCGACCCCAAGGATTACATCAGCTCGAAAGAGGTGCGGCGCCTGGCTCGATTCTCCCAGTTCGGGATTGCGGCATCGGGGATGGCCATTGAGGACGCCGGGCTGGACCTATCGAAGGAGGCGCCGGAGCGCGTGGGGGTGCTTCTGGGGAACGGCAGCGGCAGCTTCCCCGACATCGACGCGCAGATGAAGGTGCTCGTCGAGAAGGGGGGCATGCGCATCGCGCCCTTCTTCATGCCCACGGCCCTTCCAAACATGGCCGCGGCCCAGATCAGCCGCACGTTCGGGCTGCGGGGCTACAACAACACGGTGTGCACGGCATGCGCTGCAGCGTCGCAGGCAATAGGCGACGCGGTGGAGGTCATACGGCGCGGGGCTGCGGACGTGATGCTTGCCGGGGGAGCGGAGGCCGGCATCAGCCAGCTTGGTCTGGCCGGGTTCTGCGTCATGCGGGCCCTGTCTACGCGGAACGAAGAGCCGGAGCGGGCATCCCGTCCCTTCGAGGCTGGGCGGGATGGGTTCGTGCCCGCTGAGGGGGCCGGCATCGTGGTGCTGGAAAGCCTGGAACACGCCATCGACCGAGGCGCGGCCATCCTTGCCGAGATGGTTGGCTACGGCGCCTCCGCCGACGCCTATCACCCCGTGCAGCCCGAGGAGAACGGCCAGGGAGCGGCGTTGGCGATCTGCTCGGCTATGCAGGACGCCGGCATCGCGCCGGAGGACGTGGACTACATCAACGCCCACGGCACCTCCACACTCCTCAACGACGCCTCTGAGACGGCGGCGATCAAGCTGGCGCTGGGAGAGGCGGCGTACAGGGTCCCCATCAGCTCCACCAAGTCCATGATTGGGCACGCGTTGGGCGCAGCCGGGGGTCTGGAGGCTGTCGCCTGCGTGAAGACCATCAATGAGAGCCTCATCCACCCCACGATCAACTACGAGACGCCGGACCCTTCCTGCGACCTGGACTACGCGCCCAACGCGGCCCGGCGTCAAAACGTGGACATCGCGCTGTCCAACAGCTTCGGGTTTGGCGGGCAGAACGTTTGCCTCGTTTTTCGCAAGTTCGCGGAGTAGACCGAGGCGCCGCATGCGCCCCTACCCGCCCCCGCGTCCCGGAGCGCAGTGAGCGGCAACGATGGGAGCGAGATGCCCCGAGCATCTACAGCTACAAAGCAAACGACCCCAGGGTGTCCTGGGGTCGTTTGCTTTGACGCGGCGTTGGCCGGGGTCAGTCGAGGGCGGGAGCGCCGGCGCCCTCGGACAGGGCGACTTCCAGCATCCTGGGGACCGCCATGGTGTGGCTGCACGTAGCGTAGCCGGAGAAGAAATCACAGGTGCAGTTCCACTTACCGGCGTCATAAGAGATCGAATGGCTGTCGTGGTCGCCTGCGAAGGTGGCCGTAAAGCTGAGCACCGTGAGCCTCTGCGGCTCTTGGGCATACTTGCGAGCCTTCTCGATCTTGCTGATGACGCTGGAGTACATCGGCTCCTCCTATGGATGATGGTCGGGGCGGCTGGGTTCAACCCCACTTTACACGAAAAGCCGGCCCGCGGGGAGGGCACGCGGCCGCGCCGGGGGGCCTTTCTTGCCCTGGCCGGGAGCCGATGGAGGCGCTGATTCAGGCCGCTGGAGACTCTATCCGGCGGCCGCGATGCTGACCATGACCGCGCCCCCCACAACGAGCAATGCTCCCAGAATCACGGAGGGCGAAAACGACTCCTGGCGGCTCAAGAACAGCCTCGCCAGGAGGATGCTGCCGAGGGGGTAAATGGCGACGAGTGGATTGACAACCACCACCGGCGAATGCTGAAGGGCACTGTAGAAAAAGCCGACGGCCATGAGGGTCAATGGGCCGGTGAGT
Source organism: Dehalococcoidia bacterium (assembly GCA_965226745.1). GTDB lineage: Bacteria > Chloroflexota > Dehalococcoidia > Lucifugimonadales > SAR202-VII-2 > SAR202-VII-2. The sequence continues at coordinate 729,300 of CBDDDS010000005.1, forward strand.
GCGGCCCAGGCAAACCCTCTGAAGCGGGCCTTCCGGTCCTCCCTAAACCCCCGGGCCGCAATGGGCGCGAGGAGTATGGCGCCCAGGGCTGAGGTGAACGCCACCATGACAAAGGGGTGCGCCTCTGAGCGCACGACGATTCGCACCATGACTGAGGCGGCAGCGTAGAAGGCCGCGGCCAGCAGCGCTGCGGCAATGCCCAGGGGGACGAGGTTCCTCTTGACTTCACTCACTTTGGATTGCTTCACGCCCTGCTCTGCTGTCGAACGATGAGGATGATGCCGGCTGTAATGGCAAGAGTCCCGATGAGAAGCAGCGGCGTCACGCGCTCGTCGAGGAAGACGACGCCGAACAGCGTGGCGAACAGGGGGGTGGTGCTCAGCACCGGCGTGGCCCGCGTGATCCCCGCCATGTGGATACTGGTGTAGCTGAGATAACGCGCCAGCAGGACTTGAACAAAGGCGACGGCACAGAACCAACCGAACGCCACCAGCGACACGCTCAGCAGTTGATCGCGGAGGAAGATGAAGGCGAGGGCGAAACCGACAATGCCCGCCATGGTGGCGGAGATGAACGTCACGGAGGAAGGTCTGATATGCTGAGTTGCCATCCGAACGACAAAGTAGGTCAGGGCGAAGCCCAACACCGTGAGCAGCGAGTATATGACGCCCAGCATGTCCTGTGGCCACCTCCGAGGCAGATGGCTGGGAGCATAGCAGAAACGCCGCCCCCGCCGATGGGCGGGTGGAGAGAAGGAGGCCAACGATGGTCCAGTTTGGCCTGCAAATAGAGCCCCAGTTCGGTTTCACGTTCGAGCGAGTTAGGGAGTTGGCCCGCTTCGCCGAGGGCGTTGGATTCGAGTATCTATGGTGCTCCGACCACCTATTCCTCGACGACCGCTCGGAGGAGCGGAACGGCTGGGATTGCTGGACACTGCTCACCGGCCTGGCGCTGGAGAGCAGCAACCTCCGCATCGGCCCGATGGTGACCTGCGTCTCCTATCGCCACCCCTCGCTGTTGGCAAAGATCGCCGCGTGCGTGGACTCAATGAGCGGCGGCCGGTTGGAATTCGGCATAGGGGCAGGTTGGAAGCATATGGAGTATGCCGCGTATGGATACCCCTTTCCGTCGCCGCGGGAACGGGTTGACCGCCTCGAGGAAGCGTTGGAGGTGGTGCTGCGCATGTGGTCAGACTCCCGCGCCAGCTATGAGGGGCGCTACTATCAGGTCCGCGATGCGGTGTTGGCCCCCAAGCCAGCGCAACAACCCCGGCCACCCATTTGGATAGGCGGGTCGGGGCAGAGGGTCCTCACCCTGGCTGCGCGGAGCGCCGATGCGGTGAACATCAACGGGATGCCCTCGGTGGAACGCTATCGGGACCGGATGGATGTGCTTCGCCGCGCCTGCGACAGCGTGGGCCGGGACTTCGACGGCATCCGGAAGTCCCACTTCATGGCTCTTGCCATGGCTGAGGACAGCGCCGGGCTGGACGAGATATTCAGGAGGATGGCCGAGGACAGGGGCCGCAGCGTCGATGAGGTGCGCTCCAACTACATTGGGGTGGAGGGAACGCCGGACGAGGTGGCGGGGCTGCTTCAACGGTACATGGGCCTGGGGGCGGACCATTTCATGTTCATGTTCCCCTACGGCCACGAAGAGGCTTCAATGCAGATGATGATGGACAGCATAGCTCCACAACTGGGCTGAGGAGGCTCACATGCGCCTGGAAGGAAGGGTTGCAGTGGTTACGGGCTTTGGATCGGGCATAGGGAGAAGCACGGCGGTGGGCTTCGCCAAGGAGGGGGCCAAGGTCATTGGCCTTTCCCGCAGCACCGACTCCGGAGAGGAGACGGCCCGGCTGGTTCGGGAGGCCGGTAGCGACGCTCTTTTCATTTCCACCGATATCCAGAAGCTGGAGGATGTGGAAGCCGCGATGGCTCAGGGGATCGCAGCGTTCGGCAGGCTGGACATCGCCGTCAACAGCGCGGGGGTCCGGGTGAACGGAGCGGCGGCGGATCTTTCCGAACAGGACTGGGACACCGCCCTGGGCACAAACCTCAAGGGGGCTTTCCTGGTCACGAGGGCCGCTATTCCTGAGATGCGGCGGGCAGGCGGGGGCGTCATCATCAACATTTCGGCGGCGTCGGGGTTCCACGGCACCAAGGGTCGGGTGGCCTACAGCACGTCAAAAGGGGCTCTCAACAACTTCACCGAGGCAACAGCGTTGGACTACGCCGGGGAGAACATCCGGGTCAATTGCATCTGCCCCGGCCCCACCGAGACTCCCATGATGGGCGTCGTGACCGACGAGCTGCGAGCTGCCATGTCGAAGCGGGTGCCCATGGGCGCCATTCCGCAGCCGGAGGACATAGCCGAGGCCGCGGTCTTTCTGGCTTCCGACGCGGCCCGGTTCATCACGGGAGCGATCCTGGCTGTCGATGGCGGGAGCCATCTCGCGCCATCAGAGCAAAGGAGGACGCCTTGACCACGGTCCAGACAGGGAGGCCCGGCGACAGCCCCAAGCGCTCCACCGAGCGCGCCGTGAGCAACGCGGAGATCGGTATCCCGCAGTCCAACTGCACCAAGACACCCTCGGGAACAGGATCGAGGCGCAGGACCCGGCCTGGAAGGACGTTCTGAGCGGACAACCCGCGCGGCTCCTCCACCGCCACGATGACCTCGCTGGCGCGGACGCCGAATGCGGCCCGCTCGCCCTCCCCTGCTTCGCCTAGGGGAAGCGTAACCGTCACCGGCCCCACCCGGCAGGTCATGCTACCCAGAGCCGGCAAGCGCTCCACGACAACGCCCTCGTATTGGTTCTCCACGCCGAGGAGGCTGGCAAGCCCCAGGCTGGGAGGGCGTCCCAGCGCCGAAACCGGGACGCCCTCCGCGGCCACCCGTCCGTCGTCGAGCACGAGCGCCTGAGACCCCAGGGCCAGGGCCGTCTCTCTGTCGTGGGTGACGAGGATAACCGGCACGCCCCATTCGGCGAGGTGACGCCGCACCTGGCTCCGCACCTCGCGGCGCAGTTCGGGGTCCAAGGCAGCGAACGGCTCGTCGAGGAGCAGGAGGCGTGGGCGGGGCGCGAGCGCTCTTGCCAGAGCCACGCGCTGCTGCTGGCCTCCCGAGAGCTGGTGAGGACGTCGATCCTCGAGGCCCGTTAGCTCCAACCCGCTGGCCAACTCCTCCACGCGTCGCCGCCGGTCGACCGCCGCCCATTTGCCCAATCCGAACGCCACGTTCTGCGCGACCGACAAGTGCGGGAACAGGCGGTAGTCCTGCGGCACGTACCCCACCCTGCGCAGATGCGGCGGCATCCAGAGGCCGGCCGACGAGTCAAACACCGTCTCGCCACCGACGACGGCAACGCCATCGTCGGGCCGGATAAGCCCAGCGATGGCCCGCAGGGTCGTGGTTTTGCCTGCGCCGGACGGGCCGAACAGCACCAACACTTCGCCCTCGCCGACGCGCCAGGCGACGTCGAGGGCAAAGGCGGCCAGGCAGAGGCGGAAGCGCCCCTCGCTCACCGCCATACCAATCTCCGCGACGCCCACCACGCCAACAAGCCAAGCACTGCCACGGAGAGGACCGTCAGCACGACGGCCAGAGCAAGGGCGGCGCTGAGGTCGCGCTCCAGGGCGCTCAGGATGGCTAGGGGCATGGTCTGGGTGCGGCCGGGGAAGTTGCCGGCGAACATAACGGTGGCCCCAAACTCTCCCAGGGCCCGCGCCCATGCAAAGGCCAGCCCTCCCAGCAACGACGGCAGCGCCAGGGGCAGCGACACGCTCCAAAATGCGCCGAATGGCGAACGGCCCAACGTGTGCGCCAGGTCTTCGTAGGCGGGATCGACGGCCTGGAAGCCAAGAATGGCGGTCCGCAGGAAGAAGGGGGCACCCACGAACAGCTGCGCCATCACGACAGCCACGGTGGAGAACGGGAGGCGGACGCCGACGGCCTCCAGGGCCTCGCCGAGGGGACTCTGGGCGCCAAACGCCATCAACATTGCCAGTCCGGCCACCACCGGAGGCAGGACCAGGGGGGCCTGGATCAGCAGGTCGATGGCCCCCCGTCCAGGGAAGCGGGAGCGGGCTAGCCAGTAGGCCATCGGGGTCCCTAGCAGGACGGTAAGCGACATGGAAATGCCGCTGGTAACGAGGCTCAACCGCAGCGCCCGCCACACGGCGTCGTCACTGAGACCGGTGGTCCACCCGCCCTCGGTGACGGACCTAATGGCCAGGGCCGCGAAAGACACCAGCACAAAGGCCAGGAAGAACAGAGTGACGGGACCGCCCAGCAGCCGGCTCCAGGGCGCGGCGATCATGGCGGGCCTCCGAAACCGTGGGCAGCCAGCAGCGCTTGACCCTCCTCGGAGCGGACGAGGCCGATGAACGCCCGGGCGTGGGCAGAGTGTTGGCCGCCCTTCACCAGGCCAATCCAGCAGGTGGCCTCGACGGCATGGCCTGGGGGCGCGAACACCTCCTCCACCTGACCCGGCGGGAGGGATGTCAGGTCGGTCGCGTAGACAATGGCCGCGTCGGCCTCGCCAAGCTGGACCTTGGCGAGCACCTGGCGGACGTTGGCCTCTCTGGACACGACGTTCCTCAATACCAACTGCACCCAGCGGGGGCCAAAGGCCGGGTCCTGAGCCAACCCGTCCAAGAGCCGTTGGGCGTAGGCGCCTGCTGGGACCTCCTCGTGGGCCAGCACCAGCCGGACGCCGGGAGACGCAAGGTCTTCAAAGGCGTGAACGGGCCCGCCGGACCGGGCGGCCACAGCGAGGGCCATACTGGCAAAGGGGAGGGGCACTTCTTCCAGCAGGCCGGCATCCTGTGCGAGTCGGAGCTGTCGTTGGTTGGCGGATGCAAAGACACCGGCTTCGGCGCCGTACTGGAGCTGAAGGCGCAACGCGCTGCTGGCGGCGAAGACCAACTCCAGGTCCACGGCAGCGTTGGCCTCCTCGAAATGGCCGGCGACGCCGGTGAAGGCGTTGGTGAGGGAGGACCCCGCGAACACCACGAGGGTCTCCGCCGGGGCGTCGCGCCGGCTGCCGCAGGCGCCCAGGAGAATGGCCAGTAACCCGGCGGAGATGATGATAAGGATGCGCACGGCATCCAGATTAGCGAACGGAGGCCCCGGCGTCTTTGGTCACGTTGCACAGAAAGTTGCACAAGAACCACCGCGCCCCGCGCGCCCCCGGCGCCCGCTGGTACAATGCCGTCATGGACCGGCTGTTGGAGTTGCGGGCGGCTCTGGACACCCTGCGGGGCGACCCCGAGGTGCACCGCTCCCTGGAGCCCCTCCTTCGTCCACTTCGCCAGTACGACGCCGCCCGCGGGGCCGACCTCATGCTGACGCTGCGCCGGTTTTTGGACGAGGGCGGCAACATCGCCGCCACTGCGGATCGGCTGTTCCTGCACCGCAACAGCGTGATTTATCGTCTGGGGCGCATAGGGGAGTTGACGGGGCTGGACCTGCGAGACCGGGAGGTCAGGGAGACTCTGCGCATGGCGGCGGCGGTGGCGCCAGAGGCGCTGGACAAGGGATAGCGAACGCGAGGCGAGGTCGCTGCGACGCCTAGGCTTCGCGTCCTAATCTTGCCCGGCGCCGCCAAGGGCATCGACGGCGTTCAGGTCTCACGGCAGACAAGGGAGCGGAACGATGAGAGCCAGCGCCCGGAACAGGCTTCCTGGGGTAGTGGTGGATGTGAAGGTTGAGGGGCTGATGGCGCAGGTCGAGCTGAAGGTGGGCGACAACCACGTTGTGGCGCTGATCAGCGCAGAGGCGGCGCGGGAGCTGGACCTGAAGGTGGGTGACCGGGCGGTGGCCATGGTGAAGGCCACGTCGGTGATGGTCACCCGCGAGGATGGCTGAGCGTTGTTGCTCTAGGACATAGACTGCGGTGAGCGCGGCGAGGAGGATTTCCCGGTTCCGCTGCGGGATCTGAGTCGTCAGCGGTGAACGCTGATAAAGGCTCTACGTGCTCCCCTCCCACCTAACCACCACGCCCGCTCCATTCGCTCGCAACGACGAGGAAAAGCACACCTACCCCACCGTTGCCTGCCGTCCAACCGGGCAGACGGCCAGTAGGCAGCAGCCCCCGCAAAGAGGGCGGGGCCGGCACACGGTGGCGGCGTGATGGTCGATGAGGGCGTGATACTCGTTGAACAAGGCGGAGTCCGGGGGCAGGTGGTGGTGGAAGAAGGCCTGCCAGGCCCGGTAGGTCTGCCCTTCCGGCGCGATGCCCAACCGTTGGAAGACGCGCTTGGTGTAGGCGTCGATGACGAACACCGGCTTCCGGATGGCGTAGAGGAGGATATCGTCGGCGGTCTCTTCACCGATGCCGTGGACCGCCAGGAGTTCATCCCGCAACTCGTGGGTGTCACGGGCCGTCATTGCTTCGATGTCGTCCCCATAGCGCTCCCCCAGGTAGCTCGCGAAGGCCTTCACCTTTCGCGCCTTGGCGTTGAAGTAGACCGCGGGACGCAGCAGGGCGGCCAACTCGGCCTCGGGAATGCGGCGCAGGTCCTCGGCTGACAGAACCCCCGCCTGCCTGAGGTTGTCCATGGCGCGCTCCACGCCCTTCCAGGCGGCGGCCTGGGTGAGGATCGCGCCCAGGATCACTTCGAAGGGGCCATCGCCGGGCCACCAGTATTGGGGGCCCATGCGAGCAAATAGGCGGTCGTAGATGTCCAAGAGGCGGGCGTTGAAGGGCTGGGGCATGGGCCTGATGGTCGATGTATTCCCCATAGCTGTAATTGCGCGACCCCCATCCTAACCTTCCCCAAGTTCTTTTTCCTGTAGTCAACCCTGAAGTCGCGGCGCCGTCGCGTCCCTGCCTCCGTGAGGGACTCTTCGCCCGTGTGTCCTAGACGCCGGGCGTTGCAGTTTTGGCGCCTGTGTGATTGTCCGTTACGCGTAACAGCCGGATTTCGGGATTTGCAGGCACGGAGCCGCCACAGAGGCGCAACAAAGGCGCAATGAAGTCATAAGAGAATTGTGAAGAACCGTAGTGAGGTCGTAGCGAATCGTCATGAACAGTGGCGGAGCCTTACACCTCCAACGAGCTTGTCTCGAAACGGCATTCGATCTGGTCCAATCCTTCCTCGGACGGTCTTGCCCCTTGGGGTGTTCCCTCAGCGCCCCTGCCACAGGGGGATTCTCTATGGTTAGCCCCCAGTGCTCATGTATGCGGCAGGCTCCGAGGAGGAGAAGCGGGCCGGGGGCCCACTTCATGGAGTACCATAGCACAATAGTTCGTATTTTGCAAGGGGGGGCAGAGGCTTCCCCCGAGGCAGGGGGCAGGGATGGGGGATGGGTGGGCTTGTTGTGGCCTACGCCCTCCTACAGCGGAGGGTCTGGCTTAGCCTGCGCCGCTATCCCGCCCGCTCCGCCCTCCAACGTTTTTAGGTACAGGGGAACTCCCCCTGTACCCCCGGCGGGGGCTGCGCCCCCTGCACCCTGCTTGGGGAACGGAGGGGGGCTTCCTAGCCAGGGGAAGGGACCCCCTTCCTAACCTTCCCCCTCGTCTCTCCCTGCTTGTGTCGTAGAGACATCATTGCCAGTGAAGGAACGGCGGCGGGGGCCGGTCATCCGTGACGCCGCTGCGGAGCTGGGAAAGTCTCCCGATTGTGCGTAAAGGCGTGACTGCCAGTGGAGGAGCGGCGCCAGCGGCACGGCTAATCCTTCACACCCGGGCGTCACAGTTGGGACGCCTCTGACACGGTCCGCGACGCCTTTGTCGCACTTCCCAGCCGGACACGAAGCGAGGCGTCTCGTAGTTGTCTTGTAGTTGTCGCATAGCTGTCGCGTAGCCGTGACCCTGCGTCACAAAGGAATGGGCCGCCAGCCCACTGCTTGACCATCTGCTTTCCCGCCTGCCGAATACCCTGCAACTCGCGGCATCCCGTCTCAAAGAAGGTGTGGGCCGGCGGCCCACTTCATGGCGACACCATAGCACACTTGTTCGTATTTTGCAATAAGGGTGGGAGCAGGGCCTGACCTGGACGGCTGGGCCTGCGCCCTCCTTCAGAGGTTGATCTGTCTTGGCCTGCGCCGCTATCCCGCCCGCTCCGCCCTCCGACGTTTTCCAGAACAGGGGGACTCCCCCTGTACCGCCGGCGGGGGCTGCGCCCCCTGCCCCTTGCTTGGGGGGACGGGGGATAGGACGCTTCTTAGCCTTCCACCGAGTGCGGGGGTGGGGGCGGGAGATGTTACCGCCTTGCGGCGGTAACAACGCGCCTGGGAAGTACAGCTAGCACACGGCGTTGCCGGCTCATGTCCGCCGTCCAGCGGGGGGCGCGACGCCTTGGAACGGGGATTGACACGCCCCGCAGGCCACCATACTCTCCACTGGCGCGGCGACCCCTGGAAAAGGGGTCCGAATCGGAGGAACAGCCAATGGTAGACCTGGTCAACCCGATTGTTGCACGCTGGCGGAGCGAAGGACTGGAGGACCCTGATGGGTTCTGGGGCCGCGCCGCCGAGCAGCTTCCCTGGTTCCGCAAGTGGGACCAGGTCTTCGACTGGCAATACCCATCCTTCAAGTGGTTTGTGGGCGGCCAGACGAACATAGCCTACAACTGCCTTGACCACCATGTGAAGAACGGCTGGGGCGGGCATACCGCCCTCATCTACGCCAACGAGCGGGGTGAGCGGCGCTTGTTCTCCTATGGGCAACTGAAGTGGGAGGTGGAGCGGGCGGCGGCGGCCCTGCGGGGCATGGGGCTGAGCAAGGGCGACCGCCTCACCGTCTACATGCCGACCTGTCCCGAGGCCATCATCCTCATGCTTGCCTGCGTCCGTATCGGGGCCATCCACTCCGTCGTTTTCGCCGGGTTCGGAGCGAACGCCCTGGCAGACCGCATCAAGGCCAGCGGCTCCAAGCTCATCTTCACCGCCGACGTCACCTACCGCAAGGGCAAAGACGTCCGTCTGAAGGAGATTGTGGACGGCGCCCTGGAGCTGGACTGCGACACCGTTGAACATGCAGTCGTGTTGCAGCGGACGGCGGACGGCGCGCCCATGACGGCCGGCCGCGACCTGGACTGGAACGAGTTCCTCGAAAGAGGAAAGGGGCAGTCGGGGGCCCATGAGGTGATGGAATCCAACGAGCCCGCCTACATCCTGGCCACGTCGGGGACGACGGCGAAGCCCAAGCTGGCGGTACACGTCCACGGCGGCTACCAGGTGGGCGTGTACAGCATGGGAAAGTGGTGCTTCGGACTGAAGCCCACCGACGTGTGGTGGGCCACGTCGGAGATCGGCTGGGCGGTGGGTCACAGCTACATCATCTACGCGCCGCTATTGGTCGGGGCAACCTCCGTCGCCTATGAGGGCGCCATTGACTACCCGGCGCCCGATGTGATGTGGCGCATGGTGGAGGAGTTCGGACTAACCGGGATATTCACGTCGCCAACGGCGGTCCGGCTGCTCATGCGGTACGGGGAGGAACACGTCCGCCCCTACGACATCAGCTCCCTGGAGCGCATGTTCTGCGCCGGCGAGGTGCTGAATGCGCCCGCGTGGGAGTGGCTACAGCGCGAGGTGCTGGGCAACCGCATCCCTGTCATAGACCACTTCTGGCAAACGGAAACAGGGGCCCCGGTCATCGGCAACCCTTACGGCCTGTCGATGCTCCCCATCAAGCCCGGCTCCGGCGGCCTGCCCCTGCCCGGCATTGACGTGGCGGTCATGACCCCGGAGGGCGAGCCCTGCGCTGCGGGCGAGAAGGGCATCATGGTCATCAAGCGGCCCTTTCCAAGCCTGACGCCGGCTCTTTGGGGCGAACCCGAACGCTATGGGACCGACTACTGGGAGAAGATACACGGCCTCTACTTCACAGGCGACTCCGTGCACATCGACGAGGATGGCTACGTTTGGTTCGCCGGGCGCGCCGACGAGGTCATCAAAATAGCAGCGCACCGCATCGGCACGATAGAGGTCGAGACGGCGTTCCTCAGACACCCTGCTGTGGCCGAGGCAGGCGTCACGGGCCGGCCCGACGACCTGCGGGGTGAGGTAATCTCGGCTTTCGTGGTGTTGAAGCAGGGCCACGAAGGCTCGGAGGCGCTAAAGAAGGAAATGCTGGCAACGGTGCGCAGGGAGCTTGGGCCGGTTGCGGTCATCGGCGAGACCAACATCGTGAGCTCGCTGCCCAAGACCCGCAGCGGCAAGATCATGCGGCGCGTGCTCAAGGCCGTCACCCTCGACCGGGACCCCGGCGACATCACGACGATCGAGGACGAGGGGTCGGTGGAAGAGGCGCGCCAGGCCTGGCAGGACATGCGAGAGGAAGTGGCCGCGGACAAGGCGTAGCAGCGTTTGGTTAGGGCTCTTGGTGAAGAGGGGCCGGTGGGCGCCGGCCCGTCGACACCGGCGGCTCGACGGTCAAGAGCGCCCCTCTTCTGAACGCCAGACTTGAACGCTTGGCCCGGCTGCTTGGCCGCCTCCCTCCGATGGGCGGAACCTCGGTTTGTCCAAGGGAACCGGAGCGGCAACAACGCCTGTACAATACACTCGTTGGCAGCCAAGCCGGGATGGGGCGCCATCTCACCACCTGAGGGAGCACATGACAGACAACGTCGATGAGTTGTGCATCAACACCATTCGCGCCCTGGCGATGGACATCGTGCAGAAGGCGAATTCCGGCCACCCGGGGACCCCGATGGGCGCAGCGCCAATGGCCTACGTACTCTGGGACCGGTTCCTCAAGCACAACCCCGCAGACCCCCAATGGCCGGACAGGGACAGGTTCGTGCTGTCGGCAGGGCACGCGTCGGCATTGCTGTACTCACTGCTCCACCTCAGCGGCTACGACCTTACCATGGACGATCTGAAGCAGTTCCGCCAATGGGAAAGCCGGACCCCCGGCCATCCCGAGTACGGGTTGACGCCCGGCGTGGAGGCAACGACCGGTCCCCTAGGCCAGGGGTTCGCCAACGGGATCGGCATGGCCATGGCCGAACGGTGGCTGGCCGGGCATTACAATCGTCCCGGCCATGAGATCGTTGACCACTACGTCTACGGAATCGTGTCTGATGGCGACCTTCAGGAGGGTGTCGCCGCCGAGGCGGCGTCGCTGGCCGGCACGCTGGGGCTAGGCAAGGTCATCTACCTCTACGACGACAACGACATATCCATCGAGGGGAACACGGATATCGCCTTCACCGAAAACGTGGCCCAGCGTTTCCAGGCCTATGGCTGGCACGTGGTTGGCCCCATTGACGGCATGGACGCGGCAGTGGTGGACTCCTCAATCAGGCAGGCCCAGGCGGAGAGCCGGCGGCCCAGCCTCATCGTCTGCCGCACCATCATCGGTTTCGGCAGCCCCGGCAAGGCCGGCAAGGCCTCGGCCCACGGCGAACCCCTAGGCGTGGATGAGGTGCGGCTCGCCAAGGCACAGCTTGGCTGGCCCTACGACGAGCCCTTTACGGTCCCGCCCGAAGCCTTGGCGCACTTCCGAGAGGCGCTGGCACGGGGGAGGGCCCGCGAGGAGGCGTGGAGCGGGCAGGTTGCGGCGTACCGGCGGGACCACGCTGAAGAGGCCGCCCGGTGGGATGAGGACATCAGCGGGCGCCTCCCAGATGGCTGGAGCAACGCCTTGGCCGGCCTATTCCAACCCGGTGACAAGCCCATGGCCACGCGAGAGGCCTCGGGCCGGGTGATGAACGCCATCGCGGAGCGGGTCCACGCGTTCACCGGGGGGTCAGCGGACCTGGCGCCCTCCACCAAGACGATGCTGAAGGACTACGGCAGCTACGGGTTCGACGATTACTGCGGCCACAACATCCACTTCGGGGTGCGGGAGCATGGGATGGGGGCCATCGCCAACGGGATGGCGCTGCACGGCGGCATCATCCCCTACACCGCCACCTTCCTGACGTTCTCCGATTACATGCGCCCCAGCATACGGCTGGCGGCGCTTTCCGGAATCCGTGTTGTCTTTGTTTTCACCCATGACTCGATCGGCCTTGGGGAGGACGGACCAACTCACCAGCCCATCGAGCATCTGACGGCCCTGCGGGCCATTCCGAACCTGGTGGTCCTGCGTCCGGCCGACGCCACGGAGACCGCCGAGGCCTGGAGGGCCGCCCTAGAGCGCGTGGACGGGCCAACTGCGCTGGTCTTCAGCCGCCAGAACCTCCCGGTCCTCGACCGCACCTCGCTGGCCGGCGTCGACGGAGTGCATCGGGGCGGCTATGTTCTGTGGGAGACGCCGGGGGAACCGGAGGTGGTGCTCATAGGGACGGGGTCGGAGCTTCACATCGCCATGGACGCCGGACGGCAGTTGGCGGACAGAGGCGTGGCGGCGAGGGTGGTGTCGATGCCCTCCACTAACCTGTTCGACGCCCAGCCTCGCGAGTACAGGGACGAGGTCCTGCCGCCGTCGGTGAGAGCCAGGGTCTCGATAGAGGCCGGCACGCCCCTGGGTTGGGAGCGCTATGTGGGACTGGACGGCGTGGCTGTGGGCCTGCATCGGTTCGGGGCGTCGGCGCCGGCGGAAATAATCTACGAACATCTCGGACTGACCGCCGAGCGCTTGGTGGAAGAGGCAACGCGGCTACTGTCCGACGGGAGCGGAATGAAGGCGCAGCAGGAGAGCCGCACATCAGGCTGAGCGCCCGGTGGGAGCGCGGGGTAAGCTTCCCAGACCCGCTGATCCAGAGGCAGCGTTCGACCACAGGCGGAGCAGGAATACATGACCATCGCCAACATCAACCTGAAGGGCGTCAACGCCGCCTTGGCCAACCTCCAAGAGCGCAACGTCGTTGCCCGCGTCTGGCAGAGAGACCACACAGTCTGGAAGCCGGACTCCAAGGAAATCACCGACCGCCTGGGCTGGCTCACCGTGACAGGGCGGATGCGGCAAGACCTTCCCCTGCTGACCTCCCTCGCCGAAACCGTGCGGGCCGAGGGATACGGGCATGTCGCGCTGCTGGGAATGGGGGGCAGCAGCCTGGGCCCTGAGGTATTGCGCCAGACGTTCGGCAGCGCCCCAGGCTACCCTGAACTGCTGGTGCTCGATTCCACGGTCCCCGCCTGGATTGAGGCGGTTGCCCACGCCATCGACCCCAGGAGAACGCTGTTCTTGGTCTCCTCCAAGTCCGGCGGCACCATCGAGACCCTTTCCCTGTATCGCTACTTTCGGGACCTGGTGGGCGCAGCTGCGGGCGATTCGAAGACGGGCATGAACTTCGTTGCAATTACTGACCCTGGCGCGCCGTTGGAGACATTGGCCAGAGACCAGGGCTTCCGCAGGGCCTTCGCCAACCCCGCCGATATTGGCGGGCGCTACTCGGTGCTGTCCTACTTCGGCCTTGTGCCGGCGGCCCTCATCGGCATGGACGTTGGGGCGCTGCTTGACCGGGCCGACGCGATGAGCGCCGCCTGCGCCGCCGGCGTCCCAGTCCACGACAACCCCGGCGCCCACCTCGGGGCGGTGATGGGCGGAGCGGCCGTCGAGGGGAGAGACAAGCTGACGCTTCTGACCTCGCCGTCGATTGGGAGCTTCGGGCTCTGGGTGGAGCAGCTCATCGCCGAAAGCACCGGCAAGGAAGGCGCCGGCATTGTGCCCATCGCCGGGGAGCCGGCGCCCTCCTCGCCGGATTTCTACGGGAACGACCGCCTGTTCGCGTACCTGCGGGTAGAGGATGACGACAACAGCGAGTTGGAAGCTCAGGTTAACGCCCTGGAGGCAGCGGGTCACCCGGTGGTCCGCCTCGACCTGGCCGACAAGCTCGACCTAGGGGCTGAGTTCTTTCGTTGGGAGTTCGCCACGGCAGTGGCCGGCGCGGTCATGGGCATCCACCCCTTCGACCAACCGGACGTACAGCAGGCCAAGGACCTAACGGACCAGGTCCTCCAGGAACGCCAATCAGCCGGGGCGCTTCCGGCGCCGGAAGCGCCCCGCTCCGTGGAGAACCTCCTGAGCGATGCCGGGGAAGAGGGCGGCTACGTCGCCATCATGCCCTACGTCCATGCCACCGCGGAAATCGAGGCGGCATTCGAATCCCTGCGCCGCAGGATCCTGGAAAGGAAGCGCCTGCCGACAACGCTGGGATATGGCCCTCGTTTCCTGCACTCGACAGGGCAGCTTCACAAGGGTGGCCCGGCAACGGGGTACTACCTGCAGATCACGGCGGAGCGCCGGCGAGACCTCCAGGTCCCCGAGGCTCCCTACACCTTTGGAGCCCTTGCGGACGCCCAGGCCCTGGGTGACCTCAGAGCGCTGAAGGCCAAGGGCCGCAGGGCGGCGGCCGTCCGGCTGGAAGAAGTCACCCCAGAGGCCATCGAGGCAATCGGAGACGCCTTGCTGGGGACATAGTTGTAGTTCCCAAAGAGGCCGCGCCCAGGATCACAACCGCGCCGGGCGCTCTAGAGAACAGTCGTTAGACGCTGAGACAAGGACCACAACGGCGCAGGCCCCCCCAAGGAGGCTCGGATGGAGATGGGAATGATCGGACTTGGCCGCATGGGCGGCAACATGGTGCTCCGGCTCCTCCGGGGCGGCCATCGTATCGTGGCCTACGACCCTCGCCCTGAGGCGGTGGAGGCCATCGCGGCGGAGGGGGCAGCCGGGGCGTCTTCACTGGAGGATGTCGTGGGCCAGCTATCGGCGCCGCGGGCGGTTTGGAGCATGGTCCCCGCCGGGGACGTCACGGAGGGGACCGTGACGTCGTTGTCGGACCTCCTGGCCCCCGGTGACGTTATCATCGACGGTGGCAACTCCTACTACAAGGACAGCGCCCGCCGGGCGGCGACGCTCATGGAACGGGGCATCTTCTTCCTGGACGCCGGCACGAGCGGCGGCGTGTGGGGGTTGACGGAGGGCTACGCTCTGATGGTCGGCGGTGATCCCGGCGCCTATGAGCGGCTGGCCCCCATCTTCCATACCCTTGCGCCGGCCCCCGACAGGGGCGTGGGGCGGGTTGGGCCGCCGGGAGCGGGGCACTACGTGAAAATGGTGCACAACGGCATCGAATACGGCTTGATGCAGGCCTACGCGGAGGGATTCGAGTTACTGGAAGCGAAGGAGGAGTTCGGCTTGGACCTGCCCCAGATAGCCGAGCTGTGGCGGCATGGCAGCGTTGTGCGGTCCTGGCTGCTGGACCTAACCGCGGATGCTTTGAAGGAGGACCCAACGCTGGAGCACCTCCAGGCCTACGTGGACGACTCGGGCGAGGGCCGCTGGACCGTGCAGGAGTCGATTGACCTGGCGACGCCTGCGCCGGTCATCGCACTGTCTCTCCTCATGCGGTTCCGGTCGCGGCAGGACCAGCCCTTCGGCGGGCGGCTGCTGGCAGCGATGCGGAACCAGTTCGGCGGCCATGCCGTCAAGAAGGCGGAGTGATGTCGAATGGCACAACGTCGATCATCATCATGGGGGCCACCGGCGACCTGACCAAGCGCAAGCTGGCGCCGGCGCTGTTCCAGCTCCAGTGCAAGGGCCGCCTGCCTGAGGACATCCGCATCATAGGCTTTGCCCGCTCGGAATACTCGGACGAGGCCTTCCGCGACTACATCTGGAACGGAGCCCGGGAGATCGGCGAGTTGGCGGTGCTGCGCGAGGAGTGGGACCACTTCGCCCAGCAGATATTCTATGTCAGCGGCAATCTGGACGACCCCGAAGCGTACGACCGGCTAGGGCGGCGTTTGGCGGAGCTGGAAAACGGCGTCAGCCCGGCAAACCGCATGTTCTATCTGTCCGTGGCCCCAGGGCTTTACGAGGCCGCCATCAGCAACCTTGCCCTATCGAACATCGCGAGGGGCATGGATGGCTGGCGCCGCATCGTCATAGAGAAGCCCTTCGGGCGGGACCTGGCCTCTGCCCAGGCCCTCAACAGGGTCATCCACGAGAACTTCGACGAGCGCCAGGTCTATCGGATAGACCACTACCTAGGCAAAGAGACTGTGCAGAACCTGCTGGTCTTCCGCTTTGCCAATGCCATCTTCGAGCCACTGTGGAACAGGAACTACATCGACAACGTTCAGATCACCGTTGCTGAGGAAGTTGCTGTGGGCGACCGCGGCGCCTACTACGACCAGTCGGGGGTGGTGCGGGACATGGTGCAAAACCACCTGCTTCAACTCATGACCCTGGTGGCAATGGAGCCGCCCAGCCTTGCCGACGACGAGTCGCTGCGGAATAAGAAGGTGGAGGTGTTGCAGGCCATCCGCCGCTGGAGTCCGTCCGAGGCGGCCCGCAGCGCCGTGCGAGGCCAGTACGACGGCTACCACGCCGAGAAGGGCGTCCCCCGCGACTCGAATACTCCCACCTTCGCCGCGATGCGCCTGTTCGTTGATAACTGGCGGTGGCGGGGCGTGCCGTTCTATCTGAGGACGGGCAAGAGCATGGCGCACAAGGTGTCGGAGGTGGTGATCCAGTTCCAGGAACCGCCCCACATGGTTTTCCCCTTAGGGCCAGCGCAGGACGTGAACCCCAACCTGCTGTCGGTCTGCATCCAGCCGGACGAGGGTATCCACCTTGGCGTTGAGTCCAAGGTCCCCGACCAGGCGATGCAGATGCGGACCGTTGACCTGGAATTCCACTACGACTCCGCATTCGGCGAGCAGGCCATCCCGGAAGCGTACGAGCGCCTGTTGGAGGACGCTCTTCAGGGCGACGCCAGCCTATTCATACGCTCCGATCACATCGAGGAAGCGTGGACCATCGTTGGGCCGCTATTGGAGGCGTGGGAATCCGGCAGTGCCGGGCCTTCTCACACGTACGAGCAGGGTTCCTGGGGACCCAAAGCGGCCGACGCACTGCTGGCCGGCGACGGGCGGGTGTGGCAACAGGTCTGCGGCGGGCATGACTAGCATCCACGTTTACGCCACGCCGGAGGAGGCGTTCGGGGCAGTGGCGGAGTTCATCGCCGAGGCATCGAAGGCCGCGGTGGAACGGCCAGGGCGATTCACGATCGCCCTCTCGGGAGGCAACACGACGAGGGCGGTCTACAGGCTACTGGCCAGGCCTCCCTTCCTGGATCAAATCGCCTGGAACCAGTGGCGCGTCTTCTGGGGAGACGAGCGCAATGTGCCGCCGGACCACGCCGACAGCAACTACCGCATGGCTAGGGAGGCGCTGCTGGACCACGCGCCGATCCCGGCCCCGCAGGTGCATCGCTTCCTCATGGAGCAGGGCGCGGCAACAGCCGCTAACGCCATGGAAGCCGTCCTTCGCGAGGTTTTTGCCGACACCCCGCCGTCCTTGGACCTCATCCTGCTTGGCGTCGGCGACGACGGTCATACGGCCTCGCTTTTCCCCGGCACAGACGCCCTTCGAGAGCAAGAGCGGCTGGTGGTCTCGAACCACGTCCCCCAACTCCACACCGACCGCGTTACCTTCACCCTACCGCTCATCAACGCAGCGAAAGCGGTCGCCTTCGTTGTTACAGGGGCCGCCAAGTCGTCCGCCTTGAAGGACGTACTGACGCCGACGCCGGGAACCCCTGCCCTGCCGGCGTCGGTCGTGAAGCCCACGTCAGGAACGTTGGACTGGTTCCTCACCGCAGACGCCGCCAGCCAACTGGACGGCGCGGCGTAGGGGATCGGCCCCCCGGCCCCGAGGGCAGCGCTGCTGTTCTGGCACGCGCGGCCAATGCACAGAAGCGTCCATCCCCTCCCCCGGCGCGCCCGGCGGGGGATAGCCGCGCTGTGCTTGGCCCGACGCCGTTGTTGTACCATGCACCCCGATGGCCACTTCAGCGTTTCTCGAGAAGCTGGACTCCGCTTGCCGGGCCAAGCGCAGCCTGCTCTGCGTGGGTTTGGATCCGGACCCCGGACGCATGGCGGTCAAGGACATCATCGCGTTCAACCAGGCGATCATCGAGGCGACTAGTGACCTGGTCTGTGCCTACAAACCCAACCTAGCGTTCTTTGAAGCGCTTGGGCGGGCGGGCTTCCAGGCCCTGGAGGCCACGCTGAGGGCCATCCCCTCCGACGCGCTCACCATTGGAGACGGCAAGAGAGGCGACATTGGCTCCACGTCAGCAGCCTATGCCGCGGCCCTATTCGATGTCTGGGGCTTCGACTCGGCCACGGTCAGCCCCTACCTCGGCCACGACTCGGTGGAACCCTTCCTTGCCCACGCCGACAGGGGCGTGTTCCTGCTCTGCCGCACGTCGAACCCTGGGGGGCAGGACTTCCAGGACCTCATTCTGTCGAACGGCCGGCCTCTGTTCGAGCACATAGCGAGGCTGGCCAACGAGTGGAACGTCTCGGACAACGTAGGGCTCGTCGTGGGGGCGACGCGGCCTGAGGAGTTGGGACAGGTACGGGGGCAATGCCCAGAGATGCCCATCCTCATCCCGGGCATTGGCGCCCAGGGAGGGGACCTGGAAGCATCGGTGAGGATGGGCGCCACCGCGTGGGGGCGAAGGGCGATCGTCAACGCATCCCGCAGCGTCCTCTACGCCTCGTCCGATCCCAAGGACTTTGCCGACGCGGCCCGGAAGTCGGCGATTGCATTGAGGGACGGTATCAACCGGACGTTGGAGGCAGAGGGCAAGGGATGGTCCTAGAGGTCCGCGTGGGGGACGTGCTGCGGCTGAAGAAGGTTCACCCGTGCGGCGGCTACGCCTGGGAGGTATACCGCATCGGGGCTGACCTGGGCCTGCGTTGCACCACCTGCGACCGCCACGTTCTGCTGCCCCGATCCAAAGTGGAGCGACGGGTCAGGGAGATTGTGCGGGACGGGGACCCACGTCCGCTAGCCCCTCCACCCCTGTGATGCGAAACATGGAGTGGGCCTTGTAGATCTGGTTGATGTTGAGGAGCAGCGTGGTCATGTCTTCCACGTAGCGGGCGTTTGCCAGCTTACCCCCGTCGACGCCGCGGACGCCGGGGATGCGCTCCGCCATTGCCATGACCCTGGCCTTGGCCTCTACGTGGTCCGAGCAGACGACCACGTCACCGTCCACCGGTTGCGAGACCCTGAGCAGGTCTCGGGCGCTGAGATTCTGAAACGCCGCCACGACGTAGCTGTCAGGCAGGGCGAGTTGGCACTGCTGGGCCGCCGAGCCCTCCTCGACCATCACAGCCACCGCCGACCCGTCCACGAACTCCAACGGCGCAACGACGTTGACGATAAGTTTGCCTTTGAGCGCGTCGCTGAGGTCGGTCAGGGTGTCCCTCTGCCCGCCATAGGGGACGGTGATGAACACGACATCGCACTGCTCAGCGGCCTCGGCGTTGGCGGCGCCGGAAACGGGATAGCCGGGCGCTCTTTCCAACACCTTCTGGGCTGCCTCCCGTCCTCGCTCGGCGCTGCGAGAACCAATGATCACCTTCTCTCCGGCAAGCGCGAACCGGAGGGCCAAGCCCCTACCCTCGGGGCCGGTGCCGCCTATGAACCCAAACATGCATGCTCCCTATCTTACAAGTGACTTGGAACATGGTAGCGGCGCGAGCGCGAGGTGTAAACGGCGAATCCGCTCTCAACTTACCCGTCATCATCACGGGCGGCGCCTCGACCCTGCCAGGTCGAGCAAGTGCGCCGCCGAACGTCGCGGCGGGGCCAGTCAAGCAGAGGAATTTACTGTGAAGCGTCGTCCTCCGCCGGCGAAGGAAGCCCCACCCTCTTGGCCAGCGCCCCGAAGTTGATGGCCCAACCAATACCGAGAACCCGGTCGGTGACGAGGTTGTCGCTGTTGGGGTCCCAGTAGGCAGCCCGCAGGTCTTTCGCTGAACGACAGCGGAAGTCGTAGGGCAGGAAGCCCAGGGCCCTGCCATGCCAGTCACGCTCCTGGGACGGTTTTCGCAACTCCTCCCAGAGAACGGCAGCGACTGCGGCGACTGCGAGGCTACGAATATACTTGTTCACGCACTGGCCTCCTGATCCTGGTGTGATGGGTAGCTGGGGAAGGTTGCTGCAAGGCAGCCTGGCTAGGAGCGAACCCGCTTGCGTCTGTTGTTGTAATAGTCCACCAGCACGTATTGACCTAGGTCGTCGGGGTTGGTGTAGAAGGCCCGGCCCTGGTTGATGCGGGTCATCCTGTCCACGAAGTCGAGGAGGTAGCTGTTCGTTTCCAGCATGAAGGTATTGATGGTGATCCCGGCCGAGGTGCATCGCTTCACTTCCTTCAGCGTTTCGGTGACCGTGCGCTGCGTCGGCGGGTAGTGGAAGAAGATATGGCACCCTTCCAGGTGGGCGGTGGGCTCACCGTCGGTGATCATGATGATCTGCTTGGAGCCTCCCTTGAACCGCGACAGCAGCCTGCGAGACAGCATGAAGGCGTGCTGCATGTTGGTGCCGGCGGCCCGGAGGTTGCAGGTGACCTGGGGCAGTTCCTCTTGCTTCAGCTCCTGGGCGTAGCCCGAGAAGCCGATGAGATGGAGCTCGTCCCTGGGAAATTTGCTGTGGATGAGGGCGTAGAGGGCCAGCGCCACCTTCTTGGCTGCGAAGAAGCTGCCGGTCAGCTCCATTGAGCGGCTGAGGTCAAGGAGCAACACCGTAGCAGCCTGTACCTGGTGCTCCGTACGGTGAATCTCAAAATCGTCGGGCTGAAGGTGGACTGGAGCGCCGGGGCCCTGCCTGATGACCCCGTTGACGACGGTCTGACGCAGATCGACGTCGAATGGGTCGCCGAACTCGTAGGTCTTGGTCTCGCCAGTGATCTCGCCGCCGGCGCCGCGGTGGCGGACCTCGTGGCCGCCCATCCGGTCCTTCTTGAGGTGGTGAAAGAGGTCGTCGAGGGCGCCCTGGGCAATCTTGCGCACGCCCCGGGGAGTCAACTCGAGCTTGTCGCCGTCCCGCTTGAGGTAGCCGGCGTCCTCCAGCATCCGGGCGATCTGCTGCAGCTCCTCGTATTGGCGGCTGGCGTCCTCTCCGAGGACGTCCTGAAGCAGCTCCGGGTCGACGTCGGCAAGGGCGCCCCGGCGCATGGCGCGCTGGAGCTGGTCCTCGAGGCGGTCCATCGTCTGGAACTGGCCCATCAGGTCCATAGCCTCGTCGTAGGAGATGTCCTCGTCGCCCAGGAAGGGGAACCTGCCCGATAGCTCGTCGGGGGTAAGGAGCCTTTCCATCGCCGCGGCAAGCTGGGCCAACTGCTGGGCAAGCTCCGGGTCCATCACCTGCCCCATCATGTCCATAAGCTCCCGCCGCTGCTCCGGCGAGAGGCTGTTGAACAGCGACTGGGCGCGGGCCATCTGCTCGGCCAGGCGCTCCAGAAGCTCATCGAAGCTCTGGGGAGGATTCGGGCCGAACATGCCGCCGAATTGCTGCATGAACGCATCGAAATCCGGCTGACGACCCTGCATGCGGTCCTGGAGCATCTGGTTGAGCTGGCGCAGCATTTCCTTGACCGGCCCCATGTCTCCGGGGCTCATGCCCTGCATGGCGTCTTTGAGGTCCTGGAAGTGGTTCTGCATGAGGCGCTGCTTCAGGAGATCGGTGAGCTCCTGGAACTTGCGTTGCGCCTCCGGGTCCATGAAGTCGAGGTTGGACAACTCCTGGAACTGGCCCGCCGGATTGGGCGGCAGGGCGTCAAGGCGCTGGCGGTTCTGCGCGGCGCGGTCGCGTAGCATGTCCAACAGCTTCTGCAAGTGCTCCTGCTGGTCCTCGCTCTGCTGCGACGCTTGCGTCTGGGCCTCTTCGAGGCGCTTGTCGATGCCCTGCCGCTCCGTCTGAACGATGTCGTCGAGGCGCTGCTTGAACTCGTCCATGATAGAGTCGAGGTTGTAGCGTTCGAGCTGCTCCTGTTGCTGACGGCGGAGGCGGTCCATGAGGTCGCGCAGGCCGGAGACGCGCTCGCCGTCGGCCCCATCGATGCCCCTCTGGAGGAGGCGCCGTAGGGCGCGGTTGAGGTCGCCGTGGTGGAGGAGGTCGTCGGACAGCTCTTTCATGACGCGATCTTCGTCCAGATCGAAGATCCGCTGTGTGCCGTCCCACTGGGAGTAGCGGAGGATGGTCATGGCCCCTTCCCCGTCAGAGTATGGCGCCCCGGGGCCATCATACTCTGAATGGGGAGGAGGTGGGGAGGAGAGGGGGCGTTGCCCTACCCTACCCCTCCTTCAGAATCCTGCGGAGGACCGTTTGGAGCACGCCGCCGTTGCGGTAGTACTCCACCTCCACCGGCGTGTCGATGCGGACGATGGCCGTGAAGCTCTTTTCGGAGCCGTCGTCGTCGAGGGCGGTGACGTGGACGTCGGCGCCCGGCTGCAGGTCGCCGGCGACGCCGGTGATGCTGTAGGTCTCCCGCCCGGTGAGGCCCAACGACTCCGCGTTCTGGCCGTCCTGGAACTGGAGCGGCAGAACGCCCATGCCGATGAGGTTGCTGCGGTGGATGCGCTCGTAGCTCTCCACAATAGCGGCCTTGATGCCCAGCAGCGCCGGCCCCTTGGCGGCCCAGTCCCGCGAGCTGCCGGAGCCGTACTCCTTGCCCCCAATGACGACGGTTGGGACGCCGTCGGCCTGGTACCGCTGGGACGCCTCGAAGATGCTGGTCTCCTCGCCGTCGGGAAGGTGGAGCGTCCAATCGCCCTCACGTTCCGGCGTCAGCTCATTGCGTAGGCGAACGTTGCCGAAGGCGCCGCGGACCATCACGTTGTGGTGGCCCCGGCGAGCGCCGTAGGTGTTGAAGTCCCGCTGCTGCACACCCCTGCTCACCAGATACTGGCCCGCGGGCCGGGGAGCCGGTATGGACCCCGCAGGGGATATGTGGTCCGTCGTCACGGAGTCGCCGAGCATGACAAGAACGCGGGCCCCGGTGATGTCCTGAAGGTCGCCGGGCTCCGGGGCCATGTCCTCGAAGAAGGGGACCTCCTCAATGTAGGTGGACTCCGGGTCCCACTGGTAGAGTTCGCCTTCAGGCACAGACATGGTCCGCCACTGTTCCGGGCCGGTGAACACATCGCCGTAGCGGGTGCGGTACATCTGGGCGTTCAGCGCGCCGGCAATGGTCTGGCGAATGTCCTGCTGCGAAGGCCAAACGTCTCGCAGGTAGACCGGCTGCCCGTCCAAACCAGCGCCGAGTGGCTGGGTGGTCAGGTCGATGTCGACGGTCCCCGCCAGGGCAAAGGCCACCACCAGCATGGGCGACGCCAGGTAATTGGCCTTGACCTCCGGGTGGACCCGGCCCTCGAAGTTGCGGTTGCCGCTGAGGACGGCCGCCGCCACGAGGTCGTTGTCCTTGATGGCCTGGGACATGCTGTCCGCCAGCGGGCCGCTGTTGCCGATGCACGTGGTGCAGCCGTAGCCCACGAGGTGAAAGTCCAGGGCCTGAAGATAGGGGGTCAACCCGGCGGCCTCCATGTATTCGGTGACAACCTGGGAGCCTGGGGCCATGCTGGTCTTGACCCAGGGCTTGCGGGTGAGGCCCTTTTCAACGGCGTTCTTGGCCAGGAGACCGGCCCCAACCATGACCGACGGGTTGGATGTGTTGGTGCAACTGGTGATGGCGGCGATGACGACTGCTCCATCCTCCACCGTGGCCGTCCGTCCGTCCACGTCCACGTCCGCCTTCCTTCGGCCGTCCCCGACGCGGTCGCTGAAGGCGGCGGCGAAGCTGTCGCCGACGGTGGCCAGCGTGGTCTTGTCCTGGGGACGGCGTGGGCCGGCCATGCTGGGCACGACTTCGCCCATGTCCAGTTCCAGCGCGTCGGTGTAGTCAGGGTCTGGGGTGGCGTCGGTGCGGAAGAGGCCCTGAGCCTTGGCGTACTGCTCCACCCGCTCCACGAGTGCGGCGTCTCTGCCGGTGCCTTGTAGAAACTCGATAGTGATGTCGTCGATGGGGAAGAAGCCACAGGTGGCGCCGTATTCAGGGGCCATGTTGGCTATGGTGGCCCTGTCCGGCAGGGGCAAATGCGACAACCCCGGGCCGTAGAACTCCACGAACTTGTTGACGACGCCGCGACTGCGGAGGATTTGCGTGACCGTGAGCACGAGATCCGTGGCCGTGACGCCCTCCTTGAGAGCGCCGGTCAGCTTGAAGCCCACGACTTCCGGGAGTTGCATGTAGTAGGGCTGGGCAAGCAGGACGGCCTCCGCCTCGATGCCGCCGACGCCCCAACCGAGCACGCTCAGGCCATTGATCATCGTGGTGTGGGAGTCGAGCCCCACAACGGTATCGGGAAACGCCTGAGTCTCGCCGTCCACGAGGCGGCTATCCACGACACTTGCCAGGTATTCCAGGTTCACCTGATGCACAATGCCCGTCCCTGGCGGCACGACGCGGAAGTTCTGGAACGAGTTCTGGGCCCACCGGAGGAAGGCGTAGCGCTCCATGTTGCGCTCGAATTCGCGGTCCACGTTCTGCTGAAAGGAGGCGTCGCTTCCAAAGAAGTCCACCTGCACGGAGTGGTCGATGACGAGGTCCACCGGCACCGAGGGATTGACCTTGGCTGGGTCGCCCCCGCGCCGGGCAATAGCGGAGCGCATGGCGGCCAAGTCCACGACGGCGGGAACGCCGGTGAAGTCCTGCATGAGCACGCGTGACGGCATGAAGGGAAACTCGCGCTTCGGCGGGTCTTTGGGATCCCATTCCGCAACCATGCGGACGTCGTCCTCGGTGACGAGGTAGCCATCGATGTTGCGCAGGGCATTTTCCAGCAACACGCGCAGGGAGAACGGCAGGCGGGCCAGCTTCACGAGGCCCGCCTCTTCGAGGGCGGGGAGGCGGTAGTAGATGAGCGCTTCGGTGGACGTTTGCAGCGTGGCGCGGGCTGCGTCACGGAGGTTTTGGGTTGTCATGGGAGGGGCTCCGCTGGATGGGGGTTGAAAGGGTCACCAAACTATGCCATACGGCGGGGAGCGCCGCAACAGGCCGGCAATGGGGCCTGGCGAGAGGACGTTCCTGCTAATCCTCCTCGCTCTCCTGGCTAGGGAGGTGGGCCCTGGCTTCCGGGTTCAAGACGCCGATGAAGGGCAGGTTCCGGTACAGCTCCATGTAGTCGAGGCCGTACCCCACAACGAACTCGTCCGGAATCTCAAAGCCGACGTACTTCAGGGGGGCCTCCACGATGCGGCGAACTCGCTTATCGAGCAGAGTGCAGACCTCCAGGCTGGCTGGGCCCCGGCTCCTGAGGTACTGCACGAGGTAGTTGAGAGTCATGCCGGTGTCGACGATGTCCTCCACCAAGATCACGTGCTCCCCGGAGATGTCGCCGTCTAGGTCCTTGGTGATGCGCACGCCCGGCCGGCTGCCTCCGGCGAAGGGGGAAACCGCCATGAACTCGACGGCCACGGGCAACGAGATATCCCGCATGAGGTCGGCCATGAAGCACATCACGCCGCGAAGGACGCCCACGAGCACGGGGCGGCGGCCCTCGTAGTCCTCGGAAATCCGATAGGCCAGATCGGTCACGCGGTCCTGGATCTGGTTCGTGTTGAATAGGACGCGGTCGATGCCGCGCACCTCGACCTCCGCCAGCGGCCCAACCCCGAACTTGGCCAAGAGCCGATAGAAGTCGCGGCGGTAGAGCAGCTTGATGTTGATGTCCGGGTAGAGTTCCCGCATGCGGCGCAGCTTCCGGTTCTTCTGGGTGACCAAGCCCTGCTTGAGGGTTGTCATCTCGACATAGAGGTCCAGGTCTTTGAGATAGAAGTCGGGGGTGAACATTTCGTAGATATGGTCGCCCTCCCAGCGGAGGGGGAATGAACGGGGCTCGTAGTCCCAGGCCAGGCCGTAGTAGTCCAGGATCCGTGCGAATTCGCGCTCGCTGGGATGGGCGACCTCGATTCTTTCGGCGGGCGCCAGGTTCAGACGCTCCCCCGCCTGTTCGCCCCGGGCTTCGCCGCGGCGGGACCGAGCGCTTCGGCGGGGCCTCGGCTGGGGCTCTGTGGACTGGCCCTCCCGGTCAGGGCCAAGACTCTGGCCGGCCGGCGCGTTACCGTCTGCTGCTGTGGATGGGGCTTCTTCCGCGGCCGCCTGCTCTGTGTCCGCCCCCTGCGCCCGGCGGCTCGACGAGCGGCGGCCGCGCCGTCGGGCGGGGGGAGGGCCCTCTTCAGCAGGGGCCGGGGGCGGCTCTTCGGCCGGGGGCAACGCCGCTGCTTCGGCGCTTTGTTCGCCTCTGGGTTTTCTCTGGGGCCGCCTGGGAGAGCGCGCGGGCTCCGGGGCCGCCGGAGCCTGTTCAACGGCCTCGCTCTGCTCCTGGCCTGAGACCTCGGCTGGGATCGACTGCGGCGCGCGCTTGCTGGCTGGCTTGGCAGGAACTTCAGCGTCCTGGGCAGTCTCGACCTCAGCGGGCTGGACTTCAGCGTTGGCATCCTGGGCCGCGGGCGGCTTGGATGACCTTCCCCGACGGCGGCGAGAGTTCCGGCTCCTTGGCTCCGGCTCGTTGGGCGGACTGGCGCCGTCCACGGGCTGTTGGTCCGGCGATGGGGTTTCTTTCGCTGCTGCCTCTGCGGGCCTTCTGCCCCGCCGCCGGGGCCTTTCATCATTCTGCTGAGTCAAACGCCAACCTCCCCATCACGGTTGCAAGGTGCATGCTAGGCGCAGTGTCCATAGAAATTGTTGCGCGGCCCCACCTAACTTCCTCCCGCGTACGAGGGACGGGAGGATTCTTCCGCCTCGCGTCTATAACAACGCCCCTGGGAAGCACATCCAGGGATAGCCTGGATAGCTCCGTGGATTGCGGCCTAGTCAGATCAGATAGGAAACGCGATCGAGTTGATGGCTTGTTCAGAAATTCCCTAGGAGCCATCGGTGTTCCTGTAGTCCGGCAGCCTTCTTACGCTGTAGGATTGCGCGCCCTGAAGCAGGCTTTCCACCGCGGCCCGCGCGGTGTCCAGTGAGGTGTAGCACGGAATGCGGCGCTCCACCGCGGCCCTCCGGATCTGGAAGCCATCCTGAATGGGCCCGCGGCCGCCGGATATCGTGTTCAACACAGCGCTTACGATTCGGTCCTCTATGACGTCCAAGACATTTGGGTGGCCCTCGTTGAGACGTTTGGTGATCATGGTCACCGGCAGGTCCAGGGCCTCCATCATCGCCGCCGTGCCTTCCGTCGCCAGGATATTGTAGCCTCCCGACAAAAGGTCGCGTATGAGCGACACAACCTCGGCCTTGTCCTTGTCTGCGATGCTCACCAGAATGCTGCCCTTGGCGGCGAGGTTGAGGCCGGAGGCGGTAAGGGCTTTGGCCAAGGCCGGCCGGTAGTCATAGTCGATGCCCATCACCTCGCCGGTGGACTTCATTTCCGGCCCAAGATAGTTGTCGACGCCGGCCAGCTTGGACATGGAAAACACCGGCGCCTTGACGGCCACGAGCTTCTGCCTCCGCCACAGGCCCATCCCGTAGCCGAGGTCGTCGAGCTTCTGGCCAAGCATGGCCTTCGTGGCCAAGCGAACCATGGGGACACCGGTCGCCTTGGAGATGAAGGGAATTGTGCGGCTGGCGCGTGGATTGACCTCGAGGACATAGACCGTCGTTTCGAGCTGCGGAAGCTCCACGCCGGGCGTTCGGTATGGAGGGCCGCCCAAGATAACGTACTGGATGTTCATCAGGCCCCGGATGCCGAGGCCCCTGCCGATGCGGGCGGTGTAATCCGTGACGGTCTCAACCTCGCGCTCGCTAAGGTTGAGGGCCGGGTAGATGGCCATGGAGTCGCCGCTATGGACGCCGGCCCGTTCGACATGCTCCATGACGCCCGGAATCAGCACGTTCTCGCCGTCGCAGACGGCATCCACCTCAACTTCCCGGCCCTCCAGGTACTTGTCGATAAGCACGGCCCTGCCCTGCCCCACCTCTGAAGCGGCAGTAAGGTAGCGCACCAACTCGGTGGGGTTTTGGACAATTTCCATAGCCCGGCCGCCCAAGACATAGCTGGGGCGCACAAGCGCGGGATAACCGATCCGTTCGGCCACCTTGAGCGATTCCTCCACGGAGGTGACGGCCGCGCCCGGCGGCTGCGGGATGCCGAGGCCGGCCAGAAAGTCCTCAAAGCGGTGGCGGTCGGAAGCAATGTCTATGGCTTCGGCGGTTGAGCCGAGGATGGGCATACCGACGTGATCCAACGACTGGGAGAGGTTGATAGCGGTCTGACCCCCGAATTGCACAACCGAAGCGGGGTACTCGACGCCGGCGGGGGTTTCGATGCCCTCGTTCTCCAGGATGTCCCGTATGGCCTCGTCGTCGAGGGGTTCGAAGTAGAGGCGGTCGCTGCTGTCGAAGTCGGTGGAAACCGTCTCCGGGTTGGAGTTGACCATGATGCTCTTGAGGCCAGCCTCTTGCAGGGCCCAGGCCGCGTGGACAGAACAATAGTCAAACTCGATGCCCTGGGCAATCCGGATGGGGCCGCTGCCGATGACAAGGGCCTTTGGGCCGGGCAAGGGCGGCGCCTCGTTTTCCTGTTCGTAGGTGCTGTAGAAATAGGGGGTAACCGCCTCGAACTCTGCGGCGCAGGTGTCCACCATCTTGTACACAGGCCGGATGCCAAGGTCCTTGCGCAGGGTTCGCACCCTTTCCGGGAGCATGTCGGCCAGGGTGGCAATCTGCTCATCGGAAAAGCCCAGGCGTTTCGACTGCCACAGCAAACGGGGCGTCAGTTCCTCGGCCAGCAGCCGCCGCTCCATCGCGACGATGCGGTTGGCGGCGCGGATGAACCAGGGATCGATGCCCGTGAGGTCCACCAGCGACTGCTCGGCGGCGCCCCGGCGAAGGGCGGCGAGAAGCGCCCAGAGCCGCAGGTCGTTGGGATGGAGCGGCAAGTCCTCCGGAATGCGGAATCCCTCCGCCCGCCAGGCGGGGTCCTCCCACAGCAACGACCGCCCCCCTATTTCCAACGAGCGGACGGCCTTCTGGAGGGCGGCTTCAAAGCTCCTATCTATGGCCATGACCTCCCCGGTGGCCTTCATCTGCGTGCCGATGGTCCTCTCGCCTGTGGCGAACTTGTCGAAGGGCCAGCGGGGAATCTTCACGACGCAGTAGTCCAACGCCGGCTCGAAGGCGGCCGTTGTTCGCTGAGTGACGGCGTTGGGTATTTCGTCGAGACGTTTGCCTACGGCGATCTTGGCGGCGACGCGGGCGATGGGATAACCGGTGGCCTTGCTTGCCAGGGCGGAGGACCGGCTCACCCTGGGGTTGACCTCGATAACGTGGTAGGGACTCCTGGCCTGCCAATTCCCCTTCAGGCCTTCATCCACCTCCAACGAGGGCGCCAGAGAGAACTGGATGTTGCATCCCCCTTCAATGCCCAGCGCACGGATAATTTTGAGGCTTGCCGAGCGCAGCATCTGGTATTCGTCGTCGGTGAGAGTCTGGCTGGGCGCGACGACGATGCTGTCGCCGGTGTGGACGCCCATTGGGTCCAGGTTCTCCATGTTGCAGACGGTGATGCAGTTGTCTGCTCCATCCCGCATCACCTCGTACTCAATCTCCTTCCACCCGACCAGTGAACGCTCGATGAGGACCTGGCTGATGGGGCTCAACGCCAGACCCGACCGCAGCACGGCGTCGAACTCCTTCCAGGTGGAAACCAGCCCTCCGCCCGTGCCGCCCAGGGTGTAGGCGGGCCGGAGGGCTAACGGCAAGCCCATGCGGCGTCCCGCGTGCCGGCCCTCTTCGAGCGACGTTGCCACGAAGCTGTCAGGGACGGGCTCTCCGATCTGCTTCAGCAGCTCGCGGAACAGCTCCCGGTCCTCGGCGGTGCGGATGGTCTGGAGGGGAGTGCCCAGCAGCCGGACATCGTAGCGCTCGAGGACTCCGGCGTCGGCCAAGTCGACCGCGAGGTTGAGTCCCGTCTGACCCCCGAGGGTAGGCAGCAGTCCCTGGGGACGCTCTCTGGCGATGATGCGCTCCACCACCTCCACGGTCAGCGGCTCGATGTAGACAATGTCCGCGATGTCCTCGTCGGTCATGATGGTGGCGGGGTTGGAGTTGACTAGGACGGTGGTGATGCCCTCCTCCCGGAGGGACTTACACGCCTGTGTTCCGGCGTAGTCGAACTCGGCGGCCTGCCCAATCACGATGGGGCCAGATCCAATGACAAGGACTTTGTCGAGATGATCAGGCAAAATCAGCGGTCCTCCCTTGTGGGCGATGGCTCTCCGGTGGGAGATGGCGTTTCACTGGCGCTCAGCCGTCCCAGCGCCGCAACTCCCCTGGCCGGCCAGTTCACCGTGCAGCCGTCGCAGCCTGCGGCAATGACGCGATACAGGTCGTCTTCAGTGTGAACGGCCCAGGTCCGCACCCGCAGCCCCTTCTCCCCGGCCAGCGCAACCATTTCCGGCGTAACCGACGACGCGGGTGGCGCCAGGGCCCATGCGCCAAGTTGCAGCGCCTGCTCAATGGTTTCGGGGGTGAGGTCGAGAGCCAGCCAGCCGGATGGATGCGCCGGCGCCAGCCTGAGCACCTCGGCCACCTGCTGCGGATGAAAGCTAATGAAGGAGACCCGGTCCAGCAGGCCCCAGGCCCTCGCCAGGCGCACGGACTCCTGGGCAACCCGCAGGTCGCCGTCCCCTTTCAACTCGACGTGCAGGATGGCCCGTCGTCCATACCGCTCCAATATCTCCGCGAGCGTGGGAATCCGCTGACCTGCGAATGACGGTCCAAACCATGAACCGGCGTCCAGCCGCTTCAACTCCG
Source organism: Dehalococcoidia bacterium (assembly GCA_965226745.1). Classification (GTDB taxonomy): domain Bacteria; phylum Chloroflexota; class Dehalococcoidia; order Lucifugimonadales; family SAR202-VII-2; genus SAR202-VII-2. Next base: position 759,821 of record CBDDDS010000005.1, read on the forward strand.
CCAGCGTCTTGTCGCCGACCAGACCAACGCCGTTGGTGGTGCGGTCCACCGTGGGGTCATGGATGATGACGGGGACGCCTCCCTTCGCGAGATGAATATCCATCTCCAGTTCCCCTACGCCCTGCTCCAGGGCCAGGTCAAAGGCGGCGAGGGTGTTCTCCGGCGCATCATCCGAGGCGCCGCGGTGAGCTATGAGGGTGAAGGAGGTTGCGCTATCTGTCATGGCTCCGCTAAACATCGTTCCCAGAGAGGCTGTCCACCTCTTCGCTTTCGAAGAACGGACGCGGCCCAAGGGCCTGGAGATGCGTGGGTTGGATGCAGGCTTGGCGCATCACGATTTGACGCCAGCCCCGCGCACCAAATCAAGAAACGCGTCGAAGATGTATTCGTTGTCCAGGGGGCCGGGGGACGCCTCCGAATGGTACTGGATGGTCATCACCGGGTAGCTTCTATGCCGCAGGCCCTCCACCGTACCGTCGTTGATGTTGACGTGGGTTACCTCCACGTCGGACCCCAGCCTGTCGGGGTTCACTGCGTAGCCGTGGTTCTGGGCGGTGATGTAGACGCGGCCGGTGGACAGGTCCTTGACGGGGTGGTTGGCCCCCCGATGCCCGAACTTCATCTTGAACGTCTCGGCGCCGAAGGCCCGCGCAATGATCTGGTGGCCCAGGCAGATGCCCAGAAGCGGCGCCCTGCCGAGAAGGGCCTTAGCCGTCTCCACGGAGTAGGTCGTGAAAGAGGGATCTCCCGGGCCAGGGGAGATGAGGACCCCTTCCGGCTTCAGGGCCAGGATTTCGTCCGCCGTTGTTGTGGCGGGGCAAACGACGACCTCGCAGCCGCGGTTCTTGAGCATCCGCAGGATATTGTACTTGACCCCGCAGTCGATGACGACGATGCGGGCGCCGCCATCGGGCTCGCTCTGCGCGGCCCGGTCCCAGGTGAAGATTGCGTCCGTGGAGACCTGGGGCACAAAGTCCACGTTGTCGTAGCGCGGGAGGCCGCGGAGCCGAGCCAGGGCCTGCTTGGGGTCATCGGCGGAAAGGATGCCCATCATCACGCCCTGAGAGCGCAGCCGTCTCGTGATGGCCCGCGTATCGACGCCGCTTAGTCCGGGAATCCCCTGGGCGAGCATGTAGTCGTGGAGAGCGCCCTGGTTCCGTCGGTTGCTGGGAAGATTGTTGGCCTCGCGAACGACGAACCCGGCCACCTGAATCCGGCTGGACTCGCTGTCCTCTGCGTTGACGCCGTAGTTGCCGATGAGCGGGTACGTCAGCATGACGATCTGCCCGGCGAAGGAGGGATCGGTAAGCATTTCCTGGTAGCCGGTCATCGAGGTGGCAAAGACCACTTCGCCGTGGGCCTCAACCTTGGCGCCGAATGCCTCGCCGGTGAAGACGGACCCGTCCGCAAGCACCAGATGGGCGTCTGTGGTCATGCGCCCTCCCGGTAGACGACGTTACCGCCGAAAACTGTGGCAACGACCCTACCCTCCAGGGTCACCCCATGCAGCGGCGAGTTCTTACCCTTGGAGACGAAGGCCTGCGCGTCCACGGCCCACGTTGCGTTGGGGTCCAGGATCACCACATCGCCCGCGGCACCGGGCCGCAGGGCGCCCAGCCCCTCACCCGCCTTCCCCAGCAGTCTGGCCGGGGCCGAGGTCATGCGCCGGACCAGCGTGGCCAGGTCGATTCTGCCGCTGCGCGCCAGCGACATCAGCGACCCCACAGCCGTTTCGATGTTGCTTATGCCGAAGGCCGCCTCGTCGTAGGTGACAGCTTTGTCGGTGGCGGCGTGGGGTGCGTGGTCTGTTGCTACGATATCGATGACGCCATCCCGCAGCCCGTCGATCAAAGCATCGGCATCGGCGGACGACCTCAGCGGTGGGTTGACCTTGGTCGATGTTTCGTAGGCGGCGGTGGTGAGCGGGTCGTTGACGGCGCCCTGGCCCTGCCTGCCGAGAACCCATGCGTCGGTGAGCGTGAGGTGATGGGGCATGACTTCCGCCGTGACCGGAAGGCCCCGGTCTTTTGCCGCCCGGACCATCGCCACGCTTCCGGCCGTACTCAGGTGGGCCAGGTGGACCCAGCCGCCGGTCAACTCGGCGAGGTGGATGTTCCGGGCCACCATGTTCTCCTCTGACGCGGCGGGGACGCCCCGAAGGCCCAACCTTGAAGCAACCGGCCCTTCGTTCATGACGCCGCCGCGGCTGAGGGCAGGGTCCTCGCAGTGGTCGATGACGGGTAGCCCAAAGGGCTTCAAATACAGCAGCGCAGACTTCATCAGCGCTGCATCGGCGACCGGCGCGCCGTCGTCGGAGACGCCGATGACGCCCGCCTCAGCCAACTCGCCCAGGTCCGCCAACTCCTTCCCCAGACGCCCCCGGGTGACGGCGCCGATAACGAGCACCCGCACGGCGCCCTCAGCCGCCGCCTTCCGTTGGATGAAGCCAACCACGCTGGCCGAGTCGATGGCGGGTTCCGTGTTGGGCATGCAGCAGACCGTGGTAAAGCCGCCCTTTGCCGCAGCCAGCGTCCCCGTGGCGATGGTCTCCTTATGCTCGAAGCCCGGCTCGCGCAGGTGGCAGTGGAGATCGATGAAGCCCGGGCAGACCACAAGGCCCGCCGCTTCGATGACCTCGGCGCCATCAGGCGCCGCCTCCAGCGGCGCTCCGGCGTGGACGACTTTGCCGTCTTGCAGCAGCGCGTCCCCCACCTGGTCCAGCCCCTGCGACGGGTCGAGCAGGCGTCCGCCCTTGATGAGAAGAGGTGGTGTTGCGGCCATGCTTACTCCTCCCTCCGGCCCGTCGCCAGGAGATAGAGCACGGCCATGCGCACCGCAACGCCGTTCGCCACCTGCTCTTCGATGACCGAACGGGCGCCATGAGCGATCTCGCTGCTGATCTCGACGCCTTCGTTCATGGGGCCGGGGTGCATCACCGGGGCCCCGTGTTTGGCCAGGCGGAGCCGGTTGGCGTCGATCTGATACGAACGGGCGTACTCGCGTAGGCTGGGGATGAGGCCATCCTGCTGGCGCTCCTTCTGGAGCCGGAGGGCCATGACGGCGTCCGCCTCGTCAAGGGCCTCTTCGACCGAGGTGGTGACCGTCACGGAAGCCAGGCGGCCCTGTAGATGCTGGCTCCTGAGCCAGTCGATTGGCAACAGTGTCGGCGGGCCGCAGAGGACAACCCGGGCGCCTGCGGACGCCAACCCCCAGAGGTTGGAGCGGGCAACTCGGCTATGCAGCACGTCGCCTACGATGGCGACCTTGGCCTCCTGAACGGAGCCCAGGCGCCGCCGCAGTGTGTAGAGGTCCAGTAGCGCCTGCGTTGGGTGGGCATGGGTGCCGTCGCCTGCGTTGACCACCGAACCCTCGATGCAACGAGCCAGCAGGTGCGGGGCGCCGGAGTGGGCATGGCGAATGATGATGACATCGGCCCGCGTCGCCTCGAGGGTTCTGGCGGTATTCAGCAGAGACTCGCCCTTCTCCACGCTGCTGGAGGAGACGGCCAAATTGATGACGTCGGCGCTGAGCACCTTGCCCGCCTGTTCGAAAGAGACCCGCGTCCTGGTGCTGGGCTCATAGAACAGGGTGACCACCGTCTTGCCTTGGAGCGCCGGAACCTTGCGGATGCTGCGCTGTAGCACCTCCTGCATGGCATCGGTCGTCTGCATCACCAATTCGATCTCGGCCAATGAGTAGTCGTCAAGGTCGAGTACGTGCCGGCGGGGAGGCAGACCGGCGGGAAGGGCATCCAGGGCGGATGCCGCCCGGACGCCGCTACGGGTGGCCATGACGTTCCTCCCAAACCAGGGTTACCTCGTCCGCGCCGTCCACCTCTTCAAGCCGCACCCTAACCTCTTCGGCCCGCGATGTTGGGATGTTTTTCCCTACGTAGTCGGCGCGAATCGGCAGCTCGCGGTGGCCCCTATCCACAAGGACGGCCAGTTGGATGACCTGGGGCCGGCCAAGGTCGGTGATGGCGTCCAGCGCCGCCCGGACGGTGCGGCCTGTGTACAGGACGTCGTCGACGATGACGAGGCGCTTGCCGTTGACGTCTATGGGAATGTCTGTCGGCTGGAGCAGCGGGCGCGGGCCGGCGGCAATGTCGTCGCGATAGAGGCCAATGTCCAGAACGCCAACGGGGGTCCGGACCCGTTCAAACCCTTCGATGCGGTCGGAGAGGCGGTGCGCTAGGTGGACGCCCCTTGTGCGGATGCCCACGAGCGCCAGGTCCTCTGCGCCTTGGTTCCGTTCCACAACCTCGTGGGCGATGCGGGTTAGGGCCCGCCGTATGTCTTCGTCACCGAGGATGCGCTTGAACAAACAAAACCTCTTGCCCGGCTGGCAAGAGGTATCGCAAAACGACCCGCCTCATGGAGGCGGCCTCCGCGCCTTGCCAGCCTCGCGGGACTGGATTAAAGGCCCCAGGCGGATGGGTCAACCTGGCTCTTCGGTTGTGATTCCATTCTACAAGAATGCGGCCCCATGCTACCAGAAACGGTCCAGCAGGACAACGGCTTGGGGCATGGTGAAACGGGCTGCGTCAGGCGGGCGGGGGTCGCGGGAAAGGAGTGGCCAACGAACCGGCACCGGGATATGCCGGCCACGCCAATGGCAAGGGCAGCGGAAGCGGGACCGGCTCATCCATCACACCCTGGAGTAACAGCTATGACGACTGTAGAACAGTTGTAACGCTTGGCGATGATTCCCCAGCCGGACCCCGAAGCGGGGCGTGACGTAGGCGTCGCGAAGCCGTATCTCGGCGCCAAAGAAAAGGAAGTGGGCCGGAGGCCCGCCTCTTTCTGGCACCCCCCGCTATTCCCCCGAAGCCTATTGCAGCATTCGCGGCGTTCCGGCAAGGGCGGAAATGAAGCGCTAGGAGCGAGCCCCCGCCCTGGCAAGTTGGAAGACCTTGCCCTCGGTCTTGATGGCCGGGGCCACGATCATCTCCGCCTGCTGCATTTCCTGGACAGTCAGGGCGCCAACCATCCCCATGCCTGCCCGCAGCGCCCCAACGAGGTTCTGCGTGCCGTCCGTAAGGGTCGTTGGGCCGAAGAGAATGGTCTCCAACGAACCCTTGACGCCAACCTTGGCCCTGGTGCCCCGGGGGAGCGCTGGGTGCGGGCTTGCCATACCCCAGTTGAAGCCCTGGCCCGGCGCTTCCTGCGCCTGGGCAAAGGGCGTGCCGAGCATGACGGCGTCGGCGCCGCTGGCGATGGCTTTACACAGGTCGCCGCCCGTGCGAATCCCGCCATCGGTGATGACGGAGACATAGCGGCCGGTGCGCTGCCAGAACTCCTGCCGGGCCGCGGCGACTTCCAACGTGGCTGTAACCTGGGGAACGCCGACGCCAACCACCTCTCGCGTCGTGCAGACGGCGCCTGGACCCACGCCGACGAGAAGAGCCTCGACGCCGGTCTCCATCAGCTCCAGGGCCACGTCGTAGGAGACGCAGTTGCCCACGATGATCGGGACGCTGATCTGCTCCACGAGTTCGTCGAACAGGAGCCCGCGGTAGCTCTTGGAGATATGGCGGGCCGTCGTCACCGTGGACTGCACCACAATGATGTCGGCGCCGGCCTCGACGGCGACAGGGGCCAGGCGCTTGGTGTTCTGGGGGGTAACGGAAACGGCGACAGTGATGCCGCCGACCTTCATTTCCTCGACCCGCTGGGCCAAGAGGCGCTCCTGAAGCGGTGCCGAGTATATCTCCTGGAGCAACTCGGTGCACTCCTCTTGCGGCGCGGCGAGGATGCGGCTCATGGGTTCGGAGGGGTCTTCGTACCGGGAGTAGACGCCTTCGAGGTTCAGGACGGCGAGGCCGCCGAGCTTGCCGAACAGGACGGCAAACGACGGCGATACGATGCCGTCCATGGCGGAGGCAAGAATCGGCAGGGAGAAAGTGTGGTCGCGGACGGAGAGGCGGATGTCTGTCTGGTCGGGGTTGGCGGTTACGGTGCCGGGGACAATTGCTACGTCGTCGAAGCCATAGGCGTGCCGAAGCTCCTTGAGCTGTGGGGTCATGCGCCCTACCCCTCCCATTGTAGTTTGGCCGATGGTAGCACCGAGACCCTTACGAGTCAATACAACATCTGGGGCTTTTTGCGTCGATTTTCGCAGGGATTGTGGTGAGGCAGGCTGCCGGAGTTTGCTCCGCTTCCATGGCTACGCTTGCAGCTTTTGAAGAAGTTCCGAAAGTTGGGCGTCCGTGTCGAGAGCCCTTCTCTTAGCCTCAGCGTACACCTGCCGCAGGAGGTTTCCGTGGATCTCCTCGAACTCGTCAAGCTCCCGCCCACGTTCATCAAGGATACGAAGACTATAGCTTAGTCCGTACTCTGAGACGAGGATCGACTTGTCTCCTATGACTGCCTGGAAGACGTGGTCGTGTACCGTGGCATCCCAAGACAGCTTGCCGTCGCGGGTCCGTTCCAAAACGCTCTGGGCGATGTCTGCTATATTCACCATAATTACCCCCTTCAGCAACCCCTGCTATCTAGCGCACTTGCAGGGTGCTTCTCAGCGTCTCTAACACAACCTGTATGTTGTTCAGAACGGCGTTGAACCTTGGCGCATTCTCTGGCTGTGCGTCTTTAGCCATCGCTTCGTCCACTTCGTCCTCCACTACCCGGATCTGGGTAATGGCTCCCTGGATCACTTCGTCTTGTTGGTCTGTAAGACTTGGATGCCGAGCTCTCACGTCAGCCAGCGTAGAGCGCAACTGCTGATACCTGTCAACAACAACTTGCCACCTGGCATCCCTATGAAGGGGCTTAATCGTTTGTACTAGGTCGATGGCCTGCTGAAGGTCGCCGACGGTCAATGAACGCCGGATGAACTCCTTGGCTTCTCCTGCCACAGCTTCCGCCGCCTCAGCCGATGTCCTAGCCTTCTTCGCTTGCCAATATACAATCCACAATCCCATTAGCGTAACAAGAAGGCCGGCAGCGCTAGCCAGGCTACCCCAGTTGTCTGTCAGCCAATCCATCGCGTCCTCAGAATACACCCGCCCTACAAACAAGCGTCAACAAGCGCCGGCTGACCCCTACCCCCCTAACACCGCGTTGTCTATCAGCCTAGTTTTCCCGATGCGCACCGCCAGCAACGCCAACGCCGGCCCTTCGACGGTGGCCAGTTCCTCCAGCGTTTCGGCGTTGCAGACGCTGACGTAGTCCGGACGGGTCAGCGGCTCTGTGGCGAGCAGGCGGGCCATTGCTCGGCGAAGCTCGTCGGCGGCGCGCTCGCCCTGGTTGAACCGCTCCTGCGCCGCCTGCAAGGCGCGATAGAGGGATGTGGCGGCGCGCCGTTCGACGGCGCTCAGGTTGGCGTTGCGACTGCTCATCGCCAGCCCGTCGGGCTCGCGCACCGTTGGGCAGACGGCCACGTCCACACCCAGATTGAGGTCGGCGTTCAGGCGCTGGATGACCAGGGTTTGCTGTGCGTCCTTCTGGCCAAAGTACGCCGCGTCCGGCCTGACGATGGAGAACAGCTTGCACACCACCGTGGCCACTCCGCGAAAGTGCCCCGGACGAAATTCGCCCTCCAGCCGCATCCCCAACTCGCCCACCTCCACGCTGGAGGCGAACCCGGCAGGGTACATCTCTTCCGCGGAGGGCTGAAATACGACGTCGACGCCCTCTTTCCGCAGGGTGGACAGATCCTGCTCTAGGTCGCGGGGATAGGAGGCGAAATCCTCGTGGGGGCCGAACTGCGTGGGGTTGACGAAGATGCTGGCAACGACCGCGGCGTTGTGGCTGCGGGCGCGGCGCACCAGAGATAGGTGGCCCTCGTGGAGGGCGCCCATCGTGGGCACCAGAGCGAAGGGCCTCGGCGCCGACTGCCGCGCTTCCGCCATTTCGGCGACGGTGGTGAGGACGTTCACTAGCCGTGAACTCACGCCTGCTGGAGAAACTCGGCTAGGGCGGCTTCATCCATCTCGTAGCCCTGTTGCTCCCCAGGGAACGTTCCGCTCTGCACCTCTTCCATGTACTGCCGCGCCGCGTCCATGATGGCGAGGCCCATTTGAGCATAGGGCTTTGCATGGCGAGGCATGAAGTCGGGGTTCAGGCCCAGCGCGTCGTGGATCACCTGGACCTGTCCATCGCAGTGGGGCCCTGCCCCAATGCCGATGGTGGGGACCCTGAGCCGGCCGGTGATCACGCGGGCCAGGGGCGTAGGGATGCATTCCAGCACGACCGCGAAGGCGCCGGCCTCCTGCAACGCCTGCGCATCCATGAGGAGCCGGGTGGCGGCCTCCGGGGTCTTGCCCTGCGCCCTGTAGCCGCCCAGCTCGTTGACCGACTGCGGCGTAAGGCCGATGTGGCCCATGACCGGGATGCCGGCATCGACCAGGCGCTTCACCGTGGGCGCCGCCTTGACGCCGCCCTCCAGCTTGACAGCCTGGCAGCCGCCCGCCTGAAGTAGGCGGCCCGCGTTCGCTACAGACCTGGCCTCGCTCACTTGGAACGTCATGAAGGGCATGTCGCCGACGATGAGAGCCCGGTGCGCCCCGCGTACAACGGCTCTGACGTGGTGCACCATGTCGTCGAGGGTCACGGGGATGGTGGTGTCGTAGCCCAGGACGGTCATACCAAGGCTGTCGCCCACGAGGAGCATGGGCACACCGGCTCGATCCAGCAGCTTGGCGGTGGTGAAATCGTAGGCGGTGAACATGGGAATCCGCTCGCCTCGACTCTTCATCGCCTGCACGTCTCGAATCGTGATCCGCATAGCGTCCCCCTCTTGGATAGCCGGGCTTGGCGCCTGGGCCTCCTGGGTCTGCGAGCCAATCACTCTCCCGGTTACGGGAGGAACTGTCCGCGAACGTCCAGCACTCGCACCAGCGTTAGCTCTTCCTGGGTGGGGGGCGGATCCTCGGCAACGCTGGGGGCCACCCGCAGGTCCCACCCGCACCGCGCCTTTGCCGCCTCAACCCTTTCTTCCAGCGAGCCGTCGCCGGAGAGGACAGACATTAGCACAAATTGGCCAGTGTCGTCCTTCTCCATAATACCTCTATCAGTCACGAGCGTCTGCACTCGGTCTCCTGGGACGGTCACGTAGCCCACCGACTCCACCAGACGCTGCTGCGAGTGGTTGGCGACGACCAGCGCCTGGCGAACGCCGGCGGCGAGGTCGTTGGCGCCGCCCGAGCCGATGAGAAACGCGCCGTTGGGAAGGCGGGTGGAGTTGATGTTCCCACGACTGTCGATCATTGCGGCGCCGAGGACGCCCATCGCCTGGCTGTCGGCGCCCCTCAGGAACGAGCCGTAGTTGTCCAGGGCGTCGGCGGCGACCTTGGCGTGGGGCCAATGGGACCAGGCGTCGATAGTGGCCAGCCGCGGCAGATGTCCGAAGGGTCCCGAGCCGATGGCGACCTCCACCTCATGGCCCTGGTCCCGCAGGCGATAGTAGGCCAGGTAGGTGGCCAGCCCGCCTGCGCCGACGCCGGCCAACAGGACGCGATAGCCGCGCTCCAGGGCGGCGGCTTCAATACGGCGCGCTGCGGCCACCACCATCGCCTCGGTGGAGCTCCCTACGGGATCGCCCATCCTGCCATCCTGAAAGGCCTCCTCCACCTCCTCGCGCCATGCTTCGTCGGAGGCGGCGCGCAGCAGGCGGGTGAGCCGGGGCCGACCGAGCTTGGCTAGATAAGCGTCGTGGCCGGCGCAGTCCAAGACCCACTCGTTGAGCCAGGATTGGATGGCGTCGGGGTCGTCGGTGGCCCGCCGTTGAGCCAGAGTGAACTCGACATCCTCGGCGTAGGAGGAGACCATTTCCAGGGGACTGAACAGACTCTGAGGGTGGGCGCCGTGAGGGACATGGCAGACGGCGCGGACCATGTGCGCGGGTATCCTCACCAGGCCGGCGTATTCGTTGATGATGCTTGTAGGAACAAGTTCCTCCGCAGTCACAATGACCCCGCCCCTGCTGGCGCGCGCCGCCCAAACAGCTTCGCCGTCGCCGAACGTTGGGATGGCGTTCCCGGCCCTGTCGGCCACGACGGCATGCAGAACGGAAATGTCGGGGCGCAGGGCCTTCACCAGGCCCCACTGCTCGCTGCTGAAGGGACTGCTGACCGTGGCGTAGCGGCCGGGCAACTCCTCTGCAATCGTGCTCCCCGCCAGCGACCGGGTTGGCATGAACTCCAAGCCCAACGCGCCGGCCATCAGGCGCTGCATGAGAGTGTAAAGGCTCCAGTTCTCCATCTCGATCTTGCCCTCGCGGGTGAGGCGGGCCCAGCAGGCGGCTCGGCGACGGCGAGGGGTTGATGTTGGACAGGTTGCCGGTGACGACCCGTTTGACGAGGCCTGCCCCGACAAGGTGGAAAACGTTCTGCTCGGCGGTCCCAAGGACGAAGGTGAAGTCCGGGCGGGCGCCGTGGAACCGCCGGACAACCTCATTCATGGCAGCCTGGGCGTGGCGGGACATGTGAAGGACCGCGCCGGGTTTCACAAACTGACGCACCGCCTCAGCGAGGGGCATGCGCTTGTCCAAGCCCTCATGCTCGCGGGGTTTGAAGTAGCGGTCCCAATACTGCTTGAAGTCAGATGTCACTGGCTATCCCCAACGTCGTCTTTGCCAGCCGCGTCCATAGACGGGGGCCTCGCGGCAGACGCGAAGAACGTTTGCCCTTCAAGCCCATCTTGCCGGTAGACTGTATCGGTGGCATTCAGTTGGACAACCATAGGAGCGAACGCGATGCACTTGCGCCGGCTTGCAGTCCTGGCGGCTCTGGCCCTTTCCGCAGCGGCGATAGGCTGCACCGAGGCCACCCCGACCCCCCTGCCCACCGAGACCCCCGCGCCAACTCCAACCCCCACCGCCACGCCTACGCCGCCTCCGACACCCACGCCAACCCCAACCGTCACGCCAACGCCCACGGCGACGCCTACGCCAACGCCCCTGCCGATTCGGGAATGGGACGTGGAACAGGGGCCCGTTGAGGGCGACATCGTGACGGTGCTGCTGCGAGTGTATGCGGGCATCGTCGTGTGGGCAACTCTCGATGGCGAACGCACGAGGGAGGTGTACAAAGAGTCGTCGCGGATGGCCTTTGTCTGGCGCGGGGTTGATCCGGGGACCCACGCCGTGGAGGTGCAGGACGTAGTGGGACACCATCAGCTTATGGAGGTGGTGGTGGAGCCTGAGGGGTAGAGGCCTACGAGGGTTCCTGGGCCGCTCGCCCCTGTGGGCAACAGGAGCGCCCGAAGGCGCGGACGCCGCGGGCGGGTCTGCGACATCCCCCTGCCAATGCCGGCCCTCACATTTCAAGCCCTATCCAGTCAAGCTCTATCCAGCGGCCGAATCGCTGCCGGCCAGCCAGCCCTGCAACAGTCTCCCAAGCTCCTCCTGAGCCCTCTCCGATAGCCGTCCCTTCTTGGCGGCCAGCGGCAGCGCCTCCAACCCAAGACGGCAGTACAGCGGGACCAGGCGCGGGAGGCTCCGCTCCAGCGCCTCCAGATGGAGACGGATGGTTCCAACGTCGCCGCGGACCAGGGGGCCGGTAAACGCCTGGGCCGTGCCGCTGGTGCCGATGTTATTGACCGTGGCCCGCATGAGCGGCGCGAGAGCGCGCAGCCCGTCCTGCCTGGACAGGCCGACGGCCTCCCACAAGCCGGCGCCAGCTTCAGCAAGCGCCACCATGTACCCGCAGGAGACGATGGCGGAGGCGTGGTAGGCTGCCCTGGCGTCCGGCGGGACCTGGACCGGGATGCCTCCCAGTTCTGTGGCCAGCGTTTCCAGCATTGGCAGTAGACTACCCTCCGCCTCGATGCCGAAAACAATGCCGGCAAGGTCATCGAGCGCCCGGTCCACCGAGACGAAGGTCTGGAAGGGGTGGAAGGCGCCGATCACACCTCCCTCGGCCAGCGCAGCGTGAAGGGCGGCTGCGGGCTTGACGCCGGAACAGTGCGCCACCCACTGCCCTTCCCTCCAGCGAACGGAGGCCGCAACGCCTTCGATGGCGTCGTCTGGGGTGGTGATAAAGACAAGGGACGCCCGGTCCGCCACGTTTTGAGGCGCGCCCACAACCGCGCAGCCCTCGACTCTGGCGGCCAGGGCCTCGGCCGAGGCTCGCGTCCGGCTGGCGGCGGCCACCACTGGATACCCAAGTCCTCGAAGAGCAATCGCCAGGGTGGCGCCGACGACGCCCGCGCCTATGAAGCCGACCGACAGTCGTTCTGGGCTTGCGTTCATGGAATTCACTCGTCGGTTGGCAGGTCAACGAGGGCCGGCACGCCTGCGAGGGACGCGGCTTGGCGCACGGCGTCGAGGATGGCGGCGGCCACTATGCCGGGAGTCGCCGCCAATAGCGGGTCGATATCTCTTACCTCGCCGGTCTTGCCGGTTGCCAGGGCAAAGGCCACGTCGCCGTCGCGCATGAGGTGGCAGGGTTGCACAGCCCTGGCAAGGCCGTTGTGGGCCACGCGGGCCAGCACGCCGGTCTGCTCTCGATTGAGGGGAGCGTCGGTGGCCACAACGACCAAGGTCGTGCTCGGCTCGCCCGCCAGGTCGAGGTTCTGAGACTCCTGGGCCGATAGCAGCTCCACCGAGCTGAGAAAGCCGGGGCCGTCCTTGCGCCGGGGTCCCGCCACCACCCGGCCTGTATGCGGGTCGAGAACGTCCCCGTAGGCGTTGGCGACCGCTAGGGCGGCTACGGTCCACCTGCCCGCCGCTGGCCCGCTTGCCGTGCCCACGCCTCCCTTGGTGGCGCAGTCCATGCCCAGGACCTTTCCCACGGTGGCGCCGGCGCCCGCCCCGACGCTGCCTCGCTCGAACGGGTTGCCGGTGGCTGCCTGGCATGCCTGGTAGGCGTCGTCTGGGCCAGGCCGCACCTTGCCGGAGCCCACGCCGAGGTCGAAGATGATGGCCGCCGGAACGATGGGCACAACAACATCTCGCAGCTTGAAGCCGACGCCCCGTTCTTCCAGATAGCGCATGACGCCCGCGGCAGCGTCCAGGCCAAAAGCGCTTCCGCCGCTGAGCAGCAGACCGTGGATGTGCGGCGTCATCTTGCCCGGGGCCAGCAGGCCGGCCTCTCTGGTGCCGGGGGCGCCGCCCCGCACGTCCACCCCGGCCACCGCGCCGTCTTCACACAGCACCACGGTGCAGCCGGTGGCGTTTTCCCGGTCGGTCCAGTGGCCAACCTTGATGCCCTTCACGTCGGTGAGCATGGGCCTACATCACGGGGTCTCGAAGCATCGCCAGCCTCGCTTCATGGGCTGCGGACGCCAGTTGGGGTATGGGCAACTCTTCCATTTCGCGCAGCGCCTCGGCGCTCTGGAGGACGAGCCGCTGAAGGTCGCCTTCCTCAGTATCGGCGCGCTCGACGATTGATTCCCATGATTGGCCCGAGGCCCACAGGGCCACCGCCGAGGCTCTGCGCCAGGCTTCTCCGGGCCGCCCGCGCTTGAATGCGCCGGGGTGATCGGGCCGAAACTCCTCACCCAGGCCAACGGGCTCGATCCCCATGCGGTCCTCTAGTTTCTCCAATTCGTCCACGAGGGCCTCGAGGGAAGACAATGCGATGGGCGCCGCAAGCTTCCAGGGAGCCCGGCTCCCTATGATAGCGCCGATCCAACCGGCTAGCTCGGGCGGGGTCAATCCCTGCCACAGACCGCGCCTGATCATCTCCATCACCACCAGCGACCGCTCATGGCGAAGCAACAGGCCCCAACGCCCGGCCTCGGAAAGGGTCTGATCCCTCTTGACGTAGCCCCGCGCGTGGAGCAGCGAGAGGCGTAGCCCAAAGCCCGTCCGAAGGCTGCGCCGGGCTCGCTTGCCGCCGCGTTGGAAGAGGTAGAAGCTGGAATCCAGGAAGTCCAGCGCGCCGTCCGAGCCGAACCGATGCAACAGGTTCAATACCTGATAGTAGCTCAGGCCAAATGCGGACCGGAGGGCTTCGGGCTCGGCGCCGGCAAGAGTCTGGACCAAACTCAAATCCTTGTGGTGCTCCGGAGCAACGATGACAAAGCCCACCTTGTCCTTCCCCCGCCGCCCCGCCCTTCCCGTCATCTGGTGGAACTCCAAGGCTGACAGGGGCCTAATGCCTTTGTCGTCTCGGACGTTGAGCGTGGGCAGGAGGACCGTGCGGGCCGGGACGTCGAGACCGGCGGCTAGGGTGGTGGTGGCAAAGACCGCGCGGACCAGTCCCTCCGCAAGCATGCGCTCGACGACGATCTTCCACCCAGTGAGGTGGCCGGCGTGATGGGAGGCAACGCCGGATTCCAGCAGCGAGTTGACGAGAGGGTGCCCCCACAGATACGGAATATCCCCGGCCACCTCCCTAAAGAGGCGCACCCTGGCTTCCTTGCCCCCCAGCTTGTCGCCACCGAACATCGAGGCCGCCATATCGCAGTCGCGGCGACGGGGCAGGAAGACAATGGCAGGCAGCAGGTCGTGCTCCCCCAGGGTCTTGACCGCCCTAACGGGGTTGAATTCAACGTTCAGGTCGCGTGGCCGCATTGCCGCAGCCACCTTAGGCTGGAGCGGCCACAGGTTGGTCCGGCGGTCCAGGAACCCGTAGCGGAGGGGGACGGGCCTTCCGTCTGCGGCAACGATGCGCGGCCGCTGCCCGCGCAGGCCGCTCATCCACTCCGCCAGCTCCGCGGCGTTGGACACCGTGGCGGACAATAGGAGCAGGTGGGTTTCCACGGAGGCGAGGATGATGATCTCCTCCCAGGTCGTGCCCCTGTCCTTGTCGCCCAGGTAGTGGGCCTCGTCCAGGACAGCTAGGGCGGGTGCCCTGGGGCCTTCGTAGAGAGCGTTGCGCAGGACTTCAGTCGTTGCCACGACCAAGGGCGCGGCCCCGTTTTCGCGGCGCTCCCCGGTGAGCAGCCCGACCCGCTCGGCCCCGTATAGCTTCTTGAACTGCTCGAACTTCTGGTTGGAGAGGGCCTTCAGGGGCGTGGTGTACCAGGAGGAGAGCCCCGATGCAAGATAGTGGCGGATGACCTGCTCCGCTATCCAGGTCTTGCCGCTTCCCGTGGGGGCCACAACGATCACGTCGCCGTCCAGGATGGCCTCGACCGCCTCTTCCTGAAAGGGCGACGGGCGGAAGGCCGCCTCTTCGGGTTCGCCGATCCCCTCGGCGAACTTGGCCAAGAGGTCTTCTCTTTCGCCAAGGCGGAGGGACCCTCTCATGGGGAACGCGCTCCTAGGCTTGGACATCGCATCCCCGGCCCGGAATGCGGACCCAGTCTCCCGGCGCCGGAAGACCCGCCCGGCAGCCTCGCTTGTCACCGCTGGCGTTCTCTTGTAGCCTTGAAATCACCAATCTGAGGCTCCATCTCCACTAGGCAAATATGCAGATTCTTCGCCTTCTTCGCCGTCTTGGGAAGCAATCCAATCCCAGAACCCGCTGGGGAATCCTTGTCCTCGCTCTATCGGCGGCTCTCCTCTTGGCGTCCTGTGGCGGGAGCGGGAACCCTTCCCCCACCCCTCCGAACACCTCCGCCGACGGAGTTATACGGCTTGAGGTGGACCTTCGCAACTACGCCTTCATTCCCCGGGAGTTCCGGTTCAACGCCGGAGACACCGTCGACTTCGTCCTGTTCTCCAGCGACGAAGTGCACACCTTCACAGTAGCAGACCTCGGCATCAACTGGGTTGTGCCCGGCAAACAGACTCAAACCCACCGGGTCACGTTCGACCAGCCAGGACTCTTCCGGGTCCTTTGCACTATCCCCACTCACGAGACTCTTGGGATGGTCGGAACGATCACGGTGAACTAGGGATGCTCTGAGCAAGCCTCCGCGGGCGGCTGGAGGTTGGACGAGGTCATTGGAGGGTGGGCTAGTTGGGACAACGGCGTCCGCCACCCAAAACCCTTTCCCCTCTTGCAGAATAAGGACATTTGTGCTAGAGTAGCGTCAACCAGTGGGCCGGCGGCCCACACCTTCGTTGAGCAGGGTTGCCGCGAGTTGCAGGGTATAGGGCATATGGAAGGCGGAAAAGCAGCTGGTCAAGCAGTGGCCTGGCGGCCCACTCCTTGTATGGCGCAAGGTCCCGGCTACGCGACGGCTACGGGACACCTCGCTTCGGGGGCCGGCTGGGAAGTGGACAAAGGCGTCGCGGACCGTGCCAGAGGAGTGGCAACTGTGACGCCCGGGTGTGCTGGATTAGCTACGCCGCTGGCGCCGCTCCTCCATTGGCAGTCACGTCTTTACGCACAAACGGGCGCGTTCCCAACCTCCGCAGCGGCGGGACGGATAACCGGCCCCGCCGGCGTCGCAGTCCCGGCCCCTGTACTCGGGGGAAGGTGTGGAAACGTCCCCGAGTACCGAGGCGCCCCCTTCTTGGGGGAAGGAGGCTAGCCATCCTCTGGCATGCGCTTGAATCGCAGTACGTCCCTCACAACCTATTTAGAGATTCCCTAGGTCTGGGCGCCGATTGCAACGCCTTAGGCTTGACAAACACCATGCCGCGATACACCATCCTACCGTTACCACAACCTGAGCCAGAGGTATAACTATGGATGGTTGGGAGATCTACTACGGCCTTGCTCGGCTTGGACATATCTTCTCAGGGATAACGTGGATCGGCCTTCTCTACTACTTCAACTTTGTCCAGACCCCCTCCTTTCCCAAGATGGAGGCCCCGGCGCGGAGCAACGCCGTTCAAATTCTCGTGCCCCGCGCCCTCCTTTGGTTCCGTTGGTCCGCCCTGGCCACCGTCCTCTTTGGACTGGCGTTCGTCGTCGTCGCATCCATAGAGATGGATGGCTACGTGGACTCGGCCCGGTTCAAGTCCATAACCATTGGCGGCACGCTGGGCATCATCATGGCCGCCAACGTCTGGTTCATCATCTGGCCCAACCAGAAGAAGATCATCGCTGCAACAACCGCCACCGCCACCGAGGGCGTCCCCGCCCCCCCCAACCAACCACGGTGGGCGCGGACAGCAGCCCTAGCCTCAAGGACAAACACCATGTTGTCCGTCCCCATGCTCTTCTTCATGGTGGGCGCTATCCACCTCCCCAGCATCTGGTCCTAGGACGCATTCCGAAAGCGTACGAGAAGGAGCAGCAATGAAAAACCCCCTGGACAGCATCACCGGAACTCTCGTTTCCGGGGTCGTCATCCTCGTCGTCATCGTCGTGGGGATTCGCATTTACGTCGCCGTGTCGTAAGAGAAGGCTGCCGAACCCCGCAAGGAGACGGCAAGAAACAGTCTCCTCAAGAGCAGCATCATCCATAGGCCGCATTGCCCTTGAGTTGCCAGCGGGCCTTGCCAAGAAGGGAAGGTGAGAATAGCTTCACCTTCCCTTCTCATTTCCCCTTCCACCCCCACCGAAGCGTCCTCGAGGCCGCATGGGCCCTCTCCAAGCGCTGATAACGCTGCCGCTCGCTCGCTTCAAGGTGGCGGGCGCGAGCATGGAACCGGCCCTCGCGCCTGGGGACCACGTCATAGCGCTCCGGCTGGGAGGCAGGCCACCGCAACGAGGCGAGATCGTCGTTGCGGTCGACCCAACCACCGCTGCCTACACTCTGAAACGCATCATTGGTCTGC
Source organism: Dehalococcoidia bacterium (assembly GCA_965226745.1). GTDB lineage: Bacteria > Chloroflexota > Dehalococcoidia > Lucifugimonadales > SAR202-VII-2 > SAR202-VII-2. The sequence goes on from CBDDDS010000005.1 coordinate 777,326, forward strand.
CGGGTGAAAGGGTTGAGCTATCCGAGGGCGGCGTTTTCATCAATAGACGACGCCTGAATGAGCCCTACGCCACGAGGGAGGCTATCGCTCCGGCGGAACGGGGCGGCGGCTGGCGGACGCCGGACGGCCACTACTTCCTGATGGGCGACAACCGCCCGGCAAGCGTGGACAGCCGGCAGGAAGGCCCGGTTCCCGCGGCCAGGGTGGCAGGACGATTGTGGCTGCGATACTTCCCCTGGCGAACGCGCGGCAGGGTGCACAGCGCCGAATCGGCGCCGTGGTTGGACTGAGCGGGTCGGCCTGAACACCCCTCCCCACTCCGTTCTCGTTCAGATAGATCAGTGACACTGGGTTACAGTGTCAGCCATGCGAATTGTGAACGGGAACGTGCCCCATGCACGCAGGTTAGCCCACACCGGCGCAGCCCTGAGCAGAGCGGCCCGCGTCCGACTGGCGTGGATGGACTACTACCACTCCCACGGCCAGAACGCCGCCCTCACCTGCCGGCACTTCGGCATTAGCCAGCAGACCTTCTACCGCTGGAAACGCCGTTACGACCCCGACCGGCTCGCCAGCCTGGAAGCACGCGGGCGGCGGCCCCGCCGGCTACGCCAGCCCACCTGGGGACGGGAGCTCGCCCTCGCAGTGCTCCACGTCCGGGAGCAGTACCCCCGGTGGGGCAAGGACAAGCTTGCCGTGATGCTCCGCCGCGCGGGCTGGTCCGTCTCCACCTCGATGGTGGGGCGCATCCTCGCCCGGCTGAAGGCCCGCGGCGTCCTGCGGGAGGCGCCCCTGGCGACCATCTCCACCCGCAAGTGGGCGTTCCGGCGGCCCTATGCGGTCCGCAAGCCGAAAGGATATACCGTGGACCAGCCCGGCGACCTCGTCCAGGTGGACACCCTGGACGTGCGCCCCCTGCCCGGCGTCGTGCTCAAACACTTCACCGCCCGCGACATCGTCTCCCGCTGGGACGTGCTGGAAGCCCGCACCCGCGCTACAGCCACCACCGCCGCGGGCTTCCTCGACCGGCTCGTGGCCCGCATGCCCTTCCCCGTCCGCGCCATCCAGGTGGACGGCGGCTCCGAGTTCCAGGCCGCCTTCGAGGACGCCTGCCAGGCACGCGGCATCCGCCTCTTCGTCTTGCCCCGCGCTCGCCCAAGCTGAACGGCTGCGTCGAGCGCGTCCAGCGCACCCACACGGAGGAGTTCTATGAGGTCACCCCCTTCTCCCTGGAGACCGCCACCCTGAACCGCGAGCTCCTGGCCTGGGAGCGCACCTACAACACCGTCCGGCCGCACCAGGCCCTCGGCTATCTCACCCCTGCCCAGTTCCTCATCCGATGGACAGCTCACCAAAAGGAGGCCGAGTGTCACTAATGCACTGAACGAGTACACAGGCTTCCAAAAGGCGACGATTGAGGCTATCATGTGGCAAGCGCGCCACGGTCCCAGAAGGCTGCGCGATACCCAGCAGATTGCCGAATGGAGGGACGAAATGACTTCGAACCAATACTGGTGGCCGGATCAGTTGAACCTGAAGGTTCTCCGCCAGAACTCTCCCTTGTCAGATCCGATGGGCAAGGATTTCAGCTACGCTGAGGCGTTCAAGACCCTTGACCTCGATGCGCTGAAGAAGGACATCGAGCAGGTAATGACGACGTCGCAAGACTGGTGGCCAGCCGACTTCGGCCACTATGGGCCGCTCTTCATCCGGATGACGTGGCACGCCGCAGGCACGTACCGCATCAGCGACGGCCGCGGCGGTGGAGGCTCCGGCTACCAACGCTTTGCGCCCCTTAACAGCTGGCCCGACAACGCGAGCCTGGACAAGGCGCGCCGCTTGCTCTGGCCGATCAAGCAGAAGTACGGCCGGAAGATCTCGTGGGCCGACCTGATCATCTTCGCCGGCAACTGCGCCCTGGAGTCGATGGGGTTCAAGACCTTTGGTTTCGCCTTCGGGCGCCCGGACGTCTGGGAGGCTGACGAGACTGACTGGGGGGCTGAGGGCGCGTGGCTCGCAGACGAGCGCCACAGCAGCGACGGAGAGATCCAGGGACCCCTTGGCGCCGACCACATGGGCCTGATCTACGTGAACCCGGAGGGGCCAAACGGCAACCCGGACCCAATGGCTGCAGCAAGAAACATCCGCCAAACGTTCAAACGCATGGCGATGAATGACGAGGAGACGGTTGCGCTCATCGCCGGCGGGCACACGTTCGGCAAGGCCCATGGCGCTGTCTCCGAGGACCACGTAGGTCCCGAACCGGAGGGCGCCGGCATAGAGGCGCAGGGCTTCGGCTGGAAGAACAGCTTCGGCAGCGGCAAGGGCAGCGATACGTTCACCAGCGGCCTGGAAGGCGCCTGGACCAACAACCCGGTGAAGTGGGACAACAACTTCTTCGAGAACCTGCACGCCTACGATTGGGAGTTGACGAAGAGCCCGGCCGGCAAGTCGCAGTATGCTCCCAGGAACGCCCCTCAGGTGGCCACCGTGCCGGACGCGCACGATCCGTCGAAGAAGCACGCCCCCATGATGCTCACCACGGACCTCTCGCTGAGGATGGACCCGGACTATGCGCCGATTGCGAAGCGCTTCCTCGAAAGCCCGGCAGACCTTGAAGACGCCTTCGCCAGGGCGTGGTTCAAGCTGATCCACCGCGACATGGGGCCCCGCAGCCGGTACCTCGGGCCGCTGGTTCCTACAGAGCCGCTGCTGTGGCAAGACCCTGTCCCCGACGTCGATTATGAGTTGATCGGGGAGCAGGATATCGCGGACCTCAGGGCTAAGGTTCTCGCCTCGGGATTGTCCGTTTCCCAACTGGTCTCGACCGCCTGGGCGTCGGCGGCGACGTTCCGCGGCACCGACAAGCGCGGTGGAGCCAACGGGGCGCGCATCCGCCTCGCGCCGCAGAAAGACTGGGAAGTGAACAACCCGACCGAGCTGGAGAAGGTGCTGCAGACGCTGGAGCAGATCCAGGCGGAGTTCAACAGCTCGCAGACCGGCGGGAAGAGGGTCTCCCTCGCCGACCTGATCGTCCTGGCCGGGTGCGCAGGCGTCGAGCAGGGTGCGAAGAACGCCGGGGGTAACGTGCAGGTCCCCTTTACGCCGGGGCGCACGGACGCATTGCAGGAGTGGACCGACGTGGAGTCGTTTGCCGTACTCGAACCCACCGCGGACGGGTTCCGCAACTACCTTCAGCCCCAGCACCGAGATGCGGCGGCGGAGCAGTTGGTGGAGCGGGCATGCATGCTCACGCTGACCGCCCCCGAGATGACAGTGCTCGTTGGCGGCATGCGCGCCCTGAACGCGAACACCGGGCAGTCTGAGCACGGCGTCTTCACCAATCGGCCAGGGACGTTGACCAATGACTTCTTTGTGAATCTGCTCGACATGAACACCGAGTGGCAGGCGTCCTCCACCTCTCAGGACGTGTTCGAGGGACGCGATCGCCGGTCCGGCGATCTCAAGTGGACCGGCGCCGGGGTAGACCTCGCCTTCGGTTCGAACTCCGAGCTCCGAGCCATCGCAGAGGTCTACGGTTGCGACGACGCGCAGCAGGACTTCGTGCGCGACTTCGTGGCCGCGTGGGACAAGGTGATGAATCTTGACCGCTTCGACCGTGCGTGATCTCAGCGAGGCGCTCGCAGCGGTCGTATCCTGCACATCCGAGAAGTCGCGGTGCAGCCGCAGACTGTGAGGCATTGTCCGCAGATGCCGCTCTGGAACGCCGTCGGTGGCGCTGCAGGGAGCGCTGCGGCAGGGCGGCGCCGAGCTGGCGGTAGAGCACCCCCATTACACCTTCCGAAGGACTCTCTCGGAAGAGACATCCGCGGCCCTCGCGGAGGATTTCGAAGTCTAGGACGCCACGCCGCGAATGACCCGCTTCATCGGAGGGCGGCAGGGGTGTCCCTGCCCGATTACGCCTGCGAGCACCTGGGGCCGCGATCTGGCGCCATAGGCAATGGCCGCAAGCAACCCCGTAGGCAACCAGGAAAAACGTCTGAAGTGCCAAGCCAAGGCTCGGGGCGTTGCCACTCCGCTCTGCGGTGTTGTATGTTTATCGTGAGACGCGCTCGCTTGACCAAGACATGGGACAGCCATTGGTTGCTGCTATTAGAGTACAGTGATCGGGGACGGTGGCAGGGGGGCCTGCCGGGGGGGAGCCATGCCCAACAAGTATCAACGCGAGATTGAGGAAATCCTCGAGGCATCGGGCGAGAAGCCCGTACCGGAAAGCGAGAAACACCACAGCCCACGGGGGGGCAACCTGCCCAGAGCCAATCTGAGCCGGGGGAGGGGTTTCTGGCGTTCCGCTTCCGGGAAGCTCTTCTTGGTCAGCGTCGCCCTGTTGCTCGCCGCACTGCTTGTCAGTGTAGCCGGAGGCAACTTCAGTCATCTGCTGGTATGGGGGGCCCTGATCCTCTTCTTCGTGGCGTACGCCCTGTTCTTCATCGGTAGACCAGGGAATACATCGGAGAAACGCTGGAGGGGTCGCCCCATTGACGACGACGATTCCAAACGCCTCCGCCGCTAATCAAGGCGTTGGCGCACGTCTGTCCCTGCAGGATCCTCAGAACTCACCGGCGGGTCGGCGCCGTCTACCGGCCCCCTTCCTCCGCGTCGCCTGATTGTTGTCCCCACCAACGCCGCAAACGTTCCGCTATGCTCCGTTCGAACCCCTCCTCGCTCGGGGTATAGTACCGCTTCCCTTGGACTGACTCCGGCAGGTAGGACTGCTCAACGAAGTGCCCCTCATAGTCGTGGGAGTACTTGTACCCTTCTCCATAGCCAAGACCCTTCATGAGGGGCGTCGGGGCGTTTCGGATATGCAGCGGAACGGGGTCGTTGCGGGTTGTGCGGGCGTCCTCCCGGGCAGCCTGTAAGGCCATGTATGCCGAATTGCTCTTGGGCGCGGTGGCCAAGAACACGGTCGTTTCCGCGAGGGGAATCGCCCCTTCGGGCAGGCCCACAACATGGACCGCCTGCTGGCAGGCGACGGCTAGGAGCAGTGCCTGAGGCTCGGCCAGGCCAATGTCTTCCGACGCCAGGATAATCAACCGGCGGGCGATAAACATTGGGTCTTCCCCTGCCTCGATCATCCTGGCCAGCCAGTAAACGGCGGCATCCGGCGCCGACCCCCGCACGGACTTGATGAAGGCGGAGATGGTGTCGTAGTGCCCCGCGCCCTTCTTGTCGTAGAGCAGAGAGCGCTGTTGCAGGGCATCCTGGACCGTGGCGAGCGGGACATTGCGGGCACCGTCTTCGTTGGGCGGAGTAACGCCCACCGCAAGCTCCAGGGCGTTCAGGGCGATGCGGGCGTCGCCGTTGGCAGCCGTCACAAGCATGTCCAGGGCGTCGTCCGCCAGGGCAGCGTTCATCCCGCCGATGCCCCGGTCTGCATCCGCCAGCGCCCGCTCCACCAGGCTGCGCAGGTCGTCGCCGGTGAGGCCGTTCAGTGTGAAAACGCGGCAGCGGGACAGCAGCGGAGCGATGACCTCGAAGGAAGGATTCTCGGTGGTTGCGCCGATGAAGACGACGGCGCCGTCCTCGACGTGGGGCAGGATGACGTCCTGCTGAGCCTTGTTGAACCGGTGCACCTCGTCGATGAAGAGGATGGTGCGCCGGCCGTGCATGCCCAGCCGTTCCCGCGCCTCGTCAATGGCCCTGCGGAGGTCTGCGACCCCGGAGGTTACGGCGCTGATGGACGAGAAATGGGCGCTGGCGCCCCCGGCGATGACGTGGGCCAGCGACGTCTTGCCGCTGCCGGGCGGCCCCCAAAGCACCATCGACGGCGTGCGGTCCGCCTCGATCGCCTGGCGCAGCACGCGCCCGGACCCCAAGATGTGGTTCTGGCCCAAGAACTCGTCTAGGGTTCTGGGCCGCATGCGGGTTGCCAGGGGCGCATGGCTCTGCTGAATCCGGTGACGCTGCGTTTCGAACAGGTCCATAGCCGCCCCATTGTACTCCAAGACCTCGGCGGGACCGGTAGAGGGGTGTGGTACATTAGGCGCGCTGGCTGAGTCCCCCCACCCCCTTCGAGGCCCTTTTGGACGTTGGAAGCATGTTGTGGGGCTTCCAGGGCGCCCGGTCCGAGTACCGCGCGGCGGCCCTGTTCTACTTCATGGCCATGATGTACTCCGTCACGTTCGCCATGATGACGCTACTCGCGCCTCTCTACGCCCTGCACCTAGGCTTCGACTTCAAGACGATGGGCGCCATCGTGTCGGCGCAGGCCATATTCCAGCTTAGCCTGCGGCTCTTTGGGGGCGCCCTTTCCGACCGCTTCGGAGAACGCCCGATTCTCTGGGTAAGCTTCGCTTCGCCGTTGGTGGGCGCCATCGTGTTCGCCTATGCCGCTTCGTTCTGGGCCCTGGTGGGAGCGCAGGTATTCATAGGCGTATCGCGCGCGGTGTATTGGAACGCGTCCCAGTCCTACGGCAGCCGGATGAGCGAGGGGAACGCCGGGGGAATCATAGGTCGGTTCTTGGCATACGGGAGCGCGGGCCTGATCTTCGGCTCAGTGGTGGCCGGAGCGGTGGCAACCGTCAGCTTCGAGGCCGCCTTTCTGTTGACGAGCGGTCTCTGCGGCGCGGGCCTCGTTGCCAGTGCGGCGATGCCTGGCCTTCCCCGCAAGGGGGCGCTCCGCACGGTGAAGGAGATCATGGCGCCGTTGCCGACCCTGCTGACCTCCAGGATGCTACTTCTGGGCGTGCTGGTGGCGTTGATGAGCTCAATGTCTTCAGCGCTGCTGGGCTCCACGTTTCCCGCCCTGCTCCAGGAGGAATTCGGCTACAACGAGACGGCGATTGGCATTCTCCGCGCGGTCTACTCTTCAGCCCTCCTGGTGGTGGGATTTGCTTTCGCCGGCATGATGAAGCGCTATGGGCAGCGGACCATCTTTGCGCTGTGCATTCTGGGCATGGCGGCCTTCACCGCGCTGACCCCGCTCAGTGGGGGCTTCCCCGCGCCGCTTGCCGCGGTGACCTTCATCCTGGGCGCCGCCTTCGGCATCTCTCGAATCTTCTATCCGGTCATTGCCGCCGAGAACAGCGCGCCGGTTCAAAGAGGGATGGCGATGTCCGTGGTGGGGCTGGGGTGGGCCCTGGGGATGCTGGTGGTCCCGGTTGCCTTTGGCGCCATTGCTGACGCAATCGGTTTAGCGGAGTCCACGTATGTGGCGGCAGCGGTGTTTCTGGCTGTGGGGCTGGCGACGCCACTGTTCTATCGTTGGGTTGGCGCGGCGCCCGGCGCGACCGAGGAAACGGCGGGCGAGGAAGTGGCCAGCAAGGGAGGGGGCTCCTAGCCCACAGCCGCTATGGCCTCCACCTCCACCATGAACTCCGGCCGGGCCAGGGCAGCAACGCCGATGAGCGAGCTGGACGGGAAGTCGGGCGCGAAGACCTCTTTTCGCACGTGACCAGCGTTGGCCAGGTAGTCGGCAACGTTGGTGACATAGACCGTCATCTTCACGATGTCCGACATGCTTGCCCCCGCCGCCTCGAGGATGCCGCGGACGTTCTCGAAGGCGGTGCGGGTTTGCAGAGCAATGTCGCCCACGCCGACGATGTTCCCGTCGCGGTCCACGGACGTCTGCCCGGCTGTAAACACAAGCCGGGCGCCCTCCACCTGCCACCCCTGTGAGTAGTCGCCGCCCGGCGGGGCAGCCCTGTCGGTGCTGATGGCGTTCTTTGGCATGATTCAATCCTCCTTCCGAGTAGTAGCCCACCTTTTCTTCTTTCTTGAGCGAATGCCGCGCATCCGCCCACAAGCCTTCTTGCTAGCCGATGGAGCCCTCCGAGACATTCGGCTGTCCTTGGCCTCACTCTCCCAGCGCGCCCACCTCCCGCAGGCGGGCTACGTCCTCTGCGGTGTAGCCGAGCTCACCCAGGACCTCGTCCGTGTGCTCGCCCAGGCGGGGCGGGTGATAGCGGACGGTCGCCGGACTGTCGTCCATGCGGATGGGGCTGCCGGGCATCCGCAGGTTCGGTATCTCCGGGTGCGGCGCCGGGATGACCATCTCCCGCGCCTGGACCTGCGGGTCGTCAACCAGGGTGGGAATGTCGTTGATGGGGGAATTGGGCACACCAGCCTCGTCGAGGAGCGTCATCCATTCGCTGCTGGCGCGTTCGGCGAACATGCCGGACAGAATGGCAATCAACTCGTCGCGGTGCTCCACCCGCAGTGGGTTGGTCTTGAAGCGGGGGGCGCCCAGGAGGTCCGGCCTGCGGGTGGCGTTGCAAAACCGCTCCCACAGGCCGTCGTTGGCGACGCCCAGAATGAAGTAGCCGTCGCTAGTGGCGAACATCTGGTAAGGCGCCAGCGCCGGGTGGGCTGTGCCCAGCGGCTCCGGGGTTTGGCCGGTGGCCAGGTAGCTGATGGTGTGGAAGCTGGACGCCGCCATCTGCCCCTCCAGCAGCGACGCCTCCACTCGCTGGCCCCGCCCGGTGCGCACTCTCTGGAACAGCGCCGTCATGATGCCTGCGTAGGCGATCCAGCCGCAGGTGATATCCACCAGGGAGTAGCCGATGCGCACGGGCTGGCGGCCGGGCTCGCCCGTGACGCTCATGACGCCGCCATAGGCCTGGAGCATCAAGTCGTAGCCGGGTTTGTCCTGGGCAGGGCCAGTTCGCCCGTAGCCCGACACGGAGCAGTAGATGATGCCTGAGTTAAGGGCCTTGACGTCCTCGTAGCTCAGGCCCAGGCCATCGACGGCGCCCGCCCTGTAGGACTCGATGAGGACATCGGCGCGCTCGGCGATCCGCTTCACAACGTCCACCGCCTCGGGCCGCTTGAGGTTGAGGCCGATGCTTCGCTTGTTCCGGTTGGCCGCCAGGTAGTAGCAGGAAATGCCGTTCCAGAAGGGCGCCCAGTGCCGGCTTTCATCGCCGCGGGTGGGCTCCTCCACCTTGATGACCTCGGCCCCCATATCGGCGAGCTGCATGGTGCAGAAGGGGCCTGCCAGCGTACGGGTCAGGTCCAGGACGGTGATGCCTTCCAAGGCTGCGGACATGGGTTGGCTCCCAGGATGCTGACGAGCTACCGCATTGTACTGAGGCGGAGGACGCCGCGCCAGGGCGGGCTACATCCGCCGGAGCCGGGGAACGAAGACCAGACAGGCTATCCCAAGCACCAGGAGGCCAACGCCGTTCAAGGTTAAGGCGAAGGCGACGCTGACCGCCGCCGCCAGGGCGCCGATCTGGAGTTGGCCGACGGGGCTGGTCCCAATGGCCAGGACCCACGCCCCCGCCGCCCGCCCCCGCTGCTCGTTGGGAACCGCAAGTTGCATGAGGCTGCCGCCAAGGATGTCGGACAGGAACCCCGCCATATTGACAATCATGACGGCGGCGATGGCCAGCGTCAGGGTTGGGGCGTGCCCCAGGATGATAATGCTCGCGCCGAAGGCAAGGATCGATATCAGCATGACAAGCCCCTTGCGGCGCACCTCTCCCATGGCGGTGAGGAGGACCACACCCACAATCCCTCCAGCCGACCTGAAGGCGCTCAGTATGCCCAGCCACTCGGGACCAACCTGCAGGACGTCCCTTACGAGGCTGGGCAGCACTGCCTGGTGGGAGAAGCCCAGAGTCTCGGTGCCCACGGTCAGCAGGACCAACAACGTGAGCGCCCTGTTGCTCCTGAGCTCGGTGAAATACTCCTTCAGGTTGCGCCACACTGGCTGGCGCTCCTTGGGGGCCGCCTCTCCGGGCGAGCGGATCGGCAGGAGCAGCAGGGTCGCGGCCAGGTATCCGAAGGCAAGGGCAATATAGGCCGCGTCCACTCCGTAGCCTTTGATGATGAAGCCCGTTATCACCGACCCGACCGCTCCCCCAAAGCGCATCGCCAGCGCTGAAAGCGCCTGCCCGCTGACCACGTTGCGCGCCCCCACAATGTCGAAGGAGAAACTGGAACGGGCTATCTGGAAGAGGGATCGGAAGACGCCTGACACCAAGGTCAGGGCAAGGATCTGCCACAGGCTGACGGCGTCGAGCATGATGAGCGCGCCGAGAAGACCAGCCATCGCAGCCATGCCAAGGTTGAGGAGGCGCATGAGCTGACGACGGTCGACGCGATCGACAAGGGCGCCTCCGGGCAGGCCAACGAAAAAGTGGGGCACCATCCTGAGACCTAGGGCCACGCCGACGTAGAAGGGGGAGTCGGTGCGTTCGAGGACCAGCCAGCTCAGGGCAACCAGCTCGCCAAGCCGGCTGATGGCATTGAAGAAAACAGCGGCCCAGAGGTAGCGGAAGTCCCTGTAGCGGAAGGCGGGAACGGCAAGCAGGTTCTGCAGCCAACTGGGCGTGGTGGACCGGGGCGGCCTACCGCCCATGTCCGATCGCTACCATAGACCGGCGGCCAGGAAAGACCGAGGGCATGGCAGAACGGCCCTAGGAGGCCTGCTCGTGATGGTGGTCCTCCAGGGGAAGCTCCCGGAAGTACAGGCCCCAGCGCCGCATGAGATCGGTGACGCCTGGGTCGTTGAGTTGGCTCAGCTCTCTGAAGAAGCCCGCCAGCGAGTGCGCCGGGCGGTGCTCCTGGCCGCAAACCCAGTTCATGTTGCCGCTGATGACGTAGAGGAGGCCCCGCTGATGCTCGCAGCCGGCCTCCAGTCTTGCGCCGCCGTCGCTGTCCGGGGTGATGGTGAGGCCGTAGTTAGCCACGCGTCCTCCGCAATCATAGGGGGTTCATCACGTTCGGCAGAACCCTGTCGAACCTGGCCGTAGTCAATCTTCCGGTATGGACAGTATACCCACCGCTTCGCCAACCTCGATGACAGCGCCTTCCGTATCGGGCATGGAGCAGGCGGGGATAGTGTATCCCATGAGCCGTGGCCTGCGGAAGGAACCGGGCCTTCCCATGTTCTCTCGGAGCCGGTACCATCCGAGTCGCGCATTGTGCAAGGACTGAGAGGAGGCATCGATGGCCAGCGAATATCGAGCAGACCAGATTGGGAGCTTCCTGCGCCCGGCAGGCCTCCTGGAGACGCGCGAAGCATACAAGAGCGGAAGCATCACGCTCGAACAGCTCCGAGCCCTGGAGGACACAGCCATCCTGGATGTGCTCGAGAACCAGCGGAGGGTGGGGGTCGGGATACTCAGCGACGGCGAGTTGCGCCGCGACGCGTGGATGTCCGGCCTGGCCGACGCCCTTGATGGCTTCATGGACGATCACCGCATCAGACATTGGAACCTGCCCGGGGGCGGCACACTGGACGAACCGAGCCGGGGTAAGGTGGCCGGGGCCAGGCTGCGGCAGGTGCGCAGGATCACAGGCCATGAAAGCTCGTTCTTGGCGCGGCACGCCTCAGGCCCGTTCAAGGTGACCATGCCCAGCCCCGTGTATGTGGCCGGCAGCAGCTACAAGGAAGGCGTTACCGAGGCCGCCTACGCCAGCCGGGGGGAGCTATTGGATGACCTGGTAGCCATCGTGAAGGGCGAAATGCAGGCCCTAGTGGATGAAGGCGTGGGCTATATCCAACTCGACGAGGGATTCGCCAGCTACGTTGGGCTGGGGGCCCGCGGCGATTCTGGGCCAACAGCGGCGGAATTGGCAACCAATCTGGAAACCGACATTGCGGCTGAGAATGCCTGCTATGACAGCCTGCCCCGGGACAGGGTGACGCTGGGGACGCATGTATGCCGCGGGAACTCCAAGAGCCGGTGGACCGGGGCCATCCCCTACGACCACATCGCCGAACAGGTCTTCTCCTCGCTCCAGGTCGATCGCTTTCTCTTGGAGTACGACACAGAGCGGGCCGGCGGATTCGAACCCCTGCGGTTCGTCTCCAAGGGCAAAACGGCGGTGCTGGGGCTCGTGAGCACGAAGCACGGAGTTCTGGAGAGCCAGGACGACCTTCTGCGCCGCATCGACGAGGCGTCGAAGTTCCTTCCCATCGACCAACTGGCCCTGAGTCCGCAGTGCGGCTTCGCCTCGGTGTCGGAGGGCAACCTGCTCACGGAAGAGGAGCAGTGGCGCAAGCTGGAGCTGGTGGTGGAGACAGCGCGCAGGGTGTGGGGTTAGGACGCCGGCCGGCGTTCCGCTCCAACCAAGCGCGTCCCGCCAAGCGAGGGCGACGGGCTGTGGGAGGCCCCGCTCCGCCGCGGCGTCCTGATCGAGCGGTGCGTCGATTGCAGCGGCTTCACTCCTACCCCCGGGGCCGGTACTGCAACGCCTCCGCAAGGTGCGCCACTCCAATCGTCTCCTCCCCGGCGAGGTCGGCGATTGTGCGGGAGACCTTGAGGACGCGGTGAAAGGCCCTCGCCGACAGGTTGAGCCGCTGCGTCGCTGCCTGGAGCAGGCCCTTGGCGTTTTCCTCCACCTGGCAGAAGTGCCACACCTCCGACGGCCCCATGTCGGCATTAGCCTGGTGCGCCGACGCTTCGAATCGCTGCCGCTGCACGGACCGGGCCGTCTCCACCCGGCGCCTGATGTTGGCCGTATCCTCAGCGACGGGGTCTGCCATCAGCTTCTCGTACTCCACCCGCGGCACTTCCACAAAGATGTCGATGCGGTCAAGCAGCGGGCCGGAGATCCGCTTCTGGTACCGGGCGACCATGCCCGAGGCGCAGGTGCAATCCCGCTTCGGGTCGCCGTGGTAGCCGCAGGGGCAGGGGTTCATTGCGGCGACGAGCATGAAGTTCGCCGGGAAGGTGACTGTGCCCTGAGCCCGGCTGAGGGTGACGACCTTATCCTCCATGGGTTGCCGCAGCACTTCGAGGATGTTGTGGCCGAACTCCGGCAGCTCGTCCAAGAACAGGACGCCGCGGTGAGCCAACGTTGTCTCGCCCGGGCGGGGAGCCCGGCCTCCGCCGACCAGACCTGCGTGAGAGATGGTGTAGTGAGGCGCTCGGAAGGGCCGCTGGGTAATTAGCGGGGTCTCCGACGGCAGCATTCCGGCGACGCTGTATATCTTGGAGACGTCCAGCGACTCGTGCGTGGTCATGCTGGGCAGCACGGACGGAAAGGATCGGGCGAGCAAGGTCTTCCCACTGCCGGGAGGGCCGCTCATCAGCAGGTTGTGCGCCCCCGCAGCGGCGACTTCCAGGGCTCGTTTCGCATGCTCTTGGCCACGGACGTGAGCGAGGTCAGCGCCGTCGGTCCAAACTGGGTCCAACGCCAGGCGGTCGCCTTCGGAAAGGAAATAGGGAATGATGGCCTCTTCGCTGCGCAGGTGGCCGATGAGTTGGCCCAGCGACTCCACGGGCATGATGTCGATGCCATCGATGAGCTTGGCCTCTTTGGCGTCGGCGGCGGGGACGTAGGCCTCCTCGAAACCTTCCTGTTGGGCCAGGGCAACCATGGGCAGGATGCCGTTGGTGTGCCTGACTTTGCCGTCCAGCGCCAACTCTCCAAGGAACACGGACCGCGAGAGGTCGCTGGGAATAATGCCGGTGCTGGAGATCAGGGCGACGGCGATGGGCAGGTCATAGGCGGGGCCTGCCTTGCGGAGGTCGGCGGGGGCCAGGCTGACGGCGATGCGCCGCATGGGAAAGTCTGCGCCGGAATTGCGGACGGCGGCCCTGACGCGCTCTCGGGCTTCCTGGACCGCGGTGTCCGGCAGGCCAACGATGTGAAACGCCGGGAGACCCGGCGATACGTCCACCTCAACCTCGACGATGAACCCTTCCAACCCAACGATAGCGCAGGTGTAGGCCTTGGCCAGCACGCTCCACTCCCCCGGAGAATGGCCCCATCATAGGGGCGGCCTACGCGGCGGTCAAAGGGCCTTTGGCGCAGGGCGCGGACGCAGGCGCGGCGGACGAGGATTGCTCATTCGTGGTTCGACAAGCTCAGGACCGGTCGCGGAGTCCTTGCAGGCCGATATCCGCCTGGCGACGCAGCCTGTTGGCGTTTACCCGCTCCTGGTCCAAGGCTTTGAAGCCATCGACGGTGAAGGGACGCCAGGAGTTGCGTAGAGCACGGATGGCCCCCTCTTCTCTCTCCACCGCTTCGACCAGCAGGGTGTACATGGGCAGCAGATAGCTGGACTGGGGAAGACGCCGCACCTCGCGGCCAAGGTCGCCCATGCGCAGGTTGAACCGGTCCAGGGACTGGAGCACCTCGGTGCGGTCACACCCGCCATCGGTTCTGCGCCAGTCACTGTAGCGCTGATGGAATGCGTCCCACCCTACGAGAAGGCCCCCGTAGTGGTCCTCGAAGTTCTCGACCTCCGCCAGTTTCTCCTCCGGGTCGTCGTCAACCAGCACCCTGGTTGTCCGGCTGACTTGCTTCAGAATGGCTTCACTCTCCTCGAAAATCGCATCCACCTCGTCCAAGGGCGAACCCGTCCTCCCGCCTGTTGGGTGTGGAGACGTTCCCAGGTTCGGACCCGCAGGGGGAGCAGTGAGGCTCTCTTGCAGCCCGTTATGCACCGCGAGCAGAGCCTCGCGCTCGGCCTCCGCCGCTGCTTGAAGCGTCTCGACCATGCTTTCGGCGGCGACCGACGAGGGCAGTCCGGATACGGCCTCGACTACCGTCTCGAACCCTGCGATAAGCCCCTTGAGCCGTGCGAAGAGCGCAGCGGTGTCTATGCGACCCGCGTCCTCCTGCAGCTCGGCATAGTCATCGTAGAACCCATTCCAGTCGTTCCTGACGGCATTGAGGGCATCGGAGAACTCCCTCAGCGCCGCTCTCTCCTCGGGATCGGCGACTGCCTCTAACTGCTCCCGCAACTCCAATGTCATGTCTTCCACGTTCCTCTGGGCCTGGGCGGCATCGGAACGTCGCTGCTCAACCAGCTCGAACAGCGCAGGGTCATCGGGCTGCCAGCGGTCTCGCAGCTGACGGAACGCCGCCTCTTCCTCCTCGGCGGCTGCGATCAGTATGTCGGCAAGCTCCCGGGTGACGGTAGCCCGGGGAAGGTCCCCGGCCTGCGCGGTCACATCTGCGAATCCGGCGGCAAAGTCCTGCAGGGCCTCGTGGACCGAGCTTCTGTGGCAGGAGGTCAACCCGGCGCGCCAACGGTCAAAGTCCTCATGCAGTTGGTCCCATTCCTGATCGATGGTCTGCCGTTGGTCCGCAAACGCATCCACGGCCATCAGGTCGCTGGCCGATGGCGGCTCGGCAGCCTGGCCGGGTGGTGGATCCGGAGGAACTGTCGCCGGGTGAGTGCCGGTGGTCTCGCTGCAGGCCACCAACGAAGCCAACAGCAGTGACCCTAAGAGAGGCAAGATAAGGAAGCCGAATCGTACCTTCATGAACTACCTGCCTACCCCCACAAAGTTAGTCACCAGGTCACCTCTGAACTCGCCAACGAGTAGACGGTTGACCGCACCGGCCAATGTCTCCGGGCTATCCGCCAGGACCATCAAGACGTGCCGGTCCTGGTTCTGGTCGAGCACAGCAACGGACGTCCCCTCCGGGTCCAGGTCTGGAGCGAAAGGAGTGCCCAGGGTGTCGCCGATACGTACTCCAGCAGCCTGGAGGTATCGACTCATCGGAAGGGCGTCCTCATACAGTCCCAGGAACACGGTGTCCCGGCTCAGATCTTCGACCCCGCGGATCTGGGAGGAAATCCGGTAGGTGGACAGGCCATTCTTCATCTCGATGCCGATATCCCAAAGAGACGGCTGCCCCAGCAGGATGTCTGTGTCGTTGTCCGGACCGGCCTCGTAGAAATGCGGGAAGTCTGCCAGGTCATACTCTCGTTCGCTTGACGTGAGGTAATCGGCGATGTTGGATATCAGCCTGTCGTTGTCCAGCAGGGTGTTCTGGGGAGGGACCATGAAGGTAAAGTCGGCGATCGCCAGCACGTTACGGCTATCGCCCCCTGCAATAGAGTAGAGTCTCTCCGAGGTTTCCACCACCGAAGACTTGGTGCTGGCGCCGGCAAACGCCAGCCCGGGGCCAGAAGAGCGGATCGAGCCAGCGGTGTAGAGGGTTATGGCATTCAGGCCGATGGTAAGCTCGTCTGGCTGGAACTCCCTCACGATGATGTTCTGGAAGTTTAGGTCGTACACAGCTACGTCGTAGAGGTAGTCCGGCCGGAAGTCCAGTCCGAACCTGGCGGCCAGATTGTTTATCTGCTGGCGGCGAGTCGGATCGGAAATCAGCAGGAGTTTTCCGCCCTTCTGCACGAACCGTTCCACCAGCGCTGCTTCGGCTTCGGAGTACGCCAACCGGGGAAGGATGACCAGAAGGCTGTCTGCGCGCCGCAGTTTCTCCTCCAGAAGCTGACGTCGGACACTCTCTTCATAATACGGGTTGAAACCGCCGATGAACTCCACGTCATATCCACGGTTGGCCACTCGGGATCTGAGGGTGAAGATCTCGTTCTCAGTGAACGCGTTGCCGTGCATGGCGTCCACCAGCAGGAGGCCTCTCTTCACTTGAGCCACGGGTGCGTCTACGAAAGCGCCCGGGGCGAGACGGGGCGAGGTTATCTGTTCGAAGGGGATTTCCACCTGGGGTGGGGGGGCGTAGGCCCCCCGGTAAAAGAAGAAGAAGATCACCCCGAAAGCGACGACGGCGAATGCGGGCAACAGGGCTAGAAGCACCAGTTTACGGAGCATTTCCCACATACAGGTAGTAGAAGTTCGGACGGCCTATGCTCAAGGGGAACTCCGGCAGAGGGTCTGCCTGATCGGTGCTCAACTGCCGGTCGAGCACGAGTCCTTGCAGGGCCTGGAGTCCTGACAGGCCGCTGCCGTTCTCCTCTCGGTATGCTTCCAGGACGGGGTCGCCGCTGTCGTTGTCCGTTGTAAGCAGGTCGAGGACATCGGCCAGGCCGGCTTCGCCTCCGCTGTCCAGGGGTTCGAGGATCCGCTGCAGCTCCCGGATGAACTCTATCTGCACCTCCAGGTTGACATCCACGAGGCCGTAGTTGGAGATTCCCGCCAACTCCGCCGCCTTCTGGATAGCATCGCTGTCGCTCCCAATCTCGTCAGCCAGCCCCAGCCTCACAGCGTCTATTCCGGAGTAAAGGCGTCCCTCGACCAGCTCGTCCCTGGAGATACGCAGCCTGTCCCCCCTTTCGCTAATCACGATCTGCGCGAAGGATGACTTTAGCTGGTCTACCATCCCGATCCAGTCTCTCCTCGAAGCACCATCCAGCTTGTGGGGGCCGCTGAATACCGCATCCTCGTCGGGTAGAAAGGGGATCAACGGTCCGGCGGAGGAGACTACCCCCACGTTTCCCACCAGGGACGATGGCTTGGCATAGGATTGAGTAGTCCCCATCGCCATCATGTACCCGCCGCTGGCAACCAGCCCGTTCATAACCATAACCACAGGCTTCTCTTCACGTAGCTTGCGGGTCTCGAGGTACAGGTTCTCGCTGGCAGCGGCGCCTCCTCCGGGGGTGGTCAGCTTAATGACCACAGCCTTGATGGAATCGTCCTCACGGGCGTAGTTGAGGTACTCGCCGATCACGTAGGCCGAGTCCTCGTTTATGACCGTGAAGGGTATATCGATCACGCCGATCTGGGGTTTTCCGGGGAAGGCGTACACGAATGTCCACGCACCAACCGCGATACCCAGACCGGCCAACAACGGCACGACGGCGTACCACCCGGTCAACACTTTCCTAGAGATGGAGAAGAGACTCATAACCTGCCTAGCAGCGCCGGGGGTCGCACGGGAATTCACGTCCCCCACCCCTGCATCCTGGTTCGAGGACCCGAATGCCGATGGGAAGGACACCTCCATTCTCGTCTTTCAATGCCGCTGGTGGCAACTGGCGTACTCAAGTTCGTGGCGTGGGGCCACGACCGCTGGCCGCGAGGGTCTGTATGGACGACCTCAACACCAAGGGCAATCACCCATTCGAAGGTTCGCATTGCGGCGCCGCCTGGTTCACCACGAGCCACAAGGAGGAGCAAACCGGATAGCGCCCTAAAGCGCGTAGAGACGGGCGGGGTTGGCGATGAGGATCTTCTCCTTGGCCGACTCGCTAATGTCGTTGACGGTGTTGCGGAAGACGCCTATGGCGTCGGTCTCGCTGGAGATGTCGGAGTGTCCGTAGTCGGTGCCGATGACGATGTTGTCCTCGCCGGCGTACTTCAGAATGAAGGGGAGGTCGTCGTCGGTCTCGCAGGCGGCGTAGATGCGGTACTCGGGAAAGACGTCGGCGGGGAGCTTGAGTCCGAGCTTGCGAGCGCGGCGGCGGGCCTCCTTGACAAGCCAGGGAACCCACTGGGCGCTGACCTCGATGAACCCCCAGCGGAGCTTCGGGAAGAGCAGGGGGACCTCGCTCATGATGTACTCGTGGCAACTCGTCACGGTCGGGACCCTCAGAGGCGAGAAGCTGGAGCCGAGGTCGTAGGACGACTTGAGGCGGTCGGCGAGCCACGGGTCGGCGTTGGAAACGTGGACGATGACGGCCATGTCGAGGCGCTCGGCCTCCTCGTACAGCGGGTAGAAGTAGGGGTCGATGAGGTGCCGGCCGGCCTCGTGGGCGCGGAGGAACACGCCGACGCTGCCGTTCTCCTTGGCGGTCTGCATCTGCTGGAGGGACTCGGAGAGCGTCAGGGTGGGGAGGACGCAGGTCCATTTGAGGCGCCCCTTCCCCTGGCGGTGGACGTCCGCCATCCAACGGTTCCAGCCGCGGCAGAGGGCAGCCTCTGTGTCGGGCCGTTCAGTGACCTGGGTGATCCATAGGGTGTTGTGGAGGACTTGCACGTCCACGCCGAGCGCGTCCATGTGGTCGAGGCGCAGCTGCACGTCGTCCAGGTCGCGTGCAGTCACGGGCGTGACGACGTTGTAGCCGGAGCGCTTGGACATCGCCTCGAGCTGCTTCTCCGAAAGGGTGGCGAGCCTGGTCCCGCGCACCTTGCCGTCGATGACCCAGAACTCTTCTTGGGGGCGATCGGGCGACTTGTACAGGGCGGGGCGGTGGCGCTGCTCGTCGGCGGCGAGGTAGTCCCAGGTGCGGGGCGACTCGACGACGTGGGCGTCGGCGTCGATGATCCGCAGGCCGATTTGAGTGGTCACGGGGAGGCTCCTTCCATTAAACGGTGCGCCCGCCGTTGATGTCGATGACCGCGCCGGTCACGTAGGAGGCGGCGTCGGAGGCGAGGAATAGAGCGGCGCCCGCGATCTCCTCGGGGGCGGCGGGGCGGCCGAGGGCGGCAGTCTGGGCGATGGGCGCGCGGCCCCGGGCGTAGGGGTGCGACGCTGCCCGGTCGGCGTGTTCGACGTTGCCCGGCGCGATGGCGTTGACGCGCACCGGCGCCCACTCGGTGGCCATCGTCCGGGTGAGCGAGATGATGCCGGCTTTGGCCGCGCCGTATGCTCCGTTGTTGGGGCTGGCGCCTTGGCCGGAGATAGAAGCGAGGTTGACGATGACGCCGCTCCCGCGCTCGATCATGGCGGGGGCGACGGCGCAGCTGCAGAGGAAGACGCTCAGAAGGTTGAGGCGGACCGACTCCTGGAAGTCGCGGGGCGACAGTTCCAAGAGAGGCCCCGTCTTGAACGTCTCGCCCCAGGTGGCGCCGGCTTTGTTGACGAGGATGTCCACGCGCCCGAACGCCTTGCGGGCGGTCGCCGCCATCTCCTCCATCTGGGCAGGGTCGCGCACGTCGGCAAGAACGCCGACTGCCCGGCGGCCCATCGCCTCGATATCCGCCACGACTGGACCGAGCGGACGGGGGATGCGCTCCGCCCCGCCCTCAACGGCCTCGGGTTCCCTGGCGACGGCGACGATATCGGCGCCGCGCTCGGCCAGCGCTGTCGCGATGGCGCGGCCGATGCCCTGGCTCGCGCCGGTGACGATGGCGACTCGGTCGGTGAGGTCAATGTTGGCCATGCTTTCGCGCCCCTCCATACCGTATCCCGTCGGGTTGCCAAGTATACACAAGCCATGGTTCGCGGACAAAATGGCCTCTTTGGCGTCGGCGGCGGGGACGTAGGCCTCTTCGAAACCCTCCTGTTGGGCTAGGGCAACCATAGGCAGGATCACGTTGGAGTGCCTGACTTGGCCAGCTCTCCAAGGAACACGGACCGCGAGAGGTCGCTGGGAATAATGCCGGTGCTGGAGATCAGGGCAACGGCGATGGGCAGGTCATTGGCGTGGCCTGCCTTGCGGAGGTCGGCGGAGGCCTGGGCTTGGCACAAGCCGCCCGCGTGGGTACGGTAGCACCGAGGTGAAACATGGCCCAGGTGAGGACGCGTATTGGCAAGGGTGGCAGGCTTGTTGTGCCAGCGGAGCACGGGAAGGCCCTGGGGCTAACGCCTGGAGACGAAGTCATCCTCGTCCTGCAGGAAGGCGAACTGCGGGTGCTCACCATTCGGAAGGCAATACAGGAAGCGCAGGCCCTGGTCCGTCAATATATACCCGAGGGCCGCATGCTCTCTGATGAGATCACGGAAGAGCGGCGCAGGGAGGCTGCTGTTGAGTGAGGTTGTTTTGGACTCTTCGGCAGTGCTGGCGCTGGTCAATGGCGAGCCCGGCGCTGATTTGGTGGCCGCCTCTCTCCCTGGGGCGGCCATCAGTGCGGTCAACCTCTCGGAAGTGGTGGCCAAGTTGGTGGAGGCGGGATTCCAGAGGCAGGGATCCAGGACATGCTGGGCCTCCTGTCCATAGCCGACGCGCCCTTCGGCGCCGACCAGGCGTTTCTTGCGGGATTCTTCCATTCAGCCACTCAGGGGCTTGGTTTGTCGCCGGGTGACCGCGCCTATCTTGCCCTCGCACATCAGAGAAACGTCCCTGTTCTCACGACGGACAGGGCCTGGCAGCGCGTCCCCCGGAGCGTTGAAGTACAGTTGATCCGCTAGTCCTCATCTCATCCACTAGACCGTCCGGCTCTGGAGCTCCCATGCCAACCCGCGAACAACTGAAGGCCCTGGTTTGCCAGGAGATCGACCGCCGTGGGGAGGCGGCCGTCAAGGCCGCCCAGGCTGTCCTGGAGCACCCGGAGACGGGCTTCCGCGAAATCAAAACAAGCCGCCTGGTGGCCGAGGCGTTCCAGGGCATGGGCGTTCCGCATCAGAACGGGGTAGCCATCACCGGATTGAGGGGGGTGCTGAAGGGCGGCGCAGGCGAGGGCCCGACGGTAGCCGTTATGGGCGAACTGGACTCCCTCATCGTGCCGGGGCACGGCAAGGCCCACCCCGACACCGGCGCGGCTCATGCCTGCGGCCATCATATCCAGATCGGCGCCCTGTTGGCCCTGGCAGCGGGCATGCAGGCCCCCGGGGTCCTCGACGCGCTCTCAGGCGCGGTCGCCCTCCTGGCTGTGCCAGCCGAGGAATACATCGAGATGGAGTTCAGGGATGAGCTGCGCCGCCAGGGCAAGATCGAGTTCCTGGGCGGCAAGGCGGAGTTCATACGCCAGGGCGCCATGGACGACGTGGACATCGCCATCATGACCCACGCTTCCTCCCTGAATGATGGCAGGCTGATGTTGGGCACCACCAACAACGGGATCCTGGCCAAGCGGGTGCAGTTCGTCGGAAAGGCGGCCCACGCCGGCAGCGCACCCCACAAGGGCATCAATGCCCTGAACGCCGCCACGCTGGCCATCCAGGCCATCCACATGCAGCGGGAAACGTTCCTAGACGACGACACTATCCGCGTCCACCCCATCATCACCAAGGGCGGCGACGCAGCCAACTCCGTCCCCGCCGACGTTCGCATGGAGACGTTCGTGCGGGGCAAACGGCTCCGAGCCATAGCATCGGCGAACCGGAAGGTTGACCGGGCCCTCCGCGCGGGCGCTATGGCCGTCGGCGCAACGGTGAACATCACGACCTACCCCGGCTATCTGCCCTTGGTCAACGACCCGGGGCTTGAAGCTGTCTACAAGGCCAACGCAGAGGCCCTGGTGGGCAACGTCCCCACCCTACCCCACCGCGCGAGCTCCACCGACATGGGCGACGTTGGTCACATCCTGCCGTCGCTGCATCCGTATGTCGGCGGCTCAAACGGAACGGCCCACGGGGACAGCTTCTTGGTGGAAGACTATGAGCTTGCCGTGCTGACCAACGCGAAGGCTATGGCAACCACCGTGGTGGACCTGCTGGCGGATGGCGCCGAGAAGGGGCGCCGGGTCAAAGGGGAGCACCAGCCTCGTATGACCAAGCTGGAATACCTCGAGCACATGCGCGGGCTGTTCAAGGAAGAGAGATTTCCGGAATAAAGAGGAGGGCGGCCACTAGGCCGCCCTCCTCTTTATCGCTCCGAGCGGGCCCTCGGCCCCGCTCGGGACAACGGCATATCAGCGAGCAGCGGTGACGCCCTGCAGGCTGTAGAACTGCTCGGCGTTGCCGTAGAGGATGGCCGACTTCTCCTCCGAGGTCAGGTCGTCGCGCTCCATCAGACCCTCGATCTCCTCGCGGATGGTCTCCTTGTTGACCTCGTGGGGGAAATCGCTGGAGAACATGAAAGCCTCTTTCCCGAAGTTCTTCACGGCCCAGCCCAACACCGGCTCGTCACCCTCCACGCCGACGTACAAACGGCCTTCCTTGATGATGCGCACGGCGTAGTCTGTGACGGTCTGCCCCTTCTCCAGCTTGAGATAGGCGTTCCGGCTATCGAACGGCACGAAGGCCCCGTAGGAGCCGCTGCACCGCTCCAGGGCCATCACAAGCCAGCCCGCGCCTCCCTCTAGGAAGCCGAACTTGGTGTTGGGGAACAGCTCGAAGGTCCTGTGCAGGAGCATTCCAACGAAGTTGACGCCAATACCCAGGGGGTGCCCGAGAGCATGAATGCCGGCGAAGACCTCCATGTTGTCGAGGCCAAGCTGGGCGTGAGCCCCGCCGTGGATGGCAATCGCGCAGCCAAGGCTGTCGGCTTCCTCATAGATTGGCCAGTACTGCTTGTGGCCCAACTGCTTCTGAAGCCGCGTGGACGGCAACATCCCTGCCGAGAAACCAAGTTCGGAGATGCACCGGCGCAACTCATCGGCGGCGGCCTCGGGGTCCTGAATCGGCAGGACCGCCACGCCCTTGAGGCGCGCATCCTTGCTGAGGTAATTCTGGTGGAGCCAGTTGTTGTAAGCCCTGCAGGCGCCAATAGCGATCTCGACGTCCGAGTACTGACCGGCCGCTAGCATCATGGTGGGGTACAGCACTGCGGAGGTGAATCCGGTGGTGTCCATGAAATCGGTCCAGCCATTGGGCTTCGGGTCGCCGAAGGCGCCCGGGGGGTTGAAGGATAGCTGGAGGTGCATGTGGTCCAACTCGGGCCACGGGTTGAACAGGCGGAAGTTGGCTATACCCTCCTGCCGCCACTCGTCGGGAAGCAGGTCCTTGATGGCCTGGGCATCCTCCAAAACATGCCCATCGGCGTCGATGATGCGTTCACTGGGAAGAATGGCCATGGTTATCCCCCTTTTTCTGCAGAAGCTTCGGCCAGCTGATTCGATGGCCAGATGGCCAATGGTACTTTCCGCTTTCAGAGGCCGTCAACGGTTTCCCCGCTTATCGGCGCGCTTCCTGGGGGGCCTCAGGCGCTGGGCGCCGCGCGAGACGCCTCGTTCAAGGCGTCCTCCACGGTGTGCCATACGGCGTGGGGGCCTGCGGCGAGCACCCTGGCCGCGTCAAGAGCGCCCCACAGAGCCGCCACGCCCGCAGCGCCTCCAGCCTTGGCGCACTGGACATCGCCGGCGGCGTCGCCGGCCATGACAGCTTCGCCGGGGGGGACGCCAAGCTCAGTGAGGGCGTGCAGAAGTCCCTTGGGGTCCGGCTTCAAGACGCCGACATCATCGCGGTAGACGGCGCTATCAAGAAACCTGCCAATTCCTGTGTGTTCGACTTCCAGGGAGCCGAGCTGGCGCCGTTTGTTGGTCAATAGGCCCAGCTTGAGCCCCCGCCCCTTCAAGCCCTCCAGGAGTTCCAGAACGCCGGGAAAGGGCCGGCTGAGGTCGAGGTGATGTTCGCGATAGAACCACAGATAGTGGTCTGTGACCTCATCGTTGCCGCCTTCGAAGATCCGCTTCAACTCGATGGCGAGCGAGCCGGCGATATGGGCGACGATGGTTGGCTCGTCGGGACAGGGCGCGCCCACCTTGCCGGCGGCGTAGTAGATGGCTTCCCGATGGACCTTCCAGGAGTCCAGCAGCGTGTGGTCGAGGTCGAAAACCACGGCCTTAATGGGAATATCGCCAAGGAAGTAGGTCATTGGGGGGCAGGCTGTTGCGGCGTTCGCATGGGTCACCTGTCTCAACGGGGTCATCTACTAAGGTAGCGTCTTTGGGGCGTCAGCACAACGAATCGGCGCGGTCTGGCCCCGTCGTGGTTGAGCCGTTGCTCCACGGGTACAATGGCCGTCATGAAGACCCCGCCCGACCGTCCCACGCCCAGGACGGTGCTGTCCATCCCCTACCCACTGTTCGTCATTGGCCTTTCGACCCTGATGGTGATGGGCATGGCCATGGGAGGGGTAGGCATCCCGGTGCTCTTTCCCTACATCAAGGAGGATCTGGCCTTCTCCCGGACTCAGCTTGGACTCATCACCTCCCTGCTCATCGGCGGAGGGCTGGGCACGGCCCTCATTGGCGGATGGCTCACCGACGCATGGGGCGTAAAGCGGGTGCTCGTTCTCGCTGGGGCCGTCCTCACGGTGATTGTCTTTGGGTTCAGCTTCGTCAACTCCCTGTGGCTGGCTCTGGTGCTGGCGACAGCAGGAGGGCTGGCGCAGGCCCCATCGTTCCCGGGCACTTCGCAGGCCATTGTGGACTGGGCGCCTCCCCGTGCTCGGGGGTTCGGAATGGGCATGAAGCAGACCGGGGTTTCGGCGGCCGGCGCCCTTGCCGCCTTCATCATGCCAAGCATCGCCGAAGCTACGGACTGGCGAACGGCAGTGCTGGTTCTGGCGGCGATGACCGGCGCGATCGTGGCGGTGATGGCCCTGCTCTACAAAGACAAGCCGAAAGAGGCCCATGAGACAACCCGCCTGGATGTTGGAAAGCTGTTCCGAGCGCTGGCGACGGTGGTGAAGGACCGCCGGATCAGCATCCCCACCGCCTACTCGTGCATCTTCGTGGGGATGCAGTTCCTTGTTGGGGCCTATCTGATCCTCTTCCTCGTTGAGCGGGCGGGGCTTTCGCCGGTGTTGGCCGGAACGTTCATGGGCGTCGCCCAGATGGCCAGCCTCTTCATGCGGGTTGGCTGGGGCATCATCAGCGATTTCGCGTTCGGGTCGCGCCGCATCATCGTGCTCGTGATCATAGGGATACTGGGCGCCGGGGCGTTGTTCGGCATCGGCCAGGTGAACGAGGGAACGCCACTCTACCTGGTGGGCCTCATGTCCGCCCTGCTTGGAGCGACGATCCTGGCCTGGCAAGGCATTTACCCAGCCTTGATCATGGAGGTGGCCGCCCCGGAAGAACGGGCAACGATATTAGGCGCCTCCAACACCTATACCCGGGTGTTTATCATCATTTCGCCGCCCCTGTTCGGCCTGCTGGTGGACGCAACGGACTCCTACACCTTGGGCTGGAGCGCCGCCGCCGTGATCGCGGGGGTAACGACGCTGGGGCTACTGGCGCTGGGCAGGGAAGGGCCGCGAGGCAGGTGAGCCTCTCCGTCGCCAAAGCCATAGCCCCGTTCCTCATCGGCAATCGGACCTGACGCCGGTCCCGCTTTGGCGCCCACCAAACGAGTACAGAGAATTGACGGCTGAGGGTCTGATTGAGTATCATCTCACCGACTGTTCGTGCGAACTATCACGATCGGCGAGGCCCTGCTGTGACCACCACCGATTCGGATGCGCTCCGGGCCACGAGCCGCCAGGCCATTCAGACCCAGGAGTACCCCACCAAGACCGTCCTGTCGTCGCTGCTGGCGGTGGAGGACGCCCTGGGTTGGATTCCCAAGGAAGGCATTGAAGAGGCGGCCAGCTTTATGGATGCCACCATCAACGATGTCTGGGCCGTGGCCTCCTTCTACACCAATTTCCGGTTCTCGCCTCCCAACAGCCACGTTGTCGAGGTCTGCTGGGGGCCGTCGTGCCATCTGGCCGGAGCGATGGGGCTGGTGGAGAAGGCCCTAGACGCCCTCGGCCTTGCCAATGAGGGAGACACGGAAGACGGCGGCGTGACCTTCAAGTACAACACCTGCCTGGGAGCGTGCGCCCAGGCGCCGGTCGTGTCCGTGGACCATAAGCTGAAGGGCCGTTGCTCCGAAGAGCGGCTGTCCGACCTACTCAGCCAGGTGCGTAACGGCGGCTCCGCCAGCGCCAGTCCAACTCCACCGAGGGAGCGCCCATGACCGCCCGCTTTGAAGCGTTGAAGCAAGCCGCTGATGAGCGCTGGCGCGACCTCCACAGCCAGCAGGCGTGGGTCCGCGTGGGCTCCGCGCTCTGTGGCGAGGCCGCGGGCGCGGAAGAGGTCATCGAGGCCCTGCGGGAAGAGGTCAGCAGGCGAGGGATCAAGGCGACAATCAGCATCACCGGTTGCGCCGGCCTGTGCTACGCGGAGCCGCTGGTGGACATTGTCACGCCCGGCGGCGCCAGAGTCTTCTACAACAACGTTACCCCGGACATTGTCCCCCAGATCGTCGAGTCCCACATTGTGAACGGGCAGCCCGACGCAACGATGGCCTACGCCCAGCTTGGCGACAACGAGGTTGACGGCATCGCTGCGTTCAACGACCTGCCCATGATGAAGGGTCAGGTGCGCATCGCGCTGCGGAACGCCGGGAACATAGACCCCAACGACATCAATCAGTACATCGCCAACGGCGGCTACGCAGGCTTGGACCGGGCGCTGACCTCCATGACTCCCGAGGAGGTGCTGAAGGAAGTCCAGGACTCGGGGCTGCGGGGGAGAGGCGGGGCGGCCTTCCCCACTGGCGTGAAGTGGAGCTTCTTAGTCCGCTCCACTAGCCCTCGAAAGTACATCCTGTGCAACTGCGAGGAGGGCGACCCCGGCGCTTTCAACGACAAGGGGATCCTGGAAAGCGACCCACACACCCTCATCGAGGGCGCAATCATTGCCGGGTACGTCACCGGCGCTTCCAACGGCATCATCTTCATCCGTCATGGCCATGACGGCCCCATCGACAAGACCCAGCAGGCGCTGAAGCAGGCCTATGAAGCCGGCCTGCTCGGCGAGAACATTCTGGGGACGGACTTCAGCTTCGACGTAGAGGTCTCGTTGACCGGCGATTCCTACGTCGCCGGCGAGGAGACGGCCCTAATGGAGTCCATCGAGGGCAAACGGGCAATGCCCCGGTTCCGCCCGCCCTTCCCCGCGGCTTTCGGCGTGTGGGGCTATCCCAGCAATATAAACAACATCAAGACGCTGGCCTACGTGCCGGAGATCGTGTCCAAGGGCAGCGAGTGGTTCTCTTCCATCGGCTACGAGCGCTCTAAGGGCACGGCCATCATCTGCCTGTCCGGGCACATTCAGCGGCAGGGCATGATCGAAGTGCCCATGGGAATCACCATCAACCAGGTCCTGTACGACATCGGCGGCGGGCCGGCGCCGGGACATACCTTGCGCATGCTCCAGACGGGCGGCCCCTTGGGTGGCGTCCTGAGCGCCGATAAGGCGAGCACGCTGCTCGATTTCGAGTCGATGGCGGCTGCCGGCGCGATTCTCGGCTCGGGCGGCATCATCGTAGCCGACGAGCGGACGTGCGCCGTGAACATGGCCCGCGTGCTGGCCGCCTTCTGCCAGTTCGAGTCGTGCGGCAAGTGCTTTCCGTGCCGTCTGGGAACGGCCCACTTGGTGGAAGTCCTAGAGCGGATCTCCCGCTGCGAATCGAGGGCCGGAGACCTGGAGTTGATGCGGAACGTAGGCGGGTCCATGGCGGCATCTTCGTTGTGCGGCCACGGCCAGCTTGGGTGGAATCCCATTCAGTCCGCTCTGAATTACTTTGCGGATGACTTCCGGGCTCACATCATTGAGGGCAGATGCCCGACGGGCCAGTGCGCCGAGCCCATCCTGGCCCCCGACCGCACAAGGCCCCATCGATGGGACGCCCCACGCCAGGGCAGCGGGCCGGTTCCTGCGGGAAGGCCTGTCCAGGGATAGCCCGGGAGGGTGGGAGCGGGACGCCCGCAGAAGGGCGTTATGCGCCCAGTTCCAGGGCTGTCATGCGCTTTGGGGTGAAGACCTAGCGACGAGGGGACGGCTGCAGCAGGCCAGAGTCAGGAGCACCCGGTAATGTTCGAAGATGTCCGAGGGGGTTTGCATGGCTGACAATATCCTAACCATTGTGGTGGACGGGCGCGAGATCCCGGCCCGCCGGGACCAGACGGTGATCCAGGCGGCCTTGGACGCCGGGCTGCACGTCCCCTACCTGTGCTACTACCCCAGCATGAAGCCCTACGGTGCCTGCCGGATGTGCGTGGTGGAGGTGGAGGGAAGCCGCGGCACGCCCGCCTCCTGCACCCTGCCAGTGGCGGACGGCATGGTGGTGCACACCAGCACCCCAACGATTCAGAAGATCCGCAAGGACATCCTGGAGCTCCTGGTGTCCGAGCACCCCCACGGATGCTTGACCTGCCACCGCGTCGAGCTGTGCGGCCCCGAGGACATCTGCCTCCGTCACGTCAACGTCAACGACCGCTGCGTTGCCTGCCCCAAGAACGAGCGGTGCGAACTGAAGGACACCATCCGGCACATCGGCGTGGAGATTCAGACTCCCTTCACCTATAACAACCGGGGGCTGGAGGTCCACACGGGGGACCCCTTCTACGACAGGGACTATAACCTGTGCATCGTCTGCGGGCGCTGCGTACGCGCCTGTGAGGAGATCCGAGGCGACAACGCCATCGCCTTCGTGGAGAGGGCGGGGTACGCCCTGGTCGGCACTTCGGTGGGCGCCAGCCTGTTGGAATCGGGCTGCGAGTTCTGCGGCGCCTGCATTGACGTCTGCCCCGTCGGCGCCCTAGTGGAGACCGACAACAAGTGGAGCAAGGCCGAGACTAGAGAGACCACCGTCTGCAACCTCTGCTCCGTCGGTTGCGAGGTGAGGCTGGAGGTGGACCGGCGCGGCAAGATCATCCGGACTATTGGTGAGCTGGAAGGGCCTGCGAACCGGGGCCAACTCTGCTTCAAGGGCAAGTTCGGCTTGGACTATCCCAACCACCGGGACCGCCTGCGCAAGCCGCTGATCCGGCGCGAGGGGCAGCTTGAAGAGGCCACGTGGGATGAGGCATTGAGCCTGATCGCCGAGCAGTTCAAGCAGCACACCGGCAGCCAATTTGCCCTCATTGCCGACGCCAGGGGCACAAACGAAGAGAACTACCTGGCCCAGAAGTTCGCCCGCACGGTGATGGGAACCAACAACGTCGACCACAGCTCCAACCTTCGGCCGGAGCTGGTCACGGGGCTCGCAGACACCGTGGGCGTAATGGCGGCCACAAACCCCATCTGGGACCTGGAAAGCAGCGGCTGCATCCTGG
Source organism: Dehalococcoidia bacterium (assembly GCA_965226745.1). GTDB lineage: Bacteria > Chloroflexota > Dehalococcoidia > Lucifugimonadales > SAR202-VII-2 > SAR202-VII-2. Next base: position 806,616 of record CBDDDS010000005.1, read on the forward strand.
TGGTTGGCGCCAACGTTACGGAGGACCACAACGTCGTTGGCGTGCCCATCAAACGGGCAGTCAGGGCAGGAACCAAGCTGGTGGTCATTGACCCTCGCGAGGTGGAGCTAACCCGCTACGCCGACCTTTGGATCCGGCCCCGGCCCGGCGCCGACCTGGCCGTCATCGGCGGCATCCTCAGGGCCATTGCCGGCGAGGGTGGCGAGGTCGCCACCTTTGCCGCTAACGTCGCCGGCCTTGACGACCTCAAGAAGTCACTGGAGCAGTTCAACGACAAGGCAGTAACCGCAGCGTCGGGCGTATCCGCCGAGGAGATTCAACAGGCGGCTCGACTGTTCAGCCAGTCCGGGCCGTCGGCCATCGTGTACGCCCTGGACAACCTGGACAGTGGCCAGTACGCAGGCGTCGTCCACGCGCTGGGCAACCTGGCCCTTTTGACGGGCAACGTGGGCAATCCCGGCGGGGGGCTGTACCCGCTCCGGCAGGGCGCCAACGAGCAGGGCTCATGGGATGTTGGCTGCGTCCCCTCGCTGCTGCCCGGCTACGCTCCGATCAACGAAGCGGCCTCGATACAACGGATCTCCGAGGCCTGGGACGGCGCCTCCATACCCACGGAGCCGGGGGTAACCCTGAGAGACATCCTCTCGGGGGGAGCCGGAGACGTCAAGGCGGCATGGGTTATCGGCGCTTTGGAAGGCACCGAGGAAACACTGAGCAAGCTGGACTTCCTCGTGGTGCAAGACACCTTCAGGACAGACCTCGCTGAGATGGCGACCGTCGTTCTGCCCGCCGCCACCTTCGCTGAAGAAGAGGGCACGCTCACCAACATTGAGCGCAGGGTGCAGCCGGTGCGCAAGGTGCTGACCCTCAAAAACAGCGAGGCGCGGCCCGACTGGCGCATCATCTGCGACGTAGCCGCGGCGATGGGGGCCAGCGGTTTCGACTTCCAATCAGCGGCCCAAGTGCTCGGCGAAATCGGGGCAGTGGTCCCAGAGTACCGGGGCATAACCTGGAGCCGCCTCTCCCGGTGGCAGGCCCGCATCTTCCCGATGTACGAACAGTGGCCCGGCCACCCCATCCCTCAACAGCTTTACCCCGTGGCCCATGACCAACCCCACGAGTTGCAATGGCCCTGCCCGTCCGAGGATCACGACGGCACACCTGTCCTCGAGGCCAGCAACCCGAAGTTTGCAGCGCTCGAGTTGGGCGGTGCGGAGCTTTCCGGCACAAAGGAGCACCCGCTCCTGTTCGTGCCGGGGCGGGTGCTCCATGACGCCCAGCGCAGCCTCCTGATCGAGTCCGTCAATGGCCACAACGAGATTCGGCGGGCCGAGGTGCTGGCCCTGCACCCCGCCGACGCCCGCGCCCTGAAGGTCAAAGACGGGGACCTCGTTTTGCTGGAAACGGACGGCGGCCGCGGCCTGCAGGCGGTGGCCAGCATTCAGGAGACCGCACACAAGGGAACAGCCTCGGCGACGACGCTGTTCGGCTCGTTGATGGTGGAACTGGAGAAGACCGCGGCGCCTGACAAGATGGCCCACGTTAACGGCCTGGTCATCCGCCCCGCCAAAGTGACGAAGGCCTGAGGCAGCGGCGGACGGGCGTTTCGACGATCAGGCCCGGACCTCCAGCCCTGCCTTTCCCGGTAGTCGGGGAAAGTGACTGGAGGGTTGCCCCCTTCGTCGCGGTTGACCATCGCTAGGAACATTCCTCTCATGCCATGGCAATCGTCAAAAGCAGGGCGGCGTCCTTCAGAGCCTCAGCGTTATGGACCACGTTGGCGTTATGGACCACGTTGGCGTCAAGGGCAACGAGATCGAGAAGACCAAGCTCTGTACTCCCCTTGGTCGTTGCTATCCTCACGCTGCCCTGTATGACCTGAAGAGTCACAGGGCCAGCAACGTGGTGGTCACGCAGCACGGCGCCCTTGACCATTGCCAGCAGGGTCACTCTCAGCGGCCCCTCTTTGACGAGCGTCTTGGCTGCCCGTCCGTTGGAGGAGGCTGCCTCCTGCAGCAATGAATCCATCTCCTCTCCGAGAGCAAAGGCCAGCAAGTCAGCCTGTAGTTGATGTGTCCTGAGGTACTCGTGCGCTTCGCGTTGGGTCATCGCGCTCATACTCCTTCAGTTTGTGGCTCGAATGCCTCCAGGCTATGGGCTTTGGTGGACACTACGCCTTGCTGCCGGGGATACCCTTCCAGCACTTCCCCGACGGTGTGACCCAAAGCGAGAAGCCCCGCGATCGAATGTACTATCACCCACCCTTCTGCAACAATGCTTCCTCCCATAACGTCGGGAGTTCGCGTGGCGCGGGTCAGCGATTTCATCGCAGGAATCCTTGATCCTGATGAGGCGCTGCGAAACCCACTATAGACGAGCCGTTCCCAGGACAGGCCGTCCGGTTTCGACCATCACGCCCAGGTCGTTTCACGATGTCCCCTCACCCGTAGCTGCGGGAAGGGACAGGGGCCCTTCTCCCTCCCCGCTACTGATCTCCAGCAAGAACGTTCTCGGACGTTGCCCCTACTGCTCCACCCTTCCTCACGGCAAACCCCTTCGCTACAATGGCGGCGCCCCAGCCCTTCCCCGAGGCTCGCCGTGACCACGCCGCTACGACGCCAGTACCTCCAGATCAAGCGCCAGTACCCCGACGCCATCCTCCTCTTCCGCCTTGGCGACTTCTACGAGACCTTCGACGAGGACGCCCGCTTGGCGGCGAAAGCCCTGGATATTGCGCTGACGGGGCGGGATATGGGCAAAGGCCAGCGGACGCCGATGGCCGGCATCCCCCACCACGCTCTGGAGACCTACCTGAAGCGCCTTCTCAACGCCGGTTACAAGGTGGCCTTGTGCGAGCAGATGCAGGACCCTTCGGCTGCCAAGGGGCTGGTGGAGCGGGAGGTCGTGCGGGTCGTTACCCCGGGCACCGTGGTGGAGCCGTCCATGCTGGAGCAGCGGGCCAACAACTACCTGGCCGCCGTCCTGGTCGAGGGGATCCAAGCTGGGCTGGCCTACGCCGACATCACCACCGGCGAGTTCGCCACCACGACCCTCGTCCTAGCCGACCTCCCTCTGGAGTTGGACCGCCTTTCTCCTTCGGAGATTGTGGCGCCCGAAGCCTCAGAGGCCCCCCTGGGGGAGACCAGCGCCACGGTAACCCTCCTGAATCCGCTGGACTTCGACGCCGAGGACGCGCCCAGGGCTCTGCTGGACCACTTCGGCGCGGCGAGCCTGGAGCCCTATGGCTGCCAGGACCAGCCGCTGGCCGCCCGCGCCGCAGGGGCCATCGTCGCCTATTTGAAGGAAACGCAGAAGGCGTCCCTGCCGTTGCTGACCTCGCTGCGGACGTACTCAACGGCGCGGTTTATGACCCTGGACCCTCAGACTCGGCGCAACCTCGAGCTGTTCCAGGCGGGGCGGTGGGGATCGTCCGGGCACACGCTGCTTTCCGTGCTCGACTCCACCCGGACGCCCATGGGGGCCAGGCTGCTGAGGCGATGGCTGGGCCAGCCGCTTTTGGATCTCGACGCCCTGAATAGCCGCCTTGCCGGAGTGGCGTTCTTCCACGGCGACGGCGTCCGGCGGCAGCAGGTCATGGACGCGCTGTCGTCCGTGTCCGACCTGGAGCGTCTGGTGAACCGCATCACCAGCGGGAGCGCGAATCCGCGAGACGTAGCCGCTCTTCGGCGAGGGTTGGAGGCGGCGCCGAAGGTGTTGGACTTCCTGGAAGCCGCCGAGGGCCGGGGCGCTCTCGCCGCTCAACTTCAAGACCTGCATCCCTGCGATGACGTCGTACAGTTCATCGCCTCGGCCCTCACCGACGAGCCGACGGCTCCGCTGGGCGAGGGGCGAATAGTCCGCGAGGGCTTCTCCGAGGAACTGGACGAGTTGCGCCACCTGGCGCGCAACGCCAGGGAATACATCGCCGGGCTGGAGCGCAAGGAGCGGGACCGCACGGGCATCAAGAATCTGCGCGTCGGGTACAACCGCGTGTTTGGCTACTACATCGAGGTGAGCCACGCCAACCAGCACCTGGTCCCCGACGACTTCACGCGGCGCCAGACCCTGGCCAATGGCGAACGCTTCATCACGCCGGAATTGAAGGAGGCCGAGTCTCGAATCCTCAACGCCCAGGAAGGGCTGTCGGAGTTGGAGACGGCCCTGTTCCGGCAGGTGTGCAGGCAGGTGGCGGACTCCGCCGGCATGATTCAACAGACGGCGGCTGCCCTTGCCCATATGGACGCGCTGGCCGGGCTGGCGGACGTGGCGGCGCGGCGCGGGTACGCGCGGCCCATCCTGAACGAGGGCAACGGCATAACGATCAGGGACGGTTGGCATCCGGTGGTCGACCGAGTGCTGCCTCCGGGTAGTTTCGTGCCCAACGACACGGTCCTCTCCAATGAGGACGCCCAGGTCATGATCATCACCGGCCCCAATATGGCAGGCAAGTCCACCTACATCCGCCAGGTGGCCCTCGTTGTGCTGATGGCGCAGGTCGGCAGCTTCGTGCCGGCCAGGGAGGCGGCCATCGGCCTCGTGGACCGCATCTTCACCCGCGTGGGCCTCCAGGACGATCTGACCTCAGGGCAGTCGACCTTCATGGTGGAGATGGTGGAGACCGCCGCCATCCTGCATCACGCCACGCCCAAATCCCTCATTATTCTGGACGAGATCGGCCGCGGAACGAGCACCTACGACGGCCTGTCCATCGCCCAGGCGGTGGCGGAGTTCATTCACAACAATCCCCGGCTGGGCTGCAAGACCCTCTTCGCCACCCACTACCACGAGCTGACAGAGATGGCCAAGACGTTGCCCCGGATCCGCAACTACAACGTCGCCGTCGCGGAGGACGAGGGAAACGTCGTATTCCTGCATCGCATCGTGCCGGGAGGGGCAGACCGTTCCTACGGCGTCCACGTGGCCCAGCTTGCCGGGCTGCCGCAGGCCGCCGTGCAGCGCGCCTGGGAAGTGCTGTCCCACCTGGAGGGGAGGGCCGCCGAGCGCAACGGACGCGCCGAAAAGCGCAGGGGTCAACCATCTGTCCAACCGCCGCTCTTCGGCGCCACGCCCCAATTCGTGGAGGACCTTCTTTCCCTGGACGTGGCATCCATGACGCCGCTGGAAGCCATCAACAAGCTCTACGAGTTGCAGGGGAAGGCGAGGGAGGAGTGAGCAGGCGCACGCATCGGGAGGGACGATGGCGGCATTGTCCACGCTGGTATCCGTAGGCAGGTCGTTCACGCCTCTCCGATGTTTTAGGATTGCATAATCGGCAGGATGCTCGATACTGGACTCAGGGTCAGGCCCAGGGGCCTCATGGCAACACCCGCGGCGCTTTGGGAAACCTCAGCGAGGGGTAACGTCCAGGGAGCCTTGAGCTCGCTCTAGCGGCAGGACGACCGACATCCTTCAAGATAGCAACCACCGGAGGTGAACGTGGCGCAGGGTCCCATCGGCGTAGTGGGAGCAGGCACGATGGGTGCGGGCATCGCCCAGACCGTTGCCCAAGCGGGCATACCCGCTCTGGTCGTAGACCAGTCCGCGGAGTTGGTTGAGCGGGCCATCGCAGGAATCCGCGGCCGGCTCGGCCAGCGGGTCGAGCAGGGGCGGATGGCGCAGGAGGAGATGGACGGCGTTATGGCGAACCTCCGTCCGTCCGCGGGCTTCGCCGACCTCGCCGGCTGCACAGCGGTTATCGAGGTGGTCTTTGAAGATGCCGTGGTCAAAGAGGGTATTTTGCCGGCGCTGGAGGCGGCCTGCGCTGGCGAGACGCTGATCGCTAGCAACACATCCACGATCCCCATTACCAGGTTGGCGGCATCACTGAAGCGCCCCGAGCGGTTCATCGGCATCCACTTCTTCAATCCCGCTCCGGTCATGCGGCTTGTCGAGGTGATTCGAGGGTACCTCACGTCGGACGAGACGGTCGCGGCGGCCACAAGCCTCGCCGAGGCGCTGGGCAAGACGCCGGTGGTCGTCAAGGACCTGCCGGGCTTTGTCGCCAACCGTATCCTTGTGCCCATGCTGAACGAGGCGGTGTTCCTCCTTGCCGAGGGCGCGGCAACCAGGGAAGACATCGACACCACGATGCGGCTGGGGACGAACCACCCCATGGGCCCTCTCCAGCTTGCCGACCTCATAGGGTTGGACGTGCTGCTGAACGTCATGGAGGTGCTGCACCAGGAGTTCAACGATTCCAAATACCGGCCCGCTCCCCTGCTGAAGCAATTGGTGCGGGCGGGACACCTGGGACGCAAGACCGGCCAGGGGTTCTACGACTACCGGGCGTCCTGAGGGGTGCGTTGGTTCAGATGCACGCGAGGCAGACGGGGCGATGGCGGTGGGGAGCGCTCGTGGCGGATGCCGTTGCCCCACCTGGCCCACCTTCATCTATCTCACATGCGGTAGTCGAGCACACTAACCCCAAGCCTTAGAGGAGCCATGCCCTACGCCCCCGTCAACGGAATCAATCTCTACTACGAGGACACCGGCCAGGGCTTTCCTCTGGTCTGGAGCCACGAGTTCGCCGGTAGTTGCGAGAGCTGGGCGCTTCAGGTCCAACACTTCTCCCAGCGCTATAGGGTCATCACATACAACGCTCGCGGCTATCCACCGTCGGACGTTCCCGCAGACCCGGCGGCCTACAGCCAAGACCTGGCCGTGGAGGACCTGCGCGGGCTGCTGCGCCACCTGGGCATCCATGAAGCCTACATAGGCGGGCTGTCGATGGGCGGAGGCGTGGCGCTGAACTTCGGCCTTGCTCACCCCGGCATGGCCAGGGCCCTGATAGTGGCCGGCGCAGGGACGGGCGCCACGGATCCGGCACAGTTCCGAGAGCAGACGGAGGAGTTCGCCAGAGCGCTGGAAGCCGGCGGCATGGAGGGCCTGACCGATTACGTCAAGGGCCCGACTCGGGTTCAACTGCTGCGCAAGAACCCCAAAGCCTGGGAGGAGTTCGCCAGGCTATTCGCAGCCCATTCGGCGACGGGATCGGCGCACACGCTGCGGGGCGTTCAAGGCAAGCGGCCCACCATCTATGCTCTGGAGGAACAGCTCCGCAGGCTGACGTTGCCCACCCTGATCATCGCCGGAGACGAAGATGACCCCTGCATTGAGCCAGGCGTCTTTATGAAGCGCTGCATTTCCCGGTCGGGGCTTGTGCTCCTACCGCAATCAGGCCACACGGTGAACCTGGAAGAGCCTGAACTGTTCAACCAGGCTGTGGACCAGTTCCTTGACGCTGTTGAGATCGGCCGGTGGGCTGAGCGCCAGGAAGGAACGGGCGTGGGCTTCCTGGCGCGGCGCTAGCATGGAGCCGTCACCCCGGCAGGTGAAGCGCTCCGGACTGGTGTCGCGGGTGCCCTTCTTCTACGGATGGGTCATCGTCGCCGTTTCGGGTGTCGGCTTCATCATGTCGGGTCCGACGCAGACGTTCACCTTTTCCGTGTTCGTCGACCCGATGCAGAACGACCTCGGCTGGTCGAGGACCCTCCTATCCAGCATCTACACCTCGGCCTCGTTGCTGGCGGGCGTGACATTGATCTTCACGGGGCGCCTCTTGGACCGGATAGGCCCACGGATGATGTTGACCATCATCGGCGTACTGCTTGGCCTGACCTGTCTGTGGCTGGGCACGATCCACCACGCGGCGGTCATGTTCGCCGGGTTCGCGATGCTGCGGATGCTGGGGCAAAACTCTCTCACCCTGGTCCCCACCATGTTGATAGGCAATTGGTTCGTGCGGTACCGGGGAAGGGCGATGGCGTTGACCATGCTGGGAATGGCCGGCAGCCTGGCGCTGTTTCCGATAATGTCGCACTTCATCATCACCAGGGTGGGATGGCGAGACGCGTGGTCAATCCTGGGCATAGCAGTCTTGGTGGTGCTCGTCCCCCTGGCGGCTCTCCTGCTACGCAACGGACCCGAGGAGCTTGGCCTGAGGCCCGACGGCGACCGGCGGCCCCGGCAGGAAACGGGCGCGCCACAGCCCAGCCGCCGCCCCCAGGACGCCGTGTGGACATTGCGGGAAGCTGTCAGGACCAGGGCCTTTTGGCTGGTAACGCTGGTCGGCGCGCTCTACACCTTCGTTCAGACGGCGCTGTCCTTCCACTCCGTATCCGTTTTCATCAGCAAGGGGATACCAGCGGGCCAGGCAGCGACCCTCTTCTCAGTCATGGCGCCGTCGTTTCTAATCGGCAGCTTCATCGCAGGGGCCATGAACGACCGGCTTCCCAACCGGTACACGATGATTGCGGGGCAGGTGTTGGTGGCCGGGGCCTTGGGCTGGACCTTCTTCGCCACGGAGTTGTGGCACGCCCTAGCCTATGGGGCGCTGCTGGGGATGGGCGGCGGCTTCATGAGCAACGTAATTGCGGTGATATGGCCCAACTTCTTCGGACGGCAGAACCTGGGCAGTATCCGAGGCCTGTCAACCACGTTCACGGTAATGGGGGCGGCCCTGGGCCCGTTCCCCGTGGGCCTGCTGGCCGATGTCACTGGCGACTACACGGTCCCCCTTACAGCCATGCTGGCCCTGCCCATTGTCGCGGTGGTCCTGGCGGTCATCACGGTGGCGCCGCGAAAGCCGATTTCGCCCGTTGCGGGTGGCGGCCTTTCCGCGTGACCTTGCCGTCTGCCCTGGAAAGCGTTGCCGGGGCCACGGTGTAGTTCCCAGAGGCGGTTGGCGGGCTGCGTCGGCGGACGTACAATCGACGGGCCTGAGTAGGCGACGAGGCTGAGCAAGACAAGCAAGCGCCAAGGCGGTGAGATTGCCACCACAGACGGGGTCAGCGTCATGACAGTCCTGCCGCCTGGCCTGCGGAGGCGGGTGCGATGAGCCTGCGGCGGGCGGTGCGCTTGGCGGTGGTTGCCCTCACGCTGTTCCTGGCGCTGGTGGGGCTCCTGTTCCTGGTGTTCCTTGCTGTCTGCACATGGTCCGTAGTCCGATTTGAACCAGGTGGAATAGGGGGAGATTCTCGGAACTGGGAATCCCTCCTCTCTGACCTGGCAAAACCTCGCTACGTGGTCGAGTGGTCGCCTGATGGAAGCCAGATCGTGTTCATAGGGTTCCCGTGGTCGGCGGGGCACCCCGCTTCGATCTATATGGCTCGGGCAGACGGGTCAAGCCTCCAGCGGATAGCCGAGGGCGTGGAGCGAGAGGTCTACATCTCCCCGGACACCTCCCCGGACGGCGCCCGCCTCGTCTATGCGACGACGCGCCATGGCAACTTCGAGATCGAGACGTCGGCGCTGGACGGGTCGGACCGGCGCAGGCTCACGGAGACAGGTCGTGCAGAGCACGACGTTGCGCCGGCATGGTCGCCATCCGGTGACCGCATCGCCTTCGTGAAGAGAGGCCGGAACAGGGGAATCTACGTCATGGGCGCAGACGGCGCCGGCGTGCGCCGCATCGTAGCCTTCCGGGACTGGGATCCGGAAGCGGGCCAATTTGAGGAAGACCTACACCATAGGGCCGGGCCGACGTGGTCGCCGGACGGAGCAATGCTCGCCTATGTGATGGAGGGGAGAGTATGGGTGCCCGGCAAGGATGGGGAGCCCGATACTACCTACAAAAAGGATTTCCTCTACACGGTGCGGGCTGACGGCTCGGAGTTGACATTGGTGGCTGCAACCGGTGGGCCTTTTGGGTACAAGATTAGCGCCCCGGGATGGTCGCCGGACGGGCAGCGTCTGGCGTTTGCCATGCGCGATGAAGAGGGAGAGGGCCTCTACACGGTGCGGCCTGACGGGACGAACCTGCAGCGGGTGTTGGCGGGATACGCCGCAACATACGCGTCCTGGTCGCCGGACGGGTCGGAAATTCTCTTCGGGGCATACGTGGTTCGCTCGGACGGCAGCGGTCTGCGCCAACTGGGTGTTGCAGGGTATGGTCGCCCGACGGAGTCGTTCCAGTCGTGGTCGCCCGACGGTTCGAGGACCGCGGTCCTCGAACCTGGGCGCGTGCTCTATACGGTAGACCCGGACGGGACGGACAAGCGCATGCTGGTGCGCAGGTGGCCTGATGGTCAGTTCCGAGCGGAAAACTCCGGTCAGCGAGACGAAGCGAACTAGATCGAAGCGTGCTCAGACGGGCTCGTCGTCCCCGATCCGGAGGCGAACCCAGAGCTGGTCCGGGACTGCGAGGCGCTGCTGCGACTCCGGGACGCGCTTGCGGGAAGCGCTGAGTCGGGCTGGAGCGCTGAGACCGCCATCACCGATTGGGAGGCGACCCTTCCGCGTGACCTTGCCGTCTGCCCTGGAAAGCGATGCCCGGGGCCAAAATGTAGTTCCCAGAGGCGGTTGGCGGGCTGCGCCGGCGGACGTACAATCGACGGGCCTGAGCAGGCGACGAGGCTGAGCAAGACAAGCAAGCGCCAAGGCGGTGAGCGTGCTATCACCAGACAACAGCATGGATGGAAAGGTGTGCCTGGTCACCGGCGCCAATTCCGGCATTGGCAAGGAGGTGGCGAGGGCTCTCGCCGGACGGGGCGCCGAGGTGGTGATGGTGTGCCGCGACCGCGACCGGGGCCGCGCCGCGCTGGAGGAGATCGAAGCGGGGGCCGGGAGCGGAGCGCTCGACCTCCTCATCGCCGACATGCGCTCCCAAAAGGACATCCGGCGGGTGGCGTCGGAGTTCATGTCCGGGCGCGACCGTCTTGACGTGCTGGTCAACAACGCAGGCACCCGCTTCGAGCATTGGGAACCCACGCCCGAGGGACATGAATCGACCTTCGCCCTCAACCACCTCTCGTCGTTTCTCCTGACCAACCTTCTGCTCGATGTGCTCAAGGCCGGCGCCCCCTCCAGAATCATCACGACAGGCTCCGGCACCCACCGCAGGGCCGCGATCAACTTCGAGGACGTGATGGCGAGGCAGGGCTACGACGAGACGCGGGCCTACGACCAGTCCAAGCTGGCCCAGGTCTATTTCACCCTGGAGTTGGCCCGCCGGCTGGAGGGTGCCGGGGTTACTGTCAACTGCGCTGATCCGGGATACGTGGACACGAACATCGGAATGGCGGGTGGCCCGGATTTCCGCGGGCGGTGGGCACAGCGAAAGCCCATACTGATGACGCCGGAGGTGGGCGCCCGCACGGCCGTCTACGCCGCCGCCTCGCCGGAACTGGAAGGGGTCACGGGCGCGTACCTGGAAAACATGGCGATAACGGAGATAACGCCGGAGGCACAAGACAGCGCCATAGCCAAGCGCCTCTGGGACCTCAGCGAGGAGCTGACGCGGGAGATGTAGGAAGCGCCTCCTCTCCATCCTCCCAGGCGGGGTGCAGGGGGCGCAGCCCCCGCCGGGGGTAACAGGGGGTGTCCCCCTGTTTCTAAAAACGTCGGAGGGTGGAGCGGGCGGGATAGCGGCGCAGGCCAAACCAAACCCTCTGCTGAAGAAGGACACCTTGCGATTGCAACGCATGCAACGCAATCGTGGTATAATCTCGCGACAATGCCACGGAGGCGCAATCATGGCCAGCATCACGGTGTGCAACCTCGCGACCACTCCACAAGCGGGGTGCAGGGGGCGCAGCCCCCGCCGGGGGTACAGGGGGAGTCCCCCTGTTTCTAAAAACGTCGGAGGGTGGAGCGGGCGGGATAGCGGCGCAGGCCAAACCGGACCCTCCGCTGAAGGAGGGCGCAGGCCACAACAAGACCCTCCGTCCAGGGAGTGCCCCACCCCCATTGCAAAATAAGAACGATTGTGCTATAGTACCCCCAGGAAGTGGGCCGCCGGCCTGCTTCTCTTCCTTGGAGCCTGCCGCATACATATTGGACTGGGGGAATCCATAGAGAGACCCCCTGTGGTAGGGGTATGGGGAAACGTGCCCCGCGCCCACAATCATCCAAGGAAGGCTGGGACCGGAGCGAATGCCGTTGTGAGACAAGCTCCTTGGAGCCATCCGGCTGAGCGACGCATCGGCGACGGCTACGCGCCGCCTCCGCGACGCCTCCGTGCCTGCACCCTCCGAGGTCAGGCCCACAAAAGAACAAAACATTCAATCAAACAAGACATTCAATCATAGGCCGAACCTTCCCCGGAGCGGAGGCAGAGGGACGGCAGGTTTCGGAGGGCCCCAGATGGCGCTCCGGCGGCGCATTGCCCCCGCCCTGCCCCATCAACCCCAGAGCGCAAGCAGAACCCAACCAAAGGATGAAGCACCATGGCCAACGCAGCAGCGGCTCGCGCACTGAAGATCGGCATCATCGGCATAGGCGTGGGCGGCTCCGAGATGCTGCCCATCATGGCGGCGTCGGCTGAATTCGACCTCGTCGCCGGTGCCGACATCGCGCCACAGGTCAGGGAGGCGTTCACCGCCGCCTACCAGGCTCGCTCCTACGCTACGGCGGAGGAGCTATGCAAGGACCCGGACGTGGAAGCCGTGTGGATCTCCACTCCAAACCGCTTCCACTGGGAGCACACCGTCCTCGCCGCGCAGCACGGCAAGCACATCATCGTGGAAAAGCCGATGGCGATCAGCCTCAAGGAGGGCGAGGCAATGATCGAGGCGGCGGCCAAGTACGGCGTCAAGCTGATACCGGGTCACACGCCGGGTTTCACGCCCGCGGTGAGAGCCATGCGGCACATTGCCAACTCCGGCGAGCTTGGCGCCCTGCAGGCCATCAACATCTACGCGTACTCGGACTGGATGCTGCGCGCCCGCACCAAGGAGGAAACCGACTTCAGCCAGGGTGGCGGCATTCCCTACCGCCAGGGGCCGCACCAGGTGGACTCGGCGCGGGTCATCGGCGGCGGGCTCGTGCGGAGCGTCAGAGGCTCCATCGGCCAGTGGCTGCCGGGAAGGACCATGCCGGGCTTCTATTCGGCCTACCTGGAGTTCGAGAACGGCGTGCCGGCCATCCTTAGTCATAACGGCTATGGCTACTTCCTGACCACCGAGTTCATGCCCTACGGGACGAATCAGCAGATATTGACGACGGAAGCCAAGCGCGAGGTGCGGGAGCGCCTCCGCGACGGGGCCTGGGACGACGAGCAGGCCAAGAACCGCATCAGGATGGGGGGCGACCAGGCCTACTACGCCTCTCCGGACTTCCAGAAGAAGGACAGGTGGATGCCGTCCGACTTCGGGGTGGCCATCGTCACGTGCGAGCGGGGAGACATCCGGCAGTCGCCTCTCGGGCTGTACGTCTACGGCGATGATGGCGTTCGGGAGCAGACGCTGACCTACGACCGCCTGATGGGCCCGATCGAGCCGCGAGTTGAGCTGCTGGAGCTATACGAGGCCGTGGTGCTGGGCAAGCCGGTGTACCACACCGGGGAGTGGGGCATGGCGACGCTGGAGGTGTGCCTGGCCCTGATACAGTCGGCGCAGGAGCGCCGGGAGATACGGCTGTCGCACCAGGTCCCCATCCATCCCGACTACGACAACGCGCCGATTCTGGCGAAGGAGTTCGAGAGGTAGTGTCCCGCTCCTTCCCGGACCGTGGTCGCTGAAGCACAGGGAACAACCTCAAACGAAGCGCATGGCTGGCAGGGACAAGTAGCCACCCGGCCTTCATGAGCAATGGCCCTCGTTGACATGCCCGTTTCGCGGGCGGTAGCATGAGCTACGCAAGCTGTCGCCAAAAGGCGACGATATCCAGCACATCTGCGGAGGGCATAGATGCTTACCGTAGCCCAGAATGAGCGCCTGACGCAGGTGGGGCCCGCCACTCCCATGGGCGCCCTGTTCCGACGCTACTGGCTGCCCATCGCCGCCGCCGGCAAGCTGGACGAGGAGCCCACGCTGGAGGTCCGCATCCTGGGCGAAGACCTGGTGCTCTACAAGGACCGCAGCGGCCAACTGGGCCTCATCGACCGGTATTGCGCCCATCGCCGGGTCAACCTGGCCTACGGGATTCCCGAGGAGAACGGCCTCCGTTGCATGTACCACGGCTGGCTCTACGACGAGACCGGCCAGTGCGCCGAGCAACCCTTCGAGGAGACGGTCCGGCCTGAAGCCCGGTTCAAGGACAAGATCAAGCTGAAGGGCTATCCGGTCCAGGCCTTCCAGGGTCTGATATGGGCCTACATGGGCCCGCTGCCGGCGCCGGTGCTGCCCGGCTGGGAGCCGATGGTGCGGGAAAACACCGTCAAGGACATCGCCATCACCGAGTTGCCGTGCAGTTGGCTTCAGTGTATGGAGAATTCGATGGACCCCGTGCACGTGGAGTGGCTCCACGTGGAGTTGCCCCGCTTCCTCAGGGAAACCCGCGGCGATTTCGGCGGGCTGCTGCCGCCTCGCATGCGCCACGAGAAGATCGCTTTCACGCCCTTCGAGCACGGCATCATCAAGCGGAGGGTGCTCGAGGGGAAGACGGAGGAGGATCACGACTGGAAAGTGGGCCACCCTGTTCTGTTCCCTAACATCCTGCACTCCAGCTCCATCCTGGCGAAGACCTTTCAGCACCGCGTCCCCATCGACGACGAGCACACGCTGCATATCACCTACTACGCGTACCACCCCTACCCCGGCAGGGACGCGCCGGAACAGGACAGCATCCCGTTCCGTTACGTAGCGCCGCCCAACGTTGGCGGATGGCCGGACCTGCACCTGACGCTGACCCAGGACATGATGGCCTGGGTGGAGCAAGGGCCTATCAGCCCACGCCACTTGGAGCACCTGGGAGAATCCGACAGGGGCATCATCATGTTCCGGCAGATGCTTGAGGAGCAAATGCGGATCGTGGAGGACGGCGGCGACCCGATCAATGTCTTCCGCGACCGCGAGGCCGCCCGGTCGATCCCGCTGCCGATGGAGACCGACCCCTTCGGACAGACGCCGGACAAGATCCCCGAGTTCACGCCACTGGAGAGCGGGGAATCTCCGGCCATGAGGGAAATCGAGCAGGTTCTGGCCACTTGGGGCCCGCAACCGTAGCGCGCCAGCAGTCCCGGCGAGATACGGGCTCACCGGCTGGTGGTGTGGCGCTTCCCCCTCCAATACCCAGGCTTCGCGCCTAGCATCGCCGTCTTCGGTCTGCCGCGCTTGCCGCCATCCTTCGGCCGGAACCCCATGGGGCGTGTCCGTTGAACCCTGCCGAGCCACGGCCTCCATCCGCCACCCCCTGGGCCTGGCCTTTCAAGAGGGTCTACTACGGCTGGGGCATCGTCGGTGCGGCAATGGTGGCGACGTTTGCCTCCGCGCCCATGTTCGGCCCTGTCCTGGGCGTCTTCGTGAAGCCCATGGGCGACGACCTTGGTTGGAGCCGCGCCACCATTGCCCTTGCCTTTACCATAGGCACGCTGGCCGGCACGTTGCTTTCCGCAGCCGTGGGGGCATACCTGGACCGTCACGGGGCTCGGGGCATCATGATCATTTCCGGGATGGTCGTGGCGGGGTGCCTCCTGGGAATGGCGTTGATGACCGAGCCCTGGCATCACTGGGTAGCGTTCGGAAGCGGCCGGGCAATAGCGATCGCGGGCACGCAGTTCGGCACGACTATTGCTGTGGCCAACTGGTTCATCCGGCGCCGGGGCCGAGCGATGGGCTTCGCGGGCGCGGGGCTTAGGATAGGACAGGCCGTGCTGCCTATGATGCTCTACGCCATCATTGCCACCTGGACGTGGCGGTATGGGTTCGTTGTGCTGGCGGCGCTTGCCCTGGTCTTCATTGTCGTGCCCAGCGCCGTCTATATTCGGCGCAGGCCGGAGGACATGGGCCTGTACCCCGACGGCATTCCGCCCGAGGCGGCGCCGGTGGGCGGCGGCGGGGGGAGCCAGGCCAACGCCAGGCGGGGTATAGAGGAGTCCTGGACGCTGCGGGAGGCGATCAGGACTCGGGCGCTGTGGCTGGTGGTCCTGGCGACGGGAGGCACGCTGTTCGTCAATGGCTCAGTGAATCTCCACGCGGTAGCCAATTTCCAGGACCGCGGCATCCATCCGGCGCTGGCGGTGAGCATCACCGCCATCTTCGCCGCCACGTCGGTTGTTGCCACCTTTGGCTTCGGTTTCCTCACGGAGCGAATCCACGTGCGCTACGGGGCCATGGCCGCCAGTCTTTTGTACCTGGTGGCCATGGTGGTCATCATCAACGCGGAGACCTACCCGATGGCGGTATTGTTCGCCATCGTCTTCGGAGCGGCGAATGGGGGGTGGACCACGGGCGAGCGACTACTGCTGGCCAACTACTTTGGACGGCGCCACCTGGGGTCGATTCGGGGATTCGCCGCGCCGTTGAGAGGGTTGGTGAGTCCCTTTGGCGCGTTCATTGCAGGGCTCGTTCGAGACAATACGGGCAGCTATAATCAGGCCTTCATGATGTTTGCCGTAATGAGCCTGGTGGTCTTCACGGCGATGCTGTTGGCGCCGCCGCCGCGAAAACCGGCGGCAATGGAATAGCACCGGGAGAGCGCGGCCGGGATCGAAGAGGCCGCCCGGTTCCAGCACGCGTATGCCCCTGTTCACGAACCGAAGCCCGTCCTTCATGCGGCCACTTCACTGTTGGACTGGACTGCGGCGCCGCTGACCAGCTCGACGGCATCGCTCGGCCTCAACGGCATTGCACGCTTCGGTTTCCAGCTACTCAACATGGTAGAATGGCTGTCGCAGGCAGCACCGGCCCATGTCGCCCAATCTGGCGCCGGTCTCCGCAGCCTAACAGCCCCGCAAGCATCACCCGGCGCCGGCCGCGCCGACGGATCACGCAACAAGGAGTGTCCCGGTTGCCATGTTGAAGGGCTCTGCCTTATTGCGAGCGGCCGCCGCGCTCTTTCTGAGCGTCCTTGCTTTCGTCGCGTACGGGTGTTACCTCAGCGCAACGGTTGCCGAGACTATCGTCGCCGAGCCCGTTCACCTGACCCAGGCCCTGGACAAAGCGGACGCCTACAACCGGATTCACGAGACCGGCCTCCTTCGACAGCAGTTCGAGGACATCGTGAATCCGCTGCTAGGCGAGTTCAACCTGGGGGATGCTGACCGCACCGAGCTTCAGCGGGCCATCCTGACGCGTGACTACCTGAAAATCAATGCCGAACAACACCTGGAAGCGCTCTCGCGTTTCTTCAGGTTCGAGAGCGACGTCCTAGAAGCGCAGCTTGACTTGCGGGATCCAATCCAACGCGTCAAGCCGGTCCTGTTTGCCTTCCTGAACGAGCGCATGGACAGGGCCGGAATCGAATCCGCCTTCAGCCCCGAGGATTTGGCGGAACGGATAGTGGAAACGCTGACGCTGGTGGCAAACGGCACGCTAGCCGTATCTCCCCGCTGGACCCTCGGCTACTTCGATCCGGCGCTGGGAAGCGCTGCCTATCAGACGGCCATCGAAGCGATGAGGGCCAACCCCTCAATCCCAAGGTCAGTGATTGCCAACCTGGACCGGCGCGAGGCTGAGATTCTGGGGGCCTTCGAGACCGCGGACATCAGGCAGGGGTTGAGAGTAGCGACCCACGCGGCTGCCGAACCCGGGATTGACAATGCCATCGCCAACCTGCGCGGGGCGCTGGATTCCGGAACCCATCTTGATTTGATCGACAGGCTGGCGGAGGAAGTTGGAACCCGTGAAGAGGTGGTGCGCGACGCGGAGACGGCCCGCGCGTGGCTGCACTTCGGCGTCGGGCTTGTTCCGTGGGTGGCGCTGCCGCTGATGGCGCTCGCCACCATAGCCACGGGCCTGGCCTTCACGCCCTTTGTTCCTCACATGCTGCGATGGCCAAGCCTGAGTTTATTCGTCTCAGGGCAAGTGTTCTCGGCCTTAGGCATCGCCATGGCGCGGAACTTCCTGGGCCTTGCTTCGTTCCGGTGCGGAGAGGGGGCGCCCACCTGCGCATTGCTCACGGACATTGGCGGACGCCTGGCGCAAGAGGTGAGCCCGGTCGTTATCACCCCATCGGCCATCATCATGGTAATTGGGCTCATAGGGATAGTCTTCTCATTTTCCCTGGGCCGCCGCCATGTCCAACCGTCTGCCAGGGATAACCAACCCCTGGAGGGGCCGGAGTGGGGACAGGACCTTGGGGAACCGTTGGAGAAATCCGGGAGGGTAGAGGAATAGATGCAGCGCCTTCCCTCCTGGGCATCGGCTTCGGTGAGACGCCTCTACTTGGTGCCTATTGGCCCTCTGCAACGGATAGCCATCTTCCTCGCGTTGACCGTGGCGCTCGTGGTGGTGACGATAGCAGTGCTGCCCTACCTCTTGAGCTTCGGACCATGGGGGTATCTGGCCGGCTTCACCATCAACCTCCTGTCCAGCGCAACCGTGATCATACCGGCCCCGGGGTTCGCCTCGGTGGTGCTCATGGCCAAAGAGTTGAACCCACTGATCCTGGGGGTTGCGGCTGGGATTGGGGGGACGTTTGGGGAGTTGTCGGCCTATTGGCTGGGAACCCAGGGGCAGGGAGTGCTGGAGGGGCACCGCGTTTACGAAGCGGTGAAGCGGCACATGGAGCGGCATGGCCCCTCGACACTGTTCGTTATTGCCCTCATCCCCTTCATTCCCGTGGACTTCGGAGGAATCGTCGCAGGCACCACGCGGTATCCGGTCTGGCGCTTCCTGCTGTACCTGGGGTTGGGCAAAATCGTGATGACCTGTGCAGTGCTGTACGTATCCGCCAAGGCCTTCGAGTGGGCGGCGCCCTACCTGCGTTGGCTGTACTGACCTATCCGGCCCTCGCCTCGATTGTGTGCCGGGACTCCACCATGACCAGAGCTACGGCCGAGCTGGCGAGGGCAAGGCCCACGGCAATGAGCATGACCACGCGGAACCCGGATATGAAAGCCTCGTCTATGGCCCGCTCGACGGAGGCTCTCAGCTCTGGGGCCACGTCCTGAGGGACCTGGGCGCCGGCCAACTTCACCCTTTCGCTCTCCAAGGCCAGGACAACCGGCGCCGGGACGCCGGCCTGTTCGAGCTTGCGGTCCAGCGAGGCGTTGAAAACCGTCAGCGCCACGACGCCCAGCACGGCGATGGCCAGCAACGACGCGGTGCGCGAGATGGCGTTGTTCACTCCCGATGCCACGCCAGCCTGGCCGGGACCCACCGATCCCATAACGACAGCCACGAGCGGGGCGATGGTGATGGCCATACCCAGGCCCAAGAGGGCTAAAGCAGGAAAATAGCTGGTCCAATAGCTCCCTCCGATGCCCGGCAACGCCAGCAACCCAAAGCCGCCGGCCGCGACCGCAGGGCCCGCGGCCAGCGGCAACCTGGCACCGTACCGCGTTATGAGGCCTCCCGCCCACCGGGAAAGCGCGGCGATGATGGCAATGAACGGGAGCCAGGCAGCGCCGGCGGCGGTCGCCGAGTAGCCCTGGACCTGGATGAGGTTGAAGGAGAAGAAGAAGAGCGACCCGCCGAGGCCGGCGTAGAGAAACAGTGTCAGGAGCGTGGCCCCGGTGAAGTTGCGGGAGCGATAGATCCAGAGGGGCATCATCGGCGACGAGACCTTCGATTGCACCACGAGAAAGAGCACAATCCCCAGGCCGCCGGCGCTCAACGCGGCAAGCACGGCTGGATGGCCAAAGCCCCTGCCGCCCGACTCTAGCAGGCCAAAGACTAGTCCCCCCAATCCCACAACGCTAAGACTGGCGCCCAGCCAGTCCATGCGACCCCGCGCAAGGGTGTTCCTGCTCTCGGGAACGCGCGCCAGCACGATGGCCAGGACCACGATGGCCAGCGGCAGGTTAATGAAGAATATCCAACGCCAGGACAGGGTCTCGGCAAGATACCCACCCAGGACCGGCCCCACGGCCGCCGTGATGGCCGTGAACCCCGACCAGGCGCCAATCGCCTTGCCACGCGCTTCGTCGCTGAAGGAGGCGCTAATGATCGCCAGGCTGCCGGGCACGAGCAACGCACCTCCAATGCCCTGGACGGCGCGGGCGGCGATGAGCTGCGTTGTGTTCGGAGAAAGGCCGCACCACAACGACGCTATGGTGAACACGACAATGCCGGTCGCAAAGATGCGCTTTCGGCCCAGCCTATCGCCTAGGGATCCGCCCACCAGCAACAGCGAGGCCAGGAACAGGGCGTAGGCCTCCACGACCCACTGCATCTGAATGAGCGTTGCATTGAGGTCGGCTTGGATGCGGGGCAGCGCCACGTTGACCGCTGTGCCGTCGATGAAGGACATGCTGGAGCCAAGGATGGCCGCCGCCAGAATCCAACGGCCCCGCGTGGGAGAACGTGGCGCTCCGTCACCAGACGAGGAGACGGAGGCTTCGTCCCCGGGTTGCTTGAAGTAGAGCGCCAGAAAGTAGCTCCTTGGAGAAGGTAGGCGAGCGGAGCGTAGCAGACGTTACTGCGGCGGCCAATCGCCGGGCCGCAGGCGCGGGCGGAACCAGTCCAGGATCACGTGGAAGCGCTGAACACGATGCCTGGGCTTGCCTGACCTCGACAGCTCGTGGGTCTCGTCTGGGAAGCGGACGAAGAGCACTTCGCGCCGCAGCTTCTTCAGCGCAACGAAGAGCTGTTCGGCCTGCTCGATTGGGCAACGACGGTCGTCCTCGGAGTGAAGAATCAGCAGCGGGGTGTGGATGTCCTTGGCGTAGGTGAGAGGCGAACGCTCAGCGTACGAGCCTAGGTTGTCCCACGGGAGGGCGTCGAACTGGGATTCCTGGAAGAAGTGGCCAATGTCGCTTGTGCCGAACAGGGAGTGGGCGTTGTTCACGGCCCGCTCGGAGCAGGCCGCCTTGAAGCGGTTGGTGTGCCCCACCGTCCAACTTGCCATGAATCCGCCGTAGCTGCCGCCCATGACGCCCAGGCGTTCGGGGTCGATGAAGTGGCAGCGCTCCACGGCTGCGTCCAGCCCCGCCATCACGTCGGCGAAGTCTCCCCCGCCCCAGTCGCCGATGACGGCCCTTCGGAAGTCCTCGCCATAGCCCTCGCTGCCCCGTGGGTTGGTGAAGACGACAGCGTAGCCAGCGCCGGCATAGACCTGGAACTCGTCCAAGAAGGTGTAGCCGTACTGGGTGTGGGGACCGCCGTGGACGTTGAGCAACGCCGGGTAGCGGCGCCCCTCCTGCATGCCGGCGGGCTTCATCACCCAGCAGTCCACCTGGCGCCCGTCGCGCTGGACAGTGATGCGCTCGGGCTGGGACAGTGCCACTTCCGCCTTCCAATCGCGGTTCATGTCCGTTAGCTGCGATTCACCGGCGCCGTCGACATCGCAGACGTAGACCTCCGGCGGCGAGGTTGGGTCGGTGGCGGTGAAGGCGAGCGTCGTTCCGCCGGCAGACAGCGAGGCCTCCGAAATCTGCCGTTGGCCTCCCAGGACCGGGGTGGCATGCCTGCTGCGGTCGGCGCTGACGCGGTATACGCCCACTGTCCCCTGGTCCAGCACGCCGACGAGGATGGAGCCGCCGTCCGGCGTCCACAGGGGGCCGGCCCTGCCGGCGAAGGAATCGCACGACCGGTCCAGGTCGTCAGTGAGGCAAACCGTGTCCCCTCCTCCGGTTGGCGCGACATACAACCGCACGTTGCGCCCGAGTTCCGTAGGATAGCGATGGCCCAGGTAGGCTATAGAGCCGCCATCTGGCGAGAAGGCTGGATGGCTCACCGGTCCGGAGGCGCTGGTCACCCGCCGCGGCTCTCCGCCCTCCGGCGCAACCACCCAAACGTCGCAGGCGTTGTCATAATCGCGGTCGTCGTGGCGGGCGGAAACGAAGGCGAGCAAATCGCCATCGGGCGACCACGCGGGATGAGCGTCGTCAAAGTCGCCATCGGTGACCTGGACGGGCGCGCCGCCGTCCAACCCCACAACGAAGATATGGGAACGATGAGCGTAGATGAAGCCCCTGTCGTTGGACTTGTATTTCAGGGAGGTGATGAAACGCGGCGGCTTCGACTTTCCCTCCTCCTCCTGCTCACCGGTGTTCACCCGGCTCGCGAAGGCTAGCCGGGCGCCGTCCGGCGACCACACCGGGTCATGCACGCCGTCCGCGACCTCTGTGACGCGCCTCGCTTCACCGCCGTCGACGGGCGCGACGTAAAGCTGCGGCCTGTCGTGACCGTCGCGCTCGGACGCGAAAGCGAGCATCGAGCCGTCCGGCGACCACCGGGGCGAAGTGTCCCGCTTGGCGCCGGTGGTGAATTGACGCGGCCCGTCCCCGGCGACGTCGGCCAGCCAGATGTTGGACAAGTACTCGTCCTTCTCCCAGGACAGGGTCGTGACGACGAAGGCAACAGCGCTCCCATCCGGCGATATCCGTGGTTCGCTGACGAACCGGATGCGGGTCACGTCTTCAGGCGTCATGTCTCGCGGCGCGGCAGGGGTGGCCATGGAAGCCTCCAGCGGCAAGTGGTTCCACAGTTGTACCAGAATGGGGGCCTCCCCCCAACCCACCCGCCCGAGAAACACGCTGCCTTGTGCCTGCCCAGGCCATGCTCTAGAATGCCGGCCTATGCCGGAACCCCTCCGCCTAAGACTCCTCGGCTGCCACCACACGGAGACGGCCACCGCCCGCTTGAGCAGCTACCTGGTCAACGAACGGCTGGCCCTAGACGCCGGCGCGCTGTCGTCCACGCTCACGCAGGAGGAGCAGGACAGCCTGGCCGGCATCTTCGTTACGCACCTGCACTTCGACCACTGCCGAGACCTCCTGACGGCCGGCTTGGGAGGCTTCGAGACGGGCATCTCCCTGCCCGTCTACGGCGCCGCGGAGACCCTGGACTACCTGCGGGAGCATTTCCTGAACGGCAGCGTCTACCCGGATTTCACGGTCCGTCCATCGCCAGAGGCGCCCCGGCTTCGTCTGACGCCCCTGACCCCCTGGAGGGAGCTCGAGGTGGCTGGGCTGAAGGTGATGCCCGTGCCTATGGATCACGGTGTGCCCGCCTGGGGAATCCACGTCGAATCGCCGGGCGGAGGCAGCCTGCTCTACACGGGTGACACCGGCGGGGGACTGGAGGGCCTCTGGAGCGTCCTCTCCCCGGACGCGCTTATCATCGAGGCGACCTTCCCAAGCGATCAGGAAGCATTGGCGAAGGCCACCCACCACCTGACGCCGAGGCTGCTGGAGGACGAGCTGCGAAAGCTGTTGGAGATCAGGGGCTCAGCGCCCAGGGTCATCGCCGTCCACATGCATACCCGCAACGAGGCCCAAATCCTGGAGGAGCTGGCGGAAGTGGCGGCTCGGCTGGGAGTCTCCATCACACCGGGCCGCGAGGGGATGGTGGTGGAGGTTTAGAACGTTGCCGCCGGAGGCCCGCCGCGGGGGCGATGGCCGCCCATTGGGCCTCACGGCGCCGCGGAACGGCCGGGCGTGCTTTCGCGCCCGAAGATGAACAACGCGGCCGTGGCGGCGATGGAAAGCCCCGCCACCACAGTCCAGCCCAGAGAGTAGGACCATCCCCTCTCTAGCATGAGTCCGAACAGCGGCGGCGCCGTAATGCTGCCTATCCGCATGCACATGTTCAGCATGCCGATGGCCACTCCGCTGCCGCCCTCGGCGGCGGTCTCGCCGACGAGAGAAATGAGGACGCCCGGCCAGGCCATCAACGTCGCTCCCAAGGCGGCTGCGACGAGGCCGGCGTAGACCACGGGGACACCCGCTCCGAGCCGGCCGGCGCCGAAGAACACGGCCGCCGTCAGCAGACCTATGACACCCAGCACCATGACCCGGCGGCCACCGAACAAGAAGTCGCTGGCCGCCCCCCAGAAGAGGCGGCCCCCGACGCTGGCAAGCAGTGCAATGCTGATGTACCCGCCCGCGGCCACCGTGGAGAGCTCCATCACGTCCACGAGGAACAACACGAAATACACCGAGATGATCACGTGCAGGCTGGCGAAGACAACGCCCCAGAGGACCGCTATCACCAACATGCGGTTCCGCGCCAGTTGCCCCAGGCCGCCAAACCGGAGCGCGCCAACCATTCTTGGCTCGGAGCGGCGGTCCCGGTAGGTGGCAGTGAACGCGACCCCAATGAAGAAGACAAACCCGGCAAGACAGACCAAGGCCCAACGCCAGTTATACGCGTTGGCAATGATGGGCAGCACCAGCGCCGCCCCGGACGAAACGATGGGCGGCCCGGACTGCTTGATGCTCATGGCCATGCCCCGTATCCGGGGCGGCGCCCAGTCGATGATGGCCTTGGAGGTGGCGGGAAACCCGGGCGCCTGGCAGAACCCGATGAGGGAGGCAAAGGCCAGGAATACCAGGAACGACCAAGCCGTAGAAAGGGTCAAAATGGCCAGGGTCAGCAACCCCATAGACACCGCCATGATGGCCCGGACGCCCCAGACATCCGACAGCCAACCTGCGGGCGCCACAGTGATCAACCCCCCGGCAAAGATCGCCGAGCCCATCAGCCCGACCTGCACGGGCGACAGGCCCAACTCGTCCTGCACGAGCGGGAACAGGACTGGAATGCCCTGCAGGGGCGCCTGCGTCGTTCCCTGGACGATGGTGACCAGAGCGATGACGAGAACCAGGCTTGACCGTTTGACGGGCAGCCCCCGGCGGGGAGGAGAAGAGTCGCCTGGAGGGTTCATGGTTCAGCGCCTGACTGTATGAGGGCGCAGGCGTCGTGTCAACGAACGCGCTCCTTGCCACTCCCACGGCAGTTTGCTACTGTAGCCGCTACTAAAGGAGTGCGATGACTCCCACCCCGCGCCGCGTTTCCCTATTCATCACCTGCCTTGTCGACCAGTTTTTTCCCGAGGTGGGTGAAGCGGTGGTGCGGGTGCTGCGCCGCCAGGGGGTTGACGTAGACTTCCCGGAGGGCCAGACCTGCTGCGGCCAACCGGCCTTCAACTCCGGCTTCACCGAGGACGCCAAGGCGGTGGCCCGGCGGTTCATGGACAACTTCGAAGGAGACCGGGCTGTCGTCGTTCCGTCAGGGTCGTGCGGGGCCATGGTGCGAGTCTTCTACCCTGAGATCTTCCACGACGAGCCTGAGACCGCCAGACGCGCTGAGGCCCTTGGCGCCCGCATCTACGAATTCTCCGAATATTTGGCCGACGTCCTGGGCGTCACCGATGTTGGCGCAACGTACGGCGGCAAGGTGGCCTACCACGCCGCCTGCCACCTGCTGCGGGAGCTGCTGGTCAAGGAGCCTCCCCGCCGTCTCATCGAGGGCGTTGAGGGCGTTGTCTACACCCCGATGGAACTAGAGGAGAACTGCTGCGGCTTCGGCGGAACCTTCTCCATAAAATACTCCAACATCTCAGAGGCGATCCTGGAGGACAAGCTGAAGAGCCTGGAGGCCTGTGGCGCAGACACCCTGGTGTCGTGCGATTCGAGTTGCTTGATGCACATCGCGGGGGCGCTCTCCCGGCGGGGCAGTTCCGTCAAGACGATGCACGTAGCCCAGCTCCTCGACAGCGGCCAAGGTAGCTGACGTGGACGTCAAGACCAAAGATTTCCCAGCCGCCTCCAGGGCCGCCCTCGGGGACCCTCAGATTCAAGAGGCTCTTGCCAAACTGCGCAACGGCCTTGGACGGGGACCCAAGCTGGCGTCTGAGGAGCTAACGCCGCCGGTCTGGCAGGACCTACGGCAACGGGCCAGCGACATCAAGACACACACCATCGCTCACCTGGACTACTACCTGGAGAAGCTGGCGGACAACGTAGAGAAGGCAGGAGGCCGCGTCCATTTCGCCAGGGACGCCAAGGAGGCCGCAGAGGTCGTTCTGGACCTCGCCCGCCGGCACAACGTGAAGTTGGTCACCAAGGGCAAGTCCATGGTCTCCGAAGAGCTGGAGATCAACCGCCACCTCGAGGGCGTCGGCGTCGAATCGGTGGAGACGGACCTGGGAGAGTACATCCTCCAATTGATGGACGAGCCACCGTTCCACATCATCGCGCCGGCCATCCACAAGAGCCGGCGCCAGGTGTCGGAGATCTTCGCCGAGAAGCTGAAGACCCTCCCTTCGGACGAGGTCGAGGAGTTGTGCAATACGGCGCGGCAGACGCTGCGCCAGAAGTTCCTGGATGCGGACATGGGCATCACGGGCGTCAATTTCGGCGTGGCGGAGACGGGCACGATCGCGCTGGTCACCAACGAGGGCAACGGCAGGATGTGCACGTCCCTCCCCAGGGTGCACGTGGCGCTGATGGGCATGGAGAAGGTCATTCCACGGCTGGAAGACCTGGCCGTGTTCCTCAGTGTGCTGCCGCGGTCGGCCACGGGCCAGCGTATTTCCAGCTACGTGACCTGCGTCACCGGCCCACGCCGCTCCAGCGACGAGGACGGCCCGGACGAGTTTCATCTGGTCGTGGTGGACAACGGTCGGTCGAAGATCTTGGCCGATGAGCAAATGCGGGAGGCCCTGAACTGCATCCGGTGCGGAGCATGTCTGAACGCCTGCCCTATCTACGGAAAGGTGGGGGGCCACGCCTACGGGTGGGTCTACTCCGGCCCCATTGGGGCTGTGGTCACGCCGATGCTGACAGGGACGGTGGAGGCCAAACACCTCCCCTTCGCATCAACGCTGTGCGGGGCCTGCAAGGACGCCTGCCCCGTCAAGATCAACATCCCCCACATGCTCCTTCGGTTGCGGCAGGAGGTGACGCAGGGGGGAACCCTGGCTGAAGGCGGGAAGGCGCCCTGGCGCGAGGCCGCCCTGATGAAGGGTTGGCGGCTCTCAGTGCGGGGCTCGCGGATGTTCAGCCTGGCGAACCGGCTGGGCCGCCTGGCCCTCTTACCGCTTGCCCGGAACGGAAAGGTGCGGCGTCTGCCTCCGCCGCTCTCAGGCTGGACGCGCTTCCGCGACTTCCCACTGCCATCGTCCACGCCCTTCCGCGAGCGCTGGCGCAAGGGACTCAAGGACAAATAGGGGAGCCCCGCGAATCGCTTCTATTGGGAGCGGAGCGGGAAATCTTGACCGCCGGTCTTGCCCACCAATGAAGAAACGGCAGCGCAGTAGGGTTATCATAGAGACGGAGGAGACCAGGCAGAGGCGCGGAATTCTGCGGGAGCGGACAACCCTACCGCCGATCCCGTCGAGATGCCGGTTTCCAGATTCCAGCCGAACGGAGGAGGACCCACATGCCTATCGTACGCGTAGAGATGTACCCCCGGAGGACCCACGAGCAGAAGGCGGCGCTGGCCAAGGCCATCACCGAGGCGATGGTGAACATCGCCGAGACGCCTGCCGCGTCCGTGCACGTCATCATCCAGGACATCCCCAAGGACCACTGGGCCCAGGGGGGCGTACTGGCATCCGACGTCCAGGCCTAAGTGCCCGGCACTGCCCGAAGCGACTTCCTCAATGGCGTCAGGCAGGCGCTGGGGCGGTCTGAGTCCCTGTCGGAGGCGCCGGTCCCACCGGAAGGCAGCCCCACCGCCGCTGAGGTTGAGGCGCGCGCCGAGGCGATTCACCAGCGCCTGTCAGCCAAGGCCCCCGAGCTTGCCGAGGCATTGGCCGGGGCGGCCGAACGCGCCGGCTGGAAGGTCTGCCGCGCGGCCACGCCGGAAGATGCCTTGGACTACCTCGCCGCCTTGGCCGAGCGAGAGAACGCAACGACGGCTGTCCGGTCTTCCCACGAGGTCTTCGACCGGATGAACGTAGACGGCGCGCTGAAGCGGGCAGGCGTGGCGGTCTTTGAGCAATCCAGGGCGACCGGAGGGGGCGCAGGGCGGGACGAGGCGGCATCCGCCAGCCTTGGCATCACGGGCGTGGACTACGCCATCGCGGACCTGGGGTCGTGCGTGATACGGCCGCGGGAGGGCATCAGCCGGACAACCTCCCTGCTGCCGCCGGTGCATGTCGCAATTGTGGCGCCTGGGCAGGTCGTGGAGGACCTTTCGGACCTGATGGCCCTCTGGGCCGCCGACGCCCAGCGCGCCGGCGACCCCGGCAGCTACCTGAACATCATCACCGGCCCCAGCCGCACCGCCGACATCGAGCAGATACTGGTGGTGGGCGTCCACGGGCCCAAGGAAGTCCACATGATCGTGCTGGGCAGTTAGGCTTAGTTCCCAGAGAGGTTGTTGGCGGCGAAACCTGCGGCCTTCAATCTGCCGTAGCCGTAGCTGCGACCAGAGCTTACGCTCGGCGGCGGTGAGGTTGAGGCGCCCACCCTAACCCTCTCCGACTACTGGGGAGAGAACGAGAGGATCCTCCCGCCTCGCGCCTGTAACAACGCCCTCGGAAGCACAGCTAGTGGAACAAAGGAGAACGGGATGACATCAGAACACAGTGTTCAGAGGGAAAGCGAGACCGCCCAGGCAACGCTGGCTGGCGGCTGTTTCTGGTGCCTGGAAGCGGTCTTTGAGCAGCTGGCGGGCGTGGAGGGAGTTGTGTCGGGTTACGCCGGCGGCCACACGCCGAACCCGACCTATCACGACGTCTGCAACGGCGGCACTGGCCACGCCGAAGTCGTTCAGGTTGCCTTCGACCCGCAGGTAATATCCTACCGAGACCTGCTGGAGGTCTTCTTCTCTATCCACGACCCCACGACGCTGAATGCCCAGGGGCCGGACGTTGGCACACAGTACCGGTCGGCCATCTTCTATCACGCCGATGGCCAAAAGGCGGCGGCAGAGGAAGCAGTGCAGCGTCTCACCGAGGAGAAGGCCTTCAAAAACCCCATCGTCACCGAAATTGTGCCCCTGGAGACCTTTTACGCCGGGGAGGGCTACCACCAGGAGTACTACCGCAGCAACCGCAATGCGCCATACTGCCGGTTCATCATCGACCCAAAGGTGGCCAAGTTCAGAAAGAGCTACGGGGACAGGCTGAAGGAACCGGCGACGGCGGAGGTCTCCGTCGGAGGCCGAGGCATTTGGCCCTTCAACCGCAAGGGATAGCCAACCTCCGGCCCGTCCTGAGACGGCCTGCGCTGCCCCCAGATGGCGTCCTTGCGGCGTCCCAGCCTCTAGATCACCGGAGACGCGAGGCTTAGCCCCCATAGAGATTGCTGCGCGCACCCCCCATCCCCACCCCCGCCCTCGGCGGCGGCTCTGTCCCTACCCTCGTACTCGGGGGAAGGTTAGGAAGGGGGTGCTATCCCTCCCCCTAAGGCTAGAAAGCATCCCAACGCGCCAGGTGGGGAAACGCCGACGACGCCGTTTCCCAAGCGGGGTGCAGGGGGCTGCGCCCCCGCCGGGGGTACAGCGTGTCTCCCTGTACCCCAAACGTTGGAGGGTGGGCTAGGTGGAACAGCGGCGCCCGCCGTCATAAGGCCTCTCCCCAACCCCATACTCAGGGCAAGGTTGGGAAGGAACTCCAGACGCTCCAAGCTCAAAAACGACGCCCCCATCTCTCCCCCCAGCAGGGTGCAGGGGGCGCAGCCCCCGCCGGGGGTACAGGAGGAGTCCCCCTGTACCCAAAAACGTTGGAGGGTGGGCCGGTGGGACAACGGCGCAGGCCAAGCCAATCCCCCCGCTGAAGGAAGGCGCAGGCCAGGACAAAACCCACGTCCAGGGCATGCCCCCACCCTCTTGCAAAATACGAACGGGTGTGCTATAGTACCCCCATGAAGTGGGTCGCGGGCCCGCTTCTCTTCCTAGGAGCCTGCCGCATCCATGAGCACTGGGGGCTAACCACAGAGAATCCCCCTGTGGCAGGAGCGCTGAGGGAACAACCCAAGGGGCAAGACCCTCCGAGGAAGGTTGGGACCGGAGCCAATGCCGTTATAAGGCACAGGCTCTTTGGAGCCATCCCGCTCCATTACGGTTCCGTTACGGTTCGTTACGGAGCCATTACGGTTCCTTTACAGTTCCCTTACGGTTCCTTTACGGCTTGTTACGCCCTATTACGCCTCTGTTACGGCTCCACGACTACGGGGGCCGGGGGAGAAGAAAAAACAGTAGCGCATACAATCAAAGAATGAGGTTGAGGCCGGGAGAAACTCCTCTATTCCTGCCCGGGTGCTCGGGGGAAGGTTGAGATGGGGGTCCCCACCGCCATCTTCCCTATTCGGCCCTGCCGCGCTCCACGGACTTGCGCGGACTATCCCTAACGTCCCTGGGAAGTAAAGCTAGAGAGGCCGTCCGCCTCCGCAGGTTGGCGTCGTCTGACGCCCCTACGAGAGAGACTGCATTGCCCGTTCCGCCGCGTCCGCCAGCAGTGAGTAGGCGTCTGCGATGGCGTTCTCCAGGGGCGTTGAACCGTCCGCAAGCGTCTCCACGGCGTCGATTCCCATAGCCAGGGCCGCCCTGTGCCCTTCGCCCAACGAACCTGCCAGGGCGATGACCCTCAGTCCCCTTGCCTTTGCCCTGAGGGCCACACCCACCGGAGTCTTGTTGTAGACGGTCTGCCCGTCCAGCCGTCCTTCGCCGGTGATGACGAGGTCGGCGGAATCCAGCGCGGCATCCAGGCCCACGGCTGCGGCCACCACATCGACGCCGGGTTGAAGACGAGCATCTAGGAAGGCCATCAACCCCGCGCCCAGGCCGCCAGCGGCGCCTGCGCCCGGAATATTGGCGAAACTGCGGCCCATCGTGCGAGTCAACACCTCGTCAAAGCGAGAGAGCGCTGCGTCCAACTCCCTCACGACTTCCGGCGTCATCCCTTTCTGCGGGCCGTAGACCGCGCTGGCGCCCTCTGGGCCAGTCAACGGGTTGGCCACGTCGCAGGCGGCCAAGACGTCGCAGGACCTGAGCCTTGGGTCAAGGCCGGACAGGTCGACGCGGTCCAAGCGGGACAGGGCCGCCCCACCCCGGGGCAGGTGATTGTCATCGGCATCCAGGAAGCGGACTCCCAGCGCTGCCGCCATCCCCGCGCCGCCGTCGTTGGTGGCGCTGCCCCCTATCCCCACAATCATGCGGCGGCATCCGGCGTCCAGTGCTGCGCTGATAAGCTGTCCCGTGCCGTAGGTGGAAGCTCGCCGAGGATCTCGCCGGCTGTCCGGAACGAGGACCAGGCCGGAGGCTCTCGCCATCTCGACGACCCCTGTTCCGCCGTCACCCATGATGCCCCAGGCAGCGCGAACGTCTTCGCCCAGCGGGCCTCGAACGAGGTTGTGCCGGTACGATCCACCCGTGACATCCACCAGGGCTTCCAGCGCGCCGTCGCCGCCGTCGGCCATGGGAACGAGGATGACCTCGGCGTCGGGAAGCTGCCTCAGCACGCCCTCCCGGATGGCGCGGCAGGCCTCCTGGGCGGACAGGCTTCCCTTGAACGCTTGCGGGGCCACGACAATGCGCACGGCGCCATTATAGGATGGCAAAGGGGCCTTGACAAGAACATTAGTTCTCTCCTAGGGTGAACGTCCACCTTCCACCTGCGAGGCTTTCATGCCCTTAGAGTCCATCGAAGAGATTCCCTGCAAGTCGCTGATCAACCGAGTCTACGGCGATCGGATCCCCTTTCGCTGGACGATCAACCCCTACCGCGGTTGCCAGCACGCTTGCGTGTATTGCTTCGCCCGCGGCACACATGAGTTCCTGGGCTACGACGGTGGCCGTCAGTTCGACACCCGCATCATCGTGAAGATCAATGCGCCGGAGGTGCTGAGAAAGGAACTGAAACGCGCCGGATGGCGTAGGGAGTTGATCGCGCTGGGAACGGCCTGCGACCCCTACGAACCAGCGGAGCGCCGCTACGAGATCACCAGACGCATCCTCGAAGCGCTTCGGGATGCCGCCAATCCCGTCGCCATCACCACCAAGTCGGTGATGGTGCAGCGCGACATCGACGTCCTAGGAGCACTGGCGAAGATAGCAAGGGTTCGCGTGAATTTCAGCGTCGGGTCGTTGGACGACAGGGTCTGGCAGAAGACGGAGCCCGGGACCCCCCGCCCCCTCCGGCGTCTGGAGGCCATGCAGGCTCTGGTGGAGGCAGGCATTCCGGCGGGCGTGCTCATGGCGCCGATCATCCCCGCTCTGTCGGACAGCGAGGAGAGCATGGAGGCGGTGGTAGTCGCCGCCGTGGAGCACAAGGCCCATTTCCTGGGCGCCAACGTCCTGCACCTGAAACCAGGGTCCCGCGAGTGGTTTATGCCCTTCTTGCGGGAGGCTCATCCTCACCTGCTGCCGGAGTACCACCGCCTCTACAGGGGCGCCTACGCGCCGGAGCGCTACACGGAGCAGGTCATGGCCAAGATCGACGAACTGCGGAGCCGCTACGGACTTCACGAGCGCGGCTCCATGGCGCAGGGGGAAGAGAGAGGCCAGCTTGCGCTGGCCCTGGGATAGCCTCAATCGGAAGACGTGCCTACCGGATCATGCCGTAGACCTTGTCGGGGCTTGTCAGCACAACGACCGCGTCCTGGTCCTGCATGACCCGGTCGTACTCTTCCCAGTCGGGGTGTTCGCCGCCGCCACAGGCGCTGTAGACGGCCCGGCATAGAAGCCGCAGCTCCTCGGCGCCCGTATTGCCGGAGTCGTGGAGGGTGGCCTGGCCCTCAACGGCGACGTAGCTGCGCCAATCGCTGGTCACGGTCAGCACGGAGCAGCGGGGGTCGCGCCGGAGGTTGCGCACTTTGGCGGACCTGCCCCACACCGACACGAAACCCATCTGGCCCCTGAAGGGCCCGGCAACGACAATGCTGTTCTGGATGCCGCCACCGGCCTGGTGCGTGCTAACCACCGCGCGGTGGCTGGCCTCCAAGAAAGGGACGGCTTCACTGAACTCCATGAATCACCTTGGCAAGGCTGCATCGGATGAGTGCTGGCGCCGCGCCCATTATACCGCCTCCTCTTCCCTGAAATCATCGACGAGAGCGGCGGACGGCGGCAGCGCAGTGAGCGCGCCTGAGTGAGCGCGTCTGAAGGAAAACACGGGGACAACCGCCCGGAACTTGAAAGGCGGCGGCGGTTTTACTACACTTGCCGCGTTCGGCGGCTCAACAGCAAGCGGCTTCGAGAATAAGGAGGCCACCCGATGACCGAGCGCGTGTGGGAGAAGTTCTTGACCCAGCAGGATAAGGCCCACCTGGCCGCATCCAAGAAGACCACGATAGGTTTCGGCAAGCGCCCTGCCCTGATTCTCATTGACCTCTACCGGGGCGTCTTCGGCGACGAGCCGGCGCCCACGTTGGAGGCCATCAAGACGTGGCCGGGGAGTTGCGGCATGGCGGCGTGGGACTCCATCCCACACCTCCAAACGATGCTCAACGCGGCCCGCGAGGCCGGAATTCCGGTCGTTCACGTCACCGGCATCAACGACCTGGAGGACCACATTGAGCCCTGGGCCGTGCGCCGCATGGGTCCCCCCAAGGAGTTGTCCGAGGAGGAGATGGAGCGGCGAAAGCGGCGTTGGGAAATCATCGACGAGGTTGCGCCCCTGCCCGGCGAGGGCGTCCTGCGAAAGGCGGCGCCCAGCGCCTTCTTCGGCACGCCCCTAGCGGGTCACCTAAACTACAAGGACGTTGACACGCTCATCGTGGTCGGCGAGAGCACGAGCGGCTGCGTGCGGGCCAGCGTGGTGGACGCGGCGGCCAACCGATATCGGGTAGTGGTTGTGGAAGAGTGCGTGTTCGACCGGCACGAGGCGGCCCACGCCATAAACCTGTTCGACATGGACCAGAAGTACGCCGACGTGATGTCGCTGGCCGATGTGCTGGAGTGGCTGGCGGCGTGGAAGGCCGAGAAAGACAAGGAGTCAGCGAAAGCCTGAGGCAGGCGCAAGAGGGAGACAGCACATGGTGGAGAAAACGACGGGTTTCGCCGGCGCGCGGACGGAGATGATGACCTTCGGGAACCGGGTGAGCGCGTTCTTGGCCATACCGGAGAATGCGGCGCCGCCGTATCCGGTGGTCATGTTGTGCCACGAACGGTACGGCTTGGTCCAACACACGCTTGACCTGGCAGCCAAGTGGGCCGCCGATGGCTATATGTCCATTGCTCCCGACCTCTTCTCGCGTTGGGAGGGCGACAAAGAAGCGCTCAACCGCGGGGAGTTCATGGTCCCCATTACCGACGACGAGATCAGGATCTATATGGGGGAGACCCTGGACTACCTGCTCGAGCACCCGGACGTCGACTCCAGCCGCATCGCCGTCATGGGCGTGTGCCAGAGCGGCGAATATCCGCTGGTCCTCAACAGCTTCCGGGATGAGGTTGCGGCGAACATCGTTGTGTACGGCGGCGCGCAGCGCGGCATCGTGAACGTGTGGGACATCGGGGAGGTCCGCAAGGAGCCCTACGAAGATATATTGAAACGGGTTAAGGCCCCCATCGTCGGCATCTGGGGCGAAGACGACTTCGTGGTCTCCGTGGACGACGTGCAACTGCTGCGCAATACCTTGGAAAAGAACATGAAGACCTATGTCTTCAAGCTGTACCGGGACATGCCTCACGGTTGGTTCAACTCGACCATGCCAGGCCGCTACCGCCCGAAGGAGACAGAGGACGCCTGGGCGTACATCAAGCAGTTCCTGGACGATGTGTACGCCGGCGCCTTCCCCAGGGATCGGGTCATGTGGCGTTTCGAGTCGGACATCGCCGCGGACTACGACTTCACCAAGAAGTACCGCCAGGCTTAGCGGCAGCGGACGCCTGTTCCAGCCGCGAGCGCTTCTCCCGCCGTGGCGGGTGGCGCCCATCCGGCGGGACCGCCAAGGCTCACTGCCGCCTGGATAACGAGACCCGCCTCTCGTCTATTCCTTCGCGACGAGAGGACCTGGCGCCAGATCACCTTGCAGCGCTATTGTGGGTATCGTTATAGCGACCCCGCCGGGCTAGGCAAGTCCAGTAGGAGGACCGCATGGTGCAGACAACCACCTTCCCCGGCGCTCAGACCTCCATGATCACCTTCGGCGACCGGGTCAATGCCTTCCTGGCCGTGCCGGAACACGGCAGCGGCCCCTTCCCTGCCATGATCCTGAGCCACGAGCGCTACGGGCTCGTGCAGCACACCATTGACCTGGCCGCCAAGTTCGCCAAGTACGGCTATGTCGGCATCGCTCCCGACCTCTTCTCCCACTGGGAGGGCGACAGGGAGGCATTGGTCCGCGGCGATGTCCGGGTCATCATCAGCGACTACGAAATCAAGACCTTCCTGGGCGCCGCCTTCGACTTCTTGGTGGAAGACTCGAGAGTGGACTCGGCGAAGATCTCGTCGATGGGCGTGTGCCAGAGCGGGGAGTACCCGATCGTCCTCAACAGCGTCCGGGCTGACCTTGCGGCCAATATCGTCGTGTACGGCGGCGCTCAGGCGGGGCTTTGGGACGTGGGCGAGCTCCGTCTGGAGCCCTACATCGATATCATCAAGCGCATCACGGCGCCCGTCCTGGGCATCTGGGGAGAGAAGGACCACGTGGTGTCGACGGAGGTGGTGCGGGACCTGCGCAACGCCCTCGAGTCGGAGATGAAGAGCTATGAGTTCAAGCTATTCCGGGACATGCCCCACGGCTGGTTCAACGACACCATGCCCGGCAGATACCGCCCCAAGGAGACGGCCGAGGCATGGGACCTGATCATGGACTTCTTGGACCGGATTCATAGCGGAGCGTTCCCAAAGGACCGGGTGACCTGGAAGTTTGCGTCAGACGTGGCCGCCGATTACGACTTCGCGAAGGCTGTGCGGTTGGAGTAGGGACGCCGGGGACGCCCCCGCCGAACGCCCTTCGCAAAGTTATCGTTCAGGCAGCGCAGGGGTGGGCGACGAGGTTGGCCACAACGCACAAATCGAAGAAGGGCGGATCCAAGAGACCCGCCCTTCTCAATTCATGCTTCGAGCAGCCGGCTAACGGGGGGCTGCAAGCACCTCGTCACGCTGGAAGGTGTCGATGATCTCGACGCCGTTCTTGGTGACCACCAGCATATTCTCTAAGCGGGCGCCGCCAACGCGAACCTCGCCCTCGCGGCTTTCCACCGCTATGCACATACCCTCCTGAAACTCCTGGGGGAATTGGAGCGACCACTGCCGGTTGATAATCGGGTGGTCGTAGCCGGTCATGCCGCCCACGCCGATGCCGTGGCCAATCTCGCTGGCCAGGATTTCGTGCTCGCTAGCATAGCCCCACTTGGTTGCGGGCGGGAAGTGCCTGGCGGCAGCATCCGTGGAAGCGCCGGGCTTGATCTCGCTGATGACGGAGTCGATGCGCTCCAGGACCTGTTTGTACCAGTCCTTCTGTTGGTCGGTTGGCTTGGCCCCAATGCTGAACGTGCGGTAGGTGCAGCTTCCGTAGCCCAAGTAGGTGAAGCCGCACACGGACCCGTAGAGCAGGTCGCCCGTCTGCATCAAGCGCCCGGTGGTTGAGAAGCCGCGGTCGAAGGTGATGGGACCGCTGCGCCACCCGCCGAGGTGCGAGTGCTCGGCGCCAAGCTCGTAACCTGTCCTCGCCACAATTGTGCCCAAGTCGGTGTCCCGCATACCGGGGCTGGCGGTTTCCCAGACCTTGAACCAGATGCCGTCGCAGATGGCGGCGATCATCTTCAGGCAGTTGATCTCGTCCTCGTTTTTGATCATGCGAGCTTCCAGCATGAGGGGCTGGGAAGGAACGATGTTTGTCACCCCGGCCGCCGCCAGCGCCGCAAGGCCGACACCGTCGACTCCACCCACGGCGATCTTCTCGCCCAAGAGTCCCCGCTTCCGCAGCTCTGCGGCGATCTCTCCGGCGAAGAGCCTTGCCTCTTCCTGGGAGGCGTCCATTCCCGGCGAGAAGCCAAGCCAAGAGCGAGCCGGCCTGAACTCGGCTATCCAGGGCGCCTGGTCCTGGAGTTGGACGTACCAGCCGGCGTGCTCATACATGATGGGTGCTTCGTCTGCAAAGAACAGGGTGTAGCGGGTCAGGGGCATGGGAAAGCCGATCATGCCGGTGAGATACCGGATGTGCTGCATCCCGCCCTCCAGGATGACGGCGACACCGTGCTTTCGCATGATCTCGCGTGCCCGGTCCATGCGGTACTGTCGCATGCGGTCCACATTGAGCCGTTCCTGCCAGTCCGCGGTAGCCTGCCCGTAGGTCAGCCTACCGGTGTCCACCACTTTTACGCTAGGTCCGTATGCCAACGCACACCTCCCCTTCTCTGTTCGACGTCAGTCCTGTTGATGTTCTGATCCGGAAACGCGGCAAGCCTACCGTGGGGCCTGCAAAACCTCATCCCTCTGGAAGGTGTCGATGATTTCGACGCCGTTCTTGGTGACCACGACCATGTTTTCGAGCCTGGCCCCTCCGACGCGGACCTCGCCCTCCCGGCTCTCGATCGCCAGGCACATGCCTTCCTGAAACTCCTGGGGGTACTGGAGGGACCATTGGCGGTTCACGATGGGATGGTCGTAGCCGGTCATGCCTCCCAGCCCGATACCGTGGCCTATCTCGCTGGCCAGGATCTCATGCTCGCTGGCATAACCCCACTTGGTTGACGGCGGGAAGTGCTTGGCGGCTGCGTCGGTGGAAGCGCCGGGCTTGATTTCGCTGATGACAGAGTCGATGCGGTCGACCACCTGTTTGTACCAGTCCTTCTGTTTGTCCGACGGCTTGGCGCCGACGGTCAGGGTCCGGTAGGTGCAGCTTCCATAGCCCATGTAGGTGAAGCCGCAGACAGAGCCGTACATAATGTCTCCGGTCTGGAGAAGCCGGCCGGTAGTGGAGAAGCCGCGATCGAAGGTCATGGGGCCGCTGCGCCAGCCGCCAGGATGAGCGAACTCAGCGCCCAACTCATAGCCGGTGGCTGCCACAATTGTTCCCAGATCGGTGTCCCGCATCCCCGGGCGGGCGGTTTCCCAGACCTTGAACCAGATGCCGTCGCAGATGGCGGCAATCATCTTCAGACAATTGATCTCGTCTTCGTTCTTGATCATGCGGGCTTCCAGCAAGAGGGGCTGGGAGGGCACAATGTTTGTCACCCCGGCCTCAGCCAGCGCCGCCAATCCATAGCCGTCCACGCCGCCCACTGCGATCTTCTCCCCCAGCATCCCCTTGTCCCTGAGAACCTGTGCTATCTCCTCGGCGAACTGCTTGGCCTCCCAAAGGGTGGCGTCCATGCCCGGCGAGAAGTTGAGCCAGGAGTGGGCCGCCCTGAACTCTGGGATCCAGGGCGCCTGGTCCGGCATCTGGGCGTACCACCCCGAGTGTTCCCACATGATGGAGGGGCTGTCTGCGAAGAACAACACATAGCGAGACAGGCCCATTGGGAAACCAATCAGGCCCGTCAGATATCGAAGATTCTGCGGAACGCCTTCCAAGATCACGGCAACTCCTTGCTTGCGCATGATCTCCCGGGCGCGGCTCTCCCTGTACTGGCGCATGCGGTCCACGTTGAGCCGCTCCTGCCAGTCTGCGGTGGCTTGCCCGTAGGTAAGCCTTCCGGTATCCACCAACTTCACGCTAGGTCCGTAAGCCATAGGTATTCCTCCCAGGAAGTAGAGGCCGTTACACCATCAATTCCCCGCCGTTGACGGGAATCACCTGTCCGGTCACATAGCTGCTCTTGGGACTGAGGAGCCACAGCATGGTGTCCGCGATGTCTTGCGGGACGCCGAGGCGGTTCAGGGGCACAAGTTCGGGCCGGGTGCGGTTGGCGATGTGCCGCTCCAGAGCCTCGCCTTCCATATCGCCGCGCCAGAGCGGGGTGTCGATCGGGCCGGGAGCGATGGCGTTGACTCTGATGCCCTTGTCGGCCACCTCGCGAGCCACCGCCCTGGTAAACCCAATGATGCCGGCCTTGGCTGCTGAATAGTGGGCAGCCATGGGCTGGCCCTTCTGGGCGTGCAGGGATGAAATGGAGGCAATCGCCCCTGAGCCTCGTTCGAGCATATCGGGGAGAACGGCCCGTGTGCAGAAGAAGGTCCCGTTGAGGTGGACGCTTATCATGCGGACCCAGTCGTCGTCCGATATTTCGTGGACCAAGGCATTATGACCAATACCAGCGATGTTGGCGAGGTAGTCGATGGGGCCGAGCTCTTCCTGCGTCCTGGCCACGGCTTCATTGACCTTGGACGAGTCGGAGACATCGAGTTCAAGGGTCAGCACCCTGCCGCCGCCCTCCTCGATCTCCGCAGCCACGGCTTCCGCATTGGCCTTCCGCACATCGGCCACAGCGACGGCAACGCCCTCCTTGGCAAGCGTAAGGGCTACTGCCCGGCCAATACCGCTGCCGCCTCCGGTTACGAAGGCGACCTTTCCAGTGAGGTCCCAGGACATGCCACCTCCAGAGTCAACAAGCATTGCTGGATTCGTTTGGGGCCCTGCGCCCGGCTCGGCGCCACCTGACGATGGGGGCGCCGCGGCAAGATATAGGCTGGCTCAACGTCGCCGGATTTATAGCAGGTCACCTGGGGGTTGTCAACAAGAACGCCGGCCTTGGAGCGGCTGGCCGCTCAAAGGAGTCTTTCCTAAACCAAT
This sequence comes from Dehalococcoidia bacterium, assembly GCA_965226745.1. Classification (GTDB taxonomy): domain Bacteria; phylum Chloroflexota; class Dehalococcoidia; order Lucifugimonadales; family SAR202-VII-2; genus SAR202-VII-2. The sequence goes on from CBDDDS010000005.1 coordinate 845,734, forward strand.
GCCTTGCGCTACAATACGCACGGCCATTCTGGAGCGGCGCCTTGTGGCCCGCTTTGCCGGCCAGACCTCTATATCGGTGGGAGTAAGGAGAGTCGCACATGGTCCAGGAGCAGGGAACGTACGTTATCGGGGTCGACACGGGGGGAACGTTCACCGACATCGTGGCGCTCGGTCAGAACGGCGAGGTGTTCACGGGGAAGTCGCCGACGACCCCTTGGGATTACTCGATCGGTGTCATGAACGCTATTGAAGAGGTCTCCAAGACGATAGGGGTGAGCCGCCGGGAACTGCTAGGCCGCACCAGGATGGTCAAGCACGGCAGCACCGTGGCCACGAACGCCGTCATCGTCAGAGGCGGCGCAAAGGTTGGCCTGATCACCACCAAGGGCTTTGAAGACACCACGCTCATCATGCGGGCGGTGGGACGGGTGGACGGCCTTGCCGAGGACGAGATCCGGCACGTGACGAGGGTCACGAAGCCGGATCCCATCGTGCCCAAGGAGTTGATCCGGGGAGTGGCCGAGCGAATCGACTACACCGGCGACGTGCTCGTACCACTCAATGAAGATGAGGTAAGGGCTGCTGCGAAGGACCTTGTCGACAACAATGGATGCAAGGCGATCGCGGTCAGCCTGCTGCAAAGCTGGGCCAACCCGGCCCACGAGCGCCGCATCCTGGAAATCCTGGAGGAGATGTACCCCAACGCCGAGCTGTTCTTCTCGGTGGGCAGCGATCTGATTCAGGTGTCCGGGGAGTACGCCCGCACAAACACGGCGGTGATCAACGCCTACGTAGGCCCCATCGTCAAGACCTATCTGGACACCCTAGAAGAGAAGCTGAAGGATGAAGGTCTGGCCGGGGCATTCTTGATCACGCAGGGCAACGGCGGCGCGGTGCACAAGGACCACATCACCCCCATCGGCAACTTCCAGTCGGGTCCCGCGGGCGGCATGATGGCCAGCGCCTACATGGCCGACCTCTTGAATCACAGCAACGTCATCACGACCGATATGGGCGGCACCAGCTTCGACGTGGGTATGCTGACCAACGGCTACTGGCGCTATGCTTCCGAGCCGGTCGTCGAGCGTTTCAGGGTGCTCCAGCCCATCATCGACATCGAGTCCATCGGAGCCGGCGGCGGGACCATCGCCAGGGTGGACAGCGAGACCAACCGCTTGCTCGTCGGCCCGGAGAGCGCCGCCGCCCACCCAGGCCCTGTCGCCTACGACCAGGGCGGCGAGCGGGTGGCAACAACCGACGCTGACCTGGTTATGGGCATTTTGGACCCGGACTACTTCCTGGGCGGCAGGTCTTCCCTGAACAAGGCCAAGGCTGAGGAGTACATTCGGAAGACCATCGCCGAGCCGCTGGGCCTCGACGTTGCTGAGGCCGCAGCCGGCGTCTACGACATCATCAACGCCAAGATGGCGGACCTGATCCGTCGGCAGGTCATCAGACAGGGCTACCTGCCTGAGGAGTTCGTGCTTTACTGCTTCGGCGGGGCTGGGCCAGTCCACTTGGCGGGCTTCGCCGAGGAGTTGGGCATCAAACAGGCGTTCATCTTCCGGCCGTCGGCGGTCTTCTCGGCTTTCGGCGCAGCCGCGGCAGACGTCATCCACACGCGAATGCTCAGCGTGACCTACGCTTTGCCTATGGAACCGGAGGTGTTGAACGACACGCTCCGGGGCATAGAACATGAGCTGACTGAAGCGATGGCGGACGAGGGGTTCAGTCCAGACCAGATCGTCTTCCAGCGCTATTTCTCCATGCGCTATCGCCGCCAGACCACCGGCGTGGAGGTGCCCGTGCAGTGGTCATCATTCTCCAACCAGGAGATGGAAGACCTTCAGCGGCTCTTCGAGGGCACCTACGAGGAGCTCTACGGCATCGGGGCCGGGTTCACGAGGGCGGGCATTGAGATCAACGCCATCCGGGTTGACGCCATAGGCCCCGTGTCCAAGCCAGTCATCGAGCACCACGCGCCCGGCGGGTCGGATGCGTCCAGCGCCATCAAGGGATACCGCGACGTGTTCTTCACCCAGCCGGAGCGGGGCTTCGTGAGCACCCCTGTCTACGAATACGACGGGTTGCAAACCGGCAACCAGGTGGCGGGCCCGGCAGTGATCGAATCGCAGTTCACGACCATCCTGGTGCCCAAGTCGTGGTCCGTGGCAGTTGACCCCCACCAGAATCTGGTGATGGAGCACCTAGCCATTTAGGCAGGGGTGCAATACAGGAGGATGACAAGATGACGACAACGTCTGCAGTGGGGCAACTGGACCCCGTCAAGTACGAGATGTTCTTTCACCGGCTCTGGGCCATCGGCGAGGAAGGGCGGCTGGCCATCCAGCGGGTGACGGCCTCGCCTATCGTTTCCCAGGGCGGCGAGTGCATGTGCTCCTTCTACAACCCGGAGGGGGTGATGACCCTCGCCTGCTCCGGCCACCTCAGGTTCGCCGGCGCAACGTCCGACGCCATCAAGATGCTCCGGCGCCGGTTCTCGGAGAATCCCGGATTCTTCGATGGCGACCAGTTCTTCCTCAACGACCCCTACGTTGCGGGGGCTCACACCTTCGACATGATGATCATCAAGCCCATCTTCTACCGGGGCGAGATCATTGCCTGGACCGCCGCCAGCATCCACACCGCCGACACGGGCGGCGTTATGCGCGGCCTGGCAACGGAGGTCTTCCATGAGGGGATCAGGATCATCGGGCTCAAGATCGTGGAGAAGGGCCAACAGAGGGAGGACGTGTTCGCCACCCTCACCGAGCAGTGCCGAGACCCGCAGTACGTAGGGTTGGACCTGAACTCGATGATCGCCGCCAACAACGTTACCGCCCGCCGCTACCTTGAGCTGGTGGAGAAGTTCGGACTGGACTTCGCCAGGGCGGCCGAGGCCAAGGTGGTGGAGGACTCGGAGGCGATGGCCCGGTCCAAGCTACGCGACCTCCCCAACGGCACCTGGAAATCCCGGGTGTACGGGACAGCCGTGGACAAGCGGGCGCAGAAGTTGCGGATATTCCAGATCGTCTGCTCGATGACCAAGCAGGACGACGAGCTGTTCTTGGACTTCACCGGGACCAGCCCCCAGAGCGACGACGCGACCAATTCCACCTTTCCCAGCACCATGGCCCACCTCGGCGTGGCCCTGTCCAACCAGCTCTACTGGGACGTCCCCTGGAGCGACGGCAAGATGGTCCCCATCTCCTGGAACATCCCGGAAGGGAGCATCCTGAACTGCAAGTACCCAGCGGCCGCAGGGAATGGCCCCGGCGTGGGCGGCATCATGGTCACGGCCCTGAGCGAGTGCCTAGCCCAGATGCTGTACGCAGGGGGACGCTTGGACGACGTGAACGCACCCTGGCACGTTCTGCCCTACCAAGGTGGCCCCGGTTTCTTCTATGGCGGCCACAACCGGGAGGGGATTGTGACGGCCCAGGGCCTGTACGACATCCACGGCAGCGGCTTGGGAGCAGCCCCCACGAGGGACGGCGTGGCGACCGGAGGCCACTACAACATCCCGTCAGGCGGCATCTCCGACATCGAGCGGACTGAGATGCAGTACCCCTTCATCTATTTCGCTCGGAATCACAACCGCGACGGCGGCGGCTTTGGCAAGTACGCCGGAGGGGCCGGCTCGTTCCGCATCTACATGATCTACGGCTCGCAGGACGCCAACGTGGACTACAAGCCCTACGGGGGCGTTCCCCAAGGGAACGGAATCTTCGGTGGCTACTCCACGGGCACCGGCGGCGTCAGAGGGATGTACAGCCGAGACTCCGGCTCGCTCTTGGACATCGCCAAAGAGCGGCGGAACTACCCATCCTTTGCGGAGGACATCATCCCCGAGGGATGGGCGCAAGACACCCTCCCCAACGACCTGCCGGACCGCTTGCGCCTGCCTGAGTTCACCGTCATCTCCGACGTGGTCCCCGGTGGCGCGGGATACGGGGACCCCTTGGACCGTCCGGCGGAGCAGGTAGCCAACGATATACGCGACTCCACCACGTCCGTCGAGGTTGCCGGACGAATCTATGGGGTCGTTGTGAACGCCAACGGCGGCCTTGACGTTGAGGCGACCGAGCAACGCCGCCGTGATATGCGGGAGCAGCGGCTTCGCTCGGGGGCGCCATACTCCGGGAAGACTTCCGGCGTTTCGGAGGAGCTCCAGAACGCCAGCGGCTGGCAGCAGGAGTTGCGCTGGCACGAAAGCCTGGAGGTCGCCCAGCTGGGTGACCAGAGGGCCATCCGATGCATCCCGTGCGGCCACGTCTTCTGCACGGTGGATGAGAACTACAAGAACTACGCCGTGCGCGAGACCCAGGACCTCAACGAGATGCCGGGGCCCAAGATGCCGCGGCAGGGCTTCGACGGTGTGTACCACATTTACAGTTGCCCCGGTTGCGCTACGCAGCTCCGCGTCGACACGTATTCCCCGGTAACGGGCGACAGTGACGAGCCGCTGTGGGACTTCAGGGCGGGCTAGGGCTTGGCGGCCACTCCCCGCCAGGCAGTGGCGCGTTGTAGGCCACCTAAGACGTATGCTCGATAGGACGGGGAAAGCCCTCAGGCATTTGTGAGGGCTTTCCTGCCGAAAAGGGGCGCCGCCAGCGCCGCCAGAGGTAGGCGGCGGGGGCAGCTATTGGCCGGCGAACGGGGGGCCTGAGCAGCAGGCCCAAGGGAGGAGAAGTACAACGTGACAATCAACCTCAGCGGCAAATACGCCATCGTGGGCGTGGGACAGAGCCCCATTGGCCAGGTGGGGGGCGTTAGCAGCACAAACCTCCTGGCCATCGCCATGAAGAACGCTATCGAGGACGCCGGGCTCACCAACAAGGACATCGATGGCCTGGTATCCCGAGGCACCGACGAGATCTACTGCCACCACCAGAAGATGGGTGAGTTGCTGGGCATCGACGTGTCCTACAGCAACTCCCTGGACAGCGGCGGGGCATCGCAGATCATGGCCATCATGCTGGCGTGCCAGGCCATCGAAACCGGCCTGTGCAACACCGTGGTGTGCGGGTACGGGCGCGACACATGGTCCCGCACCCGGTCGCCCCGGTCCAAGATGGCCGTGGACATGGTCTCTCAGGCCCAGTTGGGGCTGGAGTTCGGGCCCGAGTTCGGGATGATTGGCGCTCCCGTCGACTACGCGTTCGCCCTGAGCCGGCACCAGGCCATGTACGGCACAACCAAGGAGCAGCTAGGACACATCGCCATTACGCTGCGGGACCATGCCTCCCGGAACCCCCTTGCTCAGATGCAGCAGCCCATCACTATGGACGACTACGCAAACGCCCGTTGGATTGTGGAGCCGCTGAACCTGCTGGATTGCAGCCTCCTGAGCGACGGTGCCGGCGCGGTGGTGGTGACCACCGCCGAACGCGCCCGAGACCTGAAGCAGCCTCCCGTCTACATCCTGGGCTTCGGGGCCCAGAACAACCTCCGCGGCTGGTACGACGGCGACCACATGACCAACACCGCCGCCATCCAGAGCGCTCAGGCAGCGTACAAAATGGCCGGCCTGGGCCCCAAGGACGTCGACACGGCCCAACTTTACGACTGCTTCACCTACATGCTGATGGCCGAACTCGAGGACTACGGCTTCTGCAAGAAGGGCGAGGGCGGCCCATTCGTCGCCTCGGGGGCTCTTGCGTTGGACGGGGAGATTCCCACGAACACGTCGGGGGGCCAGCTCTCCGAGGCGCACGTGGAGGGCATGCTGCAGATCCTGGAGGGGGCCCGCCAGCTCAGACGCCAGTATCCCGCCGAGCGGCAGGTCCCCAACGCCGAGGTTGCGCTCATAAGCGGCCACGGCGGGCGCACCGTCTGTCATTCCACCCTCATTCTGGGGAGGCACCCGTCATGACCGAAGCCAGCGCCTACAACAAACCCCTACCCGTACCCTCCCCCGAAACCGAGCCCTTTTGGGAGGGCTGCAAGCGCCACGAGTTGCTGATTCCCCGGTGCAACCAGTGCGGTTCGCACTGGTTCCCTCCCAGCATCCTTTGCCCGGAGTGCCTGAGCACCGAATGGGAGTGGGCGCAGGCCAGCGGGAGAGGCAAGGTCTTCGCCTTCGGCGTGTACCACCGGGTTTACCACCAGGGGTTCAAGGAAGAGGTCCCCTACACGGTGGCTGTGGTGGAGTTGGAAGAGGGCCCCCGCATGATCAGCAACATCATCGAGATCCCTCCGGCTGACGTAAAGGTGGACATGCCTGTTGAGGTCTATTTCGACGACGTCACTCCGGACGCCACGATCTACAAGTTCCGGCCTGCCTAGGTTCTAGGCTCCAGATGAGCAAGTGGCCCCAGCGCATGCGCTGGGGCCACTTGGTGTTTCCCTTGGGTTTCGCCGCTGCGCTATTTTACCTTGGGCGGCCTGCGCGGGCTGAACGCGTCCGCCAGGGTGGCCGGTGCGCCGAGGTAGATGCTCAGGCCGGCGTGAGGAAAGCAGACCTCGAGCGTTCCCGCCAAGTCTCTATCTACGGTCTGGCCGTAGGGGACATGGCCTGGACTGCCTGGGGGGAGGTGGTGGGGACACTCCTCTCCCCGGTCTGCCTGCGGGCAGATGTGGCGGCCCCCGGCCTGGGCGTCCCAATAGGCCACCAGACGAAGGGGATGAAAGAGCGCCTCAGCCACGTTCCGCAGGTCAGCGACGATCTCGCTGGCGCGAGACGCCCCGTCGCTGTCGAGGCTAACGGTTATACGCTCAATGGCGATAAACGCTCGAAGAGGTATTGGCGGGAGCGGGAGGGAGTCGAACCCACCACAGACTGCGCAGGCAGCCCGCCAGCCGGGTTTGAAGCCCGTGAGGCCCACCGGGACCCATCCGCCCCCAAAATGCGCGTTGCGAGAATAGGCCCCCCCGAAGCTGCATAACAACCGTCAGGGGGCCATTCGTGGGCGATGTCGCTGGCTAGTTGGCCAGTGCCGCCTCCAGTCGCTTCTTGATCTCTGCCTTAGGCACCGCGCCGATGACCTGGTCAACGGGCTTGCCGCCCTTGAATACCAGGAGGGTTGGAATGCTGCGGATGCCGAAGGTTGTAGCCACCGTCGGGTTGAAGTCCACGTTCAGCTTGGTGAAGTCCACCTTCCCTTCGTATTCACTAGCCAGTTCCTCAACGATGGGAGCAACCATGCGACAAGGCCCGCACCACTCGGCCCAGAAGTCCACGAGAACAGGCTTATCCGCCTCAATCACCTTCTCTGTGAAATCCTGGTCGGACACGTCGACAGGCTTAGTCATCCTTCCTCCTTGCTGGCTCCGTCCAATCTTCCCAGGCGCCGGCCACTGTTGAGATGCCGGGGGTGGGAAATCGGTGCGGGCGCGTTAGCTCGCATCCCAATTGTACGCCCCGGAAGGTCACTGAATCAACAACCACGTAAGCGACATCGCTGTGGCTGCGGCCAGGGGAATCCACACGTTGTCATCGATCGGCAGGGGGATGAGTTCCGCTAGGGCCGCCGATCCGGCGCCGGCAACGCTCAACCAGGGACTCGCCAGACGCCCGGCCCAGAAGAGCGCCAGCCCGAGCAATAACGCTGACGCGAAGAAGGCCAGCGTTCCCTCGATCGACTTGGCGCCCAGTCTCCGCCTGCCAAGGCGCTGCCCCACCAGCCCTGCAATCGGGTCTCCCACGGCCAGGAAGAGGATGGCGGCGGCGGCCACCTCCGCCTCGAAGAGCAGGAGGCAAAGCGCAACGGCAAGCAGCATGTACGTTGCGCCGGTAACCTTCATCGTCTGCTCTTCCGTCTTGAGGATCGGGCGCAGCCAGGGCCGGAGACGCCGGTTGAACCCGGGGTAGGCCAAGCGCAGGGCGTCGAGAAGTGCGAAACCGAGCGCGAAGGTCACGGCGGCGATGCGGATCCACAGAATGGGGGCCATCAGAGCAGCGAGGGCGAAGGTGGCGCCTGCCCCCACGTGGACGAGACGCCGCGCCGTAAGGTTGGGCGTCGCCTCGCCGGGCGTTGGCGGCGCCCCGGTCATGACAAGACGCGGGGGTAGTTGTATGTCACCGGGCGAAGGAGGGAGAGGACAGAGCTCTGAGTCGTGCGATGAGGCCGGGAAGCACGGAGAGGACGTGGTCCACCTCTTCCTCGGTGTTGCCCTTGCCCAGGGTCAAACGCAGGCTGGAGCGGGCCTGATCGGCGGTGAGACCCAAAGCCAGGAGAACGTGGGAAGGCTCCAAGGATGCACTGGTGCAGGCGCTGCCGCTCGATGCTGCGATTCCTTCCAGGTCAAGACCGAGCAGCACGGGCTCCGCCTCCACGCCGGCGAAGCTGAAGTTGACGTTGTTGGCGAGCCGCTGCGTGGGATGGCCGTTGAGACGAGCCCCTAGCGCCCGTTCCTGAATCCCCGCTATAAGCCTGTCCCTGAGGCGCAGAGAGCGCTGCGCGGTTTCTTCCCGGTCTGCTTCGGCCAGCGCCAGCGCCAGCGCTGCTCCAACGATGCCAGGCACGTTCTCGGTGCCCGCCCGGCGCTGGCGCTCCTGCCCCCCACCAAGATGCTGAGGGTCGAAGGGCGTTCCCCTCCGGAGATAAAGAATGCCGACGCCCTTGGGGCCGTAGAACTTGTGGGCGGAAAGGCTGAGAAGGTCTACGCCCAGCCTGTCTACGTTTACGTCCATCAGCCCTGGCGCCTGCACAGCGTCGGTGTGGACGACAATGCTGCGCCTCAGCTCTTGGGCTTTTTCTCTAACCCGCTGGGCTATGTCGGCCAGCGGCTGCACTACGCCGATCTCGTTGTTGGCCAGCATCACACTGACAACGATCGTCTGGCCGGTGATGGCCTCCACCAATCCGTCCACGTCCACAAGACCTTGGGAGTCCACCGGCAGATAGGTGATCTGGAATCCTAGCCCTTCGAGCCAGTGGCAGGCGTGAAGGACAGCGTGATGCTCAATGCTGGTGGTGATGATGTGATTGCCGCTCTGCCTCAGAGCGAGAGCCGCCCCTCTCAGAGCGGTGTTGTCCGACTCCGTTCCGCCACTGGTGAAGATGATTTCGCTGGGTCTGCAGCCCAGAACCCTCGCCACGCGGTCCCTGGCGTCGTCCATGGCCATGCGGGACCGCTGTGCCAATGTATAGAGGCTGGACGGGTTGCCGAAACGCTCCGTGAAATATGGCAGCATCGCCTGGAGGACATCGGGGTCCAACGGCGTCGTTGCAGCATGGTCCAGATAGACCAGCGCTTGGGGCGAAAAGGAAGTCAAGGACCATCTCCGGTGGCAGAAAGTCAGCTAGTGGTATCTTACCACCAACGACGGCTGCTCCTCCGTTCGCGGGTCCGCAGTAGCGCGTCCGGCCTTCGTCCGTCCGGCGAAATGACGGGGCGACCAGGCGCCAGAGGAGAGGCTCTGCGAAGGACGGCGATAGTCACCCATGCCAGCACTGGGAGATTGAATATTGAACAAGAAAGAAGAGCGCCGCCCGACGGGCGGCGCTCTTCTCAACCGCTTCTCGTTACGCTACCGGGGCGCCGCCGCCAACTCCCGTTTCGGCGCCACCGCCGGTTGAACCTCCGACTGGAGGCGCTCCAGCACGTCAAAGACCACCCCGCAGGATGGGCACAGATATTCGACGAGCAGGAAGTTGGGACTGTTGCCTCCCCAACGCTCAGCCAGCCAGGGGCCTGCCTTCCTCAGTGGGCTGTGGCGCACCGCGGCAAACCGTCGCGGCTCTTCAGACGCCGAACAGTAGACGTGATGGCACTCGGTGCACCGAACAAATCCGTCGCTGCCGTCCCCAACCTGCTCCACGTATTCGATTATCAGACGGACCGGCCGCTCTGCGGCGCCATTGCTCAGCGTTGCCGCAGCGCCGTTGCGGACGACGGCTTCGGATTTTCGCTTTTCGACAAGGCGCAGGCGCTCCTGCCGCGTGCCCTCAACTTCGACGGCGAGGTCTGCGGTCAGAACGACGCCATAGGCCAGCGTGGCCATTTCGATGGTAACGGCTCCCCTGAGGACGTCCTGCCGGACCCGTTCCGGGTCGCGGTGAAAGGGATCGCCAACGCCGCCGCCGCCTGGGGCGTGGTAGATGTAGAGGTCGCGGCTTTCCAGGAAGCCATCGGACTTGGATGAGAGGTGCTGCAGAGCGCCTCCGAAGCCCTCGTAGCGTTCGGGGATGGACCAGGTGCCCAGGATTCGCTCTAGGTCGGCGTTTCGCACCACCGACGCCTGAGACCCGGCGCCGGGGTAGCCCCCGCCTATGCCAAGCGCGTTGGACTGGTCGGCCCCCGACGTGTTCTGGGACTTCCACATGAGCCGTTCGGTGCGGTGTGGGGTGACCGCGGATACGGCGGTAAGACCGCCCCGGAACTTGCCCGGCCCGCCGGAGTCGGGCAGTTGCTTGCGGTAAAGATAGAGCACCGGCAGCTTCCACTCCTGGTTCTCCACGTCGGCCATGAGGCTGACGGGACAGAGGGCAAAGCCGCCGTGATCGAAACCGTCGCCGAAGGTGCGGGCGCCGGCGCCACCGCCACGGTGGTCGGACAGGACGTTGCCGACGTACTTGCCTCGCCTGCCGACGCCGAAAATGTTGACGGCGTTGATGGAGTTGGCCCAAGAGGGGCACACTAGGTCGCGGTACTTTTCCGAACCCGACATCATCTGGGACATCACATGCATTGATGCGGCGTTGGTCAGCGATGAACAGACGATGACGCCGACGCTTACCGGCGCGGGAGGCCGGCAGTTCAACACCGACCCTTCGGGAACAACTACGGTGGCAACCCGCTTCACGCTGCTATTCCAGTCGATCTCGCCGCGGCAAAGGAGGGCATGGATGGGCGCGGTGGTGCCGGCGTTGGTCACGTTCTCGGTGGTGTTGATACAGGCCGCCACCTGGGGGTCGGTCCCGGTATAGTCGAAGTAGAGGTGGTCCCCCTTCTTTTCCAGCTTCAGGCAGATCCGTACGATGCGGTCTGAGCCAACCCGGTCGCCGTCGATGTAGACCTGCGTCGTCCACTCGCCATCCGGCAGTTCCGAAATGCGCTCCCGGAGCTTCTGCTCGGCCCAGTCGATGCTTTGGTAAGCGACGGCGGTCACTGTGTCCACGCCGTGCTCATCCAGGACCTCGCGGAGGCGCTTCCTGGCCACGTGAATGGCCCCCACCTGGGCGCGCACGTCCAGGGCGACCATGTCGGGCAAGCGGGAATTGGTGACGATAGTGCGTTCGACCTCACTGGAGAACTTACCCCGGTCGACGATCTTCAAGAAGTAGCGCGGCGCCTCCTGATACAGGTTGTCTGCGTTGATGCAGAAAGAGCCTTCGTCCATGCCTGCGACATCGGCGTAGTGCATGACGTTGCCAACCCACATGATGTGCTCACCTTCGTAGAAGAAGGGGCTCACGACCGCCACGTCGTTTTGGTGACAGGCGCCAAGGAAGGGATCGTTGGTGAGGAAGACGTCGCCGTCGTTGATCTCACTGGCGATGGCCATCACGTTTCTGATGATGGTGTCCATCGTTGTAACGTGGATCAGCATATAGGCGCCGGGGCTGATGATCTCGGCGTCTTTGGTGAACAGGCCGGTGCCGAAGTCGTTGCCCTCCACTACGATGGGAGACACAGACATGGTGCGAATGGCATTGGCCTGTTCGTCGTTGATCTGCCACAGGCGGTGCTTGACAACCTCGAACGTTATCGGATCGACTCTCATCGCTCCTCCTGCCTCGCCGTGATGCGCGTGTTCCTATGGCCGTCGATGTTTGCCTCGTAGCCGGGCGGTACGACTATCAGTGTATCATGCCGTTGAATAATGGCCGGGCCTTCCAGCGCGTGCCCGGGCAACAGGTGATCGTAGTCGTAGACCGAGGCATCCAACTGTCCGTACCGGCGCAGATAGACGGGACGGCGCCCCACCCTGGCGTGCTCCAGCCCATCGTTGTTCCTGACTGCATCGACCTGCGCCAGGGCGGGCTTATCGGTGGCCCTGATGGCCTCCAGCCTGAAGGTGATCACCTCCAGCGGGTGAATGGTGCGGCTGGTCCCCTGCCCGAACCTGGCTTCGTAGCGCTCCTCGAACTCTTGGCGGATCCGGCCCATAGTATCGAAGGTCAGAGGCTCGGCGCGCCAAGGAATGGTGAATTCGTTGAACTGGCCTTCGTAGCGGACCTCGAGTCTTCGCACCAGAAAGATCTCATTCTCGCCGATGCCGGAGGCCGCGACGTCGGCGAGCACCCGCCGCTCCAGATCCTCGAAGGCGGCGTTGAACGCATTGACGAATTCCTGGGTCTCCTCCACGTACAGGGGGTCCGAGTGTTCGTAGATGAACTTGACGTCCGAAAGCACACAGCCCAGGGCGGAGAAAACAGCGCTGGAGTGGGGCACGATCATCTCCCTGACGCCCAGGGCGGCGCCATATTGGACGACATGCGCAGGACTGGCTCCCCCATAGGCGAACAGGGCGAACTCGCGAGGGTCGTAGCCGCTTTCCACCGTGACCTTGCGGATGAGGTCCGCCATCTTTGCCGTGACGATGTCGTAGATGCCTGCGGCGGCTTCTAGGACTGTCATGTTCAGGGGCCCTGCAACCCGCTCTTGGATGGCTGCCGCGGCGGCAGCCTTGTCCAGCTTCATCCGGCCGCCGAAGAAGTTGTCCGGGTCCAGGATGCCCAGGACGACCAGGGCGTCGGTGACGGTCGGCTCAGCGCCTCCCTGGCCGTAGCACACTGGCCCCGGCGACGCGCCGGCGCTCTGGGGACCAACCATGAGACGCTGCCCCTCCGTCCAGGCGATGCTGCCGCCGCCGGCGCCGATGCCCACCTCGCGCACCCGCGGGGCGCGCACCGGCAGGCCTTTGTCAACGAAGGGCATCTTCTCCTCCGCAGGCTCGCCCCGGTAGATGACGCCCACGTCGAAGCTGGTGCCGCCCATGTCCGTGGCCAGCACATTGTCGTAGCCCAGGATGCTGCCGAAGTATTGGGAAGCCACGAGTCCAGCCACGGGCCCCGAATCGATAACCGAGACCGCCTCGCGGTCTATGCGCGACGGCAGGCAGGCGCCGCCGGAGTTTTTCATCACCTGAAGGGGCCACTCGAAACCTTGTGCGGCCAGCCTCTCCTGAAGGTCGTTGATGTAGGAGGACAGGCGAGGCGCCACGTAGGCATTGACCACAGTCGTGTTGGCCCGCTCGAACTCTCCGATCACCGGCGCCACCTCTGACGAGAGGCTCACGTGGGCGCCGTTGCCCATCGCTCTGATGGCCGCCATGATGATTTCTTCATGGCGGCGGTTGCGAAAGGACCACATGAGGCACACGGCGATGCTATCGACGCCGGCGCCCAGCAACTCTCTTACCACACGCTCGATGTCGTCCTCGTTGATGGGGGCAATAACGTCGCCCTCCAGGTCCACGCGCTCTCGAACGCCCCGAATGAGGGCCTTGGGGACCAAGGGCTCCGCGCGCTCCGTATAGATGTAGTCCAGGGTTTGCTCGATGGGGACACCCATCGTGCGCCCCATCGGGCCGCGAGCGATGATGGTGGTGTCCTCGAAGCCGGCGGTGGTGATCAGGCCAACCCTGGCCCCCTTGCGAGTGATGAGGGCGTTGGTGGCCACGGTGGTGCCATGGGCAAAGCGGGTGGCGTTGGTCAAGACGCTGGCTACGTCGGTTCCCAGCAGGGCTGCGGCGTTGGCCAATGCATTCATCACTCCTCGGGCGGGGTTGTCCGGAGTGGACAGAGCCTTGTCAAACGTCATTGTGCCCTGTTCGTCTAGGATGACAACGTCAGTGAACGTGCCGCCAGTGTCTACGCCGATGTAGTAGGTCATGGGACTCCTAGCCCTCCGAGCGCTGAGCCGCGGGCCGCCCGGGAGAGCCGGCGAAGGGTCTCGCACGCGCCCTGCCCGACTCCTCAGGCGATGTGAAAAACGAGGGCGGCCAACGGATTGTTAGTACGGCTCTATGGCCGGAAGCTGGTCGAGAATTCCAGTGTAGTCGGGAATGGCCAGTTCCAATGGGTAGGCGGGCTCATAGCCCAGCTCGCTGCGGGCGCGGCTGATGTCCAGCCTGCTATAGCCCACCATACCAAGCTGCATGGGGTCCAGGCCCGGGCCTATCTCGACGTCCGCGTTGGGCATCAACTCGTTGATAGTGTCGACGACCTGCCGGTAGGACTTCAACTCTCCCGAGCTAATGTGAAAGGTCTTGTGCTCAGGCGTGGCGGCATGGCTAGCGAGGATGCAACTGCGGGCCACGTCCTTCAGATAGACCATTTCGTCTTTCTGGTCACCGCCCTGGGCCACGCGAACGGGGCGCCCGTAATAGGCCTCTTCGATCCACTTGCCCACCAACTGGCGATTGCCATGGCGAATTCTGCCGGGACCGTAGATCGTGGCGAAGCGGAGCATCACGACATCCAGCCCCCACATGTCCATGCACTTGTGGAGGTAGTGCTCGCAGAAGACCTTAGTGTCGTTGTAGAGGGTGTGGGTATTGCGGGGCGGGATTACCGGGGCGTCTTCATCAAGCGGCTTGTAGTCGGGGTGTGCGTGTTCTCCGGTTGGATCGGCCAGAATGCCCTTGGTGCTCGTGAACACAAGCCGGGGCACGTCGAAGGCCCGCAGAACCTGGACGATGTTGTCCGTGCCTATGATGTTGACCTTCAGCGCCTGGGACGGATTGCCCCGCGCCAGGTCGGGAAGCATGGCCGCGGTGTGAATGATCCGGTCTACCTTGGTCCGCTTCACGACGTCCATCAGCAGGGACTGGTCGAGCAGGTCCCCGCGGACGTACTCGAACTGGCCCTTGATATCCGGCAGAAAGGTGAAGTCGTTGGATACGTCCAGCCCAACGGGGTCCTCGCCCTGCTGGAGCAGCAGGCGGACGACCATTCCTCCCATTGAACCGGCTGCACCGGTTACGAGCGCTCGTGAACCTGCCACGTTGCCTCCTGTGGGTCCGGCGTTGTCCGGGTAGCCGGCCCATTATACACAAAGCATCGCCGCAACCCCGATGGTGCGGGATTGCGGCGATGCTCTTAGCCGGTGTTGGAGCGGATTAGCCGCGCGCTGGCTTGGGGCACGGCAGGCTGGCGCCGTCGAACTCTTCGACGTGCGTCGTGGCGGGCTTACCGTCCACGAGCTTCACTTCCTTCAGGTAGATCTTCATTATGGAGTCGTTACAGGCGTCGACGCTGAATGTTCCGGTCGGCATCTCGAAGGGCTGCTTCATGGCCTGGATAAAGGCATCCGAGTCCTCGACGTTGCCGTCAATGCTCTCGATGGCGGACTTCAAGCGGTTGACGACTGTGAGCCCGCGCCAGCCGTAGCCCGGCCAGACGTTGAACTTTTCGCGGTATTCCGCCGCCCACTGTTGGAAGGCGGGAGAGGAATGGTTGATGGGCGGCAGGTCGAACCAGTTCAGCGAGCCAACGTAGGCTTCGCCAAGTTCAGCCAAGCCGAAGTCGTCCAGCACGAAGGCGTGGCCGAAGGCCATCCGCAGGTCGTCGGTCAGGCCGAACTCGTGAAGCTGGTTGACCATCCGGATAGCAGGCCCGCCAAACATGGCGCCGGTCAGGAGTTGGGCCTCGTCCGTGTTCATCTGGCTGATGTAGGGACCAAAGTCCTGCACAGACAGGGGCACGTAGAACTCCTGGATGACCTCGATGTTGCCACCAGCCAGGATAGTCTTCGTCGCATCGACAATGTCATGACCGGCCGCGTAGTCTAGGGCCATGATGATGGCCTTCTGAACGCCAAACTTCTCGGCGATGACCTCTCCGATCCTGGGCAGGGCGAAGTGGTGGCTTGTGGCCGATGTCCTGATGGCATTGGCCGGGGGATAGAAGCTCACCGCCCCCGCCTCTGGAGCCTGCCAGGGGATGCCGGTGGTGCCGATGTACTCCTCAATTCCGACCGCCACGCCGCTGTGCACGGGGCCAACGATGACATGAACTTCATCCAACTCAATCAGGCGCTTGGCCTTGTTGAGGGCCACGTCCAGCTTGCCCTCGGAGTCGACCCAGATGGTCTCCACGGGGCGGCCGGCCATGGTCCTGCCTATTTTGTCCAGCTCGAACTCCAAGGCCTTCTGGTAGACCTCCATCGTGCCGGCGAAGGGCCCGGTGAGCACGCCCATGATACCGACTTTAATGGGCTCCATGGCCTCCATGGCCTCCATTTGGGGCTGAGTCGCCGTGGGTTCGGCGTCCCCGTTGTCACCACCTCCGCAGGCCGCCAGGACCAGCATGCCGGCCACCAGCGCAACAAGCAGAAGATGAAATCGTCGAGACAGACGTGCAATCATGCTCCCCTCCAGGAACCGTCTTGACAGGGTGATCCCCGCCCAACTGAAACTAGCGGCATCATAGCAGGCGACAGATAGGCGGTCAATGCAATGCGAACGAGGCAGCGGGCGACCGATGCCTACTCGCTGTAGTTCCCGTAGAGGCTGCTTCGCGTCCCCCATCCTAACCTTGCCCCGGCTACGGGGGAAGGGTTTTGGTCGCACAACGCCAGGTTGATGGGGGTTATCGTCGGAAGGATATGGAGCCATTCGCGCTTGGCGCCGGTTGCGCAACGGTCACCGGCTACGGGGGAAGGGCCGGGACGCTGCTCCCGCCTGGCGCCTGGAGCAGCGTCCCTAGGGAATATAGCTAGACACCCAGATACGTCTTCTTAACCTCTTCGTTCTCCCACAACTCAGCGGGTTTGCTGTCGTGGACGATCTGGCCCCGGGCCATGACGTAGATGTGGTCGGCCACCCTGAGGGCGAAGCCGAATCGCTGCTCGGTGAGCAGAATGGTTACGCCGGTCTGCTTCAGCTCCAACAGGAGGTTCTCTACCTCTTTGACGATAATAGGCGCCAAGCCTTCCGTGGGCTCGTCCATCAACAGAAGGGTTGGATTGCCCGCCAGAGCCCTGCCGGTGGCCAGCATCTGCTGCTCTCCACCGCTGAGCTTGTTTCCCGCGTGGCCGGCCCGTTCGCCCAGCCTTGGAAAGAAGTCAATGATGCGTTTCACGTCCCAAATTGGGCCATTGCCCTTGTTCCGGCGAAGGGCAACCTCCAGGTTTTCCCGGACATTCAGGGATGCAAAGATCCGCCGACCCTGCGGCACCAGAGCGATACCCTGCTTTGCTATCTCGTGGACCGGCTTGTGGGTTATCTCCTGGTCGTTGTAGAAGATGTGCCCCCGCCTGGGCGGCACGAAGCCGTTGATTGTGTGGAGCAGCGTTGTCTTACCCACCCCATTTCGGCCCAGGAGGGCAGCCACGCTTCCTTCCGGCACCTGAAGGGATACGCCCTGGAGAATATAACTGTCACCGTAGTAGGTATGGACGTCCTGAATATCAAGCATCGGTCATCTCATCGCCCAGGTAGATCTGCATGACTCGGGGATCCTCCCTGATCGCAGCCGGGGTTCCTTCCACTAGGAGTTCACCCAGGTGCAGAACACTGATGAAGTCGGCAACGGCAAAGGCCACGTCGATGTCGTGGGACACCAACAGCATGGCCACGTCTCCCTTGAGCCTTTGAAAGAGAGCAGCCATCGTTGTCCTCTCCGCCTCCGAAAGGCCGGCGGTGGGCTCATCCAAAAGCAGCACGTGAGGGTTTCCAGCCAGCGCCAGCATGACTTCAAGCTGCCGCTGCTCTCCGTGGGAAAGCTTGCCAACCGGGACGGAATGCTTCTCCCACAGTCCCCCTTCCTCGAGAATCTCCCGCGCCCGGTCCATCACGGTGTTGAAGGAGGTGGCGGGCCGGTAAATGGCAAACTTGCGGCCCTCCCACGGCTGAAGGGCCAGCATAACGTTCTGCTCGATGGTCAGGGATGAAAAGAGGCTGGTGATCTGAAACGTGCGTCCGAGGCCCTTCATGGTGCGGGAGTAGGGCGGCGTCTTCGTGATGTCCTGCCCCTCGAGGAATATCTTCCCCGTCGTTACCGGCAGGGTGCCGCTCAACAAATGAAGGAACGTGGTCTTTCCGGCGCCATTGGGCCCGATGATAGCCCGGCACTCCCCCGCCTCCACGCCGATGGTCACGTCGTTCACGGCCTGGAGGCCGCCGAAGATTTTGCCTACGTTCCGGGTCTCCAACGCTTTCATGCCGGCCTCCATCGGGCCGCCAACCGGCGCAGACGGCCCACAATCCCATCGCGGGCAAAGAGCATCAGGATGATGTACGTGCCGCCCAGAACCATGACCCATCGCTCTGTGTAGATGTTGGCGATCTCCGAGAGAGGGATGATGACGCCCGCTCCCACCAACGGTCCTATGATAGTGCCGGGACCTCCCAAGATTACCATCAACAGGACCTCGGCGGAGGGTAACACCTCGGCCCACTGAGCGGACACGGCGCCCACTGAGTAAGCGTTGAGAACCCCGGCCAGCCCGGCAAACACGCCGGCAATGATGAAGGCGATGTACATATAGAGCCAGGTGTTGTAGCCAAGGGACCGCATGCGCTGTTCGTTCTCTCTGATCCCCTGAAGCGCCAGCCCGAACGGCGAGCGGACAATGACAACGAAGGCAACAATGGAAATGACAAGGAAGAACAGCGTGAAATAGTAGTAGTTGATGCCGTCGGTGAGCGACCAGGGAAGGAATCCAGGCCGCGTCACTCCGGGGAATCCGTCTTCGCCTCCCGTCACGGAACGCCAGGTAAATGCGATGGCCCAGGTGGCCTGGGTCAAGGCCATGGTGATCAGGAGGAAGTACGATCCTCGAGCCCTCAACGCCACCAATCCATAGAGAGCGGCCAGCAACCCGGCAATGATGATCGCTCCGAAGATGGCGATGGGGTGCGGAACATTGTAGGTAACGGTCAGAATCCCAACGGCAAACGCCCCTGTCCCGAAGTATGCCCCCTGCCCGAGCGATGGCAGGCCCGTGTATCCCATGAGCAGATTCAGGCCTACGGCGAATACAGCGAAGATGATAACCCGCGTCAGCACGCTGACGTAGTATAGGGGGACAAGGTGCGGCAGGATGATGGCCAGAAGGAGCACGCCCAGCATGGCCAGGGTTGCCTTGCCCAGGACACTGGTAAGACTTCTGTTGCCGACCTGCAGCGTCGCGCTCAAGCCCCTCTCCCTAGCAGCCCCTTGGGCCGCAGCGCTAGGATCACGGCCATGGGAACGTAAATGCTGAACCATGCCAGCTCGGGCACATAGGTCTTCGTCGTCGTGTCGATGAGGGCTACGACGATGGCCCCGACAAAGGCGCCCTCGATGCTACCGACACCCCCAACGATAACCACCACGAAGGCCAGGATCAGAACCTCGAAGTCCAAACCGGGGTTGATGCCCAGGAAGGGCGCCCCCATGATACCGGCGAATCCGGCCAGGAAGGAGCCCAGCATGAACACGGCGAGGAACACCCGCGGGGTGTTGACGCCGAGGGCCTGGACCATATCTTTATCGTCGACGCCTGCCCTTACCAGCGCTCCAATCTTCGTCTTGGCGACGAATAGCCAGAGGGACAGGGCCAGCGCCAGCCCGACGCCCATCAGGAAGAAGCGGTACTTGGGATAGCCGATACCTCCGGGCAGTTCGAACGCGCCTCGCAGGAAGGCGGGGCCGGGAAGGCGGAAGAAGTCGGCGCCCCAGCTCAGCATGGTGAAGTCGGCTATCAGGAGCAGCGCGCCGAACGTCAGCAGGGCTTGGGGCATCTCATTCGTCACCGAGAAGCGCTTCAGGAAGCCCCAGTACATGACCCCGCCCGCCACAGCCGCAACGACGGACGACGCGAGGAGGGCAAGCAGCGTGTTGCCCGTTGCGCGCCAGACCGTCAGACCAACGTAGGCCCCCAGGAGATAGAAGGACCCGTGGGTCATGTTCAGCACGCGCATGAGCCCGAAGGTCAGCGACAGCCCAGCGGCCACCAGGAACAACAGGCTGGCCAGCGAGGCTGTATTGAGCAACACTTGAGCGAACGTTGTCATAACGTTTCCGGCCCTCGCCTGTTCTCAGTGGCCGCAGGACGCCCAAAGGCACCTGCGAGCGGGATTCACGGAAGCCAACGAAAGAACGGAGCCTCGGACGCCAAATCTAGGTTGGCATTATAATGATGCCGCCATAGGCTGGCAATACCTGGCGCCCTTACCAGCGGCGGCGCGACGGTTTTCGCTCGAAAAGGTTTCTCGCAAACCATCTTTCGCCGCTGGGCAGGCGCTCCGGAGCGGAGCGTCCCCACCCAAGCCAATGAGGAGAAAGGTCCATGCCGGAGTTCACCGGCCTTGAGGTCATCCGCCGGGGAGAGACCGTGCGAGTCAACTGCCCCAGGCTCGATTCCGAGCTGGTCCAGGAGCTGCTCGGGGTCGGATGCCACTCGGTGTCGTGGGGCGCCGACAGCGTCTCCTTTGTCCTGGGCGCCGAGGATTTGGAGCGGTTTAGGAAGATCTACGAAGGCGGCGGTCACGCGGCCATCGACCTGCCGTTTCTCGTCCTGGCATACTACGACTTCATCTCCCCCTTCGCCTACGTCGCCACCGAGCTGGTCAAGCCCGTGGAGGCCGAGTTCAACGTCCACGTTGAGTGGCGCGCCTTCGAGCTGCGGCCCCGCTGGCGCCAGTATCCGGACGTTACCGCCGACTCGGCGCGCTCCCAGGCGCGTTGGGCCATGCAGAAAGACGCGGCCCGGCGCTATGGGTTGCCCATCGCCGAGGACCGCCCTCCCTTCCGCCTCCGGACGCGCCCCGCATTGATGGCCGCTGAGTACGCCAGGGAACATGGGCGCTTCCGGGAGTTCCAACGGGCCATGTTCAATGCCTTCTACGTCACCCATGAGGACATTCGGAATCTCTCGGTAATTGCAGAGATCGCCGGGGGCCTTGGCTTGGATGGACAAGCGTTGGCGGCCGCGGTAATGGAGCGCCGCTACGAGGCCCGGATAGAGCAGTGGCGCCGCGAGGCGCTGGCGGACCTAGTCTTCGGGGTGCCGACATTCAAGATAGGCCCAACGGTCATCTGGGGACGAGAGCCCGTCGAGGACATACGAAAGGCCCTGGAGGAAGCGGGCGCATCCAGGAGATAGGCATAGGGAACGCCTGAACAACTCCCTGTAGGCCGGACTGAGTTGACTGTGGGGGTCTTACGGAGACGTTCAGCCGCTCCACGGCGCTGCGACAGGGGTTGTTGGGGCCGGTTGAAGGCCCCAGCCCGGGCGATTCCCCACCTCCCATCCCCGCCCCGTACTCAGGGGCGGCCTAGCAATCGTCCCCCTCTGCAATGAGCAAGGTCAGGATGCGCTCCCCCTCCGTTCCCCAAGCAGGGCGCAGGGGGCTGCTCTGTCCCTTCCCCTGTACTCGGGGGAAGGTTAGGATGGGGGTCCCCGGCCCGCCAAGGTAAGCAAACGACGCCCCCCTCCTTTCCCCCAGCAGGGTGCAGGGGGCGCAGCCCCCGCCGGGGGTACAGCGAGTCCCCCTGTTTCTAAAAACGTTGGAGGGTGGGACGGTGGGACAACGGCGCACGCCAAGCCAGACCCTTCGCTGATGGAGGGCGCAGGCCAAAACGAAATCCTTCCTCCCATCCCTCCCCGCCCCCTGCCTGAGTGAACGCCGCCGCGGATGGGGAGCGTCAGGCGGCGGTTGTCCAATCGAGGGTGGGCCAACTAGACTGCGGGTATGGTGCAACGCAGCCTGAGCTTCGACCGCGGATTTGACGATTGCCCCTATATTGACCGGTTGAGTTGTTGAACGACGTGCCCCACCAGACCGAACCCAACGCCAACAACGCCCTGGGAGACCTGCTCCGCGGCATGATGCCCGGCTGCGAGGTCCGCTCCGAGAATACGCAGACCTTCCCTGACCATCCGGGGCGCCATGCCGACGTGCTGATCACGGCCCCGGGGCGCTCGCCGGTTGCCGTTGAGGCGGAGTATGAGCCGGCCCCCGAGGCGGAAGAGGACGCCCATGCGCGGCTGGGCCTGACCGTTGCAGGGGCGCTGCGGACCATCGAGGCGGCCATTGCCGTGCGCTACCCGGAGGCAGTGGAAGACGCCTACGACGTGCGCCAGGCCCTGGCGGAAGCGCGCCTTTCCTACTGCGTACTCTACGAGGACGGCAGCCGCTTCCCCGAATCGGGGGGGCTGAACGGTTCGGCGAGCGACCTTGCCGACCTGGTGCGCCTGGTGTCGGTGCCGCAGAAGGCGGTGGACGAGGCGGCCGCGGTGCTCGAACACGGAATCGGGCAGGCGGCAAGCGTACTCGATGACCTGGCGAAGCAGCGGCCTGCCATCATCACGGCGATAGCCCGCCTGCTGGGCATGGCCAACGTGCCCCAGACGCGCCGCATGGCCTGCGCCATCGTCGCCAACGCCATGGTGTTCCACGAGCGGATTGCGGGGATGCACGACGAGGTCAAGCCGCTGGGGTTGGTGTTCGGCCCCAACGTTGGGAACCCGCAGGCCGAGGTGGAGAAAGCCTGGTCCGCCATCCTGAAGATCAACTACTGGCCCATATTCGCCATTGCCAAGGACATCTTGGGGCAGTTGCCGCCGGACAGCGCCGCCCAGGTGCTGCGGGGCCTGAGGGACACCGCTCAGACGGTGAACACCACCGGCGTGGACAATGCCCACAACCTGACCGGGCGCATCTTCCAGCGGCTGATCGCCGACCGGAAGTACCTGGCGACGTTCTACACCCTACCGGCGTCGGCGGCGCTGCTCGCGCGGCTGGCCGTCGCCAAGATGGACGGCGTGGACTGGTCGGATGCCGAGGCCATCGGGAAGCTGCGGGTTGCCGACTTCGCCTGCGGCACCGGCGCGTTGCTGTCTGCGGTGTACGAGCAGATTGCGGCCAGGCGCGAGCGGGCCGGGGGCAATCCGGCCGAGCTGCACCGGGCGATGATGGAGGAAGTGCTCTACGGCTGCGACGTGATGCCGTCGGCCATCCACATCACGGGGTCGACGCTTTCGGGAGTGGAGCCATCGGTGGGTTTTGAAAACTCCCGCCTGTACACCATGCCCTACGGCCGGCAGCGCGACGGGACGGTGAAGATTGGGTCGTTGGAGCTGCTGCAATCCTCGACGGCGCTGACGCTGTTCAACACGAGCGATCCGGCGATGCGCACGGGCAGCGCCGGGGAGGAGACGGCGGCGCAGGTCACCGCGGAGATGCCCGACGAGGGTTTTGACCTGGTGATCATGAACCCGCCGTTTACCAGGAACGTGACTCGCGAAGGCGCATACGCTGACACAGTAGCCGCTGCCTTTGCGGCTTTTGGGGCAAGTGACGCAGACCAGAGGCAGATGGCAAAGCGAATGGAGGGCTTGAAGAAGGACACCTGCTATCACGGCAACGCCGGCATAGCTTCCGCGTTCGCGGCGTTGGCCAACCGAAAGCTCAAGCCCGGCGGCGTTCTTGCCCTGGTGCTGCCTCTGTCAGTGGCTAACGGCCTGTCATGGCAGGGTTTTCGGGAGATGCTGACGCGTAAGTATACGGATATAACGGTCTTGAGTATCGCAGCAAACGGTCGAGACATGTCCTTCTCGGCCGATACGGGCATGGCGGAGTGCCTCGTAATCGCCCGCAAACTCAAGCCGGACGAACCGCCCTACGACCGGACGCACTTCACATCGCTTCGGCACAGACCGCAAGGGTTTGTTGATGCCGACGCTACCTTCAAAGGCATAGATACCGGTAACCACGTTAGGCGGGTCGAGGATGGGCCATACGGCGGCACGCCCCTGAACATAGGGAGTAGCCTGGCCGGTGAAACGATAACCGCCCCATGCGACCCAGGCGGGGGAAACTGGGGCGCGGTGCGCTTGGCCGACCATTCTTTGGCTCAAACCGCCTATGCCCTGTCCCAATCCGGGTTGTGGCTTCCCGGCAGCGGATCCTCAGTTGAGTTGAAGGTGGGGTTGCTAGGTGGCATAGGCAAACTCGGCACTTACGATCTTGATATTATTGGACCACTTCCCCGTGGACCTTTCGACAAAGTAGCTCCCAGCCCGACGGCCACATACCCCGCCCTTTGGAACCACGACGCCAAAAATGAGACCTGGATGGTCTGTAAGCCTGACTCGCAGCTACAGGTTCGGCAGGGGATGGAAGCGAAAGCGGCCACGGTATGGGACACCGCCAGCCGCGCCCACATCAACCGTGACTTTACGTTCGGTTCCCAACCACTCGCGGTTGCATTCACAGACCAGGAATCAGTGGGTGGTAGGGTGTGGCCCAACGTGACCTTCGGTGACAAGCGGTTTAACTATGCCTTCACGGTCTGGGGCAACAGCACTCTGGGCTTGTTGTCGTATTGGTGGCACTCCAGCCGTCAGCAATCGAGCAAGGCAAGCATGACTATCCGCTCCGCCGAAACCATCCCCGTACTGGACTTCCGCGCCCTCACTGACGAGCAGTTGCTGATGGCTGAGTCGATCTTCAACGAGTTCCGGGACAAGGAGCTCAAGCCCGCCTACCTCGCGGACGCCGACGCCAACCGGGCGCTGCTGGACCGCCGGGTCATCTGTGACCTGCTGGGGTTCGACGAGGATACTTACCTGGGCGTGCGCCGGTTGGCGGCCAAGTGGTGCGCCGAACCGTCGGTGCACGGAGGGAAGCCGCGACCGCCGGGCAGCGCGCTGGTCAGCTAGGGATCCTCTGAACAAGCCCCCGCCCCCGGGGAACCTCCCACCCCTGCCCCCGCCTACGGGGGCAGCCTCTCTTCCTTCCCTCATACTCGGGGGAAGGCTAGGAAGCGTCCCCGCCAGGTCAAGCAAACCACGCCCCCTCCATCCCCCAAGCGAGGTGCAGGGGGCTGCTCTGTTCCTGCCCCTGTACTCGGGGGAAGGCTAGGAAGCGTCCCCGCCAGGTCAGCAAACCACGCCCCTTCCCTCCCCCAAGCGAGGCGCAGGGGGCTGCCCTGTCCCTGCCCCTGTACTCGGGGGAAGGCTAGGAAGCGTCCCCGCCAGGTCAGCAAACCACGCCCCTTCCCTCCCCCAAGCGAGGTGCAGGGGGTTGCTCTGTCCCTGCCCCTGTACTCGGGGGAAGGTTAGGATGGGGGTCCCCGCCAGGTCAGCAAACCACACCCCTTCCCTCCCCCAAGCGAGGTGCAGGGGGTTGCTCTGTCCCTGCCCCTGTACTCGGGGGAAGGCTAGGAAGGGGGTCCCTGCCCCCGTCCCCCAGCAGGGTGCAGGGAGCGCAGCCCCCGCCGGGGGTACAGGGGGAGTCCCCCTGTACCCAAAAACGTTGGAGGGCGGTGCGGGCGGGATAGCGGCGCACGCCACCATACCCCCCCTCTCTCCTTCCCCTCAGCCCCTGCCCCCGAGTACGGGGGCAGCCTAGGAAGCCTCTCGACGCGCCAAGGTGAGCAAACCACGCCCCCGCCATCCCCAAGCAGGGTGCAGGGGGTGCAGCCCCCGCCGGGGGGACAGGGGGAGTCCCCCTGTCCCCAAAAACGTTGGAGGGTGGGCCGGTGGGACAGCGGCGCACGCCAAGCCAAACCCTTCGCTGAAGGAGGGCGCAAGCCACAGCAAGACCATCCGTCCAGGGAGAGTCCCTGCCATCCCCCTATTGCAAAATACGAACAAGTGTGCTATAGTACCCCCATGAAGTCGGCCACCGGCCCCCTTCTCTTTCTCGGAGCCTGCCGCATACGTTGAGCACTGTGGGCTAACCATAGAGAATCCCCCTGTGGCAGGGGCGCTGAGGGAACAACCCAAGGGGCAAGACCCTCCGAGGAAGGCTGGGGCCGGAGCGAATGCCGTTGTAGGGCATAGGCTCTTGGGAGCCGCTTAGGCTCCCCGCGGTTTCGCTAAGGCTCGCGACGGCTCCGTCTCAGATCTGTCCCGGCTCCGTCACGGCTCCCTTCGAGAGCCGGCTGGTAAACGTCGCGAAGTGTCGCCAACTGTCCCACAGTCGTGACATCTGTCCCCTGGAGTGCTATGGATTACCGCTCTCGCTCCCGCCGCCTACCGCGCAAACCACGCAGGGCGCGACGCCTACAGGCAGAAGCGCGGTGGGTTCCGGGGCGGGACGGCTATCCGGACGGTGAAGCGGCCCCGGTCTTGGCCTCGCCGGGCTCGCATCGGCGGCAGGCTGAAGGCGCTCTCCTCAGCCTCGCAGACAAAGCCATCGAGGCGGAGCTGGCCCGGGGGCGGGTGAGGGGGCAGGCTAGGAAGGGCGCCTTCTCCTGGCAGGCGCTCGAATCGCAGTGCGTCTCTCACAGCTTCTTCAGAGGTTCTCGGGCAGCCTAGGCGTCGATGGTCTGGCCGCCGTCCACGGCCAACGCGTGGCCGGTGACGAACGAGGCCTCGTCTGAGGCTAGGAAAAGCATCCCATAGGCGATCTCCTCAGGGTTCGCCAAACGCTGGAGACAACGATTGCGATTCGCGGAGGCCTGAAGAGCCGCCTGGCCCTCTTCCGGAGTCCTCCCCTCGGTGAGGTTCCTCAGCAGGCGCGGCGTCGCTGTGCCGCCGGGGCAGACGCAGTTCACGCGAATGCCCATCGGGCCGTAGTCGATGGCCATGCTCCGGGTCAGCAAAACGACGCCTCCCTTGGATGCGCTGTAGGCCGCGTAGTCGTTGGTTCCCAGGAGTCCATGGGTCGATGCGGTGTTCACGATGCTCCCCCTGCCCTGCGCCATCAAATGGGGCAAGCCAGCCTTGGAGCACAGGAACATCGAGGTCAGGTTGATGTTGATGAGGCGCTTCCATTCTGCTTCCGTGAGCTGGTCGACCCGGCCTCTGATGCCGGTCCCGGCGTTGTTGAGCAGGATGTCCAGACCTCCGAAGCGCTCCAGGGCCAGCGCCATCATCCCCTGGCAGCTTTCGGCGGACGTAACGTCAGCCTGAAAGAAGACTGCCTCGCCGCCTTCGCTCTGGATGAGCGCATCAATGCGGGGCGCGATGACCTCCACGAGGTCCACGCAGACCACCTTGGCCCCTTCGCGGGCGAACAGTCTGGCCGCCGCCCGCCCGATGCCGCTGTTGGCCCCGGTGATGACGGCGACTTTTCCCGCCAGCCGGCCCCGGCCGGAGCCCATCATCGGGTGTTCGTCAGTGCCCGGCGAGGTTGTTGTTGATGTCATGGCAACTCCTTTTTCCAGCGTTGCGCCGCTGTCCTAAGCGTCGATGGTCTGGCCGCCGTCCACGGCGAGGGCGTGGCCGGTGACGAACGAGGCCTCGTCCGAGGCCAGGAAGAGCATAGCGTAGGCGATCTCTCCTCCGGGCTTGCTGGTCGTTGAAGGCAACGGTTCATCTTCGCTGCCTCCTGGATGGGAACCTGCCGCCGCGCCAGGTTTCCCAGCAGCAGGGGCGTCGCAGTCAGGCCGGGACAAACGCAATTCACCCGTATGCCCATCGGGCCGCAGTCGATGGCCATGCTTCGCGTCAGCATGACCACCCCGGCCTTGGAAGCACAGTAGGCGGGATTGTTCTCCGTCGCCAGCAGGCCGTACGTGGACGCGGTGTTGACGATGCTCCCCCTGCCCTGCGCCATCATGTGGGGCAGGGCCGCTTTGGAGCAAAGAAACACCGAGGTCAGGTTGACGTCGATGAGGCGTTCCCAGTCTCCCAGCGGGAGAACGTCCACCCGCCCGCGAGCCGTTGTCCCGGCGTTGTTCAGGAGAATGTCCAACCCCCCAAAGCGCTCCAGGGCCAGCGCCATCATCTCCTGGCAGCTTTCGGCGGACGTGACATCCGCCTGGAAGAAGACCGCCTCGCCGCCGTCACCTTGGATAAGCGCGTCGATGCGCGGGGTAATGACCTCCGCGAGGTCCACACAAACGACCTTAGCGCCCTCGCGGGCGAATAGCCTGGCCGCTGCCCGACCGATGCCGCTGTTGGCGCCGGTGATGACGGCAACCTTGCCCGCCAGCCGTCCCCTCCCGGGGCCCATCATCGGGTGCTCGTTGGCGCCCTGTGCAGCTGTTGCAGAAGTCATGGCTGGTCCAAGGGTCTAGCGCAGTCCCCAGAGGGGGTGTTGCGCGGCCCCCATCCTAACCTTCCCCCGGGTACGAGGAGAGGGACGGAAGGAGGGGGAATGGACGGGGGGATTCTCCCGTCTCGCGCCTGTAACAACATCCCTGGGAAGTGCAGCTAAGCGTCGATGGTCTGGCCGCCGTCCACGGCCAACGCGTGGCCGGTGACGAACGAGGCCTCATCGGAGGCCAGGAACAGCATGCCGTAGGCGATCTCCTCTGGGTTGGCGAGGCGCGACAGGCATCGGTTGATGTTGGCCGCGGCCTGAATGGAAGCCTCAGCGTCCTCGGGGCTTTTGCCCTGCGTCAGATTGCGCAGCAGCCGGGGCGTCGCCGTGGCGCCGGGGCAAACACAGTTCACGCGGATGCCCATGGGCCCGTAGTCGATAGCCATGCTTCGGGTCAGTAGGACCACGCCACCCTTGGAAGCGCAGTAGGCGGAGTAGCTCTCCGTGGCCAACAGCCCAAAGGTGGACGCTGTGTTGATGATGCTGCCGCGGCCCTGCGCCATCATGTGAGGCAGCGCCGCCTTGGATCCCAGGAAGACGGAGTTGAGGTTGATGTCCAGGAGGCGTTTCCAGTCCGTCTCTTCGAGCTGGTCGACTCGGCCTCTGATGCCGGTCCCGGCGTTGTTGACCAGAACGTCGAGACCTCCAAAGCGCTCCAACGCCAGGTTCACCATGCCCTGGCAGCTCTCGGCGGACGTGACGTCGGCCTGAAAGAAGACGGCCTCGCCGCCGTCGCCCTGGATCAGTGCGTCGATGCGCGGGGTAATGACCTCCGCCACGTCCACACAAACGACCCTAGCCCCCTCGCGGGAGAAGAGCCTGGCCGCCGCCCGCCCAATGCCGCTGTTGGCGCCGGTGATGACGGCGACCTTGCCTTCCAGGCGGCCCCTGCCGGGGCCTAGTCCGGGATGCTCGTCGGCGCCGGGTGAAGATGTTGCCGATGTCATTGAATGCCCTCCAGGGTGCGAATGAAGGCGTCCTACGCCTTGATGGTCTGCCCCCCATCCACGCACAGCGCGTGGCCGGTGACGAACGAAGCCTCGTCGGAAGCTAGAAACACCATGCCGTAGGCGATTTCCTCGGGGTTGGCGAGTCGCTTGAGGGCGTGGTTGGTGTCAGCGACGGCGTCGAGGGCGGCCTGACCTTCTTCAGGGCTCTTGCCCTGTGTCAGGCCCCGTATCAGCCTTGGCGTGGCGGTGCCCCCGGGGCAAAGACAGTTCACCCGGATGCCCATGGGCCCGTAGTCGATGGCCATGCTCCGGGTCAAGAGGATTACCGCCCCCTTCGATGCGCAATAAGCAGCGTACCGGCTCACCGCTAACAGCCCGAACGTCGAGGCAGTGTTGATGATGCTGCCTTGGCCCCGTTCCATCATGTGGGGCAGCGCGGCCTTCGATCCCAAGAACACGGAGTTGAGGTTGATGTCGAGGAGGCCGCTCCAGTCTGCGAACGTGAGCTCGTCGACCCGGCCAAACACGCCAGTGCCGGCATTGTTCACCAGAACGTCGAGACCTCCAAAGCGCTCTAGCGCCAATGCAACCATGCCCTGGCAGCTCTCAGGGGAGGTGACGTCCGCCTGGAAAAAGACGGCCTCTCCGCCATCGCTTTCAATCAATGCGTCGATGCGGGGCGTAATGACCTCCGCCACGTCCACGCAAACGACCTTGGCGCCCTCGCGGGCGAAGAGACGAGCCGCGGCGCGGCCAATGCCGCTGTTGGCGCCAGTGATAACGGCAACCTTACCTTCCAGCCGCCCGCGGCCGGGGCCCATCATGGAATGTTCGTCAGCGCTTGGCGCGGCCGATGCGGACGTCATGGCTCCTCCTCGGCTAGCCGCTTCGGGCTATGGCTGGTTTCGAGAATGTTAGGCGTCCGTGGTCTGGCCGCCGTCCACGGCGAGGGCGTGGCCGGTGACGAACGAAGCCTCGTCCGAGGCCAGGAAGAGCATCCCGTAGGCGATCTCCTCCGGCTGCGCCAATCGTTGGATGGCCCGATTGATGGCGGCGGCGGCGGCCACAGAGGCCTCGGCCTCCGCCGGGCTCTTGCCTTCCGTCAGAATCCTCAATAGCCGGGGCGTCGCCGTCCCGCCGGGGCAGATGCAGTTGACCCGAATGCCCATCGGCCCGTAGTCGATGGCCATGCTCCGAGTCAGCAGCACGACGCCGCCCTTGGAGGCGCTGTAGACGGCATAGCTGGCCGTGCCCAACAGACCGAAGGTGGAAGCAGTGTTGACAATGCTCCCCTTACCTTTGGACATCATGTGCGGCAACGCCGCCTTCGACCCAAGGAACACGCCGGTCAGGTTGAGGTCCACAATCCTCTTCCAGTCCCCTTCTGATAGCTGGTCGACGCGGCCCCACACGCCCGCGCCGGCGTTGTTGACGAGGATATCCAGGTCTCCGAATCGCTCTAGGGCCAGGTTCACCATGCCCTGGCAGCTCTCGGCAGAGGTAACGTCTCCCAGGAAGAAAGCCGCCTCGCCCCCCTCACCTTGAATGAGAGCGTCAACGCGGGGCGCGATATCCTCAACAAGGTCAACGCAGACCACTTTGGCGCCCTCTCGGGCGAAGAGACGGGCCGTAGCGCGGCCGATGCCGCTGTTGGCGCCGGTGACGACGGCAACCTTGCCCTCCAGCCGCCCCCTCCCGGAACCCATCATGGGATGTTCGTCAGCGCCTGACGAGGCTGCTTGGGACGTCATGGCTCCTCCTTGGGTAACCGCTTCGGGCTGTAATTGATTTCGGGGATGCTAAGCGTCGATGGTCTGGCCGCCGTCCACGGCGAGGGCGTGGCCGGTGACGAACGATGCCTCGTCCGACGCCAGGAAGAGCATACCGTAGGCGATCTCCTCCGGGTGCGCCAATCGTTGGATGGCCCGGTTGATCTTG
Source organism: Dehalococcoidia bacterium (assembly GCA_965226745.1). Classification (GTDB taxonomy): domain Bacteria; phylum Chloroflexota; class Dehalococcoidia; order Lucifugimonadales; family SAR202-VII-2; genus SAR202-VII-2. The sequence goes on from CBDDDS010000005.1 coordinate 876,502, forward strand.
GCGGCCTCTGCTATGGCAGCCTCGGGGTCGGGCTGCGAGTTGAAGAAGCGGAGCAACCTTGGCGTAGCCGTAGCGCCGGGGCACACGCAGTTCACCCTGATTCCCATAGGGCCGTAGTCGATGGCCATGCTCCGGGTCAGCAGCACCACGCCTCCCTTCGAAGCACAGTAGGCAGCGTAGTCCTCCGACGCCAGCAAACCGAACGTTGAAGCGGTATTGATGATGCTCCCGCGCCCCTTTTCCATCATGTGCGGCAGGGCGGCCTGAGAGCCGTTGAACACGCTGTTCAGGTTCGTATCGATCACGGAGCCCCATTGCTCGGCGGTTAGCTGGTCCACCCTGCCGCGGATGCCCGTGCCCGCGTTATTCACCAGGATATGCAGATCGCCGTAGGTGTTCAGCGCCGTGGCCACCATTCGGTCGCAGTCGGCGCGATTGGTCACATTCACGTTGACGAAGGTGCACTCGCCTCCCTGGCTCTTGATGAGATCGTCGATACGAGGCTGAATGTCCTCCACGAAGTCTACCCCAACGACCTTGGCGCCCTCTCTGGCGAAGAGGTCCGCAGTCGCTCTTCCGATGCCGCTGTTGGCGCCGGTGACGATGGCGACCTTGCCCTCGAGCCGCCCCCTGCCTGGGCCCAATCCCGGATGCTCTTGCACTGAAGCCTGCGTGGTCACGATGATCCTCCTATCAGCCGGGTGTAATGCAACATGGGACTGCCCCGCCTCGCTTGGGGGACAGTCCCCGCAATGGCTACGCAGTGACTATGCGCCGTTGATCCCGTAGAGCGCCCGCGGGTTGTCGATGAGAATCTTGTTCTTGACCTCTTCGGACAAATCGGGCCGGCGCTTCAGGTCGGGCACAATCCCGTCTTCCCTGGACTGGTCCTGGTGCCCGTAATCGGAGCCGATGATGATGTTGTCCTCGCCGATGAAGTTCAGCAAGTAGCCAATGTCCTCGTCGACCTCGGTGGCAACGTAGAGGCGATAGTCGCGGAACAGTTGCGGCCCCCACCAATCGCCCCAGTTGGGCCCGGTGGCCGTGACCTGGAAGCCGGCCTTCGACGACCGCCGCAGCAGGTGCATGACGTAGGGGACCCAGGACGACGCGGCCTCCACAAAAGCGAACCGGAGATCGGGGAACCGCTCGGGGATTTTGTTCGCGACGATGTCTCGAAAGGCGAAGAGGGGCATCACCCGGACGTGAGGGAACACGTGGCTGTACTGGATGTCTATGAGCTTGGTCAGAGCCGGAACTCCGCCCCCGGTGTGGAAACAGATGGGTAGGCCGGCCCGCTGCGCCGCCTCGTAAATGGGGAAGAAATAGGGCTCCGCCACCGAGCGGGTGCCCTCGATGCCCCGGAACAGCAGTCCCACGGCGCCGTTCTCTTTCACGACGTTGATCTCCTCTATGGTGGCCTCAACCGAGCGCAGCGGAACGGGGGCCACCCAGCGGATGCGGTTCCCGCCCTTGGCCCAAACGTCCGCCATGTAGCGGTTGTAGGCGCGGCACAGAGCGATCTCCAAGTCCACGTCGTCCGTCAGGTACATGATGAACATGGTGGGGTAGACGACTTCAATGTCAACGTCTCGTTCGTCCATCGCCTTGATGCGGCCGGGTACATCGGAGATGCCGCGCACCCCTGCTGCAACGTCGGTGCGGGACTCCTCCTTGATGCCGCCGGGCACGTGCAGGCCGAAGCTTCCCTTCCCTTTGGGCCGGGGGAATATCTCCCCGTCTATGAGCCAGAACGCGTTGAACTCGCCGTACCACGTATCGGGAGGAGCGATGAGCCGGACGGGGCGTCGCTCGTACCACTCCCTGTCCATGTGTTCCCAGATACCGGGATGCTCGATGATGTGGGTGTCGGCGTCGACGATGCCCGCCATAGTAACCACCTCCCGTCGAATTGCGTCGCGATTCCACCAGCGGCCAGTCGGACGCGGCCAAGGGACACGGTATGTTATGGCAGCGCTGGGGCAGGCTGTCAAGGGAACGGCGCGCTGCGCCTGCCTCTCCCTATTGCATAATACGAACTTTTGTACTATAGTATCGCCATGAAGTCGGCCGCCAGCCCGCTTCTCTTCCTTGGAACCTGCCGCATACGTCTTGTACTGGGGAATCCATAGAGAATGCCCCGGTGGCAGCGCTTGGGGAACATCCCCCAGGCCCACAACCCTCCGAGGAAGCGTGGGACCAGAGCGAATCCCGTTTCGAGACAAGCTCTTTGGAGCCATAAGGCTCCGCCACAGTTCATGACGATTCGCTACGACATCACTACGGTTCTTCACAACTCTCTTATGACTTCATTGCGCCTCTGATGCGCCTCTGTGGCGGCTCCGTGCCTGCAAACCCCGAAATCCGGCTGATACGCGTAACGAATCCTCGCTCACCGTCTCGAACTCTTAACTGTTGGCGCGTGGACGTGCCATAAATTACCGCTCGCGGTCCCGCCAGTCGGCGCCAGGACGGACAGGTCTGAAAGGGCGTCCAGCAACCGGCAGGCTTGGCCCAGCCTCACCGCGCCACCAGGCCAACCGTACCGGCGACGATCATGGCGATGGCCGCGAGCTTGACGGCCAGCACTCGCGGCGTGAGGGATTCATGGATGAAGCGGGGCGCCAGCCAACTCACCAGCACCGCATACGCGAATACGAAGAGCGGCCTGGTCGCGTTCAGGGCTGAGGCCCCGGACACCGGGCCAACACTGAATGAGGCGAACAGCAGGTATGTCGCCAGCAGCGCCAGCAACGTGTCCGCCGCGAACAAGGGCACGCGCCGCGGCCGGTGGCGCACGATCTCCCAGGCCTCTTTGACGGCGGCTCGATTGGCGGAAACGGCCAGGATAGCCACTCCCACTATGAAGAAGTTGATGGTGAATACCTGAACGGTCGAGAGCTCCGACAGGGCGTCCTTCCCCAGAAGATTCGAAACGCCCGTCGCAAAGCTCGCCAGGAGCAGCAGGAAGAAGGAGGATCCGAGTCGAAATCCGCCTGAAGCTCCCCCGGCGCGACGGACCGACAACAGGATCGCCCCGGCAACAATCACCACAATGGCACCCCAGTCCAACGGGTCGATCTGTTCGCCCAGGAAAAGGGCGGCAAGCACTGCAACGAAGATTGGGTACGTCTGGGTGACCGGCAGCGCCCGGGACACCTCCTCTCTGCGGAGCACCCCGAAGAGGACGGCCAGCGCGAGGCCGCGGAGCAACCCCGAGGCCAGGGCAGCGCCTATCGACCTGATGGAGTACGACGAGTAGGAAGGGTCCGCTAGAAGGAAGGGAATGGAGGTCAGGAGGCTGAGAACGCCCAGGATGAAGAGGATGGCGCGGACGTTCCGCGCCATCCTCTCAACGATGAATTTGTCAAGGATGCTGACTAGGCCAAAGATGGCCGCGCTGAGAAGCGCCAGAGTAGCCCAGTCCATCGCCGGGGGCCGCTAGTCCACGGGATCCGGCAACCAGCCCCACGGACGGGGACCCCAGTCCGGGGCAATCACCTCTCCCCGCTTCACCGTCACGAACGGGATCACAGCCCGGTCCACGGTCTGGCGCTGTCCCGTTGAGTCGGCGACAATCCATTTGCCCTGTTGGACGTCCAGAACGGAGACGTCGCCCTGATAGCCCGGCTTCAGGGTGCCCAACCGGTCGGCGGCGCCCAGGGCCAGGGCAGGCTTGATGGTGGCCATCTCTATGGTCTGCTCCAGCGTGAAGCCCAAGGCCATGGACCGAGTCATCGTCTCGGCCATGCTATGGACAACCTCCGTGCCGGGAAGCGTCAAGTCGGTGCTGAGGCAGTCCGGCGCCATGCCCTGGTCCAGCAAACGCCGTCCAACGTCGAAGCTGAAGTTGAAGCGGCCGTGGCCCGTGTCGAAGACCACGCCGCGCTCCAGAGCGGCTTTGACCTGTGGGTACAGCCTCCCGTTGGCGTCCAGTACGCCACCGTGATGGGAGGTGAACAGGTGCGTCAGGACGTCGCCCTCGTCGAGGATGTCCATCAGCTCCGTCAGCACGGATTTCTGGCCTACCTTGGCATGGGGGTCGCCTATGTGGACCATCAGCCGGAGCCCGGTCTGCCTGGCAATGTCCTTGGCGATGCGGGCAAGGTCCATCCCCATGTTCTCCAGGGCTGGGTTTACCATGCGCACCTTGAGGCCGTGGATCTGGTCCTTATACAGGCCGGCGATCTTGATGGCCTCGTCGGGGTCTATGTCGTCCGGGCCTCGGACCTCCGGCAGGCTCACGAGGCCGTGGCGGGCGACGTGCATGAACGCCACAACCTCCGTCTTGCAGTTGGGCAGCACGTACTTGGGAAAACCGCGGAAGTTGTACGGCCCGGCGCTCCCCGCATCCACCACAGTGGTCACGCCAGCCCGAACCCCAGCGACATCCGGGTTCAACGCCCTGGGATTCACCGCTTCGTAGACGTGAACGTGAAAGTCTATGAGGCCCGGGGCAACGGTCTTGCCGGGAACGCGGATGCTGCGCACCGCCTCCGCCTCGGGAATGTCGGGCGCCAGCCGGTCGATGCGGCCACCGGTAATGGCGACGTCCAAGTCGGCATTCAGCCCCTGAGCGGGGTCGACGACGCGACCGCCCTTGATCACGAGGTCGTACATGGGGCCTCCTTACGACTGCGCTGAAGCGGCAACATTGTGGCATGGACGCGATTTCGAGGCAAGGAATCGTCGCGGCCGGCGTCCTATGGAAGGCTGGCGGTTGCCTCTCCGTTACGGCCCCCACCCTGGCCCGCCCGATGGCGAGGCGCCCATTCGCGCAGCAACGGCACTGCGTTGGGCAAAGCCTATTTTGAGGCAACGCGTCGCCTTGACAGGCGTTGCCGGCTAGGACTAGAGTTCGGTGCTACCTTCCAGAGGGATCCCATGGAGCCTGGGCGCCTGAAAATGACCGTGGAAGCGCTCCCCAACGGGGGCTTCCGCGTCACCAACGCTGACATTCCAGCTCTCTATGTCCAGGACGACACGATTGCAGGCGCGTTGCAGGCAGCGCACAGGGGCAGGCCCTAGCCCGCGAGTCGAACAGCGAGCGGTTGCCCCTATTGGACGCAGCCAAAAACTCCCTCCTGACCCTCAGAGTCAAGGTCGTGGATGCCTGAACGCGGCATCTGGTTCGGGTATAGTGATCCCTCCCACCCCCCTGGCGACGCATCCCTTTATATTTGGAGTGCGCCCGCGTCTGACTGGAGTGCGCGCATGGACCTGCTTCTGACCGACCGCGTCGCCATCGTGACAGGCGGCGCCTCGAACATAGGCCGTCAGGTGGCCCTCACGCTGGCCGGAGAAGGCGCCAGCGTGGCCATCCTTGACCTGGACGAGGCCGGGGCGCAGCGCGTGGCGCAGGAGGCAAGGACTTCCGGAGGACGGGTCTCCGTCTACAGAACGGACATAACTGACCCCGCCAACGCCGAGGTTTCCGTCCGCCGGGTCGCCGAGGACCTTGGGAAGGTGGATATCCTGGCCAACGTTGCTGGGTGGATGTACGACGAGCTGTTCCTGGATGAGACCGCCGAGAAGCAGGAAAAGTTGGTGAACGTCAACCTATGGGGGCCCATGAACATGATCAGGGCCGCGCTGCCGTACATGGTCGCCAATGAATACGGGCGAGTGGTTTCCGTGGCCTCGGACGCCGGGCGCATGGGAGAATACAAGGAAGCGGTCTACTCGGCGTGCAAGGCGGGAGTCATAGCCTTGTCGAAGGCGCTGGCGCGGGAGGTGGGACGCTACAACGTCACGCTGAACTGCGTCTGCCCCGGCCTGACGATCCCCGAGGCGCCCGAGACCATGAGCGCCGACAGTTTCTGGCATGAGAACCTGGACTTCTGGACTGAGGAACGCCAACAGAAAGCCGCCCGGGCCTACCCGCTGCGTCGCCTTGGCAAACCAGACGACGTGGCCAGCATGGTGGCATGGCTTGCCTCTGACCGGTGCTCCTACGTGACCGGCCAGACGATCAGCGTTAGCGGCGGCTACACGATGATGTAGGCGCGTTGGTGAATCCCCCTGCCACCGCTGCACATCCATAGACTCAGCGGGGACGGTTCGGGAATGGGTCGGACGCAGAGGAGTTATATGCCTTTCAAGCAGCGGCGACTTGCATTTGCTCTCCCGGCGCTATTGGTCGTAGTTGCGGCGTGCTCCAGCGGCGGCGCCCCCACCGAGGCTCCCACAGACGCGTCGGCGCCCAGCCCTTCGGCGACGGCAGCGCCTGCCCCCGGCGCCTCGGCGACGGCAACACCGATGCCAGCGCCGGAAGAGCCAACACCTTCCTCTGCTCCCACACGCGCCGGTGGGACCGACGCCCGCGCCACACCCACCGCTACCCCAGACCAGCAAATTCCGGAACCCCCGGTTTTAGAAGGCCGGGGCAAGCTGATGCTCACCGCGCTCGAAGAGATCATCTTCAGATCGGAGACCGCTGCGCTGCGGGAGATACGGATGGGCGGGGACCCGTCCTATATCCCGGCGCTCGTGGAGTTGCTCCGGTTCGGGCCTTTCTTCAGGCAGGAACTGGTCGACAGCCTTCTCTACACGCTGGACACGCTGGCGGCGCCCATTGACGGCAGTGAGTTCTCCACGAAGTTCACCTGGTCTGACTGGGTCATGTGGCTGGCCAGCTACGACGTGGAGCCCCCGGAGGGCTTCGCGGCGTGGAAGGGGTATCTGTATACCCTAGTAGACCCGTCCTGGGCGGTTTTCTTCTATGCCGACTTGCCGACCCGCATCAACATCGGTGAGGTCGTCTGGGGAGGCGTGTTGAAGGACGGCATCCCTGATCTCATAGACCCACCCGTCGTCTCCCCGGACGAGGCGACCTATCTGAACCCCGACGACCGGGTGTTCGGTGTCTCTATCAACGGGGAGCACCGGGCGTACCCCCACCGCATTATGAATCCCCATGAGATGGCCAACGACGTGGTTGGAGGGGCGCCCATCGCTTTAGCGTACTGAACGCTCTGTGGATCGGGAATCGTGTATTCCCGCATAGTCAACGGAGAGGTCACCGAGTTCGGCACATCCGGCTTCCTCTACCGAAGCAACAAGCTGATGTACGACCGGGCCACCAATACGCTATGGCGCCAGTTCATAGGCGAACCGGTGGTTGGCGAGCTGGCCCACAGCGGCATCGAGCTTGAGACGTTCCCCGTGGTCGTCACCACCTGGCAAGAGTGGCTCGCCGAGCATCCGGACACAACAGTCCTAGCAATAGAAACGGGTGTCTACAGCCCGGAAAGATACCTCCCGGAATCGAACTCGGGATCCATCTATCACCTCTATCGAACGTCGCCGGGGACCATGTTCCCCGTGCCGCTGGAGAGTGACCAACTCATCACCAAGGCGCAAGTCTTGGGCCTTCGGTTCGGCGGAGAAGCAAGGGCATACGCCCTGGACCGCCTGGCGGAGGCCCCTGTGGTCAACGACACCCTCGGCGGAACGGACTTCGCCATCGTCACGGACTCGGAAGCCCGGGCCGCTCGCGCCTACGAGCGCGGGGCGCGGACCTTCTCGTTAGGAGAGAACGGCGCCGTGGTGGACGAGAGCGGGAACAGGTGGGCCGCCGGAGAAGAGGCCCTGGTGCAGGAAGACGAGCCAACTCAGCGGTTGCCCCGGCTACAGGCCCGCAACGCCTACTGGTTCGGATGGTTCTCCAACTATCCCGACACTTCCGTCTACGAGGGCTAGCGCGCCGCCGCGGCTCACCAACGGCTCGGTCCTCATCGCGTTGGGAGTGGCTCTAGGGTTGTCTGGGCGGCCGATGAATGCCCATGCCTCCCAGAAAGTCCCGCATCGTTGAAACCACCCCGTTCTTCTCACACTCCCGCTCGTAGAGCTCCAGAATGCGGTGGTCCTCGTCGTGGTACTCCACCTGGATTCCGCCCTTCTTGATATCCATGTCCGCCGCCTGCACCACAGCCTTCCGCTTGTCGAACACGGGGTAGCGGCGGCTGCCGAACCCGAGAACGTAGTAGCGCGACTGTCCTTCGGCGATGTTGAAATGTTGGTGGTACGTCGGCCCGTCGGGCGGCGCGAAGAGGACGCCGGGCCACCAGTCGACCCGAACGGTATCGGTAGGGTCCTGTCCTTCCAGCCAGAGCAGCGAGTAACCCTTGCCCGTGACGCAGAAGATGTGGGCGCCGGCGTCATGGCGATGGGCCTTCTTGTACGTGCCTGGAGGGAACTCTGAGATGTGGGCGCTGAGGGTGCTCTCGGCAAAGATGAAGTTGATCATACTGCCGCCGGCGCCGCGTTCGCGCCACTGGGGCAACTCGAAGTTGATGAGGTCTGGGACGAGGTTGGTTTCCCACATGTGCTGGCCCGCCTTCACCTCGCGGAACTTCCCCTCGCCGGTGAAGTAGCTGGCCTCGCCGGTGCGTTCGGGGAACTGGTAGGGGTTATCGAAGATGAAGCCCTCATTGTGAAAGATGTTCAGAATCACCGGCAGGTCGGTCACCGCGGCAAACCTAGCGGGCTCGGAGCCAGAGCCGTTGAAGTGCTGATGCTTCGCGTTGAGCGGGATGCCGATGGAGCTGCCTTCCTGCCATTCGAAGGTGTGCCGGGCGCCGCCGGGCAGCTCGATGGATGTTGCCCCCCTGCCCTTCACCACGTAGATGGACTCGTCGTAGAGGTGCTGCTCCACGTTCAACTGGCCACCGGGGGGAATCTCCGAGACGTAGGTGCTAAGAAACTCTCCGCGGCCCGCCAAATGGACGTAGGCGCCAAGCCCACCCATCCGCGGCCAAGGCTCCAGGGGCATGTTGACGCAGTCGACGCTGTACTCTTCGACGACCGGAATGCCCTCCCGCGCCAGAAACTCTCTATAGGGGTCCCTCATGTAGTACTGCTTGATCAATTCCGGGTCTGGGGAACCGGTGACTTGGATTGCCATAATGCCCTCCTCGTTCTCGCGGACTCGCTGGCGCTTGCCAAGCCGACGATAGGGCTCGCGCCACCGCGATGTCAATTTGGCCTGAGGGCGCTAGGCGCGGCCTCCATCTCCGGCCGCGTTGGGCGTTTGAAAGCGAGGCCGGCTGGCCTCCATCTTCCGGCCTGCGCCGGAAAAGACGGAAGCCGGGGCGCGCCCGCAATCCCCTCCCGGCGCCGGTGGTGTTATCCTGTGGGGCAGCAACGCCAGCACACCAATGGAGGCCCTTCATGGAACCGTTGCCGCGTGGAGCTCAGTTCGTTCGTTCGAGGATGCTTTGGGAAATAGCCCTGGGTATGGCGGGGGACCAGTCCATCCCCTACTACGGGAACCGGGACATTGCCATCTACATCGGCAACGGGTCCGGCGAGGAGTTCAAGCCATCCCTTCGCATGGCCCCGGGATCTCCCATTCTGTCCAAAGGAATTGTCCGCGGCGACCTCGACGCCGCGTTCGTGAACCCATCCGCTCTGCTGACGCAGGCCTACCGCGGCACAGGTCTCTATAAGGGAGCGGCTCTGCCGGTGCGCGTCATCGCTTCCTTTCCCTCTTGGGACAGGTTTGTCGTTGGGGTGAAGGCGGGATTGGGCATAACCTCCCTCGCAGACGTCAAGGAACAGCGCATGCCCCTGCGCATCTCCATCCGGGAGGACACAACGCACTCGACCCGGGTGTTGTTGGACCAACTGCTGCCGATGTACGGGTTCACCGTGGCCGACGTGGAAGCCTGGGGCGGCAGCATCCAACTCAACGGCCCGCCCAATGACCCCCGCCGCATGACGGAGATCCGCGACGGAACGCTGGACATCGTTTTCGACGAGGGGATACCGGTCTGGCTGGACACTGCTGTCGAGCACGGCTACATGCCCCTGGAGCTGGAAGACGGCATCATGAAGCAGATGGAAGACATCGGCTGGCGCAAGGTGGTGCTGCCCAAGTCCGTCTTCAAGGGGCTGGACAGGGACTACGAGACAATCGACTACAGCGGATGGCCCCTGTACACGCGAGAGTCCCTCCCCGACGACGTGGCCTACAGCATGTGCGCCGCCATCGGGGCACGGGTGGATGAGATCAAGTGGGAGGACGGCGCGTACACCGGGCTCGACCAGATCGGCAGAGATACAGAGTCCACGCCCCTGGACGTGCCTCTCCACCCCGGCGCAGAGAAGTGGTACCGGGAGCAGGGGCACCTATAGGCCGCGCCAGGCAGCCGTGGTCCGTTGGAGCATGCGGGATTCAGCCGGGGTAAGCGAGATTCAATGGTCGTCACTCCGGTGTAGGTCAGACCGACAAGTGGGCACTGGCCCCACAGCCCGCAGCGTCGCTGAGCATAGGCAACGTCCATCATGCGCCTGCTCAGATAACAGGCGCATGACGTCAGAGCAGCCGGGGCGCCCTTTCGGGCTGCTCGGCCAGGCTCAGCTTGTCGGCCTTGACGCCGAGGAGCCGCACCGGCCGCAGGGGTTCCCACGCGCGTTCAAACAGCACGGCCGCTTCCTCATAGATGGCAGCGGCCGCGTCCGTGGGCTCGGGACGGGTGTGGGATCGGGTGAGCGTCGTGAAGTCCGAGTACCGGAGCTTGATACCGATGGCGCGGGCGGTGACTCCCTCCTTCCGGAGCTGGCCCGCAACGTCCTCGCTCATATGGCGAATACTCTCCAGCAGCGCCTCGGCGGCAGCGACGTCGCGGCTGAAGGTCCGCTCCACACTGCGAGACTTGGCCTCTCGTTGGACCACGACGGGACTCCCGTCGACGCCCCCGGCGCGCTGGCGCATCTCTGGCCCGCGTTTGCCGAAGAGCCGCGCCAGGAAGTCATCGGATGCGGCGGTGAGCTGACCCAGCGTCTCCAGGCCGTGCTCATGGAGCGTGGCGCCCGCCCTGGGGCCAATGCCCGGCAGCCGGCGAACCGGCAGCGGCGCCAGAAACTCGGCTTCCTGGCCCGGTGGAACGGCAAGGAAGCCCTGGGGCTTGGACATCTCGCAAGCAATCTTGGCCACGACCTTGCTGGTCGCCACACCCACCGAGCTGGGCAGGTCGATGTCCCCCCGAATCCGGCGCTGAACGTCCCGGCCAATCTCTCCGGCCCTGTAGAAGGGGATGCCGGCGGGAAGCTCAACGTATGCCTCGTCAATGGAAACCTGCTCCACCAAGGGCGAGTACTCCGCCAGCAGGGCCATGACCATCCGAGACGTCTCGCTGTAGTCGCCCCTGGAAGACGGCAGAATGATGAGGTGCGGGCAGAGCTTGACGGCGGCGCGCATGGGCATGGCGGAATGAACGCCATACTCCCTGGCGGCATAGGATGCCGCGGCCACCACGCCCCTGCCCTCGGGGCTGCCGCCGACCACCACTGGCTTGCCTCTCAGGGAGGGGTCGCGCAGCTCTTCCACCGAAACGAAGAAAGCGTCCAGGTCAAGGAGGATCACGCGCCGGTCAAGAAGCTCCACAGCCATGCACCTCTCAAGGAAACAGATCAAGAACACACCGGGAACAGTGGCTCTGCGGAGCCCCGTTGACGCCTGCGTCCGCCGCCTCGACTGTTTGACAAGCCTACCACCTGCTGCTACATTAGCGGACGCTACGCAGGGGCGTAGCGCTATGACAATCTCTTTCAGCAGGGACATCCTCCAGCGCCCGAATATACTTCGGTATGTAGTACGCTGATAAAGCTCTGAGACCCCTAGACGGAGCAACCCGGGTGGTGGGAATCCCTCCCAGTCCTGATTTCACGGAGGATCAAGTTGGAACGCCGTGACTTCGTTGTCCGATTCGCAGGAGAAGGCGGCCAGGGTGTCGTAACGGCCGCGGAGTTCTTGGCAAGGGCTGCCGCTACCGTCGGCTATCACGTGATGACCTTTGCCACCTTCCCCTCCCAGATCAAGGGAGGGCCCACGTACACCCAGGTCCGCATAGCGACATCACAGGTCCTGAGTTCCGGGGACGAGATTGACGTGCTCGTCGCGCTGAACCCGGAAGCCTACGATAACCACAAGTCCGATGTCCGCAGCGACGGCGTGGTTATGTACGACAGCGTCTTCGAAATTGCCGCTGAGACCAGGGTGCTGGGCGTGCCCATTGAAGCGTTGGCCAAGCAGGCCGGGGAGGCCCGGTCCGCCAACATGGTCATCCTAGGAGCGCTGGCGCACCTGGTGGCTATGCCGGAGGAGTACTTTCGGGACTTTATCACCGAGCGGTTCAAGGGGCGCGACAGGATCGTCTCGTCCAACATAACGGCTCTGGGGCTGGGACGGGAACACGCGGCCGCCAGTGGATTCCAGTTGGGAAGCCTGATGCCACCGGAGAGGCCGGAAGGACGTCAGGTGCTGATCAAGGGAAATGAGGCTCTCGCTATTGGCGCTGTCCAGGCGGGCGTCGACTTCTACGTGGGTTACCCTATCTCCCCGGCGACGCCCATCTTCATCTTCATGGAGAAGAACCTGGTGGGCCCCGGCAGATTCGCCTACCAGGCATCGTCCGAAATCGAATCGATCACGGCGATCATCGGGGCTGGGTACGCCGGCCAAAAAGCCATGACCGCCACCGCCGGCCCGGGCTTCACGCTGATGGGCGAGGGCTTAGGCTTGGCGTGGATGGCCGAGATTCCAATCGTCGTCGTTGACGTCCAGCGAGGCGGACCGGCCACCGGACTGCCGACCAAGACCGAGCAGTCCGACCTCCAGACCGCCCTCCACCCCGCCCACGGGGACTCCAAGCTGCCCGTCATAGCTCCGGGAACCGTGGAGGAGTGCTTCTACGCCGCCATTCACGCCTTCAACTGGGCGGAGCGATACCAGGGACCCGTCATCGTGCTCAGCGAGCACATGATGGCGGAGCGGTCTCAGAACATCCCCTTGCCCAATCTGGACCTTTACCCGTCGGAGCGGCGGCAGATCTACACCGGCGACAACGGCTACCTGCGCTACGATAGCTGGGAGCTGTCTCCCATGCCGATTCCGGGGTCTCCTGGCTCCTACGTGGCCAATGGTTCGGAGCACGACTCCTACGGCGACACGACCCATCTGCCGGACCGCCACGTCCAGATGACGGAACGGCGCTTTGGCAAGCTGAAGCTGCTGGAAGACGGCTACTACGAGGCGGAGAATATGGACGCGGCCATCGCCATCATGCCCTGGGGCGGGTCGAAGGGCCCAGGCCGCGAGGCTTGGGAGATCCTGAATGCCAATGGGCAGAGCATCGCCTGGCGCTACACGATGTTCCTCCATCCCCTGCCGCCGAACCTCCTGGAAGACCTGTTGCAGAAGGACCTGGTCATCGTTCCTGAATTGAACTACCTGGGCCAGTTCTCGGCCTACCTGCGGACATACGGCATACGAGCGGAATCCATCACTCAGTACACGGGCCTTCCCTTCAAGGTCAGCGACCTTGCGGAACGCATAACGAAGCGCGTTGAGGCCCTAGGAAGGGGGGGTGTTCGAGTATGAGCGCAAAGAACCCGGAATACGATTTCAAATGGTGCCCGGGCTGCGGCGACTTCGGCGTCCGCCGGGCTTTGGAGTTTGCCATTGAGGAGCGCGGCGAGCGCACCGGCGAAGCAATCTATAACAACGTCATCGTGGCGGGGATCGGTTGCTCAGGCAATCTTGTTCACCTGTACGAAGGCGAGCAGCCCTACGGGCTTCACGGCATACACGGCCGCACCCTTCCGCTGGCCTTCGGCGTCAAGATGGGCCGGCCTGACCTGAACGTCGTTGTGGTGGCCGGCGACGGGGACTTCCTGAGCATCGGTCAGGAGCACATTGCTCCTCAGGCGGCCCGCAACCTGGACATCACCTGCGTCATCATGGACAATGGCGTCTATGGGCTGACCAAGGGCCAGAGCTCCCCTACCGCTGAGATCGAGATGGTGACCAACTCGACGCCCTATGGGAAGCTGGAAGTGGCCCTCAATCCCCTTCAGTTCTTCCTGAGCATCGGCGTCTCCTTCGTGGCCGCCGCCTTCTCTGGGAAGCCGAAGGATCTGGCGAAGATCATTGGGAAGGCGATGGACCACCCCGGCTTCGCCATCGTCAACGTTCAGTCGCCATGCACGACCTACAACGACACGTTCGAAGCCCTCAAGGGCAGCGCGAAAAAGGGCATTGAGCCCGCTCTCTATGATGTGCCTGAAGACCACGACCCAACGGACTGGAACGCCGCGATGGAGATCGCCCGGGCGGACGGTGTGCCGGCTGGCATCCTGTACCAGCAGCCATACTCGCAACCGCTCCATCAGAAGGTAGCGGACATCATCCATCCGCAGGCCAGAATGAAGAGCGTCGAGGAGATGCTGGAGGCCTTCGCCCTATAGCACCGGCCAATCGAGACGTGGAGCGAAGAGAGAGCGCCCCGGTGATAGTCGGGGCGCTCTCTCTTTCACTCTTCATTGGCTGTCAAGGCTTGGCCTAGGAGCAGCGGGCGGGCGGTGGAGACGGGGCTTGGAGGCGAAGCGTCCCGCGCCACAGGAAGCGGTCACCTGAAAAAGCCAACGACCCGGCCAAAGGCCGGGTCGTTGGCTGTAGTTCGCGGGACGCTCGGCTCAGGCCTGGTAGTCGGGCGCTTGCTCTCCCTGGGCATCCAACTCCTGGAACTTCGTGGGACACTTGATCAACGGGTCGCCCAGAGTCGTCAGGACGCCGTCCTGGTCGTAGGCGCCCTGAAGAATGATCTCCGAGTGCGGGTTGAAGAAAAGACTGGGCACCACGCCGGCATGGGCCACGTTAAGGTGGTCCCCGTTCTCATCCACGAGAATGAATTCAGCGCCCCCGTCGCCGGGATCCCGCTCGAACGAGCCTTGCAACAGCTTCCCCCGGACTCGCAGTGTCTCCCCAGCCAGGGATTCGCCCTGGGCCTGCAACTCCTGCACGGAGTAGAAGTACTCCGCCGCACCCTGAAACGCCTGAAAAGCGAAGTAGGACATAGCCAGGGCCACGACCGCTATGCCGATGACCAGCTTCTTGCGGCCGGTAAGCCAAGGCTCAGGCAGGGCCGTTGAGTTGGGTGGAATCTGAGGATCGATGGCCATTGTTTGGTGCAAGCCGAGACGCGTTTCCAGAATATCCCATTGCCCTTACTTTCACAATGCACCGCTCAGGGCCCTTCCACTTGCCCGGCGCCCTTTGACCTGGGTATAATTCCGTCTACGGTCAGCTTGACCAGAAGGAGTTCCCGAATGGTGCCTCAACCCCTGTCTTTTTTCCGTGGGCAGTTCTTACCCTTGGCGGATGCCAAGGTGGGAATCGCCACGCATGCCCTGCACTACGGAACCGCCGTCTTCGAGGGCATCAGGGCCAATTGGAACGAGGACGACTCCACCATCTACATCTTCCGTCCCCGCGAGCATTATGAGCGGCTGCTTCGCGGTTGCCGCATCCTCCGCATGGAGGTTCCCTACTCCGTGGACGACCTCTGCAAGCTGTCGGCGGAGTTGGTGGAGCGGAGCGGCTACCAGGTCGACCTCTACGTTCGGCCGCTGGTGTTCAAGAGTTCGGAAGTTGTGGCCAACCTCAAGCTCCACGAGCTTGACGCAGAGTTGGCCATTATAACCGTGCCCCTGGGCAACTATCTAGGTGGGGAGTCCATGGCCCGCTGCTGCACGTCAAGCTGGCGCCGCATGGAAGACACCATGATTCCACCGCGGGTGAAGATTAGCGGCCTGTATGTCAACAGCATCCTGGCAAAGACCGAGGCTGTGCTTGCCGGGTTCGATGAAGCAATCCTGTTGAACCAGGATGGCTACGTGTCCGAGGGTTCGGGCGAGAACATCTTCATGGTCCAGGACGGACGGCTGTTCACACCGCCCATCACGGACAACGTGCTTCCCGGCGTGACCAGGGACACCATCATCCAGATCGCCAAAAACGAGTTGGCCATAGAGACCGAGGAGCGCCGCATCCGGCGCAGTGAACTCTACCTGGCCGACGAAGTCTTCCTAACAGGCACCGCGGCCCACCTGACTCCTGTCGGTGAGATCGACAACATCAAGGTGGGGGAGGGAAGCTGGGGGCCGATCGCGACCGCGCTCCGGGCCCTCTATTTCGACGTGATCCGCGGCCGCAACCCCAAGTACCTCCACTGGAGTTTACCGGTCCGCTCAAAGGTAAGCGCCTAGTCTTCCCCCACGCGGACATGAGCTTGTTCGCCATCGAGTATTTGGCCTTCTCCTTCGTTGCCTGCTGCGGCGCCCTCCAGGTGGCCGCCTGGCACAACCATCTGAATGGCTTGTCGTTCCTGCCCCGCCGCCACCTTGGCGGCCTGCTGGGCGCGGCCCTCGCCGTTGGGGCGTTCCTCTGGTTCTTCCTCAGCCGCGAACGCAACGTGCCGGATACCGACGAGGGCCTTGGGGGAACCCTGATGTTCGCCCTCTTTCTGCTTGCAGCAGGAGCGGCCACGGCGTTCACTCTGGCTCTGTCGTCGTTGGCCAATTGGAAGCGATTCCAGCCTCCACCGGCCGATGCCGACGGCCTGGAGGCGCTCAGGCAGTCAAGCTACGTCAGCGCTCTACTGGCCAGCTTCCGCAAGGACAGACTGCCATGACACAGACGGACGAGGCGATACTGCTCTGGTTGAACCAGTGGGTAGGCTTCCTGCCCTGGGTAGACGCCGCTGTCGAGGTGTTGATCAGCGACTACTTCATCCCGGTGTTGTTTTCCATCATCTTGTTGGGGCTCTGGTTCACCGGGATCGCCAGGCAGGCGCGCGAAATGAATCAACGGGCGGTGGGGATTGCCGCAGCCTCCATTGGGCTTGTGAACGCCTGGGTCACGGTCATCAACGCCCACATCTTCCGCTTCCGGCCCTTCGTGGACCACGACCTGACGCTGCTATTCTACCGCCCCACCGACTCGGCCTTCCCCGCCAACCCCGCGGCCCTTGCCTTCGCCGCGGCTTCGGGGGTGTGGCTGGCAAACAAGAGGGTGGGGGGGTTCCTCTTCGCGATGGGCGCTCTCTCCTCGGCGGGGAGGGTCTACGCGGGGGTGTTCTATCCTACCGACGTCATTGCCGGCGCCCTTTTGGGGATCGCCTCGGCGGGCTTCATGGTCCTCGTATTCCGGCTGGGGGAACCCATTCCCACGATCGTCCTACAGGTCATGCGGAAGATCCGGCTGGCCTGACAGCCCTATGCGTGCTCGCCGTTGCCATTCTCGGCGAAGTCGTTCTTGCTCCAAACGCCAATGTCCCGCCCCTGGTGGACGTGGATGATGAACTCCTCCCTGGAGATGCCAACCGCGTCCACGATCTCCTCGTCAAGAGCGTCAATGAGGTCCTGAATCCCCTCTTGGGTCAGACTCTCGCCAATGGTCAACGTGCCATGCACCATGCCAGGCACGTAGTGCAGGTCGATTCTCCCTATCGCCGCCTCGTCCTCCAGGATGGTGTACACCTCTGAGTACGGCGTGCGGACCTCTCGCTCGAAGTAAAACGCGCCCATCGGTCGATTCCTCCAATCCAATGTTCAAAGCAGGATCCGGCGCTAGTGAGGCGCTCATTAACCATCTTGACCGCTCTCTGCCTATGTCCTCCCAACCGTGCGCTGGCTGGTTCTCAAACGCTCCAATGCTGAGGACCGGGAGAGCGCGGTGTGGGATTCGACTGTCTCTGCGCGCTCAACGCTCTATCGAGGGCTATTCCCGCACCTGGCCGTCCCCCATGATGGTCCATTTGTAGGACGTCAGCTCCCGGAGGCCCATGGGGCCGCGGGCGTGAAACTTGTTGGTGCTGATGGCCACCTCGGCGCCCAGTCCAAACTGGGCGCCGTCGGTGAAACGGGTGGAGGCGTTGACGAACACGGCCGCGGCATCCACTTCGTCCAGGAATCGCATCGCAGCCGAGTAGTCCTCGGTGATAATGGCCTCCGAATGGCCGGAGCCGTAGCGGTAGATGTGTTCCAGGGCGTCGTCCACCGAGTCCACGACGGCGACCGCAGCCACTAGGGACAAGAACTCCTTGCCCCAGTCGTCATCGGCGGCGGGGACCACGTTCAATCCATGACTGGGCCCTAGGATCGAGAGTGCGCGGTGGTCACACCGCATCTCCACGCCGGCCTCCGCCCACGCCCGGGCGACCAGGGGCAACACCTCCGGCGCCACTCCGGCGTGGACCAGCAGGGTATCCAGCGCGTTGCACACCGTGGGACGTTGCACCTTGGCGTTCTGCGCAATGGCGACGGCCCTCGCGATGTCAGCGGACGCATCGATGTAAGTGTGACACACCCCGATGCCACCGGTAACCACCGGCATCGCGGCCCGGTCTGCCACCAGGCGTATGAGGTCCGAGCCCCCGCGAGGGATGAGGAGGTCGATGTATTGGTTCAAGGACAGCATCTGGTCTACGAGCGCGCGGTCCGTCGACTCGACGAGCTGGACCGCCTCGGGAGTCATACCGGCGTCCGCTAGGGCGGCGCGCACCAGGCCGGCAAGCGCTGTGTTGGAGCGGATGGCCTCCTTGCCGCCCCGGAGGAGCGCCGCGTTGCCCGATTTGAGGCATAGGGCTGAGATGTCGACCGTCACGTCGGGGCGGCTCTCATAGATGGCCCCAATGACGCCCAACGGCGTCCGCCGCTTTGCGATGCGCAAGCCGTTGGGCAGAGTGCGCGCATCAAACGCCTCGCCGACGGGGTCGGGTAGCCCGGCAATGTTGCGGACGGCGGCGGCCAGGGTTGCGAGACGCTCGGATGTCAGGAGCAGGCGGTCCAGCATTGCCTCTGCCATGCCATCCTGTTGGGCAGCCGCGTAGTCCAGGCGATTGGCCTCCAAAACGGCGTCCTGCTGGGTCTCCAGGGCGCAGGCGACAAGCACCAGCGCCCGGTTCTTGACGGTGGTGGAAAGACGGGCCACCTCGCGAGATGCCTCGCGGGCGGTTTGAGCCTTGGTCAGCAACTCATCAGCGACCGTTGTCATGGTCCATTCCCCTGCTGCGCCGTCATCGAACTACAATGCTCCTCCGCATCCAGACTACAGAACCACAAGGTTGTTCCGGTGCACCACCTCGTCGCCGTAGGTGATGCCCAGGGCCTCGCCGATCCGATCCGACCTCAAGCCACTGATGCGCTCTATATCTTCCGATGCGTAGTTCACGATACCGCAGGCCAGGCGTTCGCCCTGAGGGCCGACAATGGGCACGATGTCGCCTCGGCCAAACTTACCCCACACTCCCGTCACGCCCGCCGGCAGCAGGCTGCGGCGCTTGTGGAGCACAGCTTCTACGGCGCCTGCGTCAACGGCGACGGACCCGGTGCGGAGGGCGGCGCCCAGCATCCAGCGCTTACGGCTTTCCAGCTTGCTCACCGAGGTGGGGAACCAGGTGCCAATCTCCTCCCCCGCCACCAGCCGAGTCACCACCTCCGGCTCGGCGCCGTTGGCAATGCATACGGCGACGCCAGCGGCGGTCGCCAGGCGGGCCGCCTCCAGCTTGGTCGTCATGCCGCCCCGGCCCCTGCTTTCGCCGCCCCGGTCGGCCAGCGCCTCCACCTTGGCGTCGACGCGCTCAACCCTGCGAATCAGTTCAGCGCCGGGGAAGGTGTGGGGATCGGCCGTGAACAGGCCGTCAATGTCGCTCAACAGCACCAGGAGGTCGGCGTCGACGAGGCTGGCCACCAGCGACGACAGATGGTCGTTATCCCCGATGGTCTCTCCCGTCAGCTCCTCGACCCCAACGACATCGTTCTCATTCACGATAGGCACAACGCCCAGTTCCAGCAGGGCGTTGATGGTGTTCCGAGCGTTGAGATAGCCCAGTCTGCCGGCGAGGTCGCTGCGGGTGAGGAGAACCTGGGCTGTGGTCACTCCATGCTGGGAGAACAGTTCTTCGTAGGCATGCATCAGCCGGCTCTGGCCGACGGCGGCCTGGGTCTGTCTCAGGGGAATGCCGCGCTGATTGAGGCCTGAGGCCAGCACCTCCCTACCCGCCGCCACCGCCCCAGACGTGACGAGCAGAACCTCCAGGCCGTCTTTGCGCAACCGGGCCATCTGGCTGGCCAGCGAGGCCAACACGGCCTTGTCCAGCCGGTCGGCGCCATTGGTGAGCACGTTGGTCCCGGCCTTAATGATGACGCGCTTGTAGCGCCGGGCGGAAGACCTGCCGGAGGAAGGCGTGGCGATGGTGGAGGTCTGGTTGATAGCCATGGTCACGTGAGGCGGCGAGTGCGAGGAGACTGCTCCCCACAGTATAGCAACGCCGCAAGGCTGAGGACAAAGCGAGCGCTCTTTGCCGGGCACCGCCCCGCGCTATTGATCGGACAGCGCCGGAGCGCGAGCATGGGAGATACCCCTACCCAGGGGGTAGGGGCTGGAGGGGCGATGCTCGGAAACACCAAGCAAGACTGCGTGAAGCGCCTGAATTATGTCGAGGGGCACCTTCAGGGAATCCGCCGCATGATTGAGGATGACAAGTATTGCGTCGACATGCTCAAGCAGACGTACGCTCTGCGGCGGGCCATCGAGAAGCTCGAACAGATCATGCTGCGCGGCCACCTCCATTCCTGCGTCATCGAGGGCGTCAGGGAGGGCCGGGAGGACCAGGTGATGGACGAACTGTTGGAGCTTTACTCGCTCAGTCAGAAGTAGGCCCGCTGTGACCACCAGAGAACTGAAACGCGTCACGCTGCCGGTGGAGGGGATGACCTGCGCCTCCTGCGTCCACACAGTCGAACAGGCGCTCAAGAGCGTGCCCGGAGTCGGCGAGGCGACGGTCAACCTAGCCACGGAGCAGGCAAGCGTAGCCTACGACGAGGGCGAGGCCACGGTTGAGGCAATGGCCAAGGCCGTGGCCGATACCGGGTATCGGGTGACGATGTTCAAGCTGGACCTGATCATTGGAGGTATGACCTGCGCCGCCTGTGTGAGCACCGTCGAGGGCGCTCTGCGAGGGGCGCCGGGTGTTAGCGCGGCCAACGTCAACCTCGCCACCGAGCAGGCCCGCGTGGAGTACCTTCCCACGTCGGTAACCCTGCAGGACCTCAGAGATGCCGTGTCGGCGGCGGGCTATTCGGTGGAAGGCATTGCCGGGGAGGACACCGGGACCAAGGACGAGGAGCGGCTGGCGCGGACCCGCGAGATCCGAATCCTGCGGCGCAAGGTCATCGTCTCAGCGACCATGGCGGCCCTGATATTCGTGGGCAGCATGGAGGGCCTGTTCCCCTGGGCGCCGTCCTTCTGGCAGAACTGGTATGTGCTCTGGGCCCTAGCGACGCCGGTGCAGTTCTGGGCCGGTTGGCACTTCTACACAACGGCTTGGGCCGCCGGCCGGCACCTGTCCGCCAACATGAACACCCTCATCGCCGTGGGCACAAGCACGGCCTACGGCTACAGCGCCGCCGCCACTCTGTTTGCCGGCTTCTTCGAGTCGGCCGGGCTTGTGACCAAGGTCTACTTCGACACTGCCGCGATGATTGTCACCCTCATCCTGCTAGGGCGGTTCCTTGAGGCCCGGGCCAAGGGCCAGACCTCCGAGGCGATTCGCAGGCTCCTGCGCCTCCAGCCCCCAACCGCCCATCTCGTCCGCGATGGCGAACTGATCGAGGTGGCAGTGGAGGACCTTCAGGTGGGCGACGTGGTCTTGGTCCGCCCCGGCGAGCGGCTGCCGGTCGACGGGACGGTCGTTCAGGGGACGTCCAGCGTAGACGAGTCGATGCTGACCGGCGAGAGCATTCCATCGGAGAAGCAGGTGGGTGCCCCGGTCTTCGGGGCCACGGTGAACAGGCTGGGCAGCTTCCATCTCCGGGCCACCAAGGTTGGGAAAGACACAGTCCTCGCTCAGATCATCCGGCTTGTGCAAGAAGCCCAAGGTTCCAAGGCGCCCATCCAGCGCCTAGCAGACGTGGTGGCAAGCTACTTCACGCCCGCGGTTATCGTGGTTGCGCTGGCCACTTTCACGCTGTGGATGATCATCGGGCCCTCGCCCGCCCTGACGTTTGCGTTGTTGAATATGGTGGCAGTCCTCATCATCGCCTGCCCGTGCGCCCTTGGGTTGGCGACGCCAACAGCCATAATCGTCGCCGCCGGCAAGGGCGCGGAACACGGCATCCTCATTCGCAGCGCCGAGGCGCTGGAGACGGCCCACAAGGTCACGGCCGTGGTGCTGGACAAGACCGGCACGCTCACAACCGGGATGCCTGTAGTCACCGACGTCATAGCGCCAGGCGGGCGGGGAGACATGGTCCTAGCGCTGGCTGCGTCCGCCGAACAAGGTTCCGAGCATCCTCTGGGCGAAGCCATCGCCAGGGCGGCGGAGGACCGCGGGCTCTCTCTAGAGCCCACCTCAGCATTCAGGGCCATCCCCGGCTTCGGCATAGAGGCGACGGTCGGCGGGCGGCAGCTTCTCCTAGGCAACGAGGCATTGATGTCCGAGCGGAGGCTCGGACTGAGCGGCCTGGCCTCGGACGCGGCCCGACTGGCCGAGGAAGGCAAGACGCCCATGTTCGTGGCCCTGAACGGGCAGATTGAGGGGGTCATTGCCGTGGCAGACGCGTTGAAACCGGAGTCCCAGGAGGCCGTCGCCCGGCTTCACAGCCTCGGATTGGAAGTTGTGATGCTCACAGGCGACCTGCCGGCTACAGCCAACGCCATCGCCAGGCAGCTTGACATCAAGCGCGTGCTGGCTCAGGTCCTTCCCCAGGACAAGGCCGCCCAGGTCAAGCAGCTCCAGGAAGAGGGGCGCGTGGTGGCCATGGTGGGCGACGGCATCAACGACGCCCCCGCCCTGGCGCAGGCCAACGTGGGCATCGCCATGGGTACGGGAACGGACATCGCCATGGAGGCCGCCGACATTACGCTCATGCGGGGGGACCTGCGCGGGGTGGGAGGGGCCATCGCTCTGTCCCGCCAGACCATCCGCACGATCAAGCAGAACCTGTTCTGGGCCTTCTTCTACAACACGGCGCTCATTCCCATCGCGGCGGGCGCGCTGTACCCGGTGGCCGTTACCTGGGGCATACCAGGTTTCCTGGAGCCGGTTCTGGGAGAAAGCGGCTTCCTGAACCCTGTCCTAGCGGCGGCAGCCATGGCCATCAGTTCGGTGACTGTTGTATCGAACTCGCTGAGGTTGCGGCGGTTCCGGGGCGCGTGACCCCTGAGGGCGGAGCTACTTCCGCTGGAGCTGAATGCGGGACTGAGTCCTGACCGGCAGGCCGTAGATGGAGATGAACCCCACCGAGGCCTCGTGGTCAAACGTATCGCCATCTTCGTAGGTAGCCAGATCGTGCCGGTACAGGGACAGGGCCGACTCCCGCCCAATCACCGTGGACAAGCCCCGGTGCAGCCGCACCCTCACCGTCCCCGACACGTGGCGCTGGGTGCTCTCGACATAGGCGTTCAGGTCCTGGCGGTGCGCCGTGAACCACAGTCCGTTGTACACGAGGTCGGCGTAGTCGATTGCCAAGTGCGACTTCAGACGGACCTGCTCTTTGGAAAGAGTCAATGTCTCCAACGCCTGCCGGGCCTGATGGAGCACGGTGGCCGCCGGCGCCTCATAGACCTCCCTGGACTTGATACCCACCAGCCGGTTCTCCACGTGATCGATGCGGCCCACGCCGTGCTCTCCGGCTAGGCGGCCCAGATGCTCGATGAGCGGCGCCGGAGACATCACCTCCCCATCGATGGCCGTGGGCGCGCCCGCTTCAAAGGTGATCTCAACATCGGTGGGCGTATCGGGCGCGGCGTGGACAGAGCGAGTCCACAGGTAGGCATCTTCGGGCGGCTGGACGTTGGGGTCTTCCAGGTTACCGGCCTCAACGCTGCGGCCCCAGAGGTTCACGTCCACCGAATAGGACGGTCCATCCTTGATCTCGAGGGGAATCCCGCGCTGACGGGCGTATTCAACTTCCTGCTCTCTCGTCATGCCCCACTCGCGAGCCGGGGCGATGACCCTCAGCGACGGGTTCAGAGCCGCCACGCTGACGTCAAACCGGACCTGATCGTTGCCCTTGCCGGTGCAGCCGTGGGCAACGATGCCCGCGCCCTCTTGCTCGGCCACCTCAACGAGGTATTGTGCAATCAATGGACGGCCGAGAGCGGTGGCCAAGGGGTACACGCCCTCGTAGATGGCGCCGGCCTTCAGGGCGGGAAGAACGAAGTCCCGCACGAAGGTTTCCCTACCGTCGACGATCACCACCTTGGAGGCGCCGGCGCGTTTAGCCCGCTCTTCGACATCGGACCGGATGCTGCCGCCGCCCAGGTCGATGGTCAGCGTTATGACTTCGGCATCGTACTTTTCGGCGATCCAGCGGACGGCCACCGAGGTGTCCAGTCCGCCGCTGTAAGCGAGCACAACCTTGTTCTTAGCCACCTGTCAACTCCCTGTTCCGGTGTTCACCGTCGCCCCAGCCGCGCGGCGCGGCAAACCGGGGCAGGGCCAGCCCTATTGGACCAAGCCGCCGCCCCATCCAACGCCAGGGATAGCTTGCACCAGTCCGTGGAGCGCGGCATGGCCGGATAGGGAAGATAGCGGCGGGGAAGGCGCAGCCTTTGATTGTATGTTGGTTGCGCTTGTCAGCCGGACCCCGGAGGGTGCAGGCACGGAGCCATCGCAGAGGCGTCGCGTATCCGTCGCGAGCCGTCGCGGAGGCGTCGCGTACCCGTCGCGTACCCGTCGCGCATCCGTCGCGGAGCCGTCGCCCGGCGCCGAACGAGGAGTGGACGGGGGTCCGCTTCTTGGAGATACTTTAGCATCTTGACGATATCATAGCACAGATGTTCTTATCCTGCAAGTAGGAGGGCCGGGGGCAGAGATTCCCTAGCTAGGCCCCAAGGAAGCCAGGGGGCGTCCGTGATTGCAACCTACCCCGTCTGACGCTTCCGGGCCGTCACAAGCCCACGCTCCAGACGGCGCAGACCTTCTTCGATCTCCTCGGGGGAAATCGTCAGGGGCGGCGTGAACCGGAGAATGTTGGGGCGGACCGGGTTTGAGAGCAAGCCCTCTTCATTGCAGGCGGCTACGGCCGCGGGAGCCATGTCGTCGACGAACTCCAGAGCAAGCAGGAGTCCCTTGCCCCGCACGCCGGCGACGAATTCGAGCCTGTCCCTGATGCCCTCGAGCCCCTGCCTGAGAAGGTCTCCCGCCACGGATGCCTGGCTGGGCACGTCATTATCGACAATGTATTCCACTACAGCGGCAGCCGCGGCGCACGTGAGGGCGTTGCCACCAAAGGTCGAGCCGTGGTCACCGGGCGAGAGGACGGCGGCATGCTCCTTCATCAGGAAGGCGCCGATGGGCACTCCTCCGCCCAAGCCCTTGGCCAGGGTCATGACATCCGGCTCCACGCCAAAAGCCTCGTAGCCCCAGAGTGCGCCGAGGCGACCCATCCCCACCTGGACTTCGTCGAATACCAGAAGCAGGTTATTGGCATCGCACCAGGCGCGCACGTCCTTCAGATAGTCGTCGTCGGGAACGTTGACTCCGCCCTCGCCCTGAACGGGCTCCAGCATCACTGCGCAAGTCTTATCGGTGGTGGCCTTGCGAATGGCCTCAACGTCGTTGTAGGGCACATGGACGAAGCCGGGCAGCAGCGGCTGCCAGGCCTCTTGATAGTGGGGCTGGCCCGTAGCTGCGACTCCAGCAAAGGTCCTGCCGTGGAACGAGTCCAAGGCCGTGATGATTTCGTAGGCGCCGTTCCTATTGAGTCTGCCGTACTTGCGGGCGGTCTTGATGGCGCCTTCCACTGCTTCCGCGCCGCTGTTGCACACGAAAACCCGGTCCATACAACTGTTCTCGACAAGAAGCTGAGCCAATTTGACCTGGGGCCCGGTAAAGAACTGGTTGGACGTCTGCATCAGAGTCCCCGCCTGCTCTGCCACGGCCTGGACAACCACCGGATGGCAATGGCCCAGGTTGTTCACGGCCCAGCCTGCGGTGAAGTCCAGATACTCCCTGCCATCCTCGTCCCAAACCCGCGTGCCTTCGCCCCGCACAATGACGATAGGCTGCCTCCGCACGACTTGTAGGTAGTATTGGGCCTCCATGTCCCGCGTCTGGCTCATGGAGCTGTCTCTTGAGCCAACTGTTGAAGCCTGGCCAACGCTTCCTCAATGTCGGAGAGCGTCCCCCTCATGCCGGCGACGGACTCGGCCAGCTTCTGCAATTCTTCCGACAACTCAGTGGGAATGCCCGGAGGCTCACCCCCATCCGGAGGATCAACCGGCGGCGGCGTTACACCGCCAAACAGGTCTCTGAGGGCCTCTTCGAGGGTGGGTTGCATCGTCACGCGAGTGGCGTCGGCCACGATGATGCGCCGCAGCTCCGGGAAAGCCAGGTTCTCAGCCTGGAGGTAGATGGGCTCAACGTACAGGATGGACTCTTCAATGGGGATGACGAGGAGGTTCCCCCTGATGACCGTGGAACCCACCTGGCCCCACAGCGTGAACTGCTCCGAGATGGCCGCGTCGTTGTCAATGCGGGCTTCCACTTGAGCCGGGCCATCAATCTGGCGCTCCCGCGGGAAGTTGTACAGGATGAGCTCACCGTAATTGGGCACGTCGTTGCGGGCGGCCAGCCAAGCCACCATGTTGGGCCGGTTGACGGGAGTGAACGGCTGGATGAGCAAGAACTCGTCGATCTCCGAGTCCAGCAATTGCGAGATGACGTAGTAGGGCTCCACAGGTTGCCTTGACCCTTCCACAACTTCTTGAGGGATGCTCCATTGGTCTTCCCGGTTATAGAAGACCCCGGAATCGGTCATGTGAAACGTCAAGTACGTTTGCGACTGAATGGTAAACAGGTCCAGCGGATACCGGACATGCTCCTGGAGCGACGCGGGCATCTCCCCCAGCGGCGCGAAGAGCTCCGGGAAGATGCTCTGATAGGTGGCCACGATTGGATCAAACTGGTCCACGACGTAGAAGTCAACCGTTCCGTCGTAGGCGCTGACGACCACCTTCACGCTGTTCCGGATGTAGTTGAAGTCGCCTCCCTCGAAGGGTTGGGAGTAGGGGTACTGGTCCGAGGTGGTGTAGGCGTCCTGAATCCAGAACAATTGGCTATCGGCGATAACCAGGTAAGGGTCGCGGTCAAGTGACAGGAAGGGCGCCAGGGTCAGGATGCGCTCTTGAATCTCCCGGCGGAACTGAATCCGGCTCTCGTTGGTTACCTGGCTGCTGATGAGCAGGTTCAGGTCCCTGAAGTGCCATGCGAAAGCTAGCCGGTCGATGAACGAGTCTATGGGCACGCCGCCCTGGCCCTGGTACTGCGTGTAGACGGGCCCCTCGTCCGTGGGGAAGTCGACCTCTTCTTCCTTGGAGTTGACGACCACGAAGTTCCGGCTCTGCTCTCCGTAATAGATCTCCGGCCGGCCCAACTCAAACGAGCCCTGGGGCGGAACGTCCTGCAGGAAGTAGTTGGGCAGACCCTCGGGAGTGAACTCGTTAACCGGGCTCATGGCGGCGCCGTACCCGTGGGTCCACTGGAGGCGTTGGTTGACCCATCCCTGGGCCTCATCAGGTAGTTTATCCGGCGACAACTCGCGCGCGCCCAACAGCACCTGCCTATATTCTCCGTCCACCACGTACCTGTCCACGTCGACGTCAAGGAAGTCGTAGTACGGGCGAATGAACTGCCGCTGGTTGTAGAGCGAGCGGAGGGGGCCGGTGCCCCAAACGCGAATGTTATTGATGATGCCGGGGTGGTTGTCGATGGTCTCAGCTGTGATTTCCTCTGTCGCTGGGAACGGCTGGACCTGGATGTCCGTGAGCCCGTAGGCGTGGCGAGTGGCTTCAATGGTGCGCTCGATGTATTGCCGCTCCAGGGTCAGCTCGTTGGGCTCCACCTGGAACCGCTGTATCGCAGCGGGGTAGATTGTCCCGACCAGGATCACGGCGCCTATCCACAGGGCGACCGCCGCAAGGGCTAGGCGGAATCCAGGGATGAAGATGTTGCCGACGAGCAGCACGGCTCCCGCCGCCGTGACGGCCATGAGCACTCGCAGGGCCGGCACGCGGGCGTGCACGTCCGTGTAGCCCGCGCCAAACGCTGCTCCTCCCGGCGAGTACAGCAACTCGTAGAGGTCCACCCAGTAGCTCCAGGCAATGACGACGAAAAGCACGGCGGCGATGGTGGAGAGGTGCGCCTTGACCGGGAAGGTCATTGGGAACGACAGGCCCCGCAGGCTGAAGAGCAAGAAGTAGAGACCCCCCGTTCCCATCAGTGTGATCACCAGGCTGCCAAGGAGCCATCCCTGAATGGTGGTGACCATGGGCAGGGTGAACACATAGAAACCAATGTCCCGGTTGTACAGCGGGTCTGTCACGCCGAAGGCCTGGGAGTTGAAGAAGCGGAGGAAGGTCTCCCATTGCCCGCTGATCACGGCGCCGAAAATGGCGCTGAGGACCAGAACTGCGAAGACCGCGACCCAGATCAGGGATCTGCGCATCCACTGCGCCACGGCCGGAGGGAGGCTGGGGTGTAACTCCCCCTGCGAGAATCGGAAGGCCAGCACCACGCTTGGCGTCGCTATCAGTGCGTAGACGACGGCGCCCGCAAGGAAGAGCCACAGCCGGGTG
Organism: Dehalococcoidia bacterium; assembly: GCA_965226745.1. Taxonomy (GTDB): domain Bacteria; phylum Chloroflexota; class Dehalococcoidia; order Lucifugimonadales; family SAR202-VII-2; genus SAR202-VII-2. The sequence continues at coordinate 904,928 of CBDDDS010000005.1, forward strand.
GTAATGATCGTGACGTACACGGACGACAGGTCCACGCTGCGGAACCACTGCCAGTCGATGTAGATGCCCCGGCCCACCGAAACAGCAATCAGGAGAAGCACAACCAGAACACCCGCGGCGGCGAGCTTGAGCCAAGTGCCGGCATTGGGGGGAATGGTCAGGTTCTCGAGGTCTATAGGGGCATTGGAACCCCCGCCAAGATTGCCGCGAAAGTCAAATCGCATGATGTTCCACTATTCGATCCTTGTGCCAATTTTCCGGTCTTCCATTGCTTCCAGCAGCGCCCCCGGGCGCCGCCCATCGATGATCTGCGTACTGGCCACGCCATCCAAAGCGCGAAGGCAGGCATCCAGCTTTGGTATCATACCCCCTGCGGCCACTCCAGAGCCAATAAGCCGCCGCGCCTGCGTTGGGCCGAGCCTAGGAATCAACCGTTTTGATCCGTCCAGGACGCCCTCGACGTCGGTGAGGAATATCAGCCGTTCCGCCCCCAGGGCCCTGGCCAGTTCACCGGCGGCGGTGTCGGCGTTCACATTCAGCACGGGCAGGGACCGGCCGGCTTCCGCCGAGCAGTGGAGGCTCACTGGGGCCACGAAAGGGATGAAGCCCGCCTCCAAGAGAACCAGCACCGGCGCTGTGTTGACCTTCACGATACTACCCACCCAGCCAAGGTCGGGATCAGTGACCTCGGCCTGGAACAGGCCGTCGTCGGCGCCATTGAGGCCGGCCGCCCGGCCCCCCAGCTTCATTACCTGAGCCACCAGACTCGTGTTGACGAGGCCCCCCAACACCGCAGTAACAACCTCCAACCCGGCGTCGTCCGTGACCCGCAGGCCTCGCACGAAGCGGGGCATGAACCCCCTCCGCTCCAGCCAGGAGCTGATCACGCTCCCCCCGCCGTGGACTACGACGGGCGATATACCCTGACGAGTCAATTCAATCAGGTCATGGAGAGATGTGTCGCGGCTCCCCAGGGTGCTTCCGCCTATCTTCACTACGACGCTAGGCACGATGTGCGGCACCGGTTTGCTGGTGATGCTGTGCAGGTTGAACCTAAAGAAACTCGGCGGAGAAGGAGCGGGGTTTGCGCGCGGTCTCCAGGGCCTTCGCCGGCGCGGTGTTTCGCTTGGTTACGTTGTGTAGGCCGAATTGATGGTCACGTATTCGTTGGTCAGATCACATCCCCAGGCCTGCGCCGACGCGTCTCCCAGGCCCAGGGAAAGCCGGAAGACGACATCTTGCTCCGCCATGATGGCCACGACGGCGTCCTTGAAGAAGGGAATGGGGCGTCCGTCCTCCATAATGCACACGTCGTTGATATAGAGGGCGATCTTTTCCTCCACCACCTCGGCGCCCGAAGCGCCAAGGCTGGCCAGAATCCGTCCCCAGTTGGGGTCGTTGCCGGTCACCGCCGTCTTCACGAGGCTGGAAGCCGCCACCGTCCGCGCCGCCCTCCGAGCGTCGCTCAGGGAGCGGGCGCCCTCCACGATGACTGTGATCACCTTTGTGGCGCCCTCCCCATCCCTGGCGATTTCGCGGGCGAGATGGGCGCACACCTGGGTCAACGCATTCTGAAAGACTTCCGCGTCGTCGCTGTCCCAGCTCATGACCTCGCCGCCGGCGGCGCCGTTGGCGAGAATGATGACCGAGTCGTTGGTGCTCATGTCGCCATCGACGGACACCATGTTGAGCGTCGAGTCCACGGCTTCGCGCAGGGCCTCCTTGAGAAAGGCCGGCTCAACGGCGGCATCGGTGGTGAGAAAGGTTAGGGTGGTTGCCATGTTGGGGTGGATCATGCCCGACCCCTTGGTAATGCCGCCGATGGTTACTGTCCGTCCGTCGTGGGGAAAGGAGACCGCGTACTCCTTGGGCCTGAGGTCGGTTGTGAGAATGGCCCTCGCCAGAGGACGCCCCCCATCACTCGTCAGGTTGACCCTGGGGATGGCGCCCTTGAGCAACGCCACAGGCAACTCAACGCCGATCAGACCCGTGCTGCAGAAGAGCACGTCCTCCTGGGGAACGCCCAAGTGCACAGCCGCCAGCGCGGTGCACTCCTTCGCATCCTTGTAGCCCTGCTCCCCAACACAAGCGTTGGCTATGCCGCTGTTAATGACGATGACCTGCGCCACGCCGTTGCTGATGTGCTCTTCCGTCACCACCACCGAGGGGGACCGTATGAGGTTGGTGGTGAACATGCCCGCAGCGACGCTGGGCGTCTCGGACATCAGCATGCCGAAGTCGACCTTGTCCTCGCTGTAGGTCCTGATACCGGCATACGTAGCGCCGGCCAGGAAACCCTGAGGGCTGGTGACCGTGCCCTGGGGCACTTCTGTTATGTCGGCTGGCACGCTGATTCCACTTGGGGACTGTAACGAATTCAGGAAGTGAGTATAGCATAGGGGCAGGGGGCTCACAACGAACGCGTGGGCGACGGAATGACTCAAACAGGAGGGAGAACGTGGACATCGTAGGCATCATCAGCCCAGGGGACATGGGGTCGGCCATCGGCAGGGTGCTGCGGGAAGACGGCGTTGACATCGTGACCTGTCTGGAGGGCCGCAGCGGCCTCACTCGGCTGCGGGCGGAGGAGGGTGGGTTTCGCATACTCTCCACGCTCGAAGACGTCGTCAGGGCGGCCTCGCTCGTCCTCTGCGTGGCCCCACCGTCGGAGGCATTCGGCATAGCTGAAAGAGCGGCGGCGGCAATGAAGGCGGCCGGGGCTACCCCCGTCTACGCGGACTGCAACGCCGTCTCGCCGGGCGCGGCGCGGCGCATGGAGAGCGTCATTGCCGAGGCGGGGGCCACGTTCATCGACGCCGGCATTATCGGTCCGCCTCCTGGCCCCGGGAGGCACACTCGGTTCTCCTGTTCCGGTCCAGACACCGGGGCCTTTGAGGAGCTTGGCAGACGCGGCCTCGATGTACGGGTGGTGGGCAGAGAGGCCGGGCAAGCGTCTGCGCTGAAGATGACCTACGCCGCCTCCACCAAGGGCGCCGCGGCGCTCTGGACCGAGCTGATGGTGGCGGCCAAGGCTCTGGGCGTTGGCGAGGAGCTAGCCTACGAATTCTCGCTGGGCCGGGCCGAGCTTGCCCAGCACTACATGGGCGAGATTACGTCCATGCCCCACCGGGCCCGCCGATGGATTGGCGAGATGGAGGAAATTGCCGCCACGTTCGAGGACGTGGGCCTGACCCCCCGCATCTTCCAGGGCGTGGCCGACGTGTTCCGGTTGGTCAGCGAGACACCACTGGCCGATCAGACGTCTCGAGAGCCGGACCCATCGCTGGAAACGGTGCTGGAAACGCTGGTGAGTAGGCTCACGCGCTGACCCGGGAGCCCGGTCCCGCTGGGGATGGGCCGGGGTCAACCCCCGCGCGCTGAGATGCTACAATTCGAGGCACGACCAATCAGGAGGTTCCTTCGTGACGCTCGACCAGCAGGCCAGGGAAGAAGCCCGCTCGCAGATTGTGAGCGCGGTGCGGGAGTTCGTACAGAGAGATGTCGTCCCGACAGCCATGCGATGCGAAAACGACGACATCTATCCCGCCGAACTCGTCGAGCAGATGAAGGAGATGGGACTGTTCGGCATCACGATCCCCGAGGAGTACGGTGGCCTGGGCCTGGACTTCACCACCTTCGCCATTATCTTCGAGGAGCTGTCCAAGGGGTGGATGAGCATCAGCGGCCCCATCGGGACGCACCACATCATGGCCGAGGTCGTTGCCAAGTACGGCACCCCCGAGCAGAAGCGGCGCTGGCTCCCTCGAATGGCCACCGGCGAGCGGCGGGGCGGACTGGCCCTGACCGAGCCCGACGCTGGCTCCGACGTTCAGGCCATGGAGACCACGGCGGTCAGGGACGGCGAGGAGTATGTGCTGAACGGCTCGAAGATGTTCATCACCAACGCCGAGCACGGCAACACGTTCCTGATCCTTGCCAAGACCGACCGCAACGCCGAGCCACGCCACCGGGGGATCACTGCCTTCCTCGCTGAAAAGGGTCCCGGCTTCAAGGTGGGCCGCCACCTCGACAAGTTGGGCTACCGCGGCCTGGACACCTGCGAGATCACGTTTCAGGACTTCCGGGCGCCCGCCGAGAGCGTTATCGGCGGGGAGGAGGGCAAGGGCTTCGTCCAGGTGATGGACGGACTGGAGAGCGGGCGCATCAACGTGGCGGCCCGAGCCGTGGGCGTGGCGGCCGCCGCTTTCGAGGCCGCTGTGAAGTACGCTCAGCAACGCAAGACCTTTGGCAAGCCCATTGCCCAACACCAGGCCATTCAGCTCATGCTGGCCGACATGGCGACCAAGGTGCAGGCCTCCCGGCTCCTCGTCCACGACGCCGCGGCCAAGAAGGACCGCGGAGAGCGGTGCGACCTCGAGGCGGGCATGGCCAAGCTGTTCGCCTCCGAGGCCTGCGGGCAAGTCACGCTGGACGCAATGCGCATCCACGGGGGCTACGGCTACATCAAGGAATATCCCCTGGAGCGCTACTACCGGGACGCTCCGCTGATGATCATCGGCGAGGGCACCAACGAGATTCAGAAGCTGGTCATCGCTCGCAACCTCCTCAAGCGGTACGCGATCTAGGAGGAGCCGTGGCAGTCGAGGCCAACCCGGAGCTGCGCAGTCAGGTCCTACGGACGGTGCGGGAGTTCGTCCAACGAGACGTAGCCCCCATCGCCGACCGCTACGACAACGACGATATCTACCCTCATGAGCTCGTGGCCCTTATGAAGGACATGGGCCTCTTCGGCTGCATCGTGCCGGAGGAGCACGGAGGGCTAGGCCTCGACTTCACGACCTATGCCATGATCATTGAGGAGATTTGCAAGGGCTGGATGAGCGTCTCCGGCATCCTCAACAGCCATCTCATCATGGCCTACGCCGTCGCCACGAAGGGAACAGAGGAGCAGAAGCGCACCTGGCTGCCCCTGATGGCGAGCGGGGAGAAGCGGGGCGGTTTGTGCCTCACTGAGGCCAACGCCGGCTCGGACGTTCAGGCCATCGAGATGACCGCTGTGCGCGATGGCGAAGAATACGTCATCAACGGCGCGAAGATGTTCGTGAGCAACGGCGAGCAGGGCAACACCTTCCTGCTCCTCGCCAAGACGGACCGGGAGGCCCAGCCGCCACACCGAGGCATCAGTGGCTTCATCGTGGAAAAGGGGCCTGGCCTGGAGGTTGGTCGCCACCTAGACAAGCTGGGCTATCGCGGCCTCGATACCTCAGAGCTGGTGTTCCGGGACTTCCGGACGCCTGCCGAAAACCTCCTCGGCGGCGAGGAAGGCCAGGGGTTCTATGCCGTGATGAGCGCCCTAGAGGTGGGCCGCATCAACGTTGCGGCCAGAGCAGTGGGGGTAGCCACCGCGGCCCTGGAGACGGCGGTGAAATACGCCCAGCAGCGCAGGACCTTCGGCAAGCCCATCGCCCAGCATCAAGCCATCCAGATCATGCTCGCCGACATGGCAACCAAGGTGCAGGCGGCGCGCCTCCTCACCTACGACGCCGCCGCCAAGAAGGACCGGGGCGAACGATGCGACCTGGAAGCGGGAATGGCAAAGCTCTACGCCTCCGAGATATGCCAGCAGGTCGCCATGGACGCGATGCGCATCCACGGCGGCTACGGATACATCAAGGAGTTTCCCCTGGAGCGCTACTACCGGGACGCACCGCTGATGATCATCGGCGAGGGCACCAACGAGATTCAGAAGCTGGTCATTGCCAGGAGCCTGCTGAAGCGTTACGCGGTCTAGCCGTAGCGCCCGGAGAGGCTGTTGACAAGCTGGGAACCTCTCTATAGCTGGTGTGGTGTACAAAACCCCACAGTGACAGGGGGCTCCTCATGGCCCATGCTAACGCGCTTGACCCCACGGCCCGAGCCGAACTGGCCAGCGGGATCCTGGACAAGCTGCCGGCCAGGCCTCGCGGGGAAGGACTCTCGAAGGTGAAAGCTATAGCGGACCGAGGGGAGGGCTAGGAATGGCAACCATCGACAAGCGCGCGACCTACGGGGCGCCGTATGAAGACTTTCACGTGGGCGACTTCATCAAGCACTGGCCCGGCAAGACCATCAGCGAGTCGGACAACAACCTCTTCTGCGCCATTACCCGCAACGAGAACCCGTTGCACCTCGACGCCGAGTACATGAAAGGCCACCAGCACGGGCAGTTGCTGGTGGTGGGAACGCTGGTGCTCAGTCTGATTGTCGGGATGACGGTGCGGGACATCAGCGGGCAAGCAGTCGCCAACCTGGAGTACGAGTCCATCCGCCACGACGGCCCGGTCTTCATAGGCGACACGCTCTACGCGGAGACGGAGATCCTGGACAAGTGGGAAACCAGCAAGGGCAACCGGGGCATCGTTTACGTGGAGACCTTGGGCTACAATCAGAGAAGAGAGAAGATTCTGACCGTGCGGCGGAGGTTCCTCTGCCAGAAGCGGGGAACCTAGCGGGCATCTGAATGTCGCAGCAGACCTACACCGTATCCATCCACTACGACCGCCGTCTCTACCGGCAGGACATCGCCGGGTCGGTGGCCCACGCCCGCATGCTGGCGAAGCAGGGCATCGTCCCCGACAAGGAGGCAGCCAGGATCATTGGCGGGCTGTTGGCCATCCAGGCGGAGATAGCAGAGGAGCGCTTCCCCTGGAAGCCGGAGCTTGAAGACATCCACATGAACATCGAGGCCCGCCTCCACGACCTCATCGGGCCGGTGGCGGGCAAGCTCCACACCGCCCGCTCCCGCAACGACCAGGTGGCCACCGACCTGCGCCTCTACGTCAAGGAGGCCATCGAGCAGACCATCGCCGGTCTGCGAAGACTACAGGAGGCCATCGTCGGAGTCGCCGAGGCAAACAGCGAGACCTTCTTGCCGGGCTATACGCACCTTCAGCGGGCACAGCCGGTGCTTCTGGCGCATCATCTGCTCGCCTACTTCGAGATGCTTCAGCGGGATGTCGCCCGGTTCCAGGACTGTCGCGGCCGCACCGACGTTTTGCCGCTGGGATCGGGCGCGCTGGCCGGGGTCCCCTACCCCATCGACCGCGATGCTGTTGCCAAAGAGTTGGGCTTCAGCCGGGTGTCCGCCAACAGCATGGACGCCGTATCGGACCGGGACTTCGCCGTGGAGTTCCTGTCGGCGGCGGCGCTGTGCATGGCGCACCTCTCGCGGCTGGCCGAGGAGTTGGTGTTGTGGTCGTCCCAGGAGTTCGGCTACGTCACCTTGAGCGATGCCTATACCACGGGCAGCAGCATCATGCCGCAGAAGCGCAACCCGGACCTCGCCGAGCTGGCGCGAGGAAAGACGGGCCGGGTCTATGGCAACCTGGTGTCCATCCTGACCATCCTCAAAGGCCTGCCTCTCACCTATAACCGGGACCTCCAGGAAGACAAGGAACCGCTGTTCGACACAGCCGACACCCTTCTGGCCACCCTAGATGCCTTCCACGGGATGGTTTCCACCATGCGGGTCAACGCCGAACGCATGGGAGCAGCAGTGGCCGAAGAGTCGCTGCTGCTGGCAACGGACCTCGCCGACTACCTAGTGGGCAGGGGGCTGCCCTTCAGGGAAGCTCACGGAATCGTCGCCAAGCTATCCAGACGCGTCGCTGAGAGCGGGAAAAGCCTGCGGAACCTCTCTCTCGACGAGTACCGGGCCTTCTCCGAAACCTTCGATGAGGGCGTCTACGACATCACCCCGCAGAGCTCGATGAAGGCGCGGAACGTTCCTGGAGGGACGGCGCCGCAGCAGGTTGCCGTCGCCCTGACTGAAGCCCGGCGTTCACTGGAGGAGGGGCAGTGACAGACCGGTATTCAGCCAACCCGGCGCCCGTCAAGTTGGCTCCCTCAATCCTCTCCGCCGATATGGCCCGCCTGGGGGAGCAGATCGCTGAGGCCGGGCGGGCGGGCGGTGACTACATTCACGTGGACGTGATGGACGGCCGTTTTGTGCCCAACCTGACCATTGGGCCCGTCGTCGTAGAGTGGGCGCGGTCGTGGACTCCGTTGCCCCTGGACGTTCACCTGATGGTAGTGGAGCCAGAGCGTTTGATCCCGGCTTTCGCCAGCGCCGGAGCCGACTTGCTGACCGTTCACGCGGAAGCCTGTCCTCACCTGCACCGCGTTGTCTGGGAGATCAAGGAACTGGGCGTCCGCGCCGGGGTGGCCGTGAATCCGGCTACCCCGCTCTCCGCGGTCGAAGAAGTGCTCCCCGACTTGGACCTACTCCTCGTCATGTCGGTCAACCCCGGCTTCCCGGCCCAGAAGTTCATTCCCGGAACCCTCGGCAAGCTGGCGCGAGCCCGGCGCATGCTGGACGACGGCGGCTACGCAACGGAACTGGAGGTTGACGGCGGCGTGAACGCGGACACTGCGGCAAGCGTTGTGGAGGCGGGAGCGACGGTGCTGGTGGCCGGCTCCGCAGTCTTTAACCCGCGACAGACTGTCGCTGAAGCAATGGAGCGGCTACGCCAGAGCGTAGGAGCGGGAGCGCGCTAGGCGCGCCAGAGAGGCTTGGCAGGTTTACCGGACAGTGCTAGCGAGCTGCCTTGTGGTAAGTTCGCAGGCAGCGGGTGCACAGCTTGAACTGGGCGGCGACCCCATTCACCACCAGAGTGGCCCTGCGCACGTTCGGCTTGAACCAACGCTTGGTGTGGCGGTTGGAGTGGCTGACGGTGGAGCCCGAGTAGGGCCGCTTGTGGCAAATCTCACACTTCATAAGTGATTCCCTAGGAGGGGCCGCCCTTGACCGGCGGGGGCGAGCCTGAATACAATCGCCGCAAGCACCAAGGGTAGCAAATGACGACGCACCGCGCAAGCAACAACGAAGCGGGGGAAGCGTGCGCCTATCTGACGGGCACAGACCTCCGGGGCATGGCCCACTCCTTTCATGTGGCCCTTGAGCAGAACTATGAGATCCTCAATGCCTTGAACGTTTTCCCCGTCCCAGACGGCGACACCGGCGCCAATATGCGGCTCACGGTGCGAAGCGTCTGGCAGGACGTGGAGCCCCGGGATGGCACCACCGTGAGCGGCATCGCCGCCGCCATGGCCCGCAGCGCCCTGTTGGGCGCACGCGGGAACAGCGGCGTCATCCTTTCCCAGTTCTTCGCCGGCCTTGCGAGGGGGCTTGGCGAGCTTGATGCAGCCGGCGGTGCCGACGTTGCAAGGGCATTCCATGAAGCAACGGGGGCGGCCTATAAGGCCGTTGGCAACCCCACCGAAGGCACCATGCTCACCGTAATCCGCGAGGCCGCGGAGGCTGCCCAGAAGGCCGCAGACGCAGGCGGTGCCGACGCGCTCTCGGTCTGGCGGGCCGCCAGCGACGAGGCGGCGGCCTCCGTCCTACGTACGCCCAGCCTGCTGCCGGTGCTTAGAGAGGCAGGGGTTGTAGACGCCGGCGGCCAGGGGCTGGCCCTGATGCTGGAGGCTGGGTTACGCCATCTCCAAGGCGAGACACTCGAGACCGTGCTCGTGAGCGAGGCGGCGGCGAAGCCGATGAGCGCCGAGTTCCTAGAAGCCACCGAGGATGAGCTGTACGGCTACTGCACCCAATTCCTCATCCAGGGGGAAGGAATCGACATTGAAGCTGCCCGCGCCGGGATGGCGGCAGTGGCAAGCTCTGTGGTGGTGGTGGGACAGCCGGACATGCTGAAGGTCCACGTCCACACCGAGGACCCGGGGCCGGCGCTGAGCCTTGGCGTCTCTCTCGGCATTGTCGGCGAGGTGAATATCCAGAACATGGACCAGCAGCACCAGGAGGTGCTGGCGGGACGCGGCCATGGCGCTGCCGCTGCGCCCGCCGCCCTTCCGATAGCGGTGGTTGCCGTGGCAGTTGGCGATGGCTTCGGCGCTCTTCTGCGGGCGGAGGGGGCATCCATCGTCGTGGAGGGCGGACAGACGATGAACCCCAGCGTTCAGGACATCCTCGATGCAATTGAGCGGGCACCCTCGGACAACGTCGTCGTGCTGCCCAACAACAAGAACGTCGTGTTCGCGGCCAATCACGCCGCGGAGCTTGCATCCAAGAACGTCTGCGTCGCTCCATCCCACTCCATTCCCCAGGGGCTCGCATCGCTGTTGGCCCTCAACCCCGAGCGGGACCTTGATGGGAACGTCGCCGCCATGACACAGGCCCTGTCCTCGGTCACCACGGGAGAGGTCACCTACGCAGCTCGGGCCACAACCATCCATGGCATGGATATCAGCGAGGGCCAGCCCATCGGCCTGCTGGACGACGATCTAGTGGCCGGCGGCGACGAACCGCTCGGCGTCCTACTGGACGTGCTTCGCAAGGCCAACCTGGATGAAGCGGAGCTGGTCACCCTGTACCGGGGCACCGGCGTTGCCGATGCTGATGCGGAAGCCGCCGTGGAAGCCATACAGCGCGCCTTTGACCTCGAAGTGGAGGTCATTTACGGAGGCCAGCCCTTCTATCCCTATATCTTCTCTGTGGAGTAGCCGATGCCCGTCAGCGTGGTCACCGACAGCACGAGCGATCTCTCACCCAGCCTTGCCAGCGAGAATGGCATCACCGTGGTTCCCCTCAACGTACACTTCGGGGACGAAGCCTATCGCGATGGCGTGGACATGAGCGCCGACGAGTTCTACGAGCGGCTGACCTCTTCCCCGGTGTTGCCCAAGACCTCGCAGCCTTCCGTGGGGGACTTCCTGCAGATCTATGAAGACCTGGGGCCCGGCAGTGACGGCATCGTATCCGTTCACATCGCAGCCAAGCTGAGCGGGACATACAACTCCGCCATCAACGCCGCCCAGACCTACGACAGCCGCCCGGTCGAGGTCATTGACACCGGAACGGCCTCCATGGGCCTGGGACTATGCGCCCTAGCTGCGGCGCGGGCCGCTCAGGCGGGAGGCTCAGTGGAAGAGGTGGCCGCCGCCGCTCGCAGCGCCGCAGAGCGCATCCACGTCTTCTTCTACCTGGAGACTCTGCACTACCTGGAAAAGGGGGGGCGGATTGGCAAGGCGCAGGCATTTGTGGGATCGCTGCTGCGCGTGCGCCCCGTGCTCATCTGCCGGGACGGAGAGATTCACCCGTTGGACAAGGCAAGGACCCGCGCCAAGGCCATGGCAAGAGTGGTCCAGGCCGCGCGGGACGTGGGCGGACTCCAGGAAGCAGCCGTCATGCACAGCACGGCGCCGGACGATGCCGAAGCGCTGGCCGGCGCGATACGGGACGCCATTGGAGGAGAGCTTCAAGTTTTGACCGGCCGCATAGGGCCGGTGGTGGGCGCCTACGCAGGCCCTGGCGCAGTGGGCGCCGCCGTGCTTGCCCGCTGAGGTGGAGGAGAGAGCCAAGGGCATTGCCGCGAGCATCGCCATCCCATCGAAGCAGGCCGCTGGGTTCACTATCGCGAGCCGCGGGTCTGTTGTTCCCCTGCCTCTCCCACGGTCGCCTCAGCCCCAACGACTACGGCCGTCCCGCTGCGCTGCCAGCGCCGTACAATAACGCTAGAGGACAGCACAATGCCCAAATCTCTGGCCGCGTCCCGGTTGGACGCCCTCCACAAGATCCTCAACCTCGAGCGCGCCCACGGCTACAACGACTCGGCAGTCGTTGGGGGGCTGGACCGTTTCCTGGCCAAGTGGGCCGCCGCCGAGGCCGGCCCCGGCTCCAGCGACGGCCAGGCTCTCCGGGGTCTCAGGGAAGCCGGGCTCCTCGAAGAGTCCTACGCCTCCCTGGACAGCCGCCAAAGGGCTCTCTGGATGGGCCGGTTGTCCACAGCCATCGAACGCTCCACGGGGTCTGGCGCACAGCCCACCCATAGGCCGCCCGCACCTCGAAAGCGTCCTGCGCCCCCGGCGCGGCCGGCCAAGCCAAAGCCGCGCCCCACCCTCGCCAGCCAGGTCGCGGCGCTTGGCGGCGTTTCCAGCCGCATGGCCTCTCCATTGACCAAGCTCGGCGTTCACACGGTCAGAGACCTGCTTTACTTCTTCCCAAACCGGCACATCGATTATTCCCGCATCACCCAAGTGAGGGATCTGAGCCCTGGCGAGGAACAAACAGTGTCCGGCGTTGTCTGGGAGGCCCGGCCGACGCTGCTCGGTGGCAGACGCGGCAGCGAGGCGGTCGTCGGCGACGACACCGGCAATTTCCGGGTGGTGTGGTTCAACCAGCCCTACATGGCCCGCAGCCTGCGGGTCCAGAGCCGCATCGCGCTCAGCGGCAGGGTGAACATCTTCCGCGGGGCGCTGGTCATGGAGAATCCCGAGCACGAACTCCTCACCGGAGATGGCAATTTCACGCACACGGGCCGCCTCGTGCCGGTCTATCCCCTGACGGAGGGCTTGACCCAGCGTCCCCTACGACGGCTGGTAAAGCAGGCCGTGGACGGATTCGCCAAGGACGCGGTAGACTCCGCTCCTCCAGACATCATCAAGCGGAACCGGCTGATGGCCTTGCCCCGGGCCATTCAACAGTTCCACTACCCGGACTCCCCGGAGGAGCGGGACGAGGCCCGCCGCCGCCTGGCATTCGACGAGCTTTTCATGATGCAACTCGCGGTGTTGTCCTATCGCAAGCTGCACCGGGAGGCGGCGCCGTCCCGGCCCATCAAACCGGCGCCCCGCATCGTGGAGAGCTTCCTCAAGACCCTGCCCTTCTCGTTGACCTCGGCGCAGGAGCGGGTCCTGGGCGACCTGATGCGAGACATAGCCGAGGCCAAGACAATGACGCGCCTGCTTCAGGGTGAAGTCGGCAGCGGGAAGACGGTGCTGGCGCTGGCTGGGCTGCTGGCGGCGGCGGCCTGCGGCTTCCAGGGGGCTTTCCTTGCGCCCACGGAGGTCCTCGCCGAGCAGCATTTCCTCACCGTGGAGCGGCTGCTCGAAGGAGCGGCCGTGGACAAGCCCACGCCGACCCGGTTGGTTGTCCATCTGGAAGGCTATCCCCGGCCAGTCGTTGTGGGGCTGCTGCTGGGCGGGCAAACTCGCAAGGCCAAGACGGAGATGCACCGACTATTGTCAGAGGGCGGCATGGACATAGCCATAGGCACCCACGCCCTCATCCAACAGGACGTGGATTTCCCTCGCCTAGCCTTCGTGGTCATCGACGAGCAGCACCGGTTCGGCGTGCGCCAGCGGTCGGCCCTGCGGGAGAAGGGCGGCAACCCTCATATGCTTGTCATGTCGGCAACGCCCATCCCGCGGTCGCTGGCCCTTACACTCTACGGAGACCTCGACCTGAGCACCCTGGACGAAATGCCTCGCGGCCGCCTGCCGGTCAAGACCCGCTGCCTGGAGGCATCGGACCGCGACAGGGCCTACCGGTTCCTGCACAAGCAGGTGAGGGAGGGGCATCAGGCTTTTATCGTATGCCCGCTGATTGAGGAGTCGGAGGTTGTGTTGGCCCGTGCGGCCACGGAGGAATACGAACGCCTTTCGGCGGGGGTCTATCAGGACCTCCGTCTGGGCCTCCTTCATGGCCGCATGTCCTTGGCGGAGAAGGGCAAGGTCATGGACAGCTTCCGCCGGGGCGACACCGATATCCTAGTTTGCACGCCTGTCATCGAGGTTGGCATCGACGTGCCCAACGCCACCGCCATCCTCATCGAGGGGGCCAACCGGTTTGGGCTTTCGCAGCTACACCAGCTTCGCGGCCGCGTGGGCAGAGGCAAGGATCAAGGCTACTGTACCCTCATGGCTGAGAACGCTTCGCCGGAAGCAAGGGAGCGGCTGGACATCGTTGAGCGGGCCAACGACGGCTTCTCACTGGCCGAGGAGGACCTGCGTATCAGAGGGCCAGGCGACCACTTCGGAACCCGGCAGAGCGGCCTGCCCCAATTGAGGGTGGCCCGCCTTTCGGACACCGACATTATGGCCGCTGCGCGCAAGCAGGCCGCCGAGTTGCTCGAGCGGGACTCCGGCCTCAGCGCTTGGCCCAAGCTGCAACTCGCGCTGGAAGAGTACCGGCAGGAAGCGCCGGGCGACGCGAGCTAGCAAGCATCGCTCCGGCAGGGGTTCGTCGCCTACGTTTATCGTCTCCATCTGCTTGTGAAATGACGCACAACGTTGACACTTTGCGCAGCCAGGGACATGCTACGAGGCAACCCCAGTCTGGAGGAAGTTGAGAGATGGGGACTACCGCTGCTCCGATCAAAGACACACTCAGGGGATGCTCGCTCTTCCGAGGGCTCATGGAGGACCAGCTCGACCACATCGTGTCCTTCTGCGTCGGGCAGGAGGTGAGCAGGGACTCGATACTCTTCCGGGAGGGCGAGCCCGCCCGGTACGTGCACGTGGTTGAGCGAGGCGTCGTGGCGTTGCAGATGGCTCTCCACAAGCCCACCGGCGGGTTCACCAAACCAGCGACTGTAGCTATGATAGGCCCGCAGGCCGTGTTCGGCTGGTCAGCGCTGGTTGAGCCTCATATCAGTACGCTGTCCGCCGTGGCGGTCCGCGCGTCGCGCCTCGTTCTGGTGGACGGCGACAAGCTGAATGCCTTCCTGGTGGAGCGCCCGGAAATCGGGTACAAGATCATGGCCCCGCTGGCCAAGCTGCTATCGGAACGCCTGGCGCAGACCAGGGAGATGCTTCTCTACGAGCGGGGCCTGGCGATGGTCGACTAGGGATAGTCCGCACAAGTCCGTGGAGCGCGGCAGGGCCGGATAGGGAAGATGGCGGCGGGGGTCCGTTAACACCGCCGCATCCGTCACCGACCAGTCCCTTTCCTGGAGTCGAGCCTGGAGTCGAGGACCCGTCACGTCCCAGCCCTCGTGGGGGACTCTCCCACCTGTGCGCCGTAGGCGCCGGGCGTTGCAGTTGCGGCGCCTGTGTGATTGTCCGTTACGCGTATCAGCCAGATTTCGGGGTTTGCAGGCACGGAGCCAGTACAAAGGCGTAATAGGGCGTAACGAGCCGTAATGGAGCCGTAACGAACCGTAATGGAGCCGTAATGGGGCAGGATGGCTCCAAGGAGCTTGCCTCACAACGGCAGTCGCTCCGGTCCCAGCCTTCCTCGGAGGGTTGCGGGCCTGGGGGAACATCCCACCGGCCCCCAGCCACAGGGGGATTCTCTGTGGTTAGCCCCCAGTGCAATATGTATGCGGCAGGCTCCAAGGAAGAGAAGCAGGCCCTCGGCCCACTTCATGGCGACATCATAGCACAATCGTTCTGATTTTGCAATAGAGAGGGGGCACTTCCAGGACGGAGGGTCTTGTTGTGGCCTGCGCCCTCCTTCAGCGGAGGTGTCTGGCTTGGCCTGCGCCGCTATCCCGCCCGCTCCGCCCTCCGACGTTTTTGGGGACAGGGGGTGTCCCCCCTGTCCCCCGGCGGGGGCTTGTCCAGAGATTCCCCAGGCATCGTCAACGAAAAAGGGGCGCCTTCTACGAAGGCACCCCTTTTATCCCTACGACGACGGCCGCCTGCGGGAGACCCCTGCTTAGGAAACCAATGAAGCAGTTGCCGCCGTGGCCCACGTGAAGTTGTAATCCTTGTAGGCCTCTTCCGGCATGTCGCTCTTCTCGCCCCGCTTGGCCAGTTCCTCGTCGAACTTCTCCCTGACGAACGGGTCCTCGTCGGGGTATTCGATCTGGTCGTTCTTCTTGTCCTCCAGCTTCTCGCTGCGGCCGAACACGGGCAGCGTGTGCAGCGCCAGATACCTCGCCGGGTAGCCGCCGACGTTGAAGTGCTGGTGGAACCAGCGATTGGGCGGCACGAAGAGGCTGGCTTCATGCCAGGGCACAACAAGCTTCTCTCTGCCCTCTTCCCACATGATGGAGTAGCCGTCGCCAGCGGGGATGATGATGACCACGCCCGGCCCGTGGCGGTGGCCCTTCTTGTACCTTCCCGAAGGGAACACCGACATATGGCCGGTCATCTCGCTGTTGGGAAAGCGAATGTCCAGCACAGAGCCTCCGCTGCCTCGCACCGTGTGGGCTTCCAACCTATCCCACGCGGCCAGGTCGGGGAAGAAGTTGCCCCACCACTGGACGGTGATGTTGCGGAACCCGTCCTTGGGGATGTCCACGGCCTTGGCGGTGGCGAACTGCTCGCCCTCTGTGGCCTGGACCATGTCATTGACGTAGGGGTTGTTGAAGATGAAGTCAGGGTCGGGCCAGACAGACATGGCGACCGGCAGGTAGTTGACGTGCGCCAGGCGAGCCGGCCGGTTGCCCTGCATGTTGGTGAACTGGTGCTTCACGTTGGGCGGGATCAGGAACATGCTGCGCTTGTCCCACTCGAAGTTGATGCGCCGCTCCTCCTTGCCAACCCAGACGGACGTCTGACCAACGCCGTCGAGAACGTACACCGCCTCCTCGGCGACCGACCTGAGCGGGGGCAGCGTCTTGCCCGGCGGGATCTCGGTGACCCGGACCTCGGAGACGCCCTCCAGGCCGGCGACCTCGATGAAGGCGCCGTTGCATTCCCGTTCGGACCACGGACCCACCTCGACGGTGCGCAGGTCCTCAATGTAATAGCCGCTGTGAATGGGGATCCCCTGGGCTTCCATCCATTTCTGATACGTCGGGCTGGTCGGCATATGCCCCCCTTTTCGTTGCTAGAGTCGCTTGTAAAGCTATACTCTCAGCGCTCCGCCGTCAACCTACCCTGCATCATCCCCTACCCTGCTCCCCTTGGAGCAGCGTTGAGTGCCTTGCGCCTGCCCTGAATGGGCCGAGGTGGGGGTGCACAACAGCCGATTCCGCCCTATAATCGCCTCGAACAGTCGGCAACGACACAAGGAGGCAACGATGGTCACCGAACAGACAGTCAAGGCAGAAGTATTCAGCATGAAGACGCCCCTGCTATCGGCGGGGAACACTTTCAAGCACCTGGCCGACACCGAAGGCTTATGGCTCCACGTGAAGGTTTACGCCGAGGGCGGCGAGAACGCGCTGCACGCCCACACGACGGAGGACCACGCCTTCGTTGTCCTGGACGGCCAGGCCACGTTCTTCGCCGGGGACGGCAGCACAACGGTTGTGGGCAAGAACGAGGGTATGATGCTGCCCAAGGGGGCGCAGTACAATTTCCAAAGCAGCGGCGAGGGAAACCTGGTCATGCTGCGGGTGGGCACGGGTCCCAACGGCAACCCCTACCGCAAGACCGGCGAGGACGACCGGATAGGCCCCAACGGCCTGCCCCTTCCCGGCCACGACCCAGCCAACAAGACCGGCGCCATACCCGGCGTACCCGTCCCCGGCGCGTTCTTCGCGGCAGAGGCGTTTGAGTAGGGGCTTCGGAGTTGGTTCATTCTTAGAAGCGGAGGGCTCCCGATTACTGGGGAGCCCTCCGCTTTAGGTTCTAGCCAATCGGTTGAAGCCACGGGAATTGGACTTGGGTCCACTTGATCCATCTCTTCTTGCCTACAGCACTGACCAACTCCCTGCTAGCGTCCTGGGGGGCCATCAAATAGACTCTGACCCCTTTGCTTCTCATATCGTCATGAGTTCACGATAACTGCCATCCCTGGTTACCAGGCCGAGAATCGTTCCCTCCGGATCCTGCCCACAGTCACTCCCGCACTGTTGGATGATGTCCTCTGTACTCTCTACAGGTATGCAGGGCGCTCCCTCTACAGCGTAATCTCCCCCAAATCACCTGCTGGCGTCAGATAAGCGCCTGTTTGGGCCTGGACCTCCTCATATGTCCAGGCGGGGGCAAGCTCCTTGAGCACCAAGCCGGCCGACGTCACTGCAATCACTGCAAGGTCGGTAACGATGAGGCTGACGCAGGCCCGGCCCGTCAGGGGATAGGTGCAGTCCCTGACAATCTTTGGCGCCCCGTTGCGGTCGTTGTGCTCCATGGCGGCGATGACCGTCCTGGCCCCCACGGCCAGGTCCATCGCCCCGCCCACGTTGCCGATGCCGCGCTCCGGGATGAGCCAGTTCGCCAGGTCGCCCCGCTCTGAGACCTGAAGTGCTCCCAACACCGTCACGTCGATATGGCCGCCGCGGATCATGGCGAAGGAGTCGGCGGAGTGGAAGAAAGACGACCCGGGCAGGAGGGACACGAACTGGCCGCCGGCGTTGATGAAGTCAAGATCCTCCTCGCCCTCTGGGACGAGGGGACCGTAGTTGAGCATGCCGCTCTCCGAGTGGTAGATAACCGTGCGGCCCTCCGGCACGTAGTTGGAACAGAGAGTCGGTATGCCGATGCCCAGGTTCACGACCATGCCGTCCTGAAATTCCTTGGCGACCCGCATAGCGATTGTTTCGCGGTCCAGCCGTTCCTTGGTTGCCATGTCCACTTCCTCCGGCGTCCAGCGACGCGACGCGTCGTTTCTGGCGAACCAGTATAGCAGCCCCTGACGCGGCGCCGGCGCACCCTTTCCCCTCTCCCCAACGCGTCTCCACACCCTGCCCTGAGCTTGTCCAGGGGCGGCGCCAGAGGGAGGGAGGACGGGAGGGGTGGGGCAGTCAGGACGTCAAGAAACAAGGGGCGCGCGCCTGCCGGACGCATCAAGGGCAACCGGCCGGTTTCAGTCCTTGAAGGCGGTGCTCGACTGTCGCAGGCGAGGACTGAGGCCCCAGGCAAAGTAGGCAAACACGATGGCGCACATGTACAGCCCGATGAACAACGTGAAGGGAGCGTCGTAGGAGCCTGAGATATCGTACAGGTAGCCGGCCAGCGGCGGGCCGATGAGGGCGGCGCCTGTAGACAATGCGAGGTTCACCAGGCCGAACACCGTGCCGAAGACGCGAAGAGGAAAGAGGGCGCCCACGGATAGCGGCAGCACCGTCATGACGCCGCCCGAGGCCGGTCCCGATACGGCCACGTAGAGCCAGACCAATGAGAGGCTGTTGGCCTGGAGGAGGATAAACGCCCCCGCCGCTTGGAGGCCAAACGACAGGAGCACGGCGTACCGCACCGAGACCTTCTCCGACAGCAGCCCGAACCCTATCTTCCCAACGGCCCCTATGCCACCCGTGAACCCCAGCACCAGGCCCGCTGTCTTCACGGAAACACCCATGTCCCGGACGTAGGGCACCAGGTGGTTCAGGACGCCAAGGGTGCCGATGCCCATGAAGAAGAATCCCAGGGCAATGAACCAGAACGCCGGGCTTCGCATCGCCGTTGAGAAGGCGCTGATCTCCCGGGGCGTCCCCTCGACGCCACCACCACCCGCGACCGAGGCCGGGGAACGGACGGGCCGCGGCGCCGGCGCGATACCGTCTGGGGCGAGCCCAACCTCTTGGGGCGTCGTCCTGAGAATCAGCGTGGCCGGCAGGTTGACGGACAGGACGCCAATCCCCATAACGACGTATGCGACCCTCCAGCCGAATTCGCCCACGATCAGCGCCGTAATCGGGGAGAAAATCAGGGCGCCCAACGCCAGGCCAAGCATGGTGAGTCCCATTGCCCTGCCCCGTTTGATGTGAAACCAGTTGGAGACCACCGTGGCAAAGGGCACGACACCGCTGAAGGCCCCGCCACAACCGGCCAGCGCGTAGAACGTGTAGAGCTGCCACAATGAGTTCGTGGTGCTCAACAGGAACATCGACGTCGACAGGATCAGCGCCCCCACCACCACCAGCTTCCTGATCCCGTGCCGGGCCACCATGCGGCCCATGAAGACCCCGCCTATTCCTCCACTGATAAGGAACGCCGACTGCCCCACGGCAATCTGCGCCCGCGTCCAGTGAAACTCGTCTTCCAGGGGAATGAACATGTTGCCGAAGGCGTAGAACCCCACCCAGGACCATACGGTGAGGACGGCGGCCGAGGTGGCAACAATCCTCCATCCGTAGAAGATGCCGCCCTTCTTCGCGGAGGTTTGAGGGGTGGTCATTCGAAGTCCGCTAAGCGCTTCTCCCTGATGCTCACGTAACCCTGATTGCCTATGACAACGTGGTCGAGCACGTCCACGTTCAGGAGTTTGCCCGCCTCGATCATCAGGCGCGTCACGTCAACGTCGTCGCGGCTGGGAGATGGATCGCCTGAGGGATGATTGTGGGCCACGATGATGGACGGGGCGTTGGCCCGGATGGCATCACGGAACACCTCGGCGATACGCACCTGCGACCTGTCCACCGTGCCCTTGTAGACTTCGGCGATCGATAGCACCTGGTTGCGGGTGGAGAGGAGCAGAACCCGTAGATGCTCCTGGTCCAGCAGGGCCATGTCCGAGTGCAGCAGGTTCCTAACATCCTGAGCGGAGCCTATGGTCACCCGCTCGTCGGGCGTCGTGACGGCCAATCTGCGGCCCAGTTCCAATGCGGCCATGACCTGAGCCGCCTTTGCTTTGCCAAGGCCCTTGATGGCGCAGAGCTCTTCAAAGGAGACGCGCGCAAGCCCCGCTAGCCCCTGCAACTCGGAGAGTATGCGCGTCGCCATGGCCACGACGCTCTCGGACTTCCCTCCGACCCTCAACTGTATGGCGAGGAGTTCGGCATTGCTGAGCGAGCGGGGGCCCTGCTCGCTCAGCCGCTCACGGGGGCGCTCCGAGGCATGCATGTCCCGGATCATGGGCCGATAGACCGCGGGAATCCGCTTTTCCATCGACGTCCTTTGGCGGAAGTTCGCCGCCCAGAGCGAAACGAGCCCCCAGGCCACGAGGCACCCACTAACCGGCCACACTGCCCTGGGGCAGCATTATAGTCGATGCTCCCAGCGGCCGAGTGGCCGCTGGGAATCGCTGCAATGAGAAAACTATGTCAGCGCGACGGCCGCGCCCGCTTCCTCGAGGGCCTTCTTGACCTCTTCGGCCTCGCCCTTGCTCACCGCTTCCTTGACAGCGACAGGGGCGCTCTCCACCAGCTCCTTGGCCTCCTTGAGGCCCAGCGTGGTCACCTGGCGGACAGCCTTGATCACGTTGATCTTGTTAGCGCCGAACTCCTTGAGCATGACGTTGAATTCCGTCTTCTCCTCTTCTTCGGCAGCCCCATCCCCGGCGCCCGCGGCCGCGGGCGCGGCCGCCATCACCGGAGCAGCGGCGCTGACTCCGAATGTCTCCTCCAGGGACTTTACGAGTTGGGACAGATCCAAGACCGACATCTCTTTGATCGCTTCCAGGATTTCCTCTTGAGTAGCCATTGTCTCCTCCCTTCAATTGTTTGAGCCTTTGACTGTTCGAGGCCGCCGGCTATTCCGGCTCTGCCTCTTCCTCAGCAGCGCCGGGGGCCGCTTCCTCCGGCGCCTCCGGTGTTCCCGCCTCCAGTGTTTCCGCCTCCGCTTCAGCCCCAACGGCTGGCTCTTCGGAAGGCTCTGCCGCCGGTGCTTCAGCGGCCGGAGCTTCCGCCTCGGCGCCGCTTTCGGCGACCCGCTGAAGCACCGTGGCCAGCGCTTGTATGGGCGCGTTCAGCACGTAGAGTAGTTGAGCGATGGGCGCCTGCATTTGCCCAAGGAGCAAGGAAATCAGCTGATCCCTGGGCGGCAGCGTCGCCAGCGTCCGGACCTCTTCCGCCGTCAGCGTCTTGCTGTCCATGAAGGCACCATTGATCTCCAGCGGCAGGCGCGTCGTCCTGGCGAACTCCACGAGGACCTTGGCCGGCTCAACAACGTCGCCATAACCGAAGGCGATCCCTGTCGGGCCCTGGAGGACCACTTCGACGGAGGTCTTGCCGGCCTCCACGGCTGCGATGGAAGCCAGCGTGTTCCGCACGACCTTGAACTCGATGCCCTGTGCTTGCAGCCTCCGGCGCAGGTCGTTGGTCTGCTGCGCCGTCAATCCCTGAAACCGCGCGCCAACGGCGATGGTGCTCCGGGACAGCTTGTCCCTGAGCTCTTCTACAGCCTGCACCTTATATTCTTTGACCATGGCGTCTCCTTGAGAAACACGAAAGCCCACGCCAAAGACGGCGTGGGCGCGGCGCAGCAAGGGATTGCTGGGAACGCCTATCCGCCTCAGCGGGCGCTTGAGCTTTGAGGCATGGGGCCACCCGCAGTCTTCGGCGACGAGTCTATTCTGTTGTGTTGTCTCTCTCCTGGAAGGGGTTGAGCCTTGCGGCCATCCACCCCATCCACCGCTTAGTTACTCCACCTTCAGGGCCAGAGTTGTTGGAAGGTCCAGCCGGATGCTGGGGCCCATGGTGCTGGCCAGGTAGGCGCTCCTGATGAACTGTCCCTTCACCGCATTGGGCCGGGACCGGACCACCATCTCAACGGTGGTGGCCAGGTTCTCCAGCAACTGCTCCTCGGTAAAGCTGGTCTTCCCCACGGGCACGTGGATAATGGCGGTCCTGTCCAACCGGAACTCCACCCGTCCCTTCTTGGCCTCTGCGATGGACCTCGGAATATCCTGGGCCTGCACCACCGTGCCGGTGCGCGGGTTCGGCATCAGGCCCCGCCTGCCGAGAAGGCGCCCCAACTTGCCGATCTTTCCCATCATCTCCGGAGTGGCTATGGCCACGTCGAAGTCGGTCCAGCCCCCCTCAATTTTTTGAACGAGTTCGTCGTCTCCGACGAAGTCGGCGCCAGCTTCCCTGGCGATGGAAGCCCCTTCGCTGCCCGCGAAGACCAGGACCCTGATCGTCTTGCCCCGGCCGTTGGGCAGCACCACCATGCCCCGAACCTGCTGGTCGGCGTGCCTGGGGTCTGCGCCGGTGCGCAGGTGGACCTCCACCGTTTCATCGAAATTGGCCTTGGAGGTCTCTTTGACGACCCGCACAGCGTCCTGAGGGGCGTAGGCCTCTTCCTCGGCGATCTTGCTTTCTGCGTCTGTGTAACGTTTGCTTCGCTTCACCATGACAATAGTCCCCTGCGAGGTTAGCCCTCGGCTACGTTGATGCCCATGCTGCGGGCCGTCCCCTCGATGATCTTCACGGCCGCTTCGGGGTCATTGGCGTTCAGGTCCCGCATCTTCGACTCGGCGATCTGCCGCACCTGTTCCCGGGTGACCGAGCCCACAATCTGTGTCGGCTGGCCGGAACCCTTGTCCAGACCAGCGGCCTTCCTCAATAGCTCCGAGGCCGGCGAGGTCTTCAGGACAAACGTATAGGATCGGTCCTCGAACACGGTCAGCTCTACGGGCACCACTGCTCCCGTCTGTTCAGCCGTTCGAGCGTTGTATTCCTTTACGAATTGCATGATGTTGACGCCGTGCTGGCCGAGGGCCGGGCCCACAGGGGGCGCCGGCGTGGCCTGCCCGCCTTTGATTTGCAGCTTGACGATAGCGCGTACTTTCTTTGCCAACTTTTCCTACCTCGGAGAGCTTACTAGGATCCCCATCTACACGCGCTCCACCTGCCGGAAGTCCAACTCCACGGGCGTCTCTCGTCCGAAGAACGAGACCAGCACTTGCACCTTGCCCTTCTCCGTGAAGATGTCATTGACCGTGCCGATGAAATCCGTGAAGGGCCCCTCGGTGATTCTTACGTTCTGTCCCAACTCGAACCCCACCCTGACCCTGGGGGTAGGCGACTCGATGCGCCGGAAGATCGCTTCCAGCTCAGAGGCCTCCAGGGGAACAGGCTCCAACTGGCCGGTCCGCTCGTTCTCAACCGATACGAAGCCTGTAACGCCGGGGGTGTTGCGCACGATCTGCCAGGTCTGCGTGTCCATAGTCATGCAGACCAGGAGGTAGCCGGGGAACACCTTCTTCTGAATCTGTCTGCGCTTCCCCTCCCGTATCTCGATCTCTTCCTCAGTGGGTATCTCCACACGGAAGATGCGGTCTCGAACGTCCAAGCTCTCGATGCGCTGCTCCAGGTTGTTCTTGACCCTTTCCTCTTGCCCGGAGTAGCTATGGATAATATACCAGCGCCCGTTCTCTGCGCCGGGAACCAATCCCGCCTGAGCCTGCTCTACTGCTTGTTCTTGTTCGGTGACCGGCAGTTCTTCAGCCATGAAACCTCATCTGCCCCGTTTGTCCGGGGCAGCCGCGCAACAGCTACGGGAAGAGAATGACGTTGAAGACGCGGGTAAGGAACGCGTCCACGATGGAAAGGGCGATTCCCACGACGACGGCCACGGTGACGACCAAGGTGGACAGGCGCACGGCTTCTTCCCGCGACGGCCACACAACCCGGCGCAACTCGGCGTAGACCTCGCGGAAGAAGCCCAGCCCGGCACCCCTTCTCCCGCTGGACGCCGCCACCATGGAGCGCGGGTTCGGTTGACGCGCCATGCGCTACCTCACTTCCCGGTGAAGCCGGTGCCCTCGGCAGCGCGGGCAAAACTTGTTCAACTCCAGCCGGCCAGGGTCGTTGCGCCGGTTCTTTTCGCTATGGTAGGTGCGCTCCCTGCATTCGGTGCACTGCAGGTTTATGTGCGTACGCACGTCGCCGCGTTTCTTAGCCATGGCTTAGTCGGTCACCTTCGTCACGACGCCGGCGCCCACAGTCCGCCCGCCCTCGCGGATGGCGAAGCGCACGCCTTCCTCCAGCGCCACCGGGTACATGAGTTGCAGAGTCATCGTAACGTTGTCTCCGGGCATCACCATCTCAACGCCCTGAGGAAGGCCGATGGAGCCCGTCACGTCCGTGGTCCGAATGTAGAACTGCGGCCGGTACCCGTTGAAGAACGGCGTGTGGCGGCCACCCTCCTCCTTGGCAAGGACGTAGACCTCGGCTTCGGCGTTGATGTGCGGCCGAATCGAGCCGGGCTTGGCCAACACCTGGCCTCGCTCCACGTCCTCCCGGCCAACACCGCGCACGAGCACACCCACCGCGTCGCCGGGCTCTCCAGACTCCAGGGTCTTGTGGAACATCTCAACGCCGGTGGCGACCGTCTTCCGGGGCTCGTGGTGCAGGCCAACGATTTCCACTTCCTCACCCGCCTTGAGCGTGCCCCGCTCGATCCGCCCGGTGAGCACCGTGCCGCGTCCCTTGATGCCGAAGATGTCTTCAATCGGCATCAGGAAGGGCAACTCGCTGGGGCGGGTCGGAATCGGCACATAGTCGTCGACGGCTTGCATCAGGTCCTGGATGGCCTTGTACTCGGGAGCGTCCTGGTCGGTGGACGCGGACTCGACAGCTGCGAGGGCGCTGACCCTGACAATGGGAATGTCCTCGCCGGGGAACTGGTACTGGGAGAGCAGCTCACGAACCTCCAACTCCACCAACTCCAGAAGCTCCTCGTCGTCCACCATGTCGACCTTGTTGAGGGCCACCACGATGTAGGGGACCTGCACCTGCCGCGCCAGAAGGATGTGCTCTCTGGTCTGAGGCATGGGGCCGTCGGGAGCGCTGACCACTAGGATCGCGCCGTCCATCTGGGCGGCGCCGGTGATCATGTTCTTCACGTAGTCGGCGTGGCCGGGACAGTCGATGTGGGCGTAGTGCCGGTTGGGAGTCTCGTACTCCACGTGCTGAATGGCAATGGTCAAGCCGCGGGCCTTCTCTTCCGGGGCGTTGTCAATGCTGTCATAGGGCCTATACTTCACGAGTGAACTCTGCATGGACAGGACCTTGGTAATGGCGGCCGTAAGGGTCGTCTTGCCGTGGTCGACGTGCCCGATGGTGCCCACGTTGGCGTGGGGCTTGGTCCGCTGAAACACCTGCTTCGCCATCTATCTACCCTCCTAGCATTTTGAAGACCGCATGACGGGTGGAGCCCACAATCGGAGTCGAACCGATGACCCCGTTCTTACCAAGAACGTGCTCTGCCTCTGAGCTATGTGGGCTCGCCTCCACAGAAGGAAAGCCCGCAGGCCGCTGGCCCCAAGGGCAGGTGGTGGAGGGGGTAGGATTCGAACCTACGAAGCTCTCCCGAGCGCCGGATTTACAGTCCGGTGGCTTAAACCACTCACCCACCCCTCCACAACTGCACTAGTGTAGCACGGGGCTACGCCTTTCGCCAACCACTCCCCAATCACACGCAAAAATACCCTCCGGGGCGTTGGATGCGCTTCGGCTATGGAGCCGGAGGGGGGAGTTGAACCCCCAACCTGACGATTACAAATCGCCTGCTCTGCCGTTGAGCTACCCCGGCGGGCGCCTTGAATCGGGCCCGTTTGGGCGTCCGACGCCTAGCTGGCGTCACTGGCAGTATAGCATTGAAGGCATCCCCGTCAAAGCGGCTGCTCCTGCCTTCCGGCGCCGGTGGCCACGGTGTAGAATGGGCGCCAGCCCCAGGCCTCAAGGCGCGGACGGAGACACCGTGGCCCATCTTCCTCTCGACGGCATCAAGGTGCTGGACCTCACCCGCTGGCTGGCGGGTCCCATCGCAACGTCGCTGCTAGGCGACTTGGGCGCCGAGGTCATCAAGGTGGAGTCCCTGCCCAAGGGCGACCAGACCCGCCTGACTGCCCCGTTCGTGGGTGGGGAGTCGGCCTACTACATGAGCATCAACCGCAACAAGAAGAGCGTCGCCCTGAACTTCCGAAGCCCCCAGGGCAGGGAGATCCTGAAGCGCCTCGCCTGCCGCTGCGACGTTCTTGCAGAGAACTTCAAGGTGGGGGTGACGGAGCAGATGGGCCTTGGCTACGAGACTCTGGCCAAGGAGAACCCAGGCCTGGTCTACGGAGCGATTACCGCTTACGGCTTGACCGGTCCCTATAAAGATAGGGCCGGCCTCGACCAGGTGGCCCAAGGCATGGGAGGCCTCACCAGCGTCACCGGCTTTGAGGCCGACAACCCTGTAAGAGTCGGCGTCCCCATATCGGACCTGACGACAGGCATGCTGGCGGCGGTGGCGATCTCCTCGGCGCTTTACGAACGGCAGACGACCGGCAGGGGCCGCCGCGTCGAGGTGTCGTTGCTGGACTCCACCATCGGGCTTCTCACCTTCCAGGCGCAGAGGTTCCTCTCTCTTGGAGAGACGCCGACGCCTCAGGGCAACAACCACCCTCTGCTGACGCCCTGCGGGGTGTTCGAAACCAGCAACGGGCCAATGAACCTGTGCGTGTCCTCCGACTCCCACTGGCAGATGTTCTGCGGCGTCCTGGGATGCCGGGAACTGCTTGACGACCCACGGTTCTCCAATAATACGCTGCGGCGTCAGCACCAGGACGAGCTTCTCGCTCTCCTGCGCCCGTACATGGCGCAACGGACTCGAGAGGAGTGGACCGAGGCGCTCAGCGACGGCGGCATACCCGCGGGTCCCCTCTACACCGTTGGCGAAGTCTTCTCAGATGCTCACGTCCAGGCCCGCGGCGTTGTGGAAACCGTGCCCCACGCCACGTTGGGAGAGCTTCCGCTGGTGCGGAGCCCCTTCCGCACGGAGGGTATGGAGAAGTCGGTGCGCTTGGCGCCGCCGGTGCTGGGCCAGCACACCAAGGAAATCCTCGAGGGTCTGGGTTACACGAACATCGAGGTCCAGGCGCTGCTCGATGATGGAGTAGCGTTGCAGGCCGCGACGAGGGGTTAGCTCAGTGTTTGTCAAGGTATTCGGCGCGCCCGGTTGAGCAACGCGAGAGGGAAACGTCAGGAAAAAAGAGGATAGGAGGACGGAGCTATGAGCACTTACGGGTATCGAGCGAGGATTGGCTACACGTCTCCACCGATGTTGACGGAGGTCTTCCCCATCGAGTGGTACGCCATGGCCCCTAAGGGGGTGTCATTGGTCGTCACCTCCCTAGCCATCCTGTCGGTGACCACGGAGGCGGTTGACGAGAGTTACCAATTAAGCCTCCGCATCGCCAAGGAAATGGGGCGTTCAAAAGTGGACCTCGTGGTGCTGGGAGGCCTTCCGATCAACGCATCGAAGGGCGCAGACAAGGTGGACGACCTCATCAAGACGGTGGCGGACAGCAGCGGGACGCCGGTGACGACCAGCCTCACCGCCCAGGTCAACGCGTTGAGGGCCGTGGGGGCCGGTAAGATAGCGCAGGCCCACCCCATGAGCGAGAACCTGGAAGAGTCGGCGGCCGGGCCCATGAGAGAACACGGCTTCGATATCGTTGGCAGCATTGGCGCAGACGTCAATACAGCGTATGAATGGGGCCGCATGCCCATCGAAACCGCCTTGAACCTTGCCCGCGATCTCAAGAAGGCCCACCCGGAGGCGGACACTATCTGGTTCCCCTGCCCTCACTGGCCCACGGCGGAGATGCTGGAAACGGTGGAGCAGGAACTGGGAGTGAATGCCATCAGCGCATCCCAGGCCATCGTTTGGGAGGCCCTGCGCAAGGTGGGCATCAACGACCGTATCGAGGGGTACGGCCGTCTGTTGCGGGACTTCTAGGAGGAGCCGCCTTCACAGGAGGTTGGGATGGCCACAATTACCCCGGAGGAGTTGGAGGCAAAGCGCGGTCGCCTGCGCGGTCGCATGGCGCGTCCCAGCCAGCCGCCGCCCACCCGCGGCGTGAACCACATCGCCGTGGAGGTCTGGGACTTGGAGCGGTCATTGGACTTCTACTGCGGCGTTTTGGGATTCCCCCTGTCCAGCGTGACGGCCAACCGCGACGAGCCTCTTTCCACCCATGTCAACATCGATATCGGGGGCGGCGCCACACTATCCCTGTTCGACTTCCCGCACCTGGACAGGGTGGCTTCTGAAGGCGCAGGCGGCGTGATGCACATTGCTATCGCCACGGAAGGGGCGCGGGTGGCGGAGGCCAAGAAGCGGCTGGAAGAGGAGGGAAAGGCCTATCAAGAGATCGGCGGGAACCTCTACGTTCCAGACCCGGACGGTCTGACCCTGGAGCTCTGGGCGATGGACTAGGAGCCTGTTCACGCTACGGCAGCGCATTGCGAATGAGCGTGACCCAGCCCTGGTCCGCGTCCCCAAGAGACGGAGGCTAGGCTACTTCCCAACCTCCGTATCATCTTTCGTCCCGAGGTTGTGGACGGCGCCTTACGGCTATCGTCCTGTCCAGTGTGGCTTGTTCAGCATCGGGTCTAGGGATACTCGCGCAGGCAGGCGCGGATACTCGCGCAGGCAGGCGCGATACGCTCCCGCCGAGCGTCGGCGCTTTCCATCCATCATTGCCCGCCATATCCAGACTCATTCGCGTCAACCGACTCCGGAGGCCTCCACCAGCGATGACATCCGCGAACGACTCGCCACAGGACATCCACGCCGTCTCTCACGAGGCGCTCAGGGCCTTCGCGGCCGCAGTGCTTGAGACGGTGAATGTGCGTCCGGAGGATGCCGCGTTCGTCGCCCAGGTGCTCACCGAGGCGGACCTGCGGGGAGTGGAGTCCCATGGGGTGACCCGCCTGGCTGGGTACGTCGGCATGATCAAGGCCGGGGTCCTCAACGCCCGCTCCGAGATCCGCGTGGCGCAGGACACAGGAGCATGCGCCTCTCTCGACGGCGGCATGACCTTCGGCATGCTGGCCGCCCGCCGCGGCATGGACATGGCGATGGAGAAAGCCCAGGAGTTCGGCGTCTCTCTGGTCACAGCCCGGAACATGAGTCACACGGGAATGGTGGGGTTCTATCCGATGACCGCCGCCGCTCGGGGCATGATCGGTATCGCTCTAAACAACGGGCCGTCAATTGTGCCGCCCTTTGGGGGCCGCACACCCACCTACGCCACCAATCCCATCAGCATCGCCGTCCCGGCCGGCCGGGAAGAGCCCGTGGTGCTGGACATGGCCACCACCATGGTGGCGGCCGGGAAGCTCCGCCTGGCGGGCAAAAAGGGCGGCGCCATCCCGTTGGACTGGGGGCTCGATCGCAACGGCCTGCCCTCGAGCGACCCCCAGGAGGTGCTACTCAACGGCTTCCTTCAGTGGGCCGGGGGCTACAAGGGCTTCGGGCTCGGCACCATGGTGGAGATCCTGGGCGGTGTGCTTTCAGGCGGACTGTTCGGCTCGGACGCGCCCAATTTGAAGGACTTCGGCAAGGACCCCCTGGTCTCCAGCGGCGCGTACATTGCCGTGGATATCAGGCGGTTCATGCCGCTGAAGGAGTTCGGAGAGCGGGTCGACCGCCTGGTGGCCCAGGTCCGGGCCTCGGAGCGGGCGCCCGGCGTGGAACGGATCTACGTTCCCGGGGAGCCGGAGTTCCTGTGCAAGAGGGAGCGGTTGGCCCACGGCATACCTCTGAGCGCCGCCGTGCGCAGGGAACTGGCACTCCTGGCCGAGGCTCAGGGTCTTCCCCTTGGTCTGTGGGAAAGCAACCGCGCCGGAATCTGAGGGCTGGCAGGCGCAACGTCCTCCGGCGCCGATAGTTGCAGATGTCACAAAGTTCTGCTATTATCGGCGCCGATGGTCGGCGGGCAACCAACTCAGCTAGACGACAGAGTGCCATCGTGGATCCCAGTTACGTCTCAACCCCCATCTGGCACGGACTAAGTATCACACTTCGCTTGATGTGGGTGCTTGTCGGCTGCGCCTTTCTGTTTGCCGGCAACATGGTGATTGCCCATATGGTGATCCCTTCCCTGGTTACCACCGGACACATCTCGGAGCGCTTCTCCAAGTTTCGGGCTCTCTTCTACATGGGCGCGCTGGCGGGCGTCGTGGGTCTCATCACGACCTTCGTCGTCATAGCGGACGTGATTCAAGTGATCGGGGACATATACCCTCGGTGGTGGATATAGCTAGGGGAGTTGCTCCAACCCACGATGCGACCAGATCCCAAACTCCTACTCCTTAGCCTGCCCGTAGTCCTGATTGGAGGGCTGGTCGCTACCGTTATCGGCGGTTTCGTCATCTGGCGAGTCGCCGCCCACTACTTCTACCCGGCCGAGACCATCGCCAAGTCGGCCCCGACGCAGCCCATTCGCTTCACCCACGTAACCCACGCCGGGCAGTTGGGCATCGACTGCACCTTCTGTCACCGCACGGTGACCGAGGAACGAATGGCCGGCATTCCAGCGGTGGAGCAGTGCATGTTCTGCCACTCCGTCGTCAAGGGCGTGGAGGAGGCCAAGGCCGCAGAGATCGTCAAGCTCCAGGAATATGCCGCCAACAACGCGCCCATCGATTGGGTCCGGGTGCACCGGCTCCCCGATCACGTTCAGTTCACCCACGAAGTCCATATCAGACGCCTCCCCGAGGTACTGGGTCTGGGAGAGGACTTCGAGATAGAGGCCGTCTGCTCCACATGCCACGGCAAGGTCTGGGAGATGGAAGAGGTGCGCCAGGTGCGCGCCCTCAAAATGGGGGATTGCGTTGACTGCCACCGGGCCAACAACGCGCCCACGGACTGCGTTATCTGCCACTACTAGCCCGAGGCGCCCCCCTGGGCGCGGCCCCCAGAAGACAACAGCAAGGAAAGAGAAACCAAGGAACGCGCTGCACATGGGTCTAACGAGGCGGCAATTTCTGAAGATGGCCGGCGTTTCCAGCGCCGGGGCCGTCATCTTTGCCGGGTGCAATATCCCAGACAAAGAGCTTTGGGTTCAGAGTCCCTCGGATTTGCCCGAAGACCTCGTGACCGGCGTTGACAACTGGTACGCGACGGTGTGCCGCCAGTGCGCATCCGCCGAGGGGCTGATCGTCCGCGTCATGGAGGGCCGGGCTAAGAAGATCGAGGGTAACCCGGACTATCCCACCAACGCCGGCAAGCACAGCGCCCGGTGCGAGGCGCTTCTCCAGGCCCTCTACCACCCTGATCGGATCTCCCGTCCCATGACCCGCGACGGCGCAGGCTTCCTGCCGGTGGGACCCGGCCCTGACCCCTACGATGACTCCATCACCTGGCTTGTGGACGCGCTCGACGGCCTGCGCGGACAGGCCGGCAGAGTCGCACTCATTACGCCCCCCCTTCGAGGGCGCTTGGGCCAGGTTGTCGACAGGTTTGCCACCGACTTCGGGCTCCGGCGCCTGACTCTCGAGACCCTTGGCGAGAGTGTGCTCCGGCGGGCGGTCAAGGACGTGTTCAACGCCGACCGCCTACCTCACTTCGACATCGCCAACGCCGCCTTCGTTCTGAACTTCGGGGCCGATTTCCTCAGCACCTGGCTGTCGCCCGTCGCCCTGAGCAGGGCCTACGGGAAGTTCCGTAGCGCGGAGAGCCGCGAGCGCGGCGTCCTTGTCCACGTTGGACCTCGTTTTTCAGCGACGGCAGCCAACGCGGACCGGTGGCTCCCGGTCCGGCCCGGCGCCGAGGGCATCCTGGCTCTGGGACTGGCCAACGTCATCATGCAACGCGGCTGGGCTGACCCCCTGGCCGTCCGCGACGTGACGGGTGGCAGGGGCCGCAACGCCCTGAGCGCCTACGACCCAGCGCGCGTGGCGCGGGAAACCGGCATGGCCGACTACTTCGGCGCAGCCCGCGCCGTCGAAAAGATCGAAAAATTGGCTGAGGATTTCGCAACCCACGGGCCCGCGCTGGCCATTGGCGGCGGCGAGACGGCGGCTCAAACCAATGGCCTGCACGCCATGCGGGCCATCCTGATGCTGAACCACCTCGCGCGGAACGTCGGACAGAAGGGCGGCGTCATACTCAACCCGGACTCGGCGCTGGACGGCGTTCCGGCGTCAGCAACGGCATCGTCGTTCCGCGAGTGGCGAGAGTTTACCGAGCGCCTCGGCTCCGGCGGCATAGACCTCGTTATCATCAACGGCGTGGACCCCGTCTACGCGCTAGCCAACCTCAACTTTGGCGCCGTTCTCGAACGGGCCGGATCCGTTGTGACCTTCGGCAACTTCTGGGACGAGACCGCCCTCCAGTCTACCCTCGTGCTGCCGGTGCACACCGCTCTGGAGGACTGGGGCGACGACATACCGGAGCCCGGGCCCGGCCATCAGGCCGTGGGATTCCAGCAACCCGTGGTCCGTCCCGTTAACGCCACCCGCAGTTTCGGGGACGTTGTGCTTCAGGCCGCGGAGCGCCTGGGCTTGCCCCAAGGCCCGGAAGGCCTGACGATGCAGGCCCTGGTCCGCAGTGGCGCTGAAGAACTGTTCCGCCAGAACCGGGGACTCATCATCGGCGCAGCCGATGTCGATGAGTACCTCAAGGCCGCCCTTTCCAGGGGCGTCTGGTCCGACCCGGGAGCGAGGGGGCCGGATGCCGGCCCCACCCCCGAGTTTAGCGCCGAGATGCCCGCCGCACACCAGGACGGAACCGGCAATTTCTTCCTTGTGCCCTATCTTTCGAACGCCCTGGGCGGCGGCGAGGGCGCCCACCTTCCCTGGCTCCAGGCTGCCCCCGACCCGGTGACCACCGTTGTTTGGCACACGTGGGTAGAGGTCAACGACAAGACGGCAGCGCAGTTGGAACTCCGCATCGGCGACATCGTGACGGTGCAGGGGCCCAGCGGGACCATAGAGGCGCCCGTGTACTTCCATCCAGCCGTGCCCCCCGACGTAGTGGCAATCCCCGTGGGGCAGGGCCACAAGGAAAATGGCAGGTACGCCAGAGAACGGGGGGCCAACGTGCTCTCCATCCTGGGGTGGTCGACCGAGCCCGTGACGGGCGCGCTGGCATGGGCCGCCAACCGCGTGAACCTGACCAAGACAGGCCGCCACATGACCCTGACGCGCAACGAGGGCAACACCGGCATCATCCGGGAGCCGCATCCCGGCGAGGTTATCAAAGTGACCACGCACGCCTGAGCAGGCGCGCGTCAACGAGCGAACAGCAAGCCCGGAGGATCTGAATGGCTGAGCCGCAAGTAGAAATCAAATGGTCGATGGTTGTGGACATCGACAAGTGCACCGGCTGCCAAGCCTGTGTGGTGGCGTGCCAGTCGGAAAACAACGTGCCCATCAACACGCAGGAGCTCTACGACCAGCGCCGGCAGCTCACGTGGATCCGGGTCGAGCGGTACTGGGAGGGCGAGTTCCCGGATGTGAAGGCCCGGTACATCCCCATTATGTGCCAGCACTGCGACACGGCGCCCTGCGAGCCCGTATGCCCGGTTTTCGCCACGTACCACAATAACGAAGGGCTGAACGTCCAGGTCTACAATCGGTGTGTGGGCACGCGCTACTGCGCCAACAACTGCCCCTACCAGGTGCGCTTCTTCAACTATTGGGAGCCGGTCTGGCCGGACTCCCTCAAGAACCAATTGAACCCGGACGTAACGGTGCGAAGCCGGGGCATCATGGAGAAGTGCTCCTTCTGCGTGCAACGCTTGCGCAGGGCTGAAAGAGACGCCGCCAGGAACGGGGACGACCGCCCCAGCGACGATGCCTTCGACCCGTCGCACGGGGCCTTCGCGCCGGCGTGCGTGCGGGCCTGCCCCACCGACGCTCTGGTCTTCGGGGACATCAGGAACCCCAATTCCAGGGTGGCCGCTCTGTCCCACAGTGATCGGAAGTACCACCTGCTGGAGCACTTGGGCACAGAGCCCAACGTCATCTACCTCAAGAAAATCGATCCGGATGCCGGGGATGCACAGCACGCCTAACGGACATAACGACCATCACCGGCACATGCCGGAGATCGGCGAGTACACGGCTCAGGAAGCCCACCGCGAGATCCTGTCCTGGTTCGCCGCGCCCGGCTCGTGGCACGGACGCGCCCTCCTGGTCGCCGGGGCGCTTCTGCTGGCGGGAATCATCGCCTTCGTTATCCGGGCCACCTCCGACGGCTTCGACGAACGAGGCCCCTGGGCCTACTACGCCGCGGGTTTCATGTTCCTCCTGGCGACCGTCGGCTCGGTGCCCCTGGTTTCGGTAGCCCTGCGACTTTCGCGAGGTCACTGGCGGCGAGGGCTCTCCCGCATCTCCGAGCTTTTCGCCATCAGCAGCGTGTTCATGCTAATCGTCTACATACCGCTGCCCTTCATGCTGCCGGTGGTGGACGACCGGCCCTCTCTGTGGATCAACTGGCACGGACACGCGCCCCACATCTACGACTCCATGCTGCTCGCCACCCTGGTGCTGTGCGGCCTTGCCATCCTGTTCGTTGGGGCCCGCCCCGACTTCGCCGCCCTGAAGCACGAGAGCACGGGGTTCCGGCGGTGGTGGTATTCGCTGCTGGCAGGCAACTGGACTGGGACCAAGAAGGAGTGGCGTTTCATGAACGCCGCTCAGGGAGTACTCGGCGGGCTGTACTTCATGATGCTGATCTTCACTCAGCTCATCCTCAGTAGCGACTACGCTCTGGCGCTAGTGCCCGGCTGGAAGGACTCCATCTATCCGGCGTTCTACTCGCTCACCGGCCTTCAGGGAGCTGTAGCGGTCACGCTGCTGGGGATGTTCCTTCTGCGCCGCACGGGGCTGCACCGGTACCTCTATCTGGACCAGTTCTGGGGACTGGCCAAGCTTCTGCTGGCGACATCCCTCCTCTGGTTCTACTTCTGGTGGTCGGGATTCTTTGTCTTCTGGTATGGCCGGTCCGTCGCCGAGGTGGCGGTGCTGGAGTACCTCATCAAGGGCGCCTACATGGTCCCCTTCCTAGCAGCCATCTCGTTCAGCTTTGTGATCCCCGTCTTCTTCTTTCTCATATGGAACCCCATCAGGAAGAGCGTGAAGGGGCCGGTCATCGCAGGAACGATTGTCCTGTTCGGCATCATGTTCTCCCGAGTGCGCGAGTACGTTGCCTCGTTCTCGATTCCCAAGGAGATGGTGGGCAGCTCGCATATTGAGGGCATCCTGGGAACCAACACCCCCGACGCACTGGACATCGCGCTCTTGCTGGGCATAATAGGCGGGGCCGTCTTCTTCTACCTGGTGGCTCTGCGGGTCTTCCCAGCGGTCAACATCGCAGAGCAGCGGGAGTTGACGCTGTTGAGGAAGGTCCGCCCGTACCTGAAGCGCTACGCGGTGGTCTTGGGCAAGCCCGAGTAGTGTCCCGAAGCACGGTCTCGAAGCGACGACTGCGGAGCCGGAATGCAAGAACGCAGGGTTAAAACGGAAAGCCAGATCAACACTGACCTGCTCAGTGCGATGCTGGACAACCGTCTGTGGTTCTGGATAGCCCTGGGCGGGCTGGGCCTCGTCATCCTGGCGGGTGCCGCCGCCGCCGGCTACATGTTCGACCGGGGACTGGGCGTTACCGGGTTGAACCGGCCCGTCTTCTGGGGATTCTTCATCACCAACTTCGTCTTCTGGGTCGGCATCAGTCACGCCGGCGTCATGCTCTCAGCCATTCTCCGCCTGGCTCAGGCTGAATGGCGGCGGCCCGCCACGCGGGCCGCTGAGGTCCTCACCATCTTCTCGCTGGCTACCGCCCTGCTCTTCCCGCTGCTTCACACGGGCCGGCCATGGCGGGTGTTCTATTGGGTGGGTCTACCCATTCTCCCCTACGACCTCTCCCGAGGCATCTTCCAGAACGTTCGGTCGGCGCTACTGTGGGACCCCAGCGCCATTTTCACCTACCTGACCAGCAGCACCCTATTCGTCTACATTGCGCTGGTGCCCGACCTGGCCGTCGCCAGAGACCGCACCACCGGGTGGCGTCGTTTGCTCTATGGCGGACTTGCCCTCGGCTTCCGGGGCAATGCCCGGCAGTGGCGGCTTCAGGCCATCGCTGGCATCCTGCTGTCGGCGCTGATCCTGCCGGTCTTCGTGTCGGTCCACAGCATCGTATCCTGGGACTTTGCCGCCGCCGTGTCCGTGGAGGGCTGGCACCAGACCATCTTCGCTCCCTACTTCGTCATCGGGGCGGTCCACTCCGGCGTGTCGGGCGTAGTCACGGTCATGATTCTCATGGCCTGGCTGTTCAAATGGGGCGACTACATACGTCCGGAGCACTTCGATGCCCTGGGCCGCCTGCTCATCGTCGTGGCGACCGCGTGGTTCTACTTCTTCTTCATCGAATTCAGCTTCGGCTTGTTCTCACAAGAGGCGCCGGAGGTCGCCCTACGGCAGACGCAAGTCTTTGGCCAACCGTGGGGTTGGATGTATTTAACGTTCATCATGGCGTCCTACTTCATTCCGGTGCCGTTATGGCTCTTCAGAAGAGTCCGTAGAAGCCTGGTGTTGATGTTCTGGACGACGATATTGGTCAACATCGGCATGTGGCTGGAGCGATTCCTTATCATAGTGCCCAGCCTGATGCGAAAACAGGGATTGTCCTTCGTCTGGGGCGACTACAACCCAAGCCCCGTGGAGGTATTGCTCGTGGCGGCGTCGTTTGCCGTGGTGCTGGGGGGAGTGCTGGTCTTCTCGAAGCTGTTCCCCCTCATACCCATCTACGACGCCAAGGAAGGGTTGTACGTAGAGGCGGAGATCCAAGTCGGCCGGAGAACCGTTCCGGCCGTAGTCAGGGAGGAGTGACCTCGGCGAGAGGTGTGCCATGGCAGATAACAAACGCAGCGTTCTAGGGCTCTTCAACGACGCCGAGACGGCCGCCGATGGCGTCGAGGCAATCCAACACCTGGGTTTCGGGCCCAACGACTTCGAAATCCTGACGGGGGCCCCCTACCCCGAAGGCGCCTTCGGGGAGGAGCCAGCCAAGCACCGGCTGTACTACTTTCCCCTGGTGGGTGCCATCGTAGGGCTATCGCTGGCTCTCTTGGCCACGGTGGGCACGCAACTCTCGTGGCCCCTGGTCACCGGAGGAAAGCCGGTCCTGGCAATTCCGCCCATGGTCATCATCTCCTACGAGGGCACCATGTTGGGGGCCATTCTGTTCACCATCCTGGGCATCGTCTTCGAGTCGCGGCTGCCCCGGCTGGGCCTGGGTCTGTACGATTCCCGGATCAACGAGGGGAAGATCGGCCTCCTGGTGGCCTGCCGGTCCGAC
The DNA here is from genome assembly GCA_965226745.1 of Dehalococcoidia bacterium. Lineage (GTDB taxonomy): Bacteria > Chloroflexota > Dehalococcoidia > Lucifugimonadales > SAR202-VII-2 > SAR202-VII-2. The sequence goes on from CBDDDS010000005.1 coordinate 942,299, forward strand.
CAGATCGGCTCGGCCATCGAAGCCATGCAGGGCGCCGGCGTGTACGAGATCAAGCAAGAAGCGTGGGAGAAGGCGTGAACACCCCGCCATCGCCATCGCGGAACGCTGCGGGCCGCCGCTTTCGGCGGGCGTGGCTTCTGGCGGCCCTCGCCGTTGCCATAGGGCTGGCCTCCGCCTCGTGCTACACGGGGACAGGCTCCTATCCAATCGAGGTGTTCTCTGAGATGCACTACTCTCAGAGCTTCAAGGCCGCCGAACCTCCCAGGCTCCTCCCGCCGGAGGGTTCCGTGCCGCGGAACTTCCGCGAGGCCCGCGCTGACGGCGCTGAACTCTACTCCATCAACTGCTCCATGTGCCACGGCATCCAGGGCAAGGGTGACGGCACGGTGCTCGATGCGCTGACCATCAAGTACAAGTACACCCCCCTCCTCGACGCGGACCTCACCGGCGAAACGGTCGCCAACCTCAACGACGAGGCGATGGCCGACATCATCCGGCAGGGCGTCAACGTCATGCCGTCCTTCTCGAACCTCCTCACCGAAGAAGAGATCGGCCTGATCGTCCGCTACGTCAGGGCGCTCCGATAGCCGCCACCCCCCGCCCCGTAAACAGCAGTGGATTCCCGGCGGGCTCCAGCCGGTCATCTCCTGCGGATGTTGACTGGCCTGGTTGAGACGCCTACTGGCACTATGCTATAGTAGCCAATGTTGACCGTTATCCATTTCCGATAGAGGGAAGATAGATGGCCCACGTATTGCTGCGGGAAGGCGAGTCTCCAGAGAACCTACTCCATCGCTTTCGCGCCTCTGTAGCCCGCTCCGGCCTTATGAAGGAACTCAAGGATCGCCGATTCTTCAAGTCCAAGGGCGAAAAAGAGCGATTGGCGGCCAAGCGCAGCGCCCGCCGGCGGCGTCGCTCCGGAAACAACTAGACCCTCACCCCCACGGGACATGCAGGACGCTCACAGATGATGAGCGTCCTTCGCTGCTTCCGTGGGATTGCCCGCGGCGCTACAATGGGGGCGGCCCAACACCCATTCCACACGGACCGGCCCCATGGCCCTTCAGCCCACAAGATCCCTCTTCTCCGACGACGAACAGCCGCTGCTTCTCCTCATGGACGGGCATGCTCTGGTCCACCGCTCGTACCACGCCATCCCAACCTCGCTCACCATCCGGAAGACCGGTGAAGAGGTGCGGGGCGTCTACGGGTTCGCCAACACCTTCCTGAAGGTGCTGGAGGACAGGCGTCCAACACACTGCGCCATCGCCTTCGACCTGCCAACCCCAACAATCCGCCATCGGGCCTACGCAGCATACAAAGCCCAGCGGCCATCGATGCCCGACGAGCTGCGCGGCCAATTCCCCTGGATCAAACATCTCATGGAGACCTTTCAGGTCCCCATCTTCGAGATGGATGGCTATGAGGCGGATGACATCCTGGGCACACTCTGTCGCCTGGCCGAGGAAAAGCGGGTTCAAACGCTGGTCCTCACCGGCGACTCCGACACCCTCCAGCTCGTGTCGCCCCTGGTCAGGGTTCTCATGTTCATGGGCGTCCAGAACCAGGTCATCTTTGACGAGGTCAAAGTCGCGGAGCGATATGGGGGACTCAAACCCTTCCAGCAGCCCGACGTGAAGGCGCTTCAGGGCGATGTCTCCGATAACATCCCCGGCGTCCCCAGCATCGGCGCCAAGACGGCCATCAAGCTCATCCAGCAGTTCGGCGACATCGAAGGGCTCTACAACCATCTGCCGGACGTCGCGCCGGCCAGAGTGCGGCAGGCCCTGGAGGAGCACCGGGACAAGGCCGTCCAAGGCAAGTGGCTTACGACCATTGTGCGAGACCTGCCGATGGAACTGGACATGGAGGCCTGCGCCTTCTGGAAGTACGACCGCCAGGAAGTTCTGGCCCTGTTGCGGGAACTCGAGTTCAACAGCATCGTGCCGAGAGTGCCCGAAGGTAGGTCATTCCCAGGCAACGGCGCCTTCGACCCGCCGGCCGCGGCAAATGAGGTTGATTACCGGATCGTGGAAACGCAGGACGAGCTTGAAGAGATGGCCGGAATGCTCCGGCATTCCGGCGCCTTCTCCTTCGAAACCGAGACCACCGGCCCCCATGCTATGAACACCGGTTTGGCCGGTCTGTCCTTCGCGCCGAGGGAGGGGCAGGCCTTCTACGTGCCCCTGGGACACGATACAGGTGAGCAGGTCCCCCTCCAGGACGCCCTGGAGGCCGTGGGGCCCCTGCTTCAGGATCCCACCCTTAAGAAGAGCAGCCACAACGCCCAGTTCTCGATGACGGTCCTCGGCGAAGCCGGAGTTGAGGTGGAGGGATTGGAGCAGGACGTGATGATCGCCGCCCACGTCCTGGGAGAAAAGGCTTTGAGCCTGAAGGCGCTGGCCTTCAGCCGCCTCAACGAGGAGCTAACCCCTCTGGCCGACCTGACCGGCGCGGGGCGGAAGCAGATCACGCTCGCTCAGGCGCCCGTGGAGCAGACCGCCCAATACGCCTGCGCCAACACCGACATGTCCCTGCGCCTGCGAAACCTCTTCGCTGAAGAGCTCCAGCGAGAGGGATTGGCACACATTCTGGACGACCTCGAAACGCCCCTGGCGCCCGTCCTGGTGAGAATGCAAAGGCATGGCGTGGCCCTGAACGTGGACCTGTTGCAGAAGATGTCGGACAGCCTGGGCGAGCAACTGGCGGAACTGGAGCAGGCGGCCTACGACGCCGTGGGCCACCAGTTCAATATCAGCTCGCCACAGCAACTCGCGGGGCTCCTGTACGAAGAGTTGAAGCTTGCCAGGGGAAAGCGCACCGCCAGCGGCGGCTACTCCACGGACGCCGCCGCCTTGGAGAACCTGCGGGGCGCTCACCCGGTCGTGGATTCCATTCTGGAATACCGCCGGCTGAGCAAGCTGAAGTCAACCTACGTGGATGCTCTACCCGTCATGGTCAACCCCCGCACGGGCCGGGTGCACACGACGTACAATCAGGCGGGCTCGGCAACCGGACGCGTCGCCAGCAGCGACCCAAACCTTCAGAACATCCCCGTCCGGGACGAAGAGGGCCGCCTGGTGCGGAAGGCCTTCGTCGCCGAGGGCGCTCCTGACTGGACGCTCCTTGCCGCCGACTATTCCCAGATCGAGTTGCGGGTCATGGCGCACCTCTCCAGGGATGCGGGGCTGTTGGAGGCATTCCGGCGCGACGAGGACATTCACGCAGCCACAGCGTCCCAAGTGCACAACGTTCCCCTGGACCAGGTGACCGCCGACATGCGGCGGCTGGCCAAGGTCATGAATTTCGGCATTATCTATGGCCTCAGCGCCTTCGGCATCGCTCAGCAAACGGAGCTCTCTCCCGACGAGGGCACGGCCTTCATCCAGAGCTACTTCGAGAAGTACCCCGGCATCAAGCAGTACCTCGACGAGACCAGGGAGCAAGTGCGAGATCGCGGCTACGTCGAGACGCTTCTGGGCAGGCGCCGCTACATTCCAGAGGTCAGCTCCGCCAACTTCCAGGTCCGCCAGGCCGGGGAGCGCATGGCGGTGAACATGCCAGTCCAAGGCACCGCCGCGGACATCATCAAGATCGCCATGGTCCGCCTTGACGAGACGATGCGGCGGCTGGGGTTGCAGAGCCGGATGCTCCTTCAGGTCCACGACGAGCTGATCTTCGAGGTCCCCCAGGAAGAGTTGGAGGAGATGCAGGGACTGGTGCTGGACATCATGCCCAAGGCCATGGAACTGGCCGCGCCCCTCAAGGTGGATCTCAAAAAGGGAGACACCTGGGGGGACATGGCGTAGCAGTCCCGCCGGGGCTGGGTGGCCGGTTCAATTGAGGAGGCTATGCAAAGGGCAACACATGCCTGAACTTCCTGACGTTGAAGCGCTTAAACGCCATTTGGGAAAGTCCGGCCTCGTAGGCCGCACCATTGTGGCGGCGCGGCTGAACTGGCCCAGAGCCGTCCGCCAGCCTGACGCCGAAACGTTCTCTCAGGTCGTCAGGGGCCGGCGGGTCGAGGGGCTGGAGCGGCGGGCCAAGTACCTCCTCATATGCCTCGACGGCCCCACGCTGGTCGTACACCTGCGTATGACCGGCCATCTGGTCATCGAGCCTGGTGAAGCTCCACTCCCGCGCATGGTCCACAATGCCTTCGCGCTGGACGACGGCCGGGAGTTGCGGTTTCAGGATTTCCGCAAGCTCGGTCAGATGTGGCTCCTGGACGACCCGGCGCCCCTCCTGGCCCGCCTCGGGCCGGAGCCCCTGGCCGCCGAGTTCACCGTCGAAGCCCTCATGGGCCGGTTGAAGCGGCCGGCGCCCATCAAGCCGCTGCTCCTGGAGCAGGATGTCCTGGCGGGTGTGGGCAACATCTATGCCGACGAGGCTCTTTGGTGCGCAATGATCAATCCGTTGCGCCCCGCCCAGAGCCTCGCGCCTGAAGAGGTCGAGCGGCTGCATGGGTGCTTGCAACAGGTGCTGCGCCAGGCCATAGACAACCTGGAGAAGTTGATGCCCTTTGGGGGGCCTGCATCCGATTCGCCCAAGGGAGCGCACGTGCTCCACGTGCCGCGGAAGGACGGCGCGGTCTGCGGCCGCTGTGACGGCCCCATCTCCAAGCGGACGATCCGCGGCCGCAGCGCCTATTTCTGTCCGGAGTGCCAGCAGAGCCAAACGCATTGACGAGGCGCCCCGGCCTGCATACAATCCAACGCACACGCCCCTTGACGCTTCTTTCGGGAGGAACAGATGCCGCTCTACGAGTACGTTTGTAAAGAATGCGGCGACCGCCTGGAGGTGCTGCGCAGCATGGCCAAGTCCGACGAGGCCGTGGCCTGCCTTTCCTGCGGAGCCTCCGCCCGCCGCGTGTTGTCGGTCTTTGCTTCGCGAACCAAAGCTGGCGGCGCCGGCGACCTCGGCGCCACCGGCGATTTCCCCAGCTTCCCAAGCCCCGGCATGGCGGGGGGCGGGTTCGGAGGATGCGCCGCCGACAGCGGCGCGTGCGGTTGTCACTAGCGGGGCTCGGATCTTAGCGAGCGTCCAGTGACTGGGCGCCCCCAAGAAGAAGCCATCGCCAGCCATTGGGAGGCGGGGGAGAGCAAGCGGCAAGGTATTCGCTTGTTCTCCCCCGCCCCCTGCGTTTACCGGGCGCGGCGCCAGCCCACTCAGCCGTCGTCAGGGGCGCCCAGATTCACCACCTGGGAATGAAAGAAGCGCCTCGTTGGAGCCGGGCGTGAAGCTGGCTATGACGGCAAGAGCGCAGTCAATACCCCCCAGCACCATCACCGCCGCCGCCACCGCTCCATCCCCCACCCCGGGGAGAACCTCCCCTCCCTGTGTCCGTACTCGGGGGCAGGCCAGGAAGCGTCCCGCGCCCCAGGTAGCCAAACGACGACGCCTCCGTTCCCCAAGCAGGGTGCAGGGGGCGCAGCCCCCGCCGGGGGTACAGCGTGTCCCCCGCAATGCTGAGCGAAGGCCTCGCCTGTCTCCCGAAGGAGGGTGCAGGGAACCCAATGCTTTTAGGTACAGGGGGAGTCCCCCTGTACCTAAAAGCATTGGAGGGTGGGCTAGGTGGGACAACGGCGGCCGCCACCATGAGCCCCCTTCTCTCTCGGTACTCGAGGGCAGGTTAGAAGGCCCCGCCAACCCCCCATTGCAAAATACGAACAAGTGTGCTATAGTACCCCATGAAGTGGGCACCCGGCCCGCTTCTCTTTCTCGGAGCCTGCCGCATACATATTGCACTGGAGGCTAACCACAGAGAATCCCCCTGTGGCAGGCGCGCTGAGGGAACAACCCAAGGGGCAAGACCCTCCGAGGAAGGCTGGGACCGGAGCCAATGCCGTTATAAGGCACAGGCTGCTTGGAGCCATCCCGTTCCATTACGGTTCCGTTACGGTTCGTTACGGAGCCATTACAGTCCCTTTACAGATCCTTTACAGTTTCATTACGGCCCGTTACGCCCTATTACGCCCTGGTTACGGCTCCGTGCCTACACCCGCCGAAATCCGGCTGATTAGCGTAACAATGCCCCGTTCACCGCCCGGAAGTCTTACCTGTTGTCACATGGAGGTGCTGTAGATTACCGCTCCCGCTCCCCTGACGCGCTTAACGGCTGGGGGCCGACGCCGCCTAATGGGCCATACCCGCGCTGGCCTCCAACCGGAACCCGGCGATGAAGCAGTTGGTCCTGGCTAGCCTCTTTACCCCGCGCAATACCTCCTCCTGATTCCTTCGGTGGTGGATTGGGGAGCATAGCTTCGCTTGTTGACCCATAGCGGCCATGCTACAATTTCCCCATTCGTAGCTGGCCTCCTCGAGCGCGCCGGGGCCATCTCTCAACGGGTCTGATTCAGGAGTTTCACCTTGGGCAAGATCAACACGGCCATCGTGGGCCTCGGCAACTGCGCCTCGTCGCTGGTGCAGGGCATCGTCAAATACGAGGGCATTGCCGACGACGCCGTCGTACCCGGGATCATGCATCCCCGCATCGGCGAGTACCACCTGAGCGACATCAACGTTGTTGCCGCCTTCGACATCGACAAGAACAAGGTGGGCAAGGATGTCTCCGAGGCTATTTTCACCGAACCCAACAACACCGTGAAGTTCCAAGACGTGCCCAAGATGGGGGTCGCCGTGGAGCGCGGCATGGCCCACGACGGGATCGGCAAGTACCTGAGCGAGGTGATATCCAAGGCGCCAGGCTCCACCGCCAACATCACGCGCATCCTCAAGGAACGCGAAGTCGACGTGGTGGTGAACTTCCTCCCCGTGGGATCCGAGGAGGCCACCAAGTGGTACGTTGAGCAGGCCCTCCAAGCGGGCTGCGCCTTCGTCAACTGCATCCCCGTCTTCATAGCCCGCGAGAAGTATTGGGGCGGTAAGTTCAAAGAAGCCGGGCTGCCCATCATTGGGGACGACGTGAAGTCTCAGGTGGGCGCAACCATCATCCACCGCGTCCTCACGACGCTCTTCATGCAGCGCGGCGTCCATCTCGACCAGACCTACCAGCTCAACTTCGGCGGCAACACCGACTTCCTGAACATGCTGGAGCGGGAGCGCTTGGAGTCCAAGAAGATCTCCAAGACCAACTCGGTGACGTCCCAGCTCGACTACCAGCTCGCGCCAACCTCCGTGCATGTCGGCCCCAGCGACTACGTGCCGTGGCTTGGCGACCGCAAATGGTGCTACATCCGCATGGAAGGGCACACGTTCGGGGACGTGCCTCTCAACCTCGAACTCAAGCTCGAGGTCTGGGACAGCCCGAATTCGGCGGGGGTGGTGGTTGATGCCATCCGGTGCTGCAAGGTAGCCCTCGACCGGGGCATTGCAGGCCCCCTGAAAGGGCCATCCGCCTACCTGATGAAGTCGCCGCCAACCCAGTACACGGACGAGAAGGCTCGGCAAATGATCGAGGAGTTCATCGCCGGTGGCAAGGCTTAGGCATTGCTAAACCGGGGGTCGGCAAAGGGATAGCAGCAGATAAGCATGAAGGTAGGCTTAGTCTGCCCCTACGACTTCTCCTATCCCGGCGGGGTGTCGTCTCACATCGCCAACCTGGCAGCGGAGTTGACGCGCCGGGACCACTCCGCCAAGATCATCGCTCCCACCTCAGGACGGCCCCCCGACTCCCCGAACTTCATCAGACTGGGCAGGGCAATTCCGATTCCCACGCACGGGTCCATCGCCCGAGTCTCCTTTTCGGTATGGCGCCGCGCCCAGGTCAAAGCAACCCTCGATAGGGAGCAGTTCGACGTCCTCCACATCCACGAGCCCTTGGCCCCCGTGCTGCCACTGATGGCGCTGTACTTTTCGCGGACCCTGACGGTGGGAACCTTCCATGCCTTCCACCGGAGCACGCGGATCTACCGGGCCTCCCAACACCTGTTGAAAGGCTCTATCCAAAAGCTACACGGCCGCATCGCAGTCTCCAAACCGGCCAGGGACTACGTCAGCCGGTACTTCCCCGGAGAGTACCGGCTCATACCCAACGGCATCGACGTGGACCACTTCGCCAAAGCGGTGGAACCTCTCGAGAAATACCGGGATGGCAAGATCAACATCCTCTTTGTCGGAAGGCGCGAGAGGCGAAAGGGGCTGCGTTATCTTCTAGCTGCCTACAGCAGCCTCAAGTGGCGCCACCCGGATATGCGCCTGATCGTGGTTGGGCCGGGCCATCCAGACGCGGAGTGCCAGCGCATTATCGCCGAGCGGCAAATCCATGATGTGGTGTTCGCCGGCCCCATTTCCTACGACGCTCTGGCCCAGCACTACGCTTCCACCGACATCTTCTGCTCACCAGCCACCGGCGCCGAGAGCTTCGGCATCGTGCTGTTGGAGGCCATGGCCTCCGGGAAGCCCATCGTTGCCAGCAACATCGAGGGGTACGCCAGTGTGCTCGAGGACGGAAAAGACAGCATCCTGGTTCCTCCAAAGCAGGAAGAGGCCCTCGCAGCAGCGCTGGAGATCCTCGTCGAACAGCCCGAGGTCCGGGCGAAGCTCGGCAGCCACGGAAGGAATCGGAGCCGGCAGTACGGGTGGGAGCACGTGGCCACGCAGGTGCTGGACTACTACGAAGAACTGCAGCAACGCCGGAAGGCGCCGGTGGACAGGTAGCAGCAGGAAGCCGCCGACGCCCCACCGATATGGCCAAGCCCACGTTCAAGAACAATGTCCGCCGATTCCTGGCCATGCCCGTTGTCAGAGGGCTGGCGGCTCTTGGCGTAACCCCCAATATGGTCACCATCGCTGGGCTCGCCGTCGTGTTGGGGGCTGGGTACCTGGTGTCCCAGGGCTGGTTACTAGCCGGTGGGCTGGTTCTCCTTTTCTCCGGCGCCTTCGACGCCGTCGATGGCGCGCTGGCCCGCTTCACCGGCAGGAGCAGCGACGCCGGGGCCTTCCTGGACTCGTTCACGGACAGGCTGGCTGAGGCAAGTTTCCTCGCCGGTTTGGCTTGGTACTACCTGAGCCAGGAACCCCCCGCCCTGGGCGGAGCGATGCTGGTCCTCGGCGCATTTGTGGCTTCGGTAATGGTGAGCTACGCCCGGGCCCGGTCCGAGGGGCTTGGCATCGAATGCACCGTGGGCTTTGTCGCCCGCACGGAGCGCGTGTTGATACTGGGCATCGGTGTCGCCGCTGGATGGCACACACCCGCCCTGTGGGTCGTCCTCGCCCTGTCTGCCCTCACCGCGGCGCAGCGGTTCGCGCACACGTTCCGGGAGGCGCAGAGGCGGAGTCGTTCGTTGCCGTAGGCCCTAGGGGGGATTCCTCCGCCGGCAATCCGCCCGGTTGCGCGCCAGAGCCATTGGGAATGGTGTTACCGCCCCTCCGCCCCGACTATCGACTGCAGGTAGGCATCCAGCATTGGGTCCAGTTCACCATCGAGAACGCCCGCGGTGTTGGACGTCTCGTAGTCGGTTCGATGGTCCTTCACCATCTGGTAGGGGTGCAGCACGTAGCTGCGAATCTGGTTTCCCCACTCCGCCGAGACGTGGACGCCTTTCAGCCGAGCCTGCTCCTCGGAACGCCGCTTCATCGCTCGCTCCACCAACCGGGCCTTCAGCACCTTCATGGCCACCGCCCGGTTCTGGTGCTGCGACCGCTCATTTTGGCATGACACGACAATGCCACTGGGCATATGCGTCAAGCGCACCGCCGTAGCGTTCTTCTGAACGTGCTGGCCACCCGCTCCGCTGGACTTGAAGACGTCCACTCGCAGGTCGGCCGGGTTGATCTCCACCTCGGGAGCGTCCTCCACCCCCGGAACGACTTCAACGAGAGCAAAGGAGGTGTGGCGCAACTTGTTGGCATCGAATGGAGACAGGCGCACCAGCCGGTGAACGCCCTTCTCCGACTTCAAGTAGCCGTAGGCCCAACGCCCTTCGATCTCCAGCGTGGCGCTCTTGAGCCCCGCCTCTTCACCCGGCGATACGTCGAGCACTGCTGCCTTATAGCGCCGCCGTTCGGCCCAGCGGAGATACATTCGTAGAAGCATCTCCGCCCAGTCCTGGGACTCGGTGCCCCCGGCGCCTGCGTGAATGGAAAGGAAGCAACCAAGACGGTCGTACTCGCCGGAGAGGGCGAGCTCATATTGGCGGCGCTCCACCTCCTGGGAAAGCTGCTCCGCGTCAGCCTCCAGACTTTCCAGGAGCGAGGCGTCATCGGACTCCAGCGACAGAGCGATGAGCTCCAGAGACGACGCGGCGGTCTCCTCCAAGCCCCGCCAGGTGTCCACCGTCTCCTTCAGGCCGGCGATGTGCTGCATATGGCGACCGGCTGCCTGAGGGTCGTCCCAGAAGCCCGGCTGGGCCGCCTCTTCCTCCATTCGTTGAATCTCTACCTCCTTGGCAGAGACCTCAAAGACGCTCCTCGACTCCCCTTATGCGGGCAACGATCTGCTCGAGTTGGTTCTCAAGGTCATCAAACATCGTCCTTCACGCTCCTTAACGAATCTGACCTAGCGTAGCCGGGTTCTGGCCTTCCCGGCGCCGGCATGCTCATCTGCTGCGGGGGCGTCGGGCGCCGTCTCGGCCAGCTTCCCAGCCGCGGCCTTGTGCGCTAGAGCGATGGGTGTGGGCAATCTGATGCGGCCCCGGCACGCCAGAACCCATCGCACCGCCGTTTCCAGGTCCACCATGTGGCCAATGGAAACGAAGATGGGGGAAACCCCCGCCTTGACGCGCACCGCCGCGCCTATGGTCTCTTCTTTGTCGATCAATGGCGCCCAAGCCCCCTCCTCCGGGGGCAGCCCTTCGTAGCGGCCTCGCAGGATATTCTTGGCGCACCCAATGGTCGGAGTCTCTAGGAGCAGCCCAATATGGCAGGCGATCCCGAAGCGCCTTGGGTGGGCGAGTCCGTGGCCGTCCACGAGAAACACGTCGGGCGCCGTGGAGAGCTTCTCCACCGCCGCCAGTATCGGCGGCGACTCCCTGAAGGAAAGCAGTCCCGGAATGTAGGGCATCTTCGGGACCGCCTCAGCGGTCCGAACCTCCACCACTTCCATAACAGGGAGCCGCGTGACCACAACGGCGCCCCGCGCACGGCCGTCCGGGTCCGGAGGGGACAGATCGACGCCCGCCACCAACTCCGGGGCGCCCTGCAACGGTGGAACCTTCACGACCTCGGAGGCGAGCCGGCGCTGGATCTCCCGCGCCTCCTCCCTGCTCACGTCCCAGCCATGGAGTTCTCTGACCTTCACGCGCTCATTATAGCAGCCGGCGACGCCTGGACTCGGCTGCCGGCGCTTCGTATAATGAGCGCATCCCACAGGGCTAGCCCCTGTAGAAGCGCGCCCGATGCGCTCAGGAGCGCCCAACAGACTTGCGCCGAACCACATCGTCAGGGCAACGCAAGACGCCGCTGGGCAAAAACGGCCCTAGTCGGCCCGCCACCACATGAGTACAGAACAGACGCTCCTACCCCAAACCGGGGCCACCCACCCCTCCATTGGCGCCAAGGTGGCGGTGGTCCGCACGAGCCCGGACACCGTTCTGGATGACGTTGCCCAGGTCATGCGCCTAGCCGACGTCCAGCGGCGCCTGCCCCAGGACAAGGCAACTCTCCTCAAGATCAACATCTCCTGGCAGCACTGGTACCCGGCCTGTTCGACGACGCCCTATCAGTTGGAGGGCGTCATCCGCGGGCTTCAGTCGATGGGCTACACCGACCTCATTGCAGCCCACAACGGCACCGTCGTCGTCGACTCCCACGAAGGAGAGGTCAACAACCGCCACAAGCCCGTTGTCGACAAATACGGACTCAAGACCATCCACCTGGACACAGACGCCGACGTCCAATGGGTGCGCTACGAGCCCAAGCGAGACCTGTTGGCGCTGGACAAGATCTTCCCCGAAGGCATCTACATACCCGAGCCGCTGGTGGGCAGGAACATCGTGCATCTGCCCACCATGAAGACTCACGTGTTCACCACCATGACGGGGGCCCTGAAAAACGCCTTCGGCGGGCTTCTGCATCGCAAGCGTCACTGGACCCACTCCATGATCCACGAAACGTTGGTGGACCTGTTGGCCATTCAACAGGACATCCATCCAGGCCTGTTCGCGGTGATGGACGGCACGTTGGCCGGCGACGGGCCGGGCCCGCGCGCCATGCGATGGCATATAAAGAACACCCTCCTGGCCAGCGCTGACCAGGTGGCCATCGACGCCATCGCCGCCAAGATGATGGGGTTCGACCCCATGTCCATCAGGTGCATTCGATTGGCCCACGAGCTTGGCCTCGGCTGTGGCGATCCCTCGCGGATAGAGGTCGTCGGCGAGGATGTATCCGATGTGGATTGGCAGTTCGAGGGCAAGAAGGAGACCTTCGCAAGCAGAGGGCAGAAGCTGATCTATTGGGGGCCCCTGAAGCCTCTGGAGACGCTGCTGCTCCGCACGCCCCTGGTCCCATGGGCCACATTCGCCTCGAATGCCTACTACAACGGCTACTGGCTCAACGCCGTGGGGAAGCGCCGCATTCGCAAGGCGCTCGAGACGGACTGGGGAAAGCTCTTTCTGAGCTACTAAGGGGGCATCCCCTTCCCGAGAGCTCAGCTTGCTGGCGCCAGCCGGGCGTATCCGGTGTAGGGCTGAAGCACTTTAGGTATCTCTACCGAGCCGTCGGGCTGTTGGTAGGTCTCCAGGATCGCAATCATGATGCGGGGAATGGCAAGACCAGAGCCGTTCAGCGTGTGCACGAATTCCGGGCGTCCACCCTTCTCTCTGCGGAACCGGATGTTGGACCGTCGGGCCTGGAAGTCGGTGCAGTTCGAGCACGAGCTGACCTCCAACCATTCCCCGCTTCCCGGTGCCCAGACCTCCAGGTCAAAGCTCTTGGCAGACGGAAATCCCATGTCCCCCGTACAGAGCTGAAGCAGGCGGTAGGTCAGGCCAAGGCGGCGCAGCAGCTCCTCCGCGTTGTCCACCAGCTTGTACAGCTCCTCGTCCGAGTCCTCGGGGGCCACGAACTTGTACATCTCGACCTTGTCGAACTGGCGGACCCGCTTGATGCCCCTGGTGTCCCTTCCAGCCGCCGCCTTTTCGCGCCTGAAGCAGGGCGTGCATGCCGTATACCAGAGGGGGAGAGCCCCGGGCACCAGAATCTCTCCGGCGTGAAGACCCGTGAGCGGCACCTCAGCGGTGGGTATGAGCCACAGGTCGTCCTCTTCATCGTGGTAGAGGTTATCCCCGAACTTGGGCAGATTGCCACTGCCTAGGAGCACCTCTCTGCGCACCAAATAGGGCGGGTATATTTCGGTGTAGCCATGCTCTTGGACATGGACGTCCAGCATCCACGTGATGAGCGCCCGCTGGAGACGGGCGCCCGCGCCTCTGAGCAGATAGAAACGCGAGCCCGACAGATGAACGCCCCTCTGGAAGTCGATGATCCCCAGGCCTTCAATGAGATCCCAATGGGGCAGCGCCGGAAATGGCAGGGCGAACGCTTCGCCTTCCATCCGCGTCACTACGTTCTCCGATTCGTCCAGCCCTATGGGGACGTCATCGGCGGGCAGGTTGGGTAGCCAGAGGAGCTCCTTTGTGAGGCTGGCGTCCGCGGCCTTGGTCTCCTCTTCCAGCGACTCCAGCCTGGCGTTGACCTCCCGCACTCGGTCCTTGGCAGCCTCCGCCTCCCGGGCGCCATCGGGTCCGGCCCGCATGAGTTGGCCTATGCGGCTGCTCTCATCGTTCCGGACGGCTCGAAGGCCGTCCACCTCGGCCACCAGTTGCCGGCGGCGAATGTCCAACTCGAGAATCCTGTCGATGGAAAGCTCGGGGTCTCGCTTGGCGAGGCCGGCCCTGACCGCGCCAGGGTCTCGCCGGATCATGTCCAGGCTCAGCATGTCACCACCCGTCGTGCAGATCAAAGATGGCGGGATTTGGGGGATGCGCCGGCTGAGGAGTCGTCATAGAGGAGCGCTCAGTGACGCAGTTGAGGAAAGAGGACCACGTCCCGAATGGACGCCTGGCTGGTCAGCAGCATCACCAACCGGTCGATACCGATGCCGAGACCTCCCGTGGGAGGCATCCCGTGCTCCAGGGCAACCAGGAAGTCCTCGTCAAGGCGGTCCGTCTCCTCGGCATCGCCCACCTCCTGGCGCAGGGCCTCCTGAGCCTCCATGCGCCTCCGTTGCTCGAAGGGGTCGTTGAGCTCGCTGAAGGCGTTGGCAATCTCCATCGTTCCGGCGAAGCCCTCGAAACGCTCCACCAGGTGCGGCTGATCCCGCTTTTCCTTGGCCAGCGGCGACATCTCTATGGGGTAGTCCACGAGGAACGTCGGCTGCACGAGGTGGGGCTCCACGGTTGAGGAGATGAGCTTGTCCATGAGATAGCCCCTGCCCCTCCTGGGGTTCACATCCAACCCCTTCTGGCGCATCCGCTGCCCCAGGGAAGCGGCGTCGGGGAACTGCTCCGGGTCTATGCCGCTCCTCTGCTGGATCTCGTCCAAGAGCGAAAGCCGGCGCCATGGTGGCGTGAAGTCAATCGTCTCCTCTCCCCAGGCAATCCGCGGGGTCCCGATGACTTCCTGAGCTACGCCGCAGACCAGGTGCTCCACCAGCTCCATCATGTCCCGATAGTCGGCGTACGCCTGGTACGCCTCCAGAAGGGTGAATTCGGGGTTGTGGTCCTGGTCTATCCCCTCGTTGCGGAAGACGCGGCCCAACTCATAGACGCGATCTATCCCGCCCACCACCAGCCGCTTCAAATACAACTCCGTGGCGATGCGCAGGAAGAGCCGCCTATCCAAGGCGTTGTGGTGGGTGGCGAAGGGTTGGGCCATGGCACCGGCCGCGACCGGCACAAGAACCGGAGTATCCACTTCGACGAAGCCGCGCTCGTCCAGGAGCCTCCTCAGGGTGGTGAAGATCCGGCTGCGGAGCCGGAAGGTCTGCCTGGTGTCCTCGTTCGAGATCAGGTCCAGGTAGCGCTGCCTGTAGCGCTTCTCCTGGTCCTGCAGGCCGTGCCACTTCTCGGGCAGGGGGCGCACCGCCTTGGCAAGCAGTACGACATTCCGAGCTTCCAGGGTGATTTCACCGGTCCTTGCGCGGAGCAGGCTGCCACTAACGCCAATGAAGTCGCCAAGATCCAGCAGCTTGAGGTTCTCGTACTGCTCCTCGCCCAGGACGTTCTTTCGCAAGAGGACCTGGAGTTTGCCGGCACCGTCGCGAACATCCAAAAAGGAGGCCCTACCCATGCCCCGCTGCGCCGTGACACGGCCCCCCACAGAGACCGCTAGCAGGCCCGCGGCGTCTTCTCCGGCTTCCTCGACCTGAACGAGGGCGGCGGCGGCCTCGTGGGTGGTGTGCGAGCAGTGGAAGGAGGATGGATAGGGATCAATGGAGCGGGAGCGAAGCTCTTCCAGTTTCTCCCGGCGCCGTTCCATCTGGCCTTCGAGGTCGGACATTGCACCTGCTTCGAGAGGCGCTCCAAGAGCGCCTCGGACGGTTCTCCTCGTCCGCGTTCTTCTGGGCGATCCGAGGTCGCGGAACGAGCAATACGCTGAGGGCGTGGTTGACCGCCTCCAGCGTCCGTTCCGCTGCGTGGAGGCGTCTTAGGCTATCTTCTTGATAGTCAGTCGAACGGTGCCACCGGGCGCAGGAACCTCCACAACGTCACCGACCTTATGTCCCAGCAGGCCCTTGCCCACTGGCGACTCGTTGGAAATGCGGGCGTTCAGAGGGTCCGCCTCAGCGCTCCCGACAAGGGTGTAGCTGACCTCGCGGCCTCCCTCGTGCTCCAGGGTCACGGTCGTGCCGAGCGAAACCTGCCCGGTTTCGTGCTCCTCGGGAATGATAGTGGCATTCGTCAGCAGATTCTCCAGGGTCTGGATGCGGCCTTCCACAAACGACTGTTCGTTCTTGGCCTCGTCGTATTCCGCATTGTCGACGGTGCCGCCGATCTCGTGAGAAACCTGTATCCGCTCCGCTATCTCGTGGCGGCGGACGGTCCTCAGATGCTCTAACTCGGCCGCCAGCTTCTCCATGCCTTGCTTCGTGAGATACGTTTCCTTTTGGGCCATCATAGCCCTCCCGTTGGCACGCGCTGCACAGGCTTGGGCGAAATAAGAAAAAGACTGAACCAAACCGGCCACACCGGCTGCCCAGCCTGGTTACGATTATAAGACCGGCTGGAAACACTGTAAAGATGAACAGCGCCAGGCGCCCGCTGGGGACGGGGGTGTCGTCGAGGTTATTGAGCCGGGGTTGGCTCGGGAGCGGGCTCAGGCACCTCTTCCACCGCTGGAGGAATAACGGACTCGAACAAGTCCCGGAGCTCCTTGCCCTCGATGGTCTCGTGGGCTATGAGGTATTCAGCAACCTGCTTGAGCTTCAACTCGTAGTCGACGACTATGAGCCGGGCGGCATCGTACGCGTCGTTGATGAGCGTCCGTATTTCGGAGTCGATCTCCTCGGCGACCCGGTCGGAGTAGTCGCGCTGCTCTCCCAGCTCCTTGCCCAGGAATACCAACTCCTCCCGCTTGCCGAAGGTGCGCGGCCCCAGACTTCCCAGGGCATTGGAGGGCTTGACGTTCACCTGCACAGCGCCGTTCTGGCGCTCCCCATCTTGTCTCCGCAGGAACTCTAGGATGCTGAACTCGTCTTCCTTGCGGGACTGGAACACCTCGCCCTGTTTGGTCTTGATCAAGAGGTCGTTCCCATAAACGTCGATGGACTCGACATCTCCGGCAAGGGCAGACTCAATCACAGCGCTGATAGCTTTCTGTTCATGCCTGATGGTATCGCTCATGCCGTAGCGGGTGACCATCTGCCGCGCCAGCCGGGTGGCCACTTCCAGGTCGTTGCTTGCGCCAGTCGTAATCTCGTTGAAGGTGACCTCTTCAGCGACTCGGCCGCCCAGAGCAGCGGACAACTGGTCCCGGAACTGGCTCTTGGTCCACAGGTGTCTGTCCTCTTCAGGCAGGTACCGGGTGTAGCCGCCAGCCGTCCCACGGGCGACAATGGAGATCTTCTGGACAGGGTCAGCGTTGGGCAGCTTCCAGGCCACGACAGCGTGCCCCGCCTCGTGGAAGGCCGTTATGACCTTCTCCTTCTCTGTTATCAGCCTGCTGCGGCGTTCGGGCCCCATGAGGACCCGGTCCACCGCCTCCGCGAACTCCGCCCATCCAATGCTCGTCTTCTGACGGCGAGCCGCCAGCACCGCAGCTTCGTTGACCAGATTGGCAAGGTCGGCCCCGCTGAATCCGGGCGTGAGTCGGCCAACCTCCTGCATGTCCACGGTGTCTTCAATCGGCTTGCCCTGGCCGTGGACTTGCAGGATGGCCATTCGCCCCTTGAGGTCCGGCGGGTCGAGCACCACGCGCCGGTCGAAGCGGCCGGGGCGGAGCAGGGCGGGGTCAAGAATGTCGGGGCGGTTCGTGGCGGCAATGACAATGATGTTGGTGCTGCTATCGAACCCGTCCATCTCGACGAGGATCTGGTTCAGGGTCTGTTCACGTTCGTCGTGGCCACCCCCCAGGCCTGCCCCGCGATGACGGCCCACGGCGTCGATCTCGTCCACGAAGAGGATACAGGGAGCGTTGCGTTTTGCCTGATCGAAGAGGTCGCGCACCCGGGAGGCGCCCACACCCACGAACATCTCCACGAACTCACTGCCACTGATTGAGAAGAAGGGCACGCCCGCCTCGCCGGCAACGGCCCTGCTCAGCAAAGTCTTACCCGTCCCGGGAGGGCCCACAAGCAACACGCCCCTGGGGATCCGGGCCCCCAGAGCGAGGAACCGCTCGGGGAACTTGAGGAACTCCACGACTTCCTCGAGCTCTTGCTTGGCCTCTTCGACCCCCGCCACATCGCCGAACGTGACTGCGGGCCGGTTACCCACGAACATCCGGGCCTTGCTGCGCCCAAAGCTCATGGTCTGGTTACTGCTCCCCTGCGCCTGGCGCATCATGAAGAGCAGGAGGCCGCCGAAGATGATCAGGGGGAGGAAGTTCAGGAGCACCCCGAAGATGTTGCCAAAGCCACTGGACTGCTTGGCCTGGACATCCACCGAGTTGACGTCGTCGCCTACGTTGACGCCCTCGCGCTGAAGAAGCTCCACAATGCTGGACCCGTCCTCCATCTTGGTCTTGAGGATCCGGCCGTCCGTCGTTTCAACGGTCAGGTCCGCGCCGGAGACCTGAACAGACTGGACGGAGCCGCCCCTTGCCATCTGCAAGATCTGGCCAAGGGAGACTTCTTCAGGGCCTGAACTGGGGCGCAATATGACATAGAAAATGGCAATTATCGCCACAGCGATCGCGAGATAGATCAGCCCGCTTCGGGTCCAGGTTCGCCCCATGAATCCTCTGCGCCGTGGAGCCTCTTCGACTCCAGCCGTCAACTATGCCGAATAGAACACTACGCCGGATACAAGGGTATGCCGGATGCAAAGCCATCTTACCCCAAGGCTGGGGTGAAATCAAAAACCGTTCCCCGCCCCACTCCCATTCCGAGCGCGCCGGCGCGGCCTGCGGGAGATCAACCCCGCCCCTCCACCTTATCAACGAATTCGCGCTCGTCGAGGATGTGAATGCCGAGCTCCTGGGCCTTCGCCAGCTTGGCCCCCGGCTCTTCACCGGCAACCACGTAGCTCGTCTTCTTGCTAACGCCGCTGGCGACGGCGCCGCCCAGCGCCTTGATCTTGCCCTCCGCCTCGCTGCGGCTGAAGCCTTCCAGTCGGCCCGTTACCACGAAGGTCAGACCGGCAAGGAACGACTCCTGAGGCGGACGTTCCGAACGGTCCTCCTTCATGGTGACGCCTGCTTCGGCCAGTTCAGCGATCACGTCCAGGTTGCCCTGCTGCCGGAAGTATGCGGCTATGGCCTTTGCCACAATGGGCCCTATTCCTGATATTGCCGCCAGATCCTCTGCACTGGCCTCGCCGAGGCTGGGCAGACTGCCGAAGTGCGCGGCCAGAAGTTCGGCAGTCTCCGAGCCAACGTGAGGAATGCCCAGGCTATTGACCACGCGGGACAACGGCCGAGACTTGCTGGCCTCGATGTTGGCCATGATGTTGGTGGCGCTCTTTTCGGCCATACGCTCCAGGCGCAGCAGCTTCTCAAAGCTCAGCGAATAGATTCCTGCCACGTCCTTGATAAGCCCGTTCTCCAGCAAGGATAGCGACAGCTTCTCCCCCATACCCTCGATGTCCATAGCGCCCCGCGAGACAAAGTGCTTGACCTTCTCGTAGAGCTGGGCGGGACACGCGGCGTTGGTGCAGCGGTGCATCGCCTCTCCAAGAGATCGAACCGCCTCGAGGCCGCAGACCGGGCACCGTTCGGGCATGCGTCCGGTCCAGACAATCTCCCGGGGGTGATCCTTAGCGGCGTGGAAATAGCTCCCGCAGTGGCTGCACTGGGGCTCCGCGGCAGGACGCCGCTCTATCAGCGACCGCACGATCTGGGGAATGACCTCCCCCGCCCGCTCAACCTCCACGTAGTCGTCGATGCACAGGTCCTTGGCTGTGATGTAGTCCTCGTTGTGCAGGGTGGCGTGACTGACGTTGGCGCCGCCAACAAAGACCGTTTCCATCTCTGCGTAGGGATTGAGCGCCCCGGTGCGGCCTACGTTGATTTTGATGTCCCGAAGGCGGGTGACCGCTCGCTCCGCGGGGAACTTGTAGGCGATGGCCCAGCGCGGCTCCCTTCCCACGAAGCCCAGATGGCGCTGGTAGTCGAATCGATCCACCTTGACCACCACCCCGTCCGCCTCATAGCCAAGGGCGTCCCTGTTTTCCAACCATTCTCGATAGTAGGCAAGGGCGCCCTCGGCCTCAGCGCAACGCTTGTTGGCCGCGTTGACCCTGAAGCCCATAGCGCTAAGCTGTTCGAGGGTATCCCACTGACTGCCGGGGAACGCGTCGTCCTCCGTCCAGCCAAGGCCGTAGACACAGAATTCCAAAGGCCGGCTGGCGGTTATTCGCGAGTCCAACTGGCGCAGCGACCCCGCCGCTGAGTTGCGGGGGTTGGCGTACAGGGGCAGGCCCCCCGCCTCTCTCTCCTGGTTGATCTTGCGAAAGCCCTCCTTGGGCAAATAGACCTCTCCCCGCACCTCGAAGCGCCGTGGGTAGCCGGCGCCCCGGAGGGACAGGGGAACGGAGCGGACGGTGCGCAGATTCTGGGTGACGTCCTCTCCCCGATGGCCGTCACCGCGGGTGGCGCCCTGCACCAACGTTCCGTTCTCGTATATCAGGGCCACGGCCAGTCCGTCGAGCTTCAGCTCGCACACCAGATCGAAGGACTCTGTCCCCAGCAGGTTAGCCACCCGCTGGCGCCACGCCCAGAACTCATCGTCGTTGAAGGCGTTGGCCAAGCTGAGCATCGGCTGTTGGTGCTGCACCTCTGCGAAGCCTGCGGCAGGCTCGGCCCCCACCCGCTGCGTGGGCGAGTCGGGCGTAACCAACTCCGGGTGATTCTCCTCAAGGCTCTGCAGCTCGCGGAGCAGTCGGTCGTACTCTTCGTCGCCTATCTCGGGGGCATCGAGAACGTGGTAGCAGTAGTTGTGGTGGTGGAGCTGCTCGCGGAACAACTCCATGTGCTTGACGTCTTGGGAATCGGGCATGAAACCCTCAAAGCAGGGAAAGTAGCATCAGTATAGCAATGGCTTCCATGACCGCGAAACCGCGCCCCTTGGAAGCCTCGCCAACCGGGCGATATACTGGTTCCATCCCCTCCGTAGAGGTTTCCATGGCCGACGTACGCCCCTTCCACGGCATCCGGTACAACCCGGAACGCACTGACGACCTTTCGCTGGTGATCTGCCCCCCCTATGATGTCATCTCTCCCAGCGACCAGGACGCACTCTACAGGCGGCACCCGCACAACGTTGTGCGGCTGGAGCTGGGCCAGACCTCCCCCAACGACTCCGATGACGACAACCAGTATTCGCGCGCCGCGGCGTTGTTCCGGCAGTGGCGGCGGGACGGAGACCTGGTCCGGCAGGAGAGGCCCGCCTACTACCTCGTAGAGGAAACGTTCCCGTGGCAGGGAGAGAGCGCCGCACGCTACAGCCTCTGGGCTGCGGTGAGGCTCGAGCCCTTCGATAGGGACGTGGTGCTGCCCCACGAGCACACCCGGCCCGGACCCAAGGAGGACCGGCTCAGGCTGATGCAGGCAGCGGAGGCGAACTTCAGCCCCGTTATGGGCCTGTACCGCGACAGCGAGGACAGCCTTTCGCCCCTATTGAAGCAGGCAGTGGAAGGGATGCCGGCAGCGGTTGCCAGCCCCATTGACGGGCAGAGTTTCCGCCTATGGGTGCTGGATGACCCCAAAGTAGCGGCGGCCATCCAAGCGTTCTTCTCAGGCCGGCCCCTGTATTTGGCCGACGGCCACCACCGCTACGAGACGGCCCTGCACTTTCGGGATCTCGCCGGCCCGCAGGACCCGGAGGCAGCCAGAAGCTTCGCAATGATCGCCCTCATCTCCATGGACGACCCCGGACTGAAGCTGGAACCCTACCATCGGGTGCTGGCAGGGCTCGACTCTCGGGATCAGGCAGCCGTCGACGAGGCGCTGGCGGGGCTGACCCCCCAGGGAGAAGTCGACATTGCGGGCCTCTCGCCAGAGGAAGCGGCCGCCAGGGTCATGGAGCCCCTCCGCAGGTCACCCGGCATGACCGTCGCGGTGCTGCGGGCCGGAGACGGCCTGGCAAGACTCATGTCCCTTGAGGGCGCCCCAAGCGGCGCCGACTTCGACGCTCTGGGAAGCTGTGACCCCTGGGTGTTGCAGCAGACTGTGCTGGCGCCCGCCCTAGGAGAGCGGCTGTCCCGTCATGCGGACTACACCCACGATCCCGCGGAAGCCGTGGGCCGCGTGCAGAGGGAAGAGGTGCAAGTGGCGGTGCTGCTGCGGCCCATGCCTCTCGACATCTTCGAGGAAGTCGTGCGCAGGGGGCGCCGTTTGCCACCCAAGTCGACGTTCTTCATTCCCAAGCTTCCCACGGGCTTGGTCATCAACGACCTCGCTTAGGGCGGAGAAACCTCGCCCCTACGAGCGGGCTCCGGCCAGCGCCCGGTTGATGGCGTCGGCGGCCTCGTCCACTTCGTCCTCGGTGTTGAAGAACGCCGTGCATAGCCGCACACCCGCGGGATGCAGCACCGCCCTTATGGCAAGCGCCTCCTCCCCGTAGAGGCGGTCGACGAGTTCAGCCGGCTCGATGCCCTCCCCGGCGCACGTCACGAGCCCCGATGACCGGGCTTCGTCGAGCGGGGACGTAAGCCGGACGCCAGGCACCCCGGCAAGCCGTTCCTTCAGCCGTCGGCTCAAGGCAAGATGCCGCTCTTCTATGCCGGCCATACCGATGTCCGCCAGGAAACCGGCCCCAGCCGCCATGCCGCATTGCAGGGCCGTAGACGCAGTCCCCGCCAGCAGCTTCTCCAGTTCCCGCTCCTTGAACGTCACCGCGCCGCCGGCTTCCCATGAGGCTACCGAGCGGTAGGACCCCGCCGCGGGCTGCAGGCCCTGAATCAGGTCCTCGCGGACATATAGAGCCCCGGTTCCGCCGGGCCCCAAAAGCCACTTCTGTCCCGGCATGGCGTAGTAGTCCACACCAAGGGCGGCAAGGTCGACGACAACGTGGCCCGCTGCCTGAGCGCCGTCCAACAGCACCTGCGCGCCCCGCTCGTGGGCCAAGGCAATGATCTCCTCCACCGGCATCCGAAGGCCGCAGGAGTACTGAACGTGGCTGATGGCCACCAGGCGGACGCCGCCGGCGATGGCCTCATCGAACTTCGCCAGGATTGTTGCCGTGTCGTCATCGGGCTGAAGCTGCACAATGGAGAGCTTGACGCCGTAGCGGTTCCGAAGGCCATGGGCCATTCCCAACACCGACGGGTGCTCAAGGGAGCAGGTAACGAGCCCGTCGCCGTCCCGCCAGCCCAACCCACCGGCGACCATGTTCAGGCCGGCCGTGGTGTTTTGTGTGGGCACCAGCTCCTCAACGCGGGCGTTGAAGAAAGCGGCCAGCGCCTGCCGGAGCTGGGCCAGCGCCTCCTCGCTCCTGGCAATGCCGGCGGGGCTCGCTGGACCCTCTTCCGTCTCGAACTTCACCTGCTCCTGAACGGCCTCCGCGACCGGCAGCAGGACCGGGCCGGCCCAACCGGTGTTCATATACTTCACCCTGTGGGTAACGGGGATCTGGTCTCTGATGGCTTTGATGTCCACGGCGCCGTTCCTGAAAGCAGGATGCAGTCATTCTAGCTGCCTGCGTCGGCAACCGCATAGGCCCCGCTCCCAGAGAGGTTGTGTTGCTTCCCCGTTGTTGCCCCAAAGTGGGCGTGCCATAATAGCTGCGCCCGCCAACGATCTGCCGGCATCTCGCGGAGGTTGCATGGACTTCGACCGGATCAAGCCTGGCCTGAAGGCCGAGATGCGCCGGAGAGTCATCAAGCGGCTGTGCGTTGCCCCTGGAGGCCCGGACGCCGGCTACGTTCTGTCGAGCCCATCAATGATCGGGCTGATGGAGAACACCTGCGTGCAGGCCCTGCGTCCGCACATGCCGGAGGGGTGCGCCACCGTCGGTTATCACGTGGACGTTCGGCACCTGGCGCCAACCCCCCTCGGCGAGGAGGTGCGCGTGACGGCGGAGCTTAATGAGGTCGATGGCAACAAGCTGGCCTTCGCCGTCGAGGCCTACTACGGGGAAAAGAAGATTGGCGCCGGCCTGCATCGGAGGGCCATCATCCCCATAAAGCCTTCCACCGTCTGAAGCGATGCAGGGCAAGGTCTGTCTCGTCACGGGCGCAACTTCCGGCATCGGCAGAGAGGCCGCGACGGAGTTGGCCCGGCGGGGCGCCGCGGTCGTTGGTGTAGGACGCAACCCTGAGAAGTGCGCCGCGACCGCCGACCGCATTGAGGCAGCCACGGGCAATCGGCCGGAGTTCCTCCTCGCCGACCTCTCCTCTCAGGCTGGCGTGGGACGCCTGGCGGAGGCGTTCAAAGAGCGG
The DNA here is from genome assembly GCA_965226745.1 of Dehalococcoidia bacterium. GTDB lineage: Bacteria > Chloroflexota > Dehalococcoidia > Lucifugimonadales > SAR202-VII-2 > SAR202-VII-2. The sequence continues at coordinate 966,238 of CBDDDS010000005.1, forward strand.
CGTGGGCGCCTGGACGTGCTGGTCAACAATGCAGGCGCCATCTTCCTGTCGCGCCGGACGAGCGCCGACGGACTCGAGCTGACCTTCGCCCTCAACCACTTGGCCTATTTTCTGCTGGCCAACCTGCTGCTCGACACCCTGCAGGCCGGCGCCCGGTCCCGCATCATCAACGTTTCGTCGGCGGCCCACGACCGGGCCGGCATCGATGTCGCCGACCTCGCGGACCCGGTGCGCTATTCCGGTTTCCAGGCCTATGCCCAGTCCAAGCTGGCGAACCTGCTCTTCACCTATGAACTGGCCCGGCGGCTGGATGGAACGGGCGTCACGGTCAACGCCATGCACCCCGGACTGGTGGGCACAGGCTTGCTGTCGAGCAACGGTCTTCGCGGCCGGGCAGGGGGCGCGCTCATGCGAGTCCTGGGCAGGAGCGCCAAGCGCGGGGCGCGGACGATTGTCTACTTGGCCACCTCGCCTGAGGTTGAAGGCATTACAGGGCGCTACTTCGTCGACGAGCGGGCAGTAGCATCATCGCCGGCATCCTACGACGAACACCTGGCGGCTGACCTTTGGACGCTGAGCGCAGAACTTGTCACAGGTGTGGCGGGCTGAAGATAGGCCGCCCCCCGGTTCAATGAACGCGTCTCGACACAACCCACAATGGAAGGAGAAGCAATCCAACGCCTTCTGTGGATGCTAAGCGCGTCTCTTGTATGTGCTACGCGACCCCCTCCAAGCTCGAAATGGACACCGCCGGCTAATCAGCCATGCCCAGCCGCCTGAGGAAAGCGGGATCCTTGCGCCAGCGGGGCTTTGGGCGCACCCACAACTCCAGAAAGACCGGCTTGCCCAGCAACGCTTCGATATCCCGCCGCGCCTGGACGCCCACCTCCTTCAGAGCCAGGCCGCCCTTCCCTAAAAGAATCCCCCGCTGCGAGTCCCGCTCGGGATGGATGCGGACAGCGATGTGGGTCTTTCCTCCGTGCTGCTCCGATTCCTCCTCCCACTCCTCAACCGTCACTGCGGCGGCGTAGGGCAGTTCCTGCCGGAAGAGCCGGAACACCTTCTCCCGCACGATCTCCGACACCAGGAACTGCTCGGAACGGTCGGTGAGGTGGCCCGCGGGAAACAGCGGGGCCTCTGCCTCCGGCAGCCGCTGAACGATTATGTCCAGCAGCAGGCCAATCCCGTCATGCCGCAGGGCGCTGATAGGGACTATCTCGGCGAAGGCGTCGAGGCCGGCGTAAGCCTCGATGACGGGCAGTAGCGAAGCCTTTCCCACCGAGTCGACCTTGTTGATAGCAACGATGGCCGGCAGTCCCCGGCGGCGGAAGTCATCCGCCATCGCCCGCTCTACGCCGCCGGGTAGGCGCGGCTCCACCACCAGCACTGCGACATCCGCTTCTTCCAGCGCCCTGGCCCCTTCTTTGACCATCCTGCGGTCCATCTCGTCCCGAGGCCTGCCCAGATAGCCCGGCGTGTCCAGGAAGGCCGCCTGGTAGGCATCGTTGGTGAGGACGCCGAGGATTCGGACGTGGGTTGTCTGGGGGCGGGGACTGACGGCGGCCAGCTTGACACCCAGCGCCCGGTTCAACAGGGTGGACTTCCCCACATTGGGACGTCCAACGATGGCGACGAAGCCGGCGCGGTAGGCGGCGCCGGCTTCGTCGCTGCTCGATTCCTTAGACAGACGAGTCACAATGATCCGGCCTCCTCTCTGCCCAGGCATTGTACTCCAGCGGCTTGGGCCCCAGCAGTGGTCACCGACCAGGCAAAAGAGGGCGGCCTCGGCTTTGCCGAGGCCGCCCTCTGCTTTCAGTAACCGTGGGGCCTACATCTCAGCCGGCGTCTGCCGGGGGCCGTAGCCCTGATAGTACCGGTTCGCTTCAGGCTCGTAGCGGCCTTGGAGAAAGCCGCCGGACTTCTCGCTGCGAATGATCACCGCTACCGTGCGCTCCTCGCCGCTGTGCTCCGTGTGGATCTGGTAGGGCGGCACGAGGTCGACATCGCCGGGGCCGACCACGAAGCTACCCTCCAGGCTGACCTCGGCATAGTCCGGCCTTGAGCCGTCGTCGAGGCGCTCATAGCGCTCAATGGTCTCGGCCCCATCAAGGACGCCGTACAGCGTGTAGATGTGCGCGTGGTCGTGGATGCGGCCGTGGACGTTGGGCATCTTGGTCAGGCCGTTGACGGCGAAACCGTAGTCCGGATCCTCGTAGAAGAGCAGATTCTCGGCCCGCCCGTCCATCACCACGCATTCAGGCCACTCCTTGGAGCGTCGCTGCACCTCTGGGTCCGCGAGAAGCTCCTTGAGGATGGGCGTCAGCTTCTCCCACCGCTTGACTAAGTCAGGCTCCTGGGCAAACAGCTCCCGCGCCTTGCCAACGAACCTGCCCAGCGCTGTCTCAGTTTGGATAACCACCGTCGTCCTCCTTTGCCCAGCGGGTGGGCCCTACGCCGTTTGCAATCTCCGACTTTCGCCAACAATACCGCGCCGAACGCGTCGCTATGCTACCGCATCGCGGTGGCGCCTGCCCAACTGGTTCAGCCCCAAACCTGTGTCACGGTCTCCATGATGCGCTCCAGCTTCCGCCACTGGTCGTCCTGGCTCAGCACCACGGAGAACAGCCCGCCGAAGCCACACTGCGGGCTCAGGGCCAACTGGTCCAGCGAAATGAAACGCGTAGCCTCCTCGATGCGCCGTTTGAGGTCGTCGGTGGTTTCAAGGCGAGCGCTCTTGGTCGTGACCAAACCCAGCGCGACGATCTTCCCCTTAGGAACGAAGCGCAGCGGCTCGAACCCACCCGCCCGCTCGCTGTCATACTCCAGCAGGAAGCGCTGATGATCCAGGCCATTAAAGAGGCGCTCAGCGATGGCGTCGTAGGACCCTTCTCGGTGCCATCGGGGGATCACCTCGCCGGTCTCAGGATCCCTGCCCCGCGGGTTGCCCCGGCAGAGGTGGATGCCGAAGGTCACGCCAGGAAAACCCGCTATGACGGCGTTGTCCGCCCTGACCGAGCGCTCCAGGTTCTGGTCGAGGACCTCTCCGCGCGCTTCCATCTGCCGAACCGACCCGGGATCCACGTAGGCAGTGTACCCCGGCGCGTCGATTTGCACGTAGGGGCATCCGGCGTCGGCCAGATCGCCGACAATCCGGCGCTCTATGGCCACGACATCCTCCAGGAACTCATCCTGCCCGGCGTAGACGGCCGTTGAATTTTCGTAGGCAAACCTCTGGCTGATGCGGTCGGGGCTTACGAGCGTCATCTTCACCGGCCGGCTAGTGACGGACGCGGCGAACCGGTACTCCTCCAGTGGAACGTTGCGGACCAAGCGCAGGCGTCCGATCACGGGCCGCCTAGTGACGACGGCGGGGCCCGGCGTCTCCAGGCCACTGGCCCTTTTGCCGATATTGGCGTGCGCGTCCTCATCCTGCTCCATATAGAAGGGCGATACGTCCTCAGGCACGTCGAAGCCCGAGACGGAGTCGCCAAAGCTGTCCTGGAAGTTGCGGCGTCTGAATTCACCATCGGTGAGCACGGGGTAGTTGAGCGCCTCCTGGCCGGCGATGACGTCCCGTATCGCCCTGTCCTGGGCTTGGCGGAGGTCTTCGTTAGTGACCTGGCCGCGAACGTGCAGCGAGAACACTTCACTCAGTTCCGGCGGGGCTGAGAGGCTGCCCACCTGGTCGGCTCGTAGGAGACTCAGGTCGGCTGTGCTGGCAGAAGACATTATTTCCTCCGCGACGCGTGGGGCTTGGGCCGCTCGCGGCCAACGCGACAGCGATTGTACCATCTCCCTTCAGACGCGCTTGCCGCCCATGCGGAAACCGCACAGGCCGTTGGCGGCTAGTAATAGAGGAGCTTGAAGACCGCCTTTTGGGCCAGGGCCCGCGTCCGCTTGGCGCGGCTTCGGGTATACATCTCCCATCGGTCTGCATACTCCTGGAAATCCCTCCGCCCCGTCAGCCCGTGAAGCACTCGAAGCTGTGCAATGTGCAGGCGGTGGTAGAAGGGGCTCGCCAGCATCCTCAGCCTGACGCCTGCTTGTTCGTAGAGGGACCAGTAGCCCGTATCGTAGCGGGGCAGATTCTCGGCGATGGTGTCCATCGCCGTCTCAAATAGGCCCTTGGCGTGTGCGTCGCCGGTCAGCAGCCAGTAGTCGTAGACGCCCCAGATTGCCCAGATGAAGCCATTCAGCACATGCGTTGGCGGCGACACGATATATTCCTCGATCCACGTGCGACCCACGTCATCGACAAAGGTCACGCCTCCCTCATGCATAGGCGCGTAGAACGACGCCATCGCCAACCCAGCAGCGTCGCGATAACGGCCATCCTCTGTCTCCTTGAAGGCGCGGACCAGAACCGAGACCCCCTGCCCCTGCGCCAGCCCGGAGCGCCAGGGCGCCTTCAGGAGCGTCCGGTACTCCCAGTCGAAGTGGTGACGCCAGACCCACAACCCGGCGGCGTTCTGCTCCAGCGAGTCAGCCAGCCAATCCGCCACCAACAGGAACTTCCGCAGGCGCCCGGGATCGCCGGCGCGGCGGTAGAGGTTGTAGTTACCCAACCCGTATTGGGCAACCGCGATGGGGTTGTACTGGACACCCGTTGCCCCGTGATAATCGAGTTGGGGGATCCCGTCAGCGTCGTAGGGACCGCCGTAGTCGGCCTTCTCGGTGAACGGCATCCAGTACTGGCCCAGGGTTCCGGAGTGGGCCTCTTCATTGACCTCCGGCGCGTCATGCCAGAAGGAGAGTTGGCTCCGACGCCCCAGGACGTAGGCCGGCAGGATGCGCTGGTAGTAGCGAAGCCGGAGCTTCAGGGACAAGCCGCGCCCCTTTTGCCCCCCCTCTTCCCCCACCAGTCAAGTATGGCATCGGCGATGCGCTCTGCCGAACGACCATCCCACAGGGGTGGCGTTTCGCCCCGTTTGAAGGCGCCGCCGGCAGCCCGTCCCACCTCCGCCTTGAGGAGCGCCATGTCGCGCCCCACCAGAACGTTGGCGCCGATGGACACGGTGACGGGGCGTTCCGTGTTCTCTCGCACCGTGATGCAGGGCACGCCCAGGTAGGCGGTCTCCTCCTGCATACCGCCGGAGTCGGTGATGACCACCGTGGCGCGGGCCTGAAGTGCAAGCGCATCCAGGTATCCAACGGGCGCCACGGGGAACAGGCCGGGCGCCGTCTGCTCCAAGCCCAGGGCCTCCATCGCCGCCAGGGTCCGGGGGTGTACGCTGAAGACCAGGGGGAGCGAGCGGCTGACCTCGCCCAGCGCCGCCAGGATCTCCCGCAGCACAGGTGGATCGTCCACGTTCGAAGGCCGGTGAAGAGTCGCGAAGCCGAAGCGTCCCCCTTCGGCTAGGGCCGCTTCGAGACCGGGCGGGCATAGACGGGTGGGCCTGAGCCCCTCAACGGGCCAGCGAGCCATCGCCTCGGGCAGCGACCGGCAGAGGGTATCGATCATGACATTGCCAACGAATCGCACTCGGCTGGGAGAAACACCCTCTCGGCCCAGGTTCTCATTGGCGTCTTCCGAAGGCGTGAACAGCAAGTCTGCAATCTGGTCAGTGATGAGGCGGTTGATCTCCTCAGGCATGGTCCGGTCAAAGGAGCGCAGGCCGGCCTCCACGTGTCCCACGGGGATCAGGAGCTTGGAGCACACCAGCGCCGCCGCCACGGTGGAGTTGACGTCGCCGTAGACAAGCGCCAAATCGGGGGACCGCTCAAGCAGCACTGGCTCCAGCCGCTTCATGACCTCGGCCGTCTGCTCTGCGTGGGACCCTGAGCCAGCCTCCAGACTGACGTCGGGCCGGGGTATGGATAGCTCCTGAAAGAAGATCTCGGACATGCCGGGATCATAGTGCTGACCGGTATGGACGATGACCTGCCCCACGCCCGCTCGAGCAGACAGGGCTCGGACCACCGGCGCCGCTTTCATGAAGTTCGGCCGCGCACCCACTACGTGGAGAATGCGGACGTGTCCGCCGGCATGACTACTCACCTGCTGTTGCCCTCTGGATTCCACGGGGCGTCGGCGAAGTCAGCAGCATCGATCCGGCGGGGCTGACCGTCCCTGATGGATGCCTGGATGGCAAACGTGGCCAGGCTGGTTGCCACAAGCTCTTCCTCCGGTATCGGGAGGGGGCCGCCGCCCGTTACGGCGTCGGCAAAGGCGCGCCATTCTGCTTCGTGGCCCTTGTCCTGCGCAAGCCGGCGCCGCTGGACCCGGGTTCGGCCGCTGCGAGTCATGCGCAACGAGCGAAAGTCGTCCAGGAGCGCTACCGCTCCGCCGCCAAAGACCTCGATACGCTCCTTGGGGTAGGAGCGGTCCCCGTTGGCCACGTAGGTAATTGCGCCCAGAGACCCGTCGGCAAACTCGATTGTGGCAACCACGTTGTCGTCGGCATAGCGGCCCTGGTTGGGCAGCGAACGCCCGCTGACGGACACCGGCGCCGCGCCTGCGAGAAAGGTCAGCAGGTCCACGAAATGGCATACCTCTCCCACAATCCTGCCGCCTCCCACTGCCAAGTCCTGGACCCAGTGGTCCAACGGCGCGTGACCCGCATTGATGCGATATTGCATCGCCAGCGGCGCCGGCGCGCCGGCGAGGAAGCGCTTCATCTCCCCCGCGAGTGCGGAGAATCGCCTGTTGTACCCCACCGTCATCACCTGGGCCGGATGGGCCTTCCAAGCGTCGATGACCTGGTGGAGTTGGTCCTCATCCAAGGCCAGCGGCTTTTCCACGAAGACATGCTTCCCCGCTTCCAGCGCCGCCACGACCTGCGCCGCGTGCAGGTTGTGGCGCGTCGCGATGGCAACGGTGTTGACGTTCTGGTCGTGAAGCAGTTCGTCGATGTCTGCGGCGGCAAAGCCAAAGTTGAACTTCTCCGCAGCCTGCTGGGCGGTTAGGCCCCTGGCCGAACAGACACTCACCAACTCGATTCCGCCCGCCTTCTTCATGGCCGGCAGCAACGTGGAGGTGGCGAAGGCGCCGGCGCCAACGAGGCCCAGCCGGACACCCGCCCGCAGGGGCGCCCGATTCTCCCCAGCCGGGCGGGGCGGAATCGTCCGCTCGGCGCTCAGCGTCTCCGGGTAGGTGATGACCACGCCCATGAAAGGCTCCCCCGCCTTGCCGGTGATGAGGCCGTAGCCCTGCTCGGCGGCCCGGTCCAAAGGGATCCTGTGGCTTATCAGGGGTTGGATGTTGACCTTTCCCTCGGCTAGCAGGCGGACGAAAGCCTGCATATTGCGGTTCTCAGTCCAACGCACGTAGCCAATGGGGTAGTCCTGTCCCTGCTCTTCGTAGCGCGGATCGTAACGACCGGGGCCGTAGGACCTGGACACCCGGAACTGGAGTTCCTTGTCGTAGTAGAGGCGGCGGGGGATGTCCATGCCCACATTGCCGACGGCCACCACCTTGGCCCTGTCCCTGGCCACTTCCCCGGCTAGGGTTATGGGCTCGTTGCCGGGGTTGTCGGCGGTGATGAGCACCGCGTCGGCGCCAAGGTCGCCGGAGAGCCTCGCCACGCAGGCGGCCAATGCTTCTGCGCTCGTGGCGATGCCGTCGGCTCCTTGGGAGCGAGCGAGATCCGCCCTATCGCTCTGTGGGTCCATACCAACGACGACGCAGCCCGCGACCCTGAGAAGCTGCGCGCTGATCTGACCCAGCAGCCCCAGGCCAATGACCACCCCCACCTCTCCCAACTGGACCTCCGCCAGATGAACGCCGTGCAGAGCAACGGCACCCAGGGTTGCGAAGGCGCCGGCTTCAAAGGGCGTTGCTTCATGGAGGGCAACAGCAAGATTCGTAGGCACAGCAACGACTTCCGCATGGCTGGCCAGGCCGGCGCCGCCGCAAGCGACGGCATCGCCCACGCTGATGCCCGTCACGTCCCTACCCACCTCCACGACCCTGCCCGCATTGCTGTATCCCAACGGCATCTGCTGGTCCAGGCGGCTCCGGGCAGCCCGTAGGGCCGGCGCCACTCCCTCGTTGCGGGCCTTGTCGATAACCTGCTGGACAAGGTCGGGGCGCGCCCTCGCCTTACCCAACAGGCTCTTGCCTGCAAACTCCGTCATGGCCCGCTCGGTGCCGCTGGAGAGCAGGGAGGCATGCACCTGAACGAGAATCTCGCCCGGCCCGGCGATGGGCCGGGGAACATCCACCAGGCTAACCTCTCCCGTCTTGCGGGATTGGACCAGTTGCTTCATGAGGATCCATGCCGTCCGATGGCTGTGCCTCCCGCATGTCCAACGGCGCGATGGCAATCAACTCGTCGGTCGACTCTGGGTTGAGTCCATCAAGCCCCTCCACATGATAGCCGATGGCGGACAGGCGCCGGCAAACCCTGGCGTGAATGTCTGGACCCTGAGGCGCTCGGTGGCGCATCCTAACCTTCCCCCGAAGTACGGGGGCAGGGACTGCGGGCCGGTTATCCGTGACGCCGTTGCGGAGGTAGGGAAGTCTCCCGCTTGTGCGTAAAGGCGTGACTGCCAGTGAGGGAGCGTCGCCAGCGGCACGGCTAATCCGGCACACCCGGGCGTCACAGTTGCGACGCATCGGGAACGGTTCGCGACACCTATGGCACACTTCCCAGCCGGACCCCGAAGCGAGGCGTCTCGTAGCCGTGACGTAGCCGCCGCGCAGCCGTGACCCTGCGCCACAAAGGAATGGGCCGCCAGCCCAATGCTTGACCATACCGTAGCACAAATGTCCTTATTCTGCAAGAGGGGGGGGCAGGGATGGGGGATTCGCCGGAGGTGGGCCTTCAACCGGCCCCAACAGCCCCTGTTCGCGGCGCATCGAGCGAGTGGGCATCTCCGTAAGTCCGTAAGCTCTTGTTCGCAGCGCCATTGAGCGAGTGGGCGTCTCTGTAAGCTCTCGTTCGCGGCGCATCGAGCGAGTGAGCATCTCCGTAAGCTCTTGCTCGCAGCGCCATTGAGTGAGCGGGCGTCTCTATAAGCCCTCGTTCGCGGCACCATTGAGCGGGTGGGCGTCTCCGTAAGCTCTTGCTCGCAGCGCCATTGAGCGGGTAGGTGTCTCTGTAAGCCCTCGTTCGCGGCGTCATTGAGCGAGTGGGCGTCCCTGTAAGCTCTTGCCCAATGACCTCATCCAACTTCCAACGGCCCGCGCCGGCTTGTTCAGAGCATCCCTAGGTGGACGCATTCAGGTCACCCGGGGGCTCCGATGCGCGGGTCTTCTGAGGCGGGCTGGCTCGGTGGATTGACCGCCTCGCTTCCTTGGGTTCGGAGGGCCTGGAACTTGGCCTCTATCATAAATCTGTAGCCGAAGCTCCGAAGCGCGTGGTAGAGCAGGCCGGCCCTTCCATCCAGAAAGCCCAACCGGAACACGTACCCGTAGAGAAAGTAGAGCGCTGGCCTTGCCAGAGGCGGCGCCATGCGGTCCATGATGTTCTTTCGAAGCCACCTCTTACGCTCAGACTGGGTCCCCAGAAGCCGCGCCGCGCCATGTGTGCGGGTTCCCCCCCCCCCCCCACCTGGCCGCCGGAGGTGCTCTTGCGCCTCCAAAGACGAGTAGGTGTTGTGCTTGGCCAGCCAGTCGGAAATGGGCTTCAGGTCCACGTGGAAGATGTCGTGGCGCAGGTCGCGCACCTGACCCGAGACCAGCAGGTGCTCATTCACCGTTCTGTCCTCGCACCAGGCGCTCTCTCGCCGCACCAAGCGTAGGAGCCAGACCGGGTAGAGGCCGCCGCGCCGCAGCCACTTTCCCAGCCAGTAAAACCGCCGCCTCATGCGGTAGCCGTCCACCTCCGGCGGAGCGCTCGGAAGAACGCGGCAAATCTCTTCGATGAGCTCATCGGATAGCAGCTCGTCGGCGTCTAGGAAGAGCACCCAGTCGTTGACATAGGGGATGGCGGTCAAGGCCCACTGCCGCTGGTCTCCATAGTCCTGGAAGGCATGGAAGAACACCTGCGCACCGCGCACCGCGGCCAAGTCGCATGTGTCGTCCGTGGATCCCGAATCGACGATGACCACCTCTCGAGTGAGGCGCTTGGCGTTGTCCACCGCCCGAGCGATGTGAACCGCCTCATTCAGCGTCAGGATGACTACGGTGACGCCATCGGGCGCCGCTTCAGGGCCGCGTTGCATCGTATCCTGGGCCGGGGTTCCTCAACCCCGGACTGCGGACTCGCCGGGCTGCGAGCGCTGAACATACCATTCGATTTCCCGCTGCAGCCCCTCTTCCAGGTTGGCGCTGGGCTTGAAGCCGAAGAGCCGCTCGGCTCTGGATGCATCCACCAAACGGCGGGGCTGGCCGTTGGGCTTGGAGGCGTCCCACACAACCTTCCCTTCAAAGCCGGTCAGCGCAGCGACGCGTTCCGCCAGTGCTTTGATGGATGTCTCGCGGCCTGTGCCCAGGTTGACAGGCTCAGCGCCATCATAGCTCTCTGCGGCCTGAAGAATGCCTTCAGCGGCATCGCCAACGTACAGAAAGTCCCGGGTGGGGGAGCCGTCGCCCCAGAGCACCACCGTTTCCTCTCCCCGGCGCTTCGCGTCCGTGAACTTGCGCACCAAGGCAGCCGTCACGTGTGAGTTGTCAGGGTCGAAGGACTCGCCGGGGCCATAGAGGTTGGCCGGGATGATATAGATGGCATTGAGCCCGTATTGCTGTCTGTAGGCTTGGGCCTGGGCCAGGTGCATCTTCTTTGCAAGGCCGTAGGGGGCATTCGTCTCCTCAGGGTATCCGTTCCATAGGTCTTCCTCCCGGATCCACTCCAGCGTCTTGGGGTAGGAGCAGGCCGTGCCGAGAAGAACCAGCTTGGGCAGCGCCACTCGCCTGGCAATCTCAACGACGTGGAGTCCCATGAGCGCGTTGTCGTAGAAGAATTTGCCTGGATTTGCCACGTTTGCGCCTATGCCTCCCACGGAGGCGGCAGCGTGTATAACGAGATCCGGCCTGCTGTCTTCAAACATGCGGACCACTGCCGACTCGCTCCGCAGGTCGTAGTCGCGGCTCCGGGGAACGAAGACATCGGGGCATCCGCGGTCCCTCAGAGCTCGCACAATGAAGCTGCCCAAGAACCCGGCGCCGCCTGTAACGACCACTTTCTTGTCGCGCCAGAAGGTCATGGCCGGTCCTCGCGCATGGACGGAGCGTGCTGAACGGCGACGAGGCCCGGGGCGGGCCAGCGATGCCAGCCCGTGAAACGCTCCTCCACGATGCGCTTGCCTTCTCCGATGGGCTCGATCCCAATGGCCTGAAGGTCCGCGTCGACCATGATCTTCACCAAGTCGAAGAAGGTCACCTTCGGCGTCCAGCCCAGGCCGGCTCTCGCCTTCGCGGCATCGGCCAGGAGGGACTGGACCTCCACCGGCCGGAGGTAGCGAGGGTCAATCTCAACGTGCCGCCGCCAATCCAGCCCAGCGTAGGAGAACGCCGCTTCCAGGAACTCCCGCACCGAATGCGACTCTCCGGCGCCCAGCACGTAGTCGTCGGGTTGGTCCTGTTGGAGCATCCGCCACATTGCCTCAACGTATTCAGGAGCGTAGCCCCAGTCCCGCCGCGCATCCAGGTTGCCCAGATAAACCTTGGCCTGCCTGTTGGCGACGATGTTGGCAACGGCCCTGCTGATCTTTCGCGTGACGAACGTCTCTCCTCGGCGGGGACTCTCGTGGTTGAAGAGGATTCCGTTGCAGGCGAACAGGCCATAGCCCTCGCGGTAGGTCACGGCCATCCAGTAACCATAGGCCTTGGCAATCGCGTAGGGGCTGCGGGGCTGGAAGGGCGTGCGCTCGTTCTGAGGAGGCGGGGCCGCGCCGAACATCTCGCTGCTCGACGCCTGATAATAGCGAGTCTGAATGCCGCTGCGCCTGATGGCCTCCAGAAGCCGGGCGGAGCCCAAGCCCGTCACGTCGCCCGTGTACTCCGGCATGTCGAAGCTCACCCGGACGTGGCTCTGAGCGCCGAGGTGATAGATTTCCTCAGGCTGAACGTTGTAGATGATGTTCGACAACTGCTCCAGGTTGGCCAGGTCGCCGTAGTGCAGGAAAAGGTGCGCGCCCGGCTCATGGGCGTCCTGGAACAGGTGGTCTATACGCTGGGTGTTGAACGTGCTCGCCCGGCGAATGAGTCCATGCACCTCATAGCCCTTGGACAGCAGGAACTCAGCGAGATAGGAGCCGTCCTGTCCGGTGATGCCGGTAAGGAGCGCCTTCTTCATGAACGGCTCCCGCTTGGAGGCTCAGCTTGCGCATGGCCAGCCATGAAATCGCGCAAGGCGTGGGCCACGCGCTCCCGCTCGGCTTCGCCGACGCCGTGATGGTTGCCTATCAGGACGCCATGGTCGTTGACCCACTGGGCAACCTCCAAGTCTCCCACTTTGCGGTGGTGATACAGGCCCATCAGCTATGGCCTCCAGTACAACGTTCCTTCTCCTTCCACCTGATGCCGCGGCAGAACGTCTTTCAGGTCAACGAGAACGCCTTTGCGTCCGTCGCGCCCGCACAAGGCGGCATACCGCAGGGGGTCGATGCAGCGGAACTGCCTGTGGGCCACGGCCAGCACAACGCCATCATAGCGATGCGGGGCGGCGAACGGGTCGTCAACCGGGCGCAGGCCCAGTTGGATGATCTGGTCCGAGGACACCATAGGATCGTGGACCGAGACTTCGACCCCGAAAGCCTCCAACTCGCGTGCGAGGTCTCCCACCCTGGTGTTCCGGCAGTCCCGCACGTTCTCCTTGAAGGTCACGCCCAAGATCAGGACGCTGGCGTCCGGCGCCACCGTCCCCGCCTCTTCAAGGCGTTTGGCTATCTGAAGGGCGACGAACCTCGCCATGCCGTCGTTGACCCGCCGGCCGGTGAGAAGGAGGTCGGGAGAAAAACCTGACTCCTGGGCTTTGTACGCCAGGTACATTGGGCTCACGGGAATGCAATCCCCACCCACCAGGCCAGGCTCCAAGGTGGGGAAGTTCCACTTGGTTTGGGCCGCCTTGAGCACTTCCCTGGTGTCGAGGCCGATGGCGCTGAAAGCCATGGAGAACTCATTCATCAGGGCGATGCTGACATCCCGGTGAATGTTCTCCGCCAGCTTGGCGGCCTCGGCGGTTCTGATGTCGGGCGCCTCGTAGAGACCCGCCGGAACCAACAGGCGATAGGCTTGGACAATCACGTCCAATGTCTCTCCATCCTGCGCCGAGACGACCTTGACGACGTCTGCCCGCGAGTGCTGGGCGTCACCCGGATTGACCCGTTCGGGCGAAAAGCCCACCTTGAAGTCGATGCCCGAACGGAGACCGGAAGCGCGCTGGAGAATGGGGGTGCAGAAATCCTCAGTGCAGCCTGGGAACACCGTCGACTCGAAGACCACCACTGTCGGCGCCCTCCCCGCGGGGGCGCCCTGCCGCCGCAGGACCTGCCCCAGCATCTGGCAGGCGCTTTCCAGGTAGCTCAAGTCTGGGCGCTTTCGCTCATCCAGGGGTGTTGGGACCGCCACCACCAAAAGGCCGCAACGGTCGAGGTCGGATAGCTCGCAAGAGAAGGTCAGAAGGGGCTGCTGGAGCGCCTCCTGGGGAAGCTCGCCATTGCGGTCGTTGGCGCATCGGAGTTCCTCAACGCGCCGGGGGTTGACGTCGAACCCGACCGTGGGGAAATGCCGCCCGAAGCCTGCGGCCAGGCTCAGCCCCACGTACCCCAACCCCATGACCGCTACTCTTCGTGGACCTTCTTGTTGGTGCAACGTAATCTCGCCTCTGTGAAGACTATCCGGCGGTGGGCGCGCTCACCGCTCCTGCTCGCTCAGGTTCCGCGGGTCAAGCGCAAGACTCGGCGTCCGGCCTGGGGCAGACCTTGGGCGCAGCACTCGTCAGGTGCTGGGCAATGTCGCGCGCCAAGGCTGCCACGCCGCGCTGCCCGCACGTGATGACGTGGGGCCCGCGGATCGCCATCGTCATCTTGTGCGGTACCTGCGTTGACGCCCGGATCGCCACGACGTCGGCCCAGGCGACGTGTGCATCAGACGTCTTCCTGCCGGGCTTGTTCTCCGCAGTGAGCAGCCGCAACTCGCACTGGCTACCGCACAACTCTTCTAATTCGCTCCTGGAGTTCGGCGCCCCGCCCACCACCAGCAGTTTCGCGCGGCCCGTTCGGCGCATCGCGGCCAGCATCTCCGAAACGGCGACGCCGTTGTCCGTCCCGCCGCAGCCGTCGCAGTATTCGACCGCCACCTTGACAACGGTCCTACCGTCGCTCTGCGCCTTCCCGTCGCACGCTTGCTTGTGGCACACCCGGACGAGCGCGGCGCGGAGAGCATCCAACGCCCCACCCACTTTCATCTTCGCGATGCGCGACTTGCCGGGGCGCGTCAGGCCAGCAGCGTACAGAGCGGCGAGTCCCTTAGACTCAGCAGGGGATCCTTTCAGTCCAAGCGACGCGAGCACGTTGGTAATGGGAACGTCTTGCATAGCAGTGTATTGTTGTGGGCCAACGCGTAGCACCGAGCCCGAGGCCCCCACCCTGAGGCGACGGTACGCTGGGGTTCTACTACAAAGGAGTGGCGAGAAGGAAGTGGCGACCCGGATGGGATTTGAACCCACGATCTCCGCCTTGACAGGGCGGTGTGTTAAACCAAGCTACACCACCGGGCCGCGAACACGCTCTTCAGGATCCCTTCGAGAGCCGACGGCTCTCTTTGTTCAGAAGGCTCAACCTATGCCGTGGTAGCCCACGGTCACCTGCCCATCAACCACCAGCACCGGGGTGATGCGTTCTCCCCCAGTCAGTTGCTCCAACTCCGCCAGCCGTCCGGGGTGGATGCTGAGGTCCACCTCTTCGAAAGCGACGCCGTCTCGTTCCAAGTCGTACTTGAGCGCGTCCGAGTAGGAGCAGTCGGGCCTGGTGTAGAGCACCGCAGGCTCTGGCAAGGCCGTTGCCTCCCAACCCTGAATATGAAGGCATTGTATCGAGGTTCAAGGGCGGGCGCAACCGCTGCATTGAAGGGCCACAACCCCTCTGCTACACTGGCGCAAGGCTGCGAAGGGGGTCTTCATGGAGCTGAGCCGGGACGACGTGGCGCACATCGCCACGCTCTGCCGGATGGCGATGACCGAGGAGGAATTGGAGCGCATGCGCTCCGAGCTTTCCGGCATCCTCGGCCACTTTCAGGCGCTCCAGGAGTTGGACGTCGAGGGCGTCACGCCCACCGGCCATCCCAGCGCGGTCGACACCGTGCTCCGCGACGACGCTCCCAGGCCGTCGCTGTCCAGAGAGGACGCCCTGTCCAACGCGCCCCTTCGCGAGGATGCCTACTTCCGGGTGCGCTCCGTCCTCGGCGAATAGCCGCTCCTCCCCGCCACACCCAACCCCCCATGCCATCAGACGCACTGCACAACCTCACCGCCCACGAAGCCTCCGGCCTCCTGCACAGTCGCCAGGTCTCCTCCGAGGAGTTGACCAGAGCCTACCTGGACCGGATCCAGGCCGTGGAGGACAAGGTCAAGGCCTACGTCACGGTCCTCGAGGCCGGCGCTCTCGACCAAGCCAGGGAAGCCGACCGCCTGCTGGCTGCGGGAGAGGGCGGACCGCTGACCGGCGTGCCCATGCAACTGAAGGACAACCTGGCGACCAGAGGCGTGGCCACAACCTGCTCCTCCAAAATGCTCCAAAACTTCGCGCCGCCCTACGACGCCACCGTGGTCAGCCGCCTCCGCGAGGCCGGCGCCGTCTTCCTCGGCAAGGGCAACCTGGACGAGTTCGCCATGGGCTCGTCAACTGAAAACTCGGCTTTCTTTCCAACCCACAACCCCTGGGGCCTCGATAGGGTTCCCGGCGGCAGCTCCGGCGGCCCCGCCGCCGCGGTCGCCGCAGGCGAGGCCGCCTACGCGCTGGGATCGGACACAGGCGGCAGCATACGGCAACCGGCTGCCCTCTGCGGCGTGGTCGGCATGAAGCCGACGTATGGGCTGGTCAGCCGGTACGGCCTCGTCGCCTTTGCTTCCTCCCTCGACCAGATCGGGCCCCTGGCCAAGGACGTCACCGACTGCGCCATCGTCATGAACGCCATAGCAGGACATGACGCCCTCGACTCCACCTCCGCGCCCTACGCTCCCCCCGACTACGCGCACGCTCTCATTCCGGATGTGCGGGGAATGCGGCTGGGGGCGCCAAAGGAATACTTCCCCAAGGGCATGGACCCCGGGGTCGCCGCGGCCGTTGAGGCCGCAATCGCCAGTCTGGAGAGCATGGGGGCCGTGGTCGATCGGGACGCATCGTTGCCAACAACCTCCTACGCCCTTGCCGTCTATTACATCATCGCTCCATCGGAAGCCTCCGCGAACCTCGCCAGGTACGACGGCGTCAAGTTCGGCTACTCAGCCCCGGACGCGCAGAACGTTTGGGAAGGCATCGAGCGCACCCGCCAGAACGGATTCGGGCCGGAGGTGAAGCGCCGCATCCTGCTGGGCGCCTACGCGCTGTCCGACGGTTACTACGACGCCTATTACCTGCGGGCGCAGAAGGTCCGCACCCTTATCCGCCGGGAATTCGAGCAGGCGTTCCAGCAGTACGATGCGCTGCTCACACCAACCTCGCCCACCGCCGCCTTCAAGCTGGGTGAGAAAACCGGCGATCCAATGCAGATGTATCTCAGCGACGTCTTCACCATCCCGGCGAACATCGCCGGGATTCCCGGCATTTCGGTCCCCTGCGGCTTCGTCGACGGCTTGCCGGTCGGCCTGCAGGTGCTGGGACCGCCGTTGAGCGAGGAAACCCTGCTGCGGGTCGCCTACGCCTTCGAGAAAGCCCACGATTGGCGCTCGCTCCGGCCCGAGCTATAGAAGGAGCCCGCCTCCTGGCGCCCCCTGCCCTTCGCCGACCTGCATCCGGTTATCGGAACGCCCGCACAACCTCTCCCACTCCGCAACACAGCGCGTCCGCGGCGCTTCCGCCGGACAGGGCGATTTCCACATAGCCGCCGCTCCCCCTCAGCGCAAGCAGGCCCGCCCCTGCCTGGAAATGCTGCGACAGCCCGGACATCGACGCCCCCGCAATCTCCACCCTGACGCACTGAGAGACAGCGTCGTTTGGAATTGTTGACACCAGGTTGCCGAAGCGTCCACCCTCACCACGTTTCCGTCCATCCTGTTTCCTTCCCATTTCGGAACGGGAATGGTGAGGCGCGTCAGCGCGTCCACCGGCACTCCCAAGCGCTCGAGCGCAACCCCGGCTGAGATGTGGGCCGCCACCGGGGCGAAGATGTCCCGCCCGTGAAACGTTGCGCTGACCGGGGTTCGCCAGTAGGCGTCGTTGGTCAGGCAGACGGCGCTCCACCCTGGAGGAACGGGCGTCTGCGCAGGGGCCAGAAACTGGCCCGCTTCGCTGATGGAAGGGGAGGCGTCGGAGTTCGGCAGCAGGAAGGAGAGCAGCCCATTGTCCGGCAGCACGAACGTCTGCCGGCCGGTCCACACAGCTAGCGCCCTCCGGTCCGTGCCGACGCCCGGATCAACCACCGCAACGTGAATCGCGCCGTCGGGGAAATGTGAGGAAGCGGCAGCAAGGACGAAGGCGCCGTGAAGGACGTCTTCCCGGTCTATCTCATGGCTAGCGTCCACCAGGATCGCGCCGGGGTTGATGCCCAGCGCCACACCCTTCATTGAGGCGGCGTAGGCGTCGGCGTAGCCGAAGTCGGTGGTGAAGGTGATAATGGGAGGGCGCAATGCGACAAGCCTGGCGAGCGGTCGTGGTGGAGCGGGACGACGCGCATCCTAGCGTTGGGCTGCCCAACGGTCAACGGGCCGAATCGCCTTGACAGCCCAAAACGCCGTCGATACCATCTAGCCGCCTCCATGGCAGCGTGGTTCGGGCCCGCGGGCTCGAACGGCCACTTCTTGTCAACAGTTCGACAGTCCTTGTAAACAGACCTTGGGAGTTGCCTCATGGGCCTTCGCATAGGCCTGGACATCGGCGGCACCTTCACCGACGCGGTGATCATCCGAGACGGCCAGATTACCTGGGGCAAAGCGGAGACCACGCACTACGACCTGAAGGAAGGCTTCATGAACAGCGTCCGGATCGTGTCGGACAAGCTGAACATGACGCTTGAAGAGGCTGTCCCCGCTTCCGACGCCATTGTCTACTCAACCACCGTGGGGACGAACGCGCTCATCGAGCGCACGGGGCCCCGTCTTGGACTGCTCATCACGCAGGGCTTCGAGGACACGCTGGTCGTTGGGCGGTCTCGGAGCTGGGCGGACGGCATGCCCTACGAGACCCGCTTCGCCAAGGGACGGGCGCGGAAGCCCGCTCCCCTTGTCCCCAGGGAGCTGACCTTCAGCCTGCGGGAGCGAATCGACAGCCGCGGCAACGTGCTGGCCCCCCTGGACGAGGACGAGGTCGTCGAAAAGGTGACAGCCCTCGTCAATGAAGGCGTACGCGGCTTCGTCGTCGTGCTGATGAACTCCTTCACCAACCCCGTCCACGAGCGCATGGTGCGGGACGTCATACTCAAGGAGTACCCGGAACTCTACCTGGGCCGCATGCCCGTCTTCCTCTCCCACGAGGTGTCGCCCCAGATGGGAGAGTACCGCCGCAGCTTGACGACCATCATCGACGCCTATCTTCGGGTCAGCACCGAGGACCACCTCCTGGAGATAAACTCGGACCTGCTGCAGATGGGGTATCAACGGCCCTTCTTCCTGGCCAAGTGCACCGGCGGCGCGTCCTCGATATCCCGCACCCGCCCCATCCACCTGCTGGGCAGCGGTCCCGTGGCCGGCATCTTTGGGGGGCGCTCCCTGGCCGAGCAGTACAACTTGCCCTACGTGCTGGTTACCGACATGGGCGGCACCAGCTTCGACGCCGGCCTGGTCCTCCAGGACAAGGAACGCATGTATGAAGAGGACCCCATCTTCGACCGGTGGAGGGTCCAAGTCCCGGTCATTGCTCATTGGTCCATCGGAGCGGGCGGCGGCTCCATCGCCCACGTCGAGGAGGGCCGGCTCCAGGTTGGCCCGCAGAGCGCTCGTTCGCTGCCGGGTCCGGCCTGCTACAACCGGGGCGGCGCAGAGCCCACGGTGACCGACGCCGACGTCGTTCTCGGCTACCTGGACCCCGATTATTTCCTGGGCGGCCGGATCAAGCTGGACAAGGCTCGCGCCGTGCGGGCCATCCAGGAAAGGGTCGCCGAGCCTCTGGGCCTAACCCTGGAAGAGGCGGCCCACAGTATCCGCCACGTCATCGAAGGCATCATGGGCCAGGAGCTATTCATGCGCACGGCCCTCCATTCCGGCCTTGACCCCAGGGACTTCGTAGTCTTCGCCGTGGGGGGCGCCTCTCCGGCCCACGCCGCCGGCTATGCGGACTTCGCCGACATATCACGCGTGGCCGTCTTCCCCTTCGGGAGCGTGTTCGGCGCGTTCGGGACGCTGAACCTCGATCTTGTACAGACCTACGAGATTGGGCGCAAGATTGTCATTCTGCCACCTGGAAGCAGCGTGTTCATAACGGAAGCGGTGGCGGAGGTGAATGGCGAAATCCAGACACTCATGGCGTCGGCGACGCGGGACATGGAAGAGGAGGGTCTCAGCCCGGATGACGTGGTCTTCCAACTCGAGCTTGAGATGTCCTATGGGCTCCAGCGGCAGCGCCTGACCATCCCGCTGCCAAAGCTCCGCGTCGATGATGCAAGCGACTTGGCAGACCTGTTCCAGGGCTTCGAGCAGGAGTACGGCAATCAATTCGGCCAAGGCGCCGTCTCCAGTGAGTCGGGCTCCGAAATTCATCTAATACGCCTGAACGTGGTCGGCGCGAATGAGAAGACGCGGCTTCCAGAGTTCCCCGTAACCAACCAGCCGCCCAGCGCGGCCAGGCTGGGTAGTCGGAACGTCTTCTGGACTCCAGAGCAGGGTTATGTGGACACGGCTGTGTATCGCCTCCCTCTGCTGGACCCCGGCATGCGCCTTGAAGGCCCCGCGATCGTGGAGGCGGAAGAAATGTCCTGCGCCGTGCCAGACGGGTGGAGCTTCAGCGTGGACAAGCACAAGACTGGATGGCTGGAGAAAATGGCCTAGCAGCGCGGGCCCTGCGCCGTCATCAGCCAGCGCAGATTAGGGAGCCACAGGAGCAGAATCGACATGACCCTAACGTACAAGATCAAGCTCCATGATGGCCTGGTCTATGACCGCCACGCCTACGGCAAGGGGCCAGGCTGGGACCCCGAAGTCATCATCGAGAAGATCGCCCCGCCCAACCCCCTGGAGCAAGAGGGCCTCGATGCCCTCTCGGACATCGAGCTAGAAATCTTCTACCACAAGATGCTCACGGTGGTGGAGGAGGCACGCGAGGTCTGGCAGAACCTCTCCATCTCCGACATCATCCTGGCCGGCGACATGAGCACGGCGCTCTTCACCCCGTCCGGCGACCTAGCCGTTTGCTCCACCGGCATCCACTTCCACGCGCTGCTGAACTACGCCCAGTCCAAGTACATCCTCAAGTACTACAAGGACGACCCCACCGTTGGGGTCAGGGATGGCGACATCTTCTTCTTCAACAATCCGCTGGCGGGTTCAACCCATACTCCGGACATGTTCACCGCCATGCCGATCTTCTACAACGGCGAGATGATCGCCTGGTCGGAGGTGGGCGGGCACCAGGGCGACTGTGGGTCGGTGGCCCCCGGCGGGTTCAACCCCCATGCCACGAGCCGCTTCCAGGAAGGGTTCCACATGCACGGGGTGAAGATCGGCGAGAACTTCCAGCTTCGCAAGGACATGCTGGACTACATGGCGGGCTCCGTCCGCAATCCCTTCGTCTTTGCCACTGAGCTGCGGGCCCGGGTGGCCACCTGCCTGCGCATGAGGAATCGCCTGCTCAGGGAGGCCGAAAAGCGGGGAGCGGCCGCGGTGGCCGGAAGCCTGAGAAGCCTCATAACCCGGTCCAGCATCATGGCCCGGCAGCGCATCGCTCACCTGAACGACGGCGTCTACCGTCACATACTCTTCAACGACACCGTAGGCACGGACAGAGGCATCGTCCGAATCCCGACCACCGTGGTCAAGGAAGGCGAGGAGATGACCGTCCTCGTCCAGGGCGTATCCCCTCCGAACGGCATGGGGCCCATACATGGGACGTGGCACCTGGTCAAGGCATCCCAAGCGGTCTACCTCTTCGCCTACTTCTTCGGGGGCCTACCGCCCAACGTGGGCCTCTTCGAACCGATAACCTTCCTCGTCGAAGGGCCATCCGTGGCGAACTCCCCAGAGAACGTCGCCCATACAGAGGGGACCATGGTTTCGGCGGCGGTGGTCCAGAACTTCAGCATCATAGGGTCGAAGATGCTGTGGGACAGCCCCTACCGAGAAAACGTGAGCGCCCCGTTCTCCCGCAACTTCGTCGCCTACATCTATTTCGGCTCGAACCTCTACGGCTACCAGTCCACCGGCATCAGCTCTACGGGCAACGGCGCCGGTCAGGGGGCCCGCTTCGACGGCGACGGTGAGCACTCCACCGGCTTCTATTGGGCGTCGTGCACCGACGCCGGGGAGGTGGAGGAGTTGGACACTCGCTACCCCTTTACGATGGTGGCCCGCGGGCTTTTGGCCAAGGACTACCACGGCTTCGGAAAGTACCGCGGCGGAGTGGCGCTCATCGAGGTGGACATGGCCTACCCCTACCCCACCATCATGACTTCGTGGGGCAACGCCGACTTCACCAGTCACAACCCCGGCCTCTTCGGGGGCTACTGGGGTCCGCCCAACCCGCGCCTGACCATCCGCAACACGAACGCCATAGAGCTGATGGAGAAGGGCCAGCTTCCCCACCTGGCGCAGAACACCCTGGCCCACGATCAGGTCATCCAGGGCGACTACCACTTCGAGGATTCCAGCACCGACGCCGCTGAGTTCAACGTCGGCGACATGATGGTGGGCGACACCGGCTCCGGCGGCGGCTACGGAGACGTCTTGGAGCGCGACCCAGACCTCGTCGTCAAAGACCTCGCTCAGGGGCTCATCTCGGACAGGGTGGCAAGAGCGGTCTACAAGCTCGCCTACGACCCGGACGGCTTCATCATCGACCACCGGGCCACCGAGCGGCTCCGCTCGGAAGAGCGGGAAGCCAGAAAGCGCAGGGGCGTTCCCTTCTCGGAATTCATCAAGGGATGGCAGGCCAAAATGCCCCGGGATGACCAGCTCAAGTATTACGGCCACTGGCCGGAGCCCCGCGTCCCCGGGTACAGCAAGCCCTTCTGGGGCCTCTACGACGAGGGCAATCCCCCGCCGTAGCCGCCGGGAGTGGCGAGAGGACCAGGGGGCGCAGGGAACCGCGGCTTCCCACTGAGGGCAACAGTGCGCCCCCTGTTGTGTTGCGTAAGGTTCGCGGGCGGAGCGGTGGAAGCGCGGCGCAAGCCGTAGGCGCCGCCAGCCAGCCGAGAGACCGGATACCAAGACGGGTAGAGGAAAGGGCCAGGATGTACACCATCGACTTGGACATCGGCGGCACGTTCACCGACGGCTTCTTCACCGACGGCCAGACTGTACGCACCGCCAAGCACATCACTACTCCCCACGACCTCACCCTTGGAGTCATGGGTTGCCTCAGCGAGGGCGCCATTGCCTTCGACGCGGCATCGGACGAGCTGCTTCGCCAGTGCGCAGTGTTTCGCCTGTCCACGACGCTTGCCACCAACATGATCGTCCAGAGGAGCGGGTCCAGGATTGGACTGCTGGTCACCAAGGGCTACGAGGACTCGCTCTACGGCCCGCAGAGTCCCGCGCCGGCCACAGGCCTACTCATCCCACGCGACATGATCGTCGGCATCGACGAGGCCGTGGAAGCGGGCGGCCGCGAGCAGCGGGAACTCGACCCGACCCAGGTCATGGAAGCCCTCCGCTACCTCATCCAGCATGGCGCCCGCCTCGTGGGGGTTAGCCTTCGCAACGCATCCAGCAATCCATCGCATGAGGAGCAGATTCGAGCCATCGTGCGGGACCGGTATCCCACCCACTACCTTCGTTCCGTGCCGCTTCAGTTGGGGTCCGAGGTCTCCCACACCTCCAACGACTACACCCGCACCAACACCCTCCTCCTGAACACCTACCTGCACCGGGAGATGGTCCGGGGTCTGTACCGCATCGAAGACGAGGCGCGCGGCGCCGGGTACGGAAAGCCCATGTTCGTGGTGCACGCCAGCGGCGGCTGCGCCAGGGTCGCCAAGACCGTGGCCGTCCAAACGCTGCACTCCGGCCCAGCGGCGGCGGTGCAGGGGGCCTGGCGCGTGGCCCAGTGGCTGGGACTCCAGTCGGTTATCACGACAGACGTGGGCGGCACAAGCCTTGACGTCGGGTTCGTCGACCAGGACCGGCCTCCCTGGAATCCAACGCCGTTGGTGGAGAACATCCCCCTCGCCATACCCATGCTGGGGGTCGAATCCCTGGGGGCAGGCGGCGGCAGCATCGCCCGCGTGAACGATACGGGAGTTCTGACCGTCGGCCCCGACAGCGCCGGCGCTCTGCCGGGACCCGTCTGCTACGACAAGGGAGGCGTTGAACCCACCGTCACCGATGCCGACCTCGTCCTGGGGTACATCGACCCCGGGTACTTCCTGGGCGGCCGCATGAAGCTCGACATCGAGCGGGCAAGGGCGGCCGTGGAGCGCCGCATCGCCCGGAGACTGTCGGCGTCCGTTGAATCGGCAGCCTGGCAGGTGCGGCGCAGGGTCGATGAAGACATGGCCGGGGCAATTGGCGCCGGCGCCAGGGCCCGCGGGCTGGAAGCCGCCAACAGCGCTCTGTTCTCCTTCGGCGGCGCCGGTCCGCTGCACGCCGCCGGCATGGCCGAGGCGTTGGGAATATCCCGCATCGTCGCCTTCCCGTTCGGCGCCGCCTTCAGCGCCTTTGGCTCCAGCACAACCGACGTGGTCCACTGGTACGGCCAGGCCGTCGCCGGCGGCAACGGCGGCTCGTCCGGACGCGCTGCGGAGGCCGTGGCGTTGCTCAGGGACCAGGCTCTCCGAGACATGCGGAGCGAGGGTTTCACCCCTGACGAAGTGGAATTCAAGGCTTCCCTGACGTTCTCCGCCGAAGACGGCAGGCAAACCCTCGCAGAGGCGCCGTCAACGGATGTCTCCGGCGATTCCACATGGCGCCTCGTAGCCGGCAACGCCGCCGGCCAACTCGGCGTCGGGCTGGACGAGGTTCGGTTGGAAACACTGTGGTTGTCGGCGGAGGCCAAGGCGCCCCACTGGACGCCGCCGGTGGAAGCAGCCGGGCAGAGTTCCTCCGCTGCTGCTCTTAAGGGAGAACGCCCGGTCTTCTGGTCAGCCGAGGCGGGGTTCTCGCCAACGCCCATCTACGACCGGGCGTTGCTCCAAACCGGCGCGCGGGTTGACGGCCCGGCCATTGTGGAGGGGCCTGACACGGGGTACGTCCTGCCTCCCGGATGGGCGCTCACCGTGG
Source organism: Dehalococcoidia bacterium (assembly GCA_965226745.1). GTDB lineage: Bacteria > Chloroflexota > Dehalococcoidia > Lucifugimonadales > SAR202-VII-2 > SAR202-VII-2. The sequence goes on from CBDDDS010000005.1 coordinate 990,642, forward strand.
AGTCCCGCGGCTTCCTCATGATGGACCGGCAGTGATCAGAGGCCGGAAGCAACCCGGATGAACCTTCACCGGACCGCGGCACAGCGCCGACGCGCCCTGTTCTTCCCCATCGTCTTCCGGTTGGCGGCTCGGCTGGAGCAACTCGAGTGGGACGAGTTCATCGGGGACGCCACATACCAGTCCTTTTCCCTCCGCACAGCCCATAGACTCTTCCAGTACGACTGGGTGCTCAATCACTTCGACACTGCCCTCGAAGCCGAGGCGCTCGGCGCCTCCGTCCACCGGACCGCTACCGGAGAGGTCGTCCGCATCGAGGGCTTGCAGGCTCCGCCCGCCTCCGCCGACGCCGCTTCCCTGGGCAACATCCCCACCGTCCTGGAAGCCACGCAACGATTGAGCCGGGAGTTGAAGGACATCGTGCCCGTCGTCGGCGTGGTCACCGGCCCGTTGACCCTGGCCACGCACCTCTGGGGCAGCGAAGCAGCGGCGGGCGCCGACGGAAGGGAGCGGCTCTCATTCACGGAAGAAGTGGCGGTGAAGCTGGTCCAGCGCTATTGCAGCGACGGCGTTGGCGGACTCCTGGTGGTGGAGGACCCCGCCGTGGACGCCGGTGAAGCCGGCGCCTATCTCCAGCCCATCCTCAACATAGCCGCGTACTATCAGGCCCCCGTCCTTCACCTGCGCCGCAACGCGTCAATAGCCTGGGCAACGGAGGGCCATCCCGGCAAGCCCAGCCTTCCCGCCATCACGCCCCTTCCCGCGGACTTCCTGCTCAACGAGACGGATATCGTGGGCGCGCAGGTGTCTCAGGAGCTTGGAAGAAACCCGCTGGCTCTCTTGGGCGCCCTATCAGAGACGCCCCCTGAAACCCCGGCCGAGGCCCTTCATGCGGTCAGAGAGCGGTTGATGAGGGCTTAGGAACCGGGGGCATGGCGACCGGACGATTCCGGGCGGCGCGCCGGTCCGCCATTGCCGCATGCGTTATCATCCCCAAGAACGGCATCCAAGCGCCGCCAAGGAGGCTCCCGTGAAACCTGAGATGATTGTGGACTACGTCAGCTACACAGGCGAGAACCCGCTGTGGCATCCCATTGAGAAACGGCTGTACTGGATAGACACGCGGGCCCGCCTCTATTGGTTCGACCCGGCGACCGGAGAGAGCGCCGCCTACGACATGGACCAACGCCACGGCGGCTTCACCATCCAACCAGACGGAGCGTTGTTGTTGTTCCGTGAGAACGGCAACGTTGCCCTGTGGCGAAACAGCGCGGTGGTCCAGGACGTGATCGAGGAGCTGCCGGAGGCGAAAGGGGCGCGCTTCAACGACGTCATTGCCGACCCGGAAGGGCGCGTCTTCTGCGGTATGCTTCCGGCGGAGGGCAGCAGCGGGCCAGGTTGCCTCTATCGCATGGACGCGGACAGGACCGTTACGCGGGTGGTCGACGACATCTGGCTAACCAACGGCCTGGCCTTCACCCCCAGCTACACGGGGCTTTACTACACCGACACGAAGGCCAATCGCATCTACCTGTTCGACTATGACCGGGCTACGGGCGCTCTCTCCAATCAGCGCGTCTTTTCCGAGGCCGCCCCCGAGGACGGCATGCCCGACGGCATGACCGTCGACGCCGAGGGTTTCGTCTGGTCGGCCAGGGTGGGGGCATCGTGCCTGATCCGCTACGCTCCGGACGGGACGGAGGACCGGCGAGTAGACTTCCCAACGCCCCAGGTCACCAGCCTCATCTTTGGCGGCGCCGACCTGACGGACATCTACGTCACGACCCGCGGCGGCCACGATAAGGAGCCGCGCGACCACCTTGCCGGGGCGCTGTTCAGGGTCAACCTAGGCATCAAGGGACTGCCGGAGTTCTTCTCCTGCATAGCCGTGTAGCCGCCCCGCTAAGGGGCCCGCGCTATAGACCCGATGTCGTCGTCACCAACAGCGCCCCGCCAACGACGAGGGCGGCGCCCACGAAGGTTCCCCGCGTCATCTTCTCCGCTCGGCGCAGGAGTATCATGCTCAGCAACATCGAGAAGATTGGCACCCCCCCCGCCACTATGGGCGCGACAACGACGACGGAGGCTTCCTTGAGCGCGCTGAACACCAGCACGAAGGCAACGGTGGAGACGGTTCCCGCCAGGAAGGAAATGCCGTAGCCTCGCCGTTTCTCCTTGATGTCCCTGTAGGCGTCCCTGGAGAAGAGCACCCCGTTGGCGGCTAGGGCAATGGTCTGGGCAATGGCCAGCACCACGAGAGGAGAAAGCGTTTCAACCGTGGCGCTGGTGAGCACCTGGGCGCCCCCAAAGGCCATTGCCGCGCCCAGCGCCGCGCCGATTCCAGCGAGGTAGGCCACCCTCGTTCGCTGCCGCATCACCGTCCCGCCCTGCTCATGATGACCAGGCCCACGGCGGCCATGACCACGCCCGCCACCTGAGTCCACCCAACCTTATCGTCGAGAAAGAGAAACGTCAGTAGAAGGGCCCAGACCGGTATCGTGCCCATCATCGGACCCGTCAGCGACAGCCCAATGAGGCGTAGTCCCATGACCATGAGGTATCGTCCAATGACAAACCACACCGCGGCGATCCCCGCGATGCTGACCCAGCCCCATCCGTCGATGCCGCTGAAGGACTCTCGGAACGCCACCGCTATGAGGACGGCCGCTAGGCAACCGGTCACCGAGGACCACGCGGTGACTGAACCCTGCCTCAGGTCCCGCGCTCCCAGGCGGAGGTAGTAGTTGGTGAAAGCAAAGGCCACGGCGCCAGCCACGGCCAAACCCACTCCGAGCATACGCGGTCCTGTTGGGGGTTCGCCGGCGATGCGAGTGCTAGCGCCCAGAGGCTGCTAGCTTTGGTGGACTCGCCCACCGGCAGTGGAGATAATGGGGCGTCGCGCCACGGCGCCCATCATATCAGGTCAGGAGAGGCATGGCCGCTCCCCAACGCAAGCGCCGTTTCAGACTAGATTCTTCCCTGGTGTTCATGCTCGCGATCCTGACGAGCATGATGATTGCCGCCTTCGCCCTTCACGGGTGGTCTGGGCTCGGCGAAGGGGCGTGGGAAGGCGCCAGCACCCTAGTGAGGATCGGCCCGTTGGTGGTCCTTGGCATCACCATGGCTGGGATGATCCAGGTCCTGGTCCCTCCGTCCCTCGTGAGCAGGTGGATGGGCGAAGAGTCGGGTTTCCTGGGCATTCTCATCGGCATTGGGGCCGGCATCATCACGCCCGGGGGGCCGTACGTTTCCTTTCCCATCGCCGCGTCGTTGTTCAAGAGCGGCGCTGGCGTGGGCCCCATGGCGGCGTACCTCACGGCCAAGAACCTCTTCCCTCTGGAGCGGACGCTGGTCTACGAGATTCCCTTCATGGGGACCAGGTTCTTCATAGCTAAGTTCATCGCCAGCTTCGCGCTGCCCTTGCTGGCCGGCTTGCTGATCCCGCCTCTACTCCGGCTCGTGAATCGCTACTTCATCCCAGCCCCGAAAGAAGGACGACCCTCGTGACGCCGCCGAAATCAGCCTCCACGCCACCGGGCGAGGCAGCCTAGATGGACATATCTGCGTTGCTGCTCATGGGCGCGCTGCTGGCAAGCACGTCAGCCTTGGCGCTCCGGCTCCAGGGATTCCAGGGGGTCCGCGAGGGTTTCCGGCGCGGAATGCGGACCCTTCGCGTGGTTGCGCCCATGCTCCTCACCGGGCTGGCGCTGGCCGGGTTCATCAACGTGGTCGTCTCGCCCGACCTCATCGGCCAGTGGATGGGTTCGGGTTCCGGGCTGCTGGGCATATTCATAGGCATCGGGGCGGGCGCCCTGATTCCCGGCGGGCCCTACGTCTCCCTCCCCATCGCCGCCTCCATCTACGACAAGGGCGCCGGGGTCGGTCCCATCGCCGCGTTTCTCACGGCATGGAGCACCATCCCCATCAGCAGATCGATTGTCTGGGAGCTTCCCTTCCTGGGCGGGTCGTTCACCTTTGTGCGCTATATCGTGAACCTGGCCTTTCCCCTCGTGGCAGGCCTGCTGACTCCGCCCATCTTCGACCTGCTTGCCTAGCGGCGCGGCGCCGTCCCTTCATCTACGCAGAAGCCCGCGCAGTGCGGGCTCCAGGTCTGAGTGCTCAAAGCTGAACCCCGCTGAAAGCAGTTTGGATGGCAGCATTCGCGCGCCGGTGAATGCGAGAGCCTTGGCCTTCTCGCCGCCAAGCGCCAGACGCATAGCCAACTCGGGGACCCGCAGAAAAGCGGGGCGTCCCAGCACCCTGCTCAACGTCCGGGTGAACTCCCCATTCGTCACGGGGTTCGGCGAGGCAACATTGACCGGCCCACTCAAGGCCTGCGTCTCCAGGGTGAAATGGATAGCGTTCACGGTGTCGTCCAGCGTAATCCAGCTCATGTACCGGCGCCCGGCGCCTAGGGTCCCGCCCAGTCCCCACTTGAACAAGGGCAACAACTTCCCCAGCAACCCTGCTCCCGGAGAAAGCACCAGGCCGGTGCGCACATTGACGACGCGCGTTCCTCGCTGGACCGCAGGCTCGGTGGCCGCCTCCCAGCGGCGGCATACCTCTGCGAGAAACCCTTCGCCGGGGCTGCTTCCCTCCGTGAGCACCTCGTCTCCGCGGTCGCCGTAGAAGCCGGCAGCCGAGGCGGCGATGAGGACGCCGGGCGGGCGATCGAGGCCCGCTATGGCATTGCTGAGCAGCCGGGTTCCCTCAACCCGGCTGTCAAGGATGAGCGCCTTCTTCGCGGCCGTCCACCTGCCCCGGTCGATGGGCTCCCCCGCAAGGTGAATGACCGCCTGAACGCCTTCCAGGTCCCTGGCATCCAGGGCGCCGGTGTCCGGGTTCCAATGGACGACGGACTCTCCCCGCTCTCCCGTGGAGCGGACCAACCTGGCCACCGTATGCCCCGCGCCTGATAGGCGTTCGGAAAGCCTCGCGCCGATCAGACCAGCGGCCCCACTCATAAGGACTATCACGAGATTTCGGCTCCCGAGTGCGGCGGCGTCCACCCCTGAGAGAGGCGTCGCCACCACAGTTCCCACCACAGAGACCCTCAGCCGCCGGAATGACCGTCCCGAGCAGGCCGATCCCGACGCGAAATCGTCTACAGCCCGCGCCGGTTTCCTGACCGTCCCAGGCACCCGCGTTTCGAATCGCGCTCGTATTCTTACGCCTTGGGCCGGGCTTTGCAAGGGGTGCTACAATGGCAGCGTCCAACCCTGCCGGCGCCGCATCCAACCTCACCGGCCAGCATGACTGGGAGCCATGGACAACGGCCCAGGTTGAAATTGTGTTCATCGACATGCACTCCCATTCCATCTCCTCCGACGACGCCCGGGCGACGGTGGAGCAGTACCTGAAGTGGATCGGCGCGCTGAGCGGCAAGGGGTACCGCATAGACGGCATCGCACTTACGGAGCACCGAAAGTTCGACGCCGACGCCGATTACGCCGAGCTGGCTGAGCATTACGGCGTCCTGGTCCTGAAGGGCTCGGAATTGGACACCAACATGGGCCACTGTCTCATCTATGGCGTCAACGACGCTCTGCGTAGCCGCATCGACTTCGGAAACGTCCGTATCGACCTGCCCACCCTGCTGGAAGCCGCCAGCGACTGCGGCGCCGTTGCCGTTCCCGCGCACCCCGGACGCGTGATGGTGGGCCTGTTCGACCACGTTGAGCGCAGCGGGGGCGCCAGTCCCGACGTCTGGGTTGTGGAGCGAGTCAACGGAGGCTCCCGCCCGGCGGAGAACGAGCGCGCCGCCGCTGTAGCCGATGAACATGGCTATCTGGGCATCGGCGGCAGCGACGCCCACTTCGCCAGTTCCATAGGCGCATGCCTGACGGAGTTCCCCGACGGCATCGCCAACGAGTCCGACCTCGTCGAGGCCCTGAACCGCCGCTCTTTCCGTCCCGCGCTCTTGGAAGAAACGCTGAATCCGAACCGGTAACCTGTATGCCCTTCTGCGGACGCCAATGACCTCGTTAGCGGACTTCGACCCCACACTGCGGGGCCGCGACTTCGACCTCGGGCGGGTCGAGGTCACTCGTCAGATGGTGGATTCCTATCGCGAGGCCATCGGCGAAACCGACATCGAGGACACCGACGCCGCTCCCCTCACCTTGCCCACGATCCTGATAGCGCCCGGCGCCTTCCCCCGCATTGGGCTGAAGCACACCGACTCCCACGTGCTGGCGACCTGGCATCTCGAATCCCGGGGCGCCATCCGCGTCGGCGACGCGATAGCCATCTCCATGCGTTTGGAGGACGTGTACTCCAAGACCGGGCGCAGCGGCAGCATGATCATCGTTGTGTGGAACGCCACATTCACCAACCAGCGCGGAGAGACTGTAGCCGTGGCCCGCAAGAGCTACATCACCCGGCCCGTGGAGGGCTGATGCCTGCGACCGTCCGCTTCTTTGAGGACGTAGGCCTGGGCGACGAGGCTCCCACTCTGGAGCGCCGTCCGTCGACGGAGGCGGTGCGGCTGTTCGTGGAGGTGTCCCGCCGGCAGAGGATCGGCCTGTTCACCGAACCGGAGGAGGCGAAGAAGGCGGGCTTCCCCCACCCGCTCGTGCCCGGCGACATGCTCATGGCCTACATAACGCAGGCCCTCCGCAGGTGGGCCCCGGAGGCCACCATCGAGATACTGGACGTGATCTTCCGTCAGCCGGCGCCCCACATGGAGCTTCTGAGCGTGGGCGGCGTGGTGACCGACACCGGCGACGCCTCTGACGGCCGCATCACCTGCGACGTCTACGTCCTCAACGAGCGGGGAGAGCGCCTGGTCGTTGGAACGGCCCACCTAACGTTGCCATCCCGAGGCTGAACGACCCCGCAGACAGGCATGCGCCACAGCCCCAACCCCTGCCGCCAGCCATCGTCCGCGGCGCCGCTGGCGGCGTCGGCCACCATTCCTTGACAGCCCTCAGGCCCCCGTATAGTATCGGCTGAACTTGGGATTCGAAATTGACGACCCTCGCGGCGTTGCGAAATAGCCTTGCGGGAAGAGGAAAGGGGAAGTATGGGGCTCTTCAACGAGGAGGCGATCAAGGCCGTATCGGCCAAGCGCCAGGACTGGGAAAAACACGAGCTCAACGATGTCCTGGAACGCATCCCCGAACGGCTGGACAACTTCCAGACGGTGTCTGGAATCCCCGTCGAACGCCTGTACACCCCCGAGCACGTCAAAGAGCTGGACTACGAGGCCGACCTGGGCTTCCCCGGAGCCTATCCCTTCACCCGCGGCGTCTACCCGACCATGCACCGGGGCCGCCTGTGGACGCGGCGGCAGATCGCAGGGTTTGGCACCGCCAAGTCCACTAACGAGCGCTACAAGTTCCTGATGGCCCACGGGCAGTCCGGCCTGAGCACGGACTTCGACCACCCCACGCTTACGGGCTACGACTCAGACCACATCCTCGCGGAGGGAGAGGTTGGCCGCTTGGGTGTTGCCATCGACACGCTGGCGGACATGGAAGACCTATACGACGGCATCAACCTGGACAAGGTCAGCGTCTCACTCACCATCAATCACCCAGCCATCATCCTGTTGGGCATGTTTCTCGCCCATGCGGAGTCGCAGGGAATCCCGTGGGAAAGCCTGCGGGGAACGGTCCAAAACGACGCCCTCAAGGAGTTCCACGGCCAGAAGACCTTCGCCCTGCCCCCGCGCCCGGCCTATCGAGTATCGATGGACCTGGTGGAATTCTGCACCCGCCACGCGCCGGGCTGGAACACCATCTCCATCTCCGGCTACCACACGCGGGAAGCCGGCTCCGACGCCGCCCAGGAGGTTGCCTTCACCATTGCCCAGGGCATGGCATACGCCGAAGGGGGCATGGCTCGCGGCCTTTCCATCGACGACTTCGGCCCGCGCCTGTCGTTCTTCTTCGGTTGCCATAACGACTTCTTCGAGGAGGCGGCCAAGTTCCGGGCTGCGCGGCGCATGTGGGCCCGCATCACCAAGGAACGGTACGGCGCCACCAGGCCTCAGGCGATGCTCATGCGCTTCCACACCCAGACGCTCGGCTCCACGCTCGTGCGGCAGAACCCCAAGAACAACATCGTCCGTGGCGCCCTCCAGGCCATGGCAGGGGTGTTGGGTGGCACGCAGTCGCTCCACGTCAGCGGCTACGACGAGGCCTACGACATTCCATCCGAAGACGCGATGCGGGTTTCGCTGAGCACGCAGCTCATCGTGGCCGAGGAGTCCGGGGCCGCCAACACCATCGACCCCCTGGCAGGCTCCTTCTTCGTAGAAAAGATGACCAACGAGCTGGAGGAGCGGGCCTGGAGCTACCTCCACAAGCTGGAGGACATGGGAGGCGGCAGCGTTCTGGAGGGCATGTTCAGCGCCATCGAGTCCGGCTACATTGAGAGCGAAATCTCCCGCGCCGCGTACACGTACCAGCGCCGCATCGAGGATAAAGACTACACCGTGGTCGGGGTCAACGACTATATCTCAGAGGACGCGCAGCCCCTGGAGCTGTACGAGCACGACGAGCAGGAAGAGTCGCGGCAACTCGACCGCTTGGAGCACGTAAAGGCCACCCGCAACGTCGATGCGGCGAACCGCGCTCTGGATGAGCTGCAGAAGGCAGCCAGGACCGATGACAACATGATGCCCTCCGTGCTGGCTGCCGTCCGGGCCTACGCCTCTGAGGGCGAGATCATGGGCGCCCTTCAAGAGGTCTTCGGCGAGCATCGGGACCCCGCGATCTTCTGATGCGCGGCATGGCTTCCTCCACGTCATTGCATCTTCCTAGAGCATCAACGCCATCGGCTGCGCCCGCACACCAGTCATCCAGCCTGGACATGGCAACACAACGACACATCACAACAACCGGCCATTCATGACCACACAACAAGACACCGCTCGCATCATCCTCGCCAAGATCGGCCTCGACGGGCACGATCGAGGGGTCAAGGTGCTGGCCAACGCCCTGCGCGATGCCGGCATGGAGGTCATCTACCTCGGCATGCGGATTGCTCCGGAGCAGATCGCCGTCGCCGCTCTGGAAGAGAACGTGGACGCCATTGGCATCAGCCTGCTGTCGGGCGCCCATATGCGCCTCATACCCAAGGTGGTGAAGGCGCTGGATGACCAGGGCATCCTCGGGCAGCCGCTCCTCCTCGTCGGCGGCACCATCCCCGACAGCGACGTGGCGCCCCTACAAGAGCTAGGGGTGGACGGCGTGTTTCCCGTGGGAAGTCCCCTCAGCGCCATCGTGGACTTCATCAGGAAAAACCGCCGGTCTCGGGGCTAGGCCGGTCATGGATTGGCCCACCCGTTACGACGAATCGTACGTCCCGCCCGCGGACCAGCCATACTGGTTCCCCGCCATGGAAACAATGGACCCCGAGCAGCGATCGGGGATCATCCTGGAGAAGATCCAAGCTCAGATGGCCTGGGCCTACGAGCATTCAGGCTTGTACCAGCGCAAGTGGAAGAGCGCCGGTCTGGAGCCCGGCGACGTCAAGAGCCTGGACGACTTCCGCAAGACGCCCATCATCACCAAGCAGGACATCCGGGAAGACCAGGCCAACCATCCCCCCGCGGGGACCAACAACTGCGTTCCCCCTTCGGAGATCGGCCGCATTCACGGCTCCTCCGGCACCACTGGGACCCCCACGATCCTGGCCATCGGAAAGGGAGACTGGCGCCGAATCGCCAACGCCCACGCCCGCGTGATGTGGGGCATGGGCCTGCGTCCCAGCGACATCATCTTCGTGGCGGCGCCCTTCAGCCTGTACCTGGGCGCCTGGGGAGCCCTTGCCGGCGGTGAGCGGCTGGGAGCGCAGTGCTTCCCCTTTGGGGCTGGAAACCCCGGCCAGACCCGCATGGCGATTCGATGGCTCAGGGCCACCCGGCCCACGGCATTCTACGGGACCCCCTCGTTCGCGTTGTACCTGGCGGAAACCGCCAAGGCGGAAGGCGTAGACCCTCGCGAAGAGTTCGGCATCAGAACCCTCTTCTTCTCGGGTGAGCCGGGAGCCAGCATCCCGGGGACCCGAAAAGTCCTGGAGGAGGCCTACGGGGCCAGAGTCATCGACAGCGGTTCGACAGGCGAGATGAGCCCCTGGATGTCGAACGCCGAATGCACCGCTGGCGCCGGAATGCACCTGTGGCAAGACATCGTCTTCGCTGAGGTTGTTGACCCTGACACGGAGAAGGTCGTCCCCTACGGCAACGAGGGCACGCCCGTCTATACGCACCTGGACCGTACGTCTCAACCCATGATCCGCTTCCTTGCCGGGGACCTGGCCCGCTGGACCAATGACGCCTGTCCATGCGGGCGCACCTACCCCCTTCTCCCAAACGGGGTCTATGGGAGGATCGACGACATGGTGGTCGTCCGGGGGGAGAACGTGTACCCCAGCGCTGTGGAGAACGTTGTCCGCCAGACCCCCGGTTTCACCGGGGAGTTCCGAATGATCGTCAGCCGGGAGCGCATTATGGACGAGTTGCTGGTCCAGGCTGAATACGAAACAGAGGCAAACTCGGGAAGCCCCGATGTCCTGGCTGACCTGAGAACCCGCTTGGCGCAACAGCTCCAGGCCGCGCTTGGAATCCGGGCGGACGTCGACCTGAAAGCGCCAGGCGAGCTGGAGCGCACCCAGTTCAAGGCCCGCCGGGTGATCGACCAACGGGACCTCCGAGGAGACCGCCAGTCCTAGGCGCCAGCCTGGATACCCGGTGCCCCAAGCTCGCCACCACGGTCTGAGGCTCGGGCCATCGCCATCGCCCCCGGCCCGCTCTTCCGTTTCCTCGCGCCTGCTCCAGACTCCTAGGCCAGCGCCGCGTCGCGCGCCTGGGCAGGAACATCCGTTCACGAGTATCATAGATGCGCACCCATTATCTTTCGACCAACCGAGAACATGGCAAAACGCGACTACTACGAAGTGCTGGGCGCCGACCGGGGAGCGGAAGAAGCCGAGGTGAAGCGAGTCTACCGGCGGCTTGCGATGGAGCATCACCCCGACCGCAACCCCAACGACCCCGAAGCGGCAGAGCGAATGAAGGAGCTGAACGAGGCCTACGCAGTCCTGAGCGATCCTCAGAAGCGCCGGGTCTACGACGCCTATGGCCACGCAGGGTTGGATGGCTACAGCCAGGAGGACCTGTTCAGGGGCGTCGACTTCTCGTCGCTGTTTTCGGACCTAGGCCTGCGCGATCTGTTCGGAGGGGGCCTCTTCGGCAGCTTGTTCGGCGGAGTGGGGGCGCGGCAGGGGCCGCGACGGGGCGCAGACCTTCGCTACGACCTTGAAGTCACCCTGGAAGAGGTCGCCTCGGGAGTCGCAAAGACCATCGAGGTGACGATTGACGAGGAATGCCCCGTTTGCCAAGGGGCCGGGGCGGAAGCGAACGGGCTAAATACCTGCGCTCGGTGCCGCGGGTCAGGCCAGATCGTTCAGGACCAGCGGGCCGGCGGTATGCTGTTCCGGCAGGTGGCCGGGTGCCCGGTTTGCCGCGGCCGGGGTCAGACCATAACGGAAGCCTGCAAGCAATGCGGCGGCATGGGGTCTCAGGAGCGGACCAGAGAGCTTTCCGTGGAGATCCCCCCCGGCGCCGATGCCGGCAACGCAGTCCGGCTGCCTGGCGAAGGCGCGTCGGGTCCCGGAGGGCCGGGCGACCTTCTGGTGGTGCTGCACGTACGCCCCCATGAGGTCTTCCGCAGGGAAGAGGACAATCTGGTCGTGGTGAAGGAGATCGATTTCGCCACTGCCGCCCTTGGCGGCGATCTGCCGATTCCCGGCCTGAACGAAACCCTCACCCTCACCATTCCCGAAGGCGCCCAGGGAGGGAGCACCTATCGCATACCCGGCGTCGGCCTGCCACACCTCTACAGCTCCAGCCGCGGAGACGTGTACGTGGTGGTCAAGGTCGTTACGCCCACGGGTCTGAGCGAGGAAGAGCGCGATCTGTTCGCTAGGCTGGCCAAGCTGCGTCCCCCAGAGGCCAACGGTAATCACCCCAAGGATGCATAGACGGAGCCGGGACGGCGACCCCCGGCGCGAGGAGTACTGATGGAAGACCGCATCAAGAGCGCCCTAGAAAAGGCCATGGAACGGGCCGATGCCTTGGGAGACGCCTCGCCCGAAGACCTGAAGCGCATGGACCAAGTGCCCGTGGGCAACGCCATTGCGGCCAGGTATATGCGCAATGAGGTGGAAGACCTCGCGGCCGAGATTGCCCGCTCCCCAGAAGACGTGCGTCCCTTCGTGCAGGACGGCGTAGAGACGACCCTGGTCAAGAACGTCACGCTGCCCAGGGACGCCCGAGCAAAGGATACCGCCGTACGAGCCCTGGAGGGGATACTGTCGCTCAAGGGTAGCTCCGGGAGGGTCAAGGAGGTCGTGGACCAGGTCCAACATCTTCTGACGTACTATGAAGGCGCCCTCCAGCAGGCCTACTTCAACTTCAAGCAGCAATTCGAAACCCGCCTGCCAGCGGAGGCCCAGCGCTCCCTAGAGATGCAGTTGGGGCCGCAGTGGCGGGCACAGCTCGAACGACTGCCCCAGTTCCAGGACGAGTGGCGCCGGGCCAGAACGGGCCTGGACAACCAGTACGAACAAACCATGCAGGAACAGAAGCAGGCTCTGCAGGGCTGAAACCCTCGTTCCCACCTCCGAGCGCCATCTTGCACCCACCGAAGGAGCAACGCGGAGACGGGGCGCCTCTGGCGCTGATCCTCGGCGCCGGGGTTTTGGCTGTATCCTCTGCGGCCGTGCTCATCCGCCTCGCAGACGAAGCCCCCGCCCTCGTCATCGCCGCCTATCGCATGGGTCTGGCTTCAGCAGTCCTTCTGCCCGCGGCCCTGTTGTTCCATCGGCGCCGGTTGGCGCAAATCACCAGCCGACAGGCGGTCCTCATGGCCGCCTCCGGCGGCTTCCTGGCGATTCACTTCGGCACGTGGATCAGCTCGCTCCAATACACCTCGGTGGCCAGCTCGGTGCTGCTGGTGACCAGCAGTCCCATCTTCGTGGCGACCGCCTCCTGGGCCGTACTACGCGAACGGCCGCTCCGGCAGGAAGTGCTGGGCATCGCTCTTGGCGTCATGGGAGGCGTCATCGTCAGCGTGGGGGATCTCTCCGTAGGCAGGGAAGAGCTAACCGGAGACTTGCTGGCTGTGGCGGGAGCCATGGCCGTAACGGGCTACCTGCTCATTGGGAGGAAGATCAGAAGACAGGTCCCTGCCCTCGCCTACGCGGTGGTCGCCTATCCGATGGCGGCTGTGCTTCTCCTGGGCGCGGCGGTTGGCGCCGGGGGCCCTTTCACCGGCTACGGGGCCCCCACCTACCTCTGGCTGGCGCTGGTGGCCCTGGTTCCCCAGATTGTGGGGCACACCTCCCTAAACTGGGCGCTCGGCTACGTCAGCGCTACGGGTGTTGCCATAGCGGTGATGGCTGAACCCATCGGGGCATCCCTGTTGGCGTGGGCCGTCCTGAGTGAGGCCCCCTCGATGACCACGGTGGGAGGAGGCGCGCTGCTCCTCACAGGCGTGTTTCTGGCGCTGCGCCGCAGGGGCTGAGCATCACGACTGCTCCCTCAATGCTATTCCCTCGCATTTATGCTACGCTATTCGAAACTCGGCAAGAGGTCGCGATGCTGAAGAAGGTCGTATCTCGTTCGTCCCGCTTGCTATTCATGAGTATCGCGGGGATTCTGGCGCTGGCAGCATGCTCAAGTTCACCGACCGACGCGCCAGCGCCCACCAACGCGCCCACCAACGCCCCTGCGTCAACCAACACCCCGGCCCCGCCGGCGGCCACGGCGCTACCCACGGCGTTACCCCCAGCGCCCACCGCAACTCCCCCGCCTCCCCCGCCGGCGCCAACCACGATTCCCCCGCCGACACCGCTCGCGACAGCCGCGCCCCCAACGCCGGCGCCAACCCTCCCACCCACGCCCACGCCCACACCCGAGCCTCCCCGGATCATGGAGTTTTGCGAGTACGTCCAGGGAGCGAGCCTGCTGACGGCCGAAGGCGGGAGGGTTGCCGGCGTGGTGACCACGGGAAGTTGCAACGGCTTCAATCTTGAGGACTCAGCCACGGACGCCGAAGAAGTCCTACCTGTCGCCTTCAATGCGACAATCCAGTTTGCGTTCGAGGGAGCGGCAGCCGCAGCGTACATCGTGGACGTGCACCAATGGCCCGCCGGGCGTCCCAGCGCTGGCCAGTTTGCCCAGGCAACGCGGCTGAAAAGAGATTTTGGGTTTCCGCTGGCAGCCGACGCCAGCTATCCCAGCTTCGAATACAACATGACCCAGCCGCCAGGCGACTACCGCATTGTCGTGAACGCAGTCTGGCCCGACGGCGACCAGAAGGTGTTCGTTACGTTCCGGGTCCAAGTGCAGTAGGCCGGCCCAAGGCCCCAGACCCACCAGATCCACCCTCAGCGGCGCCATGCCCTCCCCCGTTCCCGGAGGAGTATGGCCAACGCCGTCTCCCGGCATCATCGGCCGCGACTCCCGCCTCGCGCCCGTAGCCAATGTCCCAGGGAGCTACGCTTGGCCGATGTCGCGCCAGGCCGCCTCCGCCGCCAGCCGGTACACCTCTTGCAATGCCCGTTCCTGCTCTCGAGCAATGCGTCGGCAGTCCTCGAATTCAGGGGCCGCGGAGACCACCCGTCCGTTCATGAGCTTCACCTTGACGCCGATCGCTCCGAGGGAAGTCTCCACCCGCCGCACTTCCCTCCGAGCTTCGTAGCGGTGGACGGGCCGGGTCCGCACGCCCAGGGTCGTCGTCTCCCGAAGCATCGCATCAACGAGAAGCGGCTCGAGATTCACCGGCGCTAGAACGCTCAGCAGGGTCCCGGCCCGGCCCTTCTTCATGTGGGCCGGCATCAACCAGGCATCGAGGGCGCCCAGCTCCAACAGACGATCTTGGACGTAGGCGAGCACCTCCGGCGTGGAGTCATCAATGTTGGTTTCTAGGAGCACAAGGGAGGCCCCCTCGCTTGCGACCTCTCCAAGCCATACCGCCAGAGCGTTGGGCAGGCCGGCCACCTCCTTTGTCCCCAGGCCATAGCCAATGCTTTCAACGCGCATGGTTGGCGCCGAGAACGCCGCCAGGGTTGTCAGGATGGCTGCGCCGGTTGGCGTGGTGAGTTCCCCGAGGCGCTCCCCGGGAACTGGCCCTATGGGAGCGCCTGCGTCCGCAATGAGGTGAGCCGTGGCCGGGCCCGGCACGGGAAGCGTTCCATGGCTGGTCTCCATCGTTCCGGATCCCACGATCAGGGGAGCGGAGAACACCGCCTCCACACCGAGGGCATGCAGGCCGGCCACCGCGCCAACAACGTCCACAAGCGTGTCCCAAGAGCCCAGTTCGTGGAGCCGTAGAGGGACGTCCTGGGCCCCATGAACTGCGGCCTCGGCCTCGCCGAGCCGCCGGAAGATAGAGACAGCCCGCTCCTTGACGACATCTGGCAGAGCGCTTTCCCCGATGGTCTTCACAAACCCGTCGATGGTTCCTGGCCCGCCGTCCGGCGTCTCAACGTCGACTCGGGTTCCGGCCACCGCCCCGCGCTGATCGCGCCATGCCCTGACGCGCCCATTGGGAACGTTGAGCGCGGCCACTCCCTCTTCGAGCCTGTGGAGGGGAAGCCCCGCATCCAGCAGGGCCGCTAGGATCATATCGCCGCTGGCCCCGCCGATGGGGTGGAAGTAGGCGGCCTTCACTAATCTCCCTCTTCCCGCCGGCTGTAGTTCCTATACAGGTTGTTGGCGGCGAAACCTGTGGCCTTCAATCCACGGCAGTCGTAGCTGTAGCCAGAGCTTACGCTCGGCGGCGACGAGATTCTTACGTTGCTCGCGGGCGCCCCAGATAGGGACGCGGCCCCCATCCTAGCCTTCCCCCGGGCGCGGGGAAGAGACGCGAGGATGCTCCCGCCTCGCGCCTGAGACAACGCACCTGGGAAGCACATCTAGCGAAGGTCTCCGGGAAACGAGCGTCTCACTTGCTCAGACAGCTCCCGGTTCAGGCTGCCGCTCTCGAACCCTTCCAGGTCCACGCTGACGTAGGCATAGCCCAGCTCCTTCAATCGGCGGGCGATATCTACGCGGAGTTCCAGAATGGCAGGGAAGTCCGCGGGCTCAACCTCTATACGGGCGATCGAATCGTGGTGACGAACTCGGAACTTGCGGAACCCGTAGTCCCTGAGGACCGCCTCCGCCCTAGCAATCTGGCGGAGCGCCTCAATCGTCACCGGCGTTCCGTAGGGAATCCTCGAGGACAGGCAGGCCTGGGCAGGCTTGTCCGCCGTTGGCAGGCCGCGCTGCTGGGACAATGCCCGGATTTCCTCTTTCGACAAGCCTGCTTCCACCAGGGGACTGCGGGCGCCGTGCTTTGATGCAGCTTCGAGGCCGGGCCGGTAATCGCCAAGGTCGTCGGTGTTGGCGCCGTTGGCTATCCAAGTGATGCCCTCGCCGTCGGCAATAGTACGCAGGTAGGTGTACAGGTGGTCCTTACAAAAGAAACACCGGCGGGAGTTGTTGGCTAGGTAGCGGGGGTCGTCCACCTCGTCGGTGTGGACCACGCGATGGCGCAAGCCGAGATGCGACGCCAGCGCCACAGCCTCTTCCAACTCGCTCGGCGCAAGGCTCGGCGATTGCGCCGTAACGGCGAGGGCCGACGCGCCGAGAACCTCGTGGGCAACGCAGGCAAGGTACGAAGAGTCCACGCCGCCCGAATAGGCGACGAGCACGTCGCCCATCCCCCGCAGCACATCCTGCAGACGCTGCTCCTTGTCGAGTGAAGCCATATTGAAGGAAGCCATGACGTTCTATCCTCCCCCGCGCCAGGCCGCTTCCAACTCCTCCAGATCGCCCACTGCTGCAGACCCCTTCCTTGGCGCCAGGCCCGCCCGCAGCGCTTGGCGCAAATCGGATACCGGAGTCACCGCCATGCCTGAGATCCCGGCGGCCTCGGAGGCGGAGCTTGCCGGCGCAAGGGCCCGATCGAAGCCAAGCCGGGCGGCCTCGGTCAGCCTGCGGCGGAGCTGCGGGACGGGCCTAAGCTCTCCGCCGAGCCCTATCTCCCCAAGCGCCACCAACGACGGATGAACCGGCTGGTTCCTGAGGCTAGAGACGATTGCCAGCGCCATGCCGATGTCAGCGGCTGGCTCGGTGATTCTCAGGCCACCGGCAACGTTCACCAATACGTCCTGCGCCGCCAGCGATATGCCGATGCGCCGGGAGAGAACGGCCACCACCAGCAAAAGGCGCTGAAAGTCCACCCCGTTGCCGGTGCGGCGAGGCGCCGGAAACACCGTGGGGTTGGTCAAACCCTGGACCTCCACGAGCATGGGGCGGGCCCCCTCCAGGACCGGCACAACCGTTGAGCCCACCGAGCTCTCCATCCGGCCCGCTAGGAGCAGGCGAGACGGCTCCAGCACTTCAACGAGGCCCGTTTCCTGCATTTCGAACAGACCAACCTCATTTGTGGAGCCGAAGCGGTTCTTGACCCCCCGGAGCAGACGGAGGGCGGTGAGGGGATCGCCTTCCAGGTAGAGCACCACGTCCACCATGTGCTCCAGCACCCTTGGCCCGGCGATGTTGCCGTCCTTGGTGACGTGACCCGTCAGAAGCACGGGCGTCTGGCTGGCCTTGGCCCACTCGATGAAGATGCGGGCGCACTCCCTCACCTGAGCGACGCTGCCGGCGGCGCCCGGCAGGTCCGGCGCCGTCATGGTCTGGATGGAATCCACGACCACCAGCGTTGCGCCGAGCCGGTCCAGGTGGCTAAGGACGGCGGTCGCGTCGGTTTCGGGAAGGAAGTGGATGCCGGAGCCCGGCGTCCCAAGACGGTCGGCGCGTAGCCTCACCTGGAGCGCCGACTCCTCTCCAGAAACGTAGACAACCGACGGGGACTCCTTGGCGAAGGCCGAGGCGATCTGCAGAAGCAGCGTTGATTTGCCGATGCCGGGGTCGCCCGCCAGCAGGACGACGGAGCCAGGCACAAGGCCGTCGCCCAGCACCCGGTTGACCTCGCCGATCCCCAACAGACGCCGTGCGGTGGACGCGAGGGAAACGGAGTCCAACTCCTGAGGCGGGGGCTCCGCAGGCGTGATGCGCCCAACCCCCTTGGCCTGGGAGCGCGACGGGGCGGCGAACTGGGCCAACGTGTTCCAAGCGCCGCAGGCGGGACACCGGCCTTCCCAACGAGGAAAGGTATCTCCGCAATCGGAGCAGAGGAAGGTCACCTTATCGGAGCGTTGCCTTGTCACGGGCCTAAAGTACAGCGCCGGAGAGGCTTGGTTCAAGCCTCTCCGGCACCTGACTCTCCTTTCTTCAGTGCGTCGGCTACGCCGAAGTGCGCTGGCTACGCCGAAGCGACCGCCACCTTGGACGTGACGAATACCGCGCCGTCCTTGAGATCCACAACCACCGTGTCGCCCTCGCTGAGCCGCCCTTCCAGCAATTCGTCTGAAAGCCGGTCCTCAATTTCGTTCTGGATGACCCGCCGCAGCGGTCGTGCGCCGAACTGGGGGTCGTAGCCCTTCTCGGCCAGGAACTCCTTGGCCTCCTGGGTCACTTCTAGCGTCATGCCCTTCTCGGCAATGGAGTTTCTCACGTCCTTCAGCAGGAAGTCCACGATGGAGAGGATCTCGTCCCTGCCCAGGGCGTGAAACACCACCATCTCGTCGATGCGGTTGAGGAACTCAGGGCGGAAGAACCGCTTCACCTCGGTGAGCACCTTATCCTTCATCCGCTCGTAGTCCTGGGCGGTGGTCTTCACCTCATCCATGCGGGTTGAGAACCCCAGGGAGTCGTTGCGCTTGATGAGATCGGAACCCAGGTTGGACGTCATGATGATGATGCAGTTGCGGAAGTCCACCTTACGGCCTCGGGCATCCGTCAGGTGCCCATCGTCGAAGATCTGAAGAAGGATGTTGAACACCTCAGGGTGAGCCTTCTCGATTTCGTCGAGAAGGATGGCACTGTAGGACTTGCGTCGCACCGCTTCGGTGAGCTGTCCTCCCTCTTCGTAACCGATGTAGCCGGGGGGGGCGCCGACAAGCCGGGCGACGGAGTGTCGCTCCATGAACTCCGACATGTCCAGCCGGATCATGGCTTCCTCTGAGCCGAACATGAATTCGGCCAGCGCCCGGACCAACTCGGTCTTTCCCACACCGGTGGGGCCCAAGAATACGAAGCTGCCGATGGGACGGCGTGGATCCTTGAGTCCGGCGCGGGCTCGCCGGACGGCCTTGGAGACGGCCTTGACCGCATCTTCCTGGCCCACGATGCGGTCGTGGATAGCCTCTTCCATTTGAAGGAGCCGCTTGGTCTCCTCCAGGGCAAGCCGCTGCAGGGGAATTCCCGTCCACATGCTAACCACTTCAGCAATATCCTCGCCGGTGACCACGGGGCTCTGTTTCTCGAAGTCCTCCTGTCGCTCCTTCTCCATGTCTTCCAACTTCTCCGCCAGCTTGAGCTCCCGCTCGCGGAGCTCGGCTGCGTACTCATACTGCTGATTGGAGATGGACTCTTCCTTCTCGCGGCGGAGGCTATCCAGCATCTTCGCGGACTCTTTCATGGACAGAGGCATGGCGCTGCTGCTCAAACGCACTCTAGAGGAGGCCTCATCCATGAGGTCAATGGCCTTGTCCGGCAGAGAGCGGTCCGGGATGAAACGGGCCGCTAGGTGCGCCGAGGCATGAATCGCCTCGTCGCTGATCTCAAGGCGGTGATGCTCCTCGTACCGAGGCTTGATGCCATGCAGAATCTGCACGGTCTCATCGACGGAGGGCTCCTCCACCGTCACCGGCTGGAAACGGCGCTCCAGCGCAGCGTCCCGCTCCACGTACTTGCGGAAGTCGTCCGCCGTGGTGGCGCCGATGGTCTGCAACTCCCCGCGAGCCAGCGAAGGCTTGAGGATATTGGCGGCGTCCACCGAGCCCTCTGCAGCGCCTGCGCCCACCATCGTGTGCATCTCGTCGATAAACAGGACGCAGTTCGCCGAGTTGCGAATCTCTTCCACGACCTTCTTGAGCCGCTCTTCGAACTCGCCGCGGTACTTGGTTCCGGCCACCAGCGCCCCCATGTCCAGGGCCACCAGCCTCCGGCCCTGCAGCGTCTCCGGCACCTCTCCCGCAACGATGCGCTGCGCTAGTGCCTCCACGATGGCGGTCTTGCCCACGCCCGGTTCGCCCAAGAGCACTGGGTTGTTCTTCGTGCGCCGGCTCAGTATCTGGATAACCCGCTGTATCTCCTTTTCCCGGCCCACCACGGGGTCCAGCTTTCCCGCCCTGGAGGCTGCCGTAAGGTCGAAGGCCAACTGGTCAAGCGTGGGGGTCCGAGTCGCGGACTTGCTCCCGGAATGCCCTGTGGACGCGCTCTGGCTCAGGATACGACTGGTCTCAGACCTGACCTTGTCCAAGGTGATGCCCAGGCTCTCCAACACGCCGGCGGCAACCCCTTCACCCTCTCTCATCAGCCCAATGAGCAGGTGCTCTGTGCCGATGTAGTGGTGGTTCAAGCGCCGCGCCTCGTCCACGGCCAACTCAATGACGCGTTTCGCACGAGGGGTCAGGCCGATTTCTCCGGTTGCGGGACGCTCGCCCCGCCCAATGATGAACTCCACGGCGGAGCGGATCTTGCCCAACTCCACCCCAAGGTTCACCAGGACTCGCGCGGCTACACCCTCGGTCTCGCGAGCCAACCCCAGAAGGACGTGCTCGGTCCCAATGTAGTTATGGTTGAAGCGCTGGGCCTCTTCTTGGGCCAGCGAAAGCACTCGGCGCGCCCGTTCGGAGAATTTTTCGAATCTGCTAACCATGTATCAACTCCATAGAGCCAGCGTGTGAGGGTGGCATATCGTATGGCTACCGTTCGTCTTCCTCCAGGTCAACCAGTCCCATCTCCTCCTGAGCCTGCTTGAGGCTCAGGCCCATCCGGCGCCGCTCCTGGTCTATGTGCAGGATCTTCAGCGTAAGCACGTCCCCCACACTGACCGCCTCTTTGGGGTGGCGCAGAACCCTGTGGCTCAACTCAGAGATGTGAATCAGCCCCTCCACCGAGTCCTCTATCCGGGCGAAGGCGCCAAACTCGGCCAGGTTGGTAACGGCGCCGCTGACGAACTGCCCCACGCGGAACCGCTCCATCACCGTGTCCCACGGTTGGGGCTGAGTGCGACGAAGGCTGAGAGCGATCTTCCCAGCTTCTCTGTCTACTCTTAGTACGTATACCTCGATAGTTTGGCCCACCTCCAGAAGGTCTGAAACCTCCTTCACCGGCAGCCACGATAGTTCCGAGATGTGAATCAGGCCGTCGGCCCCGCCCAAGTCGACAAAGGCGCCAAAGTTGCTGATTCCGGAGACCGTGCCCCAACGGGTGGCGCCCTCGGTGAGGGCCTCCATCAGTTCCAGCTTTCGCTGGTCCCGCTGTTCCTGAAGCGCCTGCCGCTCCGTCAGCACGACCCGGTTGCGCCGCCGATCCAACTCCAGCACCTTCAGCTTGAGCCGCTCCCCCACCTTGGCGGCCAGCGCCTCCTCGTTATTCGGGGCGGCGTTCTGATCGCGGGGGGGAAGGGTCACCTGGGAAAAGGGAATGAAACCCTGTACCCCATGAACGGCTACCAGGAGGCCTCCCCGATTGTACCCAACTGCCTTGGCGTCCACCACCTCCCCGGACTGTTGGCAACGCTCAAGCTCAATCCAAGCCTCTTCCTTCCGGGCCCCGTCCAGGGAGAGTATCGCCGGGCGGTCGCCCCGGTCCGACTCAACGACCACAGTGAGCAGGTCGTCCCCCACCGACAGCTTCAGCCGCTCTTCCTCATCGAGAAGGGTCATTTCCCTCTGCGGGACCAGCCCTTCCGCCTTGTGCCCGATGCTGACCAGGAGGCCGTCCTGGTCCACCTTCATGATAACCCCAGACACGACCTCGCCGCGCTGAAGGGGCTTCAGGGGCTCCTCCTGATCGAGGAGCTCCATCATTTCATCACGGGCCAAGGCTTCGTCGTTCTGCTGGGGCGTAACCAAGTTCAAGTACCGGTCCTTGTTGTGACCTAGGGTACAAATCCACTATAGAGAGGGTCAGCTAACAGTGTACAGAAGAGAAGCGCCCGCGTACAAGCTACTCAGTCACGCTGCCGGACGATGATAACATGATTGTAACCTCAGGGCGAATCTTGGCAGCGAAACGCTCCAAAGATGCCCCAATGTCGTCACTTTTCGTAATGCATTGCATTCGCCCCTCGTTCGGAGCGACGCCTTTCAGAGACCGGCGCCCTGATTGTGATCGTTCCTGCGGCTTCGCAGCTTCGTCTCCATGAAACCGGTCACCAACTCATTGAACTCCTCGGCCCGCTCCATCTGCGGCCAATGCCCACACTGATCGAAGACGTGCAGGTCCAGAGATGGCATCTTCTCCTTCGCCTCGTAGGCCATCTCCACCGGCATGATCCGGTCCTGGGCGCCCCAGATCACCATCACCGGAATGTCCAACCGCGCCAGCTTGGGCAAGAGCAGGGTGTCGGCGTTCAGCCCACCCAGCCCCGAGCCCGCCCTCAACGCCCTGAGCACCGCCATCTTGGCGCCGGGACGGTTTCGGCTCCGCGCCAGTTCTTGGGCCAACTCCTTCTCCGCAAAGCGAGGGTCGTGGAAGATGACGCGCAGCAGCGCCCGATCGCGGGGGAGGGCCCGCAGCCACAGGAGCTCTCCAAGGAGAGGCACCGTGGCCAGCCTGATGAAGAGCGGAAGCTTCGCGCTGAAGGCCACCGTGTCCACCAGCACAAGCCCATCCACCAAATGCGGCGCCTGCTCGGCCACGTACACCGCCAGACCGCCGCCCATGGAGTTGCCAATCAACACGGCCCCCTGCAAACCGAGTTGCTCTATGAAACCGGCAACGAGTTTGCCCATTACATTGGGGCTGTAGCTGGGCGCCCACACGTCGGAGTCGCCATGCGCGGGAGCGTCGAGCGCATACACCGAGTACCGCCGGGCCAGCGGAACGATGTTGTCCCTCCACGACGCGGAGGACGCCCCCATCCCATGAAGGAGGATCAAGGGCCTGGCATTTCCGGCGCGCAGGTAATGAAGGGTCACTCCATCGACGGTGATGAAGTGGTTTTCGACGCCTGGGATCTCCACTGGTGTCCTCAGAGCAGATGGAGGGCTATTGTAGCGGCATATCGAGATGCGGGGAACCTCTACAAGAGCAGCCTGCGCGGCCGGCGGCCGCTAGCTGTGGTTCCCATAGAGGTCACTGCGCGGCCCCCATCCTAACCTTCCCCCCTAGCCTGGGAAAAGGACAGGGAGATTCTCCCGCCTCGCGCCGGTAACGCGGCCCCGGGAAGTACACCTAGCCGGCGGCCCCGTCAACCTGACCGACGCCGAAGACCAACTCGTCCTCACCGACGTCCGCCAGGATTGCCTGGCCTTCCTCGAACTCACCGGCCAGAATGCGCTTTGCCAGCGGGTTCTCCACGAACCGCTGAATGGCCCGCCGCAGCGGGCGAGCGCCGAACGTGGGATCGAAGCCCTCCTTGGCCAGCCACGCTCTGGCCGCCTCGGTCAGCTCCACCGAAACGCCCTGCTCCGCCAGGTTCTGCCGCACCTCCCTCATGAGCAGGTCAACGATCTGCAGGATGTGCCCTTGGTCCAGCTGCTCGAAGATGATGACTTCGTCGATCCGGTTGAGGAACTCCGGCCGGAACGCCCGCTTCAGCTCGTGCTCCACATGACGCCGCTGCTGCTCCCGCTCGCCGCGCCCGGATGCAATGTCGGTGAGGCCCATGGGTCTCCCATCGACACCGCCAACGCCCAGGTTTGACGTCATCACGATAACCGCGTTGCGGAAGCTGACGGTCCGTCCGTGTCCATCGGTGAGGCGGCCATCTTCCAGTATCTGCAACAGGACGTTGAACACATCGGGATGAGCCTTTTCGATCTCGTCGAAAAGCACGACCCGGAAGGGCCTGCGGCGGACCGCTTCAGTCAACTGGCCTCCCTCTTCAAAGCCAACGTACCCAGGCGGAGCGCCAATGAGCCGGGATACGGTGTGCTTCTCCATGTACTCCGACATGTCCAGGCGCACCATTGCGTCCTCGTCATCGAAGAGGAACTCCGCCAGCGCTCTCACCAGCTCGGTCTTGCCGACCCCCGTGGGACCCATAAAGATGAAGCTGCCAATGGGCCGCTTGGCGCTCTTCAGGCCCGCATACGCTCTACGCAGGGCGTCCGACACCGCAGCGACCGCCTCCTCCTGCCCAACGACGCGCTGGCTCAGACGGCCTTCCATGTGCACCAGCTTGTCCTTCTCCGCTTCCATCAAGCTAGCCACTGGTATGCCGGTCCATTGGAACACCAGATCGGCGATGTCCTCGGCGTCCACCTGCATGTCTATGTTTCGTTCCTCGAAGTAGGCCTCGCGGCCGGCGCTGGATTGTTGTTCCGCCTGAAGACGCTCCGTCCTTAACGTGGCGGCGCGCTCATAGTCCCCACGCTCCGCATCGAAAGCCTCGTCGTGACGGAGCTGAAGAATGCGGCGTTCCAGGTCCTTGATCTCTTGGGGAAGGCTCTGGGCATCGAGCCTGATCTTGCTGGCTGCCTCGTCGATGAGGTCCACGGCCTTGTCCGGCAAATGCCGCCCTGTGAGGTATCTCTGCGACAGCCGGGCCGACGCCTCCAGGGCAGCGTCGCTGATGGCGACCTTGTGGTGGGCTTCGTAACGGGACTTCAGGCCCCGCAGAATCTCCACCGCTTCCTCCACCGACGGCTCGTCCACCCAGATGGGTTGCAGGCGGCGCTCGAGGGCAGAGTCCCGCTCGATGTACCTGCGGTACTCCTCGTTGGTCGTGGCCCCGACGCACTGTAGCTCCCCGCGGGACAGGGCAGGCTTCAGCAAGTTGCTGGCGTCCATGCCGCCCTCCGCTGCGCCGGCCCCCACCATCATGTGCATCTCGTCGATGAACATGACGACCTCGCCCTGGGCCTCCTTCACCTCGTCCACCACGGCCTTGAGACGCTCCTCGAACTCGCCCCGGAACTTGCTGCCGGCGACGAGCGCGCCCATATCCAGGGATAGGACGCGCTTCTTCAGCAGGGTGTCCGGCACGTCCTCAGCCACGATGCGTTGCGCAAGCCCCTCCACTATGGCCGTCTTGCCCACTCCCGCCTCCCCAATGAGCACGGGATTGTTCTTGGTGCGGCGGGTCAGCACCTGCATCACGCGCCGCACCTCATCCTCGCGGCCAACCACTGGGTCCAGCTTCCCCGCTCCGGCCAGCGCCGTCAGGTCGACCGTGTAGCGCTCCAAGGAGCGGTATTTGCTCTCCGCATTGGGGTCGGTGACCCTATGGCTGCCCCGGATGCGGGCCAGTGCCTGGTAGACGCGCTCCTGATCAACGCCGAACTCTTTGAAGATGGCGGCGGCCTCACCCTCGCGCTCCTGGGCCAGAGCAATGAGCACATGCTCCGATCCAATGAAGTCGTCCTTCAGGCGGGCAGCCTCGTCTTTGGACCGCTCTAGGAGCGCTGTCACCCGGGTCGTCTGATAGATTTGACCGCCGCCGTAGGCGGCCGTCGGGTAGCCATGCAGAGCGGCTTGCGTCCTGCGGCGCATTTCCGCCACGTCCACGCCTAGGTCCAAGAGGACCCGGAAAGGCGCGCCGCCTTCCTCCTCCAGAAGCGCCAGGAGGACGTGCTCAGCGTCCCACTGAGTGTGCTGCAATTCCTGCACAATCTGTTGAGAGCGGACCAGTATCGCTCGAGCTTGGTCTGTGAAGTTGTCCGGTCTCATTGCCATGATGCCACCTTCCCGTGGTTCATTTCGTCAGCCGCGCTCGTTCCGTGGGCACCCACAACCCGGGCTCTGGCCCCTCGCCGTTCTGCTTCTCAGCACAGGCAATAACTCGCATCATCCCGTCCTACGGCGCGATTGTTCGAGTTCTTCGGTCAGGCGGCGCACCTGTTCCTCCATCTCCGCCATCCGCTCCGCCATCCGCAGCACGACCTCAACGCCCGCCAGGTTGATGCCCAGGTCTTCCATCAGCGTCTTGATGCGCCGGGCCCGCTCCACGTCCTTGGCCGAGTACAGGCGGACGTTGCCCCGCGTGCGGGACGGGGCTATCAGCCCCATCTGCTCGTAGTAGCGGAGGGTCTGGGCATGCACCCCGACGATCCTGGCCACGACGCTGATGACGTAGCAGGGATCGTCCGGGCTGGCTGATGGGCCCGCTGATAGGGAAGCTGCCGTAATGCTGACTTGTCTCATCGCTCGTGTACCCCGTTGCCCAGCTGGACTTCCCCCGGCTACGGCGGCGCCGGTGTCTCCTCTCCCGAGCCACGCTCCTCCCTGGAGGCCTTCAACTCCCGGAACAGCGCCTTCTCCTGCTCGCTGAGGCCGGTGGGCAGGGTCACCCTGATCTTCACGAGCAAGTCGCCGCGGCGGTCTGGATTGGCGAGATGCGGCATGCCCTGACCCTTGAGGCGGAAGACGTTGCCATTCTGCGACTCCGGCGGAATGGTCAAGGCCACGTGCCCTTTCAGGGTCTGCACAGCGACCTCGCCGCCCAGGACGACGTCTGTCAGGGGAGCCGGCGCCTCGGTCGTCAGGTCGGCCCCCTGTCGTTCGAAGCGGGCGTGGGGCTGAACCGTCACCAACAGAAATACGTCTCCCACGTCCGGAGCGGGAATACGCACCTTGGCCCCGGTCTCGACGCCGGGCGGCACCTTGACCTCCAGCCGCTTTTCCTGACCCTGGGGCGTCTGCACCCGCAGGATGCGCGTCGTCCCGCTGAAGGCCTCTTCCAGCGACACCTCAACCGGATGCTCCAACCGCCGGGCGCGGGGACGACGGCCTGTTGCCGTGCCGCCACGGCCGAACATGCCGGAAAAGAGGTCGCCCAGGCCGAGGTCGGAGAGGTCATCGACCCCCCCCGAGCCAGTTGTACGGCGCGTATAGGTGAACGGCCCGGAGCGTTGCCCCTGGCCGAACTGGTCCGCGTATTTCCAATTATCGCCGTAGGCGTCGTACTTCTTGCGGGACTCGGCGTCGCTGAGGACCTGGTAGGCCTCGTTGATCTCCTTGAACCGCCCCTCGGCCTTGGGATCGCCGGGGTTCACGTCCGGGTGATGCTTGCGCGCAAGGCGGCGGTATGCCTGCCGGATGTCCTTCTCGGAGGCGTCCCGCTTGACTCCCAGGATGGTGTAGTAGTTCTTAGCCATGCTGTCCACTGCGTCCATTTTAGCGCCTGCGCCGCCCATCAATCAAGGCGTTACAGAAGAATACATGATATGGATCGTATCATGACACATTCGGCGCCTGCCGCGGGGATGGACAGGGCCAGGGCATTCCAAGAGGCGGGCTGGCGCACGGGCGGCGGGCTGGCATAAAGCCAACGGCGAAACATGCGGCAACGTTCGAGGCTCCCGGGGGTTGCATTGTCCAATGGCGTCGCCTCAATCCCCGGCCCTAGTCCCTCCGGCACCGTTGACAACCCCCATAGCCCCTGCTAGGGTTTACGCCTGAAAATGGCCCGAGTACTGCATCCTTCAAACCCGCAGTCCCGGACCCACGGAGGTCGGGCAAAGTGGCCTACGCGCAAGCCCTTCACTGCCGCGAATGCGGCAGAGAATACCCGCTGGAACCCATAAACGTTTGCGACTTCTGTTTCGGCCCGCTGGAGGTCGCCTACGACTATGAGGCCATCGGCAGGTCCCTGAGCCGGGAGAGCATCCAGGCCGGACCCCACAGCATGTGGCGCTACGCCGACCTCCTCCCCGTCAGCCCCGAAAACCGAGTGGACATAAACGCAGGCCTCACTCCGCTGATCCGGGCCAAGAACCTCGCCGACCGCCTGGGCTTGGACGAGCTCTACCTCAAGAACGACTGCGTAAACCCCTCCTACTCATTTAAGGATAGGGTGGTTTCTGTGGCCGCCACGAAAGCACTGGAATTCGGGTTCGACACGCTGGCCTGCGCCTCCACCGGGAACCTGGCCTGCGCCGTGGCCGCGCACGCGGCCAGGGCCGGAATGAAGGCGTTTGTCTTCATTCCGGCGGACTTGGAACGGGGCAAGGTCGTTGGAGCGGCAATCTACGGGCCGACCGTCGTTGCCGTTCAGGGGACCTACGACGACGTGAATCGCCTATGCTCTGAGATGGCTGACAACTATGGCTGGGCCTTCGTCAACATCAACATGCGCCCCTACTATGCCGAGGGCAGCAAGACCCTCGCCTATGAGGTAGCCGAACAGCTTGGCTGGCGAACGCCCAAACATGCCGTGGTTCCAGGGGCGTCCGGGTCCATGTTCACGAAGATCTGGAAGGGCTTCAACGAGCTGGCTAACCTGGGACTCATCGGCCCCGTTGAGGCCAAAATGCACATAGCTCAGGCCGAGGGCTGCTCTCCCATCGCCACCGCGGCCCAGGCGGGCACTACGACCGTACGGCCAATCAAGCCCAGCACCATAGCCAAGTCCCTTGCCATCGGCAACCCAGCGGACGGCTACTACGCCGTTCGGACCGTCCAGGACTCGGAGGGCTCCGCCGTCATCGTCTCTGAGGATGAGGTGACCGAGGGCATGAAGCTCTTGGCCGAGACCGAGGGCATCTTTGCGGAGACCGCCGGAGGCGTTACAGTGTCCGCCCTCCGCCGTCTGGTGGCCGAAGGACTCATCAAGCGGAACGAGCTTACCGTAGCCTACATAACGGGGAATGGCCTCAAAACGCAGGAGGTTGTGGAGGACGCGGTGCGGCCCATCTACGTGGAGCCGCGCGTCGAGTCCTTTGAGCAAGCGATGGCCAACCGCAGCTAAGCCCCTGAAGGGACGGCCCAGGAGGCGTGCCAGTGAGCGCCAAACGGCGCGTAAGGTTCTTCTACCCTCCCCACCTGGTCCAGCACCCGGTAATCTACCACTTGGCCAGAGATTACGACGTGGTTGCCAATATCAGGCGCGCCGACGTACACCAGGAGGGCGGCTGGATCGTTATGGAATTGGAAGGAGAGGAGGCATCCCTTGACGAGGCCCTAGACTGGGTTTCCACTCTGGGCATCCGAGTGGACCCCGTCGCAGGCGACGTGCTGGAGGGCTAGCGCCGCCGCTCTGACAACAAACCGCTTTTGCGTGAGACCCAGGAGGTTAGAACTACATGTCGGTCACAGTCCGCATCCCCGCCCCGCTACGGCGGGTCACCAACGGTCTCGACAAGGTTGAGGTGGAGGGCGCCACGTTGTCCGATACGCTCAACGCCTTGGACAGCCAATTCCCCGGCATCAAGGAGCGTCTGCTGGACGAGACCGGCGACCTGCGTCACTTCGTGAACGTCTATGTCAACGGCGAGGATGTCAGGTTCCTCCAGGGCCTGGACACCTCCACCAACGCCGGAGACGAGGTCAGCATCGTCCCCGCGGTTGCCGGCGGCCGCTAACCCCGTCCCCCGCGGTCCCATCCGCCTCCTCAGCCCTGCCGGTCAGCGATGGCCCGTTATGATGATGGGCAGCCGCGCTGCGGAAGCACCCCCCATCCCCGCGGCCATGAAGAAAGCGGATCCGGGAACCCTCCGGTTCGGGGGCAACGCCCTTCATCACGAACCCTCCGCGGCGTCTATGGGGACGATGCGGCTCTGGCGCAGCCGAAGAACGGCAAACGCGGCTCCCAGGGTGCCCATGGCAAAGCAGAGCAACCCCACCGCCTCGTAGCCGCCCAGCTGCAGAGCAAGCCCTCCGAGCGCCGGCCCCAGCAGGGTTCCGCCCTGGTTGCTGAACGCGACCACTCCCATGGCAGCCCCCCTCAGCCTCCGGCCGCCCAGCATCGAGAAAAACGTGATGGCGACGGGGAACGGCGTATAGACCGCCACGCAAAAGGCGACGCCAAGGGCCACGGCCATCGGCAGGGAAAGATGGGTGTTGAAGAGAATAACGCCCAGGACGGCTGCAACGGCCAGCCCCGCGGCAGGAATCTTGAGTTTGAACCTCGTGTCGGCCAGCGCCCCGCCACCCCCGGACGCCACGACAAGGCCCACGCCAATGAAAGCCATGGGAAGGGCAACCTCCGCCGTTGAGATGCCCTGCCTCACAATGAGGAAGGCGGGGAAGTAGGTGAGGAAGGCCATGAAGGTTGCCCGGACCAGCAGATTCACGACGGTGAGGTCCCACATCGGAGGGTGGCGCAGCAGTGGCTTCATGCGCCCGAAAACGTTGAGGCCGCCCACGGCGCCGGGCCTGGATTCGGGGAGGAACACCGTGAGGTACGCGCCTATAGCCGCCGTGCTGATTCCAGTGGCTATGAAGCTCCAACGCCAATCGGCGAATTGGGCCAGGATGGTGATCAGTGGGACCCCGGCAACCCCCGCCATGTTGCCGCCCACCACCATGAACCCCAGGCCCTTTCCCCGGCGCTCCAGGGGTATGTAGTCGCTGAGCAGGGCGCTGACGCAGGGCGAGATGATCCCAGCAAACCCGGTCATCACCCGAAAGAACACGGCCATCGTGAAGTTGGAAGCAAAGCCCATGCCCAGGGTTCCAATAGTGGCAATCCAGAGGCCAATGAGCAGCATCCGCTTTCGGCCGTAGGTGTCGGACAGGGGGCCGGCAAACAGGGCGGTGGCAAACCAGGAGACAGCGGTGAGTGCGCTGAGTTGTCCGGCCACGGCGACTGAGACGTTCAGATCGGCGGCCATGTCCACCAGGAGAGGCCCCATCATGTGCACCAGAATCTGGACGATGAACAGCCCCATGCCGCCGGAGACGGCCAGGAACCAAAACCCCACGTTCGGCGGCTGCCGGTCAGCCATGCGAGGCCCCTATGTCTCCAGGCTGGCGATATGGTCAATGGCCGCCTGCACGCGGTGCTCCCTCACCCGGAAGGTTGCCAGAAGCATCCCCAACGCCGCGGCCGCGAAGCAGGTGACGCCAATGGCTCCGTACCCCCCCAATCCAAGAGCCAGGCCTCCAAGCGCAGGTCCAAGCGCCGCGCCCCCCTGGTTGCTGAAGGGCGGCACCCCCATGATGGCGCCCCTCAGCCTACGGCCGCCGATCAGAGATAGGATGAGGACGAAGATGGGAAAGGCTGCAAAGATAGCGGTCGTAAAGACGAAGCCCAGGGCAACCAGCACCGCCAGGCTTGCATCCGCCTGGAACGCCATCAGCCCTGTCGCGCCCCCCACCGCCATACCAACGGGCATGATCAACAGCCGGCGCCGGGAGTCGGAGAGATAGCCAACGACAGCCGGCGAGATGACTGTCCCCACGCCAATGATGGTCAAGGGCAGCGCAGTCTCCCCCGTGCTGAGGCCCTTGGTGACGATCAGATACGCGGCGAAGTAGGTCATGAACGCGGTGAAGGCAATTCGTTGGCAAATGTTGATGATGCTGATCTCATAGAGCAGGCTGAGCCTGGCCAGGGGTTTGAAACGGGACAGTATGCCCCCGGACGCTGCTCCCACGCGCTCGGGATTGGGGAGCTTGGCTAGGACCAGCACCCAGACCAGGCTGGTCATCAACGCTGCTGTCCAAAAGCTCCATCTCCAACCCGGCCCCTCTCCTATGAGCGTCATCATGGGAATGCCCACGACGGCGGACATGCCCCCGGCGGCCGTCATCCTTCCCAACGCCTGGCCACGCCTGGCCGCGGGAACGAAGTCGGCGATGAGAGCGCCGCAGGTGGGTGGAATAAGCCCACCCAGCCCCGTGACGGCCCGGAAGAACATGGCGGCCGGGAAGTTCCCCGCCAAGGCTGTCCCCGCCAGCCCCACCGTGGCCGCGGTCAGGCCGATGAGCAGAATGAGCCTTCTTCCGTGGCGGTCCGAGAAATACCCCGCCACGAAGGCCATGAACAGCCAGACGAAGGCGGTGATCGTGTTGAGCTGGCCTGCCACGGCTACGTCCACCTGCAGGTCGCCCGCCATTGCCACGAGCAACGGGCCCAACATGAACACGACGAGCTGGATGATGAATAGCCCCGACCCTGTGATGGAGACCACGAACCAGAAGCCCGGGCCTTTGGCGTCGGAGGTCAAGGTGCAATCTCGCTGGGGAACTGAATCTGCCCGGGCCCGCAGACGCGCCAACGCCTGTCAGTAGAGCACAGTCGGCGCAGAGCAGCCAGCCTCCCGCCTTCGCCGTTGCCGGGAGAGCAGCGCCTAGCGCTCGGCAGCGCAGAGGTCATCCAAGACCTCTCTCACCAATGCAGGGGGCGCGTCGCGGCGCTGAACGGTCCGGCCAATATCCTCCAGCAGGACCCACTTCACGGCGCCGCCTGTGGTCTTCTTGTCCAGGGCTATCGCCCGCGCCAGCGCATCCGGGGAGAGCCGGGGCGCCGCAACGGGAAGGCGGAACCGCAACAGAAGCTCCCGCTGCCGTTCCACAACCTCCGGCGGGGTTATGCCCATGCGCCGGCCAATCTCGGCGGCGGCCATCATGCCCACTGAAACCGCCTCTCCGTGCAGGTAGGTCCCATACGCCGTAGCCGCCTCAATGGCGTGACCCACCGTGTGCCCGTAGTTGAGGATGGAGCGACGTCCCGTGGTCTCGCGTTCGTCTTCCGTGACGACGCCCACCTTTATAGCGACGCTCCGGCGCACCACCTGAGTCGTGATGTCCCTCTCCAGGGCTAGCAGCGCCTCGGCCCTCTTGTTGAACAGGTCGAAAAGCGCCGGATCGAGGATGAGCGCGTGCTTGATGGCCTCGGCCCAGCCGGAGGCCATCTCGCGGGACGGCAGCGTCGAGAGCAGCTCCACGTCGGCGATAACGGCCCTTGGTTGATTGAACGCGCCGACGAGGTTTTTCCCGGAAGGAAGATTCACCGCTACCTTGCCGCCAATGGAGGCGTCCACCATGGCCGCCAGGCTGGTGGGAACCTGCGCGAACGGCAGGCCCCGCAAATAGGTCGCCGCTACGAATCCCGCCAGGTCCCCCACCATGCCGCCGCCCACCGCAAGGATCGCGTGGCCCCGCTCGGCCCGGTGCTCTCTCAGCCACTCATAGACGGCCTGGACGGTTTCCAGGCTCTTGGTAGCCTCTCCGGACGGCATCACGAAGGTGTGGGCCACTATGCCCGCTTCATGGAGCGCCATCTGCACGCGCCGGGCGTGAGGCCGGACCACGTTGTCGTCAGTGAGAACGTAGACGGTGTTGGCGAGCCCATTGCCCTTCAGAATATCGGCAACCTTCTCCCTGAGCCCCCAGCCAACGTAGAGGGGATAGCTCCCCGACGACGTATGCGCCACGCAGACGATGTCTTTGGACTGCGGCCTAGCCGGTTGAGGCCCCGCCTCCCGGATCGACCGCCAGCCCCTAAGCACCTCGGCGGCGGCCTGACCGATGGAAAGGTCGTCGGTGTGCACGGTCCAGTCAACCTGAGCGTAGCGGTGCTGACGCTCCGCCTTCAGAGACCGGATGCGCTCAAGCGGATCGTCAACGGCCAGCAGCGGGCGCACCGCGCGGCCCTTGCCGCCCCGCGTGAGGCGCCTGAGGATGGTTTCAGGCCTGGCCTCCAGGCCAACGACAACGGCCTCTCTGCTCATCGCAGCAAAGCATTCGTCGTCCATGATGGCACCGCCGCCCACCGCGATAACCCGCCGGTCTCCGGCGCATGCGCGGCGGACCTCCTGGCGCTCCATGTCGCGAAACCGGGCCTCGCCATCCTGGCTGAATATCTCAGCGATGGACTTGCCCGCCTTCTCGACAATCTCGGTATCTGTGTCGATGTAGGTCCAGCCCAAGCTGCGAGTGACTTCCTTGCCGATGGCGGTCTTTCCGGCGCCGGAAAAGCCCGTCAGGACAATGCTGTCCTTCACCGGACCGCCTCGCGCGTCCGGCCCTTTGGACCCACTGTGCGGAGAAAGGCGTCATAGTTGCGGCGCGTCTCCGCCAGGCTGTCCCCGCCAAACTTGTCAAGAAAGGCGCCGGCCAGCACCAAGGCCAGCATCGCCTCGCCGATGACGCCCGCGGCAGGCACGACGCAGACGTCGCTTCGCTCATAGTGAGCCTGCACCAACTCGCCGGTGAGCAGGTCCGCCGACGGTAGGGGGTGGGCCATCGTTGAAATGGGCTTAAGAAAGAAGGTCACGCTGATGGGCTGCCCGTTGCTCATGCCGCCCTCAATGCCGCCGGCGTTGTTGGTCGTCCGGGGCCATTGGCCCTCCGAAAAGGGTTCCACCACGTCGTGGACCTGCGAACCGCGCCGGTCCGCGCCCCGCACCCCATCTCCCACTGAGACGGCCTTGACTGCATGAATGCTCAGGATCGCTTGTCCAATGCGTCCCTCTAGCTTGGCGTCCCAATGGGTGTGGCTGCCCAGGCCCACGGGCACGCCTTCGGCGATCACCTCGACGGCCCCGCCAACGGTGTCCCCCTCCTTCTTGGCAGCCTTGATGGCGTCAATCATTCGCTGCTCAGTGGCGAGGTCGGCGCACCGGACGGACGAGGCCTCCACTGCCTCCCAATCGATGGACTCCAGAGCCGGCGCCCACACGCCGCCAATGCTGAGCACGTGACTGCGCAACGTAATGTCGAACTCCTCCAGAAAGCGGCGGGCCACAGCGCCGGCGGCGACGCGGGCGGCGGTCTCCCGCGCGCTGGAGCGCTCCAGGATGTTCCGCACGTCCGACTGGTTGTACTTCATGGCGCCGGCGAGGTCGGCGTGGCCGGGCCGGAGTCGGGTGACAGTCTCGACCTCTTCATCCACCGGCTCAATGGCCATCTTCGTAGTCCAATTCTCCCAGTCCCGGTTGCGGAGCAGCAGGGAAATGGGGCTCCCCAGCGTCAGGCCGTGCCTGACGCCTGAGATGATCTCGGCATAGTCCTGCTCGATCTTCATGCGGCCGCCCCGGCCATAGCCCAGTTGACGGCGGGCGAGCTGCGCGGCGATGAACTGTTCCGACAACGGCAGGTCGGCGACCATACCCTTGACTATAATAACGAGGGCCTTCCCGTGAGACTCCCCGGCGGTTGCAAACTCGAGACTGCTCATAGCTACCCTCAACCTGGCATCCGTGCGCTTCGCTCGCCCCAACGATACAGCAAATCGCCGCCCCTTCGCCACCGCAAATCCTTGACAGGCCATCCGCGGCGGTGATAAAAGAAATGGCAATGGTGGGAGTGCGTCCTGGCAGCTTTCGCCTTCTTTGGGGATAGCGGATTCCGTCGTTGTCACAGGGGGTTCCGGATGCTCAATGTTGAGGAAAACCAGCGCTTGACTCAGGTTGGCCCTGGCTCGCCCATGGGGGAGATGATGCGCCGCTATTGGCACCCCATCGCCGCCTCGGCTGAATTGGACGAGAATCCCACCAAGGAAGTCCGGCTCTTGGGCGAGGACCTTGTCATCTACAGGGACCGCAGCGGGAACTACGGCCTCATCGAACGCTTCTGCGCCCACCGCCGGGTCAACCTGGCCTACGGCATCCCCGAGGAGAACGGCCTGCGCTGCATGTACCACGGCTGGATGTACGACGAGACAGGCCAATGCGTCGAGCAGCCCTTTGAGGAGACCGTCCGGCCCGAGGCGCGCTTCAAGGACAAGATCAAGTTGAAAGGCTATCCGGTGGAAAGCCTGGCGGGACTGCTCTGGGCCTACATGGGGCCGGCGCCGGCGCCGCTACTGCCGCGCTGGGAGCAGTTGGTCTGGGACGACGCGGTGCGCGACATCGCCATCACGGAGATCCCCTGCAACTGGCTGCAATGCCAGGAGAACTCTCTGGACCCCACCCACTTGGAGTGGCTGCACCGCTACTTCGGCGAATACGTCCGGATGCGGGAAGGTGGCGAGTGGAAGTGGGGGCAGGCCACCCCACCGATGAAGCACCTCGAAATCGGCTTCGACCTGTTCGAGCACGGCATCGTCAAGCGGCGCGTGCTCGAGGGCTACACCAGGGAAGACGACGACT
The DNA here is from genome assembly GCA_965226745.1 of Dehalococcoidia bacterium. Classification (GTDB taxonomy): domain Bacteria; phylum Chloroflexota; class Dehalococcoidia; order Lucifugimonadales; family SAR202-VII-2; genus SAR202-VII-2. Next base: position 1,026,477 of record CBDDDS010000005.1, read on the forward strand.
GGAAGCACGGCCATCCCATCCTCTTCCCCAACATCCTCCTCGTCGGCTCCGAGACGCAGAGCGCCCTACAATTCCGCGTCCCCGTTGACGACACCCACACCTTCCACGTTTCGCTGTACACCTGGAAGGCTGCCCCCGGCAAAGATGCGCCCAAGCAGGACTCGGTGCCCTACCGCTATGTCCCCCTCTACGCGGACGACGATCGGTTCGTTGTGAACCTGACGTTCAACCAGGACTACACCTGCTGGGTCACCCAGGGGCCGTCGGCCAGGAGAGACCTGGAGAGGTTGGGCGAGTCCGACCGGGGCTTGATCATGTTCCGCAAGCTCTTGGGCGAGCAGATTAACGTTGTCCAGGACGGCGGGGATCCGATGAACGTCTTCCGCGACGCCGAGCGGAACGCCTCCATACCCCTGCCCTTGGAGAAGATCAAGTTCGGGATGTTGCGCACGAACTACATTCCATTGGAGGCAGGCCCCACCACCGCTGTCGAGGACGTCGAAGAGGTGCTCAGGGGCTGGGCCGACTTCTACGGCGTCCCCGTCGGCGCGGAGAAGGCGCCCAGCTAGGCCATCATGCGGAGAATTCCCAGTCTCACCCAGGAGGTCCGTCCATGCTATCGGCAGAAGAAAATGCGCTACTTACGCAGGTAGGCCCAGGAACGCCCGGCGGCGAACTTTTCCGCCGCTACTGGCACCCCATCGCGGCGGTGCTTGAAATGGACGACGAGCCCACAAAGGAAATACGGCTCCTCGGCGAGGACTTGGTGCTGTACAGAGACCGCAGCGGCAACTACGGCCTCATCGAACGCTACTGCGCCCATCGCAGAGTCGACCTCACCTACGGGATCCCGGAGGAGAACGGCCTCCGCTGCATGTATCACGGCTGGATGTACAACGAGACCGGCCAATGCATAGAGCAGCCCTTCGAGGAGACGGTCCGGCCGGAGGCGCGGTTCAAGGACAAGATCAAGTTGAACGGCTATCCAGTCCAGGCCTACGGCGGCTTGCTCTGGGCCTACCTCGGCCCCGCGCCCGCGCCGATGGTCCCCCACTGGGAGCCCTTCGAGTGGCCCAACGCCTTCCGCGACGTTGGCTTCGCCAAGCTGGACTGCAACTGGCTTCAATGCCAGGAGAACTCCTTGGACCCCGTCCACCTGGAATGGCTCCACGGCTACTGGGGCGAGTACCAGCGGAACCTCAGGGCCGAGAGGCAGGGCATCGACAAGGTGTTGGTGAACACCAACCCCCTGCCCCACCAGAAGATCGGCTTCGATGTCTTCGATTACGGGGTCATCAAGCGCCGCGTTGTGGAGGGCAATGACGAGACCCACGGCGACTGGACGCTCGGCCACCCCGCCCTGTTCCCCAACATCCTCTTCGTAGGGGACATCATCAAGTGCAGCCTTCAGTACCGCGTCCCCATCGACGATGAGAACACCATGCACATCACCGTCTTCGCGTACAAGGCGGCCGATGGCCACGAGATCCCCGACCAGGAGCGCATACCCTATTTCCAGGTGCCCCTCCACTACGAAGACGGCCGAATGATCGCCGACCTCGTGAACCACCAGGATTTCGTTGCCTGGGTCACGCAGGGCCCCGTGGTGGACCGCACCTTGGAGCGCCTGGGCGATTCAGATAGGGGCATCATCCTCTGGCGAAAGCTCTTGAAGGAGCAGATCGCCATCGTCCAGGATGGCGGCGACCCCATGTGCGTGTTCCGGGACGCCGAGAAGAACAGGTCGGTGGAGTTGCCCTTGGAGCGCTGGCCGGGGATGGGCAAGAACGAGCGCTACAGTGGCGGCTACGTGCCGGCCCAGGCAGGCGAGGAGCAGCCCGAGATCGACCGCATTATGGAGGCGCTGGCCACGTGGGCGGGCGCCACTCCCAGCGGCTGACGCCGAGCAGCCACGGAAGAAATAGACAGCCGGCCCGCTAAGCGGGCCGGCTGTCTATTTCCTGTCAGCGTGGCGCAGGCGGCCCCCAACCCCCATGGCCCAGCGCCGCCTCGTAGCGCAGGCCAGCGCCGCTCTTATACAATGCGCTAGGCGCAAGACCCATACGACGCCATCGAGGAGGATCCCGTGGCAACCGAGAGTCCCCTTCCCCAGACGCCAGGGCCAGAGGCGGCGCGGCTGCTGAAGCTGGCCTCCGATCACATAGCCGACTACTTCGACGCCCTACCTCCCGAACAGCAAGACACGCCGTCCGGGGCCGACGGTTGGGCCTTGGGCGACCTCCTCGCCCACATGAGCGGCGGCGCCGAGGGCGCCATCCGCGACGTATCCCGCGCGCTCAAGGGCGACGCCGGTCCGTTGCCGGAGGCGCCCTTCAGGAAGACCGGCCCCGACCCGGAGGGCCGCGCCCGCGTGGCCCAACGGGGCAGAGAGTCCCGCGAGCGACAGGGCGACGCCCTCTCGGCGAACTTTCGCCAGCGGAACGATCAGTTCTTCTCCCTGCTGAGTTCCCTGGAACCGGACGACTGGGAGAGGCCCTGCTTCCATGTGCTGCAGGTCACGACCATCCGCGGCCTGACCCTGACCCGGATCGCGGAGACGGGACTTCACTCATGGGACCTGAAGTCCGGGGTGGAAATCACTCCCAGGCTGCTGCCGGATATTGTGCCGGCGCTGCTGGAGTGGACGCCCACCTGGTTCAGATGGGGCTTCGACGCGCAGGAGCAGCCGCTGGACACACCCCTGCGCTATCGATTTCAGGTGGGCGAGCCGCTGAATTGGTCATGGGACGTCGTTGTGACAGGCCCAGACTTCAACCTGGAACAGTCGTCCTCCGATCCGGCGCTGGCAACCTTCCGGGGCGACCCGGAGCACGTGGCCTTGGCCTTCCTCCACCGCCTGCCCTGGAAGCGAGCCCACGCCCAGGGCCTGCTCAAGATCGAAGGAGACCTGGCTCAGGCCGAGACCTTCTTCCGGTGGTTCACGGGCCGGTAAGCCTATTCCGTGTAGTTTGAAGAGTACGACGACGACGAACCGCAGCCCGCGGCGGCGGGAAGGCATCCGAGCCTGTTTGAAAACCCATCTCGGTCCGCGGCGGCCCTGTTATCCACCTCACGGCCCAGAAGTGTGCATCAGTAGGCGGCTCAGTTACCGCCTTTTCCGGCCTTCGCCTTTTTCGGCGAAGGCTAGAGCCGATTTCATTCACGACCTCTCGGCATGACAGAACGAAACATAGAAACCTCGGGAGGCATCATGGCTCTCACACTAACCAAAGCCAAGCAGGCCCTGGAAGCCGCAGAGGCCAGGGCTCGAGAGTTGAACCTCAACGTAACAATCGCAATAGTCGATACCAGCGGCAACCTCGTAGCCCTGCACCGAATGGACAGCGCTCGATGGATGACCGTGCACATCGGCCTGGGCAAAGCTAAGGGTTCCGTCGCCTACAACAGGCCCACCAGAGACCTTGCCGAGCGGGCTGGCAGGCCCGTCTTCCAGTCGCTCATGATTCACGAAGGCATGCTCTTTGCCCAAGGGGCCGTACCTATCTACGAGGGAGCGGAGGTCGTTGGAGCGTGCGGCGTCAGCGGCGGCAACACTCCCCAGGAAGACGAGGACATCGCCATAGCCGGCGCCGAGGTCGCAAAAGCCTGATCCGAAATCGGTCGTGTTCCGAGCTCGGTGGAGGCGCTGTGAATCCAGCCCCCTGGAAAGCGCCGCAGGCTTCGGGGTAACAGGAAGTGTCCCCTGTTCTGATAGCTTTGGAGGCCGGGTGGGTGGGAACGCCCGCTTGGGCATCTGGCCATTCCTGGGCGGGCATCCCTCCTAGAAGCCTGGTCGGCGTTTGCCTCGTTCAAGCCGGAATGATACCCTTTCTCCTTGGGCCTCGCGCCCCTCTACTCTTACTGGAGGGACTCTCTATGCACCTGGTGATTGACGGTCACAACGGAGACCGCCAGCGCCTCCAGGACCCGGACGTGGTCCACCGCTTCTTGGACGAATACCCGGACGCTCTGGGCATGACCAAGATCACGCCGCCGCACGTGTACACCTACCACGGCCCCCAACCAGGGGACTGGGGCGTCTCCGGCTTCGTGCTCATCGCCGAGAGCCATATCAGCGTCCACACCTTCCCCGACCGCGGCTACGTCAACATCGACGTGTTCTCCTGCAAGGAGTTCAACCCCGACCTCGCCCGAGAGCAGATCACGGACACATTCGGCATCGGCGAGGTGAAGCACTGGGTCCTGGAGCGGGGCCTCGAGTACGCCGACACCGCCACGGCGTTCGCCGAGATGGAACAGGACCGGGCAGCGTTAGTGGGAGGGAACGGCTAAGGGGCCGCTTCTCTGCCGCCAGCCGCAGGCGGCCCGTCAACGGCAAGCGGAAGGCGAAGGCGCGGCCTGCGCCTTTCCTTTGTTGTTGCACTCCACCCGCCCAGCGATGCCGGTCGTTCCTCGTAGCCGAGCCTACAGCTCACTCCTTCCCTGCGGCGCCAGCGGAGCGCTGCGTTCATTGACACTCGCGCCGGGCGAGGGTATCGTACCGTCGCGCTCGGCCCCCTCTGCGAAATGCGTAAATCAAGGGGTGAACGATCCGCCATGAAGGAGGACCCATGAGCCAAGCTGCTGTTGTAACGGACTACAACGAGCCTCTGGAGATGCGGGACATCCCGCTGCCGAAGCTGGGCGCGGGCGCCATGATCGCCCGCGTGGACGCGGCAACCCTCTGCGCCACGGACGTGAAGATATGGCACGGCGCCATCGACTACGGCCCGATCCTGCCCTACATCCCAGGCCACGAGACCGCCGCCATCGTGGAGGAGATCAACGGGGAGCGCACCGACATCCTCGGCGAGCCCCTGAAACCCGGCGACCGGGTCCTGGTGGCGTATCGCTTCTGTGGGCACTGCTTCCACTGCACCATCGGCCAACAGCCAAACCTGTGTCCCGCCGCAACCCGCTACGGCCGGGTCCGCGCTGACCAGCATCCCTATCTGCTCGGGGGCTGCGCTCAACACCACTACTACCCCGAGGGCGCAGACGTCATCCGCGTCCCCGACGAGGTTTCGTCGCCGTTGGCCGCGTCGGCTGCCTGCGCCTTCCGCACGGTGATGCACGGCTTCGAGAAGCTGGGCGGCATCGGCAGCGCTGAAGATGTGGTCGTTCAGGGCTCGGGGCCCCTCGGCCTGTTCGCAACGGCGGTCGCAAGAGACCGGGGTGCCCGCCGCGTCTTCACCATCGGCGCGCCGGCTGCCAGGCTCAAGGTTGCCAAGGACATGGGCGCTGACGAGGTCTGCAGCATCGAGGAGTTCGATCGCCAGGCCAGGAAGGAATGGATCATGAACATGACATCCGGGCGAGGGCCGGACGTGGTGATCCAGTGCGTGGGCGCTGAGGCCGTCGCCGAGGGTCTGGACCTGGTGCGGCGGGGCGGCCGTTTCCTGTCCATCGGCGCAGGCTCCGGAGACCAGACCATTCCAGGGGCCATCTTCACCAACAAGAACCTGACGGTGGTGGGCATCCTATCGGGCATGGCGCACCACTTCTACCAGGCGCTGGACTTCCTGGCCACGCGCAAGAACACCTTCCCCTTCGACAACTTCATAACGGGGACATACCGGCTGGACCAGACGACCGAGGCCCTCGAGGCGATGGCGGCCTACCGGGAAGTCAAGCCGGTCATTCTGCCCAACGCCTAGCTGTACTTCCCAGCGACGTTGTTGCAGGCGCGAGGCGGGAGAATCCTCCCCTGTCCCTGCCCCCGTACTCGGGGAAAGGTCAGGAAGCGTACCGGACGCGCCAAGCTGAGCAACGGCATCCCCTCCCTCCCCCCAAGCAGGGTGCAGGGGGCGCAGCCCCTGCCGGGGGTACAGCGAGTCCCTCTGTTCTGGAAAACGTCGGAGGGCGGAGTGGGCGGGATAGCGGCGCAGGCCAAACTAGACCCTCCGCTGAAGGAGGGCGCAGGCCACAACAAAACCCTCCGTCCAGGAAGCACCCCCCCATTGCATAATGCGAACTATTGTGCTATGGTACCCTCAGGAAGTGGGCCCCTGGCCCGCTTCTCTTCCTTGGAGCCTGCCGCATAACGTATGTACTGGGGGCTAACCATAGAGAATCCCCCTGTGGCAGGGGCGCTGAGGGAACACCCCTAGGGGCAAGACCCTCCGAGGAAGGCTGGGACTGGAGCGAATGCCGTTGTACGGCACAGGCTCTTTGGAGCCATCCAACTCCGTAACGGCTCTGTAACGAATCGTAACAGCTTTGTAACGGCCTGTAACGCCTTTGTAATGGCTCCACGCCTACGGAGCGCCGGGGGAGAAGAAAACGCAGTAACACATACAATCAAAGAATGAGGTTGAGGCCCGAGGAACCCTTCTAGCCCTGTCCCTGGCATACGCTCGAATCGGAGTGCGTCTCTCAAGCTTGTTCAGAGATTTCCTAGTGCAACGGTCAGAGGTCCCGGTCCACGAAGCAGCGCGGTTGCCCCGCCGCCCCTCGGTTTGCAGCCCAACCGCGCCTTGGCTATAATCAGCCTGCCCCTCCACGCGTCCGGTTGGGGCCAAGCCATCCACGGGAGCGCTGTGTGAGATACGACGTCGTTGTGATTGGAGCGGGAATTGCCGGTCTGCAAGCCGCCGTTGAGGCGCGCCGCCAGGGTGCCGCGGTGGCTGTCATTTCCAAAGTCCACCCGCTGCGGAGCTACTCAATCTCCATCCAGGACGGCATCAACGCCGCCCTGGGCGATGGCGACTCTCCCGAAGCCCACGCCGCGGACACGCTCCGCTCCGGCGACGGCCTCAACGACAAAGCCGTCGTGGAAGCATTCTGCCAGGAAGCGCCCGACGCCGTGCGGGAGTTGTTCCGCCTCGGCGTCCCCTTCAACCTCGATGGCAGCGGCAACCCAGCCCTGCTGAAGCTCCAGGGATCGGAGCAGGCGAGGTCCAGCCACGTCCACGACATGACCGGCCACGTGGTCACCCAGGTCCTCTACGAGCAGGCGCTGAAGCACGGCATCGACTTCTACGAAGAATGGTGCGTCCCTTCGCTGGCCGTGGTGGATGGCGTGTGCAAAGGAACGCTGGCAATCGAGCTGGCGACGGGCGCCATGGACCTCATCTCGGCAGGGGCCGTCGTCATGGCCGCGGGAGGCGCTCGTAGGCTCTACGAACCCAGCGCCGGCTCAACGCTCTGCAACGCCGACGGCATTGGCATCGCCTACAGGGCGGGCGCCCAGCTCGTGGACATGGAGATGGTGCAATACCACCCAAGCATCATCAAGTCGGGCCGCCTGGCCATCAGCGAGTTGCTGCTGGCCAATGGCGCCCAGATTCTGGACAAGGACGGCCAGCCCGTAGCCGGTTCCGGGCTGCCCTTCGGCCACGCGCTGGCCCGCGCCGCCGCTGAGGCCATCGCCTCCGGCGCCGGCGACGACGGCCACTTGAACCTGCAGGCCTCCATCACCCAAGAACAGGCCGACACAACTTTTTACAACACCAATGCCCGGCTCCAGATGTTCATGAAGGGCAATCTGGCGAGCGGTCCCATTCCCGTGGTCCCCGGCATGTGCCGCATCCTCGGAGGCGTGGCCACCGACGCCGGCGGGGCCACGAGCATCCCCGGTCTCTACGCAGCGGGCGAGTGTGCAGGCAACGGCTTCCACGGCGCCGGCGCCATGGACGGCAACGGGCTGCTGGCCTCGCTCCTTTCGGGGCGCAGAGCAGGGGCAGCCGCAGCCGCGGTCGGCAAGGCCTCCAGCGATGAGGCGCCCCCATCGATACTCGAAGAGCATGAGGGGCGCCGTCAGTCGCTGTTTGCGCGGGACGCCGAGGAAGGCGCCCTGGCGGGGATACGCAAAGAATTGTCCTCGCTGATGCCCGGAAAGGCGGGTCTAACCCGCGACGCAACCGGGCTCGCCGAGGCTGCCGAACGGATCGGCGCTCTCAAAGAGGCCTACGCCAGTATGGGCATTCGAACCAAATCTGCGGCATACAACTACGATCTGCAGCAGCACCTCCAAACCCGCACGCTGCTGGCCGCTGCGGAGGCGATTGTCGCCAGCGCAGCCGCTCGCGAGGAGAGCCGGGGCGTCCACTTCCGGTCCGACTTCCCCGACAAAGACGCCGAGGCCGGCGGTACGCGCATCGTCGTGAGGCAATCGGAAGGCGGCCCGCAGGTCAGCCGACGGGCGGTATAGTTGAACGCCCCCGGCCAGGGGTGGCGGGGAGCATCCGCGACCGAGTGGCGAACCTGGATGAAAAGCTCTGCAACAATGGCTTCCTGAAGGCCACTGAGGAGAACAGAACCATGGAAGTCACGATGAAGTTCATCCGGACGAAGAGCGACGACCCCGGCCAGCGGGACTCCTTCGTCATTGATGTCGACCCGGAGGCCAGCGTCTTCGAGGCCATGACCCGCGTTCGGGAGGAGCAGGACGGCAGCCTGGCCTTCCGCGGCGCCTGCAACACCGGCTTTTGCGGCGACTGCACGTGCCAGGCCAACGGCAAGCGGGTCGTGCCCTGCCTGTTGAAGGTCAAGGACTCCGTCAAGGACGACGCCATCGAGATCAAGCTCATCCGCAACGTCGCCCCGGTCAAGGACGTGCTCTACGACATCGACCAGTTCATGTGGAAGAAGTACAAGTACTTCCGCCCCTGGTTGGAGACCAATGGCGAGGCGCCCAAAGTCACCGACGAGGAGTTGGAGCCGGTTCGCCTGGCGATGCGCTGCACCGTCTGCGGCCTCTGCGACGAGGGCTGCACGGTAATCGACGTGGACAAGGAGTTCCTGGGCCCGATGGCGCTGACCAAGGGCCTCTATCGGACAACCATGGACCCCAGGGACAACGACACTAAGCAGCGCTTCATCGAGGCAGGAGAGAAGCGGGGCCTCTGGGATTGCGTCCACTGCTGGGAGGCCAGCGAACACTGCCCCTGGGGCATCAACCCCACCCACCTCATCATGGACCTGCGCGACCATTCGGTGGCGCTCGGCGTCAAGTCAGGCAAAGGCAACCCTATGGCCGCCCGACACTACGACGCCTTTGCAGATTCCGTGAAGAAGTCCGGCTGGCTCAACGAGCGTATGCTTGCCCAGAAGACCTACGGCCTGCCGCCATACGGACTGTCCTTGTCGGCCATGATGAAGCAGATGCCGATCGCCCTCAAAGCCATACGGAACGGCAAGGCCAGCCTGAGGCCGCATAAGAGCCGGCCCGGCGCCAGGCAGATCGCCAAGATGTTCGAGAAGGTTGAGCAGTCCCACAGGGACGGAAAGAAGGCTTAGGAAGCAATAACGCCCTCTCCCTCATGGGACAGGGCAAGCGGCCCGCCCCGATCAAGGGGAAAGGAACTCGCGGAGAAGCTCAGGAGGGCAAGCGCATGGTCAAGGTTGCCTTTTACCCCGGATGTGTCGCCAAGGGCTCCTGCCCGGAGCTGTACGCCAGCTCCGTGAAGGTCTGTGAAAAGCTCGGCATCGAGCTGGTGGAACTGGAAGACGCTGGCTGCACCGGCGCCGGGGTTCTCAGTTCCGAGGTGTCGGACCCCATCAACGCCCGAACCCTCGCCAAGGCGGAGCAGTTGGGCATTCCGTTGATGACCATCTGCAGCACCTGCACGGGCGTCATCAGCATAGCCAACATCCGGCTCCAAGACCCCGTCTACCGAGACAAGATCAACCGCGAGTTCCTGGCTGAAGAGGGCCTCGAATACCAGGGCGGCGCGGAGGTCAAGCACCTCCTCTGGGTCCTCGTCGAAGACGTGGGCCTGGATGTGCTGACGGCAGCCTCCACCCAGCCGCTGGAAGGGGTCAAGATATCGCCCTTCTACGGCTGCTACCTCCGCCGTCCCGACGAGGTGGTGCAAATCGGGGCGCGCAAGTCCTACATCGAGAAGGTCACGGAGGCCATCGGCGGCGTCAACGTGGACATCTCGGGCAAGGGCAAGTGTTGCGGCTTCCCTTCCCTGACCATCAACGAGGAGAATGCCCTCGCCATGACCGCCAAGCACACCGGCGAGGCAAGGGGCAAGGGCGCCGACGCTATGGTCGTCCCATGCCCCCTCTGCCACCTGGAGCTGGACGGACAGCAGAGCAGAGCCGAAGCGCAGGAAAAACAGGACATCGACATGCCGATTCTGCACCTTTCGCAGCTCGTGGGGATGGCCCTGGGTTTCACGCCTTCCGAGATGGAGGTGCAGCGCCACTTCGTCTCCACCAAGGTCGTTGACGACAAGGTCAAGAACTTGGGCAAGGAAACCATTGGGGCGTCTTCCTAGCAACGCTCCCGTCCCCGGCGCCAAGCCAGCATGAGAGGAGACCGGCCAGCTCGTTGGGCTGGCCGGTCTCCTCTCAACAGCGCCGCTGCGCCGGTTGCGTCCCCAAACCGCCGTTCTTATACTGCATACACTGACCAGCCTCACCTGCGCACGCGACCAAAGGGGGGCGCTATGCGCTTTCACTGGTTCCACCTGATGCCGTATCAGAGCCTCCCCGAGGACTTCTCCACCACGCATCCCTCCGTGTGGGTGACCGTTCCCAGCAGCCTGTACGATCCGGTGGAGGGCCACCGGATGTACAACGAGTATCTGGACGAACTGGAGTTCGCCGACCAAGTCGGTTTCGATGGCATCTGCGTCAACGAGCATCATCAGAACGCCTATGGAATGATGCCCTCGCCCAACCTCATGGCCGCGTCGCTGGCGCGCCGAACGTCCAACGCGGCCATTGTGGTCTTGGGCAACAGCATCGCGCTCTACAACCCGCCCATCAGAGTCGCCGAAGAAATGGCAATGCTGGACGTCATCTCAGGCGGCCGCTTGGTTGCCGGGTTCCCCGTGGGAACCCCCATGGACACCTGCTACTGCTACGGGCAGCCGCCCACTGTGGTGCGGGACAAATACAACGAGGCGCACGACCTCATCATGCAGGCATGGACCCGTGATGACGTGTTCTCCTTCAACGGCAAGTACACGCAGCTCCGGTACGTCAACCCGTGGCCCAAGCCCATCCAGAAACCCCACCCGCCGGTATGGATTCCGGGCAGCGGGAGCGTGGAGACCTGGCAATGGAGCGCCGAGCGCGACTATCTCTACAGCTACCTGAGCTTCGGGGGCTACAAACGGGCCAGCACGCTAATCCAGGGCTATTGGGACACGCTCGACCGCCTGGGCATTGAGCACAACCCGCACCGCGTGGGGTTTCTGCAACTCGTGATCGTGGCGGACACCGACGCTGAGGCGGAGCGGGAGTACGCCCAACACGTCCAGTATTTCTACGACAAGTGCCAGCACATCGGGCCGACGTGGGGGGCGCCGGGCTTCCGCAGCATCGCGACCCTCCGCGAGAGAGGCCAGGAGCAGTTCACCGAGCGCAACGCCCAACCTCCCGGGCCGCGCCTGCAGGCCCTTTCAACCGAAACCACCTGGAAGGAGCGCATAGAGAACGGGAGCATCGTAGCCGGCAGCCCGGCCACGGTCAGGGAACAGCTCAAGGACGTTATCGAGAGCATGAGGGTGGGCCATCTCATGGTGCTCATGCAGTTGGGCAACATGCCCAAGGAAAAGGTGTTGCGCAGCACCGAGCTCTTCGCCAAGGAGGTAATGCCCCACCTCCGCCACATACACTCCGAGTACGAGGACCGCTGGTACCCCAAGGCCCTCTCCATGGACCAACGCTCCACTCCAGCAGCCATAGCCCAGGGGGGATAATGTCCGAGGAGCGTTCCATCGCCATCCGGAACGGCCTCTTCGAAGCCCAGGTCTTCACGCAGGGGGCGGGGGCACCGGTGCTGTCCCTTCACGGCTTCTTTCCCTTCACCGAGTGGCCAGCCTGGCTCGACCCGCTGGCGGAACGGCGCAGCGTGATTGCTCCAGCCCAGCCGGGTTTCGGCGAGTCGACGGGACTTGACGACCTGTACTCTTTCCACGACCTGATCTTCTATCACCTGGAATTGCTGGATGCCCTAGGATTGGAGCGGCCGGACATCGTGGGACACGGCCTGGGAGCGGCCATCGCCGCGGAGATTGCCGCCACGTGCCCCGAAAGAGTTGGAAAGCTCGTGCTGGTGGCGCCCGTCGGTCTCTGGATGGACGAAACCCCGGCACCGGACTTCTTCTCCTTCATCAAGAGTCACTTCCTCCGGGCCGTCTGGCACGACGCAGATGCAGCCCATGCCCGCGGGTTGAGTCTGGAGCCTGCGGACGAGCAAGCGGCGAAGGAGTGGGACCTGGAGCGCATCCGCTCCCTGGGGGCGGCCTCCAAGTTCCTGTGGCCCCTCCCGGACAGGGGCCTGAGCAATCGCATCCACCGGATCAAGGCCCCCACCCTGATCATATGGGGCGCCTCCGACCACTTCTCGCCGGCGGCCTACGGCCCGTTGTTCCGCGACAGCATCGCCAACTCGAAGCTGGTGGTCCTGGAACGCTCCGGGCATCTACCGATGCTGGAACAGCCGGAAGAGTTCATGGCGGAGGTCATTGGCTTCCTTTCGTGACGGCGGGGGCAGAAGCGGTTTGACAACGCGATGTGCCCGTGATACACAGGCGCCACTTGACCCCGGCCAATCCCAAGACCAAGGAGAAGGCTCATGGCGTACTCCCGCAGGATCATCGATGGAGACGGGCACATTTTCGAGGACCCGGAGGGCGTCCGCAGCTTCCTGCCGCCGGAGTGGAGCGAGGCCTCCATCGCCAACATGTTCGGCTTCTGGCCGCAGTTCGGCAGCCACATGTTCTTCGCCCTAAACAAGGTCCCGCCAGGCTCGTTCCAAGACCCCGGCTACGACGGCTGGGTCGATTTTCTGGACACCCAGGGCTTCGACGCCACCGTCCTGTACCCCAGCGCCTTCCTCCACTTCGGCCGAATCCCGGATCTGGACCTTGCCCTTGGCGTGGCCAAGGCCTACAACAACTGGCTTCACCAGGCCTACCTCAGCCGCGACGAACGCTTCAAGGGCATGGCCATGATTCCCCTCCAGGACCCACCCGCCGCCGCGCTGGAGCTGCGCCGCGCCGTCAAGGAGCTGGGCATGTGCGGCGCCATGCTCACCGGCGTTGGGCACAAGGGCGAGCTTGGCTCAAAGGACTTCTGGCCTGTCTACGAAGAGGCCGACAGCCTGGGCTGCGCCCTCGCCCTGCACGCCGGCTCCCACGCCGGGCTGGGCATGGACTACATGAATATCTTCGCCGGCTCCAACGCCTTGGGCCACCCGCTGGCGGTCTCGATCGGCTTCACCAGCATGCTGCTCAACGGCGTGTTCGACAGGTTCCCAAGAGCCCGCTATGCCTTCCTTGAGGCCGGCATCGGCTGGTTTCTTATGGCGGTGGAACGTTGCACGAGGTCATTCGGAGCGTTTCCCCCGCTGGACCCAAATGGGCAGTACCTCAAGCTTGCCCCCGATGAGAAGATCATCGACTACCTCAGGAGGCTCGCCAAGGAGGGCCGCATCGTCGTCGGCGTCGAGGGAGGAGAGCCGAGTATCGCCCACGCGGTGCGCCTCATGGGGAACGAGGCGTTCATGTACTCCTCCGACTACCCCCACGAGGCCACCAAGGAGACCATCGGCGAGGAGATCGGCGAACTGCTGGAGAACGAAGAGCTCACCGAGCAGGACAGAGACGCCATCCTCTGCAACAACGCCGAGCGCTTCTACGGCTTCCGGTTGGTCCCAGCCAAGTCCTAGGCGCTCTGGAAGTCATCAAGCGGAAGTCACCGGGCGGAGAAGTCATGGCTCAGAATCGCCCCAGGATCATCGACGGAGACGGGCACATCTTCGAGGACGCGGCGGCCATCCGCAGCTTCCTGCCCCCGGAGTGGAGCGAAGCCTCCATCGGCAGCATGTTCGGCTTCTGGCCACAGTTCGGCAGCCACCTGTTCTTCGGACTCAACCGGGTCCCGCCGGGCTCGTTCCAGGACCCCGGCTACGACGGCTGGGTCGACTTCCTGGACACCCAGGGGTTCGACGCCACCGTCCTCTACCCCAGCGCCTTTCTCCACTTCGGCCGAATCCCGGACTTGGATCTCGCCCTTGGCGTGGCCAAGGCCTACAACAACTGGCTTCATCAGGCCTACCTCAGCCGCGACGAACGCTTCAAGGGCATGGCCATGATTCCCCTCCAGGACCCACCCGCCGCCGCGCTGGAGTTGCGCCGCGCCGTCAAGGAGTTGGGCATGTGCGGCGCCATGCTCACCGGCGTTGGGCACAAGGGCGAGCTTGGATCCAAGGACTTCTGGCCTATCTACGAAGAGGCCGACAACCTGGGTTGCTCTCTTGCCCTCCACGCAGGCTCTCACGCCGGGTTGGGCCTGGACCACATGAACATCGTCGCCGGCTCCAACGCCCTGGGCCACCCGCTGGCGGTTGCCATCGGGTTCGTCAGTATGCTGCTGAACGGCGTGTTCGACAGATTCCCCAACGTCCGCCATGCCTTCCTGGAGGCCGGCGTCGGCTGGTTCCTCATGGCGGTGGAGCGTTGCACGAGGTCGTTCGGGATGCTCCCCCCGCTGGATCCCAACAAGCAATACCTGCGACTTCCCGCCGGCGAAAATATAGCGGACTACATGAGGCGGCTCATCAAGGAAGGGCGCATCGTCGTGGGAGTGGAGGGAGGAGAGCCCGACCTGGCCAGCGCGGTCAAGAGCATGGGTAAGGAGGGCTTCATGTACTCCTCCGACTACCCGCACGAGGCCACGAAGGAAACCATTGGCGATGAGATCGGCGAGCTACTGGCCAACGAAGAGCTCACCGATGATGACCGCGACGCTATCCTCTACCGCAACGCCGAGCGCTTCTACAGCTTCAACCTGGCTCCGGTCAGGTCATAGGAACGGCCTCCGGCGGCCGCGGCGGGACCAGAGCCAGCCTGATGCGCTCCCTCGCCGGCCTGGAATTGCCTGTGGATGGGGACCGTAGCATCGTTTGTCCCTCATCACAGCGATGCCACTGGCCAGGGCCAGCCAACCTAGATGTCCAGGCAAAGGGCCGGTAACCCGCGGTCTCCACATGGGCTTCTACACGCGAATCGCAAGGCCGCTGCTCTTCAAGCTGCCCCCGGAAACGGCGCAGCGCCTGGCGGAAGACCTGCTCCAGCGCCGCTGGTTGTGGGGTTGGGCCGCATCCGCCTTTCAAGCCGCCGACCCCCGCCTGGCCGCGAACCTGGCCGGCATCTCTCTACGTAACCCCGTGGGACTGGCCGCCGGTTACGACAAGGAGTGCCGCGCCCTGCCGGGCCTGGCGAGGCTAGGCTTTGGGTACCTGGTGGGGGGCACGGTCTTTCCGACGCCCCGCCCCGGCAACCCTCGGCCCCGTCTGCTGCGGCTGCCGAAGCAGGATGCTCTCATCAACGCCCTCGGGTTCCCCAGCCAGGGTGTTGACGCCGCCGCCGCCAACCTCCGCGGCGCCAACCCCGGCGGCGCGGCCGTCCTGGTCAGCATCGCCGCTCTGGAGGTGGACGACTTCGCCCGCACCCACCAGCGGCTCGAGCCGCTGACGGCTGGGGTGGAGCTGAACATCAGCTCGCCGAACACGGCGGGCCTGGCAGCATTTCAAGACCCCTCGAACCTACGCGAAGTCCTTCAGGCAATCATGCCCCAGCGCACGAAGCCTCTGTTCGTAAAGCTGCCCTTCGGCCACGACGACGCTTCCAGGCAGCGAGTGCTGGCCCTGGTGGACGTCTGTCTGGAGCAAGGGCTCGATGGCGTGACTGCCGGGAACACCCTGCCCCTGGAAGAACCCCGCATGGCCACCGGACGCGGTGGCCTCAGTGGCCGCCCGATCCTGGAGGATATGCTCAAAACCGTCGCCGCCATCCGCGCCCACGCCGGGGACGCCTTCGCCATCAACGCCTGCGGCGGCATCTTCACCGGGCATGACGCCCTGCGCGCCCTCCAAGCCGGGGCAACGACGGTCCAGCTCTATACAGGCCTGGTCTACCAGGGGCCACGCGTGGTGAGGAGGATTTGCAAGGAGATTGCGACCGCCTTCGCCCTTACAGCATCCTGACAGGCCATGAGCGAAACCGTCCGGGCTTAGTCTTATGCGGCCTTAGCCGGCCTTGGTGATCCCGGTGAAAGACAGCGCTCAGTAAGCAGCGGGCCGCGTGGCGCAGAGGCTAAGGGTCAGGCGGCGCCGGAATCCGGCCTCCACCGGAAAGAAGCCGGCAGGCGCCCCAGGCAGTCCACAGCCCCCGGAGGCCCGCGGCGTTCTTGACCCCCCCTCCTGTCCCACCCTAGAATGGCTTCAAGGAGTCCCTATGTTCGATGCTCTTCAGGACAAGCTCGGCGACGTCTTCAAGCGCCTCGCCAACCGCGGCCGCCTCTCCGAAGCCAACGTCGACGAGGCGATGAAAGAGGTCCGGCTGGCCCTGCTGGAAGCCGACGTCAACTTCAAGGTCGCTCGCGAGTTCGTCAAGCGGGTCCGGGAGCGATCCGTCGGCGAGGACGTGCTGGAGAGCCTCAGCCCCGGCCAGCAAGTCGTCAAGATCGTCAACGAAGAACTGACCCGCATACTTGGTGGCGGCGAGGCCAAGCTGGAGCAGGCGCCGCGGCCTCCCACCGTCGTGATGCTGGTAGGACTCCAGGGCTCCGGCAAAACGACGACTATTGCAAAGCTGGCCGCCCACCTTCGTAAGCGCGGCCAGCAGTCGCTCATGGTGGCGTCGGACCTGCGGCGTCCGGCCGCCGTGGAGCAGCTCGTGGCGCTGGGCAAGCAGATCGACATCCCGGTATATGAGGAGGGCGCTTCGTCCACGCCGCTGAAGGTGGCCCAAAACGGCCTGAAGAAGGCCCGGGACCTCGGCTACCAGTGGATGCTCTTGGACACCGGCGGGCGCCTCCACATCGACGATGCATTGATGGCGGAGCTGGAAGAGGTCAAGAAGAAGATCGACCCCGTGGAAACCGTGCTGGTGGTGGACTCCATGACGGGCCAGGACGCGGTCCAGGCAGCCCAGGAGTTCAACGCGAGGATCGGCCTCACCGGCCTCATCCTCACGAAGCTGGACGGCGACGCGAGAGGCGGCGCCGCCCTGTCGATCGTCGAGGCGACCGGCGTGCCAATCAAGTTCGTCGGCGTGGGCGAGAGGACCGACGCGCTGGAACCCTTCTACCCCGACCGCATGGCCTCCCGGATCCTCGGCATGGGCGACGTGCTGACGCTGATCGAGAAGGCCCAGGAGAACTTCGACGAGCAGCAGGCCAAGGTCATTCAGGAGAAGATGCGGAAGTCCGCATTCACCCTAGACGACTTCCTGCAACAGCTCCAGCAACTCAAGAAGATGGGCCCGCTGTCGTCGGTGATGGAGATGGTCCCCGGCCTGTCCAAGCTGACCAAACAGATGCCGGGGGCCAACCTCGACGATGGCCGCCTGCAACGCACCGAGGCCATCATCCAGTCGATGACTACTCAGGAGAAGAACCGGCCTGACCTCATCGACGGCAGCCGCCGCAGGCGCATCGCCAAGGGGAGCGGGACGACGCCCCAGGACATCAATCAGCTTCTGAACCAGTTCCGGCAGAGCCAGAAACTGATGAAGCAGCTTGCATCCGGCAAGGGGCAGAAGCAGCTCATGCGGATGCTCGGCTAATCGCGCTTCCCCGGGACGTTGTTCGAGGCGGGAGAATCCTCTCGTCCCTTCCCCCAGCTACGGGAGAAGGGTAGGATGGGGCCGCGCAACAACCTCTAGGGAGCTACGGCTAGGGTAGGCCCCGGCCACCCAGCGCCCAATCCAGCCAACGCCCTGGGAGTCTTATGAAGGAAGCAACGCTGGCCAGCGGCATGCGCGTGTGGAGCGCCCAGCCCGAAGGTCCGGGGCCCTTCCCCACCGCCTTCATCCTCCACGAGCGCTACGGCCCCGTGCAACACACGTTCAACATCATGGAGCGCATGGCCCGGGAGGGCTATGCCGCCTTCGCCCCCGACCTGTTCCATCGCTACACCGGCAACCGCGAGGCTGTTGAGGCCGCCGAGGAGCGGGTCGAGTTGCCGGACGAGCATACGTTGACCGACTTCGACGAGCTGATGGGCCACGTCAGGGGGCTGGACTACGCCGACGACGCCCGCGTGGTCATCGCCGGGTACTGCCAGACCGGACGCACGCCCCTGGTGGTTGCCTCCCATCGCGGCTACGTCAGCGGAGCGTTGGTCCTCCACGGCGGCATCTACCCCAGGGACTACGCCGCAACCGAGACGGGTGAAGAGTCAGTGGTGGGGCTGACGCCCCGGCTGTCCTGCCCGGTTTTTGGGGCCTTCGGAGAGCTGGACGAGCTGATTCCGCTGCCCAACGTCTGGACCTTCCGGCAGATGCTGGAGGACCACCGCAAGAGCTACGACATCCACATCTTCAGCGGCGCCCCTCACTCCTGGATGAACACCACGACCCCCAGAGCCTTCGAGCGGTACCGGGCCGGGCAGACAGAGGACGCCTGGCGGGCCATGCTCAGCTTCTGCCGCGAGGTCGTCTCCGGGGCGTGGGACCGCGAGCAACTGGTCTTCCGCTTCAATTCGGGCATCCAACCGGACCAGGTGTTCTTGCCCTAATGCTGGAATCGTCGGAGTCGGCCGGCGTCGCCGAAATCCCTTTGAACTGACGGGGGAGCCATGCAGGAAACAACGCTGGCCAGCGGCATGCGCGTGTGGAGCGCCCACCCGAACCAGCCAGGGCCGTTCCCGGCGTTCGTCATGCTCCACGAGCGCTACGGCCCCGTGCAGCACACCTTCGACCAGGCCCAGCGCATCGCCGACGAGGGGTTCGCGTCCTTTCTCCCCGACTTCTTCCACCGGCACGCCGGCCAGCGGCAAGCCCTGGCGGATGGCCAGTTCCGGGGTGAGCTCGCAGACGAGGACACCCTGACGGACTTCGATGAGTTGGCGGGCTACATCCGGGGCCAGGACTTCGCCGACGCCGACCGCATCGTCGTTGCCGGTTTCTGCCAGACCGGCCGGACGCCGCTGCTCCTGTCGGCCCACGGACGCCGGCTCAGCGGCGCCGTGGTGTACCACGGCGGCATCTATCCCCGCGACTTCGACGCCTCGGAGAAGGGCCAGGAGTGGGTTGTTACCCTGATTCCGCGTCTGTCCTGCCCGGTCTTCGGAGCGTTCGGCGAGCTGGACCACCTCGTCCCCTTGCCTAACGTTTGGATCTTCCGGCACATGCTGGAAGAGCACAGGAAAAGCTACCAGATTCACCTGTTTCCAGGGGCGCCGCACGCCTGGATGAACGACACCGCCACCGACGGCCGCTTTCGGCCCGAGACCACCGCCCAGTCGTGGCGGCTGATGGTGGAGTTCTCTCGCCAGGTCACGTCCGGGGCTTGGAACAGCGGCCAGCTCGCGTGCCGCTTCGAGTCCAGCATCCAGCCAGACCGGGAGTTCCTGCCCACGCCCTGAACCCCTTCGCGCCCAACGCATTCGATTGCTTTGCCCTCCCGCCAGCAGGCCCTCAATGTGCTTCCCAGGGACAAGGGCTGCCCGGTGACCCCGCTAGCCTGTCTGCGAGGCTGAGGAGAGCGCCTTCAGCCTATCGCCGATGCGAGCCCGGCGACGCCACGACCGGGGCCGCTTCACCGTCCGGATATCCGTCCCGCCCCGGAACTCACCGCGCTCCTGCCTGTAGGCGTCGCGCCCTGCGTGGTTTGCGCGGTAGGCGGCGAGAGCGAGAGCGGTAATCCATAGCACTCCAGGGGACAGATGTCACGACTGTGGGACAGTTGGCGACACTTCGCGACGTTTACCAGCCGGCTCTCGAAGGGAGCCGTGACGGAGCCGGGACAGATCTGAGACGGAGCCGTCGCGAGCCTTAGCGAAACCGCGGGGAGCCTAAGCGGCTCCCAAGAGCCTATGCCCTACAACGGCATTCGCTCCGGCCCCAGCCTTCCTCGGAGGGTCTTGCCCCTTGGGTTGTTCCCTCAGTGCTCATGTATGCGGCAGGCTCCGAGAAAGAGAAGCGGGCCGGTGGCCGACTTCATGGGGATACTATAGCACAAGTGTTCGTATTTTGCAAGGGGGGTGTGGCGGGGGTGGGGTGCGATGCCGCCCTCCTGCTGCTATCCTCTCCGCGCAAAGCCTGGCGCAAAGCCACCACTTCCTTCTAAGGGGTCAACTACATGGCTTCCCAACCCGTTCCCGGCCCCGACACTCAAAGCGAGCACTTTGAGCCTCTTCCGCAGCAGGAAGAGTTCTACCGCGCCCCGGCCCGGTTCGGCTCCATACCCGTCGAGGCCGAACCCAAGGGATGGGACCGCCGCCAGGGGTTCTACAAGCTCTACCCCCGGATCGACCTGCCCACTCAGATAATCGAGCGGGTGTCGCTGGGCCACACCGAGCCCCACGACCCCAACCGCCTGATCTGGGGCGACAACCTCCACATCATGCGGCAGATCGCATCCAACACTATTGACCTCATATACATTGACCCACCCTTCTTCTCCGGCCGCAACTACAACGTCCTGTGGGGCGACAATAACGAGCTGCGCTCCTTTGAAGACATTTGGGAAGGCGGCATGGACGGCTATCTGATCTGGCTCAACGCCCGGCTCTACGAGATGAAGCGCATCCTCAAGCCCACCGGCTCTATCTACGTCCACTGCGATTGGCACGCCAGCCACTATATCAAGGTGGAGATGGACAAGATTTTTGGGCACGCGAATTTTCAGAATGAATTCGTCTGGTACTACGGAGGAGGGGGAGCTTCAAAGACTCGTTGGGGAAGGAAGCATGATGTCCTTCTGTACTATACGCGTGGTACCGAATGGACATTCAACGTCGATGTCGTCCGTACGCCTCATAAGTGGACCAGTGGCCAACTTCGTGCAGACGGGACTGAACGCGACTACGGCAAAGGCAAACTCCCTGATGATTTATTCGAACATCATTCTGTAATGCCATGGTCAGGTGAACGCATCGGCTACCCAACCCAAAAACCCGAACCGCTATTGGAACGCATTATTCTTGCGTCATCCAACGAGGGCGATGTTATAGCCGATTTCTTCATTGGTGGTGGGACAACCGCAGCCGTAGCACAGCGGACAGGCCGTCGCTGGATTGCCTGCGACCAGTCTCGCGTCGCCGTTGCAGTCACGGCGGAACGCATCAAGCAAGCCGCCCAGGTACGCGGATTATCAGATGCGCCCTACCTCGACTTCACCGTTGAGCAGTGGGGCATCTATGAGGCGGAGCGGCTGTCGGCCATGCCGGGGGAGCAGTTTCGCGATTTCGTGCTGCGGGCCTACGGGGCAACCCGTATCGGCCATCCCGACGACGGGCCGGACATTCACGGCAGGCGCAATCAACTGCCCATCTGGGTGGGCGAGTCTGCGCTGGACTCCCAAGCCTCCGGCGCGGACGTGCAAGCCTTCGCTAACGCAATCCGCCAAACCGCCCAGTACCAGCAAGACAACTTGCGTGACGGCGTCATGCTCGCCTGGGGTTTCGGTCCAGACGCCGCCAACGCCGCCGACCAACTGAGGCGACTGGAAGAGATAGACGTCAACTTTGTCCGCTTGAAGCAAGTCCGCATCGGCGACGCCGACTTCCGGGAACGCATCGTGAGCCGCTCCACGGACAAGGCGGACTACAGCGATTTCCTAACCTTCGTCCAGCCGCCGGTGGTCAATATTGGCTACCGCGCCCTAGGCGGAGCCAGTGTCACCTTTGACGCCGGGGATACGGCGGTGATCAACCCAGGCGCGGAGATTATCAACGTCCAGTGGGACTTCAACTACAATGGACGCCGCTTTACCGCCACCCCAGGCTACTCCTTCCAGCGAGACAGAAATCTGCGGTTACACGTTACCCACAAGTTCGCCCGAACCGGCAAGGTGCGGGTGGCCTGCCGCGTGCAGGACAGCCGGGGCGGCGAGGGCCTGCGGGCCGTGGAAGTTGAGGTGCGCTAGCCCATGATCAACCTGTTCACTCCGTACGAAGACGATTTCCGGCAGTGGGTCGAGGGCGGCTACCCGGACGCCAAGGCGGAGACGCTGGACTACATCCAGCACCTCAGCGACCCGGAGAACGACGCCAAGCCGCGGGAGGGCGCGTTGTGGGAACACCAGTGGGATTCCTTTCTGCGCGCGGTCTATGCCCACGAGGTGCGTCGGGAAGAGCTGGCCCGTCCCAATGGCATCCTGCTGAACGTGGTCACCGGCGGCGGCAAGACCGCCATCATCGCCGCCCTGATGGTCTGGCTGCGCCTGGCCCACGACGTGCAACGGTTTGTGCTGCTCTGCCCCAACCTCATCGTCCGCGACCGCCTGCAGGACGATTTCCAGAATGGCAAGGTCTTCGCCGACCGCGACCTGATTCCCAAAGGCGCGATTGTGGGCAAAGACGATTTTGCCCTGACCACCTTGGGCAGCGACCAGCCCAGTGGATGGGCCAACCTGCTGGGCGCCAGCGTCATTCTGGGCAACATTCACCAGTTCTACGCCAGCAACGCCGCGGGCCAGGCGAACTTGGCCAACTTGCTGAATGGCGCCCCCTTCGCTCTGTTCAACGACGAAGCCCACAACTCCCCGGCGCCAGAATGGGACGCCACGCTGGCGAAGCTGCGCTTCCACACTGTCCTGCGGGTGGACACGACCGCCACCCCCGACCGCGCCGACGGCCAGACCCCGGACAGCAAGATGGTCTACGAATATCTGATACAGGACGCCCTGGCGGTCAGACTCGTCAAGACGCCTGTCGTCTATCAGCCGGACATCGCCACGGTGCAGTTGACCTACACCGATGCCCAAACGGGAGAAACCCGCGGCGTTGAGGAGATCGACTGGGCGGACGTTGACCGCCTGGGCATCAATGCCACCCAGTGGGTCACCGACGACAAGCCAATGCGGCAGCAGATGGCCATCGCCTTGCAGCGGCTCCGGGAGCAGGGGCAGCGGGCCAAGGGCCGTTACCAGCCGGTCCTATTCGTGGTCGCCGTCTGCAAGCTGGACGCTCAGAAAGCGGCCAAGACCCTGCAAGACTACTTCAAGACGAAAACGTTGCTGGTAACCGAGGACAGCTCTGACGCGGATCGCCGTCAGGCCACCGAGTTGGGCAAGGCCCAGCGTGGCCGGCAGCCCTACAAAGCCGCGGTCAGCGTGCTGATGCTGCGAGAAGGCTGGGACGTGCCGGAAGTAAGCGTCATCTTGCTGCTGCGCAAGTTCGGCAGCCAGGTGTATGGCCAGCAGGTCATCGGGCGGGGCTTGCGCCGAGTCCGCAGCAAGGACGTGACAGAGGACGAACCGCAGATCTGCGCCGTTGTCGACCATCCCAAGCTGGAACACCAATGGCTATGGGACATATTCGGCAGCAAGATTCGCAAGGGCGTCGGCATGGACGACATGTTCGCCGAAGAAGAGGACCTGCCAACTCCTCCGCCGCGGCAGGAGTTAGTCAGACCGCAGAAGCTCATTGAAGTGCCGGCGCCGTCGGATGATGACGGCGGCGGGTTTGAAATACCCATGCCCGTCGAGCCGCCCAAGCCGCTGCACAACTGGAGGGAAGTGCTGGAAAGGCTGACCTATTCCACGCAGACGGTAGCGATCACGGACCAGGACATTACCGGGGTGCAGCGACGGGAGTTAACCGGAGAGGGTTGGATATCCATTGAATCCGCTCCGGGTGACGTTGACGGCCAGCCGCCCACATTGGGCGGCGATACCCTGCCGGATGCCATTAAGGAAGCCCTCCTGGCCATGTCGGAGGAGTTACTCGACCACGCCGGACATTCATCCCAGTTCAAGGGCAAGATATACGCCATCTTGCTGGAACACGTCAGGACCAAGTTTCTGAACGGCGCATCTCTTGGCCTTGCCGAGACGCACCACCTGGAAGCAGCTTGGAGCCTGCGCCACAAGATCCAAGAGCGAATACGCGGCATTCCCGGCCTGGTCGAGGGAATGGTGAAGTATGGCGATAAGTAATCGAGGCATCTACGAGGACCCAGGCAAGAGCCCCTACAGCTTTGAACGCTACGACAGCGATCTTGAGCGCAAGCTGATGGTGCGGCTTGAACAGGACTCGGAAGTAGCCAAGTGGCAGAAGCGGCATGGAATCTCGATACCCTGGATTGATACCCAGGGGCGCAGGTGCAACTATCGCCCCGATCTTCTGGTTGAGTATACGGACGGCCGCAAAAAGCTTATCGAAGTGAAGAACCCCGCAATGATGGATTCGCCGTCTGTTCTACGCAAGCGCAGCGCCGCTGAGGAATGGTGCAGGAAGCGCGGGATGACTTATGAGTTAGCCACCATCAGCTAACCCCGTCAGCCGCGCTACACGAAGACCCCATCCTAGCCTGCCCCCTCGTACTCGGGGGCAGGCTAGGATGGATTGTCCGTGACGATAGCCCGGCGGGAACTGCACAAGTGGCTGCGGGCGGCGGCGGAGGGGGCACCCGTTCTTCATCTTCCGGCCGGCTCCCGTCCCTATGCTATACTTCCATCGGTTCGACCCAGCCAAGGAGGCCCTTCCCCGTCGTGCGAACCCTTCGCCTAGCCATGGCCCAGATCAACACCACCGTTGGCGACCTCGAAGGCAACACGGCCAAGGTCCTGGAGTGGATCGACCGGGCCCGGGAGATAGACGCCGATCTGGTGGCATTCCCTGAGCTTGCCCTCACCGGGTATCCGCCCGAGGACCTCCTCTTCAAGCCGCACTTCATCCACGAAGGCCGCCGCTGCCTGGACCGCGTCATCGCCGCCTCGCGCGGCATGACGGTAGTCGTTGGCTTCGTGGACGCTGAGGGCGAGGCCTTCAACGCAGCGGCCGTGGCCCACGACGGTGCCCTGATTGGCGTCTACCACAAGATCTTCCTCCCAAACTACGGCGTCTTCGACGAGGAACGCTACTTCAAGGCCGGGACCACCTGCCCCGTCTACGTCATCAATGGCATCGGCATCGGAGTCAACGTCTGCGAGGACATTTGGTATGCAAGCGGCCCAACCGCGGTGCAGCAGCGGGCGGGGGCCGAGGTCATCGTCAACATCAACTCGTCCCCCTTCCACGCGGGCAAGCGCAGCTTCCGCGAGCGCATGCTGGCAACCAGGGCATCGGACAACCAGCTCTTCTTGGCCTACGTCAACATGGTGGGCGGGCAGGACGAGCTGGTCTTCGACGGCGCCAGCCTCATCTTTGACCCCAACGGCGAGTGCGTCGCGGCGGGAGGCCAGTTCGAGGAGGGCCTCGTCGCCGCAGACCTCAACGTTGAAGGCGTATTCCGCCAGCGGCTGAAGGACCCCAGAGTCCGCAAAGCGCCGGTTGCCATTGGCCAGATCGGCCAGCCGGAGGTCGTTCCCGTCCCCGGCGGCGCCCCCAAGAAGGCCCCCAAAACGCCGCTGCCGCCATCCGAGCCGCGGCGCTACGAAGGTCCGGCGGAGGTCTACGAAGCCCTGGTCATGGGTGTCCGCGACTATGTGCAAAAGTCCGGATTCAAGAGGGTCATCATCGGCATGTCCGGCGGCATCGACTCGAGCCTGACCGCCGCCATCGCCGTCGACGCGCTGGGAGGAGAGAACGTCCTGGGCGTCCTCATGCCGTCGCGCTTCACCTCTGAAGAAAGCGTGGTGGACGCAGCGGACGCGTCGGAGCGTCTAGGCATGGAGCTCTGGAACATTCCCATCGAAGGTTCGTTCACAGCCCTGCTCGATGCGCTCGACGGCGCTTTCGCCGGCACCGCGCCGGGCGTTGCTGAGGAGAACCTCCAGGCGCGCATCCGCGGCAACCTACTTATGAGCATCTCCAACAAGTTCGGTTGGATGGTGCTCACCACGGGCAACAAGAGCGAGATGGCCACGGGCTACGCCACCCTCTACGGCGACATGGCCGGAGGCTTCGCAGCCCTCAAGGACGTGCCCAAGACCCTCGTGTATGAGGCCGCCGCCTACCGCAACGAACGAGGACCACGGCCCGTCATCCCCGAGAGCGTCATGACCAAAGCGCCGACCGCAGAGCTGCGCGACAACCAGAAGGACGAGGACTCCTTGCCTCCCTACTCGGTGCTGGACCCCATCATCCGGGCCTACGTGGAAGAGGACTGGAGCCTCGACGCTATCGTAGACATGGGCTACGACGCCGAAACGGTCAAGCGCGTTATCACCATGGTGGACCGCAACGAGTACAAACGCCGCCAGGCGCCGCCAGGCGTCAAGATCACGCCCAGGGCGTTCGGCAGAGACAGGCGCCTGCCCATCGTGAACCGGTACCGGCAGTTCTAGATGCATCGCCAATGAACAGCGTTTAGCATTATCATAACCCTCGCTCCGTCCCGTTGGCGGAGCGTCGGCTCTTCCCGGCATAGGCCAGGCGCCCCATGAGACCCACCACCCAATTGCGCCAGCTCCTCGCCCAGGACCAGTTGCTCCTGGCGCCCTTCGCGTACGACGCCTTCACGGCCCGCATCGCCGAGGACGTAGGCTTCCGGGCCGTCTACATGGGCGGGTTCGTAACGTCCATGGCCCATGGGTATCCGGACCTGGGCCTGCTCTCCCAAACGGAGATGGTGGCCAACGCGAGCCGAATTGCCCAGCGGATCTCCGTACCGCTCATCTGCGACGCAGACACCGGCTACGGCAACGCCGTCAACGTCTGGCGCACCGTGCGTCTGTTCGAGGGCGCAGGAGCGGCCGGGATTCACGTGGAAGACCAGGTTGCCCCAAAGCGGTGCGGCTTCTTTGCAGGCAAGGACGTCATCTCCCAGGATGAAGCCGTTCAGAAGGTCAGGGCCGCGGTGGAAGCCCGGCAGGACCAGGATTTCGTCATCATTGCCAGGACAGATGCGTTGGCTGTCCATGGCTGGGAGGATACGGTGCGCCGCTGCCGGGCCTTCCACCAGGCCGGCGCCGACATGGTCTTCGTGGACGGCATCAGCACGGAAGACGACCTGCAGACCTACGCCGCGGAGCTGGCCGGCATACCTCGCCTGCTCAACGGGGACCAGTTCCCGGCGGCAGAGGCGCAGGAATTGGGGTTCAAGCTTCAGATTCACCGGGGCCCCATGTTTCGCGCCTACCACTGGTACCGCAGCCAGTATCAGGAGTTGCACGACGCGGGCTGTCTGGAAACAGCGGGCTACCCCGACACGTTCGAGTTGCGCACGGCGATCGCCCGGCTGCTGGGAAAGGATGAGATCGACGAGATGGAACGGCGCTACGCCACCAGACAACCCACAGGAGGCGACCGATGACCACAGCAACCCCCAAGGTAACGGAAACCCTGGCCGAGCACACCCTCGCGTTCCCAGGCAACGAAATCCCGGCCGATGCCCGGGAAGCCGCCAGGAAGCTGTTGCTAGACTTCCTAGCCGTCGCTGTTGGAGGACGACAATTCGCCGACTCCACGGCAACCGTCCTTGCCGGGACCCATGACCTCCTGTGCGGCGCGGAGGGCAATTGCACCGTGGCCGGCGAGGCCACCGGCTATCCAGCCCACTTTGCCGCCCTGCTCAACGGGACATTCGCTCACTCCATGGACTTCGACGACACGCACGTGGACTCCGTAATCCACATTGGCTCGCCTCTGTTTTCCACGCTCCTCGCCATCGGAGAGCGGGAGAGGGTTTCGGGGCGCGCCTTCCTGGACGCGGCGGTCCTCGGCTATGACTTCATCGCCAAGGCCGGCAACGTCCACGGCGCCGCGGTCCACAAGCGGGGTTTTCACCCCACGCCAACGACTGGAATCTTCGGCGCCGTCGCTGCCGGGGCCCGGTTGCTGGGTCTGAGCGGAGAGCAAACCCTGAACGCTCTTGGCATCGCCCTGAACCAGGCGGCGGGCACAATGGCGTTTCTCGAGGGCGGCGCGTGGACGAAGCGCCTCCAGGTGGGCCTGGCCGCCCACAATGCCATCTACGCCCTGACCTACGCCCGGCAGGGCTTTCAGGGCCCTGTTCGGGCCCTGGAGGGACGCCTCGGCTACTACGAGCTGTACACCGAGGGCGGTTACGACCCCAGCCAAGCCCTGAAGGGACTGGGCAGCGTATTCGAGGTCACCCGCACCGGGGTGAAGCCCTATCCCTCGTGCCGATACAACCACAGCCTGATAGACGGAGTGCTGGCGTTGGTCGGCGGGGGAAGAGCGCCGGTGGACGACATTGAGGCAATGGACCTGGAGATAACCTCGCCGGGTTTCGCCATCGTGGGGGACCCACCCGAGGTGCGGCAGAAGCCGATCAGCGTCGTGGACGGCCAATTCAGCGCCTGCTTCGCCGCCTCGGTCACCGCTTGCGACGGCAGGTTCGGCTGGGCAGCCTACGCCCGCTTGCAGGACGAGGACGTCGTCGGCCTCATGGGGCGGACGACGGTGCGCGTGGACGATTCCCTGCCCCGCTTTGGGGGCCGCGTGACCGTTACCCTGAAGGGAGGAAACACCCTCGTGCAGGAGGTTCTCGTCCCTCTCGGCGAGCCCGAGAACCCCGTTGACTGGGACGGCCTGGAGGCCAAGTTCCGAGACCTGGCGGAGGGTGCCCTGGGAGCGGACGGCGCATCGAGGGTGATTGAGACGGTGCGGCGCATAGACGACCTCGGCAGCATCTCCGAACTAACGCGCCTTCTCCGCGGGTAGCGCCGGACGGACGTTGGGCAAAGAGAAGCCCCGGCTCTGCGCGAGCCGGGGCTTCTGATTTCAACCGCGCATCGCCGCTGCCTAGGAGGTCCTGGCCGCCACGACCTCCAGCCAGCCTCTGGACACCGTCTTGAGCTTCAACTCGTCGAATACCTGAATCACTGCTTCCTTCAGGGCCGCACTGGCTTCAGCCATCGGGATACCGGGCAGCGCCCCCTGTATGAAGTCTGAGAAGGAGCTGATGTCCAGCCATGCCTCTAGGGGCACATGGGCAGTGTCCTCTTTCTGCCTCACGACCGTAAAGCCACTGCTTTCCAGCAGTTCCTGATACTGCTCTATGGAGAGCATCTTGCGGGACTCCACCTTCTCCCGCGTGGGCATTAGCCCGTCCCGCTCCTTGACGATGCGTATGGCCCGCATCATCCACCGGCGGTAGAACTGCTCGGTGCCGGGGCGCATAGTCCCCTGGTAGAAGGCGCTGTTGAATGAGAACGTCCCATCCTCCCGCAGCACGCCCCGGACCTCGTCGAGGAGGCTGGACTTGTCCGGGACCATGTGGATAGCGTTGCACAGGAACACCGCGTCCACGGAGCGACGGATGGTCAGAGATAAGTCCTCGATGCGCCCCTGCACGAACTGGGCCATGCTCGAGTACGTCCGCTGCAGGTCCTCGCGAGCCTGGCGCAGCGCCGTCGACGAGCTATCGATGCCAATGACCAAGCTTTCCTGGGCCCCGCGGAGCTTCTCCAAGAGGAGCCTCGTCACAGCCCCGGTGCCGCACGCCAGGTCCAGCACGATGTTGCCGGGCTTGATCTGCGACAGGTCGACGAGCCGGGAGTTCAAATCCGTATAGAAGGGATGCTGAGTGAACCGACGGAACGAAAAGTCCGTACCCGCAGCCATCTGGAAACCTCCCCAGTCGCCGTTCCTGAACGACCTCGCGCGAACCATATGAAATCGTAGCATAAGACCGCCTAGAAGCAAAGCAAGGCCCATGGCAAGAGATGGGGCGGGCCGGCGCGAGCCTGTGGAGCGGCCCTTGACATCCCGCTGGGCGCTGGTACAATGTGGGTCAGGCCGGCCCAAGGTCGGCCAAAGGGTAGCTCGCACCTTAACAATAGAAGAGTGGAAGGAAAGTGGCTCTGGAGCACACGTAGCTATAGGCTAAGACCCTCGCGAGTCGAAAGGCTCCGAGGAAAACACTGTCGGCGAGTTTGATCCTGGCTCAGGACGAACGCTGGCGGCGCGCTTAATGCATGCAAGTCGAACGGTCCTCAAGGCTTCGGCTCTGAGGACAGTGGCAGACGGCTGAGTAACACGTGAGTAACCTGCCCTGGTATGGGGAATAACCCGGGGAAACTCGGGCTAATACCGCATACGTCCGGTTGCCATAAGGTGGCCGGGGAAAGGCCTTCGGGTCGTACCAGGAGGGGCTCGCGGCCTATCAGGTAGTTGGCGGGGTAAAGGCCCACCAAGCCTAAGACGGGTAGCCGGTGTGAGAGCATGACCGGCCAGACGGGGACTGAGACACGGCCCCGACTCCTACGGGAGGCAGCAGCAGGGAATCTTGCGCAATGGGCGAAAGCCTGACGCAGCGACGCCGCGTGGGGGATGAAGGCCTGCGGGTCGTAAACCCCTTTTGTCGGGGAAGAGAAAGGACGGTACCCGGCGAATAAGCCTCGGCTAACTACGTGCCAGCAGCCGCGGTAATACGTAGGAGGCTAGCGTTGTCCGGATTTACTGGGCGTAAAGGGCGCGTAGGCGGCCGAGTTTGTCTGCCGTGAAATCTCCCTGCTTAACGGGGAGGGGCCGGTGGAGTACGACTCGGCTTGAGGACAGTAGAGGCGAGTGGAATTCCCGGAGGAGCGGTGAAATGCGTAGAGTTCGGGAGGAACACCAGAGGCGAAAGCGGCTCGCTGGGCTGGTCCTGACGCTGAGGCGCGAAAGCGTGGGGAGCAAACCGGATTAGATACCCGGGTAGTCCACGCCCTAAACGATGCGCACTTGGTCTGGGGGGTATCGACCCCCCCCGGGTCGAAGCTTACGCGATAAGTGCGCCGCCTGGGAACTACGGCCGCAAGGCCAAAACTCAAAGGAATTGACGGGGGCCCGCACAAGCAGCGGAGCGTGTGGTTTAATTCGATGCAAAGCGAAGAACCTTACCAGGGCTTGACATGTCGGTGGTACCCTCCCGAAAGGGTAGGGGACCCCTCGGGGAGCCGTCACAGGTGCTGCATGGCTGTCGTCAGCTCGTGCCGTGAGGTGTTGGGTTAAGTCCCGCAACGAGCGCAACCCTCGTGACTAGTTGCACTCTCTAGTCAGACTGCCCCTGATGAAGGGGAGGAAGGTGGGGATGACGTCAAGTCAGCATGGCCCTTACGCCCTGGGCGACACACACGCTACAATGGGTAGGACAACGGGCAGCCACGCCGCGAGGCGGAGCAAATCCTTAAACCTACCCCCAGTTGGGATTGCAGGCTGCAACTCGCCTGCATGAACGCGGAGTTGCTAGTAACCGCAGATCAGCCCTACTGCGGTGAATACGTTCCCGGGCCTTGTACACACCGCCCGTCACGTCATGGAAGCCGGTAACACCTGAAGTCGCTGGGCTAACCCGCAAGGGACGCAGGCGCCGAAGGTGGGATCGGTGACTGGGACGAAGTCGTAACAAGGTAGCTGTACCGGAAGGTGCGGCTGGATCACCTCCTTTTTAGGGAGTTACTACTCCTAGGTCGTTCGGTGGGTGGTTGTTTGGCCCCGCTCGGTTGAGCCGGAACCCCGATTTCTCGGGGCGGAGCTCCCCGGCGGATGCCGGCGATCCTTGTATCCCCATCGTTTCTCCTTCGCCCCAGGCCGCTTTCTTTCCACTCTTCTATTGCTAAGGGCAGGGCGCCCCCGCATGGGCGCCCTTTTTGCTGCCCTACGCCCACCTCCCGGAGCATCGTTGGCACTTCAGCCCGACCAGCCCTCGGACGCCTTCCTCCTGGAAGCCGAATCCTTCGCCACCGGCCTCGCCCGGGATGCCGGCCGCCTCCTCATGGGCTACTTCCGCCGCCCCCTGGACATAGACTACAAGTCCCAGGGTCAACGCAGCCCCGTCACCAACGCCGACAAGGCGGCGGAGGATTTCCTCGGCAAGGCCATTCTGGACCGCTATCCCACCCATGCCATCCTTGGCGAAGAAGGGTCAGGGAAGGACTCGCCGCCCACGGACTTCACCTGGGCCGTCGATCCTCTGGACGGCACGACCAACTTCCTGAACGGCCTCCCCTTGTTTGGGTCTGCCATTGGCCTTCTATGGCGCGGCCAGCCCGTGGTGGGCGCCATCTTCCTGCCCTGGCCTGGCCAGGGCGACGGCTTCCTCTTCCACGCCCGCAATGGCGGCGGCGCCTTCATCGGCGACGACCCCATCCGGGTGGCCCCGCAGCCCGAGCCCAAGCCAACAGGCCTGGTGGCCATGCCAGCAGCATTTCGCCGCATGTTCAGAATACCGCCCAAGATGCGCTCGCGCATGGGCGAGTTCCGAGGCTCCGGCAGCATTGCCTACGAAATGGCGATGGTCGCTTGCGGCGCCATGCAATACGCCCTGTTCACGGGGCCGCGGGTCTGGGACGTGGCCGCCGGCGTGGTCCTAGTCAGAGAAGCCGGCGGAACCGTCCTCGAACTTCGCTCCCGCCGGTGGACTCCGCTGCACCAGTTTGGCGCCGCCCCGGTCCCCGGCCAGGAGGAGCTTCGGAATTGGCGCGTCCCCGAGCTGGTGGGCAACCAGCAGCTCCTAGACTTCGTCACCGGCGCGCTTAAGCCCCGCCCCCACTTCCTCGTCCGCCGCTTTCTCCGCAACATACGCCAGCGTCGAGGCGCTGCGCGGTAGCGTCTCTCTTCCACGAAATCCCCAGGCTCACCCGCAATGCTCAGGCTCAGCGCCCGGGGGTTCAGGGGCGCACAGGCTCTTTCAGATAGCAACAGGCAGACTATCTTCCTATCGCCGTCAGATTTTCCAACCTGTTGCCGTTAGATTATCGAAATTGAAGGAGTAGAAAGTCTTGACAAACGGGCAAGCATTACTGTATCGTTCGCACAGATAAACTCATAGAGGGCGCAAGGCTTTCTGAGAAGGAGAGGGCACATGCTGCATCTATTGCCATTTGTCACCTCAGCAGTGACGGACGATCTCTTGAAAGCCACGAGCCGGCTGGAACAGGCCACGCACGAGTCGTGGGCCGTTGACTGGGAGAGGCTAACCTTAGTATGCTCCCACGGGATTCAAATGAATCCCCAGTCAGCAGTGAGCGCCTCTCCCAACAGCCTGCACTCCATCGTTCTGGCCCGCCACGATGTCGCGGGAATAGGAGCCTAACGAGCCCTGCGGGGAGTAGCCTGCTACTCGAAAAACAGAGAGGGGCCTCGGGCGCTCAAAGGGGGGAAGCCATCGAGGACCGCTTTGTCGGGAAATACCCGATCAGTGTCGCCACGAGCTTCGCGGGTGTGCCGGAGCATAGGCTCAGGGCCTTTGAGAGCGCTGGCCTACTTGAGCCCCATCGCACCGATGGAGGCACTCGTCTCTATTCAGATGCGGACTTGGAGCTGATTGAGCGCATCGCGGAGCTTGCAGACCGGGGAATCAACTATGCGGGAATCCGGGAGATCCTTGAGATCACCGAGGTGACCCAGTCCGAGGATTCCGAGAACGGAACACCCGAGGATGGAACAGCCGAGGATGAAGCCTCCGATGCCAAGATGGAGGCGCAAAACAAGGAGGAAGTCTAGAACCAGCCGGAAAGAAGACCTGGACACGCTTGAGCTCCCATCCCCTTCCGCGGGGCATCTGCCTATCCCGCCGCCAACGCCGGGGTCCATGGCGGAGCAGTAGCCTAGCGATCGCCGTCTCCTTTTCGCCCTTGGTCGCTTATGGGGTGATGCCGTGGAGTGGTTGCTGCTGTCTGTCCTGAGCGCTCTGTCCTTTTCTGCATACACTATTTTGCAGAAGCTGACCTTCCAGAGGCATCTGGGCAACGTCGTCGCCTATGGCTTCCTGGGCGCCGTCTTCCATCTCATCATCGCCGCCGTCATCCTCCTCTTCGACCCTGTTCGCGTCCCCTGGACGTCCGGCCCCTTCCTGGCCATCCTGGCCGCCGGCCTGATCCACGCCTTCTATACGCTCCTGATATACACTGTGGTCCGGCGGGCGGACGAGGTCACGCGCGTCGTGCCCATCGTGGACACCTACCCCCTTTTCATCGTCCTGATGGCCGTGCTCTTTCTGGGAGAAGCCTTCACAGCACTGAAGGCCGTGGCCATCGGGCTGATCGTAGGCGGGGCGATTCTTGCTTCCTGGCATCGGAGATTACCCGGAAAGCGCCTACGGGTGGGCTGGCCCCTGCTCATGATGCTCGGCGCCAGCTTCTCCATCGCCTCTTACAGCATCATCGCCAAATACGCCCTGTCGGCGCTCGACATCTGGCAGGCCTACGCTCTCTCCAGCGTCGCCTCCGCCCCCGCCTTTGCCTTCGCCGCGCACCACTTCCGCGCTTGGCCCGCCGTCCGCCGCGCCCTTGCCCTTCCCAGGGTGGTTGCGGTGGCATCGGTGGGGCACTTCATGCTCTTTGTGGCCTTCGTGCTGGGCCTTCTCGCCTTCACCATGGGGCCGGTGTCCCTGGCCTCTGCAGTCATGGCGGCGCGGCCCATCATCGTGCTTGGGTACGTGGGCCTGATCAACACCGCCTTCCCCACCCTGTTGACCGAGCGGCTGGGGAGAACGAACGCTATGAGCAAGGGCCTAGCGGCTGGAATGGTGACGGCGGGTGTCGGAGCGATAGCATTCTTTTAGCCCCGTTCAGCCCCGTCCCGGTCGAGGGCCCCGGCATCTACAGCGCACTACAACCAGGGCCACGGCACGCAGCGGCGGGAGTATGGAGAGGGGAACACTCGATGTTCCAAGACAGCCTCGATCCGGTTCTGCAGGGCCCGGTACTCTGAGGGGTCAATCCAGTCCCCTATTCCAGCGGCCCGTTCCCGATGCTCCGCCAGGTCCGCCAGCAACCCCTCGCACTGGCTGAGCAGGTCGCCGGGAATGGGGGCGCCGGCGAAATCCCACACTACGGTTCTCAGCTTCAGGTCCACGTGGAACGCCAGGCCGTGGTCTATGCCCCAGACCTGCTCATCCAAGCGCCCCAGCAGAAAGTGGGATGATTTGCGGTCGGCCTGGTTGGTCACGACATCGAAGAGGCATATGCGCTGGACTTCGTATTGGTAGCGCTCCCTCATCGTCAGGTAGTGATTCCTGGGATCGTGGTCAATGTACAGCAGCACGACCCCCTCCCCGTAGGGCCCGTCCCTGACCACGCTTGGCGGAACGAAGTCCCACCCCAACGCCCCAGAGAGCAGGTAGCTTGCATATTCACGCCTGTACAGGGTGCCGCTAGGGAAGTCCCAAAGCGGTGCCTCGCCGGAGGCGGGCTTGTAGATCGCGTTGCACTCCACCCGCCCGTCGCGGCACACGTCAACAAGGAACGTGTAGTTGGAACCGGTGGGAACCAGGCGCGGGTTGACCAGATCGCTTTGCTCCAGCAGATCCAGGGCCTCGGGGTGTGTGAGTTCTCTGTGGGCCACGGGTGCGAACCGGCGCGCTAGCCTTGAAACCCCATCGCATGATGGCCGTTGGACTTGGGGCACGCGTGCCAGGCTCCATCCATTGGCCCATGACAGAGCTGGCAGCGCGGGCGCCCGGATGCGCAGACCTGAAGCGCTTCGGCAGCCAGGTCGCTGACCTCGTCAGGAGCGCCCCACCAGCGAAGCGTGGGAGACTCATCGTCCTCGGTCTCAGTGTCATAGGCCATGACTGAGATGAGGTCGGTTTCCGAGCTGCGTCCCAGAGCAAGATTCCCAACCTTGAACTCGACCGTGGAAGAGGCGGGGGGCCCGGCCTCAGCGTCTTCCGGCACCTCTCTGACCCCCGACTCCTCATGCTCTCCCAGCACCCGGTGAATGGCCAGAGCAAGGGCGTAGAGCTGCTCCTTTTCCA
Source organism: Dehalococcoidia bacterium (assembly GCA_965226745.1). Lineage (GTDB taxonomy): Bacteria > Chloroflexota > Dehalococcoidia > Lucifugimonadales > SAR202-VII-2 > SAR202-VII-2. The sequence goes on from CBDDDS010000005.1 coordinate 1,061,984, forward strand.
TCCACAGGCATGCCGATCCCGGAGAAGCCTCAACCAACAGCCGGAAATACCGGCGACCGGGTTCGCCAACGGAGTCTGCCGTCACCTTGGATGCTCGGCCGAATTCGTGTTGCGCTGGACTCATGGGCGTGTATGTTCGCTGGGCACGGGTAGTCTGGTTGGGCGTCAGGCTCTTCCAGCGAGCCGCGCCTTGAGGACATCAATGGCCACCGTGGGGGATGGATCAACCCCGTTCAGCAACCCAAGATAGTAGCTAGTGTAGTCCCCCATGAGGACGCAACTCAACAGATGGGCCAGCGGAAACGTCCCCCGGCCCTCGATCAGGTGATGGCGAACCCCAACCTGAGCTAACAACTCCCCGGTGACATGGTACCGCCTGAGCGTGCGCGGGTGAAGGAACTGAGAGGCCAGCATGACCACAGCCATCCTGCCTGCGGGGTCGGGCATTGCGTAGCCCACCACCGACGAATGATTGGCCTCCGGTATCTCATCTGCGAAGGCCCATCCCTTGGCGTTCTCGTTGATCTGGGCTTTCCAGCGATAGGCGGTCCCCTTCAGCAGCCCGCCCCCGTAGATCACGACGATCTTGCCGTGGACCATGTGCGCCAACGTCTTCGCCGCGTTCCGCTGGCTGGGGACGCCCTCTCCCAACTCGTCGATCCTGGAGCGCAGGACGGCGACGGCATCCTCAACCTCGTCCCGCCTGTCTCGCACCAGCTTCAGGCCCTGAAGCGCCGCCAGAGGCGCCAGTAGGCTATATCCCAGGGCCGTGCGGGGCTCGCCCTCATGGTCCACGGTGAAGACCGGCCAGCCCTCGTTCGCCGCATCGTGTCCGAGCTTGCCTCCCGTCGTAACGCAGAGCACCTTGCACTTGCGCATCCGCGCCTGATGAAACGCCGACAGCGCCTCCTCCGTATTCCCCGAATAGCTCGAAACGATGACGAGCGTCCGGGCGTCTGCGTAGCGCGGCAGGCTGTAGTCCCTGCACACGAACACCGGCGGAGCGTTCTCTGCGGCCAGGAGGTCGGCCAAGAGCGCGCCTCCGATCGCCGACCCGCCCATGCCGGCGATGACGACCTTGTCGACGGAGGCGTAGGACCGGGGCAGCGAGAGTTGCAGCCCCTGATCCCAGGCCCGCCGGCACTGGTCGGGCAACCCTGCGATGCGGTCGCGGAAGCTCGTGGGGTCCAGCCGCTTGTAGGAGACGGGGTCGTCCAGAATGTCGAAGGATGCCACGTTTAGACCCTTGGCTTCGCCAGGGCGGTTGAGCCCTTCCACTGCCTCCGAGCCTCCCGGCCCAGGAACCACAGACCGCCGAACACCACGATGCTAAGGTAGGTGATGGTGCGATCGAGCAGGGCCACGGACACGGCCTGACTCTGGCTTAGGCGCAGCATCAAGAGGCCCACCATGCCTGGACCGGACAGGCCAAGGCCTCCGGGCGTGATGGGCACGGCCGTGAGCACAGAGTGCGTCATGCTGACGAATACGATCATCGAAAAGGGAAGCGTGAATCCCAGCGCCTGAACGACAAAGTACAGCCGGGCCACCTCGCAGGCCCAGGCGGCCAGCCCCAATGCCGACACCAAGGGGAGCTGTCTGAGACTGAGCAACGCTCCCTGATGAAAACCCTGATACGCCTCCTGGATGCGGTTCGGAAACCTGCTCGCGACCCTGAGACCGAAGCGGCGCATGAATAGCAGGACCAGAGCCGCCACAACCATCAGCCCAAAGGCGATGGCCAGGAACTTGGCAAAGGACCCCAGCTCGCCGGTGGCGGCGGCGAACAGGACGGCGGCGACCAGAAGCCCAAAGACAAGGAACAGGTCCAGAGCCCGCTCCGTCAGCACCGTGCCAGCCGTGCGGATGAAGCTTGCCCCCGTGGTCTCGGTGACCAGGTATGTCCGATATGCCTCGCCGAGGCGGAAGATCGTAATGGAGTTGGCAAACCAACCCAGCAGGATGAAGGAGGCGCAGGCCAGAGGGCCTGGCACGGGGTTGCCGCCACCTCTTTGGGCCTCCACGTTCTTCATCATCACGCGCCAGCGGAGACCCCGCGCCAGGAAGCTCACATAGTAGATGACGATGGCTGCCCCATACAGCAGCGGGTTGCTGTCGTTGAGGTTGCGGCGCACTTCGTCGAGGTCTATATCGAATCGCGTGAAGAGGAACGCCAGGAAGGCCACTGCCAAGACGAAGGCAATGATCGTGGGCGCCGAGAGGGCCCGGCGCCTCAGGTTCGTCGCGGAACCGCGTTCCTGGTCCATGCCGCCTCGGTAGGGCCTTTCACCCCTCGGTTGGGGGGCGCCGCATTGTGGCCCTGGTTAATCACGCGCTGCGCAGCGGCCGCTTGGCGGGAATCCCCGGCCGTCTGGGATATCGCTCTGGGGTCTCGGTCTGCTTTCTGGCGATGACCAACACCCTGGCGCCGGGCAGCGCATCCACCGGGCGCACTACCTCGATCTCCGCTCCCAATGCTTCAGCGGCGCCTCTACCCTGGCGCAACTCGTCCTCGATGTCTCCCTTCTTCTGGACTATGACCAGCCCGCCAATTCGAGCGAAGGGAACGCAGCATTCCATAGCCGCCGGGAGACGGCCCAAGGCCCTGGCCACAACCACGTCGAAGACGCCCCTCAGCGCTCGCTCGCGCCCCAGTGCTTCGGCCCGCCCCAACAGCACCTCGACACCTGAGAGCCCCAATTCGGCGACGATGCTGTTCAAGAAGGCAGCCTTCTTGACTGTCGCTTCAATGAGCGTCGCGTTCAACGCCGGCAGCGCTATCTTGAGCGGGAGTCCTGGAAACCCACCGCCCGTCCCCACATCCAACAGCCGCCCGCAGAAGCCCGCGCCATCCGGGAGAGCAGCCGCCACCGTCAGCGAGTCGACGAAATGGCTTTCCTCTATCTCCTCCGGCCGAATGATCGCGGTGAGGTTGACGCGCTCGTTCCAAGCCCTTAGCTCCACGGAATACCGCTCGAACATCGCCAACTGGCGCTCGCTGAGCGGTATTCCCAACAGGGCCGCGCCCTCCGGCAAGGAGACGCGTCCCGGCCGGGACGCGTCTCCTGAGCCGCTGCGGCCTGCCGCCTCCCGACTCAACGGTGTCACGATTATAGCACCGGGCCTTAGCTACGAATAGCGCAGCCGCTCACTATCGAACCCTGCTGGCGGCCACCGCCACGGCGATCACGGCGATGACGATGGTGAAAGGATCGATGCTGATGAGCGCCTGCGATTTGATGATGTTTGTCACCACGTAGGCGACGACTACGCCAAGCCCGGCCACCACTTGTAGACCGGTGCTGTGCCGGACGCCTATGAGCCGGGCTATGCTCTCGCCAACCAGGAACCCCACCAGAAGGAAGACCGCAATGGACAGAAAGGGTATCCAGCCAACGTAGCGGAGCAGGAACCCATTGACCGCCCCACCCGCCGCGCCCACGCCCAACGCCGCCATGGACGCCAGCAGAAAGTGGGCCGGAGAGACATCGAGACCCGCGGGCCGCGACTCCTTGACGCACACCGGACAACGTATCCCCACGTCTGAGTGAGTCACGCACTCGCTACAGATGGGCCGCCCACAGCGGCCGCATCTGAGGTTGGTCTCCCGGCGGGAGTGGCGGAAGCAGGTCTGGACCATGTCAGAAAGACCTCATCAGAGCGATCGGCTCACCCACTCGTCCCGGTCCGAGACATCCCTGTCGAACAGGATGCGGTTGTAGAGAACTCTTGGCCAACTGAGGTGGGGGGGCCGGGCAAGGCTGTTGGCCATGGCCCTTTTCAACACCGTCAACACCGCAAAGCCCCAACAGAAGGCCACGACGCCCAGGGGTGTGGTGTAGACCAGATACATCACCGTGCTGGTGATAGGCAGCAACAGCACCGCCACCACTACCGCCAAGCCGGTGGCCCTGAAAACGAATTTGCCGATGAGCCCTATGCTTGCCAGGATCGCCAGTTGCTGCCAGGAGAGCAAGGTTAGGGCGCCAAGGCCCGCCGCTACGCCGCGGCCTCCCGTGAAACGCAGGTACAGCGACCAGTTGTGCCCCGCCACAGCCGCCAAGCCCACGAGGCCCTGCACCATCGCCCCCTCGTCGAAGCCAAACCGGGCCAGCGCCACCATCCCAACGCCCTTGACCAGGTAATCGAAGCCTCCAACGGGGCCCACCCATTTCTTCCCCACCACCTCCCAAACGTTGCTCCCTCCCAGCGTACCGCTTCCGCGGCGGCGCAGGTCAACGCCCTTGACGGCTCTTCCCACAATGTAGGCCATGGGAACGGAGCCCACAATGTAGGCTGCGGCTATCAGAACGGCGTCCTGGATCATGAATGACCTTGTTCAGGCCGCCGGCCCAAGATTGCACCGGCTGGCAGGATGTCCATGGTCCGTTTGCACAGGCGACTCGGAGGGAAGTCAGGGCTTGGGATAGCCGCTATGTAGCCGTCAGAGTCCTGCGTTGTCTCGCCAGCTCCTCCAGCCTTTCGGCCACTTCCATCGGCGGACCCGCCTGTCCCGGCAGGGCCTCGCCGGGCTTATCGGAGGCGTGGTAGTCGCTTCCACCGCAGGGCAGGAGGCCATGCTGACGGGCCACCGCCGCCAGCTCCCCGATGGTCTCGGGGGACAGCGTGCTGTAGTTGACCTCCATGCCGGCCAGGCCCACGGCCTTCAGCGATGGAAGCATGGCAATGTAGCCGGTCGTGTAGATGGGGTGGGCCATCACAGCGACCCCTCCCGCCTGGTTGATAAGCCTGACCGCGCCTTCAGGAGTGAGTTTAACCCGCTCGGCGTAGGCAAGCCCGTCGCGGCCCAGGTACTTCTCAAAGGCCTGGCCCGTGTGCTCAATGTAACCCCGCTCCACCATCGCCTGGGCGATGTGGGGCCTGCCCACCGTGCCTTGGGCAAGCTCTTGCACCCGCTCCCAGGAAACCGGCAAGCCCAGCTCCGCCAGCCTCTCCACCATCATCCTGCCGCGCTCCACCCTTCCGGCCTGGAACTCCCGCAGCGCAGCCTGAAGGTCCTCGTCGTCCCTGTTGATGTGGTAACCCAGCATGTGGACTTCGTTGCCGGGCACGTCGGCGCTCAGTTCGATTCCGGGAATCAGCGTCAGATCGGGATGGCTCGCCGCCGCCTCGAACGCTTCATCCAGGCCGTTCGTCGTGTCGTGGTCAGTGATGGCGGCGACGCGCAAACCTCTCTTCGCCAGAAGCTGCACGAGCTGCGTTGGCGAGAGGCGTCCATCCGACGCCGTGGTGTGGAGATGCAGGTCTACTTCAGCCATCGGCTACTCCATAGTTCGGTCGATTCGAAAGATCTCTCGAGCCTTCCCCGTTGCGTCGTCGACGTCGATGAGGACGGAGTTGAACTGGACCGGCCCCTGCGCGGGACGCAGGCGGTGGGGCATCTGCGTTGCGAAGCGGGCCAGCGCGTCGGCGGGCTCGCTCCCTATGATTGAGTTGATGGGCCCCGTCATACCTGCATCCGTGCACATGGCCGTGCCGTTGGGCAGGATGCGGGCATCCGCTGTGGGAACGTGAGTGTGGGTGCCCACCACGGCGCTGACGCGTCCGTCCAAGAACCAACCCATGGCGTTCTTCTCGGAGGTCGCCTCCCCGTGGAAATCGACGAGAATAACCTTGGCCCGCGTCTCGGCAAGCGCTTCCTCGACGGCGCGAAATGGGTCGTCAAAGCTGCCCATGAAGACCCGTCCTATCAGGTTCACGATGAGCGCGCCCTTGGCCCCGATGACGCCGCGGCCGGGCGCGCCCGGCGGGTAGTTGAGGGGCCGGATGAGCGGAATCTCGTCGTTCAGGTGAGGAATGATCTCCTTGTTGTCCCAAACGTGGTTGCCGGAGGTGACCACATCCACGCCCGATTCCAGCAATTCCTCCATGGTGTCCAAGGTAATGCCGAAGCCCCCGGCAAGGTTCTCACCGTTGGCCACCACTAGGTCCATATCGTACTCGCGGCGCAGGCCGGGCAGCAGCGCCTTGACGGCGCGCCGTCCGGGCTTGCCAATGACGTCGCCGATCAGGAGTATGCGCACAGTTTCAGTCCGTTACCCGTTTCAGAGATAGTCAACTCAGTGCTCTATTGTAGAAGAATGGGCTTTGCTGCGGAAGGACAGCGCCCCGAAGGGACGCGAACGGGGGAGGGCTCACAGCTAAACCCTCCCCCGTTGCTTTCAGGCGCTATCGAGCGAACTCGACATTGCGGGTCTCCCGTATGACCATAACCTTGATCTGTCCGGGATAGACCAGCTTTTCCTCGATCTTCTTGACTATGTCGTATGCCATCTTGGAGGCCTGGGCATCGTCAACCTGCTCAGGGCTGACCATGATCCGCACCTCGCGGCCGGCCTGGATGGCAAACGTCTTCTCGACGCCCGGGAAGCTGTTAGCGACCTCTTCCAGGGCCTGGAGCCGTTTGGTGTACATCTCCACGGTGTCCCTGCGGGCGCCGGGACGGGCAGCGACGATGGCGTCGCCTGCGGCCACGATAAAGGCCTCTACCGACCCCATTTCCTCATCGTGGTGCTCTTCGATGGAGCGCCGCACGGCGTCGGGGATGCCGAAGCGCTCCGCCACATCTCGTCCGATCTCGGCGTGGGGACCGTCCACTTCGTGTGTGAGCGCCTTCCCGATGTCGTGGAGCAGGCCCCCTGCCTTGGCGACTTCGATATTGGCGCCAACCTCCGCCGCCAGCATACCGCAGATAAGCGCAACCTCCACGGCGTGGTACAGCATGTTCTCGCCGTAGCTGTAGCGGAACTTGAGGCGGCCCAGCAGCTTGATCAGCTCGGGATTGAGGCCCCGCACTCCAGCATCGAGCACCGCCTTCTCGCCGGAGGACCAGATGTCCTCATCAACCTCTTTGCGGGCCCGCTCCACCATGTCCTCGATACGAGCAGGGTGAATGCGCCCATCCTCGATGAGGTTCTTCAGCGCCACGCGGGCGATTTCCCGTCGAATTGGATCGAAGCAGGAAATGGTAACGGCTTCCGGGGTGTCATCGATGATGAGATCGACACCCGTTGCCTGTTCCAACGCTCGAATGTTTCGTCCCTCGCGGCCTATCAGGCGACCTTTCATGTCGTCTGAGGGGAGGGGGATGACTTTGGTCGACGATTCGGAGACGACGTCAGCAGCTAGTCGATGAATGGCCAGGGTTATCGCGCGGCGCGCCTTCTGGTTCGCCTGATCCTTGAATTCTTGCTCTATATCCCGGAACCGGCGCGCCAGATCGTGCTTGATTTCTCCCTCGGCTCTCGTCAGAAGGACATCCCGAGCCTCAGCGGCGGTCAGCCCTGATATGGCTTCCAGCCGCTGGACCTCGCGGGCCCTGGCTTCTTCGGCCTCCTTGATGCGATCTTCGAGTTGCTGCTCCTTCTCTCCCAGCCCCCGCTCTTTGCGCTCCAGGTTTTCGGCGCGGTTGTCCAGGTTCTCTTCCCGGCCCTGCAGCCGGCGCTCAATGCGCTGAACCTCTGTCCTGCGCTCCCCGATCTCGTTTTCCGCCTGTGAGCGAAAACGTAGAGCTTCTTCCTTCGCCTCCAGAACCAATGTCTTTTTCTGGTCTTCCGCCGCCTCGACAATCTGTTCTGCGTGCGTCTGAGCTGCTGCGACTTTGCGACCAGAAAGGATCTGTCGACCAAACACCCCCACCGCCCCACCAACCACCAAGGCCGCGAGGACGGCTACGATTACCGTCAACGCGTCTGACATATTACTTCACCTTCCTCCATGTGAGATTAAGCTGTGAATGAGCTGTGCGAAACGATGCCCGCGAGTCTATACACCTCGTAATCCTACACTCTCATCGTAGCTGCGGAGGGGGGGACGTGTCAAGGCTGGCGACTCTGTTGACACAGGTGTGGACTGCCGATACCATCATCCTGATATCGTCGCGGGAAGGTGCCTTAGCTCCTCAAAACCGTCGCCCGTTCATTGGCCGCTCCAGGCCAGCCCGGCGACGCCTTCAAGCTCCTTTACACGCCCTCAGGACGCCTCCTGAGTTCCTAAGCGGCGACAGGAAGACCATCTTGACCATTGCGCAGGGTCCGCCCCGCGGTTCCACCCCCGCAGTCCAGGCCGCTCCTATCCAGGCCGTTGAATGGACGGATGCAGGGCTGCGCCTGCTTGACCAAACACTTCTGCCGCGTGAACAGACCCACCTGCTGCTCGAGAACTACCGGGACGTCGTGGAGGCGGTCCAGAGCATGCGGGTGCGGGGAGCGCCGGCTCTGGGTGTCGCTGGAGGCTACGGCCTTGCGTTGGCAATCCGAGAATTCGCCGGCGAGGCCGGCTCCTTCCATGTTCGATTGGAAGCGGCGGCCGCGGCGCTGCGCGGCGCCCGGCCCACGGCGGTGAACCTGCGCTGGGCCGTGGACCGTGTTCTGAGCGTTGCTCTGCGGGAACCCCCCGTCGCCGCGTTCCAGCGCGCCCTTGATGAGGCCCACGCTATCCTCGCCGAGGACGTGGCGGCCAACCATCGAATCGGTGAGGCCGGGGCGGGGCTGCTGCCCCCCGGCAGCCGGGTGCTCACCCACTGCAACACCGGCGCGCTGGCCACCGGGGGGTGGGGCACGGCGCTGGGAGTGGTGCGAACCGCCTGGCGGCGGGGAGGGTTGGACCGAGTCTACCTGACCGAGAGCCGTCCCTTCCTCCAGGGCGCCCGCCTCACGGCGTGGGAGATGGTCCGGGAAGGTATACCGGCCACGCTCATCGTTGACGCAGCGGCGGGACACCTCCTCCAAAAGAAACGGGTGGATGCCGTCATTGTCGGCGCCGACAGGATCGCAGCCAACGGCGACGCCGCCAACAAGATAGGCACGTACAGCCTCGCGGTGCTGGCCAAGGAAAACAGCGTCCCCTTCTACGTGGCCGCGCCCTCGAGCACCATTGACCTCGGGACCGCCACGGGAGCAGCCATTCCCATAGAGGAGCGCTCTGCCGAGGAGGTCGTCAACCTCGGCGGAACGCGGGTGGCGGCGGAAGGCGTCGGAGTTTGGAATCCCTCCTTCGACGTTACACCCGCCGGATACATCGCCGGCATCATCACGGAGAAGGGCATAGCACGCGCCCCCTTCGCGGACAGCCTACCGGCGCTCAAGGCACCAGCCGGTGGCTGACGCTCAGGTGGCCGTCATTGGGGGCAGCGGCCTCTACGAAATGGACACCCTGGAGGACGTCCAGCAGGTGGACGCGCCCACACCCTTCGGCAATCCCAGCGGCCCCATCACCCTGGGAAAGCTCGCGGGGCTGCGGGTCGCCTTCCTACCCCGGCATGGAAGGGGCCATCACATCATGCCCACTGAGGTTCCTTCCAGGGCCAACATCTACGCGTTGAAGACGCTGGGCGTGGAGCGGATCATCAGCGTGAGCGCCGTGGGAAGCCTGCAGGAGCACATACACCCGCTGGACATGGTCATCCCCGACCAGCTCATAGACAGGACGCGGGGGAGGCCCAGCACGTTCTTTGGCAACGGAATCGTGGCCCACGTGGGTTTCGCGGTCCCGTTCTGCCCCGACCTTTGCGCCCTCCTGGCCAACACAGCGGAGGAGGCCGGCGCCTCCGTCCACCGGTCCGGCGCCTGCGTCGTGATGGAAGGCCCCGCGTTCTCCACCAAAGCGGAGTCGGCGCTGTACCGATCCTGGGGAGCCAGCATCATCGGCATGACGGCTCTCCCCGAGGCCAAGCTAGCCAGGGAAGCGGAACTTTGCTACAGTACCCTAGCTTGCGTCACGGACTACGATGTGTGGCGCGAAACAGAAGCTGAGGTCTCCGTATCGCTGGTAATCCAAAATCTCATGCGCAACGTTGGCCGGGCAAAGCAGATCCTGGCAGCTATTGCGCCCAAGCTGGCGGCCCCTCGGCAGTGTCCGTGCGCCACCGCCCTCGATAACGCCATCATTACCGACCCTTCAGCCATTCCGGCCTCGGTCAAGAAGGACCTAGCCCCCATCATTGGAAAGTACGCGCCCATCGAGCACAGCTAGAAAACCCAAACCGACTGCCCGCGCGCTGGCACGGAGAACACAGAAAGGAGAACGAGCTATGGTTGACAAGCCCTGGGGACGGCAGGAGGCCGGAGAGCCCTACCGCCGCATCAATACCGACGACGCCAAGTCCATCCTGGAAGAGCACGGCGGCGAGGTGGTTGTCGTTGACGTGCGCCGTCAGGACGAATGGGATGCCGGCCACGTTGCCGGCGCTCTGCACGTCCCTGTTGACGACCTGCTGAGCCGCTTCGATGAGCTCCCGCAGGACAAGGACCTGTTGTTCATATGCGCCGCCGGAGTCCGCAGCGGCCTTGCGGCGGAAATGGCCTCGGCCATGGGAGCGCCCGCCGACCGGCTCTTCAACATCGAAGACGGCACGCCGCCCTGGCTGGCCAAGGGTTACCCCTCGGAGTAGCCCTTGAATATGGCGTTCGCCCAGCCCACCAGCCTCTCCCTCGCTCACGACCTCCCCGATCTCGTCAGGGCGCTCCGGCAGCCGGATGCCTACCCCGGCCACCCTGCCCGCGTCGACGTGGAGGAGACCCATATCTCCTATGTGTTCCTGACAGGACAGTACGCCTACAAGATCAAAAAGCCCCTGAACGTCGGCTTCCTCGACTTTACAACGCTCGAGCAACGGCGCGCCTATTGCCAGCGCGAGGTTGAATTGAACCGGGACCTGGAGCCGGACGCCTACCTGGGCGTCGTGGAGGTCCGCCGCGACGCCGGCCGCTACCGGGTCGAGGGAGCCGGAGAGGTAGTGGAGTACGCCGTCAAAATGCGGCAGTTTCCCCCAGATTCCAGAATGGACCTGCTGCTGCCCAGAGACCTGGTGACCCGGCCGCAGATAAGGCGTCTCGCCGAACGGATCGCCGGCTTCCACGAGCAGACGCCCACCAACGAAGCGATAACCCAGGGGGGCGGGCGGCGCGCGCTGGCCGCCAACGTAGCGGAGAATTTTGCTCAAACCGAATGCTACGTCGGCGCCACCCTCAACCGGTACGCCTTCGACAACATCAAGGCGTTCTCCCTGGCCTGCCTGGATGCCTTCGACGCCCTGCTGGCAAGCCGGGAGGCCGCGGGCCTTGTGCGCGACTGCCACGGGGACCTCCACTCGCGGCAGGTCTTCATGTCCGGCGGCATCCATTTGATGGACCGCATAGCGGTCGCAGAGCGGTTCCGGTACTCGGACACCGGCCAGGACGTCGCCTTCATGGCCATGGACCTGGACTTCCACCAGCGGGCGGACCTGTCGCGTCTCCTCGTGCAGCACTACTCCCGGATAACCGGCGACGCGAACCTCTATAAGCTCATATCGTTCTTCAAGTGCTCCCGGGCCTACGTCAGAGGCAAGGTCACCAGCCTCCTTTCGGACGATCCCGCGGCCAGCGCCGGCCTCCGGGAGGAGGCCCGGCAGAGGGCCGCCCGGTATTTCAGCCTGGCCCGCCGTTACGCTAGGCGCAACGCTCCCAAGGGCATCTTCCTCATGGTGGGACCGACGGGCGTCGGCAAATCGGTGGCCGCTGGGGAGTTGGCGCAGCGCTGGGGTATCCGGCGCCTCATGGCAGACCGCATTCGCAAGGAGCTGGCGGGCATTCCTCCCTTGGAGCGCCGGAGCGAGGCCACAGGCAAGGGCATCTACACCCCCCGCTTCAATCGCCTCACCTACGAGGAGTTGCTGCGAAGAGCGGAAGCGTCGCTCAGGCACAGAAAGCCGGTCATCCTCGATGCGACGTTCCTGAGAAGGCAGCACAGGAAGCCGGTATACGCCTTGGGTCAGCGCTTTGATGTCCCGGTGTGGGTGCTGTGGTGCAAGGCGCCGGAACCGTTGACCCACCAGCGGCTCGACGCCCGCGCCCTGACGCCCTCCATCTCAGACGGCACATGGGAAATCTATCAGCGCCAGGCAATGCACTTGGAACCCGTTCGGGAGGCGCCGCCCGGGCAAGTGATCGAGATTGACACCTCGGTCGATCGAGGGGAAGGCGCCGCCTCGCTCCTTCAGGAGCTTTACCGAAGGCAGCTTCTGGCTGCTTAAACCCCGCCGGCACACATTCAAGGAGGATTTCGTGGTCAACCAGACAACACTCGGAGACGTGAAGGATTGGTCGCTGGCGCCTCAGGGCATCCTTCGGGTCGAATGGGCAAGCCGGGAAATGCCGGTCGTCCGCAGCATCATGGAGCGGTTCGAGAAGGAGAAGCCCCTGAAGGGCTTACGGCTTGCCGCCTGTCTCCACGTCACCTCGGAGACCGCCAACCTCGCCATTGCGCTCAAGGCGGGCGGCGCGGAGGTCCATCTCTGCGCCAGCAACCCGCTCAGCACACAGGACGACGTGGCCGCCGCCCTCGTTTCGGAGTATGGCATCCCCACCTACGCCATCAACGGCGAGGACACGGAGACGTTTTACAAGCACATCAACGCTGTGCTGGATCCCCGTCCCCACCTGACCATGGACGACGGGGCTGACCTCGTAGCGACCATTCACCGGGGTCGGACGGACCTCATCGCCGGCATCATCGGCGGCACTGAGGAAACAACGACTGGCGTCATCCGCCTTCGGAGCCTGGCGGAGGACAAGAAGCTGCGCTACCCTATCGTGGCGGTCAACGAGGCGGACACCAAGCACTTCTTCGACAACCGCTACGGGACCGGACAGAGCACGATTGACGGCATCATCCGGGCCACCAACATTCTGTGGGCAGGCAAGAATGTGGTAGTGTGCGGTTATGGCTGGTGCGGCAGGGGCGTCGCTTCCCGCGCCAGAGGGCTGGGGTCTCTGGTCGTCGTTACCGAGGTGGATCCGATTCGCGCCCTGGAAGCTGTCATGGACGGCTTCCAGGTGATGCCCATGTCGCAGGCAGCGCCTATCGGCGACATCTTCGTGACGGTGACAGGGGGCCTGCACGCCGTAGACAGAAGCCACTTGGAGGTCATGAAGGACGGGGCCGTCCTGTCCAACAGCGGGCACTTCGACGTTGAGATCGATATTCCCGCCCTTGAGGAGATGGCGGCAAGCAGGCGGGCGGTGAGACCTCACGTGGAGGAGTTCCATCTCCCGGACGGCCGCAACATCAACCTCCTAGGAGAGGGCCGGCTCATCAACCTCGTGGCCGCCGAGGGCCACCCGTCCAGCGTGATGGACATGAGCTTCGCCAACCAAGCTCTGTGCTCCGAGTACATTGCCAAGAACGGAGAGAGCCTCCAGCCTGATGTCTACCCGGTGCCCAAGGACATCGACGAAGAAATCGGCCGCCTTAAGCTGGCATCCATGGGCATTTCCATCGACACCCTCAGCGACGAACAATACCGCTACCTCCACAGTTGGGAGGTCGGCACTTAGGCGCCTAGGCGCTCCACTCACCACGGAGGTTTTCAACATGGGCCTTGCTTTTGCAGACTCGCCTTCCTATCTCCTCACGTCAGAGTCCGTGACAGAGGGGCACCCGGATAAGCTGTGCGACCAGGTTTCGGACGCTATCCTAGATGCGCTTCTGAGTCAGGACCCGGAGTCCCGGGTGGCCTGTGAGACCGCGGTGACCACCGGGCTTGTGATCGTCCTAGGGGAGATCACCAGCAAAGCCCACGTCCAGTATCCGCAGATCGTCCGCGACACCATCCGCGACATTGGCTACGTCAACGCCGACTTCGGTTTCGATGCCTCCACCTGCGGCGTAACCATCGCTCTGGGGCAGCAGTCGGAGGACATAGCCTTGGGCGTAGACGCTTCCAGAGAGGCCAAAGAAGGCAGGATCGCCGGCGAGGACATGGCGGAGACGGTCGGTGCCGGAGACCAGGGCATGATGGTTGGTTTCGCCTGCAACGAGACCCCTGAGTTAATGCCCCTTTCCATCGCCCTTGCCCACCGCCTGACCAGGCGGCTCGCCCTCGTGCGTAAGGAGGGCCTGATCCCCTACCTTCGGCCCGACGGAAAATCCCAGGTGACCGTGGAGTATAGTCACGGCAAACCCAAGCGCATCGACACCGTCGTCGTGAGCACCCAACACGATCCCGACGTTACCCAGGATGTCATCCGGCGCGACATCATCGAACATGTGATTCAAGCCGTCATTCCCAGCGACCTTCTCGACGAAGCCTCCAAGTACATGGTCAACCCCACGGGACGGTTCGTCGTGGGCGGACCCATGGGAGATGCTGGGCTCACGGGCCGGAAGATTCTCGTCGACACCTACGGCACAGCATCCCGGCACGGTGGAGGCGCCTTCTCCGGCAAGGACCCCACCAAGGTCGACCGGTCGGCAGCCTACGCGGCCCGCCATGTGGCCAAGAACGTCGTTGCCGCCGGCTTGGCGGACCGCTGCGAAGTCCAGGTCTCCTACGCCATCGGCGTGGCGACGCCCATCTCCGTTTCGGTGGAAACCTACGACACGGGCAAGATCCCGAACGAGACCATCTCCGAGCTTGTGGGCAAGCACTTCGACCTTCGGCCCGGCGCCATCATCCGCGATCTCAACCTGCGACGCCCCATCTTCAAGCAGACGGCATCCTACGGCCACTTCGGCCGCGACGACTTGGACCTGCCCTGGGAGAAGACCAACAAGGCCGCGGCCCTCAGGGCAGATGCGGGCCTATAACGCCCCCGCCTCGTTGAGGCCCATCCCAAGTCAGCCAGGATAACAGGCGGAACGCCGAGAACAGGGGGAGCCCCTCATGCCCATCCGTTTCGGAACCGACGGCTGGCGAGCGATCATCGCGGAGGAATACACCTTCGATAACGTCCGCGCCTGTGCTCAGGGAATCGCCGACTACCTCAAGGAACAGGGCCTCGCCGAACGGGGTGTGGTCGTCGGCTACGACACCCGCTTCGCTTCAGAGGACTTCGCCGCAGCGGCCGCCGAGGTCCTAGCCGCCAACGGTCTCAAGACCTACCTGGGCAACGCCGCCTCCCCAACTCCAACTACGAGTTGGAGCGTCATTCATCGGAAGGCTGGCGGCGGCATCGTCATCACTGCCAGCCACAACCCGCCGCAGTGGAACGGCCTCAAATACAAGCCGGACTACGGCGGCAGCGCTGCCCCCGACGTCGTTGAAGCACTAGAAAGCCGCATCGACCACGTCTTGGCCACCAACGGCGTCCGGCGGATGGCGCTGAACGAAGCCCGTCAGCGCGGCGCGGTGGAAGTCGTTGACCTGGCCGAGCCCTACCTGGAGCAGGTGGGCAGCTTGCTGGACCTCGGCGGGATCAAGGGCTCTGATCTGAAAATCGTCGTCGACGCCATGTTCGGCGCCGGCGCCGGCTACCTACCCTCGCTCCTCGCAGGCGGCAACGCCACCGTCCTGGAGATCCACGGCGAGCGAAACCCCGCCTTTCCGGGTCTCGCTCAGCCGGAGCCGATCGCCCAAAACCTTCAGAGGCTCGCCCAAACCGTCATCGCCGAGAAGGCCCACGTCGGCGTCGCCCTGGACGGCGACGCCGACCGGCTCGGCATCATCGACGAGCATGGGCGGTTCATGTCGCCCCTGCAGGTCTTCTCGCTGCTGGCGCTCTACCTGCTGGAAACGCGCGGCCAGCGGGGGGCGCTGGTCAAGTCTCTGACGATGAGCAGCATGGTCTGGCGCTTGGGAGAGCAGTTGGACGTCCCGGTCTTCGAGACGGCCGTCGGCTTCAAGTACGTGGGTGCCGTCATGCGCCGCGAGAACGCCTTGGCCGGCGGCGAGGAGAGCGGCGGCTTTGGCTTTCGCGGGCATCTGCCGGAGCGGGACGGCGTCCTGAGCGGCCTCTACTTCCTGGACATGATGGCCCGGCTGGGCCGTTCGCCGTCGGACTTGCTCGACTACCTCTACGACAAGGTTGGCCCTCACCACTACCGCCGTTGGGACCTAGAGTTCGACGCGTCGCGCGGCGAAGAGATCAAAGCCCGGGTCGAGCAGAGTCAACCTGACTCGCTGGCCGGCCGTAGGGTCACCGGCACCGATGCGGTTGACGGCATTCGCTTTCTATTGGAGGGCGGCGCGTGGGGCGTGGTCAGATTCTCCGGCACCGAGCCCCTCATCCGAGTCTACGCCGAGGCCGAAAGCGTCGCCTACGCCGAGGCCATCCTGGAGGCCATCAGGAGCCTGGCTGGGTTGTGATCCCCCGGCGCTAGACCGGCGGACGCGAGGCCGACGCCAATGGCGCCGGCTGCTTTCTGCGCAAAGCGAGCCTTACGGCGGCTACCGGGGACCACCCTGCAATGACCGCGCATCGGCCAGCATCGCGTCCCGGCGCGCCTTTTGCACGTCTCGCGGCTGGGGTGGCGCCACCGTCGGGTGTGGGCTCACCTTCTTGAACAGCGGCAGGTAGCCGCTCCAATGCTCCATAATTTGCTTCGCCCGTGCGCTGCCGGTCCACCCGGCGTGCTGTTCAATGATCATCCTCAGCGTTTCCACATCCTCCTCGGCTTCAACCAGCGCAATACCCACCATCTCCGGATTGTAGCGGCGCTCCAGGACGTTGTCCTCATCCAGAACGAAGGCCATGCCGCCAGACATGCCGGCGCCAAAATTCCTTCCCACGTCGCCAAGCACGACCACGCAGCCACTCGTCATGTATTCGCAGCAGTGGTCCCCGGCCCCTTCTATGACCGCCCATGCGCCGGAGTTCCGGATGGCGAACCGCTCCCCCGCCCGCCCGGCAGCGAACAGATAGCCGCCGGTGGCACCGTAGAGGACCGTGTTGCCCATGATGACGTTTTCGTGGCTGGCGAAGGTGGCATCCTCAGAGGGCCGCAGTGCGATGATCCCGCCGTGCGTTCCCTTGGCAACGTAGTCGTTCGCCTCGCCCTCCAGGATGAGCACAAGACCGTCCACGCTCCACGCCCCGAAGGACTGTCCGGCAGACCCCTTGAAGCGACAGGTGATGGTGATCCCATCGGGCAGGCCTGCGTCGCCGTAGCGGTGCGCCACTTCTCCACCCAATCTGCCCCCAACCGTGCGGTTCACGTTCCTGATGGCGTAGGAAAGGTCCACGGAATGCCTGCCCTCCAGAGCGGGGGCAGCGTCGCGGATGATCTGGTTGTCCAGAGGCTCCGGCTCCGGCCGGTCGTTGCGGGACTGCTGCGACATCCGGGGGCGCGACCCACTGGGATCGGCCCGGTCCAAGAGCTTGGCGTAGTCCAACGTGTGCGCCTTGGGGTGTTCGGTGGCGGGGGCGTACTCCAAGAGGTCAGGAAGTCCAATGACCTCTTCCAGCTTCCGATAACCCAGGGACGCCAGGATGTGGCGCACCTCCTCCGCTACGAACATCATGAAGCGGACAACGTGCTCCGGCTCACCCCAGAACTTCTCGCGCAGGTCCTCCCGCTGGGTGGCCACTCCCACGGGGCAGGTGTTCAGATGGCATTGGCGGGCCATGGTGCAGCCGATGGCCACAAGGGCCTGGGTGCCGAACCCGTACTCCTCCGCGCCAAGCATGGCCGCCAAGACGATGTCGCGCCCGGTGCGCATGCCGCCGTCGGTTGCCAGCCGGACCCTGCCGCGCAGGTCGTTCATTACGAGAATCTGCTGCGTCTCCGCCAGGCCAAGCTCCCAGGCGGAGCCGGCGTTCTTGATGGACATCAGCGGAGACGCCCCCGTACCACCCTCCATACCGGAGATGAGGATGGTGTCGGCATAGCCCTTTGCCACGCCTGCGGCGATGGTGCCCACGCCGGCCTCAGCCACCAGCTTCACGTTGACCCGCGCCCTGGGGTTGACCATCTTGAGGTCGTAGATCAGTTGGGCCAAGTCCTCGATGGAGTAAATGTCGTGGTGCGGCGGCGGCGAGATCAGGGGAACACCCGGCTGCGTGTGCCTAATCCGGGCGATGTGCGCCACCACTTTGTGAGCCGGAAGCTGTCCGCCCTCGCCGGGCTTGGAGCCCTGGGCCATCTTGATCTGCAGCTCGCCGGCCATGGCCAGATACTCCGGGGTCACCCCAAAGCGCCCGGAAGCGACCTGCTTGCTGAACGAGTTCATCGTGTAACCGTTGCGCTGGCCGTGGAACCTGAGGGGGTCTTCTCCACCCTCGCCCGTCTCGGAGCGGGCACCGAGGGCGTTCATACCCATCGCCAAGACCTCGTGAGCCTCGGGCGATAGCGCGCCAAGGGACATGGATCCGGTGAAGAAGCGCCTGACGATGTCCTCGGCGGGCTCAACCTCCTCAACATCAACGGGAGAGCCTTTCTTGAACTCCATGAGGTCCCGCACGTAGACCGGCCCCTGCCTCCCTGTCGAGTCCAGATACGTCTGATAGTCGTCGTAGGCACCGCTCTTGACGGCTGTGTGGACCATCCGCACGAGCTGCGGCGTAAAGGCGTGGGTCTCTCCATCCTTGCGAAAGCGATAGTAGCCGTGGTCGTCCAGCTTGTCTTTTGTGGCCTCACCGAAGGCAGCGGCGTGCCGGGCCAACGTCTCTCCTGCTATCTCCCGGAAGCCCACCCCGGAGATCTGCGACGGCGTGTTGGCGAAACATCGGTCCACCACCTCTTCACCCAGCCCGACGCATTCGAAGATTTGGGCGCCGTGGTAGGCGGAAACGGCCGATATGCCCATCTTGGACATGATTTTGAGTATCTGTTTGTTGAGTATCTTGCGGTAGTTCCTCAGCGCCGAGTCCTCGTCCAGCTCCTCAGGCAGATGCCCGTCCTGGAGGAGACTGTGGATGGTGGACAGCGCCAGGTATGGGTTCACGGCGCCGGCGCCGTAGCCTAGGAGACAGCATATCTGGTGCATGTCCCGCGCCTCGCCGGTCTCCGCCACCAGTGAAGCCATCATCCGCTGTCCCTGCCGGATCAGATGGTGGTGCACCCCTCCCACGGCCAGCATCATCGGAACGGGCGCGCGGCCCGCATCCACGGCGCGGTCGCTGAGGATGAGGATGGATGCGCCGGACTTCAGCGCCTCGCTGGCCTCCTGACACAGGCGGTCCAATGCCTTTTCGAGACCTGTCGCTCCTTCCGCAACAGGGAAGGTGGCGTCGAAGGTGCGGCTCTGAAATGCCCCGGAGTCAAGTTGCCGGAGCGTGCTCAACTGGAGGTCGTCCAGAACGGGATCCTCCAGGAAGAGCAGCCGGGCGTGCTCCGGGTCGTCTTCAAAGAGGCTCCTCCGGTGACCCAGGTAGGTGTACAGGGACATGACCAACTCTTCCCTGTACGGGTCGATGGCCGGGTTCGTTACCTGGGCGAACTTTTGCTTGAAGTAGGAGTACAACAGCCGCGGCTTCGCGGACAGCACCGCCAATGGCGTGTCGTCGCCCATCGACCCGACAGGCTCCTTGGCCTCAGCGATCATGGGCATCAGGACCAGGTGGACCTCTTCAGACGTGTACCCGAACACCCGCTGCAACTCCGTCGTGGCCCGCTCCGTGGAGGGGCTGTGCCCGTTGACCTGCTCAACAAGAGCGTTCAGAGGCGTGAGGCTCTCCTGCACCCATTGTCTGTAGGGCTGGCGGGACGCCCATTCCTCTTTGATCTCGTCATTGTGATAGAGGCGGTGGTTGGCGGTGTCGACGGCGATCATCTGGCCGGGCCCAAGCCGCCCCTTCTTGACGATCCGAGCCTCGTCGAATTCCACCACGCCAACTTCCGACGCCATGATGACAAGGTCGTCGTCGGTTACGGCGTAGCGCGCTGGGCGCAAGCCGTTCCTGTCGAGGATCGCCGCAACGACGACGCCATCGGAGAACGCCAACGCCGCCGGACCGTCCCAGGGCTCCGTCACGCAGGCGTTGTACTGGTAGAACGCCCGCAGGGCAGGGTCCATGTTCGGCATGTTCTCCCATGGCTCCGGCACGAGCATCATCATCGCGTGAATGGCGTCCCGCCCGGAAAGCACCATGGCCTCGAGGGCGTTGTCCAGAGCGCAGGAATCGGAGGCGCCCCGCTGGATGATAGGCGGGATCTCCCCAACCCTGTCGCCCCACACCTGGGAAGCCAGCTCAGGCTCCCTGGCGCGGAGCCAGTTCGTGTTGCCTTGGAACGTGTTGATTTCACCGTTGTGAGCCAGGAAGCGGAAGGGCTGAGCCAGCACCCAGTTGGGAACGGTGTTGGTTGAATAGCGCTCGTGCAGCACGGCCAACGCTGTCTCGTAGTCCGCGTCCTGGAGGTCCGTGTAGAAATCCCGCAGCCTCGTGGAGGCGAGCAGGCCCTTGTAGGCAAGCGTCCGGTTGGAAAAGGACGGAATGTAGAACGCTTGGTCGAGATCACGCTCCGACACCCAGCGCTCAATGCGCTTCCGGGCCAGGTACAGGGCGCGGGGAAACTCTTCGGCT
Source organism: Dehalococcoidia bacterium (assembly GCA_965226745.1). Lineage (GTDB taxonomy): Bacteria > Chloroflexota > Dehalococcoidia > Lucifugimonadales > SAR202-VII-2 > SAR202-VII-2. The sequence continues at coordinate 1,082,227 of CBDDDS010000005.1, forward strand.
GAAACGCGCGCCGGCCGGGCGATGAGCACCTGCCGTATGTCCGGCATGGTGGCCAGCGCCCGCTCCCCAAGCACGGAAGGGTCGGTTGGCGCCTGCCGCCAGCCGAGGAGGGTCAGGCCCTCGCCCGCAATGGCCTCCTCAATGATCTGGATGCAGGCCTGAAGAACGTCCTGTGGCTCGCGGGGCAAGAAGATCATCCCCACGGCCAGATCGTCCTCGGCGGGCGCCTCCAGCCCCAGGGATGCCAACTCCCGCACAAAGAACTTGCGGGGTATCTGCGTCAGAACACCTGCGCCGTCGCCGGTTTTGCCATCCGCCGACGCTGCCCCTCGATGGGCCATGTTGACGCCAGCAGTCAGCGCGTGGTCAAGGACCGCGTGCGAACGCCGACCCTGGATGTCGGCCACAAAGCCGACACCACAAGCGTCGTGCTCATATTCCGGGCGGTACAACCCGGGATAGCGTCTATGTCCGTCCCTTGTCATCTTCCCTGGCTCCGAACCAACCCTCCGTCACAGTATCGGCAGGTACCGTTTGATCTCGTAGTCGGTAATGGCGGTGCGGTACTTGTCCCACTCCACCTTCTTGTTGTGGATGTAGCTCTGGAACACGTGGTCTCCCAGAGCGCTTCGGAGCAGGCTGCTGTCTTCAGCGAGCTCAATGGCCTCGGAAAGGCTGGCGGGAAGCGTGGCGATTCCCGCGGCCACCCGCTCGTCGTCGGTCATCTCGTAGACGTTGGCCTCAACGGGGGGCGGCGGATCATAGCCATTCTCGACTCCTTCGAGGCCCGCCGCCAGCATTACTGAGAAGGCAAAGTACGGGTTGCACGCAGGGTCGGGCGCACGGTACTCGATCCGCGTGGAGTCCTCCCGGCCGGGCCGGTAGGCGGGCACGCGAATCAGGTCCGACCGGTTGATGTAGGCCCAGGACAGGTACACCGGCGCCTCATATCCAGGCACCAGCCGCTTGTAGCTATTCACCCATTGATTGGTCACGATCGTGATTTCGGGGGCCCGCCGCAGCAGCCCTCCGATGTACTGCCGTGCAACCTTGGACAGCTTCACCGGATCGTCCCCGTCATAGAAGGCGTTCCGCTCCCCTTGAAACAGCGACTGATGCACATGCATGCCGCTGCCGTTGGCACCGGCCAAAGGCTTGGGCATGAAGGAGGCGTAGTAGCCGTGCTTCCGAGCTATCTCCTTGACGACTAAGCGGTAGGTCATCACGGTGTCGGCCATGGACAGCGCATCGCTGTAGCGAAGGTCGACCTCATGTTGGGAGGGGGCGACCTCGTGGTGTGAGTACTCCACGGGAATACCCAAGTCCTCCAGCGTCAGAACCGTCTCCCGGCGAAGGTCTGTGGCGATGTCCAGCGGCGTAACGTCAAAGTAGCCGCCCGGGTCCAGCGGCTCGGGCTTCTCGTCGGACTTGAAGTAGAAGAACTCCAGCTCCGGACCGACGTTGAAGGCGTAGCCCATCTGCGAGGCTCGCTCCAGATTGCGCCGCAGCACAAACCTCGGATCGCCTTCAAAGGGCCTTCCGTCGGGAAGGAGGACATCGCAAAACATGCGGGCGACGGCGTTCTGGCGGGGCCGCCAGGGCAGGACGCGAAAGGTGGTGGGGTCCGGCATCGCCACCATGTCGCTCTCATTGATTCGGGCGAATCCCTCGATGGACGAACCGTCGAAGCCCTTGCCCTCTTCCAAGGCGCTGGCAAGCTCGCCCACCGTGATGGCGAAGCCCTTCAGCGAGCCGAGGATGTCCGTGAACCACAGCCGGATGAACTTGACATCCGCCTCTTTGGCCAAGCGAAGCACGTACTCTTTGGCTTCTTGCCGGTCTTGTTCTAACATGTGAGCGTTCCCGTATCAGCGTTTCAATCAGGGTCCCCGCCGGTGCCGTTTCCGCTATGGGACAACGCCACCAGAGATCAGCCGCAGCTATGGGGGCGGCGCCGGCGAAGCGGAGCAACGAGCATTGCCGATTGCCACAAACTTCACAATCAGCCAGTGTATTATAGCCCAGCAACTATAGCAGTGTAAAGGCGGAAGGCCGTCAGAATACGTCTTGGGCCATCCTTTCGGTCCGCAACTGCGATTCTCGTCTCCATCCGCCGCGTCATTGACCAGATTATCGTTGCCCAGGCCCCTTCACAAGCATGACCATCCGCTCGGACAATCAGCCTCATCCAGACGCCGGGGAACTCGTCCGCCAGGCAATAGTCAGGGACGGGCGCATAACGTTCGCCCGCTTCATGGAGCTTGCCCAACTGGGGCCGAAGGTCGGCTACTTCCGCGCCGGCAACCCAACGGGCCCCGGGGGCGACTACTTCACGGCCCCACTGGCCCACCCAGCCTTTGGAGCGCTGGTGTCGCTCCAGCTAAGGCAGGTGTGGCGCCTGCTGGGAAACCCGGCCCAATACGACGTGGTTGAGTTGGGGGCGGGCAGCGGGACCCTTGGCCGTGACGCCGCCGCCTTCGCCGCGCGCTTCGACCCCGCCTTCGCCCGGTCGTTGCGCTACGTCGCAGGGGAGGCGGCCCCTCAGCCGGATCCGGGCGCTCTCCAATGGGTTGAAACGACCGGGGTCCCCTTCAGGAGTGTGACGGGGGCCTTTGTTGCCAACGAATTACTCGACGCTCTACCGGTGCACCGGTTTCAGATCGAACGCGGCCGCCTGCGCGAGACCTACGTTACGGTGAAGGGTGGCGTCCTCAGCGACGAGCTCGGCGATCCCTCCACGCCCGATCTGGAACGCTATCTGTTGGAACAGGGGACCCCACTGGTGGAAGGCTTCCGGGGCGAGGTCTGCCTGGCGGCGGAGCAATGCCTGGCGGAAGCAGCGGCCGCCCTGGAAGAGGGCATCGTGTTGCTGGTGGACTACGGCCACACTGCTGAAGACCTCTACAGCCCCGAGCGCCGGAACGGCGCCCTCCGCACCTACTTTCGCCACACCCTGGGCAGCGACCCCTATCAACGGGTGGGGCGGCAGGACATCACGACCCACGTGAACTTCAGCCACCTCATCCGGACGGGAGAACGCCTGGGTCTAGCCACCGCGGGCTTCGTCTCTCAACGGGAGTTTCTGCGGAACCTTGGCATCGATGCGTTCTTCGGCCAGCTCTCGCGGCTTGGCCTTCCGCCGCACGAGGAGGAGGCGAACCGCTACGCGATGCGAGAGCTTGTAAGGCGGGACGGCATGGGAGACTTCCGCGTCTTGGCGCTGTCCAAGGGCCTCGCCGGCGCCGCGTTCGACGGCTTCCTGCCGGAGAACCCCCTGTTGGAAGAGCTAGGCAGGCGGGGCGCCGACCTTCCCATGCCGTTGCTGGGCCCAGGCCACATGGCCCTGCGCCGAGACCGGTTCCCGGGCGGAGAGCAGCAGTTCACGCTGGACAGACTATGGTAGGTGGAGTGCCTGGGCCTCGGCGCTCTTGCAGAATGTCTTAGCGGCGCCTCCCAGGAACGTCGTTACCGGGCCAAGGCTCATCGTCTGTCTCAGATGCGGTGGCGGCGTGCGGCAGCTTGCCCCACTTCCGAGGCGTCGCTACAGTAACAGGGAGAGGCCCGGATGAAAATCATCGAGACGAACATCGACCTGAACAGCGCCGAGTTTCAGGAAAACAAGGCGCGTATGGAAGCCTTGGTCGCCGAGCTTGTGAGAGAGTTGGCTCAGGCCCGCAGCGGCGGCAGTGAGCGGGCCGTCGAGCTTCACAAGAGCCGCGGGAAGATGCTCGCTCGAGAGCGCATCGACCGGCTTCTCGATCCCGATGCGCCCTTCGTGGAGCTCAGTCCCCTGGCCGCCTGGGGCATGTACGACTGGGAGGCCCCCTCAGGGGGCATCGTCACCGGCATTGGCGTGGTGCGCGGCAGAGAGGTCATGGTGGTCGCCAACGACGCCACTGTGAAGGGCGGCGCTTACTACCCCATCACGGTCAAAAAGCATCTGCGCGCCCAGGAAATCGCTCTGGAGAACCGTCTCCCCTGCATCTACCTAGTCGACTCCGGAGGCGCCTTCCTGCCCCTTCAGGCCGAGGTCTTCCCCGATCGCGACCACTTCGGACGCATCTTCTACAACCAGGCCCGCATGTCGGCGCTGGGGATTCCGCAGGTTGCCGTCGTCCTCGGCTCATGCACGGCCGGCGGCGCCTACGTTCCCGCCATGAGCGACGAGGTCGTCATCGTTCGGCAACAGGGAACCATCTTCCTCGGCGGCCCGCCGCTGGTCAGGGCCGCCACCGGCGAGGACGTGGACGCCGAGACCCTGGGCGGGGCGGACGTCCACACCCGAGTATCGGGCGTCGCCGACCACTATGCCCAGGACGATGAGGACGCCCTTGCCATCACAAGGGACATCGTAGAGAACTTCGTCACTCCCAAGCTGCTTCCCTTCGACGTCCAGGCGCCAGAGCCCCCTTGCTACGACCCCAGGGAGATCTACGGCATCGTGCCCGCAGACATCCGGCGCCCCTATGACGTGCGGGAGGTCATCGCCCGCATCGTGGATGGCAGCCGCTTCCACGAATTCAAGACCAACTACGGCGAAACGCTGGTCTGCGGGTTCGCGCGGGTGTGGGGCTACCCCGTGGGCATCGTTGCCAGCAACGGCGTGCTCTTCTCCGAGACCGCCCTCAAAGGCGCCCACTTCATCCAGTTGTGCAGCCAGCGCCGCGTCCCCCTCGTCTTCCTCCAGAACATCACCGGATTCATGGTCGGCAGCCAGTACGAGGCCGGGGGCATTGCCAAGGACGGCGCAAAGATGGTCATGGCCGTCACGAATGCGGCCGTGCCCAAGTTCACCGTCATCATCGGCAGCTCCTTTGGGGCGGGGAACTATGGGATGGCGGGCCGCGCCTTCCAACCCAGGCTCCTCTGGACGTGGCCCAACGCCCGCATATCCGTGATGGGCGGGCAGCAGGCCGCCGACGTGCTCCTCACCGTGAGGCAGCAGCAGCTCGCCCGCCGCGGCCAAACGATGACCGCGGCGGAGCAGCGCGCCTTCCAGCAACCCACACTGGACCAGTACGAGGAGTCGGGGAACCCCTACTACAGCGCCGCCCGCCTTTGGGACGACGGCATCATTGACCCCGCCGACACCCGCACGATGTTGGCCCTCGGCATATCGGCGTCGCTGAACGCACCCCTGCCTGAGCCCGGCTGGGGCGTGTTCCGGATGTGACGCCGTGGCTGTTGATGTCTTCTCATCCCACCTGTGGAACGAAATTTTGGGCCGGTCCGGCGGCTTGGCCTCGGACCCAGACGTTCGGGCCCAGGTCCTATCCCGCTGGCTAAACAAATACCTGAAGGCCGTCATGCGCGCTCAATCGCAGGAATGGGAGGACCGCGCCTGGCTGGCTTTGTACAACTACCTCATCCACCCCATCAGCCCGCGCAAACCCTTCAGCCTGTCCACCCATGAAGCTGACGGCCTCGTCGCAGCCCTTCAGGAACAGGTGCGCGCCCTGAGGAAATGACGGCAGTAGGCCCGCGTCACCCCAGCCAGCACAGCCAATGTTCTCAAAAGTCCTCATAGCCAACCGCGGCGAGATTGCCGTCCGGGTGCAGCAGACACTCCAGGGCATGGGCGTCGCCACCGTTGCCGTCTACGCCGACCCCGATGCTTCATCGCCACACGCGGCGATGGCCAACATGGCCTATCCCCTCCACGGCAGTTCCGCCGAGGAGACCTACCTCAACGTCGACAAACTCCTTGCGATTGCGCGGGACAGCGGGGCCGAGGCGATCCATCCCGGCTACGGATTCCTGTCCGAGAGTCCGTCCTTTGCCAGCGCCTGCCGCGATGCCGGCCTCGTTTTCATAGGGCCATCGCCGGAAAGCATGCTGGCGTTGGGCGACAAGGTGCGCTCCAAGGACATCGCCGCCCAGTCCGGCGTTCCCACGCCACCCAGCAGCCCTGTCTACGATGGCGTCGTCGATGACCTACAGAATCTCGCCGGGGAGTGGGGATTTCCCGTTCTGGTCAAGGCAGCCGCGGGCGGGGGCGGCCGGGGCATGCGTCTCGTCAGCGAGCCCGCCGAGCTACCGCAAGCCCTAGAAAGCGCCTCACGCGAAGCCCAGGCCGCCTTCGGCGACGGTCGCGTCTTTCTCGAGCGGCGCATCCACAACCCGCGCCACGTGGAAATCCAGGTCCTAGCCGACGCGCACGGACGCGTCGTACATCTGCTGGAGCGCGAGTGCAGCATTCAGCGGCGGAACCAGAAGCTGATCGAGGAAACGCCATCGCCTGCAGTATCGCCGGAGCTACGGACGCGGATGGGAGAGGCCGCCGTAGCCCTGGCGCGAGCGGCGAGCTACGTGAACGCGGGCACGGTGGAGTTCCTGCTCGATCCCGATACCGAAGAGTTCTACTTCCTGGAGGTCAACACCCGCCTGCAGGTGGAGCATCCCATCACCGAAGCAATCCTGGGCATAGACATGGTCTCCTGGCAGGCCCGAATCGCCGCCGGCGAGCCGTTGGACTTTCACCAAGAGGACATCCGCCCATCGGGGCACGCCATCGAATGCCGCATCTACGCCGAGGACCCCTACGACGGCTTCCTGCCCTCTACCGGACGCCTGTTGCGGTGGCGCCCGCCCAGCGGGCCCGGCCTTCGATTGGACAGCGGCGTGGATGAGGGCTACGACGCGCCCATCCACTACGACGCTCTCCTGGCCAAGCTCATTGCCTGGGGGCCTGACCGTGAAGCCAGCCTGTCCCGGATGGAGGGCGCCCTGCGCCGATTCCCGGTGCTCGGCGTGGCGACCAACATCCCGTTCCTTCGCAGGGTGATTGCTCATCCCGGCTTCCAGAGCGGCGCCTACAGCACCGCCTTCCTGGACGACCCGTCTCTGCTTCAACCTCCGCGGCTCGGCGGGAAGGATGAGGCCGCGGGCGCGCTGGCCGCCTGGATCGCGGCCTCCCGCCCTTCGACGGCCCCAAGTCTGGAACGCTCATCATCCGGCGACGAGGCCAGCCCCTGGCGCCAGGCCGGCCCCAGGAGGTTGCCGTGAGCCGCGTGGTCTTGGCGCCGCAATATCCCAACCTGGGCCCGGAGTGCACCTACGAGGTCACCGAGGCGGGCGGGCGGGTCGTCGTCCATGTGGAAGGGGCCGACATCGCTCTTGACGCGGCACTCGGAGAAGGCACCTCAGGCTTCTGCCGCCTCGAAGACGGCGAGATTCTCGCCTTTGCCTACGCATGGGTCGGTGGGCATCTCCACCTCTGGCTCGACGGCGACGTCTTCATCTTCCGCCCGGCGGGGCGGAGGGGGCGGCGGCAGGCCGAAGTTGGCCCTGGGAGCGCCGACGTCGCAGCCCCGGCGCCGGGCAAGGTCCTGCAGGTCGTCGTACAGGTTGGCGATATCGTGGAACGGGACCAACCGGTCCTCGTCCTGGAATCGATGAAGATGGAGCACACGCTCAGGACCGCAAGGGCCGGCGCCGTGAGGCGAGTCCTCGTTGCGGAGGGCCAGCAGGTGAGCCGCGGCCAGGTGCTGGTTGAGGTGGAGGAAAGCACCCAGGGAATCCCTGAACCAGCTTGAGAGACGCACTGCGCTTCAAGCGCATGCCAGGGGAAGACCCCCCTTCCTAACCTTCCCCCGAGTACGAGGGCAGGAACAGAGATGCCCGAGTACGGGTGCAGGGATGGGAGGGTTCCCCCGGCTTCAACCATCCACTACTCCGCCGCCGTCCTGTACTGTCCCATATGCCCCCTGTTTTGTAGCTGTGAGACGCTGATTGGTGCCGTATCGCTCCGCGTGTATCCCCCCAGTTCCCGCATCAAGTGTGGTAATATATGTGGGAACCTATCACCACGGAGGGGTTCCCATGCCACTATCGGCGACGCGGGCCAAGGCCCTCAACGACCCTGGCCGATACGCCGATGGCGGAGGCCTGCACCTCTACATCAGCAAGGCCGGGCGGAAGTCCTGGGTACAGCGTATCACCATCCACGGACGCCGCCGCGACATCGGCCTGGGCGGCTTTCCGTCCGTCAGTCTGGCTCAAGCTCGCGAGAAGGCGGCGGACAACCGGGCCGTTGTTGCGGAGGGTCGCGATCCTCTGGCTGAAAAGCACTCGCCTGCGACGCCGACATTCAGGGAAGCCGCCCGCGCCGTCCATGAGACGAACATACCCCGTTGGCGCAACGGCAAGCACGTCGCAAGCTGGATGCAGTCCCTGGAGCGTCACGCCATGCCGACGCTGGGCAACACACCCCTGGACCGGATAGACCGCGGCGACGCGCTGCAGGTCCTCACCCCGATATGGACGACCCGTCCCGAGACGGCCCGGCGGGTGCGTCAACGGATGAGGACCGTCTTTCGCTGGGCAATGGCGCACGGCTTCATGGACACCAACCCGGCGGGAGAAGCCATCGACGGCGCGTTGCCCCCGATGCCGAAGGTGAAAGCACACCTCAGAGCGCTGCCCTATCAGGAAGTCCGGGGCGGCGCTGGAAGCGGTGGCATTGTCCCAAGCCTCCCTATCCGCCAAGCTGTGCTTCCGGTTTCTGGTTCTGACGGCGGCCCGTTCCGGCGAGGCTAGGGGCGCCTCCTGGGACGAGATCGATGTGCAGGGCCAGGAATGGCGGCTACCGTCCCAGCGGATGAAAGCCGGCATGGAGCATCGCGTGCCCCTGAGCCGACAAGCGCTCGATCTCCTTCGCGAGGCATCCGCCCTGCGTGAGGAAACGGGTCTGGTGTTCCCGTCGCCGCTGAAGCCGGGTTCGCCGATGGGCGACATGACGCTGACGAAGGTGCTCCGCGCCGTCGGCCTGGCGGAGCGAGCGACCGTCCACGGGTTCCGCAGCAGCTTCAAGAACTGGACGCTGGAGCAAACGGACACGCCATGGGCGGTCTCGGAGGCGGCGCTTGCCCACCTCCTGGGCAATGCGACCGAACAGGCCTATGCCAGGTCCGACCTCTTCGAGCGACGCCGCGCACTGATGCAGCTGTGGGCGGACTACGCGACCGGCTAACCTCAAGGGATAGCCGCCACAACTGCATCCCATCGCGTGTCCTGGCCGCGAGGGCAGGAACTAGACCCGATGGGATCAGCCAAGCTAGCTCCCGGCCAGCGGCCGAGAGTCCAACCAGGCGGCGACGTCGCTGGCCCTCCACCGGACGGCGTTGGGTCCGACCTGTACGCGCTGCGGGAACTTCCCGTCCTTCATGAACTGATAGATCGACGTGTGGCTCAGTCCCGTGATTTCCTCAACCTCTCTGCGCCTCAGTAGTCTGTCGTCCATTGCCTTCTCCTCCTCGCAGTGGGGTACTGCGAGGAGGGTAGTAGGGACCGCCGACCAAAAGTGGGTCATTAAGTAGGACATTTCGCGATGCGTTGGAGCGGGCGTCACACGCGGGTCAGCCAGCCTGCGCCGGGAGTCCCTGAGCGTCTCCCAACAGCCCATGACCAGGGGGAAGCGTGGTGGTGACGCGAAGTGCGAGAGGCGGCCGTTCCCAGGGAGGAAGACGGGAGAGACCGTAGCCTGGGCAAGGCTCGCGCCTCAGCGAGTGTGGTAGAGCCCATGGCGTTTGGCAATGGCCGGCGGGTATTTCTGCATCATGGGCAGGAAGGATGTTCTCCAGGTGCACGCTTTCCAGATGCGCTCCACGTGTCTTTCGGACACCTTTTTTCTCCGGAAGCCTTCAACGCCTCTGCCACGATGCGGCAGCCGGAGACGAGGGTTCCCTGGGGCGGCACGCCAACCCTTTTCAGGACCTCGATGGTGAACTGTATGTGGATGTAACGGGCGAGCAGGGCCCAATTGGCGGGGGGATAGTTCGGGATGCGTTTCATGGCGGGACGCCGCCGTCGCCCTTCGGCAACCTTCTGTCGCCAACGAGCGAGCAGGCTTGGAATAGCCCTGCCCCGGTTCCGCATCTCCTCATAGATGTAGTTGAGAGCGTCGAAGAAGACCCGGATGGACCGAGCGCCCTTGGTGTATTTTCGCCATACGAGGCGGGAGGGGAGGAGGTTGGAGAACGGCCCCTGGCCCGCCAGAACTTCCGCAACGGTTTCGGCCTCCCCCTCGGCGTCGAACTTGGCCTTCTTCGGAATGTCCGCCAGCAATGCCGTGGCAATCCGGACGCCCTCGCTATGAGTAGGGCGGCGCCTCTTTTCCGGAGTGCCGGATTTCGCCCTCCGTAGGGCGTCCCGCTCGTAGAGACCGGCGAGGAATTGACGTTCGGGAAAGTCCTGCCACAACGCCCCGATCTCGGCGCTCATGCGGTCCACAATGGCCCCGTCCTCCGCCGGCCTATCCTTCCGCTCCACTGCCGAGCGTATGCGTTGCCCAGCTTCTTCCATGCTGGGTGCCCCGGTCCCGGAGACCTGGGGATGGGAACCCAAAACAACGTCATCAAAGATCTGCAGGCGCGTTTCGACAGTCCACCGTAGGTTAGTGTCCAACTCGGCGACATATTCCGGTAGCAGTTTCCTTCGTCCCCCCTTCTTGCGGCAGCGTTGTTCTCGCATGCTCCAAGCGACGCCTGATATCCACAAGGCCGCCGCGACGACACCCCGCCTGCCTAGCGCACCTCAGGGCGTCCGGGAGGGCGGCGCCGGCAGGGTGGCGGCCCGGCCCTGGAGCGGGCGGCTGCGTGCGTCGTCTTCCCTCTGCGGCCCATCGTCAAGCCGCAGGGACCGGTCGCGGCGCCGGCGTAACCAGCTCCCCAGACGCATAGTTGGACGCGTGTCCGATCCTTCGGCGGCATCGTGTTAGCGTCGCATGGGTCTAGCAGGCTGCTGAAAAACGTGGATGCGCACGGTGAGTCGGATCGCTCAGCAAGTGGGCCGGCAACGGCCCACCGTCGCCCCATGCGAGCTGCGCGAGCCATTCGGGGATCGCCCGCAGGAGCACGAACCCATTGGCGCTGCGGAGCTGGCCGCCGCAGCGGTACTTGGCCGAGTACCAGTTCTGATTCCGCAGGGGTGCGTCGTGGCGGTACCAGAGGTGCACGCGAGCCGGCTTGCCGTCCCTGGCCGGCCTCGTCTCGTACCAGGCCAACGGCGGGTAAGCCCTCATAAGGGCCTCCGCGTCGCCCTTGTCCACGTCGAGGCAGGCGCAGCCGATGCTGAAAGGGACGATGCCGACGCCGTAGCCGTTGGCCAGGTCAGCGTCCGCCTGGGCCGCGGTGGGCCGGTCTACGGTCCATGACGTTCCGGCCAGCGGCACGTTGTAGCGCTTGCCCCTCGATCCCACGAGGCGGACAAAGTGGACGTCTTCGGGGATCGTGGGGCTGGCCGCCAGCAGGGCGCCGGCGCGTACTCCCTTCAGGGCCCGCGCGTTGCCGTTCACGCCTGCCCTGAAGACGCGCAAAGGCCCGCCGCGGCAGGCGCTAACGGGGCGCTACGCGGCTCAGGCACGGAGGGGGGCAGACAGTGGAGATCAGAGGGTCCGCAGCTCGCCGCGGCATGTCGCCTTGCGGGGTTCCCTGCGGACTGTTGTATACTGTGGCCGTGAGCTAGCGATGCTTGTTTCATCGTGTGGCTCCGGGCCGTAGATGGGGTCAACATCTTCGGTCCTTCCGGCGAAAACATGCTGCTGTCATCGCCGGCGTCCCTTCCGCCTCGGCGCCCTTGACTTTTTCGGTCGGGGGCACCGTCGCGTCGAGGACGCTTTTAGGTTGTTACCCCCCCACCTTGAACGCGAGTCAAGTCCCTGTCAAGTCCCCATATCTACAGCATGCTGCATTTGTAAACGGCTCATCTACAACATACTGCGTCAAAAAGACCTGATTGCGGCGCACGGAGGCCCTGCGAGGTGCAGGGCCTCCGTTTCGTGCGTGGAGCTGCGCCGGAATGGGGCAGCGGCGGGGCCGTTTCCGGACCCGGGTTGTACGCAGCTCCAGGACGTCGTGGACACCCTCCACAACTCCTCGAGGATGTACGCGGTGTTGTCGGCTGGTGAAGGTGTCGCGCCGGTTCTGTTGCATTTCCTGGGTAGTAGGGGTGGCAACTACGCCACCATAGCGTAGACTCCCACTAACTTAGTGCGGAGGCTGGCAATGTTCCGGGCATATCAAGCAGCAAAGAGGGTTGGGGTGGCAGTGGTGTTGTTAGGTCTTCTGGCGTCGGCGAGCGCGTACGGCTGCACGTCGCCACCGGCCCCAGACGACGAGCGCCTGACCGACATGGAGCGGGTCTTAGTTGAGTTGCAGGAACAACAGGCGGAACTAGCGGCGTTGGTCGCCCACATCGACAAGCAGGGCGCCCGCGCAGGCGCTCCCGCGTTGACTACCATCTGCGACCGCTCAATCGCGATGCAAGAGAGGTTACTTGACCACTACAGCGTTCCTCTCTGCCGATACGTCACGGCTGAAGAGCTATACCGGCTTGACGGCCTCAGTATCGGCGAGGCAGAACACAGCCGCCTACGGCCTGACGATTTCGCCGGCATGGTGAATCTGAGGGGCTTGGAGGTAAGAGGGGCAGAGGGGAGTGACATGCCCGCAGAGTTCTTCAAGCACTTGGGCGGGCTACGCTATCTAGATATCCAAGGCTACTCCTTGACCTCGGTGCTGGACCGAGAGTGGTCAACCGAGTTGCCTCGGTTGGAGGTCTTGGAGCTTAGGGGTTATGGGTCAAACAGGTTCGCAATTTGGTTCTCAAATGCTGGCGCGTGCTGGCACGACTACCCATCGGGGGATTCGGAGGATCCCGACACCATGCGCCGCATTGAGGCCGCGTTCGGATCGCTCGATTGCGCTGGGCGCTTAGACGTGGGGACTCCACAGCCTCCACGGAATTGAGGAGAGGGCATGAAAGACTGCGAAGTGTGTAACTTGCCTATCAGTGAGGAGCGGCTACAGTTGCAGCCGCGGGCTGTGACGTGTAAGCCAGCTTGCACACGGGACAATCGTCTAGAGAAGGGACGGAGGCGAGCTAAGCGCCAGTGGGAGAGGCGGAAGGAGACTCGGAATAAGGAGGCCAGATGAAGATACCAAAGAGGAACGAAGTGAGCCGTGAGCACCTAGCTCGCGGGGAGATGAACGCTAGCGTAGCGTTGCTGGCGGCAGGTATTGGGGACAGCGAGGACCTCGTGAACTACTCCGCCCGGTCTCGCTTGGGCGCGTTGTCCATGTTCTTGATTGACGGCGCTGTGCGCTCTGTCTCCGAGGACGATGATCAGCCGTATATGAGTTTCCACCACGCACAGCTTTTGGCACAGGGCTTTGTTGCCACCGTCAAGGCCATGATCGAAGACGGTGACTACCCAGAATGGCTGGCCGGCCTGGACTTGCCGGACGAGGACGAGGAATGACTGACACGAACCGTTTTTGACGCCGTTGACGGATCTGAGGAGTTGGCGAGGGCCCCCGCGTTTCTTCCGAAACGGTCTGGTTCCCCTACAACGTCAACGAGCTGCAGGAGGATGACGACATGACGACAGCGAAGGAAACAGTTCAGCTCATCGAGTTCCTCCGGACCGTGGGCCTCATCGGCGCGGACTGCCTTGCCGATGCCGACGCAGGGCATCGGCCGGACCATCCTGGCCACGTCTGCGACGAGGAGCTCGCCGATTACTGGGCCTGGGAGAAGGCGATGCGGCCAACGGCCGACACGGCGCTGGCCACGTCATACAAGCCCCGCATCACGCGGGTACGGAAGGACGCTAGGGGCAACCCGGTCAACGAGGAAATGGGGGGGGCAACCCACATCGCCGACGCCCTGGGCTAGGGCGTTCAGGACTTCCATGCCAGAGGATCCCAGGGAGACCCAGGGAGAAGCGTGATGAGTGACACGAACCGGAGCATCGAGGACCTGCTGCTATCGACACTGGACGCGGTGAGCCGCTTCCGGATAGGGCGGCTAGAGGCCGTGAGCGCAGCCCTGGACGCCGGCAGCTTGTTGACCGAAGCAAAGGGCCGCTTGCCGCATGGTGAATGGGGAGATTGGCTGGTCCGGGTGAAGCTGTCTCCGCGGACGGCGTCCACGTGGATGCGCCTCGCCGCCCTGGACATCACCGCGGAGGACGTCGTGGCTAGCAGGCTGCGGAAGAAAGGTAAGGCGCTCAGCCGCAGTGTATGGAGCCTCAACTGTCTCGGCGGCATTCGGCATGTGATAGGCCAATTCGAATAATTCGTTCAGAACACGCGATAGGACGGCGTTTATCGTCGGACAGTTTTCGGCCCTGGGTAGACAGCAGAGTTTTTCCGCAGCCTGCTAGGGGCGGGATCAACTCCACGCTGAAGGGCAAATCGGCAACGGTTGCCGATTTGCCGCCCGCCTCAGACCTGCAGCGCGAGCTCACAGAGGCGGAGGCGGCGATCGGCGGCGCCAAGCGCGGATACTACGACGCGCTCAATCGGCGGCAGCGCGCGCGCCGTGCGCTGGCCAGGGAGAACCGAGATCCCAGCGAGTAGGGACCTGCGGCCTGGACAATGCCGGCGTGGGGCAATGTGGTGTGGTGGTGGTGATGATGATTGCTCCTCTTAAGTCCCGCATATTATATAAGAGGGAATCGAAGTTAGAGCGACCTACTCCCCCATCTCTACCACGGCGGCGCGGGCCGGCATCATGTGGTGACACCTTGCTTGTCGAGGGGCGCCGAGCATGCCGAACAAGAGTTGCCCGGCGTCGTGGTGCGAACGCGCTGAGCGCGGCCGCGCCACGGTCGTCGGGGGTGTTGGTTGATGATTGGTGGTTGATGATGTTGCTCCTCTTAAGTCCCGCATATTATATAAGAGGGAATCGGAGTTAGAGCGACTTACCCCCCACATCGACCACGGGGGAGCTGGCCGGTAACATGGGGTGACACCTTGCTTATCGAGGGGCTCCGACCATTCCGAACACAACCGAAACCCAGAGGAAGAGGCGTATGGCCTCGAGGAACTGCGGGGGGTGTGGCCGGCCGGCAGTGTGGATGAGGTCGTGGGGCGCAATACTGATTTCGATCTGCGCCGGCTGCGACGAGGTCCTGGACAAGCGGGCAGATGCGGTGGCCGCCCTCGATGCCGTCGAAGGGGGGATCGCCGTCACGATCCTCAGCTCCTCGATGGCCACCAGGTCGACGTCGACATCGACGTCCTGCAGGGGGTTTCCAGGTATGACAAGGAGCGCCAGTGGGAGAAGTCGTGGGAACGCCGGCAGCGATCCGCAATCGCAGGCGTCGGTACGGTTCCTCAGCGCTCAGCCTCTTCCTTTGATTGTATGTGTTACTACTTTTTCTTCTCCCCCCTCGCCCCGTAGTCGTGGAGCCATTACAAAGGCATTACAGGCCGTTACAAAGCCATTACGAGTCGCTACGGAGTCGCTACGGAGTCGTTACGAACCATTGCCTAGCCGTTACGAGTCATTAGTCATTATGGAGCCGGATGGCTCAAAGGAGCTTGCCTCACAACGGCAGTCGCTCTGGTCCCAGCCTTCCTCGGGGGGTTGTGGGCCTGGGGGATGTTCCCCAGACGCTCCTGCCACAGGGGGATTCTCTATGGTTAGCCCCCAGTACATACGTTATGCGGCAGGCTCCAAGGAAGAGAAGCGGGCCAGGGGCCCACTTCATGGGGATATGATAGCACAATAGTTCTTATTTTGCAATGGGGTGGGAGGACCCCCTTCCTAACCTTCCCCCGAGTACGAGGGCAGGGACAGAGGCGCCCCCGAATATGGGGGCAGGGACGGGAGGAGCTTATGGTGGCGGAGTCCGCTGTCCCACCTAGCCTACCCTCCAACGATTATGGGCACAGGGGGACTCGCTGTACCCCCGGCGGGGGCGGCGCCCCTTGTACCCTGCTTGGGGGAGAGATGGGGAGCTTCCTCACCAGGGGGAGGGGATAAGACGCTTCCTAACCTTCCCCCGAGTGCGGGCTGCGCTTGGGGCGCGGCGGCTCTCTGGCGGCTTGTTCAGAGCATCCCTAGCAGCCCAGCCTCTTTCCTTCGCTCAGGTTACCCGCCGTCTCAAGCTCACGCGGCCCACTTAGAGGTTGTACAGGGCCCTCGGGTTGTCGTCGAGGATCTTGTCGACGACGGCAGGGGGAATTGCCTCCTGCTCCCTGAGGGTCCGCAGCGCCTCGATCTCCGTGGACTGGTCGGCGTGGCCATAGTCGGTGCCGATGACGAGCGTGTCCTCCCCGGAGTATTTGAGCACATAGGGCAGGTCGTCGTTGGTCTCGCAGGCGACCCAGATCCGGCTCTCCTTGACGATGTCGTTGCTCAACTGCGTTCCCAGCCGCCCGAGCATACGCCTACGCAGGTCATGGATAGCGAACGGAATCCATTGGGCGCCTGCCTCCAGGAAGGCGAATCGCAGGCGGGGAAACTGCTTGGGCAGCTCGCTGATGATCAGCGAATGGAAGGCCCCCACGGTCTGAAGGCGAAAGACCACGAACCCCGAGCGGGACAGCCCCAGATCCCGGCGATAGAAGTCAACCATGCTTGCGGAGTTGTTGCCCACGTGCACCACTACCGGTATATCGAGCCGGCTGACCTCTTCATAGAGCGGGAAGAAGTAGGGATCCAGCAGCGTCTTCTCGGCCTCCAGGCTCCGCATCAGGACGCCGCAGGCCCCGTTCCCGACTGCAGTCCGCAGCTCCCTCAGCGCCTCGTCCATCGCCAGCAGGGGGACCACGGCCACCCAGCGCAGGCGGCCCTTCCCCTGCGACCAGATGTCGGCGAGCCAGCGGTTGTAGGCCCTGCACAGGGCCACTTCAACCTCCACCCGGTCGGCCACCTGTTCCAGAAAGATGGTCGGCTGTAGCACCTGGATGTCTATGCCCAACTCGTCCATGTGCTGGATGCGGGCCCCTACGTTTTCCATCTGCCGGGTGGCCTTCGACGTTTCCACGTTCCTTCCCGTGTTCTTCTTGAGTTCGGTCATCTTGTCGTCGTTGATCACCTGGCGCAGTCCGCGCACCTTGCCGTCGATGAGCCAGAATCTCCCACTGCCGCGCCCGGGCGTTTCGGGCACCACCACGTAGGGCCGAAGATGGCCGTCCGAGGGGTCCATATAGTCCCAGGTGTGTTCGTTCTCAACGACGTGGGCATCGGCGTCAATCGTGGGCATCACTCCACCTCCCCAGCGGTGGCCGGAGTATAGTCCTCTGCCCCCAGACGAACAACATTAGGTGAGGCCTTCGGTTCCCCCGCCGCCCCGCGTCAGCCCGGCAACGAGACTCGTCTTCTCAGCGGAGAGGGTGGCTGGCCTAGGGCCTGTTCACACTAGCGGGCTGGATTACCGGCCTTGGCCGAAAGGACGGCGGCATTGTCAGGCCACATAAAGTTGATGAAAACGGGTTGGCGCCATAGACCGGCGGGAACCTTGGGTTCCCTGGGCCCTTCCTGGACGTAGGTTCTGTCTTGGCCTGCGCCGCTATCCCGCCCGCTCCGCCCTCCGACGTTTTCCGGAACAGGGGGACTCCCCCTGTACCCCCAGCGGGGGCTGCGCCCCCTGCACCCCGCTCAGCGAGACGACAGCCCCGTCCTTGACGGTGTAGGCGCATTTGTCGTTTACGATCCTACATTGACAACGCAGTTCGGTGTACTAGCGTGAAGAGGCCCTAGGCCAACAGACGCGCCCACCGCCTGAACACGGTTCCACCCAACGCGTTCAGCTTCTCTAGATGGAGGCCAATCTCAGTCAGGAACGTCTCTCCGCTGACGCCGGCTGATTCCAGCTCCTCCGGGAAGGACTCCACCATGCCTCGGATCATGTCCTCCGTGTATTCCATATGGAAGAGGAAGCCGTAGGCGCTGGAGCCGTAGCGAAACGCCTGAGGCGCCACCAAATCCGTCGCCGCCAGCGATACAGCCCCCTCCGGCAGCGCAAAGACATCGCCGTGCCACAGAAGGCCGGTGAAAGGCGAGGGCGCGTCCCGCCAGAGAGGGTCGGAACCGGCATCGCCTGTCAACCTGACGGGGAACCACCCAATTTCCGTCCGCCCCCTGCTCACCGGCGCCCCGAGCGCTCCTGCGAGGAGTTGGCTGCCCAAGCAGACGCCCAACGCCGGCTTGCCCGCCTCCACGGCCTGCCGCAAGAGACGCATCTCGCCGGTGAGGAACGGGTAGGTCTCCTGCTCATAGACGCCCATCGGGCCGCCCATGGCGATGACGCCCGCCGCCTCGCTCATGTCTAGCGGGACCGGGGCACCGTCGAAGGTTGGAACATACTCCGGCGTCGCCCCGACGGAGTCGAGGGCCTCGGCAATGATGCCCAGCGTTTCCACCTGGGCGTGTTGCAACACCCACACTCGTTTCATGGGTTTCGTCCTCTGCGCCAGACTTCCGCCCCTGCAGGCGGCGCCCAATGGTAGCTACCTACGCGCCGCCCTGCGGCGATCCCTCGGCTCACGCGAAGGCGCGGGCACCTCCGCAGTCCAGTAACCGGGCGGCGCTACCTCTCCTTGGTATGCATCTCCACGTGCTGCACGCGGCTCTCGGGGCGGGAGTCTTGCCCCCTCTCGGACGTGACGGTGATCCGCCGGAGATGCTTGACGCTGGCGCACTGGTCCACTTCGTCAGTGCCGCACGCCGACACGTCAGGGATCAGAAAGCGGACGGGGCCGCCCTGCGCGGCGGGCAGCGGCGCGTCGTTGAGCCGGTAGACCAGCAGGGCATGGCCGGCCACCGCCGAAAGAGGCACGCTGGCGGTGTAGTCGTCGGCATGCAGCGTTATGTACTTGCCATCCTCGCGCGGTTGCGATGCTCCAATCAGGTCGGCGAGCGTCACGGCGCCACCCTGCCTGCCCCCGGCCACCGCCGACACGTCCTCGATCTGGCCCGGCAGCTCAGCCATGGCCTCGAACGTGAACGTTCGCGCGTTGTCCACCAAGCCATCAACCTCAAGTCCTTCTTGCATTAACGCCCTCCGCGAAGGCCCTTCCCTATACTGCTACAGTCGTTCATTCACTGTACGGGGGGCGCTCCTCGCGCTTCAACCTGCGCCGGCTCGCGGCCATTGCGCGTGGGCGCCAATTGCTTGCCCCCGCCCTGACCGGACGCCGTTCGGCCATTCACGCCCCTTGCCACAGGCAAAACGACCGGCGTCCCCGCGACGGGATGCGTAATCACCGAGACATCGGCGCCGTAGACCAAGCGGACCGTATCCTCGGTGATCACCTCGGCGGGCGTTCCCTCGGCGAAGATCCGGCCCTGGTGCAGGAAGGCAATGCGGTCGCAGTACTGGGCCGCCAGCGACAGATCGTGGATGGCCATGAGCACAGAGCCGCCCCTGCCCGTCTGCGCCTCACACGCCAAGTCCAGTATCCCCGTCTGATGGGCCAGGTCCAGATTGGCCGTCGGCTCGTCCAACAGTAGCAACGGCACCTCCTGAACCAGGGCGCGGGCCACCAGGAGCCGCTGCCGCTCGCCCCCCGACAGGCTGTCCACTCTGCGACCGGCCAGCGGCAGGCAGCCGGTCTCCTCCATGGCCCGTTGAGCCAGGCGCACATCGGACTCGCTCTCCCACTGGAGCAGCCGCATGTGCGGCGTCCGGCCCATGAGCACCAGGTCCAGGGCCGTGAAGTTCCCGGGGAACACGGGGCTCTGCGGCACGACGGCAACCATGCCGGCCCGCTCCCGCGGCGACATCCGCCTGGCGTCGCGGCCGTCCATCGCGATGCGTCCCTGTTCGGTCGAAAGAGCGCCGCTGACCAAGCTGATCAGCGTCGATTTGCCGGCGCCGTTCGGACCCACGACCCCAACCGTCTCCCCAGGGCCGACGGTCAGGTCGACTCCGGCTAGGACAGGCGCGTTCTTGTAGGCAAAGCGGAGACCCTCCACCGCCAGCATGGGCACCCGGCCATTGCCGTTCCGCGCCGCGCCCATCTCAAACCCTCCACTGCCGCGCCCGTCGCAGCAGATAGACGAAGAAGGGAGCGCCGACCAGTGACGTGATAACGCCGATGGGAACCTCCTGCGGCTGCAACACCATGCGCGAGCCAAGATCGGCCAGCACCAGAAAGCCGGCTCCCACCAGCATGGCCATGGGCAGCAGCGCCCGGTGGTTCGGTCCCCAGATGAGCCTCGCCACGTGGGGAGCGATCAGCCCCACGAACAGGATAAGCCCGCTGAACGACACCGCCGCAGCCGTCGCCAGCGAGGCAGCAACCAGGAGGACCAGGTTCGTACGCTCAACGTTGATGCCCAACTGAGTCGCCTGGTTGCGGTCAAGCTGGAGCACATTCAACAAGCGGGCGTGGGGCAGGATCACGACCGCCGCCAGTGCAAAGTAGGGAAGGAGAATCAGGATCTGCCGCCACGTTGCGCCATTGAACGTCCCCAGCAGCCACCATAGCACCGGCCTCACATCCGGGCTTATGACGATCATAAGAAAGGTTGTCAGGGCCGATGCCAGGGAGGACACCGCCACACCAGCCAGGATGAGGACCGTTACCGGCGTAGCGCCATCGAGGTGGGCTGCCGTGTAGGCCACGATCATCGTTATCAGCCCACCGGCGAAGGCGGCCAAGGGCACAAGACTAATGCCCCCTACGAAGGTCGGTATCGGGGACACGATGACGATCGTTGCCCCCAGGCCCGCCCCTGCCGCGACGCCGATGAGGTAGGGATCCGCCAGCGGGTTGCGGAACACACCCTGGTAGGTGGCCCCCGCCAAACCCAGGCTCGCCCCCACTAGGACGGCCAGGATCACCCGGGGAAACCTCAGTTGCCAGAGAATGGTGTCCCAGGTCTGCGGCCAGGTGGCTGTGAAGTCGACACCCGGCAGCCGGTCCAGAGCGATGCGCACGGCGTCTCCCAGCGGTATCGAGACCGATCCCAGCGACGCGGCGACCATCGCAAGGGCCATCACGACCGCTAGGCCAATGAGCAGGCGAGGCCACGGAAACCGCGGCGCGGGCAGCGCCGTCGGGATTGCGGTCCCGGCCAGCGGCTCAGGCACAGGTTTGAAGGCGGGTTTGACCTTCATGGGCCTCTAGGGGAACCGCTCCGGGTGGATCAACTCGGCCAGATGCCGCAGCCCTTGTCCTATCCGAGGCCCCGGCCGCGAGAGGAGCGACGGGTTTACGGGACGGATGTTGCCCTCCCTGACCGCCGTGATGTTGCTCCATCCAGGCCGGGCGGCCACCGACTCCGGAGTCTCGTCCCCGTGGCCGCCCAGCTCGCTCGAGTCCGCTAGGAGAATGACCTCGGGGTCCTGCGCCACCAGGTATTCGTTGGAGAGCTGTGGGTATGACCCCCCGGCGGCGGCAGCCACGTTCTGAGCCTTTGCGATGGAAATCATGTCGCCGATGAAGGTCGCCGGGCCGGCCGTCCAGAGGCCGGGGTCGAGTTCATAGTACACGCGGGGTCCTGGACCAACGTCCCTGAGCAGATCCTCGACGTCCTGTATCTCCTGCTCGATCTGGGCCGCCAGGGACGCGGCCTCCCCGGGGCGGCCCATGATTTGCCCCATTACCCTGATGTACTGGAGGACGCCCTCCAGCGTGACCGAGGGTGGAATGAACAGGGGCCGCAGGCCGGCCTCTCTCAGTTTTTCCTTGGGCCCCTCGAAGCTGATGAAAACCAGATCCGGCTCCAGGGACACGATCAGCTCGAGGTTAAGGGCGAAAGAGTCTCCCACCGAGGGGACGTCCAGCGCTTCCACCGGGTAGTCAGAGTAAGCGTCGCGCCCCACGACCCTATCGCCGAGACCCAGAGCAAACATGATTTCAGTGTTGGCCGCGGAGAAGGACACGATACGCTGCGGCGGCGCATCGAAGATGATGGTCTCGCCCGTTCCATCCTTGATTTCCAGGGGGAACAAGCTGACAGTGGGGTCGGGCCGTCTGGTTGGTGGGGGGGTCGCCGTTGGTGATGGGGTCGCTGTTGGTGATGGGGTCGCTGTTGCCTGTGCGGGCCGCGGCGGCGCCAGCGTTGGCGCAACGCTGGGCGCCCTCGTCGGCGCGGCGCTCGGGACCAGAGAGGCCGCGGCGGTCGGGACCGGGGAGGCCATCGCAGTTGGAACCGTGGTCGCCGTGGTCGACGGCGTCGCGGTCCATGCCGTCGTGGGAACGGGGGTCGAGTCGGCGCTGCAAGCAGCCACCACAACCCCAATCAAAACGAGTGCCAGCAGAACGAAACGCCTCACCATACTCATGAATCCTCCTTCGCGCGGGACACAAAAAACCTCCCCGGGAGCCAAGCTCAACGCGGGGAGGCGCGCCACGAGAGAGGGAGGGAGGCAGCCGACCTACCGAAACCCAATCTCCAGGCGCCCCCCAACGCGAGGAGCAGCACCCGGCAAAGTTCTAGGCAGGTCTCCTGGCTTGCGGATCATCGCCTGACCGGCGCCTTCCCGACCTGATGGTCAGTGGCGTTTGTGCCGGCGGCTACCCGCTCACAGTGGCGCGGCCGCGTGGGATTTTCACCCACTTCCCTATTCTGCCCGTGTGGGCCACCTAGAATGGTACTGAAGTGTTTTAAAGTCCGAAGAGTTCTACGGGAAGCACCCTAGCATAGCCCCCTGCATGCGTCAACAAAGCAGGAGCCCCGCCGTTCTTGGGGCGGGGCTCCTCAGCTTCGCGGACTCAGGGACGGGGCTAGGCCGGGCCTCACCCACCCAAGGTTTCGCCGGTGCACGTGGGAATCATGCCCTGCATACGGCATACGGCGCCGTTCCGGGCCAACTCGGCCTCGAACTCGCCGTGGATGGCCGGGTCCTCGTCTTCGTACTCGATCTGCCAGCCACCCTGCTTGACGCTGACGTCGGCGCCCTCGGCACCGCTGTAGGCGCCCGGCTGAATGAACCGGCGGCCCGTGAACCGCAGGGCCAGGTAGCGGGCGGGACGCGTGCCGGGGTTGAAGTGCTCGTGGAACCAATGCTCCGGCGGCACAATCACGCTGCCGGGCTTCCAGTTGCAGCGGAGCCGCTCATCGTCACCCTCGCGCCAGAGGAGCGAATATCCATCGCCGTCCACGATGATGACGTGGGCGCCGGGGCCGTGACGGTGCCCCTTCTTGTACGTGCTCACCGGGAACTGCGATATGTGGGCGCCCATGCTGTTCTGCGCCAACTCGAAGAAGATGTTCGAACCGCCCGCGCCCCGCTCCTTCCAGGAGTAGAGCTTGGTGCTGCGGGCGTCGGCAACGAAGTTGGTCTCCCAAATGCGGCTCTTGAACATCCTGCCGCCGCCGCTGAAGTAGTCGTCCTCGCCCGAAAAGCGGTCGGCGAAGTTGAAGGGGTTGCTGTACACGAAATCTTCGTTGTGGAACATGTTCATGACGGTGGGAAGGTTCGTCACCGACATGAGCCGGGCCGGCTCCGTTCCGCTGCCGTTGTGGAACTCCGACCAGGCGTTCAGCGGAATGGAGAACACCGCCCCGGTGCCCCACTCGAACGTCTGCTTCCTGCTTTCGTCGACCCACACCGACGCCGCGCCGCGGCCGGACAGCACGTAGAGCATTTCCTCGTACATGTGCTTCTCCGGGTTCACGGAGCCGCCGGGCGGGATTTCGATGACGTGGGTGTCGTTCACGCCGCCGGTCCCCTCCAGGATGACGATGGCGCCGTTGCAGCCCCGGCGAGCCCAGGGCCCCACTTCCACTTCCTTCATGTCCTCGATGTAGAACCCGCGAACGACTGGCACACCCTGCTTCTCAATCCAGTCGTCGTAGGCGATGACGTAGTCCATAACCGGCGCGTTAATCGGCGCTGTATCGTCTTCCGGTGGTCGCGTATGAGTCACCACGGTAGCTCCTCCTCGAGTGAATCGCTGTTCAGGCTGGGGCGAAGTCGCCGCCGATTATTCTACAACAAAGCCCCTCCGGGGGCGAGCCGCGCGCGTTGACGCTCTCCTTGGGTGCTGGGTAGGATGGTCGAACTCGCGCCTTCGCTGGGGGTGGCCCGTGGCAGGAATTCTGGATGGGGTGCGTATTCTGGAGGTGGCGACCTGGGTCGCGGCGCCCAGCGCCTGCGCCGTCATGGCCGACTGGGGCACCGAGGTCATCAAGGTTGAAAACCCCGACGGCGGCGACGCCATCCGCGGCTTCAACTCCATCGAGGGGTTCGTGGGCGGGGACTGCTGGTGGCAACTCCTCAATCGCGGCAAGAAGAGCGTCGCATTGAACCTGCGCGCCGAAGAGGGACAGGCGGTCCTCCACCGGCTCGCCGCCTCCGCCGACGTACTGCTCACCAACCTGGAGCTTCAGGTGCTGGAGCGGTTTCGCCTCGACTATCCGGCCCTGCGCCGGGTGAATCCCCGGCTGGTCTACGGCCTGCTCACCGGCTACGGCCACGACGGCCCCGACCGCCACCTGCCTGGCTACGATTACTCCGCCTACTGGGCGCGCTCCGGCATCATGGAGCGCGTCAGCGAGCCCGGCCGCCCTCCTCGCCCCGCCCGGCCCGGCATCGGCGACAACTCCACGTCCATGGTCATCGCCGCGGGCCTCAGCGCAGCCCTCTTCCACAGGGAGCGCACCGGCGAGGGCCAGGAGGTCCATTTCTCCCTCTACCACTCAGCGGTGTGGGCCATCGGCATGGACGTGCAGGCGGCGCTGTCCTTCGGGGCCGAGGTGCCCCACACAAATCCCGAGCGCGCCCGCAATCCTCTTTGGAACACCTACCGGACAAGCGATGATCTGTGGTTCCAGATGGTCATGCTCCAGTCCGACCGGTTCTGGCCCCGGTTCTGCCAGGCCCTGGAACGCCCGGACCTCGCAGACGACCCCCGCTTCGACTCTCACGCCAACCGGGAGCAGCACTCCGAAACGCTGGTTGCCACCATCGGGGAAGTCATAGCCACCCGGCCGCGCGCCGAGTGGGAGCAGCGCTTCAAGGACTTCGATCTCGTCGGCGGGCGCGTGCAGCGCGTCATCGAGACCGTCTCCGACCCCCAGGCCCTCGCCAACGAGTTCTTCACGGAGACCACCAGTGGCGACGGCTCCACGTTGCCGCTGGTCAACAGCCCTGTCCGTTTCCGGCAGAACCCGACCACCGTCCAGGGGCCGGCCCCGGAGCTGGGCCAGAACACGGAAGAGGTCCTTCTGGATGTCGGCGCCTACGAATGGGAGGAGCTAGAGCAGCTCAAGGAGCGGGGCGTCATCCCCGAGTAGGCCGGGCCGCCCTTGCCCCGGCGCCACCCCGCCGGGCTGAAAAACATGGCCCCATCCAACCCTTTACACCGCATCGATAAAGGAGCACAATCCCGCGAAATGGGCCGATTTCAGAGACGCAACGACAGTATCTAGGAGAGGAGGCTGCCATGACAGTGTCCAAAAGGATGTATCTCGGAACCAGCAACGGCATGGTGACCCTGGCCAAAAACGGGGAGTGGTCAGTGGAGGGCCGCGGACTTCAGGGGTGGTCCATTTCGAAGGTCGCCGTCGACCCAACGTCGCCCAACCGCGTCTACGCCGGAACCCTGGGCAATGGCGTGTGGCTCAGCGAGGACGCGGGGCAATCCTGGGACAAGCCGTCCTATGGGAAGAAGGGCCCCGGCAAGGTGCGGGGCCTCAAGCTTCACCCCCACGATCCCAACACCGTTTACGTGGGCAACGAGCCCATAGACCTCTACGTCAGCAGGAACGCCGGCGAGACCTGGACGACCTGCGACTCGATTTGGGCGATCCCCTCAGTGGAGTCCGTCGTTTTCCCCACCAGGGCCATCGAGCCCCACCTACGGGACATCGTCATTAACCCTGACGACCCCAACACCATGTACGTCGCCCTCCAGGTGGGCTACATGCTCAAGAGCCAGGACGGCGGCGCCACGTGGAGGCTTCTGGACAAAGGCCTCGACGCCGACGTTCACTCCATCGCCATGAATCCCGTCAGGACAACGGAAATGGTCATTGCCACCGGGGGCTACCAGAGCCGCGGAGGCAAGGTCGCCGGAAGGGCTCTCTATCGCAGCGAGGACGCCGGCGAATCCTGGACGCCCACGGCCATGGAGTTCGCGCACACCTACTCTGACCCGATGGTCCGCCATCCCCGGAACCCCGACGTCCTGTTCGCCTCGCTGGCCCTGGGCGAGCCGCCGGAGTGGGAACGGCCAAGCGGCGCTGAGACCGTCCTCGTGCGCTCCGAGGACGCCGGGAAGACCTGGGAGGCCATTGAAGGCGCCCTACCCGGCGCGGGAAAGCAGTTCATGGGCGCCCTCGACCTCGATGAGGAAGACAACGATCGCCTCTACGGCGCCCTTCGGGGCGGAGAGATCATCAGCAGCGCCGACGGCGGAGCAACCTGGGCCCCGCTCAGCGTGGAGACCCCCACCGTCAACCAACTGAAGATCGCCCAAGTCTGAGACAACAGAGGGGGGCGGTCTGCGGCAGACCGCCCCCCTCTGTTTCCCGCCAAGCGCCGCGGCCCGTGGGTTGCGCCCTCCGTCGTCCCTGTCAACCTGAGCGCAGCCGCCGGGTCCCGTGTGCCCCGAACTCGTCCCGCCCGAGGCGGGATTCCCAGCCTCGGTTCAGCCGAACAACCCCCCGCCATTGATGTGCAGGGTCTGCCCGTTGACCGACTGCTGGGCCGGGTCGCACAGGTAGACGCACAGCCCGGCAATCTCCTCCGGCTCGGTGACCCGGCCCAGGGGCTGAGCGGCGGCGATCTGAGCGTAGTCGCGGCCCGGCGTTCGATAGTCTGAATCCTCTGTGTGAATCAGCCCGGGCGCGATGGTGTTGGTCAGCACGTTGTCCTTGGCGAACTCGCGCGCCAGGGACCGCGTTAGACCCAGCAGCCCCGCCTTGGAAGCGCTCACGTGCGGCTCACCGACAACCCCGTTGAACGCCGCACCGCCCGAAATGTTGATGATCCGCCCCCAGCGCCGCTCAATCATCCCCGGCAGAACCGCCTGAGCAACGAAGAAAGGGCCATCCAAATTGGAAGCCAGGACGCGCCGCCAGCTCTCCGCCGAGATGGACAGCGTATCCTCCTTGGGCCGGAATCCCACGTTATTGGCCAAGACGTCCACAGGGCCAAGGGCCTCAATGGCCTCCCCCACAAACCGCCGAACGTCCTGCTGGTCGCCCACGTCGCCGAGCACGACGGCGGCGCTGACGCCCCTGCTCTCCACCAGGCGCGCGGTCTCTTCAGCGGCCGCTCGATCCTTGAATCCGTGGACCACGACGTTGGCTCCTTCACCGGCGAATGCCAGGGCAATGGCCCGTCCAACGTTGCGACCCGCTCCCGTTACCAGAGCCGTCTTACCTTGAAGCCTCATCGGTGTCTCTCTTTTAGTGCGCGTTACGCAAATCGGGCGGGTCGTGGACCCGCCCACCAGCGCGAAATGGCCGTTGACGGCGCTGCCTCTGCCTCGGTGCGGCCCTGGCTCTCAACTCCGCAGCGTCGCTCCAAGGTCGTTCCGGAGAATGCGCAGCGTCTTGGCCAGCGCCTGATTTACTTCCTCGCTGTTCAGGGTGCGGGTCGGCGCCCGGAGCACAACCCGGTACGCCAGCGAGCGCTTGCCCGCCTCGATACGGTCGCCCTCGTACACGTCAAAGAGGATGGCCCGGCGCACCAGCGGATGCCCCTCGATGCGCCTCCTGACCTCCTCCGCAGACACGCTGACGTCCACGACCAGGGCAAGGTCGCGCAGCGTGTCGGGGAAGCGCGAGATCGATTCGAAGCGCCGCGTCCCCTCCGGCAGGGCGGCCAACAACGCCTCGATGTCTAATTCAAACAGGGCGGCCCGCTCAACAGGCGCGTCGAATCGCTCCAGCACCGCCGGGTGAACCTCCCCCACGACGCCAACCTTCTCGCCGTTCACGAGCACAGCAGCGGTGCGGCCGGGATGCAGCGCCGGGGCGGTGGCTGGCTGGAAGACCGCTCCCGCCGAGAGCTGGGCCAACGCGGCTTCCATGACCCCCTTGGCGTCGAAGAAGTCCAGCGTCTCCTCGCCGGACGATCCCCAGGAAAGCGTCGAACGGGGCCCGGCCAGCACACCGGCCGCCTTCTCGATTTCGTGGGGAAGATCGCCGTCCCGCGGCACATAGACCCGCCCAATCTCAAAGAGCCGCAGCCCAGCTTCCGGAGAGCGGCGCAGATTGGCGGCCAAGCTGGACAGAAGGCTGGCTCTGAGACTGGTTCGCAGGTACTCCTGCTCCTGGCTCATGGGGTTGGCCACCCTCAACGCCAAATGTGCCTCGAACCCAAGCCTTTCCAGGGCATTGCCGGACACCAGCGTGTAGGAGACGGTCTCCTGCATCCCCGCCTCCACGAGCAGGTCCCTCAACCGCTCGCGCAGGTCCCGCCAGGGTTGAGGACGCCGCGCCGCCAGCGAGCCGGTCAATGGCGTCGCCGGTATGCGATCGTACCCGGTAATCCGGGCCACTTCCTCCACCACGTCCTCGGCGATGGCGACGTCGGTGCGCCAGTAGGGTGGCGTTACCTCAATCGACCCGCTGCCGTCACTGCTCACCATGAAACCCAGGGCCGTCAGGGTCTCCTCCGCCAGCGCCTGCTCGATGCCGGCGCCCAGCACTCTGCCCACTCGAGCCATGGACAGCGTGATAGACGCGGGTTGCTTGCGCCCAGGGTAGGCATCAATGATGCCCTTGGCCGCTTTGCCGCCTGCCAGCTCGAGAATCAACTGCGTGGCGCGGCGGAGGGCCAACGGCGGCAACTTCGGGCCCAGACCCTTCTCGAATCGCAGGGAGGCTTCCGTGCGGATTCCCAGGCCGCGGGCGGTGAGCCGGGTGTTCGTAGGATGGAAATTGGCCGACTCCACAAGGACGTCGGTGGTGGCCTCTGTCATCTCCGAGTTCGCGCCGCCCATCACCCCGGCCAGACCCACTCCCCGCTCGGGGTCGGCAATGAGCAGCATGGGGGAAGACAGCTTGTGCTCCTGGCCGTCGATGGTCGTAAGCGTCTCGCCATCTCTGGCAGGCCGGACGACGACGGTCTGCTGCCGCACGGCATTGAAATCGAAGGCGTGCAGCGGCTGGCCGTACTCCAGCATGACGTAGTTCGTCACGTCGACGACGTTGTTGATGGGCCTCTGCCCCACCAGAATGAGCCGGTCCTGGAGCCACTGCGGCGAGGGGCCAATGTTGACGCCCCTGACCAGGCTCGCCGTGTAGCGTGGGCACAGATCCGCATCCTGGATGACGACCCTGGCCTGGCCGTCGATGGCATCCCCGGATTCGGGGTGCGACAGGTCCGGCTCGGCGACCCTCTGTCCGGTTAGGGCAGCCACCTCTCGAGCCACTCCGAGGACCGACAGACAGTCCGGGCGGTTGGCCGTGACCTCGATGTCTAGGACGACATCCCCCAGCAGGTCCGCCAAGGGCGCGCCCACCGGGGAGTCCTCGGGCAACACGAGTATGCCTTCGTGGCTGTCGCCCAGCCCCAACTCCAACTCCGAACAGACCATTCCCGCCGACTCGACGCCCCGGATCTTGGCTCGCTTCAGGTCCTCCACCCTGCCCGCGTGGGCGTTGTAGAGGCGGGCGCCCTCCTTGGCAAAGGCAATCTTCTGTCCAGGGGCAACGTTGGGAGCGCCGCACACCACCGTCCAGGTCTCGCCGCCCAGGTCAACGGTGGCAAGGCGCAGGCGGTCGGCGGCGGGGTGCGGCTCGACGGCGGTGACCAGCCCAACGAGCACCCGCTCTCGGTCCCACCCGCCAATGTGCTCAACCTCGCCAACCTCGAGCCCGGCCATCGTCAGACGGTGGGCCAAGTCTTCAGGCGGCAGCGTGATGGGGACGTACTCTTTCAGCCAGGAAAGGGGGACGCGCATGGGTGGAGAGGGCCTTCGTGGATTTCGCCCATTATATCGCCTGCTACGTATTCCGCCAGAGCGGTAGCGACGCAGCCCAGGGCGCAGACCCCTAGCGCCCGCCCAGGGGCAACCCTTGTCTCACCCGAACACCGGCTGTCCGGGCCGGAGTTGGCGCGCCGCTCACGCGCCAGGCCCGGAGGCCGCAGGTTTCCTCATGGGGGGAAACTCGGCGCGGTGAAGCGCAAAGAGGCCCCAGCCGCCTATGGCGGCTGGGGCCTCTCCTCGTCTTTTCGAGGGGCGTTAGTTGGCGGCGCAGCGCACCCGCTCCACTCCGTCCAGGAAACCCCACCAGGCGTCCAGCGCTCGCTGGGCGGCCTCCTCGATAGCCGCCTCGTCCGCGGCCGTGGCTGCAAGAGCGTCCGCTTCAGCGACGGCGTGAACGAGGTCGATCTCCCGGTGAAGGGTGAAGAACTCCGTGGCCTCCCGGCTGTCCAGGCCGTAGAACTCCTTCAGACCCCGCTCCTTCGTCTCGGCGACGGCGGGGAGTTGGCGCTCATAGGCATAAATAGCGGCAAGCCCGTCCTGGTAAGTCCCGCGCTCAGCGATGTCCCGAAGCGTATCCACGAGCGCCGCCGTCTCCGGCAGCAGGTCGGCAGCGCGGACATTTTCGGCGGTCAGGCCCAACGCCTCAGCGAACTGCATCCAGATGGCCGGGTGGTTGCGGCTGCCGTGCTCCTCGTCCCAGAGGTTGGAGAGGATGGCCTGCCGGACCGAAGGGTCGTCGCAGCGGCTGTGGATGGCGCTGAGGATGGTGGGGAAGTTGACTTCGAAGTGGTGGTATTGTGCGGCGTACACCCGCAGGTCCTCCGGCGTCAACCGGCCCGCTTGCCAGGCCTGGTAGAAGCTGTGGCCCAACAGGCTCTTCCTCTCGATTCGCGCGTCGATGCGTTCAACCAGCGATGCAGTCACGGCGCCTCCTTTTGGTATGTCTAGAACTGCCGCAAAAATCGGATGTCGTTGCCGTAGAACAACCTGATGTCGTCTATGCCGTACTTGAGCATGGCGATACGCTCCGGCCCCAGGCCGAAGGCGAAGCCGGTGTGCACCTCGGGGTCGTAGCCAACGCCAGCCAGCACCTTGGGATGCACCATCCCGGCGCCCATGATCTCGATCCAGCCTGTCTCCCTGCAGATACGGCAACCCGCGCCGCCCTTCAGCCGCCCCTCGCCCCGGCAGTTGAAGCAGTCGATGGACATGTCCACACCCGGCTCCACGAAGGGGAAATAATCGCAGCGGAACCGCACGCGGCGCTCCTGCCCGAAGATGCGGCGGGCAAACTCGTAGAGGGTTCCTTTCAGGTGAGCGAAGGTGATGCCCTCGTCCACGGCCAACCCCTCGATCTGGTAGAACTGCGACTCATGGGTGGCGTCCGTGGCCTCGTATCGGTAGCACTTACCGGGCACGATCACCCGCACCGGAGGGTCCTGGCTCTCCATGACCCTCGCCTGCATGGGCGACGTGTGGGTTCGCATCAGCATGGGACGCCGACCCTCGGCGTCGGCATAGTCTATCCACAGCGTGTCCCACATATCCCTGGCCGGGTGGTCCTGCGGGATATTCAACAGCTCGAAGTTATAGCGGTCCCACTCCACCTCGGGCCCCTCCACAATCTGGAACCCCATGCTCGCAAAGGCGTCGCAAATCTCCCGGACGATCTGCGTCGAAGGGTGGTAACGTCCCATCGCGACGGGGCGCCCCGGGAGGGTCACGTCAATGCGCTCGGACTCCGCGATCCCCGTCTGGCGCTGGGTGCGCAGCGCTTCCTGACGGTCATCAAGGCTCTGCTCAAGCAGGCCCTTGAGTTGGTTGGCTGCGGCACCGGCTGCTCTCCGCTCATCCGCGGGCAGCGACCCCACCCCGCGGAGCACTTGGGTCAGCTTGCCGCTGCGGCCCAGGTGCGCGATCCGCCACTGCTCCAGCGCCTCTTCTGTGGCGCAGCCCCGCAACGCCGCAAGCGCCGAGGCCTGAAGCTCATCGAGGGAGGGCGTAACGATCTGGGTGTCTTCGGAAGCGGACATAGGCCAACCTAGCTACGAAATCCGACGGCAGCGCCATTATAGGTTGGGGCGGCGGGGAGGGTCAAGAAAAGGGGCCTGAAGGGAGGCCTCTCGGTCGTACGATGGCTCGGGGGCCCATGCTGGCATCAGAGAAACGGTAACGGGCGAGAAAACGAACTCCTCGCGAAGAGTACGCCCAGACCTACGAAAACAACTGCGCAAGGGCGCAGGTCTCCGGGTCCACCGTCCGCGGCGGCTGGCGCAGCTCGCTCAGAGGCACGGCAACAACATCCCCGTTCACCAGGGCCACCATCACGCCCGTCTGGCCCTCCAGAATGAACTGCACCGCCTTGGCACCCATGCGCGACGCCATCACCCGGTCGAACGCCGTGGGGGCGCCGCCGCGCTGCACGTAGCCCAGCACCGTGACCCTCGTATTGGCGGAGATGTAGTCGGAGAGCGCGCCCGCAAGGGCGTGTCCGATGCTTGTGCCTCTACTCCCTCTCGTTCCGAAGTCCAGATCGATTCCCTCGATCCGGGACCCCTCCGCCACAGCGATGATGCTGAACTTGCTCCCCCGCTCCACCCGGGCCAACACCCGGTCCCTCACATCGATGACCGAAAGTGGAATCTCCGGCGACACAATGATGTCGGCGCCGCCGGCAAGGCCTCCAAGCACAGCCAGCCAACCGCTGCGGTTCCCCATCACCTCCACTACCATCACCCGGTGATGCGCCGCCGTCGTTGGGTGTAGCTTGTCCAAGGCATCCATCACTGCGTTGAGGCCGGAGTCGAACCCAATGCAGTAATCCGTGCCCGGCACATCGTTATCAATGGTTTTGGGAATGCCGACGATGGGCAAACCTCGCTCGCAGACCTCCAACGCCCCGCGGAGCGACCCGTCCCCGCCCAGGACGACCATCGCATCCAACTGAAGCGCCTCAGCGGTCTCCATGACCCGCTCCACCGTGCCGGGCGGGTCGGTTGGGTTGGTCCGCGACGTCCCCAGGATCGTCCCGCCCTGGGGAAGGATGCCGGAAAGGGTCCTGAGCGTAACCTCAAGGTAGTCGTTTTCCAGCAGGCCCAACCAGCCGTTCCGAAACCCCAGCACCTCCACGCCTTCCGCCAGCGCCTTTCGAGCCACCGCACGGACAGCCGCGTTGAGACCCGGGACGTCTCCCCCGCTGGTAAGCACCCCTATACGCATGGTCCCTCCCTAGGAGCCGCGGTACTCCTTCTGCCACTCCAGGCCCTTCTGGTCCAGAGTCGGAGACCCGCCATTCCATCGCTCGGTCCACGGCGTCGCGTTGGCGGCGATGGCCTTGATCCGCGTGAAGTTGTACACGCCATCCGTCTCGAGGAACTTGACCATGGCATCGGTGTCCGGATAGAACCTCAACGACTGTTGCCACATGGCCCGCCCGCAGAGGAATCCGCTGGCGCCTGCATCCACCCCGAACTGGAGATTGAAGAGAAACTCGTCAATGTCCACGCCGCCGCTGAGGATCACCCACGGCTTGGAAGAGGCTGCGTCCAATTGCTTGCAGATTTCCCGGACCTCCTTCACGCCGTAGACCGGCTCGCGGGTCTTGGAGTCGAAGTAGGCGTTGCAAAACTCCTCGGCGAACTTCAGGCTGGCGGGAAACTCCAGCTTCAGCACGTCCACTCGATACTCCGGCTTGGAAAATTCGGTGGCGCTCGCGATGGTGATGCGGGGCTTGTTCAGGGCGTACTCCGGGCCGTCCACCGACGGCTCGTCCACGGCGTAGCCAACCGTCTCCAACAGGAAGGGAATGTCCTCCTCCGCACAGGCATCTCCCACCTGGCGCACAACGTCATGCTGGTGCGCCAGCACTTCCTGCGGAGCGTCTGGGTGGTAGTGGATCAGCAGCTTGACCGCGTTGGCCCCGCTCCGCTTCACCTTGCTCACCGACCAGCCGTCCAGGATCATCGCCATCCTGCCCTTCCCAGAGGGGCCGGCCTCATAGCCGGAGTGCTCCACCGCCAGCAGCACCCCAACCTTGGACGGCAGGGCCTCAATCGTATAGGGAAAGCCATAAATCGGGTCCATGAGCGTTGCCGTGGAGTGCGGGGCAAGGACCCCGGTGATGGCCACCTTGGCGGCCACCACGTCTTCCGGCGTCTGCTTGCGGCTGTCGCCCAAGACCTTCTGGATCGCCTGCTCCATGGAGCCTCGCTGGTCTATGGCCAGCATCAAGAAGCGCCCGGACGCGTCGCTCAACTGTTTCAGGTTGACCAGTTTCCCTGCCGATAAGGTCATAATGACTACCTCCCCCCTGCGCGAGTTCATTGCCTGCCCAGCGCCTCTGAGGGCCAGGCATCACGCGGTAGCCTACCCTTCCCGCAGCGGCCATTCAAGCCCCGGCGAACCGCGACCCAGACCATCCCCAGCTTGGCCCCGCACGCCGAGGTTGCCGAGCCGAGGAAGGGGAGAGACCGTAGGAGGAGGCGCCAGCCAGGTGCGGGGTGGGGTCGGGAACCAAGGAGGGACAAGTGTCATCCGTGGGCGCCCGGCCCCCGCCGCAGCCCTTTGTTGACAGCCCCACCCCCCAAAGCTACGCTGAAACTTCACCAACCTGGACCACGGATAGCATTGATGGTAGACGCCAAGGAAAAGTCGGACGAATCGCAGAAGACCGGGCCGGAACGCCAGGACTCCTTCACAACCATCTCCGCCCACCCCATCGAACGGGTGTACTCGCCGGAGCATCTGGCCGAGGTTGACTACGCGAAGGACATCGGCGAGCCCGGCCACTACCCCTATCTGCGCGGCCTCCACCCCACGGGGTACCGCGGCAAGCTCTGGACTATGCGCATGTTTGCCGGCTTCGGCGGCGCCGAAGAGACAAACCAGCGCTTCAAGTACCTGCTGGCGCACGGCCAGACCGGCCTCAGCACCGCCTTCGACATGCCCACTCTCTACGGCTACGACACCGACCACGCTTGGTCACTAGGCGAGTTCGGCAAGTGCGGCGTCGCCGTGTCCAGCCTCCGAGACATGGAGATCCTCTACGACGGCCTCCCCCTCGACACCATCACAACGTCCATGACCATCAACAGCCCAGCCGCCATCATCTGGGCCATGTACATCGCCGCCGCAGAGAAACGGGGCATCCCAGCCTCCAAGCTCGGCGGCACCACCCAGAACGACATTCTGAAGGAGTACATCGCCCAGAACGAGTACATCTTCCCCCCGGAACCCTCCATGCGGCTCGTCGTGGACACGGTGGAGTTTGCCACCCACCACCTCCCCAAATGGAACCCCGTCAGCATCAGCGGCTACCACATCAGGGAAGCGGGCGCCACGGCAGTCCAAGAGCTGGCCTTCACGCTGTACGATGGTCTGGAATACGTTCGCTGGTGCCTGGAACGCGGCCTGCTCATTGACGACTTCGCTCCCAGGCTGAGCTTCTTCTTCAACATCCACAACGAGTTTTTCGAAGAGGTCGCCAAGTTCCGGGCGGCCCGCCGCATCTGGGCCCACGAGATGCGGGAGACCTTCGGCGCCAAGAACGAGCGCTCCTGGTGGATGCGCACCCACGCCCAGACCGCCGGCTGCGCCCTGACGGCGCAGCAGCCCGAAAACAACGTCGTCCGCGTAGCGCTCCAAGCCCTGGCAGCCGTCCTGGGCGGCGCCAACTCCCTCCACACCAACGGAATGGACGAGGCATGGGCGCTGCCATCCGAGAAGGCGGCGCTGCTGGCTCTGCGCACCCAGCAGCTCATCGCCCACGAGAGCGGCGTGGCCAGCACCGTGGACCCGTTGGGCGGCAGCTATTTCGTGGAAACCCTAACCAACCAGATCGAGGAGGGCGCAAGGGAGTACTTCCGCCGCATCGACGACCTCGGCGGCGCCCTGCCGTGCATCGAAAACGGCTTCTTCGTCAGAGAAATCGCCGACGCCTCCTATCGCTTCCAGCGCGAGGTGGAGGAGCAGGGACGCATCATCGTTGGCGTCAACGACTTCGTCACCGAGCAGGAAGACATGGACATCCCCATCCTTCAGATGGACAAGGAAGGCGAGCGCAAGCAGATTGCCCGCCTCAACGAGGTCCGGCGCACCAGGGACAACCGGGAAGTCAGCCGAACCCTCGCTGACCTGCGGCAGGCAGCCAGGGCGGACAAGAACCTGATGCCCTTCATCCTCAGCGCGGTCAAGGCCTACGCCACCCTCGGCGAGACGATGGACGTGCTGAGGGACGTCTTCGGCGTCTATGAGCCGGCCGGGGGGGCATAGGGGCAATGCGCGGGGCCAGGAGACCAGCCTCCATCGCCCCCCTGAATTCGATTCACGCGCCCAGGCAGATCGATATGCCCCTCATGCCATTCGCTGTCGACGACGGATGACACCACCCAAGCTCCTCATCGCCACCACCAACGCCCACAAGGCCCGCGAGTTGGCCGCGCTGATGGGTGACCTGCCATTCCAAATCACCACGCCCCAGGAAGAAGGCATCCGCCTGGACGTGGAGGAAACCGGCTCAACCTTCGAGGAGAACGCCACCCTAAAGGCCCAGGCATTCGCCAAAGCCAGCGGTCTCCTCTCCCTGGCCGACGACTCCGGCATTGAGGTTGATGCCCTCGGCGGCGCGCCGGGCATCTATTCCTCCCGCTACGCCGGCCCCGGCGCCACGGACGAAGACCGTGTACAATTTCTCCTAGAGCAGCTCGGAAACGTACCCGTCGAAGAACGGCAGGGGCGCTTCCGTTGCGTGGTGGCCGTGGCGGATCCAGAGGGGGGCGTATCGCTGTTTCAGGGGACCGTGGAAGGCGTTATCGCCTTCCAGCCGGCCGGATCGAACGGCTTCGGCTACGACCCCATCTTCCTTCTGCCTGACCGCCGATGCACTACGGCCCAACTATCCCCAGAGGAGAAGAACCGCATCAGCCACCGGGGGCAGGCGGCCAGGGCCGCAGCCGACACACTGCGGCGCATGACAGCCCGAACGACACCATGACAGCCAGCGCACAGGATACTGCAACCTCGTTGAAGGACGCATTCGGGCGGCGCCTCCGGGACCTCCGGGTCTCCGTGACCGACCGGTGCAACTTCCGCTGTCCCTACTGCATGCCCGCCGAAGTCTACGGCGAGCGCTACCAGTTCCTGCCCAAGAGCCACGTCCTCACCTTCGAGGAGATCGCCCGCTTGGCCCGCCTCTTCGTGGGGCTGGGCGTGCGCAAGATACGCCTGACCGGCGGAGAGCCGCTCCTGCGCCAGGACGTCGAGCAACTGGTCGCCATGCTCGCCGGGGTTGAGGGACTGGAAGACCTTTCCATGACCACCAACGCCTCGCTTCTGCCTCAGAAGGCCCAAGCGCTAAAGGACGCGGGCCTCCAGCGCATCACCGTCAGCTTGGACAGCCTGGATGCCGGCGTGTTCCGCCAAATGAGCGGCATCAATGGCTTTTCACCACAGCGCGTCCTGGAAGGTATCCGCTCCGCCGAGGAAGCCGGCCTGGCCCCCATCAAGGTCAACTGCGTAGTGCAGAAGGGCGTCAACGACCACACGATTGTGGACCTGGCCAGGCATTTCAAGGGCTCGGGGCACATCGTCCGGTACATCGAGTTCATGGACGTGGGCACCCTGAACGGGTGGGACCTGAGCCAGGTGGTCCCTGCCCGCGAAGTCGTCGAGCGGATTCACGCGGAGATGCCCCTTGCCCCAGTGGATAAGAACTACCCGGGAGAGGTGGCCAACCGCTATCGGTACGTCGATGGCGGCGGCGAAATCGGGGTCATTGCCTCCGTGACCCAACCCTTCTGCCAGGACTGCACGCGGGGCCGCCTGTCCCCCGAGGGCCAGTTCGTCACCTGCCTATTCGCCAACGGCGGGACCGACCTCAAGGGACCAATGCGGGCCGGCGCCTCTGACGCCGACCTGCTTGACCTCATCACCGGCATCTGGCGCCAACGGCGGGACCGGTACTCCGAGCTGCGCTCTTCCCTCACCAGCGCTCAACGGGAGCGCCGCAAGGTGGAGATGTACCACATCGGCGGATAGGCCAATCTGCGGAGGCCGCGACGACAGCCTCCCTTCATTCGAGCGCGAGGCGCTACCTTGTTTTCCATCTACACCGACGGCGCGTGCATCGGAAACCCCGGACCGGGAGGTTGGGGGGCCATCATCGTCGAGGACGGCGTCAAGCGCACGCTCAGCGGCGGCGAGGCCCACACCACCAACAACCGCATGGAGATGATGGCGGCCATCCAGGGCCTGGAGGCCGTCCCGGAGGGCGCCCAGGTTCTCCTCACCAGCGACAGCCAATACCTCATCAACACCATGACCAAGCATTGGAAGCGCAACGTCAACAGGGACCTGTGGGACCGCCTGGACAAACTCGCTCAGGCCCGCGGGGTCCGATGGGCCTGGGTGCGCGGCCACAACGGCCATCCGGAGAACGAGGAAGTGGACAAGCTGGCCTTCAGGGAGGCCGCCGCCAGGAGGAAGGGGCGATGAGTTCAACCCCAAGGCTCACCCACCTGGACGACTCAGGCGCAGCCCATCAGGTGGACGTCGGGTCCAAAGAGGTCACCCGGCGGGAGGCGGCCGCCAGGGGCAGCATCATTATGCAACCCGGAACCCTGGCCCTCATCAGGGACGGGCAGGTGGCCAAGGGAGACGTATTCGCCACGGCGCGGCTGGCGGGAATCATGGGCGCCAAGCGGACCTCCGACCTCATCCCCCTATGCCACCCCTTGCCCCTAGACCACGTGCAGGTTGATCTGGCGATCGATGAAACCCGCAACGCCGTCGACATCACAGCGATCGCCAAGGTTACCGCCCGCACCGGCGTGGAGATGGAGGCCCTCACCGCGGTGATGACCGCGGCCCTCGCCATCTACGACATGTGCAAAGCCGCCGACCGCTCCATG
Source organism: Dehalococcoidia bacterium (assembly GCA_965226745.1). Classification (GTDB taxonomy): domain Bacteria; phylum Chloroflexota; class Dehalococcoidia; order Lucifugimonadales; family SAR202-VII-2; genus SAR202-VII-2. The sequence continues at coordinate 1,120,766 of CBDDDS010000005.1, forward strand.
CTCATTCAGGACGTGCGGCTCGTCCGCAAGAGCGGGGGAAAGAGCGGCGGCTACGCGGCGGAGGAGTAGGAGGGGTAGGTGGAGATACTCCCAGGCATCCATCGGATTCCACGCATCAAGGGGCCGCACGCTTACCTGCTCGAAAGCGACGACCTCACCCTCATCGACACGGGCTGGCCGGGCAACGGCGGCGTCATCCTCTCCTACATCAAAGCCCTGGGTTGGCAGACCGGCCAACTGGCCCGCATCCTCATCACCCACGGCCACCCCGACCACACCGGCAGCGCCCGTTTCCTACGCGAAGAGACCGGGGCCCAAGTCCTCATCCATGCAGCCGAGACCCGCCTCGACCGGCGCGGAGTCCAAGTCGTCCGTCACGTCGGCATGCTGTTCATGCCCCTGCCGTCCATCTGGCGTGTTCCCGTGGACGTCGTCCTCTCGGACGGCGACACCCTGCCCATCATGGGAGGCCTTCGGGTCGTCCACGCGCCCGGTCACACCCCGGGCAGCATCTGCTTCTATCTGGAGGACCGCAGCACACTGTTCACCGGAGACCTTGTGAGCCAGCGCGGCCCCTACATCTCGCGCCCCATCTACATGCCGGGCACAGACTACGAGACCCTTGACCGGTCGCTCAGGCGGGTCGCAGGCATGCCGCTCGACCACGCCTGCCTTTCCCACGGGGACCGGGTTCTGTTCCAGGCCTCGGAAACGATGAGCAACGTCGCCCGCTGGCACGCGGAGTCGCCGCGGTGGATGCGGTGGCTACAAACCGTGCCGAGGTTCGCCCGCCTCGGCATTGAGCCGGGATACCGCATGGAATAGGAAGGCCCCTGAACAGCGCGCTGTTCAGGGGCCTGACATACTGAAGACCCGGCAAGGCGTCGCTGGCCAGCGACGGCTGCTTTTAGCGCCTCTCTCTAACGCCCCACCTTTACGCCCATGTAGTCACCCATCCGGGACTCGAGCCCGCGCTTGGCCAGCTCCTCCTCGAACAGGGCGAGGATGCGTGGGTCCTCTCCGTCGTACTCGATCTGCCTGCCGCCGTCGTTCAGCGGCTTGTCGGCGGTGTCGTAGGCCCAGCGGCGACCCTTCGTCACCGGGTAGCGCATCCCTCCGAACCCCAGCGCCAGGTACCTCGCCGGAAACGAAGCGGTATTGAAATGCTGGTGGAAATGGCGCCCGGGCCCATTCGCGAATATGGTGCCCGGCTTCCAGTCCACGCGGATGGAATCCACGGGGTTCTCGTCCTCCTCCCACAGCAGCGTATAGCCCTCGCCCGTCACGCACATGATATTGACCCCAGCCTCGCTGGGCTTGCGGTGCGCCTTCTTGTACGTTCCCTGGGGGAACTCCGACACGTGCGCGTGGAGCGTACTCTCGGCCAGGATGATCTGGATGCTCTTCCCGCCCGCGCCCCGCTCGGCCCATCCCTGAAGCTCCAGCGACGCCAGGCTCGGGATAAACACCGACTCCCATTGGTGCCGCCCCGCCACGATGGAACGGAACTTCCCCTCACCCCTGAAGAAGCTCTCGTCTCCATATCGGTCGTCGAATACGTGCGAGCACCCAAAGATGAAATCCCTGCTGTGTGTGAGGTTCAGATAGATGGGCAGGCTCGTCTCGGCGTAGAGCCGCGCCGGCTCAGATCCGGACCCGTTGAAATGCTGGTGCGGAGCGTTGAGCGGAATGGCGAAAAGGCTTCCCACGCCCCACTCGAACGTCTCCCGCTTTCCGTTCGGCAACTCGATGGCCGTGGCCCCGTGCCCCGACGCTACGTACAACACCTCGTCGAACAGATGCTGCTCGGGCTTGAGTTGACCCCCAGCCGGTATCTCCACCAGGTAGGAATCGGCGTAGTCGCCGGTGCCGTCCAACTGCACGTAGGCCCCCAGGCCCCCCAGCCGCTCCCAGGGCTCCAGGGGCAGCGTCAGGCAATCGGCGCTGAACCCCGTCACCAACGGGATGCCTTCGGCCTCCACGAACTCCATGTAGGAGTCGACCAAGTAGAGCTTCCCCACACCGTTGCTGTTATCGCCTGCGCCGTCGGTCATTACGGTTCTCCCTCTACTTCGATTGAGCCTGGCATTGGGGTCAGCGCCCCGCTCCGTCGCAGCATAAGCACCCACCGAAACGCCGTCAAACATCCGCGGCCAAGCTGTCCGGCCCTGCCCCCTGACAAAGCCCGGGGGCCGCGGTATAGTGGCAGGCGAGACCCCGCAGAGCGACGGTTCCCACCATGCAGCGACGTTATTTCACACTCGATGAGGCCAATAGGCTGAGGCCCTGGCTCCAGGAAGTCTTCGACGGGGTGTCCCCCCATGCGGCGCGGGCCCGCCTAATCGAAGACGAATTGAGGGAGCTTACGCGCAGATCCGGCGGCAACGGCGGCGGCGGTCTTCAAGAGCAGATCCGCCAGAAACGCCAGGACGCCGCTGAAATCGGAGAGCAGATCCGGTCGGCGATTCAGGAGATCGCGGAGCTCGGCATCATCGTGCGAGGGGTTGAGAACGCCCTCGTGGATTTCCCAAGCTGGCGGGAGGGGCGCGAAGTGTACCTCTGCTGGGTCGTCGGCGAAGCCGCGGTCAGCTACTGGCACGACACCGACACAGGATTCGCCGGCCGGCAGCCGCTGTAGAGCTTCCGCGGGAACTACGCCTACCCCCCGACGCGTTGAATCTCCCTTGCGAAGTCCGCTATGCCATCCGTCAGCGTGTACTGCGGCTCGTATCCCAGCTCCCGGCGAGACCTGCTCAAATCGAAGGGAATTTCGTGAACGGACGGCATGTCGCTGGGGCCCGGCGCCTGGAACTCGAATCTGGCCCCGGGGTTCAGGGCGCCGAGGGCCGCCACCAGGTCCTCCGGCCCGTCCACGACTCCAGTGCCTATGTTGAAGGCGTTGCTCTGCAGGGGCCGCTCCAGAGCATTGGATACGCCTTGGGCAACGTCCTTGACGTACACGTACTCCTGCCAATCGGCGAGCCGCTGTCCAATGACCACGTTGCCGCCTGCCAGGGCGCCCGCCACCGCGGCATGGACCTCCTGCCCGTTCGTCGGCCCTCCGGCGTACCTCCCTAGGCCGTACACGTGGGCGAATCGCGTTGCGCAGTATTCCAGTCCATAGTGCTTGGCATAGGAACGGAGGATCACCTCGGCGGAAATCTTGGAGGCCGAATAGAAGATGTCGGCCCCCATGGGAAAGTCCTCGGCGACGAAGCCGGTGGGGTTTCGGCTGTAGTCGTACACCCCAACCGTGCTGGCGAAGACGATGCGCCGTACGCCGCCAAGCCTCGCGGCCTCGGCGACGGCAATCGTGCCGCCTATGGATATGGTGAGGCTGTCGTAGGGGCGGTTCTGGGCCACGGGGACGAGCTGAGCGGCAGAGTGGAAGACCAGGTCAGCCTCATGGGCGCGCATGGCGTCCAGAAGCCCCGGTATGTCCCGTATGTCGCCCCGGACCTGCGAGACGCCGTCTCCCGCCACGGCCTGGGCGTACTCCTCGCTGGGAGCGACGTCATACAGCATGACTCGGTGCCCTCTGCGGACCATCTCCGCCGCAACGTAGGTCCCAATCAGTCCTGCCCCGGTGATGAATAGGTTCATGGTTTATGACTCCCTTTGCTAAACCTCACTAAACATGGTCCGTGAGCGTACCGCCGACCAGCGGCCGCTGTTGAGCATCCAAGGGGGCTACACCTACCCCCCAACGCGTTGAATCTCCCTGGCGAAGTCCGCTATGCCGTCCGTCAGCGTGTACTGCGGCTCGTATCCCAGCTCCCGGCGAGACCTGCTCAGATCGAAGGGCGTTTCGTGAACGGGCGGCGGGTCGTTGGGGCCCGGCGCTTGGAACACGAATCGAGCGCCGGGGTTCAGGGCGCCGAGGGCCGCCGCCAAGTCCTCCGGCCCCTCCACGACTCCAGTGCCTATGTTGAAAGCGTTGCTCTGCAGGGGCCGCTCCAGCGCATTGGATACACCCTGGGCAACGTCCTTGACGTACACGTACTCCTGCAAATCGGCGAGCCGCCGTCCAATGGCTACGTCGCCGCCGGCCAGGGCGCCGGCCACCGCGGCATGCACCGCCTCCCCGCCCTTCGACCCACCGACGTACCTCCCCAGCCCGTACACGTGGGCGAATCGCGTTGCGCAGTATTCCAGCCCATAGTGCTTGGCATACGAGCGAAGGAGCACTTCGTTGGAAACCTTGGAGGCCGAATAGAAGATGTCCGCCCCCATGGGAAAGTCCTCGGCGACGAAGCCGGTAGGGTTCCGGCTGTAGTCGTACACCCCCGTTGTGCTAGCGAAGACGATGCGCCTTACGCCGCCAAGCCGCGCGGCCTCGGCGACGGCAATCGTGCCGCCTATCGCTATGGTGAGACCATCGTAGGGGCGGTCCTGGGCCACGGCGCCGATCTGCGCGGCAGAGTGAAAGACCAACTCAGCCTCATGGGAGCGCATGGCGTCCAGAAGCGCCGGCATGTCCCGTATGTCGCCCCGGACCAACGAAACGCCGTCTCCCGCCACGGCGTGGGCAAACTCCTCGCTGGGAGCGATCTCATACAGCATGACCCGGTGCCCTCTGTGGACCATCTCCGCCGCAACGTGGGTCCCGATCAGTCCTGCCCCGGTGATGAATAGGTTCATGGTTTCCGAGCCTCTTTGCTAGACTTCGTCCCAGGCGCCCCCGTCCCAGCGCCCAAAATTGGACCGCCACACCATCTCCACGCGGGCCATGTTCTCCTCGGATAGCGGCCCGGCGCCGGAGCAGCCCGCCGCTTCCTCCAGATGGGCTATCTCAGAGAAGCCTCCGATCACCGTGGTGACGCTGTCACTCGCCAGAATGAACCTCACCGCCGCCTGCGATAGGTTGTGCTCCCCCGCCTGTGACAGAAACCGCATCGACTTGGCTTGCTCCACCATCTGGCTATAGATATCGGCGTGCCTAGACAGCCCTCCCCCCGCCAAGGGGTGACGCGCCCCGCCGGAGGCCGCATGGTCCGTGAGTGTGCCCCCGGCCAGCGGCCGCATGATAGCCACTCCCGCTCCATGCTCGGCGGCATCCTCAATCATCTCTCCATAGTCATAGTGGACGTTCATGCCGGGCGGTTTCGGAATGACACCCGTGGGGTTCAGCAGGTCGTACCACATGTTGATGACCTGGAACTCGTCGGTCTCCAGCAGAGCGTGCACCGCGCGGGCGTTGGCGTGCTCACACGCCATGCCAAGGTAGCGGACTTTCCCCTCCCGGCGCACCCGCTCCAACCCCTCCAGCGCGCCTCCGCGCCCCAGGTAGTCGTCAACCGAAAGATGAATCCACCCGGGCACGTCGATATGCCGCTCCAGGTGAGGCGGGTTGTGAATCTGCACCACGTCCACCCAGTCCATCTGGAGCCGCCTCAAGCTGCCCTCCACGCACCGGACGACCGCCCCGGCGATATCGTCCAGATCCTCAGGCATGATCTCGACCTTGGTGGTAATGAACGGGCGGACTCCGAGCTGACGGAAGATTGCGCCCAGGTTGGTTTCCGCTACGCCCTTCCCGTAGTCCGGCGAGGTGTCGAAGTAGTTCACCCCCAATTCCAGCGCCCTTACCACCGAAGCGAGTTGGTCGTCGGGCGAGCCTCTGACGATGAGCCCGGCATTGTCGCCAGTGCCGAAGCCTATTTCCGACACCATCATTCCCGTGGCGCCCAGAGGGCGGTACTGCATGGGTAGCTCCTTAGCGGTCCAATCTGGCGGTGGCGAACGTGCGGCCATGCCCGCCAGACGCCTGGCCGGGGCCGCAACGGCAACCGCCCCGCGATTCTATCATCCCCCGCCCGCCCCGCAACCGATGGCGGTTGCCGCGCCGCCCGTTCATCGCCCCTTCATTGCTCTCTTGTGGCGTGAAATACGCAGTAGCGCATCGGCTTGTAATCGGTGAAGTACATGAGGCCGCCCAGACCGTCTCCGTCGTCAGGCGGAACCAAACGGCAGCCGTACCGTTCCACAACGGCCAGCACGTCGTATTCGTTATAGAGTTGGAAGCTGCGCTGAACGTCGTAGTCCGGGTCCAGCACGCTGCCGATGCCGCTGCCGATCTTGAACGCGAGTTGGAGCACGCCCCCGGGACGCAGCACCCGAACCAACTCCCGCAACGTGACGCCCTCAACGATTTCCGGTGGGATGTGTTGGATCACGGCATTGCAGGTCACGAAGTCGAAGGAGGCGTCGGGAAAGCCCAGCGGCTGGGAAAGGTCCGCCACCTGCAACCGGTCGGCAATCTCCGGGTGCAGCTCCGCCGCCACGTCCAGGTTCTCCTGCAGAGCGTCTACGCCCTGAACGTCAAAGCCGCGGCTCCACAGAATGTAGACATCCCGAGCCCCCGCCCCGCATCCCGCGTCCAGCCCCTTGCGGCCGGGCGCCAGCGACTGTAGCCGCTCCAACAGAACATCGTCGCCGGTGAGCTGCGGAGGCGACGGGTCTCGATAACCGGTTTCCAGAAAATCGTGGGCCGCCTGCGCATAACGGCGGCCGTAACGGCGATAGTGCTCCAGCGGGTCTTGCTCCATTCCGTCTCCGTGTTCTTCAAGTACTCGCAAAGGCAGGCGTTCCCTCCCTGCCGCAGCCCTGCCGGGACTGCCTATTCCACAACAACATCCACCTGCGCCGCTAGGCGTTCGATCTCTGGCAAAGGAAACGCCTGCGGGCCTCCGGCGGTGCACTGCAGGGCCGCAGCCGCCGTGGCGAACCGTCCGCACTGCTCCAGCGTCCAGCCCTGAAGCCGTCCGTAGATGATCCCGGCAGAGTACGTCACGCCCGCGGCGGAGCCGTCGATCAACTCGACCGGCATAGCGGGAAAACGTATCCGATCTTTCCCACTGGCAATAAGCGAGCCCTTGGAGGCCATCGTGACGATGGCCGCTTCAACCCCCGTCGAAAGCAGATGGTCTGCCAACTCCTCGGCATTGTCGCCATGCTGGGCCTCGTCGGTTGTGACCTGGCAAAGGGTGACGTAGGGAGCGAGGCGGGCCAGCAGATCAGGGTCGTCGTGCTTGTGCTCCAAGTTCAGATAGACCGCCAATCCCTGGGCCTTGGCTGCCTTCATCGGACGCAGAATGTGATCGCCGTCGTACCAATCGACGTAGAGAAATCGGGCCCCCTCCAGCAACGAAAGGCTGGCTGTCGCCAGGGTCTCCAACACCGCCTTGTCCCGCTGCCACCAGTAGGTGCGCCCGCCCGTCGGGTCGCAGACGCACACCTCGAAGTTGGTCTGAATCTCCTTCGACAGCCGCACCTCCCCGGCAATTCCCAGGGCTTCCAGGCGTTCCGCCGTCCGCCGTCCGGCTTCGTCGTCGCCAAGAGCAGTCCCAATGATGCCGCTGGCAATGCCCCACTTCTTGAGGTGCAGGGCCACGATCGAGGCATCGTCGCCGATGCATTCGCTGAGTTGCGCGATGGGATGGGCAGTGTTATGCACCGGCGGGGCGTCCACAACGAGGTTGTAATACGGCGTCAGCATGCCAAAGCTGACGACATCCACCCGTGATGTTGGTTGTAGACCGTTCTGACTAGACATGGGGCCTCTGATGGTGACGGGAGGCGGGAGGCGGGCTGGGGGATCGCCCCTACGAGGGTGTGCTTGGGGCGCCGCCCCGGGCCAGAGCCTCTGCGTCCTGGCGAATCCGGTTCAATAGATGAATATTCGTGGAGCTGTCCCAGTCCTCCTGATCGTTGACGCGGTCCTCAATGGCCTTGTCCACCCAGCGGACCATGGCCTCTCCGGCCTCGGCAAACGCCGCATCCAGCCGAGCCCTCACTTCCCCCTCGGCTGCTCCGGCGTCCGCCGCCGAGAACATCGCCAGGGACTCCACAACGCGGGCCGCCTGCCTCACCCTCGCCTCCGCCTGCTCCACCAGGAGGCGAGTGGCGCCCTGCATCGTCCGCGCCGCTTCCCAATCCGATTGCCTCATACCCTGACCATCGTCCTGACCCTGTTCTTCCTGAGCGTTCGGACAGTATAGCAGAGGCTTTCAGTCAGCCGCGGCCCTCTTCGTTGACTCCCCACAACAGCCCCCTTACCATTGCCCAACCCTGGGAGCCTCACTCTCTTGCCGGACCGGAGCGCGGCATGACCCTGCCGGACCTGCCCATTAATGCTGGGCGAATCGAGCGGGACCTGATGGAGTTGGCCCGCCTCACCGAGCCGGATCGCCCCTACACCCGCTTGGCCTTCAGCGCCCTCGACCGCGAGGCTCGGGATGTCGTGGCCGGATGGATGCGGGAGGCCGGGCTCGACGTGAGCATCGATGCCGCCGGCAACACCATCGGTCGCCGCAACGGGCGCGCCGACGGCCCGGTCGTGGCCATCGGCTCCCACACGGACACCGTCCAGGCCGGCGGCCGCTTCGACGGCATCGCCGGCGTCGTGGCCGCGGTGGAGGTGGCCCGCGCCCTGGCCGAGACGGGCGTCGTCACCGAACACCCGCTTGAAGTGGTCAACTTCAATTGCGAAGAGCCGTCGGTCCCCGGCATGACGCCCGTGGGCAGCCGGGCCATCAGCGGCCATCTCGACCTCTCGAAGCTCCACACGGCCCGCGACCCGCAGGGCCGCACCCTCGCCGAGGCCATCGACTACCTGGGCGGCGACCACACCCGCCTTGCGGACGTCATCCGCAGCCCCGGCGACGTTCACGGCTACCTGGAGCTGCACATCGAGCAGGGGCTGGCGCTGGAGCGGGCGGGGCGGCCCGTAGGCATCGTCACCCACATTGCCGGTCCCGCGCGTGGCGCAATCACCGCCGCGGGCCGCGCCGACCACGCCGGTGCAACGCTCATGGACGAGCGCAAGGACGCTCTCTGCGCCGCCGCTGAGGTCATTCTAGCCTTGGAGCGCGCCGCCAAGGACCCTTCGCTGCGCGATGCCGTAGCCACCATTGGCGCGGCCCAGATCATGCCCGGCATGGTCAATATCATCCCCGGCAGGGTGGACCTCCAGGTGGAGGTTCGCAGCATCCGGCAGGAGGAGAAGGAGCGGGTCAAAGACCTGCTCGCCGCCGCCTGCGAGGCCATTGCCAGGGAGAGAGGCATCCAGATCGACGCGCAGTGGCTGGTTGACGAGCTTCCGGTTACGGTCCCGGACCGCATGCAAGCGCTGCTCCGGGAAGCCGCCGAGGAGTTGGGCGTCCCGGAGCTGTCGCTGCCCAGCCGCGCCATGCATGACGCAAGCTGGATGGCCATGATAGCGCCGGTCGGCATGGTCTTCGTCCCGTCCAAGGACGGCCTGAGCCACACCCCCGACGAATGGACGGACTTCGCCGACGTGGCAACGGGCGCCAGCGTGCTGGGGCGGGCGCTGCTGAAGCTGGATGCCGCTCAGTAGGGACGTCCCCTGCATCATCGAGGATTCGTGGGCGGCGGAGTGGGCGGGATCCCGCGTTGGTCGCCAATAGGACCGGGGGCAATGAGGCGCCCCGAACAACAGGAGGAGCCATGGTCGTCGACGTCCATAACCACATCGTCTCCGGCGACAAACTGCCTGCGTATCAGTCGTTCCTCATCAGCGGCCGGGGCTTCCACGGCAGGGGCCATCCCAACATCACTGAGGAGAGCGTCGCCAACGCCACCTTCTCTGGCAAGAGCCACGAGGCGCTCCTGACAGAGGTGGGCACCGGCATGGCCTTCATTTCGCCGCGGCCCTTCACCATGATGCACGCTCAGAAGCCCGAAAAGATCGTCCACTACTTCATCGAGGCCACCAACGACGCGATTGCCCTTGCCGTCAAACTCAGTCCTAACCTCATGCGAGGCATTGCCGGGCTGCCTCAATGCTCGGGCCAAAGCCCCTCCGTCGCCTTGGAAGAGCTGGAGCGCTGCGTCAAGGATCTGGGCTTCGTCGGCTGCGTCGTGAACCCGGACCCCGGCGAGGGCGACGGCCAAACCCCAGGGATGGGCGACGAGTACTGGTATCCCCTCTACGAGAAGATGGTGGAGTTGGACGCGCCGGGCATTATCCATTCGGCCGGGTGTCTCAACCCGCGGGAGTCCTTCCACAACCACTTCATCACGGAGGAGGGCATCGCCGTGCAGTCGCTGATGCGCTCCACCGTCTTCGAGGATTTCCCCAACCTTAAGCTCATCGTCTGTCACGGCGGCGGCTCGATCCCATACCAGATTGGCCGCTGGCGAGCCCTCGACCGCTTCGCCGACTACTAGGAGACCTTCGACGAGCGCTTGCGCAAGCTCTATTTCGACACCGCCCTGTACAACACCGAGTCGCTGGAGCTGCTGTTCAAGATCATCGGGCCGGACAATTGCCTCTTCGGGTCGGAGAGGCCCGGCGCGGGTTCCACCACCAACCCCGAAACCGGCCGCTGGTTCGACGACATCAAGCCCCTCATCGACGGCATTCCCTGGCTCTCCGCCGACGACCGCGACAAGATCTATGAGGGCAACGCCCGCAGGCTATTCACCCGCTTCAAAGACTAGCTGTGCTTCCTAGGCGCGTTGCTACAGACGCCAAGCGGAAGAATCCTCCTATCCCTGCCCCGCGTACGGGGGCAGATTTAGAAAGGGGGCCTTCCTCCGTTTGCACAAGCTGAAACCCATGCGTAATATGACTTATCCTGGCCGCGGCGGCCCCTAGGGGCCGCCCAAGCATCACACAATCAAGAACCATCGCTCCGAGCCTCAGGTTGATCTTGGAGCGATTTTAACTCGCGTTTCGCCACTCGCTTTCTGAACGAAGCCCGCCGGAAGGAGTTGAACAACAGGTGAAAACCGCGCTAACGGGAGACGGTATGGCGGGGCTCCCCATCTTGCAGTCGCACGGGACGAGTAGATGGCCCGGCTGAGGTTTGTCCACGCTGCCGACCTGCACTTGGACAGCCCGTTCCGGGGGATTCGGAGCGAAGCGCCGGCCCATGTTGCGGAAACGCTGCACCGGGCCACGTTCGATGCCTACCAGAACATCGTGGACCTTTGCATCCGGGAGAAGGTCAACGCCCTGCTGGTCGCCGGCGACGTGTACGACGGCGCCGACCGGAGCCTGCGCGCGCAGTTGAAGTTCGTTGAGGGACTGAAGCGGCTGGACGAGGCTGGCATCCGCTCCTTCATCTGCCACGGCAACCACGACCCGCTGGATGGATGGGAAGCGCGGTTGGATTTACCGCCAGGATGCGTCCGCTTCACATCAGAGGTGACCGGCGTCCCCGTGTTCCCCAATGAGCCGAACCGGGCCGCCGTGTACGGGATTAGCTACCCTAGGAGGGAGGTGCGCGACAACCTGGCGCCACGGTTTCGCGAGGTGGTGCCAAGCGGTGGCTTCAACGTAGGCCTACTCCATGCCAACGTCGGCGGTAATACTGACCACGACTCCTACTCCCCATGCTCCGTCGCCGACCTGGAAGACGGCAACGTCAACTATTGGGCGTTGGGCCACGTTCACACCCGGCAGGAGCTGCGAAAGCAGACGCCGACCATTGTCTATCCAGGCAACCCCCAGGGCCGCCATCCCCGCGAGACGGGCGCGCGTGGCATCTACCTGGTGGATGTGGACGACTATGGCTCGGCGCGGCTGGACTTCCGCCCGGTGGACGTCGTGCGGTGGGAAACGCTGTCACTGGACATCGCCGGTCTGGAAAAAGAGCAGGCGCTGATCGATGCCGTCAACAACCTCATCGAGTCCGCCCTCGAAGCCGCTGAAGGTCGCTCCATGGTTACCCGGCTGTCCATAACAGGGCCTGGCGCGCTGCACTCTTGGCTGCGCCGCCCCGAAACGGAGGACGACCTGCGGGAGCAGCTTAACGACCTCCACGCCAACGCTAATGCCAACCCCTGGCTGTGGTGCGAGCGGATTGAAATCGAAACCGCCTCGACGGTAGACCGCGAGCAGATGGCGCTTCGGGAGGATTTCGCCGGCGACTTGGCCAGGCTTGCCGGCGAAATGCAGGAAGACTCGGACGCCCTCGCCGAACTGCGAGAGTCGCTTCGGGAACTGTATGTCAACTCCAATGCCCGCCATTACCTGCGGGACGATCAACCTTCGGACGATGAGTTGCGGGCGCTGCTGGCCGCCGCCGAGGATGAATGTCTCGCCGGTCTCGGAGTAGAGGACGCAGAGGGCGGCGCATGAGGCTGGAAGAGCTTTACATAGATGGTTTCGGCCATTTCTACGAACGGACCATCGGCCCGTTGCCAGGGCGGGTCACTATTTTCTACGGCCCCAACGAAGCGGGCAAGAGCACTCTACTGGCCTTCATTCGGGCGATGCTGTTCGGATTCCCTACCAGATTCAACAGGCACTATCCCCCGCTGGCCGGGGGACGGCATGGCGGACGAGTTAAACTGTCCAACGCCGCCGGAAAAGTCTACGACGTGGAGCGATACGCCGGGGTGAGCGGCGGCCTAAGTATCGTTACGCCCAGCGGCCCCGCCTCCGATGCTGAAACCGTCTTGCGCCAGTTGACCGGCCCCGCCACCTCAGATATTTTCAAGACCGTTTTCGCCTTTAGCCTGGATGAACTTCAAGAGGCTGCCTCGCTGCAAGGTTCCGGCATTTACAGCGCCGGACAGGGGGTGCCCAGGTTGCCAAAACTCCAGAAGGAGTTAAGCGACAGAAAAGGCAAAATCTACCTTAGCAGGGGTAACAACCAGGAAGTACCCAAGCTCTTGAACACGCTGAAGGGCGTTGATGAGCAACTGAAGGCCGTCGCGGACAACGCCAGCCGTTATGGGGGCCTCGCCTCCCGCAAGTCGGAGATTGGCCGGGAACTACAGGACGCCAACGCTGAGCTTTCGCAGCTGAACGCCCGCCGCGCCGAAATTGACAATTTGCTCAATGGCTGGGATGCCTGGCTGGATCTGTTCAACTGCGAAACACAGCTACGAGACCTGCCCCGGTTCGAACAGTTCCCGGAGAACCCCATCGCGCGACTGGAAAGCCTTGAAGATCGGGCGCGGCAGAGTCGTGAGGTCATGGATGACGCCGCCGAGCAGGTCCGGCTGACTGGTGAAGCTGCCGCCGCCCCAATTCCGGGCGAAAACCTACTGGATGACGCTAGCCGAATCGAAGACATCCGCCGAGCCCGCAACAGCTTCGATAATTCGGTGAAGGACTTGCCAGAACGGCGGGCCGAGTTGGGCGCGTTGGAGAAGAACCTCGTTGACCGGCTTAAGGATCTCGGGCCGGATTGGGACGAAACTCAGTTGGTCAATTTCGATGCGTCCATAGGCGTCCGGCAGGAAGTCGAGGGTGCGAAGGACATCCTCAGCCAGCGGCAGGAATCGTCCCATGAAGCCCAACGTTCGCTGGCACAGGCGAACGCGGCGCTTACTGAACGCCAGACCGACGCACGCGAGGCGCAGGAACGGATGCCGGCTGGGGAGCCGCCCTTGGACGCCGCCGGTCTGGCACACCGGCGGGATGCCCTGCGCGCCGCCCACGGGCGGTTCGACGAGTACGGACGCTCCCGCCAGAACCACGAAAACCTGCGCGGACAGCTCAATTCCCTGACCGCCGGACAAGAACCCGCGGACTCGTCGGCGCGGCCTGCCCTGTTGTTGCCGGTCCTTCTAGCCGTGGCCGGCGTCGCCATGATTGTGGCCGGTGTTGTCATTGGGGACGCCGCGCTGTTCCTCGGGCTCATCGGCGGCATTGTTCTACTGCTGGCGGCGGCCTACCAGTTGGCGGCAGGCCGCTCCGCTCCCGCGGCCGCCAACCCATTGGTGGACGCACTTTCCCGGCAGGTGGTCGAAGCGGCGGCGGCGGCGGAAGCCACTCGGCAACTGCTCGTCGAGGCCGCCGGGCCTCTGGTCATCGAAGGAGATGTGACAGGCGCGGCTCTGGCCGCGTCTGGGGCGCGAGTTGATTCCGCCGCAGCCGCATTGACCGCATGGGACACCGCCATGCGCCTCGTGGAGGAGACGCAAAGCCGCCTCGCGTCACAGCAGCAACGGGTGGACGAGGCAACGCAACAACGCGATGCCACCGATGTCGCCGAGGGCAACGCCCGGCGCGAATGGCAGGGCTGGCTCGGGCGGAAGGGCCTGCCGGTCAGCTTCACCCCAGACACGGTGGTGGATTTCATGAGCCGGGTCGAGACTACCCGCGCCATTCAGCAGCAGGCGCAGGCGATGAGGGACAGGGTCAGGGCCATCGACGACGACATCAACGAGTTCCGCCAACAGGTTGCGCCGCTGGCTAGTGCCCATAGCCTGGCGTTGGACGCCGAGAACCAGCGGCAACTGGCGGCGGTGGCCGACGAACTAATCAAAAGGATGGAAGAAGTCTGGACCCGTGTCTCTGGCCGGGAGCAGGCCAAAGAACAACACGAGGAAAATCGGCGCTTGTTGGAACGGCAGGAGCAGCGTTTGCATTCGGTGGAACGCGACCTGGCTGAGTTGCTAAAGGCGGGCGGCGCGGATGACCCCGAAGAGTTCCGCCGCCGGGCGGTCCAGAACGAGGAACGTCTAAACCTGGAACGGCAGCGCGACGAACATCGCCGCATTCTGGAGAGGCTCAGCGGCCCCGGCGACAAGTTCGACGCTTTCCGCGAGTTGCTGGCAAACTCAGACCCGAACCAACTAGCTGAGAAATCCGGGCGGTTGTCGGCCCGGCAAGCAGAAGTGGACGACCAATGCAACGCACTGCGAGAAGAGCGGGGCGGCATAGACACTGATCTGGCGCGCCTGACCAGCGAAGAGGATTCGTCGGCCTTGCGAGTCCGCCAGACCACCCTCCTGGAACAACTGCAGGAACAGGCCCGCGAGTGGTCGCGGCTGACCATCGCGGAGTCGCTGCTGAACAAGACGCAGCAGAAATTCGAGCTGGAACGCCAGCCCGGTGTCATCCGGCACGCCCAGGACTTCTTTGCCAATGTCACCGGCCATCGGTACAACCGGCTCTATGCGCCCATCGATGAGCAAACGATAACCGTGACGGACACCACCGGCGGCAGCAAGCAGCCAAGGGAACTGAGCCGCGGTACCCGCGAGCAGCTCTACCTCGCGCTGCGGTTCGGCCTCATCCGGGAGTTCGGCGAACACGCCGAGCGACTCCCGGTCGTCGTAGACGAGGCGCTGGTCAACTTCGACCCGGATCGGGCCCGGCTCGCGGCCGAGTCCTTTGCAAAACTTGCGGAGACCAACCAGGTACTGGTGTTCACGTGCCACCCGGCCACGGCCGATCTGTTCCAAGAGGCCGCCGGGGCGCAGGTGGTGGATATCAGTCACCGTCTCCCCAAAGCCCCGTTTGCACAGGCTGAAACCCATGCGTAGAATGGCTTATCCTGGCCGCGGCGCGCCCACAGTCCGCCGAAAAGAAGCGCTCCAGGCGCCATAGCTGCGCCCCGCCGCCCAGATCACCGGCTTCTAGGGGGATGCTCATGCAGAAGGTTGCCGTGGACAAGCTCAGGAACGTAGCCCTGGTCTCTCATGGCGGGACCGGCAAGACCTCGCTGGCCGAGGCCATGCTGTTCAACACCGGCGCCACCACCCGGCTCGGCAAGGTCGAAGAAGGCAACACCGCCTCCGACTTCGAGCCCGAAGAGGTCAAGCGCCAGAGCTCCACCCAGGCAGTCCTCGTGCCATGCGAGCACCGCGGGCACAAGATCAACATCCTCGACACCCCCGGCTACATCGAGTTCATCGGCGAGGTGTACTCAGCCCTCAGAGCCGCCGACGCCGCCGTCCTGCCAATCTCCGCTCCGGTGGGCGTCGAGGTTGGAACGGAACTCATCTGGAAATTGATCAACGAGCGCAACCTGCCTCGCATCGTCTACATCAACCGCATGGACAGGGAAAACGCCGACTTCCACCAATGCCTGGCCTCGGTCCAGGAGCGGTTGGGCAGGCAATGCGTCGCCATCCAGCTCCCCCTCGGCGCCCACACCAGCTTCGAGGGCGTCGTCAGCCTGCTTGACCCCGCCGGCTTCCCCGCCGGCCTGGAGGACCAGGCCGGCGAGCTCCTGGACAAGCTGATGGAGGCCGTCGCCGAGGCCGACGATGAGCTCGCCGACAAATACCTCGAAGAGGGCGTCCTCAGCCAGGAAGACCTGACGCGCGGCCTCAAGCAGGCGGTCCTCTCCGGGAGCGTTGTTCCCGTCCTCGCCGGAGCGGCCACGATGGACATCGGCATCAATGAACTGCTGGACGCCATCGTCGACCTCCTACCTTCCCCTGCGGACATGCCCCCCAGCGACGTTCAAATAGACGGCGCCGCCGAATCTCTTCAGGTCTCTGAGGACGGCCCACTGGTGGCCCAGGTCTTCAAGACCACCGCCGACCCCTTCGTGGGCAAGCTGTCCTACTTCAAGGTCTTCAGCGGCGTGTTCAAGAGCAACGGCGAGGTCTGGAACGCAGACAAGGAACAGTCCGAGCGTATCGGCCAGGTGTTCGTTCCCCGCGGCAAGACCCAGGAAACCGTCGACGCCATCGGCGCCGGCGACCTTGGCGCAGTCCCCAAGCTCACGGCCACAACCACCGGAGACACGTTGGGGCACAGGGACAAGCCCTACACCATGGCCCCCATCCGCTTCCCCAGCCCCACGCACTCCGTCGCCGTGCATCCCAAGTCAAAGGGCGACCTCGACAAGATGTCCTCGTCCCTGGCCAGGTTGGTGGAAGAGGACCCCAGCCTCCGGGTCCATCGCGACCCCGACACAGCCGAAACCATCCTGGAGGGCATGGGCGACGTCCACATCGACGTAACCACGGAAAAGATGAAGCGCAAGTTCGGCATCGACCCCGAAATCGCTCTGCCCAAGGTGCCGTACAAGGAGACCATCGCCGCCAAGACGAACACCGAGTACAAGCATAAGAAGCAGAGCGGCGGCCACGGTCAGTACGGCCACGTCATGATCACCCTCGAGCCCCTGCCCAGCGGATCCGGGTTCGAATTCAGCAACAAGGTCACTGGTGGGACCGTCCCAAAGGAGTACATCCCCGCCGTGGAGAAGGGCGTCTCCAAGTCCCTTCACGAAGGCGTCCTGGCCGGTTTCCCCATCGTTGACCTCAAGGTCACCCTCTACGACGGCTCCTACCACTCCGTCGACTCATCGGGCATGTCCTTCGAGATCGCCGGCGGCATGGCCCTAAAGCAGGGAATGGCCAAGGCCCAACCCACCCTCCTCGAGCCTATCCTCATGGCCACCATCACCGTTCCGGACGCCTTCACCGGCGAAGTCGTCGGCGACCTCAACTCGAAGCGGGCCCACATTGCCGGCATGACTCCCAGCGACGGCTTCACTGAGGTGGAGGCCACCGTGCCCCAATCGGAGATGCGGCGCTATGCCGCAGAGCTCCGGGCCCTAACCCAGGGACGCGGCTACTTCACCGTCGCGTTCAGCAGCTACGAGCCGGTCCCCGCCCAGGCCCAGCAGCGCATCGTCGAGGAAGCCAAGAAGGAACGGGAGGCGGCCAAGGCGTAGCCTAGCGCGTGGGGAACACCAGCGACTTGATAACCACCGGCGCCGCGCCTGAAGTCGGAATCAGCTCCCCAATGTCGATATAGTCGAACTCGCGCAGCTCCACGCCGTCAATGGAGACAACGGCGCAGGTCAGCCCCATCTCCTCCCGCAGGTGCAGGCCCAGCAGCCCACCCACGTCGCCAACGGCCACGAGGATAAGGGGGTTGCCGGCGGCCAAGCTCGGTCCCAACCCGTCGAGGATGCCGGCGCAGAACGCCTGCAATCTTGCGTAGGTGGCGGAACCCTCCCAACGAACGCCAACGGCCACCGCCGCGTCCTCGTCCGCCCCGCCGCGTCCCGCCAGCGCCCTGCGCACCGCCTGCGCCACCCCGTGCGGACCGATGTCGTCGCCCCACTCGAATTCAGGCCGGACCACCGGGATATTGTGCAGCGGCAGCGCATCCTCCGGCGACGCGAAAATGGTGCTGCCGCTGACCTGGACCGTGTATTGAGACGCCCCTATCACCGTGGCGCGGATGCCCGCCGCCGGCGTCTTCACCGGGATATTCAAGGCCCTCACCCGCTGCGACACCGCTTCGGCGAGCAATGGCCCAAGGTCCCCAAAAGCGCGCGGCTCCCGGCCGTAGATGTACTCCGACGCCCCCCCCGAGAACACCACCCAGTCCAGCGCCGCTCGCTGCGTCAAGGGCGGCAGCCGATGCCACCCCAGCGTCTTCTCCGAAAGCGCACCCCCGGTGACGACCTCCGCCACGCAGTCCGCCATAACCGATGTCACTGTTCGCAGCTCGGCCTCCGAGGGACGGTGCCCAACTTCGAATGTGACGCCGGCGGCCTCCGCCAGACGGCGCCCCGCATCCTCAACCCTCTTCACCACGCCCTCACCGTCGAGCGCCACGAGACGCGCGCCGATGTCAAGGGCGGTCACCTCCACGACCCGTCCATCGATGCAGACGGCCACCTTGGTCGTCCCCCCGCCGATGTCGACGTTGAGGCCCACGCCGCCATTCAGGGACTCCGACGCCGCTCCGGAACCGTATGCGGCGAGGGTCGCTTCGAGCCCGTCGCCGGCGCTCACAGCCACAAACCGCCCCGCCTCCTGGGCGAAGACCTCCCCTATGGCCCAGGCGTTGCGCCTTTCGAGCGCGACGCCTGTAAGGATGAGAGCGCCCGTGTCAATGTCCTCCCGCCTCAGCCCGGCGGCCTCGTATTGGGCGTCAACGAAGCGGCCCAGGACTTCAGCATCGATGGAGGAGTCCGCCGCGTAAGGCGTCAGCAGTATCTCCGACTCCCGGAGGATCTCGCGGCGCACCACAACGTAGCGGGCGTCGGCGCGCTCCAATTCCAGGCGCGAGAACGCTAGGTGCGACGTGGACGAGCCGATATCCACGCCAACGCTGGTCAGGACGATGCTGTCCTCTTCAACCAAGTGGCGGCGGGAACCGGAGAAGCCTGAGGAAATCATGGGGTCGGGGGGAGCTGTCGGGAAAGACTATTGGAAAGGAACGCCGGGATGGGCGCGGGAAGGACAACCGTTGTCTGCCGCCCCGCTCACGCCCCGGACGGCCTGCGATAGAACGACTCGTCCATGCGAGAGCCGACGCCCTCCTGTTGCAGCTTGGCGTCGAACTCCGTGCGGATATAGGGGTCCTCTTCCCAGTAGGGGATCGCGGTCCCGCCTTCATGCAGGTCAATGGCCCCCTTGTCGATGGCTTCCTCTCCGGGACGGCCGGCCTCGCGGCCGGGCGCGTGCGGGCCGAACCAGGCCGTCAACCTCAGGGGTTGGGAGCTGACGCCGAAGTGCTGGTGGAACCAGTCGCCGCTCATGGGCGCGGCGCTCACCATGCCCACCGGCTCGTAGTCCTGCCACATCACCCTTTCGGCCTTCCCCGTCTCCCACGGATGCGTCCCCAAATCCACGGGCCAGGTATAGGTGTACCCCTTCCCCTTGAGACAAATGAGCACCGCCGCCGAGCCGTGCGCGTGGGCCTTCGAGTAGCGCCCCGTTTCGTGCTGGCCTATCCACAGGTAGAACTTGTTGGACGCCATGTGCGGCTCCACCCGGCGATACCCGGGGGAGCGGCGGTTGTCCAGCGGAAGCTCGCAGTTGACGATGTCCGGCATGATGTTCGTTCGAAGCATGGCCAGGCCGCGGACCGGGTCGGGCGCCAGGTCCTCGGCGGGACGGTAGAAGTCGGCCGCCGCGTCGTAGCGGTCGGTGAAGTCGTAGGGCGTGTTGAAGACGAAGTCTCTGTTCATGTACAGGTTCATGGCGTTGGGGGCCGTCGTGCCCGCCAGCAGCAGGGCCGGGCTGGACGTCGAGTTGATGATGCGATGCCACGAATTGAGGGGGACCGAGAACAACGACCCCGCGCTCCACTCGAAGGCGCTCTTCTTGGACGGGTCCTTGTCCTGCCACACCTCGGTGGAGCCGCGACCCTCGACGACGAGGAAGGTCTCTTCGTAGAGATGGCGCTCGACGTTCAGGGCGCCGGCGGCGGGGACCTCCACGACGTACATGCCCCAAAGGCCTTCCGTTCCGTAGAGTTGGATGTAGGTCCCGTTGCCTTCCGTCCGTTTCCAGGGCTTCAGGGGAAGGTCTTGGACCCGGTGCACGCCGATGGCCCGGTGTACGGGAATCCCCTCTTCCTCCATGAAGCGGTCGTAGGGGCTTGCCGGCCGCTGCCACCTGCCGAACCCAGCCTTGGCGTCGCCGGTGGGTTCGGTCCAATGGGTCCCGTGGGAGGTTGCCATAACCACTCCTCAACTTGGCTGCAACCATTGTCATCCCCCCAGCCCCGGCGCGCAAGCGCACTCCCCCCTCTGGTTCCTGCCCACGTAGTACGGGGGGCAGGCTAGGAAGCATCTCCCCGCTGGGCGTTGCCGTGGGCGGGGGGCTGGGCCGTCGACCGTGGCGACGGCGTTGGAAATGCTGCTCCCGCAACCTCCAGAGCAATCGAGGGTATGGAGGCGGGGCGCGGACCCGCCTGGGCTGGCGGGGCTGCAAGCCAAACAAAAAGGCCCGCCTCGGCGAGACGGGCTCGCAGGGACGGGCTGATAAGCAACCAGGGGCGGGCCGCAGCTGACACGGCCCGAAACTAGCCTGCTACGGCGCCATGATACGCACAGTTGCTCCAACTCGGCAAAAGGAGTTTGGCAGGGCAGAGGGGGCCTGCCTAACCTTGCCCGGAGTACGGGGCCGGGGACAAAGCCTTCCCCCTCTGGGAGTGAGGGCAGGGATGGGGCTTGTTTTCTCAGAGGGGACAGACCGATAATCAATGTGCGGGCTAACCGACATCCGCTACCTAGGAAACAGCGTGACATCAGCGTCGTCCTCGGTTGTCGTACACCGTTCTGTGTCACGGTGCGCGATCTCTTATTAACCCTCAGCCAAGCTTCGGCTTGCATTGGTGGTTGGGGCAAGTGGTTCTTCAAAGACAAGGCATGGAATCTTCATAGAAGGGCAGAAATGGTGGATTACCCGACAGGAGAAATGCTTGCGGCTTGCATTGCTGATATTGATGCCGCTGAACTTGTCCAGACAGGCGGGCAGAAGGCGGTCTATAAGGCCTTGATTAAAGGACAAACCATCGCACTGAAGCTGATTTCCGTAGCTCCTGAAAAAGTAACTTCGGAGGAAGATGACCTCGATATAAGTACCGTGGTCGGGAGGGCTCAGCGCGAGGTAGCCATCTTGGACCAGGTTGATGTGCCAGTTCTCGCGAGGCGTGGTCCATTGGGCCTTTTCATGGTCGACGTGGCCGCCGCGCGTTGGCTTTGTTTTACTGAAGAATGGATCGAAGGCAAAAACCTACAGGAGATGATTCGCGAGGCTAGGCTTTCGCCAGTCCAAGTCACTCAATTGGGCATTGACCTTGTACAGGCTACATGTTGGCTGTCTGGTCGGGGGCTAGTTCATCGCGATATAAAACCCGCCAATGTGATGTGGACCGTTGATAGTTCAAGGTTTGTGCTACTTGATACTAGAGTCGCATTTGACTTGCACGGACCTTCGCTGACCATGGTGCCAGTTATGGTTGGGACCATGGCCTATCTTTCCCCAGAGCAGATGGACCCCTCTCGAAAACGAGCCTTAGATTTCAGGTCAGACCTATTCGCGATAGGGGTTGTGCTGTACGAAGCTGCTGTATCTGAACACCCGTTCAAGGCAGATGGCACAAGTCTATCTCAGACACTGGCCGGAATCCTCACAATAACGCCTCCGCCGGTAGCCGAAAGAATAGAAGGTTTCCCACTCGACCTGAGCGCCTTTATTGCAAGGTTACTCGGCAAGGCGCCGCACCTCAGGTATCGAAGGTGTGACCATGCGAAGGCAGCTATTGAGGAAGTGGCAGTCGGGTTAGGAGTCAAGATATGACGATTCTAGCGCAGCATGGTTGGGGTAAGACGAATAAGATCGAGCAAGGAATCGCGAACCACTCGATTCAAGGCGTAATCATGAGCCCTCGAGACGAGTTGCCAGATACCCTTGCTTCATTCCTGTCGGCGACTCAAGCTAACTTTCCACACTCTGAACGGCTAGCAGGCTGCGGAAGAAAGGTAAGGCGCTCAGTCGCAGTGTATGGAGCCTCAACTGTCTCGGCGGCATTCGGCATGTGATAGGCCAATTCGAATAATTCGTTCAGAACACGCGTTAGGACGGCGTTTATCGTCGGACAGTTTTTGGCCCTGGGTAGACAGCAGAGTTTTTCCGCAGCCTGCTAGTAGACCCCCAACTCTACGCCGGAACCATTTGGCCAGTCCGCGACGGCAAGCTTCTGTACTACGATCACTACAGGCAGCACTTAACGCCGAGCACCTTTAGTCCGGCAGAAATACGAATTTTCGTGAGTGCTGCTCTGAATTGGCAGAATGGACTGGACGTTTCAGCAGTCGTGTCCCCCACCGTGATGGTTGATGACCTCAGTAGCCAGTGGGCTCAGATCGCCATGATGCTCGCACAGGAGACCGTTGCTCAGCACAATGGTAATAAGCCATTGTTGATAAGTCTTGCGGTCGGGGAGGATGCGTTATTGCAGCGGGTACCAGTGGACGACTGGTTAGATAGCCTCACTCAGTTGGATGTCGCCGGCTTCTATTTGATTGTCCGGCGCACGTCAGCAACTTACCGGCAGCACTACGAACCGGAGGTGCTTGCCTCGCTGCTACGCGTCTGCTATTCGCTTGCGGAGTTGAACCAATACCGCCTCTTGGTTGGATACACCGATGTAGCCACGCTGTTATTGCATGCCGTAGGTGTCACTGCGACTGGAGCCGGTTGGTTTGCCAGCTTGCGCCAGTTCAACTGGCGCCGATTCCAACCAGTGCCTGGGGGTAGGCAGCCGCGACCTCGCTATTCGTCCTCGCCGCTGCTAAACAGCATCTACATGACCGAGCTCGATGGAATTTACAATGGGGGTCTCGTGGCCGATGTGCTCTCTGCTACGCCGTTCGACGCCCGATTCAATGGGAATACCAACCCAGAGAACGTCTTATGGCCTGCCGAGGATGCCGCGCTCCAACACTGGCTTGTGCTGGCTGATATATTACAGTCGCTCTCAGGTGGCACGGTTAGCCATCGTTTAGATTCGGCCCACAACTTGATTGCCCAAGCACTCGCGGTCTACGCACAAGCGGGAACCCTGGTGCCGTTCACGACTGACACAGGCCCAACTCACTTAGATCAATGGCTAGATGCGCTGAATCGTTTCAGGTCTAATGCGGCGGTGTAAACGCCTCCTTTCCTCTATAAATTTGGTTAGGATAACCCCAACTGCCATCAAGTAAAGCCTGCGGCTTGCTGGACGGCGTTTCCTACTTCTGATTTCAACGTGCGCGCTGCCGTCGCCGGCAATTGCCATTAATCCAATTCCATTGATGTGGAAGACCGTTGCGAGCTTCTTGGCATGCTGGGCTCCAGACGCTGGCATGACTACCCACACGGACCGGGAGAAAGAGCGGTAGCCTATTGCCTGGTGCAACGCCCGGCGCCAATTTGAAAGCTTGCCCTCGTAAGCTGTGATATCAACCATCGACCATGGCAACGGGCAACCCAGCGAAACGGCCGTACTTTTGTAAACATTGGCAAGCCCTGCTCTCTCCAGGTGTCGGATGTGGTCTCCCAGAGAACGACTCGAGAAGCCCGTACCTCTCGCAAGGTAGCCCCTGGTCCGAGGGGCACCGTACCTTAGAAGAGCGAGTAACCGCGCTTTCGCAGGTGACATCAGAGAAGCTGCCAGCACGTCAAGGCTCACGGCACTGGGCAACGCATGGATGTGAGCGTCCACCAAATCAGCCCGCCCTTGGAGACCGTCAAGTTCGTGCAAGCGTATCTGGCTAGGTGACCGACGGGAGCGTATATTGCTATGAAGAGTCAGCTCGAAGCTCTCCATCAGAGCGTACTCAGTACTGGGGGTTCTTCCAATGCCTCCTGCGAGCGTGTTACCGACAGCCATTCACTCACGCCTCAACTATCTGCTTGGCATCTTAAGTCACTTACGCTGACTCTTTGGACCCATGAATAGGCGGGTCGCTGGCCAGCACAGTATCCGTAGCCTGCCCACGGCGGACACGGCATCTTCACGAAGGCCGAGCAGGTCTTGCATGATTCGTCCGGCCAGCTCGATGTGCACGGGGTCAGCCGAACGCGCTTCATTGAACACGAGGTCAGCGTTGCAGGTTGTCCCTGTTGCCAGATCGACCAGCCCCCTGAGTGTACTACACTTACCGTGGGCGTTTGGCGGCCGGTTACAGCGAGTCCCCCTGTTCTGAGAAACGTCGGAGCGCGGCGCCGGCGGGGAACAATCCATCACACCTCGGCCTAACGGTTGTCGGGGCTATGACCGCGCTGTGACCGCGCTATCTAGCGCTTCGCAACGGTCCCATCCCCCTCTCCCAAGCCCCCCGGGGGCGCCTCTGTCCCTGCCCCCGAGTACGGGGGCAGGTTAGGCTGGGGGTCCCTATCCCCTGGTTAGGAATCCCTCATCCCTCTCCCAAGCAGGGTGCAGGGGCGCAGCCCCGCCGGGGGTACAGGGGGAGTCCCCCTGTTTCCAAAAACGTTGGAGGGTGGGCCGGTGGGACAACGGCGCAGGCCAAGACAAGACCATCTGTCCCCATCGGCGAGCGGACGCCGGAGTCCGGGCTCCTGCCACTCCCCCCTTGCAGAATACGAACAGGTGTGCTATGATGCCCCCAATGAAGTGGGCCACCAGCCCGCTTCTCTTTCTCGGAGCCTGCCGCATACATGGGTACTGCGCTAACCATGGAGAGTCCCCCTGTGGCAGGGGCGCTGAGGGAACAACCCAAGGGGCAAGACCCTCCGAGGATGGCTGGGACCGGAGCGAATGCCGCTGTAAGGCACAGGCTTATTTTGAGCCGCCCAACTCCGTAACGGCTCGCAAGATCAGTAACGGCTCCGTAACGACTGTGTAACGACTCGTAACGGCTCCGTAACGACTCGTAACAGCTTTGTAACGGCTTGTAATGCCTCGTAACGCCTTTGTAATGGCTCCACGCCTACGGGAGAAGAAAAAGCAGGCGCACAAACAATCAAAGAACGAGGCTGAAGCCATGGGAACCTCCTCTCTCCCTCCCCGGCGCCCGGCGGAAGGCAAGCAAACGCCGCCCCCATCCCCCAAGCAGGGTGCAGGGAGCGCAGCCCTCGCCGGGGGTGCAGCGAGTCCACCGCAATGCTGAGCGAAAGCCTCACCTGTCTCTCAAAGGAGGGTGCAGGGAACCCTTGGTTCCCGCCGGGGGTAACAGGGGGTGTCCCCCTGTACCCCCAACGTTGGAGGGTGGGCAGGTGGGACAACGGCGCAGGCCAAGCCAGACCCTCCGTGGAAGGAGGGTCTGGCCGCAACAACACCCCCCGGCCAGGTTATGCCCCCACCCTATTGCAAAATGCGAACGATTGTGCTATAGTGTTCCCATAAACCCTGCCGCATACATGTGGACTGGGGGAATCCATAGCGAGACCCCCTGGGCAGGAGGGTCTGGGAACCTGCCCCAGGCCCACATCCACCCGAGGAAGGTTGGGACCCGAGCGCATGCCGTTTCCAGACAAGCTCTTTGGAGCCGCTAAGGCTCGTCTCGGTTTCGCCGCGGTTCGGGACGGCTCGGTCACACCTCTGTCCCAGCTCCGTCCCGGCTCCCTTCGAGGCGCCGCTGGTAAACGTCGCGAAGCGTCCCCAACCGTCCCACAGTCGTGACATCTGTCCCCCGAGGTGTTATGCAGCGCCGCTCCCGCTCCCGCCGCTGTTGCCCTTGGCGCCCCCGCCGGCTTCCGCCTGCTCCACGCCTGGACGCCCTCTCCTGTTCCGTGGGCTGCCGGAGGGCCGCCTACCGCGCAGCCCGCGAAGGGCGCGACGCCTACAGGCAGGAGCGCGGTGGATTCCGGGGCGCGACGGATATCCAAACGGTGAAGCGGCGCCGGGCTCGTATCGGCGCCGCGGCTACGGGGCCGGGGGAGAGAGAAGAAAACGCAGGAACACATTCAATCAAACAATCAAAGCAGGAACGCATTCAATCAAAGAACAGGCTGAGGCCGGGGGAACTCTTCTGTCCCTGCCCCTATGCTCGGGGGAAGGTTAGGAAGCGTCCCCTCCCAGACCTGGCGCCCGAGGCGCGCCGGAGCCCCCGCCTACTTCACCAGCTCCCGCAACTGCTCAATGAAGGCCGGAACGATGTTCTTCCAGTCCCCCACGGCGCCGAAGCGGGCTTCCTTGAAAATGTTGGCGTCGCCGTCCTTGTTGATCGAAACGATGTTCTTGGACGCCGAGCACCCAGCCATGTGCTGGCTCGCCCCCGATATGCCAACGGTAATGTACAGGTCCGGGGCAACCGTCTTGCCCGTAAGCCCCACCTGTAGCGTAGCTGGAACCCAACCGGCGTCGCATGCGGCCCGGGACGCCCCCACGGCCGCGCCCAGCAGCCGCGCCATCTCCTCGAGATGGGCAAACGGCTCCGGCCCTCCAAGCCCGCGGCCCCCGCTCACCACGATGCGGGCGTCCTCCAGCCGGATGCCTTCCGTCTGCTCTTCCTTGACCCGCTCCACCAGCCGGCTCCTGACGACACCGCTGTCCAAGCCGGGATGCAGCACGACAACCTCTCCCTGGCGCGAGGCGTCCGCCTCCAGGGGTTCGTAGACCCTGGCGCGGACGGTGGCCACGGCAACCTCGCCAAGGCACCGCACCCACGCCATAGCGCTCCCCCCGAACACCGGCCGCAGCGCCGCCAGACGCTGATCGTCGTCCAGTCTCACCTCGACGCAGTCGTTGGCCGCGCACGTCCCCAAACGGAAGGCCAGCCGGGGAGCAACGTCGCGGCCCGTCAGCGTCCTGCCCATCAACACCACCCCCGGTCTCACCTCCTCGACGACCCTCTGCGCCGCCGCCACGTGCGCATCGAAGGCGCTGACGTCGTCCAGCAGCGGGTCCTCAACGGCGTAGGCCCTGTCCGCCCCAAGGGCGATGGCCGTCGCCGCCGCCTGCCGGGAGTTCGCGCCTGGCAGCGCCGCCACAACCTCGGCGCCAAGGGCGTCGGCAAGGGGGCGGGCCGCGGCGATCAGCTCACCCGTAATCGAGGCTGATTCGCCTTCTGCGGTAACCTCTCCAATGATCAGGACCGGTGGCATCGACGTTCTCCCGGCTGGACGTGGCGGCTAGATGAGCTTGGCTTCTCGCAGCTTCAAGGCCAGGTTGCGCCCGATAGCCGCCTCGTCGCCGCCCTCCACGAACTCGCAGCGGCGGTCCCGCTCCGGCGTGAAAAGGTCCGACAACTCGAGCTGCGGCGCGGGGGGCTCCACCCCCAGGTCTGCGGCAGTCCAGGTCGTGGGCATCTTCCGAGTGGCAGCCATGATGCCCCGCAGCGTAGGGTAGCGGGGCTCGCCAAGCTCGTTGGACACCGTCACCACCGCAGGCAGCGGGGCCTCCATGACCTCGTACCCGTCCGTCAGCACCCGTTGCACCGACACCTTGCCGTCGCCCACCTCGACCTTGCGGCCCAGGGTGATCACCGGCAGCCCCAGCAACTCAGCGATGCCAAGCGGGACCTGGGCGCTATCCCAGTCGGAAGCCTGACGCCCGCAGAGAATCAGGTCGTACCCCCCGATCTTCTGAATAGCCGCCGCCAGCACCGTGGCGATGAAGAAGCTATCGGGCGTATTGGCGAACGTTGGGTCTTGCAGGAGGATCAGCTCGTCTGCGCCCATGGACAGCGGCTTCTTGATGACGTCCAGGGCGAACTCTGCCCCCATGGCCACGACCGTAACCCTGCCGTCCTCTTTCTCTCGCAACTTCAGGGCGGCCTCGACAGCATTCTCGTCGAAGCCATTGACCACCGGCGGAATGCCCTGCGGCGGTGTTACCCTCTTGGCCTCCCGGTCGACCCTGAACGCCGAGGCTGGCATCTCCGGGTCAAGCACCTGCTTGGCGGCAACGATGATATTCAACGGCATGGCGGCTCCTGAAAGCGCAAGGGCCGCTAGGGGGGTTAGCGTAGCTGATGGAAGGAGATGCGCCGGATTTCGCCGGGCCGCACGTACTCTAGCAGGGGACGCCGGGGGTGTCAATTTGCGGAGCGCCAACCTGCGCGGGCCTATCGGGAAGGCCATGATTGGGGCCGGCGGGCGCCGGGCCGCCGGGTCCTCAAACTGCGCGAAAACATCCATCCAGACCACTTGTTTCCCCTCCCACCGTGGTTGCTATACTGTGTAGCGCTGTTCTCCATTAGGCTTCATGTTGTGGGATGGAATGCCGCAGCCTCTAGATGTCGTAGTATCCGTAGGCGTCGCCCTCACCAGGAACGATGGCATTCACCCACCTTCACAACCACACCGAATACTCCATGCTGGACGGCCTCAGCCGCATCAAGGCCATGGTCGCCCGTGCCAAAGACCTCGGCATGGACTCCCTCGCCATCACCGACCACGGCGGCCTCTACGGCGTCGTTGAGTTCTATCAGGAGTGCCTCGCCGCCGGCATCAAGCCCATCATCGGCTGCGAGGCCTACGTCGCCCAGAAGTCCCGCCTCGTCCACGACAGCTCCGAAAAGAACCCGCGCCACCTCACTCTCCTCGCCAAGAACAACGTTGGCTACTCCAACCTGATCGAGTTGATCACCAAGGCCAACCTCGAGGGCTTCTACTACAAGCCCCGCATAGACCGCGTGCTCCTGGAACGCTACGGCGAGGGCCTCGTCGTCCTGTCCGGCTGCCCATCCGCAGAGATCCCAAAGCTCATCATTGAGGAGCGCCTGGAAGAGGCGTGGGAAGCCGCCCTGTGGTTCCGCGACGCCTTCCCGGACTTCTACATCGAGATCCAACAGCACGAAGACCTTCCCTTCCTCGAGAACCTGAACCGGCGCCTCCTCGACCTCGCCAAGGACCTCAACATTCCGCTCGCCGCCACCAACGACTGCCACTACGTCGACAAGGCGGACGCCCACCTCCAGGACATCCTCATCTGCGTTCAGACCAACACGACCATCGAGGACGACAAGCGCCTCAAAATGTCGGACGATTCCTACTACCTCCGGCCGCGCGAAGAAATGGAGGAGCTGTTCCGCCACCTCCCCGAGGCCCTCGAGAACACGCAGCGCATTGCCGACTCCTGCTACGTTGACATGGACTTCTCCACCCTGCACATGCCCCAGTACCCGGCCCCGGAATCCTTCACCTCCCACAACTACCTGGAGAAACTGTGCTGGGACGGCCTCCGGGCTCGGCGCAAGGAACCCACCGAGGAGGACAACGACCGGCTCCGCTACGAGCTCGACGTCATAGGCGAGATAGGCCTTGCCAACTATTTCCTCGTGGTCTGGGACATCGCCGCGTTCGCTCGGCGCACGGGCATCCTGATGGGGGTGCGCGGTTCGGCAGCGGCCTCATTGGTCTTGTACTGCCTGGAAATCACCGACATCTACCCGCTGGAATACCGGTTGGTTTTTGAGCGTTTCCTCAACAGAGAGCGCCGGGAAATGCCCGACATCGACATGGACTTCCAGGACGACCGCCGGGATGAGGTCATTGAGTACGTCGTCGGAAAATACGGCAAGGACCACGTGGCCCAGATCATCACATTCGGCACCCTCGGCGCCAAGGCTGCCCTCCGGGACGTGGGACGCGCCCTCGCCATGACCTATGCAGACGTTGACCGCGTCGCCCGGCTCATTCCAACCACCTACCTCAAAACGGAGCAGGCCGAGATCAAGGCCTGGTCCATCGAAGAGGCCCTGGCGCGCATCCCCGAGTTCAAGGACGTTTACGAGCAAGATGAGGTCCTGCGCAACCTGATCGACACGGCGCAGCAGATGGAGGGCATCACCCGGCACGTGTCGACACACGCCGCCGGGGTCGTCATCTCCGAAGCGCCGCTCACAACCTACGTCCCCTTGCAGAGGCCCGTCCGCGCTGAGAATGAAGGCATCGCCATGACCCAGTTCTCGATGGGGCCCATCGCCAAACTTGGCCTGCTCAAGATGGACTTCCTCGGGTTGACCAACCTCACCATCGTCGCCAAAACCCTCCAGTTGATCGAGAGCTCGACGGGCCGCCGCATCGACCTCCGCGAAATTCCCCTGGACGACAAGGCAACCTTCGATCTCTTGGGCGCCGCCGAGACCGCCGGCGTCTTCCAACTGGAAGGGTCGGGGATACGCAGGTACATCAAGGACCTCAAGCCGGCTTCGGTGCGGGACCTCGCCGCCATGATAGCCCTCTACCGGCCCGGCCCCATGGAGCACATCGAGACCTACATCAGGGCCAGCAAGGGCCTCGACGCCGTCCAGTATCCCCACCCCGACCTCGCCGCGATCCTCGAAGAGACCCACGGCGTCATCGTCTACCAGGACCAGGTCCTCCTCATTCTCCAGACTTTCGCCGGCTACTCCCTTGGCGGGGCGGACATCGTCCGCAAGGCCATGGGCAAGAAGAACGCAGACCTCATGCGCCAAGAGCGGCAGAAATTCCTGGACGGCGCATTGGCAAAGGGCTACTCCGAGCGGGACGCCGCAGATGTCTTTGGCCTCATTGAACCCTTCGCCGGGTACGCCTTCAACAAGGCCCATGCGGTGAGCTACGCCCTGATTGCCTACTGGACCGCCTATTTCAAGGCCACTTACAACGTCGAGTACATGACGGCCATGCTCACCGCCCACCTGGGCAACACCGACAAGGCCGCGGCAGCCATCGCCGAGTGCCTCCGCCTGAAGATCCCGATCATGGGGCCTGATATCAATCTCAGCGGCAGCGACTTCACCGTGCAAAAGAACAGCGAAGGAGAACGGGGCATCCGGTTTGGTCTGGCCGCCATAAAAAACGTCGGCGCATCCGCCGTCGCCCCCCTGCTCGAGGCCAGAGCCGCGGGCGGCCCCTTCGAAAACCTGGAAGACTTCTGCCGGCGTTCAGACCTCCAGGGCATCAACAAACGCACCCTGGAGAGCCTGATCAAGGTTGGCGCCCTGGACTTCCTCGGCCATGACCGGGGCACAATGGCGGCCAATGTCAACCGCATCGCCTCTCTGGCCCAGGAAGGCGCCCGGCTCCGGGATTCCGGACAGACCACCATGTTCGACCTCTTCGGCGAGTCGGCGCCGACCCCCCTCGCAGCGTTGGAGATGGAGGAAGCCGCTGTGCCGCCCAGGGAGAAACTAGCCTGGGAGAAGGAACTCCTTGGTGTCCATCTGTCCGAAAACCCCCTCATCGCCGCCAGCCGCAAATCCACAGCCATTTTCGCCTGCGGCGACTTAGATTCCGACATGGTGGGGAAAAAGGTAACCCTTGTTGCCCAGGTGTCGTCCGTCCGCCGGTTGACGACCAAGGAGGGAAGACCCTTCCTGGCTGTCCAGCTTGAGTTCCTCGACGGAGGCCTGGAGCTCATGGTCTGGGCCGATGTCTACGAGCGAACCCAGGGACTGTGGCATGAGGGCGTCTGCGTCTCCGTCGTCGGCACGGTTAAAACTCGTGACGATGAGCTGTCAATCTCTTGCAACGAGGCCCGCGAGTTCACCCTGGACGACGACCCAGCCGAAGCCCCCCGCCAGCCGGCGCCAGCGCCCCCCGCGGAGCCTTCCCCCGCGGAACGTCCCCAGCCAAAGGCAACGGCGTCCATGGACGCGCCTGGACAGGCATCGGATAGCCCCTCAAAGGGCAATGGCAACGGGGGTCACGCCAATGGCAATGGCGGTAAGACGTCGAACCGATGGGTAACCGTGCGGCTGCAGGAATCGACCGACCCCGAACAGGATCTCCAGGTCTTCCAGACCGTCCTTCAGGCCATCCTCCTTTCAGAGGGCTCCGACCCCGTTCGCCTTGAAATAGCGGAGCCGGGCAGAAACGTCCTCGTAGAGATGGCGCATGTCTTCACCGCCTATACCGATGAGCTGTGCCAGAACATAGAGCAGGTGCTCGGCGCAGGGTCGGTATGGCTGGAGGAGCCAGCCTAGCTGGACATTCCTAGGCGCGTTGCTACCGGCGCCCGGCCACCTCCAGGTCCAGCAGGCGCCGCTTAACCCCCAGCCCCCCAGCCCCGTAGCCCCGCAGGTCGCCCGATGCGCCAATGACCCGCTGGCACGGCACCACCAGCACCACTTTGTTGCTGCCAATTGCCCTTCCCGCCGCCCGGGGCGCCTGGGGCACTCCCACCTGCTCAGCCACCCAGCCATAGCTGCGCGTCTCCCCGTAGGGAATCGTGCGCAGGGCTCTCCACACCCGCCGCTGAAAGTCCGTGCCAAGCTCAGGGTCCACCACGTCCTCGTCAAAGGTTATATGCTCCCCCGCCAAATAGGCCTCGACGCGGACGAAGAGACCCTCGAACGCGGCATCGTCCTGGACGGCCCTTTCGACCTCCCTGCCCAGGTTCTCCAGGGCCTGCTCGGGCGACGTCTGGGGCATGGACAGGGCCCTCAGACCCCTCTCCGAAGCAAGCGCTGCAATCCATCCGTGGGCGGCCTGACGCAGTCCATAGATGAGCCTCATATCGTCCTCCTGTGGCGTGCGGAATCTAGGCATAGTAACGCCCAGCGCCGTCGTTCCGAAAGGGGATTCTGGCAAGTCTCCGCCTCTGGTTCCATCGCCCAGGCCGGCAACCCTTCGGAAACGCGCATCTGAGCCATTGCTTCAGGGGCGCGAATTGACTCCAGGCAAGGCATTGCAGCACAATCCCTCATCGTGTATTCTGCCAGCGGATGTCTCGCTGTCCTTCCTAGGAACACTTGGAAAGGGCTCGCCTGCCCCTGCCCCGTACTTGGGGGCAAAGCTAGGAAGCGGGTCGTCACCTCAGAGCGCCTAAGGAGACCTTACCCATGGCTATCTACCCCGAACGAGACGGCCAAACTCTCGTTGTCAAGACCGACGCCCGCATCGACGGAACCAACGCTCGCGAGTTCCAGGACGACCTCCAGGCCGCCATTGAGGACACTGACAGCACCGTCATCCTCAACTTCGAAGACCTCACCTACATCAGCAGCGCCGGCATCCGCGTCATCTTGATGGTCGCCAAGACCCTCCAGCGCAGAGAGGGCGCCATCGCCCTCTGCTCCCTCTCTGATGCCCTCCGCGAAATCTTCGAGATCAGCGGCTTCGACAAGATCATCGCTATTCACCCCACCCTCGAAGCCGCCCGCTCCGCTCACTAATGCTCCCACCCCCCGCCTCACTATCCCCGCCCCCCTTACTCAGGGGCAGGCTGGGGCGGGGCTGACGGAAGCGGTCCCCGGCGACCCGGCAAAGCAGTAGGCAACGGCCCCCGGCGACGCCGGCGCCCCCATCCCGCCCAGCCCATCCCCAGAGGTCCACGTGACTGAACACCCCGCCAAAATCCTCGTAGTCGATGACGAGACCGACCTCGAACCCCTCATGCTCCAGCGCATGCGCCGCACCATCCGCGAGGGTCGCTACGAGTTTGTCTTTGCCCACAACGGCGTCGAAGCCCTCCAGAAGCTCGAACTCGACGACTCCATCGACATGGTCCTCTCCGATATCAATATGCCCCAGATGGACGGCCTCACCCTCCTCGCGCAGATCGCCGCTCGCGACCCTAACCTCCGCTCCGTGATCATCTCCGCCTACGGCGATATGCAGAATATCCGCACCGCCATGAACCGCGGCGCCTTCGACTTCGTCACCAAGCCCCTCGATTTCGAAGACCTCCAGATCACCATCGATCGCACCCTCCAACACATCGCCAAGTGGCGCGACGCCCTCGCCTCCCGCGATAAGCTCGTCGTCCTCCAGAACGAGCTCGGCGTCGCCAGCCAGATGCAGCAGTCCATCCTCCCCAGCCACTTCCCCCAGGGTCTCGGCTACCGCGTCTTCGGCCACATGACTCCTGCCCGCAACGTCGGCGGCGACTTCTTCGACGTCATCCGCCTCGAAAACGACTGCCTCGGCCTCGGCATCGCCGATGTCTCCGACAAGGGCGTCTCCGCCGCCCTCTTCATGATGTCCTGCCGCACCCTCCTCAAGGGCGCCGCCATCGGTGCCCCCGGCGGCCCCGGCGAGGTCCTCCGCGAGGTCAATAACATCCTCAACGAGGACAATGAGACCTCCATGTTCGTCACCCTCTTCTACGCCACCTACGACCCCCACTCCAGGGTGTTGACCTACGCCAACGGCGGGCACAACCCTCCCCTCCTCGTCCACGCCGACGGCGCCTCCGAGCTCCTCCCCCTCACCGGCGGCGTCGCCCTCGCCATCGTCCCCGACCTCCTCTACCAACAGGATTCCGTCACCCTCGCCCCCGACGACACCGTCATCTTCTACACCGATGGCGTCACCGAGGCCATCAACGCCGAGGGCGACCAGTTCGAGGTGCCCCGCATGCAAGAACTCTTCGCCGCCGCGCCTCCCAAGGACCCCGAGTCCGTCGTGATGGACCTCCTCGACGCCGTCAACACGTTCGCCGGCGATATGCCCCAATTCGATGACATCACCTGCTTGGCCCTCCGGGGAAACTGACCCATGGCCGCAACCGTTGCCCTCAAGCTCACCTCCGGCCGCGACGAGCTGGCCGCCATCATCGACGCCGTGGAGGACCTCGGCAGACGCGAGCGTTGGCCCGACGCCCTCCTCTTCCGCGTTAACCTCGCCCTCGAAGAGCTCGGCCTCAACATCATGGACTACGGCTACGACGGTGGCCCCTGCGACATCGATATCGTCCTCACCTCCGACGACGACGCCGTCACCATCGAAATCATCGACGGCGGGCCCCCCTTCGATCCCCTCCATGACGCCCCGACCCCAGACCTCGACGCCTCCGTCGAGGATAGACGCATCGGCGGCCTCGGCGTCTATCTCGTCCTCACCCTCATGGACGACCTCCGCTACCGCCGCGAGCACGGCAAGAACCACCTGACCCTCGTCACCCGCAGGGCCTCCTGATGCCAACCCCCCAGCAAAAAACCCATGCAACCCACAAACAATCAAAACCCACCGGTCCTATCTGTTAAAGCCCATCCACCCCCGCGACGGAGCATCCTCCACGCGCCGCCCAAAGCTAGTCCCTCCCCCCAGCAAAAAACCGCACGCGACCCACAAACGATCAATACCACCCCCCCGATCCCGAGACGGGGCTGGCTAATCCTTGCCCTCGCGTTCTCCGTGTGTTTGCTGGCATGCAACACCTCCACTCCTCAGAGCCCAACGGAAAGCAGTGGCGTGGACAACGGCAACGGGCCCCAGGCCAGCGGCACGCCCACCAGCAATGGGGTGGTGCAGCACGGCGTCACCAACGACCGCATCCTCTTCGGCCAGTCCGCTGCCTTCAGCGGCCCTGCCCAGGAGCTAGGCAAGGGCATGCGGCTTGGGATCGAGGCAGCTTTCTACGAGGCCAATCAACGCGGCGGCGTCCATGGCCGGCTGCTGGAACTCTCGTCCGTCGATGACGCCTATGAGCCAGAGTCCGCTATCGCCAACACCATCAGCCTCATCGAAGAGGAAAGGGTCTTTGCCCTAATCGGCACCGTAGGCACGCCAACGTCCCGGTCCGCCACCCCCATCACCGAGGACGCCAATGTCCCCTACATCGCCCCCTTCACCGGGGCTGAGTTCCTGCGGGGGGAAGAGATGGACTACGTGGTGAACCTGCGGGCTTCCTACTACCAGGAGACCGAGGAGATGGTGGCGCGCTTGATAGGAGACCTTGGCGTCGCGAGGATCGCCGTGCTGTACCAGGACGACTCCTTTGGACGCGCCGGATTCCGTGGAGTGCAGCTTGCCCTGGACAGGCGCGGCATGCAGCCCGTGGCAATTGGGGTGTATCCGCGCAACACGACGGCGGTCAGGACGGCCGTGCTAGATCTGAGAGAAGGGGCCCCGGAGGCGGTCATTATGATCGGAGCATACGAGCCGGTTGCAAGTGTGGTCTCCTGGTCACTGCAGATCGGCATGGACCCCGTCTTTATGACCGTCTCTTTCGTGGGAAGCAACGCATTGGCCCAAGAGTTGGGCCCCGATGGGGCGGGGGTCTTCGTTACCCAGGTGGTGCCATCCCCAAAGGACGACTCCCTCCCCGTTGTCCAAGCATACCTGCGCGCGCTATCTGCTTACGAGGCCGACGCTGTCCCAGGTTTCGTCTCCTTCGAGGGTTACCTCGCTGGCCGTTTGGCCATCGCCGGCCTGGAAAGGTGCGGCCGGGAAGTAGACAGGAAGAGCTTCTTGGCCAGCCTGCGCGGTGCCGATGTCATCGACATCGATGGGTTCGAGCTTCGCTATGGGGATGGCGACAACCAAGGCTCGGACGCGGTCTTTCTGACCGCGATTGGCAGCGACGGCAGCTTTCAACCAATCATTACTTTGCGGGACGCGAACCCGTGATAACCAAGCTGAAGAGCATCCTCGAGCTCCGCTTACGCGTCTCCACGCAACTCTACCTTGCAATTGCGGGCGCCGTCGCCCTAACGGTATCCGCTAGTTTGGTCGGCTGGTTTTCCTTCAATCGCGTGGGTGAAGTCCAGAGCCGCGTGAATGAGGGCAGCGTCCCCGAAATGGAGGCGGCCTTTGGAATTGCCCAGCACAGCAACACCCTTGTGACCGCAGCCCCGCGGCTGACCTCCGCGGCCACGCCCCAGGACCTTGCCCAGGTTGCCTCCCTCATTGACGATGCGCATAGGGCGCTGGAAGGAGAGGTGAACTCCCTAGAGGAGAAGGGCGCTGGAGACGCGCGCGTCCAGCGCATCCGGGACCACGCCAACTCCCTGGTGGGCAACATCGAGCAGATCAGGATTTCAAGGGGTGAGCTCTTTGCGGTAGCCGAGCAGAGAGAGTTCCTGCGGGGTGAGCTTACGACTGTCAACACCAGGCTGG
This sequence comes from Dehalococcoidia bacterium, assembly GCA_965226745.1. Taxonomy (GTDB): domain Bacteria; phylum Chloroflexota; class Dehalococcoidia; order Lucifugimonadales; family SAR202-VII-2; genus SAR202-VII-2. Next base: position 1,157,462 of record CBDDDS010000005.1, read on the forward strand.
ATGCCACTGTAGTCCCGGCGGTGGATGACCAGTTCTTCTACACAATGACGGGATACCGGAGCCTGAACGAACCTCCGGTGGACACCTCTGTTCATTTCTCGGAAGGCGAGGTAACCCTCTATCGCAACCTGGCCGAGATACAGGCCGACGTCAACGTTGCAACGCAGCTCCTGGTCAGCGTCTTCAGCCTCTCGGAGGCCCCTCTGATAGAGCCGCTGCGCGAGCGGTTCGAGGCCCTCGTCGGCCGTATCCAGCGAAGGATGACAACCCTTCGAGACGACCAGGTGCGCGCGGAACTTGAGCCGATCTTCTCCTGGCTGTTTGCCCTGGGAATGGGGGAGGGAAGTGGGTTCGACCTGCGCGCTCAGGAGCTGAACCTTCTCGACAGTCAACAGGACCTGCTTGCCAACAATCGCGCCATAGCGGTCGACCTTGTGGATGAGGTGGATGGCCTGGTTAGCGCAGCCAATGCCAACGTTCAAGAGGCCACCCGCGCTTCCACCCAAGCGATATTGACGGGGCGCACGCTCCTACTAGTGATCAGCGCAGTCAGCATCGGCGGGGCGCTGCTCATATCCTGGCTCTACATATGGCGGAGCCTGTTGCGCCGTCTCCAGGCCCTGTCCGGTTGGATACGCCAAATGGCCAGGGGCGATCTGGAGACCAAGGTCGACATCGGAGGCCGCGACGAGGTCGCAGATATGGCCGCAGCCCTTGAGGTGTTCCGCCGGCACGCCCTGCAAGTCCAGCGTCTGAACCTGGTGGAGCGGCTGGCGGAGGAGTTGCAGGGGAAGAACGAGGAGTTGGAAACCGTCCTGGCGGACCTGCGCCGGGCGCAGGACCAAATCGTGATGCGTGAGAAGTTGGCGGCGCTGGGTGAACTCACCGCTGGCGTGGCCCATGAGATCCGGAATCCGCTCAATTTCGTGAACAACTTCTCAGAGGTCTCGGAGGAACTCCTTGCGGAAGTGCAGGAAATCCTAGAGGAAGCTGGCGGGGAGCTGAACGCGGACCAGCAGGGCCTTATCCAGGACATATTCCAAGACCTCACCAGTAACCTGGAGCGCATTCGCACCCACGGTAAGCGCGCCGACCGAATCGTTAACGACATGCTCACGATGGGTCGCGGCGGCGGCGGCCACCAGCCCACCGACATAAACAACCTGATTGACGAATACGCCAATCTCGCCTACCACAGCGCGCGAGCCACCAACCCGAATTTCCAACTAGCGCTGCATCGGGACTTCGACCCCAATGTCGGTGAGATCGAAGCCATTCCCCATGACCTGGGCCGCGTCTTCCTGAACATGGTGGCCAACGCCTGCCACGCGACCAACGATAGACGCCTTGCTGGCGAGGCGCCGGAGAGTTCTGCCGAGGGCTATACCCCTTCGCTATGGCTCTCCACGCGGCGTGGGGAGAACCATGTGGAGATCCGCCTGAGAGACAACGGGGCGGGGATCCCCCCCGATGTCATCGACAAGATATTCAATCCATTCTTCACGACCAAACCCACCGACCAGGGGACCGGGCTTGGACTCGCCATTTCCAACGACATCGTCCGGCAGCACGGCGGCGCCATCAGTGTCCAATCGGAACCAGGGCAGTTCACCGAGATGACCATCGAGCTGCCCCTAGCGCTACCCGAGACGCCGGAAGAGGATGAAGAAGAGGACGAGGAAGGCAGTGAGGAACGAGAGGACGAAGGCGCCGCGGGGGACGGTCAGTAGATTCATGGCCGAGTGGGCGGCCAGTTGAGCCATCGCCTCAGGTGGTCTGCATGGCGCCGGACCCGTTAGCGGTCAGCCTCGAATCGGCCGATTAGGCTACCCTGGTCTTCCGCTAGGTGCATGGGCACTCGGGCCAAAGTGAATGCATCGGGAAGCACTATGCCTCCCGAAAAGACCAACTTCATAGCCGCGTCCACGGAAAGGTCGGTCTCAATGATTTCGTCTTCCAGAACAAAGGCCATATTCCCCGATGTTGGATTGGGGACCGTCGGAATGTACACAACCACCATTGACGAATTTTGATCCAGCGTATGCACGCGGCCGGTCACGAAGCCCATGGCAACCATTCCCTCTCGCGGCCACTCCACGAATACGACCCGGCTGAAGTTGTATTGAGAGGTGAGGGTGGTTGATACCTGCTGGGTGACTCCGAAGATGGTCTTTACAACCGGTATGTAGCCTATGATTGCCCGTAGCAAAACCATCAGCCGCCGGCCCAATGTGAAGGAAATCAAAAGCCCCACAAAATAGAAGAGGAGAACAAATACAACTAGCCCAATGCCAGTAACATCCCAGGGCCTGCCGGATATGTAGGGGAGGGGCCTTATGAGGCTGTCGGCGTGATCGACAAGAAAGAGGAGAACAACAACTGTTGCGAGCAAGGGGAACAGGGCAAGGAGTCCAGCCAGCATTCTGCCCTGGATGTGGCGATCGACCCGCCGCACAAAGCCAGGCCGCTTCCGCTCCGCTTCCGGAAAGCCTGATTCTTCGGGTTGCGGCTCTTTCGGGTTATCCACCTACCGCACTCCTTCTCTCCCCGTCCAGATGCCATACGCCCACAAAATCGTTTGCCATTTGATTTGGTGGCGGGAGCGATTATTATACCACGCTCGTCCTATTGGCAACCCCAACCAGGCAGGGAGCCGCAGTGTATCGAACCCGCCCCACTTGCCAAGGAAGGCGCGGGAGCGCCGCGTTCCGGTCCATGGATACTGCGGACTGGACGGCGCAGTTCGGCGGTATGGGCATGAGCGATGCGCGGCGCTCGAGGAGGAGGACCGCAGGCTGAAGCGGTGCCTCAGGCGCCAGCAGTCGAGCTTGGACTGCCTCCCAGCGCCGGACCAACTGCTCCGCAGCGCCCGCCTGCCAACGCGCCTTCCTCACCCCCGGCAGCGGGCGGAATGAACCGACGGCGACAACAACACTCGCTGACGGGACATTATGCCTACAGGCCGTTGCAGGAACCCGCCAATCTGGTCCGGGGATGCCGGGATGAAAGGGGTGAGGTCACAGGGGAAGCGCCCTGCCTTCTTCCCGCAGCCGCTGACGCCTTCGTTGCATGTCCGGGGCCATCCGCGAGACGAGGGCCCAGAAGTCCGCAGAGTGGTTCTGGTGCGTCAGGTGGGCCAGTTCATGGACCACAATATATTCGGCCAGGGCGGGCCTCAGCATCATCGTGCGCCAGTTGAAGCGCAGCGTACCCTCGGGGGCGCAGCTCCCCCAGCGTTGGCGCTGGTCGCGAATGAGTATTCGCGGCTTCTTCTCCAAACCGAACCGAGTGCCCCAACGGTCGACGCCGGCAGTCAGCCGTTCAGCGGCGCGAGCCCGATACCACTCAACGACCGCCCGCCGGATTCGTTCGTGGCGTTCGTTGCCGGTGAGATCCTTTGGGGCCGAGATCCGGAACCGCCAGTGATCGAAGCGGACCTCCGGCGAACGCACCTCTGCAGACTGGACGATCATACGAACGTTCCGGCCCAGATACGGCAGCGTCTCGCCGCTTACGAAACGCTTGGGCACCTCCTCCTGCATCGGCTTGGATGAGTGACTGAGAATCCAGGACGCGCGCTTGCGAACGATGGCCCGGAGCTCGCCGTCCGGCGTGGCCAAGGGCACGGCGACGTGGACACCACCGCCGTCCACGGTGATTTGAATCGTTTTCTTACGGCGTCCGCTTCGGCGCACCTCGTACTCGATGGTGGTGGCGCCGAAGCGGACGCTATCCCGTTCGGTCAACGCTGAGTTCTCCGTCGGGGATGCGCCATAATCTAGTTGGCAAGCTCGTTCAACTGATTATCGCGGTCCGCGTTTGACGCTGCCCGCTTCTCCGCGGTTGGGGCGAAGGTTGCCGTAATTAAGGTATCCCCACTGTGGAATGCTGTTTTCGCGCTAACGAAATCGCCTGACTTGCCGCGGCCGGCTGACGTCCCTCCAGAGAGGATATGCTCCAGGCAACGTATAGTAAACGCACAGTATCGGATCGTCCCCTCTTCACAGCGGTCGCCAGGCTGGATCATACCATCCCGCTTATGATTGCCCTGGCGTCTCTGGTGGGGCGCGGCGTGTTGGACCGGTTCCCCAACCTCCAGGCCCGCTTCTTCGAAGGAAGCGCCGCATAGGTCGTGACGCTGCTGGACCGCATGGGGCGCACTGAGAAGTTCTTCGTTGGAAACGGCGCACACAGCGGCCGCCGTCCGAATACATGCGCCGGGGGCAGGTGCTCACTGGCTGCAAGGCCAACGACCCCAGCCTGCCGCAGTTGGCGCAGCGGATTGGCCTCGCCGGTTTCGCCTGGGCGTCTGACTACTCCCACGAGGTGGTCATGGCGCCGCCGTCATGGGTCAAGCCCCTGGCTGGCGGCAGGCCCCCATCGCCCTGCCTGTCTCACAGGTATCTGAACGAACACGCCTCAACGAAAACGCGTCGTTGATTGACAGTTCGCCTGTTTGCTATACTTCGATATCCGCCACAGGCCGCTCGGGAAGCTCCTTGTGGCGCGGATAGCCTGGAGCACCACCTGCATTGAATGATCGGAGGTTCGGAGACGTCGTCGGCCCGGAAGACCCACGCGAGGAAATGCATGTCGCCGACCAGTGGGACGCGGGTCATATGGGTTGCGGCGAGGTCATCATCTTGCTTCGGATTCGGATGCAAAAACTGGAAGCCGGTCAGGTCCTCAAGCTGACTTCCCAGGACATGGGTGCCCCCGCCGACCTGCCGGCGTGGTGCCGTTTGACCGGCCGCCGGTTGCTCCGGGCGGAACACCCGAACTATTGGATCGAGCAGAAATAGTCCCCATCACTTCAGCCGGAGTAGTGCATTGTGTCTGGTAAAGTCTGTGTTAACCTCACCTGCGCCAAGGACAATACCGACAAAGCGACGGTCGCTTTCGTTATAGCCAACGCCGCGCTTGGCTCGGAGAAGGACGCCATGGTCTTCCTCAGCACTGAGGGGGTTCAGCTCGCCCAAAAGGGTTACGCCGATGCCATCCACGAGGAGGGATTCCTCCCCCTCAAGGAACTCATGGACAACTTCGCGTCCGTCGGCGGGACCATCTACGTGTGCGCCCCTTGCTTCAAGAAACGCTGCCTGGACCCCGACAACTTGGTGGATGGGGCCCAAATCGTCGGCGGCGCTGTGCTGGTGGAGTTCCTGTCGGACAACAGCCCTTCAATCAGCTTTTGACTAGTGCTTCCGCCCACACCGTAGGTCCGAGAGACTCCTGATGGACCCCATCCAACGGCGCTATTGCCAGCCAGACGTTAGCTTCGACGGCGGCGATTTGGATTGCGGGGGTGGGCTGCTACTCCTGATCCGTCGGCACATCGACCCTCTGGAACGGGGGGGACTTCTGGAAATCCTGTCCACCGACCCCACGGTCGAAGTCGAACTGCCCGCCTGGTGCCGGTTGACCAAGAACGAGTTGGTCTCCTGGACAAAGTCCGGCATACAGCGCAGCTACCTCATTTGTAAAGGCTCACTGGCCGAACGCCGCCAGACGCCGGGCGCCACAGCCGCGCGCGCCGTCGGCAAACAGCGCAGCGTCGAGGTATCCATTCCCGCCACTCTACTCGCGCCCGCGCCCGCGCCCGCGCCCAAGATCGAGCCGCTGTCGGTGATGGGCATTGGCAGTTGGCCAAGGCCGCGTTGGTTGCTCCAGGCAATGCACGACCGGCTGGAAGGCAGGCTCGGGGATACGGAGTTTCAAGCCGCGGCAGACGACGGCGCCAGGCTTTCCATCGCCGCTCAACTCCGGGCCGGCGTCGACGTGATCACCGATGGGGAACAGCGCCGCGACAGCTACGCCAGCTTTGTGGGCGGCTTGCTGGACAACTGTCAACTCATTCCACTGAGCGATTTGACGGCGATGGTGGATGACCCTGAGAAGTTCGAGAGGGAACTCCGCGCCCTGGACGTCCCGGCAGGGGAAGTGCGGCACCCGGTGATCCACGGCAGCCTGGGGAGAAGCCGGCCTCTGGCGGTCCACGAGTTCGAGTTCTCCCAGGCCTGTACGGACAAGCCGGTCAAGGTGGCGTTACCCGGACCCTACCTGCTGACGCGCACCATGTGGCTCGACTGCCTCACAGACCTTCCGTACCCAACCCGCGAAGCGCTGGCCCAAGATGTGGTGCGGGTGCTGCGGGAGGAGTTGCACTTCCTCCTCGCGTCGGGGGTTGCCTTGGTGCAGTTCGATGAGCCGGTCCTCACCGAGGTCGTGTTCGGTGGCGCCAGCGGAAACCGCACGTTCATGTGCGGCACCCTGAGCGAGAAGCTGGAACCGGTGCCGGAGCTTGATTTTGCCGCGGAGTTGCTCAACGAGGTCGTCCGAGGCCTCCCGGCGGAACGCCTGGGACTGCACGTCTGCCGGGGCAACTGGACCCGGAACGAGTCAGCCGCTCTTGCCGGCGATTACCGGCCCCTTCTGGATACCTTTCGTCGAGTCGACGTAGGCGTTCTGCTCCTCGAACTATGCACCCCGCGCGCCGGGGAGTTGGAGGTGCTGCGCAGTTTGCCCAGCGACAAACGCGTCGGGGTTGGCGTGGTCAACCAGAAACTCGATCTCGTGGAGGGCGTTGCGGACATTCGCCGGCGAATAACCCGCGCCATCGACCTCTTCGGAGCAGACCGAGTCCTGCTCTCTCCGGACTGCGGATTTGCAACCTTCGCAGACAATCCTGTCGCATCCGCCCAGACTGCAGAGGCCAAGCTCAGAGCCATCGTCAACGCCCGCGACCTGGTGGGCTGATAAAGCTCTGCCTCAATCCTCTCCCGGCGAGGGCGGGGCTGACCTTCGCCACACTGGCCATCGCAGTCCGACCCCGAATCTCACGCGCTGAGCCTCGCTGCTCTGATCATCGTTGCCTTCGACGCTCCCAATAGTTCTCCGATGCCCACCGGCGTTTGCATAAAGAACGCTCGCACTGTAGCACTCCGCCGTTTGCTTTTCGATGAAATCGTAAGCGTCCACTGCTTACCAGCCGCGAACCCCGCCGGTCTCCCCTTCCCTTGCGTGGCCTCATTTCCGTTGCTAGCATGTCCCATAGGTAGGCGCGTCGAGCGCATCATCACGAGGACGGCCAGCTTTGTCCGCAACCAAGACCGAAGAAACCCTGGACGTCGAGGCCCTTCGCTACCGCATTCGTCATTCGGCGGCCCACATCATGGCCGATGCGGTCCAGCAGCTCTTCCCCGAGGCCAAGCTGGGCATAGGGCCGCCCATCGAGGACGGCTTCTACTACGATTTTGAGGTCGCCCACCCCTTCGCTCCGGAGGACCTGGAGGCCATCGAGGCCCGGATGCGGGAGATCATGGGCGCCGACAAACCCTTTCAGCGCATGGTCGCCGACAGAGAGGCGGCCGGGGCCCGCATAGGCAGCCAGCCCTTCAAGCAGGAGGTGCTCGAGGACATACCTCCCAATGAAGAGGTCAGCTTCTACCGGCACGGCGATTGGGAGGACCTCTGCGAAGGGCCCCACGTCGAATCAACCGGGCGTATTCCCGCCTTCAAGCTACTGAACGTCGCCGGCGCCTACTGGCGGGGCGACGAGCGCCGGCCCATGCTCCAGCGCATCTACGGCACGGCCTGGGAGTCCGCCGCCGCCCTGGAAGACTACGTCCACCGCCGGGAGGAGGCCCTGCGCCGCGACCATCGCCGCCTGGGGCGGGAGTTAGACCTGTTCAGCGTCCACGACGAGACCGGGGCAGGGCTGATCTTGTGGCATCCCAAGGGAGGCCGCGTCCGCTCGCTCATCGAAGACCACTGGCGTCAGGAGCACTACAGGCGGGGCTATGACCTCGTATACACACCCCACATCGGCAAGTCGGCCCTGTGGGAGACCAGCGGCCACCTCAGCTTCTTCTCGGAGAACATGTACGCGCCAATGGATGTCGCGGGCCAGGACTACTACCTGAAGCCTATGAACTGCCCCTTCCACATCATGATCTACAAGTCCGGCCTGCGGAGCTATCGGGACCTGCCGATGCGGATTGGCGAGTTGGGCACGGTCTATCGAAACGAGCGGGGCGGTGTCCTCCACGGCCTCTTGCGGGTGCGAGGCTTCACTCAGGACGACGCCCATATCTTCTGCCGGCCCGACCAGGTCAACGCGGAAGTTAACGGAGTGCTGGCGTTCACCTTCGACCTGTTGGGCGCTTTCGGCTTCACCGAGTTCGATGTCGCCCTGTCCACGAGGCCGGAGAAGGCCGTGGGCGACGACTCGATGTGGGACGCGGCGACAAACGCCCTGAGACAGGCCATCGAAGGACGCTCCCTTCCCTACACCGTCGATGAAGGAGGCGGCGCCTTCTACGGACCCAAGATCGACGTGATGATCCGCGACGCCATCGGCCGGGCCTGGCAGTGCACGACAGTCCAGTTCGACTTCAACCTGCCCCAGCGGTTCGACCTGAAGTTCATCGGCGCCGATGGCGCCGAGCAGCAGCCGTACATGGTGCACCGGGCGCTCTTCGGCTCTCTGGAGCGCTTCATAGGGGTGCTGGTGGAGCACTATGGCGGGGCGTTTCCTCTTTGGCTGGCGCCTGTGCAGGCAATCGTCATCCCCATTGCCGATCGCCACAACGAGTATGCCTCCTCCGTGGCCGCCCAGCTCCGGGCGGCAGGGTTGCGGGTCGAGATCAATGAACGCAGCGAGCGCATGAACGCCAAGATCAGGGACGCGCAGTTGCAAAAGATTCCCTACATGTTGGTCGTAGGGGACAAGGAAGCATCCAACGGCCAAGCGTCGGTGCGCCTGCGCAGCGGGGAAGACCTCGGGCCAATGAGCGTCTCCGCCATCTCGGACTTGGCCCTCCAGACGGTGGCCAATCGCGCCTAGACTGCCCCTGGTTGCTGTGCTATAGTTCATGGGTCGCTGACTGGAATCAAAACGTGAGCGAGGGGCAAACAACATAGCCAGGGAATACCGCGTCAATGAAGCCATCCGATCTCGGCAGGTCTTGGTCATAGACGAGACTGGCACCCAACTTGGCACTATGACCTTGGCCGAGGCTTTGGAGCGGGCACGGGGTTCGGATCTCGACTTGGTGGAGGTTGCTCCTCAGGCCGTTCCCCCGGTATGCCGTCTGCTGGACTATGGAAAGTTCCGGTTCATGCAGACGAAGAAGCAGCGGGAAACGCGCAAGGGGCAACGCACCGGCCTCATGCGGGAGGTGCGCTTCCGCCCGCGCATAGGCGACCACGACATCGGCGCCAAGGCCAGGCAGGTCAGAAAGCTCTTGGCCGAGGGCAGCAAAGTCAAGGTTTCCGTCATGTTCCGGGGCAGAGAGATCACGCACCCTGAGCTCGGGACCACGCTGCTCAGAAGGATCGCGGAGAGCCTCAAGGAAGAGTCCAAGCTGGAAAAGGCCCCGTCCCTGGAAGGGCGCTTCCTCAGCATTATCCTAGCCCCGGTGGGGCTGAAAGAGGCCGTTCTGAAGACTGACGGCGAAGATGACGAGGGACACGAGGCCTAAAGGCCTCTCCTCGCGTTAGCGGAGAGCACCGATGGCAAAGCAAAAGCTCAAGACCCACCGGGGCGCCTACAAGCGCTTTGGCGTTACCGGCTCAGGGAAGTACACGCGCCGCAAGGGCCACCTGAGCCACCTTCGCAGGAAGAAGCCCGCCGGAGTGCGGCGACTCTACGACGGCAAGCTGCCGGTCCATGGTTCCCACACGCGCAACCTGGACCGCCTCATGCCCTACGCAAAATAGGAGCATCGACCGATGGCACGAGTAAAGCGAGGGGTCACCAAGCGCCACCGGCGCCATAAGGTCCTATCCATGACGAAGGGCCACCGCGCCGCGAGGCACACTCGCTATAAGGTGGCTCGCGAATCGCTCATCAAGGCCCTCAGTCACGCCTACCGGCACCGCCGGCAACGCAAGGGCGACTTCCGGCGACTGTGGATCATGCGCATCAACGCCGCCGCTAGGCTGAACGGCCTCAACTATAGCCAGTTGATTGATGGGCTGAAAAAGTCAGGCGTTGGACTCGACCGGAAGGTGCTGGCGGACATAGCCGTACGCGACCCGGACGGGTTCGCCGCCATTGCCTCCTCAGCAAGAGAGGCCCGCGAACCAGTAGCGGCCTAAAGCCTCGCCCCCTCCGCTGGCTTCCACTTCGGACGCGCCCACCCCGTGTGGGCTGGAGGGGCCGCAACGTCCACGGCAGGTTGGCGGCTCAGATCCACGCCGTCATTCAATGTCAATCGCCGGTTGCCAAGGCCGCGCCGAACGGGTCGCAGGCTCAGAGCTCCCAGCGCCGGACCTTGCCGGTCCTCTGCTCCTGAACCTCGCCGTGGTCCAGTTTCACCTCGCCATTGACCACCACGACATCCACGCCCGTTGGCTGACGGTGCACTTCGGCGTCGTCGATCCAGTCCGGGGGCAGGACCTCGTCAAAGCCGTCGTGGATGGTGTCGGGATCAAAGACGACCACATCGGCTGGCCGGCCGGGCTCCAGAATTCCCCGCTTCGTACCCAGGACGCCGGCGTTAAACCCCGTGAGCTTATGGACAGCCGCTTCCATTGACATGAGCCCCCGCTCCCGGCTCCAGTAGCCCAGGAGGCGGGCCGGGGCGCCATAGAAGAAGAAGTTGCCCAGATGAGCCCCGGCGTCGGTGCCGATGACGGACCGCGGGCTGGCAATGGCTTCGGCCAAAGCGTCGAGATTGTCGTTACCCCTGAATCCCCAGAAGACGAAGCGCGCCGATTCGACGTTCCGGGCCAGGAAGTCCAGGGCGAACTGGAATGGGTCTTGCTCCGACGCAGCGGCGGCCTGCTCGATGCTGTGCCTGATCCATCGCTTGTCCGCCGCGTCGCCTGCGTCCCTGATGACGATAGAGTCCCAGCGCCTGGTTTGCCAATGGCCCTCGCCTGCGGCGCGAAGCCTGGCGCGCACGTCGGGGTTCCGCAAGGCTTCCGCGAACGGGCCTGGCTCCTTCGGAAGCTCCTTCCATTCTTCCAGGTGGTTGAAGGGCAAGAAGTCCAAGGCCCCGCACCTGGTGATGTGCGTGTAGGGAATAACGACGCCGTAGGACCTGCTGCCCTCCTGGGTAAGGCGCTCCATGGCGTCGCCAAGGGCCCTGGCGGTCTCCAACCCTTCGGGGAAGTGCCGCCACTCGTTGATGATGTGAGTGCCTCTCACGGCATGGGCCATGGCATAGACGTCCGAATCGGGGTTGGTGAGTTGGGTGGAGCCATTGTTCTGGTAAAGGCCGCCGTTGCGCACAACCGTCTCTGCCAGGGCGACAGTCTCCGAAAGCTCCGCCAACGTGCTAGGGGTGTCCCGATGCAGAGCCGGCCCTCCCGGCGGGCTGGAGGAGAAGCCGATGGCCCCGGCATCCCAGGCCTCCGCCACAAGGTTGACCATGAGTTGCACCTCGTCAGCTTCCGCGGCGCGCTCCATGGCGGCGGTCCCCATAACCGTCAACCGTATCGGCGAGTGAGGGGCCAGGGCCGCAACGTTGACGCCCACGTTCCCCTCAAGGTTGGCCAGATACTCTGGGAAGGTGCTCCATTCGAATGTGTCCGGCTCGATGTAGTTGTCGAGGACGCGCTTGAGGTATTTCACGAGCGCGTCGAGAGGCTCGCCCTTAGCTGGAACGGGAGCGCAGGAAGCGCCACAGTCGCCGATGACGACCGTGGTGACGCCGTAGTTCAGGACCGGCAGGCCATCGGGATAGAACTTCAGGAAGAGGTCCATGTGGGTATGGGGGTCGATGAAGCCCGGGGAGATGACTCTTCCTTCCGCGTCTATGGTCCGGCGGGCCTGTCCAGAGACATCACCCACCCCCACAACCACACCGCCCTCGATGGCGATAGCGCCGTGGTAGCCCGCCTTACCCGTGCCGTCGACAATGCGCCCGTTCCGAATGAGAAGGTCGTACATAAGACCCCACCCCCGTCAACCTGATTACCGTGCCCTAGGCGGAAGGTATGCTAACCTTGGAAGGCTGTCAACTTCAGGGGGAACCATGAACATCCTGATTACCGGAGCGGGATTGGCCGGGTGCTACACGGCTCGAGAGGCCACGGCCAGGGGGCACCAGGTCACCCTGTACGACATCGCGCCAAAGGCAGACTACATACGCGCTGTGGCCGGTGATGTGGCCGTGGTGCGGGGGAATGTGACCGACTTGCCCTTCCTGGTTGAAACCTTCCAAGATCGGCAGATCGACGCCGTGTTTCACTCCGCATACCTCATCGGCGACCGCCTGTCCGCATCACCGCACAACGGCCTGAACGTGAACGTCGGCGGCCTCATCGCCATCGCCGAGGCCGTCCGACTCAGCGGCGCGCAGCGCATGGTCTTCGCCAGCACCTATGGCGTCTACAACTGGCCCCTGGGGCCCACGGCGCCGGTGGACGAGGACTTTCCCGTCCTCACCAACGTCCTTTACCGGGCAAGCAAGGTAGCCTGCGAAAGCCTGCTGCACGCTCTGGGCAACCACTACGGGTTCGAGACAGCCGTGGTGCGGTTCGCTCAGATTTACGGGCGGGGGCACTATGCCGGCGGCGACGTCATAGGCCAGGTGGTCCACGAACTGGTGGACGCTGGACTGGCGGGCGGCCCGGTCCGCGTCCACTCCAATGTCTTTGGCAGCAACGAGCTCATCTATGCGGGAGACCTCGCCCAGGGCGTCGCTCTGGCCTTGGAAAGACCCCTGAACGAGGCTCGCGTGTTCAACATCGGCACTGGCGTCGTCACGGATAGCGATGGCCTTGCGTCCATGCTGCGCGAGGTCTTCCCCAACGCTGAGGTAGACGTGACGCCGGGGCCGGAGGTGGCCTTCACGCCGCATCGTCCACAGCCGCTGGACATCGGCAGGGCCCGCAGGGTCCTGGGCTACGAGCCCACGCGTCTTGGCGCGATCGGCATTCAGTGTTTCGCCGAGGACCTGCAGCGGATCGGGTGAGCATGTCCCGCTCGTCTCCCAGGGCGCTGGCTCGCCCCCACGTTGCCCGGCGGCGAGCCGGGCTGTGTCAGGCTAGGCGGACGCCAGGGCGATTGACAGCCCCAGGCGTCGAACCTAGTATGATGGCCTCTTGTCCACGCTTGCATGCAGGCTGAGCCGGTCAGCTAGGGGGTGCGCTATGGAGGGGCTCAACTGGCGAGCCAGGATCGGGCTGATTGTCAACAGCGGGCAACTCATCACGGAACCTCGCTTCAGCCGGGCAGCGCCCCCCGGCGTCACGTTCCACGCCACCCGAATGTTGAACCGGGGCGGCGGCATTGAGCATCTGCTGGAGATGGAAAAGCAGGCCATGCGCGGCGTCGAAGAGTTGTCCACTGCGCGGGTCAGTGCCCTTGCATACTGCTGTACAGTCAGCGGCGCAATCCGCGGTATCGAGGGAGACCAGGAGTTCTGCCGCGAGGTCGAGCGAGACTGGGGCATCCCGGCCACGTCAACGATGCTGGCGGCAGTGGAGGCCATGCAACACCTGGGCATTCGCAGGGTAGTTGTCACAAGCCCCTACGTGGACAGCCACCACGACCCTGAACGGGACTACATGGCCCAGGCCGGTATTGAGGCCGTGGCGATGCGGGGCATGGGGCTCACCACCGGCAAGGAGTTCACGGCGGTGCCCCCTGAAGAGATCTATCGATTCAGCCTCGAAGCCTGGGACGACCGAGCTGACGGCATGTTCATTAGCTGCATGAACTTCGACGGCATGGCCGCCGCCCAGGCGCTGGAAGAGGCCATCGGCAAGCCGGTCATTACCTCCCACTCAGCGACGTTGTGGCGGGCGCTGGCCCTCGCGGGCATAGATGACCCCATCATCGGCTGCGGGCGGTTGCTAACCCTGCCGCGCGCCGGTGTCCCGGCCAGCGCCCAGTAGCAGGACCCAAAGGAGCAGGAATGGTAGTCACCAAGCACAGCCCCGGCGTCATCGGCAAGGCAGAGTACGGGTCCGACGTCATCGTGGATATGTTGCGGGCCCTCGAGTACGAATACATCGCCCTGAACCCCGGAGCGACGTTCCGGGGCCTCCACGACTCTCTGGTCAACTACGGCGGGAATACCGCGCCCGAAGCCATCCTCTGTACGCACGAAGAGATTGCCATCGCCATAGCCCATGGCTATGCAGTGGCTACGGGTAGGCCCATGGCTGCCGCTGTACACAACATCGTAGGACTGCTGCACGCCTCAATGGGCATCTTCAACGCCTGGGAAGACCGCATGCCCGTGCTGGTTCTCGGAGGGACCGGGCCCATGGCCACGGAGCAACGCCGTCCCTGGATCGACTGGATCCATACGGCGCTGGTCCAAGGCAACGCCGTGCGGGATTTCGTCAAATGGGATGACCAGCCCTCGAGCGTCCAGGGCTTCATCGACTCCTTGCTCCGAGCGCAGCAGGTGCTCACCACGGAGCCTCGTGGTCCGGTCTACATCAACTTCGATGCCGCGCTTCAGGAGATGCCGCTGGCCCAGCCTCTGCCGATCCCGGATGTCGCTCGCTACGCGGCCCATAGCCGCGTCCAAGGCGACCCCGCGGCATTGGAGCTCGCCGCTGAACTCCTGGCGGGCGCCCGGCGCCCTGTGATACTCGCCAACAACCAGGGGGGTTCCCCTGAGGCGCTGGCGGCCCTTGTCACTCTAGCGGAAAGACTGCCTGCCCCCGTTGTGGACATGGGAACACTGTTCAATTTCCCCAGCACACACCCCCTCAACCTCACCGGCGCAGAGGTTGAAATCCTTGGCGATGCAGATGTCGTGCTGGCGCTGGACCTCCACGACCTTCAGCAAGCCCTGTCCACCCTGGACCGCGCTACGCGGCAGGCCACGTCCAGCATCTCTGAGTCGGCCCAGATCATCGACGTCTCCTTGCGTCAATTCACCGTGAGAAGCTGGGTCCAGGACTACGGGAGGATCCACCCCGTCGACGCGCCCATCTCCGCCGACTGCTCGCTGGCAGTGCCGGCGCTCGCGGAACTGTGCCTGAAGAAGATGGATGACCTCCCTGACCGCGTGGAGGTTCGCCGACAGCGGGCTGCGAGCCTCCAGGAGCGCCACGCCCAGATTCGGAACGCCGCCAGTGAAGCGGTCGGCAGGACCGCCGGCCAGAGCCCCATCTCAGTCCCGTTCATCGTGCAGCAGGCCTGGGAGGCCGTCCGTTCCTACGACTGGACGGTCACCGACTCCGTGCGCGGGGGATGGGTCTCTCGGCTGTGGGACATATCGAAGCCGGAGCAGTACATGGTCTCGCCCGGCGGCGGCGGCGTTGGGGGCAGCATCGGCCGCGCCCTTGGCATCGCCCTCGCCACCAAGGGCGAGGGCAAGATATGCGTTCAATTTCAGGGTGACGGCGACCTCATGATGGCCCCCGGTGCGTTCTGGACCGCCGCCCACCACCGCATTCCTGCCCTGTACATCATCAACAACAATCGCTCCTACTACAACGACGAGGACCACCAGGGAATGATAGCCAGGGTCAGGGGCAGGCCCGAGGAGAACAAGCACATCGGCATACGCCTGGAAGACCCGAACGTCGACCACGCCTCGCTGGCCAACGCTCTCGGCGTCCACGGCGAAGGCCCCATCGAGCAGCCGGAAGACTTGGGGCCGGCCCTTGCCCGCGCGGCCCGCGTCGTGGCGGAAGAGGGCCGTTGCGCCGTTGTGGACGTAGTCGCCCAGAATCGCTAGCGGTCCATCGGCACAGACATAGAAAAGGCGCCTGCTGGATAGCAGGCGCCTTTTCTTTAGCCTTGAGCGGCGGGGCAAGCAAGTCTATGCGTCGCCCCTGTCTCTCCGCATAGCTCGGCCGACGATGCGCGGGAAGTAGAACAGGCTGGCGATGGTGATGACGAACAATGCCAACACAATGGGTCTGTACAGCCAGGCCGTGCCCCAGATTTGCGTCGACAGGAGCGCGTTGTCCTCGAGGATGGGACCCAGGACAATGCCCAGAGTGAGAGCCGGGCGGGACCACCCATACCGGCGCATGAGGTATCCGAAAGCGCCAAATCCCAGCATCGCCAGAATGTCGCGGAAATCGGCATTGACAGCGAAGGAGCCAATGAACACGAACAGGAGAATGGTCACGATGATGATGTGGGGGCGAAGGAACGTCAGCTTGCCCAGATGGTTAGCGAGCAGCAGGCATAGGGAACCCGCAATGAGGTTGGCAAAGACCACGGCCCAAACCATGCTGAAGGTGACATCCAGGTTCTCCTTCAGCATGGCTGGGCCGGGCGTTAGGCCAACGATCAAGAACGCTCCCAGGAGGATGGCCAACGGGGCCGACCCCGGCACGCCGAAGGCAATGGTCGGGATCAAGGCCCCGCCCGTCGTTGCGTTGTTGGCGCTTTCCGGACCGATGACCCCCTCTATGGCCCCCTTGCCAAATTCTTCCGGATGCTTGGAGCTCTGCATCGCGTGGCCATAGGCCAGCCACGCCGACATATTCCCGCCAAGGGCAGGCATGATTCCCACCAGCACACCCATCGCACTGCACCTGATGACCAGGGGCCAATGTCTGAGGGTATCTTTGACGCCCTCCCACCGCCCGGAGCCGATGGCGGTGGCTTCGGCGATTGAGGTGCGGCGCACCGCTAGGTCAATGACTTCCGGAATAGCGAACACGCCGACCACCAAGGGCACAAGCCCAATGCCGTCATAGAGATACAGATGCCCAGCGCCGAACCGGCTAATGACCGCGTCCGGCCCAAGCCCCACGGTGGCAAGCAGTATCCCAAAGACCGCCGCCATGAACCCGCGGACCATGGAGCCTTCCGACAGAAGGCTCACCGTGGCAAGCCCAAAAAGGCCCATGGCAAACAACTCCGGGGACCTGAAGGTCAGCACCAAGGGCCGGAGAATGGGGATGGCGAGGGCCAACACGAACGCGCCGAAGACTCCGCCTATCATCGAGGCGGTGAAGGCGGCGCTCATGGCGCGCGCCGCCTGTCCCTTTCTTGCCAGGGGGTAGCCGTCCAGAATCGTGGCCTGGGCGTTGGGAGTCCCGGGAGTGCTTATCAGCACCGCGGGGATGGTGTCGAATGTAGCCAGCGAGGCGTACAGACCCAGGAGAAAGGCAAAAGCCTGCACTGGCGACATGCCAAAGGTGAAGGGAAGAAAGAGGGCCAGCCCCACCGTGGCCCCAAGGCCCGGGATGGCCCCAACAGCAGCGCCCACGAGGACGCCGATGACTAAGAATCCTATGGCAGGCCAGGCTACGGAGGCCAGAAGCCCATCGGAAAAGGCTTCAAGCACGGCAACCGCTCGCTTCTCTGGGGCTCACGACGCTCACCTCGCCATGGAAAGGCGTCAGGGCTCAGGCAGGGCGGGGAGGCAATCGATCTTATTCCCTGAATCCTCGGCAGGGGCGCTTCTCCACGCCCCTGCCGAGGTTATAGCTCCACAGTTGGCCGCCCAAGACGGCAGAGCCGGGTTCATCAGGAACCGGTCCTATTCGAGAACCTCTTGAATCCTCGCCAGCAGGCTGGGCGACGGTTCTCTAAGACCCTGGTAAAGGGCCTCCAGCTGCTCGCCGGTGAGTGGCGCAGGTTGTCCATAGCTACGGCTGAACTCGGCAATGTATTCGGGGTCATTCGTGGTGTCGATGAAGGCCTGCCTCAACTCGTCCACGCGCTCCTGGGGCGTGCCCGGCGCTACGGATATAGGCCAAGCGCCCAGGTCTCCGGTGTGCACAAACTCCACGAGCCTCTTGCCCTCCTCATCGTCCCCCAGCAGTTCGTGGAAGGTGGGGGTGTCGGGGAACGACGGATCCCTGACCAGACCGTCGGGGCCTGGCTGTCCTGTCTGGACAATGGCCGTCACGAACCCCTCCGAAATCCACTCAGGCTTTTGGGAAAGGATGGAGATAGTGCCATGCTGCATAGCCTCCACCTCCATGGCGTCCATCGCCAGGTTGATGACGGGAACGCCATTGAATTGCGTGACGAAGCGCCACTCGGCCCCAAACAGTACTTCAACCAGGCGCGCGATCCAGTAGGCCGTATTGGACCTTCCGGGAGCAGCGTAGACCACCTGCCTCTCATAGCTCACGAGGTCTTCAATGGAACTGATCCCCAGATCTGAGCGGACAACGACGAGGCTCGGCTGGGCCGAGGTCGACCCAATTGGCCGGAACTGGAAGAAATCGTAGGGAAGTTCCCTTCCCAGAAACGCTTGGAGGTAGCCCGCCCGGTCATGGACGACCATGGTGAGCCCATCTGCTGCAGCTTCCTGCGCCACGTAGCTGGTGCCTCGGATTCCACCGGCGCCCGGCATGTTCTGGACGATGACCTGTGGATTCCCAGCCAGGTGTTTGGAAATGTGCCGGGCCACGACGCGGCCGGTGAAGTCGAAGGACCCGCCGGGGTTGAAGGGCACAACAATGCGTAGCGTCTTGCCCTCGTAGAAAGGCACGGGGGCCGGCGTAGGCCGGGGCGTTGCCGTAGCCGTCGGTTGTGGCGCACTGGTGGGGCGCGGTGTTGCCGTGGGTTGTGGTGTCTCACCCGGCGCCAGGGTTGCCGTAGGAATCGGCGTTGCCGTTGGCGGGGCCGGGGTGTCAGCCGGCCTTGGAGTATTGGTTGGATCAGAGCCACAGGCAGCCGCCAGCAGGGCCGCTAGGACCACGCCAATCACTGCCAACGTAGTGAGAAACATCCGCTTTCGAGAAACGATTCCATTGCTCATAGTGCCCCCTTGGGCTAAGGATGCTATAGCTCCGGCTCCAAAGGCCCGGCGTCACGTTCCAACGCCTACGCTCGCCAGTCGCTCAACCACTTCCTTCTGAGTGACCGGGGGTCACCCTGGTTGCGGCCAAACCTGCTGCGAGCAGCGGGGGGGCCACGCGAACATCGAACGCGCTGCCGACTCGCGTCTGAGTCATCGGCCCTGGCCAACCTCAAGAGAGGAAGGCGGGAAATCCAACAATCTCCTATGTCCCGCAAGGGAGCGGCACCCCGGCCCGCTCTTGGAGAAGCCACCCGGGATTGAAGCCACCCGGGATTGTAGAATGAGGCGCTAAGCGGTCGCTTCTCTTCATCGTCGACAATGCTTGCTACGAACTTCGGTGGACTGCGCCCGTTCGCGCCGCGTTGGGTTCGCCACAGAATAGCCAGGCTTCCCCTTCTCGTCAACAAGCCTGGAAGCATTCTTGACAAGGAGCAGGGCACACCTTAGCATCGCCTTGACTTGGGGGTGCCCTCACTCGGTGGGGGCGGCGGTATCTGCGGAACCATTGGCGTTGGCGTTCGGGATACTTCAACGTACGAAGACCGAAGGAAGACCAGCTTCGCCGGGGTATGCGGCGGCAAGCACGGACCGGGAGCAGGAGGATTGGCGTGGCTAAAAAAGGCTTCAAAGTCATCGACAGCGACATGCATATCATCGAGCCCGTGGATCTCTGGGACCGATACATCGATTCCGCCTTCAGGGACCGGGCGCCCCAGGGCACAGCCAAGAGCGCCGGCGACCTGAACCTCATTCACCCAGACGGCGGGCTATGGGGACGCGACCCTATCCGGCCAACGGACGCGCCAAGGCCGGTGGGCGTCCAGGCTCAGAGCGTTGAAGAGCGCTTCCGCGACCACGCCGCCCGCGGCTACTCCAACGATGTCCAGCTCGAGGCGATGGACGTGGAGGGCATCGACGTGGCCGTCATCTACCCCAGCCGAGGCCTTCACGCCTTGGGTGAGCCCGGCATGGACCCCCCGCTGGCCGCCGCTGTCGCCCGCGGCTACAACGACTGGCTCTACGATTTCTGCCAGGCCGACCCCAAGCGCCTCCTGGGCGCAGGCATGGTCTCGGTCTTCGACATCAATGACGCGGTGGAGGAAGCCAAGCGCTCGGTGAAGGAGTTGGGATTCCGGGCCATCTTCCTACGCCCCAACATGGTGAACAACCGGCCCTGGCACGACCCCTACTACGACCCCCTTTGGGCGGCCATCGAAGAGCTGAACGTTCCCCTGGGCTTCCACGAGGCCATCTTCTCCGGGCTCCCCCAGGTTGGATGGCAATTCGGGGCCAACTTCATGCTGCGGCACACCTTCTGTCATCCCGTGGAACAGATGCTGGCCACCGCCAGCTTTGCGGGCGGTGGCATCTTCCACAAGTTCCCAACGCTGCGGGTCGCCTTCCTGGAGGGGAACTGTAGCTGGCTCCCCTTTCTCATGTGGCGTCTGGATGAGCACTACGAACAGCAAGGCGACGTGTGGGCCCCGGACCTGACGGCGGCCCCTTCCGAATACTTCAAGAAGCAAGGCTACGCCTCCGTGGAGGGGGACGAGGAGCCGGTGAAGTACGTCATCGACTGGATGGGCAACGACAACTTGGTCTTCTCGACCGACTACCCCCACGGCGACTCCAAGTACCCCGTTGCCGTGGAGCGTTTCCTGGAGCTCCCCATCAATGACGAAGACAAGATGAAGATCCTCTGGAACAACTGCGCTGGCATGTACGGCGTCGTCCAGCCTGTGGGGGCGTAGGAATACCCTCACCCGCCAATTCCCTGTCCGCAGCGGAAGGGGAAACCTGCACACGCGGAGGCCACGCGGGAGCCCTACCCCCCTCTTGAGCAACGTCAGCCGACGGAGTGGGTGAGAGCGCGGCTTCAGCTACGGCAAACCACCGTCATCCAACCCTGGAAGAAAGGCGAGCCGCCCCGGCCCACAGACTAACGGGGCCACCCGCCAGTGTTGAACGAGGAGGAGCTTCATGCCTTACAAGAACCAGGGCCGCACCAAGGACTTTCCCGTCTTCGACTGCGACAGCCATATCTTCGAGCCTGCGGCGGTCTGGGACGAGTACATCCCCAGGGGTCAGCGGGAGTTCGCAAAGACGCACCTCTACAGCGACAACGACCGCGGCATCCGCGTCCTGAACGGCCAGACGCAGTTCCTGAACCCGTTGAGTTGGCAGTACCCCGCGGAAGTCTGGAACCCCACTATAGACAAAGAGGAGATCGGACTTATCTCTCCCGCCCACCCCGACTGGGATGAGAAGCTGGGCCGCAATGCCATCCAGCGGGACCCCCACGCCCGCCTCCGCGAGATGGACGCCACCGGCATCGACCAGGTGATGGTTTTCCCTTCCGCCCCCATGATCATGTCCGGCCTGGTGAGGAACGCAGAGGCCGCCGCCATCAGCGTCCGAGCCTACAACGACTGGGTCACCGACTACTGCGCCGCCAACCCCAGGCGTCTGTTTCCCTGCGCCATCTTGCCCATGCAGGACGTGGCCTTGGCTGTAGAGGAGCTGAGGCGGATCGCCAGGAAGGGCTTCAAGGCGGCGGCTGTGCGGCCTGTCATCTGCAACGACAAGTACCCCACCTACCCGGAGTTCGACCCGCTCTGGCGCGAGTTTGAAGATCTGGGAATCGCCCTGTGCATGCACACGTTCATCGCCCCGGGCGCCCTGGACGAGAAGCTGGCCAAGCGCGTTCGCGACATCAACGGGCAAGGCGAGAACGAGACCCATCCCTTCGCTCAGGCTCCCGCCGTCTACTCCCCGGGCCAGTTCGTGCCCAACATCATGAGCGCCATGGGGTCGCCCAGCCCCAGCCTGGAGGCCCTGAGTTTCATCGCCGAAGCCAGCAGTTGGCTGACCATCGTGCTACTCAGCGGCTGGCTGGACAAGTTCCCCAACCTGCGGGTCGCCATCCTGGAGTCCAACGCGGGCTGGCTGCCGCTGGTCCTGGAGAAGGCGGAGGGCTTCCTGAAGTTGAGCCGCTACTACCTGGACGAAATCGGCTTCAAGATCAGCGATCCCGAGGAGACATTCGCCCGTCAGTGTTTCATCTCCTTCGAGGCGGATGAGGACCCCGTCCTTCGCACCTGGGACATCTACGAAGACGTGGGTATCTGGGCTTCGGACATGCCTCACCACGACACGATGGACGCCTGGGAGACCATGGACCGCCTGAGCAGCCATGGCGTGCCCCGCGACGTCCAACGGAAGCTCCTGGGCCAGAACGCCTGCCGCCTCTACGGAATCGAGCAACAGCTCTTCGTGACCGAGGCCCCTGAGGAGTACGTGCCGCAAAAGCTGTCCCGGTTCATCGACTAGGGCCATGGACAGCGAAGGCCGTTGAGGACGTCGCTGTGCTCCCTGCACGCTCAGGATGCCCTCTCCCGCGGGCCTTGCGCCTTCCACGGTGAGCGGGCCAGCGTCATTGTAGGATAAGGAGGAAACGCGTGCTGGAAGAGAACAAGGCTATCGTCCGCCGCTTCTACGAAGAAGTAGAGAATCAGGGCAACCTGGACCTGATCGACGAGTTGCTCGCTCCCGACTTCCGGGACGTGTTTAATTCAAGCATCCACGGGCCGGTGCGGGGCCGCGACGGTATGCGCAACCTGGTGACCAAGCTCCGCGAGCACGCCGGGTTTCATATCCAGATCGACGACCTCATAGCGGAAGGGGACAAGGTGGTGCTCCAGATGCCCAAGGGCGCCGAGGTTCTCCGCGTCGTAGACGGGATGCTCAAGGAGCGCTGGGTCTACATAGACCGGTCGCCAGGCTAGGCAGCCCCTGAAGAACCAACAACCGCCGTCGAAGACGCCTTCCGCTGCGTTCCAAAGCTATCCACAACAGGACAGGCTCCTCCACGGCGGTTGCTTTGCCCCCACCTTTAGCCATCCCCTGATGGGGCGGGAATGATCCCCTCTCCCTTCGGGGGAAGGGCCAGGATGGGGGCATTTCAATCCCCCGGCGAACCCATTTCACCCAAGGAGACGCGAGCATGGAAACGATAGGATTCATCGGCCTCGGAACCATAGGCGGGGCCATCGCCCTGAACCTTCAGAAAGCGGGCTATCCTATGGTGGTTCACGACATCTCGCCTGAGGCCATGCAACCCCTTGTGGACGGCGGGGCCAAGGCCGCGGGATCGGCCGCGGAGGTGGCGCGGGACAGCC
Organism: Dehalococcoidia bacterium; assembly: GCA_965226745.1. GTDB lineage: Bacteria > Chloroflexota > Dehalococcoidia > Lucifugimonadales > SAR202-VII-2 > SAR202-VII-2. The sequence goes on from CBDDDS010000005.1 coordinate 1,180,335, forward strand.
AGTTCGTGCTCACGTCGCTCCCCAGCCACCGGGAGGTGGAAGAGGTGGCGCTTGGCCCCAACGGCCTGCTGCAGGGCATACACAGCGGGACCATCTACGTCGATCTGTCCAGCAGCCATCCGGACCTCATCCGCCGCATCGAGGGCGAGTTCAGGCTCAAAGGAGCGCAGGTGTTGGACGCGCCGATCATCGTCGGGACGGAGGGCGTGTCCAACAACAACCTCCAACTGATGCCTTCCGGAGACCCCGAGACTTTCGAGTCCGCCAAGCCGCTGCTGGACGCCTTCGCCGACAGGGTCGTCTTTTGCGGCCCCCTGGGGTCCGGCACAGTGATCAAGCTTGCCCACAACATGGTGCGGAGAGGATTCGGCCTCGCCATCGGCGAGGGAATGGTGCTCGGAACGAAAGCAGGCGCGGACCCTGAACTGCTATGGGAGTGCATGCGCTACGGCTTGGACGTGATGCTGCACCAGCTTCAGCGCACCTTCGACAAGGTCGTTTTCCCTGGCGACTTCGCGGCGCCCTCCGGGTTCGACATCAACCTATCGAGGAAGGATGTTGGGCTGGCCACGGAGGTGGCCCGCCAATACAACGTCCCCATGCCGATCCACGCCCTGGTGGAGCAGGCCATGATCCACGCCATCAACCGCGGGTGGGGAAAGGAGAGCACGGCATCGCTGTTCAAGCTGCAAGAAGAGGCGGCGGGGATAGAGGTGCGGGCAGGGGGAACGGGTTAGCGAGTAGTCGTCCGTCCAAGGTCTCGGGCACGCCACCGGATCGCCGCGTCCCCCCGGCCGGGCTCACAACCACGGGACCTCCAAGGGCAACAGCGGCGGGACCGCGAGCAGTAATCTATGGCGCCTCCATGTGACAACTGTCAGGACTCTAAGCCGGTTGGAAGGGATTCGTTACGCGTATCAGCCGGATTTCGGGGTTTGCAGGCACGGAGCCGCCACAGAGGCGCATCAAAGGCGCAATGAAGTCATAAGAGAGTTGTGAAGAACCGTCGTGATGTCGTAGCGAATCGTCATGAACTGTGGCGGAGCCTTACACCTCCAACGAGCTTGTCTCGAAACGGCATTCGATCTGGTCCCACGCTTCCTCGGAGGGTTGTGGGCCTGTGGGGATGTTCCCCCAGCCGCCCTGCCACAGGGGCATTCTCTATAGATTCCCCCAGTACAAATGTTATGCGGCAGGCTCCAAGGAAGAGAAGCGGGCCCCCGGCCCACTTCCTGGGGGTATTATAGCACACTTGTTCGTCTTTTGCAAGGGATCGCACGGGCAGCCTTCAACCCTGCGCCATACGCCCTGAGCGACTAAGGCCGCCTTGACAGCCACTGCGGCCTATGCTAGCTTCGCTGGTAAGTTCCAGTTCGTACATCGAACAACTGAAGACTCCCTATGAATGGCGACGACGGAGAGGAGTAGGCGAGACCCCTGGGCCCAGCGAGTCCGGTACGGTGTGAGCGGACGCCGCAGAACTCGTCGAACGTGCCTCCCGAGCCGCAGGGCGAACGGTCCCAAGAGGACCGAGTAGCCTGAGCCGGGTACGCCACCCGTTACCAGAGGCGGGCGCATTGCAGATGCGCTGAACACGAGTGCCCCGGCGGCGCCGGGGAACAAGGGTGGCACCGCGAGTTAACGCCTCGTCCCTTGAGTGGATGAGGCGTTTTTCTATTATGTTGGATTTCGTAAAGGGAAGCGGCTACAGTAATAGCATCGGCAAAGGCGCCGGCGCCGCTCAACGCACGGCATGCAGCAGAAAGGAGGAGTCGTCATGAGGCTCACGGGAGCACAGATGGTTTGCGAAAGCCTCATCAGGGAGGGGGTGGACACCATCTTTGGGATTGTTGGGGGGGCGATTCTTCCCCTGTACCAGACGTTGCCCGAGTACCCTCAGCTCCGCCACATCCTGACCCGTCACGAACAGGGAGCGGGCCACGCTGCGGAAGGCTACTCCCGGGCCACCGGCAGAGTGGGGGTGGCCTGGGCCACGTCCGGACCCGGCGCAACCAACCTTGTGACAGCCATCGCCACGGCGCAGATGGACTCGGTGCCGCTGGTCTGCGTCACCGGGCAGGTGGGCCGCGCCGCCATTGGGCGGGACGCCTTCCAGGAAACCGACATCACCGGCATAACGCTGCCCATCACCAAGTACAACTTCCTGGTGATGAATGCGGCGGAGATACCGCGCGCCATGAAGGAAGCGTTCTACATCGCCCGCACCGGCAGGCCGGGGCCCGTTCTGGTGGACATCCCCAAGGACGTGCTGACGGAGGTCGCCGAGTTCGCGTACCCGGACGACATCGACCTGCCCGGCTACAAGCCCGTCATGGACGGCCATCCCACGATGATCAAGCGGGCAGCCAAGCTCATCGAGGAGGCCGAGCGGCCCCTCATCCTGGCAGGCCACGGCGTCTCCATCTCCAACGCTCACGAAGAGTTGCAGGAATTGGCGGAGAAGGCCCAGATACCGGTGATCACTACGCTTTTGGGCGTGAGCTCGTTTCCCACTAGTCATGTGCTCTATCTGGGGATGCCCGGCATGCATGGGATGGCCTACGCTTCGCTGGCCATCGACGAGGCAGACCTGATCCTGGGCTTGGGCATGCGCTTCGACGACCGAGTGACAGGACGCCTCAGCGACTTCGCCAAGAAAGCCCAGATCATCCATATCGACATCGACCCGGCGGAGATCGGCAAGAACGTGCCTCCGACGGTCCCAATCGTAGGGGACCTGAAGCGGGTGCTGACCCAGCTCAACAAGCAGACGCCGGCCAAGACGCACCCTCAGTGGCTCAGGGAGATCGACGAGCTGAAGGCGAAGCATCCCTTGGCGCGCGCCAACGACTCGGACCAACTACTGCCCCAACACGTCATCCAGGAGATCTGCGAGGCTACCGGCGGCGAGGCCATGGTGGTCACCGGCGTGGGCCAACACCAGATGTGGGCGGCCCAGTTCTTCAAGTTCAACCACCCCAACATGTTTCACACGTCCGGCGGCCTCGGCACCATGGGCTTCGAGGTCCCGGCGGCCATGGGCGCCCAAGTCGGCAGGCCCGACGTGCAGGTGTGGTCTGTGGCCGGTGACGGTGGGTTCCAGATGACCATGTACGAGCTGGCAACGATGATGGAGAACAACATCCCCGTGAAATTCGCCGTCATCAACAACAACTGCCTGGGCATGGTGCGCCAGTGGCAGCAGTTCTTCTACGACAAGAGCTACGTTGCCACGATGTACACCACCAACCCCGACTTTGTGAAACTGGCCGATGCTTTCGGTATGTCGGCGGCGCGGGTTACGGAGCGCAGCCAGGTGCGCCCGGCCATCGAGCAAGCAATGGCCCACGACGGGCCGTTCCTGATCGACTTTCAGGTTGCGGTGGAGGAGAACGTCTTCCCCATGATTCCCGCCGGCCAGAGCACCGCGGAGATGATGGAAGACCCCATTGTGGAGGCGGCGCTGTGGCGATAGACACCGAAAGGAAGCACACGCTGACAGCCCTGGTGCAGGACCGGCCCGGTGTCCTCAACCGGGTCGTGAGCCTGGTGCGGCGGCGGGGCATCAACATCAGCAGCTTAGCCGTGGGGCGCTCGGAGACGCCGAACCTGTCGCGCCTGACCTTCGTCATCGACGGCGACAACTACTCGGTGGAGCAGGCCACCAAGCAGCTCTATAAACTCATCGACGTTGTGAAGATCTCCGAGTTCGCGGAGGACCAGGTGGTGGCCCGCGAAATGGCCCTGATCAAGGTGCAGACCACTCCCGCGTCCCGTTCCGAAGTCATCGAGATCGTCGACGTCTTCAGGGCCAAGATCGTGGACGTGGCGGCGTCAGCCATCATCGTGGAGGCCACCGGCGGCGAGGCCAAGATCGACGCCCTGATGGCGCTTCTGAAGCCCTTCGGCATCCGCGAGGTCATGCGCAGTGGCCGCCTGGCCATGCAGCGGGGGCAGGACGCGCTGGCCCAGCGGGACAAGTCGCATGCCAGCTCCAATGGAGCACAGGGCACAGCCCCCACAGACTACGAGGGAGCGTAGCGGACGCGGTCCCAGTCCTCCCTGTTGGCTGCCGACGACTGTAGGAGCGCCTACGCACCGTCACTCCCGGCTCTCGCTGGCTGGGGTATAATTGCGTCGCCACCAAGCGGGAGCGCCTCGCCAACCAACTTCGCCAAGGAGAGCAACGCATGGCAACCGTCTACTACGATCAGGATGCAGACCTGTCCCTCATCCAGGACAAGACCATCGGCGTCATCGGCTACGGAAGCCAGGGGCACGCCCACGCACTGAACCTGAAGGACAGCGGCCTCTCCGTTCTGGCCGGACTGTACGAGGGCTCGAAGAGTTGGCCGAAGGCGGAGGCAGCGGGACTAACCGTCAAGACCGTCGCCGAGGTTGCTGAAGCATCCGATATTCTGATGATCGTGGCTCCTGACACGGCGCAGCGGGACATCTATCGCCAGTCCATCGAGCCTTCCATGAAGGCGGGCAAGACCCTCATGTTCGCCCACGGGTTCAACATCCATTACGAGCAAATCGTGCCGCCGCCCGAGGTGGACGTCACCATGATTGCCCCCAAGGCGCCGGGACACCGCATGCGCGAGGTCTTCACCGAGGGTTCCGGCGTTCCTGGCCTGCTGGCCATTCACCAAGACGCGTCGGGCAACGCCAGGGACATCGCTCTGGCCTACGGGAAGGGCGTGGGATGCACTAGGGCCGGCGTGCTGGCGACCACCTTCAAAGAGGAGACGGAGACAGACCTCTTCGGCGAGCAGACCGTTCTGTGCGGCGGCGTGACGTCGCTCATCAAGAACGCCTTCGAGGTGCTGGTGGAGGCCGGCTACCAACCGGAGTCCGCCTACTTCGAGGTGCTCCATGAGATGAAGCTCATCGTGGACCTGTTCTATGAGGGCGGACTGGCCTACATGCGCTACTCCGTCAGCGACACCGCCGAGTACGGCGACTATTCCCGGGGACCCCGCATCGTGGATGAGCGGGTCAAGGACGAAATGCGGCAGGTGCTCAAGGAGATCCAGGACGGGACCTTCGCCCGCGAATGGATCGCCGAGAACGACGAGGGCCGCAAGCGGTTCCTACAGATGCGCGCGGAAGAGGCGGAGCACCCCATCGAGGCCGTCGGCAAGGACCTGCGGGCGATGATGGGCTTCCTCAAGAAGTGGGAGGAGTAAGGGGGGTGCTACGGCCGTGAAGACGCGCTACGTCCTCACCGACTACGTCGAACGAGCTCTGGCAAAGGCGGTCTACGACAAGCTGGAGGATGGCTCGTACGCTGGCCGCGTTCCCTCCTGTCGCGGTGTTGTGGCTTTCGCGCAGACTCTGCAGGCTTGCGAGAGGGAACTCCGGTCGGTCTTGGAGGACTGGGTCCTCTTGGGACTACAGTTAGGACATGGGCTGCCGGTTATAGCCGGGATAGACCTGAACAAAGGGGCGCAACGTGAGCCGATGGAGGCCCTGTAGACGTCAGGACTTCATCGGAAAGCTGAGACACCTCGGCTTCGAGGGGCCTTTTCGGGGTTCGCGGCATCAATTCCTGGTGTATGAGGGTCACCGGTTGGCGATCCCGTCCAACCGAGAGTATTCGGCGCCTCAGTTGCGATTGCTCTTACGCGAGGTTAGCGCCTTGACGGGCAGGCGCATCACAGCCTCAGAATGGGAGCAGTTAGCATAGAGCACTGCGGCACACAGCGAGGCTGTTCCCTTACCCCACCGCTCCCAGCGCTCTCAGCTCTGCGATGCGCTCCGCCGGGTAGCCAAGGCCGCTCAGGACCGCGTCCGTGTGGGCCCCAGCCGGCGCGCCGAGGCTCCGCACGGCGCCCGGCGTCTCCGACAGCTTGGGGCCTATGCCCACCTGCCGCACCGTCTCGCCGTTGACCTCTCCGGCGTCAATGCCCATTTGCCGGTGCTGAAGCTGCGGGTCGTCGAAGACCTCATCTTGCGCGTAGACCTTGCCGTAGGCAATATCCGTCTTCTCAAACTCCGCCACCCACTCGGCCTGCGTCCGGGTGGCCATGGTCTCCCTGAACTCCCGGACCATCTCAGGCCAACGCTGGCGGTCCCACTGCACAGGTATCAGGTCCTCTCTGTCGAAGACCTTACAGAGGTTTTCCCAGAACCAGGGCTCGTTGCAGCCGAGGCTGATGTACTTTCCGTCCCTGCACCGGTAGACGTTGTAGTACGGCGACGCCCCGCTCAGCCAGTAGCGGCCCCGCTCCGTTGGACGTCCGGACGCCAGGTACTCCGAGAAGAGACGCGCCGCAAGATAGACCGTGCCGTCGGTCATGGAAATATCCACGTACTGTCCCTTGCCCGTCTTGTCCCTCACGCGCAACGCCGCCAGAATCGAAGTTGCCGCCAGCATGCCGCCGCCGGCATAGTCGGCCAAGAAGTTCAGCGGGATCGTTGGCGGCTGGTCCGGGTCGGGGCCTATGGCGCCGAGCACGCCGGCAAAAGAGATGTAGTTGATGTCGTGCCCCACCAGGTCGCGATAGGGGCCGTCCTGGCCGTACCCGCTGATGGAGCAGTACACAATGCCTGGGTTGATGCCCTTCAGCGTCTCATAGTCAACGCCCAACCGCTTCACCACCCCGGGCCTGAAGCCTTCCACCACCACGTCGGCCGTACGAGCCAGAGCGTAGAAGACCTCTCGGGCGGCGCCGTCCTTGAGGTTGAGGCCAATGGCCCGCTTGTTGCGCAACAGGGCGTTGAAGGCCGCCTCCCTGCGCTCTTTGGCCTCGGCATCTCCGCCCTCGGCTTCACGCTCCCGCTGCTGCCGCGCGCCGCCTCCCGGCTGCTCTACGCGCAGCACGTCCGCGCCCAGATCGCCCAGGACCATTGTGCAGTACGGGCCGGGGGCAAGGCGGGACAGATCGAGGACGGAGAGATCCTCCAGGGGGAGCATGGGGCCTCCTGTTGCTCAGGTGATTGTCGCTGCCGGCGGAGCGACGCAGACCGGCGGGGCGCAGGCGGAACGAGCGCTAACGATCGAACCGCGAGGCGATTTCCTGCGGCTCGTCCAGCGACTCCTCGCGGTAGAGCCCCAACGCCTCCAGCACCGGCCGGTCCGTGATGGCAAACACGTCAGCCGCGGTCTTGGCCTCGTGATCGACGACCGCCCAGGAGGGCGTCACGAACGCGTCGCCGGGACCCCAGTCGAAGCGCTGGCCGTTGATGACGCTCGCCCCGTAACCCCGATAGACGACGAAGACCGTGTTGCCCACCTTCCTAACGGGCTTGCTTCTTCCGCCGGGCGCAATCCGATGCATTTCGCACCCAATGGTCGGCAGGACAGGACGCCCGCTGGTGGGGTCGACGAACTGAAGGCTGACCATGGGGCCGCCCTGCTCCTCCAGCATGGCGTCCAACGCCGCCTCGGTGTCAGCCCACCGATAGATAAACAGCGGCGAGTGGTTCCGGGAGAAATCGGCCGCGTCCAGGGGCAACAGGCCGCGCCCGCCGAAGGTCCGGGTCGAGCGGTTGTGCACGGTTGGCTGAGGCTGGAGGTCGGACGGGTAGAGCTCGAAGAAGGTAGCGTCCAGCGCGAGGGCCGTGGGAACGTCAAGCCCATCGAACCAGATCATGGGGTCGTCGGTGTCGTTGCTGTGGTCGTGCCAGGTCCAATTGGGGGTGAGCACCAGGTCGCCGGGGTGCATGTCGCAGGCGTCGCCTTCCACGGTCGTCCAGACCCCCTCGCCCTGCAGCACGAAGCGAATGGCGTCTGGCGAGTGACGGTGGGCCGGGGCCGATTCATGCGGCCCCAGGAATTGGATGTTCCCCATCAACGTCGGCGTAGCGAAGGGCTTGCCTCCCAGTCCGGGGTTGGACATCATGATCACTCGCCGATCGCCACCGCGGTCCAGCGTTACGAGTTCACCGCTGCGGGTCGCCAGGGCCTGAAGAGATTTCCACCGCCACAGCCAGGGAACGGCCGCGGGTTTGGGACTCCAGGGGACCAGGTCCCGCTCCTGGGTCCATAGGGGCTGAAGGTGCTCCCTGGCGAGGTCCAGGTACAACTCCTCCAACTGCTCACCAACGTCCTTCTGCGTAGCGCTCATAGCGTTTCCTCCCAGAGCATCCCTGAGCGCCATGCTACTTGACGGGGCGGGCGTAGGCAAACGCAGCAATCTTGCCGGCTGGCGCCACGCCGCTGGGCGCCGCCGGGCTTGAGTTTACTGCTATGCTGGGCGACACTCATTGCGATAAGGCTTACCGTTCAGGAGGATTATGCGCATCCCGTTCTTCTCCAAGAAAACGACCATTGCCATCGACCCTATTTGCCATATGGAGGTCGACACCGCCAAGCCCCCGGGCGGAACCTCGGAACACCAGGGCAGCACCTACTACTTCTGCGCTCCGGGCTGCAAGCGCCAATTCGAGCAGGATCCCGCGAAGTTCGCGCCGGCCTAGGGATGTTCTGAACAAGCCGGTGCCGGCCGCCCTTCCCTCTTGCAGAATAAGGACATTTGTGCTAGAGTGCGGCCATGAAGTGGGCCGCCGGCCCACACCTTCTTTGAGCCGGGGGGCCGCGAGTTGCAGGGTGTCTGGCAGGCGGGAATGCAGATGATCAAGCAGTGGGATGGCGGCCCGTTCCTGTGTGACGCAGGGTCACGGCTGCGCGACGGCCTCGTCGCAGCTACGCGACGGCTACGGGACACCTCGCTTCGGGGGCCGGCTGGGAAGTGGACAAAGGCGTCGCGAACCGTGCCAGAGGCGTGACACCTGTGACGCCCGGGTGTGAAGGATTAGCTACCTCCCTGGCGCCGCTCCTCCATTGGCAGTCACGCCTTTACGCACAAACGGGAGAGTTCCCAACCTCCGCAGCGGCGGGACGGATAACCGGCCCCGGTTAGGCGAGGGTCTCAACTTCCGCCATGCGAATTCTGGTCACCGGCTCGTCCGGCTACATCGCCAACCTGCTCTTGCCCCGGCTCCTCGATCATCCTGACGTCGAGCTAGTGGTGGGCGTGGACAGGAAGCCTCCTCGCATTGAGCATCCGAAGCTTCATACGATCACCAGCGACATCCTTCAGAGGCTGGACGACGATCTCTCTCGGTGGGGCATCGACACCGTTGTCCACCTAGCCTTCGTCCTGGCGCCGACTCGATGGGGCCGGACTCGCGCCCGGCGCGTCAACATAGGGGGAGCGCAACGGGTGGTGGAAGCCTGCTCGGACTCTTCGGTCAAGCATGTCGTGTGGTTCAGCAGCACAGCGGCTTACGGGGCCCACCCGGAGAATCCTCCACTGTTCACGGAGGACTCTCCGCTGAAGCCCAACGCTCGGTTCCCCTACTCACACGACAAGGCGGAGGGGGACTCCATGGCCCGCCGGTTCGCCGATGAGACGCCGGCGGTGTCGCTCACGCTGCTCAGGGGCTGCCCCGTGATCGGACCTAGCGGGGGCAGCGCCGTGCAGGGATGGTTCAGCAAGCCGTTCTTCCCGCGCATACCCGGCTCGGACCCACCTCTCCAGTTCATCCACGAGGATGACCTGGCTGACATCATGGCCAGGTGCATCACGGAACGGGTCCCAGGGGTGTACAACCTGACAGGCGATGGAACGGTGGCGCTGTCGGAGGTGGCGCACATCTTGGGCAAGCGCCTTGTGCCCATCCCAAGCTGGATGCTCTACCCAGCGACCCGCCTGCTGTGGGGTGTGGGGCTGTCCAAGGTCGCCGACGCCCCCAGCGCCGGTATTGACTTTATCCGGTATCCGTGGGTAGCCTCGAACGATAGAATCAAGGACGCCCTTGGGCTGGCCAGCATCAGAAGCTCCAGAGAGGCCCTGGAGGCCTACCGGGACGGAGCAGGCAGCAAGCCACCCATCTAACAATCAGCACGTCCTGAGTTCTCCATGCTCCATCTGGCGAGCACTTTCGATCCAACCGTCGACGCGGCGCTTCTTCACGGCGATTGCATGAGGCTTCTCAGGTCTCTCCCTGAAGTCCTTGTAGGTCTAGTCATTACCTCACCTCCCTACAACATACGCGGCCATCTAGTGGTTCACCAAGACGGACAACTACGTCTTCAATTAGGATGAGGGCAGAGCACTGCAGAAATGCCCTCAGAAGAAACACCTCAGGAGCCCGAAAGATCCAACGCCTAAGAAGGCATCTCCGCACAGTTCCCGTTCGGGTTATCCTCATTGACGTCGCTGATCCAACTAACAGGAGCACCTCGTGACTCAGTCCCCGCCCGCCTCCGGAGAAGAGCTTCAAAACGCCCTTCGCCGCACCGTGGAGCTACTCAACGAGAAGCTGGACGCTCCCCAGCTCGAGCGCATCGCCGCGGCGTTTCAAACCGTGCGGTGGGAGTTCGACGATCTGGCGCTGGCAGTGCACCTGGTTTCCGACCAATCGGGCCCAGCGCTCCGCTTCGCCCCTTCCGTCGACGGCAACCCCTCCATCACGATTGGCATGTCGAGCACGACGCTGAACGATGCGGCCTGGGGCCACACGTCCTTCGGCACCGCCTTCATTACCGGCAAGTTGAAGGTGAAAGGCCTGCATCCACTGAAATTGAGCAAGTTCGCCGGCATGCTCGACCCCTTCCTAGCCAGCTACCGCGAGGCCAGGGAGGAGGTCCATGACGCCTAACGACGACCTCCCGGTCTTGCGCGAGGCCGATGCAGACATCGCGGTGCTGTCGGGCAAGACCGTCGCAGTCGTGGGTTACGGCCACCTGGGCAGGTCACTGGCGCTCAACCTTCGGGACGCCACACAGGCCAGGGTAATCGTGGGGAGCCGGAAGGACGCCTCCTATGACTTGGCCGGCAATGAGGGGTTCCCGGTCTCACCGATAGCGGACGCGGTTGCCCAGGCCGACCTGACGCTCCTCCTCGTGCCCGACGAGACCCAGCCTGAAGTCATGGAGGCCTCGGTTAGACCCCATCTGCGGCCGGGGTCGGCCCTGCTGTTCGCCTCCGGCTACAACCTAGCCTACAACCTCATAGCGCCGCCGCCTGGCGTCGACGTGCTGTTGTTCGCCCCCAGGATGGTCGGCGACGTCATTCGCGAGCTCTTCCTGGCCGAAAAGGGCTTCCTGAGCTACGTCTCGGTGGAACAGGACGCCACCGGCAACGCCTGGCCGACACTGCTGGCCGTGGCCAAAGCGGCAGGCTCCCTGAGGCGCGGCGCCCTCCAACTCAGCGCCAAACAGGAAGCCAGCCTCGACCTGTTCGGCGAGCAGGCCCTGGGACCCTGGCTAGGCGCCGCCATCCTGGCGGCCTTCCAAGTGGGCGTGGAGGCGGGCCTGCCTCCAGAGGGGCTGCTCCTGGAAATGTACTTGTCCGGGGAGATGTCCAAAACGTTCCAGGCCATGGCCGACGCCGGCTTCTTCCGCTCCGTCTACCTCCACGGGTATGCCGCCGCCTTCGGCGGCATGACCCGGACCATGGCCGTGGATAGAGACGTCATGGCGGACAGCATGCGCGAGGCTGTGAAGGACATTCAGAGCGGCGCCTTCGCTGAGGAGCTCCAGGCGGAAATAGAGACTGGATATCCCTCCAAGCCGTTCCTGGACCAAATGCTCGGCTCGGACAACGAGATCAACCGCATCGAGGACAACCTGCGCCGGAAGCTGGGCCTTGGCGAAGGCTAGCAGCATGCGGTCGAACGCTGGGCGCGACGCCGCCATCGTCTCTCCTCTGCGAACGCCCGTCGGCAAATTCGGCGGCGCCCTGCGGGATGTCCCCGCTGATGCGTTGGCCGCCCTCTCCATTCGCGCCCTCATGGAGCGCACCGGCCTCGACCCCGCCCGCGTGGATGAGGTCATCCTGGGCCACGGCTATCCCAGCGGCGAGAACCCCTCCATCGGGCGGCTAGCCGCTCTCAAGGCGGGCCTTCCCATCGAAGTGCCGGGGCATCAGTTGGACCGGCGCTGCGCCTCTGGGCTCCAGTCCATCATCAACGCAGCGATGCTCGTGCAGACCGGCAATGCCGACGTAGTCGTTGCCGGAGGCGTAGAGAGCATGAGCAACGTGGAGCACTACACCACCGACGCCCGCTGGGGCAGCCGGCTGGGCTCCCTTACCCTCCACGACCGCCTCACCCGCGCCAGGGCCGCGGTATCGCCGGAGGAGCGCTTCGGGCACATCTCAGGCATGATTGAGACGGCGGAGAACCTGGCCCAACAGTACGAGATCCCCCGCGAGGCCCAGGACGCCTACGCCCTGCGCAGCCACCAACGGGCAGTCGCCGCCGCCGAAGCCGGTCGGTTTGCAAACGAAATCGTCCCTGTGCTGGCGCCGCAACGCAAGTGCGAGCCGCTCATCGTCGACCGGGACGAGGGACCCCGCGCGGACACCTCGTTGGAGGCGCTGGGAAGGCTTGCGCCGGCCACGGAAGGCGGCACGGTCACCGCGGGAAACGCCAGCGCACAGAACGACGCCGCCTCTGTCTGCCTGGTTGTCGCGGCGGACAGACTCGAGGAACTCGGCCTGGAACCCATGGCCTTCCTGGTTGGCTGGGCAGCGACTGGGGTGCATCCGGCTTACATGGGCATCGGCCCGGTCCCAGCCGCGCAGCGCGTCTTCGAGAGAACGGGCCTGTCGTTCGAGGACATCGGCCTTATTGAGCTGAACGAGGCCTTCGCGGCACAGGTGCTGGCGGTGTTGCGGGAGTGGCAACTGCCGGACGAGGACATCGTCAATGTCAACGGGTCGGGAATCTCGTTGGGGCACCCCATCGGGGCCACCGGCACCCGTATCCTGGCGACGCTGCTCCACGAGATGGAGCGCCGGAACGTGCGCTATGGCCTGGAGACGATGTGCGTTGGCGGCGGCCAGGGGGTCGCCGCCATCTTCGAGCGGCGCTAGTCTATATCCTCCCCAGCGCAAGACCCGCGGCGAACAGTACGCCAAACCACCAGTGCAGCCTCGCCGAGTTGCGCAAGACCACGGCCAGCGAGGGACGCGTCTCCTCCCCCCAGATTCCCCGAAAGGCGCGGTAGGCCGGATAGAGGGCCACGCCGGTCAGGAGCGGCCACGGGCCATGCCCGCCGTGGGCCGCCAAGGCTACAGCAGCCGCGAACGCTCCGGCAACGAGGGTTGTCCACAGCCACCGGCCGAAGGTCCGGCCCCACAACGTCACCGGCGTCGCCTTTCCGGCGATGCGGTCCTCCTCCAGGTCGCGCAGGTCGTTGGCCACCAGGATGGCCGTCACCAGGCAGGCCACCGGCAGCGACACCCAGAAGGCATCCATCGCGACCTCGCGCACATGAACGTAATGCGCTCCAATCACCATGACCGGCCCCATGAACACGAAGACCAGCGGGTTGCCCAACCCGACGGTTCCCAGGGGCTTAGGTCCGCCCGCATAGAGATAGGCCACCAACAGGCTGGCCGCGGCGATGACCAGAATGAGCCAACCGGCCACCGTCACGATGTACAGCCCGATGCCCGTGGCAACGGCAAAGCTGACAACCGCTCCCAATCTTACGGCGCGATTCGATAGCAGACCCAGAGCAATGACCTTATAGGGCGCCAGGAGCTTCTGGCCGCGGGCTTCAGGACTGGCATCGTCCGAGAACTCATCGGTGAGGTTGGTCCCCACCTGCACAAGGACCGAGGCGGCCAGGGCCAGAATGAAGAGATGGATGAAGGCCCGCCCCTCCTGAAAGGCCAGCGCCGACCCAACCAGCACCGGCACGATGGAGGCGGTGAGGGTGAAGGGCCTGGCGGCCCAGTACCACACGCCTACGCGCCAGCGGGCGCGCTCCCAGGGGCCGGTGGTTGCGGATAGAGGCTGACGCATCGCCACCTACCAGGGATGCGAGCGGTGCTTCGAGAAGTCCGGAGGCCGCTTCTCCAAGAAGGCGTTGGTACCCTCCTTGGACTCGTCGGTGGCGTAGTAGAGAGACATTGCGCCGTGGGCCAGGTTCTGGATGCCGTAGACGTGGTCGGTGTCCGCATTGAACGAGTGTTTGAGGAAGCGCAGGGCAGCGGGCCCGCGTTGCAGGAGCTCCTGCGACCAGGCCATCACCTCGCTCTCCAACGCCTCCGGTGGGACCACCTTGTTCACCAGGCCCATCTGCAGGGCCTCTTCGGCAGTGTAGCGGCGACAGAGATACCAGATCTCCCGCGCCTTCTTCTCCCCAACGATCCGGGCAAGGAAGATGGTTCCGAACCCGGCGTCAAAGCTGCCGAACTTGGGGCCTATCTGGCCAAACTGCGCCCGGCTCGATGCGATGGTCAGGTCGCAGATGACGTGGAGCACGTGCCCTCCGCCGATGGCGTAGCCGTCCACCATAGCGATGACGGGCTTGGGAATCTCTCGGATGATGCGGTGCAGTTGCAGGATCTGCAGCCGGGCGCCGCCGCCCTCGTCAATATACCCGCCGTCGCCGCGGGCCTTAACGTCCCCCCCTGTGCTGAAGTTGCCGTTGGCGCCCGTCAGCACCACGACGCCAACCTCCGCGTCGCCCCAAGCGCTCTCGAAGGCGGCCAGCATTTCGTCGACCGTGCGCGGCCGGAAGGCGTTGAGCACATGCGGGCGATTCATGCGGATGAAGGCAACGCCATCTCGTTTCTCGTAGAGGATGTCCTGAAAGTCGGCTGTCACGACCTGCTCCTTGTGGATACTCGATGATCGTTTGCCCGGTCTGGATGCGGGGTGGCGCCGCGCACTTGCATTCTACCCCGTCGTTACGTCCTGATGGGCCTGGTCTGCGCCTTGCTGCCCCCGTACCATGCCGGCAGGTAGGCAGACTTCTGTCCGACCCCTCCAGCAACCACCACGATGATGTCCTCCGGCGCTGGGCAGGGCCGCAGGGGGCCATGAACGGCTTCCCTCCCTCGCCGCACGCGCCGCGCAACGACCTGTTCCCGAATCTGCGGCCCCAGGTCGTCGAGGGCCAGAGAAGCTTGCTCCCAAACGCCCTGCTTGACCTGCGCCTTGGTAAACCTATCGGCGAGCTGGTAAGCGTGCTCGGGCGCCAACACCAGCACTGGCGACACGGTCCGCTGCGCCGCCGTTTGGCCCGCCATGCACGTGCCGGCCACGGTGCCCGCGAGCGTCGCCAGCACTCCATCGGCGCCCTTGGAAAAGACGTCCACCACTTCCACGTACCCGGCGACCGCGGCAACAGTCACGACGTTCTCGACGGATGAGAAACCCAGGCTGGAATGCAGAGGCGGCCAGGGGCTGTCTTCTTCGTTTTCGGGGAAGCATAGGCCGTACTTGGCGGGCTGGCCCAGAGTAGCCATGTCCTCCTGGCCGGGCCTGGCCCCGCCGACGTTTCGCAGCACGAAGCTGAGCGCCCGCCCGATGGTGGCGTTGGCCCGGTTGCCTGGCCCCAGGGCGCCGGCGCCGCTGTTCATCTCCAGCCACCGGCGGACGGGCCCGTTGACAATGGCCACCGGCGCCGGCGAGCCGGTCGTCGCTTGGATGCCGAGGAGATTGAATTCCTCGTGGGCCATGGCCTCCACCGCGGCAATGACGACAGGGAGATGCTCGGGGAGGCAACCGGCCATAATCGCATTGATGGCTAGGGCTTGAACGGTCGCCTCGGCCCCCGAGGGCTCCAGCACGGCGACAACTTCATCGGGGTCCCGGCCTGATGTCCGGAGCATCGCCTCCACGCGTTCGTATGTCGGCGGCGCAATGGGCAGGCCGTCGGTGTACCCGGCCCGATACATCTCCTCCGCGCCGCCTTCCATGTCGTCAGATAGGATGGCAATGCCTCCAAGCGAGTCCCAACCGGAAGCATATCCCCAATGCGGGGGACTGCCGCCAACTCTAGCGCGCCTTCCCTTGCCTCGGCGAGTTTGCTGCTGCTGCGTCCTTTGGCACCCTCCACGGTATCGGAATACAACATCCTTGGACAAGCGGCTCCGGCCCCCTCGCCTAGCTTGACACGCCCAGGCGCCTATGATACAACCGGCCTGCGTTTGAGTAGCTTCTCAAAGGCGGTTGCCACAGCCAGTCCATGCCAAAACGTCAGGTCATTGAAGTCCCCGGAGTGGCCCACAACGCCCCGATCCCCATGGCCGTGAAGATGGGGAACATGGTGTTCTCCAGCGGCATCATCGGGGCAGACCCCGCTACAGGTGAGATTCCTGAGGACGCCGCCACGCAGACCGGGCTCATGTTCCAGCACATCCGCTCCATCATGGAGCAGGCAGGCGGCAGCACCGCGGACATCGCTCACATGACCGTGTTCATCAAGGACAATGCTTCCCGTCAGTTCATCAACACCGAATGGTTGAAGATGTTCCCGGACGAGGACGACCGGCCCGCCCGTCATGCCATTCGCACGGACGAGTTGCAGAGGGGCATGCAGGTCCAGTGCGAGATCGTAGCGGTGTTGGACTGAGAAGCGCCGCTCGTCCCGACGAATCATAGGAAACAACAAGGAACACTCAAGGAGGATGTATGGCTTACAGTGGCCGAGTCGTAGACATGCACGCACACACGGTTGCGCCGCCTGAGCTTTACCAGTTCAAGGCCAACCTGCTCTCCAGCCGAGGCTACGGAGACGCGAGGGTCCCCAGCTACCCCGATGAGCGGATGGACGAGTTCGCCAAGCGCAACATCGCCATCATGGATAGCGTCGGCACGGACATCCAATTCCTATCGCCCCGGCCCTTCCAGCTCATGAACTCGGAGAAGCCCGCGAGGATTGTGGACCTGTGGGCCAAGGCCAATAACAACGTCATCGGCCAGCAGGTGGGTCTGCACCCGGACCGGTTCCGCGGCGTCGCTGGACTGCCCTTCATTGCCGGAGACGACCTTTCGTTGGCCATCGAAGAGCTCGAGCGTTGCGTCAAGGAGATGGGGTTCATCGGCTGTCTGATCAACCCCGACCCGTGGGAAGGGACCATCGCCGACGGGGCATTCACCCCCAACATGGGCGACGAGTACTGGTACCCTCTCTATGAAAAGATGGTGGAGTTGGGCGTCCCCGGCCACATTCACACCGCCGGCTGCAAGAACGGGCGCGAATCCTACAGCAACCACTTCATCACCGAGGGGACCATCGCCTCATTGGGCTTGGTCAACTCCAGCGTCTTCAAAGACTTCCCTGAGTTGAAGATTGTCGTCTCCCACGGCGGAGGGTCGGTGCCCTACCAAATCGGACGGTGGCAGGCCGCTCGGTGGATGCACTACGGCCCCGAGGCCGTCCGCTTCGAAGACGACATGCGCAAGCTCTACTTCGACACCGTGCTGTACACCAAGGAGTCGCTGGACCTCCTTTTCAAGGTCTGCGGCACCAGCCGTTGCATGTTCGGCACAGAGAAGCCCGGCTCCGGCTCCGGCCAGGACCCCCAGACCGGTCTTTGGAAGGACGACACCAAGCCGGTTATCGACAGCATTGAGTGGTTGACCGACGAGGACAAGAAGAACATCTTCGACGGGAACGTGTATAACGCGTTCCCCCGCTTCAAGGTCTAGGCCCAGCGGCCCAGCCGCGATGCGGCCATCTCTACCCAGCGGCCGCCTGACGTGGAACTTGGGGGAACTTCCGTGAAGTTCCCCCATTTCCACTGTGCAGGGTTAGGGGCCACCCGTGGCGGGGGTGGAAATCGGGGTGGGGTGGTAAACAGAACTCTCGTGTCGGACAATGGTGAATAATAGTACGGAGTGTCCTGCCGGACCGCGATTGAACAAGGAGGGTGAACCATGGCTGAAATCGTGCTTGGGATTGGAACATCCCACAGCCCCATGTTGAGTATGCCGAAGGAACAGTGGGTGCCCTACGCAGAGACCGACAAATTCAACCGGGAAGGGGGCTTCGTTGCCCCTCCGGACGCGCGGGTGCTGCTCTACGAGGACCTCGAACAGTACCGGCAGAGCCAGCCTGTAGCGGCAACTATCAACAAAATGTGCCGAGAAGACGTCTTCTTCGAGCAGTGGGACCGCTGCCAGGCGGCCATCGCAAAGCTCGGCGAGACGCTACGGGCCGTTGAGCCGGACGCCGTCATCATCGTCAGCGACGACCAGGACGAACTGCTCTTCGACGACATGATGCCGTCCCTGGGCCTCTACTGGGGCGCGACGATGCGCCTCATCCCCCGCCCTGAGATGCCCGGCATGCCCGAACCGATCAGGTCCGCCCTGTGGGGTTACGGGGACGTTGACATGGAGGTCCCGGTGGACCAGGCGTTGGGCGCCCACCTCATCAGCTACCTCATCGACCACGACTTCGACATCGCCCATTTCCGCTACTTGAAAGAACAGCCTGGCGGCGTCATTGGGCCGGCGGGGTATGTGGGGAGCGAGCGCGTGACGAAGCCTCGGAGCATGGGCATGCCTCACGGATGGGGCTTCGTCGTGCGGCGGCTGATGGACAACAACCCCTTCCCCATCTTGCCCATCTTCCAGAACACCTGCTATCCGCCCAACCAGCCCACTCCGAAGCGCTGCTTCACCTTGGGCCGCACCATTCGAGAGGCCGTGGAGGCGTGGGACAGCAACAAGCGCGTCGCCGTCCTTGGCTCCGGCGGCCTGAGCCATTTCGTCACCGACGAAGAGATTGACCAGATGGCCCTGGACGGTATGAAAAACAACGACGCCGATGCCCTGATGAACCTGCCCCGGCACCGCCTGGACTCTGCAGCGTCGGAGATCCGTAACTGGATCACGGCGGCCGGCGCATCCGAGCACCTCAAGTTCGAGTTGTTGGACTACCTGCCCGTGTACCGAACGCCAGCCGGCACCGGCGGCGGCTGGGCTTTCGCCCGCTGGCAATAGGCGGCCTTAGGGAGGAGGAGGAGAGGCATGGCGGAGATTGTCCTTGGCCTGGCGACGTCGCATAGTCCTCAGTTGAGTCTCCCGCCCGAGCTGTGGCGCTACCGGGGCGATAATGACTTCAACCGCGGAGACCTCTGGGGACCTGACGGCCAGATCCACAGCTACGACGAGTTGCGGGAGATGGCGCCTCCGTCCATCGAAAAAGAGATCACCAACGACGCGATGCAGGCCCGCTACGACGCCTGCCAGCGGGGCATTGCCAGGCTGGGCTCCTTGCTGGAGGCGGCGGCGCCGGATGTTGTGGTGGTGGTCGGCGACGACCAGCACGAGTTGCTGAAAGAGGACAACATGCCGGCCATCTCCGTCTATTGGGGCGAGACCATCCATAACGTAGGTCGGAAGGTCAGGGATGACACCCCACCGGACGCTAGGGCCTCAGCCTGGGCCTATGGAGACGAGCGCGACTTTCCGGTGGCCTCTGCCCTGGGCCGCCACGTCGTCGAATCGCTGGTCGACCAGGCGTTCGACGTAGGTCACAACAGGTATCAAACAGAAGGGCGCGGCGCCGGCCATGCCTGGGGCTTCGTTTGGCAGCGCATCATGGGCGACAGTGTTGTGCCCGTAGTGCCCGTATTGCTCAACACCTACTTCCCGCCCAACCAGCCCACGCCTCAACGCTGCCACGACTTGGGATTGGCTCTTGGAAGGGCCATAGCCGACTGGGACAGTGGCGCGCGGGTGGCCGTCATGGCCTCCGGCGGCCTCACGCACTTCGTCATCACGGAGGAGTTCGATCGGATGGTTCTGAAGGCGCTGGAGGACAAGGACGTGGACACCCTCGGCGCTTTGGACCGGAAGATGCTCAACTCCGGGAACTCGGAGATCCGCAACTGGATCGCCGCCGGCGCCGCGGCGGGGGACCTGGAGTTCAGCCTCATCGACTACGTCCCCTGCTACCGCTCTCCGGCCATGACCGGCTGCGCTATGGGCTTCGCCCAGTGGTCATAGAAACGGGGGGAGCGTAGCCTCTCACCCAACCCGGGGCATTCATTGCGATGGGGCATCCCGCCGCCGCCGGCAAAGCTGGGCTGAGACTTGCCTCACCAAAACGATTGGAGGCGCGGGGCAGCCCCCGCAATAGGAGCGCTATGTCCGATACCCAAGCGGAACGTCTTGCCAAGCTGGACACCTGCGCCGTCTCTGACGCCCTCGACAAGCTGGGCATCAGGGGCGTGGTCGTAGGGCTGCGGCCTCTCTCTGTACGGAAGCGCATCGCGGGCCGGGCGGTAACCGTGCGGCTCAAGTCCAAGGGCAGCGAGACGTCAACGCGGCACCTGGGGGCCGGCGCCATCGAAGCCGCTGAGCCCGGCAACGTCATCGTCGTAGACCATCGCCAGCGAACTGACGCCGCGGGCTGGGGCGGCATCCTGTCCACAGCGGCCAAGGCCAAGGGCATCAGCGGCGTCGTAGTGGACGGCGCCTGCCGGGACATTGACGAAAGCCGGGACCTCGAGTTTCCTGTCTTCGGACGCTCTGCCGTGCCCCTGACGGCGCGGGGCCGGGTCGTCGAGGAATGCTTCAACGAGCCCATCGAAGTCGGTGGCATCACCGTGGCGCCCGGTGACCTCGTCCTAGCGGACAGCAGCGGCGTCGTCTTCCTCGCTGCGGACCGTGCGGAGGAGGTCATCCAGGCCGCCGAAGAGATCGCCGCTCGCGAGGCGGCGATGACCAAGGCCGTGCTCGCGGGCGAGCCGGTAAGCGCCGTTATGGGAAAATCCTACGAAACCATGCTGGAGAAGTAGCGCCATGGCCAATCCTGAGGACTTCAAAGATCTGGGCACGTCCACCATCAGCGACGCCCTCGACCGCTTGGGCATCCCCGGGCAGGCGCTGGGCCTCCAGCCGCTGAACCGGAACTTTCGCCTTTCTGGGCGGGCGTTCACGATTTACATGCGCCCGTGCGACACCGTGAAGGGCTCCGTCGGTGACTACATTGACGACGTGAACCCCGGCGACCTTGTGGTGTTGGACAACTCCGGCAGGATGGACGCCACGGTCTGGGGCGACATTCTGACGACCCAGGCCAAGCGCCGCGGCATCGGCGGGACCGTCATCCATGGCGTGTGCCGCGACTACGACCGCAGCATTGAACTCAACTACCCGGTCTTCAGCCGAGGGGTGACCATGCGCACCGGCAAGGACCGCGTTCAGGCCGACGGCTACAACGTCCCCATCTCTCTCGGCGAAGTCCGCGTCAACCCCGGCGACATCCTGGTCGGTGACGGGGACGGAGTCCTGGTTGTGCCCAAGGAGCGGGAGGATGAAGTCCTCAATATTGCCCTTGAGGTCGCTGAGGCGGAGGTCCACATTCGGACCGCCATCGAAAGCGGCTTGCGGCTCGACGAGGCGAGGAAGCAGTTCCGCTATCACCAGTTGCAGACCAAGAAAGACAGCTAACCACTGGGTCTAGAGCGGACGTCCGGATGGGCGATCGGCTCTCCCTCCCTCAGGCGGGGAAACCATCCCCTTTGCTCCTCTCCTCCTTGGAAGGAGCAGCCTCAGGAAGCGCCGCGGCCTGTCCGTCACGCCTCCAGAAGACCAAACCCCGCAAAGGACAATAGCCATGAATCCACTAGCCAGCGCCACCGGCATCACGCGGACGCCAATCGGCCTTCTCAAGGCGGCATCCGCCTTTCACAGCGCCGACCTCCACGAGGCCTCCGGCCAGAAGGGCGCTCTGCCCTCTGGGATCAAGCCGGTTTCGCCTCAGTTCTTCGTCTGCGGGCCAGCGTTGACCGTTCTATCGCCACCAAAGGACAACCTCTGGCTGCATAGGGCCATCTACGCCGCACAGCCCGGGGACGTACTGGTGGTCGACACCGGCGGCTACTACGAGGCCGGCTACTGGGGCGAAATCATGTCCCACGCCGCTAAAGAAGCGGGACTCGGAGGCATGGTCATCGACGGCTGCGTTCGCGATGGCCTCGACATCATCGAGATCGGGTTCCCCATCTGGTCCCGCGGGCTCTGCATACGCGGCACGACGAAGGACAAGGAAGCCGTCGGAGCGTACAACGTGCCCGTCCGCATCGGCGAGACCACCGTCTTCCCCGGCGACCTGGTGCTGGCCGACGCTGACGGCGTGGTGGTCATTGAGCGATCCACCGTTGAAGACGTGCTCGCCAAAACGAAGGCCAGGGTGGACAAGGAAGCGGAGACAATCCGCAGGATCCACGACGGAGTGCGCACCGTGGACCTCTACGGCTTCAACGAGTAGCGCGGCCCCTGCGCTGGCTCGCCCATACCCGCCTCCGCGACTGTTGATGAGTCCTGCAAGTCGCTTGTGCTTGACTGCCATACAGGCGAACGCTACGCTTGGCGCGGTCGGCGAGGCATACGTGTTTCAGGAGGAGCGATGACCACGGCAGCAGGCGAAAGCGCGACCGGCCAACAAGCGCCGCAGAGGCGGCTCAAGATTGGGATCATCGGCTGCGGCGTAGGGGCCGCCGAGATCCTGCCCGCCATGGAGTCCATGGATAGAGTCGAGTTGGTGGCGGCAGCCGACGTCAACGCTCGCGTCTTGGAGACTTTCCACAACCGCTACCCCTGGACCAAGACGTACGACAGCGCAGAGCTTCTCTGCGCCGACCCTGACGTCGAGGCCGTCTGGATCGCCACGCCCAACAAGTACCACGGGCCGCAGGCCGTGCTCGCAGCGAACCACGGGAAGCACGTGGTCGTGGAGAAGCCCATGGCCACGTCGCTGCAAGAAGCGGAGCGGATGGTGGAAGCGGCAGACAAGAGCGGCGTAGCACTGGTGGCCGGCCACACCTTCGGCTTCACGCCCCCCATCCGTCAGATGCGGCGCATCATCAAGTCGGGGGAACTGGGCAAACTACAGGCCGTCAACGCTTGGTCCTACTCGGACTGGATGCTCCGGCCCCGCACGGGTGAGGAGATCGACCTGAACGAAGGGGGCGGTCTCGTCTACCGCCAGACGCCGCACCAAGTGGACACCATTCGGCTGCTGGGGGGCGGCATGCTCCGCAGCGTGCGGGGCGCCTACGGCGACTGGGGCCCTCGCGACTGCCCAGGGTTCTACGTCGCCTATCTGGAATTCGAAGACGGCACGCCCTCCATCATCACGCACAATGGCTACGGCTACTTCTTGGCCCAGGAACTGGTGGCTTGGGGCAACAGCACCGGCCGCTACACCATGGAGGAGAGGGCCTCCATCCGCAGAGCCCTGTCCAACAACAGCCGGGATGAGGAGTCGGCCAAGGACGCGCTCCGCATCGGCGGCGCCGATGAGGAGCGCGTGTTTAGACGGCAGGCCCATGAGCGCCGCCCGTGGCTTCCCTCAGATCTAGGCGTGGTTGTCGTGACCTGCGAGGCCGGAGACATACGGCACTCTCCCTACGGTGTCTTCGTCTACGGCAACGAAGGCACGCGGGACGAACCCATCGAAGAGGGGCCCTACCGGCAGGAGGAGCTACAGGAACTCTATGGCGCTGCTGTCGAAGGCAAGCCCGTGTACCACAACGGGCGGTGGGGCATGGCGACCTTGGAAGTCACCCTAGCCATCATCGAGTCTCAACAGCGGCGCGAGGAGATCTACCTCAGCCACCAGGTCCCCATGCGCGAGGACTATGACTAGGCCTACTGCTCGCCAATCACAAGGAGGCGCTCGTGGCTTCTGAGCTCGAAGACGTCAAATATCAAGTCGCCATCGCAAACCGAATTCTGGCCATAACCGGCCTAGCCACAGGCGCCACGGCCTCCCTGGGGCACGCCAGCCTACGGCTCCCCTCAGACCCAAACAAGTTTGTCGTGAAAGGACGGGGCTACGCCGTCGACGCGCTGGCGCGGATCAACCCTGACCAGATGGTCGTCTGCGACATCGACGGCAATCTGGTGGAAGGGCCTCCTGGGGCCACCCAGTGCTTCGAAGTCAAGATGCACTCTTGCATCATGAAGACCCACCCAGAGATAAACTCGGTGGTCCACGTTCACCCCCGCTACGTGGTGGCGATGAGCGTCTTGCAGAAGCGCCTGGCGCCAATGTGCCAGGAGGGAATCCAGCTCGTGCGGGACCCGCTGCCCGTTTGGCCCCACGTAAAGACCGTGCAGACGGACGAGGAAGGCATGGAGGTGGCTGCACTCCTGGGCAACAGCAAGGTCATGCTCTTCTTCGGGCATGGAGCAGCGGCGACGGGCGCCAACCTCATCGAGTCCGTTACCAACATGATCAACCTGGAAGAACAGGCGAAGATGAACTGGTACGCCTATTGCGCAGCCGGCCCGGACCACCCCTCCATCCCGCATCCTCTCATCGACGAGATGGTCAACCGGCCCAAGCTGTGGGAGCTGCCGCAGTTCGCGCCGCACATGGACCCCAGCAAGCCGCCGATGGTAACCGGAGTGTGGGACTACTACGCACTGCTCGCTAGGGAGCAGATGGAGCAGGGCCTCTAGCGGTCACCGGCCTGCATATTGACCTGGGCCAGCCCCAAGACCCCCGCCACCTCGAGGGCTGCCTCGCCATAGCCGACTGCAACAGCCCATAGCGGGAGCGTCTCCCAGCGTCGCTCTTCGCCTGCCGTGGGCAACCCTCGTTGACAGTCATTTCTTGTGGCGGCTACAATCCCGCCACGGATGGCTGGTAGAGGGCCCGCGGGGAAGCGGAGGGGCAGTGTGAGCAAGGACATCCAAGTCTCCAGGCGCAAGCCTCCTCAGATTGACAGCCGAAAGGCTCCCGTCAACCCTGTCAGGACAACCCTCGTCATATCCAGCGTTCAGCGCATAGAGAGGAGCGGGGAGCGCCGGCGCCGCATGGCCTAGGCCATGGCCCTAGCCCAAGACGCTTTCCAGCCGGGACCAGCCAAGAAGGAGACGCTCTCATGACCACCACGCAGGAAGCGACCGGCTCGGCGGCGGCGCAGGCTACCGCCGAGATTCTCGTCTCGTCAGACTCCCACATCATCGAGCCCGTGGACCTCTGGACCTCTCGGCTTCCCGCCAAGTTCAAGGACAACGCCCCTTACTACCCCGAAGAACGCGATGCATCCATGGACAAGCCCGGCGGCCACGATCCCAACGAGCGTCTCAAGGAGATGGTGACCGACGGCGTAAGCGCCGAGGTGCTCTACCCCACCTTGGGCTTGAAGACCTTCGCCCTGGAGGACCCCGCGCTGCAGGAAGCGACGTTCCAGGTCTACAACGACTGGATCGCCGAGTATTGCCAGGTGTCTCTGGACCGGCTTGTCGGCGTGCCGATGATCTCGATGTACAACATCGACAACGCCGTCAAGGAACTCGAGCGTTGCGCCAAGCTAGGGCTGAAGGGCGCCCTCATCTGGCAAAGCCCACACCCAGACCTGCCCTTCACCTCAGAGCATTACGACCCCTTCTGGGCCGCCGCCCAGGACCTGGAGATGCCGGTCAGCATCCACATCCTCACGGGGTTCAACTACAGCATCAACTTGCTGCACCGGACCGGCCTGGACGTGTATCGCACCAGCGTCAACGAAAAGCTCAACGAGGCGATGAACACCCTGTTCTACATTGTGTTCTCGGGCGTGCTGGAGCGGTTCCCCAAGCTCAAGATTGTGCTCGTGGAGAATGAGATCGGCTGGATCCCCTTCGTCGTTTCGCAGTGGGACAAGTACTACCAACGCCCCAACCAGCGCAAGAAGATGCCTCTGACCCTCTCGATGCTCCCCAGCGAGTACATGGACCGGCAGGTCTTTGCCACCTTCTTCAACGATCCTCCCGGGGGCTACATGCTAGGCTACTGGGGCGAGGACAACTGCATGTGGTCCAACGACTACCCTCACCCCAATTCCACGTGGCCCCACTCGCGCGAGGTGATCGCCAGGGACCTGAGCCACCTCTCGCCTGAGGCGCGAGCCAAGATCGTTAGAGAGACCGTCGTCAAGTTGTACGGGCTGAAGATTCCAGCGCTAAGCTAAGACCAGGAGCAGACGAAAACGAGGTGAACGCCATGACCACGCAGAGCATACCAAAGGCCGATACTTTCTCTCTTCGCACGCCGTATCTCTCCGACGGACGCACGACGGACTTACTGTCCGAGACCGAGGACCTGTGGGTACACGTCAAGGTCTATGCACAGGGCGGCGAGAACGCGCTGCATTGCCACGAGGACGAGGACCACGCCTTCGTCGTGTTGGAGGGGCAGGCCACCTACTGGGACCAGGACCACAACGAGAAGGTGGTCAATAAGAACGAGGGCATCATGCTGCCCAAGGGCGCCTTCTACTACTTCCAGAGCAGCGGCGACACGAATCTAGTGCTGCTCCGCGTCGGCGCCGGCAAGAATCCCTACAAGGACCGTGATGCCGGCCGCATGGGCCCCGACGGCTTGCCTCTCCCCGCCCACTCCGCCGAGAACAAGCACGTCACCGGCATGCCCATCCCCAGCAAGTTCTTCGGCGACTAACGTTCCGCAGCTTCCAGCGGCGCAGGTCTCCTTTCCGTCCTGCGGCGGATAGGGAGGCTCGCGCCGCTTGCCCCAAAACCATGAGAGAAACTATGGGCGTTTCGCAGTGAACGGCCACCAGAGCGAAAACGCCCGCGTTTCGCGATGGTTGTGGGCGCCGCCATCTGGGTTGGCGGGGATGATGGAAGGGGCGGCTTGCTAGCGGAAGCGTTGGCCGGGTTTCGGCAGCAGGTGGGGACCTAAGCGGCGCCACTCGAGGAAGTAGCGATAGCTGGGTTCTCCACGGAAGCGGCATCTCGCTTCACCGTGACGGTAACGCTCAAACAGCAGCTGCCGAGCCTGCCCTCCATGCCGATCCAAAACCTGCTAGAATAGACTGGTGCTGGTCGACGCGGCCAGCACTTTTTTTGCGGAACACTCATGAACACCCTCACGCGAACAGACATAAGAAACATCGCCATCATCGCGCACGTCGACCACGGCAAGACCACCCTGGTCGATGCCATGCTCAAGCAGAGTCACGTGTTCCGCGCCAACCAGCAGGTGGGGACTCTGATCATGGACAGCAACCCGCTGGAGCAGGAGCGCGGCATTACCATTCTGGCGAAGAACACCGCCGTCACCTATCAGGGCGTCAAGATCAACATCATTGACACTCCGGGGCACGCCGACTTCAGCGGTGAGGTGGAGCGCGTGCTCAACATGGCCGACGGGTGCCTGCTGGTTGTGGACGCCGTGGACGGCCCCATGCCGCAGACCCGGTACGTGCTCAAGAAGGCGCTTGACAATGGGCTAAAACCATTGGTTGTCATCAACAAGATAGACCGACCCACCGCCCGCATTCGCGAGGTGGAAAGCATGATCCAAGACCTGTTCTTGGAGCTGGCCACAGAAGAGGACCAACTCGACTTTCCGGTCCTGTACGCTTCGGCCCGCGAGGGCTATGCCCTGGCCAAGGCCGATGACACCGGCCAAGACGTGGCGCCCCTGTTCGAGGCCATCCGCCGCCAGATTCCTACTCCCTCAGGCGATCCGGCGGCGCCCCTTCAACTGCTTGTCGCTGCGCTTGACTACGACAACCACCTAGGGCAAATCGCCATCGGCCGGATATCCCGAGGAGCCATTTCGCTGGGAGAAGAAGTCGTGTGCCTTGCCGCGGACGACGCGGTGTCTTCCTTCAAAGTGGATAAGCTCTACGTCTTCGAAGGTCTGGGCCGCAAGGAAGTAACGCGGGTGGAGGCTGGGGACATCGTTGCCTTGGCAGGGACTGACAGGGTGGCCATAGGAAACACCATCGCCTCATCCTCGTGCCCCGAGGCGCTACCGCCCATAACGATCGATGAGCCAACGGTCAGCATCACCCTGGGCGTGAACACATCGCCGGTCGCCGGTCGCGAGGGTCGCTCCAGTATGTCGCGACAACTGTACGCTCGATTGCTGCGGGAGCTCAAAACGAACCTCAGCCTTCGCGTTGAGGAGACGGGGTCCCCCGACACCTTCATGGTTTCGGGCCGCGGCGAGCTGCATCTGGCCATTCTCATCGAGACGATGCGCCGCGAGGGTTACGAGTTCCAAGTGTCCAACCCCGAGGCGCTCCGGCGGCAACGCGGCAACGTCACTTACGAGCCCTACGAGTTGCTCTCCATCGACACTCGCGAGGAGTACATAGGCCCGCTTTCCGAGAATCTTGCCACTCGCCTGGCGCGCATGTCCGACATGCGGTACGACGGCAACGGCAACGTGCACCTAGAGTTCAAGATACCCACCCGGGGCCTTATTGGATTCAATAGCTACTTTCTCAGGGTAACCCGCGGCAACGGCGTCATGAACAGCCAGTTCCTTGCCTACGAGCCCCTCAGAGGAGAGGTTCAGGCAACGCGAAACGGCGCGCTGGTCGCCTCAGAGCAGGGGGGCGCAGTGACCTACGGGTTGAGCAACGCCCAGATTCGGGGAAGCACCTTCGTGGAGCCGGGAACCGCGGTCTACGAAGGAATGATCGTTGGCCTGCACTCGCGGGAGGACGACCTCGTGGTCAACGTGTGCAAGGAGAAAAAGTTGACCAACGTCCGGTCGTCCACATCCGACATCGCCGTCCAGCTTACGCCCGCCGTTAGCATGAGCCTCGAGGAGTGCTTGGACTTCCTCAATGCCGACGAGTTGCTAGAGGTCACGCCAGCCAGCCTCCGCCTGCGCAAGAAGCTCCTGTCCAAAGACCAGCGCCGAAGGTACTCCAGAGATAAGGCGTCTGCCTAAACCGGCCACACAGCGCTGCCCTGGCCGCCCCATGGTGGTCAAGGTGCGTTGAAAGGCGGCCTTGTTGAAATCGGGAGGGGCGGCGGCTCGGTCTTCCAGACCGCTATGGGGCCCACGATCGTGCAAACTCCTCGCCATTGAGGCCTCCTGCGCCACCGATTATGCCGAAGGGGCGGCCGCGGGTGCTACACTTGGTTGGCCTCGCAATAGAGCCGGCTCCACTATGTACCCCGTTTCATTTCGAGGAGGAAACCATGTCCATACTGAGTCGCGCAGTAGCGGCGTACCTGGTGTTGTTGGCGGTGGCGGTAGCCGTGCATTTCATTATCACGCCGCTGTACCACCCGGGCGGGGACGCGCCGTTCCCGGCGTGGGAGGTGCTCAACTGGTTCATGGCCGCAGGCATGGTGTTCGCGCTGGCCGCAAGCTACGCAGAAAAGCGGCGGGTGGATAGCGACGATTCGGCGCCTATGAAGCGCTACCTAGAGGCGAATACGGTGTTCTACGGAACTGTCGTGGTGTTCATGCTGTTCTTCTGGAACTGGTTCGCCTCTCTGTCCTCCAATAATCAGCCCGACGGTCAATACTGGGCCGTCATAGACGTCTTGATGCCCCTGGTAACGGGCGTCATCGGTTGCCGCATGTGGCGGAACGTTGCCAAATAGTCCTGCCGCTTCACACCGGGATGACGCATAGGAAGGGGCGCACCCTCTCCGCGACCAGCCCTTCCAGACCGCCGTCCAGGGTGACCAGCTGTCCGTTGCGGCGCATGGCGGCGGCCAGCAAGACGGCGTCCGTTATCTGACGATACCCCTGGATGCGGGCGCCGATTGTTTCCGGCAGTTGAACGATGGACCTGTCCAAGGGCCAAAAGGCGTGAGACCCGAACCGCGTGAGTTTCTCCAAGACTGCGATGGCGTCAAGAGGGGTGACGGTGTGCCGCACCGCCGCCGGGTTGCATGAGACGCGGACGAAACCCGCCTCCGTCAAGGGGCAGGTTGCCCAACCCTCCTCCCGATGCTCCTCGAACCATGCTCTGGCGGCGACGTGATGCACGTGGTTGGGCCATGCGAGGGCTATGAGGACGTTGACGTCCAGCAACGCGGTCACGGCCACTCGCTCAGTGACCGGTAGACATCTTCGCTGGTGATGGGCTCGGCGTCGGCAGCCACGGCGAACACGGTCCCGTCCCCCCCGTCCCCAGCAGTGGACGCGCTCTTGAAGCCGCGCCGCGCCAACTCCGACAAGGCACTGCCCAGGCTGGTTCCATTCCGCTCCGCCAGCGCTCGAGCAACCGCCAGGACATCGTTGTCTATGGTTACGGTAGTTCGCATACCAGCATCATCGCATCACGGCATCAGCTCGTCAACTCATCCGGGCTGAAGGATCAGCCGTCCCCGACATCCTCGCTGACTGGCCACGGATCACCCTACAAGACCTGGGGAACCTTCTGAGAGTCTCGGGTTCACGGGCGCCACGGCTGGTGATCTGCCGCGAAGCGTTCGGCCTCGCCACCCGCGCCGCCGCCGCCATGTTGCCCTCAACGACCGGGGCTTGGCAGTCCTGGCCCGAAGGGCTGCTGGGACGGGCTTGGCGCAGGCCCGGCGGCTGGGGAGAACCAGCCCACGTATTGCTCAGGCAGGAGGAAACGCCCATCCCCAGGGATGAGGGCATGGGCGAGCATCAATCAAGCCTTCTCCATCCTCGATAAGGCGCGAAACCAGGAGGCGTCCCGACGCGACCTCCAGGGAATTGGCAGGAGATACAGAGGGAGTCATTCACCCGCCTGTGAAGAGCTTGTTAGCCGGGATTTCCCCTTTTGGGAGTCCTCCGGCTCAAGGGTCAGCCCCAAAGAAATAGTGGCATCATCATAAGGGCCTGCAAGGCATGTTAACGGCTTCCGCTGGTAGGTCGGGGAGCGTAAGATTGGCTGCTCCCAGTGGGCCGGCAGTTGCAAGGCTGTCTTCCCGCAGCAATGACGAATCCGGGGGAGAGCGGCGCTGATTGCGCCAGATCGTCTTCTGAAGCCCTGCGTGAGGCGGTAGGATGCGCGCTATGGGACATATTGTTCGCAAGATCACGTCAAGGCGTCCCGGCATGAGCTACAACCTCCAAACTCTCCGCGGTGACGTCTTTGGCGGCGTCACTGCAGCGGTGGTGGGGCTGCCGGTGTCGCTGGCCTTTGGCGTCGCGTCAGGTCTCGGGGCGGTCGCCGGCCTATACGGGGCGATCGCGGTGGGGTTCTTCGCGGCCGTGTTTGGGGGGACGCGGTCTCAGATATCCGGCCCCACGGGACCGATGGCCGTGGCAATGGCGGTCGTTGTCGCGGCCCATGCGGACAGCATTGCCGAGGCGTTCGTGATAGCCATCATGGCGGGCCTACTGCAGATTCTCTTGGGCGTGCTACGAATCGGCCGCTTCGTGGCCTACACGCCGTACTCGGTGATATCCGGGTTCATGACCGGCGTCGGGATAATCATCATACTGTTACAGACGCTGCCCTTCTTGGGGGCGTCAGTCGCGGATGGAGGGCCGCTGGGGGCGATCCGCGCCTGGCCGGGCGCGATAGGCGATATCAACTTCAACGCGTTCGCCATCGCCGCCGTCACCCTCGCCGTGGGGATTCTCTGGCCCACTCGGCTCAAGAAGTTCCTGCCTGCTCCCGTGGTGGCGCTGATCGCTGGGACGCTGCTGGGGGTCTTGTGGTTGAGCAACACGCCGGTGATCGGGGAGGTGCCAACGGGCCTCCCGAACGTGCAGTTGCCGGTCTTTTCCATCAGCCTGTTGGTGAAATCCGTGCAGCCGGCGCTGATTATCGCGCTGCTCGGCTCCATAGATAGCCTGCTCACCTCCCTGGTGGCTGATACGATGACGCGCACGCGCCACAACCCGAATCGTGAGCTAGTGGGCCAGGGCATCGGCAACGTGGCCGCAGGGATTATCGGGGGACTGCCCGGCGCCGGAGCCACCATGGGCACGGTAGTGAACATACGCGCCGGCGGACGGACACGGGTGTCAGGAGTGTTGCGGGCGGCGATTCTGCTGGGGCTGGTCCTGGGCCTTGGGGAGTACGTGGAGGCGATCCCCCATGCGGTTCTCGCTGGCATACTGATGAAGGTCGGCTGGGACATCATAGATTGGCGTTTCATCAAGCGGGTTCACCGCGTTCAGCGGGAACACCTCCTGGTGATGCTGATCACTTTTGGACTCACGGTGTTTCTCGACCTGGTTACCGCCGTGGCGATTGGCCTGGTCGCCGCGGGGATAGCCCACGCGCGGCAGTTCGAGCGCCTGGAGCTAGACAGCGTGGTCTCCGTTCCGTTGCTAGACCGGACTTTCCTGGGAGGTGAGCAAGACGCGGATGATGTTGCCGCTTTCTCGGCGCGCGTCGGCCTGGTGTCGCTCAGGGGGAGCTTTACCGTCGCGTCTTCCAACAAGCTGATCAGGACGATCAGCGTGGACATCCGGGACCATGAGATCGTAATCCTCGACTTCTCCGACACGGTCTACTTGGACGACAGCGCCGCCCTGGTGGTGGAACAGCTGATCGATGGCGCCGCCGCTGATGATACGGAGTGCATCGTGATGGGTCTCGCGGGTTCGCCTGCGGCGACTCTTCAGGCGCTCAACGCTCTGCAGCGCGTCCCCGCCGACCACTTTGCCGCGAACCTGGACGAAGCACGAGAGACCGCAAAGCGAATACTCGCAGCGCGGACGCTGGAGGTTTAACGGCGGGCTGCTCTCCTGTCGTGGACCAGAGCTCGATGGCCTTGTGCGCGAGGTTCCCGAGAACGAGGGGCAAGGCCGTCTCCGCGACAGGCGCAGATGTGGGCCGCCGCTTCCAGGGGCGCTTGGCCCATCGCGCCAGCGCCTTCTCCGGCGAGGTTATCTCCTCCACCGACGTGGAGAAGTAGTCCCGCCAACCCTCACTAGGTAGCCCGCCTCCGCCACCTCCCGCGCGTCCACGAGCAAAGCGCAACGGTGATGACGTTGCCGACCCGCAGATCCTCGCGGGTCTCCGCGGCCACGGCTGTGGGCACCAGTCATAAATGGTTTCCCCGCAGCCCGCCGCGTAGATTACAATAGCGACAACCCGAAGAGGAGGCCTCAATGTCAATAAGGGACCTGGCGCAGGGTAGCCAGCTTATCGTGAAGCAGCGAGTGGAGAGGTTGGAGGCCTTCACAGGCTTCGAAACAAAAAACCGCTACGAGGTGCTGACGCCGAGCGGTCAGACCGTGATGTTCGCCTATGAAGAATCGGGGGGCTTGAGCAGGCAGCTCCTGAAGACCCACCGGCCCCTAACCCTGCATATTACCGACTTGGACGGCAAGGACATCGTGGTGGCAAGTCGCAGCTTCTTCTGGTTCTTCGCTCATATGAGAGTGCACGACAGCGACAGGCGGCCTATCGGCGCTATACGCCGCAAGTTCGGAATGTGGCAGCGGAGGATGTCCATTGAGGACGCGCAGGGGAGCATCGTTGCTGAGGTAAGTAGCTCTGTGCTCCGGCGGTACACCTTCACGATCAAGCAGTCCGACCGGGAGGTTGGCAAGGTCACGAAGCAGTGGAGCGGCCTGGGCCGGGAGATGTTTACCGACGCCGACACCTTCCTGGTGGAGTTCCCGACCGGGCAGGGTGACGGTGACTTCCAGTCCCTCGTCCTCGCGACTGCATTCGCCATCGACCTGGATTTCTTCGAGAAATAGCTGCGCCGTCATCGCGTCCGGACGTCCCCTGGCGAAGCCGGTGACGCGGACAAGCGGAGCATGCAGTCGGGCTAACCGCTGTTCGGAATCATCAAGGGGCGAGTGGGGGCCCACAGGTTCCCCGGCGCGATGGGACGCTTCCTAACCTTTCCCCTGGTACGGGGGGAGGGAGGGGGCTTTTGGCGGCGGGCGCCGTTGTCCCACCTAGCCCACCCTCCAACGTTTTTAGAAACAGGGGGACTCCCCCTGTACCCCCCGGCGGGGGCTGCGCCCCCTGCACCCCACTTCTGGGGAACGAGGGTTTTGTTGCGGCCTGCGCCCTCCTTCAGCAGGGGGTCTGGCTTGGTCGCGCTGCTATGCCGCCCGCTTCGCCCTCCGACGTTTTCCAGAACAAGGGGACTCGCTGTACCTCCGGCGGGGGCTGCGCTCCCTGCACCCTGGTTGGGAGGACGGAGGCGTCGTCGTTTGCTCACCTGGCGCGACGGGACGCTTCCTGACCTTTCCCCTGGCACACGGGCGGGGACGGGAGAGTTACCCCGAGGGGAAGGCGCCTCCTTTGATTGTATGCTTGTAACGCCAATCAGCCGGATTTCGGGGTTTGCAGGCACGAAGCCATTACAAAGGCATTACGAGGCATTACAAGCCGTTACACAGTCGTTACGGAGCCGTTACGGAGTTGGATGGCTCCAAAGAGCCTGTGCCTTACAACGGCATTCGCTCCGGTCCCAGCCTTCCTCGGACGGTCTTGCCCCTTGGGGTGTTCCCTCAGCGCCCCTGCCACAGGGGGATTCTCTGTGGTTAGCCCCCAGTACATACGTTATGCGGCAGGCTCCGAGAAAGAGAAGCGGGCCGGGGGCCCACTTCATGGGGACATTATAGCACAATAGTTCTTATTTTGCAATAGGGGGCGCCTCCTGGACAGAGGGTCTTGTTGTGGCCTGCGCCTTCCTTCAACGGAGGGTCTGGCTTGGCCTGCGCCGCTATCCCGCCCGCACCGCCCTCCGACGTTTTCCAGAACAGGGGGACTCGCTGTACCCCCGGCGGGGGCTGCGCCCCCTGCACCCTGCTTGGGGGACGGAGGCGGCTTCTTAACCAGGGGACGAGGGACCCCCATCCTAACCTTCCCCCGACTACGGGGGCAGGGACAGAGTGGTTCCCCGCGCGCCGGGGCAGGGACAGGAGAGAGGGGACTTATCACGGCGGAGGCCGTTGTTCCACCTAGCCTACCCTCCATCGTTTTTGAGTACAGGGGGACTCGCTGTACCCCCGGCAGGGGGCTGCGCCCCCTGCACCCTGCGTGGGGAGCGGAGGATTTTGTTGTGGCCTGCGCCCTCTTTCAGCGGGGGGTCTGGCTTGGTCGCGCTGCTATGCCGCCCGCTTCGCCCTCCACCGTTCTTGGGTACAGGGGAGTCGTTGTACCCCGCGGGGGCTGCGCTCCCTGCACCCTGGTTGGGAGGACGGAGGGGGCGTCGTTTGCTCACCTGGCGCGTCAGACCCCCTTCCTAACCTTCCCCCGAATACGGGGGCAGGGACACAGGGGAACTCCTGTCGCGGCACCATTGAGCGGCTGAACGTCTCCGTAAAACCCCGTCCAATGACCTCATCCAACCTCCAACGGTCCGCGCCGGCTTGTTCAGAGCATTCCCAAGGGCGCGGCGCCGGGCGATATGTCGTTTGCAAGACGCACGCGCTGCACTGTGGGATACTTACGAATAACACTGCGCGCCCTTGACAAAAGGGCCTACAGCGGTATTCTGTAGTATACTACAGTATGGTGGGTGGATAGGCGGCCAAGTCACCACATACTGTATTTTAGTATGAGCGGAGTTGTTCTCTCTGGGGTAGCAGAGACTTTTTGCGAGAGCATCACAACGTAGGAAGCAGTGAGACGGCAACCATTTCGCGTTGTGCGTCGCATTCCATGATATATTCCCTCTCTCCTTTATCCCCGCAACCCTGAGCCAATGACGAAAGCAGGATTGCCGTGCAGGCAAGAACGTCTAGGGCGCAAGCGTCATGGAGCGGCGCGGGCTGGAGTTATGCGGCGGGTGCCCAACCAGGGTCTGGGAGCGGAATGGGGCGAGGTCGTTGTAGCCGCCGGTGGCGAGAGTTGCCCCAGGTTGAAGGTAACCGGGTAGAGTCCGGCTTCTGCTGGATAGCTTGATTCCTTGGGCGCCGAGCGGCGCGAGGAAGGCTGAGGTGGGCATCCTATGAATCACCGGGTGTTCTTGGCGATGATCGCAGCCATGGCCTTCATTGCCCTCGCCATTTTCGTAGCGTTCTCGCCATCCCATTCTCTGTATGGCCCCGCTTACGCCCAGATAAACCAGTCAGTCGCCCCTGGTCCGGCGGACTCCCCGTCAGGGGCGAACGCAGCGCCGGAGTTCCCCTCCAGCGAGACCGAACGCGATGTGGACGAAAATACGCGTCCGTACCAGAACATCGGCATACCGGTGACGGCCACTGCCCTCAGCAACAATCCCCTGACCTACTCGCTGGAAGACGCACGCACATCTCCCTTCATCATTGTCGAATCCACAGGCCAGTTGCAGACCGGGGCGCCGCTGGACTACGAGACGCAGGACACTTACACGGCAACGGTAATCGCCACCGACTCATTGGGCGCCACCGACCGCATCACGGTGACCATCAATGTTGGCAACGTAGATGAGCCGGGAAGGGTTTCCCTGTACTGGAATCAGCCCCAGGTTGGCGCGGCGCTGAAAGCCACGCTCACCGACCCCGACGGCAGCGTATCCGGGATCACGTGGAGTTGGCACCGCTCCTCAAACAGGTCCAATTGGGCCGCCATCAGCGGAGCTACTACGGCTAGCTACACTCCGGTTGGAGGTACTAGTAACGACGAGGGCAAATACCTGCGGGCCACGGCGTCCTACACCGACGGGAAGGGCAGCAGCAAGACCGAGCGGGCGGTATCCAGCAGACCGGTGCGGGCGAGGCCATCAACCAACGAGGCTCCGGTTTTCGGAGATGCCTCTGAGTTAGGGTACGCGTGCACTGGGGGCATTACTGCAGATTTTTGCCTACACGCCAGAAAGAGCGCCCCGGTGGGCACAGAAATCTACAATCCGGCGTACGCCGGCGACGAAGACGACGACGAGGTGCGCTATCTGCTCGAGGGGACCGATGCCGAGTTCTTTGACATTGTGTCAACGAACGCCAGCCTGCTTACAAAGACGC
This sequence comes from Dehalococcoidia bacterium, assembly GCA_965226745.1. Lineage (GTDB taxonomy): Bacteria > Chloroflexota > Dehalococcoidia > Lucifugimonadales > SAR202-VII-2 > SAR202-VII-2. The sequence goes on from CBDDDS010000005.1 coordinate 1,216,663, forward strand.
TCTTGCGCGATTCTGATAAGACGCAGTACAACGTGACGATAAAGGCCGTTGACCCATCCGGCGCCAGCGATACCATCACGGTGGTCATCCGCGCCTCCGGCTCAGGATACGACCCTACCGTAGAGGGGCCCGCCGAGATTAGATACCCCGAGAACGGCACCTGGCCGGTGGCCACCTACACCGCCTCCAACTCCAAAGGCCCCACCGCAGGATGGATAGTCAGCGTTAACCCCGGCGGGGGCGACGGCGACTTTTTCAGCATAGATGATGACGGCGTGCTCACCTTCAACGAGCCTCCCGACTACGAGGCCCAGCGGGGCTACACGCATTCGTTCTCAATTACGGCCTACGACCCCAACCCCCCCAACGGGCAAAGACCCGGCCAGTCTTTCTTTTCGGTGAGCGTTATCGTCGAAGACGTGGAGGAAATATCAGGCCCATCCACCGTTGACTACCCGGAGAACGGCGACGGCCCGGTGGCGACGTACACCATCACCGACCCAGAGGGACCCTCGATTGCTTGGTCCCTCCTAGACGAGGACGACAGCGGCCTCTTCGCCATCAGCAGCGTAGGCGTGCTGACGTTCAGGGCGTCACCAAATCACGAAGCCCCCGCGGACGCCGACGGGAACAACGTATACCGGGCAACGGTGAAGGCCGTCCATGGATCCAAGACCAATACGCTGGACGTCCGCGTCACCGTCACCAACGTGAACGAGGCTCCGGAGTTCCCGTCCACCGAGACCAGAACCCGCATGGTGGCGGAGGACGCGACGTCGGGTGAGAACATCGGCGACCCCGTGGAGGCCATGGACCCGGATGTCGGCGACAGCCTGACCTACACTCTGGACGAAGCTGGCGCGGCGTCCTTTGACATCGTCGCATCGACGGGCCAATTGCAGACGAAAGCCGCGCTGGACCACGAGGCCACATCCAGCTACGAGGTCATCGTCACCGCCACCGACCTTTCGAACGCGACGGACACCATCGCGGTGACCATCACCGTCGTCGACGGGAACGAGGCGCCGGAGTTTGACGACGGCCCGGCAACCACCCGCACCGTTCCCGAGAATACCGGGGCGGGCCGGAACATTGGCGCGCCTATCGCGGCCACCGACCCGGACAGCGGCGATAGACTGACCTACACCCTGGGCGGAGACGACGCCGCATCCTTTGCCATCGTCACAACGACGGGCCAATTGCGGACGAGAGCCGCGTTGGACCACGAGGCTACGTCCAGCTACACCGTGATCGTGTCGGTCCGCGACAGCAAGGATGAATTCGGCGTCGCCGACACAGCGACGGACGCCGAGATCACGGTGACCATCACCGTGACCAACGTGGAAGAAAAACCGGCGTTCCCGTCCACAGAAACCAGAACCCGCATGGTGGCCGAGAACACGCCGGCAGGCCAGGATATCGGCGCTCCGGTCGCGGCCACCGCCGGCGACTATGACACGCTGACCTACTCCCTAGGCGGAGAGGACGCCACGTCGTTCGACATCGTCCTAACGACGGGCCAATTGCTGACGGAAGCCCCGCTGGACAGGGAGACCAAGGCCAGCTACTCCGTCACCGTATCGGTGAGCGACGGCAGGGATGCCGCCGGCGACCCCGACACAGCGACGGATGCCACGATTACGGTGACCATCACCGTCACCGACGTGAATGAGGTGCCGGCGTTCCCAACCAGCGAGACCGGCGCTCGAAGCGTGGCGGAGAACACGGCGACGGGCCGGAACATCGGCGCGCCGGTCGCGGCCACCGACAACGACAACAATGACACGCTGACCTACTCCCTGGGCGGAGAGGACGCCGCGTCCTTTAACATCATCGCATCGACGGGCCAATTGCGGACGAAAGCCTCGCTGGACTACGAGACCGAGCCCAGCTACTCCGTGACCGTGTCGGTGAGCGACAGCAGTGATGCCGATGGCAATCCTGACGAAGTGGTGGATGACACCACCAATGTGACCATCACCGTCACCGACGTGAACGAGACGCCGGAGTTCCCCGCCGGCTCCGCGACCGCGCGCGCCGTGGCCGAGAACACGGAGGCGGACCGGGACATCGGAGACCCGGTCGCGGCCACGGATGACGACAACACTGACACGCTGACCTACACCCTAAGCGGCGCCGACGCCACGTTCTTTGACATCGTCGTATCGACCGGCCAATTGCAAACCAAGGATTCCCTGGACTACGAGGCGAAGAAAAAGTACACCGTTGCCGTCTCAGTCCGCGACAGCAGGGACGCCGACGGCGACGCCGACACCGCCACGGACGACACCATCGCCGTGATCATCAACGTCACCGACGTGAACGAGGCGCCGGTGATAGACGAGCAGACCATTGAACCTTACCCGGAGAACAGCGTCGGGCCGGTAGCCACCTACACCGCTACCGACCCGGAGAAGACCACGCTCAGTTGGTCCTTGGTGATGACGGGGGACTACGACAAGTTCACAATCCCCGACGGCGCGCTCAGCTTCAAAGCGTCTCCCAACTTCGAGGACACGGACACGGACAACACGTACGCGGTGACGGTGCGGGTCTCCGATGGGACCACCCCCGTTACGCTGGACGTGACCGTTAACGTCACCAACGTGGACGAGCCCGGCACGCTCACCCGGTCGTCGGCGCCGCCGCAGGTTGAGGCGGCGTTGACCTTCAAGCTGACGGACCCCGACGGCAGCGTTTCCAGCGATACTTGGAAGTGGGAGAAATCTGCAAGCAGATCCGGCCCCTGGGAAGCCATCACCAGCGGAGCCGCGTTAGGCACGTACACGCCGGTCGCAGACGACGTGGGCATCTACCTGCGGGTAACGGTGACCTACACCGACGGAGAGGGATCCGGGAAGAGCGCGCAGAAGGTCTCGCCCGATCCGGTGCGGGCAAAGCCAGAAGCGAACGTGGCGCCGACTTTCGCTGATACTACGACTACTCGCGAGGTGGCGGAGAACACGGACTCCGGGCAGAACATCGGCGCGCCGGTCGAGGCGACGGATACGAACACCGATAATACGCTCACCTACGCCTTGAGCGGAGCCGCCGAGGAGTCCTTCGCCATCGTGCCGGAAACCGGGCAGTTGCAGACGAAGGCCCCCCTGGACTTCGAGACCAGCGACAACACCTATACGGTGACGGTAACCGCGACGGACTCGTCCACAGCGACCGACACTATCGAAGTGACCATCACCGTCGTCGACGTGAACGATGCGCCGGAGTTCTCGTCCACGGATACCGGAACACGCACCATCGACGAGAACACGGAGATGGGCCAGCCCATCGGAGCGCTGGTTGAGGCTACGGACGAAGACGTCGGGCACGCTAACACGCTGATCTACACCCTGGGCGGGACCGACCGCGCGTCCTTCGACATCGACGCGACGTCCAGCCAGTTGCTGACGAAGGCGGCCCTGGACCACGAGACCAAAGACTCCTATACGGTGAGGGTAATCGCGACCGACGCGTCCAGCTCATCCGCCACTAAGAAGGTGATCATCCATGTCACCGACGTGAACGATGCGCCGGAGTTTAGCGGCGACTTCACCAGGCGCACGGTGAACGAGGATGCAGCGCCGGGCGTGAACATTGGCTCCCCCGTGGCAGCCACGGACCAGGACGTGGGCGACACTGAGGCGCTGGTCTACACCCTGAGCGGGACCGACGCCGAGTCATTCAGCATCGTGGAGGAAACCGGGCAGTTGCAGACGAAGGATCCCCTGGACTACGCGAGCCAGAGCGACTCCAGCTACTCCGTGACGGTAACCGCCACAGACGGGGGCGGCCTCTTCGACACTATCCCTGTGACCATTACGAAGCCACCGCCTCCACCGCCGCCGCCTCCACCGCCACCTCCGTCGGTCAGCGTCTCCTCCTCTAACCGGGCGCCGGTGTTCCCCCACGGCAGCAGCACCGCTCGTTCGGTACTGGAACAGGCGGCAGCGGCAACCACCGTGGGCGCCCCGGTCACGGCCACCGACGCCGACCAAGACGCGCTGACCTACTCCCTGGGCGGAACGGATGCCGCGACCTTCACCCTTGACACATCGTCGGGCCAATTGCGGACGAGAGCCACGCTGGACTACGAGACCAAGACCAGCTACTCCGTGACCGTGTCGGTGAGCGACGGCAAGAACGCCAACAACGGGCCATCCACTACTGTCGATAACACCATCAACGTGACGATCTACGTCACCGACGTTACAGCGCCGGGGCAGCCCGCGCGCCCGACCGTAGAGGCGGCTTCGTCCACCAGCCTGACGGTGACCTGGACGGCGCCAGCCAGTACCGGGACCCCCATCAGCGGCTACAACGTGGAATACCGGCAAACGGTTGGCGACGAGCCATTCACCAGGAGGACCACCTCCGGCAGTGTTCTCAGCCTTTCCATCAGCGGACTTGAGCCGGACACTGCTTACGAGGTGCAAGTCCAGGCCAGAAACGCCGAGGGCGATAGCGCTTGGTCACCTTTGGGGAACGGCCGCACTGGTAGCCAAAGCGGAGTCCGAGGCGACTCTTCCACTCCGGGGACCAACCTGGCGCCGTCGTTCGCCGTCGGGAGCACGGCAATGCGCACAGTGGCCGAGAACACGGCGGCGGGCCAGAACATCGGCGCCCCGGTCGGGGCCACCGACTTCGACAAAGACGCGCTAGTCTACTCCCTGGGTGGAACGAATGCCGCTTCCTTCGCCATTGTCGCATCGTCGGGCCAATTGCAGACGAAAGCCCCACTGAACTACGAGGCCAAGTCCAGTTACTCCGTGACCGTGTCGGTGAGCGACGGCAAGAACGCCAACAATGGAGCATCCACTGCCACCGATGGCGCCATCACCGTGACGATCGTCGTCACCGACGTGGAGGAAGCTCCGGGGCAGCCCGCGGCCCCGACCGTAGAGGCGGCTTCGTCCAGCAGCCTCGTGGCGACTTGGGATGCGCCAGCCAATACCGGGCCCCCCATCAGCGGCTACAACGTGGAATACCGGCCAACGGTTGGCAACGAGCCATTCACCAGGAGAACAACCCCCAGCAATGTTCGCAGCCTTTCCATCACCGGACTGGCGCAGGACACTGATTACGAGGTGCAGGTCCAGGCCAGAAACGCCGAGGGCGATAGCGCTTGGTCACGTTTGGGGAACGGCCGCACTGGTGGCCAAAGCGGAGTCCGCGGCGACTCTTCCATTCCGAGGACCAACCGGGCCCCGGTGTTCGCCGAAGGCAACCGGGCCACTCGTTCGACGCCGGAACAGGTGGAGGCGGGAACCAACCTCGGCGACCCGGTCGCGGCCGGCGACATCGACCAAGACGGGCTAATTTACTTCCTGGACGGAACAGTTGCCGCGTCCTTCTCCGTTGTCGCAACGACGGGCCAATTGCGGACGAAGGCCCCGCTGGACTACGAGACCAAGTCCAGCTACACGCTGACCGTAACCGCCACCGACCCATCCACCGACTCTGACACTATTAGGGTAACCATAACCGTCACCAACGTGGAAGAAGCAGGGACCGTCACCCTGTCGTCGGTGCAGCCCCAGGTGGATACCCCAGTAACTGCCGACCTGGCCGACCCCGACGGCGACGTTTCCGGCGTCACCTGGCGGTGGGAGCGTTCCGCCGACAATACCGCGTGGACCGTCATCGGCGGAGCTACCGCGGCTAGCTACACCCCGGTTGTGGGCGACGTGAGCAACTACCTGCGGGTCACGGCGTCCTACACCGATGGAGAAGGATCCGGCAAGACCGCGCGGGCGGTATCGGACTACGCGGTGCGGGCAGTGCCGGCAACCAACAGCGCGCCGGCATTCCCGGCCAGCGAGACCGGCACTCGCAGCGTGGCGGAGAACACGGAGGCGGGTGAGGCCATCGGCGCCCCGGTAGCGGCCACCGACGCCGACGATGACCCGCTTACCTACTCCCTGGGCGGCGACGATGCCGCGTCCTTCGCCATCGACCCAACGACGGGCCAATTGCAGACGAAAGCCCCGCTGGACTACGAAACCCAGTCCAGCTACTCCGTGACCGTAACCGCCACCGACCCATCCAGCGCTTCTGACACTACAACGGTAACCATAGCCGTCACCAACGTGGAAGAAGCAGTGGTAGGGGGAGTGATAAGGGAAGGGGGAGGGGGAGGGGGAGGGTTAGCTATTGGACTCTTGGCGGCCATCATGGCGATAGGGGCATCGCTAGTGGGAGCAGGCGCAATAATGCGGCGGCGTCTGGGTCTTGCGCTGCCTGGATGGCGTCCCTTGATCCCGCTAAAGAGGAGGTCGGCGTCGAGGTGGAGAGACGTGTAACCTTGTGTCCTGAATCTGAAGGTCATTGTGGTAGTGACGGGATGGAATATCCTCCTGACTATTGGCGGCAGGAGGATGTCTCGACTGGCCGGTGGATGCAAACCTACAGGGATGCCCAGATGTGACGAAAACTATCTACCTGGCTAATCCTTACGGGTTTTCCGCCCAGCAGAAAATGATACTTCTGCCGCCAATCGTGGCGGCGCTGGAGGAGATTGGGTTAGAAGTTTGGGAGCCGTTCGCTCGGAACAACCAAGTGGACTTCCTGGAGACAGGCTGGGCGTATCGGGTTGGCCAAAGGGATTTCGAAGACGTGGCGGCGGCGGACGCCATATTCGCCATCGTCAATGGCGTTCCTCCCGACGAGGGCGTGATGGTGGAGTTAGGAATGGCGATTGCGCTGGAGAAGCCCACATTTCTGTTTAGAGACGATTTCCGCCGCGTTGCCGACAGTGAGCAATATCCCTTGAATCTGATGCTGTTCACCGGACTACCCGAAGAGGGTTGGCGGGACCACTTCTACACTGCAGTAGAGGAGATAACCTCGCCAGGCAAAGCGCTGGCGCGATGGGCTAAGGGCTCATAGTCGAACAGCGCGGGGCGCTACGCTACGGCAACTGGCCCGCTTCCGTAGGGGCGCTGGGCACCTGCCGAGTTGCCGCACTCACTCCACGCCCCGTTGCAGCTCCGCTCCAGCCCTTTGCGGCAAATAGGTTGGCATCGCACATAGCTAGGCAGCCCTAAGATGGCGCGCCGCGTCGCGGGCAAACCTCTCCTTTCCTTGCCCGCCTCCAGAAGCTCCTTGGCCCACAGCTAGTAGAGTGGGGCTTGATCCCCTCTCGCGGCGCGCCGGTCGTTGACGGCGCCCTCGCGGCGGAACCCCTCCGCACGATGCGAACCTCCTCCTTGGCGGTGGACGGGAGGACGAACCGGCATGCGGGCTACCGGGTGAGCCGCAGGTCGAGGAGGTGTTCGGCTGATGAAGGCGCTGGAGGGAGGGCGGAAGCTCCGCTACCGAGGGGTTGATCGCAACCGCCTGTGGATGGAGATGGCCCTCGTCGGCTACACCTTGGGCGCCGACGGCCGCTCACGCTGCGGCCCGCCTCCTGAATGGACGCAACCAGAGCCCTCAGCCCTCCGCCGGCGCCCGTAGCCGTGCGAATGTCCGTGCTGCATGGGCCTTCCGGCCACCGGGGGGCCTTTCCTCATCGCCTTGTTAACAGGTCTTTTCCGGGCTGTGACTAGTTGCCATTGCATTGTCAGAGCAGTTACAATAAAACTCAGATTCTGGCTTGACAAACAATGCTCAGCGGGAGGTGATGGATGACCGTCGGTTTTGGACGGCTGCGACTCGGCATCATACTGTCTTTGATAGGTGTCACGCTTGTGGCTATGGCCTGTGCGGGCGATACCGGTCCTAACGGGGCTCAAGGCCCCAAGGGCGACGTCGGCGCGATCGGGCCTCAGGGGCCTCAAGGTCTTCAGGGGGCTCAGGGGCCTCAAGGTCTTCAGGGGGCTCAGGGTGTTCAGGGGCCTCAGGGACTTTCGGGCGACAAGGGCGACAAGGGTGACAAGGGTGACCCGGGCGGGCCTGTGGGGCCAGAGGGTGGCCCGGGGCCACAAGGTGACGCGGGGCCACAGGGTGAACAGGGCCTGAAGGGTGACACGGGCCTAAAGGGTGACACGGGAGACCCAGGCGGGCCTCCGGGACCGCGAGGGGCACAGGGTCCGGTAGGGCCGCAGGGTCCGATTGGAGATAGCGGAGAAAAGGGCGACACGGGGCCGCAGGGGCCGCAGGGGCCACAGGGTGAACAGGGCGTGCAGGGACCTGTGGGTTCTGAGGGTCCGCAAGGGCAGATAGGGCCAGTAGGACCTCAGGGTCCGAGAGGAGGCCCCGGGATCAGGGGTCCAGAAGGACCTCAAGGTCCTTCCGGACAGCGAGGGTCTACAGGCGCGAAGGGCGAGGCCGGCCCTCATGGCCCGCAAGGTGAGAAAGGCGAGCCCGGCATAAGCGGGGCTGAGATCATAATTGATGTAAGCCCAGCGAGCAGCACCGATAAGAGCTTGACTGTGCCATGTCGCGAAGGGAAGGTTGTGATCGGTGGCGGAGCCCGAGTCCTAGGGGCCGTGGGCACCGGCGATGCCGAGATTCCCTCGGGCGTAGCCATCGTGGCCTCGTATCCAGAGGGCGGGACAGGGGAGAAGTCGATCTCGTGGACGGCAAAGGCCAATGAGGTCACCACGGTAGCCGCATCCTGGCGACTTCAAGTCAGCGTGGTGTGCGCAGATGCGACTGACTAGGGCGACATCCCAGTCCGTACGCGGCGTGTGCTGACGCTGATAGAGCGATAGACCCGCAGGGTTGAGCGTGACAAGGGGGTCGGGGCTTACACCCCGGCCCTCTGTCGCGTACTCGCTGCATCTGTCACACCACGAGTTCGCGCCTGCGTTGACACTGCCACGTAGCATTACCGGACCCGGCCGCTTTGCCTCGGTCTCCCCCCGCTACGCCGCGACAGTTTCTCCGCCAGAAAGCATCGAACAGGCCTGCCGAGACCAAGAAACAGCGATGTCGGTTGCCGCCTCGCCATTGACCACGCGGTTAGAGTAGTTGCCTGCAAACCCGGCGACGCAACCTTCCTTCTGCGCCCTGAGACTGAAGCTACGACCCTACCCAGCTATGGATTCCGTGCACTCGCGCCCGACGCGGCGAACCAGAGGACTCGTGTTCACGGACGGCGCCCGCGCAGCTCGGTCCGTGACCGAAACGACGTCCGTGGGAGCGAACAGCGGCCCCCCTGTATCAGCCACCGACCGGACACCAGCGACACCTTGACCTACTCCCTGAGCGGTGCCGTCGCCATCAGGCCAGGCGTCTGAAGTGACTGGGGATGGAGAACAGGCGTCTGAGGAGAGCGATAGCCGATCTGACCTGGGACAGCCAGATACTGAGCGATGCCCCGCGATAGTGGCCGGGGCATCCGACTTACTGCATCCGTGACCGGGTTTGGCCTGTCCCATTCTCCCGTGGTGGGTGTTGCCTGACGGGGGAAGGGCAACGCCTGGCTGCCGTTCCAAAACGAACCTCAACACGAAGGTTCTAAAGTTTGTACGTGTTCTAAAGTTTGTACGGACACGGAATCTTCCGTAGTGGCCTTACTGTCAATGGGTATAGCCAGCGTGATGTCCACGTTGTCGTTCCTGTCGACGATGACCTCTTCCACGACCATCTGCAGAATCTCCTCGCGCTGCTCGGGGGCAACTCGTCCAGGCCCTGGCCGACGTCCGTCGCCTATTCGAAGATAGCCTCCACTAGCCGCACTTTCTCAACTCCGCTCGCCGCCCAGGCACGATAATCGTCCGGCTTCGCCCGGACGTTCTCAAGTCGCTCGGTGATGAACTTGCGCTGATTGTCGAGCTGGGCCTCGGCGGTCCGGCCCATAGTAAGCCCACATTCAGGGTCTTCACCGCCGAGCCGACTTCTTGTACGACACCCTTGTTTTCATGGCCGGAGATGATTCCGGGCTGCGCTGCCGTCCGCCCCTCGTACATGTGCAAGTCCGAGCTACGGATACAAGAGGAAGTGATCTTCACGATGCCATCGTTGGGGTGTTGCAGCTCCGGGTCTGGCACATTTTCCGCGGCGATACTGAATGGGGCCTGGTAAACAACTCCTTTCATAACAAACCCCTCCTTGGCTTACAGGGGTTTTCTATCGTAGGTTTTTTATGAGACCCCCCTCTCGGCTAGCTTCTCCGGTGTGACCAGCTCGTAGAACTCGATCTCGTAGGAGTTGAGCTGGGCCTGCATCTCGGCGTTCAGAGTCCTTACCACCTCGGGGACCTGGGAAGGCCAGTTGGGCTCGATGGTCGCCTGGGTCCATTCAGCATAGGCCACGTTGGGAGTTCCCGGCAGGCCCTGGGACACATACACTTGTGCCTTGGGCCGGCCATTCTCCTCGTAGGCGGCGCATATTTTGATCAGCAGGTTGGCAACCTGCCATACCTTCCTCGGCTGCGCTTTGGCGATTCTTCTGATGACGTACAGGGCTACTTCTCCTTTTGTAATGCGACCTGGATTAAAACGCCCCTGGCTTTCGTTCCGCTATATTCGTCACTCCCTTTCCCCAACTTTGATAGCCAAAACCATCTGATGTTTGGGTTAACGGTTCCGGAGAGTTGCCGCGTCTGCCCATCGAAAGGAAGTCCCTTTGGCGATTGGAACAGCTTGATATCTGCCCGTGCGAGCATGGGAAACTAAACCAAAGCCAAGTGGCATCTACTGGCGCGGGTCTCTGGCGGGAGGGTCATGGAGCGTCTAACTCTTCTTCCAGAACTGCCACCATCCTCTCGTTGATCGCAGGTCCGCCACCATCGACTGCGCCGGCTGGTCTGGCGTGCCCGCTGTGTCTGTTGTGGCCGGATCTAGGGCGGGCCTAACCCCAGGGTCAACAGTAACGCCCTGGGTACCGAATAGCTCCCAAGGTCTGAAGGACTCCACGAAATCCTTGGCTTCTTCGATAGATGGGAACCCCTTCCGGGAGCGGCTCGGGTCGTAGCTAAAAGTCTTCGCCAACGCTTCGATGCCCCGTTTGGTGTCTCGGAACCCTCCAAGCTCCTCTTCATGGCCGTCGTTTTCGTCACTGAGAATCAGGTTCTCTCCCCTTTTCACCTTTCGCCAATACACTCTCATGCAAACCCTCCTCGACTCCGGTTTCTAGCTTGACGGTTTTGGGACCTTGATAGTCTCTACTTCTAAAATTTGCTCGCTTGCTCTCGGAGAGGTGTGTTCTCTCTCCAGGTATGGCAACTCCTCAGCGATGGTCAAGTTCCTTAAGTGGCGTGCCCTTTACAAGTTGGGCTGTTGCCTCACCCGACTGGTGTCGAGGGTGACTAGCCTACGCCTGGCTCGCTTCCCCAGCGCCACCAGGAACATCACGCTTTTACCTTCCGCGTGGGGCGAGAAGAATCCGGATACTTGGTCGTCGTAAAACGTCAGGCCAGAGGCCCCCAGTCTTTGGGCATAGGCTGCCAGGTAGATTTTGCCCGCTGTGATACTGGCATCCAGCTGAGCCAACCGGTAACCCCGGTTACCAAAACGCTCCAGTATTGGATTCAGATTAGTCATGAAGAAAAAGTCGACGCTGGCATCGGCCGGAAGCGGCTGGTCGAGCCCCAGATGACCAGCTTGCCGACGGTAGTCTCCTTCTTTCAGCAGCTCCAGAGCCTTCAGGTCTCGGTGGAACACATATGCGCCAGATGGGAGGTCGTCCACAGTGTTCACGATCAGATAAATATCATTGAGAGCAGCGCCAGGTTGTCCTAAAAAGTCTGCCGGTATGCCCTGCGTGGCCTTTTCGAGCACCGTCGACAGCTCCCGGAGGGTTATCGATTCGTGGCTGAAACGGCGTGCGGACCCGCGCCGAACGATGACCGACTCGATGGAGTCCTGGGGCGTCTCGCCGTCAGAGTAGGGATTTAACGGTACGAGGCGTCCCGAAGGATGGGGCATCAGCATTGCCGGGCCTTCGCCTCGCCAAGAAACCACCTCTGCTTCATCCGTCAGAGAGGAGGCACCGTGCATCTCCCAAATGGCGGGTAATTCTACCTCGTACTCCGAAATCGGCTGAGTATCCGGCGAAAGTGGTTCTAAGTCGGAAGAGGATCCGATTGACGGCTCGGGAACGAATCCAACTGGTACCAACACGAGAGCTACTTCCTGCCGGTTCTCCAGATCCAGCAGGCGGTTAACCGAGCTGTCCACGAATCCGGCCACCACCTTAGCAGGTAGGCCATGCGCTGCGGCTATGGCTAAAGTGTTCGCCAGAATGGTTCCGCTGTCCCAATAGGAGTGGCGGTATGCCCGGGCCTGGTACTTACAGGCGTTCCGCCAAAATACATCGGTATAGAGGATTATGGCGGGAGCATCGGTCAAGCTCGGCTCGTTGCCACTGGCAGCCACCAGGGTTCCCCGATAGTCGCCCGGCCGTAGCCGGGTTACGGACGGCCCTCCGGGATTATAGTGGTAGACTCCGGCTGCTAAACCAGGCAGGTCTCCACATACCACATAAAGCTCGATGTGGTACAGAGCACCGGTACAGGCCGCGGCACGAAACGGCATGGATCCCCAGGGGAAGTTCAACCTCTTGGTAATCCCAGCTGAGAAGTACAGAATGCTGCTCAAGGTGGTGATATCCAGTGTTCCGTCACTGACTGAGGGAATAACCTCCATGGAGATCGCGGATAGCGCGGGCACCACCGATGGCGATGCCTCAAACGGCAACGGAATCGGATCCAGTTCCGGGTATATTTTGAACAGCAGGGGTTGGCTCGACGGGTCAAAGGAGTGCCGAGGGTCCATCAGATTCCCGTGGGGGTGCTTGGTGCCGTTGTGGTAATACCAGGTGGCTTGAATTCCTCGATTTACCATAGGTTCCCCTGGTTCTCCTGCTGGCGTTCACCGAGCTATACTAGCATGGTTTCAATAGGAGTTCTCAAAGTGTAAATAGACTGGAGCAAGTTGGTCTATGGCGTACCAGTCTGCTACTTCTGCATCCTGGCAATAGGCCAAACGCTTGCCGATATCGCTGAGCAGGGTTCCGATTTCAACGCCCATGAATTTGGGAGAGAAGGGAGTCAGGGCATATTGGGCGTCACGGAGCTTAGCTGTCCCTCCATGGCGGTTATGTCGCTCTAGGTGCAGGAAGCCAACCGCCGCCTTGATCAGTCCATGGTAAAACAAGCGCAGGGGATACCCTTCGGGCAGCCAAAGTTCTTCCAGGGTTTCGTGACATTGCCAGTATTGTGCTCGATTGAACTCGCGTATCGCTCGCCCAAACTTGGCCGGTGGATCGGACGCTACCGGCAAAAAAAGAGGCAGTCCCTCTTGGTGCAGCAATTTTATCCAATCAAGGTCCAGTTTCTGCCTTTCCCCCTTGGCAGCATACTTGGGCAGGTCGCCAGTCGACACAGAACCTCCTTGCATCAAGCCTAATGTACCAGTCCGTCTTGTCTTGATTTGTGTCTTCTACCCCCTGATGTCGGTCGGGACAATACCGTTACACGGCCCAGGAGCAGGCGCTCGCTAGGCCCATTTTGATGCCCTTAGCGTTGCGACGTGGTCAGGACCAACATTACGCTCCGAGCGGCCGCGGAGCCCAAGGATTTTCCCGATGCTTCCTGTTCCAAGCGTACTCCTTCGGCCACGGCATCGTAGACGGCCAGACCGATCAGATTGCCTACCATGGTGGAAGTGCCGCCTACTGAGAAAAGACGCCACCGCCGGTGGAGGCTACGACCATCGCGTCCAAGGAAGTCCCAGTAGCCGTTGACCCTCCCTCGGTCTTTACCCCGGCCTCGAACAACGCCAGAGTTTTAGCCACTGTGGCGAGGGGGGCCGATAGCCAGAGCGGCCACTTAGGTCTCCCCTTCGGCGTAGGCCGCCACCTGGATCCGATCGTGGTCCAGGCCGGTGATCAGGCCCACGACCGGGTCGCTGATCCCCAGGGCCCGGGCTCGTTCCCGGACGAAGGCTCTGGGTCTACGAAGGGCGTACTCCCGCTGCTCAGGGTCAGCCGGCACTCCCGCGCTGAGGATATGGCTGGTCTCTTCGAGGTCGCCCCCCTACTGAAGAGCTAAGCACCTGGAGCGAGACCTCCGACGCCACCCAGAAGCCCTCGCTATCCACCTTGAGCGAGACGCCGTTCATGCCGATGTTTATATCCCGCCTCCGATCATAACCTCCCCTCCCTCAGCAGGTAATGGCCCTGTAAGGCGAACTCATCGAAAAATCCGTTATTGGCCGGACCAATCGTTTTCCTGCCCAATAAGAAAGTCGCCCCTAGATGAATCTGGGATACCTTACCCGCTGACGCTGCACCGGAGGTTGTGCTACATGGCCAGCAACTCCCGAAGAGAATAAACCGACATTCCCCATATCAGACTGCGGGTGTCCAAAGAACCCGCCATCCTTCACGACGGTGATGGTAGGGGCATCCACGAACGCCGTCAACTATCCCATCGGGCTCACAAAACCATCTCTCGGTGCCGTGAATTAGCGTCCGCCAGGCAACGGAGGCAGCTTTCAGCACGTTTGCACACTCTTCAACTCATCCAGGCGCACAGCTCCCCCTTGGCTATCCTCGTCACCTCCGATGATCCCAAGGATACTCGCTACCCTGGTGCTGGATGGAGCCCGCCGATACGCTCCAGCACTTGTCGAAATACCTCCCGAGGCACTGCTACCTCGGCTAGCTGAAACACCAGCCGCCGGGCGTGGCGAACTAGCCTCCCCCCGATCTTGATAAGTTTGACCTGGAGGCTTCCCAACGACCAGTGCTTGACCGCCCTGGGCAGGCATGGCCTGCGCACCAAGCTCCCCAGGTTGTAGGCTAGTATGAACAGAGCCAGTCGCACCTGGTTGGCCACGAACCTGTGGCAGGACAGCCGGGTCCACCAAACTGGACTCCTTACAGCAGGACCTCCCAGCGAAAAGTTCGCAGTGCAGTACGGTACACTCTGGCCCACCAACGTATACGGTAGACAGAACCGTCTTCGAGATGTGGCTCGGCGGACTATGAGCCTTGGTACCGCGCCCCACGTGACGTTCGACATCTGAACGAGTACCCATGGCGACCCCCCGGGTGCGGTTCAGACCTCGGTAGCGCGTCCTCCGGAATCCGCCCACCGGTCTTCATCCACCCGAAGATGTCCTCAACCCGCTTCCTCAGCCGTTGACTGAGGGCATAGCTGCAATGCCGTGTCGTGCGTCCATCAATAGCGCTAGAGCGCCTGCTCGTGTTTTGCGCCATGTGCGGGGTGACCCCGCGGGCGCCCATGGCCCTCACGCAACCCCTCGTGTCTCCGTTTCGAGTGCTCCAATCTTCACCTCTCCCCTCCCTCAGCCGCCGCCATGTGCATCGACAGCCTGCTAGCAGGCTGCGGAAAAACTCTGCTGTCTACCCAGGGCCAAAAACTGTCCGACGATAAACGCCGTCCTATCGCGTGTTCTGAACGAATTATTCGAATTGGCCTATCACATGCCGAATGCCGCCGAGAGAGTTGAGGCTCCATACACTGCGGCTGAGCGCCTTACCTTTCTTCCGCAGCCTGCTAGAGGGCGATCCCGTTCCCGGCGGTCCTGTTGAGGTGAACTTCGCTGATCACCAGCGACTCTCCGCCGAGCTGCGGCGGGGTTCCAGTTTCGCCGTTTCGCGAGTTAGCCAGAAGGCCCGCGAAGGCGGGCGGAGCGTCAACTGAGCGCCGTGCGACGGCCGCCGCTGTTAGCCTGCGGAAGGAGCCCGGCATCGACGTTGAAACGAACAGGGCGACGCCTTCTGACTGGCGTCCCTGCGTTCACTGGTGTACGACAACCTTGCGAGAATCGCGCGCCTGGGGCAAGCTAGCTCCTCACGCCGAGGCGTGCCGCGACGGAGATGCCGAGGGTCCTATTCAGGGACAGGCGGTGGGCCGAATGACGAACATGGGAACGACTAGCAGTCCCGAGGGACTGCCGCACTACCTGACAAAGCACTTCCTGGCCCAGCGGTTGGGGAAGTGCCTGCGAGACGACGTTGGCTTCTGGTTCTGCTTCGTCGAGCAGTCCAACGCCTGCGACGGCGGCTTTGTGATCGAGAACATACTGGAAGGCGTCCGGCGTATTGAGTATGAGACGCCGTTCCTCGGCTACCAGCCCGACATCCTCCTATGGGGCAAGAGCGAGGAGGAGCCCCTCCGGGCGGTGGAGGTCGTCGCCACGAGCGAGCCGTCGGCAGGGAAGAGGAGGATGTTCAAGGAGCAAGGCGTGGACCTCTACATCCGTGCGGTCCCGCACGGCGGAGCAAGCTCAAGCCGTCAAGCAGTGCATCGACGGCTTCTACATACTGCCGGCGGACGCCCAAGTCTCCTGCCAGCACAAGGCGAGGAAGAGGCTGAACGAGTCCCTTAGACGCCTAGAGGCCCAGGACGACGCTCGACTTGGCGTTCACCTTGCATCCCCGCCAAGTCCGTTTCCTACCGGAATGGACCGGCCCCACTACTACCATCACGCCGGGCGACTCCGTCAGGGTGATAGCGAGGCGGTTGAATGCTACGCTCAGCACGCTTAATATGATCGGGCAACCAGCTTATGACTTCATTATCGCGTGGAAAACCGATGAGGGCACGGCCACCGCCCATTCCGATTTTGAGTACGTCGATTGGGCCACACAGAGCAACAACGACTTGGCAGCGGCGTATGCGCTTCCGCGAGCTGAAGTTTGACTCGGACACTTCCGGCGCAGCGGCAGTATTCGCCACCGTGAGGTCCGGCGCCGCCCGTCGCAACCAGGAGATCTGACAATGCGCGCCCTAATCACAGTAATCCCGATCATCGCTCTTATCCTGTCAATTGCTGCCTGCCAGGGAGCCGCCCGGCCCGCTGGGGGGCAGGGGCCTCCCGGGCCGCAGGGCTCCTCAGGCGCACCCGGACCAGCCGGACCTCCAGGGCCCGCGGGCGCACCCGCCCTCGTGGATGAGGCCACCGTCGCGTCTCTCATTGAGCAGATACAGGAGCAGTTGGACACGGGTTATGCCACGGCGACCGTACCTCCCAAGTCGACGCCCGCCGACTACACCAAGTTCCTAGTAAGAGACGCCATCAGCAGATACGAATCGGAAGGACTAGATACCACCGTCGCCTACTACAACACCAAGGAGAGTGTTGACGGCCAGTGGTACGTCTTCATCATCGATGAGAACCAGACCATCATCGCTCATGCCCCCGACCCCGACCTGGTGGGCAAGCACGTTTCCCAGGCTCTGGGACCCAACTCCTACCCCACCGGGTCCGCCGTCGCCGCCTCCGCGGACCAGGACGGCGCCTGGTTCGACTACACCTATGCCAATCCCGCCTCTGGCGTTGTGGAGACCAAGCACTCCTGGATGGTGATCCACGACGGCATTACCTTCGGCTCCGGCTGGTACGAACGCGGCCCCGGCAAGTCCGACGCCCCCGCCTACACCAAGGCCTTCGTGCAGCAGGCCACGAACCTCTACGTCGCCCTCGGCCTGGAGGAAACCGTCGCCTACTACAACACCAAGGAGAGTGTTGACGGCCAGTGGTACGTCTTCATCATCGATGAGAACCAGACCATCATCGCTCATGCCCCCGACCCCGACCTGGTGGGCAAGCACGTTTCCCAGGCTCTGGGACCCAACTCCTACCCCACCGGGTCCGCCGTCGCCGCCTCCGCGGACCAGGACGGCGCCTGGTTCGACTACACCTATGCCAATCCCGCCTCTGGCGTTGTGGAGACCAAGCACTCCTGGATGGTGATCCACGACGGCATTACCTTCGGCTCCGGCTGGTACGAACGCGGCCCCGGCAAGTCCGACGCCCCCGCCTACACCAAGGCCTTCGTGCAGCAGGCCACGAACCTCTACGTCGCCCTCGGCCTGGAGGAAACCGTCGCCTACTACAACACCAAGGAGAGTGTTGACGGCCAGTGGTACGTCTTCATCATCGATGAGAACCAGACCATCATCGCTCATGCCCCCGACCCCGACCTGGTGGGCAAGCACGTTTCCCAGGCTCTGGGACCCAACTCCTACCCCACCGGGTCCGCCGTCGCCGCCTCCGCGGACCAGGACGGCGCCTGGTTCGACTACACCTATGCCAATCCCGCCTCTGGCGTTGTGGAGACCAAGCACTCCTGGATGGTGATCCACGACGGCATTACCTTCGGCTCCGGCTGGTACGAACGCGGCCCCGGCAAGTCCGACGCCCCCGCCTACACCAAGGCCTTCGTGCAGCAGGCCACGAACCTCTACGTCGCCCTCGGCCTGGAGGAAACCGTCGCCTACTACAACACCAAGGAGAGTGTTGACGGCCAGTGGTACGTCTTCATCATCGATGAGAACCAGACCATCATCGCTCATGCCCCCGACCCCGACCTGGTGGGCAAGCACGTTTCCCAGGCTCTGGGACCCAACTCCTACCCCACCGGGTCCGCCGTCGCCGCCTCCGCGGACCAGGACGGCGCCTGGTTCGACTACACCTATGCCAATCCCGCCTCTGGCGTTGTGGAGACCAAGCACTCCTGGATGGTGATCCACGACGGCATTACCTTCGGCTCCGGCTGGTACGAACGCGGCCCCGGCAAGTCCGACGCCCCCGCCTACACCAAGGCCTTCGTGCAGCAGGCCACGAACCTCTACGTCGCCCTCGGCCTGGAGGAAACCGTCGCCTACTACAACACCAAGGAGAGTGTTGACGGCCAGTGGTACGTCTTCATCATCGATGAGAACCAGACCATCATCGCTCATGCCCCCGACCCCGACCTGGTGGGCAAGCACGTTTCCCAGGCTCTGGGACCCAACTCCTACCCCACCGGGTCCGCCGTCGCCGCCTCCGCGGACCAGGACGGCGCCTGGTTCGACTACACCTATGCCAATCCCGCCTCTGGCGTTGTGGAGACCAAGCACTCCTGGATGGTGATCCACGACGGCATTACCTTCGGCTCCGGCTGGTACGAACGCGGCCCCGGCAAGTCCGACGCCCCCGCCTACACCAAGGCCTTCGTGCAGCAGGCCACGAACCTCTACGTCGCCCTCGGCCTGGAGGAAACCGTCGCCTACTACAACACCAAGGAGAGTGTTGACGGCCAGTGGTACGTCTTCATCATCGACCCAGACGGCTACACGATAGCCCACCATAACCCTCAGCTTCGAGGGCGTGATCCCAGCCTCCGTGTGGACGCCACGGGGTATTTCTATGGCGACGACTTACAGAGCGCCACTGAGGCGGGTCATTGGGTGGACTATGTGTTGCTCAACTCGGAATCGGGCGAGAACCGTCAGAAGCACACTTGGATTGTGCGGCATGACGGACTGCTATTTGGGTCGGGCTGGTATGAGTAGTAGCAACCCGCCTCGAAACTAGGTAGCGTTCTACGATCCGGCCTTCATATTGAGACGGCCCACCGAAAAGCTCGCAATTGAGCCTGTCCCAGAAGTGGAAATTGCGGATAGGGGGAGCGGATAGAGGTCAGAGAGTTCGCTGAAAGGCCTTGGCCTGAGCGGTTAGGACAGGCGACGGAGCGATGGGTCAGCTGCTGTCATCACTGCAGGTCAGGAGACGGGATGAGGCTCCGGGCCATTGAATAGACCGATGAAGGGGCTGGAGCTCCACACCCGACAGAGAGTGCGCAGGTTGAAGGCTGTGGCCAGCATAGTCCACTCGGCCGCCACGTTAACGAGGCCTCGCAGCAGGAACCTCCGTGCCCCCTGTTGCTCCTTGATGATCCCGAAGACAGGCTCGACCAGTTGCTTTCTCAGCTTGTACGCCTCTCTAGCTGCTGAGGTGGACATCCAGGCACGATGACGGCGCAGCACTGCGTCATGCGGTCCTATCGCTAAGCTCCGCCCAATCTCCTTGGCCCTGGTACAGGCTCTGAAGGCTGGGCATGCCTGACAGACGGCGCCGGAAGCCCGGTACAGTCGCAACGGGACTCCGTTCGCGTGCTGTATACGAACGAACTTGAGCGTCTGTCCCTGCGGACACGTAAAGCTGTCGCTCGGCTCGTTGTAGGTGAATTGGTCCTTGTGATATGGGTCTTTGAGGAACCGTTGCCGTGACTCGGACACCACCACCTGCTGACCTCGACGGGTGCACTCTGCCAGGTGACTTGCGGCGAAATATCCGGCGTCGGCCAACGTCATCTGTGCTCTTGTCCCGGTCGTCTCTTCGGCCTGCTCGACCATCGGAACCAGCAGGGCATTGTCATTGGCCGCATCCACCACGTCCACGGCGGTGACCAACATGCCGGTCGCTCCCCCATCCGTCTCTGTGGGTGAGACCATAGCCTGAGCGTTGTAGCCAGCCACGATGCCTTGCCTACCCTTCATCAGCCTGGCGTCTGGGTCGGTCAGGTTGATGCGCTTGTGGCACTTCTGATTCGTGAGATCGTCCATCGCCTGCCTCACCTGCTCTCTCAAGACCTCCTTGTCAGCCAACTCCTCAGGCAGATGGGCAACAGCAGTGTCTTCTCCCGCTTCGTTCTGAGCCTCAAGGTCGGCTATCGCACTCTCCAGCCGCTCCAACAGACCACGCAGTCCCTCGGCGTCGTAGCTCCTGTTCAGCGACGCGTTGGCGACCACCTTAGTACCATCCACCGCCTGAACCGCCAGGTCCACCAACTTCATCGTCACTGCCGTACGCACCGTCCGCTCGAACAGCTTCCTCATGGCCTGCCGATGCCCTTTGTAGAACCTCCACAGGGTGTTGTGGTCAGGATGCTGCCACCCGGTCAGCCACAGGTACGGTATCTGGTCCCGGCAGGCCGCCTCCAGCTTCCGGCACGAGCGCACACCGGTCATGAAGCCGTACAGCCA
This sequence comes from Dehalococcoidia bacterium, assembly GCA_965226745.1. Classification (GTDB taxonomy): domain Bacteria; phylum Chloroflexota; class Dehalococcoidia; order Lucifugimonadales; family SAR202-VII-2; genus SAR202-VII-2. The sequence continues at coordinate 1,237,331 of CBDDDS010000005.1, forward strand.
CACGCTCAACAGCGCACGTGGATGGTAGGCTGGCGCTCCCATCGAGTCACCTGCTATGTCCACGCCAAGCTCCGCCCATGCATCTCGATCTAGAGCATCGACGAACTCGGCGACGAACCGCGCCGGATGATCCAGCGGCAACAACTCGTCAAGCGTCGGCGGCAACATCCACATCTGCTCTCGGCCCATCGGTCGAAGCGGCATCTCAATATCTCCCACCTTGATGTCGCTTCAAACGTACACCTGACCCATACTCAACGCCAACCCAGACTTGTGAGACAGGCTCAATTCAGTCCCTTTAGGCCCACCTGAGAAGAATCGAACCGTTCATCGGGCTTGCTGATACGTTCGGGTACGCGGGAACGACGTGACACACCCAGTTGTGAGTCCGCTTTACCGACCTGGCTTGAATGGACCCAAATCGACCGCCCACGAGTACCTCAGGTTTCCGTGTCTATTGTGTCCGTCGAATGAAGGTTCGTGATTTTGTCCAGTTTGGTGGGCAGGAGGGACGGGATCGGGGACTTGGAGACGAGTTGGTGGAGTCAGCTGGCCGTGCCTGTCATCATCGCCGTGAAACGCCTCTGCATCTCCTCCGGCGTAACCTCGTCGAGAAAATGGCCGACGTTCCAGCGATGGCCAGTAGGGTCACGCAACCAGCCCGACCGTTCGCCGTAGAACTGGTCCTCCGGTTCGCTCTCGATCTCGGCGCCCGCCTCGGCCGCGCGACGAATCACCGCGTCGGCATCGTCGACTTGCAGGTGCATCGTCACCGAGGCGCCGCCCAACGTCAGCGGTCCTAGGATGCCGTATTCAGGGAACTCTTCAGCCAGCATGAGCGTCGTACCCCCGAAATCGAGCACGGCGTGCCCAATGCGCCCGTTGGGATCCGTCAGTCGAAACTTCTCTGTTGCCCCGAAAACCGAGGTGTAGAACTCGATCGCCCTGGCGGCATCACTGACGTGAAGATATGCGAGCAGGTGATGGATCTTCATTGCGGCAGCGCACTACTTTCTATGAAGCTTATCTTGTGGACGCCGTTGCAGCATCCGCTGACCACATTCTTGGTGAGCGCCGGGGCAGTCTAGCAACGGTGGAGGGGTGCGTCAATTGGGGTGTCGGTGGAAGCAAGGCCTTCCTCGAGCGGAATCCGGCGGTTTGGAGAATTACACCCGGAGGCGCTGCAGGGGTTGAAGCGGCGGCGCAGCCCTTCCGCGCCCACTCTGGGAAGGGTGCTCCAGCAAGTGGCGTAGAGATGGTGGCTGATTACAATGCCAAGGAGAATGCAATGGTAAAGGTTCTTGATTCTGTCAGGAGTGGTGGGCCGGGGTGGACTCGAACCACCGGCCTCTGCTTTATCAGAGCAGTGCTCTAACCAGCTGAGCTACCGGCCCGATTGAGGAAGTGGGGGCAAACGCGGGGCGGACAGCGTAGAGTGTACCTGCGTGGGTTTGAACATGTCAACGCAATCATGGACCCATGGGAGCGCCCCCAGCCGCGCCATCTCGGTGATGGCGCGGCTGGGCTGGGCAGCGGCATGGCGGCGGACGCGTCGATCGGGCGGCGCTCCCGCCTCGCTCATCAGCATTGAGGGCGGCTGGAAGGACCAACAAGCATGAAGCCTGTGGAAGACAGTGGTATAGGCCGGGTACGGCCCCGGCTTGGAAGAGCCGCTGCTCGGCTGGTCGCCAGCCGCTTCGCCCCTGTGCCCATGTGTCCCGATAGGTTTGGCAAGGGCCTTTGGCTCGCCCTGGGCGTGATGACAGCGGCCACCGCGATCCTGTACTGGGTACTGAATACCTATTGGGAGACCACCTGGCTTGCGGCGGAGGACGGCCTGAGCGAATGGGCAACGGTCGTCATGTATCTCGTGGGCGTTCTCCTGGCGGCCCATGTCAGCCTGAGTGTCCGGCGCTCACGGCATCCCCGCATGTCCCTGCTTTACGGAGCATTCGCAGTGGTTCTTGTCATCGCCGTCTTGGAGGAGATTAGTTGGGGGCAGCGAATGTTCGGCTGGACCACGCCGGAATCCCTGGCCGAGGTCAATTTCCAAGACGAAACGACCGTTCACAACATCCAGGGCTTTGACGTAGTGTCCAGCGGGGCCTTTGCCCTTGTCAGCCTGCTTGGGCTCGTGGGAATCTGCTTGCGAGTGTTGCTGCATCGACAGGGAGTGGTGACAACACTGGACCTATGGCTACCTCCCGTTGCCCTGACGCCGCCGCTGCTCCTCATCACCCTCCTTTTCGGGGTTGGCGAGCCGTTCCGACGCCTGATGGAGCAGGCGGGCGTCAGGCCCGTTGGAGGAGAGACCGCCGAAGTGCTTTCGGCGATCTGCGTGGTTGTCTTCCTGGTCGCCAGCCTTCGGATCGCTCGCGCTTTGAAGACGGCTGGGCGGCCCCGGGAGACGCCGCCATAAACCTGTGCGCCCGCCCCTGGGCCGACGCCTGACACTGAGGGCCGGCGCCTTAGCGCTGTGCGCGTCTAGATACATGCCAGACAGATGAGACGCTGGAACTTTCATAGGATGGTGGGTACAATGCCCATGGCCCCGGAGCATATATGGAGAGGCGAACAATGACGAATACTCCTTCCCCGGCATCGAATGGCGCAGCGTCGAAGTCTTCCGGCGGGCAACAATCAGATCGCCTCGACGCCCTGATTGTTGGAGCGGGCTTCGCCGGCATCTACATGCTCTACAAGCTCCTTTCATTGAGGCTGCGGGTTCTCCTTGTAGAGGAGGGCTCGGGAGTGGGCGGGACGTGGTACTGGAACCGATATCCGGGCGCCAGGTGCGATGTTGAGAGCGTGGAGTACCTCTATTCGTTCTCGGAAGACCTGTTGCAGGATTGGACATGGAGTCATCGGTATTCAACGCAGCCGGAGATCATGGCGTATGCGAATCACGTCGTAGATAGATTCAACCTGCGGCCCTGCATGCAGTTCAACACCAGGGTCGTTTCCGCCGAATATGACGAGCGCCTGAAGAGGTGGCGAGTGGAAACCGACGGAAGGGATCACTACCTCGCCCAGTATTGCATCATGGCTACAGGAACGCTCTCCGCAGTCAACAGGCCCAAACTTGAGGGATTGGACTCCTTTCAGGGTGAATGGCATCTGACAGGTCGGTGGCCTAAGGAAGGCGTTGACTTCACCGGAAAGAGAGTGGGTGTCATTGGCACCGGATCATCAGCGGTGCAAGCCATACCGGTGATTGCGGAGCAAGCCGACCACTTGACAGTCTTTCAGAGAACTGCGAATTATTCGATTCCTGCGAACAATAGAGCCTTGGAGGCAGCGGAGATCGCAAGGATGAAGTCCAGTTACCCTGAGATTTGGTCCAAGGCCAAACAATCCCGCGTTGGTATGGGTTTCATCAGTGTTGGAACGCAGAGTGCGCTTGAGGTTTCCCAAGAAGAACGGGAGAGAGAATTCGAAACACGGTGGAACATTGGAGGAGCTGGATTTACCGCCGCTTACACAGACCTGTTGGTGGATGAAGCGGCGAACGAAACGGCGGCTGAGTATGTCAAAAGGAAGATTCGGGAGATCGTGCGGGATCCGGCTACGGCAGAACTGCTCTCGCCCGAGATCACGATTGGTTGCAAACGGCTCTGCATAGACACCAACTACTACGCCACCTTCAACAGGGACAATGTTGCCCTGGTGGACATATGCGCGACTCCCATTCAGTGCATCGTGGCGGATGGGATGAGGACTTCAGAAAAGGATTTCCCCCTAGATGTTATTGTGTTCGCGACTGGCTTCGACGCATTGACTGGACCCCTGCTGGCCATCGACATTCGAGGGCGGGCGGGCAGAACACTCAGGGACAAATGGGTCAACGGCCCGCGGACGTACCTGGGCCTTGCGAGTGAAGGGTTTCCGAATATGTTCACCATCACCGGTCCCGGAAGTCCATCCGTGCTATCCAATGTGATCAGGTCGATTGAGCAACACGTCGACTGGATAACCGACTGCATCAGCTTCATGCGGGATGCCGGTCGCACCGAGATAGAGGCCAATCTCAATGCTGAGAATGACTGGACAGTACATGTGGATGAGGTGGCTCAGAGAACGCTCAGGTACGGTTGTAACTCCTGGTACGTGGGAGCCAATATTCCAGGGAAGAAGCGAGTATTTCTCCCCTATGCTGGTGGATTGCCCAGGTATTCGGAAAAGTGCCAGGAAGTCGCCAGTCGCGAGTATGAAGGCTTCGACCTGATCTAATCCACGCCTTTGAGATGGCTGGCAATGGCCCTAGCCCATGGGAGAGCGGGTATGCGGGCAGCACCTGCTCGCATAGGGGGTGCTGCGAACCGTGCTATACTTCCCCTTTACTGCATGTGGGGCTGTAGCTCAGTCGGGAGAGCATCTGCTTTGCAAGCAGGGGGTCAGGGGTTCGAATCCCCTCAGCTCCACCAAAGCGTATGGTAAGCATACCTCGTCCGTTGAGGGCGACCTCGGCGGCATCCGTTCCCCCTATGGGGCTATCGTCCGGCGTGGCGATACTGTAGAGGAGACGGCGTTGCCGGGCTTGACCTCGACCTCCTTGACGAAGGACCTGGTCGCGGTCAACTCGCTGGTCTTGAGGAACTCGCTTATCTCCTGGGCGAAGGTGGCTATGGTTTCGTCGTTGTCCAGCATCACCCGCGGCTCCCGGTGCTCCTTGATGCGGGACGTGGCGTCAGAGACCTCCAGGTCGGTGGTCTCGATGACGCGCCCCCTCCGGTCCAGGCGGCGCAAACGAGACTTATGATATTCGGCAGGCCGATAGCTATCACCGGCGGGGTATTCCAGATCCGCGCTATTGGCGCCAGAGTAACCGTCCTAGTCGAGAATGGCGAGGTGCTATTGATCGACGCGGGGCTCTGGGGGAGCTCGGGCCCGATACTGCAGGGACTGGAGGCCCTGGGACTGGTTCCCGAACAGATCGGAAGGGTAGTCATTACCCACGCCCACCCGGACCATTCGGGAGGCCTTGGTGGACTGGTTGCGGGAAGGGAGGTCGCGATCGCCGCGCATCGGCTCGAGGCCGAATCATCGCAGGAGCGGCGACAACGCCGAGCCCGCTGCAAAACGGGCTGATCGGGAAGATGACACAACCGGTCGTCAGCAGGCTCATGGGAAGCTCCGTTCCTGTTGACGACCGACTTGAGGACGGCGATATTATTCCCTTCGGGACCGAAGTGCGCGTGGTTCACCTTCCCGGACACACCGAAGGCAGCATTGCCCTCCACCTGCCGCGCAAAGGGGCCATCATCGTTGGAGACGCACTTCAGTATAAATTAGCCCGCAGGCTCGGTCCGCCGGCCGCAAGCGTCACCCGGAGTCCGAAGGAGGCTATGCGATCGATAGAGAAACTCCTGGGCCTGGACTTCGACACCATATGCTTCAGTCACTTCCCTCCCATGCGTAACGAGCCCGGGGAAGCCCTCCGAAAGCTTATTCAGCAATACAATGTCTGACCACCGTGGTAGTGGACGCGACGGCCCGGCGTTTAGCGGACGGGAACCCCCAGCTGTCCCACGCGCCTGCACATAAGGACCTGAAACCCTTGGCTGCCTGCAGCGGCTAGGAGGTAGCTATGAAAAATGCTCGTATGTCCGGTGCGCCGGTGGGTGAGACCGTGCTGGACTTTCTCCGGGGAGCGGTCGAGAGGTACGGGGCCCGCGACGCTCTCCTATTTAAGCCGGCATTTCGTTACCAGCGCTGGAGCTATTCACGGCTGTGGAACGAGTCAGGCCAGGTTGCAACCCTCCTCCAGCGCCGGGGCCTGACAAAGGGGGACCAAGTGGTCCTGTGGGGACCCAACTCTCCCCACTGGGTCCTCATTTTCTTCGGGTGTATCAGAGCGGGAGTCATATTGATCCCCCTGGATCTTCGCAGCGCGCCAGACTACGTTGCACGGGTGGTATCCAGGACAGACCCGAAAATGGCGTTCACGTCCCGGTTCACTCCAAAGGACGAGGTTGACCTGGGAATCCCTGAAATCACCTTCGAGGAGTTGGAAACCGCAATTCAGGGTTTGCCCCAGCCGAAGCACGTGGACATCTCTCCAGACGATCTTACCGAGATCATGTTCACCTCGGGCACAACGGGCGACCCGAAGGGCGTCATGCTTACGCACCGAAACCTGACAGCGAACATAGAAGGTATATCCCACTACATCTCCTGCAAGCCCTCGAGCCGGCTCCTGTCCATCCTTCCCCTCAGTCACATGTACGAGCAGATGGGTGGCCTATTCATCGTGTTGTACTACGGCGCCAGTGTCACATATCCGACCAGCCGCCAGCCTACCGTTCTGGCCCGGACGATGCGCGAGCGCAGAATAACGATCATGCTTCTCGTCCCTCAGGCATTGGAGTTGCTGATGAACGGGATTGAGCGGGAGGTGAAACGGCAGGGAAGGGAAGCCCTCTGGAACCGGCTTCTCAGGATAGCAGAGGCGACGCCCTTTCCCCTGAGACGCCTTCTGTTCCGACGGGTCCACAAGCAGTTTGGCGGAAAGCTCGACTTCATCGTGTCGGGCGGGGCGGCGCTGGACCAGGACCTGGGACGCAAGTGGGAGGCGCTTGGAGTCAAGATCGTGCAGGGCTATGGGACCACCGAGGCATCCCCCGTCATCAGCAATCACAGCTTAAGAGAACGTCGCCTCAACTCCACCGGTCGCCCGCTGCCTAACGTAGAGGTAAAAATCAGCGGCGAAGGCGAGATTCTGGTGCGCGGGGACAACATCACCCCGGGTTACTGGCAGGCGCCCGAGGAGACTGCAGCAGCCTTCGATGGAGATTGGTACCTGACGGGCGACCTGGGGTTCTTCGATGACGAGGGATTCTTGCACGTCCAGGGCAGGAAAAAGGATATGATCGTGCTCCCCAGCGGCCAAAACATCTTCCCTGAGGACATCCAGACGGTGCTGGCAAAGCACCCAAACGTTACGGATGCGACCGTGGTGGGGCTGACGAGGGGTTCGTCGGTTGAAGTGCACGCGGCTTTGATTTTGGACAACGCCGACACCGCCCAAGAGGTTGTTTCCTGGACCAATGGCCAGCTGGCTGAACAGCAGAGGATACGAGGCTTCACTGTTTGGCCTGACGACGACTTTCCCCGCACGCATACCCTCAAAGTAAAGAAAGGGGTGGTGGTCGATACGATTCTCGGGAAAATACAGCCGGAGAGTCCGGCTGCATCACCCTCCGGCGACAGACCCGCAGGAGGGGCAAGGAGCCTGCTCCACATCATCGGCGAGGTGAGCAGACGAAGCGTCGAGGAAGTGCGGGACGACGCAACCCTCGGCGACGACCTCGACTTGGACTCCCTTGGCCGCGTCGAGCTGCTGTCGGCAATAGAAACAGAGCTCGGTGTCTACATAGATGAGAGCCAGTTGAGCCCAGAGACGACGGTCCGGGGCCTGGAGGCTCTCGTCGAAGAGGGGTCAAGGAACCCGCCGATGATGAGCTTCCCAGGTTGGGGCATGCAATGGTGGTGCCGCATGCTTCGCGGATTCCTCCAACGGGCGCTCATCTTCCCGCTCGTCAGCCTTCCCTATAGGTTGAAGGTGGTGGGCCAAGAGAACCTGGAAGGCGTCACCGGCCCCGTACTCTTCGCGTCCAACCACAACTTGGGCCTGGATAACCCGTTGATCATCAAGGCGGTCCCCCTCAAGTGGCGTCGCCGGATGGCAGTGGCCGGGGCCGCCGATCTCTGGAAGAATCCGGTATGGTGGATCATGAACCCCCTATTGGGAAATGCCTTCCCACTGGCTAAAGAAGGGTCCGTTAGGCCCAGCCTCGAGAACCTTGGGAAAATCATGGACAACGGCTGGTCGGTCCTGATATATCCGGAGGGCGAACTCACCGTTGGAGGGCCCATCAGGCCCTTCATGAGCGGTGCCGGCCTCGTCGCGGTCGAGGGGCGAATTCCCGTAGTCCCGCTGCGCTTGTACATCCACAAGCTGGGCTCCCCCACGCGATTCCCCATCTTCCAGCGGGGGAGGGTCGAGGTCCGCTTGGGAGAGCCGTTGGCCTTCTCGCCGGGAACAAACTATCAGGACGCAACGTCGGCCATCGAGAACGCAGTCAAATCCCTATGACGGATGCCATCGAGGACCTATCAGTTCCTGTGTCCTTTCAAAGGATCATAGCCGGAACGTAGCTCTCTAGGGGCGTAAGTTTCACCTCCGCAGACGGGATGGCGCCAGGCGGGCGCGATCGGGATTGGACGCTGTGGAGCCCTGGCACCGGCGAATACTGCGACATGGATCCCTCCGCATAGCCCCTGCGCCAATTTCCCTTGCTGAGCAGTGTGCTTGGCGCGTCCGTGATCCACGATGAGTGCCGCACGCGAACACGCGTTAAACGTTGCCTTGGGCGAGGCGCCAGGCCGCTTGCGCCGCAATTGGAAGACCCTCAGCGAGCAGAGGGACCAGGACAGGTTCGGCGTTCCGCGGCTCGCGCACTTGCCTCCCCCCTCGTCATGTGGACGGCCTTCCCGCCCTGGAACTACCCCACCCGGCATGTCAGTGTATGCCCACAGTCAGTCGGAAGGGATGATCCCTGCGCGAATCTCCGGTTTCTCGTCCACTTGGCGCATGGAGCGCGTTACGCCGATGCCCTTGCCTTCCCACTAGTCTGCGCCAACGTGGTTGGCGCAGAATTGCACCATCCTGCGATCTTAGCCGAGCTCGGGATTGCAGAAGGTCATGCTACTCGATACATCGGCGAGACAGCAGACATTTTCCGGGGATTCTAACAGTCTCGGAATAGCCCCGTAGAAGGATTCAGAGAGCCTTATCGCGTGCATAAGCTTGTTTGACATGCGCTCACAAAGTGGCGTGGGAGACGCTGTATAACATCGTAGAGCGTAAGCCACGACGAGAAAACTTCCACAGGGGCGCGGCCATGAGAAAGGGGAGGATAGACTTATCGGACTTATGCGGTTATGCTGCATCCCAACAGAGGGCGGTTATCCGAAGCGGCCGCTCATACTAGGAGGTAACAGAATGCCCACGTTTAGCCTTGTTTCGATAGGCGAAGCACGCGCGAAGACCGCAACGGGCAAGCGCGCGGCGCTGCTTCAGGAGTACGTTGGGTACGTCCAAGGCGTAGCTCCGGGCGAAGCGGGAATGCTGGAGGTCGGAGAGGGCGAGACGACGCAGGGGATCCGGCGCAGGCTTACCGCAGCGGCGGATGTGCTGGGCAAGAACCTGGATGTCCGCCGTTCCGCCAGCGCCGTCTACTTCTGGGCGTCGGAAGGCCGGCGCCGCGGCAGGCCCCGCAAGAACCCGGCCGAGTAGTCCCACTTTTCTGAGATCCAGCCGCGCTGCGCCAAACTGGAAGGATTGTGGGCTCTCTGTAAACCGTTTGCGTGTCGAGACGCCGTCTGAGCTAGGGATCTCGCCAACGTGGGAGAGGTGCTCCTAGGGCGACTATCGACGAGGGGCTGGGCAAAAGGCAGAAGGACCGATCGCCAATCCTTCCAAGGTCAAGGAATCAAGCGGGGGCCGGCCGGAGGGAACTGAAGCATGCGCGCCAAGCCGGGATTAATCGGCCGGCGAAGGGTTGGGGAGCCTTCCGGCTCCGGAGGTTTCTCTCGGATCCGGCGTCCTCCGGCGCTCAGGTTGCGATAGGACCCCAAACGGCTTAAGCAGCGGGCCAGTGCTTCCAGGCTGTTGAGGTTGTGGGCCGGTAGAAAGTCATCCACGTAAGGCAGAGCAGCCTGGATTCCCTGGGCTAAGGGTTGATAGTCCGGCGCGCCAAGTAGAGGATTAAGCCAAATTAGGCGATGGCAACTGCGTTGCAGTCGGTGCATTTCCTTAGCAAGCAACTCCGGTTCGCCCCGGTCCCAGCCATCTGAGACGATGAGGACTACGGAACTACTTCGTAGAACGCGGCGGCCCCACTGGTAGTTAAAGGTTTTCAGGGTCTCGCCAATGCGGGTGCCGCCGGCCCAATCGGGGACGGCCCCGGAGACCTCGGTGACCGACTGGTCCACGTTCCGATAGCGAAGGTGGCGGGTGATGCGGGTCAGACGGGTGGCGAAGAGGAAGGCCTCCACTCGTCCCAGGTCGGCGGCGATGGTATGGATGAAGTGAAGCAGCATACGGGTGTACCGCTCCATTGAGCCGCTGACGTCGCAAATGAGGATCAGGTTGCGTTGTTTGGACTTGGCCTGCACGTGAGCCAGGTCAAGCAGCTCGCCGCCATATCTCAGGCTGCCGCGCAAGGAACGCCGCAGGTCCAAACCATCACCGGAGCCGGGGGTAAATCTTCGGGTGCTGCGACACCCCGGGCTCCAGGAAAGCTCGGACATTAAGCGCTTGGCCTGGGCGATTTCCGCCGGGGAGTATTGGGCGAAGTCCTTGGCCCGCAGCACCTCCTGGGCACTGCTGGCGCCGTTCATCGCCACCATCGGCTGTGCGTCCGAGGCGCCGGGGGGTCCATTGCTATCCGCTCCGTCGGGGGGACCGATACGGGGCGGGCGGTAACGGCGCGCTTCGCCCATGGACCGCAACTCGCGGAGGCTGGCGCCGTGGGCCGGCCGGCGCCAAAAGACCCTGAATGCCTCGTCGAAAAGAGGTAGGTCAGATTTACGGTACACCAACAGGCTGCGGGCGGCCTGGTAGAAGTCCTGGCGACGGCTCATGGGAATATGCTGGGTCGCCCGCACCAATTCCAGCATGTTGCCGGAGCCAAAGCCCAGCCCAAGCCGGCGGAGGACTTCGCCGAACAGCATAAGGTTGCGGAGGATATGGCCGCCGGCGGCAATGTCGTTTGAACCCTTTACGGCCCACCCCCACCGCGGCCGCCCCGCCGCGGGCCGCGAAGCTGAGAGCGTTCGAGCATGGCCCGCACCGGCTCACCCCGCACCATCTCGATGTCGTCCTGGTACTTGAGCACGATGCCCAGGGTGTCGTCTATGACCTGGGAGTCCAACTCCGTCTGGTTGAGAGCCAGCAAAGCGGATGTCCAGTCTATAGTTTCGGATACGCCGGGGACCTTATAGAGCTCGGTCTCCCGTAGCTCCTGTATGAAGCTGGTGACCTGCAGGGCCAGCCGATGCGGGGCATCGGGCAGGCGGGTGGTGACGATCTGAAGCTCCTTCTGGAAGTCGGGGTAATCCACCCAGTAGTAAAAGCAGCGGCGCTTGAGAGCGTCGTGAATCTCCCGGGTGCGGTTGGAGGTAATGATTACCACAGGAGGATGGACCGCCTGTAAAGCGCCCAATTCAGGGATGGTTATCTGAAAGTCGGCTAGGAGCTCCAACAGGAACCCCTCGAACTCCTCGTCAGCCCGGTCCAACTCGTCAATCAACAGCACGGGGGAACGGTCGCGCGCCGGGTCGATGGCCTGGAGGAGAGGGCGCTTTATGAGGAATCGTTCGCTGAACAGGTCGTCAGTTGCCGAAGCCCGGTCGACCGCTCCGCCGGCCTCCATCAGGCGTATTTCCAAGAGTTGGCGGGCGTGATTCCACTCGTAGACGGCGTGGTTGATGTCCAACCCTTCGTAGCATTGCAAGCGAATCAATTCGGTGTCCAGCCCAGAAGACAGGGCCCGGGCGATTTCGGTCTTGCCCACGCCCGCCTCGCCCTCCAAGAAGAGGGGACGTTGGAGCTTCAAAGCCAAGAGAATGGCTACAGCAAGCCCCCGGTCGGCGATGTAGCGCTGGTCCCGCAGCAGGCCTTGAACGTCGTCGATGGTCTCGGGAAGGTTGACAGTGGTGGCCAAGATAGGCTCTCCCGCGAGCCGGATTGAGGAGCAACCGAGGCATCGTAACAACCGGCGGCGCCCAGCGCAAAACCGGATGTACAGAGGGAGGGCCGCCGGGAACTGCGGCGGCCTCCATCTTTAGACAAAGGCGGACTGGCTAGCTATAGGCCAATGGCCCGGCACAGGGCGCGTCTAACCTCCACGAGAGCCATCCGGCTGCGGAACTCGGCGGAGGCATAGAGGTCGCCAATGATATCGCTGCCTAGGTCGTCGGGGAGGTGGTCAACGGCGGCAGCTATGTTGGCCACGGTAAGCTCCTGGCCCACCAACGCCTGCTCCACTGAGGGAGAGCGGACCGGTGAAGGCGTCAGACCGCCCACGGCTACCTTGGCCGCCGTGCAGCGTCCATCCTGGACGGAGATGACCACTGCGCCGCCAACAACGGGGTAGAAGGAGGCCGGATGGGACATCTTGGCGTATTCGCCCAGGTCTCCATGGATGTTGGCGACATCGTGACCATGACCGCCGTTGTGTTCGTGTCGGGACAACACTGGGACTTGCACCGCGGTCACCACCTCGTTGGGCGCCAACGCGGTGGCGAAGGCCCCCTGGAAGAAATCGCTCACGGCCACGCTGCGGCTTCCGCCGGGCCCCTGCACTTCGATGGTTGCTTCCAAGGCGGTCAGGACCGTTCCCCAATCGCTAGCGGGGTCAGCGTGGGCAATGTTGCCGCCGATAGTGCCCCGGTTGCGCACCTGGGGGTCGCCGATGACCCCGGCCACTTCCGCCGCCAGGGCATTGCCATCGCGCACGTCGTGGGAGGAGGCGATTTCCCCGTGAGTGGCCAGCGCGCCGATGCGGATGACGCCGTCATTGACGCTGATGCCCTTGAGGGCCTCAACGCCGCCGATGTCGATTACCGCTGACGGGCGGGCCAACCGCAATTTCATCAGGGGAATCAGGCTATGGCCACCTGCCAGCAGCTTGGCGTCGGGGTCAGCTTCCAGCATCTGGATGGCCTCAGCCACAGAGCTGGCTTTGTGGTAGTTGAACTCTGCTGCGAACATCGATTACCTCCCTACCCTTGCTCGTGGATGGCCCGCCAGACCCGTTCCTGGGTCAGGGGCATGTCCAACTTGGTGACGCCCAAGGGCCGCAGGGCATCAAGTACGGCGCTATAGATGGTGGCGGTGGAGGCGATGGTGCCGGTCTCGCCAATGCCCTTGACGCCCAGGGGATTGGTAGGTGACGGGGTGACCGTGGAAGAGATTTCAATGTCGGGCATCATATGCGCGCGGGGGAGAGCGTAGTCCAACATGGAACCGGTGAGGAGTTGGCCGTTGTCGTCGTAGACCGCGCCTTCCCAAAGGGCCTGGCCGATTCCCTGGACGACGCCGCCGTGAATCTGCCCTTCCACAATCACGGGGTTAATCTGAGGGCCGCAGTCGTCGACGGCGACGTAACGCACCAATTCGATGCGGCCGTCCTCTGGGTCGACGGTGACCACAGCTATGTGAGCGCCAAACGGATAGCTGAAGTTGGGCGGATCGTAATAGGTGGTTGCCTCCAACCCCGGCTCCACTCCCTCGGGCATGTTCCAGGCCACGTTGGCCATCAACGCCACGTCCTGTATGGTCTTGCTTTGGTCGGGCGACCCACGAACGAAGAACTTGCCATCTTCGTACTCCATGTCGGCTTCGGCAGCCTCTAGCAGATGGGCGGCAATTGTCTTGGCCTTGTCCCTAATCTTGCGGACGCTTAGCGCCAAGGCGCCGCCGCCCACGACGGTGGTGCGGCTGCCATAGGTGCCCCAGCCCATGGGAGTGTTGCCGGTATCGCCGTGGATAATCTCAACGTCTTCTACGGGTACTCCAATTTCGTCGGAGACAATTTGGGCAAAAGTGGTTTCCTCGCCCTGACCGTGGGGCGACGCGCCGATAAAAACGTGGACTTTGCCGGTGGCGTAGAAGCGCACGGTGGCGCTCTCCCACAAGCCGCCGCCAAACCCGACTGCCCCGGCCACCTGCGAGGGGCCAAGGCCACAGATCTCGCAGTAGGTGGTGACGCCGATCCCCATGTACCGGCCGTTTTCCCGTTCGCGCTGTTGCTCGGCGCGGAGACCGTCATAGTTGGCCTTTGCGAGCGCAGCGTCCAGGGCGCCCTCGTAATTGCCGCTGTCGTAGGTCAGGCCGATGGCGGTGTCGTGGCCGTTGTCAAACTTGGGAATCAGGTTGCGGCGGCGCACCTCCACCGGGTCCAGGTCAAGCTCCCGGGCCAGTAATTCCACCAGCCGCTCTAGCAGGAAGGTGGCCTCGGGACGGCCCGCGCCCCGGTAAGCCTCGACAGGGGTCGTGTTGGTGAAAACGCCATAGATGTCGGCCTTGATGTTGGGAATGTCATAGGGACCGGAGTACATCAGCCCGTGGAGGATTGTTGGGATGCCGGGGCCGGCGGTGGACAGGTAGGCGCCCATGCCCGCATACACGAGGCTGCGGACGCCGGTTATTCTCCCGTCCCGCGTGGCGGCCATCTCCACGTGCTCGACGTGGTCCCGGCCATGGGTGGTGGCCACGAAGTTTTCCGTGCGGGTCTCTGTCCACTTGACCGGACGGCCCAGCTTCATGGAACAGAAGACGGCCAGCATCTCCCAGGGGTAAACGGCAATCTTGCTGCCGAACCCTCCGCCAACTTCAGGAGCGATGACTCGAATCTTATGCTCGGGAAGGCCCGTGACCAGACTGGTTACGAAACGGGCGATGTGGGGGTTCTGCGTCGTGTTCCAGAGGGTCAGCTCGCCCATGGCCGACTGATAGCTGGCCACGGCGGACCGGGGCTCCATGGCGTTGGGAATCAGCTTCTGCTGGATGATCGTGTCGGAGACCACGACGTCGGCGGCCTCAAATGCTGCGTCGGTGTCGCCGCCGGCGGCCACCCAGTGGAAAGCCTGGTTGTTGGGAGCGTCCTCGTGGAGCTGGGGCGCGCCGTCCTGGATAGCGGCTTCCGGGTTCACAATGGCCTGCAGAGGAGAATAATCGACGGCGATAAGCTCCAGGGCATCCTCGGCCTGGTAGCGGTCTTCCGCCACGACCACGGCCACGGCGTCGCCAACATAGCGCACCACGTCTTGAGCGAGGGCGTTATAGGGAACGGCCTTGAGGTCGGAATCGGGTATGGCCCAGGCGCAGGGGATTGGGTTGAGGACCCCTGCGATGTCTGCGCCGGTGTAGACGGCCACGACGCCGGGAGCCTGCCGGGCAGCGCTCGCGTCGATGCTGTTGATGCGGGCGTGAGCGTGGGGGCTGCGGAGGATGGCGGCGTGGACCATCCCTGTCAGCTTGATGTCATGGGTATAGGTAGCCTGGCCGGTAATCAGCCTGGGGTCTTCCCGCCGGCGGATGCCTGAACCGAAGATTCTGGTAGTCATAGCGCTATCCTCCCGTGGCCTGGGATGCAGCCAGAGCAGCCTTGACGATGTTTTGATAACCGGTGCAGCGGCAGATATTGCCCTCCAACCCGTCGCGGACTTCCTGAGCCGTGGGGGTGGGGTTGCGCTCCAGCAGCTCGATCACCGACATCATCATGCCGGCGGTGCAGAAGCCGCACTGGAGCCCGTGGCTGTTCCAGAAGGCTTCCTGCACTGGGTGGAGTGCTCCATCTTGGGCCAGTCCCTCGACGGTGGTGATGTCGGCCCCGTCGGCCTGGACTGCTAGGCAGGTGCAGGACTTGACCGTCGCGCCGTTCATGCGAACAACGCAGGCCCCGCATTGGCTGGTGTCGCAGCCAATCTTGACGCCGGTCAGGTCCAACTCATCGCGGAGCAGGTCAACCAGCAGCGTCCGGGGCTCCGCTTCCACCTCGAAGACTCTTTGATTGACGGTGAGCTTTATTGGGACTTTCACTCTGCAACCTCCTCCAGCATTGCCTGCTGTTCGCGGGAGAGTCCAACTCGGTCAACGATGCAAGTCGAGGGCGAATTGCTTGGCGAGTATAGCTTTGGGCCGATTTTGCGTCAACGGACTCGCCGGCGGGGCTGATATAATGGCGGACGGCGGGAGCCTGCCCTGAATCCGCGATCCCACGGGCGGCTCCCAAGGCAACGAAAGCAGCAAGGATCGGGGGCGAATGAAAATCTCGGGAAGTTATCCATTCAACGCTCCCGCGGTGGAGGTTTGGGCCAAGTTCATGGACTCTCAGGTGCTGACCGGCTGCCTGCCTGGCGTGGACAGCCTGGAACTCGTTGGGCCCAACTCCTACCGGGCCACGTTGGACATCCGGGTGGGGCCTGTTCGGAGCAAGTACACCGCCAAGGTCGCGCTCCACGACCTGGAGGAGCCCGTTTCCTACCGGATGACTCTGGAAGCCAGCGGCCCGCTGGGGTTCGCCAACGGAGAGGCCCGGTTGACGCTGGCGGAGCAGGGAGACGTTACGCTCGTAACCGTTGAGGGGGAAGCGCAGGTCGGTGGGGCGGTGGCGCGGGTGGGCCAACGGATGATGGGCAGCGTGGCCCAGAGCATGACGGATCGTATGTTTAGCTGCTTCCAGGAAACGCTGGCAGCGCCTGGGGGTTAGCTCGATGGCTCTCGAACCACCCGACGCAATCAAGTACTCCCACTCGGGGTAGCACATTGAGCTTGGGGGGACGGCTGGAGCCCGCGTCGTGAAGAGACTCCGCCGCCACCTGCGTTACGACGACTGCGTAGCCGTGGACAGCCGCCGCCGCGCCTCCGCGTACACGTCTGGCGGCAGGGGGCCGAACTCCGCCGTCCGCAGGTTGTCCGCAAGGTGCTCCATGCTCGCTGTACCCACGATTGTGGTGTGCATGCTGGGATTGGAGATGGTGTAGCGGAGCATGAACTGCGTACGGGTCATGCCATCCAGCAGCTCGTTCAGGTTGGCCTCATCCCACTGCGCCCACCGGTCGCCGCCGTGCCCGCCGGCGGCGGGGTCGCCCTTGGCGACGCCGCCGCGCACTATGACTCCAGCGCCGCCCGCGCACGCCTGCGCCATGGCGTCTTCATGCTCGCGCTCAACGGCCGAGTAGGGGATCTGGAAGGCGTCGAACGCGCCCATGTCGATGTGGCCCGGCAGGTTTGGCAGGGCGCCGGACATGCCCAGGAAGCGGACCTTGCCCTCGCGCTGCAGGTCCAGCAGCGTCTCCAAGGCGCCGTGCCGTTCCAACTCAGACACCGCCGGGCTGCCGTGGAACTGCACGAGGTCGAGGTGGTCCGTGTTCATGCGGCGCAGGCTCTGCTCCACGCCGTTGACGATATTCTCGCGGGTGAAGACGTGGGGGAAGCGCCTGCCGGTTAGCAAAGCATCCGAGGGCGCATCGCCCTCGGTGGCCCAGCAGCCGCACTTGGACGCCAGAAAGTACTCGTTCCGGCGGTGGGAGATGTGTCGGCCGATGAGCTCTTCGCTCACACCGTAGTCGATGGACGTGTCGATCAAATTGATGCCGCCGTCCAGCACCGCGTTCAGGATACGACCGGCCTCCTCAGGGTCAATTTGGCGACCGTGGGGTGGGCCCCGGAACTCCATCGCGCCGTAGGCCAACGCGGTGACCTCGTAACCCGTGCGTCCCAGCGTCCGCTTCACAATGTCCGCCATTAAGCTCTCCTATGAGTTGCTGATTTGCTCAAGGCCGCCCTGAATAGCTCTGCTTGCGGCCAACGCGACCTGCCCACACTCATTGTACCAGTCGCCATGTTGGCACCGCGAGCGAAGAATCCGATGCCGCAGACCGTCCTGCCTGGGAGGCGTCGCTGCCGATTGCGTTGTTCTTGGTGAGGAGCGAGCGAGTCTTGTGCGAGGAGTTGGACTTCAACCTGCTGTTCCCGCTGGTTCTTGGGCATGCAACTGATGGAGCGCAGCGGAGTCGAAGCATCTCTCACGATGCGTCATCGCAGAGAGATGGGGCGCCAGACCTATAGCGCATCCCTGGGGTGGGGTGAGAAGATACATTCACCCCATGGCCGACACACCAAGAATACGGTGGTCGGTGCGGAACCTAATGGACGAAGAGTCGCAAATCGACAGCCAGCTTCGCCGGTACTGGAAGAACTACCTCGTCCAGTGCGCGCTGGCCACGCTGGCCCTGCTGGCTATCATACTGGTCATGGACGTCGTAGCCCAGGCAGCCATCGTTGTCGCGATCGCATCCAGCGCCTTCATCGTGTTCGTGATGCCGCACAGCCGGGCATCGACCCCCCGCCGGGTGATAGGCGGGCATGTCGTCGCCGTGATCGTTGCCTCGGGGTTCGCCCTCCTCCTCCTGACCCCGATGGGAGGATTCGTCGCCGAGTCCCACCTAACGAGCGATTTGATGGCGGTGGCGGCGGTGGGCCTGAGCATCCTGATAATGGTCGCGATCCATACCGAGCACGCGCCCGCCGCGGGGACGGTCCTCGGCCTTGCTATCGAGGGATGGGCCCTGTCTACGGTCTTCTTCGTACTCTTAGGCGCGGTCATGCTCTCCGTCGTGCATGCCTTCTTGCGCCGGCGCCTCGTCAACCTCTTCTAGCAGGCTGCAGAACGTCAAGGGCGCCAAGTGGGCAGCAGGTGTTCGACGAGATGATCCTGGCGGCGGACCGGCGAAGCCTTCTGTCAGACGACCACTTCAGGGTGGACGGCGCGCTGATCGAGGCGGCTGCGAGCCTCAAGAGCGTCAAGCCCTGAGACGTAGACCCGCCCCCCGATGACGGAGACAGGCAACTCTTCGCCTCCGAGGTGACTGAGCGGCTCCATCGAAGCCGGGAGCAAACATTTCAATTGGCCGAACTTTGGCCGTAGGAAGCTTCACCCGGCGACCGCCCCTTAGGTCGGCTTAAGAACACCTCTGAGGTCCTCGAAACTCTCCTGCAGTACTGAGGCACCAGCGACTATTCCCTGTACTCGCTCAACGACATCCTTTGTGTGCTCGTTTGAACGTATGACTTGGTAATCCTCGGCTGGCAACTTCTGGACGATTGTTGGCAAGACTGCATTTATAACCTTGACCCAAGCCGCTACGGCTGTGGTGCCATCGGCTGTTATAGCTTCATCCCTAAGTGCGAAGTCTTGGGAGTGGGGTACGTTCCTCCCGGAGACTTCCTCTCTGAGGTCGCCCATCACTCGTATCAAGAATTGCTTCGAAGCGGGATACTCCAGCAACCTAAGCCGCCTTTGCTCCAAGTCGGTCAAGGACCAAGCGGTTGCCTTTGTTTTCAGTTCCTGCTTAACTTTGTCATACGCCCAACCCAATGTCTGAATCCCAAAGACGTGGCCGATTCCGAGCGTAGCAGGAAAGACTTCGTTGTAGGTTGCATCTACTTCGAATATGTCCGCCTTGGCCCTGATGGCGGTCTGGAGATCGCCACCGAATGCACAGAGCATTTGTCCAACCTGGTCAGCAAAGATCGAGTTTGCAGCCTTCCTTGCACTATCCCTTCGATGGACGTATTCGATTCCCTTGGCGCTGAATTGCTGGCCTAGTCTTATCTGCACAGGATCATTGCTTCTCCTATCCCATGCAACAATCGCATTTTGCGTATTGTTCGCGGCAACGATCCTTGGAATCATGGCACGGTCTTCAACCACAATTACCCTTGCAACAACTGATGCGTTGGTGGCGTGCTCCCGTCCAGCAGCGTGGATAGCACCGGTTGTCTGGGCACCGTTGACAATTGAAATGCCGCAAATGCTGAGAGTTTCTTTCTCGTAATCCGCTTTGTTGCAGACGATGGTTATACCGTTGTTGAAGATGTAAAAGACGCCGGATTCCGACTCGGCCGTAGTCCTTATAGTGTTGTTGACATTCCTGGTCGCTCTTCGTGCGCCAAGAAAGTCACGCAGATTCGCACTAAACAAGGCACTTTTATGTGCCTCATAGAGGTCAAACAGAGTAGCGCCGTTGATGGAAATGACGAATGCGACCCATCCGTCACCTGTCTCTCTAATATATTGGTCAGCGGGGAATTGGATTTTGTCCGTGACTTGCATGGAACCAAGCGATGTAAGATGCAGCGCCTCAATAGTGCTTAGGCCAAGCTCGACAACTTCGACGTCGCACTGCTGGGTTATCTCGAGGCCAATGACCAATTCTCGAGTTGCTTGTAACTCACGCCCAACATTCACTGATTCGAAGGCATTATGGGCGTATGCAAAAATGAGTTTTGTTATCGTTCCTTGGGAGAGACCGTCTCTCAATAGTTTGGCCTGCCCACGAATCTTCTCAGGTATCTTGTCTATCGGTTGTCGCAAGAGCCAAGCTGCGGCGGTATTCAGGTCACTGGCCTTATTCGCGGGAGCTTCAGCTTTTCCCCAATCAACTGCAGTCATCCCCTGGGCGATGCAGGCGATTCCGTCTGCTTCATTGATGTAGATTATGTCTGCCTTCTTATCGTTGGGACTGTCTGTTAAGCTGTCGGTCGCGAAGCTCGCCAGATCTTCGACTCTCAAGTAGAGTCCTACGGCGAACAGTAGAAGTGCATTGTTGCCGTAGGGTTCAAGAACTGCTTCGGACTCAAAGGCACCAATAAAGGAGAAGGGCACCTTAAGATCTTCAGGTATGCTCATCGGTCCAATCCCTCCACTTCCGATACGTCATATTGCGTAGATACGGTCTTCACGATCAAGGCGATCATAGACCAGCAGCTACGCCGATGCAAGCCACAGAAGAATATCCGAAACACCAGCCACCTAGAATGGCTGCTTAGCTGCGAACCGACAAGGACCACAACGACCGACGAGGGCAGAATTCATCGAGGAACTCGAAGTGCTGGCTCTCGGCTTGGCTGCATCCGCCGAGCCAACGTGCGCAGAGGATGGAGTCTGTCCAGTGTTCCGGGAGATTTTGGCATAGTCTTCCGGCACCACGACGCGGGGGAGGATGCACGAGTGGCTAGAGAAATTGCCCTGCGGGCCTGCCAACATTCGGGATTGGGCACTGATGGGTGGCTGAAGCGTGGCTGATACCACCTTTGCTATTCCAGTAGGTGGAAGGGCAGGCATCACATCGCTTGGTATAAAAGCGATGCCTATCTCAACCGGTTCCTTGGAACCGGAGGGATTCGAACCCTCTGCCCCCTCAATGGCATCGCCAATGCTGTCCAGGAGGGCTCCCTAGGGCCAACCCCCCGACGCCACCCCCCTCTTGCAAAATAAGGACATTTGTGCTAGGGTAGCGTCAACCAGTGGGCCGGCGACCCACACCTTCGTTGAGGAGGGTTGCCGCGAGTTGCAGGGTATAGGGCATATGGAAGGCGGGAGAGCAGATGGTCAAGCAGTGGCCTGGCGGCCCACTCCTGGCATGACGCAAGATCCCGGCTACGCGACGCCTACGTCCCGGCTACGTCCCGGCTACGGGACGCCTCGCTTCGGGGGCCGGCTGGAAAGTGGACAAAGGCGTCGCGGACCGTGCCGGAGGCGTGGCAACTGTGACGCCCGGGTGTGCCGGATTAGCTACGCCGCTGGCGCCGCTCCTCCATTGGCAGTCACGTCTTTACGTACAAACGGGACCTCCGAAGCGGCGGGACGGATAACCGGCCCCGCCGGCGTCGCAGTCCCGGCCCCTGTACTCGGGGGAAGGTGTGGAAGAGAGTCACCGAGTGACTGAGGCGCCCCCGGTGGGGGTCGAACTGGCGGGACGGTCAGTGGTGGTGGAGCCGCTATGCGGGAGGCTTCCCGCATTAGCCCTTGAACAGGTCTTTGACCTTCGATAGGAACGAGCGGGGCTTGCCGCGCGTCATGAATTTCGACCACTGTTCCTCGGCGGAAGACGAGCGTTTCAGGTCTTGGACGCGCTGCCCCATCAGCTCCAGGACCTTCTTCTCCTCGCCCTCGTCCAGCCAATAGCCGTGCTGGTTCTTGCAGTGGTCAATGGGCAAGTTGTAAGCCCGGTAGTTGAAGGTCTCCATGACCTCATGGCACTTGGGACAAGCTATGTCACTCGCTCGGCGAGAGTACTCCATCATCCCTTTGCGCTCGTCGTCATCCATGGCATGGTCCTCAAGCTGGTCCATTTCATGGAAGTCCAGCCAGAGACCCCTGCACTCGGGGCAATGGTCAACCTCAATCCCCATATGGGATTGTTCGTTCAGAGCGACATCGCAACGTGGGCAGTTCACTGTGGTTCCTCCCTCGATACGCGATGAGTAGGGTCGTCTGGCAAGGGTACCATAAGCGGATTCAAGAGTAGGCAAGACTTAACAATCAAAACGCTAACGCAAGGGTATTGGATGGGACAGCGGCTGGTTAGCCCACGGCGGACTCTCGCCTGATGGGGCAAGAGCGACCCAAGGTCACAGACCCAAGGTGAACCACAACACGAAGGTTCTTGATTCTGCCCGGCGTGGTGGAGCTGGAGGGACTCGAACCCTCTGCCTCCTCAATGCCATTGAGGCGCTCTCCCAGATGAGCTACAGCCCCACGCAAGCATCCCATTCTACCAGCGGGGCGGCCTCGCCCGCAACCTGATTCACGCCTGAGCCGGGGCCAAAGTGGATTTCCCAAGTTGCATTGTGTAACCTGCGGACAAGACGGAATGGCGCTGTAGGGACGCTTGGCGGACAGGAGGCCTTATGCCTGTTGATCCCATCATCTTCGAGGTCATTCGCTCCCGGTTGGACGGCATCGTCCGGGAAATGCAGATCGACACCTTCCGCACCGGCTACTCCACCCTCATCCGCGAGACCCACGACCTTTCCTGTGGCCTCGTCGACAAGAGCGGACGCGTCGTCGCTCAGTTCGCCGGCATTCCCATCCACCTCGGCTCCTATCCGGAATGCATCAAGGGACTCTATCGGTACTACCCCGAGAACGAGATCGAAGAGGGGGACTGCTTCTTCGTCAACCACCCCTACGAGTCCGGCTGCGCCCACTCCCTCGATAGCGCCGCCATTGTGCCAATCCACTATCAGGGCGACCTAGTCGCCTTCGGCATCGGCATCACGCATAAAGGCGACATCGGCGGCCTTTCGCCGGGAAGTAGGGCCGCCAACGCCCGCGACCTCTTCGGCGAGGGCATGCAGGTCCCCCCCGTCAAGTACATGAGCCGCCACAAGGTGATCAAGGAGACCGAGAATCTCATCTGGGCCAACAGCCGCACGCCTGAACTTCTCCTCGGCGATTACAACGCCCAAGCCGGCCCAATGTGGAGCGTTGGCGCTCGGCGCGTGACCGAGATTATGGACAAGCACGGCAAGGACGCGGTGCTGGAGGTCTTTGAAGAGGTCGGCAGGCAGACGGAACGGCATCTGCGGGCCGAAATCTCCAAGTGGAAGGACGGCGTCTACGAGGCTGAAGCCTTCCTGGACAACGACTTGGTGGACCTGGATACGCCCGTGCGACTGCACGTCAAGATCACCAAGAAAGGCTCTGACCTGCTCCTGGACTTCTCGGAGACGGCGGACCAGAACCGGGGACCCCTCAACGTCCGCCCGCCCATCATCCGAGGGACCTGCCTGTACGCGATCGTCGCCATGATGGAGGATCCTCCTCCGAACAACCACGGCGTCACCCGCGTCATCGATTACAAATTCCGGCAGGGAAGCGTGCTCGACCCCATCTATCCGGCGCCGGTGAGCTTCTACTCCAGCGTTCTCCCCGTCGTCACGGACATGGTCATCGTTGCCCTTTCCAAGGCTTCGGGACGTCCCCCTCGCGCCAACCACGGCGTCGGGGGTCTCTTCACGATGGGCAGCTACGGGCCCACGGGCCGGCCCATCGTCCACTACGAGCTGATGCCGGGGGGGACCGGCGCCTACGGCGGCGGCGACGGCTGGACCGGCTGCGGCCACGGCCACTCCGGCCCCAAAATCACCTGCGTCGAAATCGTGGAGACCGAGTTCCCCGTGCTGATGCAACAGTTTAGCCTCGTGCCCGACTCCTCAGGCCCAGGAACGTTTCGGGGAGGCTGCGCCTATCAGCGGGAATACCTGCTCCTCAGCGAGAGCCGCTTTTCAGGCGGCGGTATCCGCTATCGCGTTGCCCCGAAGGGATTGGCGGGCGGAGGCGACGGCTCCCTGGGGCTTGTCACCACCAACCCCGGCCTCGAGGACGAGCAACGGTACTCGCAGCTCGTGTCCAACATCCCCCTGGGCAAGGGGGGGGTGGTCCGGATGAAGACCGGCAGCGGTGGCGGCGTCGGAGACCCCAAGGAGCGGGACCCGGACCGGGTTATGGGCGACATCATGGACGGGTACGTGACGCCCGCGGCGGCGCGGGAAGTGTACGGACTCTCCGAGGACAGGATACAAGAGGCCCTCGCCGGCCCTCAGAAGAAAGCGGCCGCATCAAGCTCGCCTTCCGCCTAGAGCGCAGGCCAGCGAGGAGGATCCATGCCCGTCGACCCTATCCTATTCGAAGTCATCCGCTCCCGCCTTGACGGCATCGTCCGGGAGATGCAGATCGACACCTTCCGCACCGGCTACTCCACCCTCATCCGCGAGACCCACGACCTTTCCTGCGGCCTCGTCGACAGAGAGGGACGCGTGGTCGCCCAGTTCGCCGGCATCCCCATCCACATGGGCTCCTACCCCGATTGCATCCAGGGCCTGCTGAAGTACTACTCCTACGACGAGATCGAGGACGGAGATTGCTTCTTCGTCAATCACCCCTACGAGTCCGGCTGCGCCCACTCCCTCGATAGCGCCGCCATCGTCCCCATCTTCCACCACGATGACCTCGTGGCGTTCGGCATCGGCATCACTCACAAGGGCGACATCGGCGGCCTTTCGCCGGGAAGCCGCGCCGCCAACGCCCGCGACCTCTTCGGCGAGGGCATGCAGGTGCCCCCCGTCAAGTACATGAGCCGCCACAAGGTGATCAAGGAGACCGAGAACCTCATCTGGGCCAACACCCGCACCCCCGAACTGCTCCTCGGCGATTACAACTCCCAGGCCGGCCCCATGTGGAGCGTCGGCGCCCGCAGACTGACTGAGCTGATGGACCGCTACGGCAGGGATACGGTCTTGGAGGTGTTCGAGGAGGTCGGGCGGAAGACCGAGCAGCACCTGCGGGCGGAGATCTCCAAGTGGAAGGACGGCATCTACGAGGCCGATTCCTACCTCGACAACGACTTGGTGGACCTGGATACACCGGTGCGCCTGCGCGTGAAGATTACCAAGGAAGGCTCCAACCTCCTGCTGGATTTCTCCGAGTCCGCAGTGCAGAACCGCGGCCCGCTGAACATCCGGCCCCCCATCATCCGGGGGAGCTGCCTCTACGCCATCGTTGCCATGATGGAGTCCCCTCCCGCCAACAATCACGGCGTCACCAAGGTGATCGACTACAAATTCCGGCCCGGAACCGTAGTCGACCCCATTTACCCCGCGCCGTTGGGTTTCTACTCCAGCATCCTGCCCGCCATAGAAGACATGGTCATAGCCGCTCTCTCGGACGCATCGGGGCGGCCGCCCCGGGCGAACCACGGCTCCGGAGGACTGTTTACGCTGGGCAGCTACGGACCCACGGGACGCCCCATTGTGCACTATGAGCTTATGCCGGGCGGCAGCGGGGCCTACGGCGGCGGCGACGGCTGGACGGGCTGCGGTCACGGGGGCTCCGGCCCCAAGATCACCTGCGTCGAGGTGGTGGAGTCCGAGTTCCCCGTCCGCCTGCAGCGCTTCAGCGTCGTACAGGACTCCGGGGGCGCCGGGAAGTTCCGCGGCGGGGCCGGGTACGTCCGCGACTACCTCATCCTCAGCGAGAGCCGGTTTTCGGGAGGGGGCGGAAGATACCGAGTGCAGCCCCGGGGCATGGCCGGCGGAGGCAACGGCGCCGTGGGCCACCTCATGATCAACCCCGGCCAGGAAAACGCCCAGAGGTTTTCTCAACTCGTATCCAACGTTCCGCTCAACGAAGGCGATATTCTTCGCATGTACACCGGCAGCGGGGGCGGCGTCGGGAATCCAAAAGAACGCGACCATGACCGGGTGGCCCAGGACATCATGGATGGCTACGTCACCCCGGAAGCCGCCAGGGACGTCTACGGCCTGCCCGAGGAAACGATCAACGCGGCCTTGGCCGGACCCCGGAAGCCGGCGGCGGCAGGGGCCTCGCGCCCAGACAGCCCAACGGGCTAGCTGCCTCCGCCACGTCGTCGACGGGTGCATTGCGATTATCGTAGCTCATCGCCCCATACAAGGACGACATGCAGTGGTCGTCCCTTGACAGTCGTCCCGCTATGCCTTACAAAACGCAATGGTCGCCCCGCGGCGTTGTCAACGTTCGTCAACGCGATGCTAGGTTCAGAAGGCAGGGACAAAAGGGAGGAAGGGCAGTGAACGAGTATCGGCTGATTTCATCCGACAACCACATCACCGAGCCCGCTGACCTGTGGAAAGGGCGGGTGGATCCCAAGTTCCAAGACCGGGCGCCTGTGCTCAAGGTCGGGGAGGAGTTCGACGAGTGGATCGTGGACGACAAGCACCGGTTGGGCGTCATGTCCAACGTACAGCCCGGTCTCCGCTTTGACGACCCCAACAAGATCGAGCTTGTCGGCAAGTACGACAGCCCTCATCTCCGCGGCCTCGACCCCGACGCTCAGGTATCCGACATGGACGTGGACGGCGTGGAAGGCGGAGTGCTCTACCCGTCCGTTGCCCTGTCCCTCTTTGCCGTGCCGGACAGCGACCTCGTGACGGCGTGCATGCGCGGCTACAACGACTACGTAGCGGAGTTCGCCGGTGCTCATCCCAAGCGCCTCAAGGCCATAGCGCTGGTCAACATAGACGATGTTCAGGAAGGTGTCGCCGAGCTCCAGCGCTGCGCCAACCTCGGCATGGTGGGCGCCATGATTGCAGCGCTGCCCTTGGATGTCCCCCTCAGCGACCCGATGTACGATCCCCTGTGGGCTGCGTTCCAAGACCTGGACATGAGCATCAACTTCCACACCGGATGCGCCCGCTCCAAGTCGCCCGTGGACGTGGTGGGCATCAACATGGACCCGGTGTCCATGGTCAACAAGGAAATCGGTATGCGCCGGGGATTGAGCGCCATGATGTTCGCCGGCGTGTTCGAACGGTTCCCGAAGATTCGCGCAGGGTCCGTGGAGTTCGAGGTGGCCTGGGCGCCCTTCTTCATCGAGCGCATGGACTACTACTACCGGGAGCGCCCCTCCGGCAGGAAGGGCTATCAGTTCCAGGACGGCGCCGTTCCCAGCGACTTCTGGCGCCGTAACTGCTTCATCAGCTTCCAGGAAGACGCCATCGGCATGAGGATGCGGGAGTACATCGGGGTGGACAACTTGTGCTGGGGGTCTGACTATCCCCACGCCGAGTCCACGTTCCCCCGCTCGCGGCAGATCGTGGATGAGATACTGAAGGATGTTCCGGAGGATGAGAAGGCGAAGATTGCCGCGCTGAACACGGCCCGTATCTTCCACTTCGACCCGTAGGCGCCCCCGGGGCCGCCTCGTCCCCCCATCAACCTGGTTCAAAGGCAGACCTATGCAATTCAGAGTCGGCGTTGACGTCGGCGGCACCTTCACCGATTTGGTTGTGGCTGCCGAGGGTCAGGATCTGTACACCACCAAGACCCTCTCGACCCCCGGAGACGAAAGCAGGGCGGTCCTAACCGCCCTGACGAAGGCCGCGGACAATTTCCAGCTACCACTGCAACGCTTTCTGGCGGACACCGAGGTCATCGTGCTCGGCACGACGGTGGCAACCAACGCCATGATCCAACACGTGGGCGCCAACCTGGGCTTGCTGCTGACCAAGGGCTTCCGCGACGAGATCGAGATCCGCCGCGGCATCAAAGAGAGCATGTTCAACGTCAAGCTGGAGCCGCCCTTCCCCATCGTGCCCCGGAGGCGAAGGTTGGGCGTTACGGAGCGCCTCAACTACCTGGGAGAGGAAATCACCCCGTTGGACGAGGAGGAAGCCGTTCAAGCCATCCGGCGCCTCAGGGACCAGGGCGTGGAGTCCATCGGCGTGTGCTTCCTCTTTTCATTCCTCAATGACTCCCACGAGCAGGCGGTCAAGCGCCTGATCCAACAGGAGTTCCCTGACTGTTACATATCCCTATCCTCCGAGGTTCTGGCCCAGATACGCGACTTCGAACGCGTCTCCACGACGGCTGTCAACGGCTACATCGGCCCCAGGCTGTCACGCTACCTCGGCGCGCTGCGGGACCGCCTCTCGGAGATGGGCTACCGCCGCAATCTCTATCTCATGAAGTCCAGTGGCGGCGTTGCCACAGTGGAAGATGCCCGCCGCCGCTCCGTGTACTACCTCCATTCAGGGCCGGCAGCGGGTGTTACCGGGGCGCTGAGCCTGTCCGAGCGCATGGACCAACCCAACATCATCACCGCGGACATGGGCGGCACAAGTTACGACGTCTGCCTGATTCACCGGGCCAAGCCCACCATGACCACCGACACCTGGGAGGAGCGGTATCGCGTTGCCGTTCCCCGAATCGAGATCTACTCCATCGGCGCCGGCGGGGGCAGCATTGGGTGGGTGGACAAGGCGGGAGCGCTCCGGGTTGGCCCGCGCAGCGCCTCCTCGAATCCCGGCCCTGCCTGCTACGGCCGGGGCGGCGTCGAGCCGACGGTGACCGACGCCAACTTGGTCCTGGGCCTGCTGAATCCAGACAACTTCGCCGCCGGCGAGTTCTCCGTGGACCCTTCGCTGGCGGAACGGGCCATCAGAGAGTACGTGGGGGACCCGCTGGGCATGAGCGTAACTGAAGCCGCCCACGCCATCTTCCGCATCGTCAACGCCAACATGTCGGACGGGATCCGAGTGGTTTCCGTGCAGCGGGGCTACGACCCGCGGGACTTCTCGCTCATGGCGTTCGGTGGCGCCGCCGCCATTCATGCGGGTCTTCAGGCCGAGGACCTCGGCATCCCCACGGTGACCGTACCGGAGATCGCCCCCGTCTTCTGCGGCTTTGGCGACTTGATGGCCGACCTCAAGTTCACCGAGGTCAGGACCTTCCAGGGCGCGCTGTCCGGTATAGACCCGGTGGAAATGGGCCGGCTCCTCGATGAAATGGCGGCAGCCGCCCACGCCATGCTGCCCCAGGAGAACCTGCTGGGCGTGCGCGTTGACCGCTTTGCCGACCTCCGATACCACGGCGAGGTCCACGAGATCACCGTCCCCCTGACTCCGCGGGACTCCGGCCTTACGGCCGCCGACCTCGAACAGGCGGTGGAGGATTTCCACACCCTCCACGAGCAGCTCTACGCCTACAGGGACCTGGCCTCCGGCGTGGAGGTTGTCAATCTCCAGGTTGACGTCGTGGGACTCGTCGAGAAACCCGGTCTCCCCGAGCGCCCCCTCGCCGGACCCGATGCGTCGGCGGCCCTCAAGGGACCCCGGCCCGTGTGTCTCGATGCCCAGCAAGGCTTTTCTGACCTGCCGATCTACGACGGCCCGTCGCTCCGGCCGGGTAACGAGTTGGCCGGCCCCTGCATTGCCGAGTACCCCACCACAACTATCGTCGTCTATCCCGGCCAAAGAGCATACGTTGACCGCTACAGCAGCGTCATCATTGAAACGTCTCACAAGGCCGGGCGGGGAAGCTAGCGCATGGCAGACCCCATCTCCCTGCAAATACTCGCCAACCGCCTCCGGGCCGTAACCGCCGAGATGACGGCCGTCTACCGGCGCGGCGCGGAATCGGCGGCGCGATCAGGCTTCGCGGACTTCGCCATGGGCCTGGTCGACTTGACGAACGGCGGACGCCTGGTTGCCGCCGACGTTCACCACCCCGCCCACCTTGTCCCACTCAAAACACAGACGCTTGAAGGGCTGGCCGTCTTCGCTTCCGGCGGCCTCAACGACGGCGACACCGTCCTGATTAACGACCCCTACAAGGGGGGCGGCGCGCTTCCGGACATAACCTTCGCCACGTTGGTGTGCGAGAGTGAGGCGCCGCGCTGGGCGGCCGTGGGGCGCGCCCGGTTCACCGACGTTGGGGGCGCAGGGCTGAGCGGCGTCTACCCCCTGGCATGGGAGGTCTATCAGGAGGGCGACATCATTCCCGGCGTTCAGGTCGCTCGGGATGGTGTCGTCTTTCCCGACGTCCTGCGGCGGCTCACCGCCAACAGCAGAACTCCCCGCATCTACGAGAGCGATATCAAGGCCATCATCGCCGCTACCCGTCACGGCAGGGCGCGCCTTCAAGCGCTCGCCGAGCAGCGCGGCCCGGCGCTTCTCGAAGCGGCGTCCAGCCTCGCCATCGAGCGAAGCGGCCGGGCCATGCGGGCGGCCCTTGAATCCATCCCTCTCGGAAGCTATCGGGGTTCGGCCCGGCTGGACTCCGACTACAACAGGGCGGAGAACGTGGAAATCGCGGTAACGCTGGAAGCCGGGCCAGAGGGCGTCCATCTGGACTTCACCGGCGCCAGTCCCAAGGTAACCGGTCCCTTCAACAGCCCGGAGGCCAACACGGCATCCTTTGCGCTGCTTCCCCTACTGTCGCTGCTGCCGGAGGGCGCAGCCCTCAACGAGGGCATCCTCCAACGCGTCCGCTGCACCCTGCCGGAGGGCAGCATCGTGAACCCCGCCGACCCCGCCTGCACCAGCCTGTGCACGTGGTATACGGGCCTCCGCATCGCCGAGGCAGTTGCTGATGCCGTTAACAAGGCGGCGCCCGGCCTGGTCCAACAAAGCTTTCCCGTGGACCCGTACGTTGTGCTGGGGGGCGTGGAGGGAAAGCGCGGCAATGCCTACGCCATCAATCCGATCCTGGGCTGGCAGGCCGCAGGCCTCTCCGCCGACGGCCATCCATCGCCCGCCCTCCTCAGAGCGGAAGCGCCCTCCGTCGAAATCTTGGAGAGCCAGGTTGGACTGTCCGTGGAGTCACGCGAGTTTGTCGCCGACTCCTGCGGCGCGGGCAGGCAGCGCGGCGGGCCGGCCCTCAGGCAGGTCTTCCGGTTGCCCTCCTATCGGTTGCTCCTGTCGGCCTTTGGCGAAGGAAGCATCAACGCGGCGTCCGGCGCCAACGGAGGCAAGCCTGGCGCGGGGAACGCCATCGTCATCGAGGCGGGTGCCCCGGAGGAACGCGTCCTGGGCGCCGGCGAAGTCGCCCACCGAGTTATGATGAGCGGCGGCGAGCGTCTCAGCGTTGTGTACGGCGGTGGCGGCGGCTACGGGGATCCCGGCCTCCGCGAGTCATCCCTGGTGCGGGATGACATAGAGGACGGCTTGCTCACGCCGGCGGGGGCGGAGCGCGCCTATGGCAAACGAGAGTAGAATAGGGAATCGCTGATGTGAAGTGCTCTTGCAGAACGGGAATGCCCCTGTTGGACAGGGAGCAAAGGAGGCGGTGATGGAATACGACCTGGTGATTCAGGACGCAAAGGTGATAGACGGCTCGGGCTTGCCCGCCTTTTCCGGCGACGTGGCCGTTCAGGACGGCCGTATCGCCGAGGTGGGCCGGGTGCGGAACGGGGCGAAGCGGGTGATCAATGCTGGCGGCTTGGTCCTGTCGCCTGGCTTCATTGACCACCACACGCACATGGACGCGCAACTTCTCTGGGACCCCCTCGCCACGTCGTCCCCCTTCCACGGAGTCACCAGCGTCATCACCGGCAACTGCGGCCTCAGCCTGATGCCCTGCAAGCCGGAGGACCGGCCGGCCCTGGTGAGCAGCCTGTCCCGTGTGGAAGCGATTCCCCGCGAGGTCCTGGAATCCGCCGTGGACTGGAAGTGGGGCAGCGTTGGCGACTACCTGGACAACCTGGACAAGAACCTGGGCGTCAACGTGGCGTCCCACGTGGGCCACTGCGCCGTGCGCCAGTACGTCATGGGCGAAGACTCCTCCGAGCGCCAGGCCACGCCCGAGGAGATCGCCGCCATGCAAGACGTGGTGCGCGACGCCTTCCGCTCCGGCGCAATCGGTTTCACCACCAACCAGAACCCCCGCCACATGCGGCTGGACGGCAGGCCCGTGGCCAGCCGGCTGGCCACCGACGAAGAGGTCTTTGCCCTGGCGGGAACGGTCGGGGAATTCAACACCGGCGTCATTGAGGCCATCCGCGGCAATCCCACCATCGAGGACATCGACTGGTACGGCCGGATTGCCCAGGCCTCCAACAGGCCGGTCCTGTGGCAGGTCGTCCTGCACAGGTGGAGCGCCCCCACCCAGTGGCGCGAGCAGCTGGACAAGTTGGAGGAGGTCTTCGCCACCGGGATACGCCCCTTCGGACTGACCAACGCCAACCCCCTTGTGCGGCGTTTCACCATGCGCAACGCCCAGTCCTTCGACGAGTCCCCCACCTGGCGCGAGCTCATGCGTCAGCCCGTGGAGCAGCGCATCGAGGCGTTCTCCACGACGGAGGGCCGGGACAAGCTGCGGGATGCCTTCAATGAGATCCCCTGGGACCCCAACGCTCCCACCTGGTTCGATCTCTTCGACATCATCGGCCCGGTTCTGCCCAAGAACCAACACCTCAAGGGCAAGACCGTGGCGGAGATGGCCCGCGAGCAGGGCAAGGACGCGCTGGACGCCTTCCTGGACCTCGTCCTGGAGGAGGAGTTCGAGACCCAGTTCCAGCGCAACGTCAGCCACGGAGACGACGCGGCGGTGGGCGAAATTCTTCGCAGCCCCTACGTCCTCATTGGCGTGTCGGATGCCGGGGCGCACGTGGCCTTCGACGCATCCTTTGGTTACTGCACCTTCCTCCTCGCCGAGTGGGTGCGGAAGCGGAAGCTCATGACCCTGGAGGCCGCGGTCAACAAGCTGTCCTTCATGGTGGCCAACATCTTCGGACTCAAGGACCGGGGACTCATCCGGCCGGGCTGGTTCGCCGACCTGACCCTCTTCGACCCCGACACCGTCGGCGCCCTGGAGCCCGAGTACGCCAACGACTATCCCGGCGGCGCCACGCGCATGATCCAACGCGCAACGGGTGTGCACTGCACCATCGTCAACGGCCAGGTCATCGCCGAGAACGGAGAGCAGACCGCCGCCCGGCCGGGACGCGTCCTCCGCAACTCCTGGTATGAGGCTCACAACGGCAAGAACGGAAGCTAGGCGCAAGGAAGGGTGCTCCTTTGGGCTCAGACGCGATAACGCTCGAAATCATCCGCAACGCCCTGACGACCATCGCCACGGAGATGACGCTGGCCATCGAACGGACCAGCCGTTCCCCCACGGTGAATGAATGCCGCGACTTCGCCACGGTGGTCCTGGACAGCCGCGGGCAGCTCGTCACCCAGGGCCTGGGCGCCCCAACGCTCATGGCCGCCACCAAGTACACGGTGCAGGCCATACTTGAGGCGTACCCCGGCGACCTTCACCCCGGCGACGTCTTCATCAACAACGACCCGTATAGCGGCGGCTCCCATCTCGGCGACACCACGCTGGCCACGCCGGTATTCCATGACGGCGAACTGTTGTTTCTCATCGGGGCGCGCGCCCACCTCTCCGACGCCACGGGTGGCGGAGCGGGCATCAGCGGGATCTACCTCGAGGCCACCGACATCATGGAGGAGGGCCTGCGGTATCCGCCCCTCAGGCTGCACGCAAACGGCCAGCCCCTGCCCGACCGTATGGAATGGCTCCTGCGGAATTGCCGGTTCAAGAACTGGACCGTTGGGGACACGAACGCCATGCTCGCCGCCTGCCGGGTGGGAGAAGCCCGCGTCGCCAGCCTCATTGGCCGATACGGGGCAGGTGCCGTGGTTGAAGCCGTTGAATACTCGATGGATTATGCCGAGCGCCTGTTCAGAGCGGATGTTCAGCGATGGCCCGACGGTGTCTACGAGGGCGCCGCCTACATGGACTCCGACGGCTACGACGCCCGCGACATCAAGATCCACGCGCGTATGACCGTGGATGACGGCCATCTCACTATCGACTTCAGCGAGACGGACGGGGAGACCCCAGGCTTCGCCAACAGCGGACTGGGGAATACTCTGGGCTACATCTTCCTAGCCCTGTCCAGCGCCCTCGACGAGTCGGTGCCCAAGAACGATGGCCTCTTCCGGGTGGTGAACCTCATCCTGCCGAAGGGCAGCGTCGTCAACCCTCGCGACGGCGCTCCCACGGGGGTCTGCACACTGCACCCCGGCGCCGAGGTCGCTCAGGCTGTGACCCTCGCTTTGGCCCAGATCATTCCGGAGGCAGTCGGCTCTCCCTGGGATACGCGGGTCTTCTACACCCTGACGGGATCAGACCCGCGGGACGGTAAACCGTATCAGGCCATGAACTTCATCGCTCTGCACGGCGGGCCTGGGGGCACGCACGGGCTCGACGGCTGGGGCGGCGGCTCGAACATCAGGGGCGGCATGCCCTTCACCACCCCTGAAATGTTCGAGTTTCAGTACCCGGCCCACGTGGAGTCCAGGGAGTTCATCCAGGACTCCGCTGGCCCGGGCCGGTGGCGAGGGGGCTGCGGCATACGCACCATCGTGCGGTCCGTTGGCCACACCACCAGGGGAAACGCCCTTGTCCTAGGCGGGGCCAACCCCACGCCCGGCCTCTGTGGCGGCCGTCCAGGAGCGCCCAACAAGCTTTCGTTCCTCTACGCTGACGGACCAGACAGGGCCCTGCCGGCGGGACAGCCGGGAGAGCAATACCTGGGCAACGGGGACGGCATTAACACCGAACGGGGCGGCGGCGGCGGTTGGGGGAATCCCCTTGAAAGAGACCCTGGCCTCGTTCTAGAGGACGTCTTGGACGAATACGTATCGCCGGAGAGCGCCTTCCGGGACTACGGCGTCGTCCTCGATGAGGACGCGCTGGGAGTGGACCGCGAAGCCACGGCGGCGCTCCGCCGGCGCCTTCGCAGCGGGGTCACGGAGGTCGCTCCCACCGGCGGCGGTAACAACTTTCGCCTCTCCTAGCCCACCATCCGGCGATTTCTGCCCGCGCCAGGGGCGGAGCGCCAGCGCATCTGCCATCCAACGTTGCGGTGTGGGCGGTTGTGGTACTGTGTACCCAACAGTTTCTCTGGCAACGCGCTCCGCGTCAAAATCCACAGCAACGTGAGGTATCCATGAAGCACAAGAGGCTCGCATCACTGATTCTGGGATTGGTTGCCGTGTTCCTGGTGGCGGCTTGCAGCGACCCCACCGCCACGCCGGTTCCCACGGAGCCGTCCGGACCGCAGCCCACGCCCACCAAGGAGCGGCTGTCCATGAAATACGGCCTGCTCTCCTTCGTGAGCACGGAGTGGGGCCCCTTCGTGGCTCAAGCCGAAGGCTTCTACGACCGCGAGGGTCTCGACGTCGAGTTCATCTTTGTGGGCGGCTTTGGCGACCTAAACACAGTGCTTCTGGCCGGGGAAGTAGACGCCATCCTGGGCGCCATAACCACGCCGATGCTGGGAAGGCCCCAGGGTCAGCCGGTTAAGCTGATCATGGCGGGCCACAACACCAGGGAAGGCTACAACAACTGGTACGCCTCCCTACCTGGGTCCGAGTCCGGCATCTCATCGTTGGCCGACGTCAGCGGCAGGACCGTGAACATGTACGCCGAGGGGTCGTTCGCTTGGACGGTGGCCCACACCTACCTGGACAGGAATGAGCTGCTCGACGACGTGGATCTCGTGGGGCTGCCGTTCCAGGAAGCCTACCCAGGCCTCGTGACCGGGCGCGCTGACGTTGGCATCTTCATTGAGCCCTTCTTCAGTCTCGGCAACGAGGCCAGCATGGAGGAGTTCGGCGAGCCCCTCAACGTCGTCTGGACATTCGAGGACGCCCTTGGCATGGACGACATCGTGCTAGCGTCCCCGGGTCTGGCGCTGGAACAGACCATCGCCGACAAGTCCGAGGAGTTGAAGCGATTCGTCACGGCCACCATCAACGCTCAGTACTGGGGTTGGAAGGAAGAGAACCGCCCGCGGGTGAGGGAGATCATTGCCGAGTATACCAACACGGACGTGGAACTCATCAACAAGGCCCTTCTTGCCCCGGGCAGCCTCAACGGCCGGTTCCCGACGGGACAGTTGCTGCGAACGCAGGAACTGCTGAACCAAGCAGGAAGTCTGACGACGCCTCCGCTTCCGGACGAAGACCTGTTCGACATGCGTTTCGTGCGCAACCTGGAGATCGTCAACCCGTAGGCTCTGGCGCCATGGCCGACGCGCCGCTCGCCCAAACGGTGGTTGCCCAGCCACTGCAACGCCTATGAGAAACCGTTCAGCCTTCGAGCGCCTTTCGAGGGCTTGAGGGCTGAACGGTGAGCGTTTTCGGAGACCGGCAAGCATGTCCACCGCTATCGAAATAACGAATCTGAGCGTCAAGTTCGGTGACCTCGTCGCCCTGAAGGACGTCAGCCTGACCGTGGAGCAACAGGAGTTCGTGGTCATCCTGGGGCCAAGCGGCTGCGGCAAGACCACCATGCTCTCCGTGCTGGCCGACCTGCTCACCCCTGCCGGCGGGGAGATCAAGCTCCACCGCACGGCCGATGGCGGCAGGAAAAAGCACATCGGCTATGTGTTCCAGCAGGCCGCCCTGTTGCCCTGGTTCTCCGTGATGCGCAACATCACCCTGGGCCTGGAAGCCATCGGCACACCAAAGGGAGAGGCCGAGCGCATTGCCCAGCAGCATATAGACATGCTCAACCTGACGGGGTTCGAACGAGTCTATCCCCACCAGCTTTCGGGAGGCATGCAGCAGCGCGTCGGATTGGCCAGGGCCTTGGCCATCGATCCGGAAGTGCTGCTGATGGACGAGCCGTTCGGCGCCCTAGACGCGCAGACTCGCTCTCTGCTTCAGGAGGAGCTACTGCGGATCTGGGAGCGCGACAGGAAAACCGTGCTCTTCGTGACCCACAGCATCGATGAGGCCGTCCTCTTGGCGGACCGCGTGGTGGTGCTCACAGCTCGTCCAGGCGTGGTCAAGGCCATCGTTGACATCGACGTTCCCAGACCCAGAAGCATCCGCAGCGTAGAAGCGGCGGCGCGGTTCGCCGAGTTGGAGACGGAGCTCTGGAACCTGGTGCGGGACGAGGCTGTGAAAGCCCTCAATGTATGAAGAAGCGTAGCCTTTTATGAGCGCACCGACAAATACTCGCGCCTCCTTCGGCGCTGTTCTTGGAATCGGCGTGGTCCTCGCCCTCTACCATTCCCGCCTATTCCGGACCTTCTTCACCATCGCCGTACTGCTGGCTGTATGGCAGATTGTGGCTGTGGTCAAGGACACGAGCTACATCGTCCCCAGGCCAATAGGCTTCAACTTCGACATTCCCCACAGCTCGGTGTTGACTGCCGGATGGCACGCCCTCACCATAGACTCTCCAACGCAGGACCCGCTGTGGCAGCATGGGTTGGTGAGCATCCGGCGGGCATTGATCGGCTACTTCGCCGCCATCGCCGTTGCCGTCCCGATGGGCATGATCGCCGCTTGGTGGAAAGCCGCGGACGACACCGTCGGCTCGTTCATTGAGCTGTTGCGCCCCATTCCAGCCCTGGCCCTCATTCCCATCGCCATCATCTGGTTCGGCTTTGGAGAGATGGCCAAGGTCGCCATCATTGGGTATGCCTGCTTCTTCTCCATCTACATCAACACCCACGCCGGCGTGCGGAACGTGGACCCGCTGTTCATCCGGGTGATGAAGGTCTACGGCCGGGGCCAGAGGGACATTCTCACCAAGGTCGTGTTCTACTCCATGCTCCCCTACGCCTTCACGGGCGCCCGCTACGCCGC
The DNA here is from genome assembly GCA_965226745.1 of Dehalococcoidia bacterium. Lineage (GTDB taxonomy): Bacteria > Chloroflexota > Dehalococcoidia > Lucifugimonadales > SAR202-VII-2 > SAR202-VII-2. Next base: position 1,274,625 of record CBDDDS010000005.1, read on the forward strand.
GGCCATCTCTCTGATCTTGCTGGTGGCCGTGGAGCTGGTCGGGGCGCAGGATGGCCTCGGCTTTTCGATGGCCCGGGCGCAGCAGACGCTGGCCACCACGGAGGTCTACTTCATCATCGTCGTCTTCGGAGTCATTGGCTTCGTGTTCAACTGGGCCGTGCTCTTTGCCGAACGCCGCGTCATCAGGTGGAGGCAGGAAATCAACGCGCAGATCTGACGCCCATGCAAGATGGCTTGTACAGGGGCGGGGCACCCACCCCCGCCATAGTGCTTTGGCGCCTCGTTTCGTATGGTATCGTAGGGATTGCAGCAGCCAGGGAGGTGGAACCGTGGCAATGGACACCATCACCAGAGAGATTATCCGCAACGCGCTGGACACAGCGGCGCTGGAGATGACCGTCTCCATGGAGCGCACCAGCCGATCGCCCATCGCCAACGAGTGCCGCGACTTCTCCACGGCCATCCTGGACCCACAGAGCCGCGCCATTGCCCAGGGCCTCGGCTCGCCGGTGCTGATGGCTGCGATAAAGCATTCGGTGAGGGCCGTCCTCGATGCGTTCCCCGGAGACGTGAACGACGGCGATCTGTTCATCAATAACGACCCCTACTCCGGCGGCTCTCACCTGGGCGACACCACCATCGCCCTGCCCGTGTTCCACGATGGCGCCGTGGCGTTCATCGTTTCTGTACGGTCTCACCTGCCCGACGGCACCGGAGGCGGCGCGCGGCCCGGCGGCATGTACCCAGCCGCCACTGAGATCTTCGAAGAGGGCATCCGCTACCCTCCCTTCAAGCTCTACGACCGCGGGCAACTCAAGCAGGACCGCTTTGACTGGGTGGTGCGCAACACCCGGTTCAAGGCGTGGACCATCGGCGACGTCAGCGCCATGATCGCCTCATGCCGCGTGGCGGAGAAGCGCATCCGCGGCCTCATCGCCAAGTACAGCATTGAGGCAGTCAAGGAAGCCTCGGAGTACTCCCTCGACTACGCCGAGAGGTTGTTCACTGCTGAAGTGGCGTCCTGGCCGGCTGGCGTCTATACCGGCGTCGCATACATGGACTCGGACGGCTTCTACCAGTGGGACCTGAAGATCCAGGTTGACATCACCATCGGCAACGGCAAGCTGAAGATGGACTTCAGCGGCACAGACCCCCAGACAACGGGGTTCGCCAACAGCGGTGCAGGTAATTCACTGAGCTACGCCTTCTTGGCTCTGTCCAGCGTTCTCGACGAGTCAATCCCCAAGAACGACGGCATCTTCCGGCCGGTCCAGATGATCCTGCCGGAGGGCACCCTCGTCAATCCCACCGACGCCTCGCCCACCGGCTTCTGCACGCTCCACCCAGGCGCCGAGATCGCCCAGGCAGTCACTCTGGCGTTATCCCAAGCCCTACCGGAGAAGGTCGGCCACCCCTGGGACACCAGGGTCACCGGCGTCATCTCCGGCACAGACCCCCGCTCCGGCGACCGCTACGTGGCATTGCCGTTCGTGACCATGCACGCCGGACCGGGCGGCACGTACGGGCTGGACGGCTGGGGCGGCGGCTCTGGTATGCGGGGCGGTATGGCCTACACCACGGCGGAGATGCACGAGATTCAGTATCCGCATCGGGTGGAGCAGCGCGAGTTCATGACCGACTCCTGTGGGCCCGGCAAGTGGCGGGGTGGCCCCGGCACGCGCACCGTCATCAAAATTCTTGACCACACGGCCCTGGTCAACTACATGGTCTGGGGAGGAAAATATCCCGCTCCGCCTCTCTGCGGTGGCGTTCAGGGGATACCCAACGAGGCTGACATCCTCTACAACGATGGCCAGTCCGAGCACCTTGGCGGCGGCGAGTCCATTGAACGCTGGCTAGGCGACGATGACGGGATCCGGACAACCCGCGGCGGCGGCGGCGGCTGGGGCGACCCTCTGGAGCGCGACCCGGCGATGGTGCGCGAAGATGTCTTGGATGAACTGCTCTCGGTTGAGGGAGCGCATCGCGACTACGGCGTGGTCATAGACCCGGACACCCTCCAGATTGTCGAGGACGCGACCCGCGACCTGCGCAGGGCGATGCGGGAGGTCGCCGTCCCTGCGGGCGCTGCATCGGACGACGCGAAGCCCAGCTAGCCTCCGCTTCCAGTTCGCCCGCCGCTTGCGGCGCAAGCGTGAACGTGGCCGGGGCTGGCGCCGTGTTTCTACGCCGCCGCTCGGAGGCCGTATGGCGTTTCGCCTTGCGCATGAAATGAATGAACGCTTTCCGGCTTTCGCCTGAAAGACCAGGATACCTACGGTCTCACTCCCAAGCGCCTGGGGCCGCAGGCAACGCCACGGAGGACTTGATGCCCGAAGATGGACCCTATCGCATCGGCGTCGACATCGGCGGCACATTCGTCGATTGTGTCGTCCTTGACGCCGGCGGCCGCGTCGCCAGCGTGGCCAAGAGCCCCAACACCCCTGAAGACCAGTCGCTGGGGGTCATGAACGCGCTGGCAGCCTCATCCGAGCATCTCCGAGTCCCCCTCCGGACCCTTCTCTCGAACACCACTGGATTCATTCACGGCTGCACCGTCGGCACCAACGCCCTGCTCGAGCGCAAGGGCGCTCGGACCGGCCTGATCACCACCAGCGGCTTCGAGGACACCATCTTCATAGGCCGCGTCATGCAGAAACGCGCCGGCCTCATGCCCGAAGAGGTGGCCCACCAGTCCCGCCTCTTCAAGGCCGAGCCTCCCGTCGTGCCTCACGCCCTCATTCGCGGCGTGGCCGAACGGGTGGACGCGCTCGGAGAAGTGCTGTGTCCCTTGGACGAAGCCGGTGTTGCCGCTGCCGTGCAGGAACTGGTCAGCCAGGAGGGCGCCGAATCCCTGGCCGTCTCCTACCTCTGGTCGTTCACCCGCCCTGAGCACGAGCAACGCACCCGCCAGCTCATAGCCGAGGCCTACCCCAACCTCTACGTCGCCTCTTCTCACGAGGTGGCCCCGGTCCTCGGCGAGTATGAGCGCACGGTGAGCGCGGTTCTCACCGCCTACCTGGGCCCCGCAGTGGCCCGGTACGCCCAGCGCCTCGAGGAACGGCTCAGCGAAAACGGGCTTTCCGGCGGGCTGCTCATGATGACCTGCCGGGGCGGCCTCACCAGCGTTCCCGACGCCTGTCAGAACCCGCTGCTAACCCTCGACTCGGGGCCGGTCGGCGGGGCCATAGGCGGGCGTCTCTTCTCCAACAACTACGGCGAGGGCAACCTCATCTGCGTCGACATGGGTGGCACCTCCTTCGACGTGAGCCTGCTACTCAAGGGCGAACTGCTGTTGGAGACGGTTCCGGCGGTGGACAAGTACACCTTCTATTGCCCCAAAGTCGCCATCAAGTCCATCGGCGCCGGAGGCGGCAGCATCGTCTCCGTAGACGCAACGGGTGTTCCCAAAGTCGGGCCTGAAAGCGCCGGCGCCCGGCCCGGCCCGGCCGCCTATGGCCTGGGAGGGGAGGACGCCACGGTCACAGACGTCGACCTCGTCCTGGGCTATCTCAATCCCGCGCAAGTGCTGGGCGGCGCGATATCCCTGGACAAGTCCAAAGCGGAGCAAGCGTTGAGCCGCGTCGGCCGCGAGGTCGGAATGACGATGGAGGAGATGGCCGTGGGCGCCTTCACCATCGTCAACGCTCGCATGGCCGACATGATCAGCAAGCTCACTATCGAAAGCGGGCACGACCCCCGCGAGTTCTCCCTGCTGGCCTACGGCGGCGCCAGCGGCATCCACATCCCCTTCCTGGCCCAGGACCTCCACGTCAAGAGTCTCTACGTCCCCGAGGCCTCCAGCGTATTCTCAGCCCTGGGCATGGTGCGGGGCGACGTCATCCACACGCTGGAGCACTCATTCATAGCGATCGCTCCCTTCACCCAGGATGACCGCAACGCATTGAACGGCCTCATCGCCGGCCTGGAGCGGCAGGTCTTGGAGCAGTTCGCAAGGGAGGGCTGGTCGGAAGACCGCGTGCGGATAACGCATTCTCTCTTCATGAAGTACCGCCTCCAAGTCCACGAGTTGCCCCTCGTCGTCAGCGGGCAGGTCTCGGCGGAGGAAGCCGCGGCCCTTCAGGAGCGCTTCGAACGGCAGTATGAGGACATCTACGGCCAGGGCTCCGGGTTTAGCCAGGTTGGGGTGGAAGTGGTCAAGGTCCGGGTGGACGGCGCGGCCTCGCCGGCGACGCCGCCCAGGGGCCAGGCCGCCGGGCAACCCGACGCCGACGCCACTGCGGCGCTCGAGGGCGTTCGGGACGCCTACTTCCCGTCGTTGGGCCGATTCGTTCCCGCAGACGTCTACAACGGCGGCAGGTTACAGTACGGCAACGTTCTCAAGGGCCCGTGCATCATCGAGCGCACGGGCGACACCATTGTCATTCCCAACGGCGCACAGGGCGAAGTTGACGCCTTTGGCGCAATTCGCGTCGATCTTTAGGAGGCGGCTATGGCTGTCGATGCGGTCACGTTGCAGGTCCTTCGTCACCGGCTTCAGGCTATCAACGACGAGCAGATCGGGGTCACCGTGCGAACGTCCGGCTCCCCGACGGTGTATGAAGCCTACGACGTCAACTCTTCAATCATCACTCCCGCCGGCGAGGCCCTGGCCGTGGGTCATTACGTCATGGCCCTGTCCCTGAGCTTCGACGTCACGGTCAAGTACATCCTCGAACGGTTCGCCGAAAACCCCGGCATCTTCGACGGCGACATCTTCTACACCAACGACCCGTGGGCAGGCGCGACCCACCAGAACGACACCGTCATGGTCGCTCCCATCTTCTGGGAGGACGACATCGTCGCCTGGACCGGCGTATCTCTCCACGAGATGGACGTCGGCGGCCCTCTTGCCGGCGGGTACGGCGCTCAGGCCAAGGACATCTACGGCGAAGCGCCCCTGATCCCGCCGGTCAAGGTCGTTGAGCGCGGCGTTGTCCGAAACGACATCGAAGAAGCGATCGTACGCAATAGCCGCACCCCAGCGTTCAACGGGCTGGATATGCGAGGCCGTCTGGCGGCCATCACTCGCACCCGCACCCGCATGCGCGAAATCATCCAGCAGTACGGCAAGGACACGTTCATGGAGGTCCAGGAACAGATCCTTGACCTGGCCCAGGAGGCCTTCGCCCGCCGCCTGCGGGAGCTGCCGGACGGGACCTGGCGGCAGGAAGGCTTCCTGGACTATCGCAGGTTGTACCGGGTCAGGCTCGTGGCCACCAAGGAGGGGGACCGCCTGACGTTAGACTTCCGGGACTCCAGCAACCAGGCCCCGGCAATGGTGAACGCCACGCGCAGCCTGCTGGAAGGGTGCGCCATCGCATCCATCCTCACGGAGCTTTGCTACGATCTCCCCTGGGCCCCGGCCGCCTTCTTCCGCAACGTGGATGTCCTTTCCAAGCCGGCCACCATCGTGCACGCCCTGCACCCCGCAGGCGTGGGGCAGGGGGCAACGGCCGTGGGGGCGTTGGCCCAGAGCCTGGTGTCCACCGCTGTCAGCAAGATGTTCGCAGCCACCGAACGCTACCGTGACGAGGCCCAGGCCAACTGGGTCCCCTCCACCAAGCGCCCCGTGGTCTCCGGCCTCAACCGGAGAGGCGAGACCTACGCCATCACCCTCATCGACGAGGCCGGTGGTGGCGGCGCTCTCAGCTTCCGCGACGGCCCCGACTCCGTTCACTTGCCCGGAGGGCCCATGATGGCCCTGGGCAATATTGAGGTCTACGAGCGCCTCTATCCGGTGCTGTACCTCTATCGCAAGCACACGTCCGACACGGGCGGCCCGGGCAAGTTCCGGGGCGGGCTGGGCACGGAGCAAGCGCTCACGCCCCATCGCGGCAGAGGCCGCATGCAGCTCCTCAACCTGGCCGGGTGTTCAGCCTATCCGGAGGCCCGCGGGCTTTATGGAGGCTTGCCGGCACCCGCACAGCCCAGTTTCCTCCTTCGCGGCGCGGACGTCTATGAACGGATGGCCTCCGGGAACTATCCCTACGCCTACGAGCAGCTCGCAGCCCGCAGCGAGCGAGTCATCAAGTCCCGAGAGGTCATCAGGCTGAGCAGCGGGGACGTCTACGTGGCCGTGCAGACCGGCGGCGCGGGCTATGGCGACCCCCTAGAGCGCGACCCCCAGCGCGTGCTCTCCGACTACCTCACCGACGCCTGCTCCCTCGAGGCCTGCCGCGCCGCTTACGGCGTCGTCATCGACCCGCAGAGCAAGACAATCGACGCTGATGAGACGGCGTCGCTTCGGGACGTTCTGCGCTGCGAGCGGCGCCCCGGCGACGCGCCCGCAAGCGCGGTGTCTTCCGTTCCGTCAGGCGCCCCGATTCTTTCCCTAGGCGATGCTGTGAGCCTGTTCCCCGACAACGGCGCGCCCGCCTGGCATTGCCAGCGCTGTCATCATCGCCTGGGGCCGGCCACGGAGGACTTCCGGCGGCAGGGCCACCTTCGGGAAGTGCCCATCGATTCTTACAGCCGGTGGAACGTCTTCGGCTGGGTGGACCTGTTCGTACTGCGCGAGATTGCCTGTCCCAACTGCGGTATGCTTCTCGACGTTCAGCCCCGCCGCAAGAGCGACCCCACAATGTACGACTCAGTGGACTGGCGGCAGGCGGTGGCCGCGTGGCAGTCTCTGTAAGGGACGGTAGAGCAGACCTGACGTATGCCGACGGGGAAACGCCGGCATGCTGCACAGCGTCGTGAAGCGGGAAGGCGCCAAGGAGGAGACTCATGACACAGGCAACTGCCGCAGCCATCGCCAGGGGCGACGCCACCTACACCGAGCGCACCGCCTACCTGAGCGGGGAGTTCATCAAGGAGTGCAACGCCGCCATCTCCATCTATGACCGCGGCTTCCTCTATGGAGACGCCGCCTACGACGTGGCCCGCACCTACGCCCACAAGCCCTACCAATACGAGGAACATATCGACCGTCTGTACCGGTCGCTGCGCTATCTACGCATAGACCCGCAGATGTCGCAGAGCGAGATGATGGACCTCAGCATCGAAGTAACCAAGAGCAACCTCCATCTCCTGGGGCCCTCTGACGACTTTCGCATGGTCTGGCGTATCACCCGCGGTGACGGCGTTGTGGCCCCCACCCCGGACGGCCCCACCCCCAGGCCCACCGTCCTGCTCCACAACGACCCCATTCGTTGGAAGTCCATGGCCAAGCACTTTCTGGAAGGGGGGCACCTGCTGACATCCCGCATCCGCGTCGAAGACCCCCAGAGCGTGGACGTGAAGTCCAAGCTGCACAACAAGCTGGCTCACGCCATGGCCGACCTCGAGGCGCAGCGAGCGGAGCCGGGAGCCATCGCCCTGATGCTGGATATGCGGGGGTGCATCGCCGAGGCGTCACGCGCCAACTTCTTCATGGTGGACCAGGGACGGCTCCTGACCTCCAAACGGCGCACCATCCTACCGGGCGTCAGCCGCTCCACGCTCATGGACCTGGCTCGCGGCCTGGGCATTGAAGTGGTGGAAGACGACCTTGACGTCCACGACCTCTACAACGCCGAAGAGGTCTTCCTGACCGCCGCCAGCCCCTTCATCGAACCTATCTCGATGGTCGATCGGGTTCCCGTTCCGGGACCCTTCCCAGGACCCATCACGAACCGCCTGCTGGCTGCCTTCACGGAGACGGTGGGAGTGGACGTCGTGCAGCAGGCGCTGGCGAACGCAGGAGCGGCATAGCCCTCGCCGTACTTAGGACAGGCCGTACAGGCGGTGAGGGTTGTCGCAGAGGATGCGCTCGACGGCCTCGGCGGGCACGTCGGTGCGGGCCCGGAACGTCCTTACCAACTGCGCTTCCTCCGAGGGATCCTGGTGCCCGTAGTCCGACCCGATGATCATGTTGTCGCCGCCGGTGTACTGGAGCAGCACCGGCAGGTTCTCGTCGGCTTCGCAGGCGACGTAGAGGTTGTAATCCTGGAAGAGCTGCGGTCCCCAGCCGTTGTCCGCCCTGTCCGGCCCTGAGCCGGAAAGCTGGATGGTGGCGCGGGCGAAGCGCCGCAGGACGTGCAGCATATAGGGCACCCAGGAAGCCGCCGCCTCCACGAAGGCAAAGCGGAGGCCCGGGAACTTCTCAGGGATTTTGTTGCCAACGATGTCCCTGAAGGCCATCAGGGGAATCATGCGCACGTGGGCAAACGGCGTGCTCAGGTCGAAGTCGAACACGCTGGAAATTGCCCTGGACCCGGCCCCCGTATGGATCGTAATGGGGATGTCCAAGCTGTTCGCCTCTTCATAGATCGGGTAGAAGTAGGGGTCCGCTACGGACCTCTCCCCCTCGATGCCCCGGAAGAAAACGCCAACCGCCCCGTTCTCCTTGCCCTTTCGAATCTCCCGGATGGAGTCGTCAATGGAGTGGAGGGGCGGGATCACGACCCACCTGATGCGGCCGCCGGACTCGTTGCTGGCCCTGCCCATGAAGTCGTTGTAGGCCCGGCACAGCGAGACCTCCAGGTCAACGTCGTCGGTGATGTAGATGAGGAAGAGGGTGGGGTACACCACCTGGATGTCCACGCCGCGAGCGTCCATGTCCTGCAGACGGACCGCCACGTCGGTCATCTCGCGCGAGCCCATGTGGATGTCCTTGCGCTCGATCTCCCTGTCCGCCCCTGAAGGAGTGTGCAGCCCGAACCCGCCCTTGCCCGCAGGCCGCGGAAAGATATTCCCGTCTATCAGCCAGAAGGCGTTGGACTTGCCGTAGACGGTATCTCCGGGGACTTTGATTTGCACGGGACGGCGGGGCCACATGCCCTCGTCGATGCTTTCCCAAATCGCGCTCGGCTCAATGATATGCGTGTCGGCGTCGACCACTCCGGGCATGATGCTCCTCCTCATTCTCCACGGGCTCTTCCCTCGTTCTTCTTCCCTCATTCAACGAAAGGACTCTACTTGGGCGCCCCTGGGCTGTCAATCATGCGGGCCTGCCAACCGTGCGCCAGGGATAGCCTGAGTAGGTCCGTGGACTGCGGCATAGTCAGCTAGGGAAGATGGTCGCGCTGGCGGCTTGTTCAGAGGTTCCCCCGGTATATTTCCCATGGACGTTGCCTCAAGCGCGCGGCGTGAACATCCTCCCGTCCCTGCCCCCGGCCACGAGGGAAGGTTAGGATGGGGGTCGCGCAACAAAGTTTGTAGTACAGTCTCTTTTGGCCCACCAACGCTAGCGTATTCATAACTTGGCGTTGAGGACGACCGGTATGTGCCATGACTGAGCCCCTCATCTCCCCGATACGCCCGGACCAGATCCCTTCCGCCGCGCGCGTCATGGCTAACGCCTTCGCGAATGCTCCCCGTTACACGTTCCTCCTGCCGAACGACGCGCAGCGTCGCGCAAGGCTGCCCTGGGTCTGGGGGGCAACCATCCGCGCCTGCCTCCACTCCGGCGGAGCCGTGTACGTCGCCCACGGTGGGTCTGGCAATGCCGTGCTGGGCGTCACTATCTGGGGTTCACCGGAACAACGCAAGCACGGCGCTCTGACACTGTTGCGGTCCGGCCTCTGGGCTGCGCCCATCCGGCTCGGCCTCCCGGCCTGGTGGCGGCGTCAGGCCCTGGGGCCCCTGCTCGCCGCGCTGAAGTGGCCTGGCCCGTGCTGGCGCCTGAACGGCATCGGCGTCGATCCTTCAGCGCAGCGCACCGGCCTGGGGAGCGCCCTCATCAACCACATGCTTCCGCGTATAGATGACGACGCGCTGCCCGCATTCCTCGACACGTCGGCGCCGGACAACCTCGGCTACTACAAGCGGTTCGGCTTCCGGGTGACGGCGGAGTCGACGTTGCCGAACGGTACCCCCCTCTGGGGCATGACGAGACAGCCGATACTGCAGCGGGGGAAGGACTAGCCCCTCGGTCGGGGTGGGTGCCGGGTCCGGGAGTTTCTCCGGTTTCCTGAGGAAGATAGGGTTCAGATTGGGGAAGTTAGATTTCCACAGGATGACCGCTGTCCATCCATTCTGCGTAGGAGCCGTCGTAGAGGCGGACGTTGTACCCAGCATGCTGCATGGACAGGTAAGCCAGTGAGGCCCGGACTCCGCTGCGGCAGTAGGTCACCACCGGATCGCGAGGCGTGATGCCGGCGGCTGCCAGCCGCTGGCGCAGCAGATCCGGCTCAATGAGCAGTTCCCCATCGGCTCCGGCCATTTCTGAGTGGGGAAGATTCACGGCGCCGGGAATGTGCCCGGGGCAATGGTCTATTTCGGTTTGGCCGCGAAACTCCTCCGGGGAGCGGGTATCCAAGAGTATCGTACCGCCGGGATTGGCCACGTCGTTCATAGTAGCTCGCACCGACGGGTTGAGGCGCGGCGAAAAGGGTTTTGGCTCGGTTGGGACGGGCCGGTAGAGGACCTCCCGGCCCTGGTTCTTCCAGGCCTCGTAGAGCAGGTCCATGATGTGAACGTCGCCGCGGCCCAGGTATTCCAAGACCCAAGCTGCCATGGCGGCGTTGCGGCCATCCTGATGGTCGTAAAGCACCGGGGTTACGCCGTCGCCCAGCCCTGCTTCGCCAAAGGCGGCGGCAAGCTGCTCCGGCTGGCCGAGACGTCCGTCCGGGCCTTGCAGCTTCTTGAAAGGTACGCTGACCGCCCCTCTCAAGTGGCCCATCATATAGCGCATGGCCGACCGGGGGTCAATTATCAGGTGCCCCGGCCGGCCGATATGATCAGAGACCCAATCCGCGGAAACGAAGATGGCCATCAACCGACCATTTCAAAGTCGGTCTCGACCGCGGTTGGGTTGGCTACCGACTGGGTGACCGGGGAGCCTTCCACCGCCAACCGCCAGATTTCCCGCAGGGTTTCCTCGTCGGCGTCGGCGCGCACGAAGCACTTGGCCGAAATCCTGCCGTAACCCGGGTTTCCCTCGTCCTCAACCCCGGCCCACTTGCGGATGTTGTCGAAATACCCTTCCACGGCCACTTCCAGGTCATGGATGCGGACTCCCTGCTTGGTGGCGTTGACCACGAAGCCCACGGTCATGCAGCTGCCAATGGCCGACAGCAGCTGCTCGTGGGCGCTGGCGGCGACGTCAGTGGCGGTCAGGTCGCCGGGCTCGTCCATGTCAACCTGATGGTTCCGCATGTAGGCCCGCGCCCGCATTCCGTCCTGCCAGACCACCCGCGACTTCCAGGGCCCAGTTACCGCATTGAAAACCTCCGGGTCCCGAAAGGAATCCAGGACTTCGACCAGTTTCTCCCGAGGCAGTCCGTTAAGGTCTCTTTCTTCTGCCATTTCCAACTCCTTAATGCCAATTGGTCCTATTCGGCGAGAACCGTGAACTCTGGCGCTACCGATATTCCGCCCTGAGCTGTTCGGCGGCTCGGGCGATTGCCTGCATCTTCTTGGAGGCGATCTCGTGGGTGTTGACGTTCCTTTCGGCGAAGGTGCCGAAGCCGCAGTCGGGGTTGAGGTAGATTTTGTCCGGGTCGAAGTATTGCAGAAGCTCCTTGACTCTGGCGACAATCTGCTCCGGCGGTTCGATGTCGTCGGTCCGGGGATTCACCACTCCGAAGCCGATTTCCTGCTCGTTGCCGTATTCCTTGAAGACCTCCATCTCTCCAGCCCTGGGCGTGGCGCATTCCAGCACCAGCTGGTCAATGTTCATTTGGGTAAGGTAGGGCAGCATCGGCCCGTAGTTGCCGGTGAGCAGCACGTCTTCCCGCCGGCTCCAGTTGCCGCGGCAGATGTGGACCCCGGTCTTGATTCCGGTGATTCCCTCCGTGGTCTGATTCATCAGGCGCACCGCGAACTCCAGTTCGTCGGTCGGATCCCGGCGGTTGGGCAGAGCGGCGCACATGAAAGTCTCGGTGTTTTCCTCGCCAAATACCACCTGGCTGAGGATGGGCTCGTCCAGCTGAACGAAATCGCAGCCCTGGTCCCGTAGGGCGATTATCTCTTCCCGGAGGATGGCCACCACGTCGGCGGCCAAGTCTTCGGGATCAGGATACACCCGGTCGGAGAGACCTTCGAACCAGCTGGAGCGGGTCAGCATATAGGGGCCGGGCAGAGGAATCTTAATTTGCCGATCCGTGTGTTTTCGCATGAAGGCCAATTCATCGAGGGCCAGGCCCTGCCGTTTCCCAAGGCGGTCAACCACGATGGGGCTCTTGATGGCAAAGGATGGCACGTCGAGGGCCCGCAGCATTTCTTCCATCCGGGCTCGGTCCCGGGAGTAGTCCAGCAGCTCCGAGACCTTCATCAGCCGCATTCCGGTCAGCTTGTCCACGGCGAAGGAGTAGAAGTTGTCCCGGCGCTGCTCCCCGTCGCTTATGATGTTCACCCCGGCCTCTTCCTGCGCCCGGATGCAGGCCAACACTTCGCCGTCGGCCACGGAGTTGAAATCATCCAGGGTGATTTCGCCGGCTTCCTTGCGACGCAGGGCCCGAACCAGCTCGGTGGAGCGGGGCCAACTTCCAACGACCGTTACGGGGAACAAGGGGGTGTCCGCCATTCAGTTTCCTCCCGGATTTGGGCGTTATGAAGGTTTGCGGCCTACCTTCGCAGCCTGCCGCAGTGTATCCCACTCTGCAAGCCGGGACAAATTGGGCAGCTAATCAGGCTCGGGTAGGCGGGGGTTGGGAAAGAAGCGCCGGGAGGTGTTCCAACTCATTCTTGATGGGGTGACAAGCGACGGCAGCAACAACGTCAACATCGCGTTGGCCATGCCGACGGAGGATTTCGCTGCAATTGCAAAACCGGTAGCAACCCCTACGGGAAATACCGCTAGCCGCGGGGCTGGATCACGCCGTAGCCGCCGTCCTGTCGGCGGTACACGACGCTGTGGCTTTGCGCGTCCCCATCGAGGAACATGAAGAAGCTGTGCCCCAGCGCCTCCATCTGCTCGATGGCCTCTTCTACAGTGATGGGTTTCATGGCGAACTGCTTGACCCGCACCACACCCACCGATTCCTCGGCCTCCGCCTCCAGCGCCTCGAGAGCAGCGTCCGCCTCGGCCTCGGCGATGCTGGGGGCGTGGCCGGCCTTCTTGGCCTGCTCGCTCCGATAGGAGCGTCCCTTGTAGCGCTGTAGCTTGCGGTCCAGGACGTCCGCCACCTGGTCTGTGGCCGCCTCGATGGTGGCGCCTCGCTGTTCGCCCCGCAGGATTGCGCCATCCACGTTCACCATCACCTCCACCGAGGCCCTGTCGGACGCGGAGCGCGTTTCCTGCCAGCGGACTTCCACGCCCACGTCGGTCACCCTGGGAAGGTGGCGCTCCAGCTTTTTCAGCCTCTTCTCCACATAGCCTTCGAGCCAGGGGGTGATGCTGACGTTTCGCCCCTGAATGCGTAACTCCATGCTGAACTCCTGACGATGGTCGGGGAATGTGGGTTTGGTGAGGAAGACCCATCCATCGTACAACCCAGCCCTCGCCCCGGCAAAGACCCGCGCCTCCGGCGCGATAGGCCGTTGTACAATGACAGAGGCCTGCGCCGAACGGTGGGCGCCTTTCGCACTCCTTTGAGAGACCTGCCCACGGCAACCCTGCATGCAATCCCCCGAGCCACATTCGCCCCCCGCCTCAACCCCGGCCCCACTCCAAGGGCGGCTTCGCAAGCTCGTTTGGGTGGCCATGCCAATGCTCATCCTCTTCCTGGCGCTGGGCGTGCGGCTCTATGGCATCGACTGGGACCAAGGGGCGCTTTACCACCCGGACGAGAGGGCCATCCTCATACAGGTTGGCGAACTCGAGTTTCCTCCTTTCTCCGAACTTGACTCGCTCCTAGACGCCGAAGAAAGCCCCCTGAATCCTGGATGGTTCCCCTACGGCAGCCTTCCCATGTACATGGTGAAGGCGCTGACGATAGGGCCTTCACCCTTCTCCGACTGGGGCATCTTCGAGTTGCGACTGGTGGGCCGCGTCCTGTCCGCTCTCGCCGACGTCGGCGCGGTGCTGTTCATCTACCTGCTGGGCGCCCGCTTCTTCGGGCGCAGGGTGGGTCTGCTGGCGGGATTGCTGACATCGTTGGCCGTCCTGCACATCCAACTCAGTCACTTCTACACCGTGGACACGTTCCTCACCTTTTTCGTCGTGGCCTCGGTCTACTTCATGGTCAGGGTGGCCAGCGGAGGAGGCTGGCGGCACTCGCTCTGCGCGGGGGCATTCCTTGGGCTGGCGCTGGCGTCGAAGGCCAGCGCCAGCCCGCTGCTGCTGCCCCTGGCGCTAGCGCACGTGATGGCCCTGGTCCACCAGGGCGGCGGCCGCTATGCCTGGCGGAACCTGCTGACCGGCGCGACCGGCCCCATGGCCGCGCGGCTCGCGGCTGCCGGTGTGGCGGTGGTGGCCGCCTTCTTCCTGACAACGCCTTATGCCTTCCTCGACTGGACCACCTATTTCGGCGACATTTTCGAGCAGAGCCAGATGGTGCGCCGCGAGATAGACCTCCCCTACACCCGCCAGTACATCGACACGCCAGCCTACCTGTACCACGTCCGTCAACTGGCCGTTTGGGGCCTCGGCCTGCCGCTGGGCCTGCTGGCATGGGTTGCCCTGCCCGTCACGCTCGCCGTCGCCGCGGCGCGGCGTCTGCCCGTCGACATCCTCATCCTGGCCTGGGTGCTGCCCTACTTCCTCATCAACGGCTCCTTCGACGTCAAGTTCCTACGTTACCTCCTGCCCATCACACCCTTCCTGCTGCTGATGGTGTCGCGCCTGTTCTTCTCGCTGCGGGAGGTCCTGGACCGGCGCCGGCCCCAACTGGCGAAGGCCGCCGCGGTGGGTATGGCCTGCGTTGTTGCCGCGACGGGGCTGTATGCGCTGGCGTATCTCCAGATCTACAACGACGACCATACCGCCAACCGGACCGCCGAATGGTTCCAGGCGAACGCGGAGAGAGGCGCGGTCGTACTCAAAGAGCACTGGGAGGAAGGCATCCGGGGCATGCCTTTCGTGGACACCAGGGAGCTGCCCCTCTACGACCCCGACGGGCCGGCGAAACTGGAAACCATGGCCGGCGCTCTGGCCGACGCCGACTACATTGTGTTCTTCAGCAACCGCCTCTACGGGACCATTTCCCGCCTGCCCGACCGCTACTCCATGACCCGCAACTACTACACCTTGCTGTTCTCGGGCCGCCTGGGATTCGACCTTGCGCACTTCGAGACGTCGTATCCCAGACTTCCGGGCGTGGCCCTCGTGGACGACACCTTCAACCGGCCGGACCTGCCCACGCCCCTCCCGCTGCAAACGTACAGGCCCCAGCCCATCAGCTTGAATCTGGGGTTTGCCGACGAGAGCTTCACCGTCTACGACCACCCCAAGGTGTTGGTGTTCCAAAAGACCAGCAACTTCGACCGCCAATACTACGAGGTGTTGCTGGATTCCCCCTCCATCCCCGCCGAGGCCCCCGAGGAGGGCCTGATGATGACGCCGGAGGTGGCCAGGGCGCAACAGGCCGGCGGCGCTTGGAGCAGCCTCTTCGACCGGGATAGCATCGTGAACAGCGTCCCGCTGCTGTTCTGGCTGCTCTTCGTTCAGGTGATCTGGCTTGTAGCCATTCCCCTGGCGATGACCGTCTTCCGGCCCCTTCCCGACCGCGGCTTCCTGCTCGCGCTGCCTCTGGGGCTCTTGCTCGTAGCCTACATCGCCTGGGTGCTGGCCAGCCTTCACTGGCTGGCCTTCTCCCCGCTGTCCATTTTCCTAGCTATCCTTGTCGTGGCCGGCGCGTCGCTCCTATTGCTGCGTAGCCGCGGGCATCGCATTGCCGCCGATCTCCGGGAGAAGGGGCGGCTCCTCCTCATAGGCCAGGGGCTGTTCCTTGCCGCGTTTCTCGCCTTCTATGCCATCCGTCTAGCGAATCCCGACCTGTGGCATCCTTGGCTCGGCGGCGAGAAACCCATGGACTTCGCCTACCTCAACGCCGTCGTGCGCTCGTCCTACATGCCCCCCTTCGACCCCTGGTTCGCCGGCGGGTACCTGAACTACTACTACTTCGGCCAGTTCATGGTCGCCACCATCATCAAGGCAACGGGCATCCTTCCCGAGGTCGCCTACAACCTCGCCATCCCGCTCTTCTTCGCGCTGACCACAACGTTGGCCTTTTCGCTCGTCTACAACCTGGCCGCAAGCATCCGCAGCCGCGGCGGGGTCTTCTCCTGGCCGCCGCTGGCCGCCGGGGGTCTGGCCGCCCTCTTCGTCGCCGTCCTCGGCAACCTGGACGGCGCTGTGCAGCTTGTCCAGGGCGCCTGGGTCACCATCGTCAGAGGCGGCGCCTTCCCCGCGTTCGATTTCTGGCGGTCATCCCGGCTGATGCCGGAGCCCGCGGGCGTAGCCTCCGCCGGCCACGAGATCACGGAGTTCCCCTTCTTCACCTTCCTCTTCGCCGACCTCCACGCCCATTTGATGGCCCTTCCCTTCGACTTGCTGGCTCTGGGCCTGGGGTTGTCGTTCGCACTGGGCATGCGGGAAGGACGGAGTTGGAAGGGCCATGCCCTGGTGCTGGGCCTCATGGCCCTGGCCATCGGCGTCCTCAGGGCCGTCAACACCTGGGATTACCCCACGTTTCTCGCCGCCGGCGGGGCGCTGATCTTCGTGGGGCTTCACGCGGGACGAGGGCGGCTCTCCTGGGGACTGGCATGGCGGGGCGCCGCCCTAAGCCTCCTCGTTCTGGCGGGTGGATACCTCTTGATGTACCCCTTCCTGGCCAGCTATGAGACGTTCTTCTCCTGGGTGGACCGCAGCGAGTGGAAGACGCTCCTGTGGCAGTACCTCGGCATCCACGGCCTGTTCGTATTCATCATTGCCGCGTTTCTCATCCACGAGACGCTGCGCCGGTTCCTGCCCCGCGCCGCCGGGGGTGAACCCCGCGGGCTGCGGACACTGGCCGTCCCAAAAGGGAGCCGCCGCACCGTAGTGGCCCTGTTCGCCCTGGTTGCGGCGCTCATCCTTGGGGCACTGGTTGCCACCGGCTACGCCACGGTGGCCATGTTGTTGGGGTTTCTGGGTGTCGTCGTCGTCCTGGGCCTGCGCCATCTGCTTCGGCCGTCGCCCGACTCCTCTGAGCATCTGTTCGTCCTCGTCCTGCTGGCGGGCGGATTGGCCCTGGGCATCATGGTCGACTTCCTCCGGGTGGAGGGAGACATCGACCGGATGAACACGGTGTTCAAGTTCTACCTTCAGGCCTGGGTCCTCTTCGCTCTGGCATCGGCCTTCGCCCTGGCCCGCATGGGGCTTCCTCTAAGCGGACTGCGCCGCGACTGGGCCAGCGCCGGCAGAGTGGCCTGGGTCGTAATGCTGGCGCTGTTGATACTCTCAGCGTCCACCTACACGCTTCTGGGAACCCGCGCCCGCCTGAGCAACCGCTTCGACACCAGCTTCATGGCCGCCAACGGGACGGCCTACATGGACCACCAGGTGTATTCCGATCAAAACGGCCCCATCGAGCTCGGCTGGGACAAAGACGCCATCCACTGGCTTCAGGAGAACGTGACGGGGTCTCCGGTGATCATGGAGGGCCGCGCCCCCCTCTACCGCTGGGGGTCGCGCATGTCCATTTACACCGGCCTGCCAACGGTGCTGGGCTGGGACTGGCACCAGCGGCAGCAGCGGTGGGGCTTTCAGGCTTCCGTCGCCCGCAGAATGACAGACGTGCAGCGCTTCTACGAGACCCCTGATGTGCGGCTCGCTCAGGAGGTGTTGGACCGCTACAACGTCCAATACGTCATCGTAGGGCAGCAGGAGAGGCTCTACTATGCGGACGCGGATGGACGCGCGGACGGCATCGCCAAGTTCGACGACATGGTGGCGGGCGGACACCTAGAACTGGCCAACCCCGGCAACCCGCAGACGCATGTCTACCGGGTGGTCAGGAAGTAATCGGGGCGCGTCCACACACGTTGGAAGGCGGCCAAAGACGGCTTCGCGAGCCGCGTTACCGACAGGGAACGATCAGGACCGGCGCGTGTGAGCCGTGCAGCACCGCAGAGGCCACGCCTCCAAAAGCTCCCTCCGTGGCCCCGGTCTCGCCGTGGGAGGACATCACCACGAGGTTGATCTCCCGTTCCTCCACTTCCAAGACGATCTCCAGTCCGGGAGGACTTCCCCGCCGCAACACCGGCTTGGCGTCCGTTCCCTTGCCGACAAGGTCAGCAGCCATACTCTCAAGGTAGGCGGTTAGCTCCGGACTGTCGGGCTCATGCGTTGACCTCGAATGGAAGAGGAAAACCTCGGCCCGGGCAGCCCGGCCAAGGTGCTGCGCGTAGGGCAGCGCCGCCTCCGCCAGTGGCGAGCCGTCCAGGGGGGTCAATAGCCTTTCCAGCCGTTGGGGGCGCCTGGGGTTCCGTCCGAAGGCGGGTCGCAACAGCAGGACCGGGATTGTGGCGCCCCTCAGCATCGAGTCGGCAACATCGCCGACAGCCCACCAATCCGAGCCAGTCCAGCCGTGGGTCGCCGCCATGATGACGTCCATCCCCTGGGAGGTTGCATAGCCCAGTATCACCTCGGTGATGCCCCTGCCATCCCTGGACACGACAGCCGCCCTTACAGTGGCCGGCGAGGCCCCGGACTCCAGGGCCTGCTGGACAACCGCCATGGTCTGCCGGAGATAGGCCTCCGCCCCCGGCGCGTCATCGGGGCCGTCGCAGACCCGCAGCAGGGTCACCTCCTTCGAGCCGGCCGCGCCGGTGAAGAAGGCTACGTAGTGCAGGATTTCCTCTGCGTGCTTGGAGCCGTCCAGCGTGATAAGGACTCTATCCAACATGGGACTCCCCGCGCCCGGCGGTGTGCGTGGCGCCGTGCTTATCCCCAGCTCGGCACTCGGAGCAGAGTCCGCTGATGGTGAAGTGCTCGGTATGGGGCTCGAAGCCGACCTCCGCGAGCAGTTGCTGCCTCAGCGAGTCAAGATACTGCGGCGGCAGGTCGAACGCGTTGCCGCACTCCTCGCAGACCATGTGATGGTGGCGGGTGCCGGGCTCGTTGATCTCGTAGCGGGAAGCAACGCCCTGGTCTATCTCGTTGATGAGGTGGAGCTTCTTGAGCAGGTGCAGCGTGCGGTACACCGTGGCGATGTCGATGTAGGGGTACTGCTCCTTCACTCGCTCGAAGACGCGGTCAGGGCCCACGTGGCCCCCCTCCTCATCGATGACCGCAAGGATCATCAGGCGCTGCGGCGTTACCCGGTGCCCGGTTCTCTTCAGACTGCTCAGTATGTCGTCTTGTGCGGCCATTCCGTCCTCGCGGTGTGATTATTACATAGGCGGGTAGGGGTGTCGAACGGCGCCGCGCCCCTCGGACGACAGCCTTGCCGCGCCGCCGCCAGCCCGTTACCATGTATCCTGTGGTCTGGGGCTTCATGTCCCAGACCCTGTTGGCGTCTGCCCTTGCGGGCGGAACTGGACTATGGGACTCACCGGCCTCTTCCCTCTACTCAACGAGGTCAAAGCCTTCACCCGCCTGGCCGATGCGCTGGGAGGGCAGTCGTGCGCCCTCGAGTTCTCCTGCCCCGCCTCGTTCCAGCCCCTGTTGATTGGAGCGCTGAGCAGGCGGTTGGGGCAGCCGATGGTGCTCCTGGCGTCCCGGCCGGACTCCGCCCGACGCCTCTACGACCAGCTCCTGTCCTGGTGCGGCGAACGACCCTCCCTCCTCTACTTCCCCGAGGCTGAGGCCCTTCCCTACGAACGCCTGGCCCCCGACGACGCCACCATTCACCAGCGACTCCGCGCCCTGGACGCCCTGCTCCAGCCTCCCAACCCGGACGACCCTCCCATCATCGTAGCGTCGGTGCCGGCGGCAACCCAGATGACCCTGGATGCCGGCGCATTCGCCGCGGCGTCCCATGTCCTCCGCAGAGGGGATCGCGTGGAGCTGATGGACCTGCTCCGCCGTTGGGAAACGTTGGGCTACAGGACCGAGCGGGCCGTTGAGGTGCCGGGGGTCGTGAGCCACCGGGGCGGTATCCTGGACATCTGGCCTCCCAACGACCCGTTGCCCGTGCGCATGGAGCTGTTCGGACCGGAGATCGATAGCCTGCGCCACTTCGACCCGGGCTCCCAGAGGTCCGTCGACCATGTTGAAGAGGTGCGGGTGATTCCGGCCGTCGAGGTTTTGCCTTCGCTGAACGCGGGCGCATCGCTGGAGGACATGTGGAACCGGCTGGACCTCTCATCGTGCACCCAGGCCACCGGGGACCGGCTCAGGGAGGAGCTGGCGTTGTTGGCCGCCGGCCAGACGGTGGACGAACCCCTCTTCTACGCCGGCTTCTTCTGCACCGGCGCCCTGTTGGACTACGCGCCTGTCGGGGCAGTTCTCGTCATCGAGCAGCCCTCCGCCGTGGAAGCAGACGCCATGGAGCAGGACCGTCGCGCCCTGGCGTTGCGGGAGTCGAAGCAGGCGCGGGGCGAGTTGCCCTTGGGCTGGCCGTCGTCCCACATCACCTGGGACGGGCTCAACGACGCCCTGACGCGGCAACCCAAGACGCTGGCCCTGAACCCCTGGAGCGCCAGCGATTCCGATGACGGCTTCCTCTCACCCGTCCCTGACTACTTCGGGCGCATGGACCAGTTCCTTGGCGATGTGCCGCGCCTCGCGAGTGGGAAGACCCGGCTGGTGCTCGCCTCCACGCACGCAGCCAGGCTGAGCAGCGTGCTGAAGGACGCCGGCTATGCAGTCGCGTCCCAGGAAGACCTGCCGGAAACACCTCGAGAGGGCGCCCTGACCCTCGTGCGCGAGGCGCTGCGAGAGGGCTTCCGTCTGTCCACCGACGCAGGGGACGTTGTGGTCCTGACGGACGTCGAGCTGTTCGGGACAGCCCGCCGGTCGCGCCCCATGCGCCGGGCCCCGGTGCGGCGGGAGGTGTTCCTGTCTGAGCTGGAGCCGGGAGGGTATGTCGTTCACATCGAGCATGGCGTCGGCCGCTTTGCCGGATCGCAGAAGATTTCCGCCGAGGAGGGCGAGCTTGAATATCTGATCCTCGAATACGCCGAGGGCGATAAGCTCTACGTGCCCACGGAGCAACTCGACCGGGTTAGCCCCTACGTTGGCCCCGGAGAAGAGACCCCCACGCTGACTCGTCTGGGAACCCAGGAGTGGGCCCGGGCCAAGGCCAGGGTCAAAGAATCCGCTCAGGAGATGGCCGAAGAGCTCCTCCAACTCTATGCAGCCCGTCAGACGGCCAACGGCGTGTCCTTCGCCCAAGACACCGTGTGGCAACGTGAAGTGGAGGACGCCTTCCCCTTCACGGAAACCCCCGACCAGATGCGGACGATCGATGAGGTAAAGGAGGACATGGAGAGGCCCCAACCCATGGACCGCCTCGTGTGCGGCGACGTGGGTTACGGAAAGACGGAGGTGGCGCTGCGGGCCGCCTTCAAAGCGGTCGTTGACGGCCATCAGGTCGGCATCCTGACGCCCACGACGATCCTCGCCCAGCAGCACTACGCCACCTTCAGCGAACGGTTGAGTCCCTATCCTGTCACAGTGGAGGTGCTCAGCCGGTTCCGCAGCGACGCCGAGCAGAAGGAGGTGGTGGAAGCCGCCAGCCAGGGCGACGTGGATATCCTCATCGGCACCCACCGCTTGCTGCAAAAAGACGTTTCTTTCAAGAAGCTGGGGTTGGTCATCGTCGATGAGGAACAGCGATTCGGCGTGACCCACAAGGAGCGCCTGAAGCAGATGCGCAAAGAGGTGGACGTGCTCACGCTCACCGCCACCCCCATCCCTCGAACGCTCCACATGGCCCTTGCGGGCGTGCGCGACATGTCCACGATGGAGACTCCCCCGGAGGAGCGCCTCCCCATCAAGACCTACGTCTCCGAGTTCTCAGAGGACCTCATCAGAGAGGCCATCCTCCGAGAGCTGGACCGCGGAGGCCAGGTCTACTTCGTGCACAATCGCATCAACAATATCCACGCCATCGCCGAGCAGGTGCGCCGGCTGGTCCCCGAAGCCAGCGCGGCGGTGGCCCACGGCCGCATGGATGAGGGGGGCTTGGCCGATGTGATGGCCACCTTCTCCGGGGGCGGCATAGACGTGCTGGTCTGCACCACCATCATCGAAGCCGGCCTCGACATCCCCAACGTCAACACCATGCTCGTCAACCGCGCCGACCGTTTCGGGCTGGCCCAGCTTTACCAGTTGCGCGGCCGCATCGGACGCAGCGGCCAGCGGGCCTACTCCTATCTGCTGATTCCCAAGGGCCAGCGCATCACGGAGACCGCAGAGAAGCGCCTGAAAACCATCCTCACGGCCACCGAGCTGGGCGCCGGCTTCCGCATCGCCATGAAGGACCTCGAAATCCGGGGGGCCGGCAACATTCTGGGGCCGGAACAGTCGGGCTACATCAAGGCAGTCGGGTTCGATCTGTACAGCAAGCTGCTGGCGGAAGCCGTCGATGAAGCCAAACGGATGCAGAGCGGCAACGGCTCGCCCCAAGAGCCCCTGCCCGAGGTGAAGATCGGCCTCCCCCTGCAGGCCCACATCCCCGAAGCCTACGTCTCCGACCTGCCCACCCGTCTTTCGCTCTACCAGCGAGCCGTGTCCGCCCGAAACCAACCCGACGTGGACTCTCTGGAGGAGGAGATGCAGGACCGCTTCGGACCGCCGCCGGAATCCGTCCGGAACCTTATCTACATTGCCCGGCTCCGTCTCGCGGCAGTCGATGCCCAAGTCGCTGGTGTGGACCGGGCAGGCAGTCATTTCATGGTCAAACTGGGAAACTGGCAGGGCGTGGACCGGGCGGCCATCCAGCGAGCCATCGGGCCTTCGGGCGAGGTTGGACACCAGCAGGTGCGGGTCGACATCAAAAAGCTTGGACAGGACTGGCGCAACGGCCTGCTGCTGCTGGTGCGCCGCCTGGCCGCCCTGCGCCGCGAACTGCTGGCCCGGCTCCAACGAAGCGGCGTCATCAGCTAGGGATGCTCTGAACAAGCCGGCGCGGGCCGTTGGAGGTTGGATGCGGTCATTGGACGGGGGTTTACGGAGACGTTCAGCCGCTCGATGGCGCCGCGACAGGGCCAACTCTCTGTCCCTGCCCCCGAGTACGGGGGCAGGTTAGGAAGGGGGTCCCCGCCTGGGGTACAGCGAGTCCACCTGTACCCCAAAAAACGTTGGAGGGTGGGCTAGGTGGGACAACAGCGTCCGCCACCATAAGCCCCTGACCTCTTGCAAAACAAGAACTATTGTGCTATGGTATCTCCAGGAAGTGGGCAGGCGGCCCGCTTCTCTTCCTTGGAGCCTGCCGCATACGTCTTGTACTGGGGGAATCCATAGAGAATGCCCCTGTGGCAGCGTCTGGGGGAACATCCCCCAGGCCCGCAACCGTCCGAGGAAGGGTGGGACCAGAGCCAATGCCGTTTCGAGACAAGCTCGTTGGAGGCGTAAGGCTCCGCCACAGTTCATGACGATTCGCTACGACATCACGACGGTTCTTCACAACTCTCTTATGACTTCATTGCGGCTCTGATGCGCCTCTGTGGCGGCTCCGTGCCTGCAAACCCCGAAATCCGGCTGATACGCGTAACGAAAAGACAATCAAAGGCCTAACCTGCGCCTCGGGGGAACCCTCCCGTCCCTGCCCCGTACCCGCGGGAAGGATTAGAATAGGGGCGAATCCCTTCATATCCGCTCGTAGAAACGCTTGCGAATCCATCAAGCAAACAGTTGTCCTGACAAGTGGTTTATAATGCGCGCCAGGGCGCCTGTCGTGGGAGTGGATGGGCCAGGGCGCCCGCTGGCCGTAGCAAATTGCCGGCAGAGGTCAAAAGGGGGGAGGCGCTATGGAGAATCGACGGAAGAGCTTTCCTGTCTTCGATTGCGACAGCCACATCGTCGAGCCAAGGGCCATCTGGGACGAATACGTCCCCAAGGGCAAGCGGGAGTACGTCAAGAGCCACTTCTACAACCCCCTCATCGAGGACATCAAGGTCCTCAACGGCAGGGCGTACCCCTACAACAAGTACAGCTCCATCACCTCAACGTCTTCCTGGGTTCCCGGCCGCTCCAGCGAGGAGAACCGCAAACGCATAGGGCACTACATGCCCGGAACCCCCGAATACGACGAGAAGGTGGGCATGGTGGCCGCCACGTGGGACCCCCACGCCCGCCTCAACGACATGGACGCGATGGGGATCGACCAGGTGATGATCTTCCCCAGCCACATGGTGTACCTGCCGCTGGTGCGCGACGCCATGGCCTCGTCGCTTCTGGTCAGCGCCTACAACGATTGGGCCTACGACTACGGCCAAGCCGACCCCACCCGCATCTTTCCCTGCGGCCTTCTTGCCCTCCAAGACATCGACGGGGCCGTCGCCGAGGTGCGGCGGCTGGCCAAGAAGGGATTCAAGGTCGTGGCGGTGCGCCCGGTGCTGTGGAGCGGCCGCTACCCCACCTTCCCTGAGTTCGATCCCATCTGGCGCGAGCTGGAGGAGTCGAATATGGTCCTCGGCATGCACACCTTCCCCTCCAGCGAGCCGATGAACGTCGAAATCGCACGGCGCATGCGACCGGACCTTGAAGACCCCGAAGGCGGCCTCTGGAAGGAGATCACCAGCTACTCGCCCGGCCAGATGGTCCAGAATGTCGTGGACTCCATGGGCGTGCCGGTGTCCGCCACCTCCAACATAGGATTCATGGTTGAGGCCGAGACCTGGCTCACCATCGTCCTGATGACGGGCTGGCTGACCAAATTCCCCCGCATGAAGGCGGCCATCCTGGAATCCAACGCCACCTGGCTGCCCCTCGTGCTGGAGAAGGCCGAGACCTACCTCAAGTTCGGCTTCCTGCGCAACGTGGACATTCCCGACCCCGTGGAGACCTTCTACAACCAGTGCTACATCGCCTTCGAAAGCGACGAGGAACCCGTCTTCCGGATGCCCGATATCTACGAGAACGTTGGCCTCTGGTCTTCGGACTACCCCCACCTCGACGGCGCCGACGCCTGGGAAGCCATCGAGCTCATGCAGAAGTGGCAGGTGCCCGAAGAGACTCAGGCTAAACTCATGGGCGAGAACGCCCGGCGGCTCTACGGCATAGACCCGGTGATGAAGATCACCGAGCCCCCGGCCAACTACGTTCCCACCCTCGAGCCGACGGTCGGACGGATCTAACCGGCCACCCATTCCCGGCCACCCATTCAAGGAGGAGTCCAACCACCATGGAAACTCGTCGAAAGAACTTCCCCGTTTTCGACTGCGACAGCCACGTCGTGGAGCCGGCCGAAATCTGGAACGAGTATGTCCCCAAGGGCAAACGCGAGTACGTCAAGAGCCACTTCTACAACCCCCTGGTGGAGCACATCAAGGTCCTGAACGGGAGGACCTATCCCTACAGCTCCGCCGGCGCCATCAGCGCCACGTCGTCCTGGGTGCCGGGCCGCTCCACCGAGGAGAACCGCAGGATCATCGGCTCGCTCACCCCGGGAACGCCGGAATACGACGAAAAGGGCGGCAAGGTGGCGGCCACCTGGAACCCCCGCGCCCGCCTCAACGACATGGACATGATGGGGATTGACCAGGTCATGATCTTCCCCAGCCACATGGTCTACATGCCCCTCCTGCGGGACCCGCAAGCGGCGACGCTCATCACCACGGCCTACAACGACTGGGCCTACGACTACGCTCAGGCCGACCCCACCCGCATCTTCCCCTGCGGCCTTGTCGCCCTTCAGGACGTTGACGGCGCCATTGCCGAGGTCCGGCGGCTTGCCCAGCGAGGCTTCCGCGTCGTCGCTGTGCGCCCCGTCCTATGGAGCGGGCGCTACCCAACCTTCCCCGAATTCGACCCCCTCTGGCGCGAGCTGGAGGAACACGGCATCGTGCTGGGCATGCACACGTTCCCGTCCTATGAGCCCCTCAACGAGGACATGGCGCGCAGGATGCGCCCCGACCTCGAAGCGGAGGCCACCGCCGGCACCTGGCACGAAATTACTTCCTACTCCCCTGGCCAAATGGTGCAAAACGTTGTGGACTGCATGCGCGTTCCCGTCGTTGCCAGCCAGAACATCGGCTTCATCCTCGAAGCGCAGACTTGGCTGACCATCGTTCTGATGACCGGCTGGCTGTCCAAGTTCCCGCGCCTGAAAACCGCCATCTTGGAGTCAAACGCCGGCTGGCTTCCCGTCGTGCTGGAGAAGGCCGAGACCTACCTCAAGTTCGGCTTCATCCGCAGCGTGGACATTCCCGACCCCGTGGAAGCCTTCTACAACCAGTGCTCCATCGCCTTCGAGAGCGACGAGGAGCCCGTTTACCGGATGCCCGACATCTATGAGAACGTCGGCCTCTGGTCTTCGGACTACCCGCATCTGGACGGCGCCGACGTCTGGGAGTCCATTGCGCTGATGAACAAGTGGCAGGTGCCCGAAGACACTCAGGCGAAGCTACTGGGCGGCAACGCCCGCCGTCTGTACGGCATCGAGCCGGTGATGAGAATCACCGAGCCGCCGGCCAATTACGTTCCCATGCTCGAGCCGACGGTCGGCAGGATCTAGCTTGCGCCCACCACAAGAGGAGGCATGACCGCTATGGAAACACGCAGGAAGAGCTTTCCCGTTTTCGACTGCGACAGCCACGTCGTGGAGCCCGGGGCCATCTGGGACGAGTACGTCCCGAAGGACAAGCGGGCGTTCGTCAAGAGCCACTTCTACAATCCGCTGGTGGAGCACATCAAGGTCCTCAACGGCAGGGCGTACCCCTACAGCACCACCATGGCCATCAGCTCCACCTCGTCGTGGGTGCCCGGCCGCAGCAGCGCCGAGAACCGCGAACGCATTGGCTCCCTCGTTCCCGGCACCCAGGAGTACGACGAGAAGGGCGGCCAGGTGGCGGCCACCTGGAACCCCCATGCCCGACTCAAGGACATGGACATGATGGGGATTGACCAAGTCATGATCTTCCCCAGCCACATGGTCTACCTGCCCTTGGTGCGCGACCCACAGGCCGCATCGCTCATCACCACGGCCTACAACGACTGGGCCTACGACTATGCTCAGGCCAACCTCAACCGAATCTTCCCCTGCGGCCTCCTCGCCCTTCAGGACGTCGATGGCGCGATCGCCGAACTCCGGAGAATCGCCAAGAAGGGCTTCAAGACGGTGGCCGTCCGGCCCGTGCTATGGAGCGGCCGTTACCCCACGTTCCCGGAGTTCGATCCGCTCTGGCGCGAGCTGGAAGACCTGGGTCTCGTCCTGGGTATGCACACCTTCCCATCCAGCGAGCCTCTCAATGAGGACATGGCGCGGAGGATGCGGCCAGACCGGGACCAGACGGCCACCGCCGGCCCGTGGCACGAGATCAACGCCTACTCGCCCGGCCAAATGGTGCAGAACGTCATCGACGCCATGGGCGTGCCTGTCAGCGCCACGTCGAACATCGGGTTCATTGTTGAAGCCGAGACCTGGCTGACCATCGCGCTGATGACGGGCTGGCTGGCCAAGTTCCCGCGCCTGAAGGCGGCGATTCTGGAGTCTAACGCCGGCTGGCTCCCCGTCGTGCTGGAGAAGGCTGAGACCTACCTCAAGTTCGGCTTCATGCGCAGCGTGGACATTCCCGATCCTGTGGAGACCTTCTATAACCAATGCTTCATCGCCTTCGAAAGCGACGAAGAGCCCGTGTTCCGCATGTCTGACATCTTCGAGAACGTGGGGATCTGGTCGTCGGATTACCCCCACCTGGACGGCGCCGACGCCTGGGAAGCCATCGAGCTCATGCAGAAGTGGCAGGTGCCCGAAGAGACCCAGGCAAAGCTCATGGGCGAAAACGCCCGCCGGGCCTACGGGATCGAATCGGTGCTTAGCGTAACGGAGCAGCCCACCGACTTCGTGCCAACCCTGGAGCCGACGGTGGGGCGGATCTAAGCCTTCCCTGCAGGAACCATGCAGCCCTTGGGAGGCCGCGGCCTACTCCGCGTCCGGCCTCTGAGGGCTGCGGATGGATTCCTTCCACGGCCTTCGCTGGCCCGCGTAGACCTCCGGCCCCAGCCGGAAGTGCCCAGCTTCCCGAAACGTCTCCACGAAGGGCATATTGGGGTCGTACCAGCGGTCCGGGGTTGTGGGCCGCGGGCCTGCCTTGGACACGTGCCCCATGGTCTGGCGGCCCAGCACTTCCTCCAGCATCCATACGCACTCCACCAGCCTGTCGATGTCCACGCCGGTGTCCAACCCCATCGCCTCCAGCATGTGCATCAGGTCCTCCGTGGGGGCCATGCCGGTGGCCCGTCCGTTGCCGCAGTAAGGGCATCCGCCGATACCCCCAAAGCTACCCTCGAGGAACACCGTATCGTCGGGCGCCAGCGTCCGCAGCGCCGCATACGACGAAACGACAGCCATGCCCCGCGCATTGTGCAGATGCACGTGGAACTGGTGGATGTCTGGCCAGCGGTCCTTGATCGCGGCCAGGTATTCCTCAACGCGATGCGGCGTATTCCAGCTCATGGGGTCGCCCACGTACGCCGAAACGACGGGGATTTCCGCCTCATCCCACAGGGCATGGCCTCGCTCCAGGGTCTCCATCGTTTCGGCGAGGGTGTGCTCGCCGGTGAAGTTCGAGCCCCACGCCGCGTGGACTCCGATACCCCCCGCGCCGGCCCCGCGCTCCTTTGCGCGAGCCACTATCCTGGGCCAGGCGTCAAGCTCCTGCTGCCGGCTTCGGTTGTAGTTGCGGCGGGGGAAGACGTCGCAGAGGTGGGCCGCCAGTATCGGCTCCCGCTCTTCGATGGTCAGGGGTGGCGCGAATTGCCGCGCCCGTTCGACGGCCCTTTCGTTGACGAGGAGCGCTGTGTACTTCACTCCCGGCCGCGGTTGAAACCGCTCCAGAATCTCCTCGATGTGGTCCATCTGAGGCGTGTATTCCGGCCGCACGAAGGAGCCCACCACGATGTGCTTGAGGCCCGCGTCGCTGAGGGCCTCGAGGAGACGCACCTTGTCATCCACGGAGATGGCGGCATCTTCAATCTGGATGCCGTCCCGCATGCCCTCTTCTTTGTACTCGACCTTGGGCCAACGACGGCTCACCGCGTGCCTCCTGCGGGCGCTCACTGGGGTGGTGCGCCAGTATACCATCGGGCATCAACCGGTCGCGCTGTGGGGTAGCCGGGGGCGGCCGGCTCGCAGCGGCGGCGCCCGAAGGCGCGCTTACCCCACGGCCCGTGGAACTGCGCCGTACCTGTCTTCAAAGGCTGCCCGCCGCTGATTGAAGAGTTCCATGTAGGCGTCGGTGGAAAGCGACGGCGTGGTCATGATATAGGCGTCTTCGTGATTGTCCAGATAATAGCCCTTCCGCACGCCCTTGATCTCGAATCCCCATTTGACGTAGAGGTTCTGAGCCACGGTGTTGGACACCCGCACCTCCAGAGTGCAGTCAGCGCAGTCCTGGGCAATCGCCAACTCCAACGCCCCGAGCACCAGAAGCTCGCCAAGCCCGCGCCCCTTGTACCGTTCCGCCACGGCAACGCTGGTGATATGGGCCTCGCCTGCAAGGAGCCACACCCCGACATAGCCACTGACCAAGTCGGTCGGCTCTGGCGGCCCCGGAGGCGCCGCGGTGAACCAGTCCAAAATCAGGCGAGACCACTTCAGGAGGATATTCGGCGGCGGCGGCGGCGGCGGCGGTTCCGCCGGCGCCTCGTAGAGGGTCCCCGGATGCCAGGAAACGAAATACCGGGCCAGCCGATTGCGCAGCTCCTGACGGAAGGGCGTGGGAGGCCACTGGGTGGGGAACGCCTCTCGTTCGATGTTGACGAGCTGCGGAAAGTCCCTTGGATCCATGACTCGGACACCCTGCGGCTCCACGTGGGCGGTGTCGGCTTCCAGTTTCTGCGTCTCCATGGCTATCCCGTTGCCTGGGTCTCTCCTGGCCTTGACACCCTACTGCGGCCAGATCAAGGCCAGTGCTCCCAGCGCCGAGAAGAGAATCGCCCCGTAGATCCGCGGGCCAAACAGTTCGGTGTTGCGGTTGAAGATGAAGGAGAAGACGACTGTCCACACGGACCCCGTTTGCTGCAGGGGCGTCATCACGGAAACCGGGGCGATGGCCAGCCCAACGTACCTGAACATCTGGGCAAAGAAGACCGCCAGCCCCCCATAGATGAAGTACTTGATGGCGCCTCGGGGCATGCCCATCACGAAGGCAAGGCGCCCAGGCAGGCCCAAGGCAAATATGAGCACCATCGAGGCGGCTACGTAGGAAATGGTCCCTCCCAAGAGGCTGAGGCCAGACTCCTGAAGACCTGCCTTCACCAGCAGAGGGCTGGTCCCGTAGGCCAGCGACGCGACGAACGCCCAGAGAATGCCCTTCCGCCAGTTGTAGGTCACCGTGGCGGCCGCCTGCGGGGCGTCCTGCGCGGCGACGGCCGATGGGGGGCTGGTTGCCGCCGGAGCCGGCGCTCTCCTCTTCCACTGGATCATGATCAGCGGGGCCAGAATCACAAGGGCGATACCGAATCCCTTGAGCAGCGTGACGCTGTCGTCGAGGAAGAGGATCGACATGGAAACGGCAAAGAGCGGGGTCAGCGAGCGGAAGGGCGTGGAAGCATTGGCCCCTATGTATCGAACGGTCTGGTAGTTCCCGTAGCGCCCTATGTTGAAGTGCACGATTCCTGCGGCGGGCAGATACAACCAGGCCATTCCAGTGACGCGGCTGATATCGAAGATCTGCCCGGTTACCAAAGCGGAAATGGCAAAGAGCGGCACGCCGCCGATCACCGTGATGTACATCCCCTGCGTGGCAGAGGCCAAGAGAACGCCCCGGCGGACGGCAATCATGTTCAGCGAGAAACTGGCCGCCGATAGGACTCCGAACAGGACTCCCAGCATAGTGAGTTCCTTTGTGTCGACAAAGAGGGGCGGATGGGGCAGCGGGCGGCAGGATGCGTCAGGCCATTCTAGAGACGCGCCACCGGCAAAGTCCAGCCATCAAACCCTCAGCTCATTGAGGCCATGCTACGGCGATGGCGCCCAACGTGCACAGGATGATCGCCAGGAACACCCGCGGCCCGAACAGTTCCGTATGCCGGTTCACGAACCACGAGAAGACCACCACCCACACGTTGCTGGTCTGGAGAATGGGCATGACCACGGTGACCCCGGCGGTGGTGTAGGCCACGAAGCGAAACATCTGGGCAAAGAATACGAAGACCGTCCCCATGCCAAACCACGGCAGCGCGCTCCGGGGCGCCGACGCCAATGCTGCGGCCCTCTTCGGAAGGGCCAGGCTCACCAAGAGGACCCCTGCCGCCGACATGTAGGCAATGAGCCCGCCAAGCACGCCATGGTCCGTGTCCGCCAGAGCGGCCCTGATCAGCAGCGGGCTCGTCCCATACCCAACGGCAGAGGCGACACTCCAGAGCAGGCCCGCTCTCCAGCGGATCGTGAAGACGGATGCCTGGCCTGTTGCCTGCGCCCCTCCCTCGGGAGGCCTTATCTCCTGAACGCCGGCGCCGTCCGGCTTCCTGGCGCGGGGCAGGGGAAGGCCCACCCCCTGAATCATCACCACCGGCGAAATGATCAGCAGCCCTATGCCCAGGCCGCGCAGCAGGCCAACGTTCTCGCCGAGAATGAAGATCGCCATGAGGACCGCGTACAGCGGGATGAACGACCGCAGCGGTGCGGCGGCGTTGTTGCCGATGGCCCGCACCATGGCATAGTTCGCATAGCGGCCCAGGATGAAGTGGATGATGCCGGCGCTGGCCAGGTACGCGTAGGCCAGCGGCTCCAGCTTGAGAAAGTCCCTGAGTTGCCCTGAAACAAGCGCCCCCAGGACGAACAGGGGAGTCCCTCCGATGACCGTGATGTACAGCGCATGAGAGGCCGTTCCCCGTAGGACGCCGCGTCGTATGACGACCATGTTGGCGCCAAAGCTCACCGACGTCAGGAACGCGAAGAAGGCCCCTATCACAGACTCCCGCGGGCGCGAAATGTCGAAACCAAGCGATGCGCGGCCAGGGCCTGCTCACGCCTGCGCGGCGCGCTGAAACCACGGGAAAGGGGCCGCTAGCAGTCCAAGCTCAGGCGATCACGGAACAGGCTAGCCGCGGCCGGGGACCACGATGGGCTTTGTCACCGCGTAGCCGCCGTAGGCGCCCCACCCGGCGCAGAACCCGATCCACCACTGCGAGTCGCCTCCGGCCACCAGGATATGGATGTCCTCCGGGCCACCCACCATGGGGACCATGGCCGAATCCGGGAGGTGATTCAGGTTGGGGGCGTCTTCCATACCGTGACCCCAATAGTATTGGTGCGCCTCGCCTTCCACCAAGACACCGCTGCGCTTCATCCAGCCCACGTTGTAGCGTGCATTGAGCCAGAGCCACTCCTTGAGCGCCTCCTTGGAGTAGCCTCCGCGGTCCAGCTCCTGCGCAACCTTGGCGCTGATGGCCAGCAGATACTGGCCGCCGGTGTGGAACATGTTCACCCCAGGCGTGGGCAGCGAGTTCTCCAGTATCCTGAGTATCCGGTCCGAATTGCCGGGAACGAACAGCGGGTCAGGAGACTGGCAGGCGAAGACGGTCACGGCGTTCTCGTCCCGCCCCATGCCCGCCCGCTCCTCGTGGAGAAGCGTCCAGGGGCTGTCGTCTTCGTTCTCGGCAACGCAGAAGGCAAGCTTTGCGGACCCACCGATGGTCGCCATGTCGGTCTCTCCGGGAATCCCCCCACCGATGTTCCAAAGGATCAGGCGCACGGCCCGGCCCACGGCAACGTTGGCCCGCGAGCCGCCCCCGAAGCAACCCTCCCTCCCATTGAATCCCAGCTCCCGGCCAATCGGCCCGTTCACGATGGCCAATGGCGCGCAGGGGTTCGTGGTGCACTGCACGCCATGAAGGTTGAACTCCGGCGCCAGCATGGCCTCTATGCCAGCGATCACCACGGGGACCATGGCGGGCTCGCATCCGGCCATCACGCAGTTGATCGCCACCTGCTCAACGGTGGCTACGCCCTTCTGAGGATCAATCACGCCAATGACGTCCTGGGGATCGCGCCCCAGGTGGTCTATGACGGTGCCCACGCGTTCCTCAGTAGGCGGACATACGGGCAAGCCGTCGGTCCAGCCCTCTCTGAGAGCCAACTCGTACCACTCCCAGAAATCGTTGAAGTCGCGGGCGGGGGAAACGAAGTGTTGGTCCGTCATGGGCAGCTACTGAGCAGGCCCCCCCGAGGTCAGGGAACGAACGACCATGTCGATGTTCTGGCGGGCGATCTCCTTCACCTCGGTGGACACATTGCCGCTCTTCGGCGCAGGCTCCACGAGGAAGTAGAGGTCGGGCATCCCCAGGCTCCTGGCGTGCACGTGAGAAGCGCGCTCGAACTTGTCATGGGAGATCGTTACGGTGGGCTTGCCCCGCTTCTCCAGCTCTACGGCGTCCCGCACGGACGCCGAGGTGCAGGACCCTCAAGCGCACTCCCCGTTCACCACCACGTCGGCTTGAGCCATAAGGGCCTCCATTTGCTCAGGAGGTGCCACCTTGGAGATGTTGGGCTTGTGGAACCAGACGTGACCCCCCAGCTCGAACCGCTGCTCCAGCAGTTGCCTTATCTCTTCCATGAGCGGGTACATGCCGATGCTGCCGTCTTCATTCCGGCAGCCCCAGCCGTCCAGAAAGCCAACCACCTTGTCGTTGAGGGTGGCGGGCCTGGCCGCAAGGCCATTGCGCTCCGTCTTGAACTCCACGCTAGGCAACAGGACTCTCATGCTTCCCCTCCTCGCGGCGCCTTTCCGGTAGCCGCAGTGTAGGTATGCTTGTCCGGCGGGGTCAAGGGCAACGCTACCCAGCCAGCGTCTGCAGGGCTCGGCGCACCCTGTCCTCGAGGGGCAACTCGCCCGCGCCGGTCTGCGCCGCCGCCCGCCGCGCCTCCATTGCCGAGTAGCCCAGCGCCATCAGCGCAGCGACAACGTCCTCCGCCTGAGGCCCGGCGCTCTCGTAGGCCGGAATCCCCGCGCCCCACTCGCGCTCCAGCCTCTCCTTGAGCTCCAGCACGAGGCGCTCCGCCGTCTTTCTGCCAACCCCGGGCACCCGGGTCAACGCCGCCGCGTCCCGCGCCGCCACCACCGAAGCCAGCGTCTCGGGGTGCAGCGCCGACAGCACAGCCAGGGCAAGCTTCGGCCCCACGCCGGAAATCGCAATCAGGTGCTCGAACATGCGCCGGGCGTCGTCCGTGTGAAAGCCGTACAACGTCAGCTCGTCCTCGCGCACGTGCAGGTAGGTGTGGAGGTGTACAGCCCCGCCCACGGCTCCCACGCGT
The DNA here is from genome assembly GCA_965226745.1 of Dehalococcoidia bacterium. Classification (GTDB taxonomy): domain Bacteria; phylum Chloroflexota; class Dehalococcoidia; order Lucifugimonadales; family SAR202-VII-2; genus SAR202-VII-2. The sequence continues at coordinate 1,308,782 of CBDDDS010000005.1, forward strand.
TCGAGGGTTGTTGCCGGCACGCTGACGCGAAGACTCACCGCCCCAACGTTGACAACCAGCGCCGACGCGTCGCGGCTCTCCAGCACGCCTCGCACCGACGCTATCACCGTATTTCTCGCGACGACAGCAGCCGTTCCGTCTCCTGCGTCCGCAGATGGCACAGGGCAATAGCCACCGCGTCAGACGCGTCGTCCGGCTGTGGAACGCTGTCCAGTCCAAGCTGGAGGCGGACCATCTCTTGCACCTGGGCCTTGTCTCCCGCCCCGTAACCCGTGACGGCCTGCTTCACCGTGGCGGGCGGGTACGTGCGCACGGGGATGTCCGCCGCGGCCGCCACCAGAAGGGCCACCGCCTGCGCCTGCCCCACGGCTATACCCGTGCGTCGGTCCTTGTCCAGCGAAATGAAGGGCTCCTCCAGCGCCATCTCATCGGGCGACAGGCGTTCCACAGCGGCCTTCAAGTCCTGGTGCATGCGATACAGGCGCTGAGCCAATGCCAGCGAGCGGGGTTGGGAAAATGTTCCGTACTCCTCAACGGCCACGGGGGCGTCGAGGAGCAGAGCGTAGCCCATCCTCATGGTGCCGGGGTCGATTCCGAGCACGCGCATCAGGGCCTCTCCGGTGGCGTGGGATGTGCGGCAAACTGCGGCTAGGTCAGGACTGGAAGGCTTCCAGCACCTCTCGAGGGAAGTCGGCGTTGGTGAACACCCTCTGCACGTCGTCCAACTCTTCCAACTTGTCGATGAGGCGCAGGTTCTGCTCGGCCGTCTTGGCTTCCACTGCGACAGACGCGCTTGGCGCCATCGATATCTCGGCCAGTGTAATGTTGACTCCCTTCCCTTCCAGAGCGAGCCTCAACCCCTCGAAGGCGGACGGGGCGGAGTATATCTCCAGGTCGTCTCCCTCTTGCGTGAAATCGTCTGCGCCGGCGTCGATGGCTGCCAGGGCTATCTCCTCCGCCTGTTCCTCGGTCTCCGCCTCCACCGAAATCACGCCCTTGGCGCTGAACATCCAGGCCACGCATCCGTTCTCCCCAAGGTTCCCCCCGCCGCGGTTGAAGACGTTGCGAACCTCAGAGGCCGTCCGATTGCGATTGTCCGTCAAGGCCTGGAGCATGATGGCCGCTCCGCCAGGTCCGTAGCCCTCGTAAAAAATCTCTTCGAGTTGGCCGCCGTCGCCCAAACCGGTGGCCCGTTTGATCGCCCGGTCCACGTTCTCTAGGGGCATGTTGGCGTCCCGCGCCTTCTGCACGGCCAACCGCAGGCGGAAGTTCATCGCCGGGTCGGCCCCTCCCTCCCTCGCAGCCACGGTGATCTCTCGCGCCAGCTTGGTAAAGAGTTGCCCTCGCCGAGCGTCAACGACGCCCTTTTGGTGCTTGATCTGAGACCATTTAGAGTGGCCGGACATGACGTTCCCTTCAGCAAGTCTACGCCCGGATTGTAGCACCGGACAGGGGCCCCATCAAAAGCTATCGCATCCCCTCCCACAGCTCCACCGTCATCCTCTTCTCCGCCAGGTCCACGTCAAGGACCACCTGCTTCACCGCCGGAATCAGGATCTCTCCTGGCTGGCCGCGTTGCTGCACAACCAGTACGTCATTACTTCCGGTGACCAGGATGTCCGTGACGGCGCCGAGATGCTCCCCCTCCGAAGACCAGACGGCCATGTCTAGCAGCTGGTAGTGGTAATACTCCCCCTCCTCCAAAGCCGGCAGCGACGAGGCCAGCGCCTGCAACTCCCCGCCCCGCAGGTTCTCCGCTTCGTCCCGGGTTCCCACTCCGTCCAGGGTGATGATAGCGTCGCGCCCGCTCCAACGCACGTCGCCGACTCTGACGGACGCGCCGTCCAGAAAGAGGTTGGCGCCGGGAGCAAAACGGTCGGGGTCGCCCGGGGTGGCTCGCACTCGGAGGGCGCCGTCAAGGCCCCAGGCGTCCTTCACGCGCCCAATGACAATGAGCTCATCCTCTTCCGAGGCATGGGGCTCAGCGTCTCCGTTCGGTGGGGTCAACAGCAAAGGGAAGTGGTGTGGACGAGGCTAGACGATCTCAAGGACGGCCCGGGTTCCTTCCTTCACGGCGGCGACTCGCAGCAGGACCCGTATGGACTGGGCCACCCGGCCCTGGCGGCCGATGACCTTCCCCTTGTCCTCGGCGGCGACTTCCAGGCGAATGATGATCCTATCGTCTTCTTCGACTACAGTGACGTTAACCTCGTCGGGCTGCGTGGCGATGGAGCGGGCGATGTACTCCACCAACTCCTTCATGACTCCGCAACCTTCTCCATCAACGCAGCCTTCTCGAGGATTCGCCGCACTGGCTCGGAGGGCTGGGCGCCTTGCCGGAGCCACTTCAGCGCTTTTTCCTCGTTCAGAACCACGCTCGGCGGATCGGTGAGCGGGTTGTAATGCCCAACCTGGTCGACGAATGCCCCGTCACGCGGAGCGGTGGAGGCGGCCACCACGATGCGGTAGGAGGGTTGCTTCTTCTTGCCGACCCGCCGCAGGCGAATTCTCAACATGCTTTTCGTTCCAGTGCGCAAAAGGATACGGACGTTAGCATTGTAGTGCTCGCGCCGCCCCTATGTCAAACGGATGTGCGCCTAACGAGACCAGTGGGCGCCGTGGCAGGGCTCGGGCGCTAGCCACAACTCCGTTTCGAGAAATTTCCGCCCGGCGCCAAATTGACGAGGCCGCAAGCCCCTTGCTATCATCCAGTGGCACTGGCGCTGATGGGTGCTGGATGATGGAGGACTGAACTTGAGCGCGTCGTATGTCGGCGAGCCATCCCGCAGCGCGGCCACACTGCTCCAGCAGTACCAGGATGTGCGCAAGGCCACGGAACGCCTGTGCGCTCCTCTGGCCATTGAGGACTACATCCTTCAGGCAATGGCGGACGTAAGCCCCACCCGCTGGCACATAGCCCACGTTTCCTGGTTCTTCGAGACGTTCCTCCTCAAACCGCATCTCCCCAGCTACGAGAGCCCTCACCCTAAGTACGAGTTCCTGTTCAATTCCTACTACAACGCCGTGGGGCCCCAATACTATCGCCCCCACAGGGGGTTGATCTCCAGACCCACGGTCGCCGAGGTCTACGACTATCGAGCCCACGTGGACCAGGGCATGATCTCGCTTCTGGAAGTCTCGAACGAACCGAAGCTGGCAGCCCTGACGCCGGCCCTCGCGCTGGGCCTCAACCACGAGCAACAGCACCAGGAGCTGATTCTCACCGACATCAAGTACAACCTGGCGCTGAATCCCCTCAGGCCCGCCTATCACCAGCGGGAGGTCCCCAGGGGGACCTCCACCCCGCCGTTCCGCTGGCTGGAATTCGAGGGGGGCGTCCACACCATCGGCCACGACGGCGTGGGGTTTGCCTTTGACAACGAATGGCCGCGCCACGAGGCCCTTCTCCGCCCGTTCCGCATGGCCTCGCGGCCTGTCACCAATGGTGAGTTCATGGAGTTCATGGAGGCGGGCGGGTATGAAACGCCCACGCTCTGGCTCTCCGATGGATGGACCACGGCGACAACCGAGGGTTGGACGGCGCCTCTCTATTGGGAGAAGCTGGACGGTGCCTGGTGGATGCAGACGATGTCTGGAATGCAGCCGGTGGACGAACACGCTCCCGTGTCCCACGTCAGCTACTACGAAGCCGCCGCCTTCGCCCATTGGGCGGGCAAGCGCCTGCCAACGGAGCAGGAATGGGAGCACGCGAGCGCCGCCGAACCCCTGCAGGGCGCCTTCATGGAAACTGGCCTCTATCACCCGCTTCCTGCTGCGGGCAACGGCGGCCTTCAGCAGATGTACGGGGACGTATGGGAGTGGACACAGAGCCCCTACTCGCCGTACCCGGGATTTCAACCCGGATCCGGCGCCTTAGGCGAGTACAACGGCAAGTTCATGGTCAACCAGATGGTCTTGCGGGGCGGCTCCTGCGCCACACCTCAGTCCCACATCCGGTCCACCTATCGCAACTTCTTCCCACCCCATGCCCGATGGCAGTTCATGGGGTTCCGCCTGGCAGAGGACGCCTGAACCTCATTTGCCGGCATGGGTAGAAACGCGTCGCGGATGGCAACCCGGGCCGGCAGCCTTCCGCCCCTTAAGCCGCCCCAGCTATAATGGCCGCGTTATGAGGTTCATCCATGCAGGTTAGGGTGCGTTTCTTCGCAGCGTTCCGGGAGTTCGCCGGACGCGACAGCTTGGACGTCGACCTGGCGCCCGGCTCGACGGTCCATGACCTTCGCGTCCGGCTACGCGACCAGTTCCCCCGTCTCCCCCAACCGGAGCGGATCGTGGTCGCCGTCAACGCGGAGTACGCCAACCCGGACCTACCCCTCGCAGACAACGATGAAGTCGCCCTGATCCCCCCGGTCAGCGGAGGTTCCTCATGATCCAGGTCACCAGGCAGCCCGTCGACCCCGACGCCGTCACCGCAACCGTCCTTGGACCGGCAAATGGCGGGGTTGTGACCTTTCTTGGGACCACCCGCGACCACACGGGCGGCCGCCGCGTCGTCTCCCTGGAATACGAGGCCTACGAAGACATGGCCCACAGGGAGCTTGAACGAATCGCCCGCGAGGCGGCCGAGCGCTTCGGCGTTCGCGCGGTGTCCATTGTCCATCGTTTCGGCCACCTTAACATCGGAGAGATCAGCCTCGTGGTGGCTGTGGGGTCCTCTCACCGCAGGGAGGCCTTCGCCGCCGCCCAGTACGCCGTGGACCGCATCAAGGAGACCGTTCCCATTTGGAAGAAGGAGGTCTTCGAGGACGGCGAGGTGTGGGTCGGCATTGACGCCTGCTACGATGACGTCGAGGGTCACCGCCCCGCCGCGGCGGGGCGCCACAGTCACAGCGCTTGACCGTCCGCCCCAGGGCTCTCCGGGGCCGACGGACGCCCGCCTCCTTGTCTCCGGTTGTCCCGGCTTGCTATAGTTGAAGCTCGCGGAGGGATCGCATAGAGGCCTAGTGCGCCCGCCTGCTAAGCGGGTTGGGGGTGATGAGCTCCCTCATGGGTTCGAATCCCATTCCCTCCGCCAACACTCACTCCTCGGCTTTCCTTTGCCGTCCCAGGAACCCCCAACCTCGTAGCTGTAGTGCGCCAATTCGGTGCCCAGGGATACCGCATGCATCCCTGGGGTTCCTGCCTCAAGTGTGGTAATGTATGTGGGAACCTATCACCACGGAGGGGGTTCCCATGCCACTATCAGCGACGCGGGCCAAGGCCCTCAAAGACCCTGGCCGATACTCAGATGGCGGAGGCCTGCACCTCTACATCAGCAAGGCAGGGCGGAAGTCCTGGGTGCAGCGCATCACCATCGACGGACGCCGCCGCGACATCGGCCACGGCGCGTTTCCGACCGTCAGTCTGGCTCAAGCCCGCGAAAAGGCGGCGGACAACCGGGCCGCCGTTGCGGCGGGCCGCAATCCCCTGGCGGAAAAGCGCTCGCCTGCAATGCCGACCTTCAGGGAAGCCGCCCGCACCGTCCATGAGGCGAACAAACCCCGATGGCGGAATGCCAGGCACAGCGCCGGCTGGATGCAGACCCTGGAGCGTCATGCCATGCCGGCGCTGGGCAGCACGCCCCTGGACCGGATAGGCCGCAGTGACGCGCTGGATGTCCTCACGCCAATATGGACGACCCGACCCGAGACAGCCCGGCGGGTGCGTCAACGGATGAGGACCGTCTTCCGCTGGGCCATGGCGCACGGCTACATGGAGGCCAACCCGGCGGGAGAAGCCATCGACGGCGCGTTGCCCCCGATGCCGAAGGTGAAGGCGCACTTTAGAGCGCTGCCCTATCAGGAAGTCGGGGCGGCGCTGGAAACTGTGGCATCGTCCCAGTCCTCCATGTCCGCCAAGCTGTGCCTCCGGTTCCTGGCGCTCACGGCGGCCCGCTCCGGGGAGGCCAGGGGCGCAACTTGGGAGGAGATCGACCTGAGCAGGGGCAGGAGTGGCGGATACCGTCCCAGCGGATGAAAGCCGGCATGGAGCATCGCGTGTCTCTGAGCCGACAGGCGCTCGATCTCCTTCGCGAGGCATCCGCTTTACGTGATGAATCCGGGCTGGTGTTCCCGTCGCCGCTGAA